>NZ_MCXE02000001.1:0-2549679 GCF_002877735.2 Vibrio sp. 10N.261.54.E10
CCTGTCTGAATATGGGGGGACCATCCTCCAAGGCTAAATACTACTGACTGACCGATAGTGAACCAGTACCGTGAGGGAAAGGCGAAAAGAACCCCTGTGAGGGGAGTGAAATAGAACCTGAAACCGTGTACGTACAAGCAGTAGGAGCACCTTCGTGGTGTGACTGCGTACCTTTTGTATAATGGGTCAGCGACTTAATTTTAGTAGCAAGGTTAACCGTTTAGGGGAGCCGTAGGGAAACCGAGTCTTAACTGGGCGTACAGTTGCTAGGATTAGACCCGAAACCAGGTGATCTAGCCATGGGCAGGTTGAAGGTTGAGTAACATCAACTGGAGGACCGAACCGACTAATGTTGAAAAATTAGCGGATGACTTGTGGCTAGGGGTGAAAGGCCAATCAAACCTGGAGATAGCTGGTTCTCCCCGAAAGCTATTTAGGTAGCGCCTCGGACGAATACTACTGGGGGTAGAGCACTGTTAAGGCTAGGGGGTCATCCCGACTTACCAACCCTTTGCAAACTCCGAATACCAGTAAGTACTATCCGGGAGACACACGGCGGGTGCTAACGTCCGTCGTGGAGAGGGAAACAACCCAGACCGCCAGCTAAGGTCCCAAAGTATAGCTAAGTGGGAAACGATGTGGGAAGGCTCAGACAGCCAGGATGTTGGCTTAGAAGCAGCCATCATTTAAAGAAAGCGTAATAGCTCACTGGTCGAGTCGGCCTGCGCGGAAGATGTAACGGGGCTAAGCTATACACCGAAGCTGCGGCTACGTACCTTAGGGTATGTGGGGTAGGGGAGCGTTCTGTAAGCCGTTGAAGGTGGTCTGTAAGGGCTGCTGGAGGTATCAGAAGTGCGAATGCTGACATGAGTAACGATAAAGGGAGTGAAAAACTCCCTCGCCGGAAGACCAAGGGTTCCTGTCCAACGTTAATCGGGGCAGGGTAAGTCGACTCCTAAGGCGAGGCCGAAAGGCGTAGTCGATGGGAAACGGGTTAATATTCCCGTACTTCTTACAATTGCGATGGGGGGACGGAGAAGGCTAGGTGGGCCTGGCGACGGTTGTCCAGGTTCAAGTATGTAGGCGGAAAGTTTAGGTAAATCCGGACTTTCTTAACGCTGAGATACGATGTCGAGCTACTACGGTAGTGAAGTCATTGATGCCATGCTTCCAGGAAAAGCCTCTAAGCTTCAGATTGTAAGGAATCGTACCCCAAACCGACACAGGTGGTCGGGTAGAGAATACCAAGGCGCTTGAGAGAACTCGGGTGAAGGAACTAGGCAAAATGGTACCGTAACTTCGGGAGAAGGTACGCTCTTATCAGTGAAGTCCCTTGCGGATGGAGCAGACGAGAGTCGCAGATACCAGGTGGCTGCAACTGTTTATTAAAAACACAGCACTGTGCAAAATCGTAAGATGACGTATACGGTGTGACGCCTGCCCGGTGCCGGAAGGTTAATTGATGGGGTTAGACTTCGGTCGAAGCTCTTGATCGAAGCCCCCGGTAAACGGCGGCCGTAACTATAACGGTCCTAAGGTAGCGAAATTCCTTGTCGGGTAAGTTCCGACCTGCACGAATGGCGTAATGATGGCCACGCTGTCTCCACCCGAGACTCAGTGAAATTGAAATCGCTGTGAAGATGCAGTGTACCCGCGGCTAGACGGAAAGACCCCGTGAACCTTTACTACAGCTTGGCACTGAACATTGAACCTACATGTGTAGGATAGGTGGGAGACTTTGAAACCGCGTCGCTAGATGTGGTGGAGTCGTCCTTGAAATACCACCCTTGTAGTTTTGATGTTCTAACGTTGGTCCCTGAATCGGGATTACGGACAGTGCCTGGTGGGTAGTTTGACTGGGGCGGTCTCCTCCCAAAGAGTAACGGAGGAGCACGAAGGTGGGCTAAACACGGTTGGACATCGTGTGGTTAGTGCAATGGCATAAGCCCGCTTGACTGCGAGAATGACAATTCGAGCAGGTGCGAAAGCAGGTCATAGTGATCCGGTGGTTCTGAATGGAAGGGCCATCGCTCAACGGATAAAAGGTACTCCGGGGATAACAGGCTGATACCGCCCAAGAGTTCATATCGACGGCGGTGTTTGGCACCTCGATGTCGGCTCATCACATCCTGGGGCTGAAGTCGGTCCCAAGGGTATGGCTGTTCGCCATTTAAAGTGGTACGCGAGCTGGGTTTAGAACGTCGTGAGACAGTTCGGTCCCTATCTGCCGTGGGCGTTGGAAAATTGAAGGGGGCTGCTCCTAGTACGAGAGGACCGGAGTGGACGAACCTCTGGTGTTCGGGTTGTCATGCCAATGGCATTGCCCGGTAGCTAAGTTCGGAATCGATAACCGCTGAAAGCATCTAAGCGGGAAGCGAGCCTTGAGATGAGTTTTCCCTGACGCTATAAGCGTCCTAAAGGGTTGTCGTAGACTACGACGTTGATAGGCAGGGTGTGTAAGTGCTGCGAGGCATTGAGCTAACCTGTACTAATTGCCCGTGAGGCTTAACCATACAACACCCAAGGGGTTTTGTGGACTCAAAGAAATACCAAACGCTTGAATGAGTTTGAAAGAGACTTTTAAATCAGTTTTCCAGATTATTTTGCCTTCAGTTTTTAAAAAAGCTGAAAGTAAAAGCAAAATTTGCTTGGCGACCATAGCATTGTGGACCCACCTGATTCCATGCCGAACTCAGAAGTGAAACACAATAGCGCCGATGGTAGTGTGGGGCTTCCCCATGTGAGAGTAGGACATCGCCAGGCTTTAAATTTATTTTCACTTTTTTAAAAGTGAAGACAAAAGTTCGACTTTGTCTATTAAGTAGACAAGTCACCATAGAGTTCTAAGTTTTCTTAGTATTTTATGTTGACTTTCAAAGTGGAAAGCGTATTATACGCGTCCTGCTTGAGTGCTAAGGCACTGAAAGCGTTCTCTTTTTAGAGAGCAAGCTCTTTAACAATTTAAACCTATCAATCTGTGTGGGCACTCGTTGATGAATATCAAAACGTTTTATCGTTAGATAAAACAGATTCTTCGGAATCAAAATTGATTTCAATGAACTGAGTGACCAATACGTTTAACTACTTGTAGTTATTCGGCACAGTCAATTCATTACCATTCTGTTCCTATTTATTTAAGAAGAGAGGGGTAATAGCTTTAGAATTACATGTTTCTGTTCTTTTTCGAAAGGGCGGTAAATATTAGTTTTGAAGTCAGTATTCGTTGAGTCACAAAATCTTAAATTGAAGAGTTTGATCATGGCTCAGATTGAACGCTGGCGGCAGGCCTAACACATGCAAGTCGAGCGGAAACGACACTAACAATCCTTCGGGTGCGTTAATGGGCGTCGAGCGGCGGACGGGTGAGTAATGCCTAGGAAATTGCCTTGATGTGGGGGATAACCATTGGAAACGATGGCTAATACCGCATAATGCCTACGGGCCAAAGAGGGGGACCTTCGGGCCTCTCGCGTCAAGATATGCCTAGGTGGGATTAGCTAGTTGGTGAGGTAATGGCTCACCAAGGCGACGATCCCTAGCTGGTCTGAGAGGATGATCAGCCACACTGGAACTGAGACACGGTCCAGACTCCTACGGGAGGCAGCAGTGGGGAATATTGCACAATGGGCGAAAGCCTGATGCAGCCATGCCGCGTGTATGAAGAAGGCCTTCGGGTTGTAAAGTACTTTCAGTTGTGAGGAAGGGGGTAGTCGTTAATAGCGCTATCTCTTGACGTTAGCAACAGAAGAAGCACCGGCTAACTCCGTGCCAGCAGCCGCGGTAATACGGAGGGTGCGAGCGTTAATCGGAATTACTGGGCGTAAAGCGCATGCAGGTGGTTCATTAAGTCAGATGTGAAAGCCCGGGGCTCAACCTCGGAACTGCATTTGAAACTGGTGAACTAGAGTACTGTAGAGGGGGGTAGAATTTCAGGTGTAGCGGTGAAATGCGTAGAGATCTGAAGGAATACCAGTGGCGAAGGCGGCCCCCTGGACAGATACTGACACTCAGATGCGAAAGCGTGGGGAGCAAACAGGATTAGATACCCTGGTAGTCCACGCCGTAAACGATGTCTACTTGGAGGTTGTGGCCTTGAGCCGTGGCTTTCGGAGCTAACGCGTTAAGTAGACCGCCTGGGGAGTACGGTCGCAAGATTAAAACTCAAATGAATTGACGGGGGCCCGCACAAGCGGTGGAGCATGTGGTTTAATTCGATGCAACGCGAAGAACCTTACCTACTCTTGACATCCAGAGAAGCCAGCGGAGACGCAGGTGTGCCTTCGGGAGCTCTGAGACAGGTGCTGCATGGCTGTCGTCAGCTCGTGTTGTGAAATGTTGGGTTAAGTCCCGCAACGAGCGCAACCCTTATCCTTGTTTGCCAGCGAGTAATGTCGGGAACTCCAGGGAGACTGCCGGTGATAAACCGGAGGAAGGTGGGGACGACGTCAAGTCATCATGGCCCTTACGAGTAGGGCTACACACGTGCTACAATGGCGCATACAGAGGGCAGCAAGCTAGCGATAGTGAGCGAATCCCAAAAAGTGCGTCGTAGTCCGGATTGGAGTCTGCAACTCGACTCCATGAAGTCGGAATCGCTAGTAATCGTGAATCAGAATGTCACGGTGAATACGTTCCCGGGCCTTGTACACACCGCCCGTCACACCATGGGAGTGGGCTGCAAAAGAAGTGGGTAGTTTAACCTTTCGAGGAGGACGCTCACCACTTTGTGGTTCATGACTGGGGTGAAGTCGTAACAAGGTAGCCCTAGGGGAACCTGGGGCTGGATCACCTCCTTATACGAAGATATTCACGATAAGTGTCCACACAGATTGATTAGGTTTGGAAAAGTTAAGAGACGATATTGGGTCTGTAGCTCAGCTGGTTAGAGCGCTCGCCTGATAAGCGGGAGGTCGGTGGTTCGAGTCCACTCAGACCCACCAATATCGACCTAGATGGGGCTATAGCTCAGCTGGGAGAGCGCCTGCCTTGCACGCAGGAGGTCTGCGGTTCGATCCCGCATAGCTCCACCATCTTTAAGCGTTCTTGTTCGACAAAAAGTCTTACGAGAGTCTTTAAAAATGGTTCAATTTATTGAATCAAGCTCTTTAACAATTTGGAAAGCTGACTGATTGATTTACTTACGAGTAATTCAATCAAATTTAAAAGTTCTCAATGTTTATCTGCTCTTATTTAATAAGAACGGTATAAACACAACAAACACATTCAAGTGTCTTGTATTCGATTCAAACTTGTTTGAATCACAATTGAGTCCGGCAAACAGTTATCAGGAATTAACCCTTCTTGATGACAACCAAAAACCTTGGTTAGTTGCCATACGCTTATTTGTCTTCACTTTTTAAAGTGAAAGCAAATAGAAACCCTTTCGGGTTGTATGGTTAAGTGACTAAGCGTACACGGTGGATGCCTTGGCAGTCAGAGGCGATGAAAGGCGTAATAACTTGCGATAAGCCCAGATTAGGTAGTAATAACCTTTTGAGTCTGGGATTCCTGAATGGGGAAACCCACTTACATAAGTAAGTATCCTGTTGTGAATACATAGCAACAGGAGGCAAACCGGGGGAACTGAAACATCTAAGTACCCCGAGGAAGAGAAATCAACCGAGATTCCGAAAGTAGCGGCGAGCGAAATTGGATTAGCCCTTAAGCTTTTAATGATGCAGGTGAAGAGTCTGGAAAGTCTCGCAGTAAAGGGTGATAGCCCCGTAACCGACACATCATAATCAGTGAAAACGAGTAGGGCGGGACACGTGATATCCTGTCTGAATATGGGGGGACCATCCTCCAAGGCTAAATACTACTGACTGACCGATAGTGAACCAGTACCGTGAGGGAAAGGCGAAAAGAACCCCTGTGAGGGGAGTGAAATAGAACCTGAAACCGTGTACGTACAAGCAGTAGGAGCACCTTCGTGGTGTGACTGCGTACCTTTTGTATAATGGGTCAGCGACTTAATTTTAGTAGCAAGGTTAACCGTTTAGGGGAGCCGTAGGGAAACCGAGTCTTAACTGGGCGTACAGTTGCTAGGATTAGACCCGAAACCAGGTGATCTAGCCATGGGCAGGTTGAAGGTTGAGTAACATCAACTGGAGGACCGAACCGACTAATGTTGAAAAATTAGCGGATGACTTGTGGCTAGGGGTGAAAGGCCAATCAAACCTGGAGATAGCTGGTTCTCCCCGAAAGCTATTTAGGTAGCGCCTCGGACGAATACTACTGGGGGTAGAGCACTGTTAAGGCTAGGGGGTCATCCCGACTTACCAACCCTTTGCAAACTCCGAATACCAGTAAGTACTATCCGGGAGACACACGGCGGGTGCTAACGTCCGTCGTGGAGAGGGAAACAACCCAGACCGCCAGCTAAGGTCCCAAAGTATAGCTAAGTGGGAAACGATGTGGGAAGGCTCAGACAGCCAGGATGTTGGCTTAGAAGCAGCCATCATTTAAAGAAAGCGTAATAGCTCACTGGTCGAGTCGGCCTGCGCGGAAGATGTAACGGGGCTAAGCTATACACCGAAGCTGCGGCTACGTACCTTAGGGTATGTGGGGTAGGGGAGCGTTCTGTAAGCCGTTGAAGGTGGTCTGTAAGGGCTGCTGGAGGTATCAGAAGTGCGAATGCTGACATGAGTAACGATAAAGGGAGTGAAAAACTCCCTCGCCGGAAGACCAAGGGTTCCTGTCCAACGTTAATCGGGGCAGGGTAAGTCGACTCCTAAGGCGAGGCCGAAAGGCGTAGTCGATGGGAAACGGGTTAATATTCCCGTACTTCTTACAATTGCGATGGGGGGACGGAGAAGGCTAGGTGGGCCTGGCGACGGTTGTCCAGGTTCAAGTATGTAGGCGGAAAGTTTAGGTAAATCCGGACTTTCTTAACGCTGAGATACGATGTCGAGCTACTACGGTAGTGAAGTCATTGATGCCATGCTTCCAGGAAAAGCCTCTAAGCTTCAGATTGTAAGGAATCGTACCCCAAACCGACACAGGTGGTCGGGTAGAGAATACCAAGGCGCTTGAGAGAACTCGGGTGAAGGAACTAGGCAAAATGGTACCGTAACTTCGGGAGAAGGTACGCTCTTATCAGTGAAGTCCCTTGCGGATGGAGCAGACGAGAGTCGCAGATACCAGGTGGCTGCAACTGTTTATTAAAAACACAGCACTGTGCAAAATCGTAAGATGACGTATACGGTGTGACGCCTGCCCGGTGCCGGAAGGTTAATTGATGGGGTTAGTCTTCGGACGAAGCTCTTGATCGAAGCCCCGGTAAACGGCGGCCGTAACTATAACGGTCCTAAGGTAGCGAAATTCCTTGTCGGGTAAGTTCCGACCTGCACGAATGGCGTAATGATGGCCACGCTGTCTCCACCCGAGACTCAGTGAAATTGAAATCGCTGTGAAGATGCAGTGTACCCGCGGCTAGACGGAAAGACCCCGTGAACCTTTACTACAGCTTGGCACTGAACATTGAACCTACATGTGTAGGATAGGTGGGAGACTATGAAACCGCGTCGCTAGATGTGGTGGAGTCGTCCTTGAAATACCACCCTTGTAGTTTTGATGTTCTAACGTTGGTCCCTGAATCGGGATTACGGACAGTGCCTGGTGGGTAGTTTGACTGGGGCGGTCTCCTCCCAAAGAGTAACGGAGGAGCACGAAGGTGGGCTAAACACGGTTGGACATCGTGTGGTTAGTGCAATGGCATAAGCCCGCTTGACTGCGAGAATGACAATTCGAGCAGGTGCGAAAGCAGGTCATAGTGATCCGGTGGTTCTGAATGGAAGGGCCATCGCTCAACGGATAAAAGGTACTCCGGGGATAACAGGCTGATACCGCCCAAGAGTTCATATCGACGGCGGTGTTTGGCACCTCGATGTCGGCTCATCACATCCTGGGGCTGAAGTCGGTCCCAAGGGTATGGCTGTTCGCCATTTAAAGTGGTACGCGAGCTGGGTTTAGAACGTCGTGAGACAGTTCGGTCCCTATCTGCCGTGGGCGTTGGAAAATTGAAAGGGGCTGCTCCTAGTACGAGAGGACCGGAGTGGACGAACCTCTGGTGTTCGGGTTGTCATGCCAATGGCATTGCCCGGTAGCTAAGTTCGGAATCGATAACCGCTGAAAGCATCTAAGCGGGAAGCGAGCCTTGAGATGAGTTTTCCCTGACGCTATAAGCGTCCTAAAGGGTTGTTCAAGACTAGAACGTTGATAGGCAGGGTGTGTAAGTGCTGCGAGGCATTGAGCTAACCTGTACTAATTGCCCGTGAGGCTTAACCATACAACACCCAAGGGGTTTTGTGGACTCAAAGAAAGACCAGACCTTGAATGAGTTTGAAGAGATAGACTTTTAAATCAGTTTTCCAGATTATTTTGCCTTCAGTTTTTAAAAAAGCTGAAAGTAAAAGCAAAATTTGCTTGGCGACCATAGCATTGTGGACCCACCTGATTCCATGCCGAACTCAGAAGTGAAACACAATAGCGCCGATGGTAGTGTGGGGCTTCCCCATGTGAGAGTAGGACATCGCCAGGCTTTAAATTTGAACACTTGTCAGCGACGACAAGTATTCCACTGCGGAGTGGTAGTTCAGTTGGTTAGAATACCGGCCTGTCACGCCGGGGGTCGCGGGTTCGAGTCCCGTCCACTCCGCCACTTATTCGATAACCTCGCCTAGTGCGAGGTTTTTTCGAATCTGAAGTAATGAAAGTTTTAGGGGTGTAGCTCCAATTGGCAGAGCAGCGGATTCCAAATCCGCGTGTTGGGAGTTCGAATCTCTCCACCCCTGCCACATTTAAGGCTCTAGCAGAAATGCTAGAGCCTTTTTACTTTCTGAATCATACATACGCCATTATACCAATCCGGAAAATTAACTGATCAGGTCAATCCAATCTCTTGTACACATTTTTGTGACGCGATCTTTGCACTCAAGAAATCCATTCCAAGCGCTACAGACCTTCGAAACAATATCGTTATAATCAATGAAGTTTTGGTTTGCTAGATAGTGTTGCCTTAACCAACTCCACACTTGCTCTATAGGGTTAAGCTCTGGTGAGTATGGCGGCAATTTGATAATACTGACATTATCAAATGGGTTAGCAATATCATCGGTATGCCATCCTGCGCCATCCATTATTACCACTGAATGACGGTCTTTTTCTGTGACTTTAGATATCTGCTCTAGATGGTTTATCATGATGTCTTTGTTAACCCAAGGGACGACCATTGCCTCACCAATCCCTCTCGATGGGCACACTGAGCCAAACAAATAAGCGTATTCAAATTGCTGCTGTTTTACTACGCGAGGTCTCGTTCCACGAGTAGCCCAAAAACGTGTTGTTGTGTTCTGCTGACCAAACCTAGCTTCGTCTTGAAACCAGACATCAACACTCTCTAGCCCAATATGGCCGGGGATCTTAAGGATCGTTTCGATTTGGAATTTTTTTAAAATCGTCCTGTATTTGCTGTGATTGTTTAGGGTGTTTGGAACGAGAAGTTATCCAAGAAAAACCCATGTGGTCGAGGAGATAATAGATGGAATTAGGGTGGTAGTGCTTGTCAAAGTGTTTAACGATGTAGTCATGTATATCGCTTCCAACAAGGCGGCCACCAGAAGGTGATTCAGCTTCTTTTTTTATGAAGGCACTGAGTTGAGCCCGCTGCTCATCGGTGAGGTATGCAGGCCTACCAGTCCGAGGTTTTTCTTGAAGTCCTTCTAGGCCTTCTTCAAAAAAAATCCGAACCCATTTATTGACACTGGTTCGACTGACTTTGAGAGATTTTGCAATTTGTGTACGAGAGAGGCCGTCTTTAAAGTGTGCGAGCGCAAGTAAACGCATCTTCATCTGAATGGTTTTTTGCTGGCTCGCAAGCTTTTTGAAGTTAGTGTTATTAAGGCTATCCATGGTTAAATTTCACAATAATTCATCAATCTTAATTAGATCACATTTTTACTTTAATTGGTATGAGCCAAACAAATAAGCGTATTCAAATTGCTGCTGTTTTACTACGCGAGGTCTCGTTCCACGAGTAGCCCAAAGACGTGTTGTTGTGTTCTGCTGACCAAACCTAGCTTCGTCTTGAAACCAGACATCAACACTCTCTAGCCCAATATGGCCGGGGATCTTAAGGATCGTTTCGATTTGGAATTTTTTTAAAATCGTCTTGTATTTGCTGTGATTGTTTAGGGTGTTTGGAACGAGAAGTTATCCAAGAAAAACCCATGTGGTCGAGGAGATAATAGATGGAATTAGGGTGGTAGTGCTTGTCAAAGTGTTTAACGATGTAGTCATGTATATCGCTTCCAACAAGGCGACCACCAGAAGGTGATTCAGCTTCTTTTTTTATGAAGGCACTGAGTTGAGCCCGCTGCTCATCGGTGAGGTATGCAGGCCTACCAGTCCGAGGTTTTTCTTGAAGTCCTTCTAGGCCTTCTTCAAAAAAAATCCGAACCCATTTATTGACACTGGTTCGACTGACTTTGAGAGATTTTGCAATTTGTGTACGAGAGAGGCCATCTTTAAAGTGTGCGAGCGCAAGTAAACGCATCTTCATCTGAATGGTTTTTTGCTGGCTCGCAAGCTTTTTGAAGTCAGTGTTATTAAGGCTATCCATGGCTAAATTTCACAATAATTCATCAATCTTAATTAGATCACATTTTTACTTTAATTGGTATTACAAGTATCACTAGAAGTACCAAGTGTTCCTTTAGCTATCTCTATCGAACACCGATTTAGTGCTGCCTTACGGTATTTAATGACTTAGTTCAAACCGTTCACCACTCATCTAGCTCCACAGTCCTGTTAATAACTAACGCTATTCTAGCGAGACGTTGAGTCCCGTTATTTTTGTTTCCAGGTGAAAGGTGAAGTCTTTCGATTGAAGCTTATATAACTTGAGAGTGGGTTATTGGGTAGACTAGCGAGTTCGCACAAGAACGAGTTCTCTGTATGACTTAACCTACTTAAAGAGTTCTGGATACCCACAACAAGGCTTTCGACTACTCAAATACTCGCGGTATCAAATATCGATATAATCTCTATGTTCCACGCATACCTTTCAACGATAACTTCAGTGAGGGAATTGGCGAGTTTGACTTTCATTAGGTATAAAAAAGGCCACCTAAAGTAGGCGGCCTTGGTTGATCTATTTAGATATTAATCTAGCTCTTTCTCTGCTTGTTTTGCTTTCTCTATCATAGGAGTGATAGTTGAGCCTTGAACCAGAATAGAAAACACAACAACGGCGTATGTCATGACAAGGATTATCTCTTTAACATCGATTGCTTTGTCTTCAATTACCCAGATACCTGAAGGGATTGAAAGTGCCATGGCTAGTGCTAAGCCACCGCGTAAACCACCCCAAGTTAGAATCTTAATCGACCACGGGTTGTAAGTTCTAAAGCGTTTAAATCCGATGTAAGACAAGAAAACACTCAAGTAACGTGCACTCAATACTAGAGGGACTGCGAACGTCATTAAGATCCAGTCTTCTTGGTGGAATTTGAATAACAGCATCGACATACCAATTAGTAGGAATAATACGCCGTTTAAGAATTCATCTATCAACTCCCAGAAATGATCTAGGTGATCTTCACTCTCTTTCGAGAATCCGATAAAGCGAGTCCAGTTACCAATCATGATACCTGATACCACCATCGCTAATGGGCCTGATACATGTAGAACTTCAGCAAACGCATAACCAGCAGTTGGGATGCCGATGGTTAATAGCAACTCCATCGAGTGGTCATCGGTATTGCTGATTAGGTAGTGGAATACAAGACCTAAAACAAAACCATAGACAATGCCGCCAATCGCCTCTTGAACGAATAGCATGGTCACACTACCGACGGTTGGCGCTTCTGTGCCGAATGCGATAGTAAATAGGGTTACGAAGATAACTAAGCCAAAACCATCGTTGAATAGAGATTCTCCCTCGATTTGAGTAGAGATTCTTCTGGGAGCGTCGAGTTTCTTTACTATTGCTAGCACGGCGATGGGATCGGTTGGAGAGATTAGCGAGCCAAAGAGTAGGCAGTAAATCAGATCAAATTGAATACCGATGAACTGGCAAAACCCGTACAGCACAAAACCGATAAAGAATGTTGAAAACAGCGTAGCACCTAACGCGAGTACTGTTATTTCCCATTTCTGGTCTTTTAGGTTTGGTAATTTGATTCCCAAACCGCCTGCAAATAGTAAGAATCCTAATATCCCTTTTAGAAGGAAATCTTCAAAATTGATACTGGCAACGGTCTCTGAGGCAATGTCTGCCAATTGGAACCAATTATTTTGTCCCGCAATGATAATCAATAGAGATAACATCATTGAGCCAGCTGTGATGGCGATGGTTGTCTGCATTTTACCAATTTTTGTATTCACGAAAGCAATAAGCATGGCTGCAGCGGACAAGAAGCATAAGGTGTAATAGACCGACATTGGGATTCCAACATGTAACAAAGTATGAATATGAATTTTCGTTGTCTCATGCTCAAATAGCAAACATTTTTTTGTCATGACTCAGTAATCAATTTCCTTTTTTAGACGTCTAGACTCCTTTTTAATGTGTGATAGGATGGAGGGATAATTAAAGGAATGAGGTTGTACCGTGGGAAGTAATGTAAGGCAAAAGATTGACGCTCTGTTGAAGCAACGAATTTTACTGATTGATGGTGGCATGGGCACCATGATTCAGGATTATAAATTGGAAGAGCAAGACTATCGTGGTGAACGCTTTGCTGATTGGCACAGTGACTTGAAGGGCAACAATGACCTTTTAGTTCTTACACAGCCTAAGCTTATCAAAGATATCCATATGGAGTATTTGGAAGCTGGGGCTGACATCCTCGAAACCAATACCTTTAACGCTACAACCATCGCTATGGCCGACTATGATATGGAAAGCCTTAGTGAAGAGATTAACTTTGCTGCTGCCAAGCTTGCTCGTGAAGCAGCTGATGAATGGACTGCAAAGACCCCAGATAAACCTCGCTTCGTCGCGGGTGTATTAGGTCCAACCAACCGAACTTGTTCTATCTCGCCTGATGTAAACGATCCAGGTTACCGTAATGTTAGCTTTGACGAACTGGTTGAAGCCTATTCTGAATCGACTCGCGCGCTCATTAAGGGCGGTTCAGATTTAATTCTTATTGAAACTATCTTTGATACGTTAAACGCGAAAGCGTGTGCCTTTGCCGTTGAATCTGTTTTTGAAGAGGTGGGTATTGCTCTTCCAGTGATGATTTCCGGTACCATCACTGACGCATCAGGTCGTACCCTTTCAGGACAGACGACAGAAGCATTCTACAACGCCCTTCGTCATGTAAAACCAATCTCATTTGGATTGAACTGTGCATTGGGCCCTGATGAACTGCGTGAGTATGTCGGTGAGATGTCTCGTATCTCAGAGTGCAATGTTTCTGCTCACCCTAATGCGGGTTTGCCTAATGCATTTGGCGAGTATGACCTTTCTCCTGAGGATATGGCTGAACATGTTAAAGAGTGGGCTGAAAGTGGCTTCTTGAACCTAATTGGTGGGTGTTGTGGTACTACTCCAGAGCATATCCGTGAAATGGCTGAGGCCGTTGAAGGTGTAACGCCGCGTCAATTGCCAGACTTACCAGTTTCTTGTCGTCTTTCGGGACTAGAGCCACTGACGATAGCTAAAGAATCTTTGTTCGTGAATGTAGGTGAGCGGACCAATGTCACTGGTTCTGCGCGTTTCAAGCGTTTGATCAAAGAAGAGCTTTACGACGAAGCATTGAGTGTTGCTCGCGAGCAAGTCGAAAATGGCGCTCAGATTATCGATATCAACATGGATGAAGGGATGCTAGACGCCGAGGCGTGTATGGTTAAATTCCTGAATCTATGTGCTTCAGAACCTGAAATCTCGAAAGTACCTGTTATGGTCGATTCTTCTAAGTGGGAAGTTATCGAAGCTGGCCTAAAGTGTATTCAAGGCAAAGGCATCGTTAACTCAATCTCTCTAAAAGAAGGCAAAGAGAAGTTTGTTGAGCAAGCCAAATTAGTTCGTCGTTATGGTGCTGCTGTCATCGTGATGGCGTTTGATGAAGTCGGGCAGGCTGATACTCGAGAGCGTAAAGTCGAAATCTGTACCAATGCCTACAACATTCTTGTTGATGAAGTCGGTTTCCCACCAGAAGATATTATTTTTGACCCGAATATTTTCGCAGTGGCTACTGGTATCGATGAGCATAATAACTATGCGGTTGATTTCATTGAAGCAGTAGGAGACATCAAACGCGATCTCCCGCATGCGATGATCTCTGGCGGTGTGTCGAATGTTTCATTCTCATTCCGTGGTAATAACTACGTCCGTGAGGCTATTCACGCGGTATTCCTATATCACTGTTTTAAAAACGGTATGGATATGGGCATTGTAAACGCTGGTCAGTTGGAAATTTACGATAATGTTCCAGAAGATCTGCGTGATGCTGTTGAAGATGTCGTACTAAACCGTCGTGATGATTCGACTGAAAGATTGCTGGATATGGCGACCGAATACCTAGAGCGTGCTGTTGGTAAGGTTGAAGATAAATCTGCATTAGAGTGGCGAACTTGGCCTGTAGAGAAGCGTTTGGAGCACTCTTTGGTAAAAGGTATCACCGACTTTATTGTTGAAGATACCGAAGAAGCTCGTGTTAATGCCTCTCGTCCTATTGAAGTGATTGAAGGTCCTCTAATGGACGGAATGAACGTTGTTGGTGACCTGTTTGGTGAAGGTAAGATGTTCTTACCACAGGTTGTAAAGTCTGCGCGTGTGATGAAACAGGCGGTTGCCCATTTAGAACCATTCATTAATGCATCCAAAGAAGTGGGCGCAACTAACGGTAAGATTTTGTTAGCGACCGTTAAAGGTGACGTTCACGATATCGGTAAAAATATCGTTGGTGTGGTTTTACAGTGTAATAACTACGAAATTATCGACTTAGGTGTGATGGTTTCTTGCGAGAAGATTCTCAAGGTAGCGAAAGAAGAGAATGTCGACATTATTGGCCTGTCTGGGCTGATTACACCGTCTCTTGATGAAATGGTACATGTTGCTAAAGAAATGGAGAGACAGGGTTTCAAGCTGCCTCTTCTGATTGGCGGTGCAACCACATCTAAAGCTCACACAGCAGTTAAGATTGAGCAGAATTATTCAGAACCTGTTGTATACGTAAATAATGCCTCGCGTGCAGTGGGTGTTTGTACCTCACTACTTTCTGATGAATTGAAACCCGCTTTCGTTGAGAAGCTGGATATCGATTACGATCGCGTTCGAGATCAGCACAATCGTAAGAAGCCTCGTACCAAGCCTGTCACGCTTGAAAGAGCTCGTGCCAATAAAGTTGCTATCGATTGGGATGCGTATACGCCACCGGCACCCGCTAAGCCGGGAGTTCACATCTTCAATGATTTTGATGTGGCAACTTTGCGTCAGTACATCGATTGGACTCCATTCTTTATGACATGGTCATTGGTTGGTAAATACCCTGCAATCCTTGATCATGAAGAAGTGGGTGAAGAGGCAAAACGTTTATTCAAAGATGCTAATGATTTACTGGATCGCGTAGAGAAAGAGAAGCTGCTTGAAGCGCGTGGTATGTGTGCCATGTTCCCAGCGAACAGTGTTGGTGATGATATTGAGGTGTATACCGATGAATCTCGTACCGAAGTTCTAAAAGTTCTACACAATCTTCGTCAACAAACAGAGAAACCAAAAGGCTTTAACTACTGTTTGTCTGATTACATTGCGCCAAAAGAAAGCGGTAAAGCGGATTGGATTGGTGGCTTTGCGGTTACGGGTGGTATTGGTGAGCGAGAGCTGGCTGATGAATACAAAGCGAAAGGCGATGACTACAACGCGATTATGATTCAGGCGGTTGCTGACCGATTGGCTGAGGCGTTCGCGGAATATCTGCATAAAGAAGTGAGAAAGGATATTTGGGGTTACTCGCCAGATGAGAATTTGTCTAACGACGATTTGATTCGAGAGAAATACCAAGGTATTCGTCCAGCTCCAGGTTATCCTGCTTGCCCTGAGCATACAGAGAAAGGCACGTTGTGGGAGCTGATGGATGTTGAAAAGGCAATCGACATGTCATTAACGACAAGCTACGCGATGTGGCCTGGTGCTTCAGTATCTGGTATGTACTTCTCACACCCTGATGCTAGATACTTTGCTATTGCACAGATTCAACAGGATCAAGTAGAAAGCTATGCTGATCGTAAGGGCTGGGATATGTTGGAAGCTGAGAAGTGGTTAGGTCCAAACATTAACTAGTTTGAATCTATGACGAGCTTTGGTTCGTAAAGTAAAAAAGAGAAAGGGTTGCTCAAGAGCAACCCTTTTTGTATCTGGGGTTTGGTTAATTAAAACCAATTAATTAACCATCGCCTTATTCAAATAACTCTTGGTGAAGTTTTTGGATCGCCAACTTAGAAACAGATGCATCTAGCAAGAAGCACAAGTTGTGTGGGCTTGCTCCGTAACAAATCATACGTAGATTGAAATCTTCCAGAGTGCCAAACACCTGCTTTGCATAGCCTTTATTTTCACTCATGTTGTTGCCAATAAGCGCAACAAGGCATAGGTCGTGTTCAATATCTACAGAACACAACTCTTCAAGCTCCAGTCGAGCAGCTTCTGGTAACTCAGGAGCACCACCTGATGTGTCTGTTTGATCGAGAGTCAGTGAGACACTGATCTCTGAAGTCGTGATGAGATCGACTGAGATCTTATGTTTAGCAAGGATCTCGAATACCTTCGCCAAAAAGCCGTAAGCATGGAACATGTTTGCACTGCGAAGCGTAACCATCGTTTGGTTGCAACGAAGAGCAAGTGCTCTGAATAATGGTGAGCTTTCAACTTCTTGGCGAATCCAAGTTCCACCTAACTCTGGTGCTTTAGAAGAGCCGACAAATACCGGGATTTGGTGGCGCAATGCAGGTACTAGAGTTGAAGGGTGCAGTATCTTTGCACCAAAGTTTGCCATTTCCGATGCTTCGCTAAAACTGATCTCTGGAATAGGAGATGCTTTCGGTGCGATGCGTGGATCTGTCGTGTAAATACCCGGAACATCTGTCCAGATTTCCAACCCCATTGCCTGTACTGATTCGGCGATCAGCGCGGCGGAATAATCGCTGCCACCACGGCCTAAAGTCGTGGTGTTACCTTCGCTATCTGCACCGATAAAACCTTGAGTAACCACAACTTGCTGTTGGCAAAGTGGTATAAGCTTCTCTTTTGCTAGGGCTGAAATATCTTCAAGTTGTGGTTCTGCTTTACCAAAATCACCATTAGTGCGCATCACTTCTCTGATATCAAAACGAACGGCTGGTGTACCTCGTTCACGAATAATCTGAGCCAAAATGTGTGTCGACATCAACTCGCCACATGCGACAAGGTGATCCGTCAGTTTAGTACTTGTGTGGAATGATGCGGCCTCTGCAGCGCTCGCAATGTCATCAAGAATGCTGTGGACTTCTTTTTCGATGCTGATTGGATCTGCGAGTTGGTCAAGAATTGCGTTGTGAATGTCCGCTAATTGCGCCATTAGTTCCTGACGACGAGCTTTGTCTTGAACACCATTTGCTAGTTCAACCAGCAAGTTAGTGACACCAGAGCATGCACTACTCACGACCAGTTTCGTGTTTGAGTTGTTTTCAATAATGGCAGCACAACGGCTCATTGCTTCAAAGTTGGCAACACTTGTTCCACCAAACTTAGCGACATTAAAAGAACCAGCTACATTAGATGCACTCACGATATATCTCCCACGACTTCCTAAAATAAAATTACGGTTGGGTAATCCAACGTCCGATGTTTTTCGAAGAGAGTTTTAGAGCAAAAAGAGAGGAATTATTAGAATAGTAACCTCAGAAGCTCTTCACCATATAGAAATGGCGACAGTTGACGGGATTCAGCCCGCTCAACCGATAATAAAGGTCCTGCATCCTTTTATTATCTCGGCACTGCTCCCCATAAATGTTTTGTATTGGAAATGCGGTTCCACAAAACATCTGCCTGGGCAGTGCTCCTCTTCTGCTAGATAGCCGTTTCATTGAACGTTTTTGTGGTAACAATGTCAATCCGTAACTTGAGATAATTGAAAAATAATTTTAACAATTATGTGACAGTGGTTTGACCTCAATACTTATGGCTAATTGCTGAGGTAATCAATTTGCTTTAGGGTGGATTGTTCACAACATTAACGTAAGGGATGTACATGTCTAATTTACCACTCACTACTGCTATCGATAGCTTTTATCCACCACACCGAACGTTAATGGGACCTGGTCCTTCAGATATCTCACCTCAAGTGTTACAGGCTTTGAGCCGTCCAACCATAGGTCACTTAGATCCGCTGTTTATTGCGATGATGGACGAGCTTAAACAGCTTCTTAAATACGCTTTTCAGACTGAAAACGAATTTACGATTGCCGTTTCTGCACCGGGCAGTGCGGGTATGGAGACCTGTTTTGTTAACTTGATTGAGCCTGGTGAAAAGGTGATTGTTTGTCGTAACGGTGTCTTCGGTGAGCGTATGCGAGAAAACGTGGTGCGTTGTGGTGGCGAAGCCATCCTTGTTGATGACGAATGGGGCAAGCCCGTTTCAGTTGAAAAGGTAGAACAAGCATTGGCAGAAAACCCCGATGCCGTTGCTGTTGCATTTGTGCATGCAGAGACATCAACCGGAGCGTTATCTGATGCTCAAGCTATCTCTGCTGTCGCTCGTCAGTTTGATGCGTTAACGATTGTTGATGCAGTGACATCATTAGGTGGTGTGCCATTGCTGGTTGATGAGTGGCAGCTTGATGCGGTTTATTCTGGCAGCCAAAAGTGTCTGTCTTGTGTGCCAGGGCTATCTCCAGTGACTTTCTCTCAGCGTGCGGTTGATAAAATGAAAGCCCGTAAAGCACCAGTGCAAAGCTGGTTTTTGGATCAAAGTTTAGTATTAGGTTACTGGAGTGGAGAAGGTAAGCGTAGCTACCACCATACCGCACCCGTGAACAGCCTTTATGCTCTGCATGAGTCGCTGGTTTTGTTGAAAAATGAAGGCTTAGATAATGCGTGGTCTCGTCATCATGCGATGCACCAAGAGCTTAAAGAAGGCGTAGAAGCTCTAGGGTTAAAGTTTGTGGTTGATGAAGAGAGCCGCCTGCCGCAGCTTAATGCACTTTATTTCCCAGAAGGAATTGATGAGGCTAAGATCAGAACGCAGCTTTTAGAAGAATATAATCTTGAAATCGGTGCTGGGCTTGGCTCTTTGGCTGGTAAGGCATGGCGTATCGGCCTAATGGGTTACGGTGCTCGTAAAGAGAATGTCGCGTTGTGCCTAAAAGCGCTAAAAGATGTTTTGAAGTAGCTGCATGAACTGAAATTAAAAAGAAAAGCGCACGAGAGATCGTGCGCTTTTTTGTATCTACCCCAAGCTCCTACTGCCTACTAAGTGAAGCTTGCGTTGCGAATTCTTAACATTATTCTGCAGACGAAACGTTATCTTCTGCTTGTGACACTTTCTTATACTGAACCTTTGAAAAGTCTCTGTTAGGGAATAAAAAGTTCGCTTCGCTACGAATTTGCTCTGCTTTACTTTCTTCTCCTAGGCCTTGATACGCCAGAATCAGATTGCTGTAGAAAGCCGGTCTTGGTTTGCTCTTAATGATCTCCAGTGACCAATCGATGTAAGGCTGTATAAGGCTCGGGTCGGCTTTGTAGAGGCCGATATTAAGGTAAGTGCTGTATATATCCCAATCGTAGCGATCTTTCCACACCACTGGGTTCGTTACCTGCTTAAGAATGTCCGGATTTTTCGGCTTAGACAGTTCAAACTTAGTCAGTACATAGTTGGTGTGCAGGGCGCTCAACATATAAAAACTGACCAAAATAGGGAGCACTAAGCTCAACACTCTAAATAGGGTCTTGCTGATGATACTGAACGACTGTTGATAATGTCGGGAAGAGCGCTGATCTACCCAGTAAATCAATATAATGAATGTTATCCAGTGAATCGCCGAGTGGTAAAAAGGATACTCAAGTTGAGAGTGCAAAAGGATTGGGATAAATAACGCGAGCAGGGCTAGACGTGTTCCCTTTGCTGAACTTGTTATGCGTGACATCACCAATATTGCAGCAATCAAGATTCCGATGATTGGTACAATCCCCCCTTCAACTCCCCAAAACAGGAACTCATTGTGCGGGTGATCCATTGAAGGAAGACCTGGATGATAGTTCGAGTTGAGTTGATGTTGGCGAGCTGTATATAGCGTGTATTCAGACTCAAATTTCCCGTAACCATAACCTGTAAATGGCTTTTCGATCATCATATCTAAAGCTTGCGGGAACGTATAAGCGCGCGGGCTTTCTAGGTTCGCTTTCTTGCTAGCGAGGCTATCAGTCGCACTTAGGCTGATCACCGAAAAAGCGACGACGACACCGACGAGCACTGATGCGCACCATCCGTAGAAGCGTTTCTTGGTCGAGAACTTGTATAGATAGGGCAGAATGCAGATAAACCCAATGACAGCGGCCAACCATCCGGTACGTGATGCAATGATGATCAGCAAGGGCACGGTTAAGGTTGGAGTTAAATACAGTAGGAATGATTCGCTGATCTTATGGTTATATTTAGCCGGCTGCCTTGCTAAAAGGTAAGCGGACAGCACAAAACCAGTAGCAAGAAAGCTTGCCATTACATTCGGTTGTTGAAATATCCCATATGGTCGGTTTGCAGCAGTGTTGTAGCCAAATAGGTTGCCAGGTTCTAATAAGAAATATTGCACATAGCCAAATAGTGCTTGTATAACAACAGCAAGTACAATGAACCACAACATACGTTGCTTGTGTTTATTGCTGAACTTAAATTGCTGCAGCACCGCAAATAAGGCAAAGCCCGCCCACAATCCAAGCAAGCGTCCTGACGCTCCTTGAGGTGCAGCATTGCTGTATAAAATGGGTAGCGTGAGTATGATGCAGCTAATCAACAAGCCAATTGTTAATTTGGAATACTTGAGTACTCGATTGGTCGCGAGTTGGTAAAAGCCAATCGCTAGCGTGAAGCTTAGCGCTAGCCAAGTGGTAGGGTTAAAGGATAGAGCAAGGCCCGAACCACCAGGATTCGGCATAAAAAAATGCATAGCTAACAAGAATACAACAGCTAAAGAAGCCAGAAATGCTTTGTTGAGTGGTAGCTGAGTGACCTGATTTTCTAGCTGAGTACCGCTAGTGTGTATTGTTGCCATAAATCCCTAACCTTATAAAAACAGAGCTTGTTCCTTCTGAAACAAGCTCTGTTACTTTAACATTTTTCTGTCTGCCCGCAGGGCGCTATTTTACACCTACTTCAAATTTAACATAGGCTTAAGGAAGCGAGCAGTGTGTGAACCTTCGACTAACGCCACATCTTCAGGTGTACCCTCTGCAACAATCTCACCACCACCTTGCCCACCTTCTGGGCCAAGATCTAGGATCCAGTCTGCTGTTTTAACGACATCTAGGTTGTGCTCAATCACGACAACTGTATTACCGTGATCACGCAGTCTATGTAATACCGTCAGTAGCTGCTGGATATCGTGGAAATGAAGGCCTGTTGTTGGCTCATCGAGAATGTATAAGGTTTTTCCCGTGTCTCGTTTAGACAGTTCACGCGCTAATTTAACACGCTGAGCTTCACCACCAGATAAGGTTGTAGCTGCTTGCCCTAAGCGAATGTAAGAGAGGCCAACGTCCATTAAAGTTTGCAGTTTACGAGCGATAACAGGTACCGGGTTGAAGTATTCACGAGCATCTTCCACAGTCATCTCTAGAACTTCGTCAATGGTTTTACCTTTGTAGCGGACCTCTAGAGTCTCACGGTTATAGCGCTTACCTTTACACACATCACAAGGCACATACACATCGGGTAAGAAGTGCATCTCTACCTTGATTACGCCGTCTCCCTGACAAGCCTCACAACGACCACCACGAACGTTAAAGCTGAATCGACCTGGCTTGTAACCACGAGAACGTGATTCCTGAGTGCCCGCGAATAGTTCACGAATAGGGGTGAAAATCCCTGTGTAGGTCGCAGGGTTTGATCTTGGTGTACGACCGATAGGGCTTTGATCTATGTCGATTACCTTATCAAAATGTTCTAACCCTTTAATCTTTTTGTGCTTTGCTGGAACTGCAGTCGTGGCACCGTTTAATTGAGTGTGGGCGACTTTAAAGAAGGTATCGTTGATAAGCGTTGATTTACCCGAACCTGATACGCCCGTAATACAACTGAACAAGCCAACAGGAATTGTCGCGGTCACATTCTTTAGGTTGTTCCCCGTTGCGCCAACGATCTCGACGACCTTTTTCTTGTCGATAGGCGTTCTCTTTTCAGGCACTGCAATTTCTTTAGCACCGCTCAGGTATTGGCCTGTCAAAGAGTTCGGGTTTTCGATGATGTCTTGCATGGTACCTTCTGCCACCACGTGACCACCGTGCACCCCTGCTCCTGGACCGATATCGATAACATGGTCAGCACAACGAATTGCATCTTCGTCATGTTCCACAACAAGTACCGTATTACCTAAGTCTCTCAGGTGAATTAAGGTTTGCAATAGACGTTCATTATCGCGCTGGTGGAGACCAATTGATGGCTCATCAAGTACATACATAACGCCAACTAAACCGGCACCGATTTGGCTCGCCAAACGAATACGTTGCGCCTCACCACCAGACAGCGTTTCAGCACTGCGTGATAGGTTAAGGTAGTTCAAACCAACGTTGACTAAGAAATGCAGACGATCATTGATCTCTTTCATCACTTTATCTGCGATCTGCCCACGTTGACCGTCTAGCTTCAATTCTTGGAAAAATTGTAGTGCGTCAGCAATGCTAAGTTCAACGATTTCCGGAAGTGTTGTATCACCAATGAAAACATTGCGAGCTTCTAGTCTCAGGCGAGTGCCATCACAGCTAGAGCACGATTTGGTTGAGATGTATTTAGCAAGATCTTCACGCACTGCGCTCGATTCAGTATCACGGTAACGGCGCTCCAAGGTATTTAAAATGCCCTCAAATGGATGACGCTTAACCCGAATATCACCTCGGTCATTGATGTACTTGAATTCCACTTCAGTACGACCTGATCCTTTTAGAATGATCTCTTGAGTCTTTTTCGGTAGAGAATTAAATGGCGCATACAGATCAAAACCATAATGTTCTGACAGCGACGTTAGCATTTGGAAATAGTAGTAGTTCTTTTGATCCCAACCTTTTATCGCACCTTCAGCAATGCTTAGGTTCTCATCTAAAATCACTCGGCTTGGATCAAAATACTGTTGAACACCAAGACCATCACACGTACCACATGCTCCTGCCGGGTTATTAAATGAGAACAGGCGAGGCTCAAGCTCTTGCATGCTGTAACCACATTTAGGACAAGCGAAGTTAGCAGAGAATACGATCTCTTCTTGATCCGTTTCGTCCATCCAGCCGACGACAGCGATACCGCCAGAGAGCTCTAATGTGGTCTCGAATGACTCGGCTAAACGCTGTTGAAGATCAGGACGAACCTTGAATCTGTCTACCACAACTTCAATGGTGTGCTTCTTATGAAGTTCAAGTGCTGGTGGATCGGATAGATCACAGGTTTCACCATCAATTCGGGCTCGGATAAAGCCTTGCGCAGCTAAGTTTTCCAGTGTTTTAACATGCTCACCTTTGCGCTCTTTGACAATCGGTGCCATCAACATCATCTTTGAGCCTTCAGGCAGTTCTAAGACCTTATCGACCATTTGACTGATGGTTTGTGCTGCTAGAGGGATGTTGTGGTCTGGACAGCGAGGTTCGCCTACTCGCGCATACAATAATCTGAGGTAATCATAGACTTCGGTAATGGTACCGACGGTTGAGCGAGGGTTATGTGAAGTCGATTTTTGTTCTATTGAGATAGCTGGAGACAGACCTTCAATATGGTCGACATCAGGCTTTTCCATAAGAGATAGAAATTGACGAGCGTAAGCAGACAGAGATTCAACATAACGACGCTGACCTTCTGCGTAGAGTGTGTCAAACGCAAGTGACGACTTTCCTGAACCCGATAATCCGGTGATGACAGTCAGTTTGTCACGTGGAATGGTTAGGTTGACGTCTTTGAGGTTATGCGTACGAGCGCCTCTAATTTCTATTTTATCCATCTCAATAGACCATGTAATTTTAAGTGGCTAAAGTATTACATAGAGTGAGATTTGTGCAAAGTTTTACTGGATAAAAAAACAGTAAACAAAAAGGGCGACTCAAAGAGTCGCCCTTTCTAAAATCAGTAACGTTAGTGATTAACCAGTCGTTATGCTTCTTTCTTGGTCGAGTGTTTACCTAGCTCGATTTGCTGCTGGTCTTTCTTGTATAGGTTTTCGAAGCAGTAGTTTGTTGCTTCGATATAGCCTTCAACACTACCACAGTCAAAACGTTGGCCTTTAAATTTGTAAGCCAATACACAGCCTGCTTTTGCCTGTTTTAGCAATGCATCAGTGATCTGGATTTCGCCGCCTTTACCTGGTTCTGTCTGCTCGATTAATTCAAAGATATCTGGAGTCAGAATATAACGACCAATGATCGCTAGGTTGCTTGGTGCTGTACCTTGCTCTGGCTTCTCTACCATGTCATCAACTCGGAAAAGGTCATCTTTGATCATTTCGCCAGAGATAACACCGTACTTGTGAGTCTCTTCTTCTGGAACTTCTTGTACAGCAACAATAGAACAGCGGAACTGTTTGTATAGCGCAACCATCTGAGCTAGCACGCCTTGTTGCTCGTTCACACAAAGGTCATCAGCAAGTACTACTGCGAACGGTTCATCGCCTACAAGTTCGCGACCCGTTAAAATAGCATGGCCAAGGCCTTTCATCTCACGTTGACGAATGTAGGTGAAGTTTGCCGCTTCAATCGTTTCACGGATATTAACCAATAGGTCTTCTTTATTGGTGCCGCTAATCTGGTGCTCAAGCTCGTAGTTTTTATCAAAGTGATCCATGATCGAGTGCTTACCACGTCCAGTAACGATGCACATTCCATCCATACCAGCTTCGATAGCTTCCTCTACACCGTATTCAATCAGAGGTTTGTTTACTACAGGCATCATTTCTTTAGGCATTGACTTGGTTGCAGGTAAAAAACGTGTACCGTAGCCAGCTGCCGGGAAAAGGCACTTTTTGATCATGATAAGACCCTTTATCTATAATAATTATTGATTCAACCTGAGTGGTTGATATTTCTGAGGGCAACTCTAGCATAAGTTATGTCGAAAATTCAGCAACAATAGCCATGGTTTACTAGAGCTTCCCTCAAAATTATCGTCAGACTAAGAGGTGGGTCGATTATGCAAGCAGGTTCTGGTTTGCCCATGCTATCGCTTGAACTCTATTTTTTACCGCAAGCTTACGGAATATTTGATAGAGGTGAGATTTAACCGTGAACTCACTAATAAACAAGTCATCGGCGATTTGTGTGTTTGAAGACCCGGATTGAAGACAGCGAATCACCTGGATCTCACGAATGGTTAAATCAACATTGGTTGGTGTGGTGTTGGTATTGACCATATTGCGATAATAAAACAACAGTTGATTGGTTACCTTCCTTGGCAGCCAGTTATCGCCATCAATGACTTCTTGAAGACCACGAGCAATCTTGTCCTTTTGTTCAGTGTTGTAAAAGAGTCCTTTTAGTACCCCATAGGTAAGAAGCTCTGAGGTTGGAAGTTGCTGGGGGACATTGAATAAAATGATTTCGTGATTTTTCCACATAACAGTCAGGTTAGGACAAATAATCAGTAGTTGTGGTACCTCTCTGTAATCGACGAGCAAGATCCGGTTACTCTGCTTTCTATCAACTAGCATTAATTCGTCGGGTGTCATTTTGTAGAGAACAATAGATAAATGCTTTTCTATCTCTTTTACATGTAGATAGGTATCGTTTGGGTCGATGCACAGAAAGTGTAAAGTGCGAGCGTATCTTGATTTTCTCATTGAAACGTCCTGTTTGAGTGGGATTAGATTCCACGGTGTCATGCAGGCTTTAGCTTCTCTAGCGCCTTGATAGTGACTTGCGTTGAATATCAATTATCAAAGTAAATGAGTGGTTTGTAAGTGGAGAAAAAAGCAACATCGCTCTGAATATCATGATTTGTTACGTTTTTATTCTTTGTAGTGAGGAGAGAATAGGAATGCGATTTATCACTGCAGAAAAGCATGCTATTCTTGTGCGCTAAAATTTTCTGAGACTATGAATTTAGACGGAGCAAATCATGGCTAGCCGTGGAGTTAACAAAGTTATATTAGTGGGTAACCTAGGTAATGACCCTGAAATTCGTTACATGCCAAATGGCGGCGCAGTAGCGAACATTACCATTGCAACGTCAGAGTCATGGCGTGATAAAGCAACTGGCGAGCAGCGTGAAAAAACAGAATGGCACCGTGTTGCTCTGTTTGGCAAGCTTGCGGAAGTTGCTGGTGAGTACCTACGTAAAGGTTCTCAAGTTTACATTGAAGGTCAACTTCAAACTCGTAAATGGCAAGATCAAAGCGGTCAAGATCGCTACACAACTGAAGTGGTTGTTCAAGGCTTCAATGGTGTAATGCAAATGCTTGGCGGCCGTGCTCAAGGTGGTGCTCCTGCTCAAGGTGGCATGGGTAACAACCAACAGCAAGGTGGTTGGGGTCAGCCACAGCAGCCACAACAACAGCAACAACAATACAGTGCTCCCGCTCAACAGCAGCCAAAAGCACCTCAACAAGCTCCTCAGCAGGCTCAACCTCAATATAATGAGCCGCCAATGGATTTTGATGATGACATCCCATTTTGATCCCTGTTTTTAATATATTATAAAGACAGTATTAAATTGGAAAAAGCCGCGTTCATCGCGGCTTTTTGTTACCTACAATTCTTAACGCTTTATTTACAACGTCAATTTATAGTATAAGTAGCAATACGGTATAATGTGAGTTGAAAAGGATTTCGTTATTCATGAGATATACCCCGACACTAAAATTGAGCACTCGATTGGTCGCATTTGTCACCGTGATAGTGATCAGCGCGATGTTCATTCTTTTTATTGGTGGCACACTTTCCTTTAAGCGTATTGGACAGGAATATTTAGACCATTATTTGGTTGGCATTGTCGACGTTGTAGATAAAGAGATGGAAGACCCTGACGCCGCGTATTCAATGCAGCGTTGGATGCCTAAGATGTTGCAGGCGAGCAATATTGTTGAGATGAAACTCTCGAACAAGACCGGCATCGTTTATCGTTTCAAAGATACCTCCCCACAAATTGATCCCAATCGTCTTTATGAGAAAAGCTTCATTTTAGAGCGTAATGAAGGCTACCGAATCGAATTTAAAGCACTTCCTCCTTATATTGGCTACAACTACTCAATGGAAGCGATGTGGTCAATTACTTTGGCTGTCGCATTGGTTCTGTTCTGTCTTGCTCGCGGTGTTCGTTGGTTGAAAGAACAACTCATGGGTTCTGAAATCTTGGAAGAGCGAGGAAGAATGATCTTGGCCGGTCAGGTTGAAGCTCATGCAAAGGGAGATGAGCGAGAGTGGCCTTATACCGCAAGCGAAGCCTTAGATGTATTGATTGAAGAGCTACAAGATGCTCGTCAAGAACGAAGTCGCTTTGATACCTTTATTCGTACCCATACTTTCCTAGATAAACTCACGGGAACGGCAAACCGAGTTTTATTCGATAATAAGCTGGAATCGGCACTGCATGAAAGTGGTGCTCGAGGCGGTGTGTTACTGATACGTATCGACGAATGGGAGCAAGTTAGTGATGCTAACGATAAGCAAACCACAGACGGCTTTATTATTGAAGTCGGTGAAGTACTGTCGAATATCGTTCAACGCTATCCCGATGTCATTTTTTCTCGCTATTACGAAGCGGACTTTGCTGTATTTATTCCTCATCAGGGCGCAAAAGATATTGCGACCTTGGCTGCTCAGTGTTTAAGGCAGTTAGATAAGCTAACTCCGCCAGAGCCTTTAGAGTCGGATAACTGGTGTCATATTGGTGTGACCATGTATACCGAAGGTGAGCGTCATAGCCAGATCATGGATGAAACGGAAACGGCACTAAAGAGTGCTCAGTTAGAGCGTATTAATAACTGGAGCCGTTACCCGAAAGAGAATAAGAATGAGCTTGATAGAGGCAGTGTTCGTTGGAGAACATTACTTGATAAAGCGCTGCTTCCTGAAAATTTAGTAATCTTTGCTCAGCGGTGTTATCTTATGCCGGAATCTGGTCAAGTTAATGAATTACATAGAGAAATATTTACTAGAATTCAGGATCCTGACAAAGGTTTATTGAAATCGTCTCGATTTATGCCTGCGGTAGAGCAAGTGGGTTATCAAGCTCAAATGGACCAATCGGTTCTAAAGGTTGTGTTGAAATCGTTGAAAGAATCAACTCAACCTATCAACTATTCAGTGAATCTGAATGTTACCCCGTTTGCTAATAAACAGCACTTTAAGTGGTTTAGGAGTGAGTTGTTACAGCTCTCTGCTCAACACCGCTCTCAGCTTGCGTTTGAGTTTCCAGAAGGGCACTTGATTGCTCATCTTGATTATATGAGACCGGTGGCAAAGATGTTGCGAGGTTTAGGGTGTAAAGTTGTGGTTGGCCAAGCTGGGCGAACCATTGTTAGCACTCACTATATAAAGGATTTGAAGGTTAATTATATTAAGCTTCATCGAAGCCTAATAAAGAAAATCGACCAAAGGCATGAGAACCAACTGTTTGTTCGAAGCTTAATTGGGGCGTGTGGTGATTCTCCAACTCAAGTTATTGCCGTTGGAGTCGAGACAAAACAAGAAAAGAATACCTTGATAGAGTTAGGCATTAACGGCTATCAAGGGAGATATTTCGACGAAGAACAACAAATTATCCCTTTGCCTAATCAAGCAGAAAAAGCCGCGAAAGCGGAATCTGTTGTCAAAGTTGGACGAAGAAATCGATGGCGTAAGAGTAGTAGTTAAGAATGAATTTTAAAGCGATTTTAGACAAAATAAAGCCAACGAATAATAAAGGTAGCTCGCAAGTTGTCTTGCTGGGCAATGACGCCATTTATATTTCATCGACAGAACAAGATCCTCAAGTAGCCAGCATTCCCGTGGTTAATGGGGACTGGGAGAGTGCGCTAAAAAAATCGCTTAGCAGTGAGGCGTTTACCAGTAATAGCGTCCAACTGATTGTCTGTGCTAACTACTACCAAACCTACCAAATTGATAAACCGGACATTCCAGAGAGTGAATGGTCGGTAGCACTGCCTTTTTTACTCAAAGATCTTGTTTCAGAAAGAGTCACGGAAATTACTGCGAGTGCGGTCGCGTTACCAACGTCGAACAAGCTGCAAGTATATGTCCTGCCTAAAAAGCTGTTGGACAAGCTTTTGAATATCACTAATTCGGCTCAGGTTGAATTAATAGGTGTTGCTCCTGAAGATGAAATCTGGGGTTACAGTGCAGGCGAACTGTCTAATTTCATTCTTTTACAACGTAGCGTCAATTCACACTTTAAATTGGGTGCGTTTGTCGAAAATACCGTTTGTTTTCAAAGAACCATCCGCAGTGTTGTGCCACCTTTAACGGGTGTTGCGTCAAGTGCTCTGCAGTTAGATGGCCTCGCTTTAGAGCTTCAACGCTCGATTGATTACCTTTCTTCTCAAATTAAAGGCACCCAGCTTCACCAGCTTAAAATCTGTTGTGACGAAGAAGATGAAGCAGAGTTACAAAGTGCCTTAAACAGTACATTGAGCTCGACAGTTTCACTGTTGGTTGAAGGTGAGCGTGATAATTCAGAGAGTTTGTTGCTTAAACTTGCAGCTGAAAAAGAGACGTTTAAGGTCAATCTTTACCCTGAACACCTTAAGCCTAAAAAAGAATATTTTACGCTGACCAATGTTGTTGCGAGCTGGGGAGTAATTTGTGTTTTGATGCTTGGTGGTTACTTCGCAATGCAGTATCAAGTTTCTAATCTAGATAAAGAGCTAACAGCCCTGCAACAAGACTCGAATCAACTTAAAAAGCAAGTTAACCAATTGAATAGTAAGTTAACTCAGCATAAACCGTCTCCAGAGAAAGTCGCGGCGGTTGCGCGTCTCAAACGTGAGACTGAGGCTAAAAAAGAGGCTTTGAAGGCTGTTGGACAATACGACGAATCCCAACAAGTCGGGTATTCTGGCGTCATGAATTCCTTAGCTAAATTAGGCCGAAATGACATTTCTCTTTCGCACATCTACATGACCCACGATACTTTAGATCTTAGTGGCTTGGCTCGTAACGCAAATGTCGTTCCGAACTGGATTGGTCAGTTTAAAAGTGAGCTTAATTTAGTCGGACGCACTTTTGAAAAACTAAAAATTGGCCGTAATGATCAGGATGTGGTGACGTTTGAGCTAAGTACTCGTCGGGAGAGTAAATAATGCAGCAGTGGAACCAGCTGAGCGATAAGTTTCTTGCATTAAGTCAAAGAGAAAAATGGCTACTTTTTGTGTGTGGTTTTGTTGGCCTATCGATGTTGTTGTTCACCTTATTGGTTGAGCCTGCGTATCTCGATCTACAAGCTAAAAATGCCAAGGCGAGCAGCCTGACTCAATCGAATCAAAGGCAGCAAGGTGAGTTACTTGTTCTGCAAGCTCAGTTAAACAAAGACCCAGACAAAGAAATTAATCGAGAGTACAAAAAGCTGCTGGTGGAGAGCCAAGATCTCTCTCTTCAGCTTTCTCAGATTGTTGATGGATTAATCACACCTTCTCAAATGTCGCAGTTACTGGAGAGCGTTCTTAACGCCGGTAATGGACTAAAGCTTGAATCGCTAGAGTCATTAAAACCAGAAGCGATTTCGAACAATAAAGAGACCAGCGAATATTCAGGCTACTTTCTTCACCCTGTAAGAATGGAGCTAACCGGCAGTTACTTTGATATCTCAGCTTACCTTCAAGCACTTGAGTCTCTACCTGTGAGTTACTACTGGCGCACATTTGAATACTCAGTAGAAGAATATCCTAAAGCTCGACTGGTGTTCGAGGTTTACACATTAGGTACTAGACAGGAGTTTATCGGTGGTTAGAACTCTTTTGTTGTCCTTGCTATTTAGTAGCTCTTTTGTGTGGGCTGAGCAAGATCCCACGGCGCCATTAGGCTGGCTTTCACCTCAACAGAAAACGGCGCCTGCTAAGAAAGCACCAACTCGTTATCGCTTGCCTTCTTTAGAAAGCATCGTGTGTAAGGGAGATACGCCTTGCTATGCGATTATGAATGGTCAGATTCTCGGACAAGGGGAAACGATCAGAGGGTACCGAGTTAAGAACATAGATCCAGAATACGTCACTCTGCAGAGAAGCTCTAAGCAGTGGAAATTAGAGATGTTCTCTTTAGATGTTAAGAATAATTAAGGTTAGAGTGAAGACATGCGTAAACTTGTAGTAGCAATCCTAGTGTCATCTTTAGTCGGCTGTTCGATGGGGCATAGAGATCCTGTTGAGATTAAAGAGTCTTTAAACGAATCAATTAATGAAGCCAATAGCAGAGCGCTTCATGAGCTGCCTTCGTCGGTTCAAGATGACCTTATGCCTCAGCTTAATTCTGACTCGATGTCTCCGGGGATGGAAACGGTTAAGCGTTTTCGTATTCAGGCAAAAGGCGTTGAAGCGAGAACTTTTTTTGCCAGCTTAGTGAAAGGTACGGAATATAGTGCGGCTATTCACCCAAGTGTGTCTGGAAACCTTACGCTTAATCTAACGGACGTGACGTTAGATGAGGTACTGGCTGTTGCTCAAGATATGTATGGCTACGATATTGAAAAGCGTGGCAAAGTGATTCAAGTTTATCCTGCCGGTCTTCGCACCGTAACGATCCCTGTCGATTACTTACAAGTTAAGCGTTCTGGTCGCTCACTAACGACGATCACCACCGGCACGATCTCTAACTCAGATTCGAATTCATCGAGCTCTTCAAACTCGAACTCAAACTCGTCAAATTCATCTAACTCTTCTAATTCATCAAACTCGACATCGAATGGTGGTACAGAGATTGAAACGACCTCTGAAAGTGATTTTTGGCCACAGCTTGAAGCGGCGGTTGCTCACTTAATTGGCTCGGGCGATGGGCAAAGCGTTGTCGTGACCCCGCAAGCGAGTGTGATTACAGTGCGTGCTTACCCTGACGAAATTCGTGAGGTTCGAGAGTTCTTAGGTATTTCTCAAAAACGCCTGCAGCGTCAAGTTATCCTAGAAGCCAAAATCATGGAAGTAACCTTGAGTGATGGTTACCAACAAGGTATTAGCTGGTCTAATTTATCTAAGTCGATTGGCAGCGGCGGTGTGGTAATTGATCGACCTGGTGGAACTTTGCCTCCATTAGATGCGATCAGCTCTTTGTTAGGCGGGCAAACCAACGTAACGATCTCAGATGGCAGTTTTGAAGCGGTATTGAGCTTTATGGATACTCAAGGTGACCTGAACGTTCTATCAAGCCCACGAGTCACAGCTGCAAACAACCAGAAAGCGGTTATCAAAGTGGGTACTGACGAATACTACGTGACGGATTTATCTAGCGCGGTAGGCAGTGGTGACAACGCGAACGTCGCACCTGAGGTTGAGTTAACTCCGTTCTTTTCGGGTATCTCCTTAGATGTGACCCCTCAGATAGATGATAAAGGTAGCGTATTCTTACATGTTCACCCAGCCGTTATTGAGGTCGAGGAAGAAGTGAAAGAGCTCAACCTTGGTTCTACAACGGGTGTGGTGCAGCTTCCTTTGGCGAAAAGCTCTATTCGTGAGTCTGACTCAGTGATTCGAGCTCGAGATGGCGATGTGGTTGTTATTGGTGGTTTGATGAAATCCAACACCAGTGATGTGACCTCTAAAGTTCCATTCCTCGGTGATATTCCAGCCTTAGGTCATTTGTTCCGTAATACCAATCAGTTAACGCAAAAAACTGAACTCGTGATCTTGCTTAAGCCAACGATCGTGGGTGTGAATACTTGGCAAAATGAGTTGGAGCGTTCACGTGATCTTCTTCAGCAGTGGTTCCCTGATGAAGAGTAATTGCTTACTTTCTCAATATAGAGTGGCAGTGTCTCACTAAGCTAGGTCGTCGTATGTATCAAGCTCACTTTGGTTTTGAACAACTGCCATTTACCTTAACGCCGAATACCGATTTCTTCTATGGTTTAGCGCCTCATTTCGAAGCGATTCAGACGGTAATCTCGGCGTTGGAAATGGGCGAGGGCGTGATTAAGGTGACCGGAGAGGTAGGCACTGGAAAAACCATGGTTTGCCGGATGTTGGTCAATCACCTACATGACTGTACAGCTCTGATCTACTTACCAAACCCTGTGTTATCAGGGGCAGACTTGCGCCAGGCGGTTGCAACAGAGCTTGGTTTAGCTGTCGATAATGAAGCAACCTTGGTTGATAACATTCAGCATAAGCTCATTGAATTGCACAATTCTGGTTTAAGAGTGGTGGCTATTCTTGATGAAGCTCAGGCTCTATCGGATGAAGCGCTCGAAACATTAAGGTTGTTTGGTAACCTTGAAACGGAAGATAAAAAACTGCTGCAGATTGTTCTATTAGGTCAGCCAGAATTGGATGCTCGATTAGAGGCTTATCACCTAAGGCAGTTTCGCCAAAGAATCACATTTAGTTCGACACTGAGACCGCTGAATCTCGATGAAACGGTGGCTTATATTGATAATCGAATCGCTAAATCTGGTGGCAGCCCTGAGTTATTCAGCTTGAATCAAAAAAAGGCGATCTGTCGTTCGTCGTTAGGTATCCCTAGATTGATAAACCAACTTTGCCATAAGGCTCTATTGCTTTCGTTCAGTGAAGATAAGAAAAGTATCGACAACCAACATCTTTTTTCAGCTATGCATGAAACGTACGATGTGTGTAAGCCTAAATTTAAAACGCCAATACTGTGGGGTTGGAATTAATTATGAGCGTCATTAACAACGCCTTGTCTGAATTGGCAAAGAAAAAATCAGCGACTTCGATTGAAGCGGCATTCGTACCTAAAGTAAAAACGCGTTCCCCCCTAGTTTGGGTTGTTGCGGGTTTTACTTTGAGTTTAGCGATGGGCGGCTGGGCGATATCGCAAGGCCCTGTGATTGATCAGTCTATTGTTGAGCAGTCAATCTCAACTCGAGATTTACAGGTTCAAGTCTCTGTCGTTGATGATTCAAATGGCATTCAGGAAGTTGCTCAACCTATCTCATCGCCAACTAAGAAATTGGTGACACTAGACTCTGCGATCCTTTCAACAGAAAACACTGCGATGGCAAAAAGCGCTCAATCTAAGCCTAGTGTTTCCGAATCAGTTGTTATGTCTGCCCCAAAAGCGACAAAACAACAAACACCGGCTAAAGCTCTAAGCGTGCCTGAAACGACTAAGACTGAAATTCCCCAACCGATTTACGTTGCTAGTGTGGCAAAAAAAGCCCCTGCGTCTATCTCTAATGAGCCTGTAGCCTCTGGTGATTCAGAAAATAGCGGAATGTTGATCGAACAGGTTGAGTTAACTCCGGAACAGCTATCTGTGAATGCACAAGGTCGAGCTCAGAAAGCGCTTGATGCGAACGATCTTACTGGTGCGTTGAAGGGCTACACTGAAGCTCTACGCTACACGCCACGAAATGAAGATGTCCGTCAGAAACTTGCGATTCTCTATTTTGGTAAAGGCGATACTCGCAAAGCCTATGAGCTTTATCAGTCTGGAATTAAGCTCAACATCAACAGTGAAAAATTGCGATTAGGGTTATCTAAACTGCTGGTAAAAGCGAATCAATCAGAAGCGGCGCTGAGCCCTTTAGTACACATGCCTCCGCATCCAACTCAAGAGTATCTAGCAATGCGTGCGGCGTTGAGCCAAAAATCACAGCAAGAAGAAATCGCACTCGAGAGTTATCAAAAGTTGGTTGAAGTCGATTCAGATAACGCTCGCTGGTGGTTGGGCTTAGCGATTCAGCAAGAACGCCAGTTAGACTTCGCTGCAGCAAAACAATCATATCAAGGTGCGTTGACTAGAGTCGGTATCTCATCTCAATCACAAAGCTTTGTGCGTGACCGGTTAAAAATACTCAATGCTTTAGAGGAGAGCGGCGATGCAAATTAGATTAAGAAAAAGACTTGGTGATTTGCTTGTCGAAGAAGGCATTATCACTGAGGCTCAAGTTGAACAAGCACTGGCCGCTCAGAAAAGTACTGGGCGTAAGCTGGGTGATGCGCTAATTGAGCTTGGCTTCTTGTCAGAGCAGCAAATGCTGAGCTTTTTGTCGCAGCAGTTAGCGATTCCTCTTATTGATTTAAGCCGAGCCGTTGTCGATGTTGAAGCAGTACAGCTTTTACCCGAAGTACATGCTCGTCGCCTTCGTGCATTGGTTATTGGACGCCAAGGTGACACTTTGCGTGTTGCAATGAGTGACCCTGCGGATCTGTTTGCCCAAGAGTCTTTGCTTGGTCAGCTCGGCGATTACGCGCTGGAATTCGTTGTTGCTCAAGAAAGGCAATTGGTTGATGGCTTCGATCGCTATTATCGAAGAACCAAAGAGATTGCCTCGTTTGCTGAGCAACTTCACGCTGAACACCAAGTTAATGATGCCTTTGATTTCGATATCGCTGAAGAAGACAGTGATGAAGTTACCGTCGTTAAGCTGATCAACTCGCTATTTGAAGATGCTATTCAGGTTGGCGCTTCGGATATCCATATCGAGCCAGATTCAAACGTATTGCGTCTTCGTCAGCGTATTGATGGTGTGCTGCATGAAACATTGCTGAATGAGGTGAATATTGCTTCGGCACTTGTACTGCGCTTGAAGCTGATGGCAAACCTCGATATTTCAGAGAAACGTCTTCCTCAAGATGGTCGCTTTAATATCCGAGCTAAAGGTCAGTCGGTTGATATTCGTATGTCGACCATGCCAGTACAGCACGGTGAATCAGTGGTTATGCGTCTTCTTAACCAGTCAGCAGGCCTACGTAAACTAGAAGAGTCGGGCATACCGAGTGATCTGTTGGTTCGTCTGCGTCAACAATTGCGCCGTCCACATGGCATGATTTTGGTTACCGGACCAACCGGCTCAGGTAAAACAACAACCTTATACGGCGCGTTAAGTGAATTAAACGAACCGGGTAAAAAAATCATTACTGCGGAAGACCCGGTGGAATACCGCCTACCTCGTGTGAATCAAGTTCAGGTAAACCCTAAGATCAATCTCGATTTCTCTACTATCTTGAGAACCTTTCTACGTCAGGATCCCGATATTATTCTTATCGGTGAGATGCGTGACCACGAAACCGTTGAGATAGGCTTGAGAGCTGCACTGACCGGCCACTTAGTATTAAGTACGTTACATACCAATGATGCGGTAGACAGCGCGTTGCGTATGATGGATATGGGTGCTCCGGGTTACTTGGTCGCGAGCGCTGTTCGAGCAGTAGTCGCACAGCGATTAGTTCGTAAAGTGTGTACAGATTGTAAGGTTGAGGATGAGTTAGATGAACCTCGCAAGCAATGGCTGAGCGTCCGTTTCCCTAACCAAGTAGGTGTGCCGTTTATGAAAGGCCGTGGTTGCCAGAACTGTAACTTAACCGGTTACCGCGGGCGAATTGGTGTATTTGAAATGTTGGAGCTAGAGCAAAACATGATGGATGCACTGAGAGCTAATGATGCGGTAGGTTTTGCTCAAAAGGCGAGACAGTCTGAAAACTATAAACCGTTATTGGCTTCTGCGATGGAATTGGCTCTGCAAGGTGTCGTGAGTCTTGATGAGATAATGCATCTTGGCGAAGGTGATGCGTCCGGTGCCACTGACCCAATTTATCTGTAGGGGTAGAATGATATGCCAACGTATCGTTATGTAGGTCGCAGCTCTGATGGTAGTCAAGTAAGTGGGCAATTAGACGCGAATAACGAAGATCTTGCTGCTGAAAGCTTGATGAGTAAAGGGATCATTCCAACCTCTATCAAACTGGGCAAAAGTGGTGGTTCAGTCTTAGATATGGATGTATCGAGTCTGTTCTTTCCGAGTGTACCGTTAGAGGTGTTGGTTCTGTTTTGTCGACAGTTATACAGCCTAACCAAAGCGGGTGTACCACTATTAAGATCGATGAAAGGCCTCACTCAAAACTGCGAAAATAAGCAGCTGAAAGCCGCCTTGGAAGAGGTGGTTGCTGAGCTAACTAATGGTCGCGGCTTAGCGGCGTCAATGCAGATGCACCCAAAGGTATTCAGTCCGTTGTTTGTCTCGATGATTGGCGTTGGTGAAAACACAGGCCGTCTAGATCAGGCTTTACTGCAATTAGCTGGATATTACGAACAAGAAGTTGAGACTCGCAAACGAATTAAGACTGCGATGCGTTACCCAACATTCGTGATCAGTTTTATCTTGATTGCAATGTTCATTCTTAACATCAAGGTTATTCCACAGTTCTCAAGCATGTTTGCGCGCTTTGGTGTCGACTTGCCGCTGCCTACTCGTATCTTGATTGGTATGTCTGAGTTCTTTGTGAATTACTGGGGCTTAATGCTTGGAGTGATCTTTGGTCTTATCTTCGCTTTTAAAGCTTGGGTGAAGACAGACAAAGGCTTGGAAAAGTGGGATCGATTACGCTTAAAAATGCCGGTCATTGGCGGGGTAGTGAATCGAGCACTGTTGTCACGCTTCTCGCGTACTTTTGCTTTGATGCTTAAAGCGGGTGTTCCACTGAACCAGTCGCTAGCGCTTTCGGCGGAAGCTTTAGATAACCGTTTTCTAGAGTTGCGAGTTCAAGCCATGAAATCGGCCATTGAAGCCGGTAGTACGGTTTCGTCGACCGCGATTAACAGCGAAATTTTCACACCGCTCGTGATACAAATGATCTCCGTCGGTGAAGAGACGGGTCGTATTGATGAGCTATTACTTGAAGTGGCTGATTTTTATGACCGCGAAGTCGATTACGATCTGAAAACCTTAACCGCCAGAATTGAACCCATTTTGTTAACCATCGTTGCAGGCATGGTGCTGATTTTGGCGCTAGGTATCTTCTTGCCGATGTGGGGAATGTTGGATGCGATCAAAGGCTAGGGAATGCTAAATAACCTACAACGCTCACGTTTTGTTATTTGGACAGTGGTTATTCTTTTTCTTATTGTCGGTGTGCTTTCGGCATTCAAAACGGTAGAAGAAGAAGCGACTAACACGGCATTTATCGTCGCGAGCAAGCGGATTTTAGAGCAAGCCAATTTGTTCAAACAGCAGTATTTGTTATCGGGTGCTGGGCAAGAAGAAGGCTCGGAACCCCCAAAGATCTACAGCAGAACTGGGTGGGTAATGCCTATCCAAGGTACGGAGCGAGACTGTAATTATTGGCTGGATCAATTATATCCTCAAGGGAGCATTTTAGGGCTAAGCTCTCCAAGAGTTGAAGATAAAAGTGACAACAGACACTTTCACTGTAGTTATCATTATACTGATAAATATCAGGTAGATATATTACTTGAAAGAGAAAGGTTTAGTGTAAAAGCCAATATTTTGGCTTTGTGAAAATATTGACAGTTTTAGTATGGTTTTATACGTGCGCGAATGTATAATGCGCGTTAATAATTAGATGAGTAGGTAGAAAATGCTTAAGAATCAAAAGGGTTTCTCCCTTGTCGAATTAGTGATAGTGATCGTAGTTGTTGGTTTATTGGCAGTGGCGGCTTTACCCCGCTTCTTAGATGTGACAGATGAGGCTAAAAAATCCAGTATTGAAGGCGTGGCTGGTGGTTTTGCAACCGCAGTATTATCAGCAAGAGCACAGTGGGAAGCAGAGGCTAGGCCATCAGAGAAGATAGGTGTTGAAACATACAATACTGTAAACTATGATGGTGTTGATTTTTGGTTAACAAGATCAAAAAACAGTAACAATGTCGATACCGATTTTAGAGATGGCTATCCGTGGACTCTGAACAATAATTCGAGCACTGCTCCACAAGATATTTCAGACCAAACATGTTCTGAGTTGATGGAAAACTTGCTGCAAAATCCACCTAAAGTAGGTGCGGTTTCAGATGTAGCGAACGACTCAAACTACAAGTATTCAGCGCAAGCAAATTCTGGTGATGCAACCTGTACTTACGTTCAATTAGAAGGTAGTACCGAGCATGAATTTGTTTACGAAATTAAAACTGGTCGTGTGACCGTAACTTTGCAGTAAGTCTGCGTAAAATTAAACATAGAGAGAGCTTAACTATGAAAAGACAAGGCGGTTTCACCCTAATCGAACTAGTGGTTGTAATTGTTATTCTAGGTATTCTTGCTGTAACTGCGGCACCGCGTTTCCTAAACCTGCAAGATGATGCTCGCACTGCAACATTAGAGGGCTTACGTGGGGCTGTAGCAGGAGCCATGGGGATCTCTTATGGTAAAGCGGCAATCAACGGCATTGAAGCTACAACATATACTGCTTTTACTGATGATGATAATCCAGGTACTGTAGTTGAAGGTATAGCACATAGTTTTGGTTACCCTGTTGCTGTTAACGATGAAACTGCTAACCAAGGCGGTATCATGCAAACCTTAGATGTATCAAATGAGTTCGTGGTTTTAGATAGCTCTGAAGATGATGCAACTGACCCTACAAATACTACTATTGACATTGGTATAGACGGATACACTGTGCAATGTGTTCAGTATACAGCAGCTATTGATGCGAATACGCCTGCGACTGTATTGATTGTTGATGGTGCCGATGGAAACTGTGGCTTATAATCTCCAGTGAATATTATCTAGATTTTAGGCCGGCTTTTGTCGGCCTTTTTCTTCCTATCGCTCATAAATATTAAAACTATTCATATACATAAGATCGTAAACTTCGTTATCTTGTATAATCAGTATTCGCTTGGCAGTTAGAGGCTCATTATGGATAGCAGCCCCATACCCAAAGGCTTTACTCTAGTAGAGCTGATCATCGTTATCATTATCCTCGGTATTGTTTCTACCTTTGCCGCGAGCCGCTTCGTAGGTACCTCTAGCTATTCCACTTTTACTGCGCAAGAACAAGTCATCTCCGTTATTCGTCAAATCCAAGTTAATCGAATGCAATCAAACGTTTCTGCTGCGAATAATAGCTTTCGTCTTGCTATCAATAGTGACTGTCTAGGTTCCGTAACAGCTTGTCGTTTAGACCTGTCAAATAGTGCTCAGAAATCACAAGCCGATGCGCGTAGTGATTATGTGCGTATATCAGATATAACGTTTTCTCCAGCGAATACTGTTATCGACTTTGATTTATTGGGAAACCCTTCAGTAAGTGCTGGAGTGGACATTACGATTAACTCAACCACTTCGAGCAATAGCGCCCAAGTCTGTATTAATTCTCAAGGTTATGTACGTGAGGGAGCATGTCTATGATTCGCTCACGTGGTTTTACTCTGATTGAAAGCATTGTTGTGATTATCGTTTTGGGTATTGCGATGGTCACGATTACTAGTTTTTTAGCTCCTCAAGTGGCGAGCTCCGCTGACCCTCAATATCAAAACCGCTCAGTAGCTTTAGGGCAGAGCTTAATGAATCAAATATTGGCACGTGGTTTTGATGAACACAGTGATTTTGATGGTGGTCTGGTGCGTTGTGGGGATGCAGGTGCGACTGCTTGTTCTGCGCCTTATGAACTTGGTATTGATGGCTCAGAGGCAACGCCCGCTGCGTTTAATGATGTCGATGATTATATTGGCTGTTGGTACACCGATACCACTGAATCAGCATGTGTATCACCTATTAAGTACCCACTTGCTAATATCCTAGATGAAAATATTGAAGGCAGTTATGCCAATTTTAGAGTTGAAGTCTCCGTATTTTACGATCAAAACATGGATGGTATTAACGAGAATGCTATTGGCACGATGAAGCGTGTTGAGTTACAGATCTTTGGTGGCAACAACCGCTACAGCGTTATCGCTTACAAGGGGAACTACTGATGAAGCAACGTGGTTTTACCTTAATTGAGATGATTGTAACGATTGTCGTCGTAGGTGTGATTGGTTTAGCGATCGCAGGCTTTGTTGAATACGGCATGAAAGGTTATGTCGACACTATCGATAGACAAAAGGTGCAAGTAAAAGGGCAGTTTGTTGTTGAGAAAATGTCGCGAGAAATCAGTCATGCGGTCCCTAATAGTTTTGATTCGAGTATTACTCCGGCTTCGGTTTTTGCTCAAAAATGTCTTACCTTTTACGCTATTAAGTACTCAGGCTTTTATCACCTTGATGAAGCGACAGATGAACTGAATTTTATTATCGGCCAAGACTCCCCAATACTCGATGCAGATGATTTCCTTATTATTAACCCAACCGCGTACTCGGAGTTGGTGGCTGGTTCAACTAAGCGAATTCCTGTGTCGGGGTTAGTCTCAACGAGCAATGTGTTTACCGCTTCTTCGGTAAGTTTGAGTAGTCAATCTATTGCTAAACGTCATTATATTTACGATGACAGTGATAGTGCTCCGGTGAGTTACTGTTTAGTAAACGATACTATTCAGAATCAAGGTTTAATCCAGCGTAACGGAGTCACTGTGGCGGATAGCATCAATTATGCCGACAGTAATTTTCGTTACGAAGAGCCAAGTTTACAAAGAGGTGGCGTGATTCACATCGATCTTGTACTTGAGCAAAACAACGAAGTAAGTGTTTACCAACAAGATGTGCAGGTACTTAATGCGCCATAGTAAATCATCCCAAAAAGGCAGTGTTTTGGTCGTTGCAATATTTGTTATTGTGGTGATGGGCTTTCTTGCGACTTCTTTAGTGCAAGTACAATGGTCAAACCACGATACATTGACGCGTAAACAACTTGGAACACAGGCTTGGCTATTAGCACATTCCGCTAATGAGTGGGCACTCACTCAAGTTTATCCATTAACGGTTTCGCCTGCGGTTTCAACCAGTGTGAGCACCGTCTGTGGTAACTTAAATTCAAACCAAGTGAGTAGTGGGATGTCGACTATCTGTGCAGTTGAAGAGTTAACTTGTACTCCGATCGGAATTTTAGATGATGTTGGTTTTTTTAAGATTGAATCAACAGCCGTTTGTGGTTCAGGTATTAACCAAGTGCAACGTAATCAAGAAGTGTGGGTGAAGGAGTCAATACGATGAAAGCATGTAGATATATTTTAGTTGCCTGTTTCTGCCTATTCCCTTTGATCGCGACAGCGTCGACTTGTAACGTAGATCCGAGCGGTGAATTTAAAATATCATTTAATATCAATTCCGCCCAGCTTGTTGAATCTGTGTTTGCAGAGCAAGAGCCCGGAAATAACCGCCCGGAATACACCATCTGGACCAATGATATTAATGAGCCTACGGTGGGAGATACGCCCTTTATTCGCGATCCTCGTTACATGGTTGGTGGGGGAGACTATAGTGTTCAACTGATTTATCAGCCGGGAGCGGGAAATGATGCCGGAACCGCAGACTACTACGTTGACGATGGGCAGGGTTTTACTTTTTTAGGCAATTACCCCGCAGACTTTAAAGGTATTCACCCGCAAAGCGTCGATATTAATAGTGGGGACAGTACTGAACTAGAATGTGACAGCTCGGATATCGAGCCACCGCCGGTTTATTCAAACGATGCTCAGTATGAATTTGGTATCGTTCAGTGCTCTGGTGGAGAATGTAAGATCCCACTGACTCAGTCTTATACCAACACGCCACTGGTGTTTGTGATGCCAACCATTGATTCAAGTGCCCCTGACGCGGATGCTCCTGCAACGTTAATGGTTACCGAGGTAAGCAAAACCGAAGCGACCATCAAGCAGATTAAGGCGCCAAAGAATGGCGGTGGTTCAGATTTAGATAGCCAACCGATAACAGAAGTCAGTTACCTTGCGATTGAGCCCGGTGTGGCCGATTTTAATGGCCATGAAGTCATAGCGGGTTATTTGAACACCGATGCAGCCAGTGCTAAATCAGGCTCAAATAGTAATGATAGAGTCCTTTATAGCGATTTTGGCGGAGCTGGCTTTTCTTCTAATCCGGTGGTATTGCATCAAATTCAAACTCGAAATAACAATGATAAATGGATGACCTCTGGCAAGGTTAGGCGAACCGATGAAACGTCATACATTGATTTGTTTTTGGAGCTAAGTGCTTCTCACCGCAGTAACGATGATTATGACGATGAGAAGATCGCGTTTTTAGCGACGTTAGCCACCAATACTAACCTTGATGTTGATGGTTTTAAGGTTCAATTTGCAAGAGGGTATGATACGCCAAGTCAAAGCGGTAATGACCCAATGTTGGATGGTTGTGAGGATAAGTATGCTACCACCTCTCTAACGAATATTGACGGGATCATAGCTAATAAACAAGAGAGGGCTGGTGGACACGGAGGCTGGCTACGTCGATGTAACATTAACACGAACCAAGTTAGCTTTGTTGTAGATGAGGACTTTAGAGACCGCACGCATATTCCGGAAGAAGTGGGTTACTTTGCGTTTGAGTTACCTGAGGTGGTTCCTGTTGCCAACGTGTGTAACTTGTTTCCCGAGCCCATTCAGAGTTGGACTGGTGTGAATAGCTCATTGACGGTTACCAGCCAGCAAACAAAATTTAGCGGCTGGTCTAATAACTATATTAATCAATCTTTAAAAAAGGTCTCTGAAGGCTATGAGCTCTTTAATGATAAATGGACAACAAAAGATGACTTTTTATTATTGGGTTTTGATGATGCGAGTGAGTTTTATCATATTTATAATTTTCCAGTGTGTGATGAACATCAATGTGATGTTGGTAATAATGATAGCCAACTTGAATTAAGAAAGATTAAAGGCAGTTACGTAACCTCTATTGCAGAAAAAAATCCATCAGAAAGTTTAACCATTACGGGCAAGGCTTCGGATATTTTGCAGAGCTGCGGAGCGGACTCAGAGATATGTTCTTACCAAATTAACGGTGAAACAATAGATGTTTTCATTGAGAGTAACTTGTCTAAGCTCGTTATCAACAAGCAGGGGAATGATTATAATCTAGTTCGAGTCGTCTTAGATGAAGACAGTTATATCTCAGATGTTAAAGTTAGTGGAGGGGCGGGTGTAGAACTGGTTTTTCCTGATAATTCCACGGTGACCTTTGATAATTATGAGCATGATGCAGGAGATTTGGTATATGCCTTTGAGGGCAACTCTCAAATAAATGTGATAACACGTATGAAGTTTAACTTGGCAGTTGATATACAATCTGACTTCGCTTATCCCATTATATACGCTCCTAAAGGTGAGGTCATATTTGACGTTGGGAACTCTACTTTCAAAGGATTTATTCTCGCAGATACTGTAGATTTAAATCAGACAGCTATTCATGGTGCCGTGACAGCGAGAGTCGCCGTGCTTGATAATGGTGTAACGATAATCAAACCTGATTATTCTTGTGAACCCCCAGTACAGCAAGGATTATTGGTTGTAGAACCTCAACAATTATATAGCCTAACCTGTGAGCGAATTCCGGTTGAGTTTCGCCTAGAAGAGAATGGCGAATTGGTCGACTCTAATGAGCAGTTTGAAGCGACGGTAACCCCAACGGGAACGCGATGGTGTACGGGTGAAGCTAACAATGCGTGTGAAACTCCGGATTATACGTTTGATGGTGGCATTCGAACCTTGTATTTAGACTCTGATACGGTTGGTAGTTTCAGTGTTGGGGGAGTCTACGATTCAGAGCCCGCAACATCGACACAAGTTTTTTATGTGCCCTATAAGTTTGATACAAGCCCAAGCCAAATACATATGAATGCAGCTCAAGACTCTCAAGAGTTAGTGGTAGAGGTGACGGCTCAAGCTTGTGATCAAGGCGTTGTTAGCCCAGTAAATGGCTATACTAAAAACTTATCATTTGATGCTTCTAAAGATTACTTTCTTGAAATGCCTACCCCTGAAGATGGATCACTTGATGACTTCTCAGTTACAGATCTAAATTTTGATAATGGTGGTGCTACAACTGAAGTAAATTGGAGCAATGTTGGGCAAGTTAATGTAGTTATCAATGATCCTAGCTTTGATTGTTCTGAAATTGAAGGGTGTCCTATTTATGAACAGCCTGATTCCGCAAGTTCGGGGTTGGTTGGTAGCTTTGTTGTCAAATCTAAACCTTATGAGTTTGCTGTATGTACTGATAGCGATTCAAGTGGAACGAGTACAGAATCCAGTAGTAGTGGCTTTGTTGCAGCGGGGGAGAGCTTTGATGTGGACGTGAAACCCATGATTACCGGAGCTAATGTAAATTCCGTATGTTCAAATAATGTAGGTGTTCCTTCGAATTATTTTGTGTCTCAAGCTTCGATCAGTGTTTCCCATTATTTAGACACACCAAGTGAGGGTGTACTTGGCTATTTGATGCCCGACACGATATCTCCGAGTATTTCAATTAGTGATCAGTCAAATGGTGGGTACCAACTTGATGGGTTAACCTACTCAGAGGTAGGAAGTTTTGAATTGGTTGCAATTGAAACGGGTAACTTTTATAGCACCATTGCCCCTCCAAATGGTGATTCAGGTGTCACTGGGTCTAAAACTATCGGCCGTTTTTACCCTAAATACTTCATACAAGGCTCCCCAGAATGGAATGTCGCTAACCAAAATGATATTGCATACCTAAGTCAACCTTATGATTCTACAGTTCACCAAGTGTATCCAATGGCATCAGGTGAGAGCGATACGGATAATGCGCTCAATAACTACAGGTTCTTCAGCTCAGATCTGCAAGCTAGTTTTGGTATTTTGGATGATGCCAGTGTCGATAATGGCTTTTTATTGGATACTGAGGCAGGCACTTGGTCTACTGATCGTAAGCATTGGTTGTTGAACGATAGTGCCGCTGTTCTTCAGCGAGTTACGGATTTGGATGACGTTAGCCGCAGAGATGCACCGTTTAATACTTCAGATGCTAACTCCACTATTACCCACTTTGGCTTGACTGTTGCAGGAGTTGATCCTGTTTCATTTACTGACTCTGATATTTTGACTGATTCTGTCGAGTTTCCGGTCCAGCCTCCAGCTCGTTATGGTCGAATGGTGCTAGATGATATTGGTGGCAATTCTGATACTACTCTAACTATTCCATTGCGCGCTGAGTTCTGGGATGGCAGCGAGTTTATTGTTAACGAGGATGATGACCGCAGTACCTTCAATGGGGCTAATACTTGTAAACAAGTTATTTGGCACAGTGAAGGGGCGGCAACCACTTTAGTTTCACTTAACGGTAGTGGAAATGTGGATGATGGAGAAGAAGAGGTCACAGCAAATCAAAATACGCCAGCAGGAACAGACGCGCCACGTGAGCAAGTTCGTCTGTGGTTAAGAATGGATGACTCTGAGCCTGATAGCGATGGCGGAAATAACATCTCATGTAGTGGCAGTGATCAAGATCAACCATGGCTACGTTACAACTGGCGCCAACTGGGTGATGAAGATCCATCCACCGTCGTCACATTTGGTATCTACCGTGGTAACGATCGTGTGATCTACCGAGGTGAAAGTGGCTTAACAGGTCAGTAATAATATAATTTTTGCCCCTTAAGTTAGGAATCTGTAAGAAATTGCGGGTTTCAGTCCATGTTTGTACTTCAATGCCTTGCCGTAACAGCAAGGCATTGGTACATTTAGTGCAATTTTTGTCTTCTAATTCTTGCAGGATGAGCGAAGAATATGTTTAAAAAACTTCGTGGCATGTTTTCAAACGACCTATCGATTGATTTAGGTACAGCCAATACCCTTATTTATGTAAAAGGCCAAGGCATTGTTCTTGATGAGCCTTCAGTTGTAGCTATTCGCCAAGATCGTGCGGGTTCTGCAAAGAGTGTCGCTGCTGTTGGCCACGCTGCTAAGCAAATGCTTGGTCGTACGCCTGGTAACATCTCAGCGATCCGTCCAATGAAAGACGGTGTAATTGCCGACTTTTACGTAACGGAAAAAATGCTTCAGCACTTCATCAAACAAGTGCATGACAACAGTGTGCTTAAACCAAGTCCTCGTGTTTTGGTTTGTGTACCTTGTGGTTCAACACAGGTTGAGCGTCGTGCTATCCGTGAATCAGCGTTAGGTGCTGGTGCTCGTGAGGTTTACCTAATCGATGAGCCTATGGCTGCTGCGATTGGTGCTGGCCTACGTGTCTCTGAGCCAACAGGTTCAATGGTTGTTGATATCGGTGGTGGTACTACTGAAGTTGCGGTTATCTCACTGAACGGTGTGGTTTACTCGTCTTCTGTTCGCATTGGTGGTGACCGTTTTGATGAAGCGATCATCAACTACGTTCGTCGTAACTACGGCAGCTTGATCGGTGAAGCGACAGCAGAGAAGATCAAACACGAAATCGGTTCAGCTTACCCTGGCGATGAAGTCGAAGAGATCGAAGTACGTGGTCGTAACCTTGCTGAAGGTGTGCCTCGTAGCTTTAGCCTAAACTCAAACGAAATCCTTGAAGCACTTCAAGAACCTCTATCTGGCATCGTATCTGCAGTCATGGTTGCACTTGAACAGTGTCCACCAGAGCTGGCTTCTGATATCTCAGAAAACGGTATGGTACTAACAGGTGGTGGTGCACTGCTTAAAGACCTTGATCGCCTGTTAACAGAAGAAACAGGTATCCCTGTTGTTGTTGCAGAAGAGCCATTAACGTGTGTTGCTCTAGGTGGCGGTAAAGCTCTAGAGATGATCGACATGCACGGCGGCGATCTGTTCAGCGAAGAATAATATCTAGTGTTAGGCTCTTTTCTTATCTAGTTTTATGTAAAGAGCCTAGGACCTTGTCTATAGGATCAAATGTAGCTCTAGGACCAAATATAGAATGAAGCCAATTTTTGGTAGAGGTCCCTCTCTACAATTGCGCCTGTTTTTTGCTGTAATTTTATCAGCCAGCCTTATGCTGGCTGATAGTCGTTTAGATGCTTTCTCAAATGTTCGCTATCTATTAAACAGCATGGTTGCGCCTATTCAATATGCAGCCAACTTGCCTCGCACTATGTTCGATGGTGTTTACGACCGTTTTAGCACTCGCAAAGGGTTAATTGAATCTAACCATAATATTAAACGAGAAGTCTTGCGTCTGAAGAGCGAGCTGATTCTGCTTGAGCAATATCAAGAAGAAAACAAGCGCCTTCGTAAGCTGTTAGGCTCGCCGTTTATCCGTGATGAGAAGAAAGTCGTCACAGAAGTTATGGCGGTAGACACTTCACCATATCGCCATCAAGTCGTGATCGACAAAGGTCAGATTGATGGGGTGTATGAAGGTCAGCCGGTGATCAACGAAAAAGGCATTGTCGGCCAAGTCACTTTCGTTGCTGCTCATAATAGTCGTGTATTACTACTCACTGATGCAAACAATGCGATTCCTGTTCAGGTTATTCGTAATGACATCCGTGTGATTGCTTCGGGCAATGGCATGATTGATGAGATCCAGCTAGAGCACATTCCAACCAGTACCGATATACAAGAAGAAGATCTGTTGGTGACATCAGGTCTTGGTGGGGTATATCCAGAAGGTTATCCAGTCGCCTATGTTACGGCCGTTGATTACGACCCGAAACGTGAGTTCGCTGTGATTAAAGCAGAGCCTGTGGTTGAGTTCGATAAGCTCAGATACCTGCTGCTTGTATGGCCTGATGAAAACAAACAGATGCAAGCGGATCAATCGAGCATAGAACAAGCATTGTTAGAGGGCGAAGATGGCCAATAGCGTTTTGAGAAGCAAGGTAGTAATTTTCTGCTCATTTTTAATAGCACTGATTCTGCAGACGATCCCTTGGCCTGGTAGCTTAGATTTATTTAGACCATCTTGGTTACTGCTGGTTACGTGTTACTGGGTTTTAGCTCTACCCCATCGTGTTAACGTGGGTAGTGCTTTGATTTTAGGCTTATTGTGGGACCTTTTGATCGGCTCTACTCTGGGTATTCGAGGCATGATGATGGCAATAGTGATGTACATTATTGCGATGAACTTCCTCGTCATTCGTAACATGGCGTTATGGCAGCAAGCGATGATCATTGCCGCGTTAACGGTCTTGTTTGAGGTGTTGATCTTCTTTGGTGAATATTTGATCCAAGATGTTGTTTTCAATCCGTTATCGTTATGGAGCGCATTGATAAACTGTATACTTTGGCCTTGGATGTTTTTATTAATGAGACGCGTGCGTCGCCATTGGCATGTGAGGTAGCGTGACGATGGAAAAGAAACATTTAGTTTTGGCATCCGGCTCTCCACGCCGCAAAGAATTGCTATCTCAACTCGGTTATGAGTTTTCTGTCCTCGTAACCGATGTTGAAGAGTGTAAACACGCTCAAGAAACCGCCGAAGAATATGTTAAGCGACTATCTTTAGATAAAGCTTTAGCTGCGTTGTCTTTATTGAAAGATAACCCTTCTGAAAGGCAGCATGTCGTTCCTAGTTCTGATACTGTAGTTCTTGGCTCTGATATAGTCGTTCTTGGTTCTGACACAGTCGTCGTAAGCCAAGGGCAAGTGCTTGAGAAACCCACCGATTTTGCTGACTCTAAGCGCATGCTTACTCAGTTAGCGAATGAACGTCACCAAGTGATGACGGCGGTTTCTGTGGTTTCAGAAGAAAAACAAAGAACAGAAATCATTATTACCGACGTATGGTTTAAACCCCTCAGTGAAAAAGAAATAGAACAATACTGGCAAACAGGGGAGCCATGCGATAAAGCCGGTAGCTATGGGATCCAAGGTTTGGGCGGACGCTTTGTCACCCGAATCGAAGGTAGTTATTACGCCGTTGTCGGCTTACCTTTATTTGAAACGGACCAGCTACTGCAAGAATTCTTATAATTACTAACCTGAGGTGCACCATGAGTGCTGAATTGTTGCTGAACGTGACCCCGAGTGAAACTCGTGTGGCCATGATTGAAGGGGGGGCTCTTCAAGAGATCCATGTCGAACGAGATGCTCGACGCGGTATCGTAGGAAATATCTATAAAGGACGTGTAAGCCGTGTTCTTCCGGGAATGCAGGCGGCTTTTGTGGATATAGGCCTTGAGAAAGCAGCTTTTTTACACGCCTCTGATATTGTCCCACACACTGAATGTGTCGCTGAAAACGAAAAGAAACAATTTCAGGTTCGTGATATTTCAGAGCTTGTCCGTCAAGGGCAAGACATTGTGGTGCAAGTGGTCAAAGACCCTCTTGGTACTAAAGGTGCTCGCTTAACCACTGATATCACTCTACCGTCTCGTTATCTGGTATTTATGCCGGGCGCAAGTCATGTTGGTGTATCTCAACGTATCGACAGCGAGTCTGAACGTAACCGTCTTAAAAAAGTCGTGTCTCGTTACTGTGACGAACACGGTGGCTTCATCATCCGCACAGCAGCAGAAGGTGCAGATTCAAATGAGTTGGCACAAGATGCCGCATTCTTGAAGCGATTATGGCTAAAAGTATTAGAGCGTCGTGGTAAGCACAAGGCGCGTACTCGTTTGTATGGTGAGCTTTGCTTAAGCCAACGTATCTTACGTGACTTCGTCGGTACTGAGCTGAGCAAGATTCAGGTCGATTCTCGTCTAGAATATGAAAACCTAAAAGAGTTTACCTCTGAATACGTGCCTGAGCTGACAGACAAGCTTGAGCTGTATGAAGGTGATAAGCCTATCTTTGATATGTACGATACCGAGAACGAAATTCAGCGTTCATTGGATCGTAAAGTCGAATTAAAGTCTGGTGGATATCTGATTATCGACCAAACTGAAGCGATGACCACGGTTGATATCAACACTGGCGCGTTTGTTGGTCGTCGTAATCTAGAAGAGACGATTTTCAACACCAATGTAGAAGCGACTCAAGCGATTGCTCGTCAGCTGCGTCTACGTAACTTAGGTGGCATCATCATTATCGACTTTATTGATATGTTGTCTGAGGAACATCGTAAGCGAGTACTAACTTCTTTAGAGGCTGCGCTCGACAAAGACCGTGTGAAAACCAATATTAATGGCTTCACGCAGCTTGGGTTGGTTGAGATGACTCGTAAACGTACTCGTGAAAGTATTGAGCATATCCTATGTTCGAGCTGTCCTGCTTGTGAAGGCCGCGGCAGTGTGAAGACAGTTGAAACCGTTTGTTATGAAATTCTTCGAGAGATCACGCGAGTGAATCGTGCGTACGACGCCGATAAATTTGTGGTCTATGCGGCAGCTGCCGTAGCTGAGGCGTTAGAGGGCGATGAATCTCATGCGCTTGCGGAGCTTGAAGTCTTTATTGGTAAGCAAGTTAAAATCCAGGCTGAGCCTCTGTACATACAAGAGCAGTTTGATGTTGTTATGATGTAATGGAAATTTTGTGAGCTCAAGCGTTACTCTGATTCTACGTGCATGTTTATGGTTAGTGGTTACTCTCTTAGTAACGCTAGCCATTGCCGTTACTACACTGCGTGTAGCCTTGCCCAATTTAAACAAGTATCAATCTGAAATTGAGCTTTGGGTAAACCAACACTCCGGTTTTGATTTTTCGATTCAAGACGTGGGCGGTTTTTGGCGTAACACTCACCCCTCTATTGCTCTGCAAGGCGTTAAAGCCAGCCTTCCCAATGCGGAAGATGTGAGCTTTTCTGTCGAGCGTGTTGAAGTCGAGTTTGACTTGATTCAATCGGTCGTACAGATGCGCCCGGTTGTGGCCGAGTTGGTCATGAATCAAATGTATCTTGATATCCGCTCAATTGAGCTGTTTGCTGGGCAAAATGGCAAAGATGAGCCTAAAGATTCTGGCTCTTCCCAGCGAGCGATGCAAGAGCTCGATAATTTACTGCTAAAAACACTCGTCGATGTAACTGCAAAAGATTCTTCTATTCTTTATCACTCTGTTTCGGGTGAAGAACGTCAGCTCGATATAGAAACCTTAAAATGGCAAAACTCAGACAAACATCACCTTGCTGAAGGTGTGGTGAGTATCAAAGGTGCCAATCTAAACTCTCTGTCAGTGAGTGCTAACTTTATTGATGGTGGGTCACTGACTGATGTGACTGGTGAGTTTTATGTCAGTGCCGACAGCATTTCTGTTAAGCCATGGCTTACGCATTATATGCAGGCGGAATCCGGCATTGAAACGGGTACTGTGAGCTTGAATAGCTGGCTTACGCTGCGAAATAGCAAGCCAGTGAGCGCTTATGTTGAGGTTTTACCCTCAGAACTGGCGTGGAACGAAGATGGCGAGCATGACCTCATGCTTGAGTCCGGTGTCTTTAAGTTGTCGCCGACTGATGATGGTTGGCAAGTAAATGGTCACTCACTAAACCTTAGAACGGATGACACACCTTGGCCGGAACTCGACGTAGCGTTCAAGTGGAATCAAGGTCCATGGCAACTCAACATTTCTGAGCTGGATATTGCGACTATTACTCCGTTGATTAAGCTGCTGCCTGACTCTGAACAATCAACCAAAATGATTAACGTATTGGCGCCGGGCGGCTCTGTTTCTGATATCCGTGTTTCCATGGGTTCGGGAATTGACAGTTTACGTTATTCAGCCAGTTTTTCTGATCTTGCTATCGAGCAGTGGGAACTAGTCCCAGGCTTTAGCCAAGTGTCTGGTAGTGTGTTTGGTTCGGCCTCGGAAGCGAAAGCTAGCCTGCATGTTATTGACGATGTGTTCCCTTATGGTGACGTATTCCAAGCGCCTTTGAATATCAAACAAGGTCAGGTTGATATTGTTTGGCAGCAAGATGAAAACGGCTGGAAGCTGTGGTCAGACAAAATCACAGCTGCCACCCCCGATTTACAAGTACTAGGCGCATTCCGCTTAGACTTCCCAAAAGATGCGAGCCCGTTTTTATCCTTCTACGGCGAAGCGGACGCTTACAATGTCGGTGAAACATGGCGCTACTTACCTACACTGGCTCTTGGGCAAGATCTAACAGACTACCTTTCAACTGCGATTCAAGCCGGTAAAGCGGATACCGTAAAACTGTTGTGGCATGGTGATTTGTCTCAATACCCATACACTAACCACGATGGTATTTTCCAGGTTTGGGTTGGCTTAGAAGATGCGAAATTCAGCTTTGATACCGCGTGGCCACTGATTACTGATCTTCAGCTTGATCTGTTGTTTGAAAATGATGCGATGCATCTGGATTCTCGCTCAGCTCAACTGATGGATGTGACGGCAGATCGAATCACAGGACGCATTCCTTATTTAGGGGAAGGCGGCCATATTGAAATTGAAGCTAAAGCGACGGCGTCTGGCAACGCAGTACGCGATTACATGACGTCTTCGCCACTGGTGGGCTCGGTAGGCGCAGCCTTAACCGCACTTCAAGTGAGTGGTGATGTCTCTTCTGAGTTCCAGCTGAATATTCCGTTTGATTCTGAAAAAGAAGCAAGAGCATGGGGTTACGCCGACTTAAGTGGCAACCATGTTGAGATTGAAGCGCCGCCAATGGTGCTCGAGAACACCACGGGTCGAATTGAATTTGATAATGACGTAGTGACGGCAAATGGCCTCGCTGCGGATCTGCTTAACCAAGGTATCTCGCTTGATTTTAAGGGCCTTAATGATGGTCCTGGCTATGCAGTTGATATTGATGTGTTAGGTGATTGGGACGTCAAGCCTCTAGAACCTTACATCGGTGAGCAATGGTTAAGCCGCTTATCAGGTCATGCGCAATGGCAAAGCCAGATTGATATCCAGCTGAATGATATCGGCTTTACCTACCAACTAGACTTACAGTCAGACCTAAAATACTTGGCGAGTGATTACCCATATCCATTGGCGAAAAAATCACTAGAAAGTGGCTCTGCAAGGCTACAGGCATCGGGTAACCAAGAGACGATTACCGCGCGCCTGCAATTGCCAAACACCAAGTACCAAGCTGAGATTGATATCACAGGCGACGTGCCTGAGTTAACGGCGACCAACTTAGTGCTTGGTCGCGGTGGCTACAAAATTAGCCCGGTGGTGGGCCATCACGCACTGATTCGTACAGACAAATTCAATGCCGATGATTGGTTATCGGTTGTAATGGAACCGGTAAAGCCTTCAACGGCTGTACTTAGTCAAATGAACACGCCAACCATACCTGCGCCAAGCCGTATTACCTTTGAGAGTAAAGAGCTGATCTTGGGTGGTATCTCTTGGAATGACGTCGATTTTAGTGCTCGTAAGAACAAACAGGCGTGGCAAATGGAAGTGTCTAGCCAAGAGCTAGAAGGGGATATTAACTACCTGCCTCCTTATGATTTGACAGTTTCACTGGATCGTCTGCATCTGTTTGTTCCTGAGTGGAGTGATAAGAACAACCAAGATCAGCAACTGCTGCAACGTAAAGAACAAGCTGCGCCATTGATATCCAAATTGGATAGAGAGATCCACGATGCGATGCCAAACCTGACCCTGACGCTGAACGACTTTTGGCTGCAAGGCTACAAGGTGGGTAAGGTCGATGTTGAAATGACGAGGAACGAAGATCGTATCGAGTGGAACAAAATCCAGGTGCGAAGCGGCGGTAACAAAGCGGATGTGAGTGGCTGGTGGGAACTGCAAGGTGACAAGAGTCATTCATCGTTAACCGTTGATGTTGAAGGTGAAAACAACAGCGAGCTCATGGAGCGCTTTGGTATTACTTCCGGGATTCAAAAAGCGCCATTCGCGTTGGAAGGTCAACTAAATTGGGATGGTTCGCCTTGGGGAATCAAAATGGATACCCTTGATGGCAACGTTAAAACCAAGTTTGGTAAAGGCATTATCTCGGATGTGAGCGGCGCAGCTCGATTACTTGGCCTGTTTAGCCTAGATTCGATCATCCGTAAGATGCAGCTCGATTTCTCAGATGTGTTTGATAAAGGTATGGCCTTCAACAGCATCACCGGAACGGGCGAGATTCAAAATGGTATCTTCCTGACCAATGATCTGAACATGGATGCGGTCGCAGGTGAGATGAAAATCAAAGGTATCGCTAACCTCAACACGCGTCAGGTTGATGCTGAGGTGAACTTTACCCCAGATATTACCTCGGGTATTCCCGTATTAACGGCCTTTGCGGTAACCCCTCAAACGGCGCTGTACGTATTGGCGGTGACCACGGTTATCTCGCCAGTTGTGGAAGTCTTTACCCAAGTAAATTATTCGGTGAAAGGACCATTGGATTCACCAACGGTGAGCGAACTTTCTCGTAGCTCTGGCGAGTTTCAGCTGCCAGAGAAGCTGAGAAAATTAGCCGAATAGGCCTTAAATTAGCCGAAAAGACCTTATGCCCGAGTCAGCGAATATACGGTGAAATGCTGATTTCTGAATCATAATGAATGGAGGAGCGATACACATGGATTGTGTTGGGTTGATTCAAATGACATCTGGCCCCAGCCCTGAATTGAACTTTGAGTACCTTGCTCAAGAAGTTGCAAAGTGCAAAGAGTTGGGGGCTAAGTGGGTTGTTTGCCCTGAAAACGCGTTAGTTTTTGGCAGTAAAGCCGACTATCACCAGTGTGCTGAGCCTTTTAATGATGGCCCACTGCAAAAGAAAATCTCTGAGCTAGCAAAGCTTCACAGAATTTGGATCGTCATTGGCAGTATGCCGATAAGCACAACTAACGGAGTGACGACCACCACCTTGGTGATTGATGATTTTGGTTGCCTCGTTGCTCATTACGACAAGCTACACATGTTTGATGTGGATGTCGCTGACGCCCATAAGTGCTATCGAGAGTCGGATATTTTCACTCCGGGCAACCAAGTTGTGACAGCGGAAACGCCTTTTGGTCGCTTAGGTTTGAGTATTTGTTATGATGTGCGCTTTCCACACTTGTATTCAGAGTTACGTAAGCAAGGGGCACAAATCATTGTGGTGCCTGCGGCTTTTACAGCGGTAACGGGTCAAGCGCACTGGGAAGTACTATTAAGATGCCGCGCGGTTGAAACACAGTCGTGGATTGTCGCGGTAGGTCAAGGCGGAAAACACCCTTGCCAAAGAGAAACATGGGGACACTCAATGGTGGTTGATCCATGGGGACGAGTGGTCGCACAGTTAGACCAAGATCCTAAAAGTATGGTGGTTGAGATAGACACATCCAGTTGCGAGTCCATTAGGCAAAATATGCCCATCGCGCAACACTCTCGATTTACCAATCAATTTTAATTACAAACAAGAGCCATCTATGAGCATTAATCAAATTGAAGAAGCGCTACTGAACCCGACAGGGCTTACGGAGCAAAATATCGCAGATACATTGGCGAGTATTGCTACCCGCCAAATTGATTATGCTGATATCTACTTTCAGTCAAGCTGGCACGAATCTTTAGTGCTAGAAGACAGCATTATTAAAGACGGCTCTTTCAATATCGATTGCGGTGTTGGCGTTCGTGCAGTATCTGGTGAAAAGACTGGTTTTGCTTACTCTGACCAAATCCAATTGGATGGTCTTAAGCAGAGCGCAATTGCGGCTCGTGGTATTGCTAAACAAGGTCAAAACGGCAAGGTTCAAGCGTTCAAACGCAACTCTAATCAAGCTTACTATGATGCAGTTAACCCGCTTGCGAGTTGGGAAAAACAGCAGAAAACAGAATTACTAAAATCATTAGATGCTTACATTCGCACTAAAGAGCCGATGGTGACTGAAGTATCGGTGAGTTTAAGTGGTGTGCATGAGCAGATGCTGGTTGCTGCGACTGATGGCACTTACGCTGGTGATATTCGTCCGCTGGTTCGCTTGTCTATTAGCGTACTTGCACAGAAGGGTGATCGTCGTGAGCGTGGTAGCGCTGGTGGTGGTGGCCGTTTTGGTTACGACTTCTTCTTAAGTGATGACAAAGGCACTCAAGTTGCTTACCAATTTGCGGATGAAGCGATTCGCCAAGCATTAGTTAACCTTGAAGCAGTGGCTGCGCCTGCTGGTGCCATGCCTGTGGTTCTTGGTTCTGGTTGGCCGGGCGTTCTGCTGCATGAAGCGGTAGGCCACGGTTTAGAAGGCGACTTCAACCGTAAAGAGTCGTCAGTATTCTCTGGCAAAGTTGGTGAGCAAGTAACTTCAAGCCTATGTACGATTGTCGATGACGGTACATTAACGGATCTACGCGGTTCATTGAACGTCGATGATGAAGGTGTTAACGGTCAGTACAATACGTTAATCGAAAACGGCATCCTAAAAGGTTACATGCAAGATAAGCTGAACGCTCGTCTAATGGGTGTAGCACCGACAGGTAATGGTCGTCGTGAGTCATACGCGCATCTTCCAATGCCACGTATGACGAATACATACATGCTACCGGGCGAACACACACCGGAAGAGATCATCGCGACGGTTGAGAAAGGTATCTACGCACCGAACTTCGGTGGCGGTCAGGTCGATATCACATCAGGTAAGTTCGTATTCTCAGCGTCTGAAGCGTACATGATTGAAAACGGTAAGATCACTCACCCAGTGAAAGGCGCGACGCTAATCGGTTCTGGTATCGAAGCGATGCAGCAGGTGTCTATGGTGGGTAACGACCTAAGCATCGACCGTGGTGTGGGTGTGTGTGGTAAGGCTGGTCAAAGTGTGCCAGTGGGTGTTGGTCAACCAACATTGAAACTAGACTCGCTAACCGTTGGTGGTACTGAGTAATTCAGACTAACCTCTGCCGACTTACTTCAAAATATTAAATTGAAAAGCGCCTCCAATGTGAGGCGCTTTTTGTTTTTAGATTACTGATTCAGTGAGCGTATAGAGTCACTACATGTTCTCTTCCGCAAACTCAGCTAGTCGGCTACGCACCACACCATTGAGGTGGATGTTGGCACTGCCTTCGAAGTTTTTAAAACGCTCAACCATGTAGGTTAAGCCTGAAGTCACAGGGGTTAGGTAAGAAGAATCTATCTGCGCTAAGTTACCTGAGCAGACGATCTTAGTACCTTCACCACAACGGGTGATGATGGTTTTTATCTGTGAAGCGGTGAGGTTCTGACACTCATCCAAAAGCACAAAGGCATTTTGAATCGAGCGGCCACGCATGAAGTTGATTGATTTGAACTGGATATTGGCTTTGTCACAGATGTACTTCATCGAGCCCTCTGTGCAGTGGTCGTTCTTGTGCAGCGCTTCCAGTGTATCGGTCACTGCGGCTAACCAAGGTAACATTTTCTCTTCCTCTGTACCCGGAAGGAAACCTATCGATTCACCAATATCAGGGGTGTTGCGGGTTACGATGATCTTATCGAACTGTTTGCGCTCAATGGTTTGTTCAAGTGCAGCAGCCATAGCAAGCAGTGTCTTACCACTACCTGCGGCGCCAGTGAGAATCACAAGATCAATATCAGGGTCGAGCAGCGCATCTATCGCCATGCCTTGATAAACGTTCTTTGGTGTGATGTCCCATGCCCTGCGATTCATCAGCCTTTCGCGGCTGAGGTCTCTTAGCGTAATGCTTTCCGGCTCAATCTCCTCGACTCGAGCGGCAAAATCACTCTCTTCGTCAATCACATATTGGTTGAGGAAGGTTGGCTCGAACGGCGCTCTTGCTAAGGTGTGCAGCGTCTTTCCGCCTAAACTTCTGCTCTCGACATTATCGATACCATCCCAAAATGAGCCTTCCAGTTGTTGGAAGCCTTTGGTGAGGTATTGGATATCATCAATCAGTTGGTCAGTTTGATAGTCTTCAACAAAACGTACACCGGCGCCTTTTGCTCGTAAACGCATATTGATGTCTTTGGTGATGAGAACCACTTCGCGTGGTGCGCGTTTATTTTGAAGATAGAGGACAGCGTTGAGGATTCGGTTATCGCCCGCCTTGTCATCGGCAAAGGCTTTGATGCTTTCTTGAAGTTCGTAGTCAGCGAGTATTGAAATACTGCCAGATGCATTTATGTCTTTAGAAAAAGGGATGCCTTCCGATATTTGGTCTGGTGTGGCTTCCCTGAACAGGTCTTCGAGCGTTCGAATCGCAATTCTCGCATCTCGAGCAACGTCTCTTTTACTGTCTTTGATTCTGTCGAGTTCTTCTAGCACTGTCATGGGGATAACGACATCGTGCTCTTGGAAAGAAAATATAGCGAAGGGTTCGTGAAGTAGGATATTGGTGTCTAAAACAAATAGCTTCCGGTTGGTCTCGCCCATAGCATCTCCTTGCCGACGTGCGGCTTGCCTTGCATTCATTGAACGTAGATAAAGCTCATATAAAGATTAGTATCTGATTCTGGTGATAGTCAACTACTCACCTAAACTTCATCTAGAGGAACAGCACCATATCGTTACGAGTGAATATGGTGTATTCGTTTGAGAGCAGCAATCTGCTACCTATAGATTAACCATGAATTTTTGACAGTTTGATTGCACTGGCGAAAACAGAAAAAAAGCATGAAATCATCTCCTTTAGGCGTGACCTAAATCACAGCATCGAGTAAGATTAGCGACCTTTTTCTGCACCATTTTCTCGAGATATTTATTATTGAGAGCGCACTTAAAAAGTGGCTGCAAACTAGACATTTTTGGCTATATTTTTAGTTCAGGAGCGATAATGTTCTTGTTTAAAACTGCAGTTAAGAAGACCAAATTCCAACTATAAGATTGAGGTAGTCGATTCATGACATTTGCTTTGGGGCAACGCTGGATAAGCGATACGGAGAGCGATTTAGGTTTAGGTACCGTTGTAGCAATGGATGCTCGCACAGTGACACTAATGTTTGCAGCGTCAGAAGAAAACCGTGTTTATGCACGTACTGATGCTCCCGTAACCCGAGTAACGTTTAATGTAGGCGATGTCATCGAATGCCAAGAAGGTTGGTCTCTGTCTGTCGAAGAAGTTATCGAAGACAAAGGGCTGCTAACCTACTTAGGTACTCGCGAAGATACCCAAGAAACAGAAGTCACTCTGCGTGAAATCTTCTTAAGCAACCAGATCCGCTTTAACAAGCCACAAGATAAGCTATACGCAGGTCAAATCGACCGTATGGATAACTTTGTGTTGCGTTACCGTGCGCTAAGCAACCAGTACCAACAACACAAGAGCCCGATGCGTGGCTTGTGTGGTATGCGTGCTGGCTTGATCCCTCATCAGCTATACATCGCTCATGAAGTGGGTCGTCGTCACGCTCCGCGCGTTTTACTGGCTGATGAAGTGGGCCTAGGTAAAACCATCGAAGCGGGCATGATCATCCACCAACAGGTGCTGTCTGGCCGTGCTGAACGCATTCTGATTGTGGTTCCTGAAACTCTACAACACCAATGGTTAGTAGAGATGATGCGCCGTTTCAACCTGCATTTTTCTATCTTCGATGAAGAGCGTTGTATTGAAGCGTTTGCTGAATCAGACAACCCGTTTGATACCCAGCAGTACGTTCTGTGTTCTTTGGACTTCCTACGTAAGAGCCGTAAGCGCTACGAGCAAGCACTTGAAGGCGAGTGGGACTTGTTGGTTGTCGATGAAGCGCACCACCTTGAGTGGAGCCAAGACAAACCAAGCCGTGAATACCAAGTGGTTGAAGGCTTAGCGGAAAATACGTCTGGTGTGCTACTACTAACAGCAACGCCTGAACAGCTTGGTCGTGAGAGCCACTTTGCACGTCTGCGTCTGCTTGATCCTGATCGCTTCTACGATTACGAAGCATTCGTTGAAGAAGAAGACCAATACGCACCGGTTGCTGATGCTGTTACTGCATTGTTCTCAGGTGTGAAGCTTGAAAACAGCGCGAAGAACCAGATTACGGAACTGCTTTCTGAGCAAGATGTTGAGCCTCTATTCCGCGTTATCGAAGGTGATAGCAGCGAAGAAGAGCAAGCGTTAGCTCGCCAAGAATTGATTGATAACCTTATGGATCGCCATGGTACTGGCCGTGTTCTTTTCAGAAACACACGTGCTGCAATCAAAGGCTTCCCTAAGCGTAATGTAAACCTACTGCCGATGGAGATTCCAACGCAGTACACAACCTCAATGCGTGTATCTGGCATGATCGGTGGCAAAATGGCTCCCGAAGCTCGTGCAATGAAGATGCTGTATCCAGAAGAGATCTTCCAAGAGTTTGAAGGTGAAGATTCAAGCTGGTGGCAGTTCGACTCACGTGTTAACTGGTTGATTGAAAAGATCCAAGACAAGCGCAGCGAGAAAATCCTAGTGATCGCCTCTCGTGCAAGTACGGCTCTTCAATTAGAGCAAGCACTGCGTGAGCGTGAAGGTGTGCGTGCAACCGTATTCCACGAAGGCATGTCGATTCTAGAGCGTGATAAAGCTGCGGCTTACTTTGCTCAAGAAGAGGGCGGCGCTCAGGTTCTTATCTGTAGTGAAATCGGCTCTGAAGGTCGTAACTTCCAGTTCGCTAACCAACTTGTGATGTTCGATCTTCCATTCAACCCAGACTTGCTTGAGCAACGTATTGGCCGTTTGGACCGTATCGGTCAGCTGCGTGATATCGACATTCATGTTCCTTACCTAAAAGGCACATCACAGGCGATCCTTGCGCGTTGGTTCGATGAAGGTCTGAATGCATTTGCGGAAACTTGTCCAACGGGTCGCACGGTTTACGATAAGTACTCAGATGTTCTTATCGAGATGCTGGCTTCTGGTAACACTGAGCAACTTGATGAAGTGATTGAAGAGTCTGCCAAGCTAAATCAAAGCCTGAAATCAGATCTAGAAAAAGGTCGTGATCGCTTATTAGAAATGCACTCAAACGGCGGCGACAAAGCGCATGAAATTGCAGAGAAGATTGCCTCGACTGACGGCGACACTAACCTAGTAACGTTTGCACTAAGCCTGTTCGATACGATTGGCTTGAACCAAGACGACAAGGGTGAGAATGCTCTGGTTGTAACGCCGTCTGAGCACATGATGGTGCCAAGCTACCCAGGCTTACCATACGAAGGCGCAACCATCACGTTTGATCGTGATACTGCGCTTTCTCGTGAAGACATGAACTTCATTAGCTGGGAACACCCAATGATTCAGGGCGGTATCGATCTGCTACTGAGTGAAGGTGTTGGTGCATCAGCGGTATCACTACTGAAAAACAAAGCGCTGCCAGTGGGTACTATCCTGCTTGAGCTGGTTTACCTTGTGGATGCGCAAGCGCCGAAACGCAGCGGTATCAGCCAGTTCTTGCCTAAGACGCCAATTCGTTTGATGATGGATGGCCGTGGTAATGACTTATCAGCTCAGGTTGAGTTCGACAGCTTTAACCGTCAATTAAGCCCTGTAAACCGTCACCTAGCGAGCAAGCTAGTTAACTCGGTACAAGGTGAAATTCACAAGCTAATCGAAGCGGGTGAGACGCACGTACTTCCTAAAGTGGAAGAAGTGCGTGAACAAGCTCAACGAGATATGCAGACTAACCTGAACGGTGAATTAGAGCGTCTACAAGCGCTTAAAGCCGTGAATCCTAATATTCGTGATGAAGAGCTAGAGGTAATCGAAGCTCAAATCAATGAACTGACCGGTTACATCAGCAAAGCTCAGGTTCAGCTAGATTCATTACGCTTGATTGTGGTTTCTCACAACTAGTTTTGAATTAGCGAAATGCTTCAACGAAATAAGGCCTTCATTATGAAGGCCTTATTTGTATCTGTAGCTTAATTAACAATTCAAGTAGCTGGTTACATTAACCACTTCCACCAAACAAATACCGCTAGGAAACCAAATAGGTAAACAAGACCTGCTACAGACAACCATTTTAGTTTGCTGCCAATGGCTAGCGCTTCTGGAAGCTTAGCTTTGTTGACCAAGATGAAATTAAGCAGAGCGAAGAATGGCGTTGTTGCAAACGCGAGTACCATTGCGAAATCGAGCATAGGCATCAGTGCTGCGCTAAAGAACATCACAATCGCGAGTGCCGCGATAGAGACAATGATTATCCAGCCTTGCAGCATTCTTGGGCTTGAATCTTTTTTGAATAATAGACGTTGTGATTCAGCAAGCACGCGTGAGTAGCCATCGATAACGGTAATGGTGCTACCAAAGATACAGAAGAAAGCGATAAGAGCGATTAACGGGCGAGACCATTCACCAATTGTCGAAGCGTAGATGCCGACCAATTGATGAGTAAAGCCAACACCGGAGCGAGACAGTTCAACTCCCGAACCGTGAAGTACTAGCGCGCCTAACGCAACGAATACTAAAGCAAGCAGCGCCGTACCAATGTAGCCAACGTTAAAGTCGAACAGCGCTGATTGTGCGGTCACTTCCTGCTTCTCTTTTTGGCTTTTTAGCCACATAGAGGTGATGCTTGATATTTCGATAGGCGCAGGCATCCAACCCATGGTCACCACGATAAAACCAATAGCAGCCAATGACCAAGGCGACGGTGGAACAAAAGCAGCATCAGGTTCGACTGGAGAGCCGATAGTAATGGCGACTGCAGCTAAGGTTGTGATGGTTAAGATCGCCATGATCGCTTTAGATAGTGTATCTAGAGCACGATAATGGCCAGCAAACAGAATGATCAAACAGGTCGCTAAAACGATCATGCACAAGGTGCTAGTGGCTAAATCGAAAGGAACAAAGTAACTGAGTAGGCTTGCACTGAATAATAGCAGGGCAGCGGTATTCACGACCGCAGATATGGCACTCAAGATCGAAAAGATCACAAGGTATGGGCGGCCTAGGTTAGAGTAACCTTCCACCAAGCTTTGACCCGTTCCTAGCGTGTATTGGATGCCGGCTCTGAAGAATGGATATTTAAATACGTTAACGAGGATAATGAGAGCGGCAAGCTGCCAACCATAAATCGCACCCGCCTTGGTTGAGGCGACTAAGTGAGAACCACCTACAGCCGCTGCGGCCATCATAATGCCTGGGCCAAGAGACTTAATTAAACTTGATAGGGGAGCTGAGGTTGGTGTTTTTGTGTTGGTGGTTTTAACCGTACTGTCCATCGTTTTTCCTTTGATGCTGACTTCTTATTATCTGTTACCCTATCAATACCATGTTTTGTAAAGCCGTCAACTTTTATGTACGAAAATATTGAAAATTGTATTTATTTATAAACGAATCAACCGTGAATTATTTGTTCACTAGCAATTAAGAGGCTTCAATGGCGTTAGAACAGTACACACCACCACGTGAACCGTGGATTGATATTGTTTATCAAGATGACGATATTCTTGTGGTGAACAAGCCTGCAGGCCTGCTTTCTGTTCCGGGTAGGTTACCTGAGCATTACGACAGTATGTGGAGTCGCTTGGTTGTCGAATTTCCAGAGATTCAAGTCGTGCATCGATTAGACATGTCGACATCGGGCTTGATGCTGCTCGCTAAACACAAACAAGCTGAGCGTCATTTGAAGAAGCAGTTTCAATATCGACTGACACACAAACTCTATTACGCGCGAGTATGGGGCCGATTGGAAAAAGCAGAAGGTTTGATTGATCTGCCACTCATTTGTGATTGGCCAAATCGACCGAGACAAAAAGTGTGCTTCGAGGATGGAAAACCCTCTCAGACTCGTTATATCGTCGAACAACAAGAGCCTCAAACCACACTGTTGAAGTTACTTCCTATTACGGGTCGTTCCCATCAGTTACGCGTGCACTGCATGGCGCTAGGGAATCCAATTGTAGGCGACGAGTTTTACGCAACGTCAGATGCGTTTAATTATAGCGATAGGTTAGCTTTGCACGCTTGTGAATTGAGTTTTTATCATCCGAGCACCAATCAATTATTCAAAGCCTTTGTCCCTTGTGACTTTTATCCTCAAGCACGACCGCAAATTGAACAGCACTTTGAAATTGCGCCAGAGCTTCCAGACTACAGTAAGCTAAAAGCTTAGAATGACTCAATTGACATAAACTCAAGGACGTACAATGCCGAAGTTGAAAGTGGTCTTTCTCGACAGAGCCACCATCCCATCTCAAATCCATTTAAAACCGCTCAGCTTTGAACATGAGTGGTTGGAGTATGATTTTACAGCTCCCGATCTAGTTGCAGAGCGAGTCCTGGACGCAGACGTGATTATCACCAATAAGGTTGTGCTCAACGCAGACAATTTATCTCAAGCACAACAACTTAAGTTAATAGCGGTTTCTGCGACGGGTGTGAATAACGTTGATGTTGATTACTGCAATGAGAAAAACATAGCAGTGGCTAATATTCAAGGTTATGCGACTCAATCGGTGCCCGAACATGTAATCGCGATGCTATTTGCGTTAAAGCGTAATCTCGTTGGTTACCATCAAGATATTGAAGCTGGTGAGTGGCAAAAGGATAAACAGTTCTGTTTCTTTACCCATCCGATTCAAGATATCGCAGGCAGTACATTGGGCTTAATGGGCAGTGGCAGCTTAGGACAAGCAACTGCCGCACTGGCTAAAGCGATTGGAATGAAAGTGATCTTCGCAGAACGTAAAGGGGCTGATTCTTGTCGAGAAGGGTATCTGCCTTTTGATACGGTATTGAAGCAAGCCGATGCGATCAGCTTACATTGTCCGTTAACCGAAGCAACTCGCAATTTGATTTCAGAGCCAGAGCTAGCAATGATGAAACCAAGCGCGGTGCTGATCAATGCGGGGCGTGGAGGGCTTGTCGATGAACAAGCTTTGGTTGAGGCTTTGAAAAAACATGAGATTGCAGGTGCGGGTATGGATGTGTTTACACAAGAGCCTGCGGACAAGTCGAATCCACTATTGGCTAACAGTCACTTACCGAACTTATTACTCACTCCACATGTGGCGTGGGGCAGCGACAGCTCGATTCAAAAACTGTCTGATATCTTAATCGATAATATTGATGGGTTTGTTGAGGGTAATCCGCAGAACTTAGTGAGTTGATTAAAGAATTAAATGGTGCGAACGCAAAACAAAAAAGGTTGGCCTGTAGGCCAACCTTTTTAGATTGTGTGTCGATTAAATGACTTAACCTTGCGGTTTAACCACCAATACATTGATTGGTGAGTTCTGTACTACTTTGCTTGCAACCGAGCCAAGTACCACTTTGTCGATTTTTGAACGCTTATGGCTAGGCATCACGATAAGGTCGGCGCCAAGCTTTTCTGCGTAATCAAGAATCGTCGCGTAGGTTTTACCCTCAGCAACATGAACTTTGTAAACCACTTCATCGTCGATGTGTTTGTCGGCAAACTCTTTGAGCTGATTTTTAACATCAAGCTTCATTTGGTTCGCTGCATCTTTCGGGAAGTAAGACGCCACCATCGACATGTGAATGCCTGGTAGTACGTTCAGAATGTGGATTTCAGCATTGCTGTGTTTTGCGTGCCATACCGCCAGTTCGACTGCCTTATCAGAAAAGCCTTTGTCATTAAGATCAACAGGAACAAGGATTTGTTTATACATGTATTCGTCTCTTTTTAATCAGCGCTAAGCTTTCACTTAGCACTGTAATTATCCTTTCCATGTAATAAAGCCAAATAGCGCTAAGCACTACTCAGCCTTATCCATTACGCGCTAATCTCATCCTTACGAGCACGTCTTCTTTGGTTCATCGCTAAACCAATCAAAATGATCAGAGCTGGTAAGAATACCCACTCTTTCATTGGTCGATCTGCATCTTGGATAACGGATTTGATTTCCCAATCGAAATCAATACCAGCCGCTTCTGCTGGGCTACCGAACTCAACCATATCAACAATCATCTTGCCTTCTGATTCAGTCAGCATTAGACCCATAGAGGCAATACGATCTTCACTTGAGGTCGCAGAATCTTCAAACGGCAGGCGAACTGTCTTTTCAGAATAGTCACCTTCTAAGTTTTCGCCACCCACTCTAAGTTCAAGTGATTGTCCCACATCCAGCTTTTCCGTGATTTGAGCAATCTCAACTCCAGGTGAAAGAACTTTCTCTGGGTAAATCATGTCCCACCAGAAGCCAGGGCGGAAGAAAGTGAAGGTTAATGCAATAAGCAGCACCGTTTCCCACCACTTGTTCTTCGTGAACCACCAACCTTGTGTTGCAGCTGCGAAGATAAGTACCGCAGTCACAGATGAGAAAATCGTTAGTGCTAAGTGCCACCAAGAATCAATGCCCATCAGTAGTAGTTGAGTATTGAAGATGAACATGAAAGGTAGAATTGCGGTACGGATATCATAGGTGAAGCCTTGGATACCAGTACGAATCGGATCTGATTTCGCAATTGCCGCTGCTGCAAACGCCGCGAGACCTACCGGAGGTGTATCATCCGCAAGAATACCGAAGTAGAACACAAATAAGTGAACCGCAATCAGTGGAATGATCAAGCCGTGCGCTGCGCCTAGGGTCACGATTACCGGAGCCATCAGCGTTGATACAACGATGTAGTTCGCCGTTGTTGGCAAGCCCATACCTAAGATCAAGCTGATTACTGCAGTGAATAGCAACATAAGAATGATGCTACCGCCTGAGATAAACTCAACGAAGTCCGTCATTACTAGACCGATACCCGTTAGAGTCACCACGCCTACAACCGTACCTGCAGCCGCTGTCGCGACACCGATACCAATCATGTTACGTGCGCCTGAAACCAAGCTCTCTGCGAGATCAACGAAGCCAGCTTTAGTTTGCTCTGCAAGATCGTCTGATTTGTTCATCAGAGTCATTAACGGACGCTGAGTGATCAGAATGAAGATCATGAACACGGTCGCCCAGAATGCCGACAGACCTGGAGAGAAACGTTCAACTGTTAAACACCAAACAAGTACTACGATAGGCAGTAGGAAGTGCAAACCAGATTTAATCGTTGGCCCCGGATCCGGAACTTCTTTTAGATCAGCATCGATTTCCATGCCGCCTTCAGCTGCGTATTTTGCAGATACGCGAACCAGAGCGACATAAGCGACTAATAGAGCCACCGTTACGATTGGTGTTGCAGCATCGCCAAAGACATCTTTCGTCCAACCGACACCGTAGTAAACTGCGGCACTGATAACACACAGACCTAAAATGGTACCCGTGAAAGACAGTAAGCTTTGTACGATAGTTGGTGTGTGGCGACGAGGTAGGCCAGTCATACCTGCTTTACATGCTTCTAGATGAACAATGTAAATCAGAGCGATGTAAGAGATCAGAGCGGGCAGTAGCGCGGCTTTGATTACTTCTACATACGAAATGCCCACATACTCAACCATCAAGAAGGCTGCTGCACCCATGATAGGTGGTGTTAATTGACCATTGGTTGAAGCCGCGACTTCTACTGCGCCTGCTTTAGTGCCCGGGAAACCAACACGCTTCATTAGCGGGATAGTAAAGGTACCCGTGGTTACCACGTTCGCGATAGATGAACCTGATACCAAACCAGACAGACCTGATGCGACAACGGCTGCTTTCGCTGGGCCGCCTTTCATGTGACCAAGCAGTGAGAATGCAACTTTAATAAAGTAAGCACCGGCGCCAGCACGTTCTAGCATTGCACCAAACAGTACAAACAAGAATACGAATGACGTTGATACGCCAAGTGCCACACCGAATACACCTTCAGTTGTTAGCCACAGATGCGACATTGCCTTGTTCAGGCTCGCACCTTTGTGGGCAATAACGTCCGGCATGTGAGGGCCGCCAAAGGTATAAAGTAGGAATACTGCTGCCACAACCATAAGAGGTGGACCCAAAGCGCGTCGTGTTGCTTCAAGCAGTAAAACCATACCGAATACAGCCGCAACAATATCGAATGTTGTTGGTGCGCCCGATCGCTCAGCGAGTTCAGTATAGAAAATATAGATATAAGAAGCTGAAAAGCTACCTACAAGCGCTAATATCCAATCGACTGCGGGGATGCGATCCCTAGGCGAATTCTTCATGGCTGGATAAGCGGTAAAGGCTAGGAAAATAGCAAACGTAAGGTGAATTGCTCGAGCTTCAGTGTCGTTTAAAATTGCGAAGTTAAAAATGAACGGCAGCGGAGATGCATACCAAAGTTGGAACAGTGACCAACATAGAGGCACAAACCATAAAATACGGCCTTGGATACCACGAGGGCTACGCGCACCAGTATCTGATTGTGCCACCATTTCTTGCACATCTGGAGACGGTGATGTTGTCTGCGTCATGTACTTTATCCTTATTATTGATGGTCTGCCTTTTCTTACGAACAACCAAACGTTATTTATTTCCTATCTAGTGTAGTGAATGGATAGGGAAATGCGTTTTTTGTTCGTCTTTGTCTTAGGCTTGATACGAAGGTAAGTCCTCCAAATTGGAGAAACTTAAAGGGCTGTTCTTTTCACTTAAATTATTTTTATAAAACGTGAAAAGCCAATAAGGAGGGCTAGCCTCCTTATTGGTGTAGTAGGCTTAAAGTAGAGTTACTTTAGAAGGCCCACTTCTTTGTAGTATTTTGCTGCGCCTGGGTGAAGAGGGATAGAGATACCCGCTTTAACCATGTCTTCTTTTTTCAGGTTAGCAAATGCTGGGTGTAGGCGTTTGAAAGTGTCAAAGTTTTCAAACACTGCCTTAGCAACGTTGTATGCAACTTCTTCAGAAACGTCTGAAGTTGTTACCATAGTAGCTGCAACACCGAAGCTGTTTACGTCAGCGTCAGTACCACGGTACATACCAGCAGGAACTGTGCTGTAAGCGTAGTATGGGTTTTCAGCTACGATCTTGTCGATCTGTGGACCTGTTGCTGAAACCAGTTTTGCATCACAAGACGTTGTTGCTTCTTTGATTGATCCGTTCGGGTGACCAACCATGTAGATGAATGCATCAATTTTGTTATCACAAAGTGCTTGTGAACGCTCAGAACCTTTAAGTTCAGAAGCAAGCTTGAAGCTGTCGTTAGTCCAGCCCATAGCGTCCATTACAACACCCATCGTTGCACGGTCACCAGAACCTGGGTTACCAATGTTTACACGCTTACCTGCTAGGTCAGACACATTGTTGATGCCAGCATCAGTACGAGCGATGATGTTGAACGGTTCTGTATGTAGAGAGAACATCGCGCGAAGTTTCTTGTATTCGCCCTGATCTTTGAACTTACTTGTACCGTTGTAGCCGTGGTATTGCCAGTCCGATTGAACAACACCGAAATCTAGTTCACCAGCACGGATGGTGTTAACGTTGTAGATTGAACCACCAGTAGACTCTACAGAACAACGAATGTTGTGGTCTTTGCGGCCCTTGTTCACTAGCTTACAAATCGCACCACCAGTTGGGTAGTAAACACCCGTAACTGAACCAGTACCAATCGTGATGAACTCTTGAGCGTTAACAGCGCCAGCGCCCATTACAGCAGCTGCAATAGCACCAACTTTAATAAGTTTGGTAAATGCCATGAATTTCCCTTCCTTTATTCATTATTAACCCTGAAACAAGTGTAGTTGCTTCAGGAGTTTCCTATTTGGAAACGGCACCTTTTTCAATCCATGTGATGAAAAAGTGGCTGAATAATATCAAAAATTGGCAGAAAATTACTCGAATGTTAAAAGATATAGCTGAAAAATCTAACAAATGATGTCTGGATCTCGTGTTTGATTTACTACTGAGTTTTTTAAAATCAATAGTTTAGTGTGATTTTGGAAGGGAGGTATGGATATTCTAGGATGTGATTTGGATCACGAAGCGAATAGATGCTCGTGATCCATTAATAAGGCTGATAGTTATGAAACAGAGATCAATTATCCAGCGTATTCAAACAGTTCGCACACTGAATCAAACAGTTGCTTAGTGGTAACCGATAACGTTGGAGTAATGAAGATAGTGTCATCACCTGCGACTACGCCCAGTATACCTTCCGACTTACCTAGTGAGTCTAATAAACGAGCAATCAGCTGCGCCGCGCCAGGACCTGTGTGTATCACCACCAATGCATTGTTGTGGTCAATATCTAGTACTAATTCTCGTAAAGAGCTAGAAACGGTCGGAACACCTAGCTCAGCAGGAAGACAGTAAACCATCTCCATTTTTGCGTTACGAGTTCGAACGGCACCAAACTTGGTTAACATACGCGAGACTTTAGACTGGTTGATGCTTTCAAAACCTTCGTGTTTTAGAGCATCAACAATTTCGCCTTGTGAGCCAAAACGTTCTTCTTTTAGTAAGGCTTTAAATGCACGAACTAAGTTGTCTTGCTTTTCTGTATTGCGCATATGTCATTCTTATTCATTAACAAAGATGTTTGCATATTCTCGCATACATATTCAATTTTAGCCAAAACATCCCTGTAATTTGTTAGTCATATCACTGTAAATATTTAATGGAATAATGTGTTATTTGCGACGACTTATTTTGTTATTTCAGTCGATTATCGCCATAATGCGAACTTGCTGTGTAGCACGGTTTTATTGACTTGCGCGAAGTCGCAAAGCTAGCGTTAATTGATTGTAATCACTTTGTGATTAATATAGTTTTTTAACTTAGATTTAGCTCAAGAATTACCCTACAAAGAATCTATAAGAGAAAGCTCTCAAGGAGAATAACAATGAAAGTAGCTGTTATTGGTGCCGCTGGTGGCATCGGTCAAGCCCTAGCCCTACTACTTAAGAACCGCCTACCTGCTGGTTCAGATCTTGCACTTTACGACATCGCTCCGGTAACACCGGGTGTTGCTGCCGATCTTAGCCATATCCCAACGCCTGTTTCGATCAAAGGTTACGCGGGTGAAGATCCAACACCAGCACTAGAAGGTGCGGATGTTGTACTTATTTCAGCGGGTGTTGCTCGTAAGCCTGGTATGGATCGTGCGGATCTTTTCAATGTGAACGCTGGCATTGTTAAGTCTCTTGCAGAGAAAATCGCAGTTACTTGTCCGACTGCTTGTGTTGGTATCATTACTAACCCAGTAAACACAACAGTGCCAATCGCGGCTGAAGTACTGAAGAAAGCGGGCGTTTACGACAAGCGTCGTCTATTCGGTATTACGACTCTTGATGTGATTCGTTCTGAAACGTTCGTTGCTGAACTAAAAGACAAAGATCCAGGCGACATCCGTGTTCCTGTTATCGGTGGTCACTCAGGCGTAACGATTCTTCCTCTACTTTCTCAAGTTGAAGGCGTAGAGTTCACTGATGAAGAAATTGCAGCGCTAACGACTCGCATCCAAAATGCAGGTACTGAAGTAGTAGAAGCTAAAGCTGGCGGCGGCAGTGCGACACTGTCTATGGGTCAAGCGGCTTGTCGTTTCGGTCTTGCATTAGTTAAAGCACTTCAAGGTGAAGAAAACGTGATTGAATGTGCATACGTTGAAGGTGAAGGCGAGCACGCTCCATTCTTCGCACAGCCAGTTAAACTAGGCAAAGAGGGCGCTGAAGCGATCCTTAGCTACGGTGAGCTAAGTGACTTCGAACGTAACGCTTTAGATAGCATGCTTGAAACGCTAAATGGTGACATCGAGATTGGTGTTGAATTCGCTAAATAAGCGAAACGCTATTTAACTCAGACTTAAGCTAATTAATAAGGGCCGGTCATTATGATCGGCTTTTTTGATCCTGAAGTTCAAGCTACTCGTATTTAGTTTTAAAATTAATGTGAAGGTAAATGTTATGGCTACTGTTCAGAAGGGTATGAATGTCGAATATTTGGGGCACTTAGGAAAAGTATTGGTAATTGATGAGCAAGAGCAGTACGCGCTAGTAGAGACTTACAACGGGCATGAGCAGTACGCGGTGCCAATGGAAGAGCTTGAAGAGATTGAAGCACAACTGCCGTTATCATTAGAAGCCAGTCGATATTGAATTTGGCTCACCTACAAATATTTGTTGAAAACCAAAAAAAAGAGCCCTGAGGCTCTTTTTGTTATTTATATAGAAGCTAGAAGCGAGTTGTCTATTAACCTGCTTACTTACTGCGTTTAACAGCTAAGTGTGCGAGCGTGGTTAGCGCTTGCTTATATTCTGAGTCAGGAAGTACAGAAAGCTCAGCGATGGCTTTATCGGCCTCTTCGTAGGCTTTATTTGTTGTGTACTCTAAAGAGCCTGTCTCTTTCATTACAGCCATAATATCGTCAAGACGTTCCATGCCGTTCGCTTTCTCAATCGCTTCACGAATCATGCTTGCTTGTTCAGGAGAGCCATTATGCATTGCGTAAAGTAGAGGCAGTGTTGGTTTGCCTTCGGCTAGATCGTCACCAACGTTTTTACCCATCTCTTTACCATCTGCAGTGTAATCCATCACATCGTCAATCAGTTGGAAAGCGGTGCCTAGGTATTTACCATAGTTCTGCATTGCTGTTTCGATCTCTGGTGATGACTCAGTAAGAATCGCACCGATTTGGGTCGCAGCTTCGAACAAACGAGCAGTCTTAGAGTAGATCACCTGCATGTAGCTTTCTTCTGTGGTGTCTGGGTTATTGCAGTTCATTAATTGTTGAACTTCACCCTCGGCAATCACGTTTACCGCTTCACTCATTAGCTCGAGGATCTTTAAAGATCCTAGCGTTGTCATCATTTGGAATGAGCGTGTGTAGATAAAGTCACCCACCAAAACGCTAGCGGCATTACCAAAAGCGGCATTGGCCGTCGCTTTACCGCGTCTCATGTCTGATTCATCGACAACATCGTCGTGAAGCAGGGTTGCGGTGTGAATAAACTCGATAAAGGCTGCAGAGGTGATATGAGCTTCACCTTGATAACCAAGTGCGCGAGCAGATAAAAGAGCAAGCAAAGGGCGTAGGCGTTTGCCACCACCGCTAACGATATAAAAACCAAGCTGGTTGATTAAACTTACGTCAGAATTAAGTTGGGCTTGAATTGTTTCATTCACTTTTGCCATATCATTGGCAGTAAGCGTTTGGATAGCTTTAAAATCCATTGTTCATCCGGCTGAAGTTAGACCCTGTAAGGCTTATACGTTGTATTTAATTGTTGAATAATACACTAAAAAACGTTGATTAATACATCGCTAAAGGGCATGATTGCCGCACTTTTCTTTGGCGAACAGGTTTTCGCCAATTTTTTAAAAATATGGCTTGTCATAGCGCCATGATTCCCGTAGAATCTGCGCCCTATTGATTAGTTTAGCGCACACCCGAGTTGTACAATTAACAACCATAGGCTGTGCGGAAAAAGCGGAGTAAAATATGTACGCTGTTTTCCAATCTGGTGGCAAACAACACCGAGTAAGCGAAGGTCAAACACTTCGTTTAGAGAAATTAGACGTTGAAACTGGTGCAACTGTTGAATTTGATAAAGTTCTTCTTGTTGCTAACGGCGAAGAAATCGCTGTTGGTGCACCTCTTGTTGAAGGTGGCAAGGTTACTGCAGAAGTAGTACAACACGGTCGTGGCGATAAAGTAAAAATCGTTAAGTTCCGTCGTCGTAAGCACTCGCGTAAGCAAGCTGGTCACCGTCAGTGGTTCACTGAAGTGAAAATCACTGGCATTAACGCTTAAGTATTAGGAGAGTTTAACAATGGCACATAAAAAAGCTGGCGGTTCTACTAATAACGGCCGCGATTCAGAAAGCAAACGTCTTGGTGTTAAGCGTTTTGGTGGTGAATCTGTTCTTGCAGGTAACATCATCGTTCGTCAACGTGGTACTAAGTTCCACGCTGGCACAAACGTTGGCATCGGTAAAGACCACACTCTTTTCGCTCTTACTGAAGGTAAAGTGAAATTTGCTGTTAAAGGTCCTAAAAACCGTAAGTTTGTAAGCATCGAAGCTGAGTAATTTAATCTTTAACTAGATTATTTTATTAGCTTTCAAGCTGAATTCAAAAGCCCTGCCGATTCGGCAGGGTTTTTTATTTATAGCAAGAATAAAAAAGCAGACGCTCTTGTTTTGGTTTTGAGAAGCCGTTTTATTTTTTGATAAACAGATTAGTTTTTAAGAAGCCGTTTGTTTTTAAGAAATAAGAAGCAAAGAACCTCTCCTTATTTGTTCCTTGGTTGCAGGTCGGCCTAGATCTTAGGTGATCGATCTAAACACGGATCTGCTAGAATTTATATCACTCCTTGATGAGTGGTAACGCAACGTAAGTGCGGAGTTAAAAAATGAAATTCGTTGATGAAGCGGTAGTAAAAATAGAAGCCGGTGATGGCGGTAATGGTACAGTTAGCTTTTGGCGCGAAAAATTCGTCGCTAAAGGTGGTCCTGATGGCGGCGACGGTGGTGACGGCGGTGATGTTTACATCCAAGCGGATGAGAACTTAAACACACTGATCGATTACCGTTTCCAACGTTTTTACAATGCAGAGCGTGGCGAGAATGGTCGCGGCGGTAACTGTACTGGTAAACGTGGTAAAGACATTACGCTGAAAGTACCAGTTGGTACGCGTGCAGTTGATATCCACACCAACGAAATCGTTGCTGAAGTTGCTGAACACGGCAAGAAAGTAATGGTTGGTAAAGGTGGTTGGCACGGTCTTGGTAACACGCGTTTTAAATCGTCTGTTAACCGCGCTCCTCGTCAAAAGACAATGGGTACTAAAGGCGAAGTTCGTGAACTGCGTTTAGAGCTTCTTCTATTAGCTGACGTGGGTATGCTTGGCCTACCAAACGCAGGTAAATCTACTTTTATTCGTTCAGTATCTGCTGCGAAACCAAAAGTGGCTGATTACCCGTTCACTACTTTGATCCCAAGCTTGGGTGTGGTAAGTGTTGTCCCTGAAAAGAGCTTCGTTGTTGCCGATATCCCAGGACTAATCGAAGGCGCAGCTGATGGCGCTGGCCTTGGTATCCGATTCCTTAAGCACCTTGAGCGTTGTCGTGTTCTTCTGCATATGATCGACATTATGCCGATCGATCAATCTGATCCTATTCAGAATGCACTAACGATCATCGATGAGCTTGAGCAATACAGTGAAAAAGTTTCACAAAAACCTCGCTGGTTAGTGTTCAATAAAGTTGACCTAATGCCAGAAGACGAAGCAGACGAAAAGATTCAAGAAATCATCGATGCTTTGGGCTGGGAAGGCGAGTACTTCAAGATCTCTGCTGTGAATAAAATCGGCACCAAAGATCTTTGCTTCAAACTAGGTGAGTTTATGGAAAACCTACCTCGTGAAGTTGTAGAAGTTGAAGAAGAAGAAAAAGTAGACTTTATGTGGGATGACTACCATAAAGATGCGATGAGCGGTAAGAATGTCGTTACTGAAGATGACGACGATTGGGATGATTGGGATGACGAAGAGGATGACGGCCATGTTATCTATGTTCGTGACTAATCCTCTTAGTTTCTCATAACGCATCGGTCGCTTCTTACAAGTACACTGATAGTTTTATTAAACCGCAATGAAAATTGCGGTTTTTTTGTATCTAAATCATGACGTCTTACTGTTTTTTATGCAAAATTTATCTTTAGATAATTAACGCCTATGGGAAGGAAATCATGGCATCAAAGCAAAGAGCGATCTCAAGACTCGTCGCTCAATCAGGACAAATGTTATTGGCGCACGGGGCAGAGAGCACACTGGTCGGCGATATCATGCGTCGCATCGGTATTGCTTGTGGGGTGAATGAGGTTGAAGTCGCACTGTCAGCCAATGCGCTTGTTGTAACTACCGTAATGGATGATCACTGTATTACCACTACTCGAAGTTGTGCTGATCGTGGCATTAACATGCAGGTTATCACCGACATTCAACGCATTTGCATCATGATGGAGAAGGGAATTCTCGATTATGATTTGGCGTATAAAAAGATTCAAAACATCAGCCCCGAGCGCTACAACCGTTGGTTAGTGGTTGTGATGATAGGGTTGTCGTGCGCCTCTTTTAGCCACCTTGCGGGCGGAGACTGGCAAGTCTTCATGATGACTTTTATTGCTTCAGCTTGCGGTATGATCGTCAGGCAAGAGATTGGGCACCGCCATTTCAATCCGCTATTAAACTTTGCTATCACAGCATTCGTTACCACGACCATTTCAGCTCAAGCCGTACTTTACAATATTGGCGGCCAACCCACGATCGTGATGGCTTCATCTGTATTAATGTTAGTACCTGGTTTTCCTCTGATTAACTCCGTCGCTGATATGCTTAAAGGCCATATTAATATGGGGTTAGCGCGCTTTACCATGGCCAGCTTATTAACTCTGGCGACGAGCTTGGGCATTGTCGCGGCGATGAGTCTATCAGATGTTTGGGGGTGGGCAAGCTAATGAGTATTTTCGAACTGTTTTTAGGTCTGCTCAACGATATGTTTTTCGCCGCTATTCCTGCGGTTGGGTTTGCATTGGTGTTTAACGTTCCGCAACGTGCGTTAATTTATTGTGCACTCGGTGGTTCTATCGGTCATGGTAGCCGGTATCTGATGATGCACTTTGGTATTCCAATCGAATGGGCGACGTTCTTCGCCGCAACCGTGGTTGGTATGATAGGGGTTCATTGGTCACATAAACTGTTAGCACATCCGAAGGTGTTTACGGTTGCAGCTCTAATTCCTATGGTGCCAGGTGTGTTCGCCTTCAAGGCGATGATTGCGATGGTGGAGATTAACAGGGCAGGCTACACGCCTGAGTTGTTGGCAATGTTGATGGAGAACTTTTTAAAATCGATGTTCATTATCGCAGGGTTGGCGGTTGGCTTAGCTGTGCCAGGGCTGTTATTCTATCGCCGTAGACCTATCGTTTAGCGTTAATTTTCTTTTTAGGGACAGGACTTTCGATTTATGATCATCAGCATGATAGCGGCAATGGCAAACAACCGTATAATTGGTAAAGACAATCAGATGCCTTGGCATTTACCTGCGGATTTTGCATGGTTTAAACGCTCGACTATGGGTAAACCAGTCGTGATGGGACGTAAGACCTACGATTCTATTGGACGCCCTTTGCCGGGTCGATTAAACATTGTGATCAGCCGTGATGCGAACTTGCAAATTGAAGGAGTGACCACGGTAACTTCTATTGAACAGGCTCTAGAGCTACTCAGTGATGTTGAAGAGGTGATGATCATTGGTGGCGGCTCTATTTATGAGAGCTGCTTACCTAAAGCGGACAAGTTGTATCTGACTTACATCGATTTCGCCGTCGATGGAGATACACAATTTCCTGACTGGGGTGAAGGTTGGAAGCAGAGCTTCAACGAGAGCTATCAAGCTGACGAGAAAAACAAACACAACATGGAGTTTGTGATTCTCGAGCGTTAACTGTGGTTATCAATAGCTAGTCTCTGAAAAATGCTTGCGTTACCCTACCAAGGTAGCGCAAGTTTCTCGTATCTTTATAGCGCTTTCTTAGTGAAAAACTGTTTATCTTCCCAGCGAAGAATTGTCAATTCACCTCCCCAGACGCATCCAGTATCAAGTCCAATTACGTCTTTTCCGTTATAGCCTTCAAGCGCAGCCCAGTGTCCAAAAACAACGGTTTTATCGAGCTTTATGCGTTGCGGAAGGTCAAACCATGGCACTAATGGTTCATCGGTAATCTCATTCGGTGGTAGCTTACATGCCATGTCGAGACGGCCATCTTCAAAACAGAAACGCATTCTTGTCAGGCTATTGATCGCATAGCGATAGCGCTCAATATCATGTAAATCCTGATGCCATAAATCAGGCGCGTTGCTGTACATGTTTTCGATTAGCCATTGCCATTTATCGGACTTTAACAAGGATACGATCTCTCGATTTTCAACACGTGCTCTTTCTAGATTCCACTGCGGTGAGATACCCGCATGGCACATCACGAACTCTGGGTGTTCTTGAAGCAAAGGCTGTTGTCTTAACCATTCGAGTAGCAGTTCACGATCTTCAGCATCAAGAATCGCTTGAGTCTTATCTTTTGGTTTCGCTGGAAATAGTCCTAAGGACACCGCCAGAAGATGTAAGTCGTGGTTGCCTAATACAATCTTAGCTGCGTCACCAAGGTTACGAATAAAGCGTAACGTCTCCAATGATTTAGGGCCTCGAGCAACTAAGTCTCCGGCGACCCATAAAGTATCTTGGTGTTTATCAAAGTTAATTTTTACAAGTAGTCCTTGAAGTTCGTCGAAGCACCCTTGGATGTCTCCGACAATGTAATTCGACACAATAGTTTCCTGTAGATACGGATGTACGGCTAATTAAGAATATTAGGGATTGCGAGTCTGAATGGGTCAACTTCGGTAATAAAATCAATGCCCTTGTTATCGGTCATCACATAGTGACCTTGCATAACGCCAACAGGGGTTTCGATGACCGTACCACTTGTGTAGGTGTACTCGTCGTTGGCTTCAATCACGGGTTGTTGGCCAACTACACCATCACCCTCAATGGTGAGCTGCTTGCCGTTAGAGTCGGTAATTAACCAGCGGCGAGACATAAGTTGCACCGTTGTTTTACTTAGATTTTTGATGGTAATAATGTAGGCGAAGACATAACGATTCTTCGTTGGCTCAGATTGTTCTTCTATGTACTTAGAGTGAACCTGGCATTTGATACAAGGCGTAGATATATCCATATTCGCACCTTTTGTTGTTGATATACTTAATGTAATTAAAGTATTACATAAAAAAGGCTCCTAACCGAAGTGTAGGAGCCTTTTTTATTTATTTGTCAGCGTTATGACTGTCGTACAACCAGTTTGCCATGTCGACAAACTGCTCGAGCGTTAAGTTCTCAGGACGCATGCTTGGGTTGATACCTAGCTCTTCAAGCACTTCCTTATCGATTAAGCTCTTGTAGCAGTTACGAACTGTTTTACGACGTTGGTTAAAGCCTTCACGACATACGCGATCTAGCCATTTCAGATCTTTTGCCGGATAAGGCAGCACTTCGTATGGCTGTAGGCGCACGACTGCTGAGTCTACTTTCGGTGGCGGAACGAAGGCCGTTGGTGGAACTTCTAACACAGGCGTTACTTTACAGTAGTATTGAGCCATTACAGTAAGACGACCGTAAGCTTTACTGCCAGGGCCAGCAGCTAGACGGTTAACCACTTCTTTTTGAAGCATAAAGTGCATGTCTTGCACGTCTTTATGGAATTCAAAAAGGTGGAACATCAATGGTGTAGAGATGTTATATGGCAAGTTACCAAAGATGCGTAGCTTATTGTTTGGCTTAACCAGTTCTTGGAAATCGAACTTCATCGCATCGCCTTCACGGATCGTTAGCTTGTCCGCAAGATCTGGATGGTTACGAAGACGTTCTGCAAGGTCTCTATCCAATTCGATAACAGTAAATTTATCGACAAGCTTACCCACAGGCTCAGTAATTGCGCCTAGACCAGGACCGATCTCTACCAAGTTTTGACCTGGTAGTGGGTTAATACTCGATACGATGCCATCAATAATGTATGGATCGTTAAGGAAGTTTTGACCAAAACGTTTACGCGCTTTGTGCCCTAAGTGGACATCATTTCTCATTGCTTTTTCTCTACTAATTCAATGGCGTGCGTGAGCGCTGTTCTAAAGCTCCCTGTATCGGCTTGGCCTTTCCCTGCCAAGTCTAAGGCGGTACCGTGGTCGACTGATGTGCGAATAAACGGTAAGCCAAGCGTGATGTTCACTGAGCGACCAAACCCTTTGTATTTCAATACCGGGAGTACTTGGTCGTGATACATACCTAAAACAGCATCTGCATCTTGCAAATATTTTTCATTAAAGATGGTGTCTGCTGGCAATGGGCCAACTAAATTGATGCCATCTTTTTGGCGAATTTTTTCTAGCGTCGGGGTGATAGTTTCAATCTCTTCACGCCCTAAACAACCATCTTCACCAGCATGTGGATTCAAGCCACACACATAGATAGTTGGTTTCTCAATAGCAAATTTTTCAACCAAGTCTTTATTTAGAATAGCAATAATTTGCTCTAATCTGTCTTCGGTCACAGCTTGAGATACATAAGCTAGTGGGATGTGCGTTGTTACTAGCGCAACACGCAGCCCTTCAGTTGCCAACATCATCACCACCAGTGGTGTATTGGACTTCTCTGCAAAGAACTCGGTATGGCCGCTAAAAGCAACGCCAGCTCGGTTAATTACACCCTTGTGAACGGGGCCGGTGACAATAGCATCAAATTCATCATTCATACAGCCAATTGCTGCGGTTTCTAAAGTATTTAATACGTAATGACCATTAGCCTCATTGAGTTGACCTGCAACTGCCGTTTCAGCAAGTGGAACGTGTTTCACTACCAGTGTGCCAGCGCGTTGCGGTTGCTTAGCTGCATTTGCATCGTAGTCCAGAAGATCGACTTCGATACCAAGAATTTTAGCTCGCTCGGATAGCAGTGTTTTATCAGCACAAACCACGAGTTGATGAGGCCAACTTTCTTGAGATAGAGCCAAAGTTAAATCTGGGCCTATCCCTGCTGGTTCACCTGCGGTTATGACAATACGTTTAGTTGTTGTCATCTTGGTCGTCCTCAACCATCTCAACAAAGGCACTTGCTCTTACTTCTTGTAGCCAAGCACCAGCTTCTTCGTTGAATTTACGGTTAAATAGAATTTGGTAAGCTTTGTTTTTCAAAGCTGAATCGGTACGGTCGACTTCGCGACGGTCTAGTACTTCAACAATGTGCCAACCGTGTACGGTTTTGAATGGCGCACTGATTTTGCCTTCTGGTAGCGTTTCTACTTGGTGTTTGAATTCTGGTACATACAAATCTGGTGTTTGGTAGCCTAGCTCACCATCTTGTACTGCAGAACCTGGATCTTGGCTGTATTGCTGTGCAAGGTCGCCAAAGCTCGCTTCACCTGTGTTTACGCGGCGCGTGATCTCTTCAAGTTGTTCTTTCGCGCCATCGTCACTCAAGATTACGGTTGGCTTAATCAAGATATGACGAGCATTCACTTCCGTTACTGCTACGGTTTCTAAGCCTTTCACATCTTCAATTTTTAGAATGTGGAAACCTACACCGCTACGGAAAGGACCGATGATGCTGCCTTTATTTTGCATTTTGATCTGGTCAGCAAAAATGGTTGGCATCTCTTCTTTACGCATCCAACCCCAATCACCACCTTGCAGCGCTTTAGGACCCTTAGAGTAAGTATAAGCCATGGTGCTGAAATCTTTGCCTGAGTTCAGTTCCTCGACTAGTTCAGTCGCTTGAGCTTCTAACTCTTCTTTGGTTTGGTCATCATTAAAGCGCAGCTGAATGTGGCCAATTTTATATTGAACGGTCGCGTTAGTCTCTTGCGCTAAGATATCCGCTAGGTTATCGACTTCTGCAGGTAGAATATTGATACGACGACGAACTAAGGCGTTGCGAGCTTCACTTGCTGCAATCTCTTTTCTTACTTGCTCACGAAATGCATTGTAGCTAAGGCCTTCTTCCGCAACCGATGCGGTAAGCTGTTCAACGGTTTGGTTGTTGTCTTTCGCGATGCCTTCGATTGCTTGATCAAGCCTCGCGTCATCAATACGTACACCAATACGTTCCGCTTCTTGCGTTTGAATGGTATCGATGATCAGTTTTTCGAGCACTTGCTCATTGAGCACATCTTGCGATGGCAATGTTTGCCCGCTTTTCTTAGCGTTTGCACGCAGCGTCTTCATCGAAGCATCGATGTCGCTTTGTAAGATAACGCCCTCGTTAACGATAACTTTTACGCTGTCTAGCTCGACCGGCGCTGCAAAGCTTGTTGATAAAGTACAAGTCGCTGCGATAGCAATTAATGTGCGTTTCCACAATGTCATGTGTAATCCTTTAAATTTACTGATGTTTTATCAATAAAGAAAATTAGTTGTTTAAGAAGAATGGGCGACCGTAGCTCAAAGAGTTATCAGAACTGCTTTCCCCAATTGCACCGGAGTCAGAGCCGATATTGGTACCAAAGCCGATAATACCGAAGTTCACACTAAAGTTGTTTTCATATTCAGGCGTGATATTTGGATCACTAATGTTGTTCGTCAAACGGTTGCTATAGGTAAAGCCGATGTACCAACAGTCCGATTTATAGTTTAAGCGAGCTAACCACTCTAGATCTTCGTCTGTTGTTAAATCATAGAAATATTGAGCACTTGTGCTCCACTTCGATGAAATTTGGTAGGCACCAAGTAGGCCAGCTTGTGAGATACCATCTCTTGTTATTCCCGATGTATTAAAACTAACAGTTTCATTTATGTACTCTTCTGTTACATAGCGGTAGTTGGTCTGTATGTAACCACCTGCAAAGCGGTATTCAAGTGTACTATTGGCCAGTTGCATCGCAGTGGTATCAAGGTCGTATTGCACCCCACCATGGTAAAAAAGGTAGTCATCATAGTTGAAGTCCATTTCAATAGCCCAAGATGAATAATTCGTTTTTTCACTGGAGTCTTCGTTATTCAGAGTTTGCTTTGTTTCTTTATCAAAATAGAATATTTGCCCAAATGATATATTTAGTCTTTCTTTATATTCGTCATCAAAGAAACGAGATGAGGCGCCATAGCTGACTTGGTTTGCCGGTGCAATGAAATCAACACCACTGTATTTGCGACTTCTGAACAGGCCATAGTAATCTGTTTGCAACAAAGTAGTATCGTAACGGCCAATATTAGATTGGTCCTCATCTGGTACGTAAAGGTATTGAACTTGCGGTTCTAATGTTTGTGTGTAGTTACCGACAATTTTAGTATCACGTTCTAGGACGATACCTGCGTGGCTTCTAAACTCTGGAATAACTCGGCTTACCGATTCTTCTAAGCCTTCATAATCAGAATCCGCACCTGTATCAACGCCGTCAAGGTCTTGCTGATAGTAAGTACCGAGTAGTCGAGCTTCGGTTGTCCAAGTACCCCAAGTGTTACCTACTGGGATTGTAATACCAGGTTCAACGTGAACACGAGTGGCTGATGGTTTGCCTGATGAGTCGGTATCGAACATTGATATATGACTGATTAAGTCAAAATCTAGGTAATCCATTACCTCTGGAGCATAGTAGTTATACTCGAGTTGTGGCATTAGACGGTAAGGTAGGTTGTCCTCTTCAGTTAGAACTTGGAAGTCTCGGACTAGTACTGAGGCATCCCAGTTTTGGGAACGATAGGTTGCTTTACCCTCTTGAAGTAACTGACCATCTTCACGGTTACCGATATCACTTGAACTCACCTCAGTGAAGTACTTTGTGTCACTCACTTTTGAGTAATCAACCTCAAACAACCATGAGTCTTGGAAAATGCCTGAGTGCTCTAATTGTGCGCCCCAGCGAGCACCTTTCTCTGGGTGTTTTTTATCGTCTGGTAAATACTCTGATTTAATGCTGCCTTTACCAAAATCGCTTAAGTAACGGAATTTACTATTAAGTTGAGTGCCACGCTCTTGCATGTACTTGAAGGTAGTTTCCAAATCGTAGTCTGGTGCTAAGTTCCAATAAACAGGAATTTCAGCTTCAAAACCATCGCTTGAACCATACGAAACTGTTGGGTACAAGAAACCGGTTTTACGTGTATCACCCACCGGTACTGTTAAGTAAGGTAAGTAAAAGACGGGAACACTTTGGATTTCAAAACGTGGATTATAAAAGGTGGCTTGTTCTTCGTCTTGGTCGACACTGATGCTCGATGCTCTTAGACGCCAAGCATTATCGCCGATAGGGCAAGAGGTAATGGAGCCATCTTCAATCTCATAAACCGCTTTACCTGTTTTTGCTATATAAACAGCATCTCCGCGACCGGGCTCGCAAAGGAATTCGTAATCGGTGTTCTCAAGCGTCATTTCATCTGTAGTCAGATTATTGGTCGCTCTGTCTGAGATAGATTTGATTTGACCATCACTAAAGTTTACGTTGCCTTCAGCTACAACGATATTTTCTTGTTGGTGCAGGGTTACGTTATCTGCAAGGATGGTCTTGTTCCCTTGCGTAACGACTACGTCACCTGAGTATATTGCCTTGTCACCATTGATAGCTTCTAAGCGATCTGACTCAACATGAGCGGGTAGCTGTGTCTCGTTTTCTGCAGCGGGCTCGATCAAGCATTGATCTATAGAGGGCATTTCCTGCACACTACTATCGGTGATTGTTTCAGCTTGAGTTGTCGACACGTATAACGCCGTACTTATAGACGCGGCTAACAAGGAGCGGGAAAAAGATTGCATGAAGTTGAACTATCCTGTGTCACTAGATGAAGGGTTGATCTAGTATCAATCCAATTAATAAAGCATTTTCCTTATGATAAAGGAAATAATAGCATTCAGCATCATCAGACAGCATTACTCAGATAAAATTCATAGATAGAGAACACATAATGCAAATATTTGGCAAAATTTTGGGCGCGTTTTTTGGCTTTTTATTTGGAGGGCCACTCGGTTTAGTTTTTGGTCTGTTTTTAGGACACCAATTCGATAAAGCTCGCGGATTGAACCAATCAGGCTTCAATAGCTCTGGTTTTGGTCGAGGTCCAAGCCAAGCAGAAAGACAGAACGAGTTTTTTAAATCCGCTTTTGCGGTTATGGGGCACGTTGCTAAAGCGAAAGGGCAGGTAACGCCAGAAGAGATTCAACTCGCTTCTACCATGATGGAGCGTATGAACCTGCATGGCGAACAGCGTAAAGCAGCGCAAGATGCATTCCGTGACGGCAAAGAGAGCGACTTCCCTCTGAACGACGTACTTGAGCGAGTTAAAATCTCATCGGGTGGTCGTTTTGATCTTCTGCAGTTCTTTCTAGAGCTTCAGGTATCTGCCGCATTTGCGGATGGAAGTTTGCACCCGAGTGAACGTCAAGTTCTGCATAAAATAGCGCAAGGGCTTGGGTTTTCGGCAGCACAACTAGAACGCCGTTTGCAGATGCAAGAAGCTGCGTTCCGTTTCCAACAGCAAGGTGGAAGCTTTGGTGGCCATCAGGGGCATGGGCAATCATCAGGTTGGCAACAGGCTTCGCAACAGAACCAACTTGGCGACGCATATAAGGTTCTTGGTGTGAGTGAAAGTGCTGACGGTAAAGAGGTGAAGAAAGCCTACCGCAAGCTGATGAATGAACATCACCCAGATAAACTGATGGCGAAGGGCTTACCGCCTGAGATGATGAATGTTGCGAAAGAGAAATCGCAAGAAATTCAGAATGCTTATGACCTGATAAAGAAAGTAAAAGGTTTTAAGTAATTGAACACTAAACTGAGTAATAACAAAGTTACTCGGTTTTTTATTAAAGGGAATTATATGACGGTAACGTATCAGGATGTTCTAGAGTTTTGGTTCGATGAGTTGACGCCTAAAGATTGGTTTACTGGCGGCGCCGAGATTGACACTTTGATAGAGTCTCGATTTTCTGAATTGCATAAAGCAGCCATTCAAGGCGAGCTATTTGAGTGGCGCCAAACTGCGCAAGGACGATTGGCTGAGATTATCGTACTTGATCAGTTTTCTCGAAATATTGGTAGAAAAAGTCCGACAGCATTTTCTGCTGATCCGATGGCGTTGGCTCTAGCCCAAGAGGCGGTAGCGGGTGGTTTTGATCACCAGCTTAACGAGCAACAGAAAAGCTTCCTGTATATGCCTTATATGCACAGTGAATCTTTGTTAGTCCATGAACAAGCCGTGGAACTCTTTTCTCAAACGGGATTAGAGCATAATCTGGACTTTGAGTTTAAGCACAAGGTTATCATTGAGCGATTTGGTCGCTATCCGCACCGTAATGAGGTGTTAGGGCGAGCTTCGACTCCCGAAGAGATTGAGTTCTTGCAGCAACCGAGCTCAAGCTTTTAATTGTAGAAATACGGTCAAAGAATTGAGAAGAGGCTAGAGGTTAATAAAAACCTCTCGCCTCTTTTTTACTTTAGTGATCAACTTTAGCCTTAGAGCTAGTTTGCTTGGTTGAGCGACCAATCGTATTCATAACTGATGTTTTGAGTATTGGTTACTGCTTCAATTCGATATTGTTCTAAGTGCTGAATAAGCTGTTTCTTCGTACCAAAATCCACAGCAAACCATTCGTAAATCGATGATAGTTGAAGCTTATTGTTTGTAACCATCACGCCTTTGTCACTGCTTACAAACTCAGTTGCAGCTTGCTCTAGCAAGGCTTCAGTATTTTTAGAGGTAAAAGCGTCAGGTTGTAAGTTAGGGCAACCTAGGCTGGCACAGTTCACTGCATAATGCGTGCGAGGATCTTGCCAAATTGGTCTTAGGATTCGGTGTTCAATGTCATTGAGTGTCAGTGATTTCCCATTAACGACTACCACATCATCTCCCCACGGACCGAAACTAAATAGTCCGCCAAGTTTAGTTATGGATTTGATCGGGTAGGCATCAAGAATCAAATCGACAGTCACGGCGTTATATAGATTAACCCAGTAGGCATATTGTTCCGCTTTTGAGTAGTCGAGTGGATTCAACTGCTCTAGCCTCTTGATGTATTGCTTGAGCTTTGTCTTATCTGCAGTGCTCACAGCTTGATAGCGAACTAGGGTGTTTTGCCCTTGTTTAACTAAGTAGTTATCGATAAATTGCTGCCAGTCTTGATGAGATACCTGTTCTTGGTTGGTTTCATTGCTTTGGTTCCAGTATGGCCAAAGATCAGATTTAGGCGCAGACCAAGCTAAGGTTGAGAAAAGTAGGCTGACAATAAAAAGTAGTTGTTTCATGGCATTCTCCTGATGACTGACTATTAAGACCTTATGCTTTACGATTTTCTTTCATAGCTCTTCAGTTAAATAGCGGAACTGATCAAAATAAAGGGATGAGCCTAATAAGCACATTAAGTTAAGCTAAAAGCTCAGCCAAATAAAAAAGGTTGGCACTAGGCCAACCTTTTATATGTACACAAAACTGTGTGATGCTATTTCAGAAAGCTAGGAATCTTAGCTTCAAACTCTGAAATCTTATCTGCGTGTTGAAGCGTTAGGCCGATGTTATCTAGACCATTCAGCAAACAGTGACGACGGAACTCATCAATTTCAAACGAGTACTCTTTGCCGTTCGCGCTGACTTTCATTGCTTCTAGATCAACCGTAATTTCTGCACCTTCATTCGCTTCAACGAATTGGAATAGCTCATCCACTTCTTGCTCAGTCAATCGAACTGGCACCATTTGGTTGTTGATCGAGTTACCGTAGAAAATGTCGGCAAAGCTTGGTGCGATCATTACTTGGATACCGTAATCGGCAAGCGCCCACGGTGCGTGTTCACGAGATGAACCACAACCGAAGTTTTCACGAGCTAAAAGAATTGAAGCGCCTTGGTAGCGAGCTTCGTTCATTACAAAATCAGGGTTTGGCTGTTGGCCTGCATCGTCTAGGAAGCGCCAATCGTGGAACAAGTGCTTACCAAAACCGATGCGGTTTACTTTCTGTAGAAACTGCTTTGGAATAATCGCATCAGTATCGATGTTGGCCGTATCTAGAGGAACGACTAATCCGGTGTGTTGTTGAAAACCTGACATGTTAAATCCTCTAATTAAAGTTCACGAATATCGACAAAGTGACCAGAGATAGCCGCTGCGGCTGCCATTGCTGGGCTAACTAGGTGCGTACGACCATCACGGCCTTGGCGACCTTCAAAGTTACGGTTTGATGTAGAAGCACAGCGCTCTTGTGGACCTAGACGGTCGTTGTTCATCGCAAGACACATAGAGCAACCCGGTAAACGCCATTCAAAGCCTGCTTCGATGAAGATCTTATCTAGGCCTTCAGCCTCAGCTTGTGCTTTAACTTGCTCTGAACCCGGAACGATAAGCGCTTGAACATGTTTCGCTACTTGACGGCCTTTCGCTACCGCTGCTGCTGCACGCATGTCTTCGATACGAGAGTTAGTACAAGAACCCACGAACACTTTATCTACGTTGTAATCAGATAGAGATTTACCGGCTTCAAGACCCATGTAAGCCAGCGCTTTTTCAGCTGATGCTTTTTCTACAGGGTCTGCGAAGCTTTCTGGTGCAGGGATTGGTGTGTCTACTGAGATAACCTGACCTGGGTTGGTACCCCAAGTGACTTGTGGTTTGATGTCTGCCGCTTCTAATGTAACAACTGCATCGAACTCTGCATCAGCATCGGTTTTTAACGTATCCCAGTATTCGATTGCTGCTTCTAGGTCTTCGCCTTCTGGAGAGAACTTACGACCTTTGATGTACTCGTATGTCGTTGCATCTGGAGCGATTAAGCCTGCTTTAGCGCCAAGCTCGATTGCCATGTTACATACTGTCATACGACCTTCCATCGTAAGGTCGGTAATTGCCTCACCACAGAATTCAACTACGTAGCCAGTACCGCCAGCAGCCGTTGTTTTACCGATGATCGCTAGCACGATGTCTTTTGCAGTGATGCCAGGAGTAACCTTGCCTTTTACTTCGATCTTCATGGTTTTAGCGCGAGCTTGTTTTAGCGTTTGCGTAGCTAGAACGTGTTCCACTTCTGAAGTACCGATACCAAATGCTAGTGAACCAAATGCACCGTGTGTAGCCGTGTGCGAGTCACCACATACGATGGTCATGCCCGGTAGCGTAATACCTAGCTCAGGACCCATTACGTGCACAATACCTTGGTATTTGTGGTTTAGATCGTAAAGCGTGACACCAAACTCTTCACAGTTCTTCGATAGCGTTTCCATTTGGATACGAGCCATCTCACCAGAAGCGTTGATGTCTTTAGTTTGTGTCGATACGTTGTGATCCATGGTCGCGAAAGTCTTGCCAACTTGGCGAACTTTGCGGCCTTTCTCACGTAGGCCATCAAAGGCTTGAGGTGACGTTACTTCGTGAACTAAGTGACGATCGATATAAAGAATTGGTGTTTCGCCCTTCGCTGCAACTGCAACGTGAGCGTCATAAACTTTTTCGTATAAGGTTTTTGCTTGCTGGTTTGTCGACATAGCTTTCTTCCTTGGGAGCATCAGTCCCAGTGTTTGTTTCGAGCCAAGTCATGCGGTTTAAGCAGACTTGGCTTGATATTATTCTTATGTACTTGCTTCTAATCGGAGCCTTTAGCTTATGAAGCTAAGATGTACTCAGCGATCTTGTCACCCATTTCTGAGGTAGTCAGTGCTTCGTTCTTACCTGCAAGGTCTGCCGTTAGCTCGCCTGCAGAAAGTGCTTTCGATACCGCTGCTTCGATGTCTTGTGCTGCTGCTTCTTCGCCTAGGCTGTAACGAAGCATTAGTGCTGCAGAAAGAATTTGCGCGACTGGGTTTGCAATGTTCTTACCTGCGATATCTGGTGCGCTGCCACCTGCTGGTTCATATAGGCCGAAGTTGCTTTCGTTTAAGCTTGCAGAAGGAAGCATACCCATCGAACCTGTGATCATTGCACACTCATCAGAGATGATGTCACCAAAGATGTTTGAACATAGCATTACGTCAAACTGAGATGGATCTTTGATTAGCTGCATGGTCGCGTTGTCGATGTACATATGGTTTAGCGTGACATCTGGGTAATCTTTTGCGATCTCTTCAACGACTTCACGCCATAGGATAGAGCTCTGTAGAACGTTCGCTTTATCGATTGAGTAAACGTTTTTGTTACGTAGGCGTGCCGATTCAAACGCAATCTTTGCAATACGTTCGATTTCGTAGCGGTGGTAAACCTCTGTATCAAAAGCTTTTTCAGTTGCGCCTTCGCCTTCACGGCCTTTAGGTTGGCCGAAGTAGATACCGCCTGTTAGCTCACGGACTACCACGATGTCGAAACCGTTACCTGAGATGTCAGCACGTAAAGGAGAGAAAGACTCTAGACCTTTATGGATTTGAGCTGGACGTAGGTTACAGAACAGTTGGAAGTGTTTACGTAGAGGAAGTAGGGCACCACGCTCTGGTTGGTCGTTCGGTGGAAGGTGTTCCCATTTAGGACCGCCAACAGAACCAAAAAGTACTGCGTCAGATTCTTCACAGCCAGTGACTGTTGCTTCTGGAAGTGGACAGCCGTGGTTATCAATTGCAATACCACCAACATCATACTCTTCGCGAGAAAAGCTAATCGCGTGCTTCTTTTCGATCGCGTCTAGCACTTTATGCGCTTGTTGCATTACTTCTGGGCCAATGCCATCACCAGGTAGTACGGCAATTTTGTATGATTTATCAGTCATGTTAATCCTTTAATTCTTTGTTACTGAGCTATTTAGCTCGTTTTAAATTTTGTCCCTAAAGCCAATAACATCGGCTCTAGGGCTCTGTTATTGGGTGTTTAAACTGTTGCGATTCTTTGCTGTTTCATTTCAGCAATGGTGTCTGCGCGTTGAATGCTATTAATAACGTGCAGTAGCGCCTGACCAGAGGCCTCAACGATATCGGTTGAAACGCCTGTACCGTGGTACTTGCGGCCTTTGTAGTTCGCAATAATATCAGCTTGGCCTAAGCCATCTTCGCCTTCACCTTTCGCGGTAAGGTCGAATTTATCCAATGCAATTTCGTAACCCGTTAAGCGGTAGATACATTGGTATAAAGCATCAACAGGTCCGTTACCGACAGCCGCTTCGCATTTCTCTTCATCACCACATTGCAGCTTGATGCTAGTGGTAGACATAACACTACCAGATTGTACGCTTAGGTAGTTAAGTTTATAGAAGTCATCTTCGTCACGTAGATTTGCGAAGTGCATTAGTGCTTCTAGGTCGTAATCGAATACTTGGCCTTTACGGTCAGCCAGTTTCAAAAAGTCTTCGTACAATGAATCTAGGTTGTACTCATTGTCTTTGTAGCCCATTGCGTCCATGTGGCTCTTAACGGCTGCACGACCACTGCGGCTTGTTAGGTTCAATGCTTTGTTTTTCAAGCCAATAGACTCAGGTGTCATGATCTCGTAAGTGTTCTTGTTCTTTAGCATGCCATCTTGGTGGATACCTGAAGAGTGGCTGAATGCGTTAGCACCAACGATTGCTTTGTTGTCTTGAATCGGCATGTGGCAAAGCTGGCTCACCAATTTACTGGTACGGTGGATCTCTTGGTGATCTAGGCCGGTATGAACACCTAATAACTCTTGACGAGTCTTGATGATCATTGCGATTTCTTCTAAAGAACAGTTGCCCGCACGCTCACCGATACCGTTAATAGTACCTTCAACTTGACGAGCACCGGCTTGTACCGCAGCAATTGAGTTAGCAACCGACATACCCAAGTCATCGTGACAGTGAACAGAGATGATTGCTTGGTCGATGTTTGGAACGCGATCAAATAGCGTTTTGATAATGCCACCAAACTCGTTAGGTACTGTGTAGCCCACTGTGTCTGGAATGTTGATGGTTTTCGCGCCCGCGTTGATTGCCGCTTCAACCATACGACATAGGTTATCGATAGGCGTACGACCTGCATCTTCACAAGAGAACTCAACATCGTCTGTGTAGTTGCGCGCATGCTTTACCGCTTTTACTGCCATATCGACAACATCGTCGTAGCTACGGCGTAATTTATCTTGCACGTGAACCGTTGATGTAGATATGAAGGTGTGAATACGGAACTGCTCAGCGACTTTTAACGCTTCTGCAGCGGCATCGATATCCTTCGCTACAGCACGAGAAAGTGCACAGATTCGGCTGTCTTTAATATTTTTTGCGATGGTTTGTACTGACTCAAAGTCGCCTGGTGATGACACCGGAAAGCCCGCTTCAATAACATCTACACCCAGTCGTTCAAGTGCATAAGCGATCTGTAATTTCTCTTTTACCGTTAAGCTTGCAGCCAACGCTTGCTCGCCATCACGTAAGGTCGTGTCAAAAATTATCACTTGATCGTTCATGGGTGCTTCCTTATATCGATAATGAATCGATTGCTATCCAAATTATTATTAAGAATGATGTTCTTTTAAAAGTGCCAGTTACAAAAAAACCCGCTCAGCGCGGGTTTTAATATTTGTGTAGTTCTTGACCCACAACTTACCCGCGCGATTGGTTCACGATAAGGAGAAGTTTCAGCAGTCGAGAAGAAGAAAAAATCATTACACAAATATCCGTAAATAAACTGTTAACACCATATTTACCGCAATTTATTCTGAGCGTCAAACAAGAAAATCCAATATCAGCGTGCTTTGGCGGTGTTTTTTTTTGGTTTGTGCTGCTTGTGTGTTGTTTGTTGGTGTTATCGGCTGATTGAGTGTTTCGTACTGGGCGGTTAGTTTATCGTTTGGCTTATGTGTAGGTTAAAACTTTGTAGTAAATCTTTTTGATGGAACGATTCACCAATAAAATTAAAAGGGCGGCTAAATTAATTAATCATTTGATTAAATAGTGAGTAATTAATCTTCTACAACCATGTCGATTTATCCCTATAATTAATCGTGTGATTAATTATAGGGATAGGTCTCAGTGATGGCAGCGCGTAAAGCAGGGCGACCTCAACAGAATCTAGATGTACGGCAGTTACTCATTGAGCACGCTCGAGATCTGTTCGTGGTTCAACCGTACGACAAGGTATCGACTCGCTTAGTTGCTGAGCGAGCGGGTGTGAATATTGCGATGATTCGCTATTACTTTGGCAGTAAAGCCGGATTGTTTGAGGCGATGCTGCGTGAAACATTACGCCCTATGCAATTACAAATGCAGAGACTCGTTGATGAAAGCAGTCATGAGAACTTTCTTGATTTAATGCGGACTTACTACAAAGAGATGGTCAAAGTGCCGAAGTTTCCTCGCTTGATAGCCCAAGTGATGAATATGCCTCCCTCTGAAGTGCAAAGAGAGTTGCTCGAAAAGGTTTTCCTCGATGTTGCAAAGCCAGCCCAAGATGTCATTTTTGAAAAGTTGGTTGAACAAGGCATCTTAAAACAGAACATGGATCCAAAATTGTGCCGTATTTCGTATGTAAGCTTGATGGTGTTTCCTTTCATCGCTCCGCCGCCTTTATTGGCAATTCATGGGATTGAGATTAATGAAGAATTTCTTAATCGTTTAATCGAACACAACATTCAACTGATGACTGAAGGCTTTATCAACGCGCCGAGCCCTTCTTCCGTGCAGGACCAAAGATAATGAAAATAAATAAAAAACTACTCTTCTTTCCAGCACTTGCGGTTGGTGTGATTGGCCTTGTCGCCGCGATTAACTTGAAGCCGGATCTTCCAACCAAACCTGCGGGTGATAGGGCTCGCTTAGTTGATACTGTGAGCCTAGAACAACAACTGATAGCGCCGTTAGCGGTCGGCTTTGGCAAAGTGGTGCCTAAAGTTGAATGGAAAGCGATTGCTGAGGTGACAGGACAGATCGTGTATCGACATCCAGATCTTGAAAAAGGCCAGGTGATCCCTGCAGGAACGGTCGTGCTCAAGGTTGATCCATTGGATTACGAATTGAAACTGATACAAGCAGAGGCGGATCTAAAATCAAGCCAAACCTCATTAGCGAAATTGAATCAAGAAGAAGACAACCTTAATCAGACTCTTAAGATCGAAAAGAATCGTTTGGTGATCAGCAATAAAGAGCTACAACGTAAACAGGATCTGCGTAAGAAAGGGCTCACCTCTCAATCGGATGTCGACCTGCAACAACAAAGCGCATTGTCTCAGCAGAAGTTGGTATTAGATATCGCGAACCAAATCGCGTTGATGCCAGATGAAAAGCGTGTTGCGGAAGCGGTGATTAAGGTCAACGTGTCTAAGGTAAAAGAGGCGCAGCGCTCTCTCGATAAGACCACGATCACTTTGCCAAGAGCGATGCGAATTGCTCAGGTTGATATCGAACAAAATCAAGTAGTAAACCTTCAGCAGGAGATGTTTATTGCTCACGGGATTAATGTCATGGAAGTAGAGGCGCAACTTTCTATTCACGATATGCAAACTTTAGCCTCCAGCTTTAACCAATTTCCTCGCGATGCTGCAGGAATCCCTAATCCTTATGAAGCGCCAATCAAAGCAAGCATTCAACTTAACAGCGGCAACCTGAACCTCAGTTGGCCAGCGAAGGTGGCAAGAATCAGCGAAACAGTTGATGAAAACCAAGCGACGGCGGGGATTATTCTCGAGATCGCTCAAGATTACTCACAATTGCAACCAGACAGCGCGACGCCTTTGGTTAACGGTATGTTTGTCAAAGCTGAGATTGAGGGTGTCGCCAATCTAAGTTGGGTGGTTCCAGAGCGAGCACTGCATGGTGATAAGGTTTACCTGATGGATGACAACCAGCGTTTGCAAGTGGTCAATGTTGAAGTGCTTTATCGCAGAGACAATCAAGTGGTTGTGAGTGGAGAGCTACAAACTGGAGATAAACTGGTTCTCAATGATGTCCTGCCAGCAATAGAAGGCATGTTACTGAGAGAGTCCAACTCTGAAGAGGCTGAGCTTGAATCAGATACTCAGGAGAGTGCGTCATGATCAAGTTTTTCTCTCGGCACCCAACAGCAGCAAACTTGTTGATGCTTGGGTTGTTGATCTTGGGTATAAGCTCACTATCAACCATCAAACGTGAAACCTTCCCCGCTTACGATCCGCCTTACATTATGGCTGCGATTGTTTATCCCGGCGCCTCTCCACAAGAAGTGGAAGAGAGCTTGTGTGTGCGAATGGAAGATGCAGTAGACGGCTTAGCCAACATTGAAGAAACTCAGTGTGAAGCGATCGAAGGCAGCGCTCGTTTAATTCTAAAGTTAAATGAAAAAGCGGACATCGGCCGAATGCTGGTGGATGTGCAAACCCAGATCAACTCGATCAATGATTTCCCGACTGAGATTGAATCGCCTGTTGTTCAAGAGCTGGATTGGAATGAACCGGTTGTCGATATCGCTATAACAGCCGAAACGTCGTGGCCTGAACTCAAAGCTTACGCCGAAGACCTCAAACGTACCATGAAGCTTGATTACGATGTCTCTTTGGTCGAGGTCAGCGGCTTCTCTGATCATCAATATCGAGTGGAACTGGATACGCAAGCCATTCGTCAGCTGGGGTTGAGCGTCGGTGATATTGCGGATCAGATTGGCCGTCAAAATGTAAAACTGCCGAGTGGTAACGTTGAAACACCAGACAAAAACTTTCTGATTCGTTTCGACGAGAGACGAATTACGCCTGTTGAACTGGAAAGCATCGTGGTTGGATCTGCGCCTAATGGTTCGGTGATTCGCTTAAGGGACATAGCCAAAATAACCGACCGCTTTGAGCTTGATGAACAGAAGGTACTGTTTGATGGTAAGCCTTCTGCGCTATTGAAGATCAGCAAAAACAAAGAAGATGATGCGCTGCGAATCAAAGAGAACGTGACCCGATTCGTTGAAGATCAAAGCGCGATTGCCCCTGATGGTGTGACATTGCAAATGACCAATGATCTCTCGTCTGTGCTTTGGGATCGTTTAACCATGATGGTACGCAACGGCTGGCAAGGTATTGTGCTGGTGTTCGCAACTATGTGGCTGTTCTTCAGCTTACGTTATTCATTTTGGGTGGCGGCAGGGTTGCCAGTTGCCTTCCTTGGTGGCTTGTTCTTAATGGCCAACCTTGGTTTGTCGATTAACATTATGTCGCTGGTCGGGTTGTTGATGGCAATCGGTATTATGATGGATGACGCCATCGTGATCGCCGAATCGATAGCCTCCCATTTAGATCGGGGGCAAAACGTTGACGATGCGGTGTACAACGGCGTTAAGAAAGTGCTTCCTGGAGTACTGTCTTCTTTCTTAACCACGGTGTGTATTTTCGGTAGCTTACTGTTTCTTGATGGCGAGATGGGTGCGGTGCTTAAGGCCGTTCCTCAAGTATTGATTTTGGTGCTGTCGTTGAGCTTGATTGAAGCCTTCCTGATTCTACCTAATCACTTATCTCATTCATTACATAAAGAAAAAAATGATAAGCCAGCGCTGCGCTTTAAAGTGGTGTTGCTTGAGAAGTTTGAGAACTTCCGTAATACCACTTTGATGAACATGGTTGAGAAAGTCGTGACCTTCCGTTATGCCTTTATGGGCGGAGTGATTACGTTGTTGTTACTTTCGGTCGCCTTGATTGCTGGTGGCGTTGTTAAGTTTCAACCTTTCCCTGAGCTAGATGGTGATATCGCCGAGGCGCGTATTATTCTTCCGCCGGGCGCATCACTGTCTCAAACCGAGAAAGTGGTCGACAAAATTGTCGCGTCTGCTGAGCGTTTGAACAAGCAATGGAGCGAAGAGGTTGAAGAAGGCAATACACTGGTCGAGCACATAACTAGCCAATTCAATGCTAACGCCGATGCCAATGAATCTGGCCCGCACTTAGCCACAGTGCGCTTAGATTTACGCGGAGCAGAGAGTCGTAATACGGTTATCGATGATTTCATTGATGCGTGGCGAGAGGATATTGGCGATTTAGCGGATCCTATTTCATTGGTGTTCAAGCAACCGACTATGGGGCCGGGCGGTCGTGCTATTGAAATCCGCGCCAAACACGATGACCTGAGCGCATTGAAATCCGCTTCTTTGGATATTCAGGAGTACCTTAATCAGTTCGATGGGGTGCACGGCGTGCTTGATGATATGCGCATGGGTAAAGAAGAGATTTTGGTTAAGCTGCGCCCTGGAGCCGAAACCTACAATGTGAATGGGCAGATGATTGCGTCTCAGTTACGAGCGGCTTTCTTTGGGCAAACGGCGGATGAGATTCAAATCGGCGTTGAAAATATCTCGATTGAAGTGCGTCTTGATAAGGAGCAAGCGGGCGACATACAGCAGCTAGCTAACTTCCCAATCATTACCGCAGATGGCAGTCAGATCCCGCTAGCAACGTTGGCGACATTAGATTTCCAGCGTAACTACGTGCGAATTCAGCGTATTGATGGGCTGAGAACCATCAGTATTTTTGGTGATATTGATAATAAGAAAGCGAGTTCATCCGCGATTTTGGCTCAGTTCCAAAAAGATGAAGCCGCCAAACTTATTCAGAAGTACCCGGGTTTACGCTTTGATTTCGAAGGGGAGGCCAAGGATGCAGCCAAGACTGGCGCTTCGATGGGCAAAGGATTCTTGCTCGGCTTATTCGGCGTGTTTGCGATTCTTAGCTATCAGTTCAGAAGCTATTTAGAGCCTGTGGTCGTGATGTTAGCGATTCCACTCGCTTTTATTGGGGTGGTCGTTGGTCACTGGATACTTGGCCATTCTTTGAGTATGCCAAGCATGATGGGCTTTGTGTCGCTTGCCGGGATTGTGGTTAATGATTCCATCTTGTTGGTGCAGTACATTCGTCACCATGTCGATGAGGGAGATAGCGTGCATGACTCGGTGGTAAAAGCCAGTCGTGAGCGTTTCCGAGCGGTATTCTTGACCTCAATGACGACTGCGGCAGGTTTGCTACCGCTGTTGACGGAAACTAGCTTACAGGCTCAGGTTATCCAGCCATTGGTTATTTCGATCGTATTCGGCATATTTGCCTCGACCTTACTGGTGCTGTTTATGATCCCTGCTGCTTACGCGATATTGGCGGATTTCGGTTTGGTTAAAAAGCACGAGCCACTAGCGCTATAGCCTTTAGCGTTTAATTATTTGCGAGCTCTATTATCATTAGCGAACGCTATAACCATTGACACGATAGAAGTAGCGTTTGCTTGCTTATATAAAGAATTGAAAACATAGAAGAATAAAGCGGCCTTGGGTCGCTTTATTTTTATCGGTCGCTTCTATCGCCATCCTGACTTGATCCATTGACCTGTCTATCAAGCATGGGAAATTTCATTTTAGTTCATTCAAAACGTCACTTAACTGTCATTTGTTGGGCATAACTTGAGCCTTAACTGAATAAGGATTGTTAAGGAGATCGTATGCGTACTATCGAACCTATTGTCCGCTGGGATGTGGCATTTTCTGTTTTCTGTTTAAACAACCGCTATGGCGGGCAACATGCAACGCTCAGTAAAGCGGTGTCTCATACTGGAGATGGACACCTTTATGTTTTGATTGCCTTGATTGCACTGCTGGTCGATAGCAACACCGGTCGAGACTTTCTTTTGGTGGGCTTAACCGCCTTCGCAATCGAACTGCCTATTTACTGGTTTGCTAAAAATACCCTCAAGCGCCGTCGACCAGCTGAATTCTCTTCACTACTTCACTCTCATATTGTGCCATCCGATAAATACAGTCTGCCTTCAGGGCATTCCGCTGCTGCTTTTGTTATGGCGACCCTAATCGGGCATTTCTATCCGAGCTTGTACCTCTTTAGCTTGGTGTGGGCAACTGCGATTGCAGGCTCTCGAATCCTGCTCGGTGTGCACTTTTTAACGGACGTACTGATTGGCGCAGCCTTGGGCATCGCTTGTACCAGCCTCGCTATCAGCTTCATCCTGTAATTATTTTGTTGGCAACCACTGCCGAGCTTAAGTGGTAAATTTAAAGGAACATGCATGAAAATTTTATATGGCGTACAAGGCACAGGAAATGGGCACATCGCTCGAGCGAGAGCAATGGCCGTCGCTTTTCGTCAGCAAAATATTGATGTCGATTTTCTGTTCTCTGGGCGAGATGAGAGCAAATACTTTTCGATGGAAGCGTTTGGCAACTATCAGACCCGCAGCGGCTTAACTTTTTACAGCGAGCAGGGGCAGGTTAAATACGGCAAAACATTCATGAAGAACAACATCTGGCGATTTCTCCGTGAGATTAACCAGATCGATCTTACGCCTTATGACTTAGTGATTAATGATTTTGAGCCTGTCACTGCATGGGCGGCTAAGAGACAAGGTGTGCCATGCATTGGGATAAGCCACCAGAATGCGTTTCGTTATGATGTACCCAAAGAAGGGGGCAACTGGATTGAACATTCAGTGATTCAACATTTCGCCCCAACCGAGCACTCTATTGGCTTGCACTGGTATCACTTTGAACAGCCGATTTTGCCGCCTATCGTTCACACGCTGGTTGGTGAGCAACAAATAAAAACAACACAAGACTTTACGTTGGTCTATTTGCCATTTGAGGATCTTGAGTCGATCTCAGAGCTGCTGATGAAGTTCATTTCGCAAAACTTTGTCTGTTACCACCCGGATGTGATTGAGCATAGCCGAGTTGAAAATATTGAGTTCAAACCACTGAGTCATGCGGGCTTTCAATTCGACCTCAATCAGTGCTCTGGTGTGGTCGCAAATGGCGGCTTTGAATTGCCATCTGAAGCCCTAACTTTGGGGAAGAAATTGCTTCTCAAACCACTCGAAGGACAGTTCGAACAACAGAGCAATGTGGCGACGCTAGAGGCCCTTGGGTTAGCTCAAACCATGACGTTTTTAGATGCGGCTATCTTGCGCGCTTGGCTCAGTGAAAAACAGGCCGAAGTGGTCACCTATCCAGACGTGGCAAGTGCACTCGTTGAGTGGGTATTAGCAGGGAATTGGTCTAATCAAGATGATTTAAGAAAGCAACTTTGGGACAAGGTCGACTTTCCAAGTTATGCATCGCTCACCTAACTCATAAGTGCTATTTCTGAATTGACCGGTTGAACAATTCACGAGTTCAATAAATTGTAACAAATGTAACCAAACGATAGAACAGCTAAATAAGTCGAAATTAAACTCATAAGTGACGCATTTTATGTTTTTTTATAACTCTATAAATAATTGATTTTTAGATGTTGTTTAATCATTAAGGTAAAATAAAATTATTCTTTATCAATCTTGTTGGTAGCTCGAGATGCATTGGTTAATAGTAATGTCAATCCGAAAAACATCGGTCTGATAAATATAAGAATTAGTGGTTATCTATTCTCATACCATTACCAATTTAACGCTGTCGAACCGACAAGAGGCAACTTGAATGTTAGATAAGAAAGACGCAATGAGTGCTATTGCAAGCTACAGAATGGAAAGCACACTTCGTGGAGTCGACTTAAATCTTTTGACTGTATTTGATGCAGTTATGCAAGAGCAAAACATTACACGTGCAGCTCACAATCTGGGTATGTCTCAGCCTGCTGTAAGTAACGCTGTTGCTCGTCTAAAAGTGATGTTTAACGACGAACTATTCATGCGCCAAGGTCGTGGTATTCAACCGACTCAACGTGCTCGTCAGTTGTTTGGTCCTATCCGCCAAGCGCTACAGTTAGTACGCAACGAACTACCAAGTTCTGTGTTCTCTCCAGAGTCGTCTTCTCGCCTGTTCAAACTTGCGATTTGCAGCCCTTGTGACATGCGTTTTGCACCTAAGATTATGTCGACAATTAACGAGCAAGCACCAAGCGTTAAACTGCACATGGACGCTGAGTTCGATCGTCAGCTTTCTGAGCGTATGCGCTACCAAGAAATCGACTTCGTGATCGATTACGCTCGCTTTGATGAGCAAGGTTTCTCAAGCACTGAAATCTTCCAAGATGAGTTGGTTGTTGTCGCTTCTGCTTCTCACCCACGCATTAACGGTGAAGTAACAGCGGCAGAGCTGCTTAACGAAAAGCACGCGAAATTGTCTCGCATTCACGGTCAACGTAGCTTCTCTGAGCAAGCTTACCGTGACCTAGACTGCATGCCTTTCTACGAAGGTACGAGCTTGAGCAACGTTCTTTACGTTGTAGGCCAGTCTGAACTAGTAACAATTGCTCCTCGTTGGATGGTAGAACATGCAGCAAACAAAGAGCAGCTTCAGATTCTAGATTTCCCATTCGATAATTCGGCGATTTCTGGCTTCCTAAGCTGGCACGAATCAAGTGAAAAGGATAAAGGACACATTTGGTTACGAGATCAGTTAATGATGATCTGTGGCGAAGTAGTGGCGCTTAACTAAGCACTAAACTCTATGATTTATAAGCCCTAAGCTGGGAGTCTGGCTTGGGGCTTTTTTGTACCTGCTATTTTTGTTGATAGAAAACTTAGCGTGATACGTACTATTACTTATAACTTTGAGCTTCATCAGTTGCCTTTTCCATGATCAGAGGTACACTTGTGCGCTCAAAAAAGCTTACAGGTGTAAGCCAAAGGTAAAGAGATGGCCAATTTAGATTTTCATATCGTAAAAAGACTTCGTGACCAAATTGCCCAAGGCGGCAACCGTACAGCTTTGAAGCACAAAGTAGATAATGTATGGCAAGGTATTAGCTGGCAGCAGTTTGGACAACAAATCGATACGCTTTCATTAGCACTGTTGGCTCAAGGACTGAGAGTTCAGGATAAGATCGGTATCTATTCGAACAATATGCCTCAATGGACCGTGGCAGATTTTGCATCGTTACAAGCACGCCTTGTGACTGTGCCGATTTATCCAACGAATACAGCAGCACAGTCTTCTTACATCATCCAAAATGCAGATGTGAAGATCTTATTCGTTGGTGAGCAAGTTCAATTCGATGCGGCGGTTAGCCTGTTTGAAGAGTGCGAGCAGCTAGAAGTTGTTGTGGCTATGTCTGATGACATCGACCTGCAAGGACACAGCTTTGCCGTATCTTGGAATGACTTCATGGCGCGTGGCGTTGAAGCACAACAAGCTGAACTTGACGTGCGTCTTGCTGATGCAAGCATGGACGACCTGCTGACTCTTATCTATACCTCTGGTACCACAGGTCAGCCAAAAGGCGTAATGCTTGATTACACCAACATTGGCTACCAGTTAGAAGGCCACGATGAGCGCCTTAGCCTGAGCAAAGACGATGTCTCATTGTGTTTCCTACCGTTATCACACGTATTTGAGCGTGCTTGGACGTTCTACGTTCTTTATAAAGGCGCAACCAACTGCTACCTGCAAGATACGATGCAAGTGCGTGATGCGCTAAGTGATGTGAAACCTACTGTAATGTGTGCGGTTCCACGCTTCTACGAGAAGATCTTCTCTGCGATTCACGAGAAGGTATCTAAAGCACCATTTATTCGTAAAGTGCTATTTACTTGGGCGGTGAACATGGGAGCAAAGCTTTCAGTTTGTCACCAAGTAGGTCGTACTCCATCGTTGATGCTGAAGAAGAGCCATGCGCTAGCTGATAAGCTTGTGCTATCTAAACTGCGCGCTCTACTCGGCGGTAACATCAACTTCATGCCTTGTGGTGGAGCTAAGTTAGATGAAACCATCGGTCGCTTCTTCCATGCTATCGGTATCAACGTAAAACTTGGCTACGGCATGACAGAAACCACAGCAACGGTGTCTTGCTGGGATGACCGCTGCTTTAACCCTGATTCTATCGGTATGTCGATGCCGGGCGCAGAAGTTAAGATTGGTGCTAAGGACGAGATTCTTGTTCGCGGTCCAATGGTGATGCGTGGCTACTACAAGATGCCAGAAGAGACAGCTAAGACATTCGATGAGCACGGTTTCTTGAAAACCGGTGATGCGGGTCATTTTGATGAAAATGGTAACCTGTTCATTACTGATCGTATCAAAGAGCTGATGAAAACTTCTGGTGGTAAGTATATTGCCCCGCAAGTGGTTGAAGGTGCGATTGGTAAAGATCACTTTATCGAACAGATTGCTGTTATCGCTGATACACGCAAATTCGTTTCTGCGCTGATTGTTCCTTGTTATGACTCGCTAGAAGAGTACGCCAAAGAGCTTAATATCAAGTATCACGATCGCGTTGAACTTGTTAAGCACCACCAAATCGTCGAGATGCTAGAAAAGCGTGTGAATGACCTACAGCAAGAACTGGCTAAGTTTGAGCAAGTGAAGAAATTCAAACTGCTACCAAAAGCATTTTCTATGGATGATGGTGAACTGACACCAACTCAAAAATTGCGTCGTAAAGTTATCAACGATAAGTATCAAGACGAAATCGAAGAAATGTACAACGAAAAGCCTAAAGATAAGTAGTTTTCTGCTTAGATAAATTTTCAGTTGTTTAAAAATCCCCCTACGAATGTGATTGCATTTTTAGGGGGATTTTTTGTATCTAATGACACAGCACAATGTGCGAAAGCGCACACCAGCAAGCTCGCGGTTTATCGATAAATAGCGATCTATTAAAATATTAAGTGCTTTTTTTTGTTCGCTAACTAGTTTTTAAACCTGGCGTGTGGGGCTGAGTTGGGTTTTATTTAATGCTTTGAGCTAATAGTTGGTTTTTTGGCACAGTTGCCGAATAACAGGTGTTAGACCAGATGATAATAAAGCGTTAAAGTTGTTTCGTATTACTGTTTGTTGTTATCACGACAGACAGCCATAGCCGAAAAAGTGGAAGTATTTCGAATTAGGCTACGAATAAGCCCTAGACTATGAAAAACCAGCCCAACATGTTCACCAAATATGATTGGAAACTGGTGAGGAGAGCAATATGACAACAAAACCTGAAACAGCCATGTCATCCGGCGCTGAAATGTTATCCGGCGCTGAGATGGTGGTGCAGTCTCTAATTGAAGAGGGTGTAGAACAAATCTTTGGTTACCCAGGTGGTTCTGTACTTGATATCTACGATGCGTTGCATGCTAAAACTGCTGAAATTAAACACGTATTAGTGCGACACGAACAAGCCGCTACCCACATGGCAGATGGCTATACTCGTTCTACCGGTAAACCGGGTGTAGTACTTGTGTGTTCTGGTCCAGGTGCGACCAATACCGTTACTGGTATTGCAACCGCCTACATGGACTCAATCCCAATGATTGTTATTTCTGGTAACGTACCAAATAACCTCATTGGTAATGACGCCTTCCAAGAGTGTGACATCGTGGGTGTATCACGCCCGATCGTTAAACACAGCTTCTTAGTTAAGAAAGCGGAAGATATCCCTGAAGTCGTTAAAAAAGCATTCTATATTTCAACGACAGGACGTCCCGGTCCTGTGGTTATTGATCTGCCGAAAGACATCTTAAACCCACAAATCAAGCTTCCTTATGAATACCCAGAAACGCTCAAAATGCGTTCGTATAACCCAACGGTTACGGGTCATAAAGGTCAGATCAAAAAGGCGCTAAAAGCCCTTCTTGAAGCGAAGAAGCCGGTACTTTATGTCGGTGGTGGTGCGGTTATTTCTGAGGCAGATAAGCCGCTGTTAAAATTAGCAGAGGCACTGAATTTACCTGTGGTAAGCACCCTAATGGGGCTTGGCGCTTTCCCTGGCACCCATAAGAACTCTTTGGGTATGTTGGGCATGCATGGTTTATATGAAGCCAATATGGCGATGCACAATGCGGATTTGATCTTTGGTATTGGCGTACGTTTCGATGATCGAACGACTAATAACCTAGATAAGTACTGCCCTGATGCGAAGATCATGCACATTGATATCGACCCATCTTCGATCTCTAAGAACGTAAAAGTGGATCTACCGATTGTAGGTTCTGCTGAAAAGGTTCTAGAGAGCATGGTGAACTTGCTCGTTGAGCAAGGCGGCACTAACGATGCAGAAGCGATTGAAAGCTGGTGGAGTGAAATCAAGCAGTGGCAAGAGCGTGACTGCCTAGCTTACGAGAAATCGTCTGAGCGCATCAAACCACAGCAAGTAATTGAAACACTGCATAAAGTAACCAATGGCGATGCCTATGTTGCTTCTGACGTAGGTCAACACCAAATGTTTGCTGCTTTATACTACCCGTTTAACAAGCCACGTCGTTGGATTAACTCTGGTGGTCTAGGCACGATGGGCTTTGGCCTGCCTGCTGGTATGGGCGTTAAGTTTGCTAAGCCAGATGAAGAGGTGGTTGTGGTAACCGGTGACGGCAGTATTCAAATGAATATCCAAGAGCTGTCGACTGCGCTGCAATACAATATCCCGGTTAAGATTATTAACCTTAACAACCGTTTCCTAGGCATGGTAAAACAGTGGCAAGACATTGTTTATCAAGGCCGTTACTCTAACTCATATATGGACTCTGTTCCTGATTTTGCTGCTATCGCTGAGGCTTATGGCCACGTTGGTATGCGCATTTCATCTCCGGATGAATTGGAATCAGGTTTGGAAAAAGCACTGGCGATGAAAGACCGTTTGGTATTTGTCGATATTAGTGTGGATGACACCGAGCACGTATACCCAATGCAGATCAAAGGCGAGGGTATGGATAACATGTGGCTAAGCAAAACGGAGAGAACATAATATGAGACACATTATTTCACTACTAATGGAAAACCAACCTGGTGCGCTTTCTCGTGTGGTTGGCTTGTTTTCTCAGCGTGGCTACAACATCGAGTCTTTGAACGTATCTCCAACCGATGATCCGACGCTGTCTCGTTTGAACGTCACTACTAACTCGAGCGAAATGCAGCTTGAGCAGATTCAGAAACAACTGCATAAGCTAATCGACGTACTTAAAGTACAAGAAGTGTCTGAACTTGAACACATTGAACGTGAGCTGTTGATGGTAAAAGTACGTGCGAGCGGCTTTGCTCGTGCGGAAGTGAAGCGCACAGCGGATATCTTCCGTGGTCAGATCGTTGATGTTACGGCTTCTCAATATACGGTTCAAATGGCGGGTACTAGCGAGAAACTGGATGCCTTCATTCAGGCGCTGTCTGAAGTGACGGAAGTGCTTGAAGTAGCTCGAAGTGGTGTTGTTGGCATCGCACGAGGCGAACGTGCGTTGAAAGCCTAGACGATAAGTCTTTAAAAAATAACTTTAAAGCCGCTTTTTTAAGCGGCTTTTATTTTGTTAATTTTTTAGAGTGCTATAATCCCGCGCTGCACTTCCATTCATCTGAGTTAGCAATGCGAAATAAAAAATCAATAATTACATTGCTGATTATCTCTATCATATTGTCTTCTGCAGTATGTCTGTATTATTTGCAGCGCTACAAAGAAGTAAAACAGCAGAGCTTTGACTACTCAGCTAAGCAAGCCGTTCATCAGTTAGTGTATGCCAAGCGAGATTATGATCTTCTCAAGACTCAGTTAGTCTCGGTCATGGAGCTACTCAGTCATAGCCAGAGCTTGGTTAACTTTGCTTCCTCTCCCTCAGACCAAACCAAACATCTACTTGAAGAGGTCTGGCAATCTGTTCTCGTGAACCAGAAGTGGTATACACAAATCCATCTGTTAGATGTCACTGGCAAAGAATTGGTGCGTGTTAACTATTCCTCTGATACCGGTAAAGTGACGTTTCCTCAACAGCTGCAAGATAGGTCGGATTCTAACTACTTCCAATACGCTCAAAAACTAGAAGCCGAACAGATTGGCGGTTGGGGTATTGAGCTTGAAACTGAGCATGGTGAAGTCACCTTCCCTTATTCGCCGGTAATCCGTGTCTTTACCCCAGTAGAAACCCCTGACGAAAGAGTAGGCTACCTCGTCATCAATCTTGATGTATGGGGCTTATCGTCGCGTCTGAGCTTTTCACCAGATAACGATCTTAGAGCAGAAGTTCTCAATGACGCGGGTTACTTCATCGCGAGTAACAACAGCGGTAAGTTGTTCGGAGACTCTATTCCTGAAAGAAAAGGCTATAACCTGAAAAATATCGCGCCGAAGACGTGGGATGCGATCTCCAATGATCAGGTGGGATACGTTTTTGAAGATGGTAATTTGTTTGCCTTTAACACGGTTATGCTCGCGAACAGTCAAAAGGTCCATTTACTGATTCAACTTAATCAAAAGCAACTGATGGATCGGGCTGAGCGTGATCTAGATGATTTGGCCCATGAAGAGATCATTGTTCTGATTACGGTGCTGATATTCGCTTTCCCGTTTGCTTACCTTGTGACGCACTGCCGACGCCGAAGCCTAGAGAGTAAATTGGCACGCGCCGCATTGAATGGTATGTCGGCAGTGATGATCTCTGACAAGCAGCACCGCACAATGATGATCAACAACGAATTTGAGAACATGACTGGGTACTGCAAAAAACAGGTGATCGGTCAAAATGCATTGCAGTTGCTGCTTGAGAATACCGACCAAGTGCTCTCAAGCTCGGCTATTTGGAGTCATTTAGAGCAAGAAGAAGTATGGGAAGGGGAGGTTCAGTGTAAGAACAAGCTGCGTATTCCTTTTACTGCGATCATGCGAGTGCATGCGGTCAAAAACAATTCAGGCAAAGTAAGTTACTACATCACCTCGTTGGTTGATATTTCCGTAAGGAAGGAGCTTGAGGTACGTTTGAGGATTTTAAGTGAACGTGACTCTTTGAGTAATCTCTGGAACCGACGAAAATTCGAAGAGCAGCTGGCCTACTATTCTCGCTTAGTTGAGCGTTACCCGATCGAAGCGACCACCTGCTTAGCCTTGGTGGACATCGATAACTTCAAGCGAATCAATGATGAGCTTGGCCACGACGAAGGTGACCGTGTGATCGCTGGTGTTGCTAAACTTCTGCAAGATAGCCTTCGTGGGACGGACTTTGTTGCACGTGTTGGAGGAGAAGAGTTTGCACTCTTGATGCCACACACCTCACTGCCAGAAGCAAAGCGCGTATTGGATCGCTTGCGAATTGAGATTGAGCTAGCTGCCGGAACTAAGATAACGGTGAGTGTTGGCTTTACGGATTTAACCAGTAACAGCACTCGCTCATACAAGTGTGCGGATGTTGCGCTTTACGAATCTAAATCGTCTGGCCGTAATACGGTCTCTATGTGTCCTAGCTACGATGATGTCGCTTAGGTTCGCTTCTATCTAGTCCTGTCTTCTATTTGCTTCACCTCTTCAAGTCGCGCCCCGACTCCTTTTTCCTTTCCCTCTTTTTATTAGGAATCTCACTTTTGAGCGACCTATGTCACAAAATCTATACAGTTAGACTAAAGTCTAATGCTGGTGGAAATTTGAGCTAAAATGAACAATAAGTAAACTACCTTGCTTCAGATTACATCGTGCTTAACGGTGTAATAAATAGAGTGTTTACCAGATGTAAAAGGATGACACCGTTAACTTAATTCAACTGATTAGCTAGCCTTTTCAATGGTTTGAAAGGCAGCAGTAGAATTAGGTTAGCTGGAGCAAGAGTTTGGGGATCATACAGTCTGGTTAAAAGAGGCGTGGTATGTTTGTCGATTTTTTAGTGAGGTTAACCATAGGCACATTAGCCATTCTTGGCTTTCAATTGAGTGCTTTGTATTTTTTACCTATGGTTGTGCTACTCAATACTCATCACAAAGAGTTTTTTGGGTGGTAGTTCAGTCGTAATACTGGAAACAAAAAACGGAGCCATTGGGCTCCGTTTTTATTTGGTTAGAAGCTACTTTAGCGTTATGCCGCTTCGATAACTTCTTCAATTCGTTTCATTGAACCTAGCAGGTGTTGATCAAGCAGTTCAGTCGCTTGTTCTACATTCTTAGAGAGTACTAGTTTCATGATCATTTCGTGTTCATCAATATTGAACAGATCATCTGATGCGCTTTCTGCAGACATAGCGAGGAAGCGGTAACGTTTCACTTGGTTAATTAGGTCATCAAAGAACTTAAACATGTTCTCTGAATCTGCACCTTCAAGCAGTGCGACATGGAATTGCTGGTGGCGCTCTTCCCATTCTACACAGTCAAACTCTTCAGATACGTACTGTACTCGCGATAGTTTATGGTAAGACGTTAGTACATCCAGTTCCCAGCTCTCATCACCTGCTGCAATCGCTTTTTTAAGCAGAACCGATGATACAACACGAAGGCTTTCGTATAGGTCATTCAGTTCTTTCTTTGATACAGGAGATACCCAGCAGCCTTTTTGTGGCTCTAGCTTTACGTATTTGCTCCAAGATAACTGTACCAAGGCTTCGCGAATAGGGGATGCGCCAACGTTGTAGCGTGCTTTTAGATCAGCAACAACAAGCTTTTGGCCTGGGGTTAACTCACCATTAAGAATATCTTGGCGAATCATCTTTGATACTTTGTCAGTGAGCGTAGGACTAGACATTACAAACCTCATCTATATATGATTTCTAGTCTGCTAATCCGTCTCTTAGAAAGAGTCAGTTGGAGGTTAACAGTACGTAGTTCTATTGTTATTGATAATACAGCGTACTGAAAAGTTAGGCAAGATTTTGTTTCATAAAAAAAGAGGGCCGAAGCCCTCTTTTATATTTTATGCGAATCGGTTCATTCTTATAGAACGTGAACAGATGCCGTGTTTGTAGTACCAGAAGCTACTAGAGCACCAGAAACCATAACTACGATGTCGCCTTTGTTACCTAGGCCAGATTGTAGAGCGATTTCTTTACCGTTGATGTAGAACGCGTCTGTGTTCTCGATAGAGTCAACAAGAACTGGCTTAACACCTTTAGTAAGAACTAGCTGTGCAGCTGTCTTTTCGTTAGTTGTTAGAGCTAGGATGTTTGCAGTTGGGAAGTACTTACGTACTGAACGTGCAGATTTACCGCCTTCAGTTGCAACAACGATTAGAGGAGCAGCTAGCTTCTCTGCTGTGTCTACAGCGCCTTTACATACTGCTTCAGTGATACGTAGACGTGGGCTGTCTAGACGAGAACCTAGCTCAGCTTTAAGAGCTGAATCAGTACGGTTCGCGATTTGAGCCATGATAGTAACAGCTTCAACTGGGTACTTACCTTTAGCAGTTTCACCAGAAAGCATTACTGCATCAGTACCATCCATGATTGCGTTCGCAACGTCACCCGCTTCAGCACGAGTTGGACGTGGGTTGCTGATCATAGAGTCAAGCATTTGAGTTGCAGTGATAACCATCTTACGTGCACGGTTACACTTCTCGATCATCATCTTCTGAGCGAAGATTACTTCTTCAGCTGGGATTTCAACACCTAGGTCACCACGAGCAACCATGATGCCGTCAGAAGCTTCAAGGATTGAATCGAAGTTATCTACACCTTCTTGGTTTTCAATCTTAGAAATGATGTGGATGTTCTCGCCGCCGTTAGCGTTTAGAAGCTCACGGATTTCTTTAACGTCTTCTTCTTTACGGATGAAAGAAGCAGCAACGAAATCTACGCCTTGCTCACAACCAAACTTAAGGTCAGCTTTGTCTTTCTCAGAAAGAGCAGGAAGTTGAACAGAAACGCCAGGAAGGTTAACACCTTTGTTTTCGCCTAGAGCACCGTTGTTAAGAACTTTACACTTAACTTCAGTTTCTGTTGTTGCGATAACTTCCATTTCGATTAGGCCGTCATCAACAAGGATAGTGTTACCTGCTGTTAGGTCTTTAGCGAAACCTAGGTAAGTTACTGCTACTACGTCTTTGTTACCAACAACTGTTGCGTCAGTTGTGAAAGTGAACTCTTGACCAGCTACTAGATCTACGTCGTTACCATCTTCAAGTTTGATAGTACGGATTTCTGGACCTTTAGTATCTAGAAGGATAGCAAGTTGCTCACCTTTGTTTTCCATTACTTTACGGAAGTTCGCGATACGAGTGCCGTGCTCTGCGAAATCACCGTGAGAGAAGTTAAGACGCATAACGTTCATGCCAGCATCTACTAGTTCAGTTAGCTTCTCTACAGATTCAGTTTTAGGGCCAATCGTACATACGATTTTGGTCTTTTTCATGGAAGGTACTCTCCGGTAAGTATTGTTACAATTTGAAATTTATTTAAGTTCTGAAGATTGGTCCGCTACATCAACATTTTGTGCCTGTTGTGTAAAAGCGCGGGACTTCCAATATGTCCTTCAGAGTTGTAAGTCTTTCATCAATTTTAGTCATTTTATGACTAAAAGATTTTGATTCAATATCGGTTTTCTGTGACTTACCCCACTATATAGGGGGTAAGTTGCAAAAAAATAACAGTCAGTTTTGTAATTTTTTTTCTTTTCGGGTGCGGATTCTACCACCTAATGAGTTCAATATCACTGTTTAACAATTGTCTTAGGACAAGGTTTTATCGCTATTTATTAATTTTTTGGATCAAAATAAATGGACTAAATAGTTTCGTTGTAACTATAATATGTTTCATATCGAAACTTAATGGCCTTTTTTAAATGTCGAAACGAAACACCCAGCTCAGAAGACATGCAATTTCTAACCTAGTGAATGAAAAAGGGGAGGTTAGTGTTGATGAATTATCCGCTAAGTTCGAAACCTCAGAAGTCACTATTAGAAAGGACTTGGCGTCTTTAGAGAAAAACGGTCAGCTTTTACGCCGTTATGGTGGTGCGATTTCGTTACCGAAAGAGGTTGTCAACGAAGAACTGGGTCAACAAGTTTCGACTCGAAAGATTTCATTGGCAAAAGCCGCTGCAGATTTAATTCGCGACCATAACCGCATCGTGATCGATAGTGGCAGTACGACCGGTGCTCTAATTCAGCAGCTTAATGCTAAGCGTGGCTTGGTTGTTATGACCAACTCATTGCACGTTGCTAATGCGCTTAATGAGCTTGAAAGCGAGCCGACGTTATTAATGACTGGCGGCACTTGGGATACCCATTCGGACTCTTTCCAAGGCAAAGTTGCAGAGTCGGTACTTCGTGCTTACGATTTTGACCAACTATTTATTGGGGCTGATGGTATCGACCTCGATAGAGGCACAACCACGTTTAACGAACTGGTTGGCCTGAGCAAAGTAATGGCTGAAGTGTCACGAGAAGTGATCGTGATGGTTGAGTCGGAAAAGGTGGGACGAAAGATCCCGAACTTAGAGCTGGCATGGGAACACATTGACATCTTAATTACCGATACAGACTTAGGCGAAGAATCCAAAGCAAGTATCGAATCACATGATGTTCGAGTGATCCTGACCGATCCAGCGTAAAAACAAATTTAAGTATTATGCATTTACCTTCCTATAATTGATCTTAATGAAGATTTGGCCTTTGCTTGCTGCCAATAGGAATAAAACAAAATTGATGGAGTGAAACTATGTGTGGAATTGTTGGTGCAGTAGCACAGCGTGATGTAGCTGAAATTTTAGTAGAAGGCCTTCGTCGTCTAGAATACCGTGGCTACGATTCAGCTGGTGTCGCTGTAGTCGATACTGAATCTAACCTAACTCGTGTACGCCGCCTAGGTAAAGTACAAGAGCTAGCTGACGCAGTAGAAGAGCAACAAGTGATTGGTGGTACAGGTATCGCTCATACACGTTGGGCGACACACGGTGAGCCGTCTGAAGCGAACGCACACCCACACATGTCTGGTGATATTGCCGTTGTACACAATGGCATTATCGAAAACCACGAAGCACTGCGCGCTATGCTGCAAGAGCGTGGTTACGTATTTACTTCACAAACGGATACAGAAGTTATTGCTCACTTAGTTGAGTGGGAACTTCGCACTTCAGCTTCTTTGGTTGAAGCGCTACAGAAAACAGCAAAACAATTAGACGGTGCGTACGGCACGGTTGCGGTTGATCGTAAAGATCCTAGCCGTATCGTTGTAGCTCGTTCTGGTAGCCCGATCGTTATCGGTTTTGGTGTCGGCGAGAACTTCCTTGCTTCTGATCAACTGGCGCTACTGAGCGTAACTCGTCGCTTCATGTACCTAGAAGAAGGTGATGTTGCTGAGGTAACTCGTCGTGATGTTACGGTATTTGATGTAGCGGGTGAGCGTGTTGAGCGTGAAATCGTTGAGTCAAACGCTGAACACGACGCAGGTGACAAAGGTCAATACCGCCACTTCATGCAGAAAGAGATCTTCGAGCAGCCAACAGCGCTGATCAATACAATGGAAGGCCGTATCTCTGACACTTCGGTTATCACTAACGCGATCGGCGTTAAAGCTGAAGAGATCCTAAGCAAGGTTGAACACGTGCAGATCATCGCATGTGGTACGTCTTACAACTCAGGCATGGCAGCGCGTTACTGGTTTGAATCTCTAGCTGGCGTAAGCTGTGACGTAGAGATTGCTTCTGAATTCCGTTACCGTGATTTCGTTGTTCGTCCGAACAGCCTATTGGTGACTCTGTCTCAATCTGGTGAAACGGCGGATACGCTTGCTGCACTTCGTCTTGCAAAAGAGAAGGGTTATATGTCTGCAATGACTATCTGTAACGTTGCGGGTTCTTCACTGGTTCGTGAATCTGATTTTGCCTTCATGACTCGCGCAGGAACAGAGATCGGTGTTGCTTCTACTAAAGCTTTCACAACTCAACTAGCAGCGATGCTGATGATGGTAACGTCAATTGGTCGTCTACAAGGTCGTATCAATGAAGAAAAAGAAGCGGAAATCGTTCAAGCACTTCACCAACTGCCTGCTGATATCGAGAAAGCATTAGCGTTCGATAAAGAAATTGAAGCACTGGCACCTGATTTTGCTGATAAGCATCACACACTGTTCTTGGGTCGTGGTGAGTTCTACCCAATCGCGATGGAAGCGTCTCTTAAACTGAAAGAGATCTCTTACATCCACGCAGAAGCATACGCAGCTGGTGAGCTTAAGCACGGTCCTTTGGCTCTTATCGATGCAGATATGCCTGTAGTCGTTATTGCACCAAGCAACGACTTGCTAGAGAAGCTGAAATCGAACGTTGAAGAAGTGCGTGCTCGTGGCGGTCTACTTTACGTATTCGCTGATGAAGATGCGGGCTTTGAAAGCGATGAGAACATGAAGATCATCAAGATGCCTCACGTAAGTGAAGTAACAGCGCCTATCTACTACACAGTACCGATGCAGCTGCTGTCTTACCATGTCGCACTAATCAAAGGTACCGACGTTGACCAACCTCGTAACCTAGCGAAAGCGGTAACAGTTGAGTAATCGACAGCTTACCTAAGATATAGATAATAAGAAGCCCATCCTGTGATGGGCTTTTTTATGTCTGTTAGTTAACGATCAGTGTTAGAGCTAGCTGTAGCGTCATTAAGCGCTCAGTGCTTGCTCTAGGTCAGCCAAGATATCGTCAATGTGCTCGATACCTACTGATAGGCGAATCATCTCCGGTGATACACCGGCTTGTTTCTGTTCAGCTTCGCTTAGTTGACGGTGTGTCGTCGAAGCTGGGTGACAAGCGAGAGATTTCGCATCGCCAATGTTAACTAAGCGCTTGAAGATTTGCAGTGTATCATAGAAGCGAACACCGGCTTCATAACCGTCTTTTAAACCAAAAGATAGAATGGCCGATGGCTTACCTTGCATGTACTTTTCAGCGAGTGGATAGAATTCTGAATCAGGCAGGCCAGCGTAACTTACCCAACTGACTTTCTCGTGTTGCTTGAGGTATTCCGCTACTTTCAAGGCATTCTCTGTGTGTCGCTCCATGCGTAGCGACAACGTCTCCAAACCTTGCATCAACATGAAAGCATTCATTGGTGACAGTGCTGCACCTGTATTACGTAGGGGAACCGTTCTAGCACGACCAATAAACGCAGCCTCACCAAAGGCCTCGGTATAAACCACGCCATGATAAGAAGGCTCTGGCTGATTAAACACAGGGAAGCGGTCCTTGTGCTGTGCCCATGGGAATTTACCTGAGTCGACAATCACGCCACCTAACGTTGTACCGTGACCACCCACGTATTTAGTTAGTGAGTGCACCACGATGTCAGCACCAAAATCGATAGGTTTACACAGTACAGGCGTCGCCACCGTGTTATCAACAATCACAGGTACACCTTGTGCGTGAGCAAGTTCAGCAACACGCTCTAAGTCGATAATATTACCTGCTGGGTTACCGATACTTTCGCAGTAAACCGCCTTGGTTTTTTCGTCAATCAGTGCCGCTAAGCTTTCTGGTTTATCGTCTTTAGCAAAACGAACTTCGATCCCTTGGTTTGGCAGCATATGAGCAAATAGGGTGTAAGTACCACCGTAAAGCTGAGGTGTTGAAACAATGTTGTCACCGATTTGCGCCAACGTCTGAATCGCATAGTTGATCGCAGCACTGCCCGCACTTACCACTAAGCCTGCGATACCTCCTTCTAAGGCGGCCATGCGTTTTTCTAACACATCATTGGTTGGGTTCATTATGCGAGTGTAGATATTGCCTGGCACCGCAAGGTTGAAGAGGTCGGCGCCGTGTTGTGCGTCATCGAATTCGTACGCGACGGTTTGGTAGATTGGAGTGGCAACCGATTTGGTTGTTGGATCAGTGTCGTAACCGAAGTGAATCGAGAGTGTTTCGTCTTTCATGAGTCTTCCCTGAACTATTGAGCGATTTATGTACTCTCATATTGCCGATTTTTTTATAAAAGAAAAGTATGTTTAGTCACAGAGAGGCAATTGGAATTGTGTGCGGGACGATTCGTTTTTGGTTCGGAAGTGCAGGGTGTGATTGGTACTGAATCAGAAAAGCAAAAAGCCAGAGCAGCGTGAACTGTTCTGGCTTTTCTAATTTGGTGGCCCCTCCCAGATTTGAACTGGGGACCGAACGATTATGAGTCGTGCGCTCTAACCACTGAGCTAAGGGGCCGTAGGGCATAGATTATAGGGGAAGCATTCAGTGGTGTCTAGACACTATAAGGGGCAATTCCGCTTACATCTTAGCCACTTAAATCATACGGATAAAAAAAAGGTGAGCCAACGCTCACCTTTTCTAATTTATGCTTAAAAGCTAACCACACTAAAGCGTGTGATTACTCGTCTAGGAAGCTACGCAGAGTTTCTGAGCGGCTTGGGTGACGAAGTTTACGCAGTGCTTTTGCTTCGATCTGACGGATACGTTCACGAGTTACGTCGAACTGCTTGCCCACTTCTTCAAGAGTGTGGTCAGTGTTCATGTCGATACCGAAACGCATACGCAGTACTTTAGCTTCACGAGGAGTTAGGCCAGCAAGAACGTCTTTAGTTGCACCGCGTAGGCTTGTTGCCGTTGCAGAGTCTAAAGGTAGTTCTAGCGTTGTATCCTCGATGAAATCACCTAGGTGCGAATCTTCGTCGTCACCGATTGGTGTCTCCATTGAGATTGGCTCTTTAGCGATTTTCAGTACTTTACGGATCTTGTCTTCAGGCATTTGCATGCGTTCAGCTAGCTCTTCCGGAAGTGGTTCACGACCCATCTCTTGTAGCATTTGACGAGAGATACGGTTTAGTTTGTTGATCGTTTCGATCATGTGAACCGGAATACGGATAGTACGAGCTTGGTCGGCAATCGAACGAGTGATTGCTTGACGGATCCACCAAGTAGCGTAAGTAGAGAACTTGTAACCACGACGGTATTCAAACTTATCTACGGCTTTCATCAGACCGATGTTACCTTCTTGGATTAGATCCAGGAATTGTAGACCACGGTTTGTGTACTTCTTAGCAATCGAGATTACTAGACGTAAGTTCGCTTCAACCATCTCTTTCTTCGCACGACGAGCTTTCGCTTCACCGATGGACATACGACGGCTGATATCTTTGATGCTTTGAACAGTAAGAGACGTTTCACGTTCGATCATATCCAGTTTTTGGATAGAGCGACGGATGTCGTGCTCGTTACGTTTGATCTTTTCTGCGTATGGCTTGTCTGAAGCAAGAACTTCATCCAACCATGCTTCGCTAGATTCGTTGCCAGTAAATAGAGCAATGAAAGATTTCTTCGGCATTTTGCCGTACTCAACCGTTTGACGCATGATTAGGCGTTCTTGAGTACGTACGCGATCCATAGAGTTACGCAGTTCGTTTACTAGGTAATCAAACTGTTTTGGTGTTAGACGGAACTCTTTGAATACGTCTTGCATCATTGTTGTTGCAAGCATTGCTTTCGGGCTTTCATGGCCGTACTCGTTGATCGCTAGCTGACGGTTCTGGTAGCTAGTACGAAGCGCTGTGAACTTCTCAAGAGCAAGCTCAGGATCGATACCTGTATCTTCTTCTTCCTCTTCCTCGTCGTCTTCAGCGTCTTCTTTGTCTTCGTCTTCCAGATCAGTTTCAGCAAGTTCTGAACCGATGTGAGTCGCCGTTGGCGCAGCTGTGCCATCGTCGTCAGGGTCAACAAAGCCATTGATTAGGTCTGTTAAGCGAATCTCTTCTGCTTGTACGCGGTCAAACTGTTCCAAGATGTATGGAATAGTGCCTGGGTACTCAGCAACCGATAGTTGAACTGTATTGATACCATCTTCAATACGTTTCGCAATGTCGATTTCGCCTTCACGAGTCAGTAGTTCAACCGTACCCATTTCACGCATGTACATACGAACTGGGTCAGTAGTACGGCCAATCTCGCTTTCTACGCTTGAAAGCGCAGCAGCTGCAGCTTCGGCTGCATCTTCATCTATATTGGCATCGTCATCATTAAGTGCTAGATCATCAGCATCAGGTGCAGTTTCAACTACCTTGATACCCATGTCGTTGATCATTTGAATGATGTCTTCTACCTGTTCAGAATCCACGATTTCTGCAGGTAGGTGGTCGTTTACTTCGGCGTAGGTCAGATAGCCTTGTTCCTTGCCTTTAATAACAAGTAATTTAAGCTGTGACTGCGGATTTTGATCCATAGATGATATCCAACTTCAGGTCTGGTGAAGGACGTTGCATTCTCAAATGCAAACCAATTATGTTAACAAATTTATTAAATGCTGACTAATCAAACAGGGTTACGCTTTTAGATCTAGCATTAAAGCTAGTAGCTCCCTTTTTTCTTCGGCTGATAAACCGACGCTTCTTGCTTTGGCCTGCAGGTTTTCAATTTGTTTTTCAACGCACTGGGCAAGTATATTGTCCAATGAGTCTAAAAATATGTCTTCTTGATTGTCTTCGTCGAGGGGGATTTCCCAGCTCGCGAGACGAGACAGAAGAGCCTCATGTTTATTGTGTCGCCAATGCTCTAATAATTGGCCTGTGTTGATATGGGGATGCGCATGGCATTTATCAAGTACTTCGACGAATAAACTTAGTCCAGGCAGCTGTAAGCCTTTGACACTTGATAAATCCGGTACCATATCAGCATAGCTCGGATTTTGGATAAGCAAAGCGATAACTTCACGCATTGGAGTGCGTTTCAGCTCTTTATGCGGTTGAGGTATCGGGTTCTGTGTATGAACACGCGCACGTCGCAATTGGTTATCAAATCCAGTTCGCTCATCGAGCAATTTTTCGAGCAACTCTTGGAAGTAACTGTCAGGGATTTTGTTAATCAATGCGCTAGCGTGTGCGCGCAGTGCCGATTTCCCTTCGGTTGTTCCCAAGTTTAACTTGTGTATTTCAATCAGGTTATCGAACAAATAGGTCGAAAGCGGCGTCGCATTGTGGACCAGTTGTTCAAAAGCGGCTTTGCCATGCTCTCTAATATAGCTGTCTGGGTCTTCACCGTCGGGCAAGAACAGAAACTTAAGCGTGTTACCGGTTTTGAGATACTCAAGTGCGTTTTCTAGTGCGCGCCATGCGGCCTCTTTACCTGCTCGGTCACCATCGTAACAACAAACCACAGTGCTGGTTTGACGGAACAACATTTGAACATGGTCGCCGGTTGTCGAGGTGCCCAGTGATGCTACTGAGTAATCGACACCATATTGCGCGAGTGCCACGACATCCATGTAACCTTCAACCACAAGTATTTGCGGCGGTTCACGGTAGGCTTGCAGCACTTCATAAAGGCCGTAAAGCTCTTTACCTTTATGGAAGATAGGCGTTTCTGGTGAGTTGAGGTATTTTGGTGTGCCGTCTTCTAATACACGACCACCAAAACCAATTACACGGCCACGACGATCACGAATTGGGAACATTACGCGTCCACGGAATCGGTCGTATCGGTTACCTTTATCGTTCTCAATTAGCATGCCGCCAGTCACGAGCATGTCTTGGGCTTCTTTCTGTTGGCCAAAGTTCTTACGAACTAAGTCCCACTCATCGGCCACATAACCAATACCAAACTTCTGGACGATCTCGCCCGAAAGGCCACGATTCTTTAGGTAATCAATCGCAGGTTTGTTGGCTGATATTTTCAATTGAGAGCGGTAAAAATTACTGATGCCGCCCATCAAATCGTAGAGGTTACGTTTTTGTTCGCTGTTGGCTCTTGGTGCTGTTGATATCTCGCCGCTGCGCTGCTCTCTAGGAACATCGAGGCCTAAGAAAGAGGCAAGCTCTTCAATAGCTTCAACAAAATCGAGACGTTCGAACTCCATAATGAAGTCGATAGCATTACCGTGTACGCCACAACCAAAGCAGTGATAAAACTGTTTTTCTTGGCTTACGCTAAAAGAAGGGGTCTTTTCGTTGTGGAATGGGCAACAAGCACCATAGTTTTTGCCTTTTTTCTTAAGTTTCACGCGTGCGTCCACAATGTCGACAATGTCGAGACGCGCTAGGAGATCATCGATGAAACTACGCGGGATGTGTCCTGCCATAAAACCTTAGAAAAATGCACTAACTGAGAGTGTGGATAATAATAGTTTGAATAGGTTACAGATACAAACAAGCCGTGCGTTCCGAAGGATTGCACGGCTTGTTGCAATTTGATTTGGGATTAAGCGAGTTTAGAACGAACTAAACCACTAACTTTACCCATATCTGCACGCCCTTGAATTTGTGGTTTCAAGATAGCCATTACTTTACCCATGTCTTGCATGCCCGCTGGTTGAGCTTCGGCGATTGCGCTATCAAGTAGTGCAATAACTTCTTCATCAGTTAGCGGTTGAGGCATAAAGCCTTCAAGTACCGTAATTTCTGCTTTTTCCACGTCAGCAAGATCTTGACGATTTGCTGATTCATATTGAGCAACAGAATCGCGACGTTGCTTAACCATTTTAACTAATACAGCAAGAATGTCGTCGTCGTTCAGAGTGATCCGTTCGTCAACTTCACGTTGCTTAATTGCTGAAAGAGCTAAGCGGATAGTGCCAAGGCGCGGTTTGTCCTTGGCTTTCATCGCTAATTTTTGCTCTTCTTTGAGTTGTTCAATAAGAGCCATAACTCAGTCCTTATGGATTAAGTTATTAGTACAGGCGAACGCGACGTGCGTTTTCGCGAGCTAGCTTCTTAGCGTGACGCTTTTGAGCTGCTGCTTTAGCGCGTTTGCGAACTGTAGTTGGCTTTTCGTAATGCTCGCGACGGCGAACTTCAGAAAGGATACCTGCTTTTTCACAAGAGCGCTTGAAACGACGTAGTGCAACGTCGAACGGTTCGTTTTCACGTACTTTAACTATTGGCATATGCCTTTCACCTCAGGGGTTATTCATTATCGCTGGCTACTCAGTACCAAATCAGAGAAGTTACCCATCGAGCTAACTCTCTATTCGCGTTTGGCCATTAACCAGCTTGATCAAAAATGGTGCGGAATTTTAATCCGATCACAGTGGCTTTGTAAAGCACTTTGTCGATTATAGTCTGTACAATATTTGTTTGAAGAGCTTAGGCAGGGTAATATTGCGCTAATTTCCCATTTTAGACGAAGCGTGCCGAGAAAATTATGCGCATTATTGGTATTGAAACCTCTTGTGATGAAACAGGAATCGCAATTTATGATGATGAGCAAGGGCTGCTTTCTCATCAATTATATAGCCAAGTAAAGCTGCACGCCGATTACGGTGGTGTGGTGCCTGAGCTAGCTTCACGTGACCACGTGAAAAAAACAATTCCTCTTATTAAAGCGGCATTAGCTGAAGCGAACCTAACGTCGAAAGACATTGATGGTGTGGCTTACACCGCTGGCCCTGGTTTAGTGGGCGCTCTACTGGTTGGTGCAACGATTGGTCGCAGTATTGCTTATGCGTGGGGGGTGCCTGCTGTGCCTGTTCACCATATGGAAGGTCACCTTCTTGCGCCAATGTTAGAAGACAATCCACCTCCATTCCCATTTGTGGCTCTGCTGGTTTCTGGCGGCCATACCATGATGGTAGAAGTGAAAGGTATTGGTGAATACCGAATCCTTGGTGAATCGATTGATGATGCAGCGGGTGAAGCGTTTGATAAAACCGCGAAACTGATGGGCTTAGATTACCCTGGTGGCCCATTGCTATCTCGCTTGGCAGAAAAAGGCACTCCGGGTCGTTTTAAGTTCCCGCGTCCAATGACCGATCGTCCGGGTTTAGATATGAGCTTTTCTGGTCTGAAGACGTTCGCAGCGAATACCATTCGTGATAACGATAATGATGACCAGACTCGTGCTGATATTGCTTACGCGTTTCAAGAAGCCGTTTGTGCAACCTTAGTAATCAAGTGTAAGCGTGCCTTGGTTGAAACGGGCATGAAACGTATAGTTATTGCTGGCGGTGTAAGTGCCAACAAACAACTGCGCGTTGAGCTTGAGGCGCTTGCTAAGAAAGTCGGTGGTGAGGTGTACTACCCACGCACTGAGTTCTGTACAGATAATGGTGCGATGATCGCTTATGCGGGCATGCAGCGCCTGAAGAATGGCGAAACGGCTGATTTGTCTGTTCATGCCACACCGCGTTGGCCTATTGACCAGCTAGAGCCAATTGCGTAATTGACTATAGTGTTTCGATAAACGGTCGCCTTGTGCGGCCGTTTTTATATCCTAGCTTACCGACCGTATGTCGATAAATAATTGCTGATAGAGATTAGGGAAGAAAATGAACAAGTTCACAGTAGACAATCAATCGATGGCGTACCTAGATGAAGGTCAAGGCCCTGTTGTTGTACTCGGCCACAGCTACCTTTGGGATAGTGCAATGTGGAAGCCGCAGATCGAAGCGTTAAAAACTCAGTATCGCTGTCTTGTTCCAGAGCTTTGGTCTCATGGTGAATCTCAAGCAGCACCCACTTCGATGCGTAACTTGAAAGATTACGCTCAGCACGTTTTGGCTCTGCTTGATCATTTAGAGATCGAAGAATTCTCAGTGGTTGGCTTATCGGTTGGCGGTATGTGGGGAACAGAGTTAGCGGAACTTGCACCTGCACGTATTAAGTCTTTGGTTCTAATGGATACTTTTGTGGGTTTAGAACCAGAGGTAGCTCACGCTAAGTACTTCAGCATGTTAGATACCATCACTCAAACCAAGACGGTTCCTCAGCCAATTGTTGAAGCGGTTGTTCCACTGTTCTTCGCTAATGATGCTCAAACCAACACGCCAACTTTAGTGGAAGGGTTTACTCAGCAGTTATCTGCTCTTGAGGGTGACAACGCTGAAGAAGTGGCACGAATTGGTCGAATGGTGTTTGGACGTCGTGACATGATTGAATCGGTAGAGAACTTTGCTCTGCCTGTTTTGATTGCTGTAGGACAAGAAGATAAACCACGTCCGGTACTTGAGTCATACCTAATGCACGATTGCATTACGGGCAGTGAATTAGTGGTGATTCCTGGCGCAGGTCATATTAGCTCGTTAGAGCAACCAGAGTTTGTGAACACAATGCTGAAGACGTTTTTAGATAAACATCTGCTATAAGCTTTAAATACTGAATATTATGGTTCGGTTTAGACGTGACAGTTTAAGCCGATTTTTTTTGTCCGAGTTTTGGTTCGCTGCCATCGAGTAGGCGGCGGATATTCTGGTGGTGACGTAACACGATCAAACAGCACAGCATGGCTACTGGCAATGTGTATTGAGGTTTGACTAACCAAGCGTAGAAAGGGGCAAGTAGCACAGTAACCAGTGCCGCTAAAGAAGAGTAACGAAACAAAAACGCGACCACTAACCAAGTCGCCATGATCATTCCGGTTAGATCGAATCCTATTGGGGCGATAGCGCCAAGTGCGGTTGCCACGCCTTTACCACCTTTGAAGTGGAAGAAGATCGGATACATATGGCCAAGACACGCCGCAATTGCCACAACCCCAAGAATGATTGGGTCGATCTTGAGGTAGTAGCCAAGCCAGACAGGGATAGTGCCTTTCAGCATGTCACACAAAAGGACGGCAGCTGCTGCGCCTTTACCGCCAACACGCAGGACATTGGTTGCTCCTGGGTTGTTAGAACCTACTGTTCGAGGATCTGGGAGCCTCAAAACTCGGCATATCAAGACCGCACTAGAGATTGAACCTAGTAAGTAGGCAGCAATGATCATGATAAGTGCCAATGGGGTCATGTCTGTCCTTTAACGGTTATACGCCTAACGATGGGAAAATAATGCTCAATCCAAGAGTAATTGATATCATATCTCGAATTACGCAAATAATACGTTTTTTTCCCCAATTTGGGTATCCGACCTCTAAAAGGACAAGTCATGGCACTGGATAAAGTTTTCATTGAGCAGCTAGAAGTAATTACAACGATCGGTGTTTACGATTGGGAGCAAGAGATCAAACAGAAACTGGTGCTTGATATTGAAATGGCTCATGACAACCGCCCAGCAGGCAAGAGTGATGATGTGGTTGATGCTTTGGATTATTCGAAAGTGAGCACTGCAGTACTTGAGCACATTGCAAATGGCCGTTTTCTACTCGTAGAACGTGTTGCTGAAGAAGTCGCAGAGCTTATTATGACTCAGTTCTCTGTGCCGTGGATTAAAATCCGATTGGCTAAACCTGGCGCAGTGCCACAAGCAAAAGCCGTTGGTGTGATCATCGAACGAGGTCAAGCATGACAGTAGCCTATGTTGGTGTTGGCACGAACATAGACCGCGACAAGCATGCAAGGGTGGCATGGACAGAGCTTCAATCGTTAGGGACTAACCTTAAATGCTCTAAAATCTATCACTGTGAGCCCGTCGGTTTTAATAGCCATCCGTTTTATAACTTTGTGATAGAGCTCGACACGTCACTCTCATTGACTGAATTTTCACAGCAGCTGCGTAAAATTGAGTTTAAATGGGGTCGCTCTCAAGATGCGCACAAACTACAAGATCGAAAACTCGATCTTGATATTGTGCTGTTTGGAGAGGAGGTTTCTGAGTGTGAACCAGAATTACCACGCAGTGATATCTACAAATATCCTTTTGTAACACAGCCGCTTTATGATCTTTGTCCTGCGCGAGTGATCCCGCAAGACGGAAGAACCGTCAGTGAAATATGGCAGAAGATGCAGCAATTAGACTCGCTCTCTGTCGTAGATATAAAACTATAATTTTTAAGGTAAGTAATGAGTTATTTTGAAGCGTTTATATTGGCGTTGGTGCAAGGCTTTACAGAGTTTTTACCTATTTCCAGTTCTGCACACCTAATCCTTCCTTCAGCTGTTTTAGGCTGGGAAGATCAAGGTTTGGCTTTTGATGTCGCTGTCCACGTTGGTACTTTGGCAGCTGTTGTTATCTATTTCCGTAAAGAAGTGGTCTCTCTGTTGAGCGCATTCTTTGGTTCAGTGTTTAAAGGCGATCGTAGTAAAGAAGCGAAGTTAGCGTGGATGATCATTCTCGCGACGATTCCTGCGTGTATCTTTGGCTTGTTGATGAAAGATATTGTTGAGCTTTACTTACGCAGTGCGTGGGTGATCGCGACGACAACGATTATCTTTGGTCTATTGTTATGGTGGGTGGACAAGAACTCAAGCCTGCGCGATGACGAATACCAAGCGGGTTGGAAAAAGGCGCTGTTTATTGGTCTTGCTCAAGCAATGGCGATCATTCCGGGCACGTCTCGTTCTGGCGCAACCATTACCGCGGCGCTTTACCTTGGTTTCACACGTGAAGCGGCGGCTCGATTCTCTTTCTTGATGTCTATCCCAATCATCACTCTGGCTGGTGGTTATTTAGGTCTTAAGTTGGTGACAAGCGGTGATCCAATCCATGTTGGCACTTTGCTAACGGGCGTTGCGGTGTCTTTCATCAGTGCTTACATCTGTATCCACTTTTTCTTGAAGCTTATCTCTCGTATGGGCATGACACCGTTCGTTATCTACCGCCTGATTCTAGGTTGTGGTCTGTTTGCTTTCTTAATGATGCAGTAACAGACACAGGCAACGGTCTCGCTGTAAGAATTGAAACAAAAGGCCCGCTTAACTGCGGGCTTTTTATACGTTTTAGGTAGAGCGGCGACGATTAACTGCTAGCGAGTTCTGATAGGGCGTTTTCAATTGCGATGGCTCTGCGTTTCTCTTGTTCTTCTCGAATATCTTTGCCTTTAAAACCATCGGTAATGATCGCTTTTACTTCGACTTGAAGCGCCGCTTGGTAGGCGACTTCAAAGCGCGCTTTTTGAGGATAAGGCTGATCTTCTAATCCTTTTCGGCCTGCGTGGTCGGCCTGGCAGCAAAGTAGTATATCGTCGAGCCTATCTGGCTTACGCCAAACATCGAACTTGTTGAGAACCTTGAGAAAGGTGGTTGGTTTGAGCTCGCCTGCGCGGTGGATATTAGAATGTTGCTCGCACACTAACAACGCAAGGTCTCTGAATTCATTGGGCACTCTGACTCTTTCACACAGCTTCTTAATGATTTTTAAGCCTGTATGGCAATGCATTTTGTGGCTTGGCCACTCGCTTTCTGGCGTGACGCCTTTACCTAAATCATGTACTTGAGCGGCAAAACGCACGGGTAACGATGAGCTTAATCGCGCAGCTTGCTGAGCAACCATCAGAGTGTGAATGCCCGTGTCGATCTCAGGGTGCCACTTTTCCGGTTGAGGTACACCAAACAGCGCGTCAATTTCAGGCAACACAACAGCCAATGCACCACACTCTTTAAGTATCGAAAGGAATACTTCAGGGTGCGGAGTACTAAGGGATTTATGCCACTCTTGCCAAACTCGTTCGGCAGTGAGATGTGCCAGTTCACCGGATTGAACTATCTCGCTCATCATCACCATGGTTTCTGGTGCAACCGTAAAGTTGAGGTGATGGAGTTTGGCGGCGAAGCGAGCCACACGCAGCACACGAAGAGGATCTTCAACAAAAGCGTCCGAGACGTGCCTTAGAATACGATCAGAGAGATCTTTTTGGCCATGGTAAGGATCGTAAAGCTGGCCTTTATCGTCTTGAGCAATGGCGTTGATGGTCAAATCTCGACGCATGAGATCTTCTTCCAAACTCACGTCTGGCGCGAAGTAACATTCGAAACCTGTGTAACCCGAACCTGACTTTCTTTCGGTGCGAGCCAGTGCGTGCTCTTCTTTGGTTTTTGGGTGTAAGAATACGGGGAAGTCTTTGCCCACTGCAGTAAAGCCAAGGTTTTCCATCTCTTGAGGGGTACTCCCTACCACAACCCAATCTCTATCATAGCTATCAATGTTGAGCAGCTTATCGCGCACCGCTCCACCGACTAGGTAGCGCTGTAGCCCATTGTCTTTTGGTAGGCTATCGTATATTTGCAACTTATCACCTCGAAATGTTTTATCACTGCTGGACTTTACTGCAAGCAATGGTACTTTCCATTAATCGTAATTATAGGGCAGCACATGTATAAGGAATATTTTGGCTTCGTTGAGATGCCATTTTCGATTGTACCAAATTCTCGCTACTTGTTTTTGAGTCAGCGCCATCAAGAAGCGATGCAGAACCTACAAGCCGGTTTAGGCGAGGGTGGGGGCTTTGCGATGCTTACTGGTGAGGTTGGTACAGGGAAAACAACGGTCGCTAAGGCGATGTTGTCTTCATTGGATAGTCATACTCAGGCTGGCCTTATACTTAACCCTACGTTTTCAAATACGGATTTACTAGAAGCTATCTGCGATGAGTTTGAGGTCGAGTACCCAGAACAAGCATCGTTGAAACAGCTCAGTCAGGCTATTCATTATTTTCTACTTGATAGCCATGCCGAAGGCATTCAAACCCTATTGGTGATCGATGAAGCCCAACACCTCGCTGCCGATGTGTTGGAGCAGTTACGCCTTCTAACAAACTTGGAAACCGACAATCGTAAGCTGTTAAAAGTACTGTTGGTCGGCCAGCCGGAATTACAACAGCACTTACAAACCACGCAGCTACGTCAGCTAGCACAGCGCATTACTGGTCGTTATCACTTACTGCCTCTTAATACCGAAGAAACGGGCAAGTACATCGCGTTTCGTTTGGAGACGGCGGGTGGCGAGCAGATGTTGTTTTCGAACCGTTCTATCAAGCTGATTGCTCAATATACGCATGGTATTCCAAGGCTCATTAACTTGGTGTGTGATAAAGCACTGCAGTTGGCTTTTCATGACGGTGAGCAGCTACCGAGCAATGAAACGGTTAACCGAGCGTGTCAGCAGGTTATGTCCTTTCAGGCCGATGTGTATCACGTCGAGAAAGCTCTAACTTCTCGTGTCGCGCCTAAGTTATTCCAATACGCAGGGATTGCGACGTTAAGCGTTGGTCTTGCAATAGCGACCTTTAACTTCGCTCCAAGCTATATCAATGCTTGGTTGCCTACGGATGCATCAAATGGAGCAAAGACGGAAGTGTTAGCACGTACTCAGCGTTCTTTGGTATCAGATGTTCCTAAGTTGGTTGCTGAGCCAAAACCTGCCAAGTTTGAATTGCCACAACACATTCAACAACATTTGATGCAGGGGACCAATCGTTCTCTCGCTATCAAAGACTTGTATACGCTGTGGGGATATCAATCTTCACTGCGTGATGGATTGTGCTTAAGTGAGCCACAAAGTGTTTTTGTGTGTGAGCAGCAGCAGGCCAGTTTGGATACCTTGTTAGAACTTGGTGTTCCTGTGGTACTTAATCTCGACATAGACCAAAAACCAGTGTTTGCTGTGCTGTATGGCGTGTCTAAGGATTCTGTCGAGTTGCTGGTTAATGAAAAGCTGTTGGTGATGCCGAAGCAATCCTTAGAGCAAATCTGGCAAGGCGATTACGTCGCTATTTGGAAGCAGCCGCTGCGAGAGACCCTTAAAGAGGGCTATCAAGGTGAAGCGGTTGCTTTGCTTGATCTACTGCTTTCTGAAGTATTAGGAGAGGTTGTTTCCGGTAATGATGTATTTGATTATGAGTTAAAAATGAAAATCGAAGCATTTCAAACGTGGCAAGGTATGTCTGTTGATGGCATTGCAGGTAAGCGCACCTTAGCAAGATTGCAGAGATTAGCTCAACTCGATTCGCCTAAGCTGATGTCACTAGAAGGGGGCGAAAGCTAATGTCACGCATTATGCACGAACTTAAACAGCCGTCTCACAAGCCATCTTCTATTAATCAGCACTCTCTTAGCAAACCAAGCTTCAAAGGCTACCAGAATCATCATGTTCCTAATTCTGCAAAAGGGATGAGCAACAAGCGAGGTTCATCGTTAGCGATGGGGCTACTCTTAATCTTGGTTCCTTCTTTGTTGGTGGGTGGCGTCTTGGCTTATCAATCGTATATCCAACAACAAGAAGCCGTGAACCAAGCTGCCAATGTCGCTCTGCCAGAATTTAAAACTGAATCAGACATTGAGCCTGAAATTGCGGATGCTGATATAGCAAGCATGGATGCCGTGTCTGAGGAAGAAGATGCCTTGTTCACCGTTCGCCCTGCACCGGCGAGCCAACCGTTGAAAGCATTGCCACGCCAAGAGATGTATGCACAGATTGATTCTGGCGCTAATCGTGCAAACACCGCTGGTGGCTCAGCAGTGATCTTCGCTAATGCTGATAACAACACTCAAATGACAGCCAGTTCTGAATCGTCATCCGTTCAGCCAGGCGCGAGTGATGAAACGACTGCTCTGCAATCAAGCACTGATCAGCAATCAAATAGTGACTTACAATCGGACAGTGATCTGCTGCAAGGGCTAGACCTCAGTGAGTTGCCACCTGATTTGGCATTGAAGCTTGAATCCATTATGGGGGAGCAACAAAGCGCTCCTGAGCCGATGGATTCTAGACCCTCAGGGCAAAGGGGTTCTCAGGTCATTGAGCTGGAAACGCACACCAATAGCTTATCAGGCGTCCTTCCTAAGTTAGACCTACAAACCCATATGTACTCGAGCAGCGAAACCAAGCGTTGGGTAAAAGTGAACGGTCAAGAAGTGGCGCAAGGAGATTGGATTGGACAAGACATTCAATTGCTGGAGATTAAGCCACAATCGGTGATCATAGAGTTCAATCAGCAGAAGATAGAAATCCCAGCTCTGTACGAGTGGAAAGGTTAGCGATTTCTATACGTATTTAGATAACAGACAAATAAAAAGGAGCACCTCGGTGCTCCTTTTTGATATTCGATACTGAATTTACTGTACCTGATACAAGCGTTAAGTCTACGCCCAACCGTTTGGTGATTTTCTGCGACGAGGCATGATGTGTGGCAGAACAAGGCCTAGAAGTAGACCAATACCCGCAACACCACCACCGTACATGAAGTACTTCAATAGTAGGTCGTCTTTTTGAGTGTCTAGCTTAGCGCGCAGTTCACGGTTCTCTGTTTGAGAACTCGTTAGCTGTTGGCTAATTTCACTGTAGTTCTGTTCTAGTTCAGCAATCTGCTTGTTACGAGAATCTAGAGAGCTTGCTAGGCCAGCTTTTTCGCTGTCAGCACTCTGACGAGCATTCGCTAGCTTGCCTTTAACTTCCGTCAGCTCTTTCTCTAGCTTAGGCATACGCAGTGCCATGCTTTCTTGAGTGCTTACAAACTTGCTTTCAACCCAACCTTTACGGCCACGGTTGTCTTGAATTTGGGTGTAACCCGTACTCTTGTTAGTTTGTAGGAATGTAATCTTTTCACCAGCATCAACACTACCGATGATACGGAATGTGTTGTTTGGGCCAGAATGCATATAAGTAAATAGTTTGTCAGCAATATAACGGTCTTGTGCAAAGGCAGCTGGAGCCGCAAGCATTGCGAACAAAACTAAGCTAATCAGTTTTTTCACAGTAAATCCCTTAACGATTCAAATTGGGTAGGCGTATGAGTCAGCCTCAATTAGCAAATAATATTTAGTTTCTTTATGCGGTGCAACAAAGAAGGGAGGCAAAGCCTCCCTTTCTGTGCGTTTGAGTCAATAATGACATGGCATTTACATATCGTTACTGAAGCTCACACTGTTCTGACGCTAGTATTCACTAACGCAGTCGCGATTACATAGTAAACGCAGCTTGAATTCCGTAGAAGAACACAACAGCAAGTAGAGCACCTGCAGGTAGTGTCACAATCCAAGAAGCCACGATATTACGTACAACGCCTAAGTTTAGTGCTGCGATACCACGAGCAAAACCAACACCTAAAACAGCACCAACGAGTGTTTGTGTAGTAGAGATTGGAAGGCCAGTACCTGAAGCTAGTACAACCGTACATGCAGTTGCAAGTTGTGCAGCAAAGCCACGGCTTGGTGTTAGTTCTGTAATACCAGTACCAACGGTTGCCATTACTTTATGACCCATTGTTGCAAGACCAACAACGATACCGAATCCACCTAGAGGAAGAATCCACCATGCGATAGTACTCTTACCTGTGATTTCACCCATGTGCTCAACGGTTGATACAACAGCAGACAGTGGACCAATCGCGTTCGCAACGTCGTTTGAACCGTGTGCAAATGCCATCGCACAAGCTGTGATAACCATGAGTACAGAGAAGATGCCTTCAACACCTGCAAAGCCGTGGTCTTCTTCGCGGTTAGCGAATTTCTTCTGGATGTATAGGTAACCGCCGATCATTACAAGCGCAGAAACGCCAGCAGCCCAAACCCATGCTTCAGTGTTGCTTAGGTGAAGACCAACGTGCTTAAGGCCTTTCTTGATGGTTACAAGTGCAATTACCATTGTTGTAATGAACATGTATACCGGTACAAAGCGTTTCGCGTTAAATAGCGGGTTCTCTGTATCAAAAATCAGTCGTTGAGCACTTACAAATATGACGTAAGCGAAGAAGCCGGAAATAACCGGTGTGATAATCCAACTACCCACAATACCTTGAACACTGTTCCAGTCTACCGCTTCAGTACCTACAGAAATACACGCAAAACCGATGATTGCACCGATGATTGAGTGAGTCGTAGAAACCGGCCAGCCCATGTAAGAAGCGAGAAGTAGCCATGTACCAGCAGCAAGAAGTGCTGACATCATGCCGTACACAAGTACATCTGGTTGATGAGCGAATAGAGACGTTTCGATAACACCTTTACGGATCGTGTCTGTTACTTCGCCGCCCGCAAGGTAAGCACCTGCGAATTCAAAGATCATTGCGATAATGATCGCTTGTTTAACGGTTAAAGCTTTAGAGCCTACTGAGGTGCCCATTGCGTTCGCAACGTCATTTGCACCAATACCAATAGCCATCAAGAAACCGAAAGCTGCTGCAACAATAATCAGGACAGTGCCGTAGTTAGCAAGGATATCCATCGTAATACCTAGTTGTTTGATAACAAGCGGAACAAATTTAGACGCAAAAAACCGCTCAGCGAGAGGAATACTCAGCGCATAAGTGGTTTGTTCAAAAAATGCTCTTCGTTATATGGTTAACGTATGATTTAAGATCGAGAAAGCATTACTTCAAGACGAGCGCCTACACGCTGTGCTTGATCTGCAATACCACCAACCCATTCAAGAATTTTGTATAAGAACATGATATCAACTGGATTCAGATCGCCTTCAATTGCCATTAGTTGTTGGCGTAGTTCGATCTGCATCGCATCCGTGTCATCTTCAATTACATCTAATTGATGAATCATTTCGGCAACGAGTGTTACTTCACGGCCTTTAAAGCCAGTCTCAAGTAATTCGTCTAATTCATTGATTACGTTTTGTGCTTGGTTCGCTGCATCTAGACAACGTTTAACGTAAGCGATGAAGTTTTCTTGCATAGGAGCAGGAATGACAAGTTGACGACCATATACACGGCCAGCAATGTCTTTCGCTAGGTTTGCGAGTTTGTCTTGTTGAGTTAATAGCTCCAACATATCGGTGCGATCAACTGGCATAAACAAACCACGAGGAAGTTTAAGGCGAATTTCACGTTTTAGTACGTCAGCTTCTTTCTCAAGGTGAGAAATTTGAGCTCGAATTTCTGATGCTTTTTCCCAGTCACCTTTTGAAGAAACTTCAAAGAAATTAACTAGGTGAGAACAACATTCGTTCACGCATACTACGTGACGCTGCAAAGGTTTAATTGGGGACTTTGCAAATAACCCCATAATTGTATTTACTGGCATGGTCATCCAACCTAATAAATAATAACCTTAAAACAACATACACCATATTCATGGTGAAATGTTAAGCGATGGCTACAAAGTCGCGCATGTTAACCTAATCAATCTCTCATTAAAACTGTTTTAGATCATCATAAGGGCGATATTTCTGACTTGCCGACTTTTCAAATTGGCAATATCCTGTCCCTATCTTCACAGAAAGGTATAACTATGGAAACCGAGATAGAACTGAAGTTTTTTGTTTCTCCTGAATTTTCAGAGACTTTACGCAATAAAATTGCTGAAACTAAAGTACTTCAGCACAGTTGTCGTGAGCTAGGTAACATCTACTTTGACACCGCTGACAACTGGCTACGTAAGCACGATACAGGCTTACGCATTCGACGCTTTGATGACGTATTTGTACAAACCGTAAAGACTGCTGGTCGTGTGGTTGCTGGCCTGCATCAAAGGCCTGAATACAATGCAGAACACGACAGCAACGAACCTAAGCTAGCCCTGCACCCAGAGGATATCTGGCCAACAGGTAAAGACATCGAAACGTTGCAAGCTGAGCTGACTCCTCTGTTCTCTACCAACTTCACGCGTGAGCAGTGGTTGATTGGTATGCCTGATGGTAGCCAAGTCGAGGTCGCATTCGATCAAGGCTTTGTTGAATCAGGCGACCTGCAAGAACCGATTTGCGAAGTCGAATTGGAACTTAAATCCGGTCAAACGGATGCGCTATTTACATTGTCTCGCCAATTCTGCGAACAAGGTGGCATGCGTTTGGGTAACCTAAGTAAAGCAGCTAAGGGTTACCGTCTTGCTCAAGGTTATCAAGGAGATGAAGTTACTCCTTTGACCTTAGTTGATACTGACAAAAGTGATACCGTTGAATCGTGTTTTATTCAATCTTTAGAGCATGCTCTCGCTCATTGGCATTATCACGAGCAGATTTTCACAGAGCGTCAATCGATTGAAGCTTTGCATGAGATCAGTCACTCGCTGAGTTTTATTCGCCAAACTTTCACTATCTATGGCGGCATTGTCCCTAGACGAGCAAGTGCGATTTTACGTCAAGAGTTGAAGTGGCTTGAGCAAGAGCTCGACTGGCTGAAAAGCTATGATCACTTCGAAGACTTGCTGGAAGATAAAGGCCATGTACTACGTAAACTCGATGCGCGTAAGTTCTTAGTCGCTGAGCTTAAAGAGATGCAAGATCAACTGCCAGATCGTGAAGATCTGCTTACCTTGCTGAGTTCTGCTCGATACACTGGGTTATTATTAGATCTGAGCCGTTGGATCTTGTCTCGTGGCTGGCAACCTTTCTTAGATGAAAAAGCACGTGAGCAAATGGCTCGTGGTATCGAATGGTTTTCCGTGCAGCAACTCGATCGCACATGGGCCGATTTGATGGAAGCTTTCCCGCCAGAGCGAGTGATGACTAGCCAAGCGTATATTGATCAGCAATACCGTTTGATGCGTAATCTGTATTCTGGCGTTGGTTTCGCGAGTTTGTATGATGACGATGAACGAAACAGCTTCCGCTTGCCATGGGCCGATATGGTGCAAGGCATTGATGACTTGCTGGCACTTAAAACATTAGAGCCTTTGACTGAGAAGCTGGAAGGCGATGAGAAGCTTCAGCTAGAGCGTTGGTTAGCTCGTCAAGAAGTGTCCATTCTGCATGCGATGGAACAGACACGCCAAATCAGTGTTGAGGTTGAGCCATACTGGCAAGACTAAACTCGATACCTGTATCAATAGAAGTATGAATTTGAAAATAGGGCTCGGGCCCTATTTTTTTGTTTGTTGCTCAAGTTTTTCGAGTCGCTCTAAGATTTTCTGTTGCTGCTCGATGATCTTCTCAAGGTGTTTCTCTTTGTTTTCCGCTCGTTGATTCTCATGATGAGTTGGGGAGGTGATCAAAGAAGTAATCAAGCCTGAAATCATACCAAACACACCGACACCACAGATGATCACCATTGAAGCCACTAACTGACCGGAAATTGTCACTGGGTAATGGTCGCCATAACCCACAGTACTGATGGTCACAAACGCCCACCATAAAGCATCATGACCTGTAGTGATGTTGGCGTTCGGATCTTTGTGTTCCAATAGCAGGATCGTGCCAGCACCGATAGTCAGTAAGATCACCAAAAGCAGAATGATGGAAGCGAAAGTGGTCTCTTTCCTATTACGAAATAACTCTCTGAAAATACGTTTACTTGAACGCAGAACTAAGATGACTCGCAGAATTTGAAAAATACGGGCGAAACGAAGAGGCTCGATCATTGGGATACTTGCTAAGAAATCGATCCAGTGTACTTTTAGAAATTCTTTTTTGTTTTGTGATCTAAATAGATCAATTGTGAGCTGAAAAAGAAAAACACTACAGATTATAAAATCGAGGCCGATAAGGACTTGTTTCGATTCTTTATCGATCGGTACGAACAATAAGCCTGAGATCACAAATAACGCTAAGAAAGAGAGAATCAGTGACAATAAGCTCATCGGCTTGGTGGCGTCTTTGGTATTATTCAACATTCATACGAGGCTCAAAATAAATCGCGAACTTTGACTGACATAGCCACCTCGCGGATATAGAAGCCATCAATATATAAGAATTAATGGAGAACTGACAATGACTAAACTGTCATTCAAGCCGTGGGAAAGGATAATCTCTGACGTTCGTCTCGTTCCAAAAATGGTCATGTTGATGATATTCAGCACTATCTTGATCATTTCGAAGCAGCTATGGGACGCAAGTACGTTTTACGATTCATTGCTTGCTGTAACGAACAATGCGCAAGTCGCACAACAGCATTACGAGACTTACCTAGTTCAAGTGGCTTGGCAAACAGCCTTGATGATCATTGTGTTTGTGGTTCTTCTGTTAGCAGCGGCGCGCGTTATGCTGCGCCAGACTCAATACCTTAATGACGCCATTAAAACCATGGCAGATAAGAACTTATCAGTGCCGATTCAAATGGATTGTAAAGATGAATACGGCGATGTGGCACGCGAACTTGAAAAAACTCGCGTCCAACTGAACGACATGATCAAAACTCAGGTGGCCTCTTCTGATGAGCTGTTTGCTCTGACGGAAGTGATGACCATCAGCATGTCTGAAACCAAAGAGTCAGCTCAAGAAGAGTTCAACGAGATCGATCAACTGGCAACAGCAATGAGTGAGATGACGTCGACGGTGCAAACTGTCGCTGAGCATGCACAAAGCGCTTCGTCATTGACTGAACAGGCATCAGGCCAAGCTCTTACTGGTCAGAAGTTCGTTCAAGGATCAGTGTCTAAGATGAGTGAGCTATCTTCAGATATCGCAGCATCTGCAGCAGCGGTAAACCAAGTAGAAGAACGCGTTGACTCAATTGGCAGTGTGGTTGGTACTATCCAAGGCATTTCAGAACAGACAAACCTACTAGCATTGAACGCTGCAATTGAAGCGGCACGTGCCGGTGAAGCGGGTCGTGGTTTTGCGGTTGTTGCTGATGAGGTTCGTAACCTTGCACAGCGCACTCAGCAAGCGACGGTAGAGATTCAAGACATGATCAGTCATCTACAAAGCAGCGCTAACTCTGCGGTAGAACTGATGGAGAAGAGTGTTGTTGAAGCGGCTGAAGGTGTTGATCTGGTGACTAACGCGGGAAGTGAGCTTGACGGCATTGTAAGCCAAGTCAATCAAATCAATGATATGAATTTCCAGATCGCGACCGCTGCAGGCCAACAGAGCAGTGTTGCTGAAGAGATGAGCGTCAACCTGACCAATGTACGCGAGCTTGTTGAAGCTTCAGTTGTGGTGGTTGGTGAACTGCTCGAGACCTCTCAGCTTATGGAAAGTAACGCGCAAGAACTCGACGGTAAGATTAAGCAATTTAAGGTTTAGTCCTCAGCACCCAATCTTCATCCGTCAAAGGCTAATTCCCAGAGACTGTTTCTCGGTTGTAAGCTCAACCAGATAAGTTAATCGATAAAACGCCCACATTGCTAATGTGGGCGTTTTTTATTGGCGTAACTTTGGTATAACTTATCTTTAGTTATGAAAACTCGTTATTGAAGAACTGAATCGATAAACCGATTGTTCGGCGCGCAGCTTATACAAGGAAGAAACATGCCATTGCCTTCTCAACTCATCACTCACTCCCAGCCTGCTTTTGAGCAATTATTAGAGCATCAAAGTGAAGCCATCAATACTTGGTCTGAGCCACTGACTGAAGATCTTAAACGTGTACTCGGTTTAAGCTGTTTTATTGGTGATTGCCTGCAGCGTGATACGGTTTTATGTGGTGACTTACCTAATATGTTGGCATGCGAAGAACGCGCTGAAGGATACCGAGAACGCTTGGCTGAATTACTTTCTAGTTGCACCGATGAAATGAGCGGTCAGCGCGTGCTGCGTCAATTCCGAAATCGAGAAATGACCTACATTGCTTGGCGTGATTTTATGGGTTCGTGGGAGCTAGAGCAGAGCCTAAATCATCTATCGATGTTGGCTGAGGCGATGATCTTCGAAACCTACCAATGGCAGTACGATATTTGTTGTAAAGAGTGGGGCACACCTTGTAATGAACAAGGCGAAGCACAGCCGATGTTGATCATTGGTATGGGCAAGCTAGGGGGCGGTGAGCTTAACTTCTCTTCCGATATCGATCTGATCTTCACCTACCCAGAGAATGGTGAAACCCAAGGTGCAAGACGCAGCATTGCCAATGCGCAGTTCTTTACACGTCTCGGGCAACGTATTATTAAGGCGCTTGATCAGCAAACCTTCGATGGATTCTGTTATCGAGTAGACATGCGCCTGCGTCCATTCGGTGAGAGTGGTCCACTGGTCATGAGTTACGCTGCGCTAGAAGATTACTATCAAGAACAAGGTCGCGATTGGGAACGCTACGCTATGGTCAAAGCGCGTGTGATGGGCAGTGAGATGTACCCTGAGTATCAAGAGCTTCGCCAAATGCTACGCCCGTTTGTGTTCCGCCGTTATATTGATTTTAGTGCGATTCAATCTCTGCGCCGAATGAAGTCTATGATCAGCAGCGAAGTGCGTCGTCGTGGTCTCTCGAACAACATCAAGCTTGGCTCTGGTGGTATTCGTGAAGTTGAGTTTATCGCACAAGTCTTCCAATTGATTCGTGGTGGACGCGAGCCTAGCTTACGCGGTCGAGGGTTACTCGAAACCTTAAGTGCGATTGAATCCCTTCATCTGCTAGAGTCTGAAGAGGTGGGGCACCTACGTGAAGCTTATCTGTTTTTGCGTCGCCTTGAGAACCTGTTACAAGCCATGGCTGATAAGCAAACTCAAACCTTACCTGACGGTGAATTCGAACAACTGCAGCTTGCGGTTGCCATGCAATTTTCCGATTGGGATAGCTTGATTGTGGCAACTCGCGCCCATATGGCGAATGTACATACCGTGTTCGAAGACCTAATTGGCGTTGATGAAGATGACGCTAATCCGATCGCGAGCCACTTTAGCGAGTTGTGGGATATGGCCCATAAACCCGATGTAATTGAGCACGTGTTGGAACACGACATTGCGGTCGCGAGCCCGCCTGATGCGGCGAAAACGATCATTCAGTTTAAAGCCGATTTGGCTAAAAAGACTCTTGGCCCTCGTGGGCGGGAAGTCCTCAATCGACTGATGCCGAAAGTGTTTCAAGCGCTGTACACCGCTAAGGATGCCGAGTTTGGTTTGTCGCGAGTACTGCATCTGCTGCATAAAATCGTTACGCGTACCACTTACCTTGAACTACTAGATGAACACCCTGCCGCGTTGACTCAGCTAGTTCGCCTGTGTACGGCAAGCCCGATGATTTCGGAGCAGTTGGGTCGTTATCCAATTCTGTTAGATGAACTTATCGACCCTCAGCAACTCTACAATCCCGTGCCTTTAGAGTCTTACAAGACCGAGTTGCGTGATTATCTAGCCCGTATCCCTGAAGATGATATGGAGCAACAGATGGAAGGTCTGCGTCAGTTTAAGCAGACCTGTATATTGAGAATTGCAGCCGCGGATATTGCGGGTGCTCTACCTGTCATGAAGGTCAGTGATCACCTGACCTACTTAGCAGAAGCCATTGTGGAGGCGGGGGTCAATCAAGCTTGGTTACAAGTATCCGCCAAGTTTGGTGAACCGACCCATGTTAAAGATCGCGAAGGTCGCGGTTTTGCTGTCGTTGGTTATGGCAAAGTCGGTGGTTGGGAGCTTGGTTATAACTCCGATCTCGATATCGTGTTCATGCACGACTGCCCGGTACACATCTATACTGATGGAAAGAAAGAGATCGATGGACGCCAATTCTACTTAAGATTAGCGCAGCGTATTATTCATATTTTCTCGACCAGAACTGCTTCTGGCATTTTGTACGAAGTCGATACTCGCCTACGCCCTTCTGGTGCATCTGGTCTATTGGTGAGTCCAACCGATGCCTTTGACGAGTATCAGCACAATGACGCGTGGACATGGGAGCACCAGGCCCTCACTCGTGCTCGTATGATTTACGGTGATGACTTATTGGTATCTGCGTTTAACAAAACTAGGCATGAGGTTTTGTGCTTGCCACGAGATGAGGCAACACTCAAAAAGTCAGTTGTGGATATGCGTGAAAAAATGCGTGGCCATTTAGGCGGTAAAAAAGCCGATCGATTCATGCTTAAACAAGATGCGGGCGGTATTACTGATATTGAGTTCTTGGCGCAATACTTAGTGCTGAGATACAGCAACGAGAAACCTAAGCTTACTCGTTGGTGTGACAATGTGAGAATCTTTGAAAGCTTGTTGTCGCAAGGGATAATGGACGAGCAACAAGGTATGGCATTGACCAATGCGTACACCACATTAAGGGATGAAATCCACCACCGTAATCTACTTAACCTTGATGCGGATGTGGCGATTGAAAAGTTCGAAATGGAAAGAGAACATGTTGTTCAAGCATGGAAGCAGTGGATGGAAGCATAACCCAGTCATACAGTAATGACGGATGTACCTATCTTGATAGGCTTTTACTCATTTATCTATAGTTTAGCCTCTGTAATCAGTGTGCTAGACTCTAGCCAGATTCGATTTTTGGAGATCCATAATGAAACCAATTCTACCTGACTACAGCCAATCAGGCGTTCTTGTTGTCGGTGACGTAATGCTTGACCGTTACTGGTATGGCCCAACTGGCCGTATTTCACCAGAAGCGCCAGTCCCCGTTGTAAAAGTAGAAAATAACGAAGAGCGTCCTGGTGGTGCAGCCAACGTAGCAATGAATATTGCTTCTCTTGGTGGCCATGCTCATATCGTTGGTTTGACCGGTAAAGATGAGCCTGCTGAGGTGTTAAAAAATACCTTAGGCGCACTAAAGGTTAAATGTGATTTCGTTGAGTTAGAAGATTACCCAACCATTACTAAACTGCGAGTGATGAGCCGTGGTCAGCAGCTAATTCGCCTTGATTTTGAAGATAAATTTGAGAATACGGATCCTGAGCTGGTTTTATCTCGTATGGAGCAAGCGCTTCCAAATGTGCGCTCGGTAATTCTATCTGATTACGCAAAAGGTGCGTTGGAGCACGTGCAGAGCTTTATCCAAAAAGCGCGCGCAGCAAAAGTTCCTGTGTTTATCGACCCGAAAGGCGCAGACTTTGAACGCTACCGTGGAGCAACGTTGCTTACACCAAACATGGCTGAGTTCGAGTTGGTGGCTGGCAAAGTAAAATCTGAAGAAGAAATGATCGAAAAAGGACTCGCACTGATCGAAGAGTTTGATTTTGAAGCATTGCTAGTGACTCGTAGTGAACATGGTATGACACTACTTCGCAAAGGTTTAGAACCATTCCATTTGCCAACCCAAGCGAAAGAAGTGTACGACGTAACTGGTGCTGGTGATACGGTTATCTCAGTACTGGCTGCGTCTGTTGCAGCTGGTAAGCCATTGGATGAGGCGTGTGCATTAGCGAACGCTGCAGCTGGTGTCGTTGTTGGTAAGCTAGGTACGTCAACGTTATCCACGATAGAGCTAGCTGAAGCGATTCACGGCAGTCAAGACACAGACTACGGTGTGATCTCAGAAGCGGCACTGGTTGAAGCGGTGAAGCGTGCTCGTGCGAAAGGCGAGAAGGTAGTTATGACCAATGGCTGCTTTGATATTCTACATGCTGGTCATGTTTCTTACATGAATCACGCGGCTGAGCTGGGCGATCGTTTGATCGTTGCGGTAAATACCGATGAATCAGTGAAACGCTTGAAAGGCCCTGGTCGCCCTGTGAACCCAACTGATCGTCGTATGGCGGTATTGGCTGGCTTAGGTGCAGTTGATTGGGTTGTGCCATTCTCTGAAGATACACCTCAACGTTTAATCTCTGAGGTATTGCCAAGTATTCTTGTGAAAGGTGGTGATTACAAACCTGAAGATATCGCTGGTGGTGCGGAAGTGATTGCTGCTGGTGGTGAAGTTAAAGTACTTAACTTTGAAGATGGTTGCTCTACGACTGAAATCATTAAAGCGATTAAAGGTGGTCGAGGCTAACTCTTAGCCTTCCCGTTTTCTAGTCTCAAGGCTTAACTTTGAGCTAGGTTGAGAATTAGCTTTCAATAGATAATAAAAATGCCGCTCAATGAGCGGCATTTTTGTAGGGGTAACTTAAGTAATTAATAATTACTTACTTGCTACTTTTAGACCTGCGTTTACATCAACAATGTCTTGTTCGCTTAGCGTACCAACCGCTTGACGAAGCTGAAGTACACTTAGGATGTAGTTGTAACGAGCATCTGAAAGGTTTTTGTTCGCATCGTATAGACGACGAGTCGAATCTAGTACGTCAACGATAGTACGAGTACCAACATCAAAACCAGCTTCTGTTGCTTCTAAAGCAGACTGAGCAGAAACTACAGACTGTTCGTAAGCGCGTAGAGCACCGATCGAAGCACTGATGTTGTTGTTGAATGCACGTACGTCTTTTACAACGCTACGGTAAGTCGCTTCTAGATCTTCACTTGCTGCAACGTAGTTGTATTCAGCCTGTTTAGTCAAAGAAGTCGTGTTACCACCTGTATATAGAGGCACAACTAAGTTCAAACCTAGGTTTAGGTTGTCTTGGTCGTAATCATTTGAGCTGTTTGATTGATCTGCAAGAGAGTAGCTACCATCTAACGTTAAGCTTGGTAGGTGACCAGAACTTGCTAGTGTGATGTTGTCTTTTGCTACATCTTGAGAAATACGAGATGCTAAAAGGCTCAGGTTCTTTTGCTCTGCTTGCTCAACCAGTGCAGCAGCAGATTCAGAAGATTTGCTTGCTGAGAAGCGATCAGTGTCTAGGATGCTTAGGTTAGAGTGTTCCTGACCTGTAATCTCACGTAGACCTTCGTAGTTATTAATCAGAGTGTTCTCTGCTAACACTTCGTCAGCCAATACGCCATCGTACTGAGCTTGCGCATCATGTACATCGGTGATTGCTGAAAGACCGACTTCAAAACGTTGCTTTGTTTGTTCTAGTTGACGAGCAACTGCGGCTTTCTCTGCACGAACAAATTCTAGGTTATCTTGAGCTCGAAGTACTTCAAAGTATGCTGTTGCTACACGTAGGATCAAGGCTTGTTGCTCTGCCGCGTACGCTGAATCAGATTGACGAGCAGTTTTCTCTGCCGTGTCTAGCGTGATCCATGAAGAGCGTTGGTAGAGCTCTTGAGAAAAGTAAATCCCAGCTCCCCATTGGTTATTGTCATTGTTTTTATCGCTTAAATCACCACGGTTGATATCGTAGTTAGCTCTTAAATCAATTTGTGGTAGCAAATCACTACGGCTTGACGTTACTGCTTCAAAAGCGGCATCGCGCTGCGCTGCTGAACGAAGAAGTTGTGGATCGTTCTGTTTTGCTTGGTCGTAAACTTCAGCTAGCGTATCAGCAAAAGCTGACGAACTCAGGCTGCCAATTGCTGCACTGATAAATAGTGGAAGCAGTTTTTTCATTTTCCTATTCCTGCCTTTTATGGAATTTTCTTTAGAAGAGTTTAACCCAGTTTGGTGGTAATTTACTCGAAACTTTGCACTTTTTTACAGTTAACTGTCCACTTGTGCAATATTTATTTTTTAAAGCTTAACTTTAATTATAAATTTTATATAAAAAGTTGAACCTTATCCTTGGTAGTTAACTCGGACAATGAGTAAACTATAAAGATCACTTAGTGAGGTACCAAATGCAACAGTATGACAATCAACGACATGAGTTTACTCCGCAAGATGTGGAAATAGTCTCAAAAGAGACGCTGTTTCGTGGTTTTTTCAAAATGGTCAAGTACACATTTAAACATAGACTATTTGAGGGAGGCTGGAGCCAACCAATAGAGCGTGAGATGTTTGAGCGTGGACATGCTGCCGCTTTGCTACCTTATGATCCTGTGCGTGATGAAGTGGTGATCGTCGAACAGATCCGTGTCGGAGCCCTAGAGCATGAGAACCCATGGCAATACGAAATTGTTGCTGGGATCATTGATACGGACGAATCGCCACAAGACGTCGCTCGTCGTGAAGCAATGGAAGAAGCCGGAGTCGAAGTCGGATCTGTATTGCCTATTACTTCGTATTATCCTTCATCTGGTGGTTGCTCTGAAAAGCTCGACGTCTTTGTTGGCTGTGTTGATGCAACGACAGCCAAAGGGGTACACGGATTGGACTACGAAGGTGAAGACATTCGTGTACAAGTGATGAGTCGCGAAGCTGCTTATCAGTTGGTAAAAGATGGTGTATTTGAAAATGGAGCCACGATCATTGCGCTACAGTGGCTACAATTGAACTACCAAGAATTACAGTCAGAGTGGATAGATTAACGTCATGCCAAATATCGCGGTCAAAAAACCGTATCATGTTGATCTTGCTGAATTGATGCGAGTTTACGAGACTAACTATGCCAAACTGAACGCTTTGTTACCGGTTGGGCATGAGGTTGGTGACGTTCGCTGTTACCAAGCCGTTAATATGGTGTATCAATTGACAGTGAATGAGGTCACAAAATACACCACATTAATAGATATATGTCAGAGTGATGCGATGCCAGTGTTTCCTTTGCCAAAAATGTCTGTCAGGCTATATCACGACGCTCGAGTTGCAGAAGTGTGCGCTAGCGGGGATTTTTCGCGAGTCAAAGCGAAATATGACTACCCCAACACTAAGCTTCTGCAAAAGGACGAGAAATTTCAATTGAATAAATTTCTTGGGGAATGGTTAACGTTTTGTTTAAAAACGGGTATCAGCCGAACCCCAATTGCCTTTTAATTGAGCCTATTTATCAACACTTTTAAAGTCTAAACAGTAACGTATCTGGATTTGTTATTTTGGAATTATCACACACTTCAAAATTTGATGAGAGCACTATTAAGCTTGTGCAGCTAACGGACACGCATTTATTTGCGCCGAGCAATGGCAGCTTATTAAGCATCAACACTCAAGATAGCTTTCGTGCTGTAGTCGATGGCATTGTTAGTCAGGGCTTTGACTATCAAGCGATTTTAGCAACCGGTGATATATCTCAAGATCACAGTGCTGAGTCGTACCAGAAATTTGAGTCAGGGATTCAGCCTTTGGAAAAGCCATGCTATTGGCTGCCAGGGAACCATGACTTTAAGCCTAATATGGGCAGTGTTTTACCATCACCACAAATACAGTGTGTTGAGCATGTCTTGCTAGGCCATAACTGGCAGATGGTGATGCTAGACTCGCAGGTGGTTGGTGTGCCTCATGGTCGCCTCAGCGATCAACAGCTTGACCTATTAGAACAGAAGCTGACGGAGTTCCCTGAACGTAATACCTTGGTTCTATTGCACCACCATCCATTGTTGGTTGGCAGCGCATGGTTAGATCAACATAACCTAAAAGACGCCGATCAATTTTGGGATGTGGTTCAACAGCACACCAATGTTAAAGCCGTACTGTGTGGTCACGTTCATCAAGACATGAACCGAGATCATCATGGTGTACAAGTCATGGCAACACCGTCGACTTGTGTGCAATTCAAACCTAACTCAGATGACTTCGCGGTTGATACTTTGTCTCCGGGCTGGAGAGAGATTGAATTACATCAAGACGGTACCGTTAGCACGCAAGTTCGTCGTCTGCCTCATGGGCAGTTCTTGCCTGATTTTAAGGCTGCTGGTTACTAATGAAGGCGGTTATTGATGCCAGGCTCTAATCAACAAGCTAATAAGCCATCGCTGCTTCTCTATATTCACGGATTTAACAGCTCATCACGTTCTCATAAAGCGAATGTGATGGCAGATTACTGTGCGGAGCATCGCGCTGATATTAAAGTCGTAACCCCTCAACTGCCGAGTTTCCCTCAACAAGCGGCACTTCATTTACAGCAGCTGGTGGAGCAATACAAAGAGCAATATCAAATAGCGTTGGTCGGTAGCTCGCTGGGTGGCTATCTTTCAACATGGCTGAATAGCCACTATGGTTTTAAAGCGGTGGTTGTAAACCCAGCAGTGAAGCCGTATGAGCTTCTTGCTGACTATTTAGGTGAACAAGTAAACCCATACACAGATGAACGATATGTACTGGAAACAAAACATATTGATGAACTGAAGGCGTTAGAGGTTTCGGCTATCGCTAAGCCGAGCGACTTCTGGTTACTTCAGCAAACGGAAGACGAAGTTCTGGATTACCGACAAGCGGTAGAGAAGTACCAAGGTGCAACACAGACAGTAGAAGAGGGCGGGGATCATAGCTTTGTTGATTTTGAACGCTACCCACAACAAATCATCACCTTTCTAAATCTTTAATCTGTTCCACCAACCAAGTGATTTTCTCTTGTTTGCCTGTTATTTCATCTATCAATGGTGAAATATCATAGTTTGATGTCTTAGTTTTTGAACTAGCTTGACATCATTACTCAGCTTCCAGACTATATTCCCCAATACTTCGCTCGTTCGCTCTACTATGACGGTTCATAGTAATGATTCTGCTTTAGTGAAACTGGAGCCAGCGAACTGACGCAAACTTTTTGAGTAAACTCCGTATTATGACTGAACAATATAATGCAAAAGACCTCGAGGTACTTGAAGGTCTCGACCCTGTGCGACACCGCCCGGGAATGTATACCGAGACAGAAAGACCTAACCACCTTGCCCAAGAAGTCATTGATAACTCGGTCGATGAAGCACTAGCGGGACACGCTAAGAAGATCAAAGTGGTACTTCATGCAGACCAATCGTTAGAAGTTACCGATGACGGCCGTGGTATGCCTGTCGATATCCACCCTGAAAAAGGGATCTCAGGTGTTGAGCTGATTTTAACTAAGCTCCACTCTGGCGGTAAATTCTCGAATAACAACTATAAGTTCTCTGGTGGTCTGCACGGTGTAGGTATCTCGGTTGTAAACGCGCTGTCAAAACGTGTTGAAGTGACCGTACGCCGAGAAGGTCAGGTTCACGAGATCGCACTTGAAGGCGGTCATGCAGTAACAGAGCTTACTGTGACGGGCACTTGTGGTCATCGTAACAGTGGTACATCAGTACATTTCTGGCCTGATCCTAAGTACTTCGATAGCCCTAAATTCTCGACACTTCGTCTGATTAACAACCTACGTGCAAAAGCAGTGCTTTGCCCAGGTTTAGAAATTACCTTTATCGACAAAGTCGGTGGTGAAGAGCATAAATGGTTCTATGAAGATGGCCTAAAAGACTACCTTGCCGAAGGCGTGAAAGGTTACACCTTGCTGCCTGAAGAACCGTATGTTGGCGAATTCGTTGCTGAAACAGAAATGGCAAACTGGGCGATCATCTGGCAGCCAGAAGGCGGCGACATGATCACCGAAAGTTACGTGAACTTAGTACCGACTAAACAAGGTGGTACACACGTAAACGGTCTTCGCCAAGGTCTTCTTGATGCAATGCGTGAGTTCTGTGAATTCCGTAATTTGCTGCCGCGTGGCGTTAAGCTAACGGGCGACGATATCTTCGATCGCTGTTCGTACGTACTGTCGGTGAAGATGCAAGATCCGCAGTTTGCTGGTCAAACAAAAGAGCGCTTGTCTTCACGTCAAACTGCTGCGTTTGTGTCTGGTGTGGTAAAAGATGCGTTTAGCCTGTGGTTGAACGAAAAGCCACAACTGGCAGAACAGCTAGCAGAAGCTTGTATTGCGAATGCCCACCGCCGTATGCGCGCAAGCAAAAAGGTTGTGCGTAAGAAAATCGCTTCAGGCCCAGCACTGCCGGGTAAGCTAACTGACTGTTCAGTTCAAGACTTAAGCCGTACCGAAATCTTCTTCGTGGAAGGGGACTCGGCGGGTGGTTCTGCTAAACAAGCACGTGATCGTGAGTTCCAAGCAGTTATGCCACTTCGCGGTAAGATCCTAAATACATGGGAAGTGTCAGCAGACCAAGTATTGGCTTCGCAAGAAGTGCACGACATCTCGGTGGCTCTAGGCATCGACCCGGACAACGATGATTTATCCGGCCTGCGTTACGGTAAGATCTGTATCCTTGCCGATGCGGACTCGGATGGTCTTCATATCGCGACACTGCTGTGTGCTTTGTTTACTCGCCATTTCCATGCATTAGTTGAAGCGGGTCATATCTATGTGGCAATGCCTCCTCTGTATCGTATCGATTGCGGTAAAGAAGTGTTCTACGCACTTGATGACGCAGAGAAAGACGGTGTGCTTGAGCGACTATCGCAGAAGAAAGCCAAGATCAACGTGCAACGATTCAAAGGTCTGGGTGAAATGAACCCACTTCAGTTGCGTGAAACCACCATGGATCCAAACACTCGTCGCCTTGTGCAGTTAACGATTGATGACAGCGAAGCAACCAACGAGATGATGGACATGCTGCTTGGTAAGAAACGTGCAGATGATCGCCGTACATGGCTACAGACTAACGGTGATATGGCCGAGGTATAATGGATGTCTAACGAAATTACATATGATGGCGTTGAACAGCTGCCAATGCGCAAGTTCACCGAAGATGCCTACTTAAATTACTCAATGTACGTGATCATGGATCGTGCATTGCCGTATATCGGTGATGGCTTGAAGCCAGTACAGCGTCGTATTATCTACGCGATGTCTGAGCTAGGCTTATCGGCTGCATCGAAATACAAAAAATCAGCACGTACCGTTGGTGACGTATTAGGTAAGTATCACCCACATGGTGACTCTGCTTGTTACGAAGCGATGGTATTGATGGCGCAGCCTTTCTCTTACCGCTACCCATTGGTAGATGGTCAAGGTAACTGGGGTGCACCTGATGATCCGAAATCGTTCGCTGCGATGCGTTATACCGAAGCGAAATTATCTAAGTTTGCTGAGGTTCTTCTAGGTGAACTAGGTCAAGGCACTGTTGACTGGCAACCAAACTTTGATGGCACGATGAAAGAGCCTCAAATGTTGCCTGCTCGCCTACCTCACATCCTACTTAACGGTATCACTGGTATCGCGGTAGGTATGGCGACCGATATTCCACCACACAACGTGCGTGAAGTCGCGAATGCAGCCATTCACCTAATTGATACGCCTAAGTCTGAGCTTTCAGACGTGATGGGTTTCATTCAAGGTCCAGATTACCCGACTGAAGCTGAGATTATCTCCCCGAAATCGGACATCGAAAAGATCTACCGTACTGGACGTGGCAGCATCAAGATGCGCGCGGTTTGGCACAAGGAAGGCTCTGATATTGTTATCACGGCTTTACCTCATCAAGTGTCAGGTGCGAAGTTACTTGAGCAAATCGCTAACCAGATGCGCGCTAAGAAGCTGCCAATGGTTGACGACTTGCGAGATGAATCGGATCACGAGAACCCAACGCGTATCGTTGTCGTTCCTCGTTCGAATCGTATCGACTGTGACCAATTGATGAGTCACCTGTTCGCGTCGACGGATCTAGAGAAAAACTTCCGCGTTAACTTGAACATGATTGGTTTAGATAATCGTCCTCAAGTTAAAGGCTTAGTTCAAATCCTGAAAGAGTGGATCGAGTTCCGTCGCACAACGGTTCGCCGTCGTTTGCAGTACCGTTTAGATAAAGTACTGGCACGCTTGCACATCTTAGAAGGTTTGCTTGCTGCTTATCTTAATATCGATGAAGTGATTGAGATCATTCGTACAGAAGACGAACCATGTCCTGTCCTAATGAGCCGTTTCAACATTTCTGAAATTCAAGCCAATGCGATTCTTGATATTAAACTTCGTAACTTAGCTAAGTTAGAAGAGTTTAAAATCCGAGCGGAACAAGAAGAGCTTGAAGCTGAACGTGAGAAGCTTGAAAAGCTACTCGGTTCAGAGCGTCGCTTGAATACGCTGATCAAGAAAGAAATCCAAGCAGATGCGGATAAATACGGCGATGATCGTCGTTCACCTCTGATTGAGCGCGCTGAAGCGAAAGCGCTAACAGAGCGCGACTTAGTACCAAGCGAACCAATCACGGTTGTGTTGTCTGAGAAAGGTTGGATTCGTCATGCCAAGGGGCATGAAGTTGACGCTGAAGGTTTGAACTACAAATCGGGTGATAAATTCTTAGCGAGTGCTAAGGGTAAGAGTAACCAGCAAGCGGTGTTCCTCGGCAGTGATGGTCGAAGCTACTCCCTTGAGTCACATTCATTACCGTCGGCGCGAAGCCAAGGTGAGCCAATTACAGGCCGCTTGAACGTCAGCCCAGGTACTTCTATTCGCCAAGTGGTGATGGGAGAGAATGAACAATTATGGTTAGTCGGTTCTGATGCAGGTTATGGTTTTGTTTGTAAGGGTAGCGATCTGCTGTCCAAGAACAAGAGCGGTAAAGCCTTGGTTAACTTGCCACAAGCTTCTGAAGTGATGATGCCAAGCCCTATTGCTGACTTGGACAGTAATCAGATTCTGGCGATTACTAACCAAGGTCGTATGTTGTTGTTCCCGATTAAAGATCTCCCTCAGCTGAGCAAAGGTAAAGGCAACAAGATCATCAACATCCCTTCTGCGAAAGCAAAAGAGCGTGAAGAGTTTGTCTCACATCTTATGGCTATCCCAGAGAATGCGACGCTGACGATCTACGCCGGTAAACGTAAGCTTGGTTTGAAACCTGCGGATCTTGAAAACTTCCGTGGTGAACGTGGTCGTCGTGGTGGTCTACTGCCTAGAGGACTACAGCGAGTGACTCGCATCGATATCGAAGAGCAAAGTGAATCGTAGAGATACTTGAAACAATCTTTAGATAAAAGAAAACCCAGCCTATGAGCTGGGTTTTTTGTACTTGTGTATTAGCAGCTTGAATCATTGCTTACAGAGTTTGCTCTACAGGCGAGTATCTTCGGCGATGGTCACCTTTAAGGTTTTGCTTTCACCTTGGCGCAATATACCCACATCGATAACTGTACCAGGTCGCAGGTCGGTAACGATGTCCATTACACTCTGGCGACCATTTACTTGGTTATCGTTGATACTGACAATAATGTCTTGAGCTTCAAAACCCGCATCGGCAGCCGGACCATTAGGGTCTATCCCCAACACAACGATCCCGCCGATATTCTTAGTACCCAACATGCGTGAGGTGACTGAGTTGATGTCTTGTCCATCGATACCAATATAGCCACGAATCACACGACCATCGGCGATGATCTTTTCCATGATTTTATTAGCAAGCGGATAGGGGATAGCGAATGAGATCCCATAGGTTTCCATGTCGGTAGCTTGCTGGAAAGAGGCGGTATTGATACCGACTAGCTCACCTTGTGAGTTCACCAGTGCGCCACCTGAGTTACCTTCATTGATTGCCGCATCGGTCTGGATAAAGGCTTGATGGCCATCGGCACTGATCGAAGAACGGCCGGTTGCAGAGATGATACCAAAGGTTGTTGTTTGACCTAGGTTGTATGGGTTACCGATAGCCAGTACAACATCACCGACATTGGCTTTGTAATTAGGATTGAGTGGGATCACCGGTAGATTATCACCGCTGACTCTAAGTATCGCGATATCGGTGCGTTTGTCTGAACCGACAAGTTGCGCAGCTGCTACTCGGCCATCTTGAAGTGCCACAACTATTTGGTCTGCTTGAGCCACCACATGGAAGTTGGTAATGATGTAGCCTTTCTCGCTAACAATCACCCCAGAGCCCAAACCTTGTGTGAGCAGTTTGTTTCGATCGCTTTCAGCGTATTTACGGCTATAAATGTTAACCACTGCAGGCGCCGCGCGGCGAACTGCTTGGTTAAATGAAATCTGAAGAGAGCCAATATTATCGACTTTAGGGCTAGTGACGTCAGCGACAATCGCTGGTCTTAAGCTCGGGAAGGCGAGAAGAATAAGCGCCGCTGAAACGAGTCCAAGGGAAATAGAACGAAATAGAAAGGACAGCATGTTTCCCTCTTCAACAAGTAAGGTGTGAAGCCTCCATCAACGGATGACTAACTTGATTACAAGTGAAGCATAGCATTTTGATTGATCTAAAGAAAAGGGAGACTGAGTAAGTTTAAAGCAAACTTACTGGGTCTCCCTGTAATTGCGCTGACGTAAGACTATCGAATTACAAGATAGATAGTTCGGTCGCCTCGCTGGATATTAAGCGCCAGTACACCAGGTTGTTTTTCAAGAATCTCTCTAAACTCAGCAAGGTTCTTAACCGTTTGACGGTTTACCCCGATGATGATGTCATCTTTCAGGAGTTGATAGGCTTCGGCTGGTGAGCCTTGAGCAACACTCGAGACCTTGACACCCGTTGCAGAGTCACTCTCGGTTGTGTTGGTTAACTCAGCACCAGCTAGTCCTTCATGGAGCTTCTCTGCCTGCGTCTTATTATTGGTGGATTCACCAAGCGTCACATCAAAGGTTTTGCTCTTACCGTCACGAACCACACCCAGTTCAATCTGCTTACCAGCGCCGAGTGTTGCGACCTTAGCTCTTAACTCGCTGAAGGTATCAATGCGTTTGCCATTAATAGAGACAATAATATCGCCCGCTTTCAGTCCTGCTTTATCGGCTGCGCTGTCAGGGACGATTTGGCTAACAAAGGCGCCCTTGCTTGATTCATAACCGAGTGCTTCTGCCAATTCAGAGGTCACTTCTCCGCCTTGAACGCCAAGCATGCCGCGTTTTACTTCACCGAAGTCGAGAATTTGTTCTGTCAGGTTTGTCATCATATTAGAAGGGATTGCAAAGCCGATACCGACATTACCTCCGTTAGGGCCAAGAATGGCGGTGTTGATACCAATTAGCTCACCGTTAAGGTTCACTAGCGCACCACCAGAGTTGCCGCTGTTGATTGCTGCATCGGTTTGAATGAAGTTTTCAAAGTTTTCTAGATTCAGGCCGCTACGGCCGAGTGCAGAAACAATACCGGATGTCACGGTTTGCCCAAGTCCGAATGGGTTACCGATCGCGACACTAAAATCACCAACTCTTAGTTTGTCTGAGTCTGCGACTTTTATCTGGGTCAGGTTTTTGGCTTCTTCTAATTTTAGCAGTGCGATATCAGACATCTGGTCGCCGCCGATTAGCTCAGCATCGTACTCTCGACCATCATGCAGTTTTACTTTGATATCGTCCGCACCATTAATGACATGGTAATTGGTCACGATATGACCTTTCTCGGCGTCAATGATGACACCAGAGCCTAATCCGCGGAAGGGACGCTCTCGTGTTTGTTCTGGACCAAAAAAGAATTGAAATTGTTCAGGGATTTGCTGACGTTGTACCTGTTTGCCTTCTACGGCAATACTAACCACAGCGGGGGTCACTTGTTCAAGCATAGGAGCAAGGCTCGGTAATTGTTCATTACCCACACTTAATGGCAGTGCGGCTGTTGCTTTAATGGGGGTGATGATTGAACTTAAGCTTAAAGTTAGCACTGATAAAGCAAGCAAAGGTTTTTTCATCATAAACTCCTCTCTAGTTAAGGTCTTAACCCTCTTATACGTTTAATAAGTATGATAAGTTTCAAATGACCTGAGTGAAAGTTATGACTCAAAAACCTTTGTAAAGTTCACAGAAGTGTTAAATGTTTACGATGCTTTTGCTGTAACAACATCGGGAGCATTCATGATTTCTTTCTTCTGCTCTGTAAATAAACCGGTTGCGCCATTAGCGTAATCTTTCGGTTGTTCCTCAAGTGTCGCCTCTTTTACTGAAGGCTTCTCTTGTGGCTTGTCCGAATGGGCAGCGGCTGTTTTCACAAACGGGTTATCTTGCTCTGGCAGGTTAGGAATCAGCTCTGAGCTTGTTTTTTCCATGTGTTGGTACAGTTTTGTGTAGTCTTTACCTAATGTGTCCAACATTTCTGCTGATTTCGCAAAGTGATCAGCCAGCTCTTGTCGCTGCTGCTCAAGGGCAAACTTTGCGCTATCCAATTCTTTCTGTACGTTTTTTTGTTTTTTGTATTCAGGTGTCATGAGACGAGAAATAGCGACCCCTAAAATAACTCCGACTAGTAAACCGGCAACGGCATACATCCAAGGCATAACAGCTCCTTATTATTGTTTTTTAACATGTTTGTTACTGCTTAGTTACACGTGATACGGCTCCATGGTACTATGAGAAAGCCGCAGTATAAAGAGAAATGCGTGTGCGCTAGTTAGCAGTTTGATGCTGCATTATTCACCACATCACGTTATTCCTCGTACTGTTTGGGCTCATTTTTAGTTGTTGTCTGATATTGCTTTCATTGTGGAAATGTCGTCATGAATCCCATTAAAAAATACGAACAAGATATAAAAGAACATGGATTTCAAAGAGATCCAGCACAAGAGCAAGCCGTAAAATCTTTAGATGAACTCTTTCATCAATTTCAAGATTACATGAATACGCCCATTCCTCAACTGACTCGCTTCCAGAAATTACTAGGCAAAAAGCCAGAACTGCCACAATCACCGAAAGGTCTCTATTTTTGGGGTGGCGTAGGGCGAGGAAAAACGTACCTAATGGATACGTTCTATGATGCCTTACCGACCACTAAAAAAATGCGTGTTCACTTTCACCGCTTTATGTATCGAGTTCATGATGAGCTAAAGGCGCTAGGTAATGTGAGTGATCCATTGCCTTTAGTCGCAGACAAGTTGAAGGAAGAAGCGGACATTATCTGTTTCGACGAATTCTTTGTTTCAGACATCACCGATGCGATGATCCTAGGAACCTTGTTCCAAGAGTTATTCGCTCGAAACGCTATCTTGGTTGCGACCTCTAATATTCCACCTGCGGATCTGTATCGCAACGGGTTACAGCGAGCGCGTTTCTTACCTGCCATCAAGCTCATTCAAGACAACTGTCATATCCTTAATGTTGATAGTGGTATTGACTATCGTCTACGTACCTTAGAACAGGCTGAGATTTACCATTACCCGCTAGATAGCCAAGCGAATATTAATCTCGAAAAGTATTACGCTCAGCTCGTTGGTGAAGATAAAGAGAAGCTTAAGCAGATAGAGGTTAACCACCGTCAATTAGATGTAGTCGAAGCGAGTGATGGCGTACTGCATGGCACCTTTGCTCAGCTTTGTCAGTCGGCTCGTAGCCAGAACGACTATATTGAGTTGTCTCGGGTTTATCACACAGTTCTATTGGCGGATGTATTGCAAATGGGCGCGACTTCAGATGACGCTGCGAGGCGCTTCATTGCATTAGTTGATGAGTTCTACGAGCGCAATGTGAAGCTGATTATTTCAGCGGAAGTGGAGCTAGAAAAGCTATACACCCATGGTCAGCTAGAGTTTGAATTTAAACGTTGTCAGTCGCGTTTAATTGAAATGCAGAGCCATGAATATTTGGCAAAAGAACACTTAAGTTAGCTTTGATTATCTCGAATAAGAAATAGAATTAAAAAAATCGTGATTTTGTTCAAAAAGAGGTGATTTTTTCTTCGCTCTTCTCTATAATCCTGCGACCTACCGTTACTGCGGGCCTCTAGCGATGAGTAAAATCACGTTATGCCAAGAGTTTTCCAACACTCGAAGGGGTGATGAATGGTAACTCTTAGACAGTGGGAATACGCGAGTATTCCTTAAGTGTAAATTTTTTAAATAGGTAATTATTAGCATGAAAACTTTCGTTGCTAAACCAGAAACTGTAAAACGCGACTGGTATGTTGTAGACGCTGAAGGCAAAACTCTTGGCCGTCTAGCAAGTGAAATCGCTTCTCGCCTACGCGGCAAGCACAAAGCAGAATACACTCCTCACGTAGACACTGGTGATTACATCATCGTTGTTAACGCTGAGAAAGTTGCTGTAACTGGTAACAAAGCTAAGGGTAAGGTTTACTACCGTCACTCAGAGTTCCCAGGTGGTCTTAAAACTATCACTTTTGAAAAGCTAATTGCTAAGAAACCAGAAATGGTTCTAGAACTAGCAGTTAAAGGTATGCTTCCACGTGGTCCTCTAGGCCGCGCGATGTACCGTAAGCTTAAAGTGTACGCTGGTACTGAGCACAACCATGTTGCTCAACAGCCACAAGTACTAGACATCTAAGGGGATTATGAAAATGGCAGAGAATCAATACTACGGCACTGGTCGTCGCAAAAGCTCAGCAGCTCGTGTTTTCATCAAACCAGGCTCTGGTGAGATCGTAATCAACAAGCGTAGCCTTGATGTTTACTTCGGTCGTCCAACTTCTCGTATGGTTGTTAAGCAACCTCTTGAGCTAGTTGAACTAACTGAGAAACTTGACCTTTACATCACTGTTTCTGGTGGTGGTATTTCTGGTCAAGCTGGCGCAATCCGCCACGGTATCACTCGCGCTCTTATGGAGTACGATGAAACTCTACGTCCTGCTCTACGTGCAGCTGGCTACGTTACTCGTGACGCTCGTTGCGTTGAACGTAAGAAAGTTGGTCTACGTAAAGCACGTCGTAAACCTCAATTCTCTAAGCGTTAATTTTTCTTTACGAAAAAGTACACGCCCCCAGTTTTACGACTGGAATTGTGGTTCAAAGCTCGGCTATATGCCGGGCTTTTTGTTTTTATACCCCCTCTAAACGCTTTCCCTTCCTCGTTTTATTTCCAAATTCTTATATTTTGAAAGCTTTTGTAACCCAATGTGCGCTTTGCCTCATGATTGTTACAAAAAGGTAGCTTTATCTTGTCAAAAAGTAGGGTTTTATTTATCATTTGCCGTCAATAAATAGAACTAAATACATATTTTGTTAGCCATGCTCTTTAATCGGAATTATTTCAATCCACAAGGAGCAAATGGGAGAATGTTTGGATGAGCAACGCGCCTTTAAATAACGGTCGCAGGCGTTTCTTAACCGCAACAACAGCCGTTGTTGGTGGTTTAGGAGCAGCTGCTGTAGCCGTGCCTTTTATTAAATCATGGAATCCGAGTGCCAAGGCGAAAGCTGCGGGCGCGCCGGTGGAAGTGGAAGTCAGTAAGTTAGAACCGGGACAAATGGTTCGTGTCGAGTGGCAAGGTAAACCTGTATGGGTTGTACGCCGTGCTGAGTCGGTACTAGAAAACCTAAAATCGATCGGTGGTCAACTTCGTGACCCTCAATCTGAAGCTGAACAACAACCAGAATACGCACAGAACGAGTTCCGTTCAATTAAGCCGGAATTCTTCGTTGCTGTTGGTTTCTGTACGCACTTAGGTTGTTCTCCAACTTACCTGCCGGATTCTTTTGCAGAACAAGTTCAGGGTGTTAAGTCTGGTTTCTTCTGTCCTTGTCATGGTTCAAAGTTTGATATGGCAGGTCGAGTATTCCAAGGCGTACCAGCTCCATTGAATCTTGTTGTACCAAAGCATATGTATTTGAGTGACACTAAGATCATGATCGGTGTGGACGAGGGAGACGCGTAATGCAAGGATTGCTTGATTGGGTAGAGAAACGTCTACCCGCGATGAATGCGTATAAAAAGCATTTATCTGAATACCCAATGCCTAAGAACTTTAACTTTTGGTACCTTTTCGGTTCTTTGGCAATGTTGGTATTGGTTAACCAAATCCTTACGGGTATTTGGCTAACAATGAACTACGTACCGTCAGGTGAGGGTGCATTTGCTTCTGTTGAATACATCATGCGTGATGTGGAATACGGTTGGCTACTACGTTACATGCACTCAACAGGTGCTTCGGCATTCTTCGTTGTTATCTACCTGCACATGTTCCGTGGCCTAATCTATGGTTCTTACCAAAAGCCTCGTGAGCTACTTTGGATCTTCGGTATGTTGATCTTCTTAGTGCTTATGGCTGAGGCTTTCATGGGTTACCTACTACCATGGGGTCAAATGTCTTACTGGGGTGCTCAGGTAATCATTTCTCTGTTTGGTGCGATCCCTGTTATCGGTGATGACCTAACGCTTTGGATCCGTGGTGACTACATCATCTCTGGTGCAACGCTGAACCGTTTCTTCGCACTGCACGTTATCGCTCTACCAATTGTACTTCTGCTGCTTATCGTACTTCACGTACTAGCACTGCACGAAGTGGGTTCGAACAACCCAGACGGTATTGAGACGAAACTTCCTAAAGGCACAATGGGCGACGACTACAAAACGCAGTTCCCATTCCACAAGGATTACACTAAGAAATACGACATCATTGACTCTATTCCTTTCCACCCATACGGGACCGTGAAAGATATGGTTGGTGTGGCCGGTTTCCTATTCTTCTTCTGTTATGTGCTGTTCTTTAACCCAGAGATGGGTGGATTCTTCCTTGAGCCGCCAAACTTTGAAGCTGCTAACCCACTGAAAACACCAGAGCACATCGCTCCGGTATGGTACTTCACGCCGTTTTACGCAATTCTGCGTGCTGTTCCTGATAAGTTGCTAGGTGTTGTAGCAATGGGCGCATCTATTGTTGTGCTATTCCTACTACCATGGTTCGACCGTTGTAAAGTGCGTTCTTACCGTTACCGTAGCAAACTGCATTTGATTAACATCATCCAATTCACAATAAGCTTTATTGCGCTTGGTGTACTTGGTGCGCTTCCAGCAACGCCAACATACACGCTACTGGCTCAAATCTTTAGCTTAGGTTACTTCATGTTCTTCGTTCTACTGTGGTTCTACAGTAAAAATGAAGCGACGAAACCATTACCAGAAAGGGTGACATTCAAATGAAAAAGTGGATTGTAATTTTATTTGCTATGTTGCCGTCACTGGTGATGGCAGCGGGTGCAAACGTACCATTAGACAAAGCGAACAATGATTTAACAGACAAAGCTTCATTGCAAAATGGCGCTAAGATGTTCATGAACTACTGTTTCGCTTGTCACTCAACGCAGTACCAGCGCTATGAACGTGTTGCGAATGATTTAGAGATCCCCGTTGATCTTATGAAGGAAAATCTGATTTTCGACCCTGAAGCGAAAATCGGTGACTTGATGGTTAATGCTATGCCTTCTGATCAAGCGGCAAGTTGGTTTGGTGCTCCGCCACCAGACCTAACATTGGTTGCTCGTGTTCGTGGCGCAGACTGGCTGTACACTTACCTTCGTACTTTCTATGAAGATCCGTCTCGTCCATTTGGCGTGAACAACATTGTTTTCCCAAGCGTTGGTATGCCGCACGTTCTTGAAGAACTGCAAGGTATCCCAACACCAATCTACGATACTCATATGGTAGATGGCGAGGAAGTGACGGTTGTTGTTGGCACTGAGACTGACGGCTCTGGCGAATTAAGTGCTGGTGAATACGACGAAGCAGTTCGTGACCTTGTTAACTTTTTGGTTTACTCGGGCGACCCAGTTCAACTTGAGCGTCACGCTATGGGTTGGTGGGTAATGGCCTTCTTAGTAATCTTCACTATCATCGTGATTTTGCTGAAGAAAGAGTATTGGCGTGATGTGCACTAATTGTGCTATAATACCGTGCTAATTCCCAAATTATGTTAATGTTCAATGGAGGCTTTAGGCCTCCATTGTTTTTATTTAAAGTGTACTGGAGGGCTCCATGGCTGTAGCTGCCAATAAACGTTCTGTAATGACTCTTTTCTCAAGTGCTTCTGATATGTATAGCCATCAGGTGCGCATCGTTCTTGCTGAAAAAGGCGTAAGTGTTGAAGTTGAGTTGGTTGATGAAAAAAATCTACCAGCAGAGCTTGTTGAACTGAACCCGTACAAATCAGTACCTACTCTTGTTGATCGTGAGCTTGCTCTATATGACTCGAAGATCATCATGGAATACCTAGATGAGCGTTTCCCTCACCCACCGTTGATGCCTGTATACCCGGTTGCTCGTGGTAACAGCCGTCTAATGATGTACCGCATTGAGCGTAACTGGTATTCAGTTGCAGAGAAGATCGTTAAAGGCAACGCTGAAGAATCTGAAGCAGCTCGCGTTAAACTGCGCAACGACCTACTGACTCTTGCTCCTATCTTCGCTGAGTATGAATACTTCATGAGCGAAGAGTTTAGCCTAATTGATTGTTACCTAGCTCCGCTATTATGGCGTTTACCTGAGCTTGGTATCGAACTAATTGGTCCTGGTTCTAAAGAGCTTAAGATTTACATGAACCGCGTATTCGAACGTGATTCATTCCTAGCTTCTCTAACTGAAGCTGAGCGTGAGATGCGACTCGTTCGCTAAGCGTTTATGGATATTTCTAATATGACTCCACGCCGACCATACATGCTTCGTGCATTTTATGAGTGGCTGGTTGATAACGAACTAACTCCACACCTTGTTGTTGAAGCAACATTACCGGGTGTGCGAGTTCCAGAAGAGTTTGTTCAAGATGGTCAGATCATTCTGAACATCGCGCCTCGTGCGGTTGGACAACTTGAACTGGGTAACGAAGCTGTGACGTTTAGTGCTCGCTTTAGTGGTCGTCCACACTCTGTGATCGTTCCGCTTTACGCAGTTCAAGCGGTTTATGCTCGTGAAAATGGTGCTGGTACCATGTTTGAACCTGAAGAGGCTTACATGGAAGCGTTTGAAGAAGGGATTGAAGAAAGTCCTTTTGAAGAACCAGAAAAAGGCCCATCTTTGAGCGTAGCAACGGCAGACGTAGATGCTGAAGAGCCAGACTCAGATCCTGAGCCACCTCGTCCAGCGAAAGGTCGCCCAAGCCTTCGTGTTATCAAATAACGTTAGTTATACCAATCACAGTAAGTAAGTGATCAGAAATAGCGCAGGAAAAAAGCTTGAGAGCAAGGCGGAATTTTTTGATAAGTAGTTATTCTACAATCAAAAATTCTAACGCAGTTATCGAGATTTTTAACAAGCTAGAATGATAGATTATTTACTACGATTGGTATTAGATAACGAACCAAATAAAAAAGCAGCGACTCGTCGCTGCTTTTTCTTTTCTGCTATATCGCATTTAGTTGACTGGCTTACGGCTAGTTAACAGCCGTCTCTTCTTCACCGTATTCAAACGCTCGAATAACCTGTTTTACGCCAGATATGTTACGCGCAACTTCTGTCGCGATATCGGCATGCTCTCTAGTCACGAGTCCAAGTAGGAATACTTCTGAATCCTCAGTAATCACTTTTACTTTGATGCCGTTAAGCTCAGCATTCGCAAGCAGAGCTGATTTCACCTTAGTGGTAATCCAGCTGTCTTTACTGATAGCACTTACAGACAAAGGTTCTTTCACTCGAACTTGATTGTGGATGCTCTCAACGCCAGCCACTTCTTTGGCTTGGTTTTCAAAAGCGCGACGTTCTGAATCTGTGGTTGCTTGCCCCATCAACACCACTGAACCTCGGTATGAGCTTGCGGTGACACGTACATTGCCACGGAATGGTTGTTTATTGGTAATCGCTGCAACTTCAAATTCGATGTTGTTGTCGTTCCAAATCTCTTTGGTTGTTCGCGTATCTGTGACTAGGTTTGCAGTAGTTGCAGCACCAGCAATGAAAATGCCAGCACAACCAGACAGAGACAGTGTAAGTAGCGAAACATTAATCAGCTTAAACAGCCTCATAGAGGTTAATGATTTCATTGTGATGCTCCGTATATCACTCTTCGTGGGCAGGGAAGAGTACTTGATCGATTAGGTCACATAGGCAGTGCAGTGTCACCATGTGTACTTCATGAATGCGCGCTGTACGGTGTGACGGGATACGAATCTCTACATCGTGTTCACCAAGCAAACCTGCCATCTCACCACCATCTTTACCGGTAAAGGCGATGATGGTCATGTCGCGAGTTACCGCCGCTTCCATTGCCTTGATGATGTTCTTGCTGTTACCGCTAGTCGAGATAGCCAACAGAATATCGCCAGTTTGACCGAATGCACGCACCTGCTTAGAGAAGATCTCTTCATAGTGGTAGTCGTTAGCCACAGCCGTTAGCGTGGTGTTGTCTGCTGTGAGTGCCATTGCTGGAAGGCTAGGGCGCTCTGTTTCAAACCGGTTGAGTAGGCACGATACAAATTGCTGAGCATTCGACGCCGAACCACCATTACCACAACAAAGAATTTTGTTTCCGTTAAGCAAGGTCGCAACCATTGCTTGAGCGGCATGCGTGATTGCGTCAGGCAGAGCTTCTGCAGCCGCAATTTGGATTTGAATACTTTCTGTGAAACTTTCTTTAATGCTGTCTAGCATGTTTATCCTTGGGTAATCGCGTTTTGAATCCAGTCGATAGTGTCATTCGGCCCTTCAATGGCAACAATATCAAACCTGAAATCTGTAGAGTGCACCGACAAGCCTTGCTGCATAAGCCAAACATTGGCTGTTTTGAGCAGTTTCTGTGACTTCTTGGCAGTCACCATTTCAGCGGCATGTCCGTAGCGGGTTTGCTTGCGGTATTTTACCTCAGCAAACACAACCGTATTGTTATGGCGCATTATAAGATCAATCTCGCCACATTTTGCTATGAAGTTTTCTTCTATTAACGATAAACCGTGGTTAATCAGATAAGATTTTGCCACGGCCTCGTATTTATCACCCACTTGTTTGTGGGTGATGGTTGGTTTGGATAGGAACTTTCGGCTAAAAAGCCCCATGCTCTGCCCAGCTGATTTCACGTTGAACCACACAGTTGTTATCGATGGTTAGCACACCCGTTTCACCTGGAATGCTGTAACCCTGTACGGCTTTCATCTGTGGCAGTGCATCCATTAGGTAGTATGCATCCATTCCCAGTGCTTGCAGACGCTTTTGGCCGTTTGAGTGTGCAGGCCATAGGTCGTTGAGCTCTTTATTAAGCTCGTTTTTGTTCTCAACCAATAGTGGGATGTCGCTGTAGAACACGCCGGTTAGGTCTTCATACTGCTTATCACCGCTGTTGCTGCGTGAGTTTGAGAAAAGAGCGGGCTGGCTAGCATCAGGGTTAATTGCAACTTCAATGAAGGGTTTGATTAGCGTTAGCTCTGAGTTCTTAGCCACAATGTAGACAGAATCGATATCACGACGGCTGCGTGGCTCTGTTTCTAGGTCTAGGTTCAGTAACCCATCCATTTGAGCGATACGTTGTTGGCTCTCTTGCAAGCCAAATACCTGATTCACATTACGTTGCAGTTGGCGTTTGTCAGAGAACAAGCTGATAGCCACATCGTTGCTGCTGTATTTTTTCCACTCTTCTTTAAACGCTTGCTCAACACGCTCACCTAAACGTCCTCTTGGCGCAAGGATAAGCGGATACTTGTAGCCTTGAGCAAATAGGTGTTTCGCTGCCTGAGCAACTTCTTGTTCAGGCGATAGAGCGAGATAGCAAATATTGGTATCAGGTTCTAGTTGCGTTGGAATGTTCAGAGCTAAAGCTGGAATCGAATTCTCGTGGTTTTTCTGCGCTTGCTGAAGCTTAGTAATGTTGCTCTTGATCAGCGGACCCACAATGAAATCAACATTGTTCTCTTCCAGTGTCGCTTTAATCTCAGCGGCACTTTGCACGTTGGTATCCATTACCGTCAGCGTTGCATCTTCTTCGCGCTCTTTGTCATTCATCATCGCAAAGATGAAACCGTCACGCACAAGTTGTGCCTGCTTGCCGTACTTACCGGTTAGAGGCAGTAATAGTGCAGTGCTGGTTGGCTTGCTGATCTCTAGCGCCAAGATGTCAGTGATCGCCTGAGGTGTATATGTTGCTGCTGGGTGCTGAGAATTCTCTGCTAGCCAATCAGACAGGGTTTCCTGTAGGTTTGGAAGGTTCGAGTTCAGCGTCTTCATATAAATCGCCAGCTGTAACCAACCTGCTAGAACGTCTTCTGTAGGCGACGTTTTAAGCTCTAGAATCTCATATTGAGAGTAGCTATTTAGGTTCTGCCAAATACGGTCAGCAGCTTGTTGTTGGAGCTCGTCATCAGCGTCTAGATACTCTGAATAAAGAACTAACTCACGGCTTGCTTCAAAATACTCGCTTTGCATTTCAGAAATGTTCGCGCGTAGCTCGTGATAATCTTTCCACTGCTCGTTCGGAAGTTTCCACCAAGGCTGGAAGTTCAGTTGGCTATAAGCTTGTTCAGGCTGCGAGTTATTCACCAACAGTTGAGCGCGAGCTAATTGCCATTCCGCTTGTTGCGTTTCGCTCAGCTCTTGTTTTGCTAAGCGTTTGATCAACAGAGTTGCTTGATCGGTTTTTCCAGCTTGCACAGAAGCCTTAAGTGCCATGATTAACCAGTCGTTTTGTAGACTTCCTTTGCTACTATCCGCCTGCATCATGTAACTTTCAGTTGATTGCGCTGGATCTAGTGTAATATCAACGCTCGTTGGTGCTTGAGGACCTGAAGAACAAGCCGCCAATGTAATTGCTAATGCAATTGGAGTTAGTAAGCGTGGTACACTGAGTCTCTTATGGTTCATCGTTGCCATGAGTTCTTTAAATTCCGTATAAATTTGTATCTATATTAATCGTTGAAGTGATGGTAAACAAATGACAGATAACAAAACCTTGCTCACAGAGAGCCCAACTCTCTACATTGTGCCAACCCCAATCGGAAATTTGGGAGATATCACTCAAAGAGCAATTGAAATTTTATCAAGTGTCGATGTTATTGCAGCCGAAGACACACGCCACACGGGTAAGCTGCTTGCTCACTTCAATATATCAACCAGAACGTTCGCTTTACATGATCATAATGAACAAACTAAAGCGCAAGTTCTAGTCGAAAGGTTATTAGAAGGTCAGTCTATCGCATTAGTCTCTGATGCGGGTACACCTTTAATCAGTGACCCAGGTTACCATCTTGTCTCACAATGTCGTCAAGCGGGTGTGAGAGTTGTGCCACTTCCTGGTGCTTGTGCTGTGATTACGGCATTGAGTGCGTCTGGTTTACCGTCAGATCGTTTCAGTTTTGAGGGCTTCTTGCCACCAAAGAGCAAAGGTCGTAAAGACAAGTTCTTAGAGATCGCAAAGGCAGAGCGCACATGCATCTTCTATGAATCACCACACCGTATTTCAGATTCTCTACAAGATATGCTCGAGATTCTTGGCCCTGACCGTGAGGTTGTATTGGCGCGTGAGCTAACCAAAACCTTCGAAACCATCCAAGGGCTGCCACTTGGTGAACTTATTGAGTGGATTGAAGAAGACGCGAACCGTAAACGCGGTGAGATGGTGTTACTGATTCACGGCCACCGTGAAGAAGCGAGCACAGAACTGCCAGACGAAGCGACTCGTACTCTGGGTATCCTAACTAAAGAGTTACCTCTTAAAAAAGCGGCGGCAATGACAGCTGAAATCTACAACCTGAAAAAGAACGCGCTGTACAAGTGGGGCCTTGAGCACCTAGATGGTTAACGCTGAATAGATAAATAGCTGCTCAGTGTATAAGTCGCTAGAGTGCTATTTTAAAGCTTGTGAGGAATGAAGGTCGTCCCTTCATTCCTCTTTTTTTGTCTGGATTGTGTGAAATTCATGCGTTTACTTAGCGGTTTGCAGCATATTTGTGATCTCGCTAGACACTGCACTCTAATCTCTATACAATCCGCCCTCGGAGTTGAACGGGTAATCGCTGCTTTGCTGATGTCCTTCGGGAGACTGACGTTGAGGTCCTTCGGGAAACTGACGTTGAAGTCCTTCGGGAGACTGGCAGAGGGGAGGAACGTCCGGGCTCCATAGAGCAGGGTGCCAGATAACGTCTGGGGGGCGCGAGCCCACGACAAGTGCAGCAGAGAGAAGACCGCCGATGGCCTCATTTCTTCGGAAGAGGCACAGGTAAGGCTGAAAGGGTGCGGTAAGAGCGCACCGTGCGACTGGCAACAGTTCGTAGCAAGGTAAACTCCACCCGGAGCAAGATCAAATAGGCCCTCGCATTGCGCTGCTCGCGTATGGGGGCGGGTAGATTGCTTGAGCCTGTGAGCGATTGCAGGCCTAGACGAATGGTTACCACCGCGCAAGCGGAACAGAACCCGGCGTATGTGTCAACTCCACCTATATAAAGAACCCATCATTACTTAACCGTAGTGATGGGTTTTTTGCTTTATATTGACGTAAATTATTTAGATTTCCTTAAAATCTTTCACCCTGATATAAGCTTGGGTCAAAAATTCCAAATGCCTATACACAATATGGTGGAGATACAGCGTGAAATCAGTACACTAAAACGTTAATAGAACAAATTATTGCCGAACTAATGGCTCAATCCACTCACTGAGAAGACTATGACAGAAGCATTCAAACATATTTCAGTATTGCTTAACGAATCTATTGACGGACTTGCGATCAAACCTGACGGTACCTACATCGATGGTACTTTTGGCCGTGGTGGGCACAGCCGTACAATCCTGTCTAAACTGGGCGAGAATGGACGACTCTTTAGTATCGACCGCGATCCACAAGCAATTGCTGAAGCTCAGAAGATTGATGACCCCCGTTTTACGATTATTCACGGCCCATTCTCAGGTATGGCTGAATATGCAGAGCGTTATGACTTAGTGGGTAAAGTGGATGGTGTGTTACTGGATCTAGGTGTTTCTTCACCACAGCTAGATGACGCTGAGCGTGGCTTTAGCTTCATGAAAGACGGTCCGCTTGATATGCGTATGGACCCAACAACCGGTATTCCTGTCTCTCAGTGGTTAGTTGAAGCCGATCTTGATGACATCACATGGGTTATTCGTGAGTTCGGTGAAGACAAACACGCTCGTCGTATCGCGAAAGGCATCATTGCTTATCAAGAGAATGAAGAGAACGAACCACTAACGCGTACCGGTCAGTTGGCTAAGCTTATCTCGGATGTAGCTCCAAAAAGCTTCAAAGAGAAAAAGCACCCAGCAACACGTGCTTTCCAAGCCTTCCGTATCTACATCAACAGTGAACTTGAAGAGATCGATACAGCCCTGAAAGGCGCAGCAAGCATTCTTGCTCCTCAAGGCCGTTTGTCTGTTATTAGCTTTCACTCTCTTGAAGACCGCATGGTGAAGCGCTTTATCCGTAAAGAGAGCCAAGGTCCGCAAGTACCACATGGCCTGCCACTAACAGAAGAGCAGATCAAAGCGCTAGGCAGTGCTGATCTTAAGCCTGTTGGTAAAGCGATCAAGCCTTCTAAAGATGAAGTGGATGAGAATACTCGTTCGCGTAGCTCAGTATTACGAATCGCAGAAAAGCTATAGTCAATGAAGACCTCCAAACCTAACTTAGCCAAGATAATATTTTTTGATTTGATCTCCGTGGGTAAAGTCCCATTGGTGCTGCTTATCTGTATCTTCGCGAGCGCGATGGGGGTCGTTCTCACGACACACATGTCACGTCAGGCAATCACGCAAAAAGACATGGCATTGAGTGAGCGTGAACAGCTTGATAATGAATGGCGAAATTTAATGCTTGAAGAGACGGCTCTGGCTGAACATAGCCGCGTTCAAGCATCGGCAAAACGAGAGCTAGACATGAAACGTCCAGACTCTGACAAAGAAGTTGTGATCACACTGAAATGACCGGTAAAAAGGAAAAAGCACCCGCAAAAGCCGTTAAGAAACCAACGAAAGAGCGAGTGAAGAGCGAAAAGGACTCGGATCCAATTCTGATTAAATGGCGTTTCAACGTCGTTATTGCTTTTGTGTTGGTTGCCTTTTCTGTACTAGTAGGTCGTGTGGCTTACATCCAAGTCATTGAACCAGATAACTTAATTCGTCAGGGCGACCTTCGTTCTGTACGTGTTAAGGCTATTCCTTCTGCCCGCGGTATTATTTCAGACCGCAATGGCGAACCACTTGCCGTCAGTGTGCCTGTTGAGGCGGTATGGGCTGACCCGAAAACCATCTTCGATAAAAACGGCATGGCCCAAATTGATCGTTGGTACGCGTTAGCCGATGTACTTGGCTTAGAGCGACAATCGATGATTGACAAGATCTCTAGCAACAAATCCCGTCGATTTATTTACCTGCAAAGACAAGTTAGCCCTGCAATGGCTAAGTATATCCGTGAGCTTAAGCTGGTGGGTGTTGGCCTGAAAGCGGAATCTCGACGTTACTACCCTGCAGGCGAAGTCAGTGCGCACCTTATCGGTGTTACCGGCATTGATGGACACGGCCTAGAAGGCGTTGAGCGCAGCTATGACAAATGGCTCACAGGCGAGGCCGGTAAGCGAACGATTCGTAAAGACCGCTACGGACGTGTTGTTGAAAACATTGCTTTAGAAGAGCGTGAAGAAGGCAAACCACTCGAGCTAACGATCGATCAACGATTACAAGCGATCGCCTACCGAGCGATTAAACAGGCGGTGGCCGATCATAAGGCGACTTCTGGCTCAGCGATTTTGTTGGATGTAAAAACCGGCGCTGTGTTGGCGATGGTTAATGCGCCTTCTTATAACCCGAACAATCGTGCTGACTTACAAAGCTTTAAGATGCGTAACCGCGTACTTACCGATGCGATGGAGCCCGGTTCTACCGTGAAACCTTTTGTGGTTTTAGCAGCGCTAGAGAACGGTACAGCTGATCCAGATATCGTTATTGATACTGGCAACGGCATCATGCAGATCGGTGGCAGTCGTGTGCGAGACTCGTCTAAAGTCGGTAAGGCTGATTTAGCGCTGATCCTCAAGAAGTCGAGTAACATCGGTGTGGCGAAGTTGGCACTTAACATGCCTTTAGAAGCTCTGCTAGGGATGTACAGTTCTGTTGGTCTGGGCGAAATGTCTGGGCTGAACTTAATCGGTGAAACGAGCGGTATTTTCCCGAATCGTCGTCGCTGGTCTAAGTTTGAAATTGCAACACTATCATTCGGTTACGGTTTGTCTGTTACACCGATGCAGTTGGCCCATGCGTATGCGACGCTAGCCAACAAAGGCATGTATGAACCGATTCATATTATTAAGAGTAACGACCAAGACTTTTCTAAGCAGATCATCAAGCGCGAGAACGCTGAACTGGTTTTGAATATGCTCGAAGGGGTGACTCAAAAAGGCGGCACAGCAACAAGAGCGGCCGTTCCTGGTTACCGAGTTGCAGCAAAAACGGGTACTTCTCGTAAGGCTGAAGCTGGCGGATACAGCGACGAATACATTGCGATTACTGCAGGTTTTGCCCCGGTTAGTGACCCAAGAGTCGCGCTGGTTGTTGTGGTCAATGAGCCTCAAGGTGACCTTTACTATGGCGGTTCAGTTGCTGCCCCCGTTTTTTCTGAAATCATGAAGGGTGCATTGCAAATACTGAATGTCCCTGCTGATGAAAACAAGTTTCAAGAATAGAGCCAATCAGGATTCAATATGAGTAATAGCCTCACGCTGTCATCTTTACTTTCTCCTTGGAGTGACTTTAGTTCACCTGAGCTGGATGCGATTGCCGTTGAACAGTTGGAGTTGGATAGTCGTGCCATCAAGAAAGGTGATATTTTTGTTGCTGTAGTTGGGCATGCTGTTGATGGCCGTCGTTTCATTGACAAAGCGGTCTCACAGGGAGCCAATGCCGTTATCGCACAAGCTGATGCTGAAAAGGCCCATGGTCTGATTGAGTGGTTGGATGCTGTTCCGGTTGTTTACATTAAAGACCTTAACTTGGTGTTATCTGAGTTGGCCGGTCGTGTTTACTCGTCTCAGGCGACTAAGCTGATTGGTGTTACCGGCACCAATGGCAAAACCACTATCACCCAATTGATTGCTCAGTGGCTAGATTTAGTCGGCCAACGCTCTGCGGTAATGGGCACCACGGGTAACGGTTTTCTAGACAACCTTAAAACGGCGGCGAATACGACCGGTAGTGCGATTGAAATACAACGTACGCTGAGTGAGTTGGCTGAAGAAAACGCTGTTTATACCGCGATGGAAATCTCGTCTCATGGTTTGGTTCAAGGCCGAGTTAAGGCATTGGATTTTGAGGCTGGTGTATTTACTAACTTGAGCCGTGACCACTTGGATTACCACGGCACGATGCAAGAGTACGCTCTGGCTAAGAAGAGCTTGTTTACTCAGCATAAGTGTAAGCACGCTGTGATTAATGTTGATGATGAAGTCGGTAAAGCTTGGATGGCTGATCTGTCCAATGCAGTAGCTGTGTCATTGCTTCCGTTATCGGGCTACCAGCAGTCAGTATGGGCATCGGATGTTGCTTATGCAGAGACGGGTATCAAACTCGCTTTTGATGGTAGCTGGGGGCAGGGACAACTGTCTGTTCCTTTAATTGGCCAGTTCAACGCATCAAATGTATTGGTTGCTTTCGCGACCCTACTTGTACTAGGCATCGACAAGCAAACCTTGATCGACACAGCACCTCAATTGCAACCTGTGATTGGCCGTATGGAATTGTTCCAAGTACCAAACAAAGCGAAAGTGGTTGTCGACTACGCGCATACACCTGACGCATTAGAGAAAGCATTGGCAGCACTACGTGTACATTGCTCTGGAAAGCTATGGGCAATCTTTGGCTGCGGTGGTGATCGAGATACAGGCAAGCGCCCTATGATGGCGGTTACCGCAGAGCAGTTCGCCGATAACATTATTATTTCAGATGACAACCCTCGCAGTGAAGACCCGGCATTGATTGTTAAAGACATGCTGGCAGGTTTAAGTGAGCCTGAAGTCGCCTTTGTTGAACACGATCGCTTTCAGGCGGTTAAGTTTGCTCTAGAGCAGGCGGGTAATAACGACATTATTCTTCTGGCAGGTAAAGGCCATGAGGATTACCAAGTATTGAAAGACAAAACGATCCACTATTCGGATCGAGAGTCAGCACTACAACTTTTAGGTATTTCATAATGATTGATGTATCACTCGAGCAGATCTGCTCAGCGGTGTACGGTCAGCTGATAGAGGCTGGCAAATCGAGCAATAGTTTGATCAATGCGGTTTCTACCGATACTCGCACCGTTGAAGAAGGTGCACTGTTTGTTGCTCTTGTAGGTGAACGTTTTGATGCGCATGATTTTTGTGGTCAGGCTGTTGAGGCCAATGCGAGTGCGTTATTAGTTCAACGAAAACTTGACCTAAATATTACTCAAGTTGTTGTTGAAGACACTAAACTTGCTTTAGGTCAGCTAAGTGCTTGGATCCACAAACAATGTAACGTGCCAACCATGGCGATAACAGGAAGCTGTGGCAAAACGACCGTCAAAGAGATGGTCGCGAGTATTCTACAACAACGTGGCAAAGTGCTGTTTACAGCGGGTAACTTCAATAATGATATTGGAGTACCACTAACCTTGCTGCGCAGTGAACCCAATGACGACTATGCCGTGATAGAACTGGGCGCGAACCACATTGGTGAAATTGCCTATACCACGCAGCTTGTGAAACCACAGGTGGCCTTAGTGAATAACGTTGCTGCCGCGCATCTAGAGGGCTTTGGCTCAATTGATGGTGTTAAACAAGCGAAAGGCGAAATTTTTCAGGGGCTTGCTGCTGGTGATACTGCTATTGTTAACCTAGAGAGCAATGGTGGTGACTTCTGGAAAGATGTGCTTGCAGACAAAAACGTACTGACCTTTTCTGAAAGTGATGACACGGCGGATTACTTTTCGACGAATATTCGCATCAACGAGCAGGGTGAAGCTTGCTTTGATATGCAGACCCCGCAAGGCGCTATCGATGTCGAACTTGGCATTATTGGTCAGCACAATGTAGCCAACGCATTAGCCGCAGCAGCACTGAGCATTCAATTCGGTGCCACGCTTGCAGAAATTAAAAGCGGTTTAGCGAATCTTATCTCAGTTAAAGGCCGAGTTGAGGTTCAACAATTAAGTCAGAATATCAAGCTGATAGATGACAGTTACAACGCCAGTGTACCGGCAATGAAGGCTGCAGCTAAATTGTTGTCGAGCTTCAAAGGTCAGCGTTGGTTGATTTTAGGCAATATGGCTGAGTTAGGCGATGAAAGCCTTGCACTTCACCGTCAAGTCGGTGAATATGCTGCCCCATTCGCTTTTGAGCATGTACTCACTTACGGTGATGATACCAAGGTGATTAGTGAAGTGTGTAACGGCACTCACTTTGCAACGCATGAAGCGATGATCGCGCACATAGAGCAGCACTTGAGCTTGCCAGAAAACGCGCCACATACCTTGTTGGTAAAAGGCGCCAATAGTGCAGGAATGAGTAAAATAGCCGCTGCTTTAAAGGAGAACTTTTCATGATAATTTGGCTTGCAGAGCTACTACAGCCACACTTTTCTTTTTTCCGTTTGTTCGAATACTTATCGTTTCGTGCAATCGCGAGCATTTTGACGGCTTTATGTCTGTCGCTGTGGATGGGACCTCGTTTAATTGAGCGTCTGCAAATGCTGCAAATTGGCCAAGTTGTTCGTAATGACGGCCCAGAATCTCACTTCAGTAAGCGTGGTACACCAACCATGGGTGGTGTGATGATCCTTGCTGCGATCATCATTACGGTCTTACTTTGGGCTGACTTATCAAACCCTTACGTTTGGGCCGTACTTGTCGTGCTAGGCGGTTACGGTGCAGTTGGTTTTGTTGATGATTATCGTAAAGTCGTTCGTAAGAACACTGATGGCTTGATTGCGCGTTGGAAGTACTTCTGGCAATCGGCTATTGCATTGGTTGTGGCGTTTGCTCTGTATGCTCATGGGCAAGACACTGCTGCGACACAATTAGTGGTGCCTTTCTTTAAAGATGTGATGCCACAACTTGGTTTACTGTACATTGTTCTAACTTACTTTGTTATTGTGGGTACCAGTAACGCGGTAAACCTAACTGATGGCCTAGATGGCTTGGCGATTATGCCAACGGTTATGGTTGCTGCGGGTTTTGCTGTTATCGCTTGGGCGACAGGTAACGTTAACTTTGCAGCATACCTACACATTCCATACATCCCATACACCTCTGAACTGGTGGTGGTATGTACTGCTATCGTTGGTGCAGGCCTTGGCTTCCTATGGTTTAACACTTACCCAGCACAAGTATTCATGGGCGATGTTGGCTCTCTAGCACTGGGTGGTGCGTTAGGTGTGATTGCGGTACTCGTTCGTCAAGAGTTGGTACTAGTGATCATGGGTGGTGTGTTTGTAATGGAGACCTTGTCAGTAATCCTGCAGGTGGGCTCTTACAAATTACGTGGTCAGCGTATTTTCCGTATGGCACCGATTCACCACCACTATGAGTTGAAAGGCTGGCCAGAGCCGCGTGTTATCGTGCGTTTTTGGATAATCTCAATGGTATTAGTACTGGTTGGCCTAGCGACACTGAAAGTTCGTTAATCCTGTATGAGCCTCTGAATAGGGGCTCTTTAAAACTATTAAGAGCATCTTGTTTAAATGGAACGTTGGCAAAATATTCAAAATGTAGTGGTTGTGGGGCTCGGTATTACCGGGCTCTCTGTCGTTAAACATCTCGTAAAATATCAGCCCCATACTTGCGTAAAGGTAATTGATACGCGAGAGCTACCACCAGGAAAGGAATCTTTGCCTGAGTCGGTTGAGCTGCATTCTGGAAGCTGGAATAGCCAATGGCTAGCTGAGGCTGATCTGGTGGTTGCTAACCCAGGCATTGCTTTAGCGACACCTGAAATTCAAGATGTGCTTGAAGCGGGTACGCCTGTCGTTGGCGACATCGAGCTGTTTGGTTGGGCTGTAGATAAGCCTGTTGTGGCGATTACTGGTTCAAACGGTAAGAGTACCGTGACGGATTTGACTGGTGTGCTTGCTAAGGCTGCTGGGCTTAATGTTGGCGTTGGCGGCAATATTGGCATTCCTGCCCTAGACCTTCTAGAACTTGATGCGGATTTATATGTCCTTGAACTTTCAAGTTTTCAGCTAGAAACTACATCGAATTTAAAACTTGCCGCTGCGGCATTCTTAAATCTGTCTGAAGATCATATGGATCGCTATCAAGGCATGGCTGATTACCGTGAGGCCAAGTTAAGAATCTTTAATAACGCGCAGTGTGCGATTGTTAATCGTGAAGACAAAGAGACTTACCCTGACCAGACAATGCCATTGTTGACTTTTGGCCTAGATAACCAAGAGTTTGGTGTATCAACGATTGATAGTACTGAGTGGTTGGTCGATCACGGTAAACCTGTCCTTGCTACCCAAGATTTAACATTGGTTGGACGTCACAATGTGGCGAATGCGTTAGTCTCACTTGCACTATTGAAGCAAGTTGGTATCGACTACAGCAAAAGTCTTGATGCTTTGAAGGCCTATAACGGTTTGACGCATCGTTGCCAAGTCGTGGCTGACAAGCGCGAAATCAAATGGGTTAATGACTCCAAAGCAACGAATGTAGCCAGCACATTGGCAGCCCTGTCTGGGTTGGAGTATCAAGATACGTTATATCTTTTGGTTGGCGGCGTTGGTAAAGGTGCTGACTTTAGTGAGCTTGAACCAGTATTGGCGCAACTTGAGCGTGTTCAGCTGTGTTGTTTCGGTGAAGATGCAGATCAATTCATGCCTCTGCACCCATCGGCACAAAAGTTCGATACCATGCAGCAGATAATCGAATCTATCTCGCCACAGCTGGTGGCTGGAGATATGGTGATGCTGTCTCCGGCGTGCGCAAGCTTCGATCAATTTAATAATTTCATGGCAAGAGGTGATGCGTTCACTGAGCTTGCTCATGAGTATGCTTAACGTGTTGAAGGACTAACATTCAGTGCAAAGAGTCAAAGAGATTAATCAATCCATCTGGCAGTGGCTAAACCGTGCTACTCCCGAGGCGCTTTACGATCGTCAATTGGTGTGGATTGCTCTTGGGCTAATGCTGACAGGTTTGGTGATGGTGACGTCTGCTTCGTTCCCCATCAGTGCTCGTTTAACCGATCAGCCGTTTCACTTTATGTTCCGTCATGCCATCTTCCTTGTATTGGCGTTAGGTGTCTCTAGCGTCATATTGCAAATCCCGATGCAACGCTGGTTTCAATACAGTATGTATCTACTGGGCTTGTCCTTCTTCTTGCTGATTGTGGTATTAGCCGTCGGTAAGTCGGTTAACGGCGCATCGCGTTGGATCCCATTAGGGCTATTTAACTTACAACCCGCTGAAGTCGCCAAGTTATCGCTGTTTATCTTTATGGCGGGCTACTTGGTTCGGAAGCAAGATGAAGTGAGAAAAACCTTCTTCGGTGGTTTTGGTAAACCGATCATGGTATTCGGCGCTTTTGCCGTGCTGCTGCTAGGCCAGCCCGATTTAGGTACTGTGGTCGTAATGCTAGTGACCCTGTTCGGCATGCTATTCATTGCTGGTGCCAAGCTTTCACAGTTTATCGCCTTGATGGTGGCAGGTATTGCCGCGGTCGTCGGTTTGATTGTTATAGAACCTTATCGTGTTCGACGTGTTACCTCATTCTGGGAACCTTGGAACGACCCGTTCGGCAGTGGTTACCAGTTAACTCAGTCATTGATGGCGTTTGGCCGTGGTGATTGGATGGGGCAAGGGCTTGGTAACTCGATTCAAAAACTCGAATACTTACCAGAAGCGCATACCGATTTTGTATTTGCTGTGTTGGCTGAAGAGCTTGGCTTTGTCGGTGTTACCTTAGTATTAATGTTGATCTTCAGCTTGGTGTTAAAAGCCATTCTGATAGGTAAAAAAGCCTTTGAACACGATCAAGTGTTCAGCGGCTATCTGGCTTTTGGTATTGGTATTTGGTTTGCGTTTCAGACGCTTGTTAACGTAGGTGCTGCATCTGGCATCGTTCCGACCAAAGGTCTAACCCTACCGCTAATCAGTTATGGTGGTTCGAGTTTAATTGTTATGTCTGTGGCGGTATCAATGCTGCTGCGCATTGACCACGAATGCCGAATGCAACAAAAAGAACAAGCTGATAGTCAAAACGAATTAGTAGAATAAGAATCTAACGTGATGAAACAAAACAAAAAACTTATAGTGATGGCTGGTGGTACTGGCGGTCACGTTTTCCCAGGGTTAGCAGTAGCGAAAAAGCTTCAGCAACAAGGTTGGGAAATTCGCTGGTTAGGCACAGCAGACAGAATGGAAGCGGATTTAGTGCCAAAGCATGGCATTGAAATCGACTTCATCAAAGTGAAAGGCCTGCGTGGTCAAGGCATTAGCAAGTTAATTAAAGCGCCGTTCCAGATTATTAATGCCATACTTCAAGCAAGACAACACATCAAAGCATGGCAGCCTGATGTGGTACTTGGTATGGGTGGCTACGTGAGTGGCCCGGGTGGTATCGCGGCATGGTTGTCTGGCATTCCAGTGGTTCTCCATGAACAAAATGCAGTGGCAGGTTTAACCAACCAATGGCTGTCTAAGATTGCTAAAAAGGTTTTCCAAGCTTTCCCTGGTGCGTTTCCTACTGCAGAAGTGGTGGGTAACCCAGTACGCGAAGATGTGGTTGCCTTAGCTGAACCCGAGCAACGCATGGCTGAGCGTGATGGTGACATCCGCATCTTGGTTATGGGCGGCAGTCAGGGCGCAAAAATCCTAAACGATACCTTGCCAGTAACGATGGCGCAGCTTGGTGAAGGCTTCACTGTGATGCACCAAGCGGGTAAGAACAATCAACAACAAGTTATTGAGCAATACAAATCACATTCTGTTGGTAATGTTCAAGTGACTGAATTTATTGATGATGTGGCGCAAGCTTATGAGTGGGCAGATCTATTAGTGTGTCGCTCAGGTGCATTAACCGTATCAGAAGTGTCTGCGGCAGGTGTCGGTTCTATCTTCGTTCCGTTTATGCACAAAGACAGACAACAAGCGTTGAATGCCGACCATTTAGTTGAATGTGGCGCAGCGTTAATGATTGAACAGCCTCAACTAACGGCTGATAAGCTAGCGAACACTATCGCGCAGCTTGATAGAAATGAATTAAAAATGATGGCAACAAAAGCTCGTCAAGCCGCCAAGCTTGATGCTGATGTGACCGTCGCTGAAGCGATTAAAGCTTTAGCAAAATAATGAGATTGAATTGATGACGATTGAACATACCCAAGACTTAGCGCAAATCCGTGCAATGGTGCCAGAGATGCGCCGTGTTAAATCTATCCACTTCATTGGTATTGGTGGTGCCGGAATGAGCGGGATTGCTGAAGTCTTGCTAAATGAAGGCTACCAGATCACGGGTTCTGATATTGCTCAAAACCCAGTGACTGATCGTTTAGTTAGCAAGGGTGCGACCGTTTATATCGGTCACCAAGCGAGTAACGTTGCCGACGCAAGTGTGGTGGTTGTTTCAACCGCTATCAACGAAGAAAACCCAGAAATTATTGCAGCTCGTGAAGCGCGCACACCGATCGTTCGTCGTGCAGAAATGCTGGCTGAGCTGATGCGTTTTCGTCACGGTATTGCTGTGGCAGGTACGCACGGTAAAACAACCACGACTGCGCTAGTGACACAGATTTACTCGGAAGCCGGCCTAGATCCAACCTTCGTAAACGGTGGTTTGGTTAAAAGTGCTGGCACTAACGCACGTTTAGGTTCAAGCCGTATTCTTATCGCTGAAGCCGATGAGAGTGATGCTTCATTTTTACATCTGCAACCTATGGTTAGTATCGTAACTAACATTGAAGCGGATCATATGGATACCTACGGCGGCGATTTCGAAACGCTAAAGCAGACATTTATCGATTTCCTACACAACCTGCCGTTCTACGGCCAGGCTGTGATGTGTGTAGATGATCCTGTTGTACGTGAACTTATCCCTCAGGTGAGCCGCCAAGTGATTACTTACGGCTTCTCTGAAGACGCTGATATCCGCATTGAAAACTATGTACAACAAGGTCAGCAAGGCAAGTTTACGGTTGTTCGTAAAGGTAAAGCCAATCTCGATATTACGTTGAACATTCCCGGTCGCCATAACGCACTGAACGCATCAGCGGCGATTGCGGTTGCGACGGAAGATGACATCAGCGATGAAGCGATTCTAAAAGCGATGGCTGGAACGGAAGGCACTGGCCGTCGTTTCGATCACCTTGGTGAATATGAAACGGGTAAGGGTGTTGCAATGCTGGTCGATGATTACGGCCATCACCCAACCGAAGTTGATGTCACCATTCAAGCTGCACGAAGTGGTTGGACTGATAAACGTCTTGTGATGATCTTCCAACCGCACCGTTATAGCCGCACTCGCGATCTGTATGATGACTTCGCGAACGTTCTTGAGCAGGTTGATGTGCTTATTCTGTTAGATGTTTATTCTGCAGGTGAGAAACCTATTGCAGGGGCTGACGGACGCTCGTTAAGTCGAACTATTCGTGGGCGTGGTAAGATTGATCCCATCTTTGTTGCTGATATCAACACGCTGCCGTCGGTTTTAGCCAACGTTATTCAAGGCGGAGACCTTGTTTTAACACAGGGTGCTGGTGATGTTGGTCGTGTAGCGAAGCAACTTGAATCGCTACAATTAGACATTAATAAGATGCAAAACGCGTAGCAGAATACTGTATACAGACTGTGGTTGATCGCTCACTTCTTGCGATTGACCTAAAATTGACCAAAAATCTTATTATCAACGTTTGATAGTTTGATTTTGCTCAGTATAATTCATAGGTTAAAGTAAGTGCTTTTACCTCTATTACGAAGATAGGGAATAGAATTGCGAACCAACGACAGGGAATGCGGGCTTTGGTAGAAAGTACTTTTAGCGAAAACCGCCACCTATTCAGTTTACCATCGCTAAAGAAACACGCTGTAGGCGGGTCTTTTTTTGTCATGGTACTGCTATTCATTGGATTTCTTTTCTATACCACACTGACTTGGATGTGGGACGATCAGCGATTGCCTCTCTCCAAAATAGTACTTCAAGGCGACTTAACTTACGTAACTGCTGGTGATGTTCAACATGCCTTTGGCGAGCTAGAGCATATTGGAACGTTCATGTCGCAAGACATCGGTGTGTTGCAAGACAGTTTAGAAGCGTTACCTTGGGTTTCAGTGGTGTCCATTCGTAAGCAGTGGCCAGACACAATAAAAGTATTTTTGACTGAGTACCATGCGGCAGCAATCTGGAACGGTAACATGCTGCTGAATGACGATGGTCAGGTGTTTAATGGTGATATCGGTCTTTTGAAGGGCGATAGAGTCAAGCTTTACGGCCCAGACGGCACCAGCCAAAAAGTGATAGAAAAGTGGCGACAAATAACTCCTTTGATTAACAATCTAGGGTTAACCGTTACCTCGCTCGTTCTCAATGAGCGTCGCGCTTGGCAAATAATCCTAGATAACGGTATCCGTTTAGAACTAGGTAAAGATTCTTTAGATGAGCGTGTTGAACGCTTCATTTCGCTTTACAACGAACTTGGTAGTAAAGCGAATCAAGTGAGCTACATCGACCTCAGGTATGATACGGGAGCCGCTGTAGGTTGGTTTCCAGAGCAAGAGTTAGAAGAGAGCACAGATGACTAAGACCGCAGATGACAACATAATCGTTGGTCTTGATATAGGCACTGCGACCATATCAGCTCTAGTTGGTGAAATATTGCCTGATGGTCAAATCAATATCATTGGTTCAGGGCAAAGCCCATCCAGAGGTATGGATAAAGGTGGTGTAAACGACCTAGAGTCGGTAGTGAAGTCAGTTCAGCGAGCCATTGATCAAGCAGAGTTGATGGCGGAATGCCAAATCAGCAATGTGTTTATCTCGCTATCGGGCAAACATATCGCGAGCCGAATTGAAAAAGGCATGGGCACTATTTCTGATGAAGAGGTGTCTCAAGACGATATGGATCGAGCGATCCATACCGCGAAATCAATTAAAATAGGTGATGAGCAGAGAATTCTGCACGTGATTCCACAAGAATTTACCATCGATTATCAAGAGGGGATCAAGAATCCACTTGGTTTATCTGGTGTTCGAATGGAAGTCAGTGTTCATCTAATTTCTTGCCACAGCGACATGGCGAGAAACATTATTAAAGCTGTTGAACGATGTGGTCTCACAGTAGAACAAATCGTGTTTTCAGGACTTGCCTCAAGCAATGCGGTAATTACTGAAGACGAGAGAGAGCTTGGAGTATGTGTTGTCGATATCGGTGCGGGTACAATGGATATTTCCATTTGGACTGGCGGCGCACTTCGACACACAGAAGTCTTTTCCTACGCAGGAAATGCAGTAACCAGTGATATTGCCTTCGCTTTCGGCACGCCAGTGAGCGATGCTGAAGAGATAAAAGTAAACCATGGTTGCGCTCTGAGTGAACTCGTAAGCAAGGATGATTCTGTTAACGTCCCAAGTGTTGGTGGTCGCCCATCGAGAAGTTTGCAACGACAAACTTTGTCGGAAGTGATTGAACCACGTTACACTGAACTTATGGGTCTCGTTAACCAAACTATTGATACGGTTCAATTACAGCTACGAGATGAAGGTATTAAACACCACCTTGCAGCTGGCGTCGTTCTCACTGGTGGAGCGGCACAAATTGACGGATTGGTAGAGTGTGCGGAACGTGTTTTCCGCAATCAAGTTCGAGTTGGTAAGCCGTTAGAAGTTAGTGGCTTAACTGACTATGTTAAAGAGCCGTATCATTCTACGGCGGTTGGTTTACTTCATTACGCAAGAGATTGTCAGATCAGTGATGAAGGTGATTACAGCGAACCTAAGCGTTCAGCACCTTCTATGTCTGGTTTATTTGGCAAATTGCGTAATTGGATACAAAAAGAGTTTTAACCTGAGTTGCAGGAAAAAACGGAGATAACACATGTTTGAACCGATGATGGAAATGTCTGACGATGCAGTAATTAAAGTCGTTGGAGTTGGTGGCGGTGGCGGTAACGCTGTTGAGCACATGGTACGTGAATCAATCGAAGGCGTAGAATTCATCAGTGTTAACACTGATGCACAAGCACTTCGTAAAACAAGCGTGAGCAGCGTGATCCAAATTGGTGGTGATATCACTAAAGGTTTGGGCGCTGGTGCAAACCCACAAGTAGGCCGTGATGCAGCTCTCGAAGATCGAGAAAGAATTAAAGAAGTTCTAACTGGCGCCGATATGGTATTTATCGCAGCTGGTATGGGCGGTGGTACTGGTACAGGTGCTGCTCCAGTTATTGCTGAAGTTGCGAAAGAGTTGGGTGTGCTAACGGTTGCTGTTGTAACTAAGCCATTTAGCTTTGAAGGCAAAAAACGTTTAGCGTTTGCTGAGCAAGGTATTGAAGAGCTTTCTAAACATGTGGATTCTTTAATTACGATTCCAAATGAGAAGCTACTTAAAGTACTTGGCCGCGGCGTAACTCTGCTAGAAGCTTTCGCAAGTGCCAATGATGTACTTAAAAACGCTGTACAAGGTATCGCTGAGCTAATTACTCGCCCTGGTATGATTAACGTCGATTTCGCGGATGTTCGCACCGTAATGTCTGAGATGGGTCATGCAATGATGGGTAGCGGTATCGCAAAAGGTGAAGACCGTGCTGAAGAAGCTGCTGAAACGGCAATTTCTAGCCCACTACTAGAAGACATCGACCTAGCTGGCGCACGTGGCGTTCTTGTGAACATCACAGCAGGCCTAGATATGCGTCTAGATGAATTCGAAACAGTAGGTAATACAGTTAAGGCATTCGCATCTGATAACGCAACAGTTGTGATTGGTACTTCTCTAGACCCTGATATGACGGATGAAATCCGTGTAACTGTTGTAGCAACAGGTATCGGCACAGAGAAAAAACCAGACATTACATTAGTTGCTGGTGGTAAAGCTAAGGTTGCACCAACTCCTCAACCACAGGTAGCGGCTCAAACTGCACCAAAAGTGGAAGAGAAAGTGGCACAACCATTGCAAGAAAAAACTGAGGTTAAACCTCAAGTTAAGCCGCAGCCAACAACGTCACCTGTTTCTTCAGGTACAGGCGCTAGCCAAAGTGCAGCACCTAAGGCTGAGAAAGAGAGTGGATACTTAGATATTCCAGCATTCTTACGACGTCAGGCTGATTAACAAATACCCAAAATTTGACTATCGTCGAATTAATGGTAAAATTCGCGGTCGGTAAATACTGACCGTGATTTGTAGCACTGATAACGAGGCAAGCAGATGATCAGACAACGTACTCTGAAAGAAATTGTGAAAACAACTGGTGTGGGTCTCCACTCTGGTCGTAAAGTCACACTTACTCTTCGCCCGGCAGCTGCAAATACAGGTATTGTTTATCGTCGTACAGATGTAAATCCACCTGTAGATTTCCCAGCTGATCCAGCGTCAGTTCGTGACACTATGCTATGTACAGCTCTTGTTAATGACGAAGGCGTACGTATCTCTACAGTGGAACACCTTAACGCAGCTTTAGCGGGTATGGGCATCGACAACATTATTGTTGAAGTAGATGCACCTGAGATCCCAATTATGGATGGTAGCGCAAGCCCATTCGTATACTTGCTACAGCAAGCGGGTGTAGAAACACTGAATGCAGCGAAGCGTTTTATTCGTATCAAAAAGCCTATCCGTTTTGAAGATGGCGATAAGTGGGCAGAATTTGTTCCATTTAACGGCTTCCGTATGGACTTTGAGATCGACTTTAACCACCCAGCTATTGAATCTGATGAGCAACGTTTGTTGTTTGATTTCTCTTCACAAGGTTTTGTGAAAGAAATTTCTCGCGCTCGTACTTTCGGCTTCATGCGCGACATTGAGTATCTACAATCTCAAAACCTAGTACTTGGCGGTAGCTTTGATAATGCTATCGTACTGGACGAATACCGAATTCTTAATGAAGAAGGTCTACGTTTTGACAATGAATTCGTAACTCATAAAGTACTAGACGCGATTGGTGACTTGTACATGTGTGGACACGCTATTATTGGTGAGTTCCGTGCATACAAATCAGGTCACGGCCTAAACAACCAACTACTACGTGCAGTACTTGCTGACGCAGAAGCTTGGGAATGGGCAACATTCGAAGAAGAAGTAGGCTCTCCTGTTGCATTTGCTGAGCCAGGAATGGTTCTAGCGTAATTGTTGTTTACAGCAATATAAGATTTCGAAAACCAGGTCATTGACCTGGTTTTTTTGTATCTATTTTCCAGATACAGTGTCGTCAACATCCGAAAGTTGTCTCCCAATGAGCTGCAGTCTGGCTAATCCATCAGCAATTAGAAAGAAAAGTTCCAAGCACATCAAACAAATGGGGTTATAAATGGTTGTTGGTGTGAAAATTACTTACACTAAAGGGCATTAATTTTAACTCAAGCCTTGAAAACTCTACTCTCAAGTACAATATCAAAGATACTAGATTTATCTCAGTATCCTTGGTTAGTAACTGAAGACTAGTTCATAGCTAGTAGAGACACTGACGGCATTTAAAATAGATCGCGGACGATCTGAGAACGAAGAGATTCCAAGCACATGATTACTAAGCTGCTGACAAAGGTAATTGGCAGTCGCAATGACAGAACACTGCGCCGCCTTAGAAAAATTGTAAAAGAAATTAATAACTACGAACCAACGTTTGAAGCTCTTTCAGACGAAGAGCTAAAAGCAAAAACGGTTGAGTTTCGTGAGCGCTTAGATAAAGGTGAATCGCTAGACCAACTTCTACCTGAAGCATTTGCTACGGTACGTGAAGCGTCTAAGCGTGTTTACGGCATGCGTCACTTTGACGTGCAAATGATTGGTGGCATGGTTCTAAATGCTGGCCAAATTGCAGAAATGCGTACTGGTGAAGGTAAGACTCTTACAGCAACCCTACCAGCTTATCTTAACGCCCTACCTAGCAAAGGTGTTCACGTAGTAACGGTGAACGACTACCTAGCGAAGCGTGATGCGGAAACAAACCGCCCATTATTTGAATTCCTTGGTATGACTGTTGGCGTAAACGTGCCAAACATGGCTCCACCAGAGAAGAAAGAAGCGTACCAAGCGGATATCCTATACGGAACAAACAACGAGTTTGGCTTCGATTACCTACGTGACAACATGGCTTTCCGTGCTGAAGATCGTGTTCAACGTGAGCGCTTCTTTGCTGTTGTCGATGAGGTTGACTCAATCTTAATCGATGAAGCTCGTACTCCACTTATTATCTCTGGCCCAGCTGAAGATAGTTCAGATCTTTACACGCGTATTAACACGTTGATCCCTAACCTTGAGCGCCAAGATAAAGAAGATTCTGAAGAGTACCGTGGTGAAGGTCACTACACCATGGACGAGAAATCGAAACAGGTTCACCTGACTGAAAACGGTCAAGAATTTGTAGAAGAGCTAATGGTCAAAAACGGCCTGATGGAAGAGGGTGACACGCTTTACTCTCCAACTAATATCAGCCTATTGCACCATGTTAATGCAGCGCTGCGTGCACACGTACTGTTTGAGAAAGACGTCGACTACATCGTTACTGAAGAAGGCGAAGTGGTTATCGTTGATGAACATACTGGTCGTACTATGCCAGGTCGTCGTTGGTCTGAAGGTTTACACCAAGCTGTTGAAGCTAAAGAAGGTGTGAAGATTCAGAATGAAAACCAGACGCTAGCATCGATTACATTCCAGAACTTCTTCCGTCTATACGAAAAACTGTCAGGTATGACAGGTACAGCCGATACAGAAGCTTTCGAATTTCAGTCTATCTACGGCCTAGAAACAGTGGTTATCCCAACCAACAAGCCTATGGTTCGTAACGATATGCCAGATGTGGTTTATCGTACCGAAGAAGACAAGTTCAATGCGATCATTGAAGACATCAAAGACCGTGTAGCTGCTGGTCAGCCATCATTGGTTGGTACGGTTTCTATCGAGAAGTCTGAACTACTGTCTAACGCACTGAAAAAAGCAAAAATTAAGCACAGCGTTCTAAATGCTAAATTCCACGAAATGGAAGCAGAGATCGTTGCACAAGCTGGTATGCCGAGTGCGGTAACTATCGCAACTAACATGGCTGGTCGTGGTACCGATATCGTATTAGGTGGTAGCTGGCAGGCACAAGTTGAGAAGCTAGAGAATCCAACCAAAGAGCAGATCGAGAAGATCAAAGCTGACTGGAGAGTAATCCACGATAAAGTGCTTGAGTCAGGTGGTCTGCACATCATTGGTACTGAGCGTCATGAATCTCGCCGTATCGACAACCAGCTACGTGGTCGTTCTGGTCGTCAAGGTGATGCGGGTTCTTCTCGTTTCTACCTATCAATGGAAGATTCTCTGCTACGTATCTTCACATCGGATCGTATGGCTGGTCTTATCCAAAGTGGTATGGACGAAGGCGAAGCGATCGAATCTAAGATGCTTTCTCGCTCAATTGAAAAAGCACAACGTAAAGTTGAAGGTCGTAACTTCGATATTCGTAAGCAGCTTCTTGAGTACGATGATGTAGCCAATGACCAACGTAAAGTGGTTTATGAGCTTCGTGATGAACTGATGAGCTCTGACGATATCAGCGAGATGATCGAACACAACCGTGAAGATGTATTGGCATCAGTGATTGATGAATACATCGCACCTCAGTCTCTTGAAGATATGTGGGATATCGCGGGTCTGCAAGATCGTCTGAAGAATGACTTCGATCTAGACTTTGATATTCAAGGTTGGTTAGACGAAGACGACAAGCTTTATGAAGAAGCATTGCGTGAGCGTATTCTTGCTATGGCGGTTGATTCGTACAAACAGAAAGAAGAAGTGGTTGGTGCTCAAGTACTGCGTAACTTCGAGAAATCTGTGATGCTACAAACGCTAGACGGCCTTTGGAAAGAGCACTTGGCTGCGATGGATCACCTTCGTCAAGGTATCCACTTACGTGGTTATGCTCAGAAGAACCCGAAACAAGAGTACAAGCGCGAGTCGTTTGAACTGTTTGAAGGCCTACTAGATGTACTGAAAACAGACGTTGTTACCATCCTTTCTAAAGTGCGCGTTCAGCAACAAGAAGAAGTTGAAAAGATGGAAGCTCAACGTCAAGCTCAAGCTGAAGAAGCGGCGCGTCGTGCACAAGCGCAACATGCAACAGCTGAAAACCAGCTAGCTGACGATGAAGCTGAAGCGGCATCTCCACAAACGGTAGTGCGTGACGAGCGTAAAGTTGGCCGTAACGAGCCATGCCCATGTGGTAGCGGTAAGAAGTACAAGCAGTGTCACGGTAAAATCGCGTAAGTTTAATGAATCGTTGCTGTAGCGCATGATAGCTGCGTTGGTGGTACTCACTTACAGTCGTAAGCTCCGTGCCACCGCCTTGCTCTCATACACTACAACTTAGCTTCATAAAACTGACAAATAGAATATAAAGAGTCGCTTAGGCGGCTCTTTTTGTATGTAAATTTCATGGCTTACTTTGTTACGCAAGGAAGTTGTCATTCCCTATAGCGAGGAGTGAGCGTAGTAGGGAATCTTGTTTAGTTAGGCTCGCGTAGTTTTAGATCCCCAACTCAGTCGTTCCTCTTTCTTGAGGATGACGTATTTAGGGACTATGTGAGTTCAGCGTTTTATTAAGGAACACCATCAATGAAAAGAATCCATATCGTAGCGGGTATTATCTTCAATCAAGATAAGTCACAGGTCTTTATCACTAAGCGTCCAGATGACAAGCACAAAGGTGGCTTCTGGGAATTTCCAGGTGGCAAGGTTGAAGAGGGCGAAACTATTGAGCAAGCGATGACTCGCGAGCTTGATGAAGAGGTCGGTATCAAGGTGACCGAGCAGTCTCTGTTTGAGCATCTTGAATTTGATTACACGGATAAGTCACTTAAGTTCGATTTCATTCTCGTGACTGATTTTGAAGAGCAGCCTTATGGTAAAGAAGGTCAGCAAGGTGAATGGGTAAGCCTAGAATCATTGAATCAATACGCCTTCCCAGAGGCAAATGTGCCAATTTTAGAGCGAGTAATAAAAGAGTTTTCGTAATTGCTAGCCTGAGTTTGAGATTGTTGTTAGTTTAAAGAGATTAATCGATTGAACGTTGCTGCAAGAGATAAGTGGCAACGGTAACCAAAACAATGGAGATATTCGCAGTGGTAAGAATTGCAATTGCAGGAGCAGCGGGCCGCATGGGCCGCAACTTGGTGAAAGCCGCTCATCATAATTCAGAAGCAAGTGTTGGAGCTGGTTCAGAGCGTCCAGAGTCATCTTTGGTCGGCGTAGATGTCGGCGAGTTATGCGGTGAAGGTCGTTTTGATGTTGCTTTAGTCGATGATTTGTCTAAAGCCATCGAAGAGTTTGATGTGATTGTCGATTTTACTGCCCCTGTTAGCACATTAGCGAATATTGAACTTTGTAAACGTCACGGTAAAAAACTGATCATCGGTACAACGGGCTTCTCTGAAGAAGAGAAGCAGGTGATTGATGCTGCTTCAAAAGAGATGGCTATCGTAATGGCACCTAACTACAGCGTTGGTGTGAACCTGGTCTTTAAGCTGCTAGAGAAGGCCGCTAAAGTGATGGGCGATTACTGTGATGTCGAGATCGTTGAGGCTCATCACCGTCATAAAGTCGATGCACCGTCAGGTACTGCGATTGGTATGGGCGAAGCTATTGCGGGTGCTATGGGCAACGAGCTGAACGATGTAGCTGTATGGTCACGCGAGGGTATTACTGGCGAGCGCACTAAAGATGAGATTGGTTTCGCGACGATTCGTGCCGGTGACATTATTGGTGAACACACCGCTATGTTTGCTGATATCGGTGAACGAGTGGAAATTACCCATAAAGCCACTGATCGAATGACCTTTGCTAATGGCGCAATCAAGGCCGCGGTTTGGTTAAATGATAAACCAGCAGGCTTTTATACCATGACGGATGTGCTTGGTTTGAATGACCTATAAATAGATATTTATGCGCTGGCAATTGCCGGCGCTTTCTTTATTTGGTGCCTTTTCCTTAGTAATCTCACTTCTCCGATCTTCCTTCTACTTTCTTCTTATCGCCTTTTTGACTCCATTTCTATGCTGTTTATGTGGTCTTTAGTATGTTTTTTGTTTTAGATCTTTAAATTGTCATGTTTTCTCTTGGTATTTATCGATTGCGTTTTGTTGCTGATATTTTTATCACTCTATGGTTGGCTAAAATGAGGGGTGAAAATTAGAAAATCGTAATATTCGAGCTAAATGCGTATGAAAGTTGAACTTTTGGAGCTTTGAGGGGGTAAATTGAATTAGTCCTTACAAATGTTTAATTTCTTTTGAGTTAAATGTTGACACGTATCACGCAGATCACTAAAATACCGCCAATTTGTCTAATTTCCATAAACACGCAGTTTTTGGTGTTTCAGGAAGGTAGATTTGCAAATTAAATCAATTTTAATGCATTTTTATTTCTGGAGGTTGTCTTGAAGAAGTCAGCACTACTCGTCCTAGAAGATGGGACAGTATTTCACGGTGAAGCCATTGGCGCTGTAGGTTCTGCAGTTGGTGAAGTCGTTTTTAATACCTCGATGACGGGGTACCAAGAAATCCTCACTGATCCTTCCTATTCTCAACAAATCGTTACCCTTACTTACCCTCACATTGGCAATACCGGAACCAATTCCGAAGACGAAGAATCTTCTTCAATCCACGCTCAAGGCCTTGTGATTCGCGATCTCCCTCTAATCGCTTCTAACTTCCGTAATGAACAATCCCTTTCTGATTACCTTAAGTCGCAAAACGTTGTTGGTATCGCTGATATTGATACTCGTAAGTTGACGCGTATTCTTCGTGAAAAAGGCGCACAGAACGGTTGTATTGTAGCTGGCTCTTCAGTAAACGACGGAAACCTAGACGAAGCTTTGGCTCTAGCTAAAGCAAAAGAATTCCCTGGCCTGAAAGGTATGGACCTTGCGAAAGAAGTTACAACAAAAGAAGCGTATCAATGGAAACAAGGTTCGTGGACGCTTACGGGTGGACTTCCTGAAGCGAAAGCAGACTCAGAATTGCCATACCACGTTGTTGCTTATGACTTCGGTGCAAAACGAAACATCCTACGAATGCTTGTTGACCGCGGCTGCCGCCTAACGGTTGTTCCTGCTGAGACTTCAGCTGAAGAAGTACTTGCTCTGAACCCAGACGGTGTTTTCCTTTCAAATGGCCCTGGTGACCCAGAACCATGTACTTACGCAATTGAAGCGACAAAAGTGTTCCTAGAAAAAGGCTTACCAATCTTCGGTATCTGTCTAGGTCACCAGATTCTTGCTCTTGCGTCAGGCGCTAAGACAGTGAAGATGAAGTTTGGTCACCACGGCGCAAACCACCCGGTTAAAGATTTAGATCGTGATGTTGTGATGATTACTTCGCAAAACCACGGCTTTGCTGCTGACGAAGAAACCCTTCCAGAGACACTACGTGCAACGCACAAATCACTATTTGATGGTTCTCTACAAGGTATTCACCGTACAGACAAACCAGCATTCAGCTTCCAAGGTCACCCTGAAGCAAGCCCAGGTCCAGAAGACGCAGCGCCGTTATTCGACCACTTTATTGAACTAATCAAACAGCACACAGCGTAATTCGGAGTAGTAGACAATGCCAAAACGTACTGACATTAAAAGTATTCTTATTCTAGGTGCTGGCCCGATCGTTATCGGTCAAGCATGTGAGTTCGATTACTCTGGTGCTCAAGCTTGTAAAGCGCTTCGCGAAGAAGGTTACCGAGTTATTCTTGTAAACTCGAACCCAGCGACAATCATGACTGACCCAGACATGGCAGATGCAACTTACATCGAGCCTATCCAATGGGAAGTTGTGCGTAACATCATCGCTAAAGAGAAGCCTGATGCAGTTCTACCTACTATGGGTGGCCAAACTGCATTGAACTGTGCTCTAGACCTAGAAAAGCACGGCGTTCTTGAAGAGTTCGGTGTTGAAATGATTGGTGCAACGGCTGACGCTATCGATAAAGCAGAAGACCGTTCACGCTTCGATAAAGCAATGAAAGCAATTGGCCTTGAGTGTCCAACTGCTGATACAGCGAAAACGATGGAAGAAGCTTACAAAGTTTTAGACATGGTTGGCTTCCCTTGTATCATTCGTCCATCGTTCACGATGGGTGGTACTGGTGGCGGTATCGCTTACAACAAAGAAGAATTTGAAGAAATCTGTCGTCGTGGTTTGGATCTATCTCCAACTAATGAACTTCTTATCGATGAATCACTTATCGGTTGGAAAGAGTACGAGATGGAAGTGGTTCGTGACAAAAACGACAACTGCATCATCGTATGTGCGATTGAAAACTTCGACCCAATGGGTATTCACACAGGTGACTCAATCACTGTGGCTCCAGCTCAAACGCTGACAGATAAAGAATACCAACTAATGCGTAACGCATCTCTAGCAGTACTGCGTGAGATTGGTGTTGAAACAGGTGGTTCAAACGTACAGTTTGGTATCAACCCGAAAGATGGCCGTATGGTTATCATCGAGATGAACCCACGTGTATCTCGCTCTTCTGCACTAGCTTCTAAAGCAACAGGTTTCCCAATCGCTAAGATTGCAGCGAAACTGGCTGTTGGCTTCACGCTAGACGAGCTAATGAATGACATCACTGGCGGCGCAACTCCAGCATCATTCGAACCAACAATCGACTACGTAGTAACTAAGATTCCTCGTTTTAACTTCGAGAAGTTTGCAGGTGCTAACGACCGCCTAACGACGCAAATGAAGTCGGTTGGTGAAGTTATGGCTATCGGCCGTAACCAACAAGAATCTCTACAAAAAGCACTTCGCGGCCTAGAAGTTGGCGCGACTGGTTTTGACGAAATGGTAGACCTAGACGCACCAGATGCTCTAACGACTATCCGTCACGAACTTAAAGAAGCTGGCGCAGAGCGTATTTGGTACATCGCTGACGCATTCCGTGCTGGTATGTCGGTAGATGGTGTATTCAACCTAACGCAAATCGACCGTTGGTTCCTAGTTCAAATCGAAGACATCGTTAAGCTAGAGCAAGAACTTAAAGCGAAAGGCTTTGCTGGTCTAAATAAAGACGAGCTAAACAAGCTTAAGCGTAAAGGTTTTGCTGATGCGCGCCTATCTAAGATTCTAGGTGTAGCGGAAAGCGAAATCCGTCGTCTACGTGACCAATACGATATCCACCCGGTATACAAGCGTGTAGATACGTGTGCAGCTGAGTTCTCTTCAGATACGGCTTACATGTACTCATCTTACGATGACGAGTGTGAAGCAAACCCAACAGACAAAGAAAAAATCATGATTCTAGGCGGCGGTCCAAACCGTATCGGCCAAGGCATTGAATTTGACTACTGTTGTGTACACGCATCACTAGCGCTACGTGAAGATGGCTACGAAACTATCATGGTTAACTGTAACCCTGAGACAGTTTCTACAGACTACGATACGTCTGACCGTCTGTACTTCGAACCAGTAACTCTGGAAGACGTACTAGCAATCGCTCGTGTTGAGAAGCCAAAAGGCGTTATCGTTCAGTACGGTGGTCAAACGCCACTTAAACTGGCACGTGCTCTTGAAGCTGCTGGCGTACCAATCATCGGTACTAGCCCAGACGCAATCGACCGTGCAGAAGACCGTGAGCGTTTCCAAGTTGCTGTAGACCGTCTAGGCCTACTTCAACCAGAAAACGCGACAGTAACAACAATGGAGCAAGCGGTAGAGAAATCTCGTGAAATCGGCTTCCCACTTGTTGTACGTCCTTCTTACGTACTTGGTGGTCGTGCGATGGAAATCGTATACGACGAGCAAGACCTACGTCGCTACTTCAACGAAGCAGTTAGCGTATCAAACGAATCTCCAGTACTACTTGATAGCTTCCTAGATGACGCTGTTGAAGTAGACGTAGATGCGATTTGTGACGGTGAGCGCGTTGTAATCGGCGGTATTATGGAGCACATCGAGCAAGCGGGTGTTCACTCTGGTGACTCAGCATGTTCTCTTCCTGCATACACGCTAAGCCAAGAAATCCAAGACGTAATGCGCGAGCAAGTTGAAAAGCTAGCGTTCGAGTTGGGTGTTCGTGGTCTGATGAACACGCAGTTTGCTGTTAAGAACAATGAAGTGTACCTAATCGAGGTTAACCCTCGTGCAGCACGTACGGTTCCATTCGTATCTAAAGCAACTGGTGCGCCAATCGCTAAGATTGCCGCTCGTGTAATGGCGGGTCAATCTCTAGAGTCTCAAGGCTTTACGAAAGAAATCATCCCACCTTACTACTCAGTGAAAGAAGTTGTACTTCCATTCAACAAGTTCCCTGGTGTTGACCCACTGTTAGGCCCAGAAATGCGCTCTACTGGTGAAGTTATGGGTGTTGGTGCGACGTTCGCAGAAGCATACTCTAAAGCTGAATTGGGTTGTGGTAACATCTACCCAGAAGGCGGTCGTGCACTTCTTTCTGTTCGCGAAGGCGACAAAGAGCGTGTTGTTGACCTAGCATCTAAGCTATCTAAGCTTGGTTACCAGCTAGACGCAACTCACGGTACTGCGGTTATCCTTGGCGAAGCGGGCATCAACCCACGTCTAGTAAACAAGGTACACGAAGGTCGTCCTCACATTCTTGACCGTATCAAGAACAACGAGTACACGTACATCGTGAACACTGCAGCTGGCCGTCAAGCGATTGAAGATTCTAAAGTTCTTCGTCGTGGTGCACTTGCTGAGAAAGTTAACTACACGACTACGCTAAACGCTGCATTCGCGACTTGTATGGCGCACACTGCAGACGCGAAAACGTCAGTAACTTCAGTTCAAGAGCTACACGCTCAGGTTAAAGCTTCTCAAGCTTAATCGCCTAAAGTGTATCGCTGATATGCGGATATAAATGCTCAAAGCCCACTCCTCGGAGTGGGCTTTTTTATGTCTGTTATTCCGCGGTAGCTTAATGATGAATATTTGGAATAGGTTAGAATCTTGTGTTTCGTTATTGCTCGTCTGCTGTGAGTGGTAACTTGTCGCTACACAGGACTTTAAGGCGTTGGGTATATGGAAATCACTCTAGAAATATTGGCTATCTTGTTTGTTGTTGCAACGGCAGCAGGCTTTATTGATGCAATGGCTGGCGGCGGTGGGTTACTGACTCTACCTGCATTGCTAGCGGCTGGAGTTCCACCGACGCAGGCATTGGCAACTAACAAACTCCAAAGCTCATTTGGCAGCTTCTCTGCGAGTTGGTATTTCGTGCGCAACGGTATCGTCAGCATCAAAGAGATGCGCCTTGCTATCTTTTGTACCTTTATTGGCTCTGCAATTGGCGCTGAGTTAGTCCAGCACATTGATGCGAGCCTACTGACCAGTGTTATCCCACTGCTGCTTATCGCTATCTCTCTCTATTTCCTGTTGGCACCCCAAACTAGAGCGTCTGAAGGAAAACAGAAGATCTCTGAGGCGATGTTTGCTCTGTGTATTGGTGGCGGCGTGGGTTTCTATGATGGCTTTTTTGGCCCAGGAACAGGTTCTATCTTCACCGTCTGCTTTGTTGCTATTGGTCACTTCTCGTTAGTCGATGCTACGGCGCGTACTAAAGTACTTAACTTTACCTCGAATATCGCTGCCTTGATTTTCTTTATTTTGGCTGGCTTGCCTATTTGGGAGTTGGGATTAGTGATGGCGGTCGGTGGATTTATGGGCGCTCAGCTTGGCGCTAAAGTGGTGGTGACAAAAGGGCAAAAATGGATTCGCCCTCTTGTGATCGTGATGTCGATGCTAATGGCGTCTAAACTGCTTTGGGAACAGCATCAACAATCGATTCTATCAGTGTTTTAACTCGTGGAGACTGATAGCTATTCGGTCTGACACAGATATGAATCGGCCGAATTAAGCCTGCTAATTCGGTGAAGCTATACAGATATTGAGACTCAATATTGAGTGTTTTTACGATAGAGAGCGGGATCAACGCTGGCCCAGTCCCGCCCAATGCAAGTTGCGCCGCTGCGGTGTAGGCATCCATCTCCATCAAGGGTTTGATACCAAATTTTTCTAATACAGAAAGTTGATAAGAATTGGCTGGATTGGTCATGTCGTTAGTGATGACCATTGGAGGGAGATCCGTTAGCGGCGACTTACTCACTATGTAAAACGGTTCATCAAAAAGATGGAAGGTCATCAACCCATGATGTGGTGGCAGTAAGCCAGCACACAACCCCAAGGTCGCCTTGCCGGACTGCACCCGTTCGATAATTCTCGGCGTGTGGTTGGTGGTAATGATGATGTACTTATCTTGCTGGATAAATTGGCCCATCATCTCACCTAAATAACCGGCTATCAGAGACTTAGAGCTGTCTAGGGTGATGAGAGTGGTATCTTCCAACTCTTGCTGTTCATAAATAAGCCCACGAAGTTCATTGAATGTCGGGCCAATACTCTCGATTAATGCTATCGCATCTGGCGTGAGTTTTATCTGTCGGCCACTCGGTTCAATGAGCTTTTTACCTAGCTTCTTTTCTAAATTCGCAATCCGTTTGCTGACCGCTGATTGGCTGATATAAAGCAAACTGCCTGTGCGGCTCATGGTCTTTGCTTTACTCAATACCAGTAGAGTTTCGATTCCTTCGAGTAGCATTGGGTTATATTCATGAAAGTTGGGAATGATTGTTTCAACTTACCTCAAACAACATTCATTCTCTAGTCTTGAGATCATAGATATCAATCAAGCTAGGAGTTTTGAAGCTAGCCCGTCAGCTAACTAGTTAGTTTAGGTTCTCTTAACTAGACTCGCGATGCGCTGACCAAAATAGAAAGCAGTCTGAAGATCGTTACTGTTGATGTGACTATTGGTGCTATCTGCCGTCTCATCTTCACTGGCGACCAAACCAATGCTTGACCCTGTGCGATTCAAACCTAAGTCATCAATGTGCTTTGAGATATCAAGCCCAGCCCAAATCATGCCATGCTGACAGGCCAGAGTGAAAAAGCTCAACAAGGTTTGTTGCTGCTCACCGTTAAGGCTGCCGCCAGTGGTAAAGCCTGCTGCGAGTTTATTTCTCCATGCTTTCTTACAATAGCTATCACTACTTGCATCCATAAAGCTCTTAAACTGCGCGGCTGGTGAACCCATATAAGTCGGGGAGCCAAAGATAATGGCGTCACAGCTGTCTAATGACTTGAGCTTATCATCATTGTCATACCTTCCTTCGACCACTTCAGAAGATAGCACTTCGACAAGGAGTACTGAGTTAGGTTGTTGAGTGTTAATGCCTTCAGCGATTGTCTCAGCAACTTGCTTAGTTGTTCCATTCTTAGAGAAGAAAACAATGCCCACTTTACCAATACTCATCTTGAACTCCCTTTTGCCAATGTTAGTAAATACATTTATTTATAAAGCTATTTGTTTATTAATATAGCCTGCGAATTAGATAAGTAAACAAAAAACATTACTAACATCTTGGCTAATGGACTAACCAAATTGAGTGTTAGGAAAAGAAGGGATCTTTGAAGAGTGGAAATCGAGGGTATCAGTGATTTGAAACCGGATTAAAAAAGGCCCCTTTGCGGAGCCTTTCTCTTTGTAACGATAGCTTATTTGATGGCGAAGGTCGGCAATGATAACTTCCAGATATATCGTAGAGCGATGGCACTGAGTTGTTTTAGCTATTTCAGGAATTGCTGATAATTCATGCTACAACTGCTTGTTTCTTTGGTGAGAAGAGCGCACTACTTTCAGCAGTTGTCGTCTTCTATACCTTTCCATGAATGTTGCACTTATGATCTGAAATCAGGCCTAGTTACTTATCTGTTTTGTTGTCTTCAGTGGCGTTGTTGCCTAAATTAGTTGAACCTTTTCTAAGTCCTGTGATCTGATCATTTGAAACGATTGGAATGGTGGTGATATGGGTAAAGCAAACAAGAAGATAACTAACTGGACGGAGTACAATAAGGCTCTTTGTAAACGTGGTTCGGTTACATTCTGGATAGATGATTCAGCCGTAGATGCATGGCGATGCAAAACTCATCATGGTAAGCGTGGGAGAGGCTTTCAGTACTCTGATACAGCGATTGAAAAAGGGCATCTTCTCTCTTCCTTTACGTGCTCTTCAAGGCTTTATCGACTCTATCTTTGAGCTATTAGATGTTCCACTAACGTCCCCTGACTACACCTGTATCAGTAAACGCTCGAAGACAGTTCAGGTCAAATATCGCAATAAATCGAGAGGGGCTATTCGCCATATAGCCATTGATTCTACTGGCCTCAAAGTCTTTGGTGAGGGGGTGTGGAAAGTGAAAAAGCATGGTACAGAAAAACGTAGGACATGGCGCAAACTGCACTTAGCTGTGGATGTGGATACTCACGAAGCGATTAGTGCGGAAGTCAGTCTTGTAAATGTAGGCGATAGTGAAGTGTTACCGACGTTACTCAACCCACTACGTAGAAAGGTCGCTGCCGTATCCGCCGATGGAGCATATGACACAAAAAATTGCCACGAGACTCTGAAAAATAAAGGCTGTACTCCGTTAATACCGCCTCGAAAGAATGCAGCTCTTTGGGAAGACGGTCATCCCAGAAACAAAGCGGTAATGGCTCTGAGAGATGGAACAATATCGGAATGGAAAACAGAGTCTGGTTATCACTATCGTTCAATATCTGAGACTGCTATGTCCCGATATAAAGGACTAACAAGCGATAAATTGAGCTTGAGATGTTACAACGCTCAAGTGGGCGAAATCATGGCGAATGTCAAAGCGATTAACAAAGTCATAGGACTAGGTATGCCCGTTAGAAGCTAACGGCTAGCTACATATGGTGTCGTTGATCTTCAAGCTGATTTGATCAACAACGCCGTGTTGCCCCAAAAAATCATGAAAGTGGCTAAACATCCCTATCTGGCAGGGTAGATGTCACTGTTAAAATTTAACCAGTTTGGGCGATAAAGAGTAATTGTGTCTCGTATCTCAGTAGAAAGAAAAGAAGCTATATTGAAGAAGCTATTACCTCCCTATTCGATGTCAGTGAAAGAAGTGTCGGAAGAGGAAGGAATTAGCACTGCGACCCTGTATCATTGGCGCCAGCAACTCAGAGGTTCAGGAGCCGGCGTGCCAAATAGCAACACTTCATCAGAGCAGTGGTCTGCTCAAACTAAACTCGCCATTGTTGCCGAGACTTACTCGATGACCGAAAGTGAACTCAGCCAATATTGTCGTGAAAAAGGTCTTTTCCCTGAACAAATCCAAAGTTGGCGCATCGAATGTATGCAAGGGTTTAAGTCGAGTAAAGAGCAGGAAGCTGAAGCAAAGAAGCAGGCTAAAGCTGACAAACTTGAAATCAAAGATTTGAAGAAAGATTTACGACTCAAAGAAAAAGCACTCGCTGAAACGGCTGCCCTCTTGGTACTAAGAAAAAAGCTGAGAGCCTTTTACGGGGAAGAGCCAGAGGACGACTAACCTCAACCGATGAAAGGCAGACCATAGTGACTCTAATCCTTGAAGCGAAGCAATGCGGATGCCGTTTACAGCTAGCTTGCCATGAAGTTCAAATTGACTTGAGAACCTATCGTCGCTGGTATCAGCAAGGAGAAGTTCAAGCTGACAAAAGGCCAATATGCATCAGACCTGAGCCTGCTAACAAGCTGTCTCAGGAAGAGCGTGATGCGATTGTCGAGGTGTGTAACCGCTCTGAGTTCGCAAGCTTGCCTCCAACTCAAATCGTCCCGACACTGCTTGATAGAGGTGAGTATATCGCCTCTGAGTCGAGCTACTATCGAGTACTGAGTACGCAGGGGCAACTTCACAAGCGAGGTCGTCAGCGGAGCAGACAGAAGCAAGCGAAGCCAACCAGTTACACAGCGACGGACTCAAACCAAGTCTATACGTGGGATATCACTTACTTACCTTCAAAGGTTCGAGGCCAACACTATTACCTGTATGTCATTGAGGACATCTACAGTCGAAAAATTGTTGGTTATGAAGTGTATGAGCATGAATGCGGTGAGCTAGCGTCACAACTTCTGCAACGAACGTTGATGCGAGAGCAGTGCTTCAATCAAGCACTGGTTCTTCACTCAGATAATGGTGCGCCGATGAAGTCGTTGACGTTCAAAGCAAAAATGGAAGAGTTAGGTATTACTTCATCGTATAGTCGCCCAAGAGTCAGTGATGATAACCCGTATGTTGAGTCATTGTTCCGCACGGTAAAGTACATGCCAAGCTGGCCAACAAAGGGCTTTGAAACAATCGACAGTAGTCGAAGTTGGGTTGAAGCCTTCGTACGCTGGTACAACACGGAGCACAAGCACAGTAAGCTGAATTATGTCACGCCTTCAGAGCGTCACAATGGAAAAGATAAAGAGATCTTGAAGCGCCGAGCGGAGGTACTACTCGCTGCAAAAGAGCTAAACCCTGAACGCTGGCCTGGTGATATCAGAAACTGTGAACCTGTTGGTGACGTTCACCTAAATCCAGAAAGAGAAGCTGCTTAATAAGTAAGCAAATGATGACAACTACCTTGAAAAACACCGACATGGTAAAATTAATTTTATATAAGATATCACCATAGGTTTTATATTATTTAAAGATTTACGGTGATCTTTTTAAATATATTTTCATAGCAATAGGTAGTGACCAAAAATAATTTAGATAATTTTGGTCACCATATGTTATTTAAATTTTGATAAAACAGCTTGAACTATGTCATTTGATAATCGATTGTTCTATTTTGTGTTTTAAATTAATAGATTGAAATTAGTCGAGAGGGGTAATTGTCTCTTTACCATCAAAGTCAAAATAACCTGATTCAGAAATTGCCTCTTCAATGCCAAAGTCTTTATTTGCTACTGTGATAGATACATCGCAAAAGTATGATGTATTTCTAACATTAGGGTGTTTTTTCTTTGAGCAGTTGATTTTATCGATGGTCGTTTCTACAAGCCCCATAGTAGCTCCAGTTGCTTCAATGATGCCTTGTTCAACAAGAGACTCAACTTTTTTCGAGTCGTTGCCACAGCCAGTTATAAGAATAGTAGCAAGGCTAATGGTGAAGATTCTAATCGTCATTATGGTAACTTTAATATTAGTTAAAGGTCTTTATTTAAGTCGTCAGTTTGGCTTTGACTAGCCACTAAATCAAACTATTGAGTGTATATATTGTGCGATTGCTCTTGCAAAGACTAGGCTTGGCTTTCCGCTGTATCCAATACTTTGTTGTTAAACTCTTTTGTGCCTTTGTAACCCATAAATAGTGCTACAGCCCAAATGATGAAACTAATTGGAGATGCAATCACGGTAATTGCACATACAATAGCAATGATTAGATTAATAATACCCCACATGACGCTTCCTGCGTACATTTGACCAGCACCTGGAATAAAGAAGCCAAGTGCTAAGGCAACAATTGGGTTCTTCATGTTGTTCTTAAGTCTAGCTTCTTTAATTGAGTCGTTCATTTTAATCCCCTAATTAGTGTTTGTGTTCTAAAAGGTTAATCCACGTAGAACAATTAAGTCAAATGCATTAATTGTTTCACTTTTATTTCATTTTTGTTAATTGTCATGGAAGTGTAATAAATTATATTTGTAATAAAAAGTTCTGTCAGGTTTTTTACGTACAACCATTCCAATGTCAATAATTTATTTTGGGTTATTTCTATTTCGTGATTAAAGGTTAATAACCATCTCAATTGCTCGATAATTGATCGCCAAGCAGATGCGTACTGTTTCTATAAACTCAGTTTCTATGGGCTAGTTGAGTTTTAAAAGTGCTTTTTCGAACACTTATGTCTGATTGACTTTTGAGCGCGTCATTGTAGCCATGCGCAAATTGAGTTTGCACTAGAAACCATTTGTAACATAATTTATTGGTGCCGATGAGCGTTCCATTTTTGTGATGTTTGTTCAGATTTTTTATCGATGGGTTTATTTGATTGAGTGAGCTTATGGTTGTAGATAAGGAACTTTAACTAGAAAGTTTGATGGCGGTCACTTTTTTTACTAACCAGATGGTAAGTTTTTTTGTGATAGAGTGTCTAATTGATTCTTTTTGTTGCAATTTGAGGTTTGTAATCTTCGAACTTAACCAGTTTTTCGGCGTGATAATGAGGTGAATTTCAATATAATCATATATTAACGACAAGATTTGCCCCTTGAACGTTGTAATATCTCAAGCTTAATTGACCACTGAATAGCCCTTTATATCGCGGCATTGCGATTTCAGGTAGTGATAACCAAGCTTGGCTTTCCACTCCGTTATAATCCCATTTTTCAGAGCTGTTACTCTTTCATTTCTGGGATGTCCGTCTTTCCAAAGTGCTGAATTTTTGTGTCGTAAGTCTCCCCCCTCTGAGACGGCGCGGATCTTTCTACGTAAAGAAATAAATAATGTTGGCATCACCTCATTATCGCCAAGCTTTACAAGGCTAATCTAATAACTAATGGCTTCGTGGATATCAACGTCAAAGCTTACGCTATGTTCTCTGCTTTTCGAGCCATGTTTTTCATCTTTTACTCACTCTCTCTAAAGGTCCTGAGTTCTGTTGAGTCTATGGCTATGTGGTGAGCAGCACCTTTATATTTATTCCAATATTTAACTTTACCGTTTGTGAGCGATAGCTTATACAGGTGTAATTAAAGGGGGGGGGGCTAACCTCAATCCCCCACTTATTTATCTTGGTTCGACTGACTTGGAGATATTTTGCAATTTGTGTACGAGAGAGGCCTCTTAAACGTGTGCGAGTAAACGCACACAAATCAATGATGAAAATTGGAAGGGATTGGTATTTCGTAGCAGGTCATTTCGTGAAGGCTGCTTAGTTCACACTAAAATGTAGATGATAGAGGCCCCTTTGCGGAGCCTTTCACTTTGTAACGATAGCTTATTTGATGGCGAAGGTCGGCAATGATAAATGCCAACGAATAGCGCCAAGCCTGATCAATAGTGTTGAGAACACGCCGGCCAGAAATGCAGTTTCTGAGTCGTGCCCCATGCTGATCGCCACGGTATGGAAAGCGCCACCAATGATACAAGCGGTCGCGTAGACTTCACTTCTTAGAATCATTGGCACTTCACGGGCAAGCACGTCGCGGATAATACCGCCACCGCAACCGGTGATGACACCCATGATGATGGCCACTAGTGCTGAATCTTGATAGATAAGCGCTTTTTCCACGCCAATGCCAACAAACACCGCTAGGCCAATCGCATCACATACCGGCAATATCCACCAAGCCAGACGTTTCGGGCGTCTTACAATAATCATGGTCAACAAACAGGTGATGATGATGACCCAAAGGTAGGTGGTATCGGTGATCCAAAACACGGGAGTTGCACCCAATGCCATGTCACGAATAGTACCGCCACCAATTGCGGTAACACTGCCTAGAACGGCTACGCCAAAGGGATCCATCTTAAGACGGCCTGCGACAAATACGCCTGAGACAGCAAAGATGGCAGTGCCAAATAAATCGATAATATAAAGCAGCATGGAGTCCATGATACTGGTGCTCTTATAGTTAAAATTGTAGGGACAGGTCGGTGGCGAATTGTACGAAAAAACGCAGCAAATAGTTAGTGATTTTGCCTAGCTCTATCGAAGAAATCGCATACTTGTTGGATCGCTTTCAAAGTTCTTGTTGTCGGGCGATTAATCCAGTCTGAATTGAGGGACCAAATCTGATTTTGAGCGACTGCTGGGATTTCATCTTCCCATGTTTGCCACATGGTTCCATTCTCAATCGCGTGCTGAGAAGTGAAGATCACTTGCGGTTTTCTTAATACAACTTGTTCAATACCAACTTGCGGATATGGCGAGGCGCTGTCTTCAAAAATATTGTGTCCACCACAAAACTCAAACACCTCACTTGGCCAGTGTCCTTGAGCAACAGTGATGATCGGCTTTTCACTGAGTTGGTAGAAGTAGTTTACTGACTCGGCATCTTTGTATTTTAGTCTCAAGGCGTTGAGCTGCTCTCTGTATTGCTGAGCGTTATTTTCGCCAATACTTGGATCGCTAGCGTATTGGCTCAGTTGTTCAATATTGGTTGCGATACTGTCTAGGCTTTTGGTCTTGGAGTAGTAAATATTAAAACCAAATTGCTCTAGTTTCGCGAGCTCTCTGGGCGGGTTTCCCGCTGGCCACGCAAGAATCAAATCAGGCTGAAGTGCGATGATCTTCTCAACCTTGATGCCTTGATAGTTTGCCACTTTTTCAAGCTTATCGGCTTGTGGTGGGTAATCACTTCGTTCACTTACGGCGACAAGGTTGTTACCTAAACCTGCGCTGTACGCGAGTTCAGTGGCATGAGGAGCAAGGCTGACCACGCGTTGAGCCGGCTGTACTTGTTCTTGAGTCAGTGGTACTTCTTCTGCAAATGATAAAGGCAGCCATAAGCTGGAAGACAAAATAGTAAGGCTTGTAACAAGTGCTGAAGATTCCACTCTAAATCCCTTGGTGAATAAATAGTAAGGCTAGGCTTTGTAAAAAGATCCAGATAGCGATGCGACCAAAGAGTAGTTTCTGAACCTGAGATAGATGCAGAGCTGACGGTGCGATTCTTCCGCCTAATTTTGCGCGAATGGCTTTAGTGTTGTCGTAAATCGCAGGGCCACCTAATGATAACTCCAGCTTGTTGCCAACAGCCGTGATTAACCAGGCTGGGCCGGGTAGTGGCCAAGAGCGACTTTGGACTAGCATCATCTTAAATGTGTGCGTTGCTTTATCACCAAAGACGATCATCAAGGCAAATAAGCGCATTGGTATAAGTTCTAGGATAGCGACGATCTTGATTGCCGTTGAGCCGAAAGGAGAAAACTGCTTGCGACTTGGCGACCAAGCTCGAGCTAACTCGACCACAAGGCGATACATTAACGCAGCGATTCCGCCACCAATGGCGTACCAGAACAACACACAAACTACGTTACGAGCGTAACCCATGATTATGGTTTCTGTGGCGGCTTTGCCGAGGCCAAGTGACGAAAGTGATTCGGTTTGACGATTGACAATCGGAGCCAGTAACTGACGAGCGGCCGCTTTATCTTCTCGGCCAAGTACTTTGATCAGTTGGTTAGCCAGCTTTTCATTATTGCGCCAATCAATCGCGAGTAATAACAGTGCCAATTCAAACAGTTGAGATTGCCAAACCAATGGTTGCAGTGCCAATAGAATAACCAGAGTTGGCAGTACCATTAACCCCCAGGCTAATGTGCCTGAGATTAAACTTTGGGAATAGTTGTGGTTGTTATTGTTATTGTTATTAACCTTGCTTGCTAAAAGCTCAGCAAACTTATGCCATAAGGTCGTGGGGTGTGCGGCATGGGGGATAGGTAAAATTAAATGAAAAAGCAGTGCTCCCCACATCACAAGGAGCACGCCATTTGCAAATACCTGATCAAACAGTGTTTGCATGTCTAGTCGCTTACTTTAGTAGGGCAACCATCTTGATAACCATTTCAGAAGAGCTTTGCGCTGCTAGTGGCAGGAACTCTTCGAAGCTCATTGGTGATTCTTTGTCTGCAACATCAGAGATTGCACGAACAACCACGAATGGTACTTGGAATTGGTGACAAGCTTGAGCGATAGCCGATGCTTCCATCTCTACAGCAACAACAGATGGGAAGTGCTTGCGGATGAACTCTTGGCGTTCTGCTGTGCAAACAAATGCGTCGCCAGTACAGATAAGACCGCGAACGGCATGCTTGTCTTCCATTTGTGCTAGTGCTTGTTCAGCAACAGCCATCAGTTTGTCGTCAGCTTTGAACGCTGCAGGTTGACCTGCCATTTGGCCGATTTCGTAACCGAAAGCTGTAACGTCTGCATCGTGGTGTCGAACTTCAGTTGAGATAACCACATCGCCAAGGTACAGTGTTGAATCAAAACCGCCAGCAGAGCCCGTGTTAAGAACGACATCTGGTTGGTATTCGCTTAGTAGGATTGAAGTACCAACAGCCGCTGCTACTTTACCAATGCCAGATTGAAGCAAAACAACGTCAACACCATTTAGCTGACCAGAGAAAAAGGTACAACCGCCTTTATTAACTTCAGTAATGTCTGAAATTGCTGCTTTTAGGATCGCAACTTCTTGCTCCATTGCGCCAATGATGCCGATTTTCATGTGTAGTCTCTTAATAAATAATATTTAAACAGTAGAGCGAAATTGTAGCATGGATAAGAAGTGTCGAGCGACTGCCCAGAGGCACTTCTCATCCGAATAGTAGCTATTTATCTGCGTATTCTTTTATCTATTTGATTAGGCCTTCGCTTTTCAAGCTAGCACGAAGCTGTTCAGCTCGTTTTCGGTTTACGCCAAAATCAGAATGGCCAGTACGAGACTCTGAACGCACGATCAGTTTGCCATCCGTGATTTTAAGTTCTAAGTCATCGACAAAACGCATGATGCGCGAAGTACATTCAACACGCAGATAATCTTCTGTTTTACTCGCGGTTTTTGATCCCGGTAAGGTTAGCGCAACCTGCTCAATCGCATCTAAGCTCGCTGAATCTGACAACTCAAACGCGGCCAATGCATGTTGCTCACGATCATCTTGAGTTGATACGCAGTTTGGTTTGTCTCCACAAGGTGATGAAGTTCTGTCTTTCATGTCCGTGATTCCTTGGCTGCAAGCGGTTAACGTTAAAAGTGATAACGAGAGGAGAGCTGCTTTTTTCATAATGTTTCCTATGGCGTTGTTTTAATTTTAGTTATAGGTATTGGCTTGTTTGCGATTGTTTTACGTATTTTTCGATATGCTTGTGATAAACGTATCTAATTCAAAAAAGGATCCATCATTGGATCCCTTTTTTATAGTAACAGCCTGAGTAATAAAGGAAACCTTAGATTAGTCACACTTCTAGGTAGTCCAAGATCCCTTCTGCGGCTTTACGGCCTTCATCGATAGCGGTCACCACTAAGTCAGATCCTCGAACCGCATCGCCACCTGCAAATATCTTGCTGTTGGTGGTTTGGTATTGAAACTCTTGTTTGTTAGGAGCCTTGATGCGACCCCACTGATCGAGCTCTACACCAAATGGTTCTAGCCACTCCATTGCATGAGGTTGGAAACCAAATGCCATGATAACGGCGTCTGCTTCAAGAACATGCTCACTGCCTTCTACGGGTTCTGGGCGACGACGACCTGCGTCATCGGGTTCACCTAGCGCCGTTTTCACCACTTTGACGCCAGTAACATGACCAGATGAATCGGTTTCCAATGCTAATGGCTGAAGGTTGAACATGAACTTCACGCCTTCTTCTTTTGCATTCTTCACCTCACGGCGAGAGCCTGGCATGTTGGCCTCATCACGACGATAAGCACAGACGACGTTAGCAGCATGCTGGCGAATAGACGTTCGGACACAGTCCATCGCAGTATCACCACCACCAAGCACGACGACTTTCTTACCTTGCATATCGATAAATGGGGTTGGGTTTTCCAGTTCCATGACCTTGTAGGTATTAGAAATCAAGAATGGCAGAGCATCATAAACGCCCGGTGCATCTTCGTTGTCTAAACCCGCACGCATGTTTTTATAGGTGCCGACACCAAGGAAAACAGCGTCGTAGTCATCGACGAGTTGCTGAAGTTGTACATCTTTGCCGACTTCGGTATTCATTTGGAACTCGACGCCCATCTCGCTAAAGATACGGCGACGATTTTCCATGATGCCTTTCTCAAGCTTGAACGATGGAATACCAAACGTCAGTAGGCCACCGATCTCCGGATAGCGGTCAAACACAACGGCTTTTACGCCATTACGAACTAGGATGTCAGCAGCAGCAAGACCTGCTGGCCCCGCACCGATGATCGCGACCTTTTTATCAGTCCACTCAACGTGAGACATGTCAGGCTTCCAACCCATCTCAAAGGCTTTGTCGGTAATGTACTTTTCAATATTGCCAATGGTTACGGCACCGAAATCGTCATTGAGGGTACAAGAGCCCTCACACAAGCGGTCTTGAGGGCAAACTCGACCGCAAACCTCAGGCAGGCTGTTGGTTTGGTGAGACAGTTCAGCGGCTTCGATAATACGCCCTTCATTGGCAAGCTTAAGCCACTGAGGGATGTAGTTGTGAACAGGACATTTCCATTCACAGTATGGGTTACCACAGTCTAAACAACGGTCTGCTTGCGCTTTCGCTTGCTGTTTAGTGAAAGGTTCGTAGATCTCTACAAACTCAATCTTACGTATCTTGATTGGTTTCTTCGCTGGGTCTACGCGATTCACATCAATAAATTGGTATACATTCTGGCTCATTATTGGCTCCTTCCAATTATTGCGCTTGAACACGAAGTTCAGCTGAGCTGCGGCTTTGGTGGCCGAGCAAGGTGTTCAGATCCGCCGTCTTTGGCTTCACTAGGTAGAACTTTGGAATCCATTCATCAAAGTTCGCCAGAATAGCTTCAGCGTGTACTGAGCCAGTCTCTTCTAAGTGCTCTGCAATTAAGCCACGCAGATGTTCTTGGTGGATAAATAAGTCAGACAGAGAAAGTGCCTCGACCGACTCGTTATTTACTCGACCTTGGAAGTCTTCGTTCTTATCCATGACATAAGCGAAGCCACCTGTCATACCCGCACCGAAGTTGACGCCAGTTGCGCCAAGAATGGCAACAATACCGCCGGTCATGTATTCACAGGCGTTGTCACCAGCGCCTTCAATCACAGCAACCGTACCTGAGTTACGTACGCCAAATCGTTCGCCAGCCGTACCAGCTGCAAACAGCTTGCCTCCAGTTGCGCCATACAGACAGGTGTTGCCTATGATGGTCGCTTCGTTACAAGTAAATGCGGTGCCTTGGTGAGGCTTGATAACCACTTTGCCGCCAGCCATGCCTTTGCCAACATAGTCATTGGCATCGCCTGTTAGGTAAAGCTCAACGCCGCCTGCGTTCCAAACCGCAAAAGATTGGCCTGCTGTACCGTCGAGATATAACTTGATTGGTGAACCTGCCATCCCTTGGTTGCCGTATCGCTTAGCAATTTCACCAGAGATACGAGCACCAATCGAGCGGTCTGTGTTGATCACGTTGTAGTAAAGGCTGGTGGATTGACGTTTCTCAATTGCATCGAGTGCATCATCCAGAATCTGCTGGTTGAGCTGAGCTTTATCAAATGGTGCGTTTGGCTCGGTCCAAAACAGTGGGTGACCTTCTGGAGATACCGGAGCTTCGAGTATTGAAGAGAGATCGAGCTTGTTCTGTTTCGCGGTGAGGCCTTGAACGGCTTCAAGTAAGTCAGTACGACCAATCAGGTCCGTTAGTTTTTCTACGCCGAGTTCTGCAAGGTATTGGCGAACTTCATCGGCTAGGCCTGTAAAGTAGTTCACCACCATGTCTGGCAGGCCTTTGAAGTATTCGCGGCGTAGTGTTTCATCTTGAGTCGCAACACCCGTCGCACAGTTGTTTAGGTGACAAATTCGTAAGAACTTACAACCCATTGCGACCATTGGCGCGGTACCAAAACCAAAGCTTTCTGCACCGAGAATCGCACCTTTAATCACATCAAGGCCAGTTTTTAAACCACCATCGACTTGCAGGCGGATCTTATGACGAAGCCCGTTAGCAACCAGTGCTTGTTGAGTTTCTGCTAAGCCAAGCTCCCAAGGGCAACCTGCGTATTTTACCGAGGTTAGAGGGCTTGCCGCGGTACCGCCATCGTAGCCAGAAATGGTGATCAGATCGGCATAGGCTTTCGCTACACCAGTTGCAATCGTGCCTACACCCGGTTCCGATACTAACTTTACTGAAACCAAGGCTTTAGGGTTCACTTGTTTAAGGTCGAAAATCAGCTGCGCTAGATCCTCGATAGAATAAATATCGTGATGTGGAGGAGGGGAGATCAGTGTCACCCCTTGAACTGAATATCTCAGCTTAGCGATTTCTGCGGTAACTTTATGGCCGGGCAGTTGACCACCTTCTCCAGGCTTCGCACCTTGCGCGACCTTGATCTGCAAAACATCCGCATTGGTTAAGTAATGTGGCGTCACACCAAAACGACCGGAAGCTATCTGCTTGATACGAGAGTTACGGTCAGTACCAAAGCGTCGAGGGTCTTCACCACCTTCACCAGAGTTTGAGTAACCACCCAAGCGGTTCATCGCCATTGCTAATGCTTCATGCGCTTCTGGGCTCAAAGCACCGATCGACATTGCCGCAGAGTCGAAGCGTTTAAACAGATCGCTGTTAGGCTCGACTTGCTCTAGTGGTAGAGGCTGATCGGCTTTTTTGAGGCTCATTAAGTCGCGTAACATCGCAGCTGGACGAGCATTTACTTGCTTAGCAAAAGAGAGATAATCCGATGTCTCACCTGTTTTTACTGCAGTTTGCAGAGTGCCAACCACATCAGGGTTATAGGCGTGATATTCGCCGCCGTGTACGTATTTGAGTAAACCACCGTGCTCGATTGGCTTACGCTTAGTCCAGGCTTTACGCGATAAGTTATAGATATCTTGTTGGAAATCGCTAAAGCTTGCGCCTTGGATTCGAGTGGTAACTCCGCGGAAACAGAGCTCAACAACATCGGAATGAAGGCCAACGGCTTCGAAAAGCTGTGAACAGCGATAAGAGGCAATGGTTGAAATTCCCATCTTCGACATGATCTTGTACAGACCTTTGTTGATGCCGTTTTGGTAATTTTGCATTGCGGCACGATAATCTTTATCTAAAGAGCCATCATCCAACATTTTACCTAACGCTTCATAAGCGAGGTATGGGTAAACCGCGGTTGCACCGAAGCCAAGCAGCACAGCAAATTGGTGTGGGTCGCGCGCAGTTGCTGTCTCAACAACGATGTTGGCATCACAACGCAGGTTGGTATCAGCAAGCCTTGTTTGCACCGCACCAACCAACATGGCTGCAGGGATCGGTAGTTTTCCTTTCTCTAAACCTTTGTCCGACAGCACAACTAAAACCGCACCTTCGCTGACTTCTTGTTCGGCGCTATCACATACTGCTTTGATTGCTTGTTCTAGATCTTGGTTATTCGGGTCGTAGTGCATGCTGAGAATGACATGACGATAATGTTTTTGACTCAACTGCAGAAGCTGCTGCATGTCTGAGTAAAGCAGTACTGGTGAATCAAACGTGACACGATAGGCGTGACCGTCTGTTTCACAGAACACGTTCATCTCTTTCCCAATACTGGTCGCCAAAGACATCACGTGTTTTTCACGCAATGGATCAATCGGTGGGTTGGTGACTTGTGCAAACTTTTGACGGAAGTAATCAGTGACCAAGCGTTCTTTTGAAGAGAGCACAGCCATTGGCGTGTCGTCGCCCATTGAGCCTACTGCTTCTTGCCCCATATCACCAAGCACACGCAGCACTTGGTCGGACTCTTCGTTGCTCATCGCAAACTGTTTTTGGTAGGTCTTGAGCGTGTCATCGTCAAAGCTGCGCTTACCGACTTGCTCATCGGGCAGATCGGAAAACGGTGTGAGTTTGTGAACGTTCTTTTCCATCCACTCTTTATATGGGTGGCGGCCTTTGAGGTCATTGTCGATCTCATTAGATTGCCATAGCTTGCCGCGGCGAGTATCTATTACCAACAGTTCGCCCGGGCCAACACGGCCTTTCTCTGCGACTTCATCCGGTGCATAGTTCCAGATACCGACTTCTGATGCGAGCGTGATTAGATTGTCTTTGGTAATCACATAACGCGCAGGACGCAGGCCGTTTCTATCTAGGTTACACGCAGCGTAACGACCATCAGAAAGTACGATACCTGCAGGGCCATCCCACGGTTCCATGTGCTTGGAGTTGAAGTCGTAGAATGCACGTAGATCTGGGTCCATATCTGGGTGGTTTTGCCAAGCGGGCGGCACAAGCATGCGCATCGCTCGGAACACATCCATACCACCGGCAAGGAACAGGTCGAGCATGTTATCTAGGCTTGATGAATCTGAGCCTGTCTCATTCACAAAGGGTGCGGCGGTTTGTAAGTCTGGCAGCAACGGCGAAGAGAATTTATAGGCACGAGCCTTAGCCCACTGACGGTTACCTTCAATGGTATTGATCTCACCATTGTGTGCTAAATAGCGGAATGGTTGAGCCAGTGGCCAACGTGGTTGAGTATTGGTTGAGAAACGCTGGTGGAACAGACATATCGCCGATTCCATACGTAAGTCAGCAAGATCGAGGTAAAATCGCGGAAGATCGGCCGGCATACACAAGCCTTTGTAAACCATGACTTGTGTCGAAAGGCTACAAATATAGAAATCTTTGTCTTCGGTGATCTGCTTTTCAATTCTGCGACGAGCAATATATAGGCGGCGTTCGATGTCACGCTCACGCCAGCCTGCAGGTGCTGAGATAAAGACTTGTTGAATGTTTGGAACAGAATCTTTTGCGATTGGCCCCAAAACGTCGGTGTTAGTCGGTACTACGCGCCAACCTGCAACCGTTAAGGTCTCTTGAGCGAGCTCTTTATTGACGATGTCTTGCGCAGATTGCGCTTTGATTGGGTCTTGGCTGAAGAAAATCATGCCGACAGCGTATTGCTTGCCGAGGTTGAAGTTATTCTCTTCTGCGATAATTCTGAGGTAAGAGTCTGGCTTCTGTAGTAATAAGCCACAGCCATCTCCGGTTTTACCATCCGCGGCGATACCACCACGGTGTGTCATGCGATCTAGGGCTGAAATAGCAGTTCTTACCAACTTATGACTAGGTTGGCCTTCCATTTGCGCTATTAAACCAAATCCACAGTTGTCTTTTTCAAGACTAGGATCATATAGAGCCATTGCAATTCTCCCTTTTGCTTCTCTGTCATCCAGACAGTAAATGACTAACTATTCATGTACTTGTTGTTTTTTATAAACTGATAGTTTGCTTTAGCCAGTTAAAACGTTATTGGTTGTGTTAACAAAACCGATTGATTTTGTTTTCATCAGCTTTACAACGTATAGCTAATTGTGTTTAAGGTCAAGTTCATGGTTAATTATCATGCATAAACGCGATTAGCCACTTAATAATCTAAAATAGTCGATGGATATCAATGAGATATAGAAGGTAGATGTTAACGAGATTTAACATATACAACAGGGTGATTTTGAAAGCGCCAAAGGCCAGATAGAAAAAAGGCTAGCATCGAGTGCTAGCCAAATATAAAAGTTAGGAAGGGTGTTGCTTTTCCTCTAGGCTAACGTCATTGACGTTAGCCCGAGAAATATTATGCGGAAAGCATGAGTGAATCAGCTTTCGCTTCTAAGTTTGAGTTACCCATTAAGAAGTCATCAATCGCAATCGCACATTCACGACCTTCATTAATACAACGTACAACTAGAGATTGACCAGTACGCATATCACCAGCAGCGAAAACGCCTTTCTGGTTCGTTGCAAAACCTTCAGAAGCGACGTTACCGCGCTCGTCCAGTTTAATGTCTAGTTGAGCAAGCACGCCGGTTGGCTCCGGGTGTAAGAAGCCCATTGCTAGGAATGCCATGTCACAAGGAATAACACGTTCAGAGTTCGCGACTTCATCAAAGCCTGGACGCTCACCTGGTTTCGCATCTTGCCAAACGATGTCAGCAATACGTAGACCCGTCACTTGACCTTGCTCGTTACCGATGAACTCTTTGGTTAAGATGTTCCAGTGACGTTCACAACCTTCTTCGTGAGAAGTGGTGGTTTTCATGATCATTGGGTATTGAGGCCAAGGCATGTTTGCAGGGCGCTTCTCTGGTGGGATCGGCATGATCTCAACCTGAGTAATGCTCGCTGCCTTATGACGGTTTGATGTGCCCACACAGTCAGAACCAGTATCACCACCACCGATAACCACAACGTGCTTATCTTTAGCGTGAATCTCTTCTGTTTTAAGATCTAGGTTGTTAGCACGGCGGTTGTTTTGACCAAGGAATTCCATGGCAAAGTGAACGCCTTTCAACTCACGACCAGGGATTGGCAAGTCACGTGGAACCGTAGAACCACCCGTTAGCAATACCACATCAAACTCTTGGCGTAGCTGCTGAGCGTTAACATCAACACCGATGTGTTGGTTAACTTTAAACTCAACGCCCGCTTCAGCCATTAGGTTGATCTTACGATCAATCACGTCCATACCCAGTTTGAAGTCTGGGATACCGAAGCGAAGTAGACCACCGACTTTCTCGTCACGTTCAAATACCGTTACCGAGTGACCAGCGCTGTTTAGCTGCTCCGCTGCGGCTAAGCCAGCAGGACCTGAACCGATAACTGCGACAGTTTTACCTGTGCGAGAGCGTGGTGTTTTAGGTTTTGCGTACCCTTCACGGTACGCAGTTTCAACAATCGTTTTCTCGATATTACAGATAGTGATTGGGTCTTGGTTGATACCAAGAACACAGGCACTTTCACAAGGAGCAGGACAAACACGACCGGTAAACTCAGGGAAGTTGTTGGTAGAGCTTAGGATATTCCAAGCCTCTTCCCAGCTGTCACGGTAAACCGCATCATTGAATTCTGGGATGATGTTACCAATCGGACAGCCGTTGTGACAGAAAGGTACGCCACAGTCCATACAACGAGAGGCTTGAGTATTGATCTTTTCACCAAACTCTTCGTTAAGTACGAACTCTTTGTTGTCTTCAATTCGAACTGACGGGTCGAGCTTCTTTGGAAGCTCACGACCGTGTTCTAAAAATCCAGTAGGCTTACCCATTATACTGCCTCCACTTCTTCCGTTTGTGCCTGTTGTGCTTCAGCTTTACGCTTTTCAAGAACAGCTTTGTAGTCGCGTGGCATTACTTTAACTAGCGATGCAACACTTGCTTCAAAGTTGTCTAGGAAAGATTGAGCAACTTCACTTCCTGTGAATTCAACATGCTTAGTTAGCATATCCAGTAGAAGATCTTTATCTTCTTGTTCAATTGGATCTAGGTCTACAAGTTCAGGGTTGAGCTTGGTTTCGAAGTCACCCGCTTTGTCCCAAACATAAGCAACACCGCCACTCATGCCCGCAGCAAAGTTACGACCTGTTGAACCAAGGATAATGGCAACACCACCAGTCATGTATTCACAACCGTGGTCACCAACGCCCTCAACAACAACCTTCGCACCTGAGTTACGAACACAGAAACGTTCGCCTGCCATACCGCGAATGAAAGATTCACCTGAGGTCGCACCGTAGAAACATACGTTACCAACCACGATGTTATCTTCAGCAACGATAGAAGATTTCGCATCTGGGTACAGTACCAAAGTACCGCCAGACAGACCTTTACCCCAGTAATCGTTCGCGTCGCCTTCTACTTCGAACTTAACGCCTTTCGCAAGGAACGCACCGAAAGATTGGCCAGCACTACCGTGGAACTTAACGTTCATTGGTTGTGGTAAACCTTGGTCTTTGTAAACCTTCGAGATTTCGTTCGACAGCATGGTACCAGCAGAGCGGTCCGTGTTGATGATAGGGAAGCTCGCATTCACGGCTTCGCCTTTCTCAAGAGCTGGAATCGCAGCTTGAATCAACTTGCGGTCTAGAACGTCTTCTAGGTTGTGGTTTTGTTGCGTCTGGTTGTAGATACCATCTTCTTCACGTGCCTGCTCAATGTGCAGTACAGGTGTTAGATCTAGGTTCTTGTACTTCCAGTGGCCGATGTCGTCACGAACTTTAAGTTTGTGCGATTGACCTACCATCTCATCGATAGAGCGGAAGCCAAGTTCAGCCATTACCTCACGCAGACCTTCAGCCATGTATTGGAAGAAAGTCACTACGTCTTCTACGCGGCCGTCGAAACGCTCACGCAGAGTTTTGTTTTGTGTTGCGATACCAACAGGACAGGTATTCTTGTGACACTTACGCATCATGATACAGCCTTCAACAACCAATGCTGCTGTTGCTACGCCCCATTCTTCCGCGCCAAGTAACGTTGCTACTGCAAGGTCACGTGGTGTTTTCATCTGACCATCAGACTGAACAACGATACGGTTACGTAGGCCGTTTTTCAGTAGTGTTTGGTGCGTTTCTGCTAGACCTAGTTCCCAAGGCAGACCTGTGTGACGGATAGAAGACATCGGAGATGCACCCGTACCACCATCGAAACCTGCGATAAGTACTACGTCAGCTTTCGCTTTTGCTACACCTGATGCAATCGTACCTACGCCAGCTTCTGATACTAGCTTCACGTTGACACGGCCGTTACGGTTCGCGTTCTTCAGATCGTAGATTAGCTGAGCCAAATCTTCGATTGAGTAGATATCGTGGTGTGGCGGTGGTGAGATTAGACCTACGCCTGGAGTCGAGTGACGCGTTGCGCCGATCCAGTCATCAACCTTATCACCAGGTAGTTGACCACCTTCGCCCGGTTTCGCACCTTGAGCCATCTTGATTTGTAGCTCATCAGCGTTAGATAGGTAGTAAGACGTTACACCAAAGCGACCAGAAGCCACCTGTTTGATTGCTGAACGTTCCCAGTCGCCGTTTTCTTTACGTTCGAAACGTGCTGGATCTTCACCACCTTCACCTGAGTTTGATTTCGCGCCAATGCGGTTCATCGCAACAGCCAGTGTTGAGTGAGCCTCATGCGAGATTGAACCAAAGCTCATTGCGCCGGTTGCGAAACGCTTAAGAATGTTCTCGATTGGTTCTACTTCTGCTAGAGGAATAGAGCCTGCAGGGTTCTTGATGAAGTCCAGTTGGCTACGTAGCGTTGCTGCGTTGTCGCCTTGGTCATCAACTGCTTTTGCGTACTTCTTGAACTGACCGTAATCTTTGTTACGCGTCGATTCTTGAAGTAGAGAAATCGTTTCTGGGTTGAATAAGTGTTTCTCACCACGTTGTTTCCACTGGTAAACACCACCAACATCAAGGATCTGAGCTGGAATTTCACGAGCTGGGTAACCAACACGGTGACGAACCAATACTTCTCGCGCGATATCGTCGATCGTTAGACCTTGGATACGAGAAACAGTACCTGTGAAGTATTTTTCAACCACTGATTTGCTAACACCAAGTGCTTCAAAGATTTGTGCACCGTGGTAAGACTGCAGCGTAGAGATCCCCATCTTAGAGAAGATCTTAAGTAGACCGCCGTTAACACCTTTACGGTAGTTATCGAATAACTCACGTGGGTGTACGTTTGGATCTAGCTTCTTAGTACGTTGCAGTTCAACAATCGTTTCAATAACTAGGTATGGGTTAACTGCGTTTGCACCATAACCGATAAGCGTTGCAAAGTGGTGTGTCTCACGAGCGTCGCCCGTTTCAACAACGATGTCACACTTAGCACGTAGACCTTTACGGATTAGGTGGTGGTGAACCGCGCCAACCGCCAGCATTGCTGGAATAGCGGCATGGTTAGAGTTAACCGCACGGTCTGTCAGTAGGATGATAGAGTAGCCATCAATCACTGCGTCTTCTGCGTATTGGCAGATACGCTTAAGTGCGCGCTCTAACTTACCTTGGTCGCCATTTGCTTGGAATACGATATCCAGCGTCTTCGCCTGAAGGTGCTCGTTATCGATTGCACGCAGTTTTTCTAACTCAGAGTTAGACAGTACTGGAGACTCAAGTTCTACTTTTTGACAGTGCTCAGGTGTTTCAGCAAGTAAGTTCTGGTCTTTACCTAGGTAAGTGTTCAGAGACATAACCATGCGCTCACGAATCGGGTCGATCGGCGGGTTAGTTACTTGTGCAAACAACTGTTTGAAGTAGTTTGAAAGGTGCTGCGATTGGTGAGAAAGAATCGCTAGCGGCCAGTCAGCACCCATTGCAGAAAGTGGCTCGTAGCCTGTTTTCGCAAGAGGTAGAATGATTTCGTTTACTTCTTCAGAACTCACGCCAAACGATTGTTGTTTGTGTAGTAGTTTCTCTGGAGAAGGTTGGCTAAATTCGTTGCTCGCATCCGGTAGCTTTTTCAGGCTCAGAAGGTTCTCTTCAACCCACTTTTCGTAAGGTTGTGCTTTAGCAATGCTGTCTTTCACTTCTTCATCAGAAATGATGCGGCCTTGCTCAAGGTCAGCAACGAAGATACGACCTGGTTGTAGACGACCACGGTACTCAACGTTTTCAGGTGCAATCTCAACAACACCAGACTCAGACGCCATTACTAGGAAGTCGTCTTTAGTTACTGTGTAGCGAGAAGGACGCAGACCGTTACGGTCAAGTGTTGCACCTACTTGAACACCATCGGTGAAACATACTGATGCTGGGCCATCCCATGGTTCCATTACGTTCGCGTGGTACTGGTAGAACGCACGACGAGTTGGATCCATGTTTTTGTTTTCTTGCCATGCTTCCGGGATCATCATCATCAACGCGTGTGGCAGAGTACGACCTGAAAGAACAAGTAGTTCCAGTGCCATATCGAAGTTTGATGAATCCGAACTACCTTCCTGACAGATAGGAAGCAGCATGTCGATTTCAGCTTGTGTAAACAGATCCGATTCTAGGATTGCTTCACGTGCTTTCATCCAGTTCAGGTTGCCGCGAACCGTATTGATTTCGCCATTGTGCGCGATGTAACGGAAAGGCTGAGCTAGACGCCAACGTGGGAATGTATTGGTAGAGAAGCGAGAGTGTACTAGTGCTAGAGCTGTCACCATGGTTGGGTTTTGCAGATCTAGGAAGTACTGAGGAACTTGTTCAGTTGTTAGCTGACCTTTGTACACCAATGTCTTGTAAGACATAGAGTTGATGTAGAAGTCATCACCGATATTTGAAACGCTTTCTAGGCATACACGAACCGTGTAGTTACGTAGAACATACAGTTTACGCTCAAGCTCTTCTGGTGTGATACCAGGGCCGCCAGAAATAAATACGTGTTCAAATTGAGGTTCAGTGCTTAGTGGGTCAGCACCAATCATTGAATTGTCCGTTGGAAGTTCACGGTAACCGATAACTTCTAACTCAAGGCGTTGTGCATTGCGTTCTAGAATGTCACGACACTGTGCACGTTTGTGTTCATCTTTAGGGAAAAGTACAACACCAACACCATATTTTTCAAAAGATGGCAGCTTAATTCCAAGCTTTACGGCTTCTTCTAGTAAGAATTCGTGCGGCTTCTGTAGCAGGATACCTGCACCATCACCAGAACACGGATCGCAGCCTTGGCCGCCACGGTGTTCCATACGTGCAAGCATATCGAGTGCTTGAGTTACTACATCATGAGATTTGCGATTCTTTAGATGCGCAACAAAACCGATACCACAAGCGTCATGCTCCAATTCAGGAGTATACAGACCCTGTGAGTTCTGCTCTTGATCTACCATAGATACATCCTTCCAGTTAAATCTAGGCGCAACTTATTTGTATAAAGTCAGCCTTGTCCTTTTATATTTATGGGTCTAAACCTGCCTATGCTGGCGGTTTGAATCCTTTCCGTATCTCGCAGGAAAAGTATTGCGAGAAAAACAATCCTTAGTGATACCTGTTTATTTTTAACCACAAACTAGTGGTTTATATAGGTGGGAGTTAGATATCACCGACTTATTAGCAAGTTTTCGTTGTAAGTAAATACTCAAAAATAGCCAATATGTGTAAGTATCCTACAATTTTGTCTAGGCGAATTGCAATGAAAGTTGACCCATGTAGACCATTTTTTTCGTTTTATTTTGAATTTAATGCCTAACAAATGTGCAACATTAGGCAAATAGAGCCGATTTTTTGCATGTTTATTGATATTTGTTAGGTTGCTCGCAAAAAGCCTTGAGTAAACTAATTGGTCGAATTTTGCAGGGATGTAATTTTTTTTCAAAAAAGACTGATATTCATTCTTATTTACTTGAGTGCTTTGAAAATATGCAATTACACGAGTTGGTCAATACTATCGGCCAAGACCTTCAACGTCGTTATGGCGAAAAGGTTCACAAACTAACACTGCATGGTGGTTTCAGTTGTCCAAACCGAGATGGAACCATTGGCCGTGGAGGCTGCACTTTTTGTAATGTGGCGTCTTTTGCCGATGAACAAACTCAGGTTCAGAGTATTGCCGATCAATTAAAAGACCGTGCGGGTGAGATTGCCCGTGCTAAGAAGTATCTTGCTTACTTTCAGGCATATACTAGCACTTATGCTGAAGTGCAGGTGCTCAAGAATATGTACGAAGAAGCCCTTAAAGCTCCGGGTGCCAATATTGTTGGCCTTTGCGTTGGTACAAGACCCGATTGCGTGCCTGATTCTGTATTGGAACTGCTGTCGGGTTACGTGAAACAAGGCTACGAGATTTGGCTAGAACTCGGACTACAAACGGCCAATGATAAAACCCTCAAGCGAATTAACCGTGGCCACGATTTCGCGGTGTATGAAACGATCACTCGGCGTGCTCGTGCTTTGGGGATCAAGATATGTACCCACCTTATTGTTGGCCTGCCCAAAGAAACCAAAGCGGATAACCTTGAAACCTTAGACAAGGTATTAGCCGTTGGCACCGATGGTATTAAGCTGCACGGCCTTCATATAGTAGAGGGCAGTACCATGGCTAAGGCGTGGAAGGCCGGAAAGCTAGAAGCCCCAAGCCTTGAAGAGTACATCGATATCGCGAGTGAGATCATTCAACGCACGCCTGCGGACGTGGTTTATCACCGTGTTTCTTCAGCGGCGAGACGCCCAACCTTACTTTCTCCTTTATGGTGTGAGAACCGCTGGTTAGCGATGACTGAAATAGGTCGTTCGTTGGATAAAACCGGTGCTCAAGGCATCAAAACGGGCTCTGCATTCGAGTACACGTTGCCTGTTTTAAACGCGGCCAATTAATAGAAATGGGTGACTGTAGGTAACAGCAGATAAAACCAATAAATAGTGGTAACATTTCCCTAGCAGATTTTATGGTATAGATTGAGAGTAAATGGAACTGGTAATGACTTGGTTGTGGGACAGGGCGTATGGCTACGGTATTTATATCGTTGTTGTATTGCTGATTGCTCTCATCTGCTGGCATCTCTATTCTCGTTATCAGTCGCATATCGAAACGCTTCTACTTGCTACCCCGTCGCCACTCTACTTTGTTGATGTTCGAAGTGGCGAAATACTCTATGCCAATCGCCAAGCCATGCAGTTGCTTGGTATCCGCCAAATCGGTGTTAATTTTCGCTTTCCTACTGTGGAAAGCGAGAACAGCTTTCGTCACTACTTAACCAACCACATCAACTCTCGAGCCTTCGAGCAGGTCTCCCTGTGGGCGCTTTCTGAATTTGAGTCGTTCAAGATCAACTTGATCGGTCGTAAGATCCATTTTAGAAATAAGCAGGCTTGGATGATTCACGCCTCACCTTATAAAAACACTAACGAAGAACTGTCCCAAGAAGTTCGAGAACTGAATGTTGCTCGTACCGCTTTGGATTCTTTGTCTGAGCTGATCTACGTGAAAGATCAGAAAGGTCAGTTAGTGACGAGTAATCGCTCGTTTAAAAAGTTTTGGCATGGTCGTGCTGAAGAGGGCACCCTGAGTGTTTCTGGTGGAGTATTAAAAGGTCGTGTAAGTGAACGCTCTTGGACTACAGATCAAGATGGAAAAAGCTGCTTGCTTGAAACCTACCAAAGTGTGCTGCTTTCCCAAGATGGAGAAACCATCGGCACGCTCTCTATTAGTCATGATGTGACCGATTGGCATGACATGCAGCAGAAACTGCGTGGCGAGATGGAGAAGCGAAAAGATACCGAAGTGGCACTTGCGCAGCGTGACACCATCTTGCAAAACCTCCTGGAGGCCAGCCCAGACTCGATTGGTATCTTTAATGAAAACATGGTTTATCAAGCGTGTAATAAACCATTTGTGGCTGCGCTGGGTATCTCTGAAGTCAGTGACTTGATCGGTAAACGTTTACAAGATGTGGTGCCACATAGCATCTATACGCGAATATCAGAAACCGATCATCAAGTGCTTCATCAAAGTAAATCACTGCGTTATATCGACAAAGTGGTCTCAAGTGATGGAACATTTACTTGGTATGATGTAGTCAAATCACCGTTTAGAGATCCAGCATCGAGCACTAATGGTGTGTTGATCATGGCGCGTGATATTACAGAGCGTTATCTAGCAGAACAAAAGCTTGAAGAAGCCAACCTTGAACTTGAACGCCTCAGCTTTATGGATAGCCTGACTAAAGTGTCTAACCGACGTCGTTTCGATGAACAGCTCTCTACACTGTGGCATTATCATGTGCGTGAGAAGCTGCCACTGACGATCATGCTATGTGATATCGACTTCTTTAAAGGCTACAACGACTTTTACGGACACCAACAAGGCGATGATGCTTTGATTCAGGTTTCTCAGGCATTTAAGCAGGTGTTGAATCGTTCATCTGATTGTGTGGCTCGTTATGGTGGTGAAGAGTTCGGCTTTATTCTGCCAAATACAACGACCGAAGGTGCTCAGCTGGTGGCGCAGCGTATTCATGATGAAGTCCTAAAATTGGAACTTGCGCATGAGAAGTCGACAGTCTCTGAATTCATCACGGTGAGTATTGGTATTATCTCTTACATTCCTACACCTGATGATGAAATGGAATCGGCTGTTGCCTTGGCTGATAGTGCGTTGTATCAAGCGAAATCAGACGGTCGCAACCGTTCAATGGTGCATCCATACTCAATTCGCTAACGCTATAAAATTGGCAATTTGATTATCCCCGGCTATTTTTGCTTAGTTAGTATTTGTATTGGTTAATTAACCTTCGAAATTACCGCTGAACACTTGCTGCGTGTGATGTAGCTAGCTTACCTCCCATCTTCAAACAGGGTAGAATGTTGCTAGTCTTATCGCATGGAGCGCTAAATGAAACCCATGAAAAATCTTGCCCAGTATTACGTGGATCTACTCGTAAAACTGGGGATTGTCCGCTTTTCTATCTTACTCGCCCTAGCGCTTGTTGCCCTCGCTGTTGTTGTGCAAGTCGGTATCACCCTTGCACTCAAAGGCAATGTTGATGACATCGACATTGTCCGTTCAGTTTTCTTCGGTTTAGTGATCACGCCTTGGGCGGTTTATTTTCTGTCAGTGGTCGTGGACCAGTTGGAAGAATCACGTCAAAGGTTAGCGAAATTGGTCTCTAAACTTGGCGACATGCGTGAGCGAGACCAAGAACTCAACAATAAAATGCAGCTCAATATCGAGAAGCTTAATCAAGAAATTGAAGAGCGTGAAAAAGCGGAAGAAGCGCGCGCAGAAGCAATGCAAGATCTCGAAAACGAGGTGTTCCAGCGCGAGCGTACTCAGCTTGAACTCGCAGAACGTACTGCACTGTTACGCTCGTTTATCGATGCCTCGCCTGACCTTATTTACTACCGTAATGAAGATGGTGTGTTCTCTGGTTGTAACCGTGCGGTTGAAGAGCTCACTGGTAAAACAGAAAAAGAGCTAGTTGGTTTAACTCCTTGGGATGTTTACAGTAAAGAGGTCGCTCAGCAAGTTGTTGAAACCGATAAGAAAGTATTTGCTGACAACCAAGCACTGACTTATGACCAATGGCTTGAATACCCAGATGGCCGCAAGAGTTACTTCGAACTGCGTAAAGTGCCTTTCTACAGCAAAGATGGTCGTCACTTGGGCTTGGTTGGTTTTGGCCGCGATATTACTGAACGTAAAGAGCATCAAGAGTCGTTAGAAAAAGCCAGCCGCGATAAGACCACCTTTATCTCAACTATTAGCCACGAGTTAAGAACGCCGCTCAACGGCATCATTGGCTTGAGCCGCATGCTGCTTGATAGCCAACTGACCACCGAACAGCGCAAGCAGATGCAAACCATCAAGGTGAGCGCGGTGACACTGGGTAATATCTTCAACGATATTATTGATATGGATAAGTTCGACCGCCGTAAGCTTGAACTCTTCCCTACGCCTATTAACTTTGAAGATTTCGTTGTCGAGATCGAAAGTATCTCTGCGTTGATGGCTGAGCAGAAAGGGTTAAGGTTCGATCTAGAAAGATTGTCTGATCTTCCAGCTGCTGTTGAGGTGGATGGTACTCGTCTTAGACAGGTACTGTGGAACCTTGTTAGTAACGCGATGAAGTTCACCAAAGATGGTGGAGTGGTGATGACAGTCAGCGCCGACATTGATGGTGACTTTGCCAACATTACGATGGAAGTGGAAGATACTGGTATTGGTATCCCTGAAAGTGAAATCGAGAAGATCTTCGCGATGTACTATCAGGTGAAATCGGGCACGGACAACTTGCACGCTGTCGGCACGGGTATTGGTCTCGCTGTCTCTCAACAGCTAATTAATATGATGGATGGCCACATTGAAGTCATCAGTGAAGAGGGCTTTGGCAGTACCTTTACGGTTTCGATTCGAGTTCCAGTGAATCACGATACTCAGGCTCTGATCAAAACGCCAAGAAAACAGTCGAATCTTAAGATCTTTATGGTCGAAGACATTGAACTCAATATCACAGTGGCTCGCTCTCTACTTGAAAGCCTTGGCCATGAAGTGACAGTCGTGATGACGGGTAAAGAGGCGCAAATTGCTTTCAATCCTGAAGACTATGATTTGGTGTTGTTGGATATCCAACTGCCAGATATGACGGGTTTCGATATTGCTCAATACTACCGCGAGAAATACAGCCAGCTACCGCCTTTGGTGGCGTTAACTGCGAACGTATTAAACAACAAGCAAGAGTACTTCCAGAAAGGCATGGACGAAGCGATCAGTAAACCTTTGTCGGTTCGAGCTATCCAAGATGTCATCAGTGAACTTATCGAAGATGCACCAGAGGTAATTGAGAAGGTAGCGGGCACCGATAAGGTTGAGAGCATTGATAAAGTCGACGCGAGTAAGCCTGTTCTTTCAGAAATTGATACCACTTTGCTTGATATTGATATGCTAGAGTCTTATGTTGATATTGTTGGACCGAAACCGGTTTTGGATAGCATCGCGATGTTCGAAGATATGATGCCGGAGTATATGGAAATATTGAACTCCAACATGGTCGCGAAAGATAAAGCCAGTATCGTTTCTGAGGCACATAAGATTAAAGGTGCTGCAGGTTCTATTGGTCTGAAACGCATCCAACAAGTTGCCCAGAAAGCTCAATCTCCAGATTTGCCTGCGTGGTGGGAGAACATTTCAGATTGGGTTGATGAGATAAATAACGAATACCAGAATGACATTGAAGTTTTAAAGAGTTGGTTAAATCAAAGGTAGAAGAATAATGAAAAAATTAGCATTCGCCGCATGTGTAGTGGCATTAGCGGGTTGTTCTGCGCCACAAGTAGAATGGCAGCAAGATAATCAAGTCGAAGTATCTGCAGCAACAGTTACCATGAAAAGCAACCTTTGGCACAACAAGATGCCAACGATTGGCGAGACTCAAGATAAGACCCTACATGGTGCTATCTACCTAGAGTCAGACTCACAACTGCCAGCAACGCTTGCGGTTGAAAGTGTTACGGTTAAACAGGGTGCAGACACCTTGTTGGTAACGGCTGACGATCTTGATTTAAGAACACACAGTGAAACTCAATGGGAAGTCGCGTTTGTATGGCAGCTAGAAATCGACAGTGACAAGCCTGTTGATGTGGCGGTGGAACTTAAAGATGGCGAAACCGTGAAGTGGTTAGTAGAGAAAGACGTTAAGGTGGATACGGTTTACTAAAATCTTATCCAATTAAGAACAATAAAAAAGGGAGAATGCGTTGGCATTCTCCCTTTTTAATAACTATTGATGACGCTTCTAGTGTTCAAAACACTTACTGGTGAGTAGTGCTAAATGGTAAGAGGCGCGAATCGAATTAGTCTTCTAGGTCACCACAAAAGCGGTAGCCTTCACCGTGAATCGTTGCGATGATTTCTGGCGTACCAGAAACAGATTCAAAGTGCTTACGAATACGACGGATTGTTACGTCTACAGTACGATCGTGTGGCTTAAGCTCACGGCCAGTCATCTTCTTAAGAAGGTCAGCACGTGTTTGGATCTTACCTGGGTTCTCACAGAAGTGAAGTAGAGCACGGAACTCTGAACGAGGTAGCTTGTAGCCTTCGCCATCTGGGCTAACCAGAGAACGACTGTTGATATCTAGTACCCAACCGTTGAACTCATACTTCTCAACGCTACGCTTCTCTTCTTGAACAGAGCTTGTGCTCATTGAACGGTTCAGAAGGTTGCGTGCACGGATAGTCAGTTCACGAGGGTTGAAAGGCTTAGTGATGTAGTCATCAGCGCCGATCTCTAGGCCAAGGATCTTATCAACTTCATTATCACGACCAGTTAAGAACATAAGCGCTACGTTTGCTTGCTCACGTAGTTCACGCGCAAGTAGTAGGCCATTCTTACCTGGAAGGTTGATGTCCATAATTACAAGGTTAACTTGGTTGTCAGATAGCACTTGGTGCATCTCTTCACCGTCGCTAGCCTCAAAAACAGCATATCCCTCTGCTTCAAAAATACTCTTTAGAGTGTTACGAGTTACTTGCTCATCTTCAACGATAAGAATCTGCGGGGTTTGCATTTGGCGGTACCTAAATTTGTGACGAAACTGTGCTAATAGAATAAATTCTAGGCAAAAACATAACATACAGGTAATGTATTTTTGATGATAACTTAAAGTTTTCAAAAAAACACTTACTTCCAGCTATCTGCCTTCCTTGAAGTATTGCCCAATAACGTAGATCCAGTACGCCTTTCAATCATTCTTTTAGTGATTGGAGTGGATTCTATAATGTTAACAGCATGCTAACAACGCGAGAATGTTAATTCCATTCACTTTGTTGATTTACATCAATTGCCGTATCGCAACAAACTTTAATAGTATGGCTACAACTTAACCAATGTTATGGTGACTATTTAGCACCAAAACAAGAATGATTATTCGAGATGGCTCTCACATCTTGCCTGCTAAAGACCGGGTTATGAACCAAGGAAGCTGAAAGCTGTCTTAAGAGTCTAGTAGATAAATATGCTCAATCAACTTTTATTGAGTAATAAATTGAGCATAGAACAATGAAAACAAAGGATTAATTTTAATAACATATAAAAGCATAGAGGCTAGCCTGACATAACCGGTAACGCCTTACTCACGGAGGATATATGCACGATATAACACCCGACTTGTGTGATGAGTTTGAAAGCGAAGTCACCCTACTGAACATGCCATTGCAGAACTTCGGCCAACGTGGTGCGTTCTTTGGAAAAATTGTAACAGTTCGTTGTTATCACGATAATTCCAAGGTTCGCGAGGTTTTAGAGACCGACGGCTGTGGCAAAGTGCTTGTCGTTGACGGAAATGGCTCATGCCAGAAGGCGCTGCTTGGCGATCAACTCGCTATTCTCGCGATAGAAAACGGTTGGGAAGGCGTGATTGTAAACGGTGCGGTGCGTGATGTAGGCATGATGTCGCAAATGGACCTTGGCGTTCAGGCGTTAGGTGCATCGCCATTCAAAACAGAGAAACGCGGTGTCGGCCAAGTGAATGTGACACTCTCTATACATAATCAACTGATTCAGCCTGGTGACTATATTTATGCCGATTGGAATGGCGTGTTAATTTCATCTGAGCTGTTAATTGAATCGTAACTGACTCAAATTGAATGCCGTTGATAGATTAGAACGGGGAATGGTTTGTGATGTACTAAAAGTTTGGATCTCAATCCGCACTAATCTGTTAATAAAGAACAAGCTAAAGAGACTAAAAGCGAAACCCTAGTCCCACTTCAACACCTTGCTGCCACTCTTCATAATCAAGGGTGGCATGCAAATCTAGGTTATCTGTTAGTTGCACTCGGCTGGAAACCTCTGCGGCTACCGATTTCTCATTGTCTTCGGTCTCGTCTTTATAGGTGTGTAGAGAACTGTTAAAAGAGACTCTTTCTGAGAACTGATAACTGACACCACTCAAGAATCCACTTTCCTGTTTCAGTGCCGCACTATTGATACGTGTACCGACGTAAAGATCCACATCTGAAAACAAGCTATAAGAGTAGCCACTGTCTATCTTCCAAGTATCGAAGCTTTCACTCGACGCGTTTTGTGTGGAGATAAAGAATTTATGAGAAGAACTATCGATCTGGCTGGGTAGTAGAGGCAAGCTATTCGCTGAACAAACAACAGGCATAGCAAAAGCCAAAAGAATAAGTAATCTCTTCATTTCCCACTCCTGATGTCATTATTATTGTTCTTCTAACGTTATCGTTCAATTAAAGCACAGAACTTGTACGTTCGCTGCACAATCGATATAGCATTTTGTTATGACTATATATGCAATTGATCACTCTTGCCTGTTCAATGAGTAAATCCAGTATCTTAAGTGAAGGTTTATACAGGGTGTTTTATCCCTTAAATGACGGTTTGCTCTGAAAAACGGTGCGAATGTAAAAAAAACGCAACTTTTCATTGACGTCCAGTGGTAAAAATTGATACACGTAGAGTAAAGCACAAGCAGAGAATTTGATATGCAGCACGTAAGCCACCTAGTAATGACCACAACCATTATTATTACCGACATTAACATTGTTGGGGCAGGCTGCTAAGTAACGGATTTTAAAAAAAAAGGCCTGTATCCAACAAGATACAGGCCTTTTTTTGTACCATTTTTATGACTTATGGAGAAAGGGATGCGCGTTTTAAAGTTTGGAGGTTCATCATTAGCTGATGCAGATCGTTTTTTACGAGCGGCTGATATCATCGCTAATAATGCCCAGCAAGAAGAGCTAGCCGTTGTACTATCGGCTCCAGGAAAAACAACCAATAAGTTGGTCGCTGTTATTGAAGCTGCACTGAAAAATGGTGAAGCTGACGCACAGATTACAGAGATCGAATCTTCATTTAACACACTGTTTGCAGATATTCAAACTGTTGTTCCTTCTATTGATGGTTCTGCGTTCCAAGAGCAGGTTGATACTTCTCTTGCTCAGCTAAAACAGTTCGTAAACGGCATTAACCTATTGGGTATGTGCCCGAACCATGTTAATGCTCGCATCATCAGTAAAGGTGAGCGAATCTCAATCCAGTTGATGAAAGCGGTACTTGAAGCGAAAGGCCAACCAGCAAGCCTGATTGACCCAGTTCAATACCTATACGCTAAAGGTGATCACCTTGAAGCTATGGTCGATGTGGACGTTTCAACTCAGAACTTCCGTCAGTCGCCACTGCCTAAAGGTCACGTAAATATCATGCCGGGCTTTACAGCAGGTAACGATAAAGGTGAGCTAGTCACACTTGGCCGTAACGGCTCTGATTATTCAGCTGCAGTTCTAGCGGCATGTCTACGTGCTGATTGCTGTGAGATCTGGACAGATGTAGACGGCGTTTACAACTGTGACCCGCGTTTAGTGGATGATGCTCGTCTTCTTAAGTCTCTTAGCTACCAAGAGGCGATGGAGCTTTCTTACTTTGGTGCTTCGGTTCTACACCCGAAAACCATTGCTCCTATTGCGCAATTCCACATTCCTTGTCTGATCAAAAACAGCTTCAACCCACAAGGCGCAGGTACTTTGATTGGCCAAGACACTGGCGAAGATAACCTAGCAATCAAAGGTATTACGACGCTAAGTGACCTAACCATGGTTAACGTATCAGGCCCAGGCATGAAGGGCATGGTAGGTATGGCGAGTCGTGTATTCGGCGCGATGTCTTCTGCTGGCGTTTCTATTGTCCTTATTACTCAATCTTCTTCTGAGTACAGCATCAGCTTCTGTATTGAATCGGCTGATAAGGTGAAAGCGAAACAAGTGTTGTCAGACGCGTTTGAACTTGAACTTAAAGATGGCCTGTTAGAGCCGGTTGAGTTCATGGATGACGTTGCGATTGTAACGCTGGTGGGTGACGGTATGCGCACTTCACGTGGCGTAGCATCTCAGTTCTTCTCTTCTTTAGCTGAAGTGAACGTCAACATTGTTGCTATTGCTCAAGGTTCTTCAGAGCGCGCTATTTCAGCGGTTATCCCTGAAGACAAAATCTCTGAAGCAATCAAAGCGTGTCACGAGAACCTATTTAACTCTAAGCACTTCCTAGATGTATTCGTTGTGGGTGTCGGCGGTGTTGGTGGCGAGCTTGTTGACCAGATCCAACGTCAGCAAGGCAAACTGGCTGAAAAAGGCATCGTGATTCGCGTATGTGGTTTAGCAAACAGTAAAGGTTTGTTGCTAGACAGCGATGGTCTACCGTTAGAGCAGTGGCGTGACCGTATGTCGAGTGCGACTGAAGAGTTCAGCCTAGCGCGTTTAGCGGCTTTGGTTCAACGTAACCACATCATCAACCCAGTATTGGTTGATTGTACGTCTAGCGAAGGTATTGCGGCGCAGTACGCTGATTTCCTAGCGGCTGGTTTCCACGTAGTAACACCAAACAAGAAAGCAAACACAGCAAGCATGGCTTACTACCATCAGCTTCGTGAAGTTGCACGCAACTCACGTCGTAAGCTGATGTACGAGACAACAGTAGGTGCAGGTCTACCGGTCATCGAAAACCTACAGAACCTTATCTCTGCAGGTGATGAACTTGAGAAGTTCAACGGCATTCTTTCAGGTTCACTGTCTTACATCTTCGGCAAGCTTGATGAAGGTATGACACTGAGCCAGGCAACCAATATTGCAAAAGATAACGGCTTCACTGAACCGGATCCTCGAGATGATCTATCTGGTATGGATGTGGCGCGTAAGTTGCTTATTCTTGCTCGTGAAGCAGGCATGGCGCTTGAACTTGAAGATGTTGAAGTAGACCAAGCTCTGCCACCGGGTTTTGATGATTCAGGTACGGTTGAAGAGTTCATGGCTCGCTTGCCAGAAGCGGATGCTTACTTCAAAGAGCAGTCAGCTATCGCAGCAGAAGAAGGTAAAGTACTTCGTTATGTGGGTGAAATCGCTGAAGGTAAGTGTAAGGTTCGTATCGCTGCTGTTGATGGCGACGACCCAATGTTCAAGATTAAAGATGGCGAGAACGCATTAGCATTCTACAGCCGTTACTACCAACCAATCCCTCTAGTACTGCGTGGCTACGGCGCGGGTACTGAAGTAACAGCTGCTGGCGTATTCTCTGATGTGATGCGTACTCTTGGTTGGAAATTAGGAGTTTAAGAATGAGTTCAAGTGATATGGATGTTGTCGTTTATGCTCCTGCATCAATCGGTAATGTCAGTGTAGGGTTTGATGTGCTGGGGGCCGCTGTGTCTCCAGTGGATGGCACGCTGCTAGGTGACCGAGTTATGGTTAAAGCCGGTGATGAACCATTCTCACTTAAAACTGCAGGCAGCTTTGTTTCTAAGCTGCCAACTGAAGCAAAAGAAAACATCGTTTACGACTGCTGGGTGGTGTTCTCGAGAGAGCTTGATAAAAAAGGCGTTACGCTAAAGCCTTTAGAAATGACACTAGAAAAGAACATGCCTATCGGTTCAGGTTTGGGTTCTAGTGCATGTTCAATCGTCGCGGCACTGGATGCGCTAAACCGTTTTCACGGTCAGCCCCTGAATGAAACTGAACTGCTTGCTCTGATGGGTGAAATGGAAGGCAAGATTTCAGGTGGTATCCACTACGATAACGTTGCGCCATGTTACCTTGGTGGTGTGCAGCTCATGCTTGAAGAGCTAGGCATCATCAGCCAAGAAGTACCGTGTTTTGACGACTGGTACTGGGTAATGGCTTATCCGGGTATTAAGGTTTCAACGGCTGAAGCGAGAGAGATCCTACCATCTCAATATCGTCGTCAGGATATTATTGCTCATGGTCGTCACTTAGCGGGCTTTATCCACGCGTGTCATTCAGGTCAACCTGAACTGGCGGCGAAGATGATCAAAGACGTGATCGCTGAACCATATCGTGAGAAACTGCTTCCAGGGTTTGCTGATGCTCGTAAATACGCGCTGTCAGCTGGGGCACTGGCTACTGGTATTTCTGGTAGTGGTCCAACTCTATTTAGCATTTGCAAAGAACAAGATGTCGCCGAGCGTGTTGCACGCTGGTTAGAACAAAATTACGTACAAAATGAAGAAGGATTCGTTCACGTTTGTCGCCTAGATAAGCAGGGTTCGATCGTTACAGGAAGTGAGTTATGAAACTGTACAACATCAAAGAAAATGATGAACAAGTCTCTTTTGGCCAAGCCGTTCGTCAAGGCTTAGGCCGTAATCAAGGTCTATTTTTCCCATCTGAACTGCCAAAGTTTGATGATATCGATGCGCTGCTAGCAGAGGACTTTGTCCCTCGTAGCTCAAAGATTCTGTCAGCATTGATTGGTGATGAATTACCAAAAGAACAGATCGACCAAATGGTGGATGCAGCGTTCCAATTCCCTGCACCAATCAACCAAGTAAAAGACGGCGTTTACGCGCTTGAGCTTTTCCACGGTCCAACACTGGCGTTTAAAGATTTCGGTGGCCGCTTTATGGCTCAATCTTTAGCAGCTGTTTCTGATGGTGGTCAAATCACTATCTTAACGGCAACATCAGGTGATACTGGTGCGGCGGTTGCGCATGCTTTCTACGGCATGGAAGACATCAATGTTGTGATTCTTTACCCGAAAGGCAAGATCAGCCCACTGCAAGAGAAGCTGTTCTGTACGCTTGGCAAGAACATCCACACTGTGGCGATTGATGGTGACTTTGATGCGTGTCAGGCTCTAGTTAAAGACTCATTTGATGACGCTGAACTGCGTAAAGAGATCGGTCTTAATTCGGCAAACTCGATCAACATCAGCCGTTTAATGGCTCAGATCTGTTACTACTTTGAGGCGGCTTCTCAGCTGACTAAAGAGCAACGTGAAAACCTCGTTATCTCTGTACCAAGTGGTAACTTTGGTAACCTAACGGCTGGTCTATTGGCTAAAGCGCTAGGTCTACCTGTTAAGCGTTTTATCGCAGCAACTAACGAAAATGACACTGTTCCTCGTTACCTAGAAACAGGTCAATGGGATCCAAAACCGACTGTTGCGACAACATCGAACGCGATGGACGTAAGCCAACCAAACAACTGGCCTCGTATCGAAGAGCTTTGCCAACTGAAAGGTTGGGGCTTAGATACACTAGGCAAAGGTAAAGTATCTGACGAGCAGAGCGCTGAGTCAGTTCGCGACCTAAAAGCACAAGGTTACCTATGTGAACCACATGGTGCGATTGCTTACCGTCTACTGGAAGAGCAACTGCAAGAGAACGAAACTGGCTTGTTCCTGTGTACAGCACACCCAGCGAAATTCAAAGAAGTGGTTGATGACATCCTAGGTTCTGATATCGAACTGCCTGGCCCGCTAGCAAAACACGCGGCGATGGAATTGTTGTCTGAAGATCTTGATAACGATTTTGAAGCGCTAAAAGCTGTGCTTCGTCGAGTTCAACCGTAACGTCCATTTGTTTTTCGAACAAATAAAAACGGCGCTCAATGAGCGCCGTTTTTGTATTCTAATTTAAGCTCTAAAAATTATAGAGACTCAGTGAACGTACGTGCGATAACGTCACGTTGCTGTTCAGTTGTTAGAGAGTTGAAACGTACAGCGTAACCCGATACACGGATAGTTAGCTGTGGGTAGTTCTCTGGGTGAGCAACTGCGTCTTCTAGCGTTTCACGCTTAAGAACGTTAACGTTTAGGTGTTGACCACCTTCGATGCGTGGTGCTGCTTCGATTGCAACTTCACGGCTTTCGTACTCGCCTAGGTCTGCAGCTGAGATAACTTGGTCAGCTTCGAAACCTGCAGTAGCAACAACACAACGAGCTTCATTCTTCTCGCTATCTAGTAGCCAGATTGAGTTTAGTAGGTCATCGTTTGCTGCTTTAGTAATTTGAATACCTTGGATCATAACTATCTCCTAGTCCACTGAATGTGGTTTGATTATGGTGTTAACTTTCGATTTTTATTGAGCTGGGTAATATATACCTAATATTAGTAAGGTTAACATTGATTTAAGTCAAAAAACAACCAAAAACCATATTTTTACAAAGGTGATTATATTGAGGTAAATCAATAAAACCTTTGAAAACAAAGTAATTACAAAATATTTTAAAGTATAAAAAATATTTAACAGCCATATTTGTTGTAAGTTTACTACATTTGTTGTGTTTTTATTGAACTACAACCGATACGACCCTTTATTTATTAAGCATTCTGAAAGTGTAAAGTGATTTAATGACAAACAATAATTCATCCTCAAAACCGGAAACAAATATTAAGTTTATTGGCGCTCATGTGTCGGCTGCTGGTGGTGTTGATCAGGCGCCTATGCGTGCACGTGAAATAGGTGCCAATGCGTTTGCACTGTTTACCAAGAACCAGAGACAGTGGGCGGCAAAACCACTAGAAGCGAAAACCATTAGTGCCTTTAAAGCCAATTGCAAAATGTTGGGCTACGGTGCTGAGCACATTCTTCCTCATGACTCCTACCTGATTAACCTAGGAGCGCCAGAAGAAGAGAAGCTAGAGAAATCACGCGCGGCTTTTATTGATGAAATGGAGCGTTGTAATCAACTTGGACTAACGCTTTTGAATTTTCATCCTGGGAGTCATTTAAAGAAAATCTCAGAAAGCGAATGTTTGGCGAAGATCGCTGAATCGATCAACCTAGCTCATCAAGCGGTACCTGACGTAATCGCAGTGATCGAGAATACGTCTGGGCAGGGCACTAATCTGGGTTGGAAGTTTGAACATCTAGCCGAGATTATCGAGCAGGTAGAAGATAAGTCACGTGTGGGTGTGTGCTTAGACACCTGCCATACGTTTACTGCTGGCTATGACTTACGTACAAAAGAGGCGTGTGAGCATACTTTTGCTGAGTTCGACCGCATCGTGGGTATGCACTATCTAAGAGCAATGCACATCAATGATTCAAAAGCTGAGTTCGCGAGCCGAGTCGATCGACACCATTCTTTAGGAAAAGGCGAAATTGGCTGGGATTGTTTTGAGTATATTGCCTCTGATTCTCGCTTTAATGGTATCCCTCTTATCTTGGAAACCATTGATTCGACGATCTGGAAAGAGGAAATTCAACAACTTAGAATGTTTCATCGCTCAGCAACGCTAGCGAGCGAACAAGCGTAATAATAGAGGGGGAAATTTATTTCCGTCTATTTCTAAAAATTGGCACCTTTCTTTCATAGTATTAAAGTGAATATGTAGTTCACGATGTCTTAGAGGAGGTGCCTTTATGTATTCAATCACCCAAACTTCAACTATTGCTGTCGCACGCCGTTTACCTACACCAAACCGTCACGTGCATAACCACGGCCACCATCGTACACAGCAGAAAAGTGGTTAATCGAGATAAGCACAACTTGAACTGATTATTATGATTCATCAACAAGTGAACCCTACACATCATGTTTATTGATAGCTGTATGAGGTATAACTAGAGCCTTATTTAGGACAGTTAGCCGATACAGCTATTTTTTTGTCTGGCGAAAGCCGCTAGAAACCTTGATGATTGGGAAGTAAAACGATGAGCGCACCAAAGACTTGGGAATCCATTATTAATGATGAACGTGATAAAGAGTACTTTCAGAGTGTCCTCGCGTTTGTTGAACAGCAACGTAATAGTGGTAAAACCGTCTACCCGCCACAAGAACAGGTGTTCAGTGCCTTTGATATGACGCCTTTCGAATCTGTGCGAGTGGTTATCTTAGGGCAAGATCCTTATCACGGTGCTAACCAAGCTCACGGCTTAGCATTCTCAGTGCTTCCTGGTGTGAAAATCCCACCTTCTCTACGCAATATGTACAAAGAGCTTGCACAAGATATAGAGGGCTTTGAGATTCCTAGTCATGGTTATCTCGATTCTTGGGCATCGCAAGGGGTGTTGATGTTGAACACAGTCCTTACAGTCGAAGAGGCAAAAGCACACTCACATGCTAAGTGTGGCTGGGAAACCTTTACCGATGCCATTATTGCTGAGCTCAATCAGCGCTCTGAACCGATCATCTTTTTGTTGTGGGGCGCACACGCCCAGAAGAAAGGTCAAGCGATTGATGACGACAAGCATCATGTGTTGGTTGCACCTCACCCATCGCCATTATCGGCACGCCGTGGATTCTTCGGTTGTCAGCATTTCTCTACAACCAACAAGCTGCTTTCTTCTATGGATCAACAACCTATTGACTGGCGTTTACCAACAGAAGTGTAGGTTGGTGGTTTTCTGAGCAGGGTCAAATCATAAATCAGCATATTCGTATACACTTATAAATAGTAGGTGTAATGGAGTGCAATACTATGATGATTGAAAGGATAAGACGAGAGCATGGCTATATGGCTCGTTTACTCGCGATACTCAACAGTAAGTTAGAGTTTCTGAAACAGGAGCGAGAAATAAACTATAGCCTGATCGCAGAGGTGGTTCATTACCTTATGAACCATTCAGACAAAGTGCATCACCCTAAAGAAGACGTCATTTATCGCTACTATCTTAAGCAATATGGCAGCGAGCAAGCGATTGAAGACTTGGAGTTAGAGCATCAATTGCTTTCTGAGAAAACGGCGGACTTTTTAGGTTTGGTCGATATGATCCTTCAAGATGCGGTGGTTCCTCAGCAAGTCTTTATTGAGCAGCTTGAAGCGTTTGTTAAGGCTCAGCGAAAGCACATGGAATATGAAGAGAAGCATGTGCTACCCATGATTGTTGAGGCGTTCACGGTGAAAGATTGGCAAGAAGTGGAGTCTCAATGGCTTCAACCGGAAGATGACCCTGTTTTTGGAGAGACCATCGCCGATCAATATCGCCAACTCGCGGCTCGGGTTCGACAAAATGAACAAGAGTGTGTTTAGCCCGTTGTAATGTTGAGGTGCACCTATTTTAGGTGTCCTCTATATTAGAGGGTTGGTTTCCAAATGGCGCTTTGAGCGGATTAACTACCTCAAAAAATAAAAAAGGCACCTATATAGGTGCCTTTTGCTATCTGATTTCTTATCGTGCTGATTAAAGTTTTATATCGTCAAGGCTAAAATCAAGACCTAGGTTCATCTCTCTCAGCTCTTTCTCAAGCTGCCTACGATCGTTGATGGCTTCGATTTCACGCCACTTACGCTTGAGTGGTTTCGAGCGTGATTTTTGAGTTACACGAGGCATTTCTAGTTCTGATACTTCATCGAATTGAAAGCTATCCATAAGCCATATCTCCTTCCGTGGGACTAGTTCTTACGAACCAATAAATATCATATTTAGGTTCACAATAACTTTGATTTGTTTCTCATTTGTTTCAAATCCATGAAGCTTTTGTTCTATTTTCTTATGCATGCTCACACATTGTGAGAATTATTATGTATAAAAAACAGGCAAACAAACCTAAGTAAACGATTAAATTGGGGGTTATTGAATGTTAATTCATTGTGCGAATGGAATAGCGTTTTGACTATAATGCATTGAAGTGCACATGGTACCGTGCGGTATAGGGATCTCATTGGCCTAGAAAAAAACGAAGATCTTCACTATACCTTGTAAAACCTAGGCTGACGTCATTTTTATAGGATGGTGTTCTTGTTGGGGTAGTGCCGCGGCTGTTGTTGATATTATGTCCCGATAATGTGACTTTTATTGGGCTGCATTGTTGAAAGTTGTGTTAACAAAAGGTGTGTTATTAGTGAAATGTCATTTTAATATAAGTGTATTTGCATATTGATTTTTAGGCCGTCTCGCTGCATTATCCGCCCGTCAAAAAATACACTGATACGTAAAATGGATGCATGAAGCGACATTTACAGTCTCAATCGCCGCAAGAATATAACAAGAGTGCCGACACAACATTGACAGAGGCATAGGCGATTAAGAGGAAGGCTAGGAAGCATGATCGGTGCTTAAACTCAATTACGAGGTTCACGTGACAGACTTAATCAATTTGATGAACGATCTCCTTTGGGGATCTATCTTAGTTTACTTACTGGTTGGTGTGGGTATCTACTTCACTGTACGACTAGGCTTCATTCAATTCCGCCATTTCGGCCACATGTTCTCTGTTCTTAGAAACAGCCGTAAAGCAGACAGTGCTGGTATCTCTTCTTTCCAAGCTCTTTGTACTAGTCTCGCTGCTCGTGTAGGTACGGGTAACATGGCAGGTGTTGCTGTAGCACTAACCGCTGGTGGCCCTGGTGCTATCTTCTGGATGTGGCTAATCGCAATGCTAGGTATGGCAACATCGTTTGCAGAAAGCACACTGGCACAGCTATACAAAACGCGTGATAACGACGGTAACTACCGCGGCGGCCCTGCATACTACATGGAGAAAGGCCTAGGCATGCGTTGGATGGGGGTTCTATTCTCTATCTTCCTCATCATTGCATTTGGTCTTGTATTCAACGCGGTTCAAGCGAACGCGATTGCAAGCGCAATGAATACGGCATTCGACCTTGAGCGTAGCTACGTTGGTGTTGGTATCGTAATCATCTCTGCGTTCGTTATCTTCGGTGGTATCCGTAAGATTGCACGCACAGCAGAAATCATCGTTCCAATCATGGCATTGGCTTACCTAGCGATCGCTATGTACGTGATGTTCGCGAACATCGAGAAAGTGCCTGAAGTACTGGCTCTTATCTTCAAGAGTGCATTCGGTCTGCAAGAAGCAGCAGCGGGTGGCCTAGGTTACGCAATCGCACAAGCGATGATTAACGGCATCAAACGTGGTTTGTTCTCGAACGAAGCGGGTATGGGTTCTGCGCCAAACGCAGCAGCTTCTGCTACGCCTTACCCACCGCACCCAGCATCACAAGGTTACGTGCAAATGCTAGGCGTGTTCATGGATACCATTGTTATCTGTTCAGCAACAGTCGCAATCATCCTGATGTCTGGTGAGTATGTACCACACGGTGAAGTAACGGGTATCGAACTAACGCAACGTGCACTAACAGCACAAGTGGGCGAATGGGGCGGCATTTTTGTAGCGGTAGCGATTTTCTTCTTCGCTTTCACTTCAATCATTGCAAACTACTCGTACGCTGAAACGAACCTTATCTTCCTTGAGCACAACAACAAGAAGGGCCTAGTGCTGTTCCGTATCGTTGTTCTGGGTATGGTTATGTTCGGTTCTCTAGCGACGTTACCAACGGTATGGGCACTGGCTGACGTATCGATGGGCCTAATGGCGATTGTTAACTTGGTGGCGATTATCCTGCTATCAGGTATCGTGATTAAGCTAGCGAAAGACTACAACCGCCAACTAGACGCGGGTAAAGTACCAACATTCGATTCGAATGACTTCCCAGAGCTTAAGTCTCAGCTGGAAGACGGTATTTGGGACAACAACAAGAAGTAATCTTGTTGGAGCGATAAACGGCTCATCCTAAAGTGATTAGAAAGGCTAAGGTTTCGACCTTAGCCTTTTTGTTTGCCTGTCATTTGTCTCATTCTGTCTATCGAAGCTCATTCTCCCTATCGAAGTAATAGGAAGAGTCATAAAGACAAGTTGATGTTTTTTCTATACTCTAGCAGCATCCAGTTAGATAACCGATTAGGGTAAAGTTATGTTAGTTGTCGTTTCTCCAGCCAAAACACTTGATTACGAATCACCATTAGCGACGGAACGCTTTAGTCAGCCTGAGTTTGTTGAACACTCTGCTGAGCTGATTGAAGAGTGCCGCAAACTGACGCCAGTAGATATTTCTGCACTGATGAAAGTCAGCGATAAAATCGCAGGGTTGAACGTAGCGCGCTTTGAGCAGTGGAGCGAGACCTTTACCCAAGACAACGCACGCCAAGCAATCCTAGCCTTTAAAGGCGATGTATACACTGGCCTAGACGCTGAAACGCTATCGGATGAAGATTTTGACTACGCACAAGACCACCTGCGCATGCTTTCTGGGTTATATGGCTTGCTTAAGCCGTTGGATTTGATGCAGCCATACCGCCTAGAGATGGGTACACGCTTAGCCAATGCTCGTGGTACTAACTTGTACCAGTTCTGGGGCAACATCATCACAGACAAGCTCAATGAAGCGTTGAATGCTCAAGGCGACAATGTGTTGATCAATCTAGCGTCGAACGAATACTTTAAAGCCGTGAAGCCGAAGAACTTGGATGGCCAAGTGATTACCCCTGTATTCAAAGACTGCAAGAACGGTCAGTACAAGGTGATCAGTTTCTACGCGAAGAAAGCGCGTGGCATGATGGCTCGCTACATCATCGAGAACAAGATCGACTCGGTTGAGGCGCTGACCCAGTTTGATACGGCGGGCTACTACTTCGTTGAAGAAGAGTCGAACGTGAAAGAGCTTGTCTTTAAGCGCGAAGAGCAAAACTAGTAGTCCTTGGCTAACGAGTAGCTCTCGGTTTTAGCCTGATAACAGACCAGATAGAGAAAAGCCCCATGCAGCGAACTGCATGGGGCTTTTTTATTGAATCGTTGAAGCTGGTAGATTACTTCTTCTTTGCTGCTTTCTTTTTCTTCGCGATTTTTTTCTTCTTCGCGATTTTTTGTTTCTCTACCGCTTTCTTATCTTCTTTCTTCGGCTTCTTCTTCTTAGTCACGGCCGCTTTCTTATGCGTAGGGCGCATGCCTTCAATAAAGCGTTCTTTGATTGGTTCGTCTGTGTAACGAGCCACACGCTCAATCATTAGTTGATCGTGCGCTTCAATGATAGAAACCGCGTTACCTTTTTTACCAGCACGAGCAGTACGGCCAATACGGTGTAGGTATACGTCAGCAGTACGTGGCATGTCGTAGTTGATTACGTGGCTTACGTCTGGAAGGTCGATACCACGAGCAGCAACGTCAGTCGCTAGTAGTACGTTTACAGAGCCGTCACGGAAACGAGCAATCGCGTTGTTACGACGATCTTGAGGCATTTCACCTTGGATCCACGCACATGGGATTTGCGCGCTTTCAAGTTGAGCTCGTAGATCACCTAGACGATCACGCGTCTTCAAGAATACGATGCTGCGCTCAGCTTGCTCTGTGATGACGTGCTTTAGGATGTTTAGCTTGTGCTCTGCCGTGTCTGCACGGTGGTACCACTGAGTGATCTTCTTACGCTCACGAAGTGATGATTTCGCATCGATCTCCGCTGGGTTTTTAAGTAGATCTTCAGTGAAGCCTTCAATGCCTTTACCTTCTAGTGTTGCTGAGAACAGTAAAGTTTGTTTACGCCAGCGACACTCTGCAGACAGACGGTCAACAACAGGACCAAAGCCCATGTCTAGCATGCGGTCGGCTTCATCTAGAACCAGCCATTCAATCGCACGACAGTCAAAACGCTCGCCTTCAATGTATTCCATCAAACGGCCAGGTGTTGCTACTACGATATCTTGAGTGGTACTTAAGATATCTGCGTGCTCTTGGTACATAACACCGCCCGTGATCGTGAAGATATTTAGGCTGGTGTATTTAGCAAGCTCACGTGCTTGTTCGGTGATCTGCATTGCTAGCTCACGCGTTGGCGTCAGGATAAGCATACGTGCAGGGCCAGATTTCTTACGTGGGAAATCCAGTAGGTATTGCAGTGCTGGCAATACAAATGATGCTGTTTTACCAGTACCTGTTGGCGCAGAAGCCAAAACGTCTCTTCCATCTAACGCTTGTGGGATTGCTTCAGCTTGTATCTGTGTTGGACGTTCGTAGCCCATTTCGTCAATTGCTTTAAGCAGCTCTTGGTTTAGATCGAGTTCTGCAAAGGTTCTGATCACTGTTGTTTCTCCACAAGCAATAAATGTTTCTGCCTCAAAAAGCAGACGATAAAAAAGAGTAGTCGGACATTATAGAAGCATTAGTGATTAGGATCACATGGTATTTGCTACATCTTGAGATAAAAATCTTTAGTGAGCGCAATAAATGCTTCGCTATAACCACCTTGATGGTGAATTGTAAGCGATTCGCGCTGCAAATCTTGCTCGCAAGCAGGATCTTTAGATAACTCAAATAGAATTCGGCTAGCCGGTTTCTTGTCTGTTGTTTTCACATCAAGGCGTTTTGCTAGAGACCAACCACATTGCTCGGCAAGCTTGATAAAACCTTCCCCCTCAGGCGTCGGTAGGATGAAACTGGCAGTCGCGGCTTCAGTGGTTATCTCGAAACAACGCTGGGCAAGCGCTAAGTGATCCAAGCTGTCGGTGTGTCTGGCGGTGGCTCTTTGGCTTTGCTGCGCCTGTTCTCCAGAGTTGAAGTAGGGCGGGTTACAGATGATCGCATCAAACCTTTGTGGAAAGTCGGCTGTCAACACGCTGCCGTGATGAAGGGAGATGCGATCTTGCCAAGGCGACTGCTCAATATTGACTGTGGCAGCATTAATGGCGTGTTGATCAATATCTATCGCAGAGATTGAAGCATCTTCAAAACGCTGAGCAGCCATCAAAGCCAGCAGACCTGTCCCTGTTCCAATATCGAGTACACATGATCTTTGTGGCAGGCTTACCCACGCGCCAAGTAATACGCCATCGGTACTGACTGGCATACCGCTTTTCCCGCCGTAAATTGAGAATTGCTTAAAATTGAAGCTTTTAGTTTGCACTGTTTTGTCTTTCATTAATGTTCTGAGTATCGAGATATTTTAAGTGATTAGCTCTAATGTTAACCGCTTGTATGAATCAATGTTCTGCTTGGGAGAATATTGTTGTGCATTATGGTTAGTTTATAATTGTGGCTATTTTTCTATAGCTAGTGGAATCCACTGCTTTTTGTTCTCATATGCAAATTTATATGGTGTTTTTGTGTGGTGACTTGCAGCTAGCCAGTTGTTTCGTCATTATGCGCGACTATTTTATAGATTGATTGGCAGCTTTGAGCTGTAACATTCATGTAAGCACAACATAAATTCATAAATATAATTAAGGATTATCTGTGAAACAGAGTCTAAAACTAACAGATATAATGGCATTGGGCTTTATGCTTTTTGCGTTTTTCTTGGGTGCGGGTAACATCATCTTCCCACCTCTAGCTGGCCAATTAGCCGGTGATCACTTCCTTCCAGCGATGTCTGGTTTTCTGCTGACTGCCGTTGGTCTGCCGTTAATCACTATCGTCGCGGTCGCAGTGGCTGGTGGCTCTTGGGGTCACTTAACTAAAGATCTTCCTAAGAAAGCAGCAACCATCATGGCTGTACTGATCTTTATCATTATCGGTCCTGCATTTGCTGCACCGCGTACTGGCCTTGTTGCCTATGAGATGGCGGTGAAACCGTTCTTCATCGATGCCTCTCAAGCTCACCTAACTCTCTTTTCGATTGCATTTTTTGCAGTAGCGATGTTCTTCTCATGGTCGCAAGGTAAGCTTATTGACGTCATTGGTAAGGTGCTAACACCTGCACTGTTCGTTGGTTTGGTTGTGCTGGCGATTGCTGTATTCGTTAACCCTCAAGGCGATATTCTTGCGGCTCACGGTGAGTACATCACTCAACCACTGACCAAAGGTTTCCTTGAAGGCTACAACACCATGGATACTTTTGCTTCTTTGATGTTTGGTATGCTGATTGTTGATGCGATTCGTAGCAAGGGCATTACTGACCGTGCAGCGACGACTAAGTACCTAATTAGCGCGGGTTGTATTGCCGCAGCGGGTCTGGCGTTTGTTTACATCTCTCTATTTTTCCTAGGCGCAACAAGTGCAACAGTCGCAGCTGGTGCAGACAATGGCGGTGCTATTTTAAGCCTATACGTTCAATCGTTGTTTGGTCCTTCTGGTCAGCTAGTGCTTTCTGTGATCGTACTATTAGCATGTCTAACTACGGCGATTGGCCTTGTGTCAGCATGTTCTGATTACTTCAGCTCGCTAACGCCTCTGTCTTACAAGACTTGGGTAATCATCAATGGTGTAGCTTGTGCAACCGTTGCGAACGTTGGTCTTTCTCAACTGATTTCTCTGTCTGTTCCAGTACTGTTTGCACTGTACCCAGTCGCTATCGCGTTGGTTGCTCTGACATTCTTACGTAGCCGTTTCCCTAATCCAAAAGCGGCTTACCGCGTAGTGGTATTAGTGTCACTGCTGTTTGCTCTTATTGATGGCGCTAAAGTAGCGGGTGTAGACGTGTCTGCACTTAAGATGCTGCCACTGTTTGAGATCGGTATGGGTTGGTTGCTTCCAACAACGGCTGCAATCATCTGTATGTTCTTTGTTGGCAAGTCAACAGAACAAGAGATGGCTGAAGAGACTGTTTAATCTTCCGTTGAGATTAGATTGTCCTTCGAGATGAAATAGAAAAGGCCTCATTACTTCGCAGTAATGAGGCCTTTTTGTATTCTGTGGTCTTTTTATATCCAGCTAGTTACTTGGTTAGCTACTTAGCCGGGAGTACTTCTGTTTGGTTATAGCTTTTCGCTGTACTCAACCAGTACTTGCTCAACCCAGCTTGCGATACGGTCGTCGCTTAGCTCGTATTGTGAATCTTCATCAAGCGCCAAACCAACGAATTGAGATTTGTCTTCGGTTAACGCTTTAGACGCTTCGAACTCGTAGCTGTCATCGTTTGGCCAGAAGCCAACAAACTCTGCACCCGCGGTTTTCAGTTCATCATGCAATAGACCCATCGCATCTAGGAACCATTCGCCGTAGCCTTCTTGGTCACCCAAACCAAACAGAGCCACAACCTTGCCTTTCATAGGCGTGGTTGCGATGTCTTCCCACAGTTCATTCCAATCTTCTTGGATTTCACCGAAGTCCCAAGTCGAGATGCCCAGCAATAAAAGGTCGTAGTCCGCCATCAATGAAAGAGGGCTTTCTTTCACGTTATGGATATCAACTAGGTCTTCACCAATAATGCCGCGAATTTTCTCTGCTGCCATTTCTGTGTAGCAGGTGGTTGAGCCGTAAAATAATCCAATTTTCATAGCAAACGTTCGATTTTAATTTCAGATGGCGAATTCTAACCATAAATCGACTTCGATTGCAGCGATTATCCGCTCAAGTCGTAATTTTTATGGCATTCATATTTGCTCTGGCATACTCTCAAAACAGTTTCCAATATTGTGAGTAACACTATGCAGTCGCCTCAAGGGCAGAGCGCAGACCACGGTCTCGTTGAGCAGTTTTTAGATGCTATGTGGATGGAGCGAGGATTATCGGAGAATACGCTTGTCTCGTACCGTACCGATTTGTCCAAGTTATTAGCGTGGATGGAAAAGAACAATTACCGCCTCGACTTCATTAGCCTTTCAGGTTTACAGGATTATCAAGGCTGGTTAGCCGACGCCGATTTTAAGCAGACCTCTCGTGCCCGTATGTTGTCGGCGATTCGTCGCTTGTTCCAATATTTGCACCGCGAGAAAATCAGAGGCGATGATCCAAGTGCCTTGTTGATCAGCCCGAAGCTGCCGCAACGCTTGCCGAAAGATTTGAGCGAAGAGCAGGTTGATGCTTTGCTCGATGCGCCAGATCCGAACGATCCGATTGAGCTTCGCGATAAGGCGATGCTTGAGTTACTCTATGCAACCGGTTTGCGTGTGACAGAACTGGTTAGCTTGACGATGGAAAACATCAGCCTAAGACAGGGCGTGGTGCGTGTTATTGGTAAGGGTGGCAAAGAGCGCTTAGTACCAATGGGCGAAAATGCGGTGGATTGGATAGAGACTTTTATTGAACAAGGTCGTCCACATCTACTTGGCGAAAACAGTTCTGATGTGGTTTTTCCGAGTAAACGCGCCAAGCAAATGACCCGTCAGACGTTCTGGTATCGTATTAAGCACTACTCGGTCGTCGCTGGGATCGATACAGAGCTGTTGTCACCACACGTATTGAGACACGCTTTTGCGACGCATTTACTGAACTATGGCGCAGATCTCAGGGTCGTACAGATGTTACTTGGGCATAGTGACTTATCGACAACCCAAATTTATACTCACGTGGCGACTGAAAGGCTGAAGCAAATTCACGCGCAGCATCACCCACGTGCTTAAATCCATTTATTTTTAAGGTGAACTTAATGAGCGTATTACGCCGTCTTCCTCTACTAGCGCTTCCTCTTATGATTACTGCATGTAATGCATCAGAAGCGAAAGTAGAAACAACATCAACAGCCGTAGAAGCTGCTCCAGCTCAAGCTATTGATACAGCTGCGTTAACTAAGCGTTTTGAAAAAATCGGTATTAAGGTCGATAAGATTGTGCCTTCGGATATCGATGGTCTTTTAGAAGTTCAAACCAACAGCGGCATTATCTTTTCTTCTCCAGAGGGCGATCACTTTCTAGCCGGCACTCTTTACTCTTTGGATGAAAACGGAAAGTTCAGTGATGTTTTGGCTGAGCGTCAAGCTCCGCTGAATGCTGAAAAAGTCGCGGCGATGTCGGATACGGTTATTGAATACAAAGCCGATAACGAAAAGTATGTTGTGACGGTATTTACTGACATTACGTGTGGCTACTGTGTTCGTCTGCACAGCCAAATGCAGGGCTACAACGATCTGGGTATTACCGTTCGTTACATGGCTTACCCACGCCAAGGTGCGACAGGGCAAGTTGCCGATCAAATGGCAGCAATCTGGGCTTCAGATGATCCAAAAACAGCGATGCATGACGCTAAAGTAAATCGTCAAATGCCAGCGTCTGGTAAAGATCTAGCAGAGCAAAAGCAGATCATTTCTAAACAGTACCAATTAGGTCGTGAGCTTGGCATCAATGGCACACCGGCTATCGTGCTAGCAAGTGGTGAGTTGGTGAGTGGTTACTTACCGCCAGCACAACTTCTTCAACGTTTAGAGCAATAATCTCGTTTTCTGTATTGCCAATTTATCCCCCATGTTTTTGATTTAAGGAGTGGCCTGATTGATATCGGGCCCATTTTTATATGATAGAGATCCAACGCCGTCCTGAGGTCGACATTTCAGTCTTACCTGCTCACTTACCTGACTTGTTAAAGCGCATTTATGTGAGTCGTGGAATCGACAGTGCCGACCAACTAGAGACAGCAGCGAAAGGCTTGCACTCTTATCAAAAACTGGGCGGCATTGATGCTGCGGTTGAGCTGTTGTTCAAAGCTATTCAGCAGCAAAAACGCATCATCATTGTTGGTGACTTTGATGCCGATGGCGCGACCAGCTCGGCGCTGTCTGTTTTAGCGTTACGTATGCTCGGCAGCTCTAACGTCGACTATCTGGTACCAAACCGTTTTGAAGATGGTTATGGCTTGAGCCCTGAGGTTGTTGAACAGGCAATCGAGCTTGGTGCTGAAGTGATCATGACGGTCGACAACGGTGTATCTTCAATTGAAGGTGTTCGCTTTGCTAAAGAGAAAGGGCTAGAGGTTCTGGTTACCGATCATCACTTGCCGGGCAATGAACTGCCAATGGTCGATGCTATGGTTAACCCAAACCTTGAAAGTTGTGCTTTTCCTTCGAAAGCCCTAGCGGGGGTTGGTGTCGCTTTTTACCTGATGATGGCATTGTGTGTTCACATGCGTAAATTGGGTTGGTTTGCAGAGCGCGGCATGACAGAACCTAAGTTGATGGAACTGATTGACCTTGTGGCGCTGGGTACGGTTGCCGACGTGGTTCCACTCGATGAAAACAACCGAATTTTAGTTCATCAAGGTTTGCAACGTATTCGTGCGGGTAAAGCTCGTCCGGGCATTCAAGCCTTGATCGAAATTGCTAAGCGAGACGCTAAGCGTTTGGTGGCGTCTGACTTTGGCTTTGCTCTTGGTCCTCGTATCAATGCAGCTGGTCGATTAGACGACATGTCTTTTGGTGTTGAGCTGCTAATGAGTAACAACATCCATGCGGCTCGTCGAATGGCGAGTGAGTTAGATGGCTTGAACCAAACACGTAAAGAGATCGAAGAGGGTATGAAGCAAGAAGCGATGGCTTTTTGTGAGCGCCTTGAATTTGGTAAAGACGACCTACCTTCTGGCTTGGCACTATTCCAACGTGATTGGCACCAAGGTGTGATTGGTATTTTGGCTTCGCGTATCAAAGACAAATACCACCGCCCAGTGATTGCGTTTGCAGATGGCGGCGAAGGTAGTATTAAAGGCTCTTGTCGTTCGATTCCGGGTCTGCACATGCGTGATGCATTGGACCGAATTGATACTCAAAACCCTGGCTTGATTCTTAAATTTGGTGGCCACGCAATGGCGGCTGGTTTAACCATCATGGAAAAGGACTTTGAACGCTTCAGCAAGCTGTTCAATGATGTGGTGAAGAATGAACTTGGAGAAACAGCACTGAAGGGCATTATCTTGTCTGATGGTGAGCTGTTACCAGAAGAGTTCTCGATGCACACCGCTGAAACGCTGCGTTCAGGTGGCCCGTGGGGACAAGCTTTCCCTGAGCCAATCTTCGATGGTGAGTTTAAAGTGCTGCACCAAAAGCTGGTGGGTGAAAAGCACCTTAAGCTGATGCTTGAGCCGCTCTACAAAGGCCACCCAACCAATGTGATGATTGACGGTATTGCCTTTAACGTCGACCTACGTCGCTGGCCTGATGCATCAGTAAAAACCGTTCATCTTGCATTTAAGCTCGATATCAACGAATTTCGCGGCAACCAATCGTTGCAGCTGATGATTGATCATATCGAAGCCAAATAGTGATTTTGGGCTCAATAATGCTCATCATATAGTGCCAAATTCAACAAGCTCTGTTCAAAAACAGGGCTTGTTTTCCTTCCTGCCCTTACAAAATTTACGTGTTTTTTATGCCTGTCAATTTTATATCCCATTAAGTTGTTGAATCTTGGTTCACCACTCTAAAAAATTCTGTATCTCCGTCACACTTTTGAGTACAATTCTTCGGTTAAATTCTACTCATAAATGATGAGCTAAAATGTTTGAAATCAATCCTATAAAAAACCGTCTGCAGGATGTGTCTGAGCGCACAAATATCCTGAGGGGGTATCTTTGACTATGACGCTAAGAAAGAGCGTCTAGAAGAAGTAAACGCAGAATTAGAACAACCGGATGTATGGAACGAACCTGAGCGTGCTCAAGCGCTAGGTAAAGAACGTTCTGCATTGGAAGCGGTAGTAGAAACGATCGACCAACTTGACCAAGGTGTTGAGGATGTTGATGGCCTATTAGAGCTTGCGGTTGAAGAAGAAGATCAAGAAACGTTCGATGAAATTGAACCAGAACTGGCCGAGCTTGAAGCTAAGCTAGAGAAGCTGGAATTCCGTCGTATGTTCTCTGGTGATCACGATGCATCAGATTGCTACATCGATTTACAGTCAGGTTCGGGCGGTACAGAAGCTCAAGACTGGACTTCAATGATGTTGCGCATGTACTTACGTTGGGCAGATTCGAAAGGCTTCAAGACTGAAGTTATCGAAGTGTCGGATGGTGATGTTGCTGGCCTTAAAGGCGCAACGGTACGTATTTCTGGTGAGTATGCTTACGGTTGGTTACGCACAGAGACTGGTGTTCACCGTCTAGTTCGTAAGTCACCATTTGATTCAAGTGGTCGTCGTCATACTTCATTTGCATCTGCGTTTATCTATCCTGAGATTGATGACAACATTACGATCGACATTAATCCTTCTGACCTACGTATTGACGTATACCGTGCCTCTGGCGCTGGTGGTCAGCACGTAAACACCACGGAATCAGCGGTACGTATTACTCACGTTCCGACTAACACTGTGGTTCAGTGTCAGAATGACCGTTCGCAGCATAAGAACAAAGATCAAGCGATGAAGCAGCTACGTGCTAAGCTTTTTGAACTTGAGATTCAAAAACAAAATGCTGAAAAACAAGCGAGCGAAGAGACGAAATCAGACATCGGTTGGGGCAGTCAAATCCGCTCTTACGTGCTGGATGATTCTCGTATCAAAGATTTACGCACCGGCATCGAAAACCGTAATACTCAAGCGGTTCTTGACGGTGACTTAGACAAGTTTATTGAAGCTAGCCTGAAATCAGGTCTGTAAGCTTTATCAACTATTAAGCTTTACCAATAATATTGGTAAAAATGCCTATATTTGCAAAAATATAGCGGTCCAAATTTTAAAAGCAGGGTACATCTCTAATGACTGATGCTGTTCAAAACGAAAACGCACAAGAAGCTTCTTCACCTGAAGAGAACAAACTAATCGCTGAGCGCCGCAGCAAGCTGGATCACATCCGCCAAAACTGCAAAGCTAACGGTCACCCAAATGACTTCCGTCGTGAGCACCTAGCTGGCGATCTTCAAGCGGAATTCGGTGAGAAGACTAAGGAAGAGCTAGAAGAGCTTAACCACATCGTTGCGATCGCTGGTCGTGTTATGGCGAAGCGTGGTCCATTCCTTGCGATTCAAGAAACTTCTGGTCGTATCCAAGCATACGCAGCGAAAGACGTTCAAAAAGTACTGAAAGAGAAGTACCAAGGCCTAGATATCGGTGACATCATCGGTGTTAAAGGTGCGCTTCACAAATCAGGTAAAGGCGACCTTTACGTGAACATGGAAGAGTTTGAATTGCTGACTAAAGCACTTCGTCCTCTACCAGAGAAGTTCCACGGTCTAACTGACCAAGAGATGCGTTACCGTCAGCGTTACGTTGACCTAATCGTGAACGAAGATTCTCGTAATGCATTCATCGTGCGTTCTAAGCTTGTATCTTCAATCCGTAACTTCATGAGCGCGAAAGGCTACCTAGAAGTTGAAACGCCAATGATGCACGTGATCCCGGGTGGCGCAACTGCACGTCCGTTCATCACTCATCACAATGCACTAGACATCGACATGTACCTACGTGTTGCACCAGAGCTTTACCTTAAGCGTCTAGTGGTGGGTGGTTTTGACCGTGTATTCGAGATCAACCGTAACTTCCGTAACGAAGGTCTATCTCCACGTCACAACCCAGAATTCACAATGATGGAATTCTACCAAGCGTACTCTGACTACAAAGACCTTATGGATCTGACAGAAGAGATGCTAAGCACGGCAGCAATGGACGTTCTTGGTTCTACTTCTATGCCTTACGGTGACGAAACGGTTGAGTTCGGTGGCACTTACGCTCGCATGAGCATGTTCGATGCAATCAAACACTACAACCCTGAGCACGCTGAGATTCAAGCGCTAACAGAAGCAGACCTACAAGACCGTGAAAAGATGGTTGCTATCGCAAAATCTGTACACGTAGACGTAGAAACGTTCTGGACATGTGGTCAGCTTCTAGAAGAGATCTTTGGTGAAACGGCTGAGCCTCAGCTAATTCAACCAACGTTCATCACTGGCTACCCAGCGGACATCTCTCCTCTAGCTCGTCGTAGCGATGACAACCCGTTCTTCACAGACCGTTTTGAGTTCTTCATCGGTGGCCGTGAAGTTGCGAATGGTTTCTCTGAGCTTAACGATGCACAAGACCAAGACGAGCGTTTCAAAGCGCAAGTTAACGCGAAAGACGCGGGTGATGACGAAGCGATGTACTACGATGCAGACTACATTACTGCACTAGAGCACGGCCTACCGCCAACAGCGGGTCAAGGTATCGGTATCGACCGTCTAGCAATGCTATTTACAAACACGCACACAATCCGTGACGTGATCTTGTTCCCGGCAATGCGTCCACAGGCGTAATTCTCGCTTATAGGGCGTAACAGCCTATGTAATTAAAAAGCCACCTTCGGGTGGCTTTTTCTGTTTTGGGGCTTCAAAACCTAGTCTGTACCGCACTCTTGATTCGAAAAATCGTTATTTCTGACATAGTCTTACTATTGAGACATAAAATCTAAGATAGTCTCACTACTATACGTCTCTGCGCTGAATACGCTCTCGCGGCATTTTGTCGAACGATGAAGCAGTGACTCGTATTAGTCTGATTTAAATAAAAATAGAATAAGGAAGAAGGATGGGAACTCAATTTAAGATGGATTCCTTACCAGGTTCTCTTATCGTCGTTGGTGGTGCGTACGAACCCTGGTTATCAGTGTTAGAACAAGTGGGTTGGCAGTGTACCCAGTGTGCAGATTTACGAAAAGCCGATGCCTTGATTGCTGATATTGGCCCATGTATTGGTATTGTCGATCTTAGTCATGATGAGTTCAGTCTCAACGGTATTGCTAACCTTGTGAGCAATAACAAGCAGGTGAGATGGCTCGCCTTTATCCGTGAATCTCAATTAAGCTCTGATACGATCTGCCAGTTTATCGTCAACTTCTGTATCGACTTTTTCACGGCACCAATCCCAGATGCTCAATTGCTGAGTACCATTGGTCACCAACTGGGTATGCTTAAGCTTGAGCAGAAGGTATGGCCAAACTACGGCATCAATAACAACATGGGACTGCTAGGCGATTCTGTGGCCGTGAAGCGCTTGAGAGACCAAGTAAAGCGTATTGGGCCGACTGATGTCAGTATCTTGATTTATGGCGAGAGTGGGGCTGGTAAAGAGACGATTGCACGCTCGATTCATCAAAATTCGTCGCGAGCACAGAAACCATTTTTAACGGTTAACTGTCGTGCCTTGTCTGAAATGAGAATAGAGGCCGAGGTGTTTGGCATATCAGCACAGTCAGCGACTGCGCCTTGTATGTTGGAAGAAGCCGATGGCGGAACCATCTTGCTTAATGATGTTTTAGCGATGCCACGCAATCAACAACTGAACCTGTTGCGCTTTCTACAAGAAGGTAAGATTGAAACTGCGAATGGACCTAAATCTGTCGATGTGCGTATTCTGGCCGCGAACTCCTCTGATATCGAGAAGGCGTTGATCGAGGGCGACTTCAATGAAGAGCTTTATCACTATATCAATGTTCTGCGTATTCATGTTCCAAGCTTAAAAGAACGTGTGAGCGATATTTCAGTACTGGCGAATCATTTTCTGCGTGAGTACTCGAAAGAGTTTAATGCTCAAGCGAAGAGCTTCTCAGGCGATGCTATCCGTTCGATGAATCGATACCATTGGCCTGGAAATGTGCGTGAGCTGATGAATCAGATTAAGCGTGTTGTGTTGATGTCTGATGCTGTGATCATTGAGGATCACCAACTGGATTTACCAAAACAGAATGATGAACGTCGCAGTTTGAAAAGCATTCGTGAGCGTTCAGAGCGCGATGCATTGTTGATTGTATTGGAATCTTACGGTGGACAGGTCTCGTTGGCTGCTAAGGAGCTCGGAGTATCACGAGCAACGATGTACCGTTTATTGAATAAACACAGCCTTATTTCTGAGGGCGTTATTTAGAATTCTTTGCTAAGTGATTCAATCTGTTAGTGTAAATTTAAGAGCGACGCATCATGCGTGGCTCTTTTTGTTGTTAGTCGCTGTGTTCACATTCGAACAATTGAGAGATGCCCCCTAGGTCACTAAGAGATATGTTCTGTGATCTTATATAATAATAGTGAATATCTTATATATAAATGAATATGCAACTGATATTCCAGGTGAATGCATTGTTTTAAAAATGTGAGCCAATTAGCGGTTGAATAATATACTCACTTGGTTAGACTTTAACCGTGAAAGCAGCGTTTTAACAAAGACTTGTCTGCTTTCACTACCCCATTTCTTTTTGGATTTCTTAGTTAGCTTGGAGGCGCAAATGAAACATTTCGATTTTATACAGCATATTTGCGCTTCGTTTGATCCGTGTTCTGACATGGTGACTGTTATGTCACAAACATCAGCCATGGCCGATCGAAACACCCAAGATAAACCTAACTAATAGATCCGTACCCTTATTTGGCTGCGGAAAAATAGCAGCTAAGTGAGAAGCCCTCATACTATTTAACACGCTATTTTTCCTCAGTTTATTTTACAACTGGAGAGTTATTATGCGTCACTCAGTATACTTAAAACTAGCAACAGTCCTTATCCGTGCAGACCTTCGTCGTGAAGAACGTAAATGGCAACGAAAAGTTCGTCGTAGTTCATACGATCTACCATGGAACAATACTCATTTATTGAGAGATATTGGCCTTGAAGCCGATGGTCGACCAATTGGTTTTTCTGAACCTGAAGTCGTTACGATTGAACGTCGAGTTCGTCACCTTCGTCGAGTCTTAAGCGCGCGAATACCGACGTAATCTTGTGGGGTGATAGCGCCTTTCACCCCTTAAGATAAATATCAGCGATAGTTGTGGCGTCGGAAGTGCAAGCTTTTGAACTAGAACTGGCCAAAAAAGAGAAGCACTTGCTTCTCTTTTTTGCTTTTTTAAGCCGTTATGTGTGCTTTTTTAAGTCGTTATCTAGTAAAGAAAAAGAGTTCTACTACGCTTTATAGAGCAAGGGAGGCTGGCTATGCAAAAGCATCAATTAGACATGTGGTTACATGGAGAGCACAAAGACTCGTATCAAACACCAAAGGTATACGTTATTGGCTGTTCCGATATCTCGGAATATCTATTAGCAGTGGAATATAAACACAAGCTAGAACCGGTAAAGCAAGACGGTGAGCCGCTTCACTTTGGATCCTTGGATCAAGTGAAAGAAGAGTTACTCCGGCTCGGCTTTGAAAAGGCGTATCTTCGCTTACACAACGCCTATGATGAGTTTGGTAATGAGCCAAGCCAAAGCTACTGTGATATTGAACTGGCGCTCAAACCTCATTAGAACTCGTTTCTTACTACCGACGGTTGATAACACACTGATCATCCTATCTTTGAAGTGCGTTAAGCGACCTATGCGTAGTGTGTCGTCAGCAATTTGTGGGTGAATTGAGTTCTTAGGTAAAAACCACGCGGTTTAGTCTTGATGGGCTTTCCACTTGCACCGTAGGCTTCCGTTAACACTCGGCTGTTGGCGGCTTTTGGTCGTAGATGCAGCGCTTCACCGTGCCTTGCTGTTATTTGTTCAACATTGCCTAACACGATCAATTCCATCAGTTCTTCCCAATCCCTTTTTAGAAGCTCGTTTTCAGCCTCGCTTGGTGTCCATAGCAAAGGGGATCCTACATGCCTCTCTGCTAGCGGGATCTCTCTTTCTCCCTCGACAGGGATCCACAACACCTTAGACAGCTTGTTTCGAACGTGGCTGGTTTCCCAAGTTATGCCTTGCACACCCATCAAAGGAGCAACACACACAAAGGTGGTTTCGAGTGGCTTGCCAGAGTAGCTAATCGGAATGCTTTTTAGCTCGATACCGAGCTTGGCAAAATCTTGTTCTGGCTTACTGCCTGCAGGTGCACCCAAGTGCCATTCCAATAGCTGCCCAACCCAGCCTTTATCACGCTTAAGGTCGTTTGGCATCACCATCTCAGCTTCGTCAGCGAGCTCTTTAAAGGTCATTCCGGCGATGGCATACGCGCGCTCTAACAGCTCTTGTTGTGTTTGTGGTTCTGGTTTCATAATAAAAGGCATGATCAAAAAAATGATTTTATCAGAAGTTATCACCAAATGACGACTGGTTAAGAAATGATCTCCTTGCGAGAGAAGGGATCAAATTCAGGGTTATCCACAGGACATAAAGGTAATTAATTGAAATATTAATTTAGTGGATAAATAAACAGGGGTTTATGGTGGATAAAATGCTTGCCAAATGGGGTTCAAAATGAATCTTTCACTTAGTAGTGTGGATAAACATCGGAGTGGTTGATCTTTAACCATGTCAGGTTTCTGAAAGATCTTTTACATTTCTAATGTTTTTTAAAACTAGAATGTTATTTTAATCTACTGATTTATATAATAATAAAATTATTTTGACTGATTTGTTGTTTTTGGTGTTGATGAATCTATGGATTAAAAAAAACGATTGCGGGTAATTCTTCACATAGTTATTCACAGAAAAGGTGAATAAATGTGGTCTATGTCTCACTATTGTGTGGGTAACTAGAATTTGAGCAAAACTTATCCATATTCCTAGTTATTATTCATAAATATAGCGCTTATCACGTCACTAAGTTTGCTCCGATTGGGGATATGTGGAAAAATCAGAGTAATTAAAAATTTAGATAGAGGTTGGCCAGTGATAGATGGCGATGGTTACCGATTAAATGTTGGTATTGTAATCTGTAACAACCATGGTCAGGTCTTCTGGGCTAAACGATACGGGCAACATTCATGGCAATTCCCTCAAGGGGGAATAGATGAAGGTGAGACTCCGGAACAGGCAATGTACCGCGAGTTGTATGAAGAGGTTGGCCTTACTAAAAAGGATGTAAAGATCGTCGCGACAAGTCGTCATTGGTTACGCTACAAGCTACCCAAACGACTGGTTCGGTGGGATTCTAAACCTGTCTGTATTGGACAAAAACAGAAGTGGTTCCTTTTGCGCTTAGATTGCGATGAATCGCATATCAATATGCAGCGTGGAAGTACACCTGAGTTTGATGGTTGGCGTTGGGTGAGTTACTGGTACCCAGTTCGACAAGTTGTTTCTTTCAAGCGAGATGTTTACCGTCGAGCGATGAAAGAGTTCGCATCTTTAGCAATGCCGTTTAAAGAGCGAAAAATAAAAGGAAAGCGCAAATTGCGTAGAGGTTAAGCATGCTCAGTCAACTAAGGGAAATAGTTGAACACGTATCAAGAGTTGAAGATGTGTCGACGGCTCTTGATATTTTGGTTAAAGAGACATGCAGTGCGATGCAGACGGAATGTTGCACCGTGTATTTGGCAAATAATGATATGCAGCGCCTTGAGTTGATGGCAACTCAAGGCCTGATCTTCAAAGGCAATAGCATTCACATTGGTTTTGACGAAGGTCTGGTTGGCCTTGTTAAAAGAAGTGCTGAACCTATCAACCTTGCACAAGCGTCTGCTCACCCTGCTTATAAGTTTTTTCCAGAGCTTGGAGAAAACGTCTATCACTCTTTTCTCGGTACTCCGATTATCCACCGCAAGCAAGTGCTCGGTGTATTGGTCATTCAACAGAAGACCCCACGTTTATTTAGTGAGATGGAAGAATCCTTCCTTGTCACGCTCTCTGCACAACTTGCCGTTATTGTGGCGCACGCCCAAACTCAAGGCCATTGGCTGTTAGAGCAACAGAAGCTACCGGCTACTAAAGGTATTGCAGCTTCATCGGGCGTGGCGATTGGTGACTTATGGTGGGACAACACTCAGCCTGAACTCACCGATGTTTATCCTGCTTCGACGCTCAATATAGAGAGAGAGCATGAGTTGTTGGCGGTAGCGGTTGAAAACGCCCTCAATGACTTTAAGCGCATGCGAAAGCGCTTAGATAGCGAAATCAATAAAGATGCGTTGGCGATCTTTGACCTGTTTACTCACTTACTCAACGATCCTATGCTGCGTAAGGATCTAAAAAGCCAAATCCAGAAAGGCGATAAAGCCGATTGGGCACTAAGACAGGTTGTAGAGAGTTATTCTAATCGCTTTGCTCGTATGTCGGACGTGTATCTTCGTGAGAGAGCACAAGACATCCGAGAGCTCGGACAAAGGCTGCTCTATTTCCTCCACAACTCTGAACATGAACTTCGCACGTTAGATAAGCCGATTATCCTAGTGGTTCGTGAGTTAACCGCTTCGGTATTAGCGTCTATTCCCAAAGAAAAGCTCTTAGCGGTGATTTCCTTGGAAGGGGCGGCGAACTCGCACGCAGCGATTTTATCTCGAGCGCTTGGCATACCTTCCGTCATGGGGGTAAACCTCAACCTAGCTCAAGCTAATGGCAAGCGAGCGATTGTTGATGGGTATAGCGGTGAGATCTTTATTGAGCCGACTAAAAGCCTGCTCAAAGAGTATCGAGGGCTGATTCTAGAAGAGAGTGAGCTCTCCTCTATGGTCAATCGCGAGCTGTACCTACCGGCAAAAACGCAAGACAACAAGCAAGTCGAGATTCTGCTTAATGCGGGTTTAAGTGCAGACACTAACATCGCTATCAACCAAGGCGTTGATGGCGTAGGGCTGTATCGAACTGAAATTTCTTTCTTGTTGCAGCAAAGATTCCCGTCAGAGGATGAACAATTCAAGCAGTATCGTTCTGTACTGGCAAGCTACCCAGAGAAACAAGTGGTGATGCGTACACTCGATATCGGTGGTGATAAGGCCTTACCGTATTTTCCTATCGAAGAGGACAATCCATTCCTTGGTTGGCGTGGTATTCGGTTTACGCTCGATCATCCTGACATCTTTATTATTCAGTTACGTGCCATGCTACGTGCGAGCTGTGAAAGCCATAACTTGAGTATTTTGCTGCCGATGATCTCTGGTGCACAGGAGTTGGATGACGCGCTACAGTTGATTGAACAAGCGTATGATGAAGTGCATGAGCTTGATAACCGAGTGCGTATGCCTCGCGTTGGTATCATGATTGAAGTGCCATCCATGCTGTACATACTGCCGCTGATTGCGCATAAGGTCGACTTTGTTTCAGTCGGTACCAACGACTTAACCCAATATTTATTAGCGGTTGATCGGAACAATTCACGAGTATCCGATGTCTATGAATCAATGCACCCTGCGGTGATCATGGCATTAAAACAAATTCATGATACTTGTAAGCAATATCAATTACCTGTTTGTATTTGTGGCGAGTTAGCCGGTGACCCGATGGGCGCGCTGCTATTGATTGGATTGGGGTATGAGACGTTAAGTATGAATACCTCGAATGTCGCAAGAACCAAATATTTGATTCGTCAATCGAACTTGGCTGAATTACAGGATTTGGCAAATAAGGCACTTTCAAAACCGTATGGTAGTGACATCTATAGTATGATGCTGAACTATTTCGAAGAGCGTGAATTTACAGGCTTCATTCGAGCAGGTAAAAAATAGGATTTAACGTGTCATATGAACTGATAGGCTTGTTAGCGGGCCTTGGTGCTATTGTTGGTGTTTTAGCAGGCTTGCTAGGCATTGGTGGTGGTTTGCTGGTTGTTCCTGCCTTACTGTTTTTGCTTCCTAAAGCGGGTATCCCCCAAGAGTTTGCGATGCAAATGGCATTGGCTACTTCGCTATCAACCATCATCGTTACGTCGGGATCGTCTGCGATTAACCATCTAAAGTTGGGTAACGTAGAGATGTTTGTCGTTAAATGGTTGATGCCAGGTGTGGTGATAGGTGGCTTCCTCGGCTCTTTCGTGGCCGATGTAATTCCAGCTCAATACTTACCAAAAGTCTTTGGTGTGATTGTTTTGGTGTTGGCGTTGCAAATGCTATTGTCGATTCGCTCCAAGAGCCAAAAATCGATGCCGGGTTCAGCTAAAACCGTGTTGTGTGGCGGCGGGATTGGTTTGGTATCAAGCTTAGCGGGCATTGGCGGTGGGTCTTTATCGGTACCTTTCCTTAACCATCACGGTGTGGAAATGCGTAAAGCCGTCGGCTCATCTTCGGTATGCGGTTGTGTTATCGCGATTTCGGGAATGCTAGGTTTCATTTGGCATGGATCTTCTGTCGATGATCTTCCTGCGTATAGCTTGGGTTATGTTTATCTACCGGCTTTGATCGCGATATCTTGTACCTCAGTTTTGACCACTCGAGTGGGTGCGAAACTGGCCACTCAATTGCCAACCCCTGTGCTGAAGAAATTCTTTGCGGTATTTTTAATGTTTATAGCAGCCACAATGCTGCTGTAGTGTCTTTTCTGTTAGTCATTGAGCTAACCGTTAATCAATTTAGATAGAGAGCCAAGTATGTCTCAGGGTTTTATCGAATTCCCAAATATCGATCCTGTTCTTATTGAACTAGGACCAATCTCAGTTCGTTGGTACGGCCTAATGTACCTTGTCGGTTTTATGTTTGCTCTTTGGTTAGCAAATCGCCGAGCTGATCAACCGGGTAGTGGTTGGACTCGAGAGCAAGTATCAGACTTACTGTTTGCTGGCTTTCTAGGTGTGGTGTTGGGTGGTCGTATTGGCTACGTACTTTTCTACAACTTTGACCTTTTCCTAGCAGACCCACTGTACCTATTTAAGGTATGGACTGGCGGTATGTCTTTCCACGGTGGCTTGCTGGGTGTTATCACCGCAATGTTCTGGTATGCGAAAAAGAATGGTCGCACCTTCTTTGGCGTGGCAGACATGATTGCACCACTCGTCCCATTTGGTTTAGGTATGGGCCGTCTAGGTAACTTCATGAACAGCGAGCTTTGGGGCCGTGTGACTGATGTGCCATGGGCGATTGTGTTCCCTAACGGTGGTCCACTTCCTCGTCACCCATCTCAACTTTACGAGATGGCGCTTGAAGGTATCGTGCTGTTCTTCATCTTGAACTGGTTTATCAAAAAGCCGCGTCCTCTTGGTTCTGTATCAGGGTTATTCCTAGCTGGATATGGTACATTCCGCTTCTTAGTAGAATACGTACGTGAACCTGATGCTCACCTAGGTTTGTTCGGTGGGTTTATCTCTATGGGACAAATTTTGTCACTGCCAATGGTTATCATCGGTGTGCTGATGATGGTGTGGGCATACAAGCGTGGTCACTACAAAGACGAATTACCACAACAAACGAAGTAAGGAATTGGTGTGAAACAGTATTTAGATCTCTGTCAGCGTATCGTTGATGACGGTACTTGGATTGAAAATGAACGCACGGGCAAGCGTTGCCTAACCGTGATCAATGCTGACCTTGAATATGATGTTGGTAATAACCAATTCCCACTGGTAACAACGCGTAAGAGTTTTTGGAAAGCCGCAGTTGCTGAGCTGCTTGGCTATATCCGTGGTTACGACAATGCTGAAGATTTTCGTAAGCTAGGGACTAAAACTTGGGATGCGAATTCTAACCTGAATGAAGCATGGCTGAATAACCCTTACCGCAAGGGTGAAGATGACATGGGCCGTGTTTATGGCGTTCAAGGACGTGCATGGGCAAAACCTGACGGCGGTCATATCGACCAACTGAAGAAGATTGTTGATGATCTAACTAACGGTATTGATGACCGCGGCGAGATCTTAAACTTCTACAACCCAGGTGAGTTCCACATGGGATGTTTGCGTCCGTGTATGTACAGCCATCACTTCTCACTACTTGGTGATACTCTGTACCTAAACAGCACTCAGCGCTCTTGCGATGTACCCCTAGGCCTGAACTTCAACATGGTTCAAGTGTATGTCTTCCTAGCTATCATGGCGCAAATCACGGGTAAGAAAGCTGGCGTGGCTTACCATAAGCTAGTAAATGCTCATATTTACGAAGATCAACTTGCACCTATGCGTGATATCCAGTTAAAGCGTGAGCCGTTAGCTGGCCCAACATTCCATATCAATCCTCAGATTAAGTCTCTAGAAGATTTGGAAACATGGGTAACGATGGATGACTTCTGGGTTGAAGGTTACGAATGCCACGAAGCGATTAAGTACCCATTCTCGGTTTAATCTCACTCGCTTTGTTTGATTGAAAGGCTGCCTCTGTGCAGCCTTTTTTGTATCTAAGTTACAGTGACGAGTAATCGAGATTCGAAGAGCAGAGAAATCATATGCTGTGTGATGCTTTATGTTACTCGTATACTCTCAACGCGCATTGGCTCTTTCTCTTCGATACTCGCTTACACGCATCTCGAATCTTTTTTCGATTCATCATTCCCTAGACTGACGAAGGAAGGAGTTGGGAGTCTCTTTCGTGGTGTGTTTGTGGGATTCCCTATCACGCTCGTTCCTCGCTGTAGGGAATGACGGAAATATATAGATGCGGGTAAACGAGATGCGGGATACGAAGAACTAGAACGGACTTCTTTGGTGAGTAATGCTTACCTTACCGATTTACTCTTATATCGTATCAGTTTCAGCTCTTGTCACAAGCTTACTCATATCTCGAATTTGATTTTAGCTCTTCGTTACTCGTTTACCCGAATCCCGTATCTGCTCTTAAAAAGAAAAAGCCCGCAACCTAGGAGGTAGCGGGCTTTGCTATAAGCGATGTTTATTTTGCTATTAAGCGGTAAGAGCTAACACGCTACCAGGCAGTACAAGGAATACCGCAACAAGGTAACCAGCCACTACAGCTTTGTTCTTCACAGCCATGTCTGAAATCATGTCTGCCGCTTTAACTGGAAGTTCACGTAGGAACGGGATACCGAAGATGAATACCGTTGACATGATGTTGAACACCAAGTGTACTAGAGCAATTTGTAGTGCGAATACTGCGAACTCACCAGACACTGCTGTAGCTGCAAGTAGAGCCGTAATACATGTACCGATGTTTGCACCCAGAGTGAATGGGTAAACGTCACGTACTTTAAGAACACCTGAACCTACTAGTGGAACCATCAAGCTTGTTGTCGTAGAAGATGACTGAACAAGGATAGTAACGATAGAGCCAGAAGCGATACCGTGGATTGGACCACGACCAATTGCATTCTTTAGAATCTCACGAGCACGACCCACCATCAGGCTCTTCATTAGCTTACCCATTACCGTGATAGCTACGAAGATAGTTGCGATACCTAGAGCGATAAGCATGATGCCGCCAACAGTGTCGCCAAACGTTGATAGTGGTTCTTTAATCGCACTTACAACAGGCTTAGTGATTGGCTTGATGAAGTTAAGACCACCCATGCTCATATCACCTGTTGCTAGCATCGGTGATACTAACCAGTGAGAAATTTTCTCTAGAATTCCAAACGCCATCTCTAGTGGTAGGAAGATAGCAACGGCTAATAGGTTAAAGAAGTCGTGGATTGTCGCACTTGCGAATGCACGTTTGAACTCTTCTTTACAACGAACGTGACCAAGGCTAACTAGCGTATTGGTTACCGTAGTACCAATGTTAGCACCCATGATCATAGGAATTGCTAGCTCAACAGGTAAACCACCTGCCACAAGGCCAACGATAATTGAAGTAACTGTACTTGATGATTGAATAAGCGCTGTTGCTACTAAACCAATCATTAAGCCTGCAACTGGGTGTGAAGCAAATTCGAAAAGAACCTTTGCTTGCTCGCCTGTTGCCCATTTGAAGCCTGTACCAACCATTGAAACTGAAAGTAATAGTAGGTAAAGCATGAATGCCAAGTTAGCCCAGCGTAGCCAACGAGTAGTGCTCGAGATAGGCGCTGCTGCAGTAGTAGCTTGGTTCATAATGTTTTCTCCATTGGACCGTTTAAGTCTGTGTTTGGTCTGTTTGTTTAATCTGAGCGTGATGTTAGAGGGGAAATATTTCAGTAATATTACATTTTGGTTTAGGTGCGACTTTTTTGTGATGATTTACTCTTTAAATATTCCAATTGCTAATGTGGTTGTTTTAAGTTGTTGTTTTGAATTGTTTTTTAATGGAAATTCTATAGGTGATATAGATCTTAAAAGTTAGAAAAAAATTGAAAATAATCGATGAAATATTACATTATGAAATCAGACACTTCGAAAAAATAAGTGGTAAATCTATGTTTGGTTAGGTTTTTCCGAGTTTGTTGAGTGGCGGTGTCATATTTGATATAAAAGGGTATCTACTCTTTTATTACGGCACATCTATGTCGCATCTCAACTACAACCATCTGTATTACTTCTGGATGGTTTGCAAGCAAGGCTCTGTTACTAAAGCTGCAGAAGCCCTATTCCTAACACCACAAACGGTAACGGGGCAGATAAAAGCCTTAGAAGAACGCATGGATGGCAAGTTGACCAAGCGTAATGGCCGAAGTGTTGAGCCTACAGAGCTTGGGCAACTGGTCTTTAAATATGCCGATCGTATGTTTGGCCTGAGTTACGAGATGCTGGACATCGTGAATTACAGCCAGCACTCCAATATTCTGTTTGATGTTGGCGTCGCGGATGCGCTCTCTAAAAGACTCGTCAGTAAGATACTGATGTCGACCATCCCTCCAGATAACAGCATTCACTTGCGCTGTTTTGAATCGACCCATGAAATGCTACTTGAGCAACTCTCTCAACATAAGCTCGATATGATTTTGTCTGACTGTCCGGTGGACTCTAGTCAAAGCCCGGGCCTGTTCAGTAAAAAGCTGGGTGAGAGTGGAATGAGCTTTTTTAGTTCAGGTCAGGTTGAAGGGGTTAATTTCCCTGCTGTATTGGAGCAAAGAAAGCTTTTGATCCCTGGCAGCCGAACCTCAATGGGTCGTAAAGTGCTGCAATGGTTTGATAGACAAGGGCTTAAGCCAGATATTTTAGGTGAGTTTGATGATGCCGCATTGATGAAGGCTTTTGCTCGTTACCATCATGACGTAATATTTTTAGCACCGACGATTTATATGTCTGAAGTGGAAGACGACACATCACTGCAACTATTAGGCGGTATTGAAGAGTTAAAAGAGGAGTACTACGTCATATTTGCTGAGAGGATGATCCAACATCCAGCAGTAAAAAACGTATGTGACGCAGATTTTAGCAAATTGTTCGAGTGAGATAGTTTGTTAATGAATTGATATCGATTATCATAACTCCGCAATATGCCGGAAATACTGATAGCCCGTAGTTGGCGTAAAGGTTGTAGGGAGCCAAACTATGAACTTAAAAGAGATGGAGAAGAACTCAGCACAAGCTGTGATTCTACTCAAAGCCATGGCTAACGAGCGTCGCTTACAGATTTTGTGCCTATTACATGGCACTGAACTGTCGGTTGGGGAGTTGTGTGGCAAGTTGGAACTGAGTCAGTCTGCTTTATCTCAACATCTTGCTTGGTTGAGAAGAGATGGTTTGGTCGAAACTCGCAAAGAAGCTCAAACTGTGTATTACACATTGAGTAGTGAAGAAGTAAAAGCGATGATTAACCTACTGCATGGTATTTACTGCAAGTAGCTTATTGCTGGTGGGAGGGGGATTTCTTATCAGCGATAGAATGACACAAGGAAGTGTTAGCATTTCACATTGAACGTTAGTGTTTACCTATCTATCTACGTACCAATTTGCTTCTCTATTTATTTTTCTTATTGTTTGTTTTATCTATCTGCTTAAATTGTTTATCGGTCAGAAAAACGGCTGTTAGCACGTAAAATAAAAGCGTTACTCAAAATTTAGATATAAAAAAACCGGCCTAGGCCGGTTTTTTTCGTTTTGCGTTGTAATCAAATTTCTATTAAAGAGCTTTGATTGCAGCAGCGAAACGAGACTTATGACGTGCAGCTTTATTCTTATGAATAAGGCCTTTAGTCGCCATACGGTCAAGAAGTGGTGTAACTTCTACAAGAGCAGCAGTTGCAGCTTCTTTATCACCAGCTGCGATAGCTGCGATAGTCTTTTTCATGTAAGTGCGCATCATAGAACGACGGCTAGCATTGTGCTGGCGACGTTTCTCAGCTTGGATAGCGCGCTTCTTAGCAGATTTACTGTTTGCCAAGGGTCTAACTCCCAAAAACTTAGTTCGGTGACAATTTAAGGGCGAGGACTATCCCTCATTAGCGCTTAATTGTCAAATGATTTGTGCAAAAACCAATCGTAGCCAAACAAACTTTGGTATGGAAAGGTCATCGCGGTTAAGATGGCGGGGATTCTAACAGCATTTTTAGACCAATGCTAATAAATATGCTTCTTAGGACAGGATAGTATTTATCCTCGCTTGAAAGTAATCAACCAGTGTCAGAGGTTTCTGTGAGTAAACGACTATTAAAGTCAGGCCTGATTGTCAGCGCAATGACTTTTGTTTCCCGTGTATTGGGGCTAGTACGTGATGTAGTAGTAGCAAATTTGATGGGGGCAGGAGCGAGTGCCGACGTATTTTTCTTCGCTAATAAAATTCCTAATTTCTTACGTCGACTTTTTGCAGAAGGTGCGTTTTCTCAAGCGTTTGTTCCTGTATTAACGGAATATCACGCCGCAGGTGATAAAGATAAGACACGAGATTTAATTGCTAAGGTGTCGGGGACGCTCGGGGTTTTAGTTTCTATTGTCACCGTCATCGGGGTATTGGGCTCTGGCGTGATCACCGCGATGTTTGGTGCGGGTTGGTTTATCGACTGGCTAAATGATGGCCCATCAGCACCCAAATTTGAGCTAGCGAGCTTTATGCTCAAGATTACCTTTCCTTATTTATGGTTTATCACCTTCGTCGCTTTATCTGGTGCCATTCTTAATACATTAGGTAAATTTGCGGTCTCTTCTTTTACTCCTGTGTTCTTGAACGTGATGATCATAGGCGCTGCATGGTTTATCTCACCTAATTTAGAACAACCAGAAATTGGTTTGGCTATTGGTGTGTTTCTTGGTGGCTTAGTCCAATTCCTTTTCCAAATGCCTTTCTTGATCAAAGCGGGTGTGTTGGTTAAGCCGAAGTGGGGATGGAGAGACCCGGGTGTGGTTAAGATCCGCACATTAATGATCCCTGCTCTGTTCGGTGTATCGGTCAGCCAAATCAACTTATTGTTTGATACCTTTATTGCCAGCTTCCTCGCAACAGGCTCTATCAGTTGGTTGTACTACTCAGACCGACTGCTTGAATTTCCTCTCGGTTTATTCGGTATCGCGATTGCGACTGTGATTCTTCCTGCTTTGTCTCGTAAACACGTAGATGCTCAAGGGGAAGGGTTCGCGCATACCATGGATTGGGGCGTGCGCATGGTGTTGCTGCTTGGTATTCCTGCGATGTTAGGTCTTATCGTTTTAGCTAAACCCATGTTGATGGTGCTATTTATGCGTGGTGAGTTCTCTCCACACGATGTACAGCAAGCATCGATGTCATTGGTAGCTTACGCATCAGGCTTGCTTAATTTCATGCTGATTAAAGTTTTAGCTCCGGGCTATTACTCTCGCCAAGATACCAAAACACCGGTTAAGTACGGCATTATCGCTATGGTGACCAATATGGTGTTTAACGCGATCTTTGCTTATTTTTATGGCTATGTGGGTTTGGCGATTGCGACGGCACTGTCTGCCTTTGTGAATATGGCCTTGTTATATCGAGGATTGCACCTTGCGGGTGTGTATCAATTAACTAAGACAACCTTGTTGTTCAGTGCCAAATTAATTATCTCAGGTGTGGTGATGGTAGCGGCTATTTTATGGCAGCTGGATAATATGCAACATTGGCTTGAATGGAGCTTTAGCCAGAGAGCGCTGACATTAACTGGCTTGATTGGACTTGGTGGCTTTGTTTATATTGTTTCGGTACTGATTTTAGGTATCCGAGTAAAACATTTAAAAGCAGCGACAGATTAATACTGATTAGTATATAATCCGTCGGTTTCACACAATAAATGATGCAAATAACAGGTTTTAGCTGATCATAATGGAACTGATCCGAGGTATACACAATATTAAAGCGCAGCATCATGGCTGTGTATTAACCATAGGTAACTTCGATGGTGTTCATTTAGGACATCAAGAGGTTTTGAGTCAGGTTTCTAAACAAGCTGCAGCATTAGGGCTACCTTCTGTTGTTATGACGTTTGAACCGCAGCCTATGGAGCTGTTTGCCCGAGATAGAGCGCCAGCACGTTTAACTCGTTTACGAGACAAATACGTGCAACTGAGTAAGCTAGATATCAGTCGCTTATTGTGTGTTAATTTTAATCAGTATTTTGCAAGTTTATCCGCGGAAGCATTCATTAAGGATCTTTTGGTTGATAAGCTTGGTGTGAAGTTCTTGGTGGTTGGTGACGATTTTTGCTTTGGTAAAGGTCGTACCGGTAATTTCGCTATGCTCAAAGAGGCGGGCGAGAAGTACGGTTTTGAGGTGGTCAGCACCCAAAGCTATTGCTTAAACCAATTACGAGTAAGCAGTACTGAGATACGAAATGCATTAGCGGTCGATGACTTGGCTGCAAGTGCTACCATGTTAGGACGTGATTACAGTATTAGTGGTCGAGTGTCCCATGGTCGAAAACTAGGGAGAACTATCGGTTTCCCTACCGCTAATATTCCATTAAAGCGTTGTGTTTCTCCTGTATCGGGAGTGTATGTTGTTGAAGCTTTGGATATCGACGGTGTTCCTGTCGGTGGCGTTGCTAATATTGGACAACGACCAACAGTTAATGGGGTAAGGCAGCAATTGGAAGTGCATTTTTTTGACTTTAAAGCCAATTTATATGGTAAACAGTTAGAAGTACGACTTTTGCACAAACTGCGCGACGAGATAAAATTTGAATCGTTCGACGCACTAAAGAATCAAATAGAATTGGATGCTGAAGCCGCAAGGGTGTGGCTGCTTCAGCTAAAGAATTAATCGGATGATTCCACCGATTAACATAATGTCTAACTTCGCCCAATATAACGGAATTAAGAATCGATGAGTGATTATAAAGATACCCTGAACTTACCAGAAACAGGGTTCCCAATGCGCGGCAATCTGGCAAATCGTGAGCCAGAAATGCTGAAGCGTTGGTACAAAGAAGATCTTTACGGCGAAATCCGTAAGGCAAAGAAAGGTAAAAAATCTTTCGTACTGCATGATGGCCCTCCATACGCGAACGGCGATATTCACATTGGCCACGCGCTGAATAAGATTCTTAAAGACATTATTATCAAATCTAAGACCCTTTCTGGTTTTGATGCACCGTACATCCCTGGTTGGGACTGTCACGGTCTTCCAATCGAGCTAATGGTTGAGAAGAAGAAAGGTAAGCCTGGTCAGAAGATTTCGGCGGCTGAATTCCGCGAAGAGTGTCGAAAGTACGCTGCGGGTCAAGTTGAAGGTCAGAAAGAGAGCTTCAAACGTCTTGGCATCATGGGCGAGTGGGACAAACCTTATCGCACTATGGATTTTGGCACAGAAGCGAACATCATTCGTTCTCTTGGCAAAATCGCAGACAAAGGTCACCTTCTTAAAGGTTTCAAACCCGTTCACTGGTGTACTGATTGTGGTTCTGCTCTGGCTGAAGCTGAAGTTGAATACAAAGATAAAGTTTCTCCATCTATCGATGTGAAATTTACAGCAGCTGACGAAGCGGCGCTTCTAGAGAAATTTACTCTAGCTGAAGGTCATGCGGGTCAAGGCGAAATTTCTATCGTTATCTGGACAACAACACCATGGACTCTGCCTGCTAACCGCGCAGTATGTCTACGTGATGATCTTGAATACGTGCTTATCCAAGTTGAAGCGAATGGCGACCAGCCTGCTCAACGTATCGTTGTTGCTTCTGAACTAGCAAAAGACGTAATGGATCGTGCAGGTATCGAGCACTTCCACAACCTTGGTTTTGCTACAGGTGCTGATCTTGAGCTTTCTCAGTTCAACCACCCGTTCTACGACTTTACTGTTCCTGCAGTTCTTGGCGATCACGTAACAACAGATTCAGGTACTGGTGTGGTTCACACTGCGCCTGGTCACGGTCAAGAAGATTTCGTGGTTGGTAAAAAGTACAACCTAGAAATCGCTAACCCAGTTGGTTCTAACGGCGTTTACCTGCCAGATACAGAGCTATTTGCTGGTCAGCACGTATTCAAAGCGAACGACTCTGTTTTAGAAGTTCTAAAAGAGAAAGGTGCACTTCTGCATCACCACGCTTACGAGCACAGCTACCCACACTGTTGGAGACACAAAACTCCAATCATCTTCCGCGCAACACCACAATGGTTCATCTCTATGGATCAAGCTGGGCTACGTGCTAAAGCACTAGAGTCAATCAAGAGTGTTGAGTGGTTGCCTGAATGGGGTCAAAGCCGTATCGAAGGCATGGTTGAAGGTCGTCCTGAGTGGTGTATCTCTCGTCAACGTACTTGGGGTGTGCCAATTGCTTTGTTTGTTCATAAAGAAACAGCAGAACTTCACCCAGAAAGCCCAGCGCTTATTGAAAAAGTTGCGAAGCTAGTTGAAGAGAAAGGCATTCAAGCTTGGTGGGATGTAGACGCTGCTGAACTTATGGGCGCAGAAGACGCTGATAAGTACGAAAAAGTAATGGATACGCTAGACGTATGGTTCGACTCAGGTGTTACGCACTTCTCTGTTGTTGATTCTCGTGAAGAGTACAACTTCCCGAACGAAGAGCGCACTCACAGTGCTGATCTTTACCTTGAAGGTTCAGACCAACACCGTGGCTGGTTCCAGTCTTCTCTAATTTCATCTATCGCGATGAAAGACGAAGCACCGTACAAGCAAGTACTAACGCACGGTTTCGTAGTGGATGGTAACGGCCGTAAGATGTCTAAATCTATCGGTAACGTTGTTGCTCCTAAAGACGTAACCAACAAGCTAGGTGCAGATATCCTGCGTCTATGGGTTGCTTCTACAGACTACACGGGTGAAGTTGCGGTTTCTGATGAAATCCTGAAGCGTTCAGCGGATGCTTACCGTCGTATTCGTAACACGGCTCGTTTCTTCCTAGCGAACTTGAACGGTTTCAACCCTGAAACTGACCTAGTTCCTGCTGAAGAGATGGTTGCACTTGATCGCTGGGCTGTTGGCCGTGCTCAAGCTGCACAAGAAGAGATTGTTAAAGCATACGGCGAGTACAACACTCACGGTGTGACTCAACGTCTAATGCAGTTCTGTTCTATCGAAATGGGTTCTTTCTACCTAGACGTAATCAAAGACCGTCAGTACACAGCGAAGCAGGGCAGCCATGCTCAACGTAGCTGTCAAACGGCGCTTTACTACATCGTAGAAGCTCTAGTTCGTTGGATGGCACCTATCATGTCGTTCACTGCAGATGAAATTTGGAACGAAATGCCAAGCTCTTTACCAACTGGAGAGCAGCGCGACACGTTCGTATTCACAGGTGAGTGGTTCGAAGGTCTATTTGGTCTTGCAGAAGGCGAAGAGCTAAGCAACGAATTCTGGACTGAAATCCAGTCTGTTCGTGGCGCAGTGAACAAGCTTCTTGAAGATGCTCGTAAAGAGAAAACGATCGGTGGTGCACTGCAAGCTGAAGTTACTCTATACGCTGACGATGCACTAGCGGCTAAAATCAACAAGCTAGAAGATGAGCTACGTTTCGTACTTATCACCTCTGCAGCTGTTGTTAAGCCACTGAGCGAGAAGTCTGATGCAGCGCAAGCGACAGACGTTGCTGGTCTATTCGTTGAAGTTGCGGCTACTGAAGCTGAGAAGTGTGACCGTTGCTGGCACCACACTCCAGATGTAGGCACTATCGAAGGTCACGAGAAAGTTTGTGGTCGTTGTGTGTCGAACATCGACGGTGAAGGCGAAGTGCGTAAGTTCGCATAACGACTCAGAGAAAGACTGAACTTTTTGTAAAAATCATAGCCCCAGTATCAACTGGGGTTATTTTTAGTTATAGGAAATGTGTTTAACCAAGTTGGTAATCAAGGTCACGTAAGGTGACTAACAATGAATACCAACTTCGTAAATACTAGGAATAGAAATGAGTGAAGTTTCGTTAAAACAATCTGGTGTACGTTGGTTATGGCTGGCTCTATTGGTCTTCTTGGCTGATATCGGCATTAAACTCTTTGTCATGGACAATATGGGTTATGGTTGGGCAAACCGTATTGAGGTGCTGCCATTCTTTAACTTTTTGTACGTGCATAACTACGGTGCAGCGTTTAGCTTCTTGAGTGATCAAAGTGGTTGGCAGCGTTGGTTATTTACGGGTATCGCATTTGCGGTAACAGGTATGCTGACGTACTGGATGAGCAAACTACCAGCAACAGAGAAGTGGAATAACATTGCTTATGCGATCATCATTGGTGGTGCAGTAGGTAATGTGTTTGACCGAGTCGTACATGGCTTTGTTGTCGATTACTTAGACTTCTACTGGGGCACTTACCACTGGCCTGCATTTAACTTAGCGGATATGGGAATCTGTATCGGTGCTGCGATGATCATCTTAGATGGTTTCCGTAAGAAAGACGAAAGCAAATAGCTTGCTTCAAAGTCAGTCTATGACTCACAGAATAGAATAGCCCTAAGCGCTGTCGGTTGATTCCGACGGCGCTTTTTTTTATGCTTCAGTCAACAAGGAAGCAAAGCACAGCGCATCCTCAAATAATAAAGAAGTCTAAGGAAAGTAACGTGGCAGCAATTAAAAATGATTCAGCAGTAACTCTACATTTTACGATTAAAATGAAGGATGGTTCAGTTGCCGATAGTACGGAGAACATGGGCAAACCAGCGAAGTTCGTCATGGGTGATGGCAGCCTAAGTGAGAACTTTGAAGCGTGCTTACTTGGACTTGAAGCCGGCACTGAAAAGTCTATCGAACTGAAGGCGGAAGACGCGTTTGGTATGCCAAACCCAGATCATATTCACTATATGGATCGTGCTAAGTTTGTTGGCGACTCTGAAGTTGAAGTGGGCACTATCATGGCATTTTCAGGTCCTGACGGTATGGAAATTCCAGGTATTATTACTGAGATCGCAGGTGATTCAGTGACGGTTGATTTTAATCACCCACTCGCTGGTCAAGACGTTAGCTTTGACGTCAATATCTTAACGGTAGAATAACTCTCTTAACGTTAGAATAGCTGTCTTCACGCTAGAATAAGATAGCCTTACAGCTGTGATCTCACCCAGAGCTTCACTGTCTAGACGCTTCACTGTAGAATGCGAACCTCGCTGACGGCGAACTCTATAGAAGCAACCTTAGTACCGCGGTAAATGATGAGCAATGAAATGAAAATAATGTTAGCTAACCCTCGTGGCTTTTGTGCCGGTGTCGATCGTGCGATCAGCATCGTAGAGCGTGCACTCGAAATGTATCAGCCACCGATCTATGTTCGCCATGAAGTGGTACACAACCGCTTTGTTGTTGAGGGGCTCAAGCAGCGTGGTGCTATTTTTGTCGAAGAACTGAGTGAGGTGCCAGACGACAACATCGTGATCTTTTCGGCTCACGGTGTTTCTCAAGCGGTTCGTAAAGAAGCGAAAGAGCGTGAGTTAACGGTATTTGATGCGACGTGTCCTTTGGTGACTAAAGTTCATATGGAGGTTGCTCGTGCGAGCCGCAAACATATGGAAGTGGTACTGATTGGCCACGCAGGTCACCCTGAAGTGGAAGGCACTATGGGTCAATACGCGAGCCAAACGGGTGGTATGTACTTGGTTGAGAAGCCAGAAGACGTGCAAAACCTAATGGTGAACGATCCAACTAACCTGCACTACGTGAGCCAAACGACGCTATCTGTTGATGAAACCGCTGATGTAATCGAAGAGCTACGTCGTGTATTCCCTGAGATTCAAGGCCCTCGTAAAGACGACATCTGTTACGCGACTCAAAACCGTCAAGACGCTGTGCGTGAGATGGCGAATGACGTTGATGTGGTGATAGTGGTTGGTTCTAAGAACTCATCGAATTCAACTCGTCTAAAAGAGCTAGCTGAGAAACTAGGCACACCAGGCTACCTAACTGACTGTCCTGAAGACATTCAAACCGAGTGGGTTGAAGGGAAAAAGAAAATCGGTGTAACAGCCGGTGCTTCTGCTCCTGAAGAGCTGGTAAACCAAATTCTAGATCGTATTCGTGAGCTAGGTGCGACTGACGTTGAAGAGATTCAAGGTCGTGAAGAGAACATGTTCTTTGAAGTACCAAAAGAGCTACAGATTAAGCAAGTCGACTAATCTCTATTGATTGGTGACAAGATCGATGCGTAACACTATCGATTTGCAAACACTATTGATTTGTAAACAGCAGGAAGCCAACGTTGATACGTTGGCTTTTTTGATCGTGCTTTGGAACAAGGCGTCTAATTCTAACGCGTTACTGGAGACCGAGTTGCTCTTTTAAAGTCTTTAAATAACGACGACTCACCGGGACTTCAAAGCCAGTCAGGGTAATGATCTCTGCTAATCCATTTTCTAGCAGTTTGATCTCTTGGATCGATTTTATGTTGATCAAATACTGTCGATGACAGCGGATCAAATCGGTCTTTTTTTCCAAGATCTTAAGCGTTAGTTGCGAGGTTGCGGTTTGCGATGAGCTACGAACATGCACACCACTGATATCGGAATAGGCGCACTCTACCGTTTGGCTTGCCATGATCACAATGCGGTTATGACCAATACATGGGATTTGCTCTAAGTGACAGGGAGCAATCGCTGAGATGTTCTGTTCTGGTGCTTTCTGATTTTGTTTGATGACCTTATTCAGGCGACAAACGCTCTTGTTTAATCGACAAGGCTCGACTGGCTTAAGTAGGTAATCAAAAGCGTTATCTTCAAAGGCTTGAATCGCATATTGGTCGTAGGCGGTGACGAATACCACGTAGGGCATGGTATCTGGGTCAAGCATGCTTAACAGCTCAATCCCAGTAACCTGCGGCATTTGGATATCCAAATACACGACATCAGGCTTGAGTAGGTTGATCTGTTTCAGTCCTTCGATCGCGTTACTCGCTTGGCCTATGATTTCCACTTCTCCGGTTTCGGTCAGCAGCTCAATCAGCTCTTCGCGAGCAAAAAGCTCATCATCGATAACTAGTGCCTTTAACATCCTACAATCTTCATCTTGGTTCTATCCCTGCTTGGTTCACGCTTATCTTTTAAATGTCTGCTTCTAAATGTTTCAACTCGGAGCGATCCGTCTCCGAAAATACCATTATTTGAGTATAGGTATGATAAAGCTCATTCGAGTAAATTGCTGTGGTTGAGATTCTATTTTTAGTGCTGAATCTTGTCCAAAGAAATTAGTGAGTCGTTTATCAACAATTTCCATCCCTAATCCTACATGATCTTGAGATGGCTTCTGATAATTACCTGCATTGTCTTCAACGGTTAACTTGAACCCACCCTCGAAAGCCTCGCTAGAGATCTTTACTTTACCGCCTTCCAACATATTAGATATCCCATGTTTGATGGCGTTTTCTACCAGCGGTTGCAGGGTAAAGCTCGGCAATTGAGATTCATATAACTGCGGGTCGATATCCCATTCCACTTCTAGTCGATCGGTAAAGCGTGCTTTCTCTATGGTCAGGTAAGCGTTGACGTGTGCCAGTTCGTCTTTGAGCTTCACGGTGTTGATGTTCTGCTTTAGGTTGCTTCTAAAGAAGTGAGACAGGTGTTGAATCAACTCTCGAGCTTTATCTGGGTCACGACGTGTTACTGCGCTGATAGTATTAAGCGCATTGAACAAGAAGTGCGGGTTCACTTGAGCGTGCAGCAGTTTGATTTCTGCTTGTGTCAGTAGCGTTTGCTGCTGCTGGTAGTTGCTAAATAGGATCTGGCTCGATAATAGTTGAGCGATACCTTCACCCATCGACATATTGATAGTTGAGAATAGTTTCAGCTTTGGCTCATAGAGCTTGATGGTGCCGACCACTTCGTTACCCGCGCGCAATGGAATAATCAACGCAGAACCCAATTTACAATCCTGCGACAAGGAGCATTGGTATGGGTTCTCTTTGCCATCAAGGTAGATGATGTCGTTCTGTTCCATCGAAGTGAGCGTGCTTTGCGATGAAATCGGGGTGTTCGGAATATGGTGTTCATCACCAATACCAACGAACGCGAGGATTTTCTCTCGGTCGGTAATCGCTACCGCCCCTACGTTGGTCTCTTCATAAACGATACGTACGATTTTTTGTGCGTTATCGGAATTGAACCCACCATGCAAAATACCCACCGAACGTTCGGCAATGGTCAGTGCGCGGCGTGAGAAGGTAGCCGAGTACTTTTCGAAGATGGTTTTTCTGTCTTGGATGATGCTCATGAACAGTGCTGCACCGACCGAGTTAGCGATGATCATTGGCGCCGCAATATCGGAGACCAGAGCATAGGATTGTTCGAAGGGTTTTGCGACCGCCAGCAGAATCAGCATCTGAATGATCTCTGCAAACAGGGTTACCGAGAAAACCACTAACGGATTAAACAGTTGGCTGGCTTTGTTCTTTCTCACGAGATAAACGTGTAACAGGCCGCCAATCAAGCCTTCTGCTGTGGTTGAAATCGCACAAGCCAAGTCTGTGAAGCCGCCTAATGAGTAACGGTGAATTCCACCAGTAAAGCCGACGGCAAAGCCAACGACAGGGCCGCCAAACAGACCTCCCATTACCGCACCCATCGCACGCGTGTTGGCGATGGCATCATTGATCTGCAGTCCGAAATAGGTACCCATAATGCAGAACAGGGAAAACAGAACGTAGCAGCTGATCTTATGGCTTAAGCGAGATGAGATGCTCAACAAAGGGAGAATCAGTGGGGTTTTACTCAGCATGTAAGCAATCACTAAGTAGACGCAGGTTTGTTGCAGCAGAGAGAGAATGAGTTCCATATTTTCACCTATTGAGACGCTGGTTAAGTGTAAAGCTCATTGCTTGGTAACGGTAGCTTTGCTTGTGTTTTCGTAGGTTATATTCGCTTCCCAGAGTCGAAAGCACTAACGCCTGAAAACACTAAAGCCCATCACAGTGGACGGGCTTTAGTCTTAGATTCCACGAATCACTGAGTGATTACGGGAGCAAGCGAAGTTGTGTTTGGCTGTTCTTTTGTCTCTTTCTCTGAAGATTGGTCTCTTGTTCCCAAGAGCCTTAAAGAACTAGGCTGTTTTGGTAACGCCTTTTGCTTCTTTCTCTTCTTCATCAGCTAGGTCGATATCGCCTTTGCCTTTTGAAATTTTAATAACGTAAGCCGCAATACCTAGCGCACTCACCACACCAATGATGGTTGAGATTTGCATTGGTAGACCGAAGCCCAGTTGGCTGTTGTTCAGGATGAATGTGATACACACAGACGTCATGAAGATAGCTGGAACTGTTGTTACCCAGTGCAGTTTGTTGTGGCGAAGTAGGTAAGCTGAAGCTGTCCACAGCATCATTACGGCTGTTGATTGGTTAGCAAAACCGAAGTAGCGCCAGATGATACCGAAATCAACTTGAGTCAGGATGCCACCGATAACGAACAGTGGTAACGCCATTAGTAGACGGTTACGCAGTGTTTTCTGTTCCATGTTGAAGTATTCAGCAAGGATAAGACGGCTTGAACGGAACGCTGTGTCACCAGAAGTGATTGGTAGGATAACCACGCCAAGGAAAGCAAGGATACCGCCAAATACACCCAGTAGACCAAATGAAGCGCTGTATACTACGTTACCTGGGCCGCCGTTTGCAATTGCGTCAGACAGAGACTCAACCGAACCGAAGAAAGACAGAGCAAGTGCACACCAGATTAGAGCGATGATGCCTTCACCAATCATTGCGCCGTAGAATACGAAGCGACCGTTCTTCTCGTTTTCCATACAACGCGCCATCAGAGGAGACTGAGTGGCGTGGAAGCCAGAGATAGCACCACATGCGATAGTGATGAAGAGAGCAGGCCAAAGTGGTAGATCGTTAGGGTTCATGTTGGTGAACATGTCTTTCATCTCGAAGCCACCCATGATTTGGTGCTCGTCAGATAGACCAATCGCAGTGATTAGGCCAACAGACATAAAGATAAGCAGTGCACCGAACAATGGGTAGAAGCGACCAATGATTTTATCGACAGGGACAATCGTTGCGATGATGTAGTAAGCAAAGATGATAACAACCATCGTAGTTGCAGACATCGCGAAATCAGTTTGGTCGTTCACTAGGTTAGTGATCATACCTGCTGGAGCAGATACGAATACCACACCAACAAGAAGCAGTAGAACAATGGCAAAGATGTTCATAAAGTGTTTTGCGCCATTGCCTAGGTAACGTCCAGTGATGGTTGGAACCGAAGCTCCGCCATTACGGATAGATAACATACCTGAGAAGTAGTCGTGTACTGCACCTGCGAAGATACAACCTAGAACGATCCAAAGCATTGCTGCTGGACCATAAAGGGCACCCATGATAGGGCCGAAGATTGGACCTACACCTGCGATGTTAAGCAGCTGAACTAGGTAAACCTTTGGTGTCGACATTGGAACGTAGTCCACGCCATCTTGCTTAGTGTGAGCAGGTGTTTGGCGTTTTTCATTGATACCGAAAATCTTCTCGATAAAGGTACCGTAAATAAAGTAGCCACCAATGAGTGCTGCGACACAGGTAAGAAACCACATCATAATTTGTTATCCCTGAATGTATTAATTAAGTCAGGGTGTATATTAAAGGAGTCGATGAGAAGAAACTTCCGCTACGAGAGTGAGTGGTCGAATAGCCAATTTAGCGGTGTTATAACTGATTTAGTGGTTTGTTCACTGTGCTGAGTGGCCGATATTTCTATCGAGAGGCCTATTAGCTCTATAGAGAGGTTGTTTGAGTTGGCTTAACGGCGACTATTGATTCTGAGTGGTCGGAATGAACCTAAAGTGGCGAACATTAGACAATAAGTGGACATCGATAGGCGTTCAGCGGAGAATCACCACAAAGGCAGCGCTTCGTCAGAAAGTGGTGAAGTAACAATATAAAGGATTGAAATGAAAAAAATAATCGTACTATTCGCCGTGGCATTTAGCCTTGCAGGATGCAGCGCCAATGTTCAAGATTTAGCAGCTGAAGGCAATTGGCAAGAGATTGGCTATCGTGATGGTATCAAAGGCCACACTCAGCGTTCGTATTCAGAGATGACTGAGCTTGGCGCAGTCGATCAAGCGAGTTACACAGAAGGTTATCACCTAGGTGTGACTGAATATTGTAATCCGAACCATGCTTATCAGATTGGTTTATCTGGTCAGGTGTATGAAGGCGTGTGTTCTGGTACGGAAGACGCTCAACGTTTCCGTATGGAATGGCAACGCGGCTGGGACGAGTTCTCAAACGACTATTAAGCCCAAGCTAGCCATAAAAAATTAAAACTAAAAAAAGACCAGTACCGCGTGTGTGCTGGTCTTTTTGTATGTCGTTGAAGTAGCTGTCTAAATGAGAAGCTACAAGCCAAATTAAGATTACTGATTATTCTCGACGGCTTTTCTCAAGAAGCCATTTTGCTTATCAAGCTGAGCCTTGGCTAACTCTAAATCTAGCCCTGTTAGAATCATCAAAATAGATAACTTCACATCGTAATCAGTCGCTTTAAGTGTCGACACTGCCAGTGCTTTGTCGCACTCCGTTGCTTGGATAACGATACGAGCAGCGCGAGCAACCAACTTTTCATTGGTCGCTTTTACGTCGACCATCAGATTTTGGTAGCTCTTACCAATGCGAATCATGCTGGCTGTGGTCAGCATATTAAGCACCAGCTTTTGTGCTGTACCTGATTTGAGTCGTGTTGAACCAGTCAATGCTTCTGGGCCAACCACCGGGCTAATTGCGATTTGAGCGATTTCAGCAATTGGAGAATCAGGGTTACAAGACAATGCAACCGTTACTGCGCCAAGCTGATTGGCATAATTGAGTGCACCAATCACGTAAGGTGTGCGCCCGCTCGCTGCAATACCTACCACGACATCATTTTCTGTAAATTGAATGGCTTTCAGGTCTTCAATACCGAGAGTCAGCGAATCTTCCGCTCCCTCTTTGGCTTTTAAAATCGCTTCTGGTCCGCCAGCGATTAAGCCGATAACCATTTTGTCTGAAACACCGAAAGTCGGAGGGCATTCTGATGCATCTAAAACACCCAATCGACCACTGGTGCCTGCGCCCATATAAATCAGTCGACCACCGTTTTGAAAGGCATGAGCAATTTTATCGACCGCTTTCGCGATCTGTGGCAGTTCCGATTCAATCGCCAGTGGGACTTGTTTGTCTTGTTGGTTAATCTTTTCAACCACTTCGAGAGAGGTGAGCAGATCAATATCCATAGTGTCAGGGTTTCTCCCCTCCGAAACGAGGTGCGAGAGCGCTGATATGAGAGCGTCGTTACTCATAATGATCCTTAAATGGTGATTCTAAAATTATGGTTCTAAAGTTGTTTAGTCAGCTCGATAGAGAACGCCTAGAGAGGCCGCTCTGCTTGCGCCAGTCACTTCTGGTAAATTGCTTGGCAGTTTATGAACATGACGCTGAGCAAGCCACGCAAAGGCCATTGCTTCCATGTAATCGGCATCCACGCCTTTACTGGTGGTTGAGTCAACCTCCCAACTTGGAAGCAATTCAGACAGTCTCTTCATCAACAATGGGTTTCTTGTACCACCGCCACACACATACAGTGCAGGCTGGTTACCCAAGCGATAAGTCTCCACTTCATTGGCTATCGTCAATGCGGTGTATTCACAAAGCGTGCGCTGAACATCTTCTACTGCAAGATCTTTAAATTCTGTTAATTGTTGCTCTAGCCAAGGTAGGTTGAATAGTTCTCTACCAGTACTTTTCGGTGGCATTTGAGATAGATAAGACTCATTTAACAACTGTTCGAGTAAAGCTTGATTGAGTTGACCTTTAAGCGCAAATTGCGCATCACGGTCAAACTTCTCACCCGTGTGTTTATCAACCCAAGCGTCCATCAACATATTGCCCGGACCTGTATCATAACCAAGCGTTGGCTGATTAGGGCGCAGCACTGAAATATTCGAGATACCACCAATATTCAACACCACAACCGAGCTGTCTTGCGGGTGGAAAATCGTATGGTGGAAGGCGGGGACTAATGGCGCACCTTGTCCGCCTAATGCCATGTCTTTACGTCGAAAATCGGCAACCGTTTGAATCTGTGTTTTAGCGGCAATGATGTTGGCATCACCCAACTGCATGGTAAATGGCGAATCGCCTGTTGGCTGGTGGAACACTGTTTGACCATGATTACCTATCGCAGTTACAGAAGGTGCTGGTGTGCCTGACTTTTCGAGAAGTTGCAGAACCGCATCAGCAAACAGATGGCCAAGCTGGTGGTCGAGTTCGCCAATGGCAATCAAATCGGTTTTCTGACCAATACAGACTTCAAGTAGACGCGCTTTGAGATCATCAGGCATTGGGAACTCATCATGAGCAAGCAATGTGATGCGCGTATCTTCAATCGACACTAAGGCAGTATCAACACCGTCCATACTCGTCCCTGACATCACACCGATATACAGTTCTTTATGATCCATTCCTAAGCTCTTGCACTGCATTCTTAAAGTCTTCCACAGATTGGTTTAAAAACATTGTAAAGCAAATTTAAAGAGAATAACCTCGGGAAGTTTATGAAATTAGGTTTAATAAGGGATAAATATGGGACCGTTGTGGGTTGATGTTGCAGGCTACGAACTGACTGCGGAAGACAAAGAAATTTTAGAGCACCCAACTGTTGGTGGTCTCATCTTATTTGCTCGAAACTACCACGATAGCAAACAGTTATCGGCGTTAAACAAAGAAATTCGCAAGGTAGCGAAACGTCCTATTTTGATTGGTGTCGATCAAGAAGGTGGCCGAGTTCAGCGCTTCCGCGATGGCTTTTCAATTATCCCAGCTGCTCAAGAATTCGCGACTAAGAATAATGGCGAACAGTTAGCAGAACAAGCGGGTTGGTTGATGGCGGCAGAATTGATTGCCCATGATATCGATCTGAGCTTTGCGCCAGTATTAGACAAAGGCCACGAGTGTAAAGCGATTGGTAGCCGAGCGTTTGGTGAAGATATTGATACCATTGTTCGTCATAGCAGCGCTTTCATCAAAGGCATGAAGTCGGTTGGCATGGCGACGACAGGCAAGCACTTCCCTGGACATGGTGGCGTGATTGCTGACTCACACTTAGAGACGCCATATGACCCTAGAGACGACATCTTCGAAACCGATATGGCAATCTTCAAGGCGCAAATTGAAGCTGGAATATTGGATGCCATGATGCCAGCTCACGTGGTTTTCTCTCACTATGATGATCAACCTGCGAGTGGTTCACAGTATTGGCTACAGAAAGTATTGAAGCAGCAGCTTGGGTTTAAAGGCTTGGTATTCTCTGACGATTTAACGATGGAAGGCGCTGCCATTATGGGCGGACCAGCCGACAGAGCGAAAGCGGCCTTGAATGCAGGTTGTGACATGGTGTTGATGTGTAATAAACGAGATGCACAAATTGAAGCTCTGGATCACTTAGCGATTCAAGAGGTGCCTTTAGCCAACTCATTGCTTAAAAAACACAGCTTTGATTTGTCGACACTTCACTCGGATGCTAGGTGGAAAAAGACCTCAGAGACGATTAAGCGAATGCTAGGCAGTGAGTGATAAATAAACACATTATAATTTTAGATAAGGCGATATGATAAATATCGCCTTTTTTGTATGTGTGATCCGTGGTTTAAACCTATTTATCTCTTAGAGTGAGTCAAATATAATGTGTAAAATAAAATTTACACTTAATGTTTTTTATTGTTTACACTTGCAATCGTTTTTTTAGCTGTTATTGTGTTTTTAAAGATTGTTAACCCAAACGGAAATGTTGGGTGTAAAAATAAATATACAGGTTGAGTTATGCAGAAAAGTGAATTAAGCAATGTCAATATCATCGACGAACAGGTACTGATTACTCCTGAGGAGTTAAAAGCAAAACTGCCTTTGAGTGATAATGCTCGTCGTTTCATTCAAGAGTCTCGTCAAACTATCGCAAACATCATTCATAAGAAAGATCATCGCATGCTTGTTGTATGTGGCCCATGTTCTATCCATGACATTGAAGCTGCGAAAGAGTACGCGAAACGCCTAAAAGCCTTATCTGAGCAACTTAGCGATCAACTGTATATTGTTATGCGTGTTTACTTTGAGAAACCTCGTACCACTGTCGGTTGGAAAGGTTTGATCAATGACCCACATCTAGACGGCACTTTCGATATTGAGCATGGTCTGCATGTTGGTCGTGAACTACTTGTTGAACTCGCTGAGATGGAAATCCCACTAGCGACTGAAGCATTAGACCCAATTAGCCCGCAATACCTAGCAGATACCTTCAGCTGGGCGGCTATTGGCGCTCGTACGACTGAATCTCAAACTCACCGTGAGATGGCAAGTGGTCTTTCAATGCCAATCGGTTTTAAAAACGGCACCGATGGCAACCTAGGCACTGCAATCAACGCAATGCAGGCGGCTTCTTCTAGCCACCGTTTCATGGGTATCAGCCGCGAAGGTCAGGTTGCACTACTAACAACGCAAGGTAACCCAAATGGTCACGTGATTTTACGTGGCGGTAAGCAGACGAACTACGATTCAGTATCGGTACACGAATGTGAGCAAGAGCTGGGTAAATCTGGTTTAGAGGCAGCGCTAATGGTCGACTGTAGCCACGCGAACTCTCGTAAAGATTTCCGTCGCCAACCTTTAGTTGCAGAAGATGTGATTCACCAAATTCGTGAAGGCAACAAGTCGATTATCGGCCTGATGATTGAAAGCCATATTAACGAAGGAAACCAATCTTCGGATATACCTCTCAATGAGATGAAATACGGCGTTTCTATTACCGACGCGTGTATCAATTGGGATTCAACTGAGGCACTATTAAAACATGCACATACGGAATTAGTCCCGTTCTTAGAGAACCGCTTGAAAGGTTAGTCAGAGTTTAAATTTAAGTGCCTCATCTAATGAGGCATTTTAAGATCTGTTGCTAGCGAACCTGCATGATTGTGGGCTTATAGATTGGCACGGGCTTATAGATTAGTAAGGAATAAAATGGCCGTTGAACTGAACGAATTACGCGACCAAATCGATGCTGTCGATAAACAAATGTTGGATTTACTGGCTCAACGCCTTGCTCTAGTAGAGAAAGTAGGCGAAGTAAAAAGTGAACATGGTTTACCTATTTATGTACCAGAGCGTGAAGCTGCGATGCTGGCATCTCGTCGTCAAGAAGCTGAGAAAATAGGGGTTCCACCACAGTTAATCGAAGATATTTTGCGTCGTACTATGCGTGAGTCTTATGCCAGCGAGAAAGATTCTGGCTTTAAGTGTCTTAACCCAGAGTTACGTTCAGTGGTTATCGTTGGTGGTAATGGTCAACTTGGTGGCTTGTTTGGTCGTATGTTCAAACTGTCTGGCTACGAAGTAAAAATCCTTGGCAGCCAAGATTGGGATAAGGCCGACGAAATCTTAGATAATGCTGGGCTTGTGGTTGTTACGGTTCCAATTCACCTAACGGAAGGTGTGATTGCGAAGCTAGGTAATCTACCAAGCGATTGTATTCTATGTGATTTGACGTCAATTAAATCTAAACCTCTACAAGCAATGATGAACATGCATCAAGGCCCAGTAGTTGGATTGCACCCAATGTTTGGCCCTGATGTTCCTAGCCTTGCTAAGCAGGTGATTGTTTACAGTGATGGTCGTGGTTCTGAAAGTTACCAATGGCTACTGAATCAATTTGGTATTTGGGGCGCGAGCCTTTGCCAGATGGATGCAGCTGAACACGATCACGGCATGACCTTGATTCAAGCACTTCGTCACTTCACCTCTTTTGCTTACGGCTTGCACCTGAGTAAAGAGAACCCGAACATTGATCAACTTCTGAAACTAAGCTCGCCAATCTACCGACTTGAGATTGCGATGGTTGGTCGTCTGTTTGCTCAAGACCCGAACTTGTACGGCGATATCATTCTTTCTTCGGATGAGAATATTGAGATGATTCGACGCTTCCATAGCTGTTTCGGAGAAGCGTTAGAAATTCTAGATGGTAAAGATAAGGCTAAGTTTGTTGAGAGCTTCAACCAAGTGAGTGATTGGTTTGGTGACTACTCACAACAATTTTTACAAGAGAGCCAAAGCCTGTTAAAACAAGCACATGACTCGATTCATCGCGGTTAATAGTGTGGTTTGAAAAATAAAAAAGAGCGACCATTTGGTCGCTCTTTTTGTTTGTGTTGAATGCCGATATTGCATCTGGCCTATAGTAGGCGAAATGCATTTGGATCATCATGGGCCAAACGAACAAACCTAGTTAGTCACGATAGGCTCTTTGTTATTCTCGTTCGATACTCGGTTATCATCGCTGGATACTGTGTCGATAGTTGAACTGATGTAAGGCACGTTAGTTAGGTTGATCTGCAAGCGAACCACGTTATCAATCAGCTGAACGAGTGGGCCCCATTTCACCTTTTTCTCTTTCTCAAACACGTAATTGAAGTTTTCTGGTGTCCAATCCATCAAGTATTGAGGGTTCAATGAGCGACCAAGGAAGCGTACTTCATAATGCAGATGTGGCCCAGTTGAGTTACCTGAGTTACCACAGCTCGCAATCACATCACCTTTACTGACAAACTGACCGCTGCGAACTTTGAATTTTTGCAGATGCGCGTAAGAGCTCATGAAGCCAAATGAATGGCGCATGGTGATAAAGTTACCAAAGCCTTTCTTGCTTGGGCGTACGGTTTCAATCACACCATCTGCCGGTGCTAAGATATCTTCACCACGCTTACAAGTAAGGTCGATACCAGTATGGTTGTGGCGTTTGCCTGTAATTGGGTTAGTACGGCGACCGTATGAAGACGAGATGCGTTGATAAGCCATCGGACTATCATTAGGAATTAAGCGGAACATGGTAGCTCTTACCGCGGAATCGACGGCTGCAGCATCAATACGGTCTTCTAGTGAAACCTCATCGGTGTGTAACTCTTCATCAGCCAGGCCTAGAACGGATTCCACATCGAATACACGCTTACCCAGTAATTGAATTGTACCTTCTTTCTCAGTTAAGGCTTGAGATAGGTTGTGGTTGGTTTCAACTTGTTCCGCGTATAAGAACTCGGTCTGCTCTTTTTCAACAATCAGAGTTTCAATTAACTGTTGTGCATCACCGGCTTGTGCAGCTAGCTTGTTTTTACTCTCAAGGTGCATGTAGGTTGCACCACCAATCAACATCGGTACTGAGAGCAGGGTTGTCATGCATAAGAGTACGGCTTTTCGACCGAAGTAAAACGTCTGTTCCCCCTGACTAGAGGGAATAGTAATGGACACTTTTTTAGACATGGTTCTGTATTAACTAAATGCTTCTAATAGAAAAAGGGTAATGGAGATATTATTCCTTACCTAAGTTGGTAAGGTGTTCAATCTCTCTATAAAGCAGGTCATCGTCACCAACATTAAGCTCAACAAGGCGCTTAAGGTGGCTGATACTATCAATATCTAAATGCTCTATGCGTAAACGCATTGAGGTATTGATGGTAGAGACTATCGTTGCTTCTAACTGAATATTGATATCACTGTTTTCGAGTTTAAAGCTCACTTGAACAGGGACATCATGGCTAAGTTGTTTTGATTCATTGCATTGAATGAGTAAACCATGGAGTGATAAGTCTTGCACTGAGCCTGATACCTTTACTTGTCCTTGTGAGATCTCAGTCGGGACTTGATAAATAACTCGTGAAAATTGACGTCTTTCAACCATAAGTAATCTCTCTATATCGATGCATTACACGTAAGCCAGATATATCAAAGGCCGCTATTATCGCGGCCTTTGTTCAAAATACAAGCTTATTTACTTAGCTATACGCTTGTACTTGATACGGTGTGGCTCTGCCGCTTGTGCGCCTAGAGTCTGCTTAAGCCACTCAGTGTACTCAGTATAGTTACCTTCGTAGAAGTTAACTTGACCTTCATCACGGTAGTCTAAGATATGGGTCGCAATACGGTCAAGGAACCAACGGTCATGCGAGATAACCATTGCACAGCCCGGGAATTCAAGCAGTGCTTCTTCAAGAGCACGTAGCGTTTCAACGTCAAGGTCGTTGGTAGGCTCATCGAGTAGCAGTACGTTACCGCCCGCTTTTAGCAGTTTCGCTAAGTGAACACGGTTACGTTCACCACCAGAAAGCTCACCGATGATCTTCTGTTGGTCGTTGCCTTTAAAGTTGAAACGAGAACAGTAAGCACGCGCAGGGATTTCGAAGTTGTTGATCTTAATGATATCAGCGCCTTCAGAGATCTCTTGGAATACTGTCTTAGTGTCGTCCATGCTGTCACGGAACTGATCAACAGAAGCAAGCTTAACGGTTTCGCCTAGTTCAACTGTACCTGAATCTGGCTGTTCTGCACCGCTTAGCATCTTGAATAGTGTTGATTTACCTGCACCGTTGGCACCAACGATACCGACGATTGCGCCCTTAGGCATGCTGAACGATAGGTCGTCGATAAGAACGCGATCACCAAACGATTTAGTCAGGTTGTTCACTTCAAGAACTTTATCACCTAGACGCTCACCTGGCGGGATGAACAGTTCGTTGGTTTCGTTACGCTTCTGGTATTGGCCAGTTGTCAGTTCTTCAAAACGAGCCATACGAGCTTTAGACTTAGCTTGACGGCCTTTAGGGTTTTGACGAACCCATTCAAGTTCTTTCTCGATTGTCTTTTGACGTGCGCTTTCGCCCGCTTTTTCTTGCTTAAGACGCTCGTCTTTTTGCTCTAGCCAAGACGTGTAGTTACCTTCCCATGGGATACCTTCACCACGGTCAAGTTCTAGAATCCAGCCAGCTGCGTTGTCTAGGAAGTAACGGTCGTGGGTAATCGCCACAACAGTACCACTGTAATCAACAAGGAAGTGCTCAAGCCATGCTACTGATTCTGCATCCAAGTGGTTGGTTGGTTCATCAAGAAGCAGCATGTCTGGCTTTTCAAGAAGTAGACGACAGATAGCAACACGACGACGCTCACCACCTGATAGGAATTCAATTTTCGCATCCCACTCAGGAAGACGAAGTGCATCAGCAGCACGCTCTAGAGCAGTCTCTAAGTTGTGACCGTCTTTTGCTTGAATCAGAGCTTCTAGTTCGCCTTGCTCTTTTGCCAGTGCATCGAAGTCTGCATCTGGTTCTGCGTAAGCTGCGTAAACCGCATCAATACGCTTAAGTGCGTCAGCAACGTCAGAAACCGCTTCTTCTACGATTTCACGAACAGTTTTTGATTCGTCTAGCACAGGCTCTTGTGGTAGATAACCTACTTTAAGGCCTTGTTGTGCACGTGCTTCACCATCAATATCAGTATCAATACCAGCCATGATACGTAGTAGGGTAGATTTACCTGAACCATTTAGACCCAAAACACCGATTTTAGCGCCAGGAAAAAAGCTAAGAGAAATGTCTTTAAGAATTTGACGCTTAGGTGGAACAGTTTTGCTCACCCGAGACATGGTATATACGTATTCAGCCATTGCCGATCGATCCTAATTATTGTTCAAAATTGTCTGCTATTTTATACCAATATCCTCAAAGATGTTACTCCTAGGGCAGAAAAGCCACTCTTGAACTAATCCTTACCTATTATTGTCACATTGGTCATTAAAACTATATTTAATGGGCTTCTGAGGCGAAGTGTTAAATATTAATAATATTTACACTCAAACCCTTTACATTTGATGTGATGTCGGGCGTAAATAGACTTCACGTATTCATACACGCACTAAGGAAAGAGCGAATGTTTTTCCGCATTGGTAATACGAAAATTGCTGTGGCTGCATCGGCAATTTTGTCTTCGGTTTCACTGGCTCCGGTCGCTATGGCTAGCAATGCATCCGAGCTTGAAATGCAGCGTGACGTTTATGATAAAGCGCAAGAGGTTTTAGACAGCCGTGATCTAAAAGCTTACTCCGCGCTGCGTAACAAAATTCAAACATACCCTTTAACACCTTACACCGATTATCGGGCCTTTCTGATTGGCTTAGGTGATCGCACACCTGCTGAGGTCGATGCTTTCATTGAAGAGAACAAGGCATTGCCTTTCTCCAATCGAATGCGCGCACCTTATTTGGATTCATTGGCTTCTCAAAAACAGTGGAAGACGATCCTTGAGTTTCAAACCAAAGAGCCTGTCGGTGAAAAATACCAATGTATTTATTATCGAGCGCATTACGAGCAAGGTAACCAAGAGCTTGCCTTTAAAGGAGCTAAACAACTTTGGTTGAGTGGTAGTGGTGTTGATGACGCTTGTGACCCTTTATTTAAAAGCTGGGATCAAGCTGGGCTAAGAACTGATGAGCTGATTCTGGATAGAATGCTGCTAGCGTTCGAGGGCCGTAACGGTAAGTTAATGAGCTATCTGATTAAGCAATTGGATCATGATGAGTCAATTGCTCAAGCGAAGCAGATGAAGGCGTTGTACAACAAGCCTGAAAATGTACTCGCGTTTGCTAAAAAACATCCAGCGAATGAATTCTACCAAGCTCAAACCGAGTTTGCTTTCGAGAAGCTAGCAAGGAAATCATCAAGCAGTGCTCAAAAGGTGTTTGATGATGTCATCAAGGCTCAGAAGTTTTCGAAAGAGAAATCTCAAGAGCTCGCTGATTACCTAACGTTTCGTCTGATCAACACCGACTCTGAAGAGTTAATGGTGTGGCGCGACAAAATGATCGCGAGTTCATCAAAGCAAGTTCTGCTGGAACGACGTGCTCGCTTAGCAATTCAACATGCCGATTGGACGGGTTTGAAAGAGTGGATAGCGCGCTTGGATGATAAACATCAGGCTTCGCTTCGTTGGCAATATTGGCAGGGCAGAGCTGAAATCGCGACGGGCGATACTGACAAAGGCAATAAGCGACTGTCAGATATCTTGGGTCAGCGTAATTTCTACAGTGTGGCTGCGGCTAAGCAGTTAGGTAAGCCAGTTCAATATCCAACATCGACACTTAAATACAATGCTGAAACAGTGAAGCCATTCGACACCTCTTTGGTGCGTATTGGTGAACTGATTGACCGAGACAAAATTGCGGCAGCGAAAAGTGAATGGCGCTGGTTACTGACCAATGCAGATAAAGAGCAAAAAGAGATGCTTGCCGCTTACGCTGCGACACAGCGTTGGAATCACTTTACCGTAACAGCGAGTATCTCTGCGAAGATGTGGGATAACATTGCGCTGCGCTTCCCTGTTGCTCATAAGTGGTGGTTTAACTTCTACGCTGAAAAGCACGATCTCGATCCAATCACTTTGATGTCTTTAGCAAGACAAGAGAGTGCGATGGATTCAGAAGCTCGCTCTCCAGTTGGCGCGCGTGGCATTATGCAAATTATGCCCAAGACGGCGCAATACACAGCGAACAAACATAAGATTAAGTATCAGGGCAGCGATGATCTTTATGATGTCGGCAAAAACATTGAGATTGGCAGTCACTACTTAGATGGTTTACTCGCTCAATATGATGACAACCGTATCTTTGCGTTTGCGGCTTATAATGCTGGACCTAGCCGTGTGAAACAGTGGCGTTCACGCAGCGATGAAAAGCTCGATGCCTTTGCATTTATCGAAATGATCCCATTCAAAGAGACACGTGGCTACGTTCAGAATATCTTGATGTTTGAGACCTACTATCGAGATATCTTGGGTGAGAAAGGGACGTTTTTAGCGCCCCATGAGGCAAAAACGAAATACTAAGCCTTCGGCATTTGGCCCGAAACTGAGTAAGAATAAAGGCAGTGAGTGCTAACCATTTCCACTTACTGCCTTTTTACATTGGATCGCATCAAGTGTTTCGGTATAAAGTGTTAAACGCTTTCAATCGTTAAGCGACTCTTTAAAGTCAGAATTTAAAAGTAAGTGTAGAGATATGGCATCACAACCTGAATATGATAATTGGCAACAACTGATGGACTTGGTAAAGACGGCTGTCGAAAAAGATCAGCACGAGCTGTTGTTGACTATGATGATGACACCAGACGAGCGAGATGCTCTGGTTGCTCGAATTAATATCTTCTGTGAGCTGATGAAAGGCGATATGTCTCAACGACAGGTGAGTCAAATGCTGGGCGTAGGCGTAGCGACGATAACCAGAGGCTCAAATGAGCTAAAGGCCAAATCTGAGCAAGAGAAAGTCGTGATCGCCGACCTATTGCTAAAGTAATAATGGAATTAAGCTATCACGCGATAGTATGAATACGAATTCGATAAAAAACGCTAACTGGATGTTAGCGTTTTTTGTTTCTGAAGATTGTTCTTGGAATCTTTTGAAGTTTAAGGAAGCCTCAAATACTAAATAGGAAAGTGTTCAGGATTCACAAATGGGATCAGAGCCAAAATTAAAGCTTGATGATAGACCGAACTGCGTGACAATTGGTTATGTGTCAGTAGGCCAATGGCACCACCTTTCTGTTTGATATTGTCGGTACCAAACACTTCATCCATCACATCCCCTAACTCGTTTGCATGCTCTAGTTTCTCAAGCACGGCTGGTGGCAGCATCAGACTTGCTGAACGAGACTCGCCACGTTGGCCATTCGTTTCGATCACCATCCAGGCAAAGGTGACGTTTGTTTCTATTCCCGCTTCTAGACCAACATAGAAGTCTGCATCAGGCTGAGCTTGAGTTGCGTTGTGAACTCGATTCACGGCACCTTGATAGGTTTCATCATTGCTCATCGGTTGATCGGCGACACCACTAGGAACGCTGATGCCTTGGAAATCAAATTCAGTATCAGGAAAAGCAGATAAGAACGCACTTTTAACGGCGTTGATTTTAGCTGGGTTCAGCGATGCGATGATTACAGATTTCATGTGTCGGATTCTTTTTGTTGTCGATTAGATTGAGTTGATGTTGTCGGTACCAGTCACTCAATTCTTCTAGTGGCATGGGTTTACCAAAGTAATAGCCTTGCAGCATATCGCACTGTGCATCCTGTAACCACTGGTGCATGCCCTGAGTTTCAATCCCTTCGGCGGTGACCTTTTTCCCTTGAGCATGACACAACCCGATAACCGGTTTTACGATGTTCTGGTTATTGGTCTCAATCAAGGTATCCAAAAACGCTTTATCCAATTTAATTTTCTGAGTTGGATACTGCACCAGTTGAGTGATAGAGGTGTAACCGGAACCAAAATCATCAATCGCAAGTCGATAGCCCATGCATGCCAGTTCGTTCAGCAATGGAAAACCTTCTGAATTTGAGTAAAAGGTTTCAGTGATTTCAAAATCGATTAGGCTTGGTGGAATTCGATTTAACTCCGCGTGTTCTTTAATGAAACCCGCAAGATGAGTGGTTTCAATGCCAGCAGAAGATAGGTTGATCGACAATTGAATTGAGTGATCAAATTGAGCCTGAAGTCGATGGAATGAAGCAAACGCATTCTGTATTACCCAGCGGTCAACATGTTCAAACAGCCCGGTTTGTTCGGCTATTGGAATGAACTCATCAGGTGGAACTAAACCAAGTTGTTTCGAATCCCAGCGCAATAAAACCTCAACACCAATAATATGGGCTCCGGTTGAATCCATATAGGGCATATAGACGAGTCTAAATTCGTCATCAAAGTTCTTGTCTCTGAGTGCTCGCTCGATGTTTGCTTGGCGTTGAATTACTTTGTCTAAATCTCTTGAATAGTCAGCAAATTGGTTTTTACCGGCACGCTTGGCTTGGTACATCGCGGTATCCGCGTTGGACAGAAGCTTCTCGATTGAGTTGCCATCATTAGGGTAGGTCGCAATACCAATACTGACCGTGATCGGAAAGCTGCCTGATTCGGTGACAAAGCCTTTTTGCAGTGGAGTGAGCAAATCGTTCGAGAATCGATGCGCGACATTTCCTCGGTGACTAGGAGCGTTAATGTAGACAACGAACTCGTCTCCAGAAAGTCGGGCTGGCATACAATGAGCGTCGAATTCCTCTTTATAATGACGACAAATATCTGAAATACGCTGAGCAAAAGAAACCAGAATCGAGTCGCCGATTTGATGCCCGTATTTGTCGTTCACAAACTTGAAGTTGTCCAAGTCAAAATAGAGAACCCAGGTTTCGGTATTCGAACTCGGTTTTGGCAACGATTGCTGAACGAAGGTTTGAAACTGATGCCTATTGGCTATTTGGGTTAACTGATCATTTTCGGCCAAGAGCTTGGTTTGCTGGTAGGTGTTGTCTAGCTCTTGGTACATGTCATAAAAACGCTGTGATAAGCGGCCAAGTTCATCACGAGTGCCTAAGCGTTCAATGTTCTTACGTTGTTTTTTTTCGACTTGCTGTAGCTGTCGATCGAGCCGTGTTATTGGAGTAATCACAGTGCGAGACAGAAGCATGAGTAGCAGAGCGACAGTCACAAACGCAGACAGGGCAAACGACAAACTCAGCTTGTTCCAAATTGAATCGAGCTTGTTTTCTAATAGGAATTGCGCCGGATCGACCGTGGCGTACAGTTCTGGAGCAAGCTTGACTGAGTGGGTGACATCATTTTCCAAAGAAACCGCTATGGATGTGAAGAATAAACTGGTTTGGTAGTCGAACTCTATCTGTTTTCTCAGCGCATTAAATTTGTCGAGAGAGACAGAGACAACAACAAAGAACACATCGTCGGGTTGATTGTTAACGGTTGGGAAAATCGCTTTTCTATCTACCTTGTCATAGTGAACCAACATCCCTTCGCCTTGGGAGTTTTGAATATAGTTGGTACTCGATGTTGCTAAGGTGTCTTGATAGTGCAGGTCAACATACTCCAATATCTTACTGTCAATCTGAGTGCGTGAGTCATTGCTATTATCCGCGTAATAACGCAGTTTTCGATCACCATTAAGAAGCGCTAAACCTGTATAGCTTTCATCGTCATCTTGCAGGAAATGAATGGCTTCTCGAAGATTACTGACCAGTTCAAGATCGCGAGATAGATTTTGATCAGTGAGAAAATAACGCTTCACCATATCACTCTGGGTCAAGGTGTAAGAGTAGCTATTGAGGAACGAACGAGATTGGCGAAAGTATCCGGCTAGTTTTTCCATGTTCAGTTGAAGTGCGTTGTCTTCGCGTTTGATGAAACTGCTTTTTTGCGTCGAATAAATAATATAGCTAGAAGCCGCGGTACTGATCAGTATCACAGGGGCTATTAGTAGTAAGATTTTAGTACTTAGCTTCATAGTTAATGACAACACTATTTATAAATTAAGCGCATAAGTTTATGTTACTTAATGCTTACTCGCTATTAATTATACGTAGTTCGATGATTTCCTGTGAAGGGGGTAAGGTTTTGTCTTTATTGATAAAAAAAGCCACTAATGAGTTTTTGTTAGAAAGGCTCAAGTAGTGGAGAGAGTAAGCGTGCCGAATGTGCGAAACAAGTGAATTGTGTTTCAGGCATGCTAGGGTGAGTTTTCTTAGCGAGAATAGTACTCGACTAGAGGGTGATTTAAGTATTTGGCCTGCTGTAGGCCAAATACTTATGTTAGCTAAAAGCTGATACTCACTTTCAGCTATGACAACTTAACTTGAGTCGCTTTGATGTTCTCACTTGGGTAGCAACCCAACACCTTAAGGTGGCGAGTAATGGCTGTTAGTTCCGTTATCGCTTGTTGCATATTATCTGAATCCAGATGCGCCTCTAAATCGACATAGAACATCTCTTCCCAAGGGTTACCCATGATAGGACGAGATTCTAGCTTAGTCATGTTGATGCCTAAGCGTTGCAGGATCAGTAGTGTTTCTACCAAAGAACCCGCCTCTTGAGATGTCGACATGATGAGCGTTGTTTTCGCTGGTATTTGAGTCGATACTTCAACAGGCTTACGCGCCACAACGATGAAACGAGTGTGGTTCTCTGTTTGGTTTGCAATATTGCTCTGGATTGGCTGTAGTCCATAAAGCTTACCGCTCGATGCATTACCAATAGCAGCTACGTCATTACCACCCAATTCTTTAACTTTTTTCATTGCATCAGCGGTGCTTGCGCAAGACTCAAGGTTGACACCCTTAAGGCGGCTCAAGAACTCACTGCATTGTTGATGAGGTTGTGGGTGCGAGTAGAGTGTTTTGATGTCTTCTAAACGGATATCACTTTTAGCAACAAGGCAGTGCTCAATCGGTTGAGAAAGTTCGCCAACAATGTATAGAGTCGTATGCTGTAACAGGTCGTAGACCTCGTTAATTGACCCTGAACTGGTGTTCTCAATCGGCAGGACACCGTAGTCGGCATGGCCAGACTCTACTGTTGATGCGACTTCTTTGAAGTGATTACAGTTCAGCTCAATCAATTCCATATTCTTGCGGCTGAAGTATTCGCGGCTCGCAAGGTGAGAATACGATCCCTTAGAACCTAAGAATGCAACGCGAGCCAATGGTTTACGGCTTTGCGGGTTCGCTAGGTTTTGTAAGTATGACTGTTGTAGTAAAACGGAATCTTCGATGATGGTGTGAAACAGCTTGGTAATGTACTGCGCATCAAGTTCGTATTTATCTTTGCCGTTGTTGATCAGCTTAACTAATAGTTGTTGTTCTCGTACTGCATCACGAACTGGTTTTGATGTCTCTACTTTGCTTTTAGCGACTTCGATACTTAGCTTGCGACGCTCTGAAAGTAACTTCAGGAGTTCGTCGTCTAAATCATTAAGACGAAGGCGGATATCATCCAGTGAAATTGAGCGGTCAGTCATAAATGTGTCCTTATAAAAAAGCCTCCCTAGTGTGGGAGGCTTCTTGTTCGTTTTTGACTTGTTTTTCTAAAACGACTTAGCCTCCGATTTACGGAAGAAAAAAGAAGTCAAAAATAAACAAAGATTGAGTGTGCATAAAAAGTGATTGTTTTATGAATGTTTAAACACAATAAGCAAGCGAGCTACGAGCGTCAAGCAAAAAAATAGCGCCCTGAGGCGCTATTTTTTAATCTGTTCTCTTTCCTTATTCTACTTCAGCTTCTAGCTCTTCGATTTCAGGCTTTTCAGCGCGGCGCGCTTCTGGTTTATGGCGTAGCTTGTTGAGTTGACGCTCTAGTTTTTGTTCTACTTCGTTGATCGCTACGTAGAGGTCGTCATGGATTGATGAAGCAACAAGTTGGCCTTTTGGTACGGTTAGTACCGCTTCAAATTTCTTCTTCTTGTTTGGTTCTTCGCTAAAGCTCGCTTGGCAGCCAATGATGTCTACTTGCCATTTATCTAGCTTTTTAAATTTGCTTTCTATGTGATCACGGATTGCAGAGGTAATGTCGATGTTTTTACCAGTGATGTTCATTTTCATAGAAGTTTTCCTCTGTTGTATCCCTCATGGGTTAACTTCAGATTACGACTTTTAGGAATAAAGAATGTGATCTAGATCTTGTTTTGGTTGGGTGGGATAAGCATTAAAATCAAATGTGATCTTACGCAAGTCTTAGTATCTTTTTGGCGAAAAATGCTTGTTATCCTTATGAAAAACGATAACTTGGAGGCAAGGCTTCGCTAAAAATTAAATCAGTTTTTAGGGGCGTCCTACAGCCTATGGAAAGTGCTTGATTGAAATTTACTCAATAGTGTTTTGTGATATAGGTCTTGTAATATAGGTCGCTACATAAGCTTCTTCAGAATTAGATAAACAAAAGCCGCATAAGTATTCTTATGCGGCTTTTGTGTTTTTTAGCTTTACCTAATACCTTTGGCTCCCCAGCTCTGGGATGGAGGCGATCCTAGTCGTTAGTGTTCAGTAATCTCGCTGTGCCGTCCTCTCGGATAGCATTGATAGCTTGTAATTGTTTATAGATTACGAAGTAACGATTGATGTTGGCAACATAGGTTACGGGTTCTTTACTCACGTATTTGCGAGTGATGATTTCTACGTTTTTAAACCAGATGTTTGGGTTGTAACCTTTCTGCTTGGCAATGCTCCTCATCTTTCTGATCTTAGCAGGACCAGCGTTGTAAGAAGCCAAGGTAAAGTAGATTTGATTGTCGTGTGATATTGCCGGGTCGTCAAAATATCGGTCTTTGATAAAGCGCATATACTTCACACCCGCATGGATGTTGTTATCCACCTTATGGATGTTCTTGATGTTGACGTTTTTATCTTTGGCGGTACTCGGTAATACCTGCATCACACCAATAGCCCCGCGATGAGAAATCCGGCTCTGATCCAGTCCTGATTCTTGGAAACCTTGAGCTGACATCATTAAAGGATCAAATTCATACTTGCTCGAATACTTTTCAAAGACATCTGAGAGTTTAGCTACTCGGTCTACTTTATTGGGGTTGAGTGCTCGGCCTAACCAGCGAGTATTGTCGATGTATTTCTGGTAGATGACATTCCCAAGCAGGGTGCCTGTTCGTGCGGTCTTGACGTATTTGTTTATCTCTTTCTTCAGTTGAGGGCTGTCTTTTCTTAAAGCCCAAGCAATACGACCATTTTCTCGTAAAGGTAAGTCGTTATGGACTTGAATGTTTTCCATTACATCGATCCAGAGCTTGGCTTTATGGTTATCCAGAATTGTGCCTTGTATATAACCTTGGTTAACCAGTTCTATCAGCTCGTAGTCTTGTAATGACTCCTCGATAAAGTGGACATGCAGTGGTGGTAAACCTAGCTCGTTAAGCTCCTTATTAACTCTTTGTACACTCTCGAAGTAACTCGAGCTTGCTCGTATCCACACCTCTTTGCCACTCAATTGCTTGATTTCGGTGATAGGTTCGGCCTTTTTCCCTGTGATAATGAGTTCTTTACCATCTTTAATCATCGGATCCGAAAAATCGATGGTTTGTAATCGTTTATCGGTGATCGTTAGGTTAGCGACAGCGACATCACCATAGCCAGACTCTAAAGAGGGAAGTAGATCATCTCGTTGCACGGGGATGATTTGAACATTGAGATAGGGATGTTTCTTACGAAGGCTTTTCTCAAAGTGGTAGAGCATTTCTGCCACGATGCCTTTTGGCTTGCCATCCTCGATGTAATAGAAACCAAGATCGGCAGACACTAGCACTCTAACCGTTCCTTTGGTTTTGAGCACATCCAAGTCACCCATGTAAGGCTTATTGCTTAATGGAGACAGTTCTAATGCGTAGGATAAGTGGCTAAATAGCGATATCCAGATAAATAATAACAACCTACTCACATCCACACTCCATGTTGATGTTTTGTTAAAAGTTATCTTTTGAAGATACCGTGTATTATGCGATCCATCAAGTTTGCGATATGTAGATGAAAAAAAGCGCGCTAGTAAATTAGCGCGCTTTTAGGATTGAGATGTAAGAGGTTTGATTAAGGTAGTGGGTTTAACTCAATCAACTTTTCTGTTCTTAACACAGCGTCATCTAGGCCGAGTTGTTGATAAGCTTTTAGCTGGATATCTAAAGACTTACGCGCAGCAATGGTGTCTGGGTAAGTTTTTTGCAGCTCTTGCGTTCTGTTGATCGCAGCAATCCAAGCTTCGCGGCGTAGGTAGAAATCAGCGGTTGCTAAGTCATACTCTGCTAGGCGGTTCTTAAGTGCGAACATGCGTTTTTGTGCATCTTCAGCATAAGGGCTACTAGGGAAACGTTCGAGTAGTCGCTTGAAGTCAGCAAACGCAAGTTTCACTGGTTCAGGATCTCGGTCACTACGGTCGATATTAAAAATATCGTGCATGAAGTTTCGGTCTTGCGCCATGTGCGTTAAGCCGCGCATGTAAAGAACCCAGTCTTGTTTCTCATGCGTTGGGTTCAAACGTAGGAAACGTGAAATGGTAGCGAGGCCAAGTGCCAAGTCATCATTTTTGTAGTAAGCGTAAATCAGATCGAGCTGTACTTGCTCAGAATAGGCGCCGAATGGGTAACGTGAGTCTAGGGCTTCTAGCTTTTCTATTGCTGAAAGCCAGCTACCGCTCTGCAGTGATTCTTGAGCGTCAGAGTAGAGAACCGATGGTGGTACATCTGGCACTATCTCTTCACTACTTGAACAACCAACCAAGAGTGATACGGCTAATAGACCCGATAAAGTAAGGTGTTTCATGTCAGGCGTCGATTCCTTGAATTAAATATTTCGTAAGCTTCCGTTACTTTCTAACCAGTAACAGATACAATGATGCAATTATTCTATTTTATCCATACTAATGGGTATTAGTCTCACGGTTTTTAAAAAAGTTCGATATGGCTCAGCAGATCACATTAACAGACACAGTAAAAAGCAGCCAGTTAGGTCAACGTTTAGACCAAGCTGTCGCTGAACTATTTACCGATTTTTCTCGCTCTCGCATTAAAGAGTGGCTTCTTGACGGCAAAATCCAAGTGGATGGCGAAGTTATTACAAAGCCGCGCGTTAAGGTTTTGGGCGGTGAAGAGATCATCTTGCAAGCTGAACTTGCAGATGAAGAGCGCTGGGAAGCACAAGATATTCCTCTAAACATTGTCTACGAAGATGATGACTTATTGGTTATCAATAAGCCTCGCGATCTGGTTGTACACCCAGGCGCAGGCACACCGGATGGAACCATACTAAACGCATTGCTTTTCCATTACCCACAGATTGCAGAAGTGCCTCGTGCAGGTATTGTGCACCGTCTTGATAAAGACACAACAGGCCTTATGGTTGTGGCTAAAACGGTTCCAGCTCAAACTCGTCTTGTGCGTGCGCTTGCTAAGCGTCGTATTACTCGTGAGTATGAAGCAATTGCAATTGGCAAAATGACCGCTGGTGGTGTGGTAGAAAAAGGCATTAGCCGTCACGCAACTAAGCGTACTCTAATGGACGTAAATGAATTAGGGAAACCAGCGGTAACTCACTACCGTGTTGCTGAGCACTTCCGCGAGCATACTCGTATTCGTCTACGCCTAGAAACGGGTCGTACTCACCAAATCCGTGTTCACATGTCATACCTTCAGCACCCGCTGCTAGGTGACGTTGCATACGGTGGCCGTGCTCGTATTCCAAAAGGTGCATCTGAAGAACTAACGACCATGATTCGTTCTTTTGATCGCCAAGCGCTACACGCTGTTATGCTTAAATTTGTTCACCCAATTACAGGTGAAGAAGTTGAGTTCCACGCTCCTGTGCCAAATGACATGGTTGTGATGGCTGAAGCGTTACGTGTTGATGCGCGCGAAAACTTGGAAGACGACATTTAATCATGTCGATGATCATCCCTAACTGGAATGCACCAAAAAACGTGAAAGCATTTGCTTCGACACGTTTTGATGGTTTTTCTACTGGTGCGTATCAAGGATTAAACCTAGGTACGCATGTTGGGGATGATACTTCGCTTGTTGAAAACAACAGAGCCTGGCTCAAGCAACACGCTAATATGCCTGCCGCTCCGGTATGGCTACATCAAACTCACTCAACAGATGTCGTTACGGTTTTACACCCTACGGCAGATATTCTTGATGCTGACGGTGCATTTACCACAGCTAAAGATGTTGTTTGTTCTGCGATGACAGCCGATTGCTTACCTGTAATCCTTACTGATACCAAAGGCACTCAAGTTGCTGCAGTTCATGCTGGTTGGCGTGGTCTTGCTGGTGGCATTCTTGAAAATGCCGTCGCAAAGTTTTCAAACTTAGGTTCAGAGAATAAGATCATTGCTTGGCTTGGTCCTGCAATAGGCAAACAAGCTTTTGAAGTAGGCGATGATGTGTTGGAAGCTTTCGTTAGTTTTGACTCTCAAGCTAAGCTCGCATTTGAAGCCAAAGCTGAACCAGGCAAATGGCTAGCGAATATGTCTCAGCTTGCAACGCAACGACTGAACAAAGTTGGTGTAACTTCTGTGACAGACTCTAATCTATGTACCTTCGCTGATGCCGATGCGTTCTATTCTTATCGTCGTGATGGTATTACTGGACGCCAAGCTACTTTTATTTGGTTAGAGTAACCTTTAACTAGTGCAACCAGTCATCCAGCTCATTTATATTTTTATAACAGCTCTATTCTTCATTCTTATCCCTTGAAAATCCGCGTTACCGTATCCATCTTCTAACCATAAGATAAACATATCTAAGAGTAGGAAGGTTGGCATGCGTCTCGATCGATTCACTAGTAAATTCCAAATTGCGATATCTGATGCTCAGTCGCTCGCATTAGGTCGTGATCACCAATATATAGAGCCTGTGCACCTAATGGTGTCTTTGCTTAATCAAGATGGTAGTGCAATTCGTCCATTGCTCACCATGCTGAATATTGATGTGGTTCAATTGCGTTCAAAGCTAAGCGAAATATTAGACCGTGTACCGAAAGTAAGTGGTATCGGTGGTGATGTTCAACTGTCGAATGCAATGGGTACTTTGTTCAACCTATGTGACAAGGTCGCACAAAAGCGTCAAGACACATACATTTCTTCGGAAGTCTTCCTACTTGCCGCAATTGAAGATAAAGGCCCTTTAGGTAACCTGCTTAAAGAGCTAGGTCTTACTGAGCAAAAATTATCTCAAGCTATCGAGCAGGTTCGTGGCGGTCAAAAAGTTGATGACCCAAATGCCGAAGACCGACGCCAAGCGTTAGAGAAGTTCACCATCGATCTGACTGAAAGAGCGGAGCAAGGCAAGCTGGATCCGGTAATTGGCCGAGATGACGAAATCCGCCGTACTATCCAAGTACTTCAGCGTCGTACTAAGAACAACCCAGTCATTATCGGTGAACCTGGTGTTGGTAAGACAGCTATCGTTGAAGGTTTGGCTCAGCGCATTATTAACAATGAAGTGCCAGAAGGTTTAAGAGGCCGACGCGTACTTTCATTAGACATGGGTGCTTTGGTAGCTGGCGCTAAATATCGTGGTGAGTTTGAAGAGCGTTTGAAGTCAGTCCTCAATGAATTGTCTAAAGAAGAGGGCAATATCATTCTCTTCATCGATGAAATTCATACTATGGTCGGCGCTGGTAAAGGTGAAGGCTCTATGGATGCCGGTAACATGCTAAAACCAGCGTTGGCTCGTGGTGAACTCCACTGTGTTGGCGCAACGACTCTTGATGAATACCGTCAATACATAGAGAAAGATCCAGCGTTAGAGCGCCGCTTCCAAAAAGTGCTTGTCGATGAACCAACGGTTGAAGACACGGTGGCGATTCTTCGTGGTTTGAAAGAGCGCTATGAACTTCATCATCATGTAGAAATTACCGACCCAGCAATCGTGGCTGCAGCAACACTATCTCATCGATACGTTTCTGATCGTCAACTGCCGGATAAAGCGATTGATCTGATTGATGAAGCGGCTTCGAGTATCCGTATGCAGATCGACTCAAAACCTGAGTCGCTAGATAAGCTCGAGCGTAAAATCATTCAATTGAAGATCGAGCAGCAAGCTCTTACCAATGAAAATGATGAAGCCAGTGAAAAACGCCTTCGAACATTACAAGAAGAGCTTTCTGACAAAGAACGAGATTTCGCAGAGCTTGAAGAAGTGTGGAATGCAGAGAAAGCCGCGCTTTCTGGCACGCAACACATCAAGTCAGAGCTAGAACAAGCTCGTATGGATATGGATTTTGCGAGACGTGCTGGTGATCTTAACCGAATGTCTGAATTGCAATACGGTCGAATCCCAGAATTAGAGAAGCAGTTAGATCTTGCGACTCAAGCTGAAATGCAAGAAATGACGCTGCTGCGTAATAAGGTCACTGATGCAGAAATTGCAGACGTGCTATCGAAGCAAACAGGCATACCTGTTTCTAAAATGCTAGAAGCCGAGAAAGAGAAGCTTCTTAACATGGAAGGTGTTCTACATAAGCGAGTTATTGGCCAAGCGGAAGCAGTCGAAGTGGTATCGAATGCGATTCGTCGTAGCCGTGCAGGTTTATCTGATCCAAACAAGCCGATTGGATCTTTCTTATTCCTTGGTCCAACTGGCGTTGGTAAAACGGAGTTGTGTAAAACACTCGCGAACTTCATGTTTGATAGTGACGATGCAATGGTGCGTATCGACATGTCTGAGTTTATGGAGAAACACTCTGTTGCTCGTTTGGTTGGTGCTCCTCCGGGTTACGTTGGATATGAAGAAGGTGGTTACTTAACAGAAGCAGTGCGTCGCAAGCCTTATTCAGTGATTTTGCTAGATGAAGTAGAGAAAGCGCATCCTGATGTTTTCAATATCTTATTGCAGGTGCTTGATGATGGACGCTTAACTGATGGACAAGGTCGTACAGTCGATTTTAGAAACACGGTAGTGATCATGACATCCAACCTTGGCTCTTCGAGAATTCAAGAGAACTTCAATACGCTCGACTACCAAGGAATAAAGAATGAAGTGATGGAAGTGGTAGGTAAACATTTCCGTCCTGAGTTTTTGAACCGAGTTGATGAAAGCGTGGTGTTCCATCCATTGGGTCAAGAGCACATTCAGTCGATAGCCGCTATTCAGCTTGAGCACCTTAAGAAGAGAATGGAAGACAATGGTTATGAGCTTGAAGTTTCGGATAAAGCACTCAAGTTAATTTCTCAAGTTGGTTTTGATCCAGTATATGGTGCACGACCTTTGAAAAGAGCGATTCAACAAAGTGTCGAGAACCCGTTAGCGAAAGCGATACTGGCAGGAAAAATTAATCCAGATAAGAAAGTGCAGCTATTAGTAAACAACGACCGCATTATTGCTCACCAATAGTTGAAGTAAGAACGGTAGGTACGATTGGCCGAAATTAAGGCTTAATCGTACCTATTTTAAACGCTTTGTGTGAATAGTGTTCGAACGGTCGCCGGTGGTGGCTTTTTTTCGTTTTTAGCCTTGTACAAAGGATTATTCTCTCTATAATGCGCCTCCGTTGCCAAGGATAACCAAGCGGTTTGAACTGAGTAACAAGACGGTGATAAGCATTTAAGATGCTTTGAAAAATTAGCTGGAAAAAGTGTTTGACACTGGAATCTAATCCGCTAGAATGGCCGTCCACTTCGAGAGGCTCCTTACTAAAAGGAAGGCTCAACAAGTAAAGCTCTTTAACAATTTAAACCTATCAATCTGTGTGGGCACTCGTTGATGAATATCAAAACGTTTTATCGTTAGATAAAACAGATTCTTCGGAATCAAAATTGATTTCAATGAACTGAGTGACCAATACGTTTAACTACTTGTAGTTATTCGGCACAGTCAATTCATTACCATTCTGTTGGAATGGTAATAGCTTTAGAATTACATGTTTACTTCGGTAAATATTAGTTTTGAAGTCAGTATTCGTTGAGTCACAAAATCTTAAATTGAAGAGTTTGATCATGGCTCAGATTGAACGCTGGCGGCAGGCCTAACACATGCAAGTCGAGCGGAAACGACACTAACAATCCTTCGGGTGCGTTAATGGGCGTCGAGCGGCGGACGGGTGAGTAATGCCTAGGAAATTGCCTTGATGTGGGGGATAACCATTGGAAACGATGGCTAATACCGCATAATGCCTACGGGCCAAAGAGGGGGACCTTCGGGCCTCTCGCGTCAAGATATGCCTAGGTGGGATTAGCTAGTTGGTGAGGTAATGGCTCACCAAGGCGACGATCCCTAGCTGGTCTGAGAGGATGATCAGCCACACTGGAACTGAGACACGGTCCAGACTCCTACGGGAGGCAGCAGTGGGGAATATTGCACAATGGGCGAAAGCCTGATGCAGCCATGCCGCGTGTATGAAGAAGGCCTTCGGGTTGTAAAGTACTTTCAGTTGTGAGGAAGGGGGTAGTGTTAATAGCGCTATCTCTTGACGTTAGCAACAGAAGAAGCACCGGCTAACTCCGTGCCAGCAGCCGCGGTAATACGGAGGGTGCGAGCGTTAATCGGAATTACTGGGCGTAAAGCGCATGCAGGTGGTTCATTAAGTCAGATGTGAAAGCCCGGGGCTCAACCTCGGAACTGCATTTGAAACTGGTGAACTAGAGTACTGTAGAGGGGGGTAGAATTTCAGGTGTAGCGGTGAAATGCGTAGAGATCTGAAGGAATACCAGTGGCGAAGGCGGCCCCCTGGACAGATACTGACACTCAGATGCGAAAGCGTGGGGAGCAAACAGGATTAGATACCCTGGTAGTCCACGCCGTAAACGATGTCTACTTGGAGGTTGTGGCCTTGAGCCGTGGCTTTCGGAGCTAACGCGTTAAGTAGACCGCCTGGGGAGTACGGTCGCAAGATTAAAACTCAAATGAATTGACGGGGGCCCGCACAAGCGGTGGAGCATGTGGTTTAATTCGATGCAACGCGAAGAACCTTACCTACTCTTGACATCCAGAGAAGCCAGCGGAGACGCAGGTGTGCCTTCGGGAGCTCTGAGACAGGTGCTGCATGGCTGTCGTCAGCTCGTGTTGTGAAATGTTGGGTTAAGTCCCGCAACGAGCGCAACCCTTATCCTTGTTTGCCAGCGAGTAATGTCGGGAACTCCAGGGAGACTGCCGGTGATAAACCGGAGGAAGGTGGGGACGACGTCAAGTCATCATGGCCCTTACGAGTAGGGCTACACACGTGCTACAATGGCGCATACAGAGGGCAGCAAGCTAGCGATAGTGAGCGAATCCCAAAAAGTGCGTCGTAGTCCGGATTGGAGTCTGCAACTCGACTCCATGAAGTCGGAATCGCTAGTAATCGTGAATCAGAATGTCACGGTGAATACGTTCCCGGGCCTTGTACACACCGCCCGTCACACCATGGGAGTGGGCTGCAAAAGAAGTGGGTAGTTTAACCTTTCGGGGAGGACGCTCACCACTTTGTGGTTCATGACTGGGGTGAAGTCGTAACAAGGTAGCCCTAGGGGAACCTGGGGCTGGATCACCTCCTTATACGAAGATATTTACGATGAGTACCCACACAGATTGATGGTTTAATAAGTTAAGAGTAGGAAATACTTTTCCAGATGGGGCTATAGCTCAGCTGGGAGAGCGCCTCGCTGGCAGCGAGGAGGTCTGCGGTTCGATCCCGCATAGCTCCACCATCTTTAAGTGTTCTTCCTTAAGAATCTTTAAAAATGGTTATTTCTTTTGAAATATCTAGCTCTTTAACAATTTGGAAAGCTGACTGATTGATTACTTACGAGTAATTCAATCAAATTTAAAAGTTCTCAATGTTTATCTGCTCTTAGTTAATAAGAACGGTATAAACACAACAAACACATTCAAGTGTCTTGTATTCGATTCAAACTTGTTTGAATCACAATTGAGTCCGGCAAACAGTTATCAGGAATTAACCCTTCTTGATGACAACCAAAAACCTTGGTTAGTTGCCATACGCTTATTTGTCTTCACTTTTTAAAGTGAAAGCAAATAGAAACCCTTTCGGGTTGTATGGTTAAGTGACTAAGCGTACACGGTGGATGCCTTGGCAGTCAGAGGCGATGAAAGGCGTAATAACTTGCGATAAGCCCAGATTAGGTAGTAATAACCTTTTGAGTCTGGGATTCCTGAATGGGGAAACCCACTTACATAAGTAAGTATCCTGTTGTGAATACATAGCAACAGGAGGCAAACCGGGGGAACTGAAACATCTAAGTACCCCGAGGAAGAGAAATCAACCGAGATTCCGAAAGTAGCGGCGAGCGAAATTGGATTAGCCCTTAAGCTTTTAATGATGCAGGTGAAGAGTCTGGAAAGTCTCGCAGTAAAGGGTGATAGCCCCGTAACCGACACATCATAATCAGTGAAAACGAGTAGGGCGGGACACGTGATATCCTGTCTGAATATGGGGGGACCATCCTCCAAGGCTAAATACTACTGACTGACCGATAGTGAACCAGTACCGTGAGGGAAAGGCGAAAAGAACCCCTGTGAGGGGAGTGAAATAGAACCTGAAACCGTGTACGTACAAGCAGTAGGAGCACCTTCGTGGTGTGACTGCGTACCTTTTGTATAATGGGTCAGCGACTTAATTTTAGTAGCAAGGTTAACCGTTTAGGGGAGCCGTAGGGAAACCGAGTCTTAACTGGGCGTACAGTTGCTAGGATTAGACCCGAAACCAGGTGATCTAGCCATGGGCAGGTTGAAGGTTGAGTAACATCAACTGGAGGACCGAACCGACTAATGTTGAAAAATTAGCGGATGACTTGTGGCTAGGGGTGAAAGGCCAATCAAACCTGGAGATAGCTGGTTCTCCCCGAAAGCTATTTAGGTAGCGCCTCGGACGAATACTACTGGGGGTAGAGCACTGTTAAGGCTAGGGGGTCATCCCGACTTACCAACCCTTTGCAAACTCCGAATACCAGTAAGTACTATCCGGGAGACACACGGCGGGTGCTAACGTCCGTCGTGGAGAGGGAAACAACCCAGACCGCCAGCTAAGGTCCCAAAGTATAGCTAAGTGGGAAACGATGTGGGAAGGCTCAGACAGCCAGGATGTTGGCTTAGAAGCAGCCATCATTTAAAGAAAGCGTAATAGCTCACTGGTCGAGTCGGCCTGCGCGGAAGATGTAACGGGGCTAAGCTATACACCGAAGCTGCGGCTACGTACCTTAGGGTATGTGGGGTAGGGGAGCGTTCTGTAAGCCGTTGAAGGTGGTCTGTAAGGGCTGCTGGAGGTATCAGAAGTGCGAATGCTGACATGAGTAACGATAAAGGGAGTGAAAAACTCCCTCGCCGGAAGACCAAGGGTTCCTGTCCAACGTTAATCGGGGCAGGGTAAGTCGACTCCTAAGGCGAGGCCGAAAGGCGTAGTCGATGGGAAACGGGTTAATATTCCCGTACTTCTTACAATTGCGATGGGGGGACGGAGAAGGCTAGGTGGGCCTGGCGACGGTTGTCCAGGTTCAAGTATGTAGGCGGAAAGTTTAGGTAAATCCGGACTTTCTTAACGCTGAGATACGATGTCGAGCTACTACGGTAGTGAAGTCATTGATGCCATGCTTCCAGGAAAAGCCTCTAAGCTTCAGATTGTAAGGAATCGTACCCCAAACCGACACAGGTGGTCGGGTAGAGAATACCAAGGCGCTTGAGAGAACTCGGGTGAAGGAACTAGGCAAAATGGTACCGTAACTTCGGGAGAAGGTACGCTCTTATCAGTGAAGTCCCTTGCGGATGGAGCAGACGAGAGTCGCAGATACCAGGTGGCTGCAACTGTTTATTAAAAACACAGCACTGTGCAAAATCGTAAGATGACGTATACGGTGTGACGCCTGCCCGGTGCCGGAAGGTTAATTGATGGGGTTAGTCTTCGGACGAAGCTCTTGATCGAAGCCCCGGTAAACGGCGGCCGTAACTATAACGGTCCTAAGGTAGCGAAATTCCTTGTCGGGTAAGTTCCGACCTGCACGAATGGCGTAATGATGGCCACGCTGTCTCCACCCGAGACTCAGTGAAATTGAAATCGCTGTGAAGATGCAGTGTACCCGCGGCTAGACGGAAAGACCCCGTGAACCTTTACTACAGCTTGGCACTGAACATTGAACCTACATGTGTAGGATAGGTGGGAGACTATGAAACCGCGTCGCTAGATGTGGTGGAGTCGTCCTTGAAATACCACCCTTGTAGTTTTGATGTTCTAACGTTGGTCCCTGAATCGGGATTACGGACAGTGCCTGGTGGGTAGTTTGACTGGGGCGGTCTCCTCCCAAAGAGTAACGGAGGAGCACGAAGGTGGGCTAAACACGGTTGGACATCGTGTGGTTAGTGCAATGGCATAAGCCCGCTTGACTGCGAGAATGACAATTCGAGCAGGTGCGAAAGCAGGTCATAGTGATCCGGTGGTTCTGAATGGAAGGGCCATCGCTCAACGGATAAAAGGTACTCCGGGGATAACAGGCTGATACCGCCCAAGAGTTCATATCGACGGCGGTGTTTGGCACCTCGATGTCGGCTCATCACATCCTGGGGCTGAAGTCGGTCCCAAGGGTATGGCTGTTCGCCATTTAAAGTGGTACGCGAGCTGGGTTTAGAACGTCGTGAGACAGTTCGGTCCCTATCTGCCGTGGGCGTTGGAAAATTGAAAGGGGCTGCTCCTAGTACGAGAGGACCGGAGTGGACGAACCTCTGGTGTTCGGGTTGTCATGCCAATGGCATTGCCCGGTAGCTAAGTTCGGAATCGATAACCGCTGAAAGCATCTAAGCGGGAAGCGAGCCTTGAGATGAGTTTTCCCTGACGCTATAAGCGTCCTAAAGGGTTGTTCAAGACTAGAACGTTGATAGGCAGGGTGTGTAAGTGCTGCGAGGCATTGAGCTAACCTGTACTAATTGCCCGTGAGGCTTAACCATACAACACCCAAGGGGTTTTGTGGACTCAAAACTGTTGTTTCCGCTTTAAAAAGCAGAGGCAAACAAGAACACTTGAATGAGTTTACGTAAGAACTTTTAATAGCTTTCCAGATTATTTTGCCTTCAGTTTTTTAAAAAAGCTGAAAGTAAAAGCAAAATTTGCTTGGCGACCATAGCATTGTGGACCCACCTGATTCCATGCCGAACTCAGAAGTGAAACACAATAGCGCCGATGGTAGTGTGGGGCTTCCCCATGTGAGAGTAGGACATCGCCAGGCTTTAAATTTGAACACTTGTCAGCGACGACAAGTATTCCACTGCGGAGTGGTAGTTCAGTTGGTTAGAATACCGGCCTGTCACGCCGGGGGTCGCGGGTTCGAGTCCCGTCCACTCCGCCACTTATTCAGAGTTTCAGCTCTTTAAAACTGAAAATAGGGGTGTAGCTCCAATTGGCAGAGCAGCGGATTCCAAATCCGCGTGTTGGGAGTTCGAATCTCTCCACCCCTGCCATATTTAAGGCTCTAGCAGAAATGCTAGAGCCTTTTTGCTTTCTGGAATTTAATAAATTACAGAAAGTAGCCTGGTATAATACCAATCCGGAAAATTAACTGATCAGGTCAATCCAATCTCTTGTACACATTTTTGTGACGCGATCTTTGCACTCAAGAAATCCATTCCAAGCGCTACAGACCTTCGAAACAATATCGTTATAATCAATGAAGTTTTGGTTTGCTAGATAGTGTTGCCTTAACCAACTCCACACTTGCTCTATAGGGTTAAGCTCTGGTGAGTATGGCGGCAATTTGATAATACTGACATTATCAAATGGGTTAGCAATATCATCGGTATGCCATCCTGCGCCATCCATTATTACCACTGAATGACGGTCTTTTTCTGTGACTTTAGATATCTGCTCTAGATGGTTTATCATGATGTCTTTGTTAACCCAAGGGACGACCATTGCCTCACCAATCCCTCTCGAGGGGCACACTGAGCCAAACAAATAAGCGTATTCAAATTGCTGCTGTTTTACTACGCGAGGTCTAGTTCCACGAGTAGCCCAAAGACGTGTTGTTGTGTTCTGCTGACCAAACCTAGCTTCGTCTTGAAACCAGACATCAACACTCTCTAGCCCAATATGGCCGGGGATCTTAAGGATCGTTTCGATTTGGAATTTTTTTAAAATCGTCTTGTATTTGCTGTGATTGTTTAGGGTGTTTGGAACGAGAAGTTATCCAAGAAAAACCCATGTGGTCGAGGAGATAATAGATGGAATTAGGGTGGTAGTGCTTGTCAAAGTGTTTAACGATGTAGTCATGTATATCGCTTCCAACAAGGCGGCCACCAGAAGGCGATTCAGCTTCTTTTTTTATGAAGGCACTGAGTTGAGCCCGCTGCTCATCGGTGAGGTATGCAGGCCTACCAGTCCGAGGTTTTTCTTGAAGTCCTTCTAGGCCTTCTTCAAAAAAAATCCGAACCTATTTATTGACACTGGTTCGACTGACTTTGAGAGATTTTGCAATTTGTGTACGAGAGAGGCCGTCTTTAAAGTGTGGGAGCGCAAGTAAACGCATCTTCATCTGAATGGTTTTTTGCTGGCTCGCAAGCTTTTTGAAGTCAGTGTTATTAAGGCTATCCATGGCTAAATTTCACAATAATTCATCAATCTTAATTAGATCACATTTTTACTTTAATTGGTATAATTCACTAGCTACCACCAAAAACTTAAGTACGATATGCACCTAATCCTAAATGGCGACTAATATAATGAGTAAGCGTCAGTAATTTGGGATTATTATGAGGTTCTTTTTTGCACTGGTTGTATTCTTTTGTTCATTTTCTCTATCAGCAACTTCGTGGGAAAAAGAGAGTCACCCTACTAAAAATTCACCCTCATCAATTGGAAGCTATGCCAATGGCTGTCTAGACGGCGCGCAGGCTTTGCCTATTAATGGTTTGGGGTATCAGATCATTCGCCCTCAAAGAGAGCGCTACTATGGCCATACAGAAGCTATAAAGTTTATTGAGAGGTTAGGAGTCACGACCAGCGAGAAGCTCAATACTAATTTATTGATCGGTGATATTTCTCTTCCCAGAGGAGGGCGCTTTTCTTCAGGTCATTCAAGTCATCAAACAGGGTTAGATATTGATATATGGCTAAGGTTAACCAGTAAGAGGTTGTCAGAGAACGAATTAGCTGTGCCTAAACCTGTGAGCGTTGTGGATCTTACCAACTACAAATTGCGTGAATCGAATTGGACCGATGATCATTTTCAAGTTATTCGTTATGCGGCGAAAGATGAAAAAGTGGTGCGTATTTTTGTTCATCCAGTGATCAAGCAAACCCTTTGTGAACAAGAAAACTCTGACGCTAATGATAGAGCTTGGTTAGGCAAAATAAGACCTTGGTGGGGACACCACTCCCACTTCCACGTTCGTTTAAAGTGTCCTGAAGGCAGTTCAAACTGCATAGCTCAAGCGAGCCCTCCTAAAGGTGACGGTTGTGGAGATGAACTTGCAAGTTGGGCTCCAAAGACTGTTCCAGTTCCACCTCCTAAAAAAGTAGCGAAAACTAAGAAAAAGAAAAAAGTTAAAGTGATGCCAAGTCAGTGTTTGGCCTTGATATCGAATAAGTAATCCTGTTCATCGAGGCTTTTTACAGTGGTACTGCCACTGGTTTTTTCGACTCTAAAACTGGAGAAATATCACACTTTTGTCTAGAGTTTATAAACACGAGATTAAGAACATCGTTTGATATTAATAAAAGCAATAACGGTATCAGCAAGGGCGATGGCGAATTTGACAAGGTTTGGTCAGGGATTGAGTGTTTTGGGGTGAAAGATGCGGCTTATATGCAGTATGCGAAATCAGAGTCTGATACCCGTCGATAGATAATTCAAGGATAAGACTATGACTATGATTTGTGCGAAGGAATTTTCAGAATGGTTAAGACATAGGTTCAACGCTGAAAGCTCGGGTATTTCAATTTCAAGAGATGACATCAATCAGCTAACAGGCAGACAACGTTTAGACCCTAGTTTCGTAAATGATGTTCACTATGAATTGATGCAGTATGGAATGGCATTTGTGACCGATACCAGCAGGGAAAACTTTTATCTTGTTCCTATAGCTCAATCAATAAACTGGCGAGAACGACTCGAATATCAATTTGAAAAAGAGCTCTTCTGCAATATTTATCCAATCGGAAAATCAGGATGAAAAAAAAGGTTCAACTTATGGTTAAGTTGAACCTTTCTTCTTTTAGGTCAAGCCTTGAATGATAACAAACTTCTCAAGTAGCTCGTCATCAGTTTCAATATGGTTTGGGTCAGTGATGATGCATTTTGTAATCGGACACACTGACTGGCATGTTGGCTTTTCATAGTGACCTTTACACTCTGTACATAAATCAGGATCGATCTCGAAGATGCTGTCGCCCATAGTGATTGCACCATTTGGGCATTCAGGATCACACATATCGCAGTTTATGCACTTGTCAGTAATTAACAGAGCCATTATTTTCTTCTCAAGTAAGTCGCTTAAGTAAAAATTATTTGCCTGATGCGTTACGTGTATCTTGGCCTTCGCTCAAGTTACGCATCAGCAAGCCGTACTCTAGATCTAGATCTGCTGGTACAGGAATAAATACAAAGTGACCGTTACCTTTCGCATCGTCGACCGCTTCAGATTTGCGGTTTTCCATAACTTCTAGTTTGAAAACAACGTTACCTTTCGGTGTCATCATTTCTAAGCTGTCGCCTACTAGGAACTTGTTCTTCACTTCTACTTCCGCTAGGTCACCACGGCGCTTACCTGTGAACTCACCAACAAACTGTTGAGTGTCAGAGATAGAGTAACCGTACTCGTAGTTTTGGTATGTATCGTGTGTATGGCGACGTAAGAAGCCTTCAGTGTAACCACGGTGAGCTAGGCTCTCTAGTGTACCCATTAGGCTTTCATCGAATGGTTTGCCTGCCACTGCATCGTCAATAGCTTTACGGTAAACCTGAGCAGTACGTGCACAGTAGTAGAAAGACTTAGTACGACCTTCAATCTTCAGAGAGTGAACACCCATCTTCGTTAGGCGCTCAACGTGTTGGATTGCACGAAGGTCTTTTGAGTTCATGATGTAAGTACCATGCTCATCTTCAAACGCTGCCATTTTCTCTTCTGGCTTGTGTGATTCAGAAAGCAGAACCACTTCGTCTGTTGGTTTACCAAGGCCTAGTGTGTTGTCTGGACGCTCATCTTGAACTTCAATGTCTTGCGTTTCTACTTCTTGAATAGCAACACCAGTAGGGTTTGCTTCAACGATCTGACCGTTTTCGTCTTCTTTCGCTGCTTCTGTTTTGTATTCCCAGCGGCAAGCGTTGGTGCAAGTACCTTGGTTTGGATCGCGCTTGTTCATGTAACCAGAAAGCAGACAACGGCCTGAGTAAGCCATGCAAAGAGCTCCGTGAACAAAGATCTCTAGCTCTGTTTCTGGGCAGTGTTCGCGAATCTCTTCGATCTCTTCAAGCGATAGCTCACGAGATAAGATCACACGCTCAACGCCTTGAGTTGACCAGAACTTAACGGTCGCCCAGTTTACTGCGTTTGCTTGAACAGAAAGATGGATTGGCATTTCAGGGAATGCTTCACGAACCATCATGATAAGACCAGGATCTGACATGATAAGCGCGTCAGGGCCCATGTCTACAACTGGTTTGAGGTCGCGAATGAATGTTTTTAATTTAGAGTTGTGCGGCTGAATGTTACATACAACATATAACTTTTTGCCTTGAGCATGAGCTTCATCGATACCGATTTGTAGGTTTTCGTGATTGAACTCGTTGTTACGAACACGAAGGCTGTAACGTGGCTGGCCTGCGTATACTGCATCTGCGCCGTAGGCGAATGCGTAACGCATGTTTTTGAGGCTTCCTGCCGGTGATAATAGTTCAGGTACAAATGGTTTTTGTGTAGTCATTGCTTCGTTCTCTAATCTGATCTCAAGTCAGGTTGATACCACCAAGTGATATCAAAGGGGCGCAAATTTTACGCTAAAATGAGTTTGGTTGATAGCCCTAAAGATAGCAATGACATTAACAAGAGGGTCTAGAGGCAGATATAAGTGAGAACTTAGTGAGAAATAAGCTCAGATACCGTTAGCACCTGAGCCTATAGTTTGACTGATTAAGCGTTAGGTTGAGTTAACCCGCCTAATGATTCAAATAGGTTTGGAAGGAAAACACTGAACTCACCACAAAGTAGAGAGAAGTCCGCATCAAAACGCGCAGCTTGATCTTCACGAGGAATATCGTCGTTTTCGTCTTTGAGCTCATCACTGAATTTTAGGCGTTTGATGCTGCCATCTTCTGCAAGAATGAATTCAATACGGTCTTGCCAGTTGATAAGAAGTTTCGTCACCATCTTATTGGCTTCGATGTGGTTTTTAATCTCATCAGCTTCTAGTTCTTGTTTCTTAACTCGAACAATACCGCCGTCTTCTTGAATAGATTTTAGTTCTGCTTCATCAAGCATAGTGATGCCTTGTGGCGTATCACCTGATTTCACCCATTCTGTAAGAGTCGTTTCGATCGCTTGCTCTGGGATAGCTGGCACTACTGGCAGGCTACCCATTGTCTTACGTAGCAATGCTAATACATCTTCTGCTTTTTTGTAGCTGCTCGCATCAACCACAATGAAACCTTCTTTTGGCATGATCAGCGCGTAAGTGAAGTTGCTGCGGCTGAATGCTCGAGGAAGTAGATCAATGATGATGTCTTCTTTTAGGCTGTCTTTCTCTTTCTTTTTCAGAGGGGTACCAGACTCTGCCTCAAGCGTTTCTACTTTTGCGTTCAATGATTCTTTGATCACAGAAGCGGGTAGCATTTTCTCTTCTTTCTTTGCACAGATAAGAATGCGGTTTTCTGATACGTGCGTCATCATATCGCCATGTCTACCCATTGCGTGTACCCAACCAAACTTCTGTTTGTCTTGGCTACCACAAGGAGTAAAGCGGAATTCTTCAAGTTGTTTCTCTAGCTGATCTGCGTTGAAATCAATATCACGGTTGAAGCGATAGACTAGGCAATTTTTAAACCACATAAATTTTTCTCATACCTTTTTAGAAGTGCTTCATGATATGAGATCTAATTCGATTTGTCCCTAGCTCTGTATCAAAAGTTATAAAGTGAAATGTTTGAGACAGTTATATGAAAATTTGTTTTCAAAGGTCACAAAAGTGTCATAATTAACTCAGATAATGCAATGCGTTGATTAAATACAAAGGCTATTCAATTATGTCGAGAAGGATTCTGGTCGTTGAAGATGAAGCACCTATTCGTGAGATGCTGTGCTTCGTGCTTGAACAAAAAGGCTACCAAGCAGTAGAGGCTGAAGATTACGATACAGCGGTAAACAAGCTATGTGAACCTTTCCCAGATCTAGTATTACTAGATTGGATGCTACCTGGTGGTAGCGGGATAAACTTTATCAAGCACATGAAGCGTGAAGAGTTAACTCGCAACATCCCAGTGGTGATGCTAACGGCTCGTGGCGAAGAAGAAGATAAGGTTCGTGGTTTAGAAGTGGGCGCTGATGACTATATGACCAAGCCATTTTCACCAAAAGAGCTTGTTGCTCGCCTGAAAGCGGTTATTCGCCGTGTAACGCCTACCGCACTGGAAGACGTGATTGATGTGCAAGGCCTTAAGTTAGACCCTGTATCTCACCGCGTTACCGCAAGCGAAGGTCCGGTTGATATGGGACCAACAGAGTTCAAAATGTTGCACTTCTTTATGACACACCAAGAGCGTGTGTACAGCCGAGAGCAACTGCTGAATAACGTTTGGGGCACCAACGTTTACGTTGAAGACCGTACCGTTGACGTACATATTCGACGCCTGCGTAAAGCACTTGAATCTGCAGGTCACGACAAGCTAATCCAAACGGTTCGCGGCGCGGGCTACCGTTTTTCTACAAAGGCTTAGTGTGGCTTCGCTACCCAGTTTACGGAGTCCTGAATGGTTGAAAAGTTAACCTGGAAAAAGCTGGCTTGGGAGCTGGCTTTTTTTTACGCACCTTGGGTTTTTGTTGGATGGATATTCGGCTACCTACCTTGGTTACTGCTGGCTGCTACGGTATTGCAGCTCGGCTGGCATCTACACAACCAAATGCGCTTGTCCGCATGGTTGTGGGATGAGAAGCGTCTAACGCCACCATCAGGTTCTGGGAATTGGGAGTCTCTGTTTAACGGTATTTATCGTATGCAGCAGAGACAGCGTCGCAAACGTAAAGAGCTGACCAACCTTATTCGCCGTTTCAGAAACGGTGCAGAATCCCTTCCCGATGCCGTTGTGGTATTTCGTGGAGAAGGGAATATCGTTTGGTGTAACAAGCTAGCTCAGTACTTACTTGGGTTTCGCTGGCCAGACGATTCAGGACAACCGATCTCGAATTTGATTCGTACTCCAGATTTTATTAAGTACCTTAATAAGCAAGATTTCTCTGAGCCATTAGAGATGCCTTCTCCATTGAATGTGGAGCGTATGCTCGAGTTGCGTATTGTGCCGTATACCGAGGGTGAACACCTGATGGTGGTACGTGATGTGACCCAGCTTAAGCAGTTAGAAGGCATGCGCCGTAACTTCTTCGCTAACGTTTCTCATGAATTGCGTACGCCGATGACCGTCCTTCAAGGTTACCTTGAAATGACCGAAGATCCAGACATGATCGTTGGCCCAATGTGGACCAAGGCGCATGGCGTAATGACTGAGCAGCTCAATCGAATGAACAGTTTGGTTAATCAACTACTCACGCTTTCGAAAATTGAAGCGGCGCCAATGCATGAGTTGGATGAAGTGGTCAACGTTCCGGCGATGCTTGAGGTTCTTGAGAAAGAAGCGGCGAGCCTTAGCGGTGAGCGCGAACATAAGCTTGAGTTTGATATCGATAAGAGCCTACGAGTTCTTGCCGATGAAGACCAATTGAGAAGTGCGATATCGAATTTGGTTTATAACGCGGTTAAATACACACCCGCAGGTGCAACGGTCAAAGTGCGTTGGTATCAAACCAGCCAAGGCGCGTGCTTAGATGTGTCAGATACTGGTGATGGTATTGAGCCTCAACACTTACATCGACTCACAGAGCGCTTCTATCGTGTAGATAAAGCCCGCTCTCGTGATACCGGTGGTAGTGGTCTTGGATTAGCGATTGTAAAGCATGCGCTTAGCCACCACGATTCACATCTCGAAATTCAAAGTGAAGTGGGCGTCGGCAGTCGTTTCCATTTTACTTTACCAAATCGACTGACCGTATCATGAGTTGTTCGATACGCAGGATGCATTTTCCAGTCAGCTCATTATTAGCGTTTGCTTTAGTTAACCCTGTGCATGCCGAACAGGGTGTCGATTCTCTTCCTGATTATTCTAAGGTTCCGGGAATTTCTGGGAGCTTATTATCGGTCGGTTCGGATACCTTAGCGGGTATGACGACGTTATGGGTGGAAGAGTTCAAGTCCTACTACCCAAATGTTAACGCTCAAGTCCAAGCATCGGGTTCTTCTACTGCTCCTCCAGCCTTAACCGAAGGGACTGCACATCTAGGGCCAATGAGTCGTCCGATGCGCCTGCGAGAAATTGAAGCATTTGAAAGGGAGCATGGATATAAGCCAACAGCACTGCGAGTTGCTATCGATGCGATTGGGCTTTTTGTGCATCGTGATAACCCTATTGAAGGGCTCAACTTTCACCAGATTGACAGTATATTCTCAGAGACATTGCGTTGCGGAGCGACTAAGCCGCTAAATAATTGGCAAGATTTGGGCATTGACCAACCGTGGGCAAAACATCGATTCCAACTGTTTGGTCGTAATTCCGTTTCGGGAACCTACGGCTATTTCAAACAAAACGCATTATGCGGCGGTGACTTCAAGAACCGAGTTAATGAGCAGCCAGGTTCTGCATCGGTTGTACAGTCGGTTGCTTCATCAATCAGCGGGATAGGGTACTCAGGTATTGGTTATCGAGTGGCCGGTGTTAAGTTAATTCCTATCGCAGAGCATGGTTCTGACTATGTAGAGCCGACTCGGTCGAATATCTTGAGCGGTGATTACCCTCTATCTCGCTTTCTTTATGTGTACGTGAATAAGCACCCAGATAAACCACTTTCTCCTGTTGAAAGAGAGTTCCTCACTTTTGTGTTCTCAAAGCAAGGGCAAGAACTGGTAGAGAAAGATGGCTATTTAGCGATACCGTCAGAGTTCGCTGAGCAAGAATTGGCAAAAATCGGACTCTGATTTAGGTACTATGAACGTAGAAACTTAACGTATAAACCTAACGTATGAACAGCTTGCTAGCCGCAGGCTGTTTTTATTTTGTCGGCGCATCATTCAAGCTTCAACGACCATCCAGCATCTTGCCAGCGTCGTTGTTCTTCTTTGAGTTCATAATCAAGCAGTTGATTTTCAGCTAACCAGTCGATGGAATCTCCTTCTAAACACCAATTATCATCTTGCTCAATGGTTAATTTTACATTCGGTATTGGCGATTGGTTTCGCTGTCGATTGAGCAGGATTGCTATCCTCAGTATTCGAATTAACAACGCCATCTGCCCTGTATTGAATAGCGTGAGATCCGGTAAGTCACTAAGCTTAATCGCTTTTCTTTGATAGCGAACTAATGTTGAGATCAGACGCTGCTGCTCAGTATTGAAACCGGGCATAGTCGTATGTTTAAGCAGATAAGCTGAATGGCGGTGATAGCCTTGGAATGCGATGCTTTGTCCTACCTCATGAAGTACTGCAGCCCAACCAAGCAGATCATACAGCTCATTAGTGACCGCAGTTGTCACTTGAGGCTGTACTTGTTTCAGCAATGAAAGAGCGAGCACTTTCACTTTCTCGCCATGAGTTACGTCTACATGGTATCGAGAGACGAGCGTTTCGGCAGTTCTTGTTCGAATATCAATATCTTTAAACCTATCCTCCATGTCATAAAGAACGCCTTCTCTCAGGGCACCATCAGAAAAATGTAACTCCTTGATGTCTAGCGTATCCATTGCTGCTGAAAGAATGGTGACGCCTGCAGCAAACACAGGCTTTCTCTCATCACTTAAGCCTGAAAGATTTACGGTGTTGGATGATGAAAACTCACATAAGTGATTCTTTAAATAGGACAGGCGTTGGGGCGTAATGAGACCATCGGTGAACCCTAAGCCAATGAGTACTTCTTTTATTGATTTCGTGGTACCAGATGAGCCAAAAGCGATTTCCCAAGGGGCTTTTGTGTATTCTTCAATCAATGGCATCAATAGACGAGTAGCTGCGGTATAAGCATCTGAGAAGTGTCGTGAAGTTAGCCCTTCGTCAGCAAAGAAACGTTGAGTGAAGTTGACGCATCCCATCGGTAAACTGCGCATAATTAGAGGAGTAAAGCCTTGTCCGGCGACGAGTTCCGTACTCCCTCCACCGATATCAATAACCAACTTAGATTCAGAAGCGGTTTGAGTGTGTTCTGCTCCGTTATAGATTATTCGAGCTTCTTCTTGACCGGAAATGATCTCTATTGGAAAAGGAAACAGTGGCTTGGCTTGCTCTAAGAAGTCTTTAGCGTTTTTGGCTTTTCTTAGGGTATGAGTCGCAACAACTCTGACATCATCAAGCTCAAAATCCGCCAGTCGTTCTGCGAACACCTTGAGGCATTCTAGGCCTCGCTCGATAGCGCTTTCAGATAGGACGTTACGTTCATCCAATCCATCACCTAATCTCACTTTCTGTTTGTGTCTGCTGACTAATTGCAGGTGTTGATCGAATACTCGGGCAACCACCATGTGAAAGCTGTTCGAACCCAAGTCGATAGCGGCAATACATCGAGAATGTTTGTTATCAATTAGCGGCATGATTTCTTCTCTTGTTTGTACTTCTTGCGAGCAAGTTTCTCCATACGTTTAATATAGTGGTAAGTGGAGAGTTGTGACGTCGGGTAATCAAGTAGGTTTGCTGGTGGTTGTGTGTAAGAGTTGCTCATCGCTTGGTCTAGCACTCGAGCTTTGTTGCTGTCATCGAAATGAAACTCGGTGATATCGATAATGGTTTGCTTGATCTTTGGATCTAAAATTGGAGCTGCAACTTCGATGCGGTGATCAAAATTTCGTGTCATCCAGTCAGCGGAAGATATATAGACCTTCGGCTTTCCAGCGTTACCAAATATCATCACTCTCGGATGTTCGAGGAAACGATCGACCACACTGACTATCTCAATATGATCACTGATGTTGGGTATGCCAGGGACAAGAGAGCACATGCCGCGAATGACCATTCTTACTTTTACATTGGCTTGGCTAGCCTGATAGAGCTTTTCGATGATCTCTCGATCGACCAAGTTGTTGAGTTTTAGAGTGATGCTTGCAGGTTTACCTTCTATCGCGTTTTGTATTTCATTATCTATCAATTGGTACAGACGTTTTCTAGTATTCTTTGGTGACACAATCAGTTGCTTGAACTGGGACTTTTGATAAGGGTTTTCAATATACTTAAAGACTTGTCTCACCTCTTGGGTCAAATCTTCATTCGCAGTGAGCAGAGAAAAATCGGTATACACGCGTGCTGTTACTTCATGAAAGTTACCGGTGCCAATATGGGCGTAATGCGCCGTATGCTTGCCTTCTTTCCGTTTAATGAGCAGCAGTTTGGAGTGGACTTTCAAACTTGGGATGCCATGGATGACTTTTATACCGGCTTCTTGAAGTTTCTTTGTCCACTGAATATTGGCTTGTTCATCAAAGCGAGCTTGCAGCTCGACAACCACTGTGACCTTTTTTCCATTGTGTGCCGCATCGATGATTGAGCTAAGGAGTTTGGAGCCTTCTGCAACACGGTAAACGTTTATTTTTATGGAGGTTACTTTCGGGTCAAAGGAAGCCTGCCTAACCAGTTCAGTGATGTGATTAAAGGTGTGATAAGGGTAATGCAACAAGATGTCACGAGCTTTGATCGCTTCAAAATAGTTTGGATGGTGGCTAAAATGCGCGCACTTAATCGCGGGTAAAGGGCGATTAACTAAATCACGTCGGTTAAGGCTTGGGAACTCAGAGAAATGTTTGAAGTTGTGGTAGCGACCTCCGGCGATAACACTGTCGTAGTCAGATAGTTTTAGTCTGACTTGTAAGAAACTGAGCATTTCAGCTGGCATTTCTGACTCATAGATAAGGCGTATCGGTAGTGCCGTTAAGCGCTGTTCTAAACCTAAAGACATCGATTCTAATAGGCTGCTTTCATTGTTCTCTTGAAGGTCATAATCGGCGTCACGAGTCATTTTTATAGCAAAGCAACGCACGGAGTCATACTCAAAGAACCCTTTAAGTAAGTCATCCAAACAAAATCGAACTATATTATCTAATAAGATCAAAGTAGTACGCTGAGAACCTGAGGTGTCTGGTAACTTAACAAATCGAGGGAGTGCTTCTGATGGGATTTCGAGTAAGACATATTGAGAAGATGCCTCACGCTCGATGTCGATGGCTAAGTAACTTTGCTCGTCTTTCATAATATTGAGCAACTGGCGATCTTCGTTCAAGAGAATCGGAGTTAAGTGTGGCAGCACTTTTTTCTTAAAGTACTTTTTTATCCAGCCACTTTGTTCTTCGCTGATTTGTTGTTCGTTGACCAGAAAAATACGATTGCGTACCAATTCCAATAGCAAGTCGTTATACAGTTCATGGAATTGAGCATCGAGCTTGCTTGCTTTGCTCTGCATTTTAGTCAGTAGGCTTTTCGGCGAGTTGGAGGTTAGCTGTGGATCTTGAAGTAAGATCTTTCGCTTCACATCAGCAAATCGGACTTTGTAAAACTCATCGAGGTTTTTCGAGTAAATACCTAAAAAACGAACTCTTTCGATTAAGGGGACTGACTTATCTGCCGCTTCTTGGAGCACTCTTTCGTTGAAGGATAACCAGCTAAGTTCTTTTGTGACATAGTCTTTTTTCATCGAGATGAGAATCCTTGAGTACTGGCTATAGAGCTGATTACTTTAAATTAGAATGGCAAAATTCACAAAATCTATGATCTTACTTTAAGAAATATGCCTAACAAACTTGTTATTAGTTTCAGTTGTTTAACGTAACTTGTAATATAATTGTCATCTAACGTACATATTATGTCAGTAGCTAAAAAAAGGTAGATAAACAGATGGCTTCAGCCCAATTTTCATTGAAAGAGCGCGACAAAAAAAGATGGTTGAAAGATCGTCTCGTCCGTTTTTCGGTGACATGTGGCGCGGTCAGTGTTCTAGCTGCCCTAGTATTGATCTTTGTTTACTTGGCAATGGTCATTTTACCGGTATTTTCAGATACTGGTTTAGAGACCGACCAAGCCGTAAAGACCGTTGCCGTAGAAGAGCCTATCGTCTTATCGGTTGATGAATATGGTCAACATGCATTTACTATCGAAAAATCCGGTTTGGTACAGTTTTGGGATTTAGAGTCTCAAAATACACACTCTTACTTTGAGCGTGATGTTGTAGCCAACCCCATCGCCTTTTCTCGAAATACCCCATCTGAAAATTGGTTTGCCTTTGCCGACAGCGCAAGCAATCTTACTTTTTTCTATCCTGAGTATAGTGCGCCTGTGCTGAAAAAGGGCAGTGAAGCCGAACCTAAAATTGAGCAAATTACTCTCCCTGAACCGTTTTTAAATGATGAACCCTCAAATGGGGCGACGATCGACAAATTCGCATTCTCTAAAAATGGACGTGGGATTACGGTTGCCGCGCAGTTAAGTGACCAACGAGTCTTGGTTAAGTGGTATCAGAGTGACCTTACTGGTCAGTATGTTTTTCAGAAGAGCCAATGGCTATCGGATAAGTTGGGCTTGCAACAGCAACTGCTTGTCACACCTGATGGGCAAACCTTATACCTACGAGCACAATCGGATTTGGTTGTTTTGAAACTATCAGATAACGGTTTTGATGTTCGTGAAGTGATTGATCTTAGCTTAAATGATGCGAAGCATTCCGTGAAAAGCATCGATTTACTGTCTGGAGCTTATTCACTGTTGGTTACGCATGAGGACGGACAGGTTTCTCAATGGTTCGATGTACTCAAAGATGAAAAGCGTAGCCTGACCCATATTCGAGACTTCCAACTTGCTGAACAAGTGCAATTTATTCTTCCTGATACTTATAGAAAGGGTTTTTATAGCTTCTATAAGAACGGCACATTACAAAGCCACTATACGACCAGTGAAAAGCTGTCGCTGTTCGAGCGAGCATTTGATAAATCACCACAATTAGCGGCTATGTCTGCCAATGAACTGCATCTGGCGACGCTGATTGATGGCACCATCAGTGTGGCTAAGGTCGATAATGAATACCCGCAAATATCATTCTCATCGCTTTGGCAAAAAGTCTGGTATGAAAGCTACCCTGAGCCACAATATGTTTGGCAATCAACCTCGGCGAATGATGACTTTGAAGAGAAGTTCAGTTTAGTACCCATTACGTTCGGTACCATTAAGGCCGCTCTGTTTGCGATGATGTTTGCCGTGCCGGTTGCTGTGCTCGGAGCCATTTACACCGCATACTTCATGTCTCCACGAATGCGAAGAGTGGTGAAGCCTTCGATAGAACTGATGGAAGCGCTTCCAACCGTCATCATCGGATTCTTGGCTGGCCTTTGGTTTGCTCCAATTGTCGAAACGCATTTAACGGCCGTCTTCTCATTAATGGTGTTATTACCGTTGAGTACATTGTTGACGGGGTTTGTTTGGTTCTGCTTGCCGAAGATGGTGACGAGTCGTTTCTCTAACGGTTGGCATGCCCTAATATTGATCCCGGTACTGGTGATTACGGTGGTGGCTGTCTTTGCTGGTGGAAACAGCATTGAAGCCTTGTTGTTTGGTGGTGATATTCGAACTTTCTTGGCTAGTTATGGCATCGACTTTGACCAACGCAATGCGCTGGTAGTTGGTTTTGCTATGGGTTTTGCTGTCATCCCAACGATTTTTACTATCGCCGAAGATGCTATTTTCTCGGTGCCTAAACACTTATCCGATGGTTCATTAGCGCTGGGTGCGACGGCGTGGCAGACCCTTATTTATGTGGTGTTATTGACGGCTAGCCCAGGTATCTTTTCAGCGGTCATGATGGGACTAGGGCGAGCGGTTGGCGAAACCATGATTGTCTTGATGGCTACAGGTAACACACCAATTCTTGACTGGAATATTTTGGAAGGGATGAGGACGCTATCCGCAACGATTGCTGTCGAACTACCAGAATCAGAGGTGGGTGGTTCTCACTTCCGCTTGTTGTTCTTAGCGGCACTCTTGCTGTTTATTTTCACGTTCGCGGTGAACTCAGTCGCAGAGTGGGTTAGACAAAGATTGAGAGATAAATATCGTGCGCTGTAGTTTTAAAGGTTCACCTCAATGTGTCTCAATGGCTTTTAATTGTTTGGCTAGCGTATCTCGCGAACTTGGCTGTTTCTTGGTTTCAGCACGTCAAGAGCAAGGTCGATCATGATGAACAAACTGAAGTCATTATTATCTTGGGTTAAATCGGGATCTCCGTGGATCTGGCTTACGGGCGGGGCGGTGAGCATCAGTATGCTTTCTGTTCTTGGCCTAATGCTGTTGATTGGCTGGAAGGGTTTAACCTATTTTTGGCCTGCTCCTTTGTATCAATGGCAAGTCGACTCCAAAGACTTATCGTTAGTGGTTGATCTGGACGAAACCGTATCAAAACAAGATGTATTGATTGGCCAGTTGTATGAACGTAAATACATCCCGATAGAGCAAGTTCCACAAGTCCATGACCTTTTGTCGCCTCAAAATTTGTCGACAGGACTAATTCAGCGCTTAAGTATCAAAGTCGCCAACAGAGAACTGTACCCTGCGGATTTTGTTTCCATTCTGGATGTCAATTTACGTGAACCAACAACGCCGCTTGATTGGATTGTGATTGAACGAAGTCGAGGTGGTTATTTCTTTGGTAAACCGGTGGGTTTTAAAACCGCTTCTGGCACCTTTGATTCGAACATAGACCAAAAGCTCGAACAAGGCTTGGCGTTCGCTGATGCGCTACGTAAAGAAACGTCGCGTGTCGTGAACCAAGAAATTCGCAATATCAGCTGGCAATTGGAAAACCTGCGCTTAGAAAAGCGTAAGCTTGAACTCAATGAGTCAGTGAGCGATGAATACCTTAAAACCTATACTCAAACTAAACTGGAATTAAACCGCCAGTTAGGTGAAGCCGAAGTTAAGCTTGAGCACCTTAGAACGCAACTTAATGTCGAAAGCTTACTCGTTGAGGATATGACAGGCGAGCAGGTCGAGATTTCGCTAAGTCACATTCTGGATTATTGGTACCCAAATAATATGTCTTACCTAGAAAAGGTTGGGCACTGGGGCAAACAAGTTTGGAAGTTCTTATCAGAGAACCCACGAGACTCAAACTCTGAAGGCGGTGTATTCCCTGCCATTTTCGGTACAGTACTGTTGGTTATTCTCATGTCGATCGTCGTGATGCCTCTTGGCGTGGTCGCTGCGATATATCTTCATGAATACGCAAAAAACAACGCACTAACACGTTTAATTCGTATCGCCGTGATTAACTTGGCGGGTGTACCGTCGATTGTGTATGGCGTTTTTGGTTTAGGCTTTTTCGTCTATACCATTGGTGGCTCGATTGATACGTTGTTCTATGCAGAGCGATTGCCAGCACCGACATTTGGTACGCCGGGTCTACTTTGGTCAGCACTAACCTTAGCGGTCTTGACGCTTCCAGTCGTTATCGTAACCACGGAAGAGGGCTTAACGCGTATTCCTAGTGCAGTGAGGCACGGTTCATTAGCGCTTGGTGCGACTCAATTTGAGACGCTTTGGCGCATTGTTTTACCGATGGCAAGCCCAGCGATTATCACTGGTTTAATTTTGGCAATCGCGAGAGCCGCGGGGGAAGTTGCACCACTTATGCTGGTGGGTGTTGTTAAATTGGCATCTAGCTTGCCAGTCGATGGTCAGTTTCCGTATTTACACTTAGATAGAAAGTTCATGCATTTAGGCTTTCATATCTATGATGTTGGTTTTCAAACCTCTAATATCGAAGCGGCACGACCTTTAGTGTATGCGACTTCATTTTTATTGGTTACGGTGATTGTTGGGTTGAACTTAACAGCCATCAATATCCGTAATAACTTGCGTGAAAAATACCGAACCTTAGGACAAGATTAGATGTTCTCGATTAATGAAACCTTGGGTTACCAAGCACCACTTGATGTTCACAATCTGAAGGATGAGCAAATTGCTATCTCGATCGAAGGGCTAAATCTTTACTATAAAGAGAGCCAAGCACTTGATGATATCTCGATGCAGATCCCGAAGGGGCAGGTGACGGCGTTTATCGGCCCTTCTGGGTGTGGTAAGTCGACTCTGCTGCGCTGCATTAATCGCATGAACGATCTTGTTGAAGGCTGTAAGGTTTCCGGGAAAGTGAAGCTTCATGGCAAGAACGTCTATCACCCTAAGGTGGATGTTGCGACCTTACGACGCCGTGTGGGTATGGTATTCCAGCGTCCAAACCCTTTTCCTAAATCTATCTATGAGAATGTGGTTTATGGCTTGAGGCTACAAGGCGTTAGCAACAGCCGAGACCTTGATGATGCGGTTGAACGCTCTCTGCGCGCTGCTGCGTTATGGGATGAAGTGAAAGATCGGTTGCATGAGAATGCTTTTGGTTTATCTGGCGGTCAACAGCAGCGTTTGGTTATCGCTCGTGCGGTTGCGATTGAGCCTGAAGTGCTGTTGTTAGATGAGCCGACATCGGCACTCGATCCGATTTCTACTTTGACGATTGAAGAGTTGATCAACGATCTCAAAACGCAATACACCGTGGTTATTGTTACTCATAACATGCAACAAGCGGCGCGTGTGAGTGACCATACTGCTTTTATCCATATGGGGAAGTTGATCGAGTACTCAGATACCGATTCGATATTTACTTCGCCATTGAAAAATCAAACGGAAGACTACATTACTGGTAGGTATGGCTAGCGTTTAAGTTCGTGCCATCTAGAGCTAAGTCACTCTGAAATAAACGGCTTTATTCATTTCTTTCAAGGAGCAAGTATGCATTTCGGTCGCCACATTTCAGGGCAATTCAATGTCGAGTTAGAATCGATCCGTACTCATGTATTGACCATGGGCGGGTTAGTGGAGCAGCAACTCTCGTTTGCAATGCAGGCGCTTCATAAAGACGATGTTGAATTGGCCAAAAAAGTGATTCGTGATGACCACAAAGTGAATGCGATGGAAGTGTCGATTGATGAGGCTTGTACTCGAATCATTGCAAAGCGTCAGCCGACAGCGAAGGATCTGCGTTTGATTATGGCGATCATCAAAACGATTACCGATCTGGAACGTATTGGCGATGTTGCTTCTAAAATTGCGCAAGGTGCTATTGAGATCCCTTCAACCAAAGAGCAGAAATTCCACGTATCTTTAGAGCCTCTTTGCCGTCAGGCTATCACCATGCTTCACCAAGTATTAGATGCTTTTGCTCGTATGGATGTTGATGCGGCAGCTGAAGTTCACAAGCTTGATGATAAGTTGGATGCGGAGTACGAGGCCGTTATTCGTCAGTTAATGACCTATATGATGGAAGACCCTAAGAACATCCCTAATATTTTGCAGGTGATGTGGTCAGCGCGTGCGATTGAGCGAGTGGGAGACCGCTGCCAAAATATCTGCGAATACATTATTTACTTTGTGAAGGGTAAAGATGTACGTCACCTAGGCGATCAAAGCCTTGATGACGCACTAAAATAGAGCTTATCTTTAGAAGCTAATTATTGCACCAAGATTGAAATTGACCGTTGTGTCGTAAGGCACAAAGGTTTTGTTGTGATCAAAAATATTCATATCAACACCAGCACGTAATCCAAGCATTGGTGTCGCTTGGTAAACGTAGGCCCCGCCTAGGCTTATACCATGTGTTGTTTTCTCTTCTACTTCGCCTGAGCGCGTTTTCGTACCGTCATAACTTGCCACGCCAATTTCAGCCTGAAAGCCGTGGATTTGGTTTCTTCCAAACATGTTTTGCTTCGTAACAGGTTTAAATCAAGAGAGCTGAATAAGTCTTTAGCCATATCTATCCATGAAAATTTTCTGCGCTATTAAATCTAATATACGTCAGTCAGTTAGATTAGTCAGCGAGGTTCTCTGGATTTATGTTGGCGACTATTGCCCTAAGCGGTGAGGGCGGCTCTCACATCAGATATCTTACTCGCATCTGTCACTGGGATCTGATAATCATCAATATTATCACTGCCCATTTGAGCACTTGAGTTGTTTTCCATTAGACTCGGCCTTGTCGATTTACCTGAAAGGTGAAGAGCAGGTACTTGGGTAGCGCTTTGAATCATTTTGGCATTCGCAGCGTTAACGCCAGCCCCCGCCATGATATCAATTCGTCCATCGGCTTGTTTGACCATTGCAGCCAATACATCGATACCTTGCTCAGCATTAGCAGCAAGCCCTGATGTCAGGACTCTTTCGCATCCAAGTGTAATGATTTGTTCTAATGCTGCTTGGAAATCAGAGCTTTGATCGATGGCTCTGTGGAAGGTAATCCCAAGCTTTAACGAGTGCGCTTTGTCAGCCAGTTGTTGCATCTTTGGCATATCAATACTTCCGTTCGGCGCTAACACACCAAGTACGACCCCATCCAATCCTGCATTTGCGCAAGCTTCAATATCTTCAAGCATACAGAGCATATCGTCGTTATCGAAAATGAAGTCGCCTTGTCTTGGGCGTATCATAGCGTAGACCGGAACCGACGAAACTATTGCCGCTTGTTTCATCATTCCGAAGCTTGGAGTTAATCCGCCAAGTGCTAATGAAGAGCAAAGCTCAATTCGATTCGCGCCACCAGATAGTGCGGTATGAAGAGATTCTAAGTTATCGATACAGACTTCAATTTCGGTGTTCATCGTGTTTATCCGTTCAAAAAGATACTGATGAAATAATAGCAATCTAGGTGTGATTCTGAATAGATGGGGATAAGGGAAAATAGAGGTAAAGTTTAGGTTTATCGCTACCTCAATTATCTATTACAAGAGTCAGTCTAGGGGAGCGAGGAGGGGGAAAACAAAAAGCCCGAAGCGTTAACTTCGGGCTTTTAATAGGACTTTACTTCTTAACTGATTGGCGGTGCGCTTTGCGCTATTAGCTTATGCTTTATGTCTCTTTAAAGAGAATCTTCCAACCATTAACCCGCGTTGAGTTCGGGCTTAAGAGGTAATTACTTGCTTAGGTCGTCAGCGTGCTCAGATAGGAATGCTGCAACACCTTTTGGAGATGCGTCCATACCTGATTTGCCTTCTTCCCATTGTGCAGGACAAACTTCACCGTTCTTCTCGTGGAAGTTTAGTGCGTCTACCATGCGTAGCATTTCGTCGATGTTACGACCTAGTGGAAGATCGTTAACTACTTGGTGACGTACAAGACCGTCAGCGTCGATTAGGAAAGAACCACGGAAAGCAACGCCTGCTTCTGGGTGCTCAACATCGTATGCTTTGCAGATCTCGTGCTTAACGTCAGCAATTAGAGGGTATTTAACTTGACCGATACCGCCATCAGCGATAGCAGTGTTACGCCATGCGTTGTGAGAGAATTGAGAATCGATAGAAACACCGATTACTTCAACGCCTTTAGCTTGGAAATCTTCAAGACGGTTGTCGAAAGCGATTAGCTCTGAAGGACAAACGAAAGTGAAGTCTAGTGGGTAGAAGAAAACTACAGCTTTCTTACCTTTAGTGAATTCTGCGAAGTTGAAGTTATCAACGATCTCACCGTTACCTAGAACAGCTGCTGCAGTAAAGTCAGGGGCTTGACGACCTACTAGTACCATTTTGGAATCTCCTAAAAAATTAGTTGGCCCAACACATCTTTGTTTGGGCTCCGTTTCTACGGGACAAACTATAGTACAATCGGTACTATAGAAAAAAGCGAATTAAATAGATTAAGTTAATCGAAAAAAGCGATAAGCTTATTCTTTGTCCTGTCCTTAGGTCGAATGACCTTTACCTAACTTATCCTACTCATATTACAAAGTAATTTCATGAATAAATGGCCAAGTCTTAAGCAACTTCACTATCTTGTTACTCTTCACGAAACTCGTCATTTCAGTGATGCCGCAGATCGCTGTTTCGTCAGTCAATCTACGCTAAGTAAAGGCATTCAAAACCTAGAAGAGCTGATTGGTTGCCCGCTTTATGAGAAGAAAGATAAAAAGAGCCCGCTAGTTTTCACGCAAGCAGGTGAGCTGGTGGTCAAGCACGGTCGAGAGCTACTAGCGAAAGGACAAGATCTCGTAGAGCTTGGAAATCTATGTAACGGGGATGCGATGCAAGGGCAGCTGCGAGTCGGGTGTATTCCTACTATAGCGCCGTTCCTTTTGTGCGATTTGGTACAGGAAGCCAACCAGCGCTTTCCACAATTAAATTTGCTGTTACGTGAAGACACAACGACCAACCTATTGGCTGCGCTGCGTCATGGAGATTTAGATGTGCTGATTCTGGCTTTGCCTGTCGATATCGACAATATGGAAAGCCAAGTTGTTGGGCAAGACCCTTTCCGGATGGTGATCAGTCGCAATCAAGCTGATGGTATTCGCGTTCCGATTAAATACGATGACCTGCCAGACGAATCTGTATTTTTGTTGGAGAACGAGCATTGCTTAACCGAGCATGCTGTGTCGGCTTGTAAGTTAACGGATAAAGAGAAGATCAACCCGTTCACTGCGACGAGCCTTCACACATTGGTGCAAATGGTGGCCAATGGTTTAGGAACCACCTTTATTCCGCAAATGGCGATCGACCACGGTTTATTGGAAAACCAGAATCTCGTTGTGATCGATCCTCCTGGTCAGCAGGCCTACCGAGATATTGGCCTTGTCTGGCGACCAAGCTCTTCGCGTCGTGAGACATTCCATCAATTAGCGGATGTGGTATCTGAGCTTCTATAATAATCCGCTGCGACAACAATCCCTCTGAGCGGCTGAATTGGCCGCTCTTCTTTATATCAATTCCGAGCGTTACTCTACTTCTGCTTCTTCTGGCTCTACTTCTTCTTGCAGCTCCAGTAAATTGATCGCTATCGTGACAAAATCGCTGTCTGTAATAATGCCTACTAGTTCGTGGTTTTCTACGACAGGTAAACAGCCCACTTTATGTTTCTGCATGTAGATAGCCGATTCTTTTAATCCTGCACGCGGCTCTACCGACATAACACTTTTGTGCATGATGTCGTTGAGGGGAGTAGCAAGAGTAAAAGATTGAGCTTGTGGGATGTTTTGTAGGCTGGATTCTTGAGCGGCGAGAACGTCTCGTTGTGTGACGACACCTAGTAGTTGCCTGTCGGAATCGACGACCGGAATATGGCGGATATCAAGTGCTTCCATCATGTGCTTAGCATCGGCCAGTGAGTGTGAGCGCAATAGGGTATGAGGGTTGCGAGTCATCATATCTTCAACCTTGATCATACGAACCTCCTTCTTTTTTATTTGTTGCTATTACTATAGTTTTTTATCCAAAAAATAACTGAGATCTGACGCATTCTTGGGTGAGTTTTATGCAACTAATTCTTTAGCTTGAGGAGGTGAATCAGTCGCATTATTTTACGCCTCTTTACAATAATCCAGTGCTGTAAACCTTGCTATTGCGGCTCGTGTGCCTATACTAGCCCACTGCGAAATTTTTAGTCGTGTTTGCGATGTGTTTCTGGTAACGATTGACTTACCGTAACGATTATCCAGCAACTACGATTTATGATTCGTCAACGGCACAAATCTCATCAACTAAGACAAGACTAGACACATGCAAGTTTCAGATTTTCACTTTGACCTACCAGATGAACTCATTGCTCGCTACCCTCAAGAGGAGCGTACAGCAAGCCGCCTGCTTAAATTAGATGGCAACAGCGGTAACCTAGCTGATGGTTCGTTTAAAGACGTTTTAGACTTGGTTGAGCCAGGCGATCTTGTTGTTTTCAATAACACTCGAGTGATTCCAGCTCGTGTATTTGGTCGCAAGGCATCAGGCGGTAAGCTTGAAGTGCTGGTTGAACGTATGCTTGATGAGAAAAGCATTCTTGCGCATGTTCGTTGTTCTAAATCACCGAAGCCGGGTACCAAGTTGTTCCTTGGTGAGAACGATGAATATGAAGCTGAAATGGTGGCGCGTCACGATGCGTTATTCGAAATCCATTTCACATCTGATCAAAGCGTTTTAGAGATTCTTAACAGTGTTGGTCACATGCCACTGCCTCCTTACATCGATCGTCCTGATGAAGATGCAGATAAAGAGCGCTACCAGACTGTCTATAATGAAAAGCCGGGTGCGGTTGCAGCGCCAACAGCAGGCCTTCACTTTGATGACAAGCTAATGGCTGACATGAAAGAAAAAGGTGTTGAGTTTGCTTACGTGACGCTTCATGTTGGTGCTGGTACGTTCCAGCCAGTAAAAGTTGATAATATTAACGATCACCACATGCATGCTGAGTACGTTGAAGTGCCGCAAGAAGTGGTTGACGCCGTAGCTGCAGCAAAAGCCCGTGGCGGCCGTATTATTGCTGTTGGTACAACATCAGTACGCTCACTAGAAAGTGCAGCTCAAGATGCATTGAAGAAAGGCACTGAGCTCGTTCCTTTCTTTGGTGATACAGAAATCTTCATCTTCCCTGGCTATGAATACCAGTTGGTGGATTGCTTGATTACCAACTTCCACTTGCCAGAATCAACACTGATTATGTTGGTGAGTGCATTTGCTGGCTACGACAATGTGATGGGCGCATACGATCACGCAGTGAAGAGCGAATACCGTTTCTTCAGCTACGGCGATGCTATGTTCATCAATAAGAAAACGAGCTAATTTAAGCAGGTTTAAGCGATACAAAAATTTACGGGTGCTAGCAGTAAGCTAGGAGTCGGGCAGGGTGTCTGTCTAATCTCTCGCAAGGAATACGCGACCGCTCCTCATAGAACCCACTAGACTGAACTTTTGTTTGGCCTAAGGTTCTGAATTAACAGTCAGATTGTTTCTCTGGCATATTGGAGGCTTCGTGAAATTAAAATACGAACTTAAAAAAACTAATAGCGGCGCACGTCGTGGTCAACTTCAGTTTGAACGCGGTACCGTTGAAACCCCAGCATTCATGCCTGTAGGTACTTACGGTACTGTTAAAGGTATGACACCTGAAGAAGTAAAAGACACAGGTGCTGAAATCCTATTAGGTAACACATTCCACCTATGGCTACGTCCTGGTCAAGAAATCATGAAAATGCACGGTGACCTGCACGATTTCATGAACTGGCACGGTCCTATCCTGACTGATTCAGGCGGCTTTCAAGTATTCAGCCTAGGTGCAATGCGTAAAATCACTGAAGAGGGTGTTCATTTCCGTAACCCTGTAAACGGTGACAAGATCTTCATGGACGCTGAGAAGTCTATGGAAATCCAAAAAGATTTAGGTTCAGACATCGTAATGATCTTCGATGAGTGTACGCCTTACCCTGCGACACACAAAGAAGCAAAAGACTCAATGGAGATGTCTCTTCGTTGGGCTGAGCGTTCACGTAACCACTTCGACAAACTTGAAAACCCGAACTCACTGTTCGGTATCGTTCAAGGTGGCGTGTACGAAGACCTTCGTGATGTATCCGTTAAAGGCCTAACAGAAATTGGTTTTGACGGTTACGCAGTAGGTGGCCTAGCAGTAGGCGAACCAAAAGAAGATATGCACCGCATTCTTGAGCACACATGTCCTCAACTGCCAGAAGATAAGCCACGTTACCTAATGGGCGTAGGCAAACCGGAAGACTTGGTTGAAGGTGTTCGTCGCGGTATCGACATGTTTGACTGTGTAATGCCAACGCGAAATGCACGTAACGGCCACCTGTTTGTGACTGAAGGTGTGATCAAGATCCGTAATGCGAAGCATAAAACCGATACAACACCACTAGATTCAGAGTGTGACTGTTACACTTGTAAGAACTACAGCAAGTCGTACTTACACCATTTGGATCGTTGTAACGAAATCCTAGGTGCTCGACTGAACACGATTCATAACCTGCGTTTCTATCAACGAGTAATGTCAGACATTCGTCAGTCTATCGATGAAGACCGCTTTGAAGAGTTCGTTGCAGAGTTCTACGCAAGAATGGGGCGTGAAGTGCCACCACTAGGTAAAGAATCTTAGTATTTCTTTTTTGCGAGCCCTATCTCTCTTCCGAGTGATGGGGCTTGAAAATAAAGGGATGCGACCCAATTAGACAAACAATTACGAAAATATAATAGAGGATGTTTTAAATGTTTATTTCTCAAGCTCACGCAGCAGCAGAAGGTGCACCAGCAGGCGGCGGTTTCGAAATGCTTATCATGCTAGGTATGTTCGCTGTGATCTTCTACTTCATGATCTACCGTCCACAAGCTAAGCGTGTTAAAGAGCACAAGAACCTTATGTCTTCTATGGGCAAAGGCGATGAAGTTCTTACAAGCGGCGGCCTAATCGGCAAGATCACTAAGATTGCAGAAGACAGCGACTACGTTGCTATCGAACTGAATGCAAACAACGAAGTAGTTATCAAGAAAGACTTCGTTACAGCAGTGCTACCAAAAGGTACTCTGAAATCTCTATAAACAGCTAGAGGATCCTCGCTGTGCTAAACCGTTACCCGTTATGGAAGTACCTGATGGTGGTGTTTACTATCGCCATCGCTGCGTTGTACGCACTTCCGAATATATACGGTGAAGATCCGGCAGTTCAAGTTACAGGGGCGCGCGGCGCCTCTGTAGATATGTCTACGCTGGATGCTGTCACCAATGCTCTTGAAGCTGAAAACCTTTCTACTAAATCCGTTGCTCTAGAAAACGGTTCCATTCTTGTTCGCTTTAACGATACAGACTCTCAAATCAGTGCCCGTGATGTCATCACTGAAGCATTAGATGAAGATGTAATCGTTGCTTTAAACTTAGCGGCTTCAACTCCTGATTGGCTTGAATCTATTGGTGCTGCACCAATGAAACTTGGTCTTGACCTACGTGGTGGTGTTCACTTCTTGATGGAAGTGGATATGGACGCTGCGATGCAAAAGCTGGTTGGCCAACAAGAAGAAGCGTTCCGTAGTGAACTTCGTGAAGAGAAAATCCGTTACCGTGCAATTCGCCCGTCTGGTAAAGATGCGGTTGAAGTGATTCTACGTAACGCCGAGCAACTTGCTGAAGCTAAATCGCTACTGCAATCTAAGCACCAAGACATGACGTTTGTAGATTCTGAATCTAATGGTCGTTTTTCTTTGGTTGCTAGCTTCACAGAGGCTCGTCTTCAAGAAATCCGCAACTATGCGGTAGAGCAAAACATTACCATTCTACGTAACCGTGTTAACGAACTTGGTGTTGCTGAACCTTTGGTTCAACGTCAAGGCTCTAGCCGTATCGTAGTGGAATTGCCTGGTGTTCAAGACACGGCTCGCGCTAAAGAAATTCTTGGTGCTACCGCGACGCTTGAGTTCCGTGAAGTGGATAGCAGTGCTGACTTAGCCGCTGCCGCTTCTGGTCGTGCCCCTGCGGGTAGCGAAATCAAGCAAGATCGTGATGGTCGTCCTGTGGTACTTAAGAAGCGCGTTATTCTAGGCGGCTCAAGTATTACTGATGCAAGCTCAAGTGTTGATGAATATGGTCGTCCTCAAGTTAACATCTCGCTAGACAGCGAAGGTGGTAGCAAGATGTCTGCATTCTCTCGTCAGAATATCGGTAAGCTAATGGCAACGGTATTTGCAGAGTACAAAGACAGCGGTCGTAAAACACCGGAAGGTCGAGTTATCTTGAGTAAGCACGAAGAAGTGATTAACCAAGCGACGATTCAATCTGCGCTAGGCCGTAACTTCCGTATTACGGGTATCGATTCAACGGCTGAAGCTCATAACTTGGCACTTCTACTGCGTGCTGGTGCATTGATTGCGCCTATCTCGATTGTAGAAGAACGTACGATTGGTCCATCTATGGGTCAGCAAAACATCGATATGGGTATCATGGCGATGGTTTGGGGTATGGCTGCTGTAATGCTGTTTACACTGCTTTACTACCGTAGCTTTGGTCTGATTGCGAACGTTGCGCTAATGGCTAACTTGGTGTTGATTATCGGTGTGATGTCGATGATTCCGGGGGCTACCATGACCCTGCCAGGTATTGCCGGTATCGTATTAACGGTCGGTATGGCGGTTGATGCGAACGTTCTGATCTTTGAGCGTATACGTGAAGAGCTTCGAGATGGACGCAGTCCACAACAAGCGATTCACCAAGGTTACGCGAACGCATTCAGCACAATCGCCGATGCCAACATCACCACACTACTAACAGCAATTATTCTATTTGCTGTGGGTACTGGTGCTATCAAAGGCTTCGCGGTAACGCTGTCTATCGGTATCTTGACTTCAATGTTTACAGCTATTGTCGGAACACGTTGTATCGTGAACCTGATGTATGGCGGCAAACGCGTTAAAAAACTGTCGATCTAAGGCTAGGAATTAATATGTTTCAGATTCTAAAAGCAGACAAAATGATCGACTTTATGCGTTGGTCAAAGGTTGCCTTTGTTTTTTCTATCTTGATGATTGGTACTGCTATCTTCACCCTAACAACGAAATCGTTGAACTGGGGGCTAGATTTTACTGGCGGTACTCTGATTGAAGTTGGTTTTGAACAACCGGCACACCTTCCTGATATTCGTAGTGCACTAGAAGCCGAAGGCTTTGGTGATGCAACGGTACAGAACTTCGGTTCAGCTCGTGATGTGATGGTTCGTTTACGTCCACGTGATGGCGTAGCGGGCGAAACGCTTGGTAACCAAATCCTTTCTGCAATTGAGAATGGTACTGGTGAGCAAGTTGAGATGCGTCGTATCGAGTTCGTTGGCCCTAATGTGGGTGACGAGCTAACAGAAGCGGGTGGCCTTGCTATCCTTGTTTCTCTGATCTGTATCTTGATCTATGTGTCAGTGCGATTCGAATGGCGTTTGGCAGCAGGTGCGGTACTAGCACTGGCGCACGACGTTATCATCACACTGGGTGTGTTCTCTCTAATGCAAATTGAGGTGGATCTTACCATCGTAGCAGCCTTGCTAACGGTAGTCGGTTATTCCCTCAACGATACCATAGTCGTATTTGACCGTATTCGTGAGAACTTCCGCAAGATGCGTAAGGGTGAAGCACCTGAAGTACTGAACAGCTCAATCACACAAACATTGAGCCGTACATTGATTACTTCTGGTACAACGTTATTCGTAGTTATCGCGCTGTTCGCTCAGGGCGGCGCTATGATTCACGGCTTCGCGACTGCACTTCTACTGGGTATTACGGTTGGTACTTACTCTTCTATCTACGTTGCATCTGCACTGGCTATGAAGTTGGGTATTACGCGTGAACACCTAATGCCACCACAAGTGGATAAAGAAGGTGAAGAGTTTGACGAAATGCCTTAGGCCTTGGCTTAACAATTTTCGCTGAACCAAAAAAACCGCTAGGCAACTAGCGGTTTTTTTACGACTGTATTCTGTCGATAAACTCAACGTAATTTATCGGCGAAGTGCGTTGTGCTCGTCGCAACTAACCGCCATCCTGCTCGTATCTCGTATCTCGTATCTCGTATCTCGTATCTCGTATCTCGTATCTCGTATCTCGTATCTCGTATCTCGTATCTCGTATCTCGTATCGCAGATACAAAAAAGCCTCGCTATAGCTATATAGCGAGGCTTTGGAATTTTTATGCGCCCTTAAAATAGGGAGCGTTAACGTAAGGTCTGAATTACTTCAGCATACCTTCGTTAGCGTTCTCACGAACGTGCTTAAGAATAGACTTAACACCACGTGCGCTTGAAGCAACAACATTACCAGAAGTCATGTAATCAGTACCGCCAGCAAAGTCAGTCATGATAGCACCAGCTTCACGAGCGATTAGATCGCCAGCTGCTAGATCCCATGGCTTAAGGCCAAGTTCTAGGTAACCATCAACACGGCCAGCTGCTAGGTAACATAGGTCAAGAGCAGGAGAACCTGTACGACGGAAATCAGCACAGTCGATGAATAGACCAGAGATGATCTTCATGAAAGATTCAGAGTGTTGTTTTTGCTTGAATGGGAAACCAGTCGCTAGAACAGTACCTTGAAGGTCTTTTAGTTGAGTAACACGCATACGAGCGTTGTTAAGTTGAGCGCCAGCGCCACGTTGAGCTGTGAATAGCTCGTTTAGCATTGGGTCATAAACACAAGCAACTTCTGTACGACCGTTCATGCGAACAGCGATAGATACAGAGAAGTGAGGGAAACCTTTTACAAAGTTGTTGGTGCCATCCAGTGGGTCAACGATCCATTGTACATCAGAGTCTTTACCTTCAGTCAGGCCTTTCTCTTCAGAAATAATGCTGTGCTCTGGGTAAGATGCTTTGATTGTCTCAATGATCATGTACTCAGCTTCTTGAGCAATGTTAGTAACGTAATCGTTGTTACCTTTTAGAGACGATTCGATCTTATCAGTTGTTTCTAGAGATTTAGCAATATGGTTGCCAGCTTTACGCGCAGCGCGTATCGCAATGTTTAGCATTGGATGCATATGGTTTTTCCCACAAGATGTTAAAGAACAATTTAAAGCGGCGGCGAGTATACCAAAGTTTTACCAAAAGGGAAGTGGTTATTTTTTGAACTCTTGGTTTCACATTACGCGAAGGGTCTGACCATTTTACTTTGCTATGTGTTAATATCTCGCGATTATTTTTAAAGTGGTGTCATATAGCATGTTAGACAATGTAAAAGTCGTTCTGGTTGGTACGTCTCATTCGGGAAATATCGGATCAGCAGCTCGCGCAATGAAAGTGATGGGTTTGAGTCAATTAGTTCTTGTAGACCCTCAATGTGAAGTTGACGAGCAGACCTTAGCACTGGCTGCGGGTGCAGGTGACATCGCAGAAAACGCGACCATCGTTTCTACATTAGACGAAGCCGTAAAAGACTGTGGTTTGGTGGTTGGTTCGAGTGCACGTTCACGTACGCTTGAATGGCCAATGCTTGAGCCTCGTGAGTGTGGACAAAAGTTTGCGATTGAAGGTCAAAAGCACCCAGTCGCATTAGTGTTCGGCCGTGAACGTACTGGTTTGACTAACGATGAGCTTCAGAAGTGCCACTTCCATGTATGTATCCCAGCTAACCCTGAATACAGCTCGCTAAACCTAGCAATGGCAGTGCAGACTCTGAGCTACGAAGTGCGTGTAGCTCACCTTGATATGGTCGCTAGCCAATATCAGCCACAGCAACAAGATGAGTACCCTCGTCACGAAGAACTAGAAATGTTCTATGAGCACCTTGAAAAAGTGATCATTGATACCCAATTTATCTCTAAGGATAAGCCAGGTCAGGTGATGAATAAACTACGTCGTCTGTTCAGTCGAGCTCGTCCAGAGTTGCAAGAGATCAACACTCTACGCGGCATTTTGACTTCAATTGAGAAGAGCAAAAACGACAAATAAAAACCACACAAACCCTAAGGGTGAATACTTGACTAAAATAGTCAACTAAATACTTGACCAATTTAGTCAGGTATGGGAAGATTCCAACCACATAAACAATGTGGATTCGGTGTGATATGAAACTTACATCTAAAGGAAGATATGCGGTAACAGCTATGCTAGATGTAGCACTGCATTCGCAAAAAAGCCCAGTTCCTCTGGCTGATATTTCAGAGCGACAGGGCATCTCATTATCTTACTTAGAACAGCTATTTTCTAAGTTACGTAAAGCTGGCTTAGTTGCTAGTGTTCGTGGTCCTGGCGGTGGTTACCGTTTAGGTGCTGAAGCGAGCGACATCGCTGTCGGAACTGTAATTGCTGCAGTAGACGAATCAGTTGATGCAACTAAGTGTCACGGTCGAGCAGATTGCCAAGGTGGTAGTCGTTGTTTAACTCACACTCTTTGGCGTGATTTAAGCTCCCGAATCAGCAGCTTCTTAAATGACATTACGCTCGGTGAGCTAATGAAAGATAACGAAGTTTTAGAGATTTCTGATCGTCAAGATATCGATCTTGCGGTTAATAATGGTTTTGCACATAAAAATACGAGCACTACAACGATTAGTGCAGCACCTCACGGTGTTAATGCCCGCTCTTAGCGGTCAGTTTTTACATTGGAGTAGAAAATGAAACTGCCTATTTACTTTGACTATTCAGCTACATGCCCAGTCGATCCACGTGTTGCTGAAAAAATGGTTCAGTGCATGACGATGGACGGTAACTTCGGTAACCCTGCATCTCGTTCACACCGTTACGGCTGGCAGGCAGAAGAATCAGTAGATAATGCTCGTGAGCAAATTGCCGATCTACTAAATGCAGACCCACGTGAGATTGTTTTCACGTCAGGTGCTACAGAGTCAGACAACCTTGCTATCAAAGGTGCAGCGCACTTTTACGAGAAGAAAGGTAAGCACGTAATCACGTGTAAAACAGAACATAAAGCGGTTCTTGATCCATGTCGCCAACTAGAGCGTGAAGGTTTTGAGGTGACTTACCTTGAGCCTGAAGCAAACGGCATCATTGATTTAGACAAGCTACAAGCAGCAATGCGTGAAGATACGGTTCTTGTTTCTATCATGCACGTAAACAACGAGATTGGTGTAATCCAAGATATCTCTGCAATCGGCGAATTATGTCGTTCACGCAAGATCATCTTCCACGTTGATGCGGCTCAGTCTGCGGGTAAAATCCCACTAGATGTAAAAGAGATGAAAGTTGATCTTATCTCTATGTCTGCACACAAAGCATACGGCCCTAAAGGCATCGGCGCTTTGTACGTTCGTCGTAAGCCACGTATTCGCCTTGAAGCGCAAATGCACGGTGGCGGTCATGAACGTGGTTTCCGTTCTGGTACGCTTGCTACTCACCAAATCGTGGGTATGGGCGAAGCGTTTGCTATCGCTAAACAAGACATGCAGAAAGATTACGATCACGCACTAGCACTTCGTGAGCGCCTATTGAAAGGGGTTCAAGATCTAGAAGCAGTAACGGTAAATGGCGACTTAGATCAACGTGTACCACATAACCTAAACGTGAGCTTTGCTTTCGTTGAAGGTGAATCTCTGCTTATGTCTTTAAAAGACTTAGCGGTATCATCAGGTTCTGCATGTACATCAGCGAGTCTTGAGCCTTCATACGTTTTACGCGCTCTTGGCTTAAACGATGAACTGGCACACAGCTCAGTACGTTTTTCATTCGGCCGTTTCACTACGGAAGAAGAAATCGACTACGCGATTGCACAAATCCGTGTAGCAGTAAATAAATTACGCGACATGTCTCCTCTATGGGATATGTATAAAGAAGGGATTGATTTGAACACTGTTGAGTGGGCTCATCACTAATCTCACGGAAATAGAGGATTCGAGGTAACTATCATGGCATATAGCGAAAAAGTAATTGATCACTACGAAAACCCACGTAACGTAGGTTCGTTTGATAAAGAAGATCCAAGTGTAGGTAGCGGCATGGTTGGCGCACCAGCTTGTGGTGACGTAATGAAACTGCAAATCAAAGTATCTGCAGAAGGTATTATTGAAGACGCAAAATTCAAGACTTACGGTTGCGGTAGCGCAATCGCTTCTAGCTCACTAGTCACTGAGTGGGTTAAAGGTAAAAGTATTGATGAAGCAGCTGCTATTAAAAACTCTGAAATCGCAGAAGAGCTAGAGTTGCCACCAGTGAAAGTTCACTGTTCAATTCTTGCTGAAGATGCAATCAAAGCAGCGGTTGCGGATTACAAAAAGAAGCACTAATCGTTTCTACAACGTAATCACTTCAAAAAAGTAATATTTGGGAGCACCCTTTGTGCTCCCCCTGAGTTCTCAATTTATATAAAACACAAGGTTGTAGTATGGCCATCACCATGACAGATACGGCAGCAAGCCGAGTTCAAGCTTTCCTAGATAACCGAGGTAAAGGTATCGGGTTGCGCTTAGCGGTAAAAACTACTGGCTGTTCGGGTATGGCGTATGTACTGGAATTCGTTGACGAGCTCAACGAAGAAGACGAAGTGTTCGAGCATTCAGGTGTTAAGGTCATCATTGATCCAAAAAGCCTAGTTTACCTAGACGGTACTGAGCTTGATTACGTAAAAGAAGGCCTAAACGAAGGTTTTGAATTCAACAACCCTAACGCGAAAGGCGAATGTGGTTGTGGTGAGAGCTTCAATGTATAAACGCCTCAATCGTTGAGCGTTTATAATGAGCGAAGAATAAAATTAGGCTCTAAGTAAAGAGCCTAAACTTAGGACCACCGTTACATGAATCATTTCGAATTATTTGGGCTACCACTTCAGTTTCAACTGGATGGTAGCCTTCTTTCTTCTCAGTTTAGAGATCTGCAACGCCAATTCCACCCTGATAAATTTGCCACGGCTTCTGAGCGAGATCGCTTGCTGGCTGTGCAAAAAGCTGCGCAAATCAATGATGCGTACCAGGTGTTGAAAAATCCAGTCAGCCGCGCTGAATACCTGTTAGTTCAACATGGTGAGGATATTCGTGGTGAGCAGCAGACTATGCAAGATCCTATGTTCCTGATGGAGCAAATGGAATTGCGTGAAGAGCTGGAAGATATCGCCGACAGTTCTGATCCTGAAGATGCTTTGTTTGCATTTGAAGGAAAGGTTAGCAAAATGTATAAACAACAATTAAGCGCTATCCAACAAGAACTCGACAGCGAAGCTTGGTTAGAAGCTGCAGACCGAGTAAGAAAGCTTAAGTTTATTGCAAAATTAAAGAATGAAATCGAGTTAGTTGAAGATCGTTTGATCGGCTAGTTCGTATAACAAGGACACATCCATGGCACTACTTCAGATTGCAGAACCAGGGCAAAGCGCCGCTCCTCACCAGCACAAGCTTGCAGTGGGTATTGATTTAGGTACAACAAACTCATTGGTTGCGTCAGTGCGCAGTGGTGAGGCAAGCACGCTTGTTGATCAACAAGGTCGCAGTATTCTCCCTTCCGTTGTTCACTATCAGTCAGAGTCGTACACCACTGGTGATGAAGCGCGTGTAAATGCACAAACTGATCCTAAAAATACCATTATCTCAGTTAAGCGATTAATCGGTCGTTCACTGTCAGATATTCAACAGCGATACCCATCTCTGCCATATCAGTTTGAAGAAAGTGATAATGGCCTGCCTGTGATTAACACAGCGCAAGGAAATAAGAACCCAATTCAAGTATCTGCAGATATTCTTCGTGCACTCGGTCAACGTGCTGAGTCGACGTTAGGTGGTGAATTGGCTGGTGCCGTGATTACCGTCCCTGCGTACTTTGATGATGCACAACGTGCAGGTACCAAAGACGCAGCGCAACTTGCTGGTCTTCATGTGTTACGTCTTCTTAATGAACCCACTGCAGCTGCGATTGCTTATGGCTTGGATTCAGGTAAAGAAGGGGTAATCGCTGTTTATGACTTAGGCGGTGGTACGTTTGATATCTCTATCCTACGCCTTTCTAAAGGTGTCTTCGAAGTTTTAGCAACCGGTGGTGACTCTGCATTAGGCGGCGATGACTTTGACCATTTAATTGCGGATCATTTCCAAGAGCAAATGGGCTTGTTAGAGCTGACAGCAGAACAGAACCGTATTCTTCTAGACGCAGCAACAGAAGCGAAGATTGGCTTATCTGAAGCTGAAAGCGTTAATGTTGAAGCACTAGGTTGGTCTGGCTCTTTAACTCGTGAAGAGTTCGAAGAGATCATCAAGCCACTAGTTAAGAAAACGCTGCTTTCGTGCCGCCGAGCACTGAAAGATGCGGAAGTTGACGCGGATGAAGTACTAGAAGTCGTGATGGTAGGTGGTTCAACTCGTACCTTACTTGTTCGTGAAATGGTCGGTGGCTTCTTTGGTCGTACTCCATTAACCAGTATTAACCCTGATGAAGTGGTTGCGATTGGCGCATCGATTCAAGCGGATATCTTAGTTGGCAACAAGCCTGACTCTGAGATGCTGCTATTGGATGTTATCCCTCTGTCACTGGGTATCGAAACCATGGGTGGCTTAGTCGAAAAGATCATCCCTCGTAATACCACGATCCCAGTTGCTCGTGCACAAGAGTTTACCACGTTCAAAGACGGTCAAACTGCAATGACAGTACACACCGTGCAAGGCGAGCGTGAGATGGTTGATGACTGTCGTTCACTGGCTCGATTTGCTCTGAAAGGCATCCCGCCGATGACTGCAGGTGCTGCTCATATTCGTGTTACTTACCAAGTGGATGCTGATGGCCTGCTATCAGTTACCGCAATGGAGAAGAGCACTGGCGTTCAAGCTGAAATCCAAGTTAAGCCTTCTTACGGTCTAAGCGACAACGAAGTGGCTAGCATGCTGAAAGATTCGATGACGTTTGCAAAAGAAGACATGCAAGCGCGTGCTCTTGCTGAGCAACGCGTAGAAGCGGATCGCGTTATCGAAGGCCTTATCGCTGCAATGCAAGCCGACGGTGACGAGCTACTTGATGAGCAAGGCAAACAACAACTTGTTCAAGCGATTGAAGCACTGATTGAAGTGCGTAATGGCGACAACGCTGATGCTATTGAACTAGAAATTAAGAATACCGACAAAGCGAGCCAAGACTTTGCTTCTCGTCGTATGGATAAATCAATTCGTGCTGCACTGTCAGGTCAGTCAGTCGATAATATTTAATAGTTAGAGAATAGATAAACATGCCAAAGATTATTGTTTTACCTCACGAAGATCTATGTCCAGAAGGCGCTGTTTTAGAAGCAAAAACTGGTGAGACGGTTCTTGATGTTGCATTGAAGGCCGGTATTGGTATTGAACACGCATGTGAAAAATCGTGTGCATGTACAACATGTCACGTTGTGATTCGTGAAGGTTTTGATTCTTTAGAAGAGAGTGATGATCTAGAAGACGACATGCTAGATAAAGCATGGGGCTTAGAGATGGAATCTCGCTTGGGTTGCCAAGCTAAAGTGGCTGATACGGATCTTGTTGTAGAGATTCCAAAGTACACGTTGAACCTGGCTTCTGAAGACCATTAAGAACCTGTTCTCAGTCATGGCTAATACAGCGATGACTGAGAGAGTTATTGCTTAGACAAACATACTAAGAAAACTGGCCTAGAATATAGATCATAAAGGTGACAGAGCGTCGCTGATAAATATAAGGAAGTGTTATGAGCTTGAAGTGGATTGATTCGCGAGATATCGCAATTGAGCTATGTGATTTGTACCCTGATACTGATCCTAAAACGGTACGTTTTACCGATCTGCATCAATGGGTGCTAGACCTTGAAGAGTTCGACGACGAGCCTAACCACTCGAATGAAAAAATCTTAGAGGCTATTATTTTGTGCTGGATGGATGAGATGGATTAATCCTCTTATCTGATGATTTGGTCGCGGGTTGGCATCAGTCCAATATAAAACGCAGCCAAGTTAACAATTCTTACTAAAAAAAGCGGACCTTATGGTCCGTTTTTTTATCAAAATGACATTTTCCTCCTACATAATGCTAACATCAGTGAGCTAATAAAAAATAATCAGAATCACACTCTCGAAGTGGTTCATGACAAGGAGAAATCATGTCTACACAGATGCCAGTATTTTTAAGTCAAGAAGCTGCCCAGCCTCAGTGGGGAGCAAGAGCTATTTTATCGTTCTCAGAAGCGGGAGCGACAATTCACATTGGTGAAGGCCACGATCTAGGCGCAGTTCAACGTGCGGGTCGTACGCTTGACGGACAAGGTATCGCATTCGTTTCACTTCGTGGTGAAGGTTGGGATCTAGAAAGCGTTTGGGCTTTCTACCAAGGCTACCGTGGACCAAAGAAAAAGAATGCATTGGAATGGGATGCACTTTCAGAAGCCGATCAAACTGAGCTTGAAGCTCGTATTCGCGCAACTGACTGGACGCGTGACATTATCAATAAAACCGCTGAAGAAGTGGCACCTCGTCAACTTGCGACAATGGCTGCAGAATACATCAAGTCAGTGGCACCAGCGGGCACTGTTAAAGCGAAGATTGTTAAAGACAAGGATCTACTAACCGAAGGTTGGGAAGGCATCTACGCGGTCGGCCGTGGCTCTGAGCGTACATCAGCAATGCTGCAACTGGACTTCAACCCAACAGGCGATGAAAACGCACCTGTATTTGCTTGTTTAGTCGGTAAAGGTATTACGTTCGATTCGGGCGGTTACAGTATCAAGCCAGGCCAATTCATGACAGCGATGAAAGCTGACATGGGTGGCGCAGCAACGATTACTGGTGGTTTAGGTCTTGCGATTGAACGCGGTCTTAACAAGCGCATCAAGCTTATTCTATGTTGCGCAGAGAACATGATCTCTGGTCGCGCATTGAAGCTTGGCGATATCATTACCTACAAAAACGGTAAAACAGTTGAGATCATGAACACTGATGCGGAAGGTCGCTTAGTGCTAGCTGATGGCCTGATGTACGCAAGTGCACAAAGCCCTGAGCTGATCATCGACTGTGCAACGCTAACAGGCGCGGCTAAAAACGCATTAGGTAACGACTACCACGCACTATTAAGCTTCGATGATGAGTTGTCTCACCAAGCGCTAACAGCGGCAAACCAAGAGAAAGAAGGCTTATGGCCACTGCCTCTTGCTGATTTCCACCGTGGTATGTTGCCTTCAAACTTTGCTGATCTTTCAAACATCAGCACAGGCGATTACACACCGGGTGCAAGTACAGCAGCGGCATTCCTTTCTTACTTTGTAGATGATTACAAAAAAGGTTGGATTCATATGGATTGCGCGGGTACTTACCGTAAGTCAGCAAGTGACAAGTGGGCGGCAGGCGCAACGGGTATGGGCGTTCGCACACTGGCTCGTCTTCTTATCGACCAAGCAAAATAATAATAAGGGTGAGCGGTATTTTGTGCCGCTCATTCATAAAGCTCAGATCGAAAGATCTCAGTAATTTCAGTATTTAATAACAAAAAAATGAAGTGAAGGAATCCCTATGGCTCTAGAAAGAACGTTCTCAATTGTTAAGCCGGATGCAGTTAAGCGTAACCTTGTTGGTGAAATCTACCACCGTATCGAAAAAGCAGGCCTAGAAATTATTGCTGCTAAAATGGTTCGTCTTACTGAAGAGCAAGCGAGTGGCTTCTACGCTGAACATGAAGGCAAAGAGTTCTTCCCAGCTCTTAAAGAGTTTATGACTTCTGGTCCTATCATGGTTCAAGTGCTTGAAGGCGAAAACGCTATCGCTCGTTACCGTGAACTTATGGGTAAAACAAACCCAGAAGAAGCGGCATGCGGTACTATCCGTGCTGACTACGCAATCAGCATGCGTTACAACTCAGTTCACGGCAGCGACAGCCCTGAGTCTGCAGCTCGCGAAATCGAATTCTTCTTCCCAGAATCTGAAATTTGCCCACGCCCAGCTCAATAATCGGCACTGCAAATTATTCTAAAGGCTTCACTTCGGTGAGGCCTTTTTTGTAAGTGGATTTTACGCTCTCGATAATCAATTTAGTCGTCATTCTCGAAAGCGACGAAGGAGCGTAATCGGGAATCTGTTTTTGTTATTGGAGATTCCAGATACTTCGTTCCTCAGTTCTGGAATGACGGGGAACTTTGGAGCAACCATCTCGTGGTAAATATTATCGAGCAATTGGTGATTATTTACGTCATTCCCGAAAGCGACGAAGGGGTGTAATCGGGAATCTTTGTTTAAATTGGCTAATATCAGGCCGATAAACACAATTGTTCAAATTTTAATCGCTTAAGTTTGAATGTCTTAATAAACACAGGGTTTTACAATGCTTGTTGAAGTTGCGTAAAGCCTGTACAATTCGCGCCCTTAATTATTGTTCCGTCATTGAGAGGCATCATGACCACAGCTAAAGTCAATCTACTCGATTTTGATCGTAAAGGTCTTCGTAAATTTTTCACAGAAGAACTGAATGAGAAAGCGTTTCGAGCAGAGCAAGTGATGAAGTGGATTTATCACTTCGGTGTCGATGACTTCGAACAAATGAATAACATCAACAAAAAGTTACGTGAGAAACTTCAACGTCGCTGTGAGATTGTTGCACCTGTTGTTTCTGAAGCTCAACACTCTTCAGATGGCACAATTAAATGGGCGATGAGCGTTGGCGACCAAGACGTTGAAACGGTATACATCCCAGATGGTGACCGTGCGACGCTATGTGTATCTTCACAGGTTGGTTGTGCACTTGAATGTAAGTTCTGTTCTACAGCTCAACAAGGCTTCAACCGTAACCTAAAAGTTTCAGAGATTGTTGGCCAAATCTGGCGTGCATCTCGCGAAATCGGCCTAGAAAAAGAAACCGGTCGTCGTCCAATTACTAACGTTGTAATGATGGGTATGGGCGAGCCTCTATTGAACATGAAGAACCTAATGCCATCATTAGAAATCATGCTTGATGATCTAGGTTTCGCACTGTCTAAGCGTCGTGTAACCGTATCAACTTCTGGTGTTGTTTCTGGCCTTGACCAAATGACAGACAACATCGATGTCGCATTGGCTATTTCTCTACATGCGCCAAACGATGCACTACGTAGCCAAATCATGCCGATCAACGACCGTTGGGATATCCAAGACTTCCTAGCATCTGTTCGTCGTTACATTGCATCTTCAAATGCTAACCGCGGTAAAGTAACGGTTGAGTACGTGTTATTGGATCATGTGAATGATGATATGGACCACGCACGTGAACTTGCTGAGCTAATGAAAGAGACGCCTTGTAAGATCAACTTGATTCCATTCAACCCTTACCCGGGGTCGCCTTATAAGAAGCCAAGCAACTCTCGTATTGATCGCTTCCAAAAAACGCTGATGGAATACAACTACACAGTAACCGTTCGTAAGACTCGTGGTGATGATATTGATGCCGCGTGTGGTCAGTTAGTCGGTGATGTGATTGATAGAACCAAACGTACCAAAATGATCAAAGCAGCCTCTGAAGCGAACTTGATTGCCGGTGGTGTGATTGAAGTAAAAGCGGTATAAAACGCGATTAGAACCTAAACAAGCCAGAAGTCCTACTTCTGGCTTGTTGCTTTTCTGGGGTACAGTTTTTGATTTTTTGGACTTCTTGCCCACGCTTTCTTACATTTTTCGTCAAATTTTGGACAAAACCATGAGCTGACGGTAAATTTTGTTTAAAGTGTTTTTGCCTTGTAATGGCATTAGCTTATGATTAACTAATCTTAAATTAATTTAAGTGCTCGCTTGCTACTGATCATCAATATGTCTATTTAGGTTGGCTACTTGATAAACTAGCTTCCTGAGAAGGTCATCCATAACAAATGAATGATGTTCGCCTTTAAGGGTTGATGATTTAGATAGCAGGAAAAATTCCACATAACGTGGGTTGTTAGATTGAGCTTAAACGACAATAAGAAAACGCTCTCCTCAACCTGCGATAATACTTTAGAAGTTCACTCTCTATGAACACAGAACAAGATACACAAACGCAAGAAACCGTAGCTCCAGCTTTGGAAGCGGGAACGCTGCTTAAGAACAAACGAGAATCTCTTGGTTTAACGCAAAAGCAGATTTCTGATCGCTTGAAACTTCGCGTTACGCTGATCCAACAAATTGAAGAAAACCAATTCGAGTCAGATCAAGTGGCGACGTTTATGCGTGGCTATATTCGTTCATACGCGAAATACGTCAATCTTGACGAAAAAGTCGTATTGAGTGCGCTGCATCATGCCGGTGATGCTCAGCATCAAGAGCAAGAAATGTTGAGCTTTTCTCGTAAGACCAAAACCGAGAAGCACAACAGCCGTATTATGATCCTGACTTGGAGTATTTTTGCGGTCATTGCGGGTATCTCCTCACTTTGGTGGTGGCAGAACCAACAACAAGACACCCTATCTCAATCTTTAGCGAATACTGAAAGCTCAGAAGAGCTAGCGGTAGAAGAATCACTTGCCCCTGAATTCACCTCTTTAGAAGTGATTGAAGCTGAACAAAACGAAGCGGGTGCTTCTGTTGTTGAAGGTACTGAAGGCCTTGCTGCAATAAGCGATGCGGAAGATACTTCAGGTGCTGTTACTCCAGCTGACGAAACTCCTGCACAACAAGCAACAGAGACAGAGCCAACTGCTGAAGCTGCTGCGAATGTAGAAACGGTTGAAGCTAGCACGGCTCCTGAAGCTGTGGCTAACGAGCTAGTCATGCAGTTCTCTGCTGATTGTTGGATCCAAGTGAAAGATGCTTCGGGCAAAACATTATCTACTGGCATTAAAAAAGCAGGCCAGACATTAAATCTTTCTGGAACTGCACCATATAAAGTGATTCTGGGTGCGCCTGAAGGCGTATCGATGACATTTGCAAGTGAACCTGTCGACCTTTCTGGGTATACTTCAGGCAAAGTAGCTAGAATAACCTTACCTTAGAGTTAATATGCAACACGAATCTCCTATTATTCGTCGCAAATCAACCCGTATTTATGTGGGTGATGTGCCGATCGGTGATGGTGCACCAATTGCTGTGCAATCCATGACCAACACAAGAACAACAGATGTAGCCGCGACCGTTGCTCAAATTAGAGCTCTGGAAAAAGTTGGCGCTGATATCGTTCGCGTATCTGTACCGACTATGGATGCAGCTGAAGCCTTTAAGCTAATCAAGCAGCAGGTCTCTGTTCCTTTGGTTGCTGATATTCACTTCGACTACCGTATCGCACTTAAAGTGGCGGAATACGGCGTTGACTGTCTGCGTATCAACCCAGGTAACATCGGTAACGAAAGCCGTATCCGCTCAGTTGTTGATTGTGCACGTGATATGAATATTCCGATTCGTATTGGTGTTAACGGCGGTTCTCTTGAGAAAGAGATCCAAGAGAAATACACAGAACCTACAGCAGAAGCGCTTGTTGAATCAGCAATGCGTCACGTAGATATCCTAGACCGTCTGAACTTTGATCAATTCAAAGTCAGCGTTAAGGCTTCTGATGTATTCCTTGCTGTCGGTTCTTACCGTTTGCTGGCTAAGCAGATTGATCAACCTCTCCACCTTGGTATTACCGAAGCGGGTGGTGCGCGTGCAGGCTCTGTGAAGTCAGCGGTAGGTTTAGGAATGCTTCTTTCTGAAGGTATCGGCGATACGCTGCGTATATCGCTAGCGGCTGATCCGGTTGAAGAGATCAAAGTTGGCTTTGATATTCTTAAATCTTTGCGCATTCGTTCGCGTGGCATCAACTTCATTGCGTGTCCGAGCTGTTCTCGTCAAGAGTTCGATGTTATTAACACCGTTAATGCCCTTGAAGAGCGCCTAGAAGACGTGATCACTCCAATGGACGTATCTATCATCGGTTGTGTGGTTAACGGCCCTGGTGAAGCTGAAGTGTCTCACTTAGGTTTAGCTGGTAGTGCACGTAAGAGTGCCTTCTACGAAGATGGTAAGCGTCAGAAAGAGCGCTTCGACAACGATGACCTTGTCGACAAACTTGAAGCTAAGATTCGTGCAAAAGCGTCAGTGCTTGATAAAGCAAATCGCATTGATGTAGAAAACTTAGAAGATTAATACAACGCGATGGGGTGTGATTGTCTATTCGCACTAACACCTGGTCGTGAGAAATTACGGAATAAATACTGTGGCTAAAAATATTCAAGCAATTCGAGGCATGAACGACTGCCTTCCAACTCAATCACCACTGTGGCAGAAAGTAGAAAGCGCAGTTAAAAACGTGGTGAGTGCATACGGTTACAACGAAGTACGTATGCCTATCGTTGAAGAAACAAACCTATTTAGCCGTGCAGTTGGTGAAGAGACAGACGTTGTTTCTAAAGAGATGTACACCTTTGACGACCGCAATGGCGATAGCCTAACGCTGCGTCCAGAAGGCACAGCAGGTTGTGTTCGTTCATGTATTCAAAACAGCCTTATCAACCGTGATGAACAGCGCCTATGGTACATGGGCCCTATGTTCCGTCACGAGCGTCCTCAAAAAGGTCGTTACCGTCAATTCCACCAATGTGGTGTTGAAGTGTTTGGCCTAGACGGTCCAGACGTTGACGCAGAACTTATCATGATGACAGCACGTCTATGGCGTGAGCTAGGCATCGACAAGCACGTTCGCCTAGAGCTGAACTCAATCGGTTCTCAAGAAGATCGCGTTAGCTACCGCACTGCGTTAGTGGCTTTCCTTGAGCAACACATTGATGTGCTTGACGAAGACTGCAAACGTCGCATGCACACTAACCCTCTACGTGTACTTGATACTAAGAACCCTGATGTTCAAGCTATCTTAGGTGACGCACCTCGACTATCTGAATATCTAGGTGAAGAATCGAAGCAACATTTTGCTGGTTTGTGTGAACTTCTTGACGCTGTTGGTATCGAATACCAAGTTAATGAGCGTCTAGTACGTGGCCTAGATTACTACAACCGCACTGTATTTGAGTGGATCACAGACAGCCTTGGTGCTCAAGGTACAGTATGTGGCGGCGGTCGTTACGATGGTCTTGTTGAGCAACTAGGCGGCAAAGCAACCAATGCAGTTGGCTTCGCAATGGGTCTAGAGCGTCTGGTTCTGATGATGGAAACGCTAGAGCTAACAGAAGTTCGTCGTAGCGTTGATGTATACGTAGTTGCTGCTGGCGAAGGTACTATGATCGCGGGCATGCAGTTAGCGAATCAATTACGCGACACCGTTGAAGGCGTGCGTGTAATGAACCACTTCGGTGGTGGTAACTTCAAGAAGCAATTCAAACGTGCTGACAAAGTAGGTGCTGTTGTGGCGCTGGTACTTGGTGAGAACGAAGTTGCTGACAATACAGTTGTGCTAAAAGATCTGGTTGGCGGCGAGCAAGAAACCGTGTCTCAAACGGAAGTTGCAGAGAAAGTTGCTGCGCTAATCTAATTAGCCATTGAGCAAACGCTCATAATGAATACTAACGTCAGCACTATGCTGGCGTTTAAAGAATTAAAGAGGACAGGAAGTGGAACTTTACGATAGCGAAGAGCAACAAGTTGAAGCCATTAAAGATTGGTGGAAAGAGAACGGTAAAGCCGTAATCTTTGGTGCGGTTATTGGTTTAGGTGGTCTATTTGGCTGGCGCTATTACCAAGATTCAGTAGTTGAAGCGCGTGAAGCAGCTTCAGAAAGCTACACCTCTGTAATTTCAGCTCTTGATGTTAAGGGTGTTGATGCTCAATCTGATATTCAAGCTTTCATCGACGCAAACAAAGATGCTGAGTACTCAGTACTTGCTGCTATGCAACTAGCAAAAGTACAAGTACAAGCAGGCGATCTAGCGGCGGCACTTGAACAGCTCGAGTGGGCAAAATCGGCAACTAAGGACGCGGCACTTGCGCCACTACTTACTTACCGTGTTGCACGTATTAAAGCTGAGCAAGGTGAATTTGACGCAGCACTGACTGATCTTGCTGCTATGACAGACGAATCTTGGAAAGGCCGTGTTGCTGAACTGCGTGGTGATATCTCACTTCGTAAAGGCGACACAGACGCAGCATACAGTGCTTACACAGAAGCACAGCAAGCTGTTGACGCTAGCCAAACGCTTCAAATCAAACTTGACGACCTAGCTAAATAAGGCGCTTTGAATGAAGAAGATGTTTCCAAAAGCGGCGTTGTGTGCGATTGCTCTTGGCCTACTAGCTGGCTGTGCGGGTGAAGAAGACACCGTAATCATGGCTCCAGTACCAACGGTAAACAGCGAGTTCACTCCTAGTCAGGAATGGTCTACGTCGGTTGGTGATGGTGTTGGTCACTACTTTTCAAAACTAACGCCAGAATTGGCTTACGACAAAGTGTTTGTTGCAAGCCGTGAAGGTATGGTTAAAGCGCTTGATCCTGATACAGGTAAAGCGCTGTGGAAAGTCGATCTTGAGAAAGACGTATTGGCTCGTTTATCGAGTGGCTTAACGGCGGCTTACGGTAAAGTTTTTGTTGGTTCTGAAAATGGCGAAGTGATCGCACTGGAAGAATCGACCGGTGAAGAGCTGTGGCGTGTATCAGTCAATGGCGAGGTGCTTGCATCCCCAGCAACTGATAGCAACATGGTCATTGTTCATACCAGTCGCGGTATGTTGATCGCGTTAGATCAAGCAAGCGGTGAACAAAAATGGACCATCAGTACGGAAGTACCAAGCCTAACACTGCGTGGCGATAGCTCGCCTGTTGCAGTTTCTGGTGGTGTATTCTGGGGTACAGCAAATGGTCGTCTAGCTGCGGCTATCGTTGATCGTGGTCAGCTTATTTGGCAACAGCCAGTAGGCACACCAAAAGGTGCAACGGAAATTGATCGTTTGGTTGATGTTGATGCATCTCCAATTGTTCTTGGTGGCACCCTGTATACCGTAGGTATCAATGGTCAGCTGATTGCTATCGACCTTCGTTCTGGTAAGCCAATTTGGAAACGTAACTACTCATCAGCGATTGATTTAGCAAGTGATGGTAGCCGTTTGTTCGTTGTTACCGACAAAGACCATGTGGTTGCGGTTGATGCGCGTAGTGGTACTGAACTGTGGAGCACTCCATTGTTAGAAAACCGCTTACTGACAGCACCTGCTATTATTAATGGTTATGTAGTCGTGGGTGATACTGAAGGTTATCTGCACTGGTTGGATCGTTCATCGGGTGAGTTTGTTGCTCAACAGCTTGTCGATGATAGCGGCTTTGCGGTTGCACCAATTGAACTGCCTGAAGGCTACTTAGTGACGACTCGCAATGGCGATGTAAAGAAACTAACGATTAGCCAATAAAAGCGTGATATAATTCACAGTCGGCTCCTGGTTGGTAACAGCCAGGAGCCGTTTTGTTGTTAAAAATTAATAAACCGTGTGGTTATAGGTAAGAGTTTAAACTTGCGAACAAGTGCTTACCTATAACTACATTTAGAGAAGAAATTGTAGAGGTTGTTATGGTACCTGTTGTTGCTCTAGTAGGGCGTCCGAACGTAGGTAAATCTACGTTATTTAACCGATTGACTCGAACTCGTGATGCATTGGTTGCGGATTTCCCTGGCTTAACGCGTGACCGTAAATACGGTCATGCTCATTTTAGCGAGCATGACTTTATTGTTATTGACACTGGCGGTATCGACGGTACTGAAGAAGGTGTTGAAACTAAAATGGCTGAACAGTCGCTAGCGGCGATTGATGAAGCTGATGTCGTTCTATTTATGGTAGATGGCCGTGCGGGTCTAACACCTTCAGACGTGGCGATTGCTAAGCACCTACGTCAACTAGAAAAGCCTTCAATGCTAGTAGTAAACAAGGTTGATGGTATCGACCCTGATGCTGCAAGTGCTGACTTCTGGCAACTAGGTGTAGAAGACATGTACCAAATCGCTGCGGCGCATGGTCGTGGTGTTACTGCACTTATTGACCTTGCTCTTAACCCATTCGCAGAAGCGCTAAAAGCTGAGAATGGCGAAGTAAGCGACTTAACTGAGTTTGAAGACGAAGAAGAAGAGCAGGTTGAATTTACAGAAGAAGAAGCTGAAGCAGAATTCAAGCGTCTTCAAGATCAACCGATCAAACTAGCGATCATTGGCCGTCCTAACGTAGGTAAATCAACGCTAACGAACCGTATTCTTGGTGAAGAGCGTGTGGTTGTTTACGATATGCCAGGTACGACTCGTGACTCTATCTACATCCCAATGCAGCGTGACGAGCGTGAATACGTTCTAATCGATACTGCGGGTGTTCGTCGTCGTAAAAACATCAACGAAACGGTAGAGAAGTTCTCAGTGGTTAAAACACTGAAAGCGATTGAAGATGCTAACGTTGTATTGCTGCTTATCGATGCTCGCGAAAACATCTCTGATCAAGATCTAAGCTTGCTAGGCTTTGCGTTGAACGCTGGTCGTTCAATTGTTATTGCCGTAAACAAGTGGGATGGCCTAGATAACGACGTTAAAGAACGCGTTAAGAAAGAGCTAGACCGTCGCTTAGGCTTCGTTGATTTCGCACGTATTCACTTTATCTCTGCACTTCACGGTACAGGTGTTGGTCACTTGTTTGAGTCTGTACAAGAAGCTTACAAATCAGCGACTACTCGTGTTGGTACTTCTGTGCTAACTCGTATCATGAAGATGGCGACTGATGATCACCAACCGCCTATGGTTCGTGGCCGTCGTGTGAAACTGAAATACGCGCACGCTGGTGGCTACAACCCACCGATTATCGTTATCCACGGCAACCAAGTTCGTAACTTGCCAGATTCATACAAACGATTCTTGATGAACTACTACCGTCGTTCACTAGAAATTATGGGTACACCTATTCGCATTCAATTCCAGAACAGCGAGAACCCATTTGAAGCTAAGACAAACAAGCTGACAATTTCTCAAGAACGTAAACGTAAGCGTATGATGAGCATGGTTAAAGGTCGTAAGTAAACCTTTCCAATAGATTTGATACCCGAGCCTGTCTCGGGTATTTTTTTAAGCAAAATTCACGTTAAGCCATAACAATACGTTTTTATCATCATGGCTCAACGAATCAGACTAGATTCCAGAAGAAGAACGATATGACTACTAGCGATTTGATTACACCTGTGTCAGCAATCACACCAACCATCACTCAATTTTGTCATCAGGCTTGGCAGCTCAATGCTAAAGCGCAGTACGTTGAAAGCGACGACAGCAAAACTTACCTGATTGCCGACGTAACACCTTTCCACCCAGTGAGTCATATTTGGCCCGATCACCCTGCAGACCAAGGCTTTGTGAATGTTGGTGAAGTGCAATTTCCCGTTGAAGACTGCCTTGTTGGTGCTATAGAACAATCTACTGGCAAGCTTCATATCGCAGCAGATATCCCTGTTAAGCGTGATACGGAAGGGTGGGCGTTTGTTGTTGTCCACCAGCTACCTACATCTGCTTCTATGATTAAGGTCAACGACGAAGTCGTGTTGTCGGTTGATAAAGAGTACCAAGCCAGTTTGAGCCGTGGTCACAGTGCTGGCCACATCGCTTTCCTAGCCTTGAATAAAGTATTGGCTGAGAGCTACTGGCGTAAAGATGCGGACAGAAAAGATCCGCTTGGCAGTTACGACTTCAATAGTTATGCACAAGTGACGAGCTTTGTGACTCCAGAGCTGTGTACCGATAAGTATCGCTTAGGCAAAACCCTGAAGAAGCGCGGTTTGAACGTTGCAGACATGCTAGCAAATCTTGATGACATCGAAGCTGATATCAACCAAATGCTTGCGGGCTGGCTTGCAGAGCCGACGCCAGTTGCGATGAGACTAGAAGGCGAGGCGTTAACAGACTCTCGTTACTGGGAGTGGCAGCTTGACGCAGATACTCAGGTCACTATTCCTTGTGGTGGCACACACATTGGAAATACCTCAGAACTTGGTGCGCTGTCCGTTAAGCTGACCCAGCTAGATGGCCAAAACATTGAAATGCTGACGCATGTAATTCGATGATTTAGACTACAGATCGAAATGGCTTGTGCTGTTTATTTTATTTTTACATGTCACTTTTGATATAAATGACTATTTGAAATTGAAATGCAGCATATGTAACTTATGCTTTCGGTGTGTGGTGATATAAATATTCTTTTTGGGGTAGATCGCTGATCAAAATAGATAAAGCGAAAGATCAACCTATGATCTTCGATTGTGTGTCGTACTAATTTAGTGTGTTATTATTAACCAATAACAAGCTTGCATAAGAACAAGTTGTACCCGATTACACAATTGAAAGCCTTAGTGAATGGAACAACAATTTTTATTAGAAGGTCATCGAGCCGTCAATAGCTTGCTACGGAAGCTTGCGCTTGGGATGGATCGCAAAGATTTAAATCACAAGATTATTCAGCTTACCGAGCAGCTTTTTGGGCAGCGCATGGCTTCAATTCTACTGCTCAACTCAGAGTCTAAAACGTTACACCTTGAATATGCCCCAAACCTGCCTGATTTTTACAATCAACAGATTGAAGGGGTAGGAATTGGTGCGGGGATAGGCTCTTGTGGCGAGGCAGCTGCGCTTAAGAAAGCTGTTATGGTCTCTGATATTAATACTCACTCAAATTGGGCGCCTTTCTTAACCTTGACCAATCAAGCCAACTTACACGCTTGTTGGTCGGTGCCCATCATCTCTTCGCATGGCCACGTGCTAGGTACATTTGCGATTTACAGCCGATGCATTTCAGAACCTCATGAATTTGAACTCGAGATCTTGGAGCTGCTTGCTTCTTTGTATTCAGTAGCGCTAGAGAAATACGAGCTAGAGAATCAACTCAACTTTTTTGCCAGTCATGATTCGCTGACGCATTGCTTGAACCGCCGAGCATTGTTAAGTGAAGCTAAGAAGGTTTTAGTTAAACGATGTTTTGCGGACAAAGTGATGGCCTGCCTGTTTGTTGATGTTGATAAATTCAAGTCAATCAACGATACGTATGGCCATAGCTTTGGCGATGATGTTCTGTTAGCCGTTGCAAAAGTTCTCGATGAAGCGACTACGGCATGTGCCAAGGTAGGTCGTTACGGCGGTGACGAGTTTGTAGTGTTTTCTTGCTTTGATACCGAACAAAAAGTGTCAGACTTTTATCACAGCTTAGAAAAAGCGTTGGATAAAGCTCTCTATATTAATGGCGTTCAGTTTTCAGTCAGTGTTGGGATTGCTTGTGAAAAGTCGCCTAAAGGGCTCGATCAGTTGATTGCGTCAGCTGACAAAAGCATGTATCAAATCAAGCAAGCCAAGGCGAAGAAAGAGTAGATTGCTTATTAGTACTGAAAGTAAAAAGTTAGGATTTCCTATGAGTGAAAATATCTGCCCTAAATGCCAGTCAGAACTTAGCTGGGATGGTAAATACCACTGTGAAAGCTGCCAAGATCACTTTACAAAAGTGGGCTTTTGTCCTGAGTGCAGCAGCCAATTAGAGAAGCTTCAAGCTTGTGGGGCTGCGAGCTATTTCTGCAATGGTGATTGTAACGAGCTTAAATCTAAGTCGAGAGTGAAATTCGAGTTTCAACAAGCCGAATAGTCTTACCTCTCAATGGCAAGACGATAATCTGAGGTGTTTTTTGTAGGTCTAGTATGAAAATATTGGGCCTTTTTTGTATTTAGCGAATATGCGTGTGTCATCTTGGTTCAATCTTATCGTCACTGCACCAGCATGAAACATAGTAACCTTGTCGCTATGCACTGCATTGGTGTTAACTTAGTTAAAGTACTATTAAATACAAAGGCTTAAAACTTTGTTGGTTATGTTTTAAGTTTGGCACTCTTCTTGTAACTCTGTAATTGAATAACAAAAATACAATTATGGAGTAACAATCATGAACAAGGTGTTCAATTTATCGCTAGCTGCACTGTGTACAACACTTTCATTTTCTTCTGCAACAGTGCTTGCGGCTGACGATACCATTAAAGTCGGCGTTCTACATTCATTGTCAGGCACTATGGCGATCAGTGAAACAACGCTAAAAGATACCGTTCTTATGCTCATCGACGAGCAAAACAAAAAAGGTGGCTTACTTGGTAAGAAGCTTGAGCCTGTAGTTGTTGACCCTGCGTCAAACTGGCCGTTGTTTGCTGAGAAAGCACGTGAGCTTATCGAGAAAGAAAAAGTGGATGTGGTATTTGGTGGTTGGACATCGGTATCACGTAAATCCATGCTGCCAGTTTTTGAAGAGCTAAACAGCATCCTTTTCTACCCAGTACAGTATGAAGGCGAAGAGTCCTCTAAAAACGTTTTCTACACCGGTGCTGCGCCAAACCAACAAGCGATTCCTGCCGTTGATTACTTAATGGATGAACTTGAAGTGGAACGTTGGGTGCTTGCAGGTACCGATTACGTTTATCCACGTACCACCAATAAGATCTTAGAGGCCTACCTAAAAAGTAAAGGTGTCGCAGAAGAAGACATCATGATCAACTACACACCGTTTGGTCATTCTGATTGGCAATCTATTGTTTCAGATATCAAGAAGTTTGGTGAAGCTGGTAAGAAAACCGCCGTTGTATCTACTGTGAATGGCGATGCAAACGTACCTTTCTATAAAGAGCTTGGTGCTCAAGGTGTTTCATCTGAAGACATTCCAGTGATTGCATTCTCGGTTGGCGAAGAAGAGCTATCGGGCATGGATACTGAACCTCTAGTGGGTCACTTAGCGGCATGGAACTATTTCATGAGCGTCGATACCGAAGTCAATGAAGAGTTCGTTGAAACATGGCAGTCATTCATTAAGAGTGACAAACGTGTAACGAATGACCCGATGGAAGCACACTATATTGGTTTCAATATGTGGGCTCAAGCTGTGACTAATGCGGGCACAACCGATCCTGAATCTGTGCAAGATGCCTTGATTGGCGTGTCTGTACCTAACCTTTCTGGCGGCTACTCTACCATGCTGCCAAACCACCACATTACTAAACCAGTCCTGATCGGTGAAATTCAAGATGATGGCCAGTTTGACATCGTTTGGGAAACCACAGGCCTTGTTGCAGGTGATGCTTGGTCTAACTACTTACCTGAATCAGCAAAACTATTCTCTAGTTGGTCTAAGCCATTCTCATGTGGTGCGTTCAACGTTGAAACTAAAAAGTGTTCTGGTGGTAACTAGAGTTATTCGCTCTTAGCTGATAACTAGTTACTGGTTATCAGCTTTCGTTACTGGGTGTTAGCTATTACCGGTAACTACTAGCTATGAATATTGAGCCTTCTCTTTAGGGAAGAGTGCTTCTGCATGGAGGCGCAACGAAAGAGAAGGCTCAAATTAGTTTCAAGTCACAACAACTATCCAAACATCCACCAAGTAAAAAATAACAATATCTAACTTGTTGGTTAAGGAAGCAGGGATGAAGAACGTATTAAACGTATTTAAGGCGCTGTTGCTCATGGCTATCAGTGCTCAGTTGGCTTTTGCTGGAATAACGGATGAAGCTAGCTTTACCAAGGCGCTAGTTGGTAAAAAAACATCGGATAAAGAGCTAGCCATCGATTGGATCATTGAGACACAAACGGAAGACGTGTCGAAGGCTATTTTATATGGATGGTTAAACGGCAATCTCTATTACTTCAATGATAAAAAAAACGAACATTATAAACAGCTCTATCTCATTCAAAACACCAAAACAGCCACTTCAGCTCAGTCTGTATGGGATGAATCAACTCTCAATATCGACAATGCTAAGCTGTTTAAAAAGGTGCGCGTAAACAACAAACTTCGCGGGATCTTACGGGGTGAAATTGCCTCTATTGGATTAAATAGCAGTAACCCAGATGTGCGTTATCAAGCGGTTCTCGATCTACTGGGAACTAAGGATGCCACTATCATCGATCGTTTATCCGAACTTAGAGAAAATGAGACCGATGGTAAAGTCGCTGAACTAATGGATTTGTCATTAGCTATTTTTACCTCGCTTGATAACAGTGCAACAACTGAAGCTCGAGTAACATCGATTGAACGAGTGGGCGACTTTAAGCATTCAGTCGTTCTAAAAACACTGAACCAACTACTTAACGGTGAGCAAGAACCAAGCATTTTGGCTGCAACAGAGCGTGCGATGGACGATTATCAACAAAGCCAAGCTCTGTACTCAGGTGTTGAAACCGTATTCTTTGGCTTGAGTTTAGGCTCGGTATTGGTACTGGCAGGCATTGGCTTAGCGATTACCTTTGGTGTGATGGGCGTTATCAACATGGCTCATGGCGAGCTGATCATGATTGGCGCTTACACCACCTACGTATTGCAGTTGTTGATGCCGAATCATATTGGCCTAGCGCTGATACTTTCCATTCCAGCGGCATTCATTGTTTCTGGCTTAGTGGGCATTGCGATTGAGCGAAGTGTGATTCGTCATCTTTATGGTCGCCCATTGGAAACCTTACTCGCGACCTTTGGTATTAGCTTAATCTTGCAGCAGGCTGTTCGCTCGATTTTCTCTCCTTTGAACCGCTCAGTGAGCACGCCTGAATGGATGTCTGGCGCACTTCAATTGAACCCAATGTTGTCCCTGACTTACAACCGACTTTATATCATCCTGTTCTGTGGTTTGGTATTTATGGGCTTATTAATGGTTCTGAAAAAGACACCACTAGGTTTGCAGGTTCGTGCGGTTTCTCAAAACCGTGGCATGGCTCGTGCGATGGGTATTCGTTCAGAGCGAGTTGATGCGATGACCTTCGGTTTAGGCTCTGGCGTTGCGGGTGTTGCAGGCGTGGCACTGTCTCAACTGACCAACGTTGGCCCTAATATGGGACAGGCGTACATCATCGACTCATTCATGGTGGTGGTATTCGGCGGTGTTGGCAACCTATGGGGCACGCTAGTCGCAGGCTTAAGCCTTGGTCTGTTCAATAAAATTTTAGAACCATGGGCTGGTGCGGTTCTCGCCAAGATTCTGGTACTGGTTTTCATCATTCTATTTATTCAAAAACGCCCACGCGGACTCTTCCCGCAACGTGGTCGTGCGGCTGAAGGTTAAGGACAACATCATGCAGTCAAAATCATTTGTACTTTCGGCAATGCGTGGTGACAAAGGTGGCCAACTGACCATCCTTGCCATTCTAGCGGCCGTTATTCTTATCCCACTGGCTAACACCATGTTACCAAGTGGGCACCCGCTCCATGTAGAGACTTTTACTATCTCGCTGATGGGCAAATATCTGAGCTACGCAATGTTGGCGTTGGCGCTCGATCTGGTGTGGGGCTATCTCGGAATCTTGAGCCTTGGCCACGGTGCTTTCTTTGCGCTTGGTGGTTATGCGATGGGCATGTACTTGATGCGTCAGATTGGTGACCGTGGGGTTTATGGTGATCCAGTCTTACCAGATTTCATGGTGTTCCTTGATTGGTCTGCGTTGCCGTGGTTCTGGCAGGGCTTTGACCAGTTCTGGTTTGCTTGCCTGATGGTGGTGCTAGTGCCGGGCGCATTGGCTTACTTGTTCGGTTATTTAGCTTTCCGCTCTCGTGTGTCCGGGGTGTATCTTTCTATCATGACTCAGGCATTAACTTACGCATTGATGCTGGCATTTTTCCGCAACGAAATGGGCTTTGGTGGCAACAACGGACTGACGGATTTCAAAGACATCATCGGTCTGAGTTTGCAGAGTGATGCGGTCAAGATAGGTCTGTTTGTCGCGACTGGTATTGCGCTTATTCTCAGCTACATAGCTTGTCGCATGGTGGTGACCAGTCGATTAGGTCGTGTGGCATTAGCGATTCGTGATACGGAATCACGCACTCGCTTTATGGGCTATGACGTCGATGGCATCAAGCTGTGGGTCTTCGTTCTTTCTGCGGTTATCGCCGGTATTGCCGGGGCTTTATATGTCCCTCAAGTGGGTATTATCAATCCGGGAGAATTTGCTCCTCTTAACTCGATTGAGATTGTGGTTTGGGTAGCCTTAGGCGGTCGTGCCACTCTGTTTGGTGCCATTGTCGGTGCATTGATCATCAACTACGCCAAGAGTTGGTTTACGGTTGAGTTCCCGGAGGTGTGGCTGTTTGCTCTGGGTGGACTATTCGTACTCTCAACCATGTACTTCCCACAAGGTGTGATTGGCTTTGTCAGTGAAAAGTGGCAGCAGCTGCGCAAGGCATCAAATGGGAAAAACCAAGATAAATATAAGGATGATCAGCACAAGGCCAAGGAGGTGATCGCATGACCACATTTAATAGCGTAAAGGAATCGGTTCAGGCGTTCACTCGTCGAGACGAAGTCTTTGATTACCTCAAACCCGATATTCATCCTGCCATCGATACTCGACATAACGTGCTGTTGTATGTCGAAGGCGTCAACAAAAGCTTCGATGGTTTCCAAGCGATAAACGACCTCAACCTCTACATCAAAGAGGGAGAGCTACGCTGCATCATCGGCCCTAATGGTGCAGGTAAAACAACCATGATGGACATCATTACCGGGAAAACTAAGCCAGATACTGGCGAAGTGTGGTTAGGTTCGAACATCAATCTACTCAAGATGAACGAAGCTGAAATTGCTAACGCAGGCGTTGGGCGTAAGTTCCAAAAGCCGACCGTGATTGAATGTTTAACTGTGTGGCAGAACCTTGAATTAGCCATGGCAGGTGATCGCTCGGTGTGGGCAACTTTCACTGCCGTGATGTCTGGCGAGCAGAAAGACAAACTCACCTCGGTACTAGAGCTTATTCACCTTAAAGACGAAGCGGCGAATTTGGCAGGTAACCTGTCTCACGGTCAGAAACAGTGGTTAGAGATAGGCATGTTATTGATGCAAAACCCTAGGCTATTGCTGGTGGATGAACCCGTGGCAGGTATGACTCACCAAGAAATGGATCGCACCTCTGAGTTACTTAACTCACTGGCAGGTAAGCACTCGGTTGTGGTCGTTGAACACGATATGGATTTCGTTCGTTCTATCGCCAGCCATGTCACCGTGCTTCATCAAGGTCACGTGTTGGCAGAAGGCACCATGGATCAAGTGCAGGCTCACCCTGAAGTTAAACAAGTTTATCTCGGAGAATAGGATGTTAGAGGTTAAATCAGTTAATCAATATTACGGTGAGAGCCACACGCTGTGGGATTTGGATATGCAGATCCCAGAAGGTAAATGCACGGTGCTAATGGGGCGAAATGGTGTCGGTAAAACCACCTTACTGCAATGCATTATGGGGTTGGTGAAGGTTGAAAGCGGTGACATCTCCTTATCGGGTGAGTCACTTTTGAAAACCGATGCCGAGGACCGTCCACGCCAAGGGATCGGCTATGTACCGCAAGGTCGCCAGATCTTCCCAATGCTCACTGTTCAAGAAAATCTAGAGGTCGGTTTACCGATTCGTAAAAAGGGTGACCGCAAGATCCCTGAATTCATCTTCGATATTTTCCCAGTGTTAAAAGAGATGCTACATCGTCGCGGTGGTGATTTATCGGGTGGCCAGCAGCAACAGCTAGCGATTGGGCGTGCGCTGGTGGTTAATCCAAAGCTATTGATCTTGGATGAGCCGACGGAGGGTATTCAACCCAATATTGTGCAAGAGATTGGCGACATCATTCGCATGCTCAACGAGAAAATGGGGCTCACGGTTCTGTTGGTTGAACAGAAGCTGCCGTTTGCAAGAAAGGTCGGTGACCGTTTTTGCATTATCGACCGTGGACGCCAAGTGGCAGAAGGTGAAATGACAGGGCTCGATGAGTCCTTGATAAAGGAGTACCTAACCGTATGAATTCTCTCTTTTCTCCGAATGAAGTAAGCAAGGCTTCTTTAGTAGAAGCTTTATCTTTGAATGAGACCATCGAACAAGATATTCGTGATGGTTGGCAAGCGAGTTTAAACCTCACCTTTGTCGATCGAGGTGATAAAACCGTATTAAAGAATCGTCAGCAGTCTGGTCCGCTTGCGGTGCAACGCCCCCTGTATCCTGATGGGGAAACGTGTCACACCTACTTACTCCATCCCCCCGGCGGAGTGGTAGGTGGTGACACTCTCAATATTAACGTGAATCTTGAGCACGGTGCTCACGCGTTGATTACCACACCCGGTGCGACCAAGTTTTATCGCTCAAACAACAAGTACGCCAAGCAGAAGCAGACCCTACGAGTGAAGAAAGATGCACGCTTGGAATGGATGCCGCAAGAGAACATCTTTTTCCCGAATGCACACGTTCGTTTAGATACTGAAATTCGCCTAGAAAAGGGTGCACAGTTTTGGGGTTGGGAGATGCACTGTTTTGGACGCCCTGCACAGAATGAGGGATTCGAGCATGGTCATCTCGTTGGGAAAACAGAAATCTATCTTGATAATCAAAGGCTTCTGACTGAAGGCTTTAATTTTCATGGTGGCGATAAGTTAATGATAAATATGGGGTTACTTGATTATTCAATGATGGGAACCTTTTATATCACTTCAAATGAGAAGCAAGATTTAGAGTTGGTACAGAGCTTGCTCTTATCTATTACACAGCAAGCTTCACAGCAATCAGTTACATCAAAAACGTCGAGTGAACCCACATTAATATTGGGTGCTACTCAGATAGAAGGATTGATTGTGGTGCGAGCCTTGGGTAATTGGAGTGAAGATATCCTCCAAGCCTTTGGTCAGATTTGGCAAGCAACTCGCTCTCATTTATGTGGTACGACTCCTGATTTACCAAGGATTTGGGCGACTTAGCGATTAGCCCTTTTTGTACCTAGGGTGACTTCCGACCCTAGGTACATTTTTTCAAGCTTGCTGTGATTGAATCCCACTTACTGCTCATGCGTTTTTGAGCAATAAGAAAACAACACTAACAGCGGGCGGCTAAATGGAATTAACACCAAGAGAAAAAGATAAGCTACTTATCTTCTGCGCAGGAATGCTGGCACAGCAGCGCAAACAAAAAGGCTTAAAGCTCAACTACCCAGAATCTATCGCACTGATCAGCAGTGCCATTCTCGAAGGTGCCCGCGAGGGTAAAACCGTTTCAGAATTAATGGATCTTGGACGCACACTTCTTACTGTCGATGACGTTATGGAGGGGATCCCTTCCATGATCCCTGATGTACAAGTCGAAGCCACTTTTCCTGATGGCACCAAGCTGGTGACCGTTCATGAACCTATCGTGTAGGGAGAAGTAATATGGCTGGTTCCACAAAACAATACTCAGGATTCGTTCCCGGAAAAGTAGAAACCGCACCGGGTGACATCACTCTCAATGAAGGCCGAGACACAACGTCCGTTAAGGTGCAAAACATTGGCGATCGTCCTGTCCAAATTGGCTCTCATTACCACTTCTATGAAGCAAACCCTTCGCTGATCTTTAACCGAGAAGTCACTAAAGGCTTTCGACTCAATATTCCTGCGGGTACTGCAACCCGCTTTGAGCCGGGTCAGTCGCGTAGCGTCGAGTTAGTGCGTTACGCCGGTAAGTTAGAGATCTATGGCTTCCAAGGAAAGGTGATGGGCAAGCTCTAAGCGCTCCCACGGAATAATGAAAATAACAAAGGATTGAACATGGCGACGATATCCAGACAGGCTTATGCCGAAATGTTTGGGCCAACAGTCGGTGACCGAGTGCGTCTTGCTGACACTGATTTATGGCTAGAAGTTGAAAAAGATTACACCGTATACGGCGACGAAGTGAAATTCGGCGGCGGCAAAGTTATCCGTGATGGACAAGGGCAAAGCCAACGTCCAAGTGCCGAAACTCCAGATTTGGTGATCACTAACGCGATTGTGTTGGATTACTGGGGCATCGTAAAAGCCGATGTCGCAGTCAAAGATGGTCGAGTTCAGGCATTGGGCAAAGCGGGCAACCCAGATGTTCAACCGGGCGTTGATATTGTGATTGGCCCGGGCACGGAAATTTTAGCAGGCGAAGGTTCAATCTTGACTGCTGGTGGTATTGATTCACACATTCATTTTATTTGCCCACAACAGATTGAAGAAGCACTGGCGTCAGGTGTGACAACCATGATCGGCGGTGGCACTGGGCCAAACACAGGTACTAACGCGACCACATGCACACCGGGGCCTTGGAACATGCACCGCATGCTAGAGTCACTCGATCAATTCCCGATGAACTTTGGTTTGTTAGGCAAAGGCAATGCCAGTCAGCCAGAAGCACTACGTGAGCAAGTAGCGGCAGGCGCGGTGGGTTTGAAGTTACACGAAGACTGGGGAACCACTCCCGCTTCAATCGATACCTGTTTGAGTGTGGCTGACGAGATGGACGTACAAGTTGCGATTCATACCGACACTCTGAATGAATCTGGTTTTGTTGAATCGACACTTGGCGCAATCGGCGACCGCGTGATTCATACCTATCACACCGAAGGTGCGGGCGGTGGTCATGCTCCCGATATTATTCGTGCTGCAGGTGAGCCGAACGTTTTGCCTTCCTCAACCAATCCAACACGCCCTTACACCATCAATACCGTCGATGAGCACTTAGACATGTTGATGGTCTGTCATCACTTGTCACCATCGATTGCTGAAGATGTCGCGTTCGCAGAGTCACGTATCCGCCGTGAAACCATTGCCGCAGAAGACATTCTTCATGACTTAGGTGCCTTTTCGATGATCGCTTCGGACTCACAAGCAATGGGACGTGTAGGCGAGGTGATCACTCGAACTTGGCAAACTGCGCACAAGATGAAAGTTCAGCGCGGCAGCCTAAAAGAAGATTCAGACTACAGCGATAACTTCCGATTAAGACGCTATGTCGCTAAGTACACCATCAACCCAGCGATCACTCATGGTATGTCTCATGAAATCGGTTCTATCGAAGCAGGGAAATTAGCAGACTTAGTGTTGTGGAAGCCCGCTTTCTTTGGTGTGAAACCTAGTGTGATTTTGAAAGGCGGCATGATCGCCATGGCGCCGATGGGTGACCCAAATGCTTCAATCCCAACCCCTCAGCCAGTTCACTATCGCTCTATGTTTGGTAGCTATGGCAAGGCATGTCAGAACACATCAATGTTGTTTGTTTCCAAAGAAGCCAAGGCACAGAACATAGATAAACAATTAGGTCTACAGAGCCTGATTGGTGTTGTGAGTAACTGCCGAAACATCAGCAAAGCGGACATGAAGCTTAACGATTGGATGCCAAAGATCGAAGTCGACTCGCAGACGTATCAAGTGCGCGCTGATGGTGAATTGCTGACGTGTGAGCCAGCTGAAGAGTTGCCAATGGCACAGCGGTACTTCCTATTTTAAGAGCTAGGCTGAAGGCTCCTATTTTAGTGACCCTATTTTAAACGTTATAAATCTCACAAGGAGATTGAGGTAATAGCATGATTGAACTGACTCAACTGAATACTCAAATACAAAATGCACCGGACGGCTACTTAAGCCTGCCGATCGATAGCCGCATTAAGAGCCGTCTTAAGGTGATGCTCGATGACGGGCGCAATGCCGGACTGTTTCTACCACGAGGTCATATCTTGCGTGGTGGCGAACAACTCTCAAGTAAATGCGGTTTAGTCGTAGAAGTGAAAGCGGCACCAGAAACCGTTTCGACTGTTTACTGTGAAGACTTGCTCCTGTTAACGCGAGTGGCGTATCACCTTGGTAACCGTCATGTTCCGCTGCAAGTGGAAGCGGGTTGGGTTCGTTATCAACACGACCATGTTTTAGATGAAATGGTTGAAGGCTTAGGCGCGAAAGTGACCACTGAGAAACAACCGTTTGAACCAGAAGGCGGTGCTTATGGCGGTCGCTCTGGTGGACATCATCACCATCATTAATCGAGTCATTGATGACTCACTAAACGATTTATATAACAACGATATTAATAACAATAATACCAATCACAGTAAGTAAGTGATCAACAATAGCGCAGAAAAAAGGCTTGAGAACAAGGCATAATTTTTCGATAAGTAGTTATTCTACAATCAAAAATTATAACGCAGTTATCGAGCATTTTAGCAAGCTAGGGTGAGCAATTATTTACTACGATTGGTATAAAGCAAGGAACTCGCGATGAACTTTAAAACAGCTGCAGGCTTATGCACTTTCACAATAGCTTCTCTAACAACATCAACGATGGCTTTCGCTCACCCAGGACATGGGGCGCATTCAGTTCATGAGTCTCACTCGTTTATGTCTGGCTTAACTCACCCTGTGACTGGCATGGATCATCTGATCATGCTGATCGCTTTCGGTTTATTAATTGGCGCACTGTCATTTTCCACCAAGACAAAAGCAGCTCTGATTGGCGGTGGATTGGTGTCTTTAGTGGTAGGGCTTATCGCAGGCCAAGCCCTAGGTTTCTCTGTGATTGTTGAGCCTGCCATTATCGCTTCTCTGTTTGTCGTCAGCTTATGTTTATGGCATGTATTCTCACCATCAACCAAGCGTGTAAACAGCGTATTAGTTGCTTCGATTGCTATGTTGTTTTTCCATGGTTACGCACACGGCGTTGAAGCCGCGAGCAACCTGACTCAGTTCGCAACAGGCATGAGTATCAGTGCTTTGGCTCTGATGGTTATCGGTACTTTTGTTGGTCGCGCGGTTTACTCTAAATGGTTGTCAGTCGGCGTGGCTTCAGCAAGCGCACTATTGCTGTTAGGCGCGTAGGCTCTCGAACTTATTTGATTCTGGAAGACTGAGGGCACGATTATGACCACAACAGAAAATGTAGCCGTCTATCGTCTGTTTCAATTGATCAGTCCATCGTTGCCGATTGGTGGGTTCACTTATTCGCAAGGCTTAGAGTTAGCGGTTGAAGCGGGGTGGGTGACCGATCGCAACAGCATGGAACAGTGGCTTAATACCATCGTCAGTTCCAGTGTCGCAACTTTGGAATTACCTATCTTAGAGCGTCTTTATCACGCGCTAGAAAAGGGTGAAATCGATGAGATTGAGCATTGGTGTAACTACTTATACTCAAGCCGTGAAACCAGTGAATTGCGAGCGGAAGAAAAGCAGCGTGGGCATGCATTGAACACCTTGTTGAAGCGCTTGGATATCGATATTTCGCTGGTGGATTCTGTTGATAGTCATCCAAACCAATTGTTGGGCATGTGTATGGCGGCTCAGCATTGGGGTATTGATTTAGAGAGCCTCAAGCAGGGTTATTTATGGAGTTGGCTTGAAAACATCGTTACCGCAGGGGTCAAGTTAGTGCCTTTAGGTCAAACCGATGGTCAGTTGGCATTGATTAATATCACCAACACCTTTCCTGAGGTGATCGAAAAGGCCCGCACGATAGAAGATTGGATGATAGGCAGCTTTTCGCCTTCGATGGCATTAGCGAGTTCATTGCACGAAACACAATACACACGACTATTTCGTTCGTAGCGGTTAGCGCGAACGATGTAGCAAAAAGAATATAAGGAAGTAGACAATGGAAAGTTATAAGCAACCACTTCGAATTGGTATTGGCGGCCCGGTAGGGTCTGGTAAAACAGCGCTATTAGAAGTGCTTTGTAAAGCGATTCGCGACAAGCTCAATATCGCAGTGGTAACCAACGACATCTACACTCAAGAAGATGCCAAGATACTTACGCGAGCAGAGGCTCTAGAACCAGATCGTATTATTGGTGTTGAAACGGGTGGCTGTCCGCACACGGCGATCCGTGAAGATGCGTCGATGAACTTAGCTGCGGTAGAAGAGCTTGCCAAGCTGCATAAGAACCTCGATGTGGTATTCGTCGAAAGTGGCGGTGATAACTTGAGTGCGACGTTCAGCCCTGAATTAGCCGATCTTACCATCTACGTGATTGATGTAGCGGAAGGGGAGAAGATCCCACGTAAAGGCGGACCGGGTATTACGCGTTCTGATCTGCTGGTTATCAATAAGATCGATTTAGCACCATATGTGGGTGCGTCACTTGAGGTGATGGAGCAAGACACACAACGCATGCGTCCAACCAAGCCATACGTGTTCACCAACCTCAAAGAGAGCCAAGGGCTAGACTTCATCATCAACTTTATTGTGACTGAAGGGATGCTAACCATGAAGGAGCCTTCTACTACTGAGTAGGGTTGGAATAGGTTAGTTTTTTGAAAGCGTTAGATACTAAAAAGCCCTGTCGATTATCGATAGGGCTTTCTGGTTTGAAACGTTAGGTCGAACTTAAAGCTCGCTCTTAGTCACTCTTGTGGTCACTTGCGACTCAATCACACCGTCTTCAACTTGAGTGGTGATCACTTCACCGACTTCGACATCGTTAATCGATGATACCGTCTTGCTCGATTCTGAATGAGTAATGCTGTAGCCACGCTTTAGGGTTGCCAGTGGACTAACGGTCTCTAACTTCTCTGCAGCCATAGCGAGCTGGTGGCGAGTGGTTAGTAATGTCTTGTCCATTGCATCCAATAGCTTTTGCTCTGAACGTTGCAGATGCAGTTTCTGTTCGCCAAGGCGTTTCACTGGCGAGTTCAATTGAAGCTGGTGCTGTTTACGTTCAACACGCTGTGCATGCTGTTTTAGGTATTGAGTCATACCACGACGCAAACGCATATCTAGGTCATCAAGCTGCTGACTCTGCTTTTGAAGTTGGTAGCTAGGGTGTTGCTTCTCTAAGCGGTATTTTAACGTTTGAGTGGATTGTGCTTGTTTGATTAACACATGACGAATCGCACTCACCAAGCGAGCACGTTTAGAGGCATAAGCTTGCTCTTTATGACTGTTGTCACGGCTAACCAATTCAGCGGCTGCTGATGGCGTTGGAGCACGCATATCTGCCACGAAATCGGCGATAGTGACATCAACTTCATGGCCAACGGCGCTGATAATCGGTATTTGGCTTGCTGCAATTGTGCGAGCGACGATCTCGTTATTGAAACACCATAAGTCTTCTAATGAACCGCCACCACGACCAACGATCAATACATCACATTCGTCGCGCTCATTGGCACGTCCAATCGCTTGAGCGATCTGAATCGAAGCTCCTTCACCTTGTACCATGGTCGGATACACGATGACTGGCAATGACGGGTCGCGTCTCTTGAGAACATCGAGAATATCGAAGAGGGCTGCGCCTGTTTTAGAGGTGATGACACCAACGCATTTAGGGTGTTCTGGGAGAATTTGTTTACTGGACTGAGCGAACAAGCCTTCCGCCGCCAAGTTCATCTTAAGTTTTTCAAACTCTTGCTGAAGCTTGCCGTCACCTTCTGGCTGCATGCTTTCGATGATGAGTTGATAGTCACCGCGTGGCTCATAAAGAGACAAACGTGCTTTGACTAAAACTTGATTACCGTTCTGAGGCTTAAAAGTCACACGGCGGTTATTGCCACGAAACATAGCGCACTTAACTTGAGCGCGAGAGTCTTTCAGCGTGAGGTACCAGTGACCAGATACAGGTGCAGAGAAGTTTGAGATTTCACCAACGAGCCAGACTATTCCCATTTCGTTTTCTAATAGGAGACGAACCTCTGAGTTGAGGCGAGAAACAGTAAAGATGTTTGGATTAGTCATAGAAGCACTATCTTTCCTTGAAGGAAGGTCTTTCTTGGAATCTCACAGGGCGTGAGTATGGAAGATAGCGGCAATATAATACATAGCAAGGGGGTAAATGCAAATTAAAAATACAAAAATGTGTAGCCAAGCGATTTCGCCGTGCGTATAATCCGTCTGCAATATCAAATCCAAATCACTTTATTATGCGAAACGATAAAGTTGGGTTTACTCCTTTTAACACCTTTGTTGTGAGATATTGCAAATGCTACGAATCGCAAAAGAAGCTTTAACTTTTGATGACGTTTTACTCGTCCCAGCACACTCAACCGTTCTTCCGAACACAGCTGATCTTCGCACTCAGTTAACGAAAAACATTTCTTTAAACATCCCAATGATCTCTGCATCGATGGATACTGTTACGGAAGCACGCCTAGCAATTGCCCTTGCGCAAGAAGGTGGTATTGGCTTTATTCATAAGAATATGTCAATCGAGCAGCAAGCTGAAATGGTTCGCCAGGTTAAAATTTACGAAGCTGGTGTGGTTTCTCACCCAGTAACTGTAAGCCCTGACGCGACAATCGCTGATGTTGTAGCCCTTACTCAAAAACACGGCTTCGCCGGTTTCCCTGTTGTTACTGAAACAAACGAATTGGTTGGTATCATTACTGGCCGTGACGTTCGCTTTGTTACTGACCTTTCTAAGAAAGTTGATGTAGTAATGACGCCTAAAGCTCGCCTTGCTTCTGTTAAAGAAGGTGCAACTCGTGAAGAAGTTCAAGAGAAAATGCACGAAGCGCGTGTTGAAAAAGTTCTTGTTGTAAATGATGACTTCCAACTGACTGGAATGATCACTGCAAAAGATTTCCACAAAGCAGAACGTAAACCAAACGCATGTAAAGATGAGCGCGGCAGCCTACGTGTAGGTGCAGCTGTTGGTGCTGGTGCTGGTAACGAAGAGCGTGTTGCTGCTCTAGTTGAAGCTGGCGTAGACGTTCTACTTATCGACTCTTCACACGGTCACTCTGAAGGCGTACTTAACCGTATCCGCGAAACTCGCGCTGCATACCCTGATCTACAAATCATCGGTGGTAACGTAGCAACTGGTGCTGGCGCACGTGCTCTTATCGAAGCGGGTGTTAGTGCAGTTAAAGTTGGTATCGGCCCAGGTTCAATCTGTACGACTCGTATCGTTACTGGTGTTGGTGTTCCTCAAGTAACAGCAATCGCAGACGCAGCGGAAGTTGCAAACGAATACGGTATTCCAGTAATCGCAGATGGCGGTATCCGCTTCTCTGGCGATATCTGTAAAGCTATCGTTGCTGGCGCATCTTGTGTGATGGTTGGTTCAATGTTCGCTGGTACTGAAGAAGCACCGGGTGAAGTTATCCTTTACAACGGTCGTTCTTACAAGTCTTACCGTGGTATGGGTTCTCTTGGCGCTATGTCTCAAGGCTCTTCTGACCGTTACTTCCAATCTGACAACGCTGCAGACAAGCTTGTTCCAGAAGGTATTGAAGGTCGTATCGCATACAAAGGTCGTCTAAAAGAGATCGTTCACCAACAGATGGGCGGTCTACGCTCAAGCATGGGCCTAACGGGTTCTGCAACTGTTGAAGACATGCGTACTAAAGCTGAGTTTGTTCGTATCTCTGGTGCGGGCATGAAAGAATCTCACGTACACGATGTTCAAATCACGAAAGAAGCACCTAACTACCGTTTAGGTTAATAATACGTCCAAACGTTTGAATAATGTGCTGATTTAGTCGGCACATTAATATACCAATCGTAGTAAATAACTGGTCATCCTAGCTTGTTAAAAACCTCGATAACTTCGTTAGAATTTTTGATTGTAGAATAACTACTTATCAGAACTCTTTGTCGAATAGAGCAGCCTCGTTCTCAGGCTTTTTTCCTACGCTATTCCTGAACACTTACTTACTGTGATTGGTATTATATCTACCGCCTGTTTTGTTAAAAGTCCGATTGTCTCAAAACACGTGGTTAAAGATATCTAACGAAAACGTTTGCTTTATTTCTTGAAGAGTTAATCAGAGGTGAGTAAACTCACCTCCGTTTTATCACATAGCCAATAAGACTGCTTACAATGACTAAAAATATTCATGACCAACGTATTCTAATTCTAGACTTCGGTTCTCAATACACACAGCTAGTAGCTCGTCGTATTCGTGAGATCGGTGTTTACTGTGAACTTTGGAGCTGGGACGTAGAAGAAGCGGATATTCGTGAATTCAATCCAGACGGCATCATCCTATCTGGTGGTCCTGAAAGTGTAACGGAGGAGAACTCTCCACGTGCACCTCAGTACGTATTTGATTCAGGTGTTCCTGTATTCGGTATCTGCTACGGCATGCAAACTATGGCTGAGCAACTTGGCGGTAAAGTAGCAACGTCTACTGAGCGCGAGTTCGGCTACGCAGCGGTACAAGTGACTGGCGAATCTGCACTTTTCGCTGACCTTGAGTCTACTCAAGATGTTTGGATGAGCCACGGCGACAAAGTAGTTGAGATTCCAGCTGATTTCACAAAGATCGCTGAAACAGACACTTGCCCATACGCTGCAATGGCAAACGAAGAGAAGAAGTACTTCGGTGTTCAATTCCACCCAGAAGTAACACACACTAAAAACGGCCTGAAAATGCTTGAGAACTTCGTTCTTAACGTATGTGGTTGTGAAGGTCTGTGGACTTCAGCTTCAATCATTGAAGATGCAGTTGCACGTATTAAAGAACAAGTAGGTGACGACGAAGTTATCCTTGGTCTTTCTGGTGGTGTTGATTCATCTGTAGTTGCGATGCTTGCTCACCGCGCTATCGGCGACAAACTAACATGTGTATTTGTTGATAACGGCCTTCTTCGTCTAAACGAAGCTGAGCAAGTTATGGATATGTTTGGTGACCAGTTCGGCCTAAACATCATCAAAGTCGATGCAGAAGATCGTTTCCTTAAAGCTCTGGAAGGCGAAGCTGAACCAGAAGCTAAGCGTAAAATCATCGGTCACGTATTCGTAGATATCTTCGATGAAGAGTCTAAGAAACTATCTAATGCTAAATGGCTTGCTCAGGGTACTATCTACCCAGACGTAATCGAGTCTGCAGCATCTAAGACAGGTAAAGCACACGTAATCAAATCTCACCACAACGTTGGTGGCCTTCCTGATGATATGGAAATGGGTCTTGTTGAACCTCTACGTGAGCTGTTTAAAGATGAAGTACGTAAGATCGGCCTTGAGCTTGGTCTTCCATACAACATGCTTTACCGCCACCCATTCCCGGGTCCTGGTCTAGGTGTTCGTGTTCTTGGCGAAATCAAGAAAGAGTACTGTGATCTACTGCGTCGCGCAGATGCTATTTTCATTGAAGAGCTTCACGCTGCTGACCTTTACCACAAAGTATCTCAAGCATTCACGGTATTCCTACCAGTACGTTCAGTTGGCGTAATGGGCGATGGCCGTAAGTACGATTGGGTTGTATCTCTACGTGCCGTAGAAACTATCGACTTCATGACTGCTCACTGGGCACACCTACCATACGACTTCCTAGGTAAGGTTTCTAACCGTATTATCAACGAAGTTAACGGCATTTCACGTGTTGTTTACGATATTTCTGGTAAGCCACCAGCAACTATCGAGTGGGAATAATCTCTTAGAGATTTAACCAGCTTTGATTAAGATCTTAAGCCTCGAACTCAGTTCGGGGCTTTTTTCTTTTCGATTGATTATATTGATTCATTACATTAAAGGCTTATGAGCAATACCTCGAAATCAAATGAACAATAACTAGAAACCAAATGAGTTGGAAACTAGATATCAGCTCAAGAAACCATGAGACGCTTTGTTGTGTTGAGCCATATATCAAAAAGATCACTCGCACTTTTTATAAATTCACACAGCTACAGCTAGGCCACTTCACATGTGAAGCATACTCTTTGATGGACTTATTAAGGACAGATAAGAGAATCCATCATGTTAAAAATCAAATATTTGGCGACAGTACTGGGCTGCACTTTAGCAGCGCAAAGTCATGCGTCTTTGAACATTCAACCTGATCCGCAAAATCCGAATGGTTACCTTGTTGAAAAGTCGGCTCTACAAGCTGCTGAACAAGCGAAAACATCCGATCCTATGTATGCGATCTGGTCACAGGCCCTTCAAACTCGCCCGAATACAATCGTTGAAGCGATTGAACCCGGTTCCCCCTCCAACCCTGAAAACGTAAAGCGTGTAGAGCGCGTGTTCCCTCAATCGGAATGGAACTTCCTCACTCAGATGGCAGCGCCAGAATACACCTACACTCGCTTCTTACGTGCAATTGGCAAATTCCCAGCCTTCTGTGGAGAGTACACCGATGGCCGTGATTCTGATGCTATCTGTAAAAAATCCATCATCACGGCCTTTGCTCACTTTTCACAAGAGACGGGTGGGCATATCGCGATAGACAACACCTCTGATAATCCATTAGCTCTAGAAGAGTGGCAGCAAGCGCTGGTGCATGTTCGCGAAATGGGTTGGTCTGAAGGCCAAGAAGGTTACACCACCGGTTGTGGTCAGAACGATTGGCAGAATGCCCGTTGGCCATGTGCTGCGGGACAGGGCTACTTCGGACGTGGTGCTAAACAGCTTTCTTACCATTTTAATTATGGCGCGTTCTCTGAAGTGATGTTTGATGGTGACGCGACGGTGCTTCTCAACAATCCGGGCTTAATGGCGGACTCTTGGTTGAACTTAGCTTCTGCTATCTGGTTCTTTTTAACACCACAAGCGCCTAAACCGGCAATGCTGCATGTAATTGACCGAACATGGACACCATCTCAACGTGAATTGGATGCGGGTATTGGCTATGGCTTTGGTACCACAATCAACGTGATCAATGGTGGTATTGAATGTGGCGAGCAGAACAAAGACAAAGGCCAACCCGTTAACCGTATTCGTTATTGGGAAGGGTTAGCAGCGCACTATGAAATTCCGGTAGAAGCGGATGAAGCCAATACTTGTTGGCAGCAAACGCCTTACGGAAGCTTAAACCTCAACGGAGCAACGGATGTGTTGTACACCAACTGGGATGGTAACTGGAAATACTACGCAGACCGCCCAGAAGGTTACTCGTTTGAGTGTGAGCTTGTTGGTTTCCAAACTGCTTATTCCGCACTGGTGGCTGGCGATTACGAGAAGTGTGTGACCAACTTTTATGGTTCTCATGCGAGTTGGCCTGAAGTGAAAGTGGTCGATAAGCTGGATCCGGTAGATCCTGGTACTGATCCGGGTGGTAATGGTTGGAGTGCGACCAAGGTTTACAACGCGGGTGACCAAGTGACTCACAACGGTGCAACCTATGAAGCGAAATGGTGGACACAAGGGGATGACCCTACCAATGGCGGCCCTTGGAAATTGATTGCTGGAGAGCCAACACCACCGGTAGTGACAGATCCATCGCCTGTTGATCCTGCTCCGGTAGACCCTGCACCCGTTGAACCACCTGTGACAGAACCGCCAGTGGTTGTCGATCCATCTGAATTTATTACGTGGCAAGCCGGTGTTAGCCAAGTGAGTAATGGCGACAAAGTGACGCATAACGGCAAGTGCTTCGTGGCTAAAAACGGCCCGGGCGTATGGGAAAGCCCAGTTCAATCGAATTGGTTCTGGGATGAAATTAGTTGTAATTGATCGTCTGAATACTGAAAAGCGGTCTAACCGACGAGTTCAGTAGTACGACCATAATGATATAAATAATCAAAAGCCGAAAGTGTCTACTTTCGGCTTTTTTTCGTTTCGAACTTGGCTATTTAAGCAGGGTGATTGGTCTATTTGGCTATGTTGAAGCGCATTTAAAGACTAATTATCCAGTTAGAGGATAAAGTTCTGTACAAATGATGCTTGTGAATTTATATTCAAATTTAATTTATATTTATTCTCTTATTTTAGGGTTAAGGTGTACCTATGGAACAGACAGATATCACGTCACTCATCCCCATTGTGATTACTTTGGTGTTGTCATTGGCGACAAGGAATGTGGTGATAGGCCTTTTTGCTGGTGTGCTGAGTGGTGTTGCAATGCTGACTGGCATGTTTAGCGAACTTAACCCGCTTGATACGTTTGGTACCATGGTTAAAGGTTACCTAGTCCCTCAGCTTACAGATAGCTACAACGCTGGCGTGATTATGCTGTTGGTGTTCATCGGTGGTTTTGTCGCTTTGATGGAAAAGTCGGGCGGTGGTGTTGCGTTTGCCAAGCGAGTGACGGAGTGGGTAAGCAATAAATGCCAAGCGCAAATCTCTGCATGGTTTGGGGGAATCGTGATATTTTTCTCTGACTTAGGTACTCCGTTGATTGTTGGTCCTGTCTTTCGCCCTCTTTTCGATAAACTGAAACTTTCTAGACAGAAGTTGGCATTCATCATCGACTCTACATCATCACCCGTCGCGATCCTTATCCCTTTTATCGGGTGGGGCGTGTATATCATGAGCCTGATTCAAAAAGAGTTTACGGCGTTGAATGTCAATATGTCTGATTGGGATGCGTTCATCGGTGCGATTCCTTTTCAGTTCTACGCATTCCTCGCGATTTTCATCGTTCCGCTCGTGTCCGTTAAAGGTTTAGATTTTGGGCCAATGGCAAAAGCTGAGCGTGATTGCCAGGCGGGAATTAACTCTGGCGTGAATAACGAATCACTAAATCCGTTCTCGCATAAAAATGCAAAGGCATCTTTTGTCTGGGCACCATTGTTAGTGATGCTGGTGGTGTTGTGTGCCATGCTGGTACCACAAGGTTTCCCATTCCAAAAGGTCGCAGGTTCATCGTTCAGAGCTGCTTTATCATCGGCTTACTTCTTTGCGGCGATTACCTTAATCTCGCTAATGGCTTACTACGGTGTAAGAAAGCTTTCAGATGGTGTTTCTGTGTACTTAAAAGGTATGGGAAACATGATGCCAGTCGCGATCATCTTGGTACTGGCTTGGGCATTAAGCACCGTTGGTAAAGAGTTGGGTGCAGCGGCTTATATTGCTGAGCAAGCACAGAGCGGTTTCCCTTACTGGTTAGTACCTGCGGTCGCGTTCTTGCTGTCTGCCATTATCTCATTCGCAACGGGCTCATCGTGGGGAACCTTCGCGATAATGATGCCTTTAGTTATTCCAACCGCGATTGCGATAGATGCTCCGCTTCTCGTCGCGATTGGTGCCGTGTTATCGGGTGGCTTGTTTGGTGATCACTGCTCACCGATCTCTGAAACCACGATTCTTTCTTCAACCGGGGCTGGGTGTGATCAGTTTGAACACTTTAAGACGCAGCTACCTTACGCATTGATGAACGGCTCTATTGCTCTGATTAGTTTTGTAGTCGCAGGCTTTACGGGAAGTGCATTGGTTGTATTAGGTGCTCTTGTTGCTCAGTTGATTGTCGTGACGTTGTTAGCCAAGCGCGATGCGAGTAAAAACGCTTCTTCAGACGTTCAATCTCAAGTGTCTGAATCTAAACCACAACAAGCGTAATTTAATCTGTCCAAGTAGATACGAGATTTAATGGAGTAAACAAGTAACGAAAAGCTCGCCACCTGTTGCCTACGTTTGCTATTAAGGGGGCGCTTACTCAAATCTAAAGACTCTTTTCGCATCCCCATCTCTTTTATCGTACCTAAAAAAACCTCGTCATTCCCCACAGTAAGTAACGAACGTGACAGAGGGCTCTTGTGTGCCGCAAGTGCTCATATCGAAGAGTAGATTCCAGATATCCCGTCCCTCGATTCTAGAGTGACGTAGCACCAGGCTTTGTCTCATTGCCTCAACACTTACCTCACTCGTCATTCCTTACAGTGAGGAACGAACGTGATAGGGAATCTGTTTATTGATAGTTTCGGTGAATTGAATAGGTTCATTATGAAACCTATTTTCCATAAGATCATTTGTACAATCTTAGTTTTCGATAACTGGATTACCTAGTTGTACGGTTTATAGATTAAAATTTTCTGATAGTTTTTATCGCTTTTTTTTAATCAACCACTTTAATAAGGTAAATTCGTAATGTCGACCAAACTAGCTAACCCAGCGCCACTAGGCTTAATGGGTTTCGGTATGACCACCATTCTTCTTAATATCCACAACGCAGGTTTCTTCCCAATCGATTCTATGATTCTTGCAATGGGTATTTTTTACGGTGGTTTGAGCCAAGTTATCGTGGGCACTATGTGTTTCAAACGTGGTGACACGTTCGGTACAACTGCGTTTACTTCTTACGGCCTATTCTGGTTGTCTTTGGTTGGTTTGATTGTAATGCCTTACATGGGCCTTCCAGCAAGCCCTGCTGCATTCATGGGTTGGTACCTATTACTATGGGGTATCTTCACAGGCTTCATGTTCATCGGTTCTCTATGTTACCCAGTTGCGAAGCAAGTAGTATTCGGTTCACTAACTATTTTGTTCTTCTTGCTAGCCGCTCGTGATTTCACTGGCAGCGAACTAATCGGCACTATCGCTGGTTTTGAAGGTATCTTCTGTGGCGCTTCAGCTATCTACTTTGCAATGGCACAAGTAATCAACAACGAATACGGCCGCACAGTACTGCCTATCGGTGAGAAGAAAGCGCCTCAAATGGCAACACAAGAAATCGCTGCTTAATACTCTAACTCGGGAACAGTTAGTTTGTTATAAGCCATTTATTGGTTATGAATAAAACAAAAGGGGTTAGCCGAAATAGCTAACCCCTTTTTTATGCGTTATTAATAGCACTATTTGTTAAAGCGATCTATTTGCTAAGGAAAGCTTAAGCTGAAGGTTGCTCTACAGGTTTAGTGTCTGCAGCTTCTGCTTCTGGAGACTTGCCTGTTTTACGCTTGTACTTCTCTTCCCAGTAAGTTGCACCTTTAATGCCTAGTTTTACAGGGTTGAATGTGTACTCAGTTACGCCTTGTTTCTGCTGTTCTTCGTAGTCAGCTAGAGCTTTAAGCGCAGGCTTAGACATGAAGAAGATGATCAGAATACCAACGATGTTTAACCATGCCATCAAGCCAACACCAACATCACCCATTGCCCATGCAAGGTTCGCTGTTTTAACTGTGCCATAGAAAACGGCAGTGATAAGAACAAGCTTAAGTACGAACATCATGCCAGGGATCTTGATGGTACGACGTAGGTAAGCAATATTCGTTTCTGCGATGTAGTAGTAAGCAAGAATCGTTGTAAATGCGAAGAAGAACAGAGCAAATGCGATGAATGGCTTACCAATGCCTGGTAGTGCACTTTCAATAGCAAGCTGTGTAAATACAGGACCATTCGCACCGATGTTTGCTGCTAGGTTCTGAACAAGGAACACACCCTCAGCGCCGCCGTGAACGTTGTAAGCACCAGTGATGATGATCATGAACGCTGTAGCTGAACATACTAGAAGTGTATCGATGTAGATAGAGAACGCTTGTACTAAACCTTGCTGAGCTGGGTGATCAACACTTGCAGCAGCTGCCGCGTGAGGACCAGTACCTTGACCCGCTTCGTTTGAGTAAACACCACGCTTAACACCCCAACCAATTGCAGCACCGAAGCCTGCCATAGGTGTGAATGCATCGCCAATGATCATTGCGAAAACCGTTGGCACTTGGCCGATGTTTAGCAGAATGATAACGAACGCGATGATGATGTAAGCCAGTGCCATGAATGGAACAACGATTTGTGTGAAGTTCGCAATACGTTTAACACCACCAAAGATGATGAACGCTAGGATAATAGCAACTACAGTACCAGTGAAAATTTTAGCGAAACTGAATGTACCGATAGCTGTTTCAATCATGTCACCTGAGCCAAATGCAGCTTCTACAGCATTACCAATACTGTTTGACTGAACACCTGGAAGCAAAATACCACATGCAAAAATAGTCGCGATAGCAAAGATCCAAGCGTACCATTTTTGACCCATCGCTTTTTCGATGTAGTAAGCCGGACCACCACGGAACTGGCCTTCATCTTCTTCTTTGTAGATTTGCGCTAGCGTTGATTCTGCGTAAGCTGTTGCAGCGCCAAAGAAAGCCACTACCCACATCCAGAATACTGCACCTGGGCCGCCGAAACCGATAGCGGCAGCAACACCAGCAATGTTACCTGTACCGACACGGCCAGATAGAGAAACGGCCAGAGCTTGGAAAGACGAGATGCCTTTTGATGAGCTTTTACCCGATAGTAGCAAGCGCCACATTTCAAAGAAGTGACGGATTTGAACAAATCGAGTCATGATGGAGTAGAACAAACCTGCACCTAAACATAGGTAGATAAGTACTGGACTCCAGATTATTCCATTCAAAAAATCAACGAATGACTGCATGAGTATTTTCCCTGTTAGTTTTGCTTATGATTGTTTTTCGAACAACACAATACTTCACTTGTAACCCGAGTGTTAAATTATTTAACTGCCTATTAGGATTACTGTGACATAAAGCATGTTACAGGGGGTATTTGTTAACGCTTAGTGCTAATTTGATAATCGTCCCATTAAAATTGATATGCAATTAGTTGTTTTTAGTGTCGGTTTGTAAAGTGAATAAATAGTGATTAATACAAATTTTCGAAACTCACAATATGTGTCAGAAGGGAAAATAGAAGAAAAATGAGAGGAAACGTTGTTCAGTACTAATGACTGTTAACACATTACGACGGTAAAGACGCAAGAATATATCACCGATATAGTGAAATTAGGCAGGTTTAAGGGGAGGTATTATTTAAAATATCAGTAGTAATTTTTAGAACTTTCCGTAAGGATTACCGCAATCAGAAATCGTGAATCAATCGCCTGTTTTAAACGACTTTAAATCCTTTCCCAACCAAAGCTTGAGCGAACTCAGACTGAGTGTTTGGATCTCCGTGAATCAAATGTACCTCTTTGGGTGGCACGGTTATTTCTTCTATAAATCGATTGAGATCATCTTTATCAGCATGGGCAGAATAGCCAGACATGCCATGAATTTGAGCATTAACCTCAACGTCTTTGTTATCAATATAAACCTGCATTTCCCCTTGTTGCAGCTCTCGTCCGAGCGTCCCGTGCGCTTGATAGCTCGCTAAAATTACATCGGTTCGTTTATCGGGAAGCAAGGCAGATAAGTAGTTCATTATCCTACCACCCTGACACATCCCAGAAGCTGCGACCACAATCGCGGGTTCACCTGTCGACTTGAGGCGATTCACGATTTTCTTGTGCATTCTATGTCCATCGACGGTAATGCACTGCTCAAAAGCGAGTGGGTGGCGTTCCAGTTCAAGACGCTGCTTTGCTTCTTGTCCCCACAACTCTTTAAAGCGTCGGTATGAACGTGTCACTTTCTGAGCCATCGGAGAATCGAGAATAATAGGAATATCGCTACTGAGTTGATGCTCAAAGATCAGGTGCTCGATATCAAACAGCAGTTCCTGAGTTCTGCCGATACTGAAGGCCGGAATTAGAATAACGCCACCGTCGAGCAGTGAACGATCAATTATTGCTTTGAGGCGCTCAGCTCGCGTAGCGATATCATCATGAGTACTGGTGCCATAAGTGGATTCGATAAATAGATAGTCGGCTTGTCGTGGTGGCTTAGGATCGGGCAGAAGTGGTGTGTTACTTGGCCCTAAGTCACCAGAAAAGACTACCACCTCTTGGTTGGGTAACTTAATCTCGATATAGGCAGAACCTAAGATGTGCCCCGCAGGTTGAAAGCGAGCATACAGAGTATTTGGCCTATCATGATCCTTTCCGTTGTTTTGCTGTTTAGACGTGATTGGAAACCATTCCCCGTAAGGCTTGGGAGCAATCAACGAATGAATCTTTTTGAGTATCAGCTTCGACTGTTTATTGCTGAGTCCTTGCAGCTTTAAGCCATCCTCAATCATTAAAGGGGCAAGTTCAGCGGTGGCTTGCGTGCAATAAATCGGTTGGTTAAAGCCGCTGGCGAGTAACCAAGGTACTCGGCCAATATGGTCAATGTGAGTATGAGTCAGCAGCAGAGCGCTGAGGTGGGACGTTTCAAATTCAATATCAAGAGGGTGTGCGTCTTCCCCTTGAAGCTTTTTACCTTGAAGATCCAAACCTTGAAAAAGGCCACAATCGATGAGCACCGCTTGGCCTGAATCTCTTAGCTCGTGACAAGATCCGGTGACAGTATGTTTGCCACCATGGTGAATCACTTCCATCGTTTACTCCCATTGCTCTATAAAGCCGTTACGCCTGTTTTTATTTTGCGGATAAACGCCAGCAAGTAAAACGAGAACAATGAGAGTTGCGATCGTTGAGTGTCTTTTTAAGTCATTGAGCGATGGCTCAGTGTGTTCGTTGTGAGTTAGCTCGTAGAAGAACGGTCTGAATCCAACTCTGGTTTTTGCTGCGCCTCTAAACGAGCCACTTCGGCATCAAGCTCTGCTATTTTCTCTGCCATGAGTGCGTGACAGCGATTGGCCAACTCTCTCGCATCGCTAAGCTTGTATCCGGATACATCGATAGGTTCCAACATCTCGGTGATCACAATGCCATTATTGGCACGATTAAAGTCGATCTTATTGTGCGTGGTGCTAGTACACATCGGGGTGATAGGCACACCAGCTTCAATTGCCATTCGGAAAGCGCCTGTTTTGAATGGCAGTAGTCCACACCCTTTACTACGGGTTCCTTCCGGGTAAACCCAAACAGACAGATCTCTCTGATGAATCGCTTCCGCCACTTGCTTGATGGTATCGCGTGCTTTGGATTTGTCTTCGCGGTTAATCATGATGTTACCGGTGATCCAATACAGCAGGCCAAAGAAAGGCACGTACAACAAATCGCGTTTGCCCAATGAAACAGTGCGTGGTCTTAGCATTCCTGGATCGGTCACAAAATCCAATATGCTTTGGTGGTTAGAGATGTAGACGCTGTTTTCTGGTGTCGGGGCATTGTCTAGGCCGCGTTGCACCAGTTTTACACCGATGATCTTTTGGAGTTGGTTGAACCAATGACAGAAAACGTACACATGCTTGGGGTTCTTGGGGCTAAACAAGCAGTAAACAAAAGCACATAGAGTGGTGAAAATAATAAACACCGTAGCCAAAATAATACGAAGAACAGCAAGCACAATTCACTCCTTACTCACCGCAGATGGCAGTGATTAAATAGTTTTAGATGCTTGAAGTTTTCACTCTATTTAACCGAATTGCAACAATTAACTGTTATAGGGTTCTGTTTTTAGATCTTTATATAAAACAAGGACTAACAATGGGTGTTTGACACGATTATCGAGCTTACACGTGTTCACCAGTAATGGCTTATGATCACCAATACTGTTTATTTGGATCCAACTCTTCTACCCATTCAGGATCTTGACGCGACTCTAAATAGAGTTGTAGGCCGTTATAGGACATGAAAGCTGCAGGGCCGCCGAGGTGCTCGAAATAGTCAAAATACTCATCTTCGAGAGCACAAAGGTGGGCTAAATCTTTAACCTTGTTAGCCAGCGCCCACTGAATGGCAAATACAGGCGCTATTGAGCCTGAAATATTCACCTCTTCGACGTTTGGGTTAAACATTGAATTAGCTTGCTCAAGCAGTATCTCTTCTTGTTCAGACTCTTGTTGTAGTACCTCTTCGACGATCTCCGAGCGCTTGGTATTAGAGACATTCTTGTTCAGCTTGGTGATTCGCAGTGCGTAGCTAAACCTTTCTGATGAAACGATGTCGACAAGCTGCGACAACAGCTCTTTGTCTACGCCTGCTGCCTTGGTGAAATAGTCGATACATGAATTGATTGAGGCATAACGAGTACCGTCAAACTCAAAGCCACTGGTTTCGTCGTATACCTCAAGTGGGATGTCATCAACCGACAAAGGCCAGCCTTTATAATCGACGCGTTGCTTGGCGATTTGATACATCTTCCAAGCGCTGCGCCCAAACCCACCGAGCGTCGAACCCGAGAAATCAGAATCAATAAGCTCTTGCTCCGTCCAGTTCTCACCGATGCCAAGGTGCTTAGCGTACTTGTCTATCAGAGTGTGTTTTATCTGATCGCGCACAGACCAAATTGAGGTCAGATTCTTTGAATAGTTAATTCTCGCACACTCATTACAAGCCGGCAGTGCTATCGGTGAATGGCCAATCTTGGCAACTGCCTGCGCTGTCTTAGGAAATTCAACAAGGTTACTTGAAGGTTCACCACAAAACCAACAGGTGTGGCGCAGGTTGAATGGGGTATCTATGTGTGAGTATGTGTTAACTGTCAATTTTGAACCATTTCTGAGTTATCGAGATAAAGGTAGTGAGTATTTACCTATGGGGAATGTCTTGCTATACCACTATAGCAACCAGCGTTTTATATTCTTTGGATTCGCTAGGGTTAATTGGTACTTTTTTGGAGCTGAAGAGAGCTTCTTAGTATCTACGCAGACATCCAAACGTTTGAGCAAATACTTAATCAATGCTCGTCGACAGTCAATTGTAAATGGCGCATCATGCATCCCGTAGTCGACTTTCACTATTTGCTGTTGTGCTGGTGAAAGGTGTGGATTTGGGATGATTTCGATTATCTCTTCTGTTGCCCAATCTTCATCGTCTTCGATGTTAATCTCTGATTGGTTGAGCAGCTCAGGCTCACCTCTAAATCGGCTCAATACAAAGTCTAAGAACATCCTTCTTTCTTCGCAATATGCTCTCACATGCCAGCGAAATCCATCAAATACGATAGTGTGCGGGACAATATTTCTGCCTCGCCCTTCAGGGTTATCCATTGATACATACTCTATATCAACTCTGCGTCTTTCTCGTGCCGCTTGAAGAAGTCTACGAACGATTATAGGGGCTATCTGCCTGTCTGGGACTGAAAGGACAATAGAGTCTGCGAAACCCAGATCTTTTAAATTAAAGCCGTCTACATGGTCACTGTTGTATTTGTGTAGTAGTGACAAATACTCATTCGGAGTGCCTTTTGTAAACTTTGGCGCAAAATGATCAGTAAGTCGGTAGCCTTTAATACTACGATCATGAACAAGTGGTGGAGCAGAAAAGTGCTCTTGATAAGCTTTGATGTCTCTAGAGGCTTGCTGTCGCTTAATGTTGAAAGAGTTACATAGGTGATTAGTCGTAACGCGACCCTCCCACAATGCAACAACTTCGATTAATTTGAAGCGCAGTAACTGATCCCACTTTATTGTCATAACAATTATCTAATGCCTGAAAATGATACATGTTGATGTGTACAGAATATACGTACATTTTTTACATGGGTATAGTACACACTCAACGGTTAAAATTGCGGAGTGTTACGTAACGCAATGTAAGCTAAATCATACTTTTCTAATACTAAACACAATATTTGTTTGTAAAGCGAGTAAGATAAACAATTTGCATATGGCGATGTTAGCTCATCCACTCATTCCATTTTTTTATGGTTATAAGTACCGTTACTTTTCCGTGTTTGATACTATTTATCTCCACAAAAAAAGTCCGTTTAATCAAATTTTGAAGAGATTCCTTTGAACTTAGAAAAAGCCCTCAGCATACTTTCTAAATCATCGCCCTACGCGGTAAGTACAGAAAGAGAGCAAAATCAAGATCTTCTGGCTGATTATAAAAGCCATGTGTACATCACTACAGATATCGAAGTGGACTTTAAAAAGTCTCTGCTGTCCTCTAAGAAAAGTGACATCATATTTTTGTGTGGCAGTAGTGGTGATGGTAAATCTGAGATTCTGACTCAGTATAGCCAGAAGCATAAAGCGACACATGAATTCCATCTGGATGCGACACACAGCTTTAACCCAAATCAGACGGCAATCAATGCGTTAGATGAGCGATTCTCACAGTTCAAAGGAAATGATAAGCCACTTGTTGTTGGCATTAATATCGGAATGTTAGGCAACTATGCTGAGGAAGGTGCTGAGCAACATGAAGATATTAAAGCTTCTATAAAAGCGTTCTTGGAAAACAAAACGGACGATATTCCAGCGAACCACATTTTCTTAGATTTCGAGCAGTACCCGAAATTTACGCTTGGCCACGAAGTTAGCACATCCGACTTTGCTGCTAAGTTTCTCGCACGCTTAACGGAACCAACGTTGGACAACCCGTTTTACGCCCTGTATGACAGCGAAGTACAAAAGTTAGGCCACAGTAAACTCACAGCGAACTATGCGTTGCTAGGGCTGGAATCTGTGCAGAAGAATATTATTTCTTTGCTTCTGAAAGCTCGTTTAATCAAAGATCAGTTCCTAACGGCGCGAGCGCTACTGGACTTTGTGTACCAGATCTTAGCGGGCGATGACTACCTGTTCGACAATTTGTTCTCTGGCTCAGATAATGAGCTTTTAGAGCATATTCAAAGCTTTGACCCAAGCAATATTCACACTCGCAAAATCGACGAATTCGTTCTTCAGTTTGGTCTAGGGATTGAAGACCAAGGCTTTACACAACTTAAAGATCAGGTGAAAGCACAAGGTGTATTTGATGTGCTCACTGCTGCTTCATACCTGCGCATGGTTTATCTGTTGAAAGACGAAGAGCAATTTGCGAATGATTACATTAATGAGCTGAAAGCCGACTTTGATAACTCTTTGGTTGATCAGTACGCAAACATTTGGCTTCTTCATCGTGAGTTTGATGGTTCAGGAAAGCAGAAGAAAGAGCTTAATAAGTTCTACAAAGACACTCTCATTGCAGCTGTGCACCGCTACTGTAACCGCAATTCGCCATCACTTGATAAAGACCAATTCTTTGTCTCTGAATACAACGGCTTTAAAACAGCGGCTGAACTAGAAGTGAAACCTGATTTTTCATCGATTAAAACACAAGCGGTGGGCAAGATAGGCTCATTTAACGCTCATATTCGAGTTGATGACCATTCACTTCTGCCAATGCCGATAAGTATTAACTTGTTGGATTTGTTGGAAAAAATCAACCAAGGGTACCGACCGAATAAGCATGATAAAAATGCGGTGCTTTTGTTGGATGAAGTAATAGAGCAGATCATCACGGTAGCGAACGAAAAGAATACTCTGTTTATTCTGAAAAACGACAAACGCTACAAGATCGTGAATGAAGATGATGAATATTTCGAAGTGAGTGGCTTATAAAATGACAATGGATAATTACACCCAACCATTTAATCAATCGTTGCCACAAACTGCGGAAGGCGTGCCGAATAAAAACAGCCTAAGCAGCTATTTACCTATTCGAACCAAGGGTAATGACTTTGATTTTGATGCTGTCATCGGCTTGGTTCTACGTGGGCTTCTGCGTAAAAAAGTAGAAGGTTATAGCTACGAACAGTTTGTGGCCGATTGCCAAAGTGCGTTTGAAGAAAAGCTTGGTGAAGAAGAGTTTTGGCAAGTGCTAAAAGAGATGTATTTTGAAAACAAAGACATCTTTACTGTGAGCCCTGAACTCCTTCTGTTCCGTGCTCAAAAAGGTGAATTTGCAGCAGGTGATTCACGTGTTGCTTCTATGTACACCAATTTACTTCAGAACATGCGTGTAGAAGAGTTTGATGCCAAATTAAACTTTATTGAACGTGAAATGCTTTCTACGCTTCGTGGAAAAATGAAGTCTGACTCGTCATTGCAAGCGAGTGAGAAACCATACCTACCTTATCTTTCGAAAGCATTCCGTGACGATCTGAAATTCTTGGCAAGTCGCCCTAAGTATCTGCTTAGTGAAATAGAGTCGTTCCTGTCTTTTTATGGTTTTGCATACTCTGCGCAGTTGAGTCTAGCGCTAACAGATTGGCGTAGTGGTCAAGAGCCAGTGGCTAAGCCTCTCTATTTCATTATGGATCATGAGCGTGCCAGTAATGAGCGTACTCATATTAAGAATCATGGCTATAAGTTGTTTAATGAGTCAGCCACTCGACTGTTCCCTATGCTGACGATGCTTGAGCTACTTCAGCCGGGTGTTGGAGATAAGAACGCGATAAAAGTACCCCTGTGGGAAATATCGAAGGGCATTCAAGAGTCGAAGTCGACGCACCTAAAAGAACAACTAGAAAAGTTTGCCAGAGCGTTTAAGACACAGCGTAATCTAGACACGGCTCTAGATGAATCAGAACTGGCACTCGACTGGCTCGGTAACATAATGAAGCTCGCATCCGCACAGTTTAGCGTCGGCGAACGTTTCAATATCAACAAGAAGTATGTGTCAGAAGTCGAGAAGTACTTAGCGTCTCACTTTATTCAAAGTCGAGGTCGCAGCGGTCGAGTATTAGTGCTCAACCAAGACTACATCATCTTATTGACCAACCTTGTTGTTGGAGAAAAGGACAAACTCCGTTTCCACGAACTGATCACAGCCTTTGAGCAACGTGGCATTTTCGTTGATAAACAAACAGAACAAGAACTAATTAAATTCTATGAGCGCATTGGTAACGTAGAGCGCATGAGTGATAGTGGAGACGCAGTTTATGTCCGTAAAACAATTTGAGACCTTTCTAGTAGAGCAGTTTTTAGCGGATGCTGAAACACACATCAAGGCAGGTTTCCGTTATCAGTTTAAGTCGCCAGATAATGAAAATAGCATGCGCTTGTATCAGGCGATGACGGCTCATTCTGAAAACAGCATTGATGCGACTAACGATATCAAGTTGCCATTCATTGAACTTTCAGGCTGCAAAATCGTACCTGTGATTCATAGCGAAAACCCAGCGGAATTCGAGGGCTTTACTGAAAACTACATCTCTCATCTACGTGATGAAGTGGCGAGCCAATCTGGTTACTTAAAAGGTTGCGCTCTAGTTGTGATCCATAACAGCTTGCTTGATACCTTGATAAACTCTGCAGAAGACTTGGCTCAAGTGGGACAAGTTTGGAGCGCATCAAAGATCAAAGCGGCAATGAAAGGGTTAATCGATCAGCAAGACAAAGGGCGCGATGTGTCGAACTGTCTGCTTGATGATCAATTCGATGCCATTTTAGAAGATGGCGCAACCATGTTTGGCTTCGAGTCTCTATACAAAGCCGTTGAAGACGGAGACTTACGCTTCAATGAGTTGGGCATGTTTGAAGATCCGCTTGTAGCTGAAATGAGCGGCAATCCTAAGCAAATTAAAAAACGCCTAGAAGACAACCGTGCGCTTTATGAAGAGCTATCTTTTGAAGTTGAGCACTTTGGTGGTCAGCTTCAAGACCGCTTGAAATCATTCGGCGAGAAATTTATTAAAGAGAACTTCTCAGAAACAGATGCATGGAAAGACGTTGAGCTCGAAGCATTCCTACAAGAGAAAAAGCGCAATGCTCAGCAGCAACTTGTTCTTGAAGAGGAGCAAGCTAGCGATGGCATGGCAATCACTGCACGTAACCGTGCAGAAACCAAAGCGGGCATGCGTGACCGCCACTTAATCATCGAGTTAGATGAAGATGTAAATGAGTTTGAACTGAAGCTTCTCTTCCAAGGTGCGAGCAATCTTGATAAAAGCCAATTCAAAATTCAGCCAGCTAAAGCGCTTAATAACGAAGAAGTAATTGAAACACGTAACAGTTTTAAAACGACACGAGCTAGCTTGAAAGGTACGTATAAGCATGAGCCACTGTTTTTTAACTTAGCTCTAAAGCGTGAGAACAAATCTGAGGTTTATAACTTCCGTTGTTTAGTGGTTCGTAAAGGCGAGTTCTATATTGAGCCATTCAAAAACATCTTCTTGGTAGAGCCTGCACCAGCGAAGCAGCGCTTAACCTTGAACATGGAAGAGAACAAACTGCAAATTAGAGCTAATGAAGGCAGCGCATGTTCACTGCTTGATGCTAAGCAGGTTGTTGATGCAGCAGATTACGCCGTAGTGGATTTTGAAGCCTTAGCTAATGAAGCTGACGAAATAGATTTTGCAGTAAAATCTGGCGATAACCAGCTTAAGTTTAATGTGGAAGGTGCAGTAGCCACCGATTCATTGAGCTTACCTTTATTGATTAATAGAGGTCGTTATCACAAGCTTTTCAAAGATGAATATAACGGCGAATTTTATTCTCAAAAAGGCAAAGTGGGTATCGATAATAGTGAGTTCGTTGTACCAGGTGTTCGTTTAAAGCTGCTTCGTTGGGAAGAAGAATTCATCAACCAAAAAGTTGTTTCTATTGCTGATTCGGGTGCGATTAAGCTCGATGACCTGCAAGCGATTGATGAGGCTATTCACTCTTCTTACGTTGAGCTTTTTGATTACCTAGAACAACGCCGCAGTACGCCTTCATTAGCATCTTGGGGCGATGAGTTTACAACACTTGTCCAAAATACAGTTGATGCTTGCTTAGCGTATTTTGAAGCGATCCCAACGGGTAGCATGCTGACCAAAGAGCAAAAATCAGCGCTGAAAATCGGTTTGGTACAATCTGAAGATGAAGAGTACTACTCACCTTTCCACCCGCTGATTTTGGCTTATTACCTCAATCTAAGAGGTGCGATTCGTGATGATAAGAGCTTTGCTCAGCTTCCTGATGTCACTTTTGAACGCTTGTCGCCAAAAGGTTTACTGCCATATGTTTACCACCCAAAACATGAGTTTTCTTATAACCAACAGGTGAAAGAGAATGCGTTCTGGATCAAGAGTGTGCCACAAGAGAAAAGCTCTCTTACGTTCGTTCGCAAGTTAGTAAAAGAGAAAATCGACGAGTTCCAAACGGCATTCAGCCAATTGTTCACTGGCTCTGAGAAGAGCATTATCGTTAATGCGGTGAACCAAGACAGCGCTGAAGAGTTATTTATGGGGCTGGTGGATTATGTCCGCAGTAACCAAGATCAGGCTGCGTCGATTCATATTAATCTGTATGACGACAAGTTAGCGTTTAATGCGTTTGACCGATTCGCAGAAACAGCCAATTACGATGAATTGAAAGAGTGGTTAGAGCTGAACAAGGGTAAAGTTCGTGAAGTTGCCGATACTATTATCGACATTCTTCGCACGCGCCTAACTTACAGCAAGTTCACTAATGCCCAAGCCGAAAAAGATGGCCAGTCTTATGCGCATCTTTCCTTTTTCCGTAATAACGACAAGGTCGATTGTTCAGACATTGCGATTGAAGATATGGCATCAGGCATAGCTTGTGACGGCCTACTAACGGGTGATGCTTCTGAAAGTAAATCTGGCTCGTACTTTACGGGTTTTGGCTTGAAAGGAACGGATTACCAAGACTACCCACACTTAATGATGGCGAAGTATGTTGGTGCTCTATTGAAGCCAGCACTCAAACCGAACACTCAATATCACGGTGCAAATGCAGTTGCCTTAGCAGTCAGTGAGGACTTTAAAGGCTTACTGGAGCGTTCGTACGAGAGTTCTATCTGGACGACTATCATTGATCCGAAAGTGACGTTGGACTTCTTCCACAGCAATGAAGATGTAGTATTGATTCACTATTCAGATCAGTACACCAGCTCTTCTAGCTACGATGCAATCACTGTTACTGCACAGCGCGGTTTGTTTGAGAAAGTCATCAAGCAAGGTGATGGTGGCCAAATCAATGAGTTCAACGCGTTCAACGGTGATTGGCTGTTGAAAATGATGACTTGCGCGCCAACCATCAATAAAGAGCGCAAAGGCGTGATTGGTGCCTACAAGTTTGTGACTAGCCTAGTGCATGATTCAGACATTACATGGGTGCCTCTGTCCGTTGCCGAGATGATTCGCGTATCGGGCAACATTGGCCTGAAGATGTCTGACAGTGAATTCTCTCGTAATGTTCAAGGTTACAAGAAAGGCGAAATTTCTGACGATGTGTTGCTGGTTGGTTTCAAAGACCAAGACATGTACCTGCTACCTGTCGAAGTGAAAACGGGTTCGGTGCCGAATTACAACAAAGCCGTTAAACAATCAAAAGAGCTATTGCGTTACTTAAGCCAAGACTTACTTGGCAACAAAGACTTAGCGAGCAAGTTATACCGTGGTTTGTTCATGCGCCAAGTTTTGATGCAAGTTGATAAGTATCGCTTATACAAAGTATTTGCTGATGATTACTTCGACACTTTGCTGGCAAACAAAGAAGAGTGGCTAAGAGGTGACTACTCACTTGGTCAAATTGCAGATTACCCAGAAGGCTTTGTGGTTAGCCACCTTGAAGGGGCTGGCTGTTTACAACCCGACTACCAAATGATTGAAGGGGTGTTAAAAGTCGACCTGCCGATGGGGCTACTTCCTGGCTTAGTGGAAACTCCGCTGCAAGAAGTGTTGAACGAATTAGATGTAGTGAAACTCTGCCATGTACCAAGTGAGTATGTGCTGAATGGTGAAACTCGATTAGAAAAACTCCCTGAAGCTGAATCACAGCCAACAGTTGTAGTATCTGATGAGGTTGAAACTCCAGGATTAGTGAAGCCTGAACAGCCTTTTGTTGAAGAGCAAGTATCACCAGTCGTTGAGCCTATGAAGGTTGAGTCTAACAGCAACTTAAACGTATTGTTTGGCCATAATGCTTTAACACAAGCACCACTGAACTGGGAGCCAACGAATACTGCCAAATTCATGAATACCAATACCGGTATTATTGGAACCATGGGTACGGGTAAAACGCAGTTTACCAAGTCGGTGATCACTCAGCTTTATCGTAACCAAGCAGACAACGTAAACGGTGCGCCTATTGGCATGCTTATTTTCGACTACAAATCAGATTATGTAGACGATAAGTTCCAACAAGCGACTGCGGGTAAGAAGTTTAACCTTCACAAACTGCCATACAACCCACTGAGTCTATTTGGTGACACACCAATGCTACCTGTGCACACCGCACGTGGCTTCTCTGAAACCATGGGTAAAGCCTTCGGCCTAGGTCAAAAGCAGCAACTGCGTTTGCGTAAGCTGGTGGGTGAAGCGTATGAGTTGGCGGGTATTCGTAAAGCAGATCCAAGCACTTGGTCAAAAGCAGCGCCGACAATCTCACAGGTATGGGACTTGTTCATTGAAACAGAACCAGATGAAGATTCACTGTATGCGGCACTTGAGAGCTTATATGAGTTAGAAATCTTTGAAGACGACAACACCAAGTGCATGAGCCTTTATGACTTGGTTGATGGCATCACGGTAGTTGAACTAGCGGGTTACCCTTCAGAAATTCAAAACCTTGTAGTCGCACTTACGTTAGACCTTTTCTACTCACAAATGCAGAAGAAAGGTAAGCCTGAAGTCCAAGGTGACTTCCGCCAAATTACTAAGATGATTTTGGTGGATGAAGCCGATAACTTCATGTCTCAGAATTTCCCAAGCTTACGTAAGATCTTGAAGGAAGGCCGTGAATATGGTGTAGGTGTGATTCTTTCTACACAAGATATTACTCACTTCCAAACTGGCGAGAATGATTACTCAAGCTACGTGCTTACTTGGGTAATCCACCGGGTAGCGAAGATTCGCCCGCAAGAGCTAAAAGCCATGTTTGGTGTAAACGAAAAAGCAGAACAAGAGAAGCTGATGGAAACCATCAATAAGCTAGAGAAGCACTATAGCTTATACATTGATGGTGCGAAGAAGATACTCCCAATGAGAGATAGAGCATTCTGGGAATTAATTAATAAGGATTGTAAATGAAGGTAACGCCGGAATATAAATCATTTGGTGAGCTTTTTCATGAAAGTAACGTCTTTGAAACACCTATGTTTCAAAGAGACTATTCTTGGGAAGGTGAGCAAATCGAGCAGTTTACAAATGATATAAAAGAAGCTCTTGACAAGAAGTCGGAAGAACAAGATTACCAGCATTTTTTTGGAGGAATTGTTTGTGCGCAAGAAGAAGGTGTGGGAAATCGTAAAATAGTAAATGCTTTAATTGATGGGCAACAAAGGCTCTCTACTATTGTTATGTTTTTCTCACGCTTAAATTTTGCTTTAAAGAACTTAGAATGTGATGGAGAAGATCTGATTTTCAAAGGTACTCTTCAAAATTTAATGTCAAAGTATCTTAAGTATACAGAGCGAAAAAATAGAGAAAGTGTATTTCATCCGAGGCTTACTATCGGTGTGGCTGACAATGAGTTCTTTCAGTCTGTAATCAATTCTTGTGATGTCGAGTCAGAAAGAGATTCTCATAAGCTAATTAAATCTGCTAGTAATGATCTTTATAATTTCATTATTAACGATCTATTTAGTAATAAAACAGTGACAGAAGTACTGGATATTGTTGATGATATAATTAGTATTTTCGAAGAGTCTTTTTTACTTATTCACATTATTACTACTAGTGTAGATGATGCTTACAAGCTGTTCATGGTACTTAATGACCGGGGCTTAAACCTAACTGAAGGTGAATTACTAAAAGCACATACACTTGGTAATTATGATCCTAAAAACCCACTTGTTTCGCAAATGGCAAAGGATTGGGACTATATTTTGTCTCATGAAGCAAATAAAGTCAGTGATTACCTGAGATGGTCTGCGACGATGATCAAGGGCCGTCATATTACTGCGAATGAAACTTTAGAAGAATTCAAGTCAGGTTATTTTGAGAATTCATTAGATATTGAAGAAATGGCGAAGAATGTAAAGTCGTTGAGAAAGAGTGTCTTTAAATTATCATTAATCTCAGAAGCTGAGTGGCCTTATGAAAGAAGCGAAAAGTATACTAGTTTTCATTCGACAAAGTTAGAGTGGTTAATTAAAAAGCTTAAGCATACCCATGCAATGCCGTTACTGCTTGCTAGTTCATATCTAGATGAAAAGCTGTTTCAATCTGTCATCAATGAAACAGTTAAATTTTTCATTAGATACAAAGTTATTAGTAACCTCCATGCTTCTGTTTTTTCTAAGGTATATCCGTCATTAGCTAAGAGTATTCATGAAGGTAGCGATAACTTTAACATAAAGAGCCTTCATGAAACCTATCAAAAACAACTAGATAGCAAAGACCCTAATGATCTAGCTTTAGAAACAGGTATTAGGAGTATGTATTATCAAAGAAAAGGTGATAACAGACCCCTAAAATATTTGCTTATAACATTGCAAGAAAATTGGGCTTGGGTAACAGATGGATATAAAACAGGGCCAGCAAACAGGTTAAAGAGGGAAGATATTACAACTGTATTTGACTTCAATAATACATCTCTAGAGCATCTGTACCCATATAGTGCAAAACCTGAAGATGTTTCAGAAGATATGGAAGCAATAAAAAACTCAGTTGGAAATTTAGTATTATTGGACTTAGATAGAAACAGGTCTAATGATAATAAAATTTTTGAGGAAAAAAGAGATGCATTTGATAACACTGGTATTGGAGTGCATAAATTAGTTTTCGATAGCGAAAGTTGGGGAAATGAAGAAGCGAAAGTTCTAGAAGAAAAGTATCTCGAGTGTGCGAAGCGAGTTTTTTGTTTTAAAAGAATCTTATAAGCTCTTTACACTCAATAGCAGACCACAAAAGCCCTGAGGTTAAAAACATGCCCACTTAATAACTATAAAGTGGGCATTACACTAGATAAATTTATATTTTTAGTGCTAATTCAGTTAATGATCTGTGGTTCCTTATAGAAGCAATTCCATCTTCAACATGCGCTGCCCAAGCTTGTTGATACTCTTTAGCATCAAGCTCTGGGTAGTACATTTTTAACATTAACTCAGTCACTTCACCAGTTTCACCAAGCCATGTGTACTTATCTAGCACCAGTGAGCCATCTAACTTGGCTTCTTGACCTTGGTATCGGAAATCACTTTCAATAGAACGAAAGAAAGCAATACGTGCCGAAACGTTTGGAGTGATTCCAGTATAGCCCTTCAACTTTTTAAGCTGCTCTTCGGTAGAGCGGGTTAAGTTCATGCGGTTAGGTAGCATTACACAGCCTCCTTAATCGATTCTTTCCAGAAGTAACCTTCCTTCAACGTTGAAGACTTGGTTGTGCCGTCGAAACAGATCTCGTAAGTACGAGCAAGATCGTCTTGGATGAGACTTGTGTAGTTCCTATCAATTTCTGTGTCTGTCGATAAAATTACCACTTGGTGGCTTGCTGTTGGGAAATAATTCTCAACTAGTTTGTCACGGTGATGCGAATCTAATCGGCCTAATGGTGTATCAATGATAATTGGCAGCTTACGACCAGATGTACGCCCAAGTGCCTCTAGAATCGAGATTGCGTATATTTGCTTCTCACCAGCAGACATCGCCTTACGGTTGATCTTAATACCGTGTTCATCAACTAACTCAACATCGAACGTAGCTGGATTGATCGAAGCTGTAAGCTGCAAGTCTTCTTTTCGGGCTAGTTTTTTGTATGATTGAACGAATTCATTTTCTAACTGATTTACACGCGCTTTGGTTAACTGTTCACCAAACTTCTCTAGTAATAAAATCGAGTTTTGGGCGTTGCTAACACTTTGATCTTTGTTGGATTGATCTTTGTGCTTATCGTGTAGCTTTTGAATTTGGCGAGCTGTATCCAGAGCTAGTCGAAGCTCTCGTTTGGCTTTTTCTAGCAAGTCATGGTATTCAATAATCAGTTGTTCTTTCTTCTTATCTAGAGCACGGACATCTGCAAACAACTCTTGCACTTGTTCTTGCTCAGGGGCGCGCGCGATATTACTGGAAGCGTTGTCGATCTCTTCTTCAACTTTTTGAAGACGTACTCGTGCCCTATCAAAGCGAGCAAAAGAGTCTTGCGAAAGGTTAGATAACTGGTAATCGATGGTGTTTGACTGACGGTCAGAAATATCTAGAAGTAGGTCTGTAGAATCAAATTCACCTACATGAGCTTTAAAGCTGTCTGCGATTGCATTTTGCGCCATCTCTGTATCAAAGCTTGGGTATTTTGAGCATAGGGTTTCTAAGAATGAATCTAGCTCATTACCAAAGCTCTGTTTCTTCTTAACTTGTTGCTCTTGTTTGATCTGAGTTTGAAGCCTTTGCATTGCCTTTGGAGCAAGTGAAAATGGAAGGTTAGTTTCCATTTCCATGCGGATTTGCTTCTCCAGTTCCACTTTCTCTTTAAGAAGGCTCTCTACTTTTTGTTGTTCATCTTCTCTGGTCTTAGCCCAAGCGCCGCCACTTTGTGTTAGCTCAGCTTCTTTCACGTGTATCTTTCGGGATTCCTCCCTTATGTTCTCAACGATAAAGTCGGCTTTGCTACGCAGCTTTTCAGCTTTACGTTCGTGAATAATGCGTTGCTCGTCTAGGGAATTCATCTCTTCTTTTAGAGACTGACTTAAAGCGCCTGCTCCCTGTTTTTTTAAGAAGATGTTCAGATCGCTTTTAAGCTTAGCTATAACATCTAATCCCAACAAACGACGAACGGCAGTTTTAAGTACGCTACCAGACTCATCTTCTGCTAATTCTGCAATCTTCTCACCGTCAAAGAAGAACAGATCAGCAATACCCGTTGGAATAAGTTCATTAAGAAAGCCTTGGCACTGCTCGTAATTCAGCTCTGGAATTTGGATGCCATCTTTTTCAAGGCATAGGTTGTCTTTCTTGCCACGTTTCCAACCGCGAATCACTTTATAGGTGTTTTCTTCGCCGTTCTGGCTGTATTTAAACTCAAGCTCGATCGATGCATTATCTTGAATTCCACCGTGGCCGACACCTTTGTGAATCAGTTCCGATAAAGCGTCAACGTAGTCACCATTTGAAAGCAATTGGCTAAATGATTGACGCCCGAAAAGCGCTAAGCGAACGGCTGTCAGTATTGATGTTTTACCGGCACCATTTAAGCCGCCAAACAAAATAATAGGTCGTTCGGTCCCTTCGATAGGGCCACTTTTACTTAAACGAGCTGGAGCGGGGCGCAAATCAATTTCATGCACACCGCGAAACACGCGAAAGTTGTTTAAAGTTAGTTTTGTAATCAACATTTCAGTATTTAAAACTCTTTTTGAAGCTGTTTATCTAGGTCAGCAAGCTGTTCGTTATAGCGCTCAATTTCTTGTTGGTGAATATCAAACTCGGCTTTGCTTTGTAGTGAAGCATGCTTTTGTTTGATTTCTTCCAAGCTTCCCCAGTCTCGTTTCAATAGCGATGCGATCTTGTTCGAGATGCCACTACGACGGCTCAAACCTTCCATAGATACCTCAAGCTCGATGAGTTTCATGATCATTTCAGGTTCGACATCGAAGTTATTGCAAAGCTCATGGATCAGCTGTGCGTCATCTTTACCAAAACTTGCGTTATCGTCATACACCCAATCAAGGTCGTAGCCATAAACGTCTTTAAAAATAGTTGGTAGAGAGTCATCCCAATCCGGTTCGTTTGGATCGTGGATCCACTCTTGGCGAATAGCATGCAGCTCTGGCACTGTGATTAACTCAATCTCTCGGCCTTCAGCTTTGTATTTCTTATCTAGCTCTAGTAATTCACGGAGCCATTGACGGCGGTATTTAAGCCAGTAAGGACCCGGGACGTGTTTACGCTCGCTAGCAATATCTTCGCCTTCTTTCGCGTATTGGTAACTTACGCGACCGGTACGACGTTTATGGTTTCTGAACTCTGCTTTGTTAGCAGGATCTGTCGTCATTGCTAACTTATTGCGGAACTCAAGAAGAGGTGCCATCCACTCTTCGCCATTTTGGATAAGGCTTTCCATCGCTCGGTCTTTGGTTACTACAGTACATGTCCAGCAACCAAAACGAGAGTTACCACAAGAGGGGGTCGTTTCGTCAATCACCATTGGACATTCACCTTGGCCTGAAGAGTCTTTATATAGATTCCAAAGTACTAGGTTTTTACCGCCCCATGGGTTTTCCCATTCTAGGTCATAGTCATCTTTCCAGATGTTTCTAGTACCTAGTGGCGTTTCTTTTGTCTCTAGGTGACATAAACGCAAGATCTTCCAAACATCATCAACAGCCCATGTATCAATAGGGGTGTAAATGAATGCATTGGCTAGCGTTGTATGGCGAGCTAGGCGAGAGCCATCAATTTTGTGTTTAGCGATAACCTGAGCACGCGAGGCACTTTCTTGGCTACGTGAGCCCAATACAACAATCACCTCATCAAATTGAGATACTTTGCTTTTAATGAAGTCACTAACCGGGTCGATCTTCATTCGCTCTGTACACCAGCGAAATGAACGTGTCGGTGCTGGGTAGCCTTTACCAAGAAGACTTGACCAAAACGTTTGGTCTGACTCAGGTACCACTTTGTGACAGCTGATTGGCAAGTCGTCGCGCTTGGCTCCTTTTTGTATCGCAGCTAAGGAGTCTTTAATGTGGTTAACAACAACAGGTGTCTCAACCAGTGTGTCTGATGAAACGACAAATACGGGTTTGTGGCGTTGTTCTTTTTCTAGGCCAAGTAGTGCCATATAGATTAAAGACATGATAGCGGAGGAGTCTTTACCACCACTGTAGCCAATTACCCATGGGCGGTTGTCTGCACAATAGACGCGTTGAACGTCAGCAACATAGTAGCTGAGTTTATTATTTGCGAACTCTTCAGCGTTGATGAATTCTTGGTATTCTTCGGCGAGATCTTCTGCCAATTTTAGCTCGTGTATCATGATAACTGCTTCTCTAGAGCTTTTTCTTCTGGGGTTAGTGGTAACCCAAGTTCAATTTTAAGTGCGTTTGCCGTGAGCTGAATGTTGATGTTTGATTTACTCAACTTGCCGTGGTTCATGCTACGCTTTATCCATTCAGGATTGGTTTTCAACCAATTAACTTTCCCTAGTAACTGGAGCTTTTCTTTCCATTGTTTTGGTTCTTGGCACAACAGGTGTTTACCCAAGACGCCAATCGCATGCAGCCCGACACCATGTGCGTGGATGTATTCTTGGCGAAGCTGTGCAGGGGATACTTGTTTGTCGATCACCATTTGCCAATCTTTAATATGGCGGGTGACCTCTTCCCAAAACTCAGACGCTAACAGCTTCTCTTCTTCAGTGAAACCATCTTTAGGGCCTTTACTTAAAAGTGCTCGTGTTGATTGTTTAATACTGCTTAAAGTAAAGAGTTTGTTCGACTTTGGACTGATGTTGGATTTTTCCATTTCAGTCATTCCGATAAATGGCTTCACTTTAGCTGCTAATTCACGCGCTAATTCAGAGCTTTCGTCTCGATGATCGTAGAGAGTGCCAAGAGATGGACTGGGTTTTACTGCGTATTTGTTTAAGTCAGCAAACATTTGTTGGCTTCTACCTAAACCTTCATCGATGAAAAACAATACTGGAATGTTGTCTTGCCCAAGGTCTGGATTCTCTCTTAGTGCTTCTTCTATCGCTTTACGGCGGTGTTGCCCATCGTTAATTAGAATCTGCGCATCCATTGGGATTTGAAGTGTACCTAAATTAGGCGCACCTTCATGATCGTGGAAAGATATATCAACTCCAACCGATGCTGTTAATGCTGAGAATACGTATTCTTTAGGGTTGTCGAGTAGGTATCTGACCATTTCAGGTATGCGAGTCTTGTTTAATGTTCTTTGAGCTCTAAGCTCTGGTGGAACATCATCTTCGTTATAACTGAAAATCTTCGGGATGATTCGAAGAGGGCATGTCGCAATGTAAAATGGACGTCCTGCTTGAATACCTCTGACAGCTGGAAATGAATAGCAATAGCCTGAATCTTGATTTTGCATAGTGAACTCTAAGTTATGTTATTTGCCTATGACATAAACCATAGTTGGTATGTCATATTTTGACAAACTAAGCTTTTAGTTTGTTATGCTTTAGTCTTATCTATGCGAATTATTACATAGGTATGCCAAAATAGGCTGAATATTTTACAGGTATGTAGGTCAGAATTCTATGGTAACGATAGGTTTTTATCGTACTAAAAAATCGCTATTTTGAACTTATTGTAAACCCTTTGATTTCTTTGTGTTCCTTCCCTAAAAGCACCTCAAATTCTGTTCTTATCATCTGTGTTTCTTCGGTTGGTTCAAACTCCATGAGCTTTGCTAACCGTTTATCAAAACTCTGTTGTTTCTTGTAGTCCTCGTGCTCGGCTGACATGTAAAGGTGCTTATTCAGGAGTGGTGGCCTGCGATCTTCATTAACGTAATCGAAGAAGTCGATATCTTGCTCAGCCATCTTGATTTTTATGCGCTCTACTAAGAAAGGAACCGATTTTTCAAAATCGTCATAGGCGGTGAGGGTAAGTTTTCCTGATGTGATATGAATTTTAATTAGGTCTATTTCTTCATCCAGTTCACCATACATCTGCAACCCTGCGCCTACATAGACTCGCAGCAGTAATGGTAAATCATCGATAAAGTCTCGATGTAGGATCAGTGAATGTCCTTCGTTGAGTAGGCTTGCTGGCAACTGGTTATGTGCTTTCTGGCATTGCTGCTGGATTAAGTCGATATCTGCAATCGCGAACAGTAATTCTGCAGCCAGGCTGATCGCGGTTTTGTAATCATCAAACAAGGCTTTGATGTCGCGCTTTAGCGGCTCTGGTTGCTGTGTATAGGGTTTTCTTTTCTCAAACAGTCCCATAGTAAAGTAGAGGAGAAGATCTTCTTTTCGGCTCTTTTCTGCTTGTTCAAACTCTTTGGTATCAAACATCTCTTGCAGTAAGTTAAAGGTTTTTCTGTGTGAGCCTATTAACTCTCGAATTTTTTCAGATTGTTCAAATTCATCATTGGCAGGAATACGCCCTAGCTCTAAGCTGGTGTTCCAAAAGTCATTAAACAAGTCTTGATGCTGGGTAATAAGCAGTTTGGCTTTGTCTTTGGCTTCAATAGGTTCTGGCGAAGTCAGTTGCTGCCATTTATGGTGGCGTTTGTATTTACTCTGCAGGTACTGTTGCTCTTCCAATTTGTCTTTGAAGATATAGAAAATACCAGGCGCGACGGTAATGGCGTCTTCCTGTAGGTTTCTCTCTATGTACGCTTTGATCTCTGATTGCGCGTAGTATTTTTGGAAGGTGTTACGAGAGGTAATAACCCCATCCTTATAAGGTTTGAACTGAGCAATGTAGTTTTCGTTAGCCAGCATGACAGAAACCACCAGAAATTTATCTGCTAGCTCCCATGCGCCTAGTAGGGCATCGAGTCTTTCATCTTGATCTTCTATTACGTTAAGAACAAACCCTATGTTTACGATATCAGAATTGGATTTGTCGTTGTCGGGTTGAAAGTTCGGATCCCAACCCAGAGCGTCGAGGCCATGTGCTTCGAGCTCTCTTAAATCGTCTCCGCGGCCGCAGCCGTAATCGAAAATTGAGTGCTCGCCTTTTAAGTAACCATGTTTAACGAGAGTCTTCATTGGTGCAGAGAATTCATGGCGCACGATGGCCGTTCTGTGCCTATCAATCCCAGCCTCTTCTTGCGTTGTCACAGAGGAGCATCGGAATAATCGACCATCGACAAGCTCGTAACCATGGCGTGCTATTAGGTTTTCCCAAGAACGTTTAAAACCAATCAAACGGCTGTTTTCGTACAGGCCTGCATTCTCGCCTTCTTGTGTGAGTGAAACGAAGTGTTCGTAATATTCACTTGTTGGCAAAACCATGGTTTCTTTTCGATGTAAGATCGGCGGGTTTTCAGATTCGCGATAGCCTGTAATTTTGTGGCTTAGCTTAGAGAGGTCTACATTGAGGCTTTGTTCTAATGCGGGGTAGGAATCAGTATAAAAATCAGGGTAATGAAGAAGAGATAAGCGGAACTCTTTTTTAAACAGCTTAACGAGGTTCCACTCTTCTTCATCTAAGTTAACGGCTTTTGCTACGGCGGGAATGAACTGTGTTAATGCTTTAGGCAATGCGCTGAATGCGTCTTTATGAAGATAAATGGCATCGGGAAGTTGTTTTCCAACTTTTATTTGAGAGGTAAGTTCAGCAAATAGCTCTTCGTTCATTCCTATTCCTTAGGTGTTTTTGAAGATTATAAATCATCAAACAATGCCTGTGTGGCGCTGCCTTTTGCACTTTTTGTGTTTACGCGAAGCCCATCACTTCGGCGTCGTCGGATAAGGGCATATTTTGAATTATCAGCCCCAACGCTAATATGCAGAGGTTTATCTTTGCCATAAAAATAGAGTCGGTCGAACTCTAAATGCGTGCAGATAAATCGAGCGACTTCATCCATACGTTGCTCATACCCTTCAACATAAATATCACATGCAGCCCCATTGCGCTTACAGATACGGCTATCCCGGGAGTTGAGTTCCATAGCGGCATGTTGGTCAATATCTGGCGCCATATCTCCAGGGCTATTTTTCAATATCCACCTTAAAAGAGGATGGCTTGTATAACCATAGGTCACCGTTACCTCTCCTAGTGAGTGTTCGATAGGCTGTAAAATTTGAACCACTAAACACCGAAGCTCAGTGGCAGAAAGTTTATTAACCTTGTTGTCTCCTAAGTAATTAGGGTGCCGAGACTTATGCCAATCAATAAGCTTGTGGTGCATTTTCTGTCCTTAGGGTTCTAGGTTGCTACTATATTTAACGAACGACAGCAGTAAAATCAATGCAATTCGGGGGCTATGTATGTTGTTTATTCTCGCTTTACTCAGCATCTTTTTTTTGGGGTATCTTGCCCAAACCACAGGCCTTTGTATGGTGAGAGGAGTAAAAGAGGCGATAAAAGGATCACCAATGTTCATCGTTGCGATTGTGTTTAGTGGATCGCTAGCTTGGGTCTCCATGGGATTGGGCTCAGTGATTGAGGGGCGCCAGCTGTCTACGGCTTTTTGGCCGAGTTTGTTCTCACTGCTTGGTGGCTTTCTATTTGGTATTGGCGCGGCAATCAATAGCGGCTGTGGGGTGTCTACAGTGAGTAGATTAGCTCGCGGCGAAGTGGTTATGTTGGCGACGATATTAGGGTGGTTTGTTGCATGGCTGGTGTTTGCTCCAGTTTTACCTTCGGAGTTGAAAGGTTCTAGGTTGGTACTGTCCGATTTTTCCAGATACGTATTCCTTGGAAGTATCTCGCTCACAATTGTAGTGAGCTGTTACTTTATGAACTCGGTTAATCGTAAGCTGTGGTTTTCGATGCTGGGTATTGGCTTAACGGCAGGTTTTGTATTCCTTTATGAACCACACTGGACGCCAAGTGGGTTGCTGAAATCTATAGGGACTTCTCTTTGGCACGGTAAAACCGAAGATTGGCCAAGTAGTGAGCGTTTTATCTTGATGATCTCTCTGTTAGTTGGAATGGTTAGCGCCGCGTTATTTACTGGGTCGTTTTCACTGAGGTTAAGCCCTATACGTCGATTGGGTAAACATTTGGTTGCTGGTGTGCTTATGGGGCTTGGCGCTGTGATGGCTGGTGGAGGGAACGATACTCAACTGTTAGTGGCGATGCCTGTACTTTCTCTGGCGGGTGTTTTTTCTGTGTTAAGTATCATTGTTGGCATATATACCGGAGTTAAGTTGATTCAAAGTCGATAGTTAGCGACAGTACAAGCTAGTGTAAGTTTGCAATTTGAGAACATAATGAAATACATCGGAATTGATGGCTGCAAGTCGGGTTGGATCGCTTGGATTGTCTCTGACAATGAGATACCTGCGTTTAAAGTGGTAAACACCCTCGATGAGCTAGCGAGTGATCTTATCGGTTCAACGGCGCTTATCGATATGCCTATTGGTTTTAGTGATGCACAAACTCCAGATCGCTTGTGTGACAAAGCAGCAAGGCGTTTTCTAACCAGCAAACGTGGTTCTTCGGTGTTTCCGGTTCCGTGTCGTGAGGCGGTTTACCAAACCGATTACATTGCGGCGTGCAGTGCCAATGTGGAGCAGCTTGATAAGAAGTTTTCTAAACAGACTTGGGGAATTGTGCCCAAGATTCGCGAGCTTGATGAGCTCATTGAAACTCATCCCAATCTTTCTATCAGGGAATCACATCCTGAAGTGGTGTTTGCAGCTTTGAAAGGCGAACCGCTGACCTTTTCAAAACGAACGCAAGAAGGTAAAGAGGAACGGCTTTCTATTATTCAGCAACTCGCCTCTCAATGGTGTGACGGCTTGTCGTTGGCCATTTCAAATACCAAACGTAAAGACGTTGCGATAGATGATATTTACGATGCTTTTGTACTGATGTTGATCGCCTATTACGCTCCGCAATTATCGACCTTACCTGAACTTTCTGATGTTGGTGGAGAAGCGGATGTCGACCAGAACGGACGAGTTCGAGAGATTGTTTATTGGAACAAAACGCGCTAACAAAGCGTGCGCTCAACTTGGCTTAATATGCTATTTTCCAACTTCTGCTACTTTTCACTCTTACTATTTTGAGTTTTTGATATGAAACGTTTTATTGTCGGCTGTCTGACACCTGTGCTCAGTGCAGTGAGTTATGCCCAAGTCGCTCCTATATCTCAATGGCAATGCGACATGATGAAAAAGAACAATGTCTTGAGTAGTGGTGCGCCCGTTGGTTGTGAGCGACTATCCAAAGTGGATTTCGATTTCATTAGTTTCAAAGGGGAAACGCAACAGGGCAATATGATCGTGCTTGATGTTATTGCGCCTGCTGTTGAACAAATCTTTTCAGAGCTTAAACAGCGCAATTTTCCTCTTCATTCTGCTCGCTTAATGCGTGAATTCAGAGGTGACGATAACGCCTCAATGGACGCGAACAACAGCAGTGCGTTTAACGCTCGTCCTATTACTGGCGGAGGAGGTTGGTCGAAACATGCCTATGGTGTGGCAATCGACATCAACCCAGTTCAAAACCCTTTCTTAGAGTTTGATAGCAACGGAAGAATCACGGTAAAGCCTTCACAATCTGCGACTCGCTATGTGAATCGTACTCGTTTTCGTGCTCGTGACGAAATTGAACGCCGAGGTATGGCAGAAGATGTGGTTGAGCTTTTCGCCCATCACGGATTTATGATCTGGGGAGGGGATTGGAATAGCCCAATCGATACTCAGCATTTTGAGGTCGGCTCAAGAAAATTTGTTAACCAACTGCTTTCTAAACCACAACCTGAAGCCAAAGTGTTATTTGAGCGCTACGTCGAATCTTATCGACAGTGCTATCTCAAAAATAAAGGTGAGGACGCAGAAAAAGCTCGGGCTATCTGTGCAAAGAAAACTGTCGGGACTTTTTAGTGCTATGTTTATCTAGAACCGTTTGTGTTTTAGCAAGTTAAACTCGCTTCAGGTGTGTTTTGAATCGCTAAGGTCAGCGCTCGTCGTTGGCCTTTTTTGTATTCATTTCTCCAATAGAACACCGAGCATTGAAAAGGTTATTGGGTATCCATTAGTCAATAATCGATAAGCGAATGCAGCGCAAAGTCATCGGTTTGTCATTGAAAAACTCATAGCGTTAACGTTATGTGAGAACCATTACTGGTGGGGGAACTCTTCGCGCAAACGCCAGTATTATTAGTGAACTGATCACAACGGACCAACTAATGAAAAAGATACCTTTGGCTCTAACTCTTTTAAGCACTCTACTTTTTTCACAATATACTTTGGCTACTGATACTTCACCGACCACTCAAAACCCTACTTACGAACTCGATGGTAAGGCGGTATTAGGCCGTACTGAGAATGTATACCTCTCTAGCGTTCAAGGGCTAAAAGACGTTCCTTTCATTGGCAAAATCGACACTGGTGCAGAAACTACCTCTATGCATGCTGAAGATATTCATGTGAAGAGCACGAATGCCGATTACAAGAATCTTAAAGACAAAGAGTTGATGGCGGCGTTAACCGAAGACCTGTTGAACAATTCCGATGTTGATTACAATGATTGGGATGGCACTACCTTTGCGAAATATGAAGCTGTGGTCTCTTTTAAGGTTCAAAACCCACGCACGGGAGACATGGTATTAATCGAAGCGCCTTTAGAGCGTGTCAGCATGATACGCAGCCGCACTAGCAGCACGCCTTTACTTCGTCCTACCGTAAAAATGTCGCTCACCATTGCAGACCAAGAGCTAAAAACCGATGTTAACCTGACCGACAGAAGCCATTTCTCTGCGCCAGTGCTGATTGGTAAAACCTTCCTTGCTGACAACGCTTTAGTGTTTGCGGGCTATGACTACTTGCAAGAGCAAGAGAATGCAACAGTGGTTGGCCGTAAAGAGGTGGTTTCTATCTCGGGAATGGCGATGAATGCGACCTTCTCTTTAAAGAATCGCTACAGCATTTTGCATGCAAAAGACATCGACATAGACAAAAAGAACAAAGAAGTGACGTTTGATATGTTCGACAACGACGGTAAGCAAAAAGAGATGACATTGCCGTTGGTTCGTATGTTAAGCGTGAGCGGTAAGAAGAGACCTTTAGTTTATGTACCTGTTCAACTCGATGAAAACACAACTAAAGACGTTCTGGTGTACCTACGTGAGCGCTCGAGTAGTGAATCGCAGTTGAGATTTGGAACCAACACCGCCAGCGAACTCTTCATGATTGACACCAGTGCTGAGAATATTTTATCAGAAGGTTCAGAGAGCTTTAGTGATGTGGCTGAGTCTGGTGAGCCTATGATTATCTCGCCGGAAGAGGATATCACCCTAGATGACTTCCCGCTTAAGGCTGTGGCTTCTTTCACCGTCAATACGCCTTTGCTGAAGGTCGACAGTTTTGAAATGACAGGTAAAGGCAAAGATGCTTCCGTTGAATTTTATCTTACGGATGTAAATGGTGAGAAGCAGAAGGTGACCAAGCCAATTATTAAGAAGCTTAAAGTCGGGGATGATACTCGTCCGGTTGTAAGTGGTGAGTTTGCGGTGTCTGGAAAAGTGCGCACGCAAGAGTTTGCCATCGATGTGCTCAATACAAATGAGAAAGAAGCGTACTTTATTTTAGGTAAGAAGATGGCAAAAGAGGGCGTTTACGTTAATACGCGTTCTGATTACCTTCTGAAAGCCGAACCACTGTTTAAAGTTGGGCACATCGAAGTCGTTGAAGTGAACGGCATGAAGTTCCCGGCCAAGCTCGACACTGGTGCGGATGTGAGTTCAATGAACGCAGTCAACATCAAACGATTTAAGAAAGATGGCCAAGACATGGTGAGCTTTACCTATCAAAACAACCAAGGCGATAAGCAAGATTTCACCAAGCCAGTGATTGATGTAATGCGCATTAAAGCGAAGAAAGGCGAGAAGGTGAACATTCGCCCAGTGGTAGAAATGAAAGTGAAGTTAGGCGACTTAGAGAAAGAGGTGAGAGTGAACCTACAAGATCGTTCTCGCTTTGAGTACAGCATGATTCTAGGTAAGAACTTCCTGAAGTACGGCGCGGTAGTGAGCAGCGATGAAGATTACTTGTTAGGTGATATGGAGTAACCCCTAAACTTATCTAAGTTCGTAGCAGAACAGATCTAAACAGCCACACATTTCAACAATAGGATGTGTGGTTTTTTATTGAGAGCCTAAACGGCTAACCATCAATGCCTTGTGAACAAGTTAAAAAAAACGGCTCCTTAGAGAGCCGCTTATTACTTAGTCATCACCTAAATAATCATCATTATTTGGGTTATGTGCATCAGACCAATCATCCATATCAGTATCGTTGTTTGGGTTGTTGATATCTGACCATACATCGAGCTCGTCTTGAGACATATCACTTGAATTTGGCATATTATTTCTTCCCTTGTTGATTAGGGTTTAGTTGTTTACCGCGGTTGCCTTTGTTCTGATCATGCTGACGGTTAGTGCCGCTTGTTCCCTTGTTGGCATTAGGGATGTTTGCTGCATTGTCTGCTGGTGTGATTTTCTTAGCCATTGTCAATTTCCTTGTTTAATAACTAGCCTTGCGGATTTGTTTAATGATTCGCTCAAATCCTTGCCTAGTTGTGATTGCTTTGGGATAAAGCCCATCAGGAGCAACACGCCAAACAAACCGGAACCCTCTACCCAACTTAAACCTAATATAGGTCGGACAAGAGCGGATCTTCTTACCCCCTAAATTTGGGTATAAAGCTCCAGCTCGGAGTTGGGCTTCAATACTGAAAGCTCGCTCTGCATAGCATGGAGGGAGTTGAGATTGGAATGTATCAATAAGCTGTTTAGTTGAAGTCATTCTTGCTCTCCCTGATGAACTGATAGCAAGAATGATTGAGTGCACTGCACTCGCAACAACTAATTTAATAAATTATTTAATAGGTCATCGAACTCGACGGCTTCGAGGTATTTCTGCTTGATAAGGGTTTGGTATTGAGCCAGCGCAGGAGTTGTATTTCCTAGAGAGCATGCTGCAAGGTAGGCTTTTTCTATATCCTGATTGAAAAAGTGCATGATCATTGATTCACCTTGTGTCAGCAAGGCGCTTTGAGCCAATAGAGCCTGCATTACACTGGTTACGCCATTAAGAGAAAGTTGCGGTAACTCTTGAAAAGGTTTTGGTAACTTTTCCTTACTCAGGTCGATGTGTTCTGATTTTAATTTTACGATCAGCTCTGACAGCGTAGTCGTTTGAATGCCAACTGCGAGAATAGATTGTCTACCCATGACGACTGTTTCTAAAAAGTCCGCCGCTTCTATGCGTTTTTTAGAATGAGAAAAGATCTCTTTGACTCGTTTACTATCAGCAAAGAACCCTTGTAGCAAAACGGCATTATGGAGTTTGGTTAGGCTATTACTTGCAATGAGCAAGTTGTTCTTTGTTGAGCCCAGCGCCATAGGCTCTTTTTTAACCTCAAAGAAACCTTTGCTTCTTACTAGTGGGTACACCAAATCTTTGAATGATTTATGTTCGGCTAACTTTATGTTAAATAGCTTCTTAATTGCATCAGGCGTTGAGATGTAGCTATCGTTAGATTTCACACGATAGCTCCAATAGTTTTCGCTCTGGCAACGGCTTATCTTTTAATGACTCGCGTGCAATAAACTGTGCTCGCTCATACCAATCTGAACGGCAGCCATATTCGGACTTTTCATATTGGTCAATCACTCCCAAGCAGTATCCTGCACGTAAACTTTCTGATAGCGATGTGGTTTGTGCCGCTAACAATCGTTTCGAACTTTTGGAGTCATAAATATTGATAAGTTCAACACAGCTATCGACCAGAGAGAGTTTTTTAGCATTGGAAACCATTGGTAAGATCGCTAGTGCAATAGCAAGCATGGCGTGTTTTTTATTGAGCATTTGTTACCTCAGCGTCCGTTTGTGCTTGTTTAGTATCGTTGTCGTTATTTGGGGTTTCTAATGGGGTGTCTGAGCCTGGGTTTAGAATCAGATCCTGGCTTGGAACTGCAATATACAAGCACAGTAATATAATGCTGAAAGAAAAGATTTGGTCGTAACTTTGCTCTAGCAATAACAGGTTTTTAAAGTGCTCGGTACCTTCGAATAGGTCAATAAAAACAATCGTACTGGCACAAAGTAACGCAGCCGTAATGAATTTTCCGTGCTATAAAAACGGGGTGCTAATGATATGCCACCAGCGAAGTGAGGTTTGTTTTGTATATACCCAATAGCGTTTTAACAACACAAGAAATGAGATAAAAAAGATAATCTCGATGGTTGATACATCAGAGAACCCATCTTGATATTCAAAAATATTGAGTAATTCAAAACTGATGACTGCAATACTCATACTGACGAGGAAAATGTAAATTAACGCTTTTAAAATAAATCCTAGCAAGCGACTTAATGTCCAATCAACCTGCTGTAAATAGTGTTTTAAAGAGGGCGTAGCCAATTTGGGCTTCGGGGTATCGTTGTTGATAGTGCTCTGCTCATGATTTGTTTACGTAATAGATATTTTACATACATCACGGGTGTTTAATTGCATAAAAAATAGATATTAATATGAAATGTTATGCAAATCATGGATTGCATCGATGATTTGTTGTGTTTGCACTCTTTCATTGCCCCACCAGCCCTACGACAATGCGAGAGTATGTGTCAGGTGAGTCATTGCCATACTTAGGGCGGAATTATCGCTTAAAAGTGCTTAAAGGCGACTTAAAGCCTACAAAACTACTTAATGGACGTATTACGGTCACCGTTTCCGACCCATCCACACAAGCGCACTATATTCGCCGAGCTTTAACGAATTGGTATAAGCAGCCATGCTGATAAGAAGATTCGAGAGAAGGTAAGGCGTTACGAATCGTTGGTGGGCGTTGAAACGGGAGTTGTTCGTACTAAAGAGTTTAAGAGTAGATGGGGCAGTTGTACCCCTTACGGTGATTTAGAATTTAACTGGGTGATTGTCATGGCTCCCAACAGGGTTGTTGATTACGTAGTGGTGCATGAGCTTTGTCATCTAATCCACCATGACCATTCGCCACAGTTCTGGAAAGAAGTTGAACGAGTCATGCCCGACTATAAAGAGCATAAAGAGTGGCTTAGAGGAAATGCACAAAATCTAATCATATAGTGCGTACGTTCACTAATGTAAAAAGACATCCTCAAATGAGACATAAAAAAAGGGCCAACTCTTTCGAGTTGACCCTTTCCAAACGTTTGGTGGAGCTGGCGGGAGTTGAACCCGCGTCCAAAAATCATTCATCATTGGTACTACATGCTTAGTCGATCTTTAATTTCACCAGCAACCTGCGAACCGACACGCTAGTTAAAGGCTAACCTGAATTATAATTCGCGCTTTTCCTCTCAGGTGGGAGAAGCCACGCTAGCTAGTTTGGGTTTGATCTCTTATTGGTCCCCGTCTTACGAGCGGAAGCTAGGGTAAGAGAGCTCTGAGCAGGTTATTAAGCTGCTAGTGCGTAGTTTTCGTCGTTTGCGACTATTTTTTTGCGGCTTTTAACGTGGCCAACCGCCCCACGGCATGCACCTCAGACTTCAAAATTCCTGTCGAATCCTAAATCAGCCCCAAGTGTTATTTGCATAGTACCAGAAAAGCTTACCCTGTCTAGCACTGTACGTTTAAGTGCTTAAAATTAACGCAAATTACTCTTCATAATTCGTGCTTTATCTCTCGCCCAATCTTTTTCTTTCATATCAGTACGTTTATCGTGCAGCTTTTTACCTTTCGCTACGCCAACTTTAATCTTCGCCCAAGAGCGAGACCAGTAAAGTGCGGTTGCGACAAGTGTCATGCCTTCACGGTTAATACGACCGATAAGGTTATCGAGTTCTTTTCTCGACATCAGGAGTTTACGGATACGTGTTGGGTTCGCCACGATATGAGTACTCGCTTGGGTCAGCGGAGTGATCGTCATACCACTGATGAATGCTTCGCCATCTCGGATGTAAACGTAGCTTTCTGCGATATTGGTTTTGCCTTCACGTAGGGATTTTACTTCCCAGCCTTGTAGCTCAAGCCCCGCTTCTATCTCATCATCGATGAAATATTCGTGGCGAGCTTTCTTATTAAGCGCAATGGTATTACTACCGGCTTTTGATTTTGATTTATTCTTTGCCATAATGGCCTCATTATACGGATTGCGCCCTAGTTGGGGAATCCTTTTTATTTGCGCTCTGGCCCAATACAATTAAAATTGCAGTTTGTGTTAATGTAACGCTGTCTTTAACAGGAGTCTATATGCCAAAGGTTACTCGTTCAGCATTAGTGTCGTTTAGTGCCGACCAGATGTTCAGCTTGGTCAATGATGTTGCTCGTTATCATGAGTTTTTGCCAGGGTGTTCTGGTTCACGTGTGATCGAATCTTCAGATTCAGCTATGGTGGCTTCGGTTGATGTATCTAAAGCCGGTATCAGCAAAACATTTACTACGTCTAACCGCTTAGCGGATGGCGCTGAGATCTTGATGGAGCTGGTGGATGGCCCATTTAAGAAACTGCAGGGTGGTTGGTATTTCACTCCGCTCGACGATCAAGCGTGTAAGGTTGAGCTTAAGTTGGAGTTTGAATTCTCTAGCCGAATGATTGAAATGGCATTTGGTAAGGTTTTCAATGAGCTGACGAGCAATATGGTCAGTGCTTTTACTCAACGCGCGAAACAGGTTTACTAAGCCATGACTATTGAATCAGATATGATCCACGTAGAGGTTGTGTTTGCGCTTCCGCACGAACAGCGTGTGTTTACCTTGGTGGTGAACAAAAACGCGACTGTGGAAGAGATTATTGCGCAGTCTGGTGTTTTGGAACTGTATCCAGAAATCGACTTAGCGAAAAATAAGGTTGGCGTGTTCAGCCGTAACGTTAAGCTAGATGCGACGGTTCGTGATAAAGACCGTATCGAAATCTACCGTGCACTGTTAGCCGATCCAAAAGAGATTCGCCGTAAGCGTGCTGAGCAAGCGAAAGCAGCAGCGGCTAAATCGTAATGCTAAACCAGTTTGACTAAGAAGAGAGCTCGCTATATTGGCGAGCTTTTTTGTGCCTGTTGGTTAGACAACGCAGCTAATTTGTTAGCAGATATTAAAAAGCCTGCTCATGTGAGCAGGCTTTTGCGATTCTTGCTTTGTCGACCGATAGCTTTGTCGACTGATAGCTTTATCGGCCAAGAGCTTTGTTGACTGGAAAGCTTTGTTGGTTGAAAGCTAGCGAAGGCTTTCGAAGAACTCATCACTGGCTTCAAAATCACCGTTGATCGTTACTAGAGTGCCTGTGGCATCAAAGTTAACGACTAGGTTTTTCTGAATAGGGTCTTCATGGCCTTTTTGGTGGTGGTAAATGTAATACCACGTATCTGGGTAGCCGTTTTCGATAAGCATTGGTGAGCCCATAACGTAACGAACTTGTGTTTTTGTCATGCCAAACTTGAGCTGATCGACAGCTTCTTGTTCAACATAGTTACCCTGATTGATGTCAATTCGATAAACCAACTTCTCTAGTAGAGAGCAACCGGTCAACATTGTTAGTGCAAGTGGAACTGCAACTAACCACTTTTTAATTCGCATAGTTTGAGATCTTTCTTCGCTAAAATACTGCCTGATAATAAACAAGCTCCAGCAAGAAGTAAAAAGCTCCTTGCGCTTTGAGCTTGTTATGACTGGCAATTTTGAATTAAGTTGCAAAATTGCCAAGAATTTTCGGTAAATTATCAGAAAGTTGCCGAATATGTAACCTAAGCTGCGATTAATAACTCTTTTGCGTTGGCAAGCGTCGATTCGGTAATCTGGCTGCCACCAAGCAGTCGAGCAAGCTCTGAAACGCGTTGTTGCTCATCAAGCGTGTGCATTTGAGTCTCGGTTTTACCTGATTTAGTGTTCTTCGCTACAAAAAGTTGTTGGTGACCGCAACCGGCAACTTGAGGTAAGTGAGTCACGCACATAACTTGTGTCGATTCGCCCAGCTTACGTAGCATTTTTCCGACAACCGCAGCGGTTGGTCCACTGATACCCACATCGACTTCATCGAAAATCAGGCTTGGTGTATCCACTTTTTGCGCTGTGATCACCTGAATCGCTAATGAGATTCGTGATAACTCACCACCAGAGGCCACTTTCGCAATCGGCTGCATCGGTTGGCCTGGGTTGGTCGAAACAATGAAGGTCACGTTATCCATACCCAATGGAGAAGGGTGTGTGTTGGTGTTGTTCACTTCAATGGCAAACTGCGCTTTTTCCATGCTCAGTTCGTGCATGCTTTGCGTGATCAGCTTGTTGAGCTCTTTTGCGTAACGAGTTCGAGATTTATGAAGCTTCTCTGATTTAGCAACGAACGATTGGTATTGGTTTTCCACCTCGTTTGCCAGTTCTTCTAATTTTTCATCAGAGCAATCAAGCGCTTCAACTTGTTGTAGTAAGTCTTGATGGTGCTTATACAGCTCTTCAGGTAACACGTGGTGTTTACGAGACATCGACATCACTTTAGAGAAACGCTCCTCAACGTAAGCCATACGACCGGGATCAACATCAATGCTGTCTAGGTATGTTCTTAACTCGTTGTTGGTTTCTTCAATCTGAATAATGGCTTCGGAAAGCAAGTTTGGTAACTCGGCTAATCTTTCATCTAGCTCAGCTAGCTGAATTAAGGAGTTATTGGCCGATTGCAGAATACCAAGCGCATTAACTTCTTCGCCTTCATAAATAAGCTCGATAGCTTGCTGACAGGTTGTGGCCAGTTCTCCGCTATTGGAGAGGCGCTTATGCTCTTGTTCGAGGTCTTCATATTCTTCCTCCCCAATAGACAGCTCATTTAACTCTTTGATTTGGTATTCAAGAAGTTGTTTTTGAGCTTGATTTTGCTGGCTATTTTCACGTAACTCTTTCAAGTGGTTATCGGCTTGTCGCCAGGCTTGGTAAGCATTACGTGTCGATTTCAACAGGTTCAAGTGGCCTGCGTATTGATCAAGCATGGCCATTTGGTAATCGCTCTTCATCAACTGATGATGCGCATGTTGACCATGAATGTTGATCAACAGCTGCCCAAGCGATTTCAACTGTGAAAGAGGGACAGGACTGCCGTTAATGAATGCGCGAGAACGACCTTCTTTAGAGATGGTTCTACGTAATATGCATTCACCGCCATCAAGCAGCTCGTTGTCTTCTAACCAGCGGGTAGCATGCAGATTGTTCTCAAGTAAAAAAGCGGCACTGACTTCGGTTTTTTCTTCACCTTGTCGAACCATTCCTGCATCGGATCTTCCCCCAAGACATAAGCCTAAAGCATCGATAGCGATAGATTTACCCGCACCAGTTTCTCCGGTGATTGTTGTCATGCCTTTAGAGAGTTCTAGCTGTAAAGACTTAACAATAGCGAAATTATTAACACTTAGATGAGCCAGCATTTTTATTTACCTGTATAACTGAACAATACTGTATATAAGCTCAGTATATACTGTTTCTTTATACAGTAAAGTCGGTGGGTGAAATTTTTTTGTGACTGTTATCAGAATTGAGGTTGTTCGTAGATCACTGAAACCGCTATAGATTCCCAACTCAGTCGTTCCTCCTTCTTGGGAATGACGGTGTGAATCATTGAGACGAAGAGAGAGTTGGCGGGCTTTTTACTGGTAATGAAAAAGGCTGACGAATGTCGTCAGCCTTTCAAATTTTCGGTTACCACTAGAGCGTTTATTCTTTTAGAACAGCTTACTCGACCAGCCTAGTTTGTTACGTAGAACATGGTAGTAGTTGTAGTCTTTAGGGTGGATCAGCTTGAGTACATTCGGGCTTTGGTAAATATGGATCTCATCGCCAGGAGAAACCGGTAGCGAGATTTGGCCATCGCAGCTGACTTCCTGTGTACCGCGGTTATCAGGCGATACGATAAGCTTGATACGACGCTTTCCATCCACCACAAGTGGGCGGCTTGAAAGGGTGTGCGGGAACATTGGCACTAGTGAGATAGCATTTAGGCTTGATGACAGGATAGGGCCGCCGCCAGAAAGCGAATAAGCGGTAGAACCTGTCGGTGTTGAGACGATCAAGCCATCAGAGCGCTGTGAGAAGGCGAAGCTGTCATCGATATACACTTCGAACTCGATCATGTGCGCGACTTGGCCGGGGTGCAGTACAGCCTCATTAAGGGCTGCATTGTGGCTTTTTATCTGGCCGTGACGATGAATTTCAGTTTCAAGTAAGAAGCGTTCTTCTTCCATGAACTCTCCCTTAAGCACATCAGTCAGCGCGCTCTGGAAGTTTTCAGGGTTGAGATCGGTTAGGAAACCAAGATTACCTCGGTTAACACCTATCACTGAAATGTCGAAACGTGACAAAATTCTAGCCGCACCGAGCATATTTCCATCACCACCCACAACAATTGCGAGATCGGCACGTTTACCCAATTCAATCAGGCTAGAAAAATGTTCTTGTGGGATATCGTCCAAAATGCTGGAGAGCCTATCATCAACAAACACTTGATAACCCTCAGTACTTAACCACTGATAGAGCTCTCTATGAGTCTGAATTGCTTGCTGATCTCGAGGTTTACCAATAATGGCGATGACTTCAAATGGCTTTTTCATAACGTTTCCAAACGAATTAGGCTTGAATCAAAATTCTTCATCCCCATAATAAAGGCAAGTTGAACGTCTATGCGAGTGTTTTATATCAATTTGAGGCGCAAACACGCCTGTCACTGGCATTGAAAACGAATTCTGGAGATATCATGAGCAACGAAGAAAACAAAGTAACCGAAGAAGAACTAGATCAGATCATTGCTGAAGCTGAGAAAGTTGAAGAAGCTGAACTGAATGAAGACGCTGCTGATGAGCAGGAAGCAAAAATCGCTCAACTGGAAGCTGCACTGCTTTCTAGTGAATCTAAAGTGAAAGAGCAGCAAGATTCTGTTCTTCGCGCGAAAGCTGAAGTTGAAAACATGCGTCGCCGTAGCGAACAAGAAATTGATAAAGCGCGTAAATTCGCTTTGAACAAGTTTGCTGAAGGTCTGCTTCCTGTAATCGACAACCTAGAGCGTGCAATGCAAGCAGCAGACGCTGAAAACGAAGTGGTTAAGCCACTGTATGAAGGTGTTGAGCTAACGCACAAAACGTTCGTAGACACAGTTGCTAAGTTTGGTCTTAAAGAGATCAACCCTGAAGGTGAAGCGTTCAACCCTGAATTCCACCAAGCGATGTCTATTCAAGAAAGCCCAGATCACGAATCAAACACGGTTATGTTTGTGATGCAAAAAGGCTACGAACTAAACGGTCGTGTGGTTCGCCCAGCGATGGTTATGGTTGCTAAGTAATGACGTATTACGTTACCAAGTGGTTGACTGGCGCATTGACTGAATTAGTAGCAGCGACAAAATAAATCACTGGTTTACGTAAAATAAAAAGAGAGGCATAGGCCTCTCTTTTTTTGTGCCTATAACTTGAGAGTCCACGTAAATAAGCATCAAAACCGCATTAAGAATGTCGTTCTTTTTATTTCATTCAGATCAGCGATTTAGAGTTTTGTGTTATGAAACTTGTTGTGATTGAGTAAATGTTTTGATGTCACATTTGTGATGTTTTTGTAAATAAATACTTTTAATTGTTATCTTTATATGTAAAATCCACTGCCATATAGCGATTTTGGTCGCATATATAACTATAAAAGTACAAATTTTAAACACAACAAACTGGAGAAGAACGATGGATAAATCGCTCTCAAGTAAAATTTTTGTAGGCTTGTTCGCCGGTCTACTTATTGGTACTGCTATTCAGTACCTATTCAGCGGTATTGCTATTTTTGATACGTATCTACTTGGCGCTGCCGAAGGTGCTGGTGGTATGTTTGTATCACTTATCAAATTGCTTGTAGTTCCTCTTGTATACGTATCTATTGTTTGCGGTATTGTTGAGCTAAAAGATATTCGTTCATTTGGCCGTCTTGGTGGTAAAACCTTTGGTCTTTACATTATTAACACCATCATCGCGATTTCAGCAGCGCTAACGATTGGTCTTATTTTCCAACCAGGTGCAGGTGCGAACCTTGCGGGTACGGTTTCTGAGACAATTGCGCTTACAACAACTGAAACACCAGACATCTTCTCTCTTGTTGTTAACATCGTTCCTAGCAACCCTGTAGAAGCGTTCGCAAGCGGCGACATGCTACAAATCATCTTCATGGCAATTTTGACAGGTCTTGCTATTCAAGCGCTTGATTCTCGTGGTGGCCCAGCTATCAAGACATTCAAGATGGCTAACGAAATCATGATGAAGCTTATCGGCCTAGTAATGAGCTTGGCGCCTTACGGTGTATTTGCTCTGATGATTCAACTGGGCGCAACACTGGATGCAGACACGCTAATGTCAGTTGCTGGCTATGTGGCGCTTGTGGTTGCAATGCTTGTGTTCTGGATTTTCTTCTTCTATCCAATGATGGTTGGTTCATTCACTGGTATTTCTCCAAAGCAGTTCCTACGTGCAACTCGTGAGCAAGTTCTATTCTCACTATCTACAGCAAGTTCGAACGCAACAATCCCAGTAACAATGCGTACTCTTACTGACAAACTAAACGTATCTAAGTCAGTAGCAGGTTTCGGTGTACCACTGGGTGCAACAATGAACATGTCTGGTGTATCTATCTACATTGCACTCGCAACTATGTTCGTAGCAAACGCGTTTGGTCAGCCAATCAATACTGCTGATATCTTCACTCTTGGTCTAACTATCCTGCTACTGTCTATCGGTGCTGGTGGTGTTCCTGGTGGCGGTGTTGTGATGGTAGGTGTTCTATTGCACCAACTAGGTTTACCACCAGAAGGTCTAGCGATTGTTGCTGCTGTTGACCGTATCTGTGACATGTTCTGTACTTCTTCAAACGTAGTGGGTGACACAGCGGTGAACACTATCGTTGCTAAATCTGAAAACGAAATTGGCGTTGAAGCTAACGAAGAAGCTGAGCTGCAAAAAGCAGAAGCTTAATTCTTAATTAAGACTCAATAACTGCGAAGCCCCGCTCAACCAGAGCGGGGCTTTTTTATTTCTGCTGTTGGGTACTTTGGGCTGTCTGCTGCTGAGTTAAAAGAGGGGGCTATGTTGGTGCGAAGTCTCATTTTTTCTTTTTACTCGCGCTGAATGGGTCATCAGTTTTCAATATTTAATATAGATCACATATAATAATACAATATTATTTTATTGTTCTGGCAACCTACATTATGACGACATAAAGGAAACCAAATAATGAAGTTGTCTTACCTAAGCTTACTGACTGCTAGCCTCTTAGCGGCTCCCGCTCTTGCTTCTAATCACGATATTGGTCAACAGTTCAATCTTGATCCAGCAAAAGCGCCTGCACAAAACTTCGATTTATCTAAATGGAAAATTAACTTACCGGAGCTGACGACTGAAGGGTCTAGAAAAGGTAAAACGCTGGAGATTGGTAAAAAGGAACTGTCGAATGTAGACACGCCTTACGTTCACCCTAAATGGTTCTACACGGATGCCGAGTCTGGTGCGATGGTGTTTGTGGCTCCGAATACAGCTCCAACGACGCCAAACAGTAAAAACACGCGTAGTGAGCTAAGAGCGATGCTAGCGGATAGCTACTCTGCGCCGAGCAACAACTTCGCGATTTCAAGCCATAAGAACGCGGAAGAGTTTGGCTCTATCGGTGGCCAGATGACGGCAACACTTTCTGTTGATCAGGTGAGCACCAGCGGTAATTATAAGAAAACCGGTGCATTCTCTGTGGTTATTGGTCAAATCCATGGGTCGGATAATGAACCTCTGAAAATTGTTTACCGCAAGTTGCCAGAACATGAGCATGGTTCGTTAACGTGGAACTATGAGTTAAACCCGCCGACAGAGATGAAAAACGCGAAGGATGAAAACGGAAAGAAACTTCGTAAAGACATTCGCCATGATGTATTTGGTCAATACAATCTGAAAAAAGGCAGCTCGGACCCTGCTGATGGCATCAAGCTAGGTGAAGTGTTCTCATACGATGTGAATATCAAAGATAACATCATGCACTTAACCTTTACTAAGAATCCAAACTCAGCCGATCCTATTGTGAAGACGTATGATGTTGATTTGGCTAAGGGTAAGTATCAGGGGCATGATATCGACCTTGGTTATGGACAGGACTGGATGTACTTCAAGGCGGGCGCATACAATCAATGCAACACTAAGAAGTCGAGCTCAGCCTGTGAATGGCGTGGTATGGAAGCGGGTGATTACACTCAAGCGAGCTTCTACCAGTTAGTGCTCAACCAATAATATGGCTGAATCAGTCACCATTTGAACAATATTTAACTGATTAATATCTATTTGAAAAAGACCTTCCACATGAAGGTCTTTTTTTATGGCATCTGGAATAGGGTTGAGGTTTCAATGTGGCGACAAATGCGAGAGTTTCTCAACATTGGAGCCTTAATTGGCAAGGGATCGGTCACTTTTTACCTTTATGTAAAAAGATACGGGAAAAAATAGATTTTTTTTACTTATTCCCTTGAAAACCAGTTTGCAGCCCTTATCTATGGTGCATACGAAAGCAAATTACATTTGCACTTAAATTTTGTGTATTAGGGTTGAATCCCTGATTACCGCCCCCCACATATGTGGGTATAGCAAAAAACTAATATAGATTATATTTCGGAGATAGCCTGATGGGTCGAATCATTGGTATTGATTTAGGTACTACTAACTCTTGTGTTGCTGTTTTAGACGGCGACAAACCACGCGTACTAGAAAATGCTGAAGGCGAACGCACAACAGCATCGGTAATCGCATACACTGACGGCGAGACGCTAGTTGGTCAACCTGCGAAACGTCAAGCAGTTACTAACCCTCAAAACACGCTATACGCAATTAAGCGTCTAATCGGTCGTCGTTTTGAAGATGAAGAAGTTCAACGCGATATCGAAATCATGCCTTTCAACATTGTTAAGGCTGACAACGGTGATGCATGGGTTGAAGCGCAAGGCCAAAAAATGGCTGCTCCTCAAGTATCTGCTGAAGTTCTTAAGAAAATGAAGAAAACAGCTGAAGACTTCCTAGGCGAAGAAGTAACTGGCGCAGTAGTAACTGTTCCTGCTTACTTCAACGATGCTCAACGTCAAGCAACGAAAGATGCTGGCCGTATCGCTGGTCTAGATGTTAAACGTATCATCAACGAACCAACTGCTGCTGCTCTAGCTTACGGCCTAGACAAGCAAGGTGGTGATCGCACTATCGCTGTATACGACCTTGGTGGTGGTACATTCGATATCTCTATCATCGAAATCGATGAAGTAGAAGGCGAGAAGACTTTCGAAGTTCTTTCAACTAACGGTGACACTCACCTTGGTGGTGAAGATTTCGATAACCGCATGATCAACTACCTAGTAGATGAGTTCAAGAAAGAACAAGGTATCGACCTTAAAGCTGATCCACTAGCAATGCAGCGTGTTAAAGAAGCAGCAGAAAAAGCGAAAATCGAGCTTTCTTCTACTACTCAAACTGACGTAAACCTACCTTACGTTACTGCTGATGCGACTGGTCCTAAGCACATGAACATCAAAGTGACTCGTGCGAAGCTTGAGTCTCTAGTTGAAGACCTAGTTCAACGTTCTCTTGAGCCACTAAAAGTAGCTCTAGCAGATGCTGACCTATCTGTAGGCGAAATCACTGACGTTATCCTAGTTGGTGGTCAAACTCGTATGCCTATGGTTCAAGCTAAAGTAACTGAATTCTTCGGTAAAGAGCCACGTAAAGACGTGAACCCTGACGAAGCTGTTGCAATGGGTGCTGCTGTTCAAGGTGGTGTACTAGCTGGTGACGTTAAAGACGTTCTACTACTAGACGTTACTCCTCTATCTTTCGGTATCGAAACGATGGGCGGCGTGATGACTAAGCTTATCGAGAAAAACACAACTATCCCTACTAAAGCGGATCAAGTGTTCTCTACAGCTGAAGACAACCAAAACGCAGTAACTATCCACGTTCTTCAAGGTGAGCGTAAGCAAGCGACTTACAACAAGTCTCTTGGTCAGTTTAACCTAGAAGGTATCCAACCAGCACCACGTGGCATGCCACAAATCGAAGTAACATTCGACCTAGATGCTGATGGTATCCTGAACGTATCTGCTAAAGATAAAGCAACAGGTAAAGAGCAGAAGATCACTATCCAAGCATCAGGCGGCCTGTCTGAGGAAGAGATCGAAGCAATGGTACAAGAAGCAGAAGCTAACAAAGAAGCGGACAAAAAGTTCGAAGAGCTAGTAACTGCACGTAACCAAGCTGACCAAATGATTCACGGCACTAAGAAGCAAGTAGAAGAAGCTGGTGAAGCTCTACCTGCAGACGAGAAAGCTAAAATCGAAGCGGCTATCACTGCACTAGAAGAAGTTAAGTCTGGTAACGATAAAGAAGCTATCGACGCTAAAGTTCAAGAACTTATGCAAGCAGCTCAAAAGCTAATGGAAATTGCTCAACAGAAAGCTCAAGCTGAACAAGCTGGTGCTGACGCTGGTGAACAACCTAAGCAAGACGACGATGTTGTAGACGCTGAGTTTGAAGAAGTTAAAGAAGACAAAAAATAATTTCGTCGCAGAGTAGCCTGATTTCGTTATCGGAAGTGTCCACCTACTAACGTAGGCTCCGCGCTTCCACTTAGGACTCAAGCTATCTGCTTAGAAATTTGTCTCAAAGACTTATTATTGCGGGCGTCAGAGGTAACTCTCACGCCCGTAAATTTGTATTTAGACTTGTCGATCTAGATAATAGCTTTATTCGGCATTTCAGCCGGCAGAACTTTTATCTAGATTGATACACAGACTACTGAAGTGATCATTCGGTAGTAGCAATTATTTTGGTGACCTAGAACATGTCAAAACGTGATTTTTACGAAGTATTAGGCGTAAGCCGCGATGCATCAGAGCGCGATATTAAAAAAGCGTACAAACGCTTAGCGATGAAATTCCACCCGGACCGTAACCAGGGTGATGAGACCGCAGCAGATAAGTTTAAAGAAGTAAAAGTAGCGTACGAGATCCTAACCGATTCTCAAAAGAAAGCAGCTTACGACCAATACGGTCATGCAGCCTTTGAACAAGGTGGCATGGGCGGCGGCGGTGGTTTTGGCGGCGGTGGCCAAGGTGACTTCGGCGATATCTTCGGTGACGTATTTGGCGACATCTTCGGCGGCGGTCGTCGTGGTGGCGGTCAACAGCGTGCACAACGTGGTTCAGATCTACGTTACAACATGGAACTTTCTCTAGAAGAAGCGGTTCGTGGTGTTTCTAAAGAAATCGAAGTACCAACACTTGTAGAGTGTGATACTTGTGACGGCAGCGGCGCGAAAGCGGGTTCTTCTGCACAAACGTGTGGTACTTGTCATGGCCACGGCCAGGTACAAATGCGCCAAGGTTTCTTTGCGGTTCAACAGACTTGTCCTACTTGTAACGGTAAAGGCAAGATCATCAAAGACCCATGTAACTCATGTCATGGTCAAGGTCGCAAACAGAAGACGAAAACGCTTAACGTTAAGATCCCAGCAGGTGTTGATACTGGTGATCGCATTCGTCTATCTGGCGAAGGCGAAGCAGGGGAGCACGGCGCTCCAGCTGGCGACTTGTACGTACAAGTACACGTAAAAGAGCACAATATCTTTGAGCGTGACGGCAACAACCTTTACTGTGAAGTGCCAGTAAGCTTCTCTATGGCTGCTTTAGGCGGTGAAGTTGAAGTTCCAACACTGGATGGTCGTGTAAACCTTAAAGTGCCAGAAGAAACACAAACGGGCCGTATGTTCCGTATGCGTGGCAAAGGCGTGAAAGGCGTTCGTGGCGGCGGTGTGGGTGATCTAATCGTTAAGCTAGTGGTTGAGACTCCAGTTAAGCTAAGCGCTCGCCAGAAAGAATTACTGCGTGAATTCGAAGAAACCTGTTGTGGTGAAGCGGCAAGCAAGCATAAGCCAAAGTCTGAAGGTTTCTTTAGCGGCGTTAAAAACTTCTTCGATGACCTAACTAAGTAATTAGATTGTTGATACTTTAAGTTGTTGATAAAGTTAAAAAACCTGCTCATGTAGCAGGTTTTTTTTGTATCTCAAACCTGGTTCTTTCTCTTTCTCTTTCTCTTTCTCTTTCTCTTTCTCTTTCTCTTTCTCTTCACCTGAAACCCTCATCACACTACATCCAGCAGGCTTCTGGGTATTCGACATTAGCACTGTCGAGAGTGAGCACTTTATGGTTTTGTCCATCGAAGCAGTTGTCTTTATCTTGACCTACTCCCGACTGAGGTGTTGCTGTAATCGTATAGGCAGCAGAAGCCGAACTGGTGACACTGAAAACAAAACGACTCGCTTCGGTATCGCAGATCAAACAATCGCTTCCCGAAACAATACCACTCCAGTCATAACCGCTGTCATAGGCTGCTTCTAGTTCTAATTGAATTCGAGCTATGTCAGCGAGTGCGCTAGTTCGATGTCCAGTCACTACGTGGTTGGTATAGCTCGGATAGGCGATAGCCCCCAAAATCCCAATGATGGCAACCACAATCAATAACTCGATCAATGTCATCCCTTTTACGCGCGTGTTGTTGCTGTTGCATTTATTTTTTCGAATCATCACGAGGACTTCCTTTTCACTTATCTGGCTATTTTTCCTTAGTGTTAGCATGTGCGCAAGGTTGAGTACGGTTGCTCAAGTTATTACATAGGAATTTGGGAAATGACTCGCGGGTTTACGCTATTAGAGCTGCTGATTACTGTAGTGGTGCTTTCAGTGCTACTGGCTGCGGCTGCCCCTAGTTTTAGTTCTTTGTTGGCTTCTTCTAAACTGCAGCGCTTAGCCCCTGAGGTTCATAGTTTTCTTATTACTGCCCGATCAGAAGCGGTCACTCGTAACCAAGAGCTTTATGTTTTGTTCTTGGTTTCAGGTGCCTTAGGTGGAACCGAAAGTTCTGATGGTGATTGGGATATGGTGTTGAGCAGTTCAACATTTTACGTTTCTGATAATGTACTTATGCATCTTGATGGTTCGGCATATAGAGGTATAAAAGTAGACTTTAATTTCTCCAATAGTACTTCAATTGCGATCGATAACGTCAGGGGACGTTTTCGAGACGGTAATGTTTCACTCGCCTCCACGAATGCGCTGTCGGATGTACTTTCAATCATCGCATCGAAAACGACAGGGCGGATCCGAATTTGCAGCAGTGACCCAAACAGCGATGGGCGCAATAGCATAGGTCATTATGGTTATGAGATCTGTGGCTAGGAGTGTTCAAGGTAGTACCTTGGTCGAAATGTTAGTGGCCTCTGTGATCGGTGTGATTGTTATCGGTACTATCGGCTCGGTATTTGTTACCAACCAACGTTTGAGTTCAGAAAAGAGCTTGGAGCTGCTCTTATCTCAGAACCTATTCGCTACTACTCAAATGATGAAAGAGGAGCTCTGGCGAGCCGGTTATGATGCAGACTCTGGACAATCAGTGAAGCTATCGGGCGCTGCCAATACGATTTATACCTTTCAATCCAGTGCCAGTGAATCTTACGTTGGTTTTGTTTATCGACAAAACAGCGCATCTTCGGCCTATCGAAACATTGTCTATCAATTTAAGGGTAATAAGCTGAACTATTGCCAAGAAGAATCTTCTTATTTATTAGATATCACTCAGATTACGTCATCTGGTTTGGGAGCAATGACATGTGAAAGTTTGTTTTTCGAAAAGCAAATAGAAGTAGAACTTTTTTTGGTTTCTGTAACTGAGTTATCTAACAGTCTGGCAACCTCGCAAAGAGTCGATATCGCTCTAGAAGCTTCTCTTGTGAATGCAGATGAAAGTCAGAGAGTAGTGACTTCAGTGGTACAAAGGAATTGGCAATGATGCGATTAAAGCAAAATGGAGCGGTAACACTACTTCTAGTCAGTATTCTATTGATTGGTGTGCTGATCGTTTCTCTTGGTAGCTTTAAAACCACTTTTTACCAAATAAAGCGTGCTCAAAACGAGGTTCAAGCTCGCAAAGAACATTGGACCGCCGAGGGGGGATTGGAGTGTGGTCTAAGCGTTATTATTGAAAACAGCAGTACCGCGATCCCAGGTGATCTCCTGGATTCCTGTAGCAACAAGCTTTCTTCATTAGATAAATCATCCGATAACGCTAATATCCTTGTCTCAACCGCCAACAGAACATCGATTAATAAAGAAATTCGATTTTCTAATGATTCGGGTTTGGGGGCCATACAAGCAATATCGGCTCTCGAAATTATTTCCGAGGACATCATGGATATCGACCCTGAACTCAGTGAAACCAGTAACAACGGTGTATATGAGTGTGTGGCAGTTCGGTTTTTCGACTCTGTTATACACACCAAAGGTACAGGGGGGAGCTTAACCACCGTTTCTAATCCTGAGAATGCACCTGCAGATTTTAGCGCTTGTAAAGATGCGGTAACTGACTTGAGTGAGAGCGCAACGATTACCGCATCGGGTAGTGATCCTAGCGGTGCTTTTATGAGTGATTACGTTCATGACACCAATCTAAATGGTTTCGAAAACTACTTCGGGGTAAAGAAAACAACGGACAATATCAACGCCCTTAAAAGTAATGAATATGAGGTAATAAACCTATTAGAGACGGATTCTCACGGGAATACCATGCATGTAGATTTCGATTCAAACACAAATAAATACGTGGGCAAGGAGTGCAGTACTCGAATCAATGATGCCTTTTCAGCTGGTAAAACTAAGGTGTGGGTCATTGGGGACTGTGTAGTTTGGCACCCAGCCATTAATATTGTGGATAGTGCAGGAACGATCACACCACGATCTTTAGTGGTCGAAAATGGGATTTTCGCAAATGGAAACGCCAGTGTACTTGATGGTGCTTTTTATCACTTGAATGACATGAGTGTCTTCAAGGACGCTTCAGGTGCTGAAAACAACACGGACTTTCTTGCTGATAGTTGGGATAAGTTACCAGCAACGATGGATTACTCTTTATTGGTTAAAGAAAATAGTACCTATATAGCTAACGCTTCCTTCTTCCCTAAAGGAGGCATATTTTTGGATTCAATCGGGGGGCTTTCTACGATTAAAGGCTCGATGAATCTAGATTATCGAGGAGAATACAACCCGCATGATGAACCTGTCGAAATACAGTGGAAAAAGGGCTCATGGAGTGATTTCTAACCAGCGTGGTTTTAGTTTACTTGAAGTACTTATCTCTTTTCTACTGGTGGACGTGGCCGCGTTAGGCATGGTCAAGCTGCAGACCTACACTGAGCAGAAAGCCGACTATGCGATTCAGAGTATCGAAGCGCTGCATTTTGCAGAAAGGCAGATGGAGTATTATCGAACTCGGGCGTCTAATGCGAGTGGGGCGGTAGGTTTAATTCCTTTTTCGGAACTAAATCAGGCGAGTCATTGTCTCAACATAGCAAGTTCAGATGCTTTATCCGGTTTGTCGGGTTCTGCCTATGCCATGACCTGTGAAGTGACTAATGCAAACGGTGCTCTGTCTAGCGCATTAAAAAGCATTACTGTCACAATTGCATGGCAAGATCGTATGAACCACGCACAAAGTATTTACCTCGAAACTATGCTCTCCAAATACAGTGAGTTTGATTGACCCTCAAGCAAACGTTTACTGCATGCCAAGGCTCATGCTACCCCTTTTACTGATAATTTTCACTCCTCGGACATTGTTTACGTGCTAGTTAAAACTCTGTATATGGAATGGTGTTTTTTATGTTTTTATATTGTTGTGGTTGTATGGTATTTTTGCAAAATATGTCTCCATTTATGGAAAATTAGGTGGAATCTTGTGCTTTTTAATAACGACTTTAATAGAATATGTGCTGTACCAATAGGCCGTGGTCAAAACTTATATTAGGCCTAAACAAAACAACATCACATATGGAGTTACAATGAGTAACCAAGCCGTAAAAAAAGCACCATCGACTGAGAAGATCAGTGGTATGGACCGCTTTCTAAACTTCATTGAACGCGCCGGCAACAAAATTCCAGATCCAGCAATCCTGTTCTTCTGGGCTCTAGTTATTGTATGGGTAGCATCTGCACTTTTATCGAATCTTTCATTCGACTTAATCAACCCTCAAACGGGTGCTGCTCTTGAAGTAAACAACCTACTAACTGGTGAAGCGCTTGCTAGCTTCCTAGCGAATATGGTTACCACGTTCACAGGCTTCGCACCTCTAGGCATCGTACTTGTTGCTATGCTAGGTGTTGGCGTTGCAGACTCTTCAGGCTTCATTACGACTGGCCTTAAGAAGATGCTTAACTTCACGCCAGCTAAGCTACTAACGCCGATGCTAATCTTGGTTGCTATCGTGTCTCACACAGCAGCTGATGCAGGTTACGTTCTAGTAATCCCTCTTGGCGGTATCATCTTCCACGCTGCGGGTCGTCACCCTCTAGCGGGTATTGCAGCAGCGTTTGCTGGTGTATCAGGTGGTTTCTCAGCGAACTTTATCCCTTCAGGTATTGATCCGCTACTAGCTGGTTTCACTCAAACAGCGGCAAACGTTCTTGACCCTGCATATGTGATCAACCCTCTAGCGAACATCTTCTTTACTGGTTTGTCTTCAATTCTAATTGTGGCAATTGGTTGGTACGTTACAGAGAAAATTATCGAGCCTCGTCTTGCTAATACGCCTGTAGATGAAGATGCAGAACAAGCACCTGATCTAGGTACGTTCACAGCCATTGAATCTAAAGCATTCAAATTCGCTGGTTGGGCAATGGTTGCCGGTATTGGTCTGCTTATCGCGGCTCTAATGCCTGAAAACTCAGCACTTCGTTCACCTGAAGGCGAATTAACGGCGTTCTCAGCACCAGTAATGAAGTCTATCGTTCCTCTGATCTTCATCCTGTTTATTATTCCGGGTATCGTCTACGGCCGTGTAGCGGGTACATTCAAGAATAGTAATGATGTTATCAAAGCAATGTCTGAGACGATGGCAACGATGGGCGCATACATTGTAATGTCGTTCTTCTGTGCTCAGTTCCTATCTGCATTCGCTCAATCAAACATCGGTACTATGCTGGCACTTTACGGTGCTGAAGGCTTGAAAGCGATGGACCTTCCAGGTGAAGCAACGGTTGTTGGTATGATTCTACTAACGGCTGCAGTTAACCTTCTTGTTGGTTCTGCTTCAGCTAAGTGGGCACTGATTGGTCCTATCCTAGTTCCAATGCTAATGGTTGTGGGTATCTCTCCTGAGCTATCTCAAGCGGCTTACCGTGTAGGTGACTCAGTGTCTAACATCATCTCTCCACTAATGGTGTTCTTCCCACTGGTTGTTGTTTACTGTCAGCGCTACGTTAAGTCGACAGGTATCGGTACTCTAGCTTCTCTAATGATGCCATTCTCGATTGCGATGTTAATCGGTTGGTCTATCTTCTTGCTAGCTTACTGGGCTCTTGGTATCCCACTAGGTATCCAAGCACCTTACACTTACACAATGTAAGATTGAACTAAGCAAAACTAAGCTTTATTCATTGCTAAGCCCGCACCGAAATGTGCGGGCTTTTTTTCGCTATTTTTTCCGTTTTTTATATCCAAGGTTTTTATATCCAAAACTTTCTATATCCAAAACTTTTTATATTCAAAATAAAGGCACTCAGCTTATACTCCGGATTACGGCTAATTGTTGGCCGGTAAATTTAGGAAATCCAAGCCACATGAAAATTCTGCTTTTAGTAGGGTTAATTGTTTTAAATGGTCTGTTTGCCATGTCTGAGATTGCATTGGTAGCAGCAAAAAATAGTCGGCTGAAACGCTTAGCCGAAAAACACCGCTCCGCTCAGGTTGCTCTTGATCTCAAAGAAAACCCAACCCGCTTCCTCTCTACAATCCAAATCGGTATCACGGTAATCGGCCTACTCAGCGGGATTGTGGGTGAGGCGACGCTATCGGCTCCACTAGCCGTTCAACTTGAACTGTGGGGACTAGACCCAACACAAGCGAACATCTTGTCTACTGCGGTTGTGGTGGTAGGTATTACTTATTTCGCTATCGTTGTCGGTGAGTTGGTACCAAAGCGTTTTGCTCAGTCTCAAGCTGAAAACATTGCTGTGTTAGTCGCGCTGCCAATCTTCTGGTTATCTAAAATCGCGACGCCGTTTGTGTTTGCGTTGTCGGCTTCAACGGAAGGTATTCTTAAGTTGATGGGCCGAGGCGGTGAAGAAGATAGCGTTACCGAAGATGATATCCATGCACTTGTGAAAGAGGGCTCAGAATCGGGTGTGATTGAACGCGGCGAACAAGAGATGATTCGTAATATCTTGCAGCTTGATGATCGTCTTGTGAGCTCATTGATGACTCCGCGTCGAGACATCGACTTTCTGGATGTCGACCAACCCGTTGAGCAGATATTAAAGAAACTGCGTTCATCAAAACACAGTGTGTTTCCATTGTGCCAAGATCACCTCAATAAAGTGGTGGGTACAGTGTCAGCCAAAGCCTTGCTGAATCAGGCGGGCAATCTAAGCATTCAAGTGATCATGGGGCTGTCTCGCTCGCCGATCTATGTTCCAGAATCGATGAAAGCTCTGCGTCTACTTGGCTACTTTAAAGAGTCGGGCACCGAGATGGCATTCATTGTCGACGAGTATGGCGATGTTCAAGGTCTTGTGACTCATTACGATATTCTTGAGGCGATTGCTGGCGAGCTATCGAATAATCCGAACGATCTTTGGACCGAGCAAGTGGAAGACGGTTTGTTGGTGGATGGATTGATTCCTATCAGTGAACTGAAGAACCGTTTAGAGCTATCGGATTTTGAGGGCGAAAGCGAGAGCTTCCAAACGTTGAATGGCCTTGTGACTTGGTTAATAGGGCGCTTACCGGATGCAGGCGAAGTTGTTCAATACCAGCAGTGGCAGTTTGAAATTATCTCTGTTGAGAATAACCGTATTGTGAGCATCAAAGCGACGCCAATAGCCGGTGACACAGAAGACGCTAATAGCTAACAGTTCGACCAACCAGCAAGCGGCAATGGTTCATTGTCTCTTGTTGTCTTAACCTCTTTATTGTTCATTATCACGAAGATTAGGTATGCTTCACCGCATACCTATTTTCGTTTTTATCCTTTGTTTTCTGGAGTTCCCTTTGTCAGACCATCAATTCACCCCTCAAGATGAAATCTTCATGCGACGCGCCATTGAGGTAGCTAAGCAAGCAGAGAGCGAGGGAGAGGTTCCAGTGGGTGCGGTATTAGTGAAAGATGGGCAGATTATCTCTGAAGGATGGAACCGTTCGATTGGCAGCCACGATGCAACGGCACACGCAGAAATTGAAACCTTGCGTAAAGCCGGTCAAACCTTAGAAAACTATCGGCTACTCGATACCACTTTATATGTCACGCTAGAGCCTTGCCCAATGTGCGCAGGCGCGTTGCTACACAGCCGAGTAAAGCGCATTGTGTTTGGTGCTCCAGACTTAAAAGCGGGCGCTGCAGGTACAGTATTGAACTTGTTTGAAAGCCAAGCCTCATACCACTATGCCGACGTTGAACATGGTTTGTTAGAGGAAGAGTGCCGTGAGCAATTACAAGCGTTTTTCAAGCGTCGTAGAAAAGAGATAAAAGAGAAGCGAAAGCAAGAACGTCTGTTGGAAGAGCAGCGTTTAGAAGCAGAGATGAAGGCTGGCAATAAGAAATAGCAGCGTACTTTCGGCACTCTCTATCGCAAGAGTGCCAAGCAAACTGACTGAGTAACTACATTTACTCAGCAATCATCTGCATGAAAGCGCGATTGCGCCAAATGATCTTCTTCTTATTATTTGAAAGCATACGCTTACGACGGTTTGCAGCAACGGTCTTATCAAGGCGTTTCGATTTCAGTTTCTTCATCATTTCAATGATTTCCTATTTGTCGTCTGACTTTTTAGTTTGGACTAACGATTTAATTATAGTGTTATTCGTTTATTTGGCCTGTCGCGCGCTTGGCTTACCCAGAAGAGCAGTTCTAGCGAAAACCCAGCACGGAAGTGCAACAGAGCGTAATTTTGATTATGGTGTGCCGTTATAAAGTTCGATTGTTACTGCAATATGACACATCGATTTTCACGGCCTTTTGTCGAGCTTATTCTTTTATGCGCAGTTATAAAAAGCACAATAAAAAAGAGCAATGCTTAATGGCATTGCTCTTTTAGTTTCTATTGCGAAGATTCTGAACTGCTTACTGTCGATTCAGCAGCGCTAATGCTTGATTCAGCACTAGAAGTCTCTAAAGGTGGGATGACAATCAAACCCTCAAGACTCTCTTCTTGTTCTTTATTACGCTTATTTACATGGCCGATGATGCTTTGGTAATAACGGCGAATGTTCTCAACGTAGTTTCTCGCTTCATCACCACGCGCATAGCCGTAGCGAGTTTGGCTGTAGTACTTCTTCTGTCTTAACAGAGGCAGTCTGTCTTTCACATCGCCCCAAGCATCGGGATCGCCACCTTGTGCCTTCGTGAGGCGACGCGCGTCCATCATGTGCCCGTAACCGACATTGTATGAAGCAAGTGCAAACCAGATCTTTTCGTGTTGAGTGATTGAATCTGGTACTCGGTTCACGATACGACGCAGGTACTCAACACCGCCTTGTACCGACTGGTTCGGGTCGAGACGGTTGGTTACCCCAACACTCTTCGCGGTGGGCAGTGTCAACATCATCATGCCACGAACACCCGTTGGTGAGCGCGCAACAGGGTTCCAGTGTGATTCTTGGTAGGCCAAAGCGGCAATCAAGCGCCAATCAAATTCTTGAGAGTACCTTTGAAATAGCGGCGACCATTTTGGCAACTTGCTGTCCAGTGCGCGGATAAAGGCACGAGTATCAACGTAGTCAAAAGTGCCGATGTGGCCGATGTATTTCTCTTCTAGTGAAGCCAGTTCACCAGACTGTTTTAGGTTACCGAAGAACTCAATCAACAGAGCATAAAGGCTTTCATCTTCAGACTTCTGCAAATACCAAGAGATAGGTTGGTCTTCTGTCAGTTCAAAAGCCAAAGCTACGTCTGGGTATAAACGTTGTGCCAGTGACAGCTCAATTGAGTCCGCAACCGTAAATAAGCGCTCGCCAGTCGATACTTCTTTGAGCAGGTCGTTGATATCAGCATTGCCGACCGCATCATAGATAAAGTCATCGTGTGTTTTCTGCAGCTGCTTTAGTGTTGGCTCAAAGTGTGAGTCTTTCACCACAACCAAAGATGGCGTTAATGTGTCAGTAGACGCCGCCTCTTCTGATTCAGTTTGTGCTTTAACAAAGTCAACCTGACGCTCATTCTCGAAATTGATCAGTTGTTCAAGGTTTCTCGGTCGCCACTGGCCTTTTTTGTATACGACCTGTTGGCTTACGTAGTAATAAGCAGGTGCGGCGCGATAAGCTCGTGTCAGTTTGTTGTTTTGCGTTAAGCCGGTCGCGATAAGATCGATTTCGCCTTTCTGCAGTGCAGGGAACAAGCCAGACAAACGGTAAGCGGGTTTAACCTCAAGCTTTACACCAAGCTCCTGCGCAAATTCACGAGCTAATTCGTAATCCAAGCCAGCAGGACCATCAGGACCGATGTAATAAGAGAGTTGGTTATTTAGGGTGCCGACACGAAGAACGCCACGATCTCGTATCTGCTCAAGGACACTTTTAGGTTCAGATTCAATCTGGCATCCAGCCAACCCAAATAGGGCGATGGCGAGCAGAAGGAACTTAGACGAAAAGATGAGCGTAAATTTAGGCATCAAAATGAAATCTCGAAAAGTGGAAGCTCCTTTATACCAAACCCCGCAAGGCTGGCAAAGCAGGTTTAATTAAACAGTTGTAAAAGTGGTGATAAATGCAGCAAAAGTACCATTTACGCAGAAAGATAAAAAAAATCACGCAAACGGTTGCTTTTGGTGTTACGTCACAAAAAGAAATGCTTTATAATGCGCTCGCATTGAAGAGGTGGGATCGGCATAGGTTTTTAAACCTTCGGGAATAGCTTCGAAGAAAACAGTTAGGTTTTTCCTTTAACCCACTGAATTTATTCCAATACTACCTTAATCAACTGCATAAGAGACGTAAGCACATGAGAATTTTGCGTGGCTCCCCAGCTCTATCTGAGTTTCGTGTTAACAAGCTTTTAGAGCTTTGTCGTGAATTAAGCTTACCTGTAACAGGTATTTACGCTGAGTTTGCCCACTTTGCTGATCTAACGGCAGACCTAGATGAGTCTGAAGTTGAGAAGCTAGAAAAGCTACTGACTTACGGTCCAACGATTGAAGAGCATGAACCTGAAGGTTTACTGCTGCTTGCAACGCCACGCCCAGGCACTATCTCGCCTTGGTCTTCAAAATCAACAGATATCGCACACAACTGCGGACTGGCTAAAGTGTCACGTCTAGAGCGCGGTACTGCTTTCTACATTGAAACCTCTGCTGAACTTTCTGAACTTCAACTTGTTGAGCTGAAAGCAATCCTGCACGACCGTATGATGGAAGTGGTTTTCACTGACTTCGAATCAGCGGCGGCACTATTTACCGTTGCTGAGCCTGCTCCTTATGCGGAAGTTGACCTACTAACTGGTGGACGTAAAGCGCTTGAAAAAGCAAACGTTACCCTAGGTCTTGCACTTGCAGAAGATGAGATTGATTACCTTCTTGAAAGCTTCACTGAGAAGCTAGGTCGTAACCCGACGGACATCGAGCTAATGATGTTTGCACAAGCGAACTCAGAGCACTGTCGTCATAAGATCTTTAACGCTGATTGGACTATCGATGGCGTTAAGCAAGAAAAATCATTGTTCAAGATGATTAAGAACACCTTTGAAACGACACCAGAACATGTTCTGTCTGCTTATAAAGATAACGCAGCGGTAATGACAGGTTCTGAAGTTGGTCGCTTCTTCCCAGATCCAGAAACTCGCCAGTACAACTACCACCAAGAGAAAACACACATCTTGATGAAGGTTGAAACGCACAACCACCCAACGGCAATCTCTCCATGGCCAGGCGCATCGACAGGTTCAGGCGGTGAAATCCGTGATGAAGGCGCAACCGGTATTGGTGGTAAGCCAAAAGCGGGTCTTGTTGCTTTCTCTGTATCTAACCTTAAGATCCCGAACTTCGTTCAACCTTGGGAAACTGACTTTGGTAAGCCAAGCCGTATCGTTACTGCTCTGGATATCATGCTTGAAGGTCCTCTTGGTGGCGCGGCATTCAACAACGAATTTGGTCGTCCAAACCTACTTGGCTACTTCCGTACTTACGAAGAGAAAGTAAACTCTCACGCAGGTGAAGAAGTGCGTGGTTACCACAAACCAATCATGCTAGCTGGTGGTCTTGGCAACATCCGTGATGAGCACGTTCAGAAGAAAGAGATCCCGGTAGGTGCAAGCCTAATCGTTCTAGGTGGTCCTGCGATGAACATCGGCCTTGGTGGCGGTGCGGCATCTTCAATGGATTCTGGTTCTTCTTCTGAAGATCTTGATTTCGCTTCTGTACAACGTGAAAACCCAGAGATGGAGCGTCGTTGTCAGGAAGTTATCGACCGTTGTTGGCAGCTTGGTGATGCGAACCCAATCGCATTTATCCACGATGTGGGCGCGGGCGGTATCTCGAATGCTCTTCCTGAGCTAGTCGACGATGGCGAGCGTGGCGGTATCTTTAATCTACGTGACGTGCCAAACGATGAGCCGGGCATGAGCCCACTTGAGATCTGGTGTAACGAATCTCAAGAGCGTTATGTAATGGCGGTTGCTGATAAAGACATGGCAACGTTCGACGCGATTTGTAAGCGTGAACGTGCACCGTACGCGGTGGTTGGTAAAGCAACTGAAGAACGTGATCTGAAATTAGAAGATTCACACTTCGACAACACGCCAATCGACATGCCAATGGACATCCTATTAGGTAAAACACCTAAGATGCACCGTGACGCGAAAACGCTAAAAGCTAACAACCCTGCGATTGACCGTTCTGGCATCGAGATGAACGAAGCGGTTGACCGTGTTCTTCGCTTGCCAACAGTCGCTGAGAAAACATTCCTTATCACCATCGGTGACCGCTCGGTAACAGGCCTTGTAGCTCGTGACCAAATGGTTGGTCCATGGCAGGTTCCTGTTGCTAACTGCGCAGTAACAGCGGCAAGCTACGACTCTTACCACGGTGAGGCTATGTCTCTTGGTGAGCGTACGCCAGTGGCACTTCTAGACTTCGGCGCATCGGCTCGTCTAGCGGTTGGTGAAGCAATTACTAACATCGCAGCGACCAACATCGGCGATATCAAACACATTAAACTGTCGGCTAACTGGATGTCTCCAGCAGGTCACCCAGGTGAAGATGCAGGTCTTTACGAAGCGGTTAAAGCGGTTGGTGAAGAACTATGTCCAGCTCTGGGTCTAACTATCCCAGTGGGTAAAGACTCAATGTCGATGAAGACTAAGTGGGAAGAGAATGGCGAGCAGAAAGAAGTAACGTCTCCGCTATCTCTTGTTATCACTGCGTTTGCACGTGTTGAAGATGTTCGTAAGACGATTACTCCTCAGCTTCGCACTGACAAAGGTAATACAAGCCTAGTTCTTATCGACCTAGGTAACGGCAAAAACCGTATGGGTGCAACAGCACTTGCACAGGTTTACAAGCAGCTTGGTGACAAGCCAGCAGACGTAGACAACGCAGCGCAACTAAAAGGTTTCTACGAAGGCGTTCAAGCACTTGTAGCGAACGACCAAGTTGTCGCTTACCACGATAAAGGCGATGGTGGTCTATTCGTAACGCTAGCAGAAATGGCGTTCGCAGGTCATTGTGGTGTTAACGCTGATATTGCAGCGTTAGGCGAAGATACGCTTGCGGCACTTTTCAACGAAGAACTGGGTGCGGTAATCCAAGTTCGTAACGACGACCTAGACGCAGTACTTTCTACTCTTGCAGCTAACGGTCTAGAAGCATGTTCTCATGTGATTGGCAGCGTTGTTGGTGAAGGGGAAGCTTCTGATGAGCTAGTGATTAAGTCAGGCGCAGACGTTGTAATCCAACGTAACCGTACTGAACTACGTACTATCTGGGCTGAGACGACGCACAAGATGCAAGGTCTACGTGATAACCCAATCTGTGCAGACCAAGAACACGAAGCGAAGAAAGACAATTCAGACCCAGGTCTGAACGTAAAACTAAGCTTTGACGTAAACGAAGACATTGCTGCACCGTTCATCAACACTGGCGCTAAGCCTAAGATGGCGATTCTACGTGAGCAGGGTGTTAACTCTCACGTTGAAATGGCAGCAGCATTCGACCGTGCAGGCTTCGAAGCAACTGATATTCACATGAGCGACATCCTTACGGGTCAAGCAGTTCTAGAAGAGTACAACGGCCTTGTGGCTTGTGGTGGCTTCTCTTACGGTGACGTACTAGGCGCTGGTGAAGGTTGGGCTAAGTCGGTTTTGTTTAATGACTCTACTCGTGAGCAATTTGAAAACTTCTTCAAGCGTGAAGATACCTTCTCTCTAGGTGTGTGTAACGGTTGTCAGATGTTGTCTAACCTACGTGAACTTATCCCTGGTGCAGAGTACTGGCCACGTTTCGTTCGCAACGAATCTGAGCGCTTTGAAGCACGTTTCAGCCTAGTAGAAGTTCAGAAGTCAGATTCTGTATTCTTCAACGGCATGGAAGGTTCTCGTATGCCAATCGCTGTTTCTCACGGTGAAGGCCGCGTAGAAGTACGTGATAACGACCACCTAAACGCGATTGAAAACTCAGGTACGGTTGCTCTACGTTACGTTGATAACAACGGTAACCAAACGCAGCAATACCCGAATAACCCGAATGGTTCGCCAAACGCTATCACAGGTTTAACAACGACTGACGGCCGCGTGACAATTATGATGCCTCACCCAGAGCGTGTATTCCGTACGGTTGCAAACTCTTGGTCTCCGGAAGGTTGGGGCGAGAATGGCGCTTGGATGCGTATGTTCCAAAACGCACGTAAGAACGTGGGTTAATTGAAAACGATTTAAACAGTGTTATCGGGACAATAACCACAAGCGCAGATCGAAAGGTCTGCGCTTTTTTTGGTGGTGAGTGTGGTGTAGGGATCACCGTATAGTGGATGTGTGTATAACAAACTTTTGGACAGAAATGAGTTTTGGAAAATCAAACATTAGCAAATGACTAATAACTTCAGGTATGACAAATAACTAAACCTGATAGAAAAACTGCCACCAAAGAGCAAAAGACAAGACCTGACCCTATTGTTTTTTGTACGCAAAAAAACAGCAGTCAGTGATAGGGTTTAATCGCCAAATAAATTCTACGCAAACTACCATTTTCATGCCGGGCTAAATGACATGGTTCAGCATGCACTCCCAAGGGCCTCAAAGGGAAGATTGAGCACCTTCTGCCCATTTGGTCAGCTTTAAATCGTCCAAAATAAGCAGCACGCAAGGCACAACAATTGACGCTAGTAACGTAGCCGAGACTAAGCCAAACGCAATACTGGCAATTAACGGGATCAGAAATTGCGCTTGCGTACTGGTTTCGGTTAACAGTGGAAGCAATCCTGCAAATGTGGTTAACGAGGTGATAAATATCGCTCTAAATCGGTCACGTACCGCCTCTCGACAAGCGTCTATCAAGCGCTCGCCTTGGGCGATATTCTTCTTAATAAAATTGACCAACAGAATGTTATCGTTAACGACGATACCCGCTAAGGTAGCAAAGCCAACCAAGCTTGGAATAGTCAAATCGAACCCCATGCCCAAGTGCCCCCATACCACACCAATCCAGCCCATAGGGATTGCCAGCAGCACAGCAATCGGTTGAGTGTAGCTTTGTAACAGGAACACTAAAATAAGATAAATCCCCACCACGCCAAGAGCAAAGAAGGTCGCCAGCGAGGAGCCCGTATCTGAGCTTTCTTTATCCTGACCTTGCGAGGTGAAGGTGATGTCTGGGAATTTGTGTTGAGTTTGCGAGACAAATTCGCTATTGAACTGCAGCATAATTTCACGCGCATTGGCAACCCGCGTATCGATATTGCCTTGCACAACCACAGTGTTCATCCCATTAATGCGGTGAATTCGCGAGAAGGCTTGTTTTCTGTCAAACGTCGCAACACTTGATAATGGAACTAGGGTTCCATTGCCTGCCGTCACCATCAAGTTATTCAACTCATACAGGCTAGCTTGGTGCGTAAACTCATCCAGTCTCACACTAATATCCACCAGCTCGCCTTGTTGGAAAACCGTCAGATCAGTACTGCCTTTTACCGCGCTGCGCAGCGTTTGAGCAATGTTGGAAGCATTAACTCCCATCACGCCAGCTTCATCTTTAAGGTTAACGTGAAATTCGGTTCTGCCCTCACGCAGATCGGTGGAGAGGTTATAGACACCGTCAAATCCCTTCAACCATTTCATCAGCGAGCGGCTGACTTGATTGAGCTCTTGTAACGACTCACCCTGAACCCGAATATCAATGCCATTGCCAGCAATGCCCCGTTCTTTATCGGTAAACTTGAGTGAAACCACATCCGCCGTAGGGCCTACTTTTTGTTTCCAATCTTGGATCAGATCTTTAATGCTCTGCTGCCTAAATTGCGCTGGCAATAGATCGGCACTGACGGTTGCCATATGCGGCCCCGACTCATTAGCATCAGCATTTGAGTTGAACATGATCGTGGTGCTCGCGACCAAAGGTTTTGAGCTTGGGTATTTCTCTGCGTATTCTTGGTTGAGTTCATCAAGCGCGTTTGAAACCTTCTCCACCACCGCCTCTGTCTGGCTCAGTAAACTGCCTTGAGGGAGCAAGATACGCGCCTGCAGCACATCACTTTCCAAGGCAGGCATGGCTTTGAATTTCAGCCAACCTGACGAAATGGAAGCGGTTGAAATCATCACCACCATCACCAATATCCCTACTGAAAGATAAGGTGCATTCATCGCCTTGACACTCACTGGCACAAAGAATCTGTCTCTGATGTTTTCAAAACCGGCAATGAACTTGTCCCGTATAGGATTAGAGCGAGATTCAGTATGGCTATGTGCCAAATGAGACGGCAAGATCAAGAAAGCTTCTATCAGACTAACAAGCAAGGTAATCAATAACACGATGGGAATATAGCGTAGTACTTCGCCCATCTTGCCTGTGAGAAACATCAGCGGCCCTATCACCATGATGGTGGTAGCAAACGATGCAATCACACCTGGGAAGACTTGTTTGGTACCTTCAACTGCAGCGTCAAACGCGGGTAGCCCTTGTTGCCTCTTGGCAGCGATGTTTTCTGCAATGATCAACGAGTCGTCCATTAGCAGACCAATCGCGACAATCAGCCCGACCAGCGTCATCATATTCAGGGTATAACCGAGAAGTTGTATCGCAAAAATGGCGCCAAGGAATGAAACCGGCAGCCCCATGGTGACCCAAAAGCTAAAGCGAATATTAAAAAACGCCCACAACATCAAAAATGCCAGTGCTAATCCCTGTGCGCCATTGCTGGTGAGGATTCTCAGACGCTCAATAATATTGGTGCTGGAATCTTGGGTGATGGTTAAAGCGACGCCTTCAGGGGCTCTCGCCTGTTCTTTTTCAACGATGCTGACGATCGCATCTTTGACCGTTAAGGTATCTTGAAATTGCGTTTTGGACACCTGAAGCAAAGCGGCACGCTGACCATTGAACAGGATTTGATTTTCATCGCTAGTGAACTTCTGCTGAATAACGGCAACATCACCGAGGCGAACCTGAGTCCCCGTCTCACTGGATTTAATCACGATATTTTCGAAGTCTCTGACGTTGCTGCCTAAGTGGTCGAAGCGGACGCTGATCTCTTCCAAGTCATTACTAAATACGCCAGCAGGAGTGCTGATACTTTGCTGTTGTACTAGATTGGACAAGTCGGACACACTCAGGCCGTACTGCTGCAACTTCCACTGCGATACGCGAATTTCTATTTCTTGATCCGCAAAACCGCTCACGGTCACCTGAGCGATCAATGGGCTCTCTTTTAACTTGTGCTTAATTTGTTGGGCATAGAGATATAAGTCCCTATCTGACATATTGCCGGTAATCGCGACACTGGCCACCGTTGCCACTCGGTCCAGTTTCGACACCGTGATCTGCTCAACTCGATCCGGAAAATCACTGATGGCGTTAACCTGCTGTTGAATATCGCTGGTTAAAGTGTCAATGTCTTCATCATCGCCGATTTCCACATTGGCGATGACCAAACTCTCTCGGGCATCACAGCTTAACTCTTTAATTCCACTCAGCTTATCGAGAGAATCTTCCAACGGGTAACACACTTCTTCCATCATCTCAAAAGGTGACGCGCCCGGATAAACGATCCGAACCTCAATATTTTTGGTCGGCGTCAACGGAAAAGTGTCTTTCTGCAGTTTGGGCAAGGCAAAAGCCCCTAACAGCAGTACCGCCATCATCAGGACATTGGCGCCAGTGGTGTGCCGAGCAAAAAAAGCGATCATAATTTGCCCTCTTTCTGAATCGCGTTTAGGGCTTTAAATCCGCTCTGCGTATCCAACCAAAGGCCGATTTTCTCATCCGGTTGCGGTTGTAAAGCCATCCCCTCAACGGCGGGTGAAAGTTTACTTAGTACAACCACATCACCGAATTCCACGCCAGATTTGATCACCGCAACCTGCCCTTGGACGAAATCTATCCTGACAGGTTTGCTTTTCAGTTTACCTTCAGAGACAGTGTAAACTTTACCATCATGGATGGCGTTTATCGGTAGCAAGACTTGTTGCTCCATCATTGGTGCTTTAATCGTGACTTTAACGAAAGTCCCACGAATAAGTGGTGGCTTCTCCCCGGGAATGGCTTGCTGATAGGGCTGATTTACTTGTGCAACCAGGCTTTGGCTTTGAGTCTGAGCATCGATTTCACCGCCGGAGCGGCTGATCTCGGCAGGCCAAGTAATTACTTTATCGCCTGCTTGGAGCTCGACTGTCGCGCTCAAGTTGCTATGAACATCTTCGTCAAGCGAGTCAAAGCGATTGGAATTTCTTAGCGGACGCATTTTACCAAGCGGAAACTGCGCGCGAACCTCAACGGCATCGATGTCATCCGCTTTGAGCAGCAATTCCCCCTTGTTGACATACTCGGCGAGTCCAACCAAGGTTTCGACAATGCGAATATCAAATGGGGCTTTAATTACGGTTTGTTCGAGATCTCGGTTTGCAAGTGCTAGTTCCGTTTGCAAAACCTTTTGCTGCGCTTGATTAATTGCCAGTTGGTTTTTCTGTGTCTGGAGCTGTTGCTGGCTGCTGAGCAAGTCTTTGGTCGCGCGGTCTTTCTCTGTTTTGGAGATATGCCCGGTTTCACTCAATTTGATTGAGCGGGCATATTCTGACTGTTGTACCTCAAACTCTTTCTCTGCAATCTTGAGCGAATCGATAATGGTCTGATTCGTTAGCATTAGCACTTCAAGCTCAGCTTGCAAACGGGCAATAGTAAGTTGATAAGCGGTGGGGTCAATTCTAAGGAGTTCGCTGTCTTTGCGGATAATAGCGCCCGTTTTGTATTGCTCAGAAACCCACACAACCGCGCCGTCAAGTTCAGACTGTGCCTGCCAGTCTTGAACAGACTCGGTATGTCCATATCCGATGGCAGAAGGTTGGATATTTCGCGGCTCGACTTTCAACACCCGAACCACCTTTTTAGCAGCCGTATTACTCGCATTAGGCGGTTCAGCCTTCATCCCTGGTGCGATCACCAATAACGCGATGCCCAACAAAACAGGAGGAACAAACAGAGCCCTTTGTAACCAGCTATACCTAGTCATAGCGATTCCCTTACTATATATTAGCTTTTCCTTAAGCAAAAGGTAGCACACCAACATAAGCGGATTTGCTTCCTTGATCTCAAAATAAGTCAGGCCTCACAAATGGAGGCCTGATTGAATTGAGCTACTGATTGTTTTTGCCTTTGCCCATGGTATTTTTGGGGTTCACCATGCCTTGATGAGCATTAAACTCTTGTTGAGAGATAGCGCGATCCGCGTTGCTATCTAACGAAGCAAAACTGTGGCTTTGATTGATATTTTTCAACGTACGTCCCTCTTCTGCTCGCTGGGCAATACGTTCTGAGCGTGCTTGATTGAACTCGGCTTCGGTTATCTTGCCATCACCATCGAGATCAAACTGTGAAAATACTGGGCGTGACATATTGTTATTCATGCCACCAGCCATTGCTCCGAAGGCAATAACGATACCGAGTAACGCGATTATCGTGCTTTTGATTTTCATGACGTTTTCCTTCTCTTTGTTTCACTACTTAAGAATATACTAATGTAAGTAAGATAACGTCATGTGATGTAAAGGTATGTAAAGATGGCTAAGTAGATATCGATTTATGTTCTTATCGGTTTGTAAGCGCAGCGCAACAGAAATTATGAAACTTCTGCCGCTAGTACTCTGGTAAGAGTACAGGCATAGCTATGTCCAAATGGTTTTCAAATTATCCCAAACTTTCAGCCACCGAAACCGAAAAGCCAATGATATAAAATCCCTAGTTTCGAAAAATATGGCGATTTTTAGACATTCAGAGTGTTTTCGAACTTTTGCCCAGCAGTTTGCCTTGCAAATATCCAACAGACAAGGGATTACTTTTAGTAGGGCAAATACATGTTAACATTCTGTTAACCCTGACTGGTAATGGGGCAATAATGATTCCCAGAACATACAAAAAAGCCGCTGGATTGAACCCCAGCGGCTTATTATTTTCTAGCATCTAGCATCTAGCATCTAGCATCTAGTGCTTAGATTAGTTGTTGCTGTGCAGCTCGCTGTTTAGCTCAACCGCAGACTTGTTCGCTAGGCACTCGATTTGGCCTGTGATTGAGTTGCGACGGAACAGAAGATCAGACACGCCAGCAAGATCGCGAGCTTTAATGATTTCTACTTCATTGCCTTCTTTATCTAGCATGCGAACCTTAGTACCCGCAGTCACGTAAAGACCAGACTCAACTGTACAACGGTCACCCATAGGGAAGCCAAGACCCGCGTTTGCGCCTAGTAGGCAGTTTTCGCCGATAGAGATAACCATCGTACCGCCACCAGACAGAGTACCCATGATAGAAGCGCCGCCGCCGATGTCTGAACCGTTACCTACAACAACACCCGCAGAGATACGACCTTCAACCATGCTCACGCCAGTTGTACCAGCATTGAAGTTGATGAAACCTTCGTGCATTACTGTTGTGCCTTCGCCTACGTGTGCGCCAAGACGAACACGAGAAGTGTCAGCAATACGAATACCTGTTGGTACTACGTAGTCCACCATTTTAGGGAACTTGTCTACGCAATCTACAGACAGAGCACGACCTGCAAGGCGAGCTTCGATTTGACGCTCAGCCAGCTCAGGTAGGTCGATAGGGCCTTCGTTTGTCCATGCGATGTTGTGCAGTAGACCGAAGATGCCGTCCAGTACCGTACCGTGTGGTTGTACTAGGCGGTTAGAGATAAGTTGTAGCTTTAGGAAGCCTTCAGCAACTGATGCTGGCTTCTCGTCAGTAGCAAGAACAACAAGAACAAGTGGCTGTTCAGACGCTGCCGCTTTTTCTGCGAAAGATGCGTTAGCTGCATCATCGTTTGCTGCGAATGCTTTCGCCAGTTCTGCGCTTTGTGCAGCAGAGATTTCGATAGCTTGGTTGCCTTCAGCGTAACCTGACACTTCAGCTACAGCTGCTACAAGAGCGTCGCTTGGGTTTAGAAGCGGGTTAGGGAAGAACGCTTCAATGATTTTATTGTCGCGATTTTTGGTTGCCGTACCGAAGGCTAGTGAAAAATAAGCCATGTTGAATCTCCATGTGTTGAGTCTTGATTTTACTATTCCAAAACAACGGCTCGAATAACAAGCGCTGCCGTTAGCAAAGTTAATTTAATTGCGTTCATCATAAAGAGAGCGCCCTCGTTATGAAAGGGCGTATCGGGATAAAGTCTGTAAAATGATATTGCTTGTCTTTTGAGAGATAGTTTTCATTATCCGGATATTATACCTCGCTCTTAAATATGGGCGTTCTTACTTAAGTAGCGCGGTGCCATTTCATTTCCATGCCTGACACTTATCTTTAGTCCATCCTCTTGTTAGCCGTATCAATAGAGTGAGTCACACTTTCTTTATAAATTCATGTTTATTATCAGAATTATTCGACTTCTGTTGATTAATCGCTTGTGCCTACAGTTAGGGTAAATACTCAACTTTCCAGACATGTAATTAAGAGAACGATCACTAAAACCCTGCAAGATGTCAGTATATTGCCTGCCATAACGACATTAAAACGATTAATAAAGGATCTTCTATGAATTTTACTAAGTCTTTACTGGTGTTATCTATCGGCGTAGCGATGGTTGGTTGTGGCTCGGACAGTGACGATATCGCAGTGACATGTGACACTGCCGCTTCTTGTACCAAGTTTACTGTTTTACATACCAACGATAACCATGGTCGCTTCTGGGAAAATAGTAAGGGTGAGTATGGAATGGCGGCTCGTAAGACGTTGATTGATAGTATTCGTGCGGAAGTGACTCAAAACGGTGGTGAGACGATCCTACTGTCCGGTGGTGACATTAATACTGGTGTTCCAGAGTCTGATATGCAGGATGCGATACCAGATTTTGTTGGCATGAACCTTCTTGGTTACGATGCGATGGCATTAGGTAACCATGAATTCGACAACACCTTGGATGTGCTTGAGATGCAATCTGAGCTAGCTGACTTCCCGATGCTTGCGGCGAATATTTATATCAAAGATGGAGACACAGTTACTGATGAACGCCTTTTCTCTCCATATAAAGTATTCACCATTAATGGTTTAAAGATTGCTGTTATTGGCCTGACAACCAAAGATACGGCTAAATTAGTTAATCCTGACAACGTCGCGACAATTCACTTTGCCGACCCACAAGTTGAAATCAAAAAAGCCATAAAAGAAATAGAGGCCAATGAAACGGTTGACCTGATTTTTGCTACCACGCATATGGGGCATTACGCAGATGGTCAGCATGGTAGTGAAGCGCTTGGCGATGTATTGCTTGCTCGCTCTCTAGAAGAAGGTCAGCTAGATGCAATTATTGGTGGACACTCTCAAAACCCTGTTTGTATGGAAGGCAATGAATACGCCGACTTCAACCCAGGGGATGACTGCAAACCTGATCAGCAAAATGGTACCTACATCATGCAAGCTCACGAGTGGGGTAAGTATGTAGGCAGAGCTGACTTTGAGTTTTATGACGGCAAACTGCATTTAGCGAAGTACGATCTGGTTCCTGTGAACCTAAAAGAGAAGGATGAAAACGGTGATTATCAGTTTATTCAATCTGAAATAAAGCCTGATGCAGCTGTAAAAGCTACTCTCTACCCATATCAACAACAAGGGCAAGATCTCCTCGATGTCATCATCTCAAAGACAGATGCAAAACTGGAAGGTGATCGTGATGTTGTTCGTTCAGAACAAACTAATCTTGGTCACTTGTTAGGAGAAGCATACCGCACTTATGAATTGGTGAATGCTGACTTTGGTGTAATGAACTCTGGTGGTGTCCGTGACTCAATTGCGGCAGGAGACATTGCTTATCGTGATGTACTGACGGTTCAACCTTTCGGGAACTTCGTGACTAAAGCAACGATGACAGGTGCTGAAGTAAAAGCGTATTTGGACGTTGTTGCGACGAAGACTGCAGGATCCGGCGCTTATGCCCAACTCGACAATATCAGCTTAACGGTTGACTGCGATTTGAGTGATGTGACCATTCGAGACATCAATGGCAAAGGTTTTGATTTAGCAGACACTTACACGTTCTCCGTGATCAGTTTCAGTGCGGCTGGTGGTGATGACTACCCAGTAATTGACGTTGAATCGACACAGTTAACGGATGCCTCGGTACTGCGCGAATTCTTTGTTAAGAACCCTGATGTCACTGCAGCGAATTACGCACCAGCGGATGGTGATCTAATCTACATGAGTAAAGGTTTAGAAGTAAAAGGCTGCCCTGCGAACTAATTTATAATTCGTAAACAAAAGCGCCAAAGAAAATAGCCAGCGAATCGCTGGCTATTTTTGTATCAGAAATTTGTTGTTCTGAGCTTAAACAAACAGCGCCTTATGAGCTTGTTCAATACCTTCAATCAGCATCTGCATACCAATAACGGCGAGTATCAAACCCATCATTCGGGTAATTACATTCAATGCACTTGGTCCAACGGCTTTAACGAAGCGCTCGCCAAATACAAACAATACGTAGGTTAAGGCGCATAGTAGGCCAAAGGCGACGATGGTGATGATAGTTTCGTAGATGCCTTCGGTGCTGGCAAAGTTCATCGCGGTGGCAATGGTGCCCGGTCCGGCTAATATTGGCATTGCCAGTGGCGAGACGGCGATACTGAGCGCCGCATCTTGTTGAGCGTCTGAGTTGACCTTCTCTTTTGCTTTAGAGTGTGTTGAGTCACCTTGCAGCATATGAAAGCCAATCAAGAACACGAGGATCCCGCCGGTGATACGAAGCGCGTAAAGCGTGATACCAAAGAGGTCGAAGATGAGTTTACCCGAGACAGCAAAGGTGCTGACGATGATGAAGGCGATGAACACTGAGCGGAAAGCGATAGACTTGACCGTTTCCCTATCATTATCACCTGTTAATCAAAGAAAGATCGGTGTGTTGGCGATAGGGTTCATGATGGCAAAAAAGCCCATGAACACGGTAATGGTATGAATGATGAGCTCTTTCATATTATTCCTTTGAAAAGATGCAGTTAAATACGAATGGTTTGTGTATTTAATCTTAGATACAAATAATTATTAGAAATAGATAGTAGAGCAAGTGTGAATAAAAAACAGCCAGCATAAGGCTGGCTGTTTGGTTTTAGTGATAGGTGTAGAGTTTTGGTCGTTTGTTATTACTTGTTTCTCAATTAACGGACTCTACTCTATGGATAAATCGTGGCGCTCAATTTTGTCGTTATGCGTTCAAAGATTCGCTCACCGCCACAGCCAATGCAACTGTCGCACCGACCATTGGGTTGTTACCCATACCGATGAAGCCCATCATTGCCACGTGAGCCGGAACAGAAGAGCTACCTGCAAACTGAGCGTCAGCGTGCATTCTGCCCATGGTATCTGTCATGCCGTAAGACGCTGGGCCAGCTGCCACGTTATCTGGGTGCAATGTTCTACCTGTACCGCCGCCTGAAGCAACTGAGAAGTAAGGTAAACCTTGGCGAGTACGTTCTGCTTTGTAGATACCTGCAACAGGGTGTTGGAAGCGCGTTGGGTTAGTTGAGTTACCCGTAATACTTACATCCACTTCTTCTCTGTGCATGATTGCCACGCCTTCACGTACATCATCAGCGCCGTAACACAAGATCTCTCCGCGAGGGCCTTGTGAGAAACGGCGACGTTCTGTTTCAACAAGTTCACCCGTTTGGTAATCGTATTGAGTGCGAACATAGGTAAAACCATTGATGCGAGAGATTAAGTAAGCCGCATCTTTACCTAGACCATTTAGGATTACCTTTAATGGATTGTGACGTGATTTGTTGACGTTGAGTGCGATTTTAATCGCACCTTCTGCAGCAGCAAAAGACTCGTGACCCGCAAGAAAGGCGAAGCAGTGGCTCTCTTCATTGAGAAGACGAGCGGCTAGCGCACCATGTCCGATACCGACTTGGCGTTGCTCAGCAACACTGCCGGGTTTAGTGAATGCTTGAAGGCCTTTACCAATGATATTTGCAGCTTGTTCAGCGCTGGTGGCTTTGCGAAATAACGCCAGTGCTGAGCCAAGAATATAAGCATCGGCAGCGCTTTCAAAAGCAATAGGTTGGGTGTCCATCACCATGGCTTTTGGGTCGACATTGTGTGATTTACAGTATTGGTTCGCTTGCTCTAAAGAGTCGAAGTTCATTTCTGCCAATACGCGAGTTACTGATTCATTAAATTGAGTGTTCATCATATCTTTCCTCTAAATTGGCAAAAATTATTGTTGGCGTGGGTTAATAGTGGTGACAGCTTCATCGAAGCGACCGTAGGTTCCCATAGCAAGGTCTGCTGCTTCATTAGCTGACATACCTTGATTAATCGCCTTCATCATTTTGCCGAGGTTGAGATATTCGTAGCCAATTACTTCGCTATGGTCATCAAGTGCAAGCTTAGTCACGTAACCCTCTGCAAGCTCTAGGTAACGAACGCCTTTCGCTGAGGTTGAATAGCTGGTACCTACTTGACTACGTTGTGTTTGACCTAGGTCTTCTAATGCAGCGCCAATTTCTAGGCCGCCTTCAGAGAATGCAGATTGAGTTCGACCGTAAACGAATTGCAGAAAGATTTCGCGCATGGCTACGTTAATAGCGTCACACACCAAGTCAGTATTCAGAGCTTCAAGAATGGTTCTTCCTGTGAGGATTTCGGCTGCCATCGCGGCTGATTGAGTCATGCCTGAACAACCAATCGTTTCGATTAGTGCTTCTTCGATGATGCCGTTTTTTACGTTCAGCGTTAGTTTTGCTGCACCTTGTTGTGGTGCACAAGTGCCGACGCCATGGCTTAAGCCCGAAATAGCGATAACGTCTTTTGGACTAACCATAGCGCCTTCAACTGGAATTGGCGCTGAAGTGTGCAGATCACCCCTTTGAATAGGGCACATTGATTGAATTTCTGAAGAGTAGTGCATAATGTTTTCTCACAGTTAGAGTCATTGAAGACCTAGAGTGTTGAGAAAACAGGACGTGTTGGAAGAGGTGCGGCTAATTCACTACAGATCTTGAGTATCGATAATCCAAAGGTGTCATGAAGCTCGGCCTTAAGAGACTAAGTCCATTTCAAAATGGAGGAATAGCGATACATCCAACAGTATTACCTGTTTTCGATTCTGTAGGAGTCATTAGCACTGTTCGAAAGAACGGGCGGTTGAAGCAAAAGCTTAGGTGGAACCCCATCACCTGATGGCTATAGATTAGATCTTTATCACACTTTCATGCAAGCGAATGTTTAGAGCGATTTCGACTATAAACAGAGTTCATTATATTTCGATAAGTATAAAAAAACGCCAATAACGAGCTCTAATTAGAGGTGTCATTGACGTTTTCAACAGAGGTATCAGCTAGTTACGCTGCATCTTCTTCTGCGTCTTCAACAGCTTCAAGTTTCTTTTCTTTTTTCGGAGCTGGTTTGCGCTTAGCACCTAATGCATAAAGAACTTCTTCTTTATTCTTCGCTAGGTACATTGCAAGTTCTTCTTGCTTGCCTTCATCTTCAACTAAGTCGCTTTTGCTTAACAGTTCAAAAAGCTCATCAGCCATATCCAGCATTTTGTCGTATGCGTCAGCTTCGGCTTTAGAGGTAAAAGTCATTTTCTCTTCTCCGTTGCGTTCGACCACGTACTTGACGATAACAGCCATGGTTAATCCTCTAAGTTTGATAAATTTTACTGGCTTTTTATACAGTTTCTGATGTTAAAAGTCCAGTTGGAGCCCTAACAATGCGGCCTCAATCTTGATGTGTAGCCCAGTCTTCACAATAACTCATGAAAGATTTCAGCAGCGGGCTCTGGTATTTGTCTTTGTGTACCAGCATCCAGAAACGTCGTTTCATGTCGAGTGGGACATCGAGTGCTTTCACTCGGCCTGAGTCAATTGCTCGTTGCGCCGCCAGTCGTGATAAACACGCGAATCCAAGATTGGCAGAAACTGAATTGATGATCGCCTCGGTGGTGTTGAGTTCAAAGGATTCATACCAGTGTTCGATACGCGGTGCGACTGCACGAAGGAAAAACTCGCGAGTCCCTGAGCCTGATTCACGTAGAATCCAGTGACTATCTTCTAAATCGCTTAAAGTCACTTTTTCTTTTGAAACGAGAGGATGTTGATTACTAACAATAATACACATTTCATCGCTGCTAAACTGACTCGAAATGAGTTCAGGGTGTAATGTTTTTCCTTCAATTAGCGCGATATCAAGTTCATAATCCACCAACTTTTGGCAGATCAGCGCACTGTTTGAAATGAACAAGCTTTGATCCTGATGTTGAGTTCGTTCACGAAAGCCAGACAGAATAAACGGTGCGACCTGATTACCAATCGTGTCACTCGCGCCGACCTTTAGATTGCCACTTAAAGGCTGATCATCACGGAACAAAACATCAATACCAGCAGCACGGTGTAATATCTCATCCGCCAATGGAAGTAACTTATGTCCCTCTTGGTTGAGAATTAATCGGTTGTTGACCCGGTCAAATAGAGAGTGGCCGAGTTGTTTCTCCATTTCGCCTAGTGCCATGCTGACCGCAGCTTTAGACAGAAACAGAGCCTCAGAGGCAGCAGTCAATGTCGAGTGCTGAGTAATAGTGACGAACACTTTGAGCTGTTTTATTGAAATATTAGCCATCAGATTCCTAGTTTTACTCTGCTGGTGAAAATGGATTCTGTTCAGTATTGATGAACACTTGTTATATATAATTGGATATTGTTTAACGAAGCGCAAGCGTATTATGGCTTCAACAAGCTGATGAGTTCACAAGTTTAGTGAATTAGGTTTAAGAGAGGCTGACATGATTCAACGTATTAAATATAGATTAACAGGAGCTCCAACACCCATGGCAGGGTTAGCACTCGCAATTGCAAGCTTAGGCTGGTGTTGGGATGGTGTTCTAGTCGCACAAGGTATCTTACACACACCGGGTTTGGTGCAGTGGATCAGTGCTGGCATTGCGGCGGTATTACTTCTTGTTTTAGCTGTGAAATTTTTGATTCATGGTCACCTATTGCGTGAAGATCTTGCTCACCCTGTTGTCGGCAGTGTGGTACCAACATTTGCAATGGGGTGCATGGTGGTGTCAGCGTCTTTGGCGCCAATCTCTCAATTCTTACAAGAAGCTATGTGGTTGGCTTCTGTGGCTTTGCATGTTGTGTTTCTAACGAGCTTTTTGTACCACAGAGCTAAAAACTTTGAGATTCACCACATGGTGCCAAGCTGGTTTGTGCCACCGATCGGTATTATCGTCGCTGACGTCTCTTTCTCAGGTAATCCAGTTTTAGAGCCAGTAGCTAACGCGACTTTGGTATTCGGCTTATTGGTTTACGCAGTAATGCTACCAATCATGGTTTACCGTTTGATCTTCTCTCATGAAGTGCCTGACGCAGCAAAGCCAACCATTGCGATTATGGCGGCACCAGCAAGTCTATCTCTAGCTGGCTACCTAACGGTGACGGCAAATCCTTCGCCAGTTATCATCGGTCTATTGTTTGGTATTGCAGTGCTAATGACGTTCATCATTTACGCAGCGTTCTTCAAACTACTTCGTCTGCCATTCAGCCCAGGCTATGCGGCGTTTACCTTCCCAATCGTGATTGGTGCAACGGCGTTATTCAAATTGGCGGCTTGGATGCAAACTGTTGGTGTGGAAGCTCACTATGTGGATCAAGTCTTCAACCTAGCGTATCTAGAGTTGATTGTGGCAACGTTTGTAGTGGGCTATGTGGCGGTTCGTTATTACATGAATTACAAACCTCATCGTGTTCTAAGCGCGGTAGGCAGTAGATTGTAAGAAGCAATAGTTCAAAAGATAAACGGACCTTAAGTTTTCAGTATTTCGTAAGCTTATATTCCTCATCCAAACACGGCACTTATGCTAATCTGGCTTTATATTGTGGCAAGATTAGCGTGAGTGCACTTTGTTTACTGTTTACCATTCCAATAAAGTTGATACTTTAAAAATCCTTCTCGTTCACTTAATCAAAAGTGATCCTTTAGCCAATCCTTTCGAAAAAGAGCAGATCTTGGTTCAGAGCCCAGGTATGTCTCAATGGCTTAAGATGGAACTCGCCAAAGAGTTTGGCGTAGCAGCAAATATCGATTTCCCACTTCCAGCAACCTTCATTTGGGATATGTTTACCCAAGTGCTTCCTGATGTACCTAAACGCAGTGCTTTTAACAAGGAAGCGATGACATGGAAGCTGATGAGTTTGCTACCCGCTAAGCTTGACCACCCTGATTTTTTACCTCTACAACGCTACCTTGAAAACGACGAAGATGATTCGAAGTTGTATCAATTGGCAGAAAAAATTGCCGATATCTTCGATGGCTACTTGGTGTATAGACCTGAATGGATGGCGATGTGGGAAGCGGGAGAGCCCGTTGCAGAACTTATCGATGATGAGGGACAACAAGAGCACCCTTGGCAACCGATTTTGTGGCAAGCACTCTATGAGAAAACCTTGTCTCAAGGCCAATCTAAGTATCACCGTGGCAACTTGTATCACGACTTCATTGAAGCGCTAGCCAAGCAACAAGGTCAACTGCAACACTTACCTAAGCGTCTGTTTGTGTTTGGTATTTCGTCACTGCCTCCTCGTTATATGGACGCATTGAAAGCGCTTGGCGAGCAGATTGATGTCCACCTGATGTTTACCAACCCTTGCCAACATTACTGGGGCGATATTCGTGACCGTAAATACTTGGCGAGAGTGGAAGCGCAGCGTCGTAAGCAGTTTGCTTTGGTTGATGGTTTACCTCAGCTAGAAGGCGAAGTCTCACCATTAAAAGATGGCATTGAAGCCAATATTGAAGACGAACTGCATACCAGCCAAGCGGTCGGTAATAGCTTACTGGCGTCTATGGGTAAACTGGGCAGAGATAACCTGTTCTTGCTGTCTCAATCAGACAGCGAAGAGCATGAGTTCTTTATTGATGTCGAGAGAGACAGCCTGCTGCATCAACTGCAAGCCGATATTCTTGAGTTAGAAGAGCACCAAGACGATCACATCTTAGACTCCAGCAACCACAAACAAGTGGTTGAGCTGGGCGATCGTTCGTTGACGGTACACGCTTGTCACAGCCCAATGCGCGAGGTGGAGGTTCTCCATGACCAGTTGTTAGCGATGTTTGATGCTGATCCAAGCTTAAAACCACGCGATATCATTGTGATGGTGGCAGACATCAATGCTTACAGCCCTGCTATTCAGGCGGTATTTGGTAATGCTCCGGGTGAGCGTTATATCCCTTACTCGATCTCGGATAGAACGGCAGACCAAGAGAGCCCAATTCTGACCGCGTTCATGCAGTTGGTCGCGTTACCGAACACGCGTTGTCTAGCTTCTGAACTTCTAGAGCTATTAGAAATCCCAGCGATGATGGCACGCTTCGGTATTGATGAATTTCAATTTGAACAAGCTAAGCAGTGGGTTGAAGAAGCGGGTATCCGCTGGGGCGTCGATTCTTCTACGGCAACAGAGTTTGATTTGCCTGCCACCGAGCAAAATACTTGGCTATTTGGTATCCAGCGTATGTTACTGGGTTATGCGATGTCGGATTCCGCAGGTTTGTTTGAAACTGGACACTCTCCAATTGCAGCTTATAACGAAGTTCAGGGCATTAACGCCGAACTTGCTGGTAAGTTAGCGCACTTTATTGATCGTATTGCCCATTACCGTCAACGCCTTGCTGAGACGCAATCCATCGATATGTGGCGTGAAACCTTGCTGCAAATGATTGATGATTTCTTCGCCGTTGAGCTAGAAGGCGAGGTGGTGCTTAAGTCGATTCGTGATGCACTTTCTCAACTGAATGAACAGCTTGATGATGCCTTGTACGAACAAGAGCTATCGCCAAGCATCATTTATCAGTACTTAAACAATAAACTGTCGGGTGCGCGTATCAGTCAGCGTTTCTTAGCGGGGCAAGTGAACTTTTGTACCCTGATGCCGATGCGTTCTATCCCGTTCAAAACTGTTTGTCTATTAGGCATGAATGACGGTGTTTACCCACGCTCAATGCCGCCGGAAGGTTTTGATTTGATGAACGGACGCACTCGTCCGGGAGATCGTTCTCGTCGTGATGATGACCGTTACCTATTCTTAGAAGCGATGTTGTCGGCGCAAGAGTGTTTATACATCAGTTATGTCGGCCGCTCGATTCAAGATAATACTGAGCGAGTACCGTCGGTATTGGTTTCTGAGTTGATTGAGTACTGCCACCAGAACTACTGCCTAAGTGAAGACCAATCATTACCAAGTGATGATTCTGGTATCAAACTGACTCAAGCAATCAGCTTTGAACACACCATGACACCATTTAGCCCAGCAGCCTTTACGCAAGGTGATGCAGGTCATGTATTGAGCTACGCCAAAGAATGGCTTCCTGCGGCAAATCGTTCTGGTGAGCGCAGTGGTGAATTCAATCGCGCTTTGGATGACTATTTGCTTGGTGCGAGCTATCCGTTAGAACTCGATTTGGTTGAGCTACAGCGTTTCTGGCGTTTGCCGGTGCAATACTTCTTTAATCGCCGTCTAAAAGTCGTGTTTGAGCCACCGCTTCCGGTAATGGAAGACGACGAGCCGTTCGTGCTTAATGGCTTAGAAAGCTTCCAGCTTAAAGATGCGCTGCTGCAAGTGTTGCTGGACCACCCAGAAGGCGCAGACGAAGCGGTGCGACTGTTTGTCTCTGAGCAAAAAGCCCAAGGTCGATTACCGGTCGGCGCCTTTGGTGACATCGAATTTGAAACCAATCGTGTTCAAGCGGAAGACTTAGCCAAAGAGATTAGATTTGTGAGCGGATCACCGCAGCAAGATCTCGAAGTGAATATCGAGTTTGACGTGTTAGGCGAAGGCAAGCCTGTTCGCTTGATGGGGTGGTTAACTCAAAACTATCAATCAGGTCTAGTGCGTTTCCGTAGCGGCAAAATACGCTCTCAAGATTACTTGGCTGCGTGGATTGATCATCTATCCTGCGCTGTTATGGGACACGGAAAAACGACCCATATTATTGGCTATGACAGAAAAGAGGGCGTGGTTCACCAAACGCTACAACCTATCGGCGATGCGCAGCAAGCGAAGAGTATATTAGCTGAGTTAGTACGATTGTTTTATCAAGGTATGACTGCACCATTGCCATACTTCCCGAAAACGGCATTAGCTGGTGTTGAAGCGGGCTTTAGCCGTGGTAAGTGGGTCGATGATGAAGAAAAGTCACTCAAGAAAATGGCCGATACCTTTAATGACAGCTTCGCCTTCACGGGCGAGGGTAGAGATACCTACATCTCACGAATCTGGTCTAAATGGGACGATGAATTGGCTACTGAGTCGCGTATGTATTCAACGCTTGTGCTACAGGCGGCAAGGTTGGCTACTGCCGATCTGGAAGATCAAGAGTAGGTGGCTGTGATCGACAAGATCAATAGCGAGTGCGCTGAATTAATGAAAGACAAAAGAGAGTCGCTGGTAAGCGTTTGGTACGCTTGCTTTCAAGATGAAGGGAATCAAGGTGAATAGAAGCAAGGTACAGGAAATAAAGTGGCCGCCAGTAAATCATTATTAGTGTAGGGCGTTCGCTGTACGGCCACAGGTCAGAGGGACCATTATTCTGTGGTTCAAAGTAACGCCGTAAAGTACAAAACTCGTACGTGCTCCTGAACTCGTGGGCGCATAGTAGCGAGGCGATCCGAATTGATCCGTGAGAGAGATCGCACTAACTATTAACAAATTAGCGTAGGACGTAAATTGAATGACGTTTTCCACGCTAGGTCACATTTGTAACAACACATTTATCAGAAGGCAGTAAGGCATGACGACCACAAGCAGTGTTCAGGTAATCGCTCCACAGACACTCGATACCATGACGTTTCCACTTCATGGCGCGCGTTTAATTGAAGCATCAGCGGGTACAGGTAAAACATTTACCATCGCTGGCTTGTACTTACGCCTACTGCTCGGGCATGGCACGGCCGCTCCACAAGGTGATCTGACTGAAGCCACTCGACACCATGAGCCGCTAACCGTAGACCAAATTCTGGTGGTGACCTTTACTGAAGCAGCTACGGCTGAGCTGCGAGATCGTATTCGTGCTCGTATTCATGATGCACGCATTGCGTTTGCACGTGGGCAAAGTGACGACCCAGTGATTGCGCCTTTGTTACAAGCCATCGATGATCATGCTGGCGCGGCTAAAACTCTGCTTAACGCTGAAAGACAAATGGATGAGGCTGCGGTATACACCATTCACGGTTTCTGTCAGCGAATGTTGACTCAAAATGCTTTTGAGTCTGGAAGCCGCTTTGATAACGAATTTGTGACCGATGAAAGTCACCTAAAAGCACAAGTAGTTGCTGACTATTGGCGTAAACAGTTTTACCCGCTGCCCATTCAACTGGCTGGTGAGGTTCGTAATATCTGGGGTTCACCTGCTGCGTTATTAGCAGACGTAAATCGTTATCTGACAGGATCTCCGCTGAAATTGACGGTAGATGCGATGTCGGGCGACTTGCAAACTCTGCACAACCAAAACCTAGATAAAGTGAAGCAACTTAAAGCGCTGTGGTGTGAATCCGAAGCGGACTTTTTGGCTTTGATCTCTGCTTCGGATGTGAACAAGCGTAGCTACACTAAGAAATCTCTGCCGACATGGTTAGAAGCTGTGACAGCATGGGCGCAGAGCGACACTCATGATTACCAGTTTCCAGATAAACTAGAGAAGTTCTCACAAGCAACGTTAATTGAAAAAACACCAAAAGGCACCGCGCCTCAGCACGCGGTGTTTGAGGCTATTGAGGATTTCTTAAATCACCCAGCTGATTTGAAAGCTCCGTTATTGGCGCATGCGATTACTCATTGTCGAACTATGCTCGCCAAGGCGAAACAGCAAAAGCAGTGGTTGTCGTTTGATGACCTACTGACCCAGTTATCTGCGTCGATCGATGTCGATGAGCAGTCACTGCTGGTGGAAAGGATTCGCACGCTCTACCCGGTGGCGATGATCGATGAATTTCAGGATACCGACCCACTGCAATACAGTATTTTTAGCCGAATCTATCTTGATAATCCGCAGTGCGGCTTGTTTATGATCGGTGACCCAAAGCAGGCGATTTATGGCTTCCGTGGCGCAGATATCTTTACCTATATCAAGGCGAGAAACCAAGTTAGTGCTCACTACACCTTAGGCACTAACTGGCGCTCAAGTGCCGATATGGTCAGTGCAGTAAACCAAGTGTTTATGAATTCGGACAGCCCGTTTATCTACGATCAAGACATTCCATTTCTGCCCGTCGCTGCCAGTCCATCGGCTGACAACCGCCAATGGGTGATGAACGGAGAAACTCAACACGCACTGACCTTTTGGTTACAAGAAGCAGAAGATAAGCCACTACCTAAAGGCGAATATCACAAAGCCATGGCCGAGGCGACGGCGAGTCAAATTCAAACCATTCTGACCGCTTCTCAAAATCAACAAGCCTATTTTGATAACGGCAAAAAACAACATGCCGTGAATGCGGGTGATATTGCTGTTTTGGTTCGAACCGGTAGTGAAGGTCGTCTGATTAAGAACGCGTTGTCGGAACAAGGCATTGCGAGCGTGTATTTATCCAACCGAGACAGTGTGTTCACCAGCTTGGTCGCACAAGATATTCAACGTTTGTTGCAGGCGGTGCTGACACCTGAAAATGACCGAGCATTACGCGCCAGTTTAGCGTCGGAGTTGTTTGCACTGGATGCCGCATCGTTGGATGAACTCAACAACGATGAAGTGGTGTGGGAAAACGTCGTTAACGAGTTTAGAGAATATCGTAAGTTGTGGCTTCAGCGCGGCGTGTTGCCAATGCTTCGCAGCGTGATCAGTAAACGACATCTCGCGGAACGCTTACTGGAAGAAGAAAATGGTGAGCGCTCACTCACTGATTTAATGCACATTGGCGAATTGTTGCAACAAGCAAGACAAGAACTCGATAGTGATTACGGTTTGTTGCGTTGGTTAGCAGAAGCGATTTCCGATGCTCAAAATGGTTTAGGCGGCAGTGAGGATGACATTCAGCGTCTTGAATCAGAGAGAAACTTGGTTCAAATCGTTACCATTCATAAGTCGAAAGGTTTGGAATATGACTTAGTATTCCTGCCATTTGTTACGAGTTACCGAGAAGCGAGCGAAGGCAAATTCTACGATCATGATTCAGATACCACAGTACTGGATATTACAGGTAGTGATAGTGCCTTAGCCCAAGCCGATAAAGAGCGACTCGCAGAAGACTTGCGTTTGATTTATGTAGCGCTGACTCGTGCGGTTTATGGCTGTTTCATTGGTATGGCGCCACTGCGTAAAGGGCGTTCAACCAAAGAGCCTACCGGCGTGCATTTGAGTGCGATGGGCTATTTGGTTCAAAACGGTCAAGAGCAGGGTATTGCCGAATTGCATCAGGCTCTTGCAGCCATTGAGGGCAAGAATTCCAGTGTGCTGCTAGCCGAAATTCCAACCGCTCACGAGCAAGTGTTTGTACAAACCGAGCAAGTGAGCGAAGACTTACATGCGAGCGAACTCAAGGCTTCAATCGACCGGGCTTGGCGTATCACCAGTTACTCGGGGCTTGTAAAGCAAGGCAGTCACGGTGCGAGTCATGACGCGACCATTGAGGTGTCTGGCTTTGATATTGATTCGGCTGATGAGCAGGATGAGTCTGAGTTGATTGAGCCTGAACGCTCTATCTTTACGTTCCCTCGTGGTGCTCGCCCAGGTACTTTCTTACACACCTTGTTTGAGGAGGTTGAATTTACCGAGCCAGCAACCAGTGAACATAACACGCAAGTAATCACTCACTTATTAGAATCAGAGCAATATGAATTAGAGTGGCTACCTGTGCTTCAGCAACTGGTCGATACAGTGCTGAACACCGCATTAGACGGCAAGAACTTAAAGCTAAGCGAGAAAGACTCGACGCAACGTTTAGTTGAGATGGAATTCTTACTGCCGATCGAAGTATTGGCTGCATCTGAACTGAATCAAACCATTCAATATCACGATCCATTGTCAGCCAAAGCGGGCGATCTAGGTTTCCAAACCGTGCAAGGTATGTTGAAAGGCTTCATCGATTTGGTGTTTGAGCACCAAGGTAAATACTATGTACTCGACTGGAAATCGAATCACTTAGGAGATGATGTTGCTGTCTACCATGGCGAGGCATTGAAATCGGCGATGGCCGACCATCGCTATGATTTGCAATATCAAATCTATGCATTGGCGTTGCACCGTTTCTTACGCAGCCGCGTTGCCAATTACAGCTACGAACAACATTTTGGTGGCGTGTACTACTTGTTCTTACGAGGAATGGACGGCCAATCTCAGCAAGGTATTTTCTCGGCGAAACCAACACTGGCTTTACTTGATGAAATGGATCAATTGATTGACGGTAAAGTGATAGACAGACGTTCGGCACAATTGAATGACGATGAAACTGGACAGATGGGGCTTTTATAATGACAACAACGACCACTAATACCGGCATAGATACTGCGAACACAGCAAAGCCAGTTTCACTTATTCCTGAGCAACTGATGGATGTACTCCAGTTTCTTGCGGATAAGGGTTCTATTCGTCAGTTGGATTATCAATTTGCCCGTTTTCTTGCTCAGCAAGCCACGAGCTACCCTCAAGAGATCGGCTTTCTCGCGGGGGTAGTGAGCCATGAATTAGGCAAAGGACACATTTGTACTCAGCTTATACAGCAGCATACGACAGGCCCTGAACTAGCGGCAGATCTTGCTCAGTTACTTGGGTTATACGGTGAAACTGCACTGCAATTGAACCAAAAACTGTTGGGTATTGATTGGGTGGCTGTGCTTCAATCATCAAACTTAGTGGGAACGACCAACGATTGTGTTAAGCCTCTAATGTTCGATGGGCAGCGTGTCTATTTACAGCGTTATTGGAACTACGAAGTTGTGTTGGCTGAGACCTTAAACCGTTTAAGTAAGCCGGTAGAGTTCAATACTGAGCAGAAAAAAGCGCTGACTGAAACGCTCAATCTGCTTTTTGCACGTAGCTATCATTTTCTGTTTAACGCCTTAGCCAGGGCTGAAGCAAATCAGCAGACGTCTCAGGTATTACGCCAACAATTGGTGTGTGACCATCTTGATATTGTGAATGAGCAGGCTTTAGATTGGGGATCAATCGACCAAGCGATTGTACAAGCTAAGCAGGTGACGGACTTAGATGTGTTGGACGACTTGGTGCCGTTATCGGCATGTTTGAACTGGCAAAAAGTCGCGGCAGCGGTGGCGCTGAGTCGTCGTTTTGCGGTGATTTCTGGTGGGCCGGGTACTGGTAAAACAACCACGGTAACCAAATTACTGTCGGCGATGGTCGAGCAATCTCTCAGCCAAGGTAAAACACCAACGATTAAGCTAGTGGCACCAACGGGTAAAGCGGCGGCGCGTTTAACCGAGTCGATCGGTAAAGCAATTGAACAGCTGCCATTAGCGCCTGAAGTGAAAGCCAACATACCGACCGAATCGAGCACCTTACACAGATTACTCGGCGCGATTCCTAACCGTGCTGAGTTTAGACATAACCGACGCAATCCACTCCACCTTGATATCTTGGTAGTGGATGAAGCTTCAATGGTTGATCTGTCGATGATGTATAAGCTGGTGGATGCACTTCCTGAGCACGCAAGGCTCATCTTATTGGGTGATAAAGACCAACTCGCTTCAGTAGAGGCAGGTGCTGTGCTCGGTGATATCTGTTCATTCAACTCTGCAGGGTACAGCACAGCGCAAGGCAATTTGATTGCAGAGATGACAGGTTTTGATGCGATAGCTAAACCAAGACAAGACAAAGCTGGAGCGGTGAATCCGCCTGCGATTGCGGATAGCTTGTGTATGCTGCAGAAGAGTTATCGTTTCGATGCGCGCTCCGGTATCGGCCAGCTGGCAAAAGCAATCAATAATGGTTCTGCGAATCAAGTAGACCAAGTGTTTGCCAAAGGTTTTGGCGATATCGAAAACCACCCTCTGTCGAGTGACAGCTATAACCTGATGCTGCGTACTTTGGTTAACGAGTATGGTGCGTACCTCAATAGAATGAGTGTGCCGTTGGAAGAGTTAGAAACTCAAGAAGCGAGAGCGAAATCGGTACTCGATTTGTTCAGCCAATGCCGACTGTTGTGTTCCATTCGTGAAGGGGATTTTGGTGTTAAAGGCCTCAACCACAGAATTGAAAGAGCACTGGCCGCAAGGCGTTTGGTGAGCCCTCATAATGATGAGCTGTGGTATCACGGACGTCCTGTTATGGTGACGCGAAATGATCATGGCTTGGGTTTGTACAATGGTGATATTGGTATCTGTATGCTTGAGGCGGGTTCTAGTCAACCTGACTTAACCCCTCGTTTGAAGGTCTATTTTGAGTTGCCCGATGGCAGCGTAAAAGCTGTGCTACCAAGCCGAGTGCCCGATCATGAAACGGCTTATGCAATGACAATACACAAATCTCAGGGTAGTGAATTTGATCTGACCTTAATGATCTTGCCGCCAGATTTCAGCCCTATTTTAACGCGGGAGCTTATCTATACAGGTATTACACGTGCGAAGAAACGACTGATGATGTTCAGCGATACAAATGTGTTGAAGCGTGGGATTAAGGTGAAAACAGAGCGAGTGAGTGGTTTAGGCAGTCGCTTAACGAATTAGTCGTTATGGACGGCTAGAGAAGGTTTTGAACTTAGGGCTAGATAAACACAAAGCAACCATCCTTGGTTGCTTTGAGCGTTATTAGGAATCAGAGCCTAAAAACGCTCGAGTAAACGATATGTGGTTTATCTTGTACTTTGCTTGGCAATTCAAAATAAACTCTTTTAGATTCTCGCTAACAGGGAACACGCAGTGTACGTCTAGCCCTTCTAAGAATTGGTTATCAGCCATATCCCAAAAACTTTGCAGCGAGTTACAAACAATGGTTCTCATATCAATATTGCTCTTTTTGCTGTTTATATTAACGAGCAGAGCTAATGTTAGCGTGCTGGCCGTCAACGGGTATAGCAATCCGTGCAGTGACCACCTCAATGAGTTCGACATGACTATCGAGATGGCAATTCCAATAAAAACATTTGTTAAGATTATTAAAGCGTCTAAATTCTATACAATTATACGTGTGAGTGAAAGTGCATAGTTAATAAATCTCATATAGAAAACGATTACATTTGCAATTATTTTTCTGTCGAAGTGAGATTGTGCTCCAAAACTTTATTTATACGTTGAGCGCCAAGATCTTTGAGTTTCTCTGATAGTTGTATAACCCTTGTTTTTCCATCGGTAATTCATCAACCGCTATCTCGTAAAAACCCTGTTCACGGAACCAGTGAAGGCTGTGCGTAGTAAGGACAAAAATCTGGTCGATATCACGAGACTTCGATTGATGACGCATGTAGTCCAGTAATATTTGCCCGCGGTTGCCATCACGATAATCAGGATGAATAGCCACGCACGCCATCTCCGCCATATGATCTTCCGGGTATGCGTAAAGCGCTGCGCAACCGATAATCAGCCCGTCTTTTTCAATAATGGTAAATCGGTGGATTTCTTGCTCTAGCTGTTCTCGAGAGCGGCGCACTAAGATGCCTTGTTCTTCAAGAGGGCGAATAAGGTCAAAGATGCCGCCAATATCGTCGATCTGAGCTTGTCTTACTTGCTCGGCACTAGCCATGACCACTTGGGTTCCAATACCGTCAAAAGAGAACAACTCTTGGATTAATGCGCCATCTACCTTGTAGCTGATTAGATGACAACGAGGCACACCAGCTCGACAAGCGGAGATCGCTCCTTTCAAGAAGCGCAGTGTTCCTGTGCTCATGTCTTCGGCAGGATTTTGAGATTCCGTTAATCGTTCTAGAATTTGCTTGGCATCTTTAGGGAAGAGTTCGGCGAGCACGTTACCGCGTTCATCTGTTACCCCTTGTTCGGAGCAGAAGCCAATCAGCTTGTCGGCCTTTAGACGAATAGCAACTTGGGTAGCGACCTCTTCAGAAAGTAGGTTAAAGCTTTCGCCTGTCACGGAGCTGGCAATAGGGCCAAGCAGTACAATTGAACCTTGGTCAAGCGTGCGATTGATCCCTTCGATATCGATACGACGAATACGCCCGCTGTGGCAATAATCCGTACCGTCATCCACGCCAAGCGGTTGAGCCGTAATGAAGTTACCACTCATAACATTGAGTTGAGTGCCTGCCATCGGCGTGTTGTTTAAGCTCATTGAGAGGCGTGCGGTGATGGCAAGTTGAAGCTGTCCAGCAGCCTGCATAGCGACGCCCAAAGAATATTCATCAGTGACCCTAATATTCTTGTGATAAGGCGTATGGCAATCTTGCTTGGCGAGCAATTGGTTGATCTGCGGTCTTGCCCCGTGAACGAGAACAATCTTTACTCCAAGGCTGTGGAGTAGGGCTATATCACTAATAATGTTGCCGAAATTTTTGTCGGCAACGGCTTCGCCTCCCAGCATAATGACCATGGTTTTGCCACGGTGAGCATTTACGTAAGGGGTTGATTGTCTGAAACCTTTTACTAGCGCTGTACTTCTTAATTTCACAGAACAAGTCCATTTTGTTTATTTATTCGATAATTTAGCATTTAAATTCAAATGTAAACAACACCTTTTTGGAATAAAGCGCAAACTATTCTTATCTAGGCTTCAATATATAAACTGTCTCAGTGTAGAATGCGCATAGCATCCTTATGAGTAGTCACCGAATGCAACAAGCTCCAGCAACAAAGAACAAAATCGATGAGATAACCAAAGGTCTCTACAGCGAAGCTGATCAGCGCAATCAATCTAAGTTGAAGCGTAAGATCATTGAACGCTGTTTAATGGTTCTAGCCTTAGTGGGTTCGTTTGCGGTGGTTTCTTTGTTCGGCGATGTGCTTTCCCGAGTGCAAAATGCGGCGACGCCCGACAATCTGATATACGGCACTTGGATAGAGCAAGATGTTGCACATTATGCGACCGATGAGTTTGTTCTGAATGCTAATGGTGTGTCAGTTCGTGGGTCTGTTGTTTCGACGAGCTTTGACTTTGATGGAAACTACTTTGAATACAAGGCGGGTGATAAAACCTATCGCTTCCGCATGACCAATTCTGACAATACAGAAATGGTGCTCGATTCTGACAGTCACTACAATCCCATCTTCCGCCTTAAGGGCCATATCGATAACTCCGTCCGATAGGTTATCTTCTTGTAAACTCTTACAATCTAAGATTGTGTTATCTGACTGTTTTTGTCATCCTCGATGCATAGAATTTTTAGGATGACTCTTGTGATTAAAAAATGGCTTCCCCTTGTCGCTGCCTCTTTGTTATTTGGCTGTGCTCAACCCACTGATCTTGCTCAGCAACACCTTGATGACGAATTTCCTCGCACCTTGAATAAGGTCGATCAGGTTGAATCCAATAAACCAAGAGACTACACCGCATTTGCAGAACAAGCTGAGATGGTGGTTTCTAAATCCCCTTCGATGGCTAAAATCTATGAGCCGCTTTATCAACAACTCAATGAGTGGGCGATGCTGAGTGGAGATCCAAGCGAGCTAGCGAATTTTGGCGTTCAAACCGCTCAACTAGGTGGTGGTGATAAACAAGGCAATGTTTTGTTCACGGGCTACTTTTCTCCTGTGATGGAGCTGCGCCACGAAGCGAATGAAGAATACCGTTACCCTGTTTACGGGCTTCCTGAGTGTGGCAAAGAGTGTCCAACACGCGAAGAGATTTACAACGGCGCATTAGAAGGTCAAGGCCTTGAGTTAGGTTATTCAGCAAACCGCATCGACCCATTTATGATGGAAGTGCAGGGCAGTGGATTTGTGCACTTCGGTGATGATGACACGCTGCAGTATTTCGCCTACGCGGGTAAGAATAATAAAGCTTATGTGAGCATTGGCCGTGTTCTGATTGAACGAGGCTTAGTTCCACGCGAAAAAATGTCGCTAAAAGCAATCAAAGAGTGGGTATTGGCAAACGATCCTGAAGTAGTGAAAGAGCTGCTTGAGCAAAACCCTTCTTTCGTTTTCTTTGAAGCGAGAGACGACCTATCGGTAATGGGCAGCGCGGGCATTCCTCTATTACCGATGGCGGCGGTAGCGGGCGATCGCTCTATCTTACCTATGGGAACACCGATTCTTGCTGAGGTTCCACTACTGAATGCTGATGGTACTTGGAGCGGCGCTCATCAACTAAGACTGCTATTGGTTTTGGATACGGGCGGCGCGGTTAAGCAAAACCATTTGGACCTTTACCACGGCATGGGCCCTCGAGCGGGTACAGAAGCGGGCCATTACAAGCATTTTGGTCGTGTGTGGAAGCTCGGTTTAGATGGCAGCGCAACTGAAGCGCCTTGGGCTTTGCCTCCTGAAAAGGTTGAGTAAGCTACAATAAAATAGGGCATTGAAAGCGAATCGCTAATCCCCTAGACTTTTTATTCAAGAGTGCGTATAAAACGCACTCTTTTCTTTTTCTCAGAAATAAATTGGCGGCAACAATGCGTGAATTGACCACTCCAGCTTCAGAAAACTATGACCAACGATTTGGTGGCACCCGTCGCCTATATGGCAATAGTGAAGTCGACATACTTAGAGCAGCACACGTGTGTGTGATCGGTATTGGTGGTGTCGGTTCATGGGCGGTTGAAGCGCTTGCTCGTACTGGTTTAGGTGAGCTGACTTTGATCGATATGGATGATGTGTGTGTGACCAACATCAACCGTCAGATCCACGCAATGTCGGGTACCGTTGGTAAAAGCAAAATCGAAGTGATGGCAGAGCGCGTTAAGCTGATTAACCCTGAGTGTAAAGTTAACCTGATTGACGACTTCATCGGCCCAGACAATCAGGCTGAATACCTGTCGAAAGAGTTCGACTTTGTATTAGATGCGATTGACAGTATGAAAGCTAAGGCTTCACTGTTGGCATATTGTCGTAGCAACAAAATTAAGGTGATCACCACTGGTGGTGCGGGTGGTCAAATCGATCCGACTCAAATCAAAGTGGCTGATCTGACGAAGACGATTCAAGATCCGCTCGCGAAGAAGCTAAAAGATACCCTTCGTCGTCATCATAATTTCCCTAAGAATTCAGCACGTAAGTTTGGTATCGATTGTGTGTTCTCAACTGAACAGCTGAAATACCCTCAAGCTGACGGCAGTGTATGTGCTGCGAAAGCAACAGCGGAAGGTCCAAAACGCATGGACTGTGCGACGGGTTTTGGCGCTGCTACAGTGGTCACCGCGACTTTTGGTTTTGTGGCTGTTTCACGTATTGTTGAAAAGCTGATTCAAAAGCACTCTAAGTAGTTCTCTATTATTTGCTTGAGAACACTAAACCATTGTTACCTGTACATTTAGTCATAATCTATTGGATATTAAAATGATGTCATTCCCAAGCTCTCCATTCGGCACTGAAATTACCAGTGATGATATTGTCGCGAAGATGCAGACATTCAGCGGCTGGGAAGATCGTTATCGCCAAGTGATTCAATGGGGTAAGAAATTACCTAGCATGCCTGATGAGCTGAAGAGTGAGCAGGTTGTAGTTTCTGGTTGTGAAAGCCAAGTCTGGCTAGTTTCTCAGAACATCGACGGTGTTTGGTATTTTTGTGCTGATTCTGATGCTCGTATCGTGCGCGGTCTGATTGCATTAGTGATGGCTGCGTATGATGGAAAAACATCAGAGCAGGTTCAAGCGTTCGATATTGATGGTTACTTTGAACAAATCGGTTTAATTACCCACCTTAGCCCATCTCGCGGGAACGGATTAAAAGCGATCGTTGCTCAAATCCAAGAGCTAAGTGCTTAATATCTCTTAGATACACAGAAACGAAAAGGGTTGACGCTAAACGCCAACCCTAAATAATCTCGCTACAGCATATCAACAGCTTTTTCTATCGCAACGATAAGCTTATCAACGTCATCCATGTTGTTGTAAATACCAAATGAAATTCGAACCGTTCCTTTTACATTAAGCGCATCCATCAATGGGTGAGCACAATGATGCCCTGCACGTACCGCGATCCCTTGCTGATCCAACAGTGTCGCAATGTCTTGATGGTGAACACCATCCATCACAAAAGTAATCACACTTGCGTTGGGTTGATACCCTAAAACTTGAATGTCATCCAGTTTACTGAGCGCAAGGTAGGTCTCGTGTTGTAGCTGGTGGATATGATTTTCGACATCTTGCTGTGCAAAACCACGTAACCATTCTATTGCAGTGCTTAATGCTATCGCCCCTGCCACATTTGGCGTGCCCGCTTCGAATTTGCCAGGCAGTTCTGAAAAAGTAGTGCCAGAGAAAGAGACGCGCTCGACCATTTTGCCACCACCATGCCAAGGTGGCATCGCTTCTAACAATTCAAGCTTGCCGTAAAGCACACCGATGCCCGCAGGGGCATAGAGCTTGTGACCTGAGAAAACGTAGAAATCTGCACCTAAAGCAGCAACATCAACTGATTCATGAACGATGCCTTGCGCACCATCGACCACAACAATCGCATTCATCTTGTGTGCTTTTTCTATGACGGCTTCAATCGGCTGACGAGAACCCGTCACGTTGGTTATCTGAGCTAATGCAACAATCTTGGTTCGTTCATTTAAAAGCGTATCAAACGCGACTAGGTCAAATTCACAATCCGATGTCATCGGTACTTTAACGACTTTAGCCCCGGTTTGTTCTGCCACAATTTGCCAAGGGACAATGTTAGCGTGATGCTCCATTTCACTCACTAAAATCTCATCGCCAGGCTGAAGAGTACTTCTTGCGTAAGTTTGAGCAATTAAATTGAGCGCCTCGGTGGCACCACGAGTCCAGATGATCTCTTTTGAAGAGCTTGCACCGATAAACTGAGCGACCTTATCTCTGGCTGCTTCAAACTGACTGGTCGCGTTCGCTGTTAAACTATGGCTACCGCGGTGAACATTGGCATTTTGCTTGGAGTAATACTGGCTAATGGCATCAATAACTACCTGAGGTTTTTGTGTCGTTGCCGCGCTGTCTAAGTAAATCAATGGTTGTTGATTGATGGTTTGTGATAGCGCAGGGAACTGCTCTCGGATGTGATTGATATCAAGCATCTATTCTTACCTAAAATCTTGGAAATTGGTGCCAGCGTTATGCTTAGCGGTATTGTTATTTTATCGCGACTTGTTGACCGTTGCTGACTAATCTTGATGATTCCAGCTATTTTCTTGCTCTTTGACCTGATCGAACAGTTTTTGGTTAACGGGAACTTCTATCTGATGCTTAAGCGCTGTTTTTATTAGGTGTCCAGTGATGAAGTCGATCTCTGTCTTACGTTGGTAAAACATATCCTGCTTCATGGATGAGTTGTTTTGAGCCGTAGCGTGGATAACCTTGTTGACACTTGCTTCTAATCCGTCGAATGAACAAGCTATCTCTTCGGCCTGCATAACTTGTGTGAGCTCTTCAACGATAGAACTTAAAATACCCTCAAACCTTTGGTCTGCAAGTTCACCATTCTTGATTTGTTCCAACCCAGTAAGTGGGTTGATAGCACAATTTATGGCGAGTTTAGTCCAAAGCGCGGTTTTTATTTGTGGGTTCCAACTCACAGCGGGGAGAGCATGATCCAACACATCAACTAAAAACGTGCACTGCTGACCCGTTTGGTTAAAAGCACCTAACTGGGTTTGCCCTATTCCTGTGTGAGATACACTATTACGATCAGGTTTGAATGCTGCTTGGGTCGTGGTTGCCAATACTATCGGGTGAGTATCAATTTGAGTGGCGATGTTGTCGACCGCCCCCATTCCGTTATGCATGAATATGAGAATGGTGTCGGGATCGAGATGTTGAAGCAGTGGAGTGGTTGCTTCTGCTATTTGCCAAGCTTTGACCGTGAAAATAACCAAGTCACTCGCTGATAGCTTTTCGATATTGTTGTTACTGAAGGAAAGGGAAGCTTGTCCATCAAGTGATAAGTCAATTGAGTTATCAGTGGAACGACTCCACAAAGACACATTATGACCCGCTTTAAGCAGTTTTATCGTCCATAAAGAGCCGATAGCTCCAGGTCCAACAATAGTGATGTTCACAGCAATACCGAGATAAGAAAGTGATGCTGCAAGGATAGCGAGGCATTAAATGAAAGCAATAAAAAATGGCACCCGAGGGTGCCATTTTATCTAATGAAGTTTTAACTTGATTAGAAGTTGTACTGTAGACGGTAGATGATTAGATCTTGGTAGTCTTTACGTGCAAGCTTGTTCACTGTGTAACGGTAAAGAACACCAGTTGACCAGTTTTGGTGGAAGTTCCATAGTGCATTGATACTACCATTTAGACCGTAGTCGCCACCTTGAACTTCTGAGTACTCATCGTTACGAGCAAATTCATATTCGCCCCAAGTTGAGAACGTAAAGTTTTGACCTGCAATGTCAGTATTGTAGTAACCAACCCAACCAGCCATACCACCGTTAGAACCGCTGATATCACCAGAGTTAATTTGGTGTGCACCGATGAATGGTGTGAATGCCCAACCGTCACCGCTTAGACCAGTATAGCCAAGACCAAGAACACGGTTTTGCTCATGGAAACCAGCATCAGTATCTGTGTTGTAAACTTGTGCGTAAAGGCTAACTTTAGTATCCATTAGGTTGTAGTGGATAGTACCTTTAGTTGAAGCTCCGCGATCATCACCTGAACGATCAACACCTTCGTAGTCGTAGAAGCCGTAGATTTGACCCCAGTCAAATGCAGCACCGCCTTCGATACCAATAACAGCTTGGTTACGATCTGAGATGTCACCACCGAAGTTATCGTCATCGTTACCAAAGCCTTGGTCCCAAACTTGGTAATCAGCATACATGCTACCAAAGCCATATAAGTATTCTGCCTGAGCAGGGATTGCTGTTGCAGCTGCAACTACGCCAAGAGCTAAAAGTGATTTACGCATAATGGAACTCTCTATGTTAAAAATGAATAACCCGCTAATCCGTGCGTGTTTATGATGTCCGAATGCCGAGCATAATAGCGATTTTGTTCTCAAATAAAAGTGAGACAGAGTGAAAACTACAATTATTAATTTGAAGTTGATCACACTAATGATCTAAATGATGGAACTTTAAGGTGGTAATGCATCTTGATGCACCTTGGATTCTATTGATTTTGTGAAATCTGATTATTTTGTAGATAAATTGGTGAATTGATGCTCTAAGCAAACGATTATACTAAATAGAGTGATATGCATATCAAAATCAACAGTATTCGTTTCTAAGCGTTTTCTCTTAAAAAATGACAATTCAACCCGTCTTACAATCCAGTCTTTGATCTATCTTTGACCGAAAACGGTGGGTATTGCTGGCAGCACTCCGGCGCTAAGTGATGTGAAATTCAAAGATTATGCGAATGGCATTTATGTTGCGGCGGGGTCTTACTTTGTGACGATTACTGTAGCGGGTCAGCCTTTGGTTGTGGCGATTGATGATTCGATGGGAACAGGTTTTAATCTTATCGTGAGCGACACAACAGACTAGATCTGAAGACCGAACGTAAAAGAGGGAAGCTCAATGCTACCCTCTTATCATTTTTTTTGACTCTATTCTTGATTGTTTTTGGCTTTTTCTAATAAATCCGTGAAAAAGTGGCGTAACGAATAGAGCATGATCAAACTCGGTATCACCATGAGTGCAGTCAGTATAAAGAAGGTTGACCAGTCATTGAGGTAATCAACCAACTCACCACTGAAGGAAGCCAGCGTTGTTCGACCGAAATTGCCCAAGGATGCGAGTAATGCATATTGTGTCGCTGAGAATGCTTGCCCGGTTAATAGCGTTAAGAAAGAGACAAAAGCTACTGTTGAAAAGGCGGTTGTGAAGTTATCGACAATAATCGTTGCCAAGAACAAGGTTTCACTCGGGCCAGTGTGAGCGATCCACGCAAACATTAGATTACTGGCCGCCATTGCCACACCGCCGATCATCAGTCCGCGTACAATGCCGAATTTTACATTGAAGACGCTGCCTACCAAAGTGAAGAATATGGTTGCGCCCCAACCAATTAACTTCGAATAGTGGCCGATCTGTTCGTTACTGAAACCTATCTCTTTATAGAAGGTGATCGACATGCGACCTAGGAAGGCTTCACCTATCTTAAATAGGAATACGAACAGCAGTAGGGTGATGGCAACTTGAACTCCGTTTCGTTTGAAGAAGTCATAAAACGGTTCTAACACGGTAACACTGAACCAAGCCACGACTTTCGAACCGACAACCTTATTGTGGCGTTGCTGAGCCTGTTCTTGCAGGGCTTCGCGTTGTGTATTTGGCTCTCCGACAAAAAGAGTAAACAGCATTAGTACGACAACGACGCCTGCCATTCCGTAATACACGCCATTCCAACCGATTGAGTCTGCGTTAATAAAGGCAAGGTAGCCTGGTAGAGAATACCCCGTCCACCAACCAATTACGGCCATTGCAGAAGCTTGCGGCAGTTTTGATGCTTCGGATTTTGGGAAGGTATCAATACGAAATGCATCAATCGCGATGTCTTGCGTGGCTGAGGCAATGGCAATAGCGAGCGCCAACATTGAAGTAAACGCCAAGTTCTCTGCGGGATTGACGCCTGCGATGAATAAGGTACCGATTAAAACAATGGATTGGCAGAAAAAGATCCAACTGCGTCGCTGGCCGAGTATTGCGTGAAGCACCGGCAGTTTTACTCGGTCTACCAATGGTGCCCATAGAAAGTTAATCGCATACACGGCAAACACACTGCCAAAGTAGCCGATGGCAGCACGCGTTAAACCTGCATCTTTTAGCCAACCAGACATATTGGATCCAATAAGAACCCATGGGAAGCCACTCGAACAGCCGAGCATAAACACCCAAAGTAGGCGTTTATCTAGGTAGCTGCGGAAAGTCTGCATCCAAGAAAGAGAGGGAGTGCCTGATGACATAGGGCGTCCTTGTGTAGAAAAACGCCCTTAAGAAATAAGGGCGTTAGATTGGATTACTTAAGAAGGGTCACTTTAGTGATGACGATTGGGTCAACTGGTATGTCTGACATGCGGCCCATTCGCTTGGTTGGAATCGTTGCCATCTTTTGAACAACATCAAAACCTTCAGTTACTTTGCCGAATACAGCGTAGCCTGGGTTGCTACCTTTTGCGTTCAAGAAGTCATTATCAGAGAAGTTAATGAAGAACTGACGAGTTGCAGAATCTGGCGCATTAGTACGAGCCATCGCGATTGTTGCTGTATCGTTCTTCAAGCCATTGCTGCCTTCATTCTTGATAGGAGCGTAAGTTGCTTGTTGATTCATCTCTTGATCGAAGCCGCCACCTTGAGCCATAAAGCCAGGAATAACACGGTGGAAGATAGTGCCTTCGTAGCTGCCGTCAGCAACGTATTTTAGGAAGTTCTCCGCACTAACCGGTGCTTGTTCTTGGTTAAGCTCAATAGTGAAGTCGCCTAATGTTGTTTCCACGTTTACTTTAGGACCAGCCCAAACGCTCACGCTCACTAGCATTAATGCGATAGAAGATAAAATACGACCCATTAGAAACGTTCCTTCATGTAAGTTTGTAGCTCTTGGTCGTTAGCGATCTCAGTAAGAACCAAGTTGATCACGTCATTAAGAACCATAGAGATGTCGTCGTTAGATGCACTCAATGCACCAGTGCGTGTTGCAGTGCCGTTGAATGTTTTAACTAGTTTGCCTTCAGGCGTTTCAGCGGTAACTTCAAGCGTTACTTTACCGTCCATTTTGTTTTCCATAATGGTGTGCTCTACGGTAACGAGTGCTTCTTGAATCTCTAAAACAATCGAGTTTTCACTGTTTACGCTCGCACGAAAACCTTGAGACTCTAACTGCTGTGCAACAGCATTTTCTAGAGAAATACGCATGTTTTGCTTAGCGTGAATTGGCTGAATGTTTGAACGGCCACTATCAACCAATGCAACATATTGAGCGGCACGAACATCTTTACTGGTTAGTGTGTATGTTTTGCCTTGTACAAGGTTGCTTGAGCTTAGTGAAGCTTCTGGCATTACATTGATCTGTTCTTGCTGAGGGGCTGAACATGCTGTCAAAGCCATAATAGAAGCAGCCAAAATCAGTTTTTTCATTCCTTTATCCTTTCTAAATTCACACCAGAAGCTCGGTATCTTAAATTCTTGTGAAGTCGTTTCTGCTTATTTATTAAAATTCGCAGGTTCTCTTGTTGCTTGTAATATCTCAAATTTTTGGTTTAGTTCAAGCGTTTCAACGTTAGCTTCACCAAATAGTCTTGCTAGTTTGACATCGTATCCGAGGTGTCGGTTGCCAATAACAATTAATTTGCCTCCATTGCTTAGAACATGCTTTGCATCACAGAACATTTGCCACGCAATGTGATCCGTAATCGCTTGTTGCTGATGGAATGGAGGATTACACATCACTAAGTAGGTGCTGTTTTTCTTGAAGCCATCTAAACAGTTGTTGGCGATGAACTGGAAGTTGCCTTCTTCACCAAGGTTATCTTTGACGTTTTGGCGCGCCGATTCCACCGCCATAAAGCTTTCATCCACACAGGTGATACGGGCTTGTGGGTTCAATTGCCCTGCTTTTACACTCAATACACCGTTGCCACAACCAAGATCGATGATATGACGTAGCTCAGGATCTTGAGGGATGTGCTCTAGCATATAGCGAGCGCCTTGATCGAGTGCTTCCCCTGAGTAAACATTTGGTAAATTTTTCAGGCGGATATCTTCACCGTCTACATCCCATTCAACAAAAGGCTCTACCGTTTGAATTGGCTGGCAGTTTGGAGATGAGAAGACTAAGCGGTGTTTTTTCTTCGCTAGTGATGTTTTGGTTTCGCCTAGGTATTTTTCGAACAGGTTAAGCGTAGAGGTGTGAATCTCTTTTACCTTGTTGACGCCGATCACTTGGCAGCCTTCAGGCAATGCTTGGCGTAGCTGACTCAATTGCCAGATTAGGTGACGATTTGTTTTTGGCAGCTGCATGATCACAAGATCGATACCGTGTGGGATATCATCCATCGTGTTCAAGAAGTTCACTCGGTTACTTTGATTGCGCTGCAAGTTTTTCAGGGCACCACGGTGAGAGATAAATGAGTCGCTCATCATAGTGACATCATGATCTTTCGAGAACCAAGCGGATAGGGCACCGAAGCTGTCGTTCATGATCAGGATGTGTTTGCCAGGTTCGAGGTTCATCTCTTCAACATGACTGATCAGGTATTCGTCGCCCGCATCCCAAGCTTGAAGGGTTTCATTTGAACGTTTCGGGAAACGATGTAAGGTTAAAGTTCTATCGTGAAGGGTAAGTTCGGTTTTCATTGCTTGAGATACTTATGTAAGAAATAACAAAGATATTGTCTCAAATGCAGGCTAAACAAGATAGAAAAAACTCAACCAAACCGATGCCGTCTGCAATGAAATACTCAGACAGTCGACCTGTTAGGGTTTATAATCACCTCACAGTAATGCCAATACGTTATTAAGGAATCACAATGATCCAAGAAGTTATCGAAACAAAATTGCACAATGAGTTTTCACCAAGTCATTTAAGCGTGGTGAATGAGAGCTATATGCACAATGTTCCGGCTGGTTCTGAGAGTCATTTTAAAGTGATTGTTGTCAGTGATGTGTTTGAAGGTTTGCGTCTTATTGCTCGTCATCGAGCGGTAAATAAGGCACTTTCAGAAGAGTTAGCCAATAATATCCACGCACTGTCTATTCACACTTATACAAAAGATGAATGGATGAAGCAGCTAGATAGCGTGCCAGACAGTCCAATGTGTATGGGTGGCGGAAAGTAAGAAGGCCTATATACAGAGAAAAGCGCCATGGCGCTTTTTTTGTCGTCAAACGTATGTATTTTTCGTTCTTATATCACCCAAACTGATGTCAAATTGAACGAGCTCAAATACCTACAATGAGTAATGTTTTTATTAACAGTGTTTCAACATAACTAGTAAAATATTAGTTTGTGACAGAGTATTAATCTCTTGTTTAAAACACGATTCAAAAGCCATTTTATCTGTGCGGCTCGTCAAATTTATACATATTTGAGAGGCCATATGCTTCAAATCTCACCAAATAAAGGCTGTATTCAAGTTATTGGTCATGGCATCGAGTTGTCAAAAAATGCTAGAATATCGCACCTGATAAATCTCACATGATTCGTGTGGTGATTTTATTATGAAAATGTTGCGATTTTGGTATCTCAAATTTACCAAAACCGGACACTGTAATGTCGTGTCTAAGGGCGAGTTTAAAACGTCCTGAATTTACGCAATTAAAAGAATCTTTTTCCCGATAAAGTAGTGCAAGTGCGTATGATTACAATAAATAAGGGTTTGGATCTTCCTATCGCAGGAACTCCATCCCAGGTGATTAATGATGGTAAGTCCATCACTAAAGTCGCCTTGCTTGGCGAAGAGTACGTTGGTATGCGTCCTACGATGCATGCTCGCGTTGGTGATGAAGTGAAGAAAGGCCAAGTTCTTTTTGCAGATAAAAAGAACCCAGGTGTTGTATTTACTTCTCCAGCAAGCGGTAAAGTTATTGAAGTGAACCGTGGTGCTAAGCGTGTTCTTCAATCAGTAGTGATTGAAGTAGCAGGCAATGAGCAAATCACGTTCAATAGCTATGAAGCTAACCAACTAGTAGGCCTTGACCGTGAAACGGTTAAAGCTCAGTTAGTTGAGTCTGGCGCATGGACCGCTTTGCGAACTCGTCCGTTCAGCAAGGTTCCAGCAGTTGATTCTGAAACTCAGGCTATTTTCGTTACTGCTATGGATACTAATCCGCTAGCAGCTGAGCCAGAATTAATCATTAACGAGCAGTCTGATGCTTTCGTTGCTGGTTTAGATCTTCTTTCAACTCTGACTAACGGTAAAGTGTACGTTTGTAAAAAAGGTACTAGCTTACCTCGTTCAGCTCAGTCTAACGTTGAAGAACATGTTTTTGATGGCCCACACCCTGCAGGTCTTGCAGGCACGCATATGCATTACCTATATCCGGTAAATGCACAAAATGTAGCGTGGAGCATTAACTACCAAGATGTTATCGCATTCGGTAAGCTTTTCCTTACTGGTGAGATTTACTCTGAGCGTGTTGTTTCTCTGGCTGGTCCAGTGGTGAACAACCCACGTCTAGTTCGTACTCAAATTGGTGCTAGCCTTGAAGAGTTGACAGACAGCGAGTTAATGCCAGGCGAAGTTCGTGTGATTTCTGGTTCTGTACTTACGGGTACTGAAGCAACAGGTCCACATGCTTTCCTTGGTCGTTACCATCAGCAAGTTTCTGTTCTACGTGAAGGTCGTGATAAAGAGCTATTCGGCTGGGCTATGCCTGGTAAGAACAAGTTCTCTGTTACTCGTTCATTCCTTGGTCACCTGTTTAAAGGTCAGTTGTTCAACATGACAACGACAACAAACGGTAGTGACCGCTCAATGGTTCCAATTGGTAACTACGAGCGCGTAATGCCTCTAGATATGGAACCTACATTGCTGCTTCGTGATCTATGTGCAGGCGACATTGATAGTGCTCAAGCACTAGGTGCGTTAGAGCTAGACGAAGAAGATGTAGCATTGTGTACCTTTGTATGTCCAGGTAAGTACGAGTACGGTCAACTACTTCGTGAATGCCTAGATACGATTGAGAAGGAAGGGTAATTTTCATGGGCCTTAAAAAGTTTCTTGAAGACATCGAGCATCATTTTGAGCCAGGTGGTAAACACGAGAAGTGGTTTGCGCTTTACGAAGCAGCAGCGACAGTGTTCTACACGCCAGGTCTTATTACAAAGAAAAGCTCGCACGTTCGTGATAGCGTTGATTTAAAACGTATCATGATCATGGTTTGGTTCGCGGTATTCCCAGCAATGTTCTGGGGTATGTACAACGCGGGTGGCCAAGCTATCGCAGCACTTAACCATATGTATGCAGGTGCTGAACTAGCATCTGTTATCAGTGGTAACTGGCACTACTGGCTAACCGAAATGCTTGGAGCCTCCTTAGGAGCCGATGCAGGTGTTGGCAGCAAGATGCTACTTGGTGCGACTTACTTCCTACCTATCTACGCAACGGTATTCATCGTTGGTGGTTTCTGGGAAGTTCTGTTCTGTATGGTGCGTAAGCACGAAGTAAACGAAGGTTTCTTTGTTACTTCTATCTTATTCGCGCTTATCGTTCCGCCAACACTTCCTCTATGGCAAGCAGCACTAGGTATTACCTTCGGTGTTGTAGTCGCTAAAGAGATCTTCGGTGGTACGGGTCGTAACTTCCTGAACCCTGCACTTGCTGGCCGTGCGTTCCTATTCTTTGCATACCCTGCACAGATTTCAGGTGACGTAGTTTGGACTGCTGCAGATGGTTTCTCTGGTGCAACTGCTCTTAGCCAATGGGCTCAAGGCGGCGGTAGCGCACTAATGAACGTAACATCTGGTGAAGCAATCACTTGGATGGACGCATTCATTGGTAACATCCCAGGTTCTATCGGTGAAGTATCGACTCTAGCACTTATGATCGGTGCTGCGATGATCGTTTACATGCGTATCGCTTCATGGCGAATCATTGCTGGTGTAATGATCGGTATGATTGCTGTGTCTACGCTGTTTAACGTGATCGGTTCTGATACTAACGCAATGTTCAGCATGCCTTGGCACTGGCACCTAGTTCTAGGTGGCTTCGCATTCGGTATGTTCTTCATGGCGACTGACCCAGTATCAGCTTCATTTACCAACAAAGGTAAGTGGTGGTACGGCATCCTAATCGGCGCAATGTGTGTAATGATTCGTGTAGTTAACCCTGCATACCCAGAAGGCATGATGCTTGCGATTCTATTCGCAAACCTATTTGCTCCTCTGTTTGACCACGTTGTAATCGAGAAGAACATTAAGCGGAGACTAGCGCGCTATGGCAAGTAATAACGATAGCATTAAAAAGACGCTGTTTGTTGTTATCGCATTGAGCCTAGTGTGCTCAATCATCGTTTCAACAGCTGCAGTTGTTCTTAAACCTAAGCAACAAGCTAACGCGGTTCTAGATCAGCAAACTAAGATCCTTGAAGTTGCGGGCATTGAACTTGCGGGTAATATCCCTGAACTGTACGCAGAGAACATTGAACCTCGTCTAGTTGATTTCGCTACTGGCGATTTCGTTGACGGCGATGCTGCTGCATACGACCAACGTAAAGCGGCAAAAGATCCAGCTCAGTCAATCAAGCTTTCAGCTGAAGATGACATCGCTAAGATCCTTCGTCGTGCTAACACGGGTACTGTATACCTTGTGAAAGATGGCGCTGAAACTTCTAAAGTTATCATCCCTGTTCACGGTAACGGTCTATGGTCAATGATGTACGCATTCGTTGCGGTAGAAACTGATGGCAACACAGTTTCTGGTATCACTTACTACGAGCAAGGTGAAACTCCTGGACTTGGTGGTGAAGTTGAGAACCCATCTTGGCGCGCTCAATTCGTTGGTAAGAAATTATTCGACGAAAACCACAAACCTGCTATTCAGGTTGTTAAAGGTGGCGCTCCTCAAGGTTCTGAGCACGGTGTAGATGGCCTTTCTGGTGCAACACTGACTAGCGTTGGTGTTCAACATACATTTGACTTCTGGTTAGGTGATATGGGCTTTGGTCCGTTCCTAGCAAAAGTTCGTGACGGAGGTCTGAACTAATGTCTAGTGCAAAAGAAATTAAAAAGAGCATCTTAGCGCCGGTGTTGGACAACAACCCAATCGCGCTACAGGTTCTTGGTGTGTGTTCTGCTCTTGCGGTAACCACTAAGCTAGAAACAGCATTTGTTATGACTATCGCGGTAATGTTCGTTACTGCTCTGTCTAACTTCTTCGTTTCTTTGATCCGTAACCACATTCCTAACAGTGTGCGTATCATCGTTCAGATGGCAATTATCGCATCACTAGTAATCGTGGTAGACCAAGTGCTTAAAGCATACCTATACGATATCTCTAAGCAGCTATCTGTATTCGTAGGCCTAATCATTACTAACTGTATTGTAATGGGTCGTGCTGAAGCATTCGCAATGAAGTCTGCGCCAATCCCATCTCTAATCGATGGTCTTGGTAACGGTCTTGGTTACGGTTTCGTTCTTATCACTGTTGGTTTCTTCCGTGAGCTTCTAGGCTCTGGCAAACTATTTGGTATGGAAGTACTACCTCTAGTGAGCAACGGTGGTTGGTATCAGCCAAACGGCTTGATGCTTCTAGCACCTTCTGCATTCTTCCTAATTGGTTTCTTGATTTGGGCAATTCGTGTGTTCAAACCAGAACAAGTAGAAGCGAAGGGGTAAGGTAGTCATGGAACATTATATTAGTCTGCTAGTTAAATCGATTTTCATCGAAAACATGGCGCTTTCTTTCTTCCTAGGTATGTGTACATTCCTAGCGGTATCTAAGAAAGTTAAAACTTCTTTTGGTCTTGGTGTTGCGGTAGTTGTAGTACTTACAATCGCTGTTCCTGTAAACAACCTTGTTTACACACACATCCTGAAAGAAAACGCGCTTGTTGAAGGTGTCGATTTAAGTTTCCTTAACTTCATCGCATTCATCGGTGTTATCGCGGCACTTGTACAAATCCTAGAGATGGTTCTAGACCGTTTCTTCCCACCTTTGTACAACGCACTAGGTATCTTCCTTCCACTGATCACAGTTAACTGTGCAATCTTTGGTGGTGTATCTTTCATGGTAACTCGTGACTACAACTTTGCTGAATCTGTTGTTTACGGCTTCGGTTCTGGTGTGGGTTGGATGTTAGCTATCGTTGCTCTTGCGGGTATCCGTGAGAAGATGAAGTACTCTGACGTACCTCCAGGTCTTCGTGGCCTTGGTATCACGTTCATTACTGTTGGTCTGATGGCGTTAGGCTTTATGTCTTTCTCTGGTGTTCAACTGTAGGGTAAGCACCCAGTAATAAGGAATAACAAATGTTTAGTATTATTCTTGGCGTAGCGATGTTTACCATTATTGTACTGGCTCTAGTACTAGTGATTCTTTTCGCTAAGTCTAAGTTAGTACCATCAGGTGACATCACTATTTCAGTAAACGGCGACCCTGAAAAGGCGATCGTTACTCAACCTGGTAGCAAGCTACTTGGTGCCCTGGCTGGCGCTGGTATCTTCGTATCTTCTGCTTGTGGTGGCGGTGGCTCTTGTGGTCAGTGTCGTGTAAAAGTTAAGTCTGGTGGTGGCGACATCCTTCCAACTGAACTTGATCACATCACAAAAGGTGAAGCTCGCGAAGGCGAACGTCTTGCATGTCAAGTTGCTATGAAAACTGACATGGAGATTGAACTAGACGAAGATATCTTTGGTGTTAAAAAGTGGGAATGTACTGTTATCTCGAATAACAACGAAGCTACTTTCATCAAAGAACTTGCTCTAGCGATCCCTGAAGGTGAAGAAGTTCCGTTCCGCGCGGGTGGTTACATTCAGATTGAAGCTGAACCACATCACGTGAAATACGCAGATTACGATATTCCTGAGGAATACCGTGGTGACTGGGATAAGTTCAACTTGTTCCGTTATGAGTCTATCGTTAAAGAGCATTCGATCCGTGCTTACTCTATGGCTTCATACCCAGAAGAGAAAGGCATCATCAAGCTTAACGTGCGTATCGCAACTCCGCCGCCAAACAACCCTGACGTAGCTCCTGGTGTTATGTCTTCATACATCTGGTCTCTTAAAGAAGGCGACAAATGTACTATTTCTGGTCCATTTGGTGAGTTCTTTGCTAAAGACACAGACAATGAAATGGTATTCATCGGTGGTGGTGCAGGTATGGCGCCTATGCGTTCTCATATCTTCGACCAACTTAAGCGTCTTAAGTCTACTCGTAAGATGTCTTACTGGTATGGCGCACGTTCTAAGCGTGAGATGTTCTACATTGAAGATTTCGATGGCCTAGCGGCTGCAAACGAAAACTTCGTGTGGCACTGTGCACTGTCTGATCCTCAACCAGAGGACAACTGGGACGGTTACACTGGTTTCATCCACAATGTACTGTACGAAAACTACCTGAAGGATCACGAAGCTCCTGAAGATTGTGAGTACTACATGTGTGGTCCACCGATGATGAACGCTGCTGTTATCGGCATGCTGAAAGATCTTGGTGTAGAAGATGAAAACATCCTACTAGATGACTTCGGTGGTTAATCCACTTAAGTGATTGATATTATGGCTGACTCCTACGAGTCAGCCATTTGTTTTTCTAAGACAGCTTTTGACAACATACTGGCTTATATAAGAAAGAGTAAGGCATTCAAAATACCTATTTTTTACTCTTATTTTTCCTTATATAAATCCTCAACATTAGACAGGAGTAAGCAAGTGAGAATTTGGCTTGTTGCATTAACTTCTTTGATTTTTCTTGCGGGCTGTGAGCAGTCAAGAGAGCAAGTGCATTTGAGTGGCCCAACGATGGGCACGAGTTACAATATTAAATACATCAATGGTGATGAATTTCCTGAGTCTAATGAAGTTCATACAGAGATCGATCGTCTACTTGAAGAAGTAAACGACCAGATGTCGACTTACCGTGAAGATTCCGAATTAAGCCGTTTCAACCAGCATAAAGGTGCGGATGCGTTCGAAGTATCTGAGCAAACAGCGACGGTTGTGAAAGAAGCGATTCGTTTGAACGGTCTTACTGAAGGAGCTCTGGATGTAACGGTTGGTCCGTTAGTTAACTTATGGGGTTTTGGTCCTGAAGCTCGTCCTGAAGTTGTGCCATCAGATGAAGAGCTGGCGGCTCGCAAGGCTAAGATTGGTATCCATCATCTTAGTGTTGAAGGCAACATGTTGAAGAAAGACCTACCTAACCTGTATGTCGATCTATCCACGATTGCAAAAGGTTGGGGTGTTGACGTCGTCGCTGACTACCTTGATTCTATCGGTATTCACAACTACATGGTTGAAGTCGGTGGCGAAATTCGTCTGAAAGGTTTAAACCGTGAGAACGTGGGCTGGCGTATCGCGATTGAGAAACCAAGCGTTGATGAGCGTAATATCCAAGAGATCATCGAGCCGGGTGATATGGCTATCGCAACCTCTGGTGATTACCGTAACTATTTTGAACGTGATGGTGTTCGTTACTCACACATCATCAACCCTGAAACAGGAAAGCCTCTTCACCATAAAGTGGTTTCTGTGACTGTTTTAAACCCGTCTTCAATGACTGCAGACGGCTTATCTACGGGCCTTATGGTCTTAGGTGAGGAAAAAGGAATGGAAGTCGCAAACCAACATAACATCCCAGTGTTCATGGTGGTAAAAACAGCAGATGGCTTTAAAGAAATTGCTTCTGAAGCATTTAAGCCATACTTAGGTAAATAAGGTAAGCGAGATAATTATGAATACATTTCTGATTACATTTGGTGTTTTTCTTGCAGTAATCGCAGCGATGTCAATTGGCTACATTATCCAAAAGAAAGTTGTGAAAGGTAGCTGTGGCGGTTTGGGTGCTGTTGGTATTGATAAAGTATGTAACTGCCCTGAACCTTGTGACGCGCGTAAGAAGCGTGAAGCACGTGAAGCTTACCGTGAAGAGAAGCTGGCTGAGCGTCAACAAAAAGAAGCGGCTTGGAGTAAAGACCGTATCGCTTAATTGGTGACAGTCATAGGGGATAGAGTTATCTATGCCCTCAAATTGAAAAGCTCAAGATTATCGTCTTGAGCTTTTTTAGTTTTGAGGTCTAGCAATTAATCTTGGTATACCAAAAATGGAAACAGAGGCGAATGACTATTGTTCGATTTGCATGCTGTTACGCGCAAACACTAGTTGGTTTCTACCTTGCTCTTTTGCCGTATAAAGAAGCTCATCAGCGGCTTTGATCTGCTCATCTAGCTTCGCGTCTAAATCGGTTACGCCGATACTGATACTGACCTTGATTCTTTGAGAGTCATGCTCAACAACATGGCTTTCAATGGCTTCTCTCATGGACTCTAAGTTGTCAACAAAGCTCTCAAACGAACCACACGACTGAATACAAAATTCTTCGCCACCGAAGCGTACAGCAACATCATCTTTAAAATGGTCTTTGATGATCTTGCCGACTTCCACGAGGACTGCATCACCACCATCGTGACCGTAGGTGTCGTTCACTTTCTTGAAGAAGTCGATATCCATCATGGCTATACTGCGCTGCTCACAACCTTTACATGTTTGATTGAACAGGTAACGACGGTTCCATAAGCCAGTAAGAGCATCCTCGTTGGCATGTCGAAATAGCTCGTTGGCCGCTTCTTTCATATCAAGCAGTTGATGGATACGGCAAAAAAATTCTTCTTGGTTAAAAGGCTTGTAAAGGAAGTCGTTAGCCCCCGCTTTAAGGAATCGAGCTGTCATGGTGCGATCATCGCTGCCTGATAACCCTAGAATAGCCAACTGGTTTCTGTCGTGATCGCGTCGTATCTCACGGATCATCGCTATACCGTCTTTCTTCGGCATATCATGGTCTGTAACAACGAACGTAATATCGGGATCGTTATGAAGGAGCTTTAATGCTTGTTCGCCATCTTCGGCTTGGATAGTTTGGATATATTGGTGTTCTAGAAGTTGAGCTATGTAACGGCGAACGACCGCTGAATCATCGACAACCAATGCTTTGTGATGGCGATTATTCGAAATTCTTTGAACCAGGGGAAGTAGGTAGCTTACTGATGACATACTGTCTTTAAGTATGTAATCGATAACGCCTTTGGCTAGGACTTGCTCTCGCAGTTGATTGTCGAACATCCCGGTCAGGACAATGATTTTCTGTTGATAGCCTAAGACGAGATCAATGATCTCGCCGTCTTGGCCGTCAGGTAAACAGTAGTCGAGGACTGCACACAAGAAATCCGTTTCTTGCTCTAAGATCGCTTTGGCTTCTTCTACAGATTCCGCCAACGCAACTTCATAGCCATCGTTCTTAAATTGTTGGTAAAGATAGTTTCTGAATGCGCGACTATCCTCTACCACTAGTATTTTTTCACTCAAAAGCTATCCCTACTTATAGACTAAATACTCCTAACAATACTATCAGAATAGTGGGCGGCGAATGAAGTGAAACCTGTTGAGCTGGACTCCAGATCATTTTAAATCTGAGAATAATTGATTATACTGTTCATAGATACAGTTGTAAGGTTGAGTTATTTCCAAATGTGCAGTTCGGACCAAGAGAAAGTCAGAAAAATAATCCATGTCGATATGGATTGTTTTTACGCGGCTGTAGAAATGCGAGATAACCCAGCATATCGAAATCGCCCGTTGGCTGTTGGTGGGCATGAAAAGCAACGCGGTGTTTTGAGCACCTGTAATTATGAAGCCCGCAAGTTTGGTGTTCGCTCTGCAATGCCGACCGGAAAAGCCCTACAGCTTTGTCCTAATCTATTGGTTGTGCCGGGAAGGATGTCGGTCTATGTCGAGATATCTAAAAAGATCCGCGAAATATTCTCTCGATATACATCAATCATTGAACCTCTTTCTTTGGATGAAGCTTTCCTAGATGTTACCGATTCTAAGCAGTGTCACGGTTCAGCAACACTCATTGCCGAGTCGATTCGCCGTGATATTTGGAACGAACTGAACCTGACCGCTTCTGCTGGTATTGCACCGATTAAATTCTTGGCGAAAGTGGCCTCGGATCTGAATAAGCCCAATGGTCAGTTTGTGATCCCTCCACAGGACGTTCAAGCTGTGATTGATGAGCTGCCACTTGAAAAGATTCCCGGTGTTGGCAAGGTGAGCATTGAAAAGCTGCACCAAGCGGGTTTCTTTACTTGTAAGGATATCAAAGAGTCTGACTATCGAGACCTGCTACTCAAGTTTGGCCGTCAAGGTGCATCACTCTGGAAGCGCAGTCATGGCATTGATGATCGAGAAGTTATCATCGAGCGCGAGCGAAAATCGGTAGGTGTAGAGCGCACCTTTACCCAAAACATTTCAAGCTACGCAGAATGTTGGCAGGTAATCGAAGATAAGCTATTTCCTGAACTCGAGACTCGCTTAGAAAAGGCTAGCCCAAGCAAAGCGATCATCAAGCAGGGCATTAAGCTCAAGTTCGCCGACTTTCAACAAACCACGATTGAACACATCCATGCCTCTCTCGATCGTGAACACTTCAAAGAGCTGCTTAGTGAAATACTGAAAAGACAACAGGGGCGAGAAATACGCCTGCTTGGTTTAAGCGTAATGCTGCAACCTAAAGACCAAATGCGTCAGTTGAGCTTCTTTTAAAGATAATGAGTGAGATGAATACCGACTACGCTTCATAGCCTAGTCGGTTTTTTATAAGTAAGAATTACCTAGGAAGTTGTTTTACTCGCGCTAAGGTATCACTGAACGGTTGCTGCTCTAGCTTGCCGTAACCGACCATTTTACTGGCTTTGAGTTTGGTTGAAAGCGGGGTGGCGATTCCACATAAGAAGCGAGTAATTGCCTCGTCGGTAATCAGTTGTTGGCTAGCCGAAATAAACTCATGTATCCATGTCATCACCGTCTCATCATCGATAGGTTCAACATCAACGGTTGGTAAGATTGCCACTTCTCCTCGACATACAGAGCAGTGACCGCAGTTTGTTGGTGCTTTATCATCGGCAAAATAACTCGCAAGGCGTGAGCTTAGGCAAGTATCCGCCTCAAAGAAATTCAGCATTTGGTTAAGGCGGTTTATCTCGCTGTTTTCTTTTGCTTTAAACAACTCAGTTAGACGCTCTGACAGTTGCATCATATCTTCAGAAGTATTGTGGATCGCGTAGACATCGGTGATCTGCTTGCTTTCTAGTTCAATCCAACCTTGTTCATTGAAGTAGTCGATAGCCGCAATCACACGCTGACGATCGGCTTGGAAGTGTGTCCAAAGCGCATCGAAGTCGACTTGGCACCACACTCTTGCTTGAGGAGAGCATTGGAAAATCGCTTCGACAAATTGACGACGTTCACTTTGAAATTGCTCTGTGATCTGCTGTTTCGGACGAATGAACTTAAATTTGTAGTCTGCGAAGTAGCTGTACTTGGGCTCAATCACACCTTCAATTTCGAGATACACCAGTAGTGTTTTTAGCGGTAACTGACGAATGTTGGATTCACGTGATAGTTGATTAAGCATGATCTCCCATTGATTCGAGCCAGAAGCGCCAATGTTTTGATTTTCGTAGATCTCTTTTAATACCGCTTGGATCGATATGTTGTCTGGCGTATCACCAAAAACGAAGTTCTCGAGTGTGCTTAAACCGTGTTTGTTAGCCAGTAAAATACATTCAGACGCTTGCCCATCTCGACCAGCTCTGCCGATCTCTTGTGAGTAGTTTTCGATCGATTTTGGTAAGTCAAAGTGAATCACTCGGCGAATGTTGGACTTATCCACGCCCATACCAAACGCGATAGTTGCGACGATACAGCTCACGTCATCATTCATGAATTGGTGTTGAATAGCATCTCTATTTTCAGGCTTAAGACCCGCATGGTAAGCCACTGCATTAACGCCAGCATTGCGAAGCTGCTGAGCCACCATCTCTGCCGTTTGTTGAAGGGTGACATAAACAATAGTCGGAGCGAGAGAAGCTTGGTTAACCACATTGCACAAGGTTTCTAGCTTACTGGTTTGTTCACAAGGTTGAATCGACAGATCGAGATTTTGACGATAGAAACCCGTAACCACAACGCGCTCCTCATCAATTTCAAACTTTGACTTCATATCTTGGATAACCGCTGTAGTCGCAGTGGCTGTCAGTAGTAGAACCTGAGGAATATTGAGCTGTTTTTGGTATTGAGGAAGCTTCAGGTAGTCGGGTCTGAAGTTGTGTCCCCATTCTGAAATACAGTGCGCTTCATCGACCACAAGCAGTGAGATCGACACTTGGGAGATAAACTGACGAAAGCGTTCGTTCTTCAAGCGCTCGACGGAGATCATGAGGATCTTGGTGTCACCGTTACGCACTGACTGCATAACCTGTTGTGTGGTTTGTCTGTCTTGGCTTGATTCGATTGCAGCTGCGCTAATGCCTTTGCTGTGCAAGAAGCTGAGCTGGTCTTTCATTAAAGCTAACAGTGGCGATATCACTAAGGTTAAATGTGGCAATGCTAGCGCTGGCAATTGATAGCACAGCGACTTACCTGAGCCGGTTGGGAATATGGCCGCCGTCGAATGACCAGATAGAACATTATCAATGACTTGCTTTTGCCCATTACGCAGTGAGTCGAATCCGAATACTTGTTTTAACTTCTGCTCAATCATTTATGTTCTACCTGAGTTATTAAGTGTCGTATTGATGCTAAAGCGGGCGCCCATTCATGATAGCGTCGCTTGATGAATCAAATGTCTTGCACCTGATTGTACCTAATTCTATTCTGTAGCTCCTATAGAAAAGCACCCCAATAGTATGAATAAGTCTGAGCTTCGCCAAATAATCATAGAGCAACTTGAATCCCGATTACGTATCGCACAATCTGCTACTCAACGCGCTATTGATGCTGCGACAGATGAAGAGACAGTGCCTGAACATAAGTACGATACATTGGCATTAGAAGCTTCGTATCTCGCCCATGGTCAAGCGGTGAGGGTACAAGAGTGTGAAGACGATATTCAGTGTTATCGTAACTTAGTGTTGCGTGATAGTGAGAAGGTTACGGTGAGCAGTTACGTTGTGGTCATTGACGAGCATGATCAATATAAACACTTTTTTATGGGGCCGAGAGTCGGCGGACTTTCTGTCACGTGGAATGAGAATGAGATTGCCATCGTGACGGCAAATGCACCTTTTGGTCAGGCTCTAATGGGTAAAGAAGTTGGCGATGAGATTGAATTTAAAGTCGCTGATAAGCAGTTTTGCTACGAAGTTATCTCTATCGACTAACTAACTGACTAATAGATATAAAACGTTTCTCTGACAAAGAGGCATAATCCAAGGGTATAGTAATCTGTCAGATTGATGAGAGGATGTTATGAAAAGCTATGTATTTATGAAAAACAGTGTATTAATTGCATCGTTAACTGCGGCGATGGCAGTTGTGAGCCTGCCAACGTTTGCTGCTCAGTGTCGAGTTGATTTGAAGAATGAACTAAGAATCGATGATCAAAAAGTCGAAATCCATCAAGTGAATGGTGATACGGCCGTTTTTGATGATAACAACGACCTCTATATCCATGGTGAGAAGGTTGAGCTTGATGCCGACCAACAAGCGGCGATTGAGAAATACCGCGAAAATATGAGTGAGTACTTACCTCGAGCGAAACAAATGGCGAACGATAGCTTAGCGTTAGCCAATGACGTGATTGATGATATCGCGGCTAGCCTGGATTCACCTGAGTCATTTGATAATGTAAAAGAATCGATGAAAACCTACTTTGCAGAACTGGAAGCGCGTTATTACAAAGATGGCGAATTAGTGTTACCTGCAGAAAGCTTTGATTCGATGGCCAATGGCTGGTCTGAAGATTTCGAGAAGGCGAAAGAAATCTTTAACCAAGAATTTATCTCTAGCGCTTTTAATGCGATGTCAGAAAAAATGAAACAAGACGGTGGCCTAAACCTGACTGAACTGGCTGACAGTATGGCTGAATTAAAGCTGAAAGTTGAAGAGCGAATGAAAGAACACTCTCAACAAGTACAGGAGGAAGCGAATGAGTTCTGTGATTCACTTGATGAGATGGCAGAACAAGAGCAAGAACTGCATGAAATCATTCCGAACTTAAAAGATTACCAAGTCTTCACAATTTAATTCGAGTCTAGTGATGAATAGTAAGAGCACCGGTCGGTGCTCTTTTTGTTTGTATAAATGGAACCACACGGCGAGTATTTATCTCAATTCAATCCATTTCCTTCTTAAGCCTACTGCTTCGCTTTGTTGCTTATAATTGAACGATAAGACTGGTTTTTTGTTAATTTTGTTGTTCTAAATAGCGCATTGATTGTAAAAATCAGAGAATTGTTCATTTATTGGTTGTGCCTATCATTGCTTTTTATTACTGTACTTCTCAACTAGTTCACTGATTTTTAATGCGGGCGATATGGACCAACAATCTTCCTCTTCAAGAGAGCACTTTAGCTCTCGTTTAGGTTTTATTTTAGCAGCGGCTGGTGCAGCGGTTGGCTTGGGTAATATTTGGGGTTTCCCGACTCAAGTTGCTAGCAACGGTGGTGGCGCTTTCCTTTTAGTCTATTTGATCATGATCTTCGTGGTTGCTTTCCCTATGTTGGTGGTTGAGATGGCTATAGGCCGTCACGGCCAAGCAAACCCAGTTGATAGCATGCGATCTTTGACGACAAACCCTTTGGGTAAGAAAGTCGGTGAGTTTGTCGGTTGGGTTGGACTGAGTGTACCAAGCGCAGTGTTGGCGTTTTACAGTATTGTTGGTGGCTGGTTGATCTGTTTCCTAATTGGTGCGGTCGCGGATCTTATCGGCCTAGAAGCGATTGCTGATTGGTTTAAGGGCTTCAGTGTTGAGCGCAACGTATTTGGTACCGTCGCGTTCTATGTACTGACTATCTTGATTGTGCAGGGCGGTGTTAAGCAAGGCATCGAGAAGTGGTCGACTCGTTTGATGCCTGCGCTGTTTGTTTTATTTGGCTTATTGTTTGTTTACATCATGACGCAATCTGGCGCGATGGAAGGCCTAAAACATTACCTTATTCCAGACTTTGAGAAAGTGTGGGATAGAAAACTGATTCTGGCGGCAATGGGACAGGGGTTCTTCTCACTCACTATTGGCGGTTGCTCGATGTTGGTTTATGGCTCTTACTTAAGCAAGAAAGAGAACCTACCAAAAATGGCGATGAACGTAACTCTGGTGGATACTGCTGTCGCTTTTATTGCTGGATTAGTGGTGATGCCAGCAATGTTTGTTGCGATGCAAAAAGGCGTTCAAATCTACGCTGAAGACGGCTCACTATTAAGCTCTGACACTCTAGTATTCACGGTTTTGCCGTTGATGTTTGATAGTTTAGGTGTGCTTGGACAGATCTTTGCGATTGTGTTCTTTTTACTACTAACGATTGCTGCACTGACTTCTTCGATTTCGATGCTTGAAGGCCCGGTTGCGCTAGTGAGTGAGCGTTTCAATACTAGACGAACGCCAACAAGCTGGGTGATTGGTGGTGCTATCGCGCTGTTTAGTGTGGTGATTGTTTACAACTTTGCTGCGATGTTTGGCATGGTAGCGATGATTGCAACTCAGTATCTTCAACCAGTCGCTGCACTGATGTTCTGTGTGTTTGGTGGTTGGGTATGGAGCCGAGCTTCAAAAGTGAAAGAGCTTGAACAAGGCAGTCCTGATTTTCAACTTGGTTGGTTTGGTAAGGTTTGGCCAATGTATGTGAAGTTTGTGTGCCCAATTTTGGTAGCAACGGTTATCTGGGCATCTTTCGGTTAATGCAGAACCCTATCTGGGCTTTTTGAAATTACCTCCTCTGAACTTGAAATATTAAGCACAAAGCCACTCATAAAGAGTGGCTTTGTTGTTTTTATATAAAGCTTAGTGGCACGAAATATAAAGCTATAGTGGCACGAACAAGATAGAAAAAAGGCGCTGAACATAATATTCAGCGCCTTTGCATTGTTCGTTAAGCAATCGTGATTACTTAATTTCCATACCTTGAGCTTGCAAGTCCGCATGGTAAGAAGAACGTACAAACGGGCCACACGCTGCGTGAGTAAAGCCTAGCTCTAGAGCAATCTCTTTCAGCTCATCGAACTCAGAAGGCGGCACGTAGCGTTCTACTGGTAAGTGGTGACGGCTTGGTGCTAGGTATTGACCTAGTGTCAGCATAGTCACACCATGTTCGCGAAGGTCTTTCAGTACTTGAACGATCTCTTCTTTTGTCTCGCCAAGACCCATCATCACACCTGATTTTGTTGGGATATCAGGGTGCTGCTCTTTGAATTTCTTCAGTAGATCAAGAGACCACTTGTAGTTCGCACCTGGACGCGCTTTACGGTATAGACGTGGCGCTGTCTCTAGGTTGTGGTTGAAAACATCTGGCGGGTTGTCTTTCATTAGGTCAAGCGCAACGTCCATACGACCGCGGAAGTCTGGAACCAGTGTTTCGATACGAATATTTGGGTTTAGTTCGCGAATCTCACGGTTACAGTCAGCAAAGTGCTGAGCACCGCCGTCACGCAAGTCATCACGGTCAACTGAAGTGATTACAACGTACTTCAGTTTCATGTCTTTAATCGTCTTAGCCAGTTTCTTCGGCTCTTCAGCTTCAGGAGCAACAGGACGACCATGGGCAACATCACAGAACGGGCAGCGACGAGTACAGATAGCGCCAAGAATCATAAACGTTGCCGTACCGTGGTTGAAACACTCGGCTAGGTTAGGGCAAGACGCTTCTTCACAAACTGAGTGCAGGTTGTTTTTACGCATTGCTGATTTGATTTCTTGAATACGATGACTGTCTGAAGGAAGTTTAATCTTCATCCATTCAGGCTTACGTAGAACTTCTTTCTGTTCAGCAGGCATATTCTTTACGGGAATTAATGCCATTTTGTCAGCGTCACGATATTTAACGCCTTTTTCCATTTGGATTGGTTTGCTCATGATTTTATGCTTCTGCTGTAATGTTACTGGTGGCTTGAATGTCTACTTGGTCATAGCCGAGTAGCTCTACGAGCTCTTGTATTAACTGTTGCTCAACGTTTTCTAGTTCACTTGGTCCGCCGAGTTGGCTTACCTGCGCCATTTCCATACCTTGGTAACCACATGGGTTAATACGTAGGAATGGAGACAGGTCCATATCGACGTTGAGTGCTAGCCCGTGGAACGAGCAGCCACGTCGAATACGTAATCCGAGTGAACAGATTTTCTTGCCATCGACATAAACACCAGGAGCGTCAGGTCGGGCAGCTGAATCTATATTGTAAGCTTTCAGAGTATTGATTACGAGGTTCTCGATATGAGTCACCAAATCACGCACTCCGAATTTCTTGCGGCGGATGTTAATCAGAAAGTAAGCCACTAATTGGCCTGGGCCGTGATAAGTCACTTGGCCACCGCGATCGCTTTGTATTACAGGGATATCACCGGCATTTAATACATGCTCAGCTTTACCTGCTTGTCCTTGAGTGAAGACAGGGTTGTGTTCAACCAACCAAACTTGGTCTACGTCTTCTTCCGTGCGTTCGTCTGTGAACTTATGCATGGCTTTCCATACAGGTTCGTAATCCTGACGGCCTAATTTTTTTACGATTAGCTTATTTTGCAAAGCTGCACTCCCTCAAGGATTAATAAAGTGAACGCATTATAAACGCGAAACATGATTCTAACTACAGACGGACTGCAAGGTTTTTCAACTTTCTTTGTATTTATTGAAAATTAAGTTGAATGAATTTGAGCTAGATAGGGTGCTTTAAACAAAAACAGCGGCAATAAGCCGCTGTTTTTCATGTGTAATCGGAGATTACAGAACCATACGAACGATTTCGATCTCGCCCAGTTCTTTATAAAGAGTTTCTACTTGCTCAATTGAAGTCGCAGTAATATTGATAGAAACAGAGTGGTAGTTACCTTTCGCACTTGGTTTTAGCGTTGGGCTGTAGTCACCAGGAGCATGACGCTGGATCACTTCTAGTACTAGCTCAGTCAGTTCTGGCTTAGCGTGGCCCATTACTTTGTAAGTGAATGAACAAGGGAACTCTAAGAGGTCTTTTAGTTTTGCATCAGAATTGATGTTCATGATTAGCTCCAAAAGGCTAGACTCTCGCAAATTGGCGAAATGTCGATAAAAAGCGTGTTCGGTCAACAGACACGAGTAATAATGCGGAATATTACGTGTAAATATCGCCGAACTCAAGATCAACAAAAGCCGCACATGGCGGCTTTTGGTTCGCTAATGAGTAAATCATGAACTTACTCATTAGGTTAACTATACAACAAGCTTAGGTTTTACCTAGAACAAACCTTTGGCTGGTTTAGAATAAACCCTTGAACAGAAGAACTAGGTAGTCCCATAGGCGGCTGAATAGGCTGCCTTGGTCTACATCTTCAAGTGCTAGTAGTGGGTATTCAGCAACGTCTTCACCGTCGACTTGGTAGAATAGTTTACCAACCACATCGCCTTTGCTGATTGGCGCTTCTAGCTCTTTCTCAAGAACGAAGCTTGCCTTCAGGTTCTTAGCTTGACCACGAGGTAGCGTAACGAAAGTATCTTCGTCGACACCCAGTGCAACGGTGTCTTTACTGCCCATCCAGATCTTCTCTTCTACGAAGGTTTCACCCGCTGTGTGTGGTGCCACTGTTTCGAAGAAGCGGAAGCCGTAGCTAAGCAGCTTTTTACTTTCTGTCTTACGAGCATTAGCATTCTTGGTACCCATAACTACAGCAACTAGGCGCATTTTGCCTTCGGTCGCTGAGCTTACTAGGCTGTAACCTGCATTGCTTGTGTGGCCCGTTTTGATGCCATCAACGTTCATGCTCTTATCCCATAACAGACCGTTACGGTTGTACTGGGTGATGCCGTTGTAAGTGAATTTCTTCTGTGAGTAGATACGGTACTCGTCTGGTACGTCGCGAATCAGCGCCTGACCAAGTAGCGCCATATCGTAAGGCGTTGAGTATAGGTTCGGGTTGTCTAGACCGTGCACGTTAGCGAAGTGCGTGTCTTTCATGCCGATAGAGCTTGCCCATGCGTTCATTAGGTCAACGAATGCATCTTCAGATCCGGCGATGTGTTCAGCCATCGCAACACAAGCATCGTTACCTGACTGAACAATGATACCGCGGTTCAGTTCTTCAACTTTAACCGTTGTACCTACTTCAACGAACATCTTAGATGAATCTGGGAAGTTTTTAGCCCAAGCATTTTCACTGATTACAACATCGTCGTTTAAGTTGATGTTGCCACGTTCTAGCTCTTGGCCAATTACGTAGCTCGTCATCATCTTGGTTAAACTTGCTGGAGAAAGCTGAGTATTCATCTCTTTCTCTGCTAGTACTTTGCCTGAATGGTAATCCATCAGAACAAAACCTTTAGCGGCGATTTGAGGTGCATCAGGAACAACAATAGGAGCGGCGAATGACGATGTAGCTATCGTTGCAGAAAGAGCAACAGAAGTAGCAAAAATCGATTTAACAAGTTTATTAGATTTAATCATTTTGAATGCAATTATTTGGTGAACTATTCATATATTAACAGAATCACTCTGTCACACCAGAGCGCTGATTACCAGAAGTAACTGTTAGATTAATTAGCGAGTTAGGGTGTGTTTTTTTATATAAGCTGACGGGTAACCCATTAGCTTAACTTGTTCTAATTTTTCTTGAGTCAGAGCATAGTCATGAAATGGCCCAATCATCAGACGGTAGTTGTCATCATTTGGCTGCAAGAACGTTGCTACTTCTAGCTTTTCGGCTAGATCTTTAGCTAACTTCTCGGTTCTATCTTCATGCGGAGATGTTGCGACTTGAATGATAAATTGCGGTAAAGCGGCCTTTTTATTTGCGTCGGTTGGCATAGCCACAGTAATGACTTCAATCTCAACATTTGCCGTGCCGGTTCTCAGTACATCGAGCTTATAAGCTGCCGCATAACTAAGGTCAATGATTCGGCCTTCATGGAATGGGCCACGGTCATTGATACGAACAATAGTGGTTTTGTTATTGTCGGTATTCGTCACTTTTACATAGCTTGGAATTGGCAATGTTTTGTGAGCTGCTGACATCGAATACATGTCGTAGATCTCGCCGTTAGACGTTAAGTGACCATGAAATTTCTTACCGTACCAAGAGGCCTTGCCTTTCTCAGTAAACCCTTCGGTCTTTTTTACGATCTTGTAGTCTTCGCCACGCAGAGTGTAATCCGTATTACCACCTAAACTATAAGGTTCATACTGAGGGTGAGCATCTTCTAAATGCTCTACCGAAATCGGTGCGTCTGGTGCAATATCTGAATCAATATCGTAGCGGCCTGTTGGCTGCTTTGAAGAACAACCATTGATTAAAATCGCTAGCCCCAAGATAGAGACTATTTTTTTGATTGGCAGCTCTTCAACCAAGGATGCTTTTTTTTGAAACGTTGTAATAGACATCGATTAGGTCGCCTTTGAGAATGCTTTTCTGTGTGTATGTATCGACATTAAAATACCAAAACCAGCCATAAGGGTAACCATTGAAGTACCGCCATAACTGACTAGAGGAAGAGGAACACCAACTACAGGTAGGATGCCACTTACCATGCCAATGTTTACAAAAATATAAACGAAGAAGCTCAGTACAATACTTCCGCCCATCATTCGACCGAATGCGGTTTGAGCTTGGCTCGCAAGCACTAAGCCACGTCCAATAATAAACAGGTAGATCGCAAGCAAGAACAAGATACCGATCATGCCCCATTCTTCGGCGATGACCGCAAAAATGAAGTCAGTATGACGCTCTGGGATGAACTCTAGTTGAGATTGAGTGCCTTGCAACCAACCTTTTCCTGATATACCACCCGAACCTATCGCAATCTTACTTTGAATGATGTGGTAACCCGCACCTAATGGATCTGATTCAGGATCAAAAAGGGTTCTAACACGCACTTTTTGATATTCACGCATCAAGAAGAACCATAGGATTGGGATAAATGCCCCTAATGCGATTGCGGCGCTAGCAATGATTTTCCAACTGATACCAGCCAGGAATATCACGAAGATACCAGATGCGGCGATAAGGATAGATGTACCTAGGTCAGGCTGCTTTGCGATTAGAATCGTCGGTACAAACACCATCACTAGCGAGATCGCTAATGTTTGGAATGTTGGTGGAAGTGAGCGCTTACCGATAAATCGTGCCAGCATCAAAGGCACCGCGAGCTTTAATAGCTCTGACGGTTGGAATCGAACAAAGCCGAAGTTTAACCAACGCTGGGCGCCTTTAGAGGCTTCACCAAAGAACAACACGCCCAATAGCAAGATGACACCACCTACAAATAGCAGTGGTGCCAAGGTTTCATAAGTACGAGGTGAGATTTGCGCTAGGAAGATCATCACACCTAAAGACAGAGCCATGCGCATCGCCTGGCGGTCCATCATCGCAAGGCTTTGTCCGCTTGCGCTGTACATGATCAGCAGGGCAAAGCCCATTAAAACCAGAATGCCAAGCAAAAGCGGCAGGTCGATATGCAGCCTTTCGAATAGGGCTCTATTTCGTCCAGTTGAAGGATCAAGTTTCATTATTTAATTGGCTCACTTTGATAATCTTCTGCAAGGATAATATGGTCTAAAATCCTTCTTACTACTGGGCCGCCGTTAGAAGAACCGCCACCTGCGTTCTCTAGAACGATAGTCACGACGGCTTCAGGATCTTCAAAAGGCGCGTAACCCGTAAAGAGGGCGTGATCGCGTAAGTGCTCTGCGATTTCATCCGCGTTGTACTCTTCATCTTCTTTTAAGCCGAATACCTGTGCGGTACCCGATTTACCAGCGGTTTGGTAAGACATCTTCTGGAATGAACGTCTTGCCGTACCTTTCTTACCGTGGTTAGCCAGCCTCATACCTTCCTGAGCGATATCCCAATACTTCTTCTTAACCCCGGTTAGCGGTGGGTAAGTTTCAATGTCCGACATGATTTGTTCATCGAATGGACGACCGTTATCAATGGTTGAACGAAGTAGGTGAGGTGCGGTTACTTCACCTTCATTGACCAAAACTGATGTGGCTTTTGCAATCTGCATGGGTGTTGCAGTCCAGTAGCCTTGGCCAATACCAACTGGGATGGTGTCACCTTGGTACCAAGGCACACGGTGTCTTGCCATCTTCCAATCACGAGTTGGCATATTGGCTTTGCTTTCTTCATAAATATCGATGCCAGTATAATCACCAAAGCCGAACATCATCATCCATTTGGATATGCGATCAATGCCGAGATCATAAGCAATTTGGTAAAAGAAAGTATCCACTGACTCTTCAATCGCTTTCTCTATATCAACGACCCCGTGTCCCCAACGCAACCAGTCACGGAATGGTCTTGTTTTTGAATTAGGGATCTTCCAATAACCTGGGTCATTACGCGTTGTATTAGGTGTAATCACACCTTCTTGCAGAGCCGCAACAGCAATGAATGGCTTGATCGTCGATGCTGGTGGGTAAATACCTAGCGTTGCACGGTTAACCAAAGGGCGGTCTTTGTCTTGAAGCAGGGCGTTATAACCTTTAGACGAAATACCATGTACGAATGCATTTGGGTCGTAGCTTGGGCTAGATACCATGGCTAACACGCCATTGTCTTTCGGGTCGAGAACGATAGCTGAGCCACGGCGGCCATCCAGTAACTTATGTACGTATAGTTGTAGCTTGATATCCAAGTTGAGCACGATATCTTTACCCGGAACCGACGGTACAAATTTTAGAGTACGGATCACTCGTCCACGGCTGTTAACTTCGACTTCTTGATAGCCAGCGGTACCGTGAAGCATGTCTTCGTAGTAGCGCTCAATACCAAGTTTACCGATGTCGCGAGTGGCTTGGTAATTGGCGTCTTTCTCTTCGCGAACCAGGCGCTGCATATCACGGTCATTGATGCGCGATACGTAGCCAATCACGTGAGTTAACACATCACCATAAGGGTAGAAACGTTTTAGCGTACCTGTAACTTCAACGCCTGGGAACTTATGTTGATTTACAGAGAAGATCGCAACTTGTTCTTCGGTAAGCTGATTCAGAATAGGTACTGACTTGAAGCGTCGTGAATTGCGACGATCACGATCAAATAGTTCAATGCGCTCTGGCGGGATCTCGATTAATTCTTGTAGACGGACGAGCGTGTCATCCATATCTTTGATTTTTTCTGGCGTGATTTCTAGGTTGAAAACCGGGCGATTTTCGGCAAGAAGTACACCATTACGATCGTAAATCAAACCACGGTTAGGGGCGATTGGAACGACCTTGATACGGTTATCGTTAGAGCGGGTTTTATAGTCTTGATATTGATTGACCTGAATGTTGTACAGATTAACAACCAACATCGATATCATGACTATGATCCCCGCAAACGCAACAAAAGCACGATTAGTAAATAGTCGTGCTTCTGCTTTGTAATCACGGATTTGGCTACGTTTACGTAACATTAACGCTTATTCTCGATGATAAGGGTGGTTAGCAGTGATGCTCCAAGCTCGATACAAGCTTTCAGCCATGATAACGCGTACTAATGGGTGAGGGAGAGTAAGCGCAGACAGAGACCAACTTTGGTCTGCAGCCGCTTTACATGCAGGTGCTAATCCTTCAGGCCCGCCGATAAGGATAGAAACGTCGCGTCCATCCAACTTCCAACTTTCCAATTGCTCTGCCAGTTGTGATGTGTCCCACTTTTTACCTGGGATATCAAGCGTGACAATGCGGTTGCCTTTTGGAACCGCTGCCAACATCGCTTCGCCTTCTTTTTGAAGAATGCGTGCAATATCCGCATTTTTACCGCGCTTTCCCGCAGTAATTTCAATGAGCTCTAATGGCATATCATGAGGGAAGCGGCGTTTATATTCTTTAAAGCCTTCTTCAACCCACTTTGGCATTTTTGTGCCAACTGCGATTAACTGGATCTTCAAAGCTTAGCCCCAAAGTTTTTCTAGTTGGTACAGTTCACGGTGTTCTTCTTGCATAACGTGAAGCATGCTTGTGCCCATATCTAGAACAACCCATTCACCTTCTTGCTGGCCGTCCATGCCTAGTGGCTGCATACCTGCTTTACGTACTTCATCAGCAACATGCTGTGCAATAGAAGCAACATGGCGCTTAGAGGTACCTGTACAAACAATCATGTAATCAGTAACGCTTGATTTGCCTTCTACATCGATAGTCACAATCGATTCTGCTTTCATGTCGTCGGCTTTGTCTGCAAGAAAATCTTTTAGTTCTTCACGTAACACGGGGTGTTCCTTTAATCTGAATTTAGCTTTTTAGGGGCTGTCGACCCTAGAATATACCACGCTTTTATGCGTGAAATGGTATTGAAGCTGAAGGGATACAAAACTCTACGCTTAACTGATGAATTAGTGGCCAAGGCGACTGCTCATATTGAGTTTTTGTCATCAATTCAGCTTGAGTGAGCAACGCGAACAAAGAGTGTAATTGAGAAATCGAAACTCTTGTTAGCGCGGCGTTATAAAGAGGCTTTTTAGATTGCCAGATACGGTGTTTTTCGAATACCTGACCAATCGGCATCTGTTTCATTTGTTGCTGCATTTGTAATAGCAGAGCAAGCTCTCGTTGTATGCTACGTAATAAAATGACGGGTTCGACACCTTCAGCTTCTAGCTGACGCAGGATTCGTTGTGCTCGATTTCCTTTCCCTGCCAATAGGGCATCACTCCAATGGAATGGAGTGAAGTGGTTGTGGCGGCTCAGCGATTCTTCTAAGCGCACTAAGGTTAGCTTTCCATCTGGATATTGAAGTGCCAGTTTTTCGAGGCTTTGGGTGAGTGCAAACAAGTTACCCTCATGCCATTGCGCCAGCATCTGAATAGCTTCAGGATCTGGCGACAACCCGACTTGACGGCAGCGTGCTTGAACAAATTGAGGTAGCCTGCTGACATCAGGCGTCAGGCAACTTACCCAATGCCCTTGGCTAGAGAGTGCCTTGAACCATTTAGCGTTTTCTTGAGCTTTTGTCAGTTTGGTGCCAACAAGAATTAGCAAGATATCGTTGTGGATATGCTCAGAGATAGCCAACAGTTCTTTGGCTATTGCGGCATTGACGCCTGACTCTGGCAACTCAAGCTCAATGATTTGACGGCTAGAAAACAGGCTTAGCGCTTGAGTACAGTCATAGACTTGGTTCCAGTTCATACTGTTATCAATCGCAAAGCGGTGACGTTCCTCGAAACCTTGTTGTTTAGCCGCTTTTTGAATCGCTTCTCTGCTTTCTTGTAATAGCAGTGGCTCATTACCAAAGATCAGGTAAACGTTGCTCAGTTGTTTAGCAAGCTGTTCTGGTAAGCGGTCAGCAAAAATACGCATCAAATAAACCTATTATTGAGCAGATTCGCTGAGCTCTGGTTGTTGTTCTGTGCTTGGTTCGATTTCAACGTCGTCAATCTCAACATTCTTGATGTTGTATTGCTTTTCGAGTTCTTTCACTTGAACGTGCTCTAGTGCATCTAGGTCCATGCTATCAGCTGCAATGTTCGCTTTTAGACGAGCCATCTGACGAAGGATTTGGCTTGTTGCCAACTTACGCATCTCATCTTCGATCATGTCTCGTTCAACCGACTTCGCAAGTGCAGTTAGCGGGTTATCTAGGTAACTACGGGTTACGCTGGTTGAGAACGTCTTTGAGCCTAGATCCGGGACAGTTACGCGGTATGAAGCGCGGAATGTCAGTTCTTTCTCTGCTGCACGAGTGTTTTGGTATAGAGACAGAGTTCGCTCACCTACGCTCTCACTAATAATATGCAGGTTAGGTGTATTCTCAGCCGGTGGCACAATTTCTACATCATTCATGCGCAGTTGACCTTTCATCATACGTGTAAACGTACTGTATTGGTCGTAACTGGTTACGGAGATCTTGTTGAGTTCTTCTGGTACGGAGTAATCACCACGTAGGTGGAAACCACAGGCACTTAATAGGCTGACGGTTAAAACAACAACAGTAACTTTCAATGAAGATAGTGAAATCAGGCGCATTATTTGATGGCTCTCATGAAGGTAGAATACTTATTTAAAGGCTTTAGTTCGTTTGAGTGGTTAGGCTCAAGTCTAAAGCGCTTAAATAAGTAGACAGGGCAATTAGCTACCCTGTCTACAGACTGCTTTTGATGAATTAAGTTCGTTAATTCTTTAGCAATTGCATTGTGCTAACGAAATTAGTTAGCAACGATGTTTAGAAGCTTACCTGGTACGAAGATAACTTTACGGATAGTTAAGCCATCTAGGAACTTCTTAGCGTTCTCATCGTTTAGACCAAGCTCACGAACTTGCTCTTCTGTTGCATCAGCAGCAACGGTTAGTTTCGCACGTAGCTTACCGTTGATCATAACAACGATAGTTTTCTCGTCTTCAACTAGCGCTTTCTCATCGAAAGTTGGCCATGTTGCTGAGTCTATGTTTGATTCACCAAGTGCAATCCACATTTCGTAAGAGATGTGTGGAGTCATTGGGTAAAGCATGCGTACTACCGCTTTTAGCGCTTCGTCAAGGATTGCACGGTCTTGTGCAGATTCTTGAGGTGCTTTCGCCAGCTTGTTCATCAGTTCCATGATTGCAGCGATTGCCGTGTTGAACGTTTGGCGACGGCCAATATCGTCCGTTACTTTCGCGATAGTTTTATGGATATCACGACGAAGTGCTTTTTGGTCGCCAGATAGCGCAGAAGCATCAACAGATTCAGCAGCACCCTTAGAAGAGTGAGCGTGAACCAATTTCCAAACACGTTTAAGGAAGCGGTTAGCCCCTTCAACGCCAGACTCTTGCCACTCAAGCGTCATGTCTGCAGGTGATGCAAACATCATGAATAGACGTACTGTATCAGCGCCGTACTTGTCTACCATCTCTTGTGGGTCGATACCGTTGTTCTTAGACTTAGACATTTTGATCATGCCTGAGTGTTCAACTTCACGACCTTGATCGTCGACTGCTTTTTCGATGCGACCTTTACCGTCACGTTCAACCGTTACGTCAGTCGGTGCAATCCACTCTTTGGTGCCTTTTTCGTTTTCGTGATAGAACGCGTCAGCCAGAACCATGCCTTGACATAGTAGTTGCTTGAACGGTTCATCAGACGTCACGTAGCCAGCATCACGTAGAAGCTTATGGAAGAAACGAGAGTAAAGCAGGTGCATACAAGCGTGCTCGATACCACCAACGTATTGGTCAACTGGTAGCCAGTAGTTTGCTTTCTCTGGATCTAGAATGTCGTCTGCTTGCGGTGAACAGTAACGTGCGTAGTACCAAGAAGACTCCATAAACGTATCGAACGTGTCAGTCTCACGTAGAGCGGGTTCGCCGTTGAATGTTGTTTCAGCCCAAGACTTGTCAGCCTTGATTGGGCTCGTTACGCCATCCATTACTACATCTTCAGGAAGAATGACTGGCAGTTGGTCTGCTGGTACTGGGTGAACTTCACCGTCTTCAGTGGTTACCATTGGGATTGGAGCGCCCCAGTAACGTTGACGAGATACACCCCAGTCACGTAGACGGAAGTTTACTGTCTTCTTACCTTTGCCTTCAGCTTCAAGCTTCGCAGCAATTGCATCGAATGCTTCTGGGAACGCAAGACCATCGAATTCACCAGAATCAAACAGTACACCTTTTTCAGTGTAAGCCGCTTCAGACACGTCTAGTTCAGAACCATCTTCAGGTTTGATTACTGGGATGATATCGATGCCGTACTTAGTTGCGAACTCGTAGTCACGTTGATCGTGAGCAGGAACCGCCATTACCGCACCTGTGCCGTAATCCATAAGTACGAAGTTTGCTACGTATACAGGAACAACACGACCGTTAAGAGGGTGGATAGCCGTTAGGCCAGTATCCATACCTTTCTTTTCCATCGTTGCGAGTTCAGCTTCAGCAACTTTAGTGTTACGACACTCTTCAACGAATGCAGCAAGCTCTGGGTTGTTCTTCGATGCTTTCTCTGCAAGAGGGTGACCTGCAGCGATACCAACGTAAGAAACACCCATTAGTGTATCTGGACGTGTTGTGTACACTTCTAATGGTGCTTCTTCGCCGTTAACAGCGAAAGATAGCTCAACACCTTCAGAGCGGCCGATCCAGTTGCGCTGCATGGTCTTAACCATTTCAGGCCAACCTTCAAGGTTGTCTAGATCGTCTAGTAGCTCTTGAGCGTACTCAGTGATTTTAATAAACCACTGTGGAATTTTCTTTTGCTCTACTGGAGTGTCACAACGCCAGCAACAACCGTCTTCTACTTGCTCATTTGCCAGTACTGTTTGGTCGTTTGGACACCAGTTCACTGAAGATGTCTTCTTGTAAACCAGGCCTTTTTCGTAAAGCTTAGTGAAGAACTCTTGTTCCCAACGGTAGTACTCTGGAGTACACGTTGCGAATTCACGGTTCCAGTCGTAACCAAAGCCTAGAAGCTTAAGCTGGTTCTTCATGTACTCAATGTTTTCGTAAGTCCATGGTGCAGGTGCTGTATTGTTTTTAACAGCGGCGTTTTCTGCAGGTAGGCCGAATGCATCCCAACCAATTGGCTGCATTACGTTTTTGCCTTGTAGACGTTGGAAACGAGATACCACATCACCGATGGTGTAGTTACGCACGTGACCCATGTGCAGTCGGCCACTTGGGTAAGGGAACATAGAAAGACAGTAGAATTTTTCTTTGTTTGGGTCTTCACTTACAACGAAAGTCTCGCTGTTATCCCAGTGTTGTTGAACCTTTTGTTCAATCTCTTGCGGGTTATATTGTTCTTGCATCGATGGTATCCGGTTATCTTGGAATTTGTGAGTTCGGTTAGAACAGAATCTTACAGATCGTCATAGAATACCTAAAGGAGCTGAGTACAACAATAGTTATACCCTTCATACTTGCAGTTGCCGCTTAGTAGATTGTGTAATTTTCACTGAATTTCGCAGGGCAACTATACTTAAGAGTATGAATTGCATTTGTTTGTAAGCGGGAGTGCATTGCAGCGCATCCGTTTGCTCACTAAAAGGTTGGTTATCTTAAGGAGGTTGTTATGCCGAAGAAAAAAGCGCTCTATGAAGAAGTCGTCGAAGAGGTGATTGAAACGCTGAAGCATAGCCCTGAAGAGCTCAACAACAAAATCGAAACGTCGGGCAAGTTTGCGAAAGCAGCTAATGATATGACTAAAGATGAGCTTTCATTGATCTCTGCCTACGTGAAGTCGGACTTAAAAGAGTTTTCCGAAAGCTATGAAGAGAGTAAAAGCGGTCCATTCTATTTGATGATTGCGGACTCTATTTGGCAAGGGCTGTTGGATATTACTGATCGTACTAAGGTGGAATGGGTTGAACTGTTCCAAGACTTAGAACACCAAGGCTTGTATCAAGCGGGTGAAGTCATTGGCTTGGGAACCTTAGTATGTGACGAGTGTGGTCACCAAACCGAATATAACCACCCAACCAATATCATTCCATGCATTAAATGTGGTTCTAAAGGGTTTAGTCGTAAAGCCCTTAAACCGTAAGCTTCTGAACCATAGCGTATCAACGCAAAACCACAGCAATGAAAAAGGGTTGACCCGATCAGTCAACCCTCAAATCACTTTTCGTCGAATCTAGCTTTTTGGCTTTCTAATTACCCAACCAATCACCAAGCTGAGCATCGCCCAGATATACAGTGGCCAAGTACCTACTGTGTGATAAGGCGTTTGACCATCCGTTGAAATGAGTTCAGCTTTTAACACTGCCGTTTCAAACTGAGGCACTTGCTTGATTATATTGCCTTTGTAATCAGTAACTGCCGTCACACCGTTGTTGGTCGAGCGAATAACCGGCTTACCAAGCTCCAGAGCACGCATCTGTGCAATTTCCATATGTTGCAGAGGGCCAATCGAACGACCAAACCACGCATCGTTAGAGAGCGTTAAAATAAAGTCAGTCTCGTCGGTTACGTTCTGTCTAACTTGATCATTAAAGATGATCTCATAACACAGTGCCGGCGCTAAGTGACGACCATTTGCCACTATGTTTGGTTGAACAAAGTCGCCACGGCTAAATGATGACATTGGCAAGTTAAAGAAAGGTGCTAATGGACGCAAGATATCTTCAAACGGCACAAACTCACCAAATGGTAACAGGTGGTGTTTATGGTAGCGTTCGTCTGGATCGTAGCTGTACTCACCGTATGGATTCACACCGAGAGAAAGAACACTGTTGTAGTATTTCTTATCTTCAGACTGATTCAGCACACCGGTAATGATCGAACTGTTGTTCATCTTCGCTGCGCTATCCAAGTTACGTAGGAAAGATGGGATCTCAACTTCGAATGCTGGAATAGCCGCTTCAGGCCAGATGATGATATCCGCTCCCCAGTTTTCTCTGCTTAGGTCGGTGTACTTCATCATGGTCGGCCAGCGATGACTCGGCAGCCATTTACTGTCTTGATCGACGTTGCCTTGGATTAAGACGACTGACGTGGTTTTTTCAGGGTTCGGCGTGACCCAGTCGATGTTGCGAATACCAAAGCCTGCACTAAATACGACGGCGGGAATGAGAGCGATGCTCCAAGCTCGGTTAACAATCGCACAAGTGAATGCAGAGGCTGAAACAATGATCGCTAAAGTTACTAGATCTACGCCGCCAATCGGTGCAAATGAACCTAATGGCGAATCGATTTGGCTGTAGCCTAACCAAAGCCAAGGGAAGCCCGTCATTACCCATCCACGCAGCCAATCGCTGACTAACCACAATGCAGGAGCTGCGAGGAAAAAGCGGCTTAGGTTATTGGCAGGGAAGAATTTATTCAAACCCCAGGTAAATAGCCCTGAATAAACGGCTAGGTAGCCAACAAGCAATGCCATCAAAAATAGGTTGGCTGCCAGTGGCATGCCGCCAAAACCATCAATGCTGACGTATACCCAGCTGATACCTGTGGTGAATTGACCTAAACCCCATGCGTAGCCAATCCAAAGCGCACTTTTAGGAGAGCGGTTGTGGATCAGTAACAGCAACAAAGCTGGGCTGAGAATAGCAAGAGGCCATATAGAGTATGGAGCGAATGAAAGGGTGGTTATAGCGCCAACAAAAACGGCCGCAAGCGGCCGTAATAGGCGATGAATAAAGGTATTAGTCATCTAATTTCTGTCATCTCTTTAGAGAGAAGTTGTTATTCTTCGATAGTCGGAAGAGGCTGTTCGTCAGGAATGGTTACCTGTAGCTGAATCACACGACGGTTATCTGCTGATGTTATTTTGAAATGGTAGTTTTCGATTTCTACAATTTCGCCACGAACCGGCAGGTGGCCGAGTGCTGTCATAACCATGCCGCCTACCGTATCCACTTCGTCGTCACTAAAGGCAGTGTTAAACGTATCGTTGAACTCTTCAATAGTGGTTAAAGCTTTTACAGAGAAGGTATGCTTACTCAGCTTACGAATATCTAGCTCTTCTTCATCGTCGAACTCGTCTTCAATTTCACCAACGATTTCTTCGAGGATATCTTCAATGGTTACCAGGCCAGAAACTCCACCAAACTCATCGACAACGATAGACATGTGGTAACGCTCTTCTTGGAACTCCTTAAGCAGGCGATCAACTCGCTTACTTTCAGGAACAACCACGACAGGGCGAATCACTTGTTCGATATCAAATGGAGCACTTTCTGAACCCAAATACTTAAGTAGGTCCTTCGCTAATAGAATGCCTTCAACATGGTCTTTATCTTCACTGATCACTGGGTAGCGAGAGTGTTGAGCATCAGTAATGAGCGCAATCAATGTATCTAGATCATCTGTGCGTTCAACTGTAACCATTTGAGAGCGAGGCAGCATGATATCGCGTACTCGCATCTCTGAAATTTCCATAACACCCTCGAGCATGTCGCGTGTGTCGTGGTCAATTAGGTCATTAATTTCTGAGTCGCGGATTACATCTACGAGCTCTTGGCGATCTTTTACTTCACCTTGAAATAGTTGGCCTAGGCGTTCAAAGAAGGACTTTCTACTCGGACCTTCAGATTTTTTACTTCCCTCAGAAGTGGGGGGGTTACCTTCGTTCATGATTTCTCAAAAAATAACGCTATCAGAAGTGTGATAGCACACGTTACAACTCAGATTCCTGTGAAAATCACAGGTTCGATGAGTTATTGTTTCTCTGCAACCTACTTTACTAGAATCAATTTACTTTTCTAGAATGTAAGGGTCTTCAAACCCCATAGATTGCATGATTTCTGTCTCGAGTGACTCCATCTCTTCAGCTTCATCATCTTCGATATGATCATAACCTAGCAGATGCAGACTGCCATGTACAACCATATGAGCCCAGTGTGCTAGCAGAGGCTTACTTTGCTCTTCTGCTTCTTTTTCGACAACTTGGCGGCAGATAATGAGGTCGCCCAGTAGATCTAACTCGATCCCTGGAGGAGCCTCGAATGGAAAAGACAACACGTTAGTTGGCTTATCTTTGCCACGATATTCATGATTGAGCTGGTGGCTTTCTTGTGTATCAACGATACGAACCGTCAACTCAGCGTTCTCTTGAAACTGAGGAATTGTCTTGTCCAACCAAAGCTGAATATCTTGCTCAGTTGGAAGACCTTGCTCATTTTCGACCGCTAATTGCAGGTCTAGTTCAATAGACATCTATTTATCACCTTGTTCTGCAATTACAGAGCTATTTTGTGTTGCTAATTGTGTCGTAACTACCTGCTGAGCCTCAAGAAGTTTGGCTTCACGCTCTTCACGTTTACGCTTTTCAAACTCTTTGCGCTCTTTCTGGTCTTTTGCTTCCCACTTCTCGTATGCGTTGACGATACGAGCAACTACAGGGTGACGAACGACGTCTTCAGACATGAAGAAGTTAAAGCTAATGTCGTCGACTTCATTGAGCACTTCAGTCGCATGGCGTAAGCCTGATTTTGCACCACGAGGTAAATCGATTTGCGTAATATCACCTGTGATCACAGCGCGTGAGTTAAAACCGATACGGGTTAAGAACATCTTCATCTGTTCTACCGTGGTGTTTTGGCTCTCATCAAGAATGATAAACGCATCATTCAATGTACGACCACGCATGTAAGCCAGTGGCGCAACTTCAATTACGTTACGTTCAATCAGCTTCTCAACTCGCTCAAAGCCAAGCATCTCAAACAGCGCATCGTAAAGTGGACGTAAATATGGGTCTACTTTTTGGCTTAAATCACCCGGTAGGAAACCAAGCTTCTCACCGGCTTCAACAGCAGGACGAGTCAGTAGGATTCGGCGAACCTCTTGGCGTTCAAGTGCATCAACTGCTGCAGCAACGGCTAAGTAGGTTTTACCTGTACCTGCTGGCCCAATACCAAAGGTGATGTCATGAGTCACCATGTTCATTAGGTACTGTGCTTGGTTTGGCGTTCGAGGTTTGATGACGCCTTTTTTAGTCTTAATGGTCACTTCTTTGCCGTAGTCAATTTCAGACTCGACGTGTTGCTCCAAAATGCCTGACTCGGTGATCGCCAGATGTATTTGCTCTGGTTCGATATCGATTATGTTGCCTTTAACTGGAGCCGTTTCAACATAGAGGTGTTTGATGATGTCTAAAGCTGCGGCTGTAGTGTGAGGCTTACCGACAATGGTGAAAAAGTTGCTACGGTAATTAATCTCAACGCCCAGACGACGCTCAAGATGCTTGATGTTGTCGTCAAATGGTCCGCATAAACTTGCCAAGCGCTTGTTGTCTGCTGGTTCTAGATTTATCTCTAAGGTAACGATTTTATTGCTCAAATTAGCCTCTCATTTTGTGCCACTCACTCTTAAATAAAACAAAGAGCAAAAAGCCCGATTTAGACCGGGCTTCTGATGGTGATATCCCTATTTCTAAGATGGTCACTTAGTTAGGTAATTTCAAGCTTTGTGTTTGCGCTTTGTGCTCAAACAGTTGTATTGCCTATGGCGTAAATGTCGCTACACCTAGCTCGTCTTCACGTTTTGTTTTTTCCATCATTTCTGCTGGAGTCATAACAACGCGTAGACCCATGTCTTTTTCTGTGCGAACTAGCTCACCACGTAGTGAGTTGGTGTAAACCTCAGTGATCTTCACATCTACGAATTGACCGATTAGGTCTGCAGAACCTTCGAAGTTCACAACACGGCTGTTTTCTGTACGGCCGCGAAGTTCCATTAGGTTCTTTCTTGATGGGCCTTCAACAAGGATACGTTGCTCTGTGCCTAACATTAGACGAGAGAAACGCATAGCTTGTGTGTTTACCGTTTGCTGCAGTTCGTACAGACGATCTTTCTTCTCTTGTGCTGGTACATCACATGGGTAATCTGCCGCTGGCGTACCTGGACGTGGAGAGAAAACAAAGCTGAAGCTCATATCGAAATCAACGTCTTTAATTAGCTTCATTGTATCTTCGAAGTCTTGCTTAGACTCACCAGGGAAACCAACAATAAAGTCAGAGCTGATTTGAATGTCAGGGCGAGCTTTACGCAGTTTACGGATAATAGATTTGTACTCGATAGCCGTATGTGGGCGCTTCATCATCGTAAGAATACGGTCACTACCACTTTGTACTGGTAGGTGAAGGAAGCTCACTAGCTCTGGTGTGTCTTTGTAAACTTCAATGATGTCGTCACCAAACTCAAGCGGGTGGCTTGTTGTGAAACGAATACGGTCGATACCGTCGATAGAAGCAACAAGACGAAGCAGTTCTGCGAATGAACAGATATCGCCTTCGTGTGTTGGACCGCGGTATGCGTTTACGTTTTGACCTAGCAGGTTAACTTCACGTACGCCTTGCTCTGCAAGTTGAGCAACTTCGAAAAGTACATCATCCATTGGACGGCTAACTTCTTCGCCACGTGTGTATGGTACAACGCAGTAAGTACAGTATTTAGAACAACCTTCCATGATAGAAACGAACGCCGTCGCGCCTTCAGCTTTTGGCTCTGGCAGGTTATCGAACTTTTCGATCTCTGGGAAAGAGATATCCATTACTGGCTTTTCGTTAGACAGTGATGATTTAATCATCTCTGGCAAACGGTGTAATGTTTGTGGGCCAAAGATAACGTCTACGTAAGGTGCACGTTGACGAATGTGATCACCTTCTTGAGTCGCTACACAGCCACCCACACCGATCACCACACCTTCTTTTTTATCTTTAAGCGTTTTCCAACGACCAAGCTGGTGGAATACTTTTTCTTGCGCTTTTTCGCGGATAGAACAAGTATTCAATAGTAGTACGTCTGCTTCCTCAGGTACTTCAGTTAGCTCATAGCCATTTGCAGCGTTAAGCAGGTCGGCCATTTTTGATGAATCATATTCATTCATCTGACAGCCCCAAGTTTTAATTAGCAGTTTCTTACTCATTATATGTTCGCTCGATCGTTAGTTTAATTTAAGGGAGCAAATCGCCCATTATTCATCCGCTAGCCCCGTTTGTCATAATTCGGTATTCAATTTTATGACAGGCTCTAGCGGCAAGCGGCGTATTGTACTGGTTTCAAAACCGACTGACTAGTAGTCTGAACAAATCTCTTATGTAGTGGTTTTTATTATCGTTAACGCCATATGCCATAAGGGATAACCCTTTTTTCGAATAAGGTTTTTGGTTACAAGTTAGTTATGAAAAAGTACAATCAAAAACAGTCAAAGAATCAAACTGATAAGTACGAAATATGAACAGTTACGATATTGTAGTAGTCGGTGGCGGCATGGTTGGCGCAGCAACAGCAATCGGTTTTGCAAAGCAAGGTCTGAGTGTTGCGGTGATCGAAGGTTTTGCCCCACAAGCTTTTGATGAATCGCAAGCGATGGACATTCGTGTGTCAGCGATTTCTCAAGCATCGGTCGATTTGCTTGAAAATCTTGGTGCATGGCAAAGTATTGCAGCAATGCGAGTGTGTTCTTATAAACGTTTAGAGACGTGGGAGCACCCAGAGTGTCGTACTCGATTTGATGCTGCCTCACTAGACCTTCCTCGTTTGGGCTATATCGTTGAGAACAGACTCATTCAATTAGGTTTATGGTCTCAATTTGATGCCTACGACAATCTCGAACTGTTATGCCCAGAAAAGCTCGATGTGATTGAGTTTGGTGAAATCAATATCGTAAAGCTTCAATCAGGGGCTGAGTTGTCTGCGAAGTGGGTGGTTGGTGCTGATGGTGCGAATTCAGCCGTTCGCCAACAAGCTGGAATTGGCATCACGGCTTGGGATTATCGACAACACTGTATGCTTATCAATGTAGAAACAGAACAACCTCAGCAAGATATTACTTGGCAGCAATTTCTACCAAGTGGCCCTCGTTCATTTTTGCCTTTGTGTTCTCTAACCTCTGACGGTCAAGAAGTCGGGCTGGGCTCGTTAGTTTGGTATGATTCTCCACTGCGTATTAAGCAACTGTCAGCAATGGCCCCTGAAAAACTACGTAACGAAGTACTTACTCACTTTCCTAAAGAGTTAGGTGATATCAAAGTCTTGAATTCGGGTTCTTTTCCTCTGACACGACGTCATGCTCAATCATACTCGAAGAATAACTGTATTTTGGTCGGAGACTCTGCGCATACCATCAACCCTTTGGCTGGGCAGGGTGTTAACTTAGGCTTCAAAGATGTATCAGTACTGCTGGATGTCACCAAAGAAAAGGGTGAATTGAACCAGTCTGTAGCAAGACGCTATGAAGTGATAAGAAGAGGCGACAATCTAATGATGCAAAGTGGCATGGATTTCTTCTACAAGACATTCAGCAACGACATTGGCCCACTGAAATTTGTACGTAATGCTGCTCTAAAACTAGCTGAAAATTCAGGCCCGATTAAAGCTCAAGTATTGAAATACGCTTTGGGTCTCTAATTGAGCGTTTAAGACTGCTTATGAAAAGAAGGAGAGCGAATGCTCTCCTTTTTTGTATCAGATGACTACTATCGCTGTTGCGTCACACAAACCGGTGCATCGATCTCTAAAGAGTACCCTGTATAAACCAAAGACCCATCTTCATTATCTCGCTTGAATGAGGTGATGTTGTTGGAGTGCTGGTTGGCGGCGATAAGCCATTTCCCATCGTTCGTTATATGGAAGTCTCTTGGGAATTTGCCTTCAGTGTCGTAGCTATCAATGAAAGTCAGCCTTTGAGTCTCAGAGTCGATTTTGAAGCTACTGATTCTTGATTGGTGTCGACATGACACATAAAGGAATTGCTCATCAGGCGATAGCTTAATCGCAGCTGCGGCTTCTCCCTTCTCCATATTAGGCAATGCATCAATCTCTTCCACTACATTCCAAATGCCTAAAACCTTTTCCAAAGTCAGCAACGTTTCAGAGAGTTCACAGACCACATAGGCTCTGTCTTCAGCTTTGTTAAAGATTAAATGGCGAGGTCCATTGCCGGCGGGCACCTTAATAGACTGCATTGGCTCATCAAGGAACTCTTCTTGCTCTTCATCAAAGCAATAGAAGTTGATGCGATCGGTGCCGAGATCGACAGTCACAAACTGTGGTGAGTTTTGTAAGAACAGGCATTGATGGGCGTGTGGGCTAGTTTGTCTCTCTTTGTTTGGCCCGGAACCAACCATCTGGATTGTTTTGAGTCGTTTATCGATGCTGCCGTTGATACTTAAGCTAAAAATATCGAATGTGCCTGATGAGTATTGCGACGTGATAGCAAACTTATTGTGTGGATCTATCGCGACGTGACAAGGGTGATCTCCCGAGATGAGGCTTGTATTGTGTGTTAGCTGTGAATCAACATTAGGTATATGAATGAGCTGGGGCTGTTTTTGCTGGTCCACTTCCGATGCAGTATAGATCCCAGTCTTTGTTACAGCAATAAAAGAGGGGTTAGTACATTTGATGATCAGCTCTAGAGGTAATAGTTTTCCTGTTTCTAGATCTAACTGAGTTTGATAAACACCTTGGCTTTTACTTGGTGTATCTGTGTAGCAACCGATCGTTAAGGGGAGGGGTTTCATAGGCTAGTCATACTCAATTAGAAAATGGAGCTGACATTGTCTTATAAAATCGTATTAAAAGTGAGGTTATAGAAGAGAATACTTGGTGACTTGGCTAGCAGATTTGCATATTCCAGATAAAACAAAACCCAGCTAAAAAGCTGGGTTCTATTTAATGATGGTGCGGTCGGAGAGACTTGAACTCTCACACCTCTCGGCGCCAGAACCTAAATCTGGTGCGTCTACCAATTCCGCCACGACCGCAGCAAATCTTTATAGTCATATCGAATATTGGTGCTTCAATAAGACGTTGTATAAGTGGTGGCTACTGCGGGATTTGAACCTGCGACCCCATCATTATGAGTGATGTGCTCTAACCAACTGAGCTAAGTAGCCATAATAAATCTAATAGATTCACTATTTGTTCTCTAATGAAAGAGAAATAATGGTGCGGTCGGAGAGACTTGAACTCTCACACCTCTCGGCGCCAGAACCTAAATCTGGTGCGTCTACCAATTCCGCCACGACCGCAGCAAAGCTTTTACTCTAGCGAAGAGTATAGTTAAGAAGACTTATGGTTTGTCTAAGTAACGTTGTAATGGCTGGGCTACCTGGATTCGAACCAGGGAATGCTGGCATCAAAAGCCAGTGCCTTACCGCTTGGCGATAGCCCAACAATGAATGGTCATCTAATGAAAGAAACACATTCTAAATAATGGTGCGGTCGGAGAGACTTGAACTCTCACACCTCTCGGCGCCAGAACCTAAATCTGGTGCGTCTACCAATTCCGCCACGACCGCAGCAAAGCTTTCCTCTCAACTAAGCAAAGAGCTTAGCAAAGAGTATATAGTTAAGAAGACTTATGGTTTGTCTAAGTAACGTTGTAATGGCTGGGCTACCTGGATTCGAACCAGGGAATGCTGGCATCAAAAGCCAGTGCCTTACCGCTTGGCGATAGCCCAACAATGAATGGTCATCTAATGAAAGAAACACATTCTAAATAATGGTGCGGTCGGAGAGACTTGAACTCTCACACCTCTCGGCGCCAGAACCTAAATCTGGTGCGTCTACCAATTCCGCCACGACCGCAGCAAATCTTTGTAGTCATACTGAATATTGGTGATTCAATATAACGTTGTAATAGTGGCTGGGCTACCTGGATTCGAACCAGGGAATGCCGGCATCAAAAGCCGGTGCCTTACCGCTTGGCGATAGCCCAACAATGAATGGTCATCTAATGAAAGAAACACATTCTAAATAATGGTGCGGTCGGAGAGACTTGAACTCTCACACCTCTCGGCGCCAGAACCTAAATCTGGTGCGTCTACCAATTCCGCCACGACCGCAGCAAATCTTTGTAGTCATACTGAATATTGGTGATTCAATATAACGTTGTAATAGTGGCTGGGCTACCTGGATTCGAACCAGGGAATGCCGGCATCAAAAGCCGGTGCCTTACCGCTTGGCGATAGCCCAACAATGAATGGTCATCTAATGAAAGAAACACATTCTAAATAATGGTGCGGTCGGAGAGACTTGAACTCTCACACCTCTCGGCGCCAGAACCTAAATCTGGTGCGTCTACCAATTCCGCCACGACCGCAGCAAATCTTTATAGTCATACTGAATATTGGTGATTCAATAAAACGTTGTATAAATGGTGGCTACTGCGGGATTTGAACCTGCGACCCCATCATTATGAGTGATGTGCTCTAACCAACTGAGCTAAGTAGCCAATAATAAATCTAATCGATTCACTATTTGTTCTCTAATGAAAGAGAAATAATGGTGCGGTCGGAGAGACTTGAACTCTCACACCTCTCGGCGCCAGAACCTAAATCTGGTGCGTCTACCAATTCCGCCACGACCGCAGCAAATCTTTATAGTCATACTGAATATTGGTGATTCAATATAACGTTGTAATAGTGGCTGGGCTACCTGGATTCGAACCAGGGAATGCCGGCATCAAAAGCCGGTGCCTTACCGCTTGGCGATAGCCCAACAATGAATGGTCATCTAATGAAAGAAACACATTCTAAATAATGGTGCGGTCGGAGAGACTTGAACTCTCACACCTCTCGGCGCCAGAACCTAAATCTGGTGCGTCTACCAATTCCGCCACGACCGCAGCAAATCTTTATAGTCATACTGAATATTGGTGATTCAATACAACGTTGTCTTTTCTTTCTCGAAGAAAGAGTGGTGGCTACTGCGGGATTTGAACCTGCGACCCCATCATTATGAGTGATGTGCTCTAACCAACTGAGCTAAGTAGCCATCTGAGAGCGAGACAATATAATATAATCTTGCTTTCAATGCCATTATCTTTTTAAAGATAATTACACTTTAAATTGTGGCTGGGCTACCTGGATTCGAACCAGGGAATGCCGGCATCAAAAGCCGGTGCCTTACCGCTTGGCGATAGCCCAACAATGATATCTTAAAGACATCTCAATATGGTGCGGTCGGAGAGACTTGAACTCTCACACCTCTCGGCGCCAGAACCTAAATCTGGTGCGTCTACCAATTCCGCCACGACCGCGTTATTTCCTAAAAACTCTTTGTTACTAAAGACAAACTTTAATATCAAATAGAGTGCTTAGGAAATGGTGGCTACTGCGGGATTTGAACCTGCGACCCCATCATTATGAGTGATGTGCTCTAACCAACTGAGCTAAGTAGCCATTTCCATATTGTTGCTCATTTCGAAACGTTGCCGCTTCGCTGTGAACGGGGCGCATTATGCGGAGTTGAGTGAAACCCGTCAACTTTTTTTTTGAATAAATCGCGAATAAACATCTGTTCGGTTTCTTTTTAGGCAAAGAGGCGTATTTGTCGACAAAAAACAGGTCTAAAAGGCGATATATATAGGAAGTTAACTTTCTGGTGAGGGACAATTTAGAAAGGGGAAAAACAAAAAGGCCAGTGAATTCACTGGCCTTTTTTCTAGATGTTTAATCAGAATTATACATTGAAGCGGAAGTGAACAACGTCACCATCTTTAACGATGTATTCTTTACCTTCAAGGCGCCATTTACCTGCGTCTTTCGCACCGCTCTCACCGTTAAATTCGATGAAGTGATCGAATCCAACAACTTCAGCACGGATGAAACCTTTCTCGAAGTCTGTATGGATCTTACCCGCTGCTTGTGGCGCAGTTGCACCTACAGGGATTGTCCAAGCACGAACTTCTTTAACACCAGCTGTGAAGTAAGTCTGAAGAGTCAGTAGTTCGTAACCAGAGCGGATCACTCGGTTAAGACCTGGTTCTTCGATACCCATATCCGCAAGGAACTCTTCGCGATCTTCGTCATCAAGCTCAGAAAGCTCTGATTCGATTGCTGCACAAACAGCAACAACAACGTTGTTTTCGTTTTCTGCGTATTCACGAACAGCGTCTAGGTATGGGTTATTTTCAAAACCATCTTCTGCAACGTTTGCGATGTACATTGTTGGCTTAAGCGTTAGGAAGTTTAGGTAGCCGATTGCTGCCGCTTCTTCTTTGCCAAGTTCAACAGTACGTGCCATACCACCTTCAGTTAGAACTGGAAGTAGCTTTTCTAGTACAGTGATTTCGAATTTAGCGTCTTTGTCGCCGCCTTTCGCTTTCTTCGCGTTACGTTGAATTGCACGCTCACAGCTGTCTAAGTCAGCCAGTGCAAGTTCTAGGTTGATCACTTCGATATCTTCAATTGGAGATACTTTGCCAGCAACGTGAACAATGTTTTCATTTTCAAAGCAGCGTACAACGTGACCGATAGCGTCAGTTTCACGGATGTTAGCTAGGAATTTGTTACCAAGACCTTCACCTTTAGATGCGCCAGCAACTAGGCCCGCGATATCTACGAATTCCATTGTCGTTGGAAGGATCTTCTGTGGATTAACAATTTTTGCTAATGCATCTAAGCGTAGATCTGGAACCGGAACGATACCTGTGTTTGGTTCGATCGTACAAAATGGAAAGTTTGCTGCTTCGATGCCTGCTTTAGTCAGTGCGTTAAACAGAGTTGACTTACCAACGTTTGGTAGACCAACGATGCCACATTTAAAACCCATGATATAAACCTTATTCTGCTTTGAACGTATGTAAGCGATTTTGTGCTTTTGGTAGGCCATCTTTTAATAAGATGTCTAGGCTGCGAACCGATTCGTCAACGACGGCCTCGATACACTCTTGCTCTTTTTGAGGAGCTTTGCCTAATACATAACCTGCAACTTTATCTTTGTGTCCTGGATGGCCGATGCCTAATCTAAGACGATAGAATTCTTTATTGTTACCCTGCTTGCTGATGATGTCTTTCAGACCATTATGTCCGCCATGACCACCACCTTTTTTAAACTTTCCAATACCAGGAGGCAGATCTAACTCATCGTGAGCGACCATGATCTCTTCTGGTTTAATTTGGTAGAACTTTGCTAAGGCTGCAACTGCTTTGCCTGACAAGTTCATAAAAGTCGTTGGGATCAGCAAACGAAGATCTTCACCGTGAACCATGATACGACCCGTTAGGCCAAAGAACTTTGGTTCGTTCTTTAGTGTCACGTTATGTACACGCGCTAATTCTTCAACTACCCAAGCGCCCGCGTTGTGGCGAGTTTTGGCGTATTCTGGACCTGGATTAGCCAGTCCAACGAGAAGTTTTATTTGTTGGCTCAAGGTATGGATCTCTCTTGGGATTTCAAAAAGCGCCGTATGATATCACAGTTTATGAAAAAGGTGCGAGCTAGCTGATAGCTGCGCGATTATTCCTGTTTGTGATAACTAGCAGTGCAATATTACTCAGACATAAAAAAAGCACTTCATTGACTGAAGTGCTTAATATCTTTCTCTCGCGTGTTTCTAAAACCAAGCTTTTGTAAAAAAAGCTATTGGGCTTTGATTAGTTGAACATCGCTGAGATTGATTCTTCGTTGCTGATACGACGAATCGCTTCAGCAAGCATGCGAGAAAGGCTAAGTGTTGTCACTTTACCCGTCGCAGCCATCTCTGGAGATAGAGAGATAGAATCCGTTACGATAACTTGGTCTAGAACAGAGTTCTTGATGTTGTTCGCAGCAGTACCAGAGAAAACAGCGTGAGTTGCGTAAGCGAATACACGCTTAGCACCGCGCTCTTTAAGCGCTTCAGCTGCTTTACATAGTGTGCCACCCGTATCGATCATGTCATCAACGATAACACAGTCACGACCTTCAACATCACCGATTAGGTTCATTACTTCAGAAACGTTAGCACGTGGACGACGCTTATCAACGATAGCGATGTCAACATCACCTAGCGCTTTAGCCGTTGCACGAGCACGTACAACACCACCAAGGTCTGGAGAAACCACTACTGGGTTTTCTAGGCCACGGTTAGCCATGTCTTCTAGAAGAACTGGAGTGCCGAAGATGTTATCAACAGGTACATCGAAGAAGCCTTGGATTTGCTCTGCGTGTAGGTCGATAGTAAGAACGCGGTCAACGCCAACGTTAGAAAGGAAGTCTGCAACAACTTTTGCAGTAATTGGCACACGAGCAGAACGTACACGACGATCTTGACGGGCATAACCGAAGTAAGGGATTACAGCAGTAATACGGCCAGCAGAAGCACGGCGCATTGCGTCAATCATTACCACCAATTCCATAAGGTTGTCATTGGTTGGTGCACAAGTTGATTGAATCAGGAATACATCGCTACCACGAACGTTTTCATTGATTTGAACAGCGACTTCGCCATCAGAAAAACGGTCTACAGTAGCATCGCCAAGAGAGATGTATAGACGATCAGCAATACGTTGGGCTAGTTCAGGTGTTGCGTTACCAGCAAATAGCTTCATATCAGGCACGGTGGAAACCTCGGGTTGCGTCCAGTTTTAAATAGATTGTGGGTGGGCTGATTGGTATTCAGCCAGAGTTTCTTTTAAAGGAGAAATGTTTCTTCCTTTCGCTACGAAAGCGGAAACTGTGTCAGGCAGTTGTTCTCGCACCAATTCGGCTTCTTTTTTGCTGTTAAATTCAGCAAAAACGCACGAACCTGTACCAGTCAATCTCGACGGCGCGTATTGTAGCAGCCATGAAAGTTGCTTATCAACCTCTGGGTACAGCATTCGCACAATTTTTTCGCAATCGTTTACGTATTCTTGCTCTAGAAGCGTTGCTAGCGCTCGCTTTGGCGTATTTCGAGTTAATTCTGAATGTTTGAATATGTCTGCAGTTGCTATGCTCACTTGAGGTTTGGCGACTAGATACCATTTTTCATCCGGATTAGCTGGTGACAATTGTTCTCCAACCCCTTCAGCAAAGGCGGCGTGGCCTCGAACGAAGACAGGAACGTCAGCACCAAGCTTTAAACCGATCTTGGCGAGTTGATCGTCTGACAGGTTGAGTTGCCATAAATAATTCAGAGCGACCAACACGGTTGCTGCATTTGAAGAGCCTCCGCCAATACCGCCACCCATAGGCAGTACTTTCTTGAGTTCAATATCGGCACCGAAACAGGTTGAGGTATATTGCTGTAGCGCAGTAGCGGCTTTCCAGATCAGGTTGTCTTCTGTTGCAACGCCTGGTATTTCCGGTGTGATTGTTATCGAGCTAGTTTCTGAGTTTGCGGTAACCGTCAGTTCATCACCAAAATCGACAAACTGAAATAAAGTTTGAAGTTCGTGATAGCCATTGTCACGTCGACCAGTGATATAGAGAAATAAATTCAGTTTAGCCGGAGAAGGCCAATGGGTTGGCGTTGTTATCATTTTTTCAGTGTCCACTTCGAAACTACAATGTTGATTTTGTTATCGTCTTGCTTGAATGACAATCGAGTAGGGAGGGGGATTATCTCTACCTTAGTGTTGTCTTCATCTGAGAGGTGTTTACTCTGCATCTCAGTATTTCGATAATTAGCGAAGTTCAGTGTCCATAGCTGGCTGCTGACTTGTTTGGTTAGAGACTCAAGCGTGTTAGTTGTATTTAACTGGTAGCTGTCAGCTTGGTCTGGAATGCCAAGGAACCATTGAGGCAGGTGATCAATAGGTATCTGCAAACCTGTCAGTTGCTCAACCAATACAGAGGCACTTGCGTGAGTAAATACTTGGTCGTCATAGGTCACCACTTTGGCCCCCGACGGATCTATAGTCAGGTTCAATGCGGTTTGACCGAGGAATGTCGTGAGCCTTAATTGACTGTGATTTGGTGAATGCTTCCAAATGAAGTTTAGGCTTTGGCGCTGCTCTGGAGAAATGTAGGCGAGCTTGCCCGAGGCTTGGTAGTTTTCTATCTGTAGAAGTCGGTTTTGGTGACTTTGCCACTCAACACTGGTCGGTTGTTCAGGTATAGACGAGCAACCCACCATAATTATGGTCATAAAAATAAGAGACGTGATTCTACGAAGTTTGCTCATATTTGCTCACAACTTGTTCAAATTTATCTAAAAAACGCTTCAACTATAGCATTGAATTCACGAACTCAGGAAAACAAATCCCGCTTGCTCTTTAAATAGAGCCATGCATCAAGTAAAATTCGCCCCTTGTTTCCATTCCCTGATCGAGAACTTCTGATACATGTCTTTGCTTGCCGTAGGTATCAATCACAATACAGCGTCGGTTGAATTGCGAGAAAAAGTCGCTTTTGGTCCAGATAAATTATCTGAGGCACTCAAGCAACTTAACGCAAATGCACACGTGAATGGAAGTGTCATACTTTCTACCTGTAATCGAACTGAAGTGTATTGCGACGTTAAAGGCGTGGCTAAAAACAAACTCATCGATTGGTTGTCGGTTTTCCATCAAGTTAGCCCAGAAGAGCTAAAGCCAAGCCTTTATATCCATGAAGAGCAGGCGGCGATTAAACACTTAATGCGCGTTGCTTGTGGTTTGGACTCTTTAGTCTTGGGTGAACCGCAGATCTTAGGTCAGGTGAAGCAAGCGTATACGGACTCGCGAGAGAACAAATCCGTTGATGCTTCAATGGAAAAACTATTCCAGAAATCATTTTCTGTTGCGAAGCGTGTTCGAACTGAAACTGAAATCGGCGGAAGCGCGGTTTCTGTAGCTTACGCAGCCTGTACCTTAGCCAAGCATATTTTTGAATCCATCGCAGATTCAACCGTGTTACTGGTTGGTGCGGGTGAAACCATTGAGCTGGTGGCTAAGCACCTTTCGGCGAATGGCTGTACAAAAATGATTGTGGCGAACCGAACTCGAGAACGTGCTCTAGGGCTAGCAGAAGAATTTGGTGCTGAAGTGATCAGCTTGAATGAGATCCCTGATCATCTTCATCGAGCGGACATCGTAATTAGCTCAACCGCAAGTCCATTGCCTATTATCGGTAAGGGTATGGTTGAGACTGCTCTAAAAACAAGAAAGCATCAGCCGATGTTATTGGTTGATATTGCCGTTCCACGTGATGTGGAATCGCAGGTTGGTGATCTAAATGATGCCTACCTTTATTCGGTTGATGATTTGCAGTCGATTGTTGATGGCAATATCGAACAACGTAAAGTTGAAGCGATTCAAGCTGAAGCGATCGTCAGTGAAGAAAGTGCCGCGTTCATGAGTTGGATGCGCTCTTTACAAGCGGTAGACAGTATTCGAGATTACCGTAAATCGGCTAACGAAATCCGCGAAGAATTATTAAGTAAAAGTTTACAATCGCTTGCCGCTGGCGGTGACCCTGAAAAAGTTTTACTCGAGCTCAGCAATAAGCTCACAAACAAATTGATCCATGCTCCAACGCGCGCACTTCAAAGTGCAGCTGAGCAAGGAGAACCTGCAAAATTAATGGTCATTAGACAGAGTTTGGGCTTAGAAAACCCTCAATAATATTAGACCTCCAACAAGATAAGACATTATGAAAGCCTCGATTCTAGTAAAGCTTGAAACACTTGTTGAACGCTATGAAGAAGTTCAACATCTACTTGGTGATCCAGATGTAATCGGGAATCAAGACAAATTCCGTGCACTTTCGAAAGAATACTCTCAACTTGAAGAAGTGACAGCTTGCTTCCAGTCATACCAGCAAGCGAAAGAAGATCTAGAAGCTGCTGAAGAGATGGCAAACGAAGACGACGCAGAAATGCGTGAAATGGCTCAAGATGAAATCAAAGATGCGAAAGCAGCAATTGAACGTCTGACTGATGAGCTACAGATTCTTCTTATTCCAAAAGATCCAAACGATGAGCGTAACTGTTTCCTAGAAATCCGCGCAGGTGCGGGTGGTGATGAAGCAGGTATCTTCGCGGGCAACCTGTTCCGTATGTACTCTAAGTTTGCTGAGAAGAAAGGTTGGCGTGTTGAAATCATGAGCAGCAATGCTTCTGAGCAAGGCGGCTACAAAGAGATGATCGCTAAGGTTAGTGGCGACGCTGTTTACGGCACCATGAAGTTTGAGTCAGGCGGTCACCGTGTACAACGTGTACCTGAAACCGAATCTCAAGGCCGTGTTCACACGTCAGCATGTACGGTTGCGGTTATGCCTGAGATCCCAGAAGCGGATCTTCCAGAAATCAAAGCGGGCGACCTTAAAATTGATACTTTCCGTGCATCAGGCGCGGGTGGTCAGCACGTTAACACCACGGATTCAGCAATCCGTATTACTCACTTACCAACGGGTACAGTAGTAGAGTGTCAGGACGAGCGTTCTCAGCATAAAAACAAAGCGAAAGCGATGGCTGTTCTTGCTGCTCGTATTGTTCAAGCAGAAGAAGAGCGCCGCGCGGCAGCGGTTTCTGATACACGTCGTAACCTACTAGGTTCGGGTGACCGTAGTGACCGTATTCGTACGTACAACTACCCACAAGGCCGTGTTTCGGATCACCGTATCAACCTTACAATTTACCGTCTTAACGAAGTACTTGAAGGTGACATGCAAAGCTTGCTTGATCCTGTACTTCAAGAGCACCAAGCCGATCAGCTTGCTGCACTTGCAGAGAACAACTAACCAGTATGCAGTCAGCATATACGGTTGAAAGTGCTTTAAAAGCAGCAATCGTAAAGCTTCAAGAGGGTGATAACACATCACCCTCTATTGATGCCGCGGTACTGCTTTGTCACGCCTTAGATAAACCAAGATCTTACCTACTGACTTGGCCTGAGAAGCATCTCACCTCTGAGCAAGAGTCTGAATTCAATGCCCTTCTAAAACGTCGCTTAACCGGTGAGCCTGTGGCTTACATTATCGGTGAGCGTGAGTTTTGGTCACTGCCGTTAAAAGTTTCCCCTTCTACATTAATCCCACGCCCAGATACCGAGCGTTTGGTTGAAGTAGCGTTGGATAAAACCTTTGGCAAGCAAGGCGCGATTCTCGATTTAGGGACTGGTACAGGTGCTATCGCGTTAGCATTGGCGTCTGAGATGCCGAATCGACAGGTAACGGGTATTGATCTTCGCCCTGAAGCACAGCAGCTTGCTACAGAGAATGCACAACGTCTCAATATCACCAATGCGACTTTTTTGCACGGCAGTTGGTTTGAGCCTTTGAGCTCTGAAGAAACTGTGAAGTTCTCTCTGATTGTTTCTAACCCGCCATACATTGAGAAGAATGATCCTCATTTATCTCAAGGCGATGTGCGTTTTGAGCCGATCACAGCACTGGTTGCTGAAGAGAAAGGGCTTGCAGATATTCGATACATTTCTGAAAACGCACGCGACTTTTTGGAAAATGAAGGTTGGTTAGCATTTGAACACGGCTATGACCAAGGTTTGGCAGTTCGTGAGATTATGCAGGCGCTCGGTTATCTCGATGTTGTCACAGAGAAAGATTACGGTGGTAATGACCGAGTGACATTGGGTCGTTACTGTTCATAGTTAGTGATTGTTAATCGTCTTGTGAGCAATGGATGATGAACTTGCTAAATTGATACCTTTAACTCGACAATACATTTAACCCGATAATGCATTTAACGCAGAAATACAGAGATTTTACGCAGAACTACAGAGCATTAACGGGTATTGTGAGGCTCGTGTTAACGAAAGCACATATAAAAATATAAAGGAATACCATGTACGAAGGTCTAAAACATTTTCACCTATTAACGATTGCTATAAGTGCGCTACTTCTCTCGATTCGTTTCGCTCTTATGATGGCTAACTCACCTAAGCTTAAGCATCCTTTCTTGCAGCGTTTCCCTCATATCAATGACTCGTTGCTATTGCTATCGGGTATTGGTTTGATTTTCATCACTGGCTTTATTCCATTTACACCAGCAGCACCATGGTTAACCGAAAAACTAACTTGTGTTATGGCTTACATCGCATTAGGTTTCTTTGCGCTTAAGCTAGGTAAAAACAAGCTACTGAGAGTATTCTCTTTCTTTGGTGCGCTTGGCTGGTTAGCGATGGCAGGCAAAATCGCAATGACCAAGACACCAACATTTTTCGGTTAATTATCTCCTTATTTCGGTTAACTATCTATGTACGAATTTTTTGATGAAGACTTTGACCAGCTAGAATTAGCTGAAGGTGCATTGATCTTAAATAAAGCGATTAACCCAGAAACTCAAGACAGTTGGGCAGAGCAAGAGCTGGCGAGATTGTTAAAAGACGCCGAGTTTGCTTTGGTTAATGAAACCGATGAACAGCAGAAGTTTGAATCTTTTATTCGACTATTCTTTTATGAATGGGGTTTTGCTGGCGATAAAGATGCGTATTTCTCTTCGGAAAACGCGTTCATCGATAAAGTGCTTGAGAGAAAGAAAGGCATTCCAGTGAGTCTGGGGGCGATCTTTCTTTTTCTAGGTCGCAAGCTAGGCTTTCCTGTAGAGGGCGTCTCTTTCCCGACTCAATTCTTACTTAAAGTAAGTTGGTACGGGCAAGCTGCAGCCTATATTAACCCTTATAACGGTGAGTATGTTGGCGAACAAACGCTGCGAGCATGGTTAATTGGCCATGATGGCCCATTAGCTAAGGTGAAACCTGAGCACTTAGAAGTCGCCGACCACCCAACAATTATTGGTAAGTGGTTAGCCCTGCTCAAGAGTGCACTGCTGCGAGAAGAGCGTTATACACTTGCATTGAAGTGTACTGACCTTGCTTTGACGTTTGTACCTGATGACCCATATGAAATCCGTGACCGCGGTTTTATCTATCAGCAGCTAGACTGTCACCAAGTAGCCGCAACCGATTATCAATACTTTATCGACCAATGCCCAGATGACCCGGCATCTGAGTTACTGAAATCTCAAGTGAACGTCATGAACGAAAAGACAGTGGTTGTTCACTAATTAATAATTATTTAGAGAGAATATGATGGAACAGAAAACAGTTCATATTGGCGATATGCCAATTGCTAACGACAAGCCATTTACGCTATTTGCAGGCATGAACGTTCTTGAATCTCGCGATCTTGCTATGCAGATCTGTGAGCACTATGTAAAAGTAACCGAGAAGCTGGGCATCCCTTACGTATTTAAGGCGTCTTTTGATAAAGCGAACCGCAGCTCAGTTCATTCATACCGTGGTCCAGGAATGGAAGAAGGTCTCAAAATCTTCCAAGAGCTGAAAGATACTTTCGGCGTGAAGATCATTACTGATATCCACACAGAAGCTCAAGCTCAGCCTGTTGCGGATGTGGTTGATGTAATCCAACTACCTGCATTCCTAGCTCGTCAAACTGATCTTGTTGAAGCAATGGCTAAGACTGGCGCAGTAATCAACGTGAAGAAGCCTCAGTTCATGAGCCCGAATCAAGTTGGCAACATCGTTGATAAGTTCGCTGAGTGCGGTAATGACAACATCATCCTTTGTGAGCGTGGCGCTTGCATGGGTTACGATAACCTTGTTGTGGATATGCTTGGCTTTGGCGTAATGAAGAAGTCTTCAAACGGTAGCCCAATCATCTTCGACGTGACGCACTCTCTACAAATGCGTGACCCATCAGGTGCTGCATCTGGCGGTCGTCGTGAGCAAACGGTTGAACTTGCTAAAGCGGGTCTTGCTACGGGTATTGCGGGTCTGTTCATTGAAGCTCACCCAAACCCAGACCAAGCTCGTTGTGATGGCCCATCTGCGCTACCTCTAGACAAACTAGAGCCGTTCTTGAAGCAGATGAAAGCACTTGATGACCTTATCAAAGGCTTTGAGCATATTGATATTAAATAATTGAGATGGATGTGAAGTAACGGAAACGTTATTTAACAAAGTTGATCTAAGAAAGCCCAGTTCTCTGAATTGGGCTTTTTTTTTATCTCGTAAAATCAGCCGAACATAAACCGTTCATTTAAAGAGTTGTTAACGTGGCGGGTTATTACCTAAGAAACTCTTATATGAGTGTGAGGTCAGTCCTGTTTGCAGTAAATTGCAGATATTCATCACACTTTGTAAGTAAACGATTGCTTGTGATGCAGGGGAAGTTTGAGTGTAATCTCATAATTTTGTTACACTTAACTGTTGACCTATGCGTGACCAATTCGACATAAATATGAAATCGTCGTGTTACATCTAGAATGTTAATTTAAGATTAGTCATGTTGAAGTCTTATTGTTCGAACTCCAGGAAAGGGGTCGCAATAGATTATAAAAAGCAGTGGATTCCCTAAAAAGTTCAAAGGTATGACAATGAAGCAACGCCTTATTCTAAAGACAGCACTAAGTGCTGCAATTCTAGCTACTCTAGCTGGGTGTGCGTCTCAATCAGCTCATGATTGGAACCAAGACGAAACTTACAAGCTAACGATTCTTCACACAAACGATAACCATGGTCGTTTCTGGCAGAATAAATATGGCGAATACGGCATGTCTGCACGTAAAACGCTAGTTGACCAACTTCGTTCAGAAGTTGAAGCAGAAGGCGGTAGCGTGTTGCTTCTATCTGGCGGTGACATCAACACGGGTGTTCCAGAGTCAGACCTTCAGGACGCAGAACCTGATTTTAAAGGTATGAACAAAATTGGTTACGATGCCATGGCATTGGGTAACCACGAGTTTGATAACTCTTTAGACGTATTACAAAAGCAGATCGACTGGGCTAACTTCCCAATGCTATCTGCAAACATCTACGATAAAGCGACAGGTGAACGTAAGTTCCAAGCTTACGAGATGTTCGAAAAGCAAGGCATCAAGATTGCGGTTATTGGTTTAACAACTGAAGATACCCAAAAGATTGGTAACCCTGAATTTATCGCAGGCATCGACTTCCGTGATCCTAAAGAAGAAGCGAAGAAGCTAATCGCTGAACTTAAAGAAACAGAAAAACCGGATCTAATCTTTGCTGTGACTCATATGGGTCACTACGAAAATGGCCAACGTGGTGTTAATGCTCCGGGTGATGTCGCACTTGCTCGTTACCTAAACGAAGGCGATCTAGACATGATCGTTGGTGGTCACTCTCAAGAGCCTGTATGTATGGAAGGCCCTAACGTTGCGAAGAAAAACTTCAAGCCGGGTGATGAGTGTAAGCCTGACGTACAGAACGGTACTTACATCGTTCAAGCTCACGAGTGGGGCAAGTACGTAGGTCGTGCTGATTACGAATTCCGTAATGGCGAGCTAGAGATGGTGAGCTACGACCTGATTCCAGTTAACCTTAAGAAGAAAGTTAAGATCGAAGGTAAGAAGCAACGTGTTCTTATTCAAGATGAAATCGCACAAGACCCAGAGCTACTTGAATTCCTACGTCCTTTCCAAGAGCAAGGTCAAGCACAGCTAGAAGTTCAAATCGCTGAGACAAATGGCAAGCTTGAAGGCGATCGTAACGTCGTTCGTTTCCAACAGACCAACCTAGGTCGTTTGATTGCGACTTCTCACATGGAGCGTGCAAAAGCAGACTTCGCTGTGATGAACTCTGGTGGCGTTCGTGACTCAATTGAAGCCGGTAATGTTACTTACAAAGATGTACTGAAGGTACAGCCTTTTGCAAACATCCTGACTTACACAGACATGACGGGTAAAGAAGTTCTGGATTACCTAAATGTAGTAGCGACTAAACCAATCGATTCTGGTGCTTACGCTCAGTTTGCTGGTATCTCTATGACAGTAGCGAACGGTGAAGTATCGAATGTATTCATCGGTGGCAAACAGCTTCGTCTAGACGAAACTTACCGTTTCACAGTACCAAGCTTTAACGCTGCTGGTGGTGACGGTTACCCTAAACTGTCTGATCACCCAGGTTACGTAAATACTGGTTTTGTTGATGCTGAAGTACTGAAAGAGTACCTAGAAGCAAACAGCCCGGTTGACGTGAACAAGTACGCGCCTTCAGGCCAAATGGTTTACAAGTAATTGAATCCAAGCAATTGTATCAATAGGTGCTAAATTAGATTGACTCTAGCACCATGATAAATTTAACTAAAGCGACGCCTCGGCGTCGCTTTTTGTTTATCTATCGTTTGGATTTGTTATGACCCCAGCAATCAATCTCGCCAAGAAAAAGAAAATCGCTCATAGCGTGCATCAGTACCATCATGATGCCAATAATACGAACTATGGTTTAGAAGCCGTTGAAGCGCTTGGTCAAGATCCCAAACGTGTATTCAAAACGCTGTTGTTCTGCTTGAATGGTGTGGCGAAAGATTTGGCAGTCGCCGTTATTCCTGTCGACCAGAAGCTAAACCTAAAGCTGGCAGCAAAAGCGGCGAAAGGCAAAAAAGCAGAGATGGCTGATCCAGATATTGCTCAGAAAACCACGGGTTATGTCGTGGGGGGAATTAGTCCGCTTGGTCAGAAGAAAGCACTACCTACCTTCGTTCATTCCAGTGCGACAGGTTTTGAAACGATATGTGTGAGTGCAGGTAAGCGTGGGCTAGAGATTGAATTAGACCCAAAAGACTTAACACTGCTGACTCGCGGCCAGTTTGCTGATCTATGTTTATAGATTGTTGTCATGATGATAAAACTATCGAATGACAAACAAAAACGCCCGCTAGACTAATCTAGCGGGCGTTTTTATATCGAGTGTCTCGTCTTACTGATTCAGACTACTTCTTCAGACCTAAAGTACCACCAACACGCTTTGGTGCAGGTTTGTTCGGTCTGTTTGAATCTTGGCTGCGGTTTGCCGGCTTACCGCTTCTACGATCGGTATTATCGCGATCTGTGCGATTGCGATCCGAACGATTTCTATCTGAATTAGAACGCTCTGAACGAGAGTTCGATTTCCAGTTCTCGGTATTACCACCGCTTTCACCATTCGATGAATTGCGGCCACGCTTTGAATTAGGTGCATGACGGAATTCATCCGCATTGTTACCGCGGTAGGTGCGTGTACGGTTCTCGTTTTGATTACGGCGCGCTGTTGAAGCTTGGTTCTCTTCACGGCTATCAAAAAGTTTCGCGTCAGTCGCTTTGCGAATGCGTTGACCTTTCGCGTTCATTTTTGACGCATCTTCCGTACTTACTGAGCCTTCACACATCGCTAAAATTTCAGTGATCTCTTCGTCGCTCAGGTAGCGCCATTTGCCGTTAGGAATACCGTCTAGTGAGATATTCATAATACGAACACGACGCAGTTTAAATACTTCATAACCGAGCGCTTCACACATACGGCGAATTTGGCGGTTAAGGCCTTGTGTTAGCGTAATTCGGAATGAGAACTTAGTCTCTTTCTCTACTTTACATGGCAAAGTGACTGTATCGAGAATGTGAACGCCAGCGCCCATTTGCTTCAAGAATTCCGTCGTAATCGGCTTATCTACACGCACCACGTATTCTTTCTCGTGGTTGTTACCTGCACGTAGGATCTTGTTTACGATGTCGCCGTCATTGGTTAGGAAGATAAGGCCATCAGAAGGCTTATCTAGACGACCAATCGGGAAAATGCGCTTGTGGTGGCCAATAAAGTCGACGATGTTGCCAGGAATATCACGCTCAGTCGTACAGGTGATACCTGTTGGTTTATTGAGAGCAATGTAAATCGGCTTCTCTTTTGAGCGAACAGGCTTATTGTCGATCTCAACATCATCACCTGGCAAGACTTTAGTACCCATTTCAGGGATCTTACCGTTAATAGTAACTCGGCCTGCATCAATCAGTTTATCGGCTTCGCGGCGTGAGCAAAAACCAGTTTCACTGATGTATTTATTAAGGCGTTTAGCTTGGGATTCTTGTGACATGATATTCTCTTAGCGTTTCACAACGGAAATGTAGATAAACAAAAAGCAACCTTTGGATAGTTGCTTTGAGTTGAAATTCGTTAACTGAGGTAATTTTAGCACTTGGTGTGAGTCTAGGCACGAAATATCGATCTTGATGCAAAATCGTTACTAGTCCATTTATCTATCTCAACCTATTAACTGGTGCGTTTTTGATGGCGCTCTCTGTTCTCTAGCTTTTTCTCATTACTCTTTCTGAGCATTACGTAGACTGCGCCCGTACCACCATGAAATTGCTGAGCAGAATGAACACATTGAACGTCGTTGATTTGTGTTAGCCAATTTGCCACGTAGCTTTTCATCATTGCAGGTGGATTCGAACGCTCACCCTTACCATGAACAATGATGACGGTACGAACATCCATTCTTAAACACTGACGCAAAAATGAAAGCACTTCGTTACGTGCGTCTTTCAGTGTTTTCCTATGAAGGTCGAGCTTGGCTTGAATAGGGTATTTTCCTAGGCGCAGCTTTTTGTATACGCCTTCTTGTACACCGTCTTTTTTATAAGCAACAACATCGTCTGGCTTGATCATTGGCGAATAGTCTAATGATAAGTAGTCTTTCTCGTCGTCAGACAGCCACATAGCGGCTTCACGCTTAGCAAGGTGAGATTCGGTGACTCGGTGTACTTTCTGGTGTTCAGCGGTGTCATGGTCGATACGTTTAACATCGCCCATCATTTCTTGGAATAGATCTAAGTCATCATCATGAGACATAGTGTGTATCTCAAGTTGGAGAAGGATAGGGTAAGTATACCTAAGTTGAGGTTAGGTTTAAAAATGAAAAAACCGGAGAAGACAATAAGTCTGCTCCGGTGCAAAGCGTTTTGACATTTACTTATAAAGTAAAAGAATACTTAAAAGTAAATGATTTAGGCAGAGCGATTCTAGTGAGGAGATTTTTCAGTCATAACTTTGTATATGAAGAAGCCTCCATAAAACATCATGAGACCCAGAGCCCCGAAGATTACTATCATTGAAGATAGTCCCACCGCATTACCAAATAGGAGATCTAGCCAAAAGTCCATGTGTATACCTCAAAGTTATATGACATGGCTTAGTGTATTAACAAGCATTATCAATTCACTGATCTGGATCAATCCTGTTTCATAAGTTAAATACTTGTTGGTAACTGTGTGTTTTTCGTCACATCATGCTCGTTGTTGTATGTCTTTTGTTCGAACGATTCAAAATCGCAATAAATATGAGAAAAAGCCCTTGCGGATAAATTCAGAACCCGTATTATACGCTCCATCGACAGGCAATGAGCCAGTTAGATATCTCGGTGAATAGCGCAGCTTGGTAGCGCATCTGGTTTGGGACCAGAGGGTCGGGGGTTCGAATCCCTCTTCACCGACCACATTAGAAAAAGCCGTAGCAGAAATGCTACGGCTTTTTTGTATTTGGGATTTCTACATTCTAACTGCATTGACTGTTTATGGTTGAGGGCAGAGAGTTAGGTCTATTGGACAAACTCATTTGTCGCAACGTTGTTCTTAACCCAGATCAAAGCTTGTAAGCGATTCTTCACCTTGATTTTTTTAAACGTGTTGTGAAGGTGTGCTTTGACCGTATTCTCACTGACATAGAGGGTATCTGCTATCTGAGTGTTAGATGCTCCATCACCGAGTAACTTAATGATCTGCTGCTCGCGTTTGGTCAGCTTGAGGTAATAAGGACTGGTTTTCGCGCACTGCCTCTCTCTGTAGAAGCTAATGTACTGGTAAATGAGCTTTCTACTCATCCACATCTCGCCTTGCAAAATGCAGTTAAAGCCGGCCACGAGCTTTTCAAGCGTGTCCGACGTATAAAAAATGCCGACAAGATACTGCCATTTAAGCATTTCAGAGTGCGGGAAATCGCCTGGTGTATTGAGTAGCACTTCATGGACATCACTTGCTACGTCATCTCTGAGCTCCTGGTATTTCTCTATGTATTGCTTACTCATTGTCGGGAAATCAATAATAATCAGAACTAAGTCATCGTTTTTTAGGGATTTAGCACTGAGCCTTTCCGGTGATATGAGTTTTATGTTCAGGTTAACTTTCTGTTCTATAGACTCTTTTAGTAGTATCGATTGTAAATTGTTCTCCGCAAGTAAAATGGCGTTATGAGCCTCCAGTTTAGCCATGTGGAACTCCTTTTCTTAACTCATTACTTGAACTTTAGGTGTTTTAGTTTAAAGCACGTATTGTTATTTTGCTAACTTTTAAAGCTAATTATTCATCAAATTTATGAAATTAATTTAATAGTATTGTCGAAGGTAAAATAATACTTAAGTAGAAAGAGGGAATTACCGAGATTTATGGTTTTATTTTATTGATTGTACAGTCTTTATGAATTTTCCAGATCCCCTTGTTTGGGTGAAGTTTTATAGTGGCAGGAAACTGATTTATATTAATAATCAACGTTGTAATACCACTATTCGTATTCTGGTTGAAATTAGAGTTGGTGTTCGTACTCAACGTTAATGAAGATGCCACACTGTTATTTATGGTCAGAATAAGACTTTTATTTTTTATCAGGCACTGTACTGAATTTAAATCAGAAGAAAATCCATTAAAATGGAAAGAAATAAATAAAACGGCGATCAACGCCGTTTTAATATATGCACTCTTTATCATATTAATTCTGATAAATTATACCGACATTACCACTTGCGCCATTACCTGAAACGAGAGCAGTATCATAAGAGGTTTGTTCAATCATAAATTGGTTTGAACTGCTGTTTGTTAAGCTAACAATGGCATCTGAATGAGATCCTGTTTGTAACGTGAATACTCGGTTATCGCTACTGCTCACGAGATCGATATCGACATAGTTATCGTCGCCACCACCAACATCGGTGTTGACTATCGTTTGAACATAGTTATTATCGCCGCTGATATCGATGTCTACATCATTATTATCAACACTCGCGTTACTAAACTCGGTATAGGTTGTATTGGAGTTACCAGAGACATTCACATCAGCTTCATTGTAGTCAGCACCACCTAGAGCATTGACGACAGAGATGTTCTCGTTACCCACTTGTGTAACTCGTAAATCATTGCTTCGACCATAAGGTTGAACTGTAATTTGGGCTTGGTTACTAACACCATCTTGATCAACCCAGGCGTTGTTGTTTACATAGCGTAACTTAACGTGAGCTTCATTGAGATTGCCATCTTGTTGAACCACTACGTCAGAGTTATAGCTAGCATGTGTGTCAACTAGTGCAACATGCCCATCAGTAACACCAGACGTGTTCTGGTTAATGGTGACATTGGCATTATCGCCACTACCCATTTGCCAAACGGCAGTATTATCCATCGCTAAAGGTTGAATACCGGCTACTGTCGATGATATGCCAAGATCGGTTGTTCCTTCTATTGTCCCCAACGCTGGCTCAGAGGCTGGAAAAGGAGCAGGTAAATTATCTGCGTATGCTGCATTAAAGCCCAGAATAGCACCGACTATAATTCCAATTTGTGTAACTTTCATAAGTTGTATCCTTATACATTTCCATGTCGACTATGTTGTTACTTCATCGAGAAGCAACGGTGAATCAAGCTTTCCATACTGCGCGCTAATTGGCTTGATTGATGTGAATTCTCATTGAGCTAGACGCTTTCACTAAAGCAAAGTCGTTGCCGTCTTGAGAAATTCCTAAATTACTTCTTCCAGAACCAACCAAATAAGCAGTATTGCCATTGCCTTTTTGGTCAATGCTCAGCTGACTACTCTGTCTTGAGAAGTTAGCTTGTCCGATAACTGCTAAATTGTTATTCCCGTCTTGGGAAATAAGCGCTTCAGAATTTACTCCGAGTTGCCCAATTGCGGCATCGTTATTTGAACCATTCTGGTCTATTAAGGCGGTATTATTGCGCCCTGTTTGACCAATGTATGCGGAGTTAGAACTTCCGCTTTGCGTTATCTTCGCTCTGTTGTTCGCGGTAATACCAGGACTGCGTTGCTTTATTATTGCTATTGAATCAGTAGCATTAGATATATTTAATTCTGAATAATTATCTAAATCTCCAGAAGAGAAGCTTTCTAAATAATTATAATCATTGACTATATCTTGATTAACATTATGTAAAAAATCCCCTTCTATATCTGACGCGATAGCATTATTAAAACCTCCTGATAAAAAATATAAACAAGTTAAGCTGATAAGTGATGCTTTCCCAATTACCATCATCTTTACCTTAAAGTGTTCGTGATTATGATCCCTACGAAAATAAACTGCGTAGGGAATGAGTGAACCTTTGTCTTATCGAAATCCTAGGCCTTGAATTTACGAACAGCTATAAACTTAAAGTTGAAAATATTTAGTTGTTCATATGAAATTTAATTAGTATTTGACCGAATCCTACCAACCTTAGTTAATCAATTCCCTTCAGTAATTAATTCGAAAGTTTATATATGCCACTGTAAGCATGAATTACGCTTTATTCAGTTTCAACGAATCACATTCTCATTTTGTAAATAGACTTTGAATGGGAGCACATATGAAAATCAAGCTGCTTACAATAACTCTGCTTTCCTTTGCTCTTCATGCAGAAGAAAAGAGTCATGGTCTTGAAAATGCTGCTCCTTTAGAAAATGGACAAAAACTTGAGGACTCGACAAATAATCTTAAGGAAAAATTCAATGACTTCAGTGAAGTCGATGGAATCATTGTGGACAGAACCATTACGCGGTTGGGAGAGGATTTCTATTTTTTCTTCTCGCAATCGCTCAATGATAGTTATCCCGACCTTAAGGAAAATTTGACGGTAAAAGAAAGGCCAACGGCGTTATCAGGAAGCATCATAGAGGTTCAACACTCTAGAAAACCGATCTTCCGTACGGCGTTGTCCCCTGGTCGTAGACAAGCGAAAGAACGCGCTGCCGATGCAACACGAGTGGTTGGGAATTACATCATCCGATGGCAAGCGGAACGGATCTTTCAGGACACTTACGATCTAGACCATGATGAATTTTAAGGAGCCAAGGATGTCGATATTTTTCAGAAAGGCCGCGCTCATTGCGCTGATAGTTTCGCCTTCGGTTTACTCAAGCGAATTAGTTTATACGCCCGTAAATCCAAGTTTTGGCGGAAACGCTTTAAACAGTTCTCACCTTTTTAATCACGCTAATGCTATCAATGATTATGAAGACCCAAGTGCAAGGGATATCTTTGATGAGCAAGAATCAGCCTTAGATCGTTTAGCGTCTAGTTTAGAGTCCCGTTTAATTAGCCAATTGCTTGCTGACGTGGGTAATGGAAACACGGGGCAGTTGGAAACTGATGATTTTTTCCTGAATATTGTGGATGATTCCGGGACTTTGTTGGTTCAAATCGTCGATAAAGAGACTGGGGAATCGACAGAAATCAGTGTCTCTGGATTAAACCCCGACCTCTAATCACAAGGATTGTGTTATGAAATCGATCATTATCGTCTTCTTGACCTTTGTGTTGGGAGGGTGCACTTACTCTATGCAAATTCCAGAGACTTCTGAAACGCCAAAGTTGATGCCGAGAGGATCGACTTATACGGACCTGATCTCATTACCTCAGCCTCGCGGTAAAATACTTGTTTCGGTTTATGATTTTAGAGATCAAACGGGACAGTATAAACCTCAGCCAAACAGTAACTTTTCGACAGCGGTACCACAGGGTGGAACGTCTTTACTGACCACGGCATTGATAGATTCCCAGTGGTTTGTTCCTCTAGAGCGTGAAGGGCTCCAGAACTTGTTGACGGAACGTAAGATCATTCGTGCTGCTCAGAAAAAAGACAAGGTAGTGAACAATCACGGAGCCGACTTAACATCGTTGAGCTCTGCGAATATCGTTATTGAAGGCGGTATTGTTGCTTATGACTCTAATATTGTTACAGGTGGGGCTGGTGCGAAGTATCTTGGCATTGGTGGCTCAGGGCAGTATAGAACCGATCAAGTGACAGTTAACTTAAGAGCCGTTGATGTAAGAACAGGGCAAGTTCTGTTGAGTGTGACTACGACAAAAACCATTTCATCACATGAGATAGGATTCGGCGCATTCAGGTTTGTTGACTACAAAGAACTATTAGAAGTTGAAATGGGCTACAGCCAAAATGAACCCGTTAATATCGCTGTGATGTCAGCGATTGATGCTGCGGTAATACATCTTATTGTAAAAGGCATGAAGCGTGGAATGTGGTCGCCGGGCGATCCTAATGCACTACAAAATCCAATTATTGCTCGTTATTCCGAAGAGAGCGCCGACATATTGTAAGCAACCGAGTAAGCAGCAAAATAGGGCTATGCGGAAAACGGACCTTTCCCTTAGCCCTGTTTTTTTCTTCAAGCAACTCAATGATCAATTCACATCGCACGTAATATCTTTTATCGGTGTTTCCGAGGTAACAAAACAAACATACGCTTCCGCTGGCTTATTCGGGCCTATTCGAATGTAACCTGCCTTTATTTCATCTTCATCAAACGTCACCGAGTGAGAACTTCCCGTTTGGTTGTCGTAAAAGTTTGCTTCAAAATTGTTGTTCATTTGGCTTGCGATACGGTTTCGTGTTGTAGATGTTGTGAACGTAATATTGGCGCAGCGCATCGGTGGTTTCTCTGTAATGAGAAATTGCCCACTTTCTTTATCTATCACGCCCCCCTTTGTATCTGGCTGAATGTCGATAGCTTGAAATTGTTCTACCGTACAAGTTTCTTTGGCTGAGGCTATTGAGGGCATCAGCATCGTGAGGGCTAAAGGGAAAGCAAAAAGTACTGGTTTCATTAGAACAACGCCATAGGTAAAAAGAGCGAAAGATAATAGCACTGCAATGGTGCCATTAAATGTAAAGATTCTGTTATTAAGGAAATACTTTTATAACGAAAACAAAATGAGGTTGAGCATCGTTAGCTTTTTTAGCTAGTCTCAAATTGACATTGGGCTGATTGGCTTTGTGATTGCTGAATGACACTGAAGCCTTTCTTTTCTAATAACTGTATAAGGTTACCTTCTCCAATTAGGTGCAAGGTACCAACTACTATCATGTAGTTCCCTTTAGTCTTAAGCTTCCAATCATTGGAGGATAGTTTGTTTGCCCAGTCTATGTTGCGATCGGTTAAGAATGCTTTCTCAAGTTCAGGCGACATCTCTGACAGTTCTGAGAAGGCTTCCAGCTTCGCTAAATCACCCGCTTTCCAGCTTTCAATCAGGCAATGAACCACGCGATCAGTTTGGTCAAATTCTTCTAGGCTACTGACTAACCATTCCTTACCGTCGTCCTTTTGTTTTGTCATCAGGTCTATTTGAAATTGCAGTGGCTCTAAGCTGATCACCGGAACGTCTTGGATGGTTGCCTTATAGGCTAATGTTGCGTCTACACCGCCCGCCGAGCCATAGCCAAGATTCTTTAATTGCTGCATTTGTATCGATAGAGATGTCGCCCAAGGTGGAGAGCTCAATAGTTGCTGAGTCGGCATACCCAAAGATTTTGAAATGCTTGTTAGTAACTGCTTTTGTTCTGTGCTGAGCACATCGGCAGTGGTGACGGTTGTAGCCGGGTATACGACACCTTCGGATTTCCTGATATCCGTTTCGATAATTAAGCCATCACTGTTTTTTAGCGCGTCGGTGATCGCCGAAGGAAGGGGGTACATACTCTCGTCTCCAACGTGCACTGAACCTAAGATAGTGAGTGTCAGATCATCCTTTTGTGCTTGCCAATAAAGGGGCTCGGCGACCGCTTGCCTAGCTGAAAAAGCGAGAACGAATAAAACCATGTACCAGAGTGGACGCAAAGGGAGCTCCTTAAGGAAGTATTAAACTCGTTAAAATCGATTTTGACGGTGTTTTTTAACGGTTTTTTTTGAGAACAATGTCACGTTGTTTGTACGAAAAGTATAATAATACGCTGAAACTCTAAATCCTTTCTGACTACCAATGACACGATTTTATGAAATCGGTAAAAAAGATTGTGATTCATTTCTCAAATTTTACGTCAAAATTAAAATGACGGAAGTGCCGTTGCTTGTAACTTGATGATTTTATTTAAATTAAATTTATCAATATTTTTGAGATTTGAAGCCGATCACTTTATTAGCTCGATTTAATTCACGGTAAAAAATAAGCCCATATAGTTTATCTAACTTTCGAAGCGCTCCATTTTGCTTCTTACTCAATTTTTAATTTATGGGTGAATACGATGTTGAAGAGAAACTTACTATCTGTAGCGATATTGGCTGGCCTAACAGGTTGTGCAGTAACGCAAGCACCAGAACAAAAAGTAGTGAATGCACTGGCTGATAATCTTGATGTTCAGTACGAAATTCTAACTAATCATGGTGCGAATGAAGGCTTGGCTTGTCAGGACCTAGGTGCTGAATGGGCGTCATGTAATAAAGTGAACATGACGCTAACCAATGAAGGTGAAGCGATTGACTCTAAAGATTGGAGCATCTACTTCCACAGTATTCGTCTTATTTTAGATGTTGATAATGAGCAATTTAAGATCACTCGCGTTACTGGTGACCTTCACAAGCTAGAACCTACTGAAAAATTTGACGGCTTTGCGGCTGGTGAAGAAGTGGTTCTTCCGTTAACGAGTGAATACTGGCAACTGTTTGAAACTGACTTTATGCCAGGTGCATTCGTGACGGCGCCAAACGCAGAACCTAAGATGATTGCATCATTGAATACAGAAGATGTTGCATCGTTCGTAACTGGTCTAGAGGGTAATAACCTTAAGCGTACGCCTGATGATAATAACGTAATGGCGACAGCGGTGACGCGTTTTGAAAAGAATGCTGATCTAGCAACGCAAGACGTATCAACTACTTTACTACCAACGCCAATGTCGGTAGAAGCCGGTGAAGGTTCAGTTAGCATTGCTGGTGGTATTGCCCTACCTAAAGACGCATTCGACGCTGAGCAATTCGCAGCAATTGAAGAACGTGCAGATGTGGTAAACGTAGATGTGAGTGGCGACCTACCTGTGAGTGTCGCTGTTGTTCCTACTCAGTTTACGGGTGATTTAGCGAAATCTGGCGCTTATGAACTAAGCATCTCGGAAGAGGGGATTGCAATTAAAGCGTTTGATAAAACGGGTGCTTTCTACGCAGTTCAGTCTATTTTTGGCCTAATAGATAGTCAGAACGCTGAATCATTACCACAACTGTCAATTAAAGATGCGCCGCGCTTTGATTATCGTGGTGTGATGGTGGACGTTGCTCGAAACTTCCACTCAAAAGATGCCATCCTAGCAACGCTAGATCAAATGGCGGCATACAAGATGAATAAACTGCACCTTCACCTAACGGATGATGAAGGTTGGCGTTTAGAAATTCCAGGTTTACCAGAGCTAACGGATGTAGGGTCTAATCGTTGTTTTGATTTGGATGAACAAAGCTGCTTACTGCCTCAGCTAGGTTCTGGTCCAACAACAGACAACTTTGGCTCTGGTTTCTTTAGTAAAGCGGATTACGTCGAGATCCTAAGCTACGCTAAAGCGCGCAGCATCGAAGTTATCCCTGAAATTGATATGCCAGCACACGCTCGTTCAGCTGTGGTATCAATGGAAGCGCGTTACACTCGTCTCATGGCGGAAGGCAAAGAAGCAGAAGCGAACGAATACCGCTTGATGGATCCGCAAGATACATCGAATGTAACCACGGTTCAGTTCTACGATAAGCAAAGCTTCATTAACCCATGTATGGAGTCATCAACTCACTTCGTCGATAAAGTAATCTCTGAAGTGGCGGCAATGCACCAAGAAGCGGGCGTACCGCTAACGACTTGGCACTTCGGCGGCGATGAAGCGAAAAACATCAAGTTAGGCGCAGGCTTACAAGATATTAATGCAGAAGATAAAGTGGCTTGGAAAGGCAACATCGATTTGTCTAAGCAAGATAAGCCGTTCCAACAATCACCACAATGTCAGTCATTGATCGCTGATGGTACTGTAAGCGATTTCGGTCATCTACCAAGCCACTTCGCAGAACAGGTTTCTAAGATTGTTGCTGAGAAGGGTATTCCCCACTTCCAAGCATGGCAAGATGGTCTGAAATACAGCGAAGGCGAGGAAGCATTTGCGACCGAAAGTACACGCGTGAACTTCTGGGACGTTCTTTACTGGGGCGGAACTTCATCAGTATACGATTGGTCAGCAAAAGGGTATGACGTGATTGTCTCTAACCCAGACTACGTATACATGGATATGCCATACGAAGTTGATGCAGCTGAGCGTGGTTACTACTGGGCAACACGTGCAACCGATACTCGTAAGATGTTTGGCTTCGCACCAGAAAACATGCCACAAAACGCAGAAACATCATTAGACCGTGATGGCAATGGTTTTACTGGTAAAGGTGAGGTTGAAGCGAAACCTTTCTACGGTCTGTCAGCTCAACTTTGGTCTGAAACAGTACGTACTGACGAGCAATATGAATACATGGTGTTCCCTCGCGTATTGGCAGCAGCAGAGCGCGCATGGCACCGAGCAGATTGGGAAAACGACTACAAGGTTGGTGTTGAATACTCTCAAGAAACTAACTTAGTGAATAAGCAAGCGTTGAACAGCGACTTTAATCGCTTCGCGAATATTCTTGGTCAACGTGAGCTAGCTAAGCTAGAAAAAGCGGGTATTGATTACCGACTACCAGTTCCAGGTGCGAAGGTTGTTGACGGTAAGCTAGCGATGAACGTTCAATTCCCAGGTGTAGAGCTGCAATACTCTGCTGATGGCGAAAACTGGCTAACATACGATGAGCAACAACGTCCATCAGTTTCTGGTGAGACTTACATCCGCTCTATTTCAGAAAGTGGTGAGAAAGTAAGTCGAGTGACCTCAGTTAAATAATCGATAAGCACTATTAGTAGAAGAGCTCCTGACCTTTATCTTATTCAAGATAAAACGGGAGCTCTTTTTGTTTACTGCGAATTAGGTGCATATCCAAAACTGAAACATATAGAAATCGCCTTTGGTCATATCATCAACAATGCACATAAGGTGACTTTAATCCCAAAAGTGACGCGCTTCTCATTATTCTCTTCAAAAAATAAGCCCCCTGTAAAAAACTCTAAATCAGATGTGATTCAACTATCTAGATCTAATTTTTCTTCGTGAAATAACGTGATCCCGATCTGTATATTTTTCCATCTTAAGTTTTTTATCAATTTTTATGTTTTTAAGTTGTTGATTTTAAAGTTTTAAATAACTTGTCTTTTTTTGATAGTGAGAGGGATCACTCTGCTGTCCCTTTTATTTTTAAGCGCGAATTAATTCGAGCAACATAGATTTCATGCCAGGGAGGCTACCAACTACTCAAGCGGTGAAGGTGAATGATGTACCGAAGATGTGCCGCTGAAAAAATTAAACTAAGGCAGTTTACTATGAAAAAAATTATCGCTCTAAGTGCTCTTTCTCTTGCTTTCGCTTCTAGTGCTTTTGCTGGTTCTTCTTACGTAACGGGTAACATCCAAATTCATGACGATGGCCGTATCCACGGTTCTGACATGACTTCTACGCTAGAAGCTGGTCACACGTTTGACAACTCTCTAGGCGGCTTCACGGTTTATTCTGAGTTTGATGGTATCCAACTGGGCAAACTTGAATCTGAAAATGGCGGTGCAGGTAATACTACTCCAGGCATCACTGTAGGTGGTGAGCAATCTTTCAACATCACTGACAACCTATGGGTTGCTGCGGGTTACCAACACCTATTCTCTGCAGGCGAAAGCATTCAGTTCCGTCCACTAGTTAAGATCGGTTACAACTTCGACAACGGCATCTCTATTAGTAACCGTACTCGTGCACACATCGATGATACTTCAGCTAATGCTGACACAGACTACCGCATGGATAACCGCATTGCTTACACAGTGAATGCTGACCTAGCGATTAGCTACAACAACGTATACATGATTGATGCTGAAGCGATGGACCACGAGTTACGTGCAACATGGACTCGTCAAGGTGTTCAACCTTACTTTGAATTCCGTAGCCAAGCTAACGGTGTAGATTTCGCAAACGGCGATTCTAAGCAGAACAACGCATTCGTATTCGGTGCTTCTTACGGCTTCTAAGCTGATTCGCTTGGTTGCTTAGTCTATTAGATTATTAGCCGAGTGAGCTTCTTCGCTAAATAGCTTTTTGCTAAATAGCTTGCTAGCTAATTAGCGAGGGGAACATAGCGGTACTAACAGCCCGGTTGGTGCCGCGACAAGATTTGCTTTACTGTCCAAAAGCAAAGAGCCTAGCAAGTAAACCACAGTCTTGGGTTTACTGAATGCTAGGCTCTATTTTTATGACTTCTTTTTATTGCTGTGTGTTGGTCTGTTTAGGTTCTATTTCCCGTTGTAGTGACGGTATTCAAACACCTGACCTTTTTCATTAAACGCATACACAGAATACTCGTCTTTCTTATCGCCATATTCCATGCCTGGCGAACCCATTGGCATACCCGGAACCGCTAAACCAATCGCATTACGTGGTGGGTTTTCTAGAAAGGCTTTAATGTCATCTGCTGGAATGTGTCCTTCAAATACGTATCCGTCGATCTCTGCAGTGTGGCAAGAGGCTAGCTCTTGTGTTATCCCTAGTTTCTGCTTGATTGGGTTCATATCATCGTGGAGCTTCTCAGTAACATCGAACCCAGCATCTCGCATATGTTCAGTCCATTCTGTGCAGCAGCCGCAGTATGGAGATTTGTGGTTTAGAACATCAGTAGCTAAAGCTTGTCCTGAGATTGCAGCGAGTGCAGTAAGAGTCATAATTTTACGAATCATGGTTAACCTCATGAATATGGTTTTTATTAATATTAGAATGAGTTGGTTTGAACAATCTCAGCCTGTTGGCATTGCTTACTACAGTAATTGACGACATCGCCATCGCTGCCCCTGCAACTACTGGACTAAGCAGAAATCCGAAAAATGGGTAAAGCACACCGGCCGCGATAGGAATACCAAGCGAGTTGTAGATGAAGGCACCAAATAGGTTTTGCTTCATATTTCTCACGGTCGCTTGAGATAGCTCGATCGCGTTGCTTACTGATAATGGCGATGAGTTGAGTAGCGTCATTTGCGCACTTTCAATCGCGACATCACTGCCACTGCCCATTGCTATGCCTATATCTGCTTGAGCAAGTGCAGGCGCGTCGTTAATACCGTCTCCGACCATGGCAACACTCTTATATTGCTGTTGCAGCTGAACAATGTGTTGAGCTTTCTGCTCTGGAAGCACTTCTGAAATCACTTCGTCGATACCGACGTTTTTACCTATCGCTTGAGCTACAGAGTCGTTGTCGCCCGTTAATAGCACAGTGTGAATTCCGGCGGATTTTAGTTGAGCAATGGCTTGTGTGCTATCTATTTTTAATGCGTCTGAAATGCCTAATATGCCTACCAGTTTTTGGTCGATGACTACGAAGATTGGCGTCCATGCTTGTGTACGGCAAAGTTCGATAAAGTCACGGCCTATTTGAGTATCAATACCAAGTTGGGTTAGGTATTTAAGAGAGCCGACTTGGACGTGTTTTCCGTTAATGTTGGCTTGTACTCCAAGGCCTCGGCGGTTTTCAAAGTCGCTGTGTGGGAGTGCTGAAACTTCTAGGTTTTCGGCATACTGACAAACGGCTTTGGCAAGTGGGTGTTCTGAACCGACTTCAACCGAATAGGCGTAAGCCAGCAGTTCTTGTTCTGATAGGTTGTGATAAAACGCCTGCTGAACGCTTGGTTTGCCTTGGGTTAGAGTGCCTGTTTTATCAAACACGACAGCATCGATTTTGCTGGCTGATTGCAACACATCGGCGTCTTTGATTAGAACACCAAGCTCAGCGGCTTTACCTACGCCGACGGTAATAGAAAGCGGAGTCGCTAGGCCTAAGGCACACGGACAAGCGATGATCAGCACGGTAGTCGATACCACAAGCATATAACTTGCACTTGGTTGTGGGCCAACAAAAAACCAAACTAGGGCGGCAACAGCTGCGATCGCGACCACAACGGGTACGAACACGGCAGAAATAGAGTCGGCTAGTTTCGCAATCGCAGGTTTGCTGCTTTGTGCTTGGCGAACCATTTGAATGATGCGTGCCAACATAGTGCTTGAGCCAATTCCCGTCGCTTCAATGATCAGGCTGCCATCACCATTAATGGTTCCTGCTGAAACGCCATCATTAATCGATTTAACGTTGGGCAGTGGTTCGCCAGTCAGCATCGATTCATCGATATAAGATTCACCCGAAACCACGACACCATCGACAGGGACTTTTTCTCCGGGTTTTACTCGTACCTGCATGCCTACCTGAATCGCTTCTACTGCGATGGTTTGTTCTTTGCCATCGACAATAACCACCGCTTTTTGAGGCTGTAAGTTAATCAATGCCTGTAAAGATTTTGTGGTACGCGCTTTGGCTTTGGCTTCGATGTAATGACCCAAAGAAATTAAGCCAACGATCATTGCGCTTGCTTCAAAGTAGACATGGCGAGATGGTTCTGGAAACCATGATGGAATCAGCACAACCAACATTGAATAGAACCATGCTGCGCCTGTACCTAGAGCGACTAAGGTATCCATGGTCGCGCGCTTATACATGAGAGACTGCCAAGCATTGGTGAAGAAGCTACGACCTGAGGTAGCAAGCAGTATCAAACAAACGACACCAACCAAGCCCCAAGCCAGTTGATCGTTAAATGTGGCAATGGTCATGCTGCCGCCGAACAGACCCCATGCCATCAGCGGCGCACCGATTACCAACGCGCTTACTGAGTTTCTAAGGAAGGCTTGTTGAGTACGAAGTTGCTGTTCTTGTTGTTTTTGCTGTTGAGTCGCTGCATCGTCGACAAACTCAGCGCCATAACCAGCAGCTTTCACCGATTCTATTAGAGCGTTTTCAATGATGTCTCTTGTTTGAGAGGTGAAAACCAAGGCAGTTTGTTCGGCAAGGTTGATCTGAGCTTGGTCGACAAACTCATTCTTTTTCAGTGCTTTCTCTACCGAAGAGACACAACTCGCACAAGTCATCCCCTCAAGAACAAGGTGATAGGTATATTGGCTAGCTGCGGTTTTATCTTCACTCTTTTTATCTGCTTGTTCGTCTTCTAAATCTGAACTCGATGAAAGGTCATTCGTTTCTGAGTAGGGAGCTGCGTGGTAACCCAGGCTTTCGACCAGCTTAATCACCTCAGACTCAGAAAGCAGAGTAACCAGTGATAATTCCTGTTTGCTGACTTCTAGGTTTAAGGCTTGCTCAGTTTGTTCAAGCGCTTTAGTCAGTTTGCTCACACACTTGCCGCAACTCAGACCGGATAGCGAAAGGTGCAGCTGATTACCCATAGAATAGCCAAGCGTTGCTAACTGTTCGTTGAGCTGAATGTAACTAAATGGAGTCGAAATATCGATGTAGGTCGGCGATATGTCATTAATCATCGTGCTGTCGAGATCGCTAAACAGTGTGCGAACTTTCTTCGCGCAACCCATGCAATTTAGGCCGTTGAGCGCCGTTGTGTAGTAGTTCATATCGATACTCCAATTCTCATCTACGCCTAACATAAACCTTCCCGTAAGGGTAAGGTCAAACATAAATTCAAGAATTTGATCTTAGTGGTGCATTAGCTGGTGGATTCAATTTGGGAATGAGAGAGGGGAATAAAGAATGTGCGACTATAACCTACAGGCTAATACCATCGATTTGCTACTTTGAAGACGTAATTGGCCTTTCAATAACAGCTTTCGTACAACAACAGTGCATTAATCATTCACTACTGATTGTAGATTTAAGCGGTGGTGATAAAATAGCGCCCAAAATTTAGTGATATTTTTCTGTTACAGGCTTTGTAATGGCGAGCACTAAAAGAATCACCTACATAATCAAGGTATTTAAATGACGGTTAAAACTCGTTTTGCTCCTAGCCCAACTGGCTATCTTCACGTTGGTGGTGCACGTACTGCACTTTACTCTTGGCTATTCGCTAAAAACCAAGGCGGTGAATTCGTTCTACGTATCGAAGACACAGACCTTGAGCGTAACTCTCAAGAAGCGGTTGATGCAATTCTAGAAGGCATGCAATGGATGGGTATGGAATGGGATGAAGGTCCTTACTACCAATCTAAGCGTTTTGACCGTTACAACGAAATGGTTGATAAGCTACTTGCTGAAGACAAAGCATTCAAATGCTACGCGTCTAAAGAACTGCTTGATGAAATTCGTGCAGAGCAAGAAGAAAACAAAGAGATGGCTCGTTACGATGCTAACCACCCTAAAATTGTTGCAGCAAACGAAGCAGCAAAAGAAGGTGATGCATGCGTTATCCGTTTCCGTAACCCTAAAGAAGGCAGCGTAGTATTTGATGACCAAATCCGTGGTCGCATTGAAATCGCGAACAGCCAACTTGATGACCTAATCATTCGTCGTACAGACGGTGCACCAACATACAACTTCGTAGTTGTAGTGGATGACTGGGATATGGGTATTACACACGTTGTTCGTGGTGAAGACCACATCAACAACACACCTCGTCAAATCAACATCTATGAAGCACTAGGCGCGCCAGTTCCAACTTTCGCTCACTGTGCAATGATTCTTGGTGATGACGGTGCGAAACTTTCTAAGCGTCACGGTGCTGTTTCTGTAATGCAATACCGCGACGAAGGTTACCTACCAAATGCACTAAACAACTACCTAGTTCGTTTAGGCTGGTCTCACGGTGACCAAGAGATCTTCTCTCAAGAAGAGATGATTGAATTCTTCAGCCTGAAGGCTATCAGCAAGTCTGCTTCTGCATTCAACACTGATAAGCTACTTTGGTTGAACAACCACTACATCAAGACTTCTGAGCCTGAGTACGTTGCTAAATACCTGCAATGGCACCTAGACGCACAGAAGATCGATACAACAAATGGCCCAGCTATCACTGAAGTGATCAAGCTAGTTGGCGAGCGTTGTAATACGCTTATCGAACTTGCTGAGCAATCTCGTTACTTCTACGAAGATTTCTCTGAGTTTGAAGCTGGTGCAGCGAAGAAGCACCTACGTGGTGTTGCTAAAGGCCCACTAGAGCTTGCTCTTGCTAAGGTTGAAGCACTTGAAGATTTCACTACTGCAAACATCAAAGATGGTGTAATTGCAGCTGTATGTGAAGAGCTAGAGATCGGCATGGGTAAAATCGGTATGCCACTTCGCGTAGCAGTAACAGGCGGCGGTCAGTCTCCTTCTGTTGATGCAGTGATGGAGCTTGTTGGTAAAGAGCGCGTAATCGCTCGTATCAAGATGGCTCTTGAGTTCATCGCTGAGCGTGAAGCTAACGCTTAATTTGAGCGATTGATAGAATCAAAAAAGGGTCAGTAACTTGGTTACTGGCCCTTTTTATTTACTTAGCGTTTTATGTAGCTAAGCTTAGACTTTCTTGAAGATGATAGAGGTGTTGATTCCACCAAAAGCAAAGTTGTTGCTCATCAAGTATTCAACATCCAATTCGCGACCTGAGCCCGTGATGTAATCGAGCTTGCCGCACTGTTCATCGACATTCTTAAGGTTTAGGGTTGGGCTGAACCAACCGCTATGCATCATCTCTAGGCTGAGCCACGCTTCAATTGCACCACACGCACCAAGCGTATGGCCAAAGTAACTCTTAAGAGAGCTGATTGGTACTTCACCAAAGATATTCGCTGTCGCGTTACTCTCTGCAATATCACCTTTTTCAGTCGCAGTACCGTGCGCAGAAACATAGCCAATCTTCTCAACTGGAAGTTGTGCGTCTCTCAATGCTTTCTCCATACAGATTTGCATGGTTTCCATCTGAGGTTGAGTCACATGAGCCGCATCACAGTTGCTCGCAAAACCTATGATTTCTGCGTAGATCTTTGCGCCACGAGCAACAGCATGTTCGTACTCTTCAAGGATCAGGGTTCCAGCGCCTTCGCCGATAACCAAGCCATCACGCTCGCTGTCGTATGGGCTAGGGGATTTCTTGGGTGTGTCGTTTTTTAAACTGGTAGCGAAAAGGGTATCGAAAACGGCAGACTCAGTTGGGCATAACTCTTCACCACCACCGGCAACCATTACGGTTTGGTAACCATGCTTGATCGCTTCATAGGCGTAACCAATGGCTTGGCTTCCTGAAGTACAGGCGCTGCTGGTGGGAATCACGCGGCCACGCAGACCAAAGAACAGACCTACGTTTACCGCGGCTGTGTGTGGCATCATTTGAACGTAAGTGGTTGCTGTGATTGCTCGTGTCGACTTCTCGTTCAGCATTACTCCGAAAGCACCAACCGCATCGGTACTGCCAGTTGAAGAGCCGTAAGCGATACCAGTTTCGCCATTGGTCAATACATCGTGACCAATTAAGCCGGCTTGCTCCAATGCATTCTCAGTCGCAACGGTAGCTAGGCGTGATACACGGCCCATGCCACGCACTTGCTTACGCTTGTAGTGTTTAGGCAGTTGGAAGTCATCAATAGGCGCGGCAAGTTTTGTGTTGAGACCATCATATTGCTCGAAGCTTGGCATATATTGAGTCGCATTTTCACAGGCCTTTAGCTTAGGCTCTATCTGTTGCCAGTCGTTACCAAAAGCAGTAACACCAGACATTCCAGTTACAACAACGCGGCGGGTCATACTAAGCCTCCATTTACTGAAATCACTTGGCGAGTTACGTAGCCTGCAATATCAGACATTAGGTAGCTGACTAGGCCGGCTACTTCTTCCGGCTCACCCATACGGCGCAGTGGTACTTGAGGAAGTGCATGATCTTTCACGTGCTCGTCAACCATACCTGTGTCAATTAAGCCAGGAGCGACACAGTTTACCGTGATCTTGCGTTTTGCGAGTTCTAGAGCAAGAGACTTAGTTGCGCCAATCACCCCCGCTTTTGCTGCAGCATAGTTAGTTTGACCACGGTTACCCATAATGCCGGATACCGACGCTAGAGTGACGATACGGCCACCTTTACGCTTTTGAACCATAGGCATTACACAAGGGTGAAGTACGTTGTAGAAGCTATCTAGGTTGGTATGGATCACACCATCCCACTCTTCTTCCGTCATCGCGGGGAATGCAGTGTCACGAGTAATGCCCGCGTTGTTCACTACACCATAGTAAGCACCATGTTCAGCGATATCAGACTCAAGCTTTTCGCGACACTCGCTTCGTTTGCTGATATCAAATTGAATAAGACGTCCAGCGCCACCCAGTTCGGTGATCGACTTTAGCGTCTCTTCAGCACCTTGCTTGTCACCCATGTAATGAACGGCGATTTCAAACCCGTCTTTCGCGAGTTGAATAGCGATCGCTTTACCAATACCTTTACTGGCACCAGTGACTAAAACCTGACGGCTCATGATGGGCTCCTAGTTTTCATTTCTTGTAATTTTTGTTCGGTCGGCACGTAGACGTTGAGTTGGCATTGAGCCACTAACTCACCTCGGTCTTCGACTCTTGCGGTAAACACAGCCATACCGCTGTCTTCCATCATCTGTTCGGCGTAGATATCAAGGGTCTGACCTTGAGTAAACTCATCACACAGTGATTTATAGCGACGAGAGCCGAGTAAGAATCCGATTGGGGGCGTGGTGCCGTTTTTAAGTGCGTGATATCCAGACCATGCCGCTACAGACTGCGCCATAAACTCGATTCCAACATATGCTGGTACCGTTTGAGATTCGGCGTCAAAGAACAGATTATGGTCACCAATATCGACCTGACAGTGGGTCGACAACGCCTCTACGCTGATAGCACGATCGATTAATATCATCGGATCATCGTGAGGGAGAAGTTGGTCTACAGAAGGGATATCAGTCATTTACTACACCAAAAATCAGGCTAATGTTGTTGCCACCAAAAGCAAACGAGTTGCTTAAGATGTTCTTTGCTTTAAGTTTCTGTGAACAGTTTACCAAATCAATCTCAATATCTTCAGCTTTATCCTGACATTTTTGTAAGGGAAGCGGTAAGTCATATTTCAAAATATGCCACGCAATTGCAGCCTCAATCGCACTTGCTGCGCCTAGAGTATGCCCGGTCAGCGGTTTGGTAGAACTGACGGGAACCTTGTTTGCAAAAATACGATGAATGGCTTTACTTTCCATCGAGTCATTGAGTGGCGTTGCTGTACCATGTGCATTGATATAACCAATGTCTTCTGCGTTTAACTGTGCAGAATGTAACGCTTTTTTCATTGCTTGTTCAGCACCATTGCCTTCAGGGTGAGGCGCTGAAATGTGGTGTGCATCAGAGCTATCACCACAGCCTAATAAGGCAATTTGAGGTGTGTTTTGAGTAGAATGAACACGCTTGATCTTGGTTTTACTGAGCAACATAAATGCGGCTGCTTCACCAATATTGATGCCATCTCGAGATTCGCTAAATGGCTTACAATGTTTGGTTGAAAGGGCTTCAAGACCATGGAAACCATTGAGTGTCAGCTTACACAAGGTATCCACGCCACCGACTAACACGGCATCAGACATGCCTGAATCTAACAAGCGCTGGGCGGTCAGAAACACGCGGCCGCTGGATGAGCAAGCCGTAGAGATGACGTAGTTTGGTCCTGTTAACGCGCAGTATTGGCTAATGAACTCAGAAGTGTCACCAAGCTCTTGTTTTGAGTAATGGTAATCTTCTGGAAACTCACCGTTTGTCAGTTTTTGTTTGAAGGCCGCTTCACCATCGGAGATACCAGAGGTGCTGGTGCCTATAACAACAGCAATACGGTCTGCGCCAAACTGTGCCTTGGCAAGTTCAATAGAATCTTTGATTTGGTTGAGAGCTGACAACGCCAGCTGATTGTTGCGAGTGGCATACTTCACGAGGGTGGATGGAACCTCTGGTAGCTCACCTGCGATTTTGCCAACGACAGTGTGTTTGCCGTCGTTCAGCATATCGCTCACTTCAACCATGTTTGGTTCACATTCGCCTTTTAGGCAGCTATGAATGTCAGTAATACTTGAGCCTAGCGCTGAGTGGAAACCACAGTCTTGGATATAAATAGGCATAGTGTTTAGCTCTTACTTGGGTTATCGACAATCGTTGAATCCAACGTTTGTATAGTAATGGTGTAGCCTTGGGTCAAATGTTTAAAAACAATGTTGCCTGCCGTTTTGTGTGTATTCGGTTCGGCTTGGTAATCAATTCGGATGATTGCCTGCTTTTTGTCATTAAACACTGTGCGGCTGTTATCTGTATCGACCAAATGCCAACCTATGCCTTGCAGAGACTGAGCCCATGCTTCAATTGGCCATAGAGTCAGCATTAAATTAAAAAGCACCTGTTCGGGTTGCGGTAAAGTCGCGCCAAGGCCAGATAGCACTTGCGTTTCAATGGCTTGATTTTGATATTGCAGCGATAGGATGCGCGTTCCCCAAGAGGAAAAACCCGCTAACACGACTTTATCCGCTGTGACTTCGACTTGAACAGGAAGCTGCTGTGTGTCGGTTTCCCACGTGGCGCTAATCAGCTGACTGGCCGTGAGGGAATACCCTAGTTCAGCTGGCATTGGTAGTGCTAGCTCGGTGTCATTGTCGATAGACACACTGGCACCACTCGGTTGCTGAGAAACCATCGAGCAGGCAGTAAGTAGAATACCCACTAGTGTGACGAAGGTTACCTTTAATGTCTGGATCATCTAAAAGCCTCTCGAGTAATTGGTCCTTCTACGTTTTTACTACTGTTGATCGCGAGTGGAGAAAGCAGCCAAGCGACAAAGATCCCTGTCAGAACCGTCACCCCGAAGCTATGAATAGCATGAGTCTGGCTCAGCGACAGTAAGCCGAATGAAAGTAGTGTTGTGAGACCTGACAAGGTGATCGCTAATAAGGTGCTCAGCGATTTCTTTTGCTCAGCAAAGAACAGGGTGTAGTCTATGCCAATCCCTAAAATCAGAATCAAACCAAGCAGGTTAAATAGGTTCAGTGTCGAGCCTAAAATGCCCGTGACCGCCAAACCTGCTACGCCTGCAATCAATGAAGGCAACAGCATTAACAGGCTTTGCTTCACACCATAGCGCCAGCCTAACAGCATGCCAATAGCTGCCAATGCTATCAATAACAGCTCGGTAATCTTGACGCGGTACTCAGCAAAAAGAGAGGAGATTTCATCCGCTTTATTGAGGTGTTTCACACCTTGCTTCTGAGCAAAATCTGACTCCAACCACTGTGAGAACAGCTCAGCATCAGTGACGTCTTTTATCAAAATGACCGACGCTGCTTGCCCGTCGATAGGTTTTAACCAAAGTGGTCGAACAGGCTCTGAGACTGGAGACTCCAAAAATCCAGATACCGTGATTGGTTCGAATTTTGGTAGTTCTGGAAACGTAGACCAACCGAGAGAGCTTTGTAATATATGGCTTTGTTGACTATAGAGTTGTTCAACCAACTGATAGTTATCATGCTGTTCTTGTTTACTTAACAAGTGTTGATTGATGCTGCGATACCCGGAGATACCTTGGCTATTGACCAGCGAATCTAAGCTTGTGGTGATTTCTGTCAATTTTTTGAGTAGCTTTTGGTCGCTCTGAGCTGTGACCAAAAGCATATTTTGACCACTGCCTAACCCTGATATCTCAGTAATGGCTTGCTCTTGTTGTTTGAGTTGTTCGGGCATAGCCTGAAGCTGGCGAATATCGTCGTCGTAACGAATTTGACTGAGTGACATCAAGCTAACGACAGTCACTGTTAACGGTAAGCCAATTCTAAATTTTTGGTTGCTCCAAAGGCTTAACCAAGTATGCCAAAGTTTCGACAGGGGAAGAGGGCGCTCTTGGCCTGGTTTTACCGCTAAAACGGGGTACCAGCACACCACACTGGCGTAAGCTGCGATCAGTCCAATCGACGAAAACAGAGCCAGTTGCTGCAAGCCTGGGAATGGCGCAACCAGTAGCCCTAAGTATCCGATTAAGCTGGTGATTAAACCTAGAGTGATGGCAATGAAAATATGCTTTAGGCCTTTATCGCTCTGCCAGTGGCTTCCTGCGGCCAAACGGTCAGTGAGATAGTGAAAAGAGTAATCGATGGATACGCCAATCAAGCTAGCGCCAAACACCAAGCTGAATAGATGCACCTTACCAAAGATAGCGACAGTGCTTGCCAGTGCAACCAATAATCCTGTACTGATTGAGAGTAAAGATAAGGCAAGTGGTAGCGCACTACGAAATGTCAGCCACACCAATAAAATAACGCCTGCCAATGAGCCCAAACCAATGGTACTGATTTCTGATTTCGCGCTTTCGGTACCGTAATTGGCGTAGAACACCACACCAGTATGCTGCACCTTGACGCCAAATTGTTTTTCGACCTCGCGCTCAATTGAATCAAGATCGGGAAGTTGTTCTTGAATCGCCAAGCTATAAGGCGAGCCAGCCAGAGTTGCTGTAACCAAAATATGAGTTTGGTCATTAGATTGAGCGGTGAGGTATCCCTCTTTCTGAACAAAATTACTTGATTGAACGCCAACGGCACTGATGTAGTCGCGAAATAGTAGAAATGGATCCATCGACAGTTCGGCTGCAGTCACGCCTGAGAACGGATTGTACAGAGACCGAATCACATATTGAGCTCGTGAATCAGGCGAGTGGGTCAGCGTCTCTTTTTGTTGCTGGGTAAGCAGTTGAGCTCGGTGACGAAAGTAGAAATCGCTCCACTGGCTTTGGGTGCTGGCGCTGATTTTGCCTTGAACTTGCTGAAACAGAGTTGGCTGACTTGAAAAGGCTCTTTGGTTGAGAGCTTTTTCAAAAGCGTCGGTCGCAACCATGGTTTGTTCGATGTCGGGGGCGCTGATGATAAACACCACTTGCTCGCTCATCGAGCTGGATATCTGCTGAAAGGCTTGCTCTACCATTGGGTCTTGCTGGTTTTCTGGTAGTAACTTTAGGATGTTGCTTTCAATGGGTACCGACGAAGAAAAAGCGAATTGTTTTATCAACAACCCGCTAAACAGCATTACAACAACAAGCCAAACAAGGGCAAGACTAGAGTTGGAATTGTTTCGCTTCAGCATCTGATAATACTTCCGGTAGATGGCTTAACTGACTGAATTCGATCACTGTGCTATCTCCACGAATCTCTTTCAACTCAATACGTTCAATATCGCTGTTGCCTTGCAGCGTGATAGCCTCAAACACCGCATTCATCGGTGCATTTTTGGGCTTTAGAGTCAGTGTCCATGCTTGTACATTTTCATCAGAGCTGGTGTTAGTTGCGGGCTCAAAATTGAGTGCGAACTGTTCCTGAAGTTTTTGCGTGTCCCCATGAAACACTGACAAGAAGATATGGCTGAAATAAAACGCCATTGGATTTTCTTTGTCGGTGATGATTTTTGCGGGTTGATCGGCAAACCTTTGGCTCAGTTTGTTATCGGTGAGCACTAAGTTCACGGGAAACGGAGTGGTTTGTGTCCAGAGTAAGCCACTTGATTTGTCTAACAGAAATGTACCTTGTGACGTTAAAGGCTGGGCGAACATCTCCATATTGCGTGTTTGAGTGAACTCACCACGCACAATACTATTTTCGCTGAGCACCGTCTGCAGCTCTGAAATAGAATTGACAGCAGCAGAGTTTTCTTTGGCGCTTACAAGGCCGCTTGCCATCATCGCAGTAAGTCCAATTAGCGCGATATTGATGTATTTGCGACTGCGTTTAAACAGATTCATGGTTCACCTGCTGTGGGTTAGAGGTTTGTGTTTGATGTTCAGTTGCTAGAGGTAAGCAACCAAATTGGTGCCAGTGTTCGACTTTGTCAGTAAACACTTTGGGTGAGGCAAAGCACATCTCTTGTTCTTCGATGGTGACGGCAACCTGCATGGTGTGAGCACGTGTCATTCGAGCACCGGTTAGAGCATCATGAATTTCATAATCGACGCGCAGGCGATTTTCCCACTCGGTGAGTTTCGCCGTTACCTTAATCTTGTGATTAAACGGTATCGCCTTAATGTATTTCACGCGGGTATCGATGATAGGCCACATGTAGCCAGAATCCTTCATCTCATGGTAGTTGTACTCAATCTTATCCATCATGATGCGCCTAACTTCTTCAAAGAATCGGAAGTAGTTGCCGTGATAGATCACGCCCATTGGGTCGGCATCTTGGAATGAGGTGATAAGCGTCACCTCAGATTGTAATGGGTGAAGGATTTCAGACATAAATCGCTCTCAACAATATTGCGTAAAGGGTTGGCTACTTTATGAGTAAAGTGACCAGTGCTGACTTTGAATACGAGCAATGAAGTGGCGTAGATCGCCTTCAAGTGGTCGATCTTCTACGATAAATTCAAACTCCTTAAGCACTTCGTCGCGAATGTGCTTGAGGTTCTCACTCATGTGGTGCTCATCAAGCTCATTGTGGCGCTTACGAAGTTCGAGTGCTTGTGTCCCCGCCAGTAGTGACGCTGCTGCCACTTGTTCGGTTAGCTCTAGAACGCGTAAACAGTCACGAGCTGCGATGGTGCCCATACTCACTTTATCTTGGTTGTGACACTCAGTTGAGCGAGAGAATACGCTTGCTGGCATGGTGTGTTTCAATGCTTCTGCTGTCCAAGCTGAAACGCCAATCTGTACTGCTTTAAAGCCGTGGTTGATTGGCTTACGTTCGCCTTCAGCACCCGTTAGGTTGAATGGCAAACCGTTGTTGAACTTGTAGTCCATCAGCTGAGCCATTTGACGGTCAAGCAGATCAGCAAGGTTCGCAACTGCAGTTTTTAACGTATCCATCGCCATTGCAATGTGTCCACCGTAGAAGTGTCCACCGTGCAGTACGCGCTCATTATCACCATCGATAATTGGGTTGTCGTTGGCACTGTTTAGCTCGTTCTCGATCATTTGGCGTAGCCAAGGCAGAGAGTCTTGAACCACGCCGATAACATGTGGAGCACAGCGCAGAGAGTAACGATCTTGGAGGCGATCACTGTTACGTGGCGGGCGATCCGCTTGCAGATCATCACGCAGCCATGCAGCAACTTGTTGTTGACCAGGATGAGGTTTGACTGCAAACAGCGCTTCATCGAAATGGAAGTCATTGCCGTGCATACCGACTGATACCATAGCGGTGATCTTAGTTGATAGCTGAGCTAGATATTCCGCACGCTTGTAAGCGATACAAGCTAATGCCGTCATTACAGACGTACCATTCATCAACGCCAAGCCTTCTTTTGGCTTAAGTTTGATAGGGCTAATTCCTAACTCTTTGTAGACGTCACTGGTTGGGCGCACTTCACCTTTGTAGATTACATCACGCTCACCAATCAGTGCTGCGGCTAAGTAAGACAGAGGTGTTAAGTCGCCACTGGCACCCACCGATCCTTCTTGAGGAATGCGTGGTGAGATGTCTTGGTTGATTAGGGTAACGATCTGGTTGAGTAGATCGTGAGTCACACCAGAGACACCTTGTGATAACGAACAAAGACGAGTTGCAAGGACTGCACGAGCTTGTTCGTGAGACAATATTTCACCTAAACCACAGCCGTGAAAACGTGTTAAATGCAGTGGTAGCTCGTCAACTAGGTTTGGCGGAATCGCAACCGTACATGAGTCACCGTAACCCGTCGTTACACCGTAAATCACACCTTCTTCTTTCAATAGGCGTTCTAAGAAAGCGACACCACGGTCGATCTTAGATGTGAATGCTTCACTTGTGTTCATCGAGGCTTTTGCGCCTTGTGAGATAGCGACAACATCCTCAATCGTGAGGCGCTCGGCACCAAAGGTGATGCTATTTGAATTCTTTTTCGTCATGGTGCTTGCTCAATGTCCAAAAATTAAAAAAGTTGTACCACTGAAGCGGTGCTTGCAGTGTGTAGTGCTGAAGTCGATTTGCGTATTTTTGCACGACTTGCTGTAAAGATTGTTCGCGAGTCTTTCTTGGTAGCTCGATCTTGTTGCTAAAATGCTCGAAATAGACATTAAAATGCGGCTTAGATTGTGAGTCGTCACGTAACCCAAACAGCAAAAATACGGGTGCTTTGAGAACCGAGGCTAACATAAATGGACCTTGAGGGAATGGAGCTTCCTTACCTAAGAACTCAGCCCATACTGAGCGGCTCTCTTTGCTGGTGGAAGTTCGATCGCCAACAATCACGATCCATTCGCCTTGCTCTAGTTTCTGTTGTAACAAGATAGCGGTATCAGGCCCCATCGATGTCACCTGAATCAGATTTAAATCAGACTGCGGGTTAACCGCTTTCATCACGGAATTAAAACGTTCGGCGTGTTCTGTAAAAACCAGGGCGTTGATTTTGATGTTCGAGTGTCTGCGACCTAAAGCTCGGCACAGCTCAATATTGCCAAGGTGAGATCCAAGGATTAGCACACCTTGCTTATTTGCCACCATGCTCTCGAACTGGTCTTGGCCATGAATAGTCAGGTTATCTGCCGAGAAATCACCTTTCCATGCCGCGAGCTTGTCGAGCATCGTATGGCCAAATGAAAGCAGATGGTTGTAACTGGTTAGTTCTCCGGGGAGCTCAATATTTTGCTGTTCCGCATAGGCTTTTAATTGGAATAGATATTGTTCGGAAGCGTTTCGCGCACGCTGGCCCGTCAAGTGGTAGTAACGCATCACACCACGCAGAATGAGGTTGAACACACCGCGACCTAACAAGGTATAAATGGCTAATAACAGCTTAATGCCTAATACTGTGCCGCGTTCTTGAGTGCGGGACCAGTGTGGTTGTTCAGAAGCTTGCGGCTCTGAATCAGTCGATAAATTTGGGTTATTATCAGCTGAATCGGATTTGAAATGGCGAGCAATCAGTTTTGGTGCTCTTGGCAGCATGCTGAAGAATAGACGTGTATGCATCCAACTGATTTTGACGTTATCCCACAACGCATCGAAATGAGAGATGCCGTTCTCAGGATAGATAACGCGCGTTTCAACGAAGTCTATGTCGCAACCTTCCCAATACAGGCGAACCAAAATCTCGATATCGAAGTCCATTCTCGAACCAACATCGTACTTATTCAACACAGTTTGAGTTTGGTTGATAGGATACGCTCTAAAGCCACACATGCTGTCTTTAATTGATAAAGAAAGGGTTTCTATCCATACCCAGATATGTGTCGCGTAGCGCCCATAGAGCCTTGCTTTGGGTACGCTGTCGTCGTAGATAGGCTGGCCTGATATCAGACGTTGTGGCTTAGCTTGTGAGGCCTCAATCAATGTTGGCAAGGCTTCCAGGTCGTGTTGCCCATCAGCATCTATCTGAATAGCGTGGCTAAAGCCTAGTTGCTGCGCTTTTTTGATTCCGGCTTTTACTGCGCCGCCTTTACCTTGGTTCTGTTCAAGCGTCACCAAGGTTACGTTTGAATTCTCTGCTAGGGGAGACAGAAACTGTTTTGTTGTGAGTTCACTGCCATCGTCAACGATGATGATCGGTAACTCAAAATGATGAAGTGACGACACCACAGCCGGCATGGTTGCGCCATGGTTAAAGCACGGGATAAGGAAGCAAGCCTTGTAGCTGCTTTCTTTTGTGTGGTGTTGAGAAGTAGCCTCGACGGGAGCGCTATTCACTTTTTTCTCCCAGCTTCATTTTGCCTGAAGAGTGGGTCTGTTCACCGTTGTTTGATGTGTAACTAAAGCTCAGCTTGTCTTTGTCAGCATCCCATTTGAGTGATAGCTGGATTGTAGCGTCAGGCAGGATAGGCTCTTGGAACTTAATGACTTCCATTCCTTTAAAGAAACCAGGAACGCCTAACTCTTGGACTGCGTAGTGAAGTGCCCAATCAATTTGCGTGACGCCAGGTAGAATAGGGAAGCTCTTGAAGTGCCCATTAAAGTCGGTGATATCTCCGCTAACATGAAGTGTCAGGGTCGATTCATTTTCTACCGTGTCTACAGCAATGATGTTTGGTTTTCTTTTATCCATAGGGCGTGCTTAGAATCCTTGGGCAAATATTGGTTCTTTGACAAAAATATAAAAAGATAATCTCAGTGTAAAATACGATCAGCGGTTTCTATGATTTTATTAGCTGTTCTATGTGAGATGTTAATCGCTTACCTTGGCTGTTGAGGGGGATCTCATCGACAACACGGTATTTTCTCGGGATTGCGATTGGCTCTAACCACTTTCTGAGTTCTGTACGCAGCATCAACCAGAATTTACCTTTGCTCATGGTCGATAGAGCGGCTTGGCCTTCATCTGATAATACCAAAACAGAGGCTAATATTAATCGCTCAGGCTCCTCAAATGGAATAACCACGCACTCACTTATCCAAGGCAGTTGCTCCAGTCGCTTTTCCACTTCAACCAGTGATACTCGCTTTTCTTCTATCTTGATCACTCGGTCCGTTCGGCCCTTCAATATGAATTGATTCTCCGAGACCATCTCGCACTCATCAGAGGTTTGATACCAGTTATTCTTATCGATGTACGGCGACAATAACTTAATGCAATTCTCACTGTTGAGACTAGCCTCAATACAGGCAAAAAGCTGCCAAGGCGTTTGAGCGCTCTCTTGCTGACGAAATGCGATGCCACCGGTTTCTGTGCTACCAAAGACTTCAATCGGTAAATGACCAAGCAGATCTCGTGACTGGTGAGCCGACTCGGTAGGCAATGGACCACCCGAAGAGAAGATTCCTGCAAGTTGTACCTTGTTGGTCTCATGCTTTAATCGTTTAAGTAGCGCTGGGCTGCTGATCAGTACACAGTTTTGATTTGCGTGAGATAAGATCTGTTCTGGGTATTCAAGGTTGTGTCGAGCAAATGGAACACCAGAGCATAGTGGCCATAAGATTCTAAACAGCAAACCATAGATATGTTGATGAGAAACTGTGCTTTGGATTTGGTTTCCCTTGAGTAACTCACCCCAGTTCTTGTGTAACTGAGCGGTCTCAATATCGAGGTGCTCTAACGTTTTATCTATCGCTTTTGGCGTGCCACTTGAACCTGAAGTGAACAGAGTTAATGGGACTGTTGCCAAATCAATGGTCGTAAGATTCTCGGTTAGAGGTTTTTGTGCTTCAGTGTTTGAATCCAATAAGGTTTGGATATTACGAACGTCATTCACCTCAACTTCGCCAATCGAGTTATCAACTAGCAGGCAATCAAACTGCTTACTTAACTCAGCAAGCGCACATGGCTGGTAGTTGCCCGGTAAGATGATGTGTTTGTTGGCTGCTGTACATGCCAAAAAGGCCACCGAAAATAGGTAGCTGTCTTGGGTACAAATCGCGATTCGTTGAAAAGGGGATAAAGACAAAAATTGTACGAGTTGAGATAAGTCGTCGTTAAATGTTTGCCACGTAATCTCGCTATTGTCGTCAAAGCAGACAATAGATTCAGGGGCTCTGTCCTGGCTAAGAAGCTCAGACAACGAGGTGTAAGATACGGTTTGGGTCATAACAATTTAACTCTGACGAATGCGCTGTCTTACTACCCACTCTCCTGCAAAGAGTAACCCTGCAAACAGATAGCTGAGTAAGCCATTGTATAGGGTCCATACTTCTAGCGGTTGGAAGCAGGTGTAAAGGGCAATAGAGCCATTGATAACAAAGAACAAGCACCACACTTTGGTGACTTGTCGTGTGTAATCAACGCCACTTTGCGGAAGTTCAGGCTCTTGAAGGCGAGCAAGACGTTCGATAATCGTTTGTGGTTGCCATAGGCTCGAAGCGAATACAACCAGCATACAAACATTAACGATAACGGGATAATAGGTTAGCCAGCCGTGTTGCTTAAAGGCTAAGCCTAAAGCCAGCAGAACAATACCGGCACTTCCACTGATCCAAGCTAGGTGTTTTAGCTCTTTGATTTTAGCCTGACCGCCGGTGAAAATGCGTACAGCAAAGATAGCGGCTAAGGCAATACCAACGGTTTGTAAGCCAAACTTGTTGAGTCCAAAGTAAACCGCTATTGGATAAGTGAAAAGTATAATTGCCGACAGTAAAGTCAGCAGAGGACGCATTAGGCGTCCTTCAATAGTTCAACCACAGATTCGACAACGTCATTAACGGTGCGCACTGCTTTGAACTCTTCAGGTTTTATCTTCTTACCTGTGACGTTCTGTAGGTGAACGACCAAATCAACGGCATCAATGCTGTCTAGGTCTAGATCAAGATAGAGATGAGCTTCAGGGGTGATATCTTCAGCATCAAGCTCGAACAGCTCAATAAGCGCATCTTTAACCTGGTTGTATACTTCTTGTTGGTTAGCTTGTGTCATAAAGATCTGTCTAGTTATTCGTTTGAGAAGAGATGTAGTTCGCTAGATTTTCAACTGACGCAAAGTGCTGTCGAGTGTTTGAATCATCTGCATCGATAACAATGTTGTACTTTTTCTTGATAGCAAGGCCAAGCTCAAGGGCATCGATAGAGTCTAGTCCAAGTCCATCACCAAATAGTGGAGCTTCCGTTTCAATCTCATCAATGCTCATGTCTTCAAGGTTCAATGCGTCGATGATCAGTTGTTTCAGTTCGTTGTGTAATGTTTCCACTTTGGCCTACTTAATGCTTTATCTGAATGCTGCTTTAAGGGGGCGATTCTACATTATATGAGGTATTTTCGAAATGCCGATATCGCCTGTTATGTTATTGATACGCTAAATGTTTTCTTCGGAAGGGAAAATTGTTTGTGCAAGATGATGATTAAGGCGCCTTGCTGCCGAAGTTAAATTATTTGAGCCTTCAATAAATGGTTCGACTTCTATTTTACCTTTCACCGCGACATGAAAAAAGGGCTTCGACGCAGGAACTTGATACCATTTTTTCTCTTTCGTTAAGAATGTCGGAGAAACCGTAATATGAATCACGCGTAAATCGGTTTGTGTTCGAGTCGCGATTTGTGCCGCCCCACGCTGTAAGGATGGTTCAATTCCTGGCGTTGTGCGAGTTCCTTCGGGAAAAATCAGCATGACATTGCCACGTGAGAAGCGTTCTTCACAGCGCTCTAAAAGATCGTCAGGGGCTTGGTTCGGTATATAACCTGCCGCTTTGACAATCCTTTTCATAAAAGGGTTTTCCCAAATGGCCGCTTTGACGAGGCAATCACATTGAGGAAGTTGAGAGGCGATCAGCACATAGTCAATCAAACTTGGGTGGTTGGCGACGATAATGCAGTTACGGTCGTTACGCAGTAGTTCTGCACCATCAATTCGGTAATCGATTGCTCCGGTGAACTTCATGATTTGGCAAAAGGCGTTGAATGAGAAACGGATTAATCGCTGTGCTTTAAGCTCTCTTTTAATGGTATTGGGATTGGTTAGCGCGATAGTCGGTAAGATTAAGAAGCTTAATACTAAGCCACCTAGACCAAAGATGGTAAAGCACAGCCCTGTCGCGAATACTCGCCAATACTGGTCTACTCTGCTCATTACGCTGTACCTGTCTCGGTGTTATTTACCCAAGACCAAGTTTGGTGCTTGCCAGCAATAGCCCACCTATTTGTACCTAATAAGATATGTTGGAGCGTTTGTAACCCTTGTGGTAACACGGAAGGTGCTTGGTTGGTCTCTACTGTCCTAGTAATAGAGTATTCACTGCCAGCGGTGAGCACTAAGCCCAGCGCATAATCAGCAAAGTTCTGTGTTTCGTACTCTTGGTAGAGCTCGGGCAGAGGTTGGTCGAAATCGATAACTAACACTCGATGCGACGGATATTGATGAAGGTAAAGATAAGCTTCGATCAGAGCGTTATGGAAAGTATCTTGCCCTGCGGCTATTGAAGTCAGTGGAATCGGTGCTTTGGCGGCAATGGTGGTTAGACCAGCTGCGGTATTATGTACCGACTGCGAGAACGCCATTGGTGAGGCATCATCACCTTCCAATATCGACTGGATCAAGGTTGCGGTTCGGTGCAGTTCACCATGTCGACTGGCAAAAACCAGATAATCAATCGAGTTGTCTTTTAAGAGTGTCAATGCAGTTTGAACGGCCAATTTACTTTGTAGGCTCATTCGGCGGCGCATCATCGGTGGGATCGCTTTAAATTCAGTTGAGCCATCTTGTGGCCAATCTAAATTAGTGCTCCACGCTTGCCATTGGGCAACAGAATTGAGACCAGCCGAATTTGCAGACCATTTCTCAATATTAAACGACATTAATTGGGATTGATTTGACATAGAGTATTGATTTGCTTTGAGTCTAACTAAATACTATGCGCGCTTATAAATAAACACAGATAAGGAATTTAAATGAAATTACTAAAAATAGCAGTTTCAATGTTATTCATATTCGTTCTTGCAGGGTGTGGACGCGTCCAACCTGTAATGAATGTTGAGGATACTCCAGTTGCACTGAATCTTCAAAGTAAACAGGTTAAATCAGCTATTTCTGAATCTGCTGAAAATCGAGGCTGGTTGGTTTCAGAAATAAAGCCTGGTTTGATCCGCGCTGAATTGTATGTTCGTTCGCACCACGCTGTGGTTGAAATTCCTTATAGTGATAAGTTTTACTCTATTCTTTACGTTGAATCAGAGAATTTGAAGTACGACGATGGTGAAATACACCGTAATTACAACCGTTGGGTTAATAACTTAAACGTTGATATTAAACGTAAGCTTGCGCAAATGGCAGCTGAGTAACTCTCTATTATTTAAAGTTAGGTTTTTCGTGTCGGAATATAAATTAGATCCATTCAACGCATTAGAAGCAAAAACAGAAGCGCAGAAATTGTCTTTCGCTCCGATTGTTTTTCATACTGCTCGTACACTTCGTGATTTAGGCATTTTGAAAGCGTTAGATGACGCGGGCAACGAGGGTTTACCAGCAGAGTCTATCTCTGAATCGACCGGTGTCTCTGAGTACGGCGTGAAAGTCCTGCTCGATATGGCGTTAAGTGCTCATATTGTGACTTGGGAAAAGCCTAACTACAAAATGGCTAACCTTGGTTTCTACCTTCTGCATGATGGTATGACTAACGCAAACATGGATTTCACAGCCGATGTTTGTTATGCCGCGATGATGCATCTAACAGAAGCGATTGAAGAAGGCACACCTGCAGGCTTGAAAGAGTTGGGTGATTGGGAAACCATTTACCAAGGCTTGTCTCAATTGCCAGAAAAAGCAAAAGAGAGTTGGTTCAAGTTTGATCACTTCTATTCGGATCGCTCGTTCCCTGTGTTACTTGAAAAAGTCTTCAGCAAGAAACCTAAGTCGCTGGTGGATATCGGCGGCAACACGGGTAAGTGGGCGATGCAATGCTGCAACCATGATGCGGACGTTGAGGTGACGATTGTTGATTTGCCACAGCAGCTAGAAATGGCAATGGCAAACGCGGCCAAGCATGGTCATCAAGAGCGAGTCACGCCATTCCCAGCGAATATGCTCGATAAACAGCAAACTCTGCCAACGGGCGCGGATGTTTGGTGGATGAGTCAGTTCCTTGATTGTTTCTCGCCAATGGAGATTCTGAGCATATTAAAGCGCGTTCGCTCTCATATGTCAGAAGATGCGACTGTCTATATCCTTGAACTGTTTTGGGATTCACAGAAATACGATGCGGCTTCTTATAGCTTAAACGCGACGTCTCTCTACTTTACCTGCTTGGCCAATGGCAACAGTCGTTTTTACCGCAGTGAAGATTTCTTAGAGATTGTTGAAGAAGCGGGCTTTGAAGTGGTAACGCGTACCGACGATATCGGTCTTGGTCACACGCTTCTAGAATTGAAAGCTGGCGCGCAATAAAAATAACAAACATGGCTTAAATAATGAAAAAACTATCAACTCAAGTGGTGATCATCGGAGCTGGGCCATCAGGGTCTATTGCTGCGTCTTTACTTCATAAAAAAGGCATCGATGTTCGAGTGATTGAAAAGAGCGTATTCCCTCGCTTTTCTATTGGTGAAAGCCTATTACCAGCTTGTATGGAAATGATTGAACAGGCTGGGATGACTGACGCAGTGATCAACGCTAACTTCCAATACAAAGATGGCGCTGCCTTTCGCAAAAATGGTGTTTATACGGCGTTCAATTTTGAAGACAAGTTCTCTTCTGGCCCTGGAACCACGTTTCAGGTTCAGCGAGGTGCCTTTGATAAGGTTTTGGCAGATACGGCTGAGGCGCAGGGTGTCTGCATTGATTACCAACATGAGTTAATGGGCATTAATTTCACCGACGACAGCACCATTTTAGATGTACAAGTGCTGGGTGGAGAGCGTTATCAGATAGAAGCTCAATACGTTCTGGATGGCAGTGGTTTTGGTCGAGTGCTACCAAAAATGCTTAACTTGGCAGAGCCGTCATCGCTTCCTCCACGCAAAGCTATTTTTACGCACATTAACGATCATATTGCAGAGGTGGATACCGATCTTGAATATGACCGAAATAAAATTCTTATCTCTGTGCATCCAACCAACCCTGATGTTTGGTATTGGTTGATCCCGTTTAGTAACGGTGTCTCTTCGTTTGGTGTGGTAGGAGAGCCTAAGTTCTTTGAGTCCTATCCAGAAGACAAGATTGCTGCAATTAAACAGCTGGCAGCGGAAGAGCCGGGCTTGGCTGAGATACTGGCAAGCGCCGAGTATCCAAACCCTGCGGGTGAAATTGGTGGCTATTCTGCCAATGTAAAACATTTGGCGACGGGTACGCGTTGCTTGGCAATGCCGGCGAGTTCCTTGACCCGGTGTTCTCGTCAGGCGTGACGATTGCGATGAAGTCGGCACAGTTTGCGGTTGAGTGTGTCGAAAAGCAACTTAACGGTGAGAAGGTAGATTGGGAACGCGATTATGCCGCTCCTTTGATGGTTGGTGTAAACACCTTTAGAACGTATGTTGAGGGGTGGTACTCAGGTACTTTGCAGGATGTGATTTTCTATCAAGATCCAAATCCAAAGATTAAGCAGATGGTGTGCTCAATTCTGGCGGGTTACGCATGGGATCAAGCCAACCCTTATGTGAAAGAGTCTAAGCGCCGATTGGCGACACTGGCTGAGATATGCCGAAACTAGGTAATCGATTTTGTATGTAGCAATACTCTAAATTGCCACGATGGATCGTCATAAATTAAAAACAGCCGCAATGTGCGGCTGTTTTTGTATCTGAAAAATATGGGCGGTCAGCTTAATCGGATTTAAGCCTATTTTAAGTCGATGCTGTTCAATCGTCCCATAAATATAAGTAGATCAATTACGTCTTTGTGAGCATCAAGCAGCGCACGTTTGGTTTGGCTATAAGCTGCAAGTCGGCCGTGCTTTCTGATTGAACATACCTTGGTTTTGTACTTGTAGTCACCATTCTCAGAGAAGACGCGCCACTTAGCGATGTAGCACTCGTCGCGGTGCTCAGGATCACTCTGAGTTGGATTTGGCTTGAATACAATTTTGGGTTCTAAACTATGAGGCAGGCGCGTCATTAGGTAGGGCTCTTTGAGGACTTTGGGCCAAAATTTACCCCAAAGCTGTCTGCCCAGTTCATCTCTTAATTTAATGGTTTTCTTTAGTGCTTTGTCTTCACCCATACGAACAAAACCGACCGACCGATGCAGCACCGTATCTTCGGGAGTATGGATGTGGATCTTAAAAGCGGTTTTACCTTTCGAGATAAAGCGGTAACCGGTAGCACCAATTAGATTATTCTGACTCATAGTTTGCTAAGTGATGATTATGTTATCAATAAGATTACGCCAAATACTGCAAAACCGAAACTAATACCCATGAAAAAAATAAAGCCTTAGCATCTTTGCTAAGGCTTTATTAGAAACTCTGAGACGAGAGTGTCGCTAACTACATGATTTTCTGCATCACATCACCAATTTGAATGCTTCCCGCAAGGCTTGGCTGATCAATCGTGAGTTCCGCTTCGTTTTCGTAAACGCGAGAAACCGTTAGGGTGATGTCGCTTTGAGAAACCTTGTTGCGTGGCAAACCGCGTTGGTCGATAAACGAACCTGTGTGCCACAGTTGCAACTTGTCACCTTGTTGTACGCCATGCATTCGACCTAAATCAATGGTCACAGTGTTACCAAATACCGCTGCCACCTCTGGAAGGGTGATCTTACATGACACTTCCGATTCTAAGTCCAACATAATATTACGGCTAACACGCAGCATCATGCTGCCGTAGGTTGATGCCCAGAAACGGGCACTGCGGGTGTCGACTTCACTGGTCTTAGCAAATGGCCACTTTGCCACTTCACGATAGCTACGGTTGTAAACCTGATGCCCTGTTTTACCATCGAAGACTTGCATCTCTAACGCAAACTGGCGATTGATGATGTCGTCTTTCAACAGTTTGGACTCGATGGTCGCGGTTAAATCGGTAATGTCGCCACCAATGATGTATTGTGCGCCAGTGTCTTGGGCGATCATCTTGATCACTTCAGGTCGACGTTTGTCGATGTCGTAATTGGTCGTGCCAACGGAAACAAAGCTGCGAGACTCTTGCGCCAGCTGTCGATCTACGACATGACCAAAATCATCACCGATGTTATAGATTCTGCCCATTACAGCTTGCTGTGGGGAAGTTACATCGATGTTGCCGACCAAAAATGTCTTCTTATATTGGCTCTCATGGCAAGCATTTGCCGAAGGATAGATATCGATCCTTGCGGTGATCATTATATTGCCACTGCGTTTTTTCTCTTTTTCTACCAAGATGTAGCGCACTTCATGATTGGTAAATTGAAACTCTTTTTTGTTTGCGTCGAGGTAGGGCGTGAGGTTGGCAATGCTACCAATGTCGGCTCCTGAGAACTGGATCGCTTTATATACCGCGTCTTCCAGAGCATGGACCCTTGCCGTTTCCTCTGACGATACGATGGCTGCGGTACCGGTAACCTCATACCAAGAGGCATGAGCACTGAAGCTTATGGTTATCAGTGAACTTATTGAAAATAAGTAAGAAATTATTTTTTTCATCTATTCGTTACCAGTTGGGTATAAATATTGCTTAACAAATAACTATAAGCTTGAAGCTGACTTAAGTGCGTTTTTCTTAATCTGAACTATTAATGAAAAGCAAAGACTGTTCCAACATTGTAATCCATTGAAAAGAATAATGGTGAGAACATATTGGAACAGGTGGCACTAAAACTATCTGGAGATTAGAGAATGAAAAAATGGCTCGTAGTAATGAGTGTCATGTTACTGACATCATGCGCTTATTCGCCGATCTATAACGGCAAGTCTGAATATTCAGGCAGTCAGTTTATGTTGATGGACAGCCCTCGTCATACCATGGATTTTTTTGTGGAAAGTATGACTGAAGATTTGATCATTTCGAATACAAGTATTTCAGCGAGAACGCCAATAGCAATTACTTCGTTTGTGGACCTGCAGCACATGGACACAACGAACTGGCTAGGCAACTCGGTATCAGAAGGCTTCATTCATCAGTTTCAGCGTCGTGGCTTCAAGGTGGTTGATTTTAAAACTACTGGCTCTATCCAAGTGACTCACCAAGGTGACTTTGCGTTGAGCCGCGATTGGAAAGACTTAGCTCAAGAGCAAGACGTACAGTATGTACTGACAGGCACCATGCTTCGCCAAGAAGGCGGTGTACTAGTAAATGCTCGCGTTGTTGGCATGCAAACTCGAATTGTAGTGGCGACGGCACAAGGCTTCTTACCTGCAGACCGTATTGGCCGTGACCTAGATACTCTCAACAGTATTCGAACTCAAGATGGCGTGATCATTCGTTCCGATCCAACGATCAGTCAGCCTTATACTGTTATTCTTCGCCCTTAGGAGTTCGAGATGAAGAAGTTAATGTTTGTTGTTGCCGCTTTATTGCTTGTTGGCTGTCAGCCATTGCAGAGCATGAGACCTGATGATTTCTTAGTGGCTGTTGGCTATGCGAGTATCAGTGAGCAGAAAGGTCGTAACGACGAAGAGAGACGTATCCGCGCGATGAGAGCCTCTAAGATCGATGCTTATCGTGAGCTTGCTGAACAGGTTTACGGCATGCGAGTGAGTGGTCGGGCAGAGTTGGAAGATCAACGCCTTGGTACGGAACGTACTTCTGGTGCGGTTGATGGCGTAATCCGCGGTGCAGAAGTGGTACGCAGCTACCCTGTGGGCGATAGCTATGTTACTGAGCTTCAGCTTGATATCCGTAAGATGGAACAGCTACGTAATTACGGTGAAGTTCAACCTGTACCTGAAAAGAGACAACAAACGCTGTTCTAGCCCAAGGGGCGTCTAGCGATAGGACTATCCAGTTATATTGGCTGCTTTCGTTTTCCAGATGGCGTATCGGCAACCAATAACTAATATGAATGTAAAAGCGGCAAGTATGAAAATACTTGCCGCTTTTTTGTTTATCGATTTTGTCAGGGCGTTCAAAGGCTGATTAGGTGTTTTAATAAAAGATAACGACAGGAATAGTCTGAGATACAGATAAACGGTTAACAAGGGGTATTACTGAAGAGGAAGAGTTAACTTAACTAGGCTTTTACGTTGGTTCCCAGCGTAGAGATAGTATGCGTTTGACCACCGGCATTGTAGGTCATGCCAATTTTGCCGTGGCTTTGCTGCATCATATTGCTGAGTTTTTTGAAGCTAAGGTGTGCTCGATTCAAGGCTTCGCCATTAACAAGGTTCGCTTGCTGGCAATCGTGCACTATCGACTGGATCTTAGTGACTAACTGAGCAAGTTCAGGGTTCTCGGTCAGTTCTGAGATATTGGTATGGGCTGCGATTCGCTGATCGGTTGATCTTAGTTGTTCAACTAGGACCACTTTTTCTTTGGCGATTCGCTCAATATCGTTTGATTGTCGGCTCGTAATAGCGGTTTTCTCTGAACTTAGTAATTCAGATAAGGCTTTGGCATTTTGAAGTTGAAAATTAACTAAATCTGCTAGTGCCGCCATAACGTAAACCTATTCATAACCTCGAGTACTTTAAGACAATAACTTCAATGAAAAGTTAGTGTTTTCTTAAAGGCCTTTTAATTCATCTTCGAACTTGATCATGTTGTCAGCCAGTTTCTCTGGATCGACAGTGTATGAACCATTCGCAATTGCTTCTTTGATCGCTGCTACTTTCACAGAATCAAAGCTTGGCTGTGCTGCCATATCTTGGTGGAGCTGACCAATCGCTTTGCCTTGTTGGCTCAGTGAAACCGCATCTTTGCTTGCTGGTGATTTAGTTGATACATCAGAGCGTGATGCCTCAGAACTAGAATCAGAGCGTACTGCTGATCGGTTAGTGGTCGTTAGGGTTTGCCCTGAACGAATATTATCAATGCCTGCCATAGTTAAGCCTTTTTCTTCAAAAATGGGAACCTGTACAGTCAATATCGACCAAGGGTTCGAATACTTTAGCAATTTTTAGCTCAATAGTCGAAAAGGGACAAAACACCGCAGCCGTTATATTTGGCGTTAGAGTTGAGGGTGAAATCGCTAACGATACCGTCAATTTAGAAGTAAAGAGTTAAAAGTAAACCGTGACTTCAGACATGCTGGTAACAATCCCTTCAATTATACGCTGTGATTTATCATTTTTCACTCTTACTTGATCACCCATAGAGCCATCGGTAAGCGCAGTTCCTTTGGTGGTAATGGTCATGCCACCTTTTACTGCCTGTATGATAACCTTCTCGTTTCGGCACACGACACAGATATCACCTCTTTCTACAACATCGCCCGGTCTTAGGTTCTTTTTTACCTTAGCGCCGATGACCTGATGTGGAGCTGTGAAACCTTGGCGACGAAACTTGTTAAGAGAAATCATAGCGGTGGTGACATCGTATTGACCGACGATTTCGCCTCTCGCGAGTGAGCGAGTGGTGGTGACAAGAGGCACCGACATCGAAAGGCGCACCGGTACATAAACTCGCCACTCATCAGGAACACATTGCACTAAAACCGTAATACTGCTGCGGGTATTGGTGGTCGTTGAAGCGCTGGTCTCTAAAGGCACTGGGCAGTCTGTCGCTTTGATTCTTGAGTCAACATTTGCTGAATTAACAAAGAGTTCGCCACCTTGTGGCTGCTCAACTGTATCAAGGATATGTTGCTCCGCTGCAGACTGAATCATCTCAATTTGTTCTGGGGTCGCAGCTTGTACAAAAAAACTAAACAATATTGATAAAATGCCGATAAACTTAGCGACAGTTTTAAAAGTAGCTCTACACATTGCTATGGAAAGAGGTGGCAAATTTGTTTTATAATACGTCATTCCGTTTCTCTGGTGGTTCGTAGCCTGCAGTAGACTAACACTTTTTATACAAAAAAGTTTGATATGGAGATGAGCTCATGACGGGTATTCTTGATTCGGTGAATCAGCGTACGCAACTCGTCGGTCAAAACCGATTAGAATTACTAACCTTTCGCCTAATGGGGCGTCAGCGTTACGGCATTAATGTCTTTAAAGTAAAAGAAGTGCTGCAATGCCCTAAGCTGACAAAGATGCCAAACTTGAACCCACTGGTTAAAGGTGTAGCACACATTCGTGGCCAAACGATCTCTGTGATCGACTTGAGCTTAGCGATTGGTGGCCGTCCTACAACGGATATTGAAAAGTGTTTTGTGGTTATCTCTGAGTTTAACCGAACCATTCAAGGTTTCTTGGTAAGTTCAGTTGAGCGCATTATTAACATGCACTGGGAATCGATTCTTCCGCCGCCAGATGGCGCAGGTAGAGCTAACTACCTGACAGCGGTAACCAACATTGATAATGAATTGGTAGAAATTCTTGATGTTGAGAAGATCCTTGCAGAAATTTCTCCTGTTGATGAAACAATGGACAGCAAGATTGCTGAAGATATTGCGAAAGTAGAACAAGAGAAAGAACTGGTTCGCCGCATCTTGATTGCTGATGACTCGACCGTTGCTCGTAAGCAGGTTCAGCGTGCTATTGAGTCGATTGGTTTTGAAGTTATCTCGGTGAAGGATGGTAAAGAAGCCTATGAGAAGCTGATGCAGATGTCATCAGAAGGCAGTATTTACGATCAGATTTCATTGGTGATTTCTGATATCGAAATGCCAGAAATGGATGGATACACGCTGACTGCTGAGATTCGTCGTCACGCCGAACTTAAAGATTTATACGTAATTTTACACTCATCGTTGAGTGGTGTATTTAACCAAGCCATGGTTGAGCGTGTTGGAGCTAACTCCTTCATCGCTAAATTCAACCCAGATGAGCTTGGTGCAGCTGTAAAAGCTGCGTTAACTAACTAAAAGAGACATTAATGACTGCTATAACAATAAGTGATCAAGAGTATCGCGATTTCAGCCGTTTCTTAGAATCTCAATGTGGCATTGTATTAGGTGACAGCAAGCAGTATTTAGTGCGCAGTCGTCTAAGCCCATTAGTAACGAAGTTTAAGTTAGCTTCTTTGTCTGATTTGTTGAGAGATGTAGTAACAGGTCGAAACCGTGAGCTGCGTGTGGCTGCTGTCGATGCCATGACGACGAACGAGACACTTTGGTTCCGTGATACTTACCCGTTTGCTGTGCTTGCGGATAAGCTTCTACCGGAAATAGCGGCAAATAAACGTCCTATTAAGATTTGGTCTGCGGCAAGCTCTTCAGGCCAAGAAGCATACTCAATGGCAATGACGATTCTTGAAACTCAAGCTCGTAAGCCAGGTATGCTGCCAAATGTATCGATTACCGCAACTGACATCTCAGCAAGTATGTTGGATATGTGCCGCACTGGCGCTTACGACAACCTTGCATTGGGACGTGGACTTTCTCCAGAGCGCCGTCGTACTTTCTTTGAAGATGCGGGCGATGGCCGTATGAAAGTGAAAGATAACGTCAAGCGCATGGTGAACTTCCGCCCTCAGAACTTGATGGACAGCTATGCATTGTTAGGCAAGTTCGACATCATTTTCTGTCGTAACGTGCTGATCTACTTCTCACCTGATATGAAGTCAAAGGTACTTAACCAGATGGCAAATAGCCTCAACCCAGGTGGTTACCTGCTATTAGGTGCGTCGGAATCACTAACAGGCTTAACGGATCGTTTTGAAATGGTTCGCTGTAATCCAGGCATCATCTACAAATTAAAGTAACGAGCGGCACCGATATTAGGTGTAAGGTTACCGTCTAAATTTAAAACCCAGCCAAGTGCTGGGTTTTCTTTTTCCTGCTTAAGCTATATCTTTAAGTCAGAGTGACATTCCAATTTACTCTATTTTTTGGCTTGTTTATTGCAAGTTTACCCACGAGTAACCTGTAAAAGCATTGATAGACCGCCTTGTTTCAAAAGTTGGTATATATATTGCTTTGGTTATTTCATAACAGTCAGTTCTTGAGTTGAGGTTTACATGGCTATTTCTTTTGACAATGCTTTGGGCATTCACCAGCACACAGTTGGTGTACGTGAGCGTAACGCTGAGGTGCTTTCCACCAATATCGCGCAAGCAAACACGCCTGGGTATAAAGCAAAGGGATTAGACTTTAAGAAATCACTGCAAGCGGCAAGTTCTGGGGCAAGCATTGGTCTTAGCCGTACAGATGGTCGGCACATTTCTGCCTCAACAACGGTGAACGGGGAAACGAAGTATCGCATTCCTACCCAACCTGATACAGGAGATGGCAACACGGTTGATTTGGATTTGGAAAGAAACCTTTTCATGCAAAACCAAATTAGGCATCAAGCCTCTCTCGACTTCTTAGGAAGTAAGTTCAAGAATTTAACTAAAGCGATTAAAGGGGAATAATTAGATGAGTTTATTCAATGTATTCAATGTGACTGGTTCTGCGATGAGTGCTGAATCTGTTCGTCTAAATACGACCTCGAGCAACCTTGCGAACGCGGACAGTGTAAGTAGTTCTGCTGAAGAAACTTACAAGGCTCGTCACGCAGTGTTCGGCGCTGAGTTAAATAAAGCACGCAACAGTGGTCACACTGTGCCTGTGAAAGTATTAGGTATTGTGGAAAGCGATAAGCCGCTAAGCGCGGAGTACAACCCGGATCACCCATTAGCGAACAACGAAGGCTATATCTACAAGCCTAATGTCAACGTTATGGAAGAAATGGCAAACATGATTTCGGCATCACGTGCGTACCAAACAAACGTACAGGTTGCTGACTCGAGTAAACAAATGCTGCTGCGTACGCTGCAGATGGGTCAATAAGGATAAGGAGGTAGCACATGGCTGGAATCAACAACAATGTTGGTCAAAGCGGCTTGTCCTATGTTGACCAGCTGAAGAGTCTTCAAGATGGCGCTAAAAAGCCCGACGAAACAACAGGTAAGCAGGATCTTAAACAAGAAGACTTCTTATCTTTGTTGACTAAGCAACTAGCACAACAAGACCCTTTCAAGCCGGTTAGCAATGACCAGATGATTGCGCAAATGGCTTCATTTGCGACCGTAGATGGCATTGGCAAAATGAATACACAGTTTGAAAGCTTGAATTCATCAATGACCTCTAACCAAGCTCTTCAGGCCTCCTCTTTAGTTGGGCGTGATGTATTGGTTCCTGGTGCGGCAGGTGTAAAACCCGGTGATGGCGGTATGGCGGCAATGGTTAAGCTTCCTCAGGCAATGGACAATGTAATGGTCCGTGTTGAGAACGAAGTTGGCCAATTGGTTCGCACATTTGATATCGGCTCTAAACCATCTGGTGATACACGTGTTGAATGGGACGGAAAAGACGAAGACGGTAACCCATTGCCGGCCGGTAAATACAACGTGAAAGCGTCGGGTTTGCTGGATGGCGAGAACACAGAGTTCCAAGTTTCCAGTTATGCGAACGTGAACAGTGTGCTTCTTGGTAAGGGCGATGGCAACGTACTACTCAATCTGGCTGGTTTCACATCGCCAGTACGACTTGCTGAAGTACTAGAAGTTGGTAAAGCGTAGCTCTTTATTGAGTGACTATGCTAGCTAGATAGATTAGGAGAATAATGGAATGTCATATGTAGCTTTAAGCGGCCTATCCGCTGCACAATTAGACCTTAATACAACCAGTAACAACATTGCGAACGCGAACACATTTGGCTTTAAAGAGTCTCGTGCCGAGTTTGGTGATGTTTACTCAAGCTCGTTGTTCACTAACGCAAAAACGACGGCAGGTGGCGGTGCGCAAGCTAGCCAAGTGGCGCAACAGTTCCACGAAGGTTCAAGTATTTATACGAACAACCCAATGGACTTACGTGTAAGTGGTACAGGTTTCTTTGCAGTATCTAAAGACCGCATGGTGCCAGAGATTAACGAATTAACGCGTAATGGTGCATTTCACCTAAACAAAGACAACTACATGGTTACCGCTAATGATGAGTTTCTTTTAGGTTACGATGTTGATCCAAACTCGGGGGAAGTTCTTTCTTATGCGCCAAAGCCTCTCGACATTCCTGCTGAGTTTGGTAAACCAAAACAGACAGAAAACATTGAAGTAGGGGTTAACCTTCCTGCAAACGGTGATCTTAAAGACCCGGCTGCATTTAACTTCAAAGATGCTGATACTTATAACCGTGCAACGTCTTCGACGGTATACGATTCTATGGGTCAGTCTTACAAGTTAACGACTTACTACCTCAAAGATCAGACTCAACCAAACACTTGGCAAACGTACTACACCATGTCAGATGAGAACGGTGAAAAGCCGGTCAACATTACTGGTGGTGATGCGACGAATGCACAAGGTCATGTTGGTCACACAATGAAGTTCAACAATGACGGTACGTTAGCAAGCCTAAACAATGGTCAGCCGATTAACTCGGAACCACTGGGTGCTGGCGCGAACCCAATTGACTTGAACGGTGCTGATCCAACTCAAGTGCTTAAGTTTGGTCTAGATTCGTCAACTCAGTTTGCCGCTCCGTTTGAATTGACTAAGTTTGATGAAGATGGCGCGACAACAGGTTTCTTAACAAAAATCGATTTCGATGAGTACGGCAGTGTTCTAGGTACTTACTCAAATGGTGAAAACGTGATGCTTGGCCGTGTAGGCTTGGTTCGTGTACCAAATGAGCAAGGTCTGGATAAGAAAGGCGGTACTCAATGGGATTCTACCAACGACTCTGGTGACAAGATCTGGGGTGAATCGAACAAAGGTTCATTTGGTAGCATCAACAACGGCTCGCTAGAGCAGTCGAACATCGATATGACTCAAGAACTGGTTGATTTGATTTCTGCTCAACGTAACTTCCAAGCGAACTCGCGTTCTCTAGAAGTACACAACCAGCTACAACAGAATATTCTTCAGATTCGTTAATCGTTTAAAGCGTTTGAATCATCTGCGAATACCCAATTCAATGTTATTGAATTGGGTATTGTTGTTTGTCTTTTTATTTGCCGCCCCTATTGCCGCCCGGTAATGCCTCTGGCAACAATTATTCCTCAATGATCCTTTGACGATCACCCCTTTCCGTTCTTTCTCTATTTAAATTACTGATAAATAACAGTAAAAAATATTGGCACAGTGTTTGCTTTATTAGCCCCAGAAGATGATTTTTTGGAGCAAAATTATGGATCGTGCACTGTTTCTTGCCATGAGTGGCGCTAAGCAAAATATGCAAGCTTTGCAGCTACGTGCTAACAACCTTGCCAACGTAAGTACAACGGGTTTCCGTGCTGATTTAGCACAAGCACGTTCAATGCAAGCGTACGGTGAAGGCATGCCTACTCGTGTTTTCAGCATGACAGAACGTCCGGGTCATAATTTCGCACAAGGTAGTGTGGTCACCACTGGCCGAGATCTTGATGTCACTATTCAAGGTGATGGTTGGATTTCAGTGATGGATAACACAGGCCGTGAAGGTTTAACGCGTAATGGTAATCTAAAGGTAGACCAAAACGGTTTGTTAACCAACGCAAGCGGTCACTTGGTGTTAGGTGAGAATGACGCGCCAATCACGCTCCCAATCCCAGTCAGCAAAGTAGAAATTGGTACAGATGGTACGATTTCGGTGATTCCTCAAGGCGCTCCAGCTGAAGAATTAGCGATTGTCGACCGTATCAAACTTGTACGCCCAGACAACCAAAGTTTGTTTAAAGATACGAATGGTCTATTCCGTTCGAAAAACCCAGATCAGGCATACGAAGCGGATGCAGCGGTAACGTTGCTTAAAGGTGCTATCGAAGGCAGTAACGTAAATGCTGTAGGTGAAATGACCAGCCTAATTGACTTACAACGTCAGTTTGAAATGCAGGTCAAGATGATGAGCACGGCAGAGGAAATGGACAAGTCGTCTGATTCACTGCTTCGTATGAGCTAATAGAATTTAAAGGAATTTACTATGCATCCAGCATTATGGGTAAGTAAAACAGGTTTAGACGCACAACAAACCAATATATCAACAATTTCGAACAACCTTGCCAACGCCTCGACCATTGGTTTTAAAAAGAGCCGTGCGGTATTTGAAGATCTGTTCTATCAGAATATCAACCAGCCAGGTGGCCAATCGTCTCAAAATACTGAGCTGCCTAGTGGCTTGATGTTAGGTGCAGGTTCAAAAGTAGTCGCAACTCAAAAAGTGCACACTCACGGTAACGCGCAAACAACGTCGAACAGCTTAGATATGATGATTGAAGGCGACGGCTTCTTCCAAGTTGAAATGCCAGACGGTGAAACAGGTTACAGCCGAAATGGTCAGTTCACTCTGAACGGTGACGGCGCGATCGTTACATCAGGTCAAGGTTATGCTCTGCAACCAGAAATCGTGATTCCTGAAGATGCGATTTCGGTAACTGTTGGTAACGACGGTGAAGTATCAGTACGTCTACGTGGTGAGCAAAACAACGTCGTGGTTGGCCAAATCACCATCACTGACTTCGTAAACCCAGGTGGTTTGGAGCCTGTAGGTCAAAACCTTTACTTACCAACCGGTGCTAGTGGCGATCCGCAAGAGGGGGTTCCTGGCTTTGATGGCTTAGGTAATATTCGTCAGTCGATGCTAGAAACATCGAACGTCAACGTCACCGAAGAGCTGGTTAATATGATTGAAGCTCAACGTGTTTACGAAATGAACTCGAAAGTTATCTCGTCGGTAGACAAGATGATGAGTTTTGTTAACCAACAGCTGTAATTGGTTTATTTGCCGTTTACTTTTTTAATTAATAGATCTGTTTTTGCTAATTGATCCATTTACCATTGCCTGCTGAGAGTATATCGCCATGAAACGTATTTTTTGTTTAGCTCTGTTTATGTCTATGACGGGGTGTTCTGTCTTGGATCCTATTGAGACTCCGGCAGAAGAAAACGCAACCACAGTGGTTGATGCCGTGGAAGGTGATAAGTCGGCGCAAGAGAGCTCTGGCATTATTGATACACTTCGTGGTCGAACCGATCCAGTTGCCGGTGACCCAGCATGGGCGCCAATCAATCCAAAAGAAAAACCAGAACACTACGCAGCAGCAACGGGCTCACTGTTCAATGTTAATCACATTGGCAGCATGTATGACGACTCAAAACCTCGTGGCATTGGTGACATCATTACCGTGGCGTTAGACGAGAATACTCGAGCGACCAAGAAAGCCAACGCAGACATGTCTAAGTCGAACGATGCATCGATGGAGCCGCTGGCAGTTGGTGGTCAAGAGCTGACTATCGACAAGTACAACTTTTCTTATGATCTGAGCAACACCAACACCTTTGCGGGTGATGCGTCAGCCAACCAAAGTAACAGCATCAGCGGTTACATTACCGTTGAAGTTATCGAAGTATTAGCCAATGGTAACCTAGTCGTTCGTGGCGAAAAGTGGATGACACTGAATACGGGCGATGAGTACATCCGCCTAAGCGGCACCATCCGTCCTGATGATATAGACTTCGAAAATACCATCGCTTCAAACCGTGTTTCTAACGCACGAATTCAGTATTCAGGTACGGGCGTGCAGAAAGATATGCAAGAGCCTGGATTCTTGGCACGATTCTTTAATGTATCTCTGTAGAGCTTGATAGGGCGTCGAGATACTGACAGCCCTCATCAATCACAAATATTTCGCTAAGTTATTATAAACTAAAGCAATACAGACAGGTTACTCAATGAAAAAACTCACACTCGTACTATTCGGCATGCTATTTCTTGCCACCAGTGCCCATGCTGCGCGTATTAAAGACGTGGCAAAAGTGGCGGGTGTTCGTAGTAACCAACTTGTCGGTTATGGTTTGGTTACGGGTTTGCCGGGGACAGGTGAGACAACTCCCTTTACCGATCAAACGTTTAACGCAATGCTGCAAAACTTTGGCATCCAATTGCCGCCCGGCACCAAGCCAAAAACTAAAAACGTCGCCGCGGTAATTGTTACCGCTGAACTCCCGGCATTCTCTAAGCAGGGCCAGGAAGTTGACGTAACGGTGTCTTCTATCGGATCAGCAAAAAGCCTTCGTGGTGGTACCTTACTGCAGACTTTCCTGAAAGGTCTAGACGGTCAAGTGTATGCTGTGGCTCAAGGTAACTTGGTGGTAAGTGGCTTTAGTGCACAAGGTAACGACGGTTCTAAGATTGTCGGTAACAACCCTAACGTCGGTATCATCTCTAGCGGTGCGACGGTTGAACAAGAGATCCCGACCCCATTCGGTCGTGGTGACTACATAACCTTTAACCTAATTCAATCTGATTTCACAACGGCTCAGCGTTTGGCTGATGCGGTTAACAACTTCCTAGGTCCACAAATGGCGTCTGCGGTTGACGCGACGTCAGTAAAAGTTCGCGCTCCTCGAGAAATCAGCCAACGCGTGGCTTTCTTATCGGCAATCGAAAACATCGAATTTGATCCTGCAGAGGGTTCTGCAAAAATTATTGTTAACTCCCGCACCGGAACTATTGTGGTTGGTAAGCACGTTCGCCTAAGAGCGGCGGCGGTAACCCATGGTGGTATGACGGTTGCAATCAAAGAAAATCTCAACGTAAGCCAACCTAATGCATTCTCTGGTGGTCAAACGGTAGTGGTTCCTGATTCTGATATCGAAATCACGGAAGGCGATGGCAAGATGTTCAAATTTGAACCGGGCCTAACGCTGGACGATTTGGTACGCGCAGTCAATGAAGTAGGCGCTGCACCTTCTGATTTAATGGCAATCCTTCAAGCACTGAAACAAGCGGGTGCAATTGAAGGCCAATTGATCATTATCTAAGGAATAAAGCATGATTAAGAATAACAATGACATCGGCTTTATTCACGACATCGGTAGTTTAGACCGTCTTCGTCAACAAGCCGTAAACGGTGAAGAAGGCAGCGAGAAAGAAGCATTAACCGCGGCGGCAAAACAGTTTGAATCGATTTTCACCTCGATGTTGTTTAAGTCAATGCGCGATGCTAACTCAAGCTTTAAGTCGGATATGCTGAACAGCCAGAACGAGCAGTTCTATCGTCAGATGCAAGATGACCAAATGGCGAGTGAGTTAAGCGCTTCAGGTTCATTAGGTCTTGCAGATATGATCGTGGCTCAACTAAGCGCTGGCCAAGCAAGCGATACGTCTGAAGAGAAGGTTCGCAGTGAAGGCTTTGATGCTTCATTGCAAAGACCGCAATATTCAGGCCGTTCGGAAGAGCGAGCGTCAGACGTTCAACCTGCGCAAGCAGCAAAACAGCCAGTATCCTTTGATTCTCCAGAATCGTTTGTGACCTCAATGAAGCCTTACGCGGAAAAAGCGGCAAGTGCGCTTGGTGTGGACTCGTCTCTTCTATTGGCACAAGCTGCCCTTGAAACGGGTTGGGGTTCTAAAATGGTTAAGAACTCTTTGGGCAACAGCAATAACTTATTTAACATCAAAGCAGATAGAAGTTGGAAGGGCGATAAGGTCGCGACTCAAACTCTTGAGTTCCATGGCAAAACCGCCGTTAAAGAGTCAGCTTCCTTCCGTTCTTACTCTAATTTCGAAGATAGCTTTAATGATTACGTGAAGTTCTTGAACGAAAATCCAAGATACGAAACGGCGCTACAGCATCAAGGCAATTCAGAGAATTTCATCAAAGGTATTCATCAGGCTGGTTACGCAACTGACCCTAACTATGCAGACAAGGTTTTACGAGTTAAAGCCAAGATTGATGAGATGAACTAGCGTCATAAATCAACATAGAGAGCTTGCTACTGGCAGGCTCTTTTCTTCTCCGCCCCTTCAGTTCTTACGCGTAATCCATAGTTATCTCCTTACACTTCAATAAATTATCGTCTTTTAATTTCCTATTGTTTGTGTTGGCACATATATTGCTTTTATCTTAGTAATATACGGTTGTAGTTAATCAGTTCATTCTGGTTTTGTTAAGTTTTTTGGGGGCATTATGGCGTCGGATCTTCTGAATGTAGGGGCACAAAGTGTTCTTACGGCTCAGAGACAGCTCAACACCACAGGTCATAACATTTCTAACGCTAACACAGAGGGCTATAGCCGCCAGTCTGTGATTCAAGGTGTGAATGACCCGCGCCAGTACGGTGGGCAATCCTACGGTATGGGGGTACATGTGGAAAATGTTCGCCGCTCTTGGGATCAGTTTGCCGTCAAAGAACTTAACTTATCGACAACCAATGCCGCCAACAAAGGCGATACCGAAGCCAACCTCGATATGCTGTCGAGCATGTTGTCGTCGGTCGCTTCAAAGAAGATTCCAGAAAACCTCAACGAATGGTTTGATTCCGTTAAGACTCTCGCCGATACCCCAAATGATGTGGGTGCGCGTAAGGTCGTGTTAGAGAAAGCAGGGCTTGTAACTAAAACCTTGAATGAATTTCATGAAACAGTTCGTCAACAGTCTGATTCTACGAATAAAAAATTAGATATGGGTATCGAGCGAGTTAACCAACTTGCGTACGAGATCCGTGATGTTCAGCGTTTAATGATGCGAACTCCTGGGCCTCATAATGACCTACGAGATCAGCATGAAAAGTTGATTAATGAGCTTTCTGGTTACACCAAAGTTACGGTGACACCACGCTCAAATGCCGAAGGGTTTAATGTCCATATTGGTAATGGCCATACCTTGGTCTCTGGTAGTGAAGCGAGTCAGCTGAAGATGGTTGATGGCTTACCCGATGCACATCAGCGCCGCCTAGCGATTGTTGAAGGTAAGTCTTTAAAACCGATCACCAGCAGTGATATCGACGGAAAAATCGGCGCCATGCTAGACATGCGTGACGAACATATCCCAGCAATCATGGATGAGCTTGGTCGTATGGCGACCGCGTTTTCATATGAGGTCAATAGTCTTCAAGAACAAGGTTTGGATCTTAACGGCAACGTAGGTAAGGACTTGTTTACCGACGTGAACTCAGAGCTGGTGGCAAAATCTCGTGTCACGGCTAGCGGGCAATCGAAAGCCGATGTTGCGGTATACATTGATGATACTTCTGCCTTAAAAGGCGGTGAGTATGGACTGAAATACGATGGCAGTGATTATGTCGTGACTAAGCCGAACGGTGAGACCGTTAAGATGGCGACCGACTCTAGCGGTAGTGCTTTTTATCTTGATGGCATGCGAGTGGAAGTACGTAACCCTCCTGAACTAGGAGAGAAACTGTTACTGCGTCCAACGCGTAATTTTGCTGCGCAGATTCATATGGAAACCAAAGACCCGAAAGACATTGCTGCGCAAAGTTATGAGGCATCGACCACGTTTGCCAAGGGTACAGCGGGATTTAAAATCCTAGAAGCAGGTCAACTGCGTGAGTTTGAAGTGATTGTCTCACCAAAAGGTGAGCAGTTTGCTGTGACGGATCCGAAGGGTAACATTTTAATGCAGCCTCAACCGTATCCGCCACAAGGGCCAGTGACCATCAACGGTACAACGTTTGAGCTCACACCCGGTGCGGTGGCAAATGATAAGTTTACGGCAAACCTTGTCCCATCAGAAGGTGACAACGGTAACCTGCGTAAGCTACAAGATCTTCAAACAGGAAAGATGTTGAATGATGGTGAGTCTACGATTTTAGACCTTTACCACAACTTGAATACTAATACGGGCTTGAAGTCTTCAACGGCAAATCGCCTGAGTGATATTGCGACATTAGAAAAACAGTCGGCTCAAGAACGTATTGCTTCTATCTCGGGAGTAAACCTCGATGAAGAAGCGGCAAACATGATGAAATTTCAGCAAGCGTATATGGCTTCTTCACGTATCATGCAAGCAGCCAATGATACGTTTAACACTATTTTGGCTCTGAGATAGGAAGGTATAAATGTTGAATCGTATCTCTAGCTTCCATAATTATCAGTCAGTACAAAACGACTTGCGCCGTCAAGAGAACAAGGTGCATCACAACCAAGCACAACTTGCTTCGGGTAAGAAGTTACAGTCGCCAAGTGATGACCCATTAGCGACGCACTATTTACAGAACATTGGTCAGCAGTCAGAACAGCTTAAACAGTATGTCGATGCGATTACTCTAGTCAGAAACCGTCTTGAGCATCATGAAGTATTGGTTTCTAACACTGAAGGCTTTGCTGATGAAGCAAAACGAACCGTGATGGAAATGATCAACGGTGCGCTTTCTCCGGAAGACCGTTTAGCTAAGAAGCGTGAAATTCAAGAACTGGCGAATAACTTCCTGCATTTAGCCAACTCTCAAGATGAGTCGGGTAACTACACGTTTGCAGGCACTAAGCCGAAAAATCAGCCTTTCTTTCGAGATAACGAAGGGAATGTGACATATCAAGGTGATGACTACCAACGCAAGATGCGTGTGGCAAGCAGCTTTGAAATGGCAATGAATGATCCGGGCAGCAAGATGTTTATGGAAATAGACAACCCGTTCGGTGACTACGAACCTCAGTACGAGCTTGAACCTGCGTCTGAGTTATTGCTCGGGCGTGCGACCAACAGCGATGAAGATGGGTCTACTTATAAAGTGACGTTTGTCGACATGCAGACGGGCAATTTCGCTTATCAGCTTGAAAAAGACGGCGCAGTGGTTGCGGCAGAAGATTTTGATCCTTCGACAGGCATTGTTTATGAAGGGCTGAATATTCAAATCAAAGGCCAAATCACTAAAGGTGATTCGATCACCTTAGAACCACGAGAGACTTTCTCTATCTTTGATACGTTCAAAGAGGCTGCTGAGCAGGCTGAAAACCCGGTATCGGATGCATCAGCAACAGCGAAACTGCACCAAGTAACTGAAGAGTTCCACGCTGCGTTTATCCATTTGACCAAGGCAAGAACCGATGTTGGTGCACGCTTGAGTACTTTGGATATTCAAGAGCAACAACATGAAGATTTCAAGTTGTCTTTAGCAAAAGCAAAAAGCAACTTTGAAGACTTGGATTACTCGAAAGCGATCATTGAGTTCAATGAAAACTCTCGAGCACTACAAGCTTCTCAACAAGCGTTTGGCAAAACCAAAGACCTGACCTTGTTTAACTATATTTAATGATCAATCGGTATTTAATGGTGGCTTGTCGATCACCATGGCGTTGATTCCTTGCCGTATGTGCTATGCCATACGTGCGAATGACGCCACAGTTTGCCGCTTTTTTGTACGAAGCATGATGTTTCTAGAATAGCGGCAAAAAACGGCAATAAGGAAGGTGAATGTTTTTCATCTTCTAATAGTAGAAAATCATAATTGCGCAGTGTTGTTTGTAAGCTTCTGATTTTTAGATAATTAAAAAATTATTTATATGATATTAAACTTGGCATACAACTTGTATCTGTGTTGGTTATAAATGATTAATACAGATCTTAAACCTTGTATAGGGTTTATCGAGTAATACACGGTCAGTGCTTATCCATATGAGAGTAAAGCTGGCCGCTTCGCAGAAACTTTGCGAACTCATAAGGAGAGCAAAATGGCTATCAATGTAAGCACTAACGTATCTGCTATGACAGCACAGCGTTACCTGAATAAAGCATCTAATGACTTAGCGACTTCTATGGAGCGTTTGTCATCTGGTCACAAGATCAACAGCGCGAAAGATGATGCGGCAGGTCTGCAAATCTCGAACCGTCTAACCGCTCAGTCTCGTGGTCTTGATGTGGCAATGCGTAATGCCAACGACGGTATTTCGATTGCTCAAACAGCAGAAGGCGCGATGAACGAATCGACTAACGTACTACAACGTATGCGTGATCTAGCGATTCAATCATCAAACGGCACTAACTCGCCGGCAGAGCGTACTGCACTGAACGAAGAGTCAATGGCACTTCAAGATGAGCTTAACCGTATTGCGGAAACCACATCGTTTGGTGGTCGTCGTCTACTGAACGGTTCATTCGGTGAAGCTTCATTCCAGATCGGTTCTAACTCTGGTGAAGCAATGATCATGGCTCTGACAAGTATCCGTGCAGATGACTACCGTATGGGTGGTACTACGTTCGATTCAGAAAACGCGAAAGATAAGAACTGGGAAGTGCCGCCAACAGCGAGCGATCTTAAGTTCGAATTCAAAACCAAAGCGGGTGAAGACATCGTTTTAGATATCAATACCAAAGCGGGTGATGATATCGAAGAGCTTGCGACTTACATTAATGGTCAATCTGATCTTGTGAACGCATCGGTTACCGATGATGGCCGCATTCAACTGTTCGTTGCTGAACCTGACCTTGAAGGGGCTATGTCTATTTCTGGTGGCTTAGCTTCTGAGTTAGGAATCAAGAGTGAAGGTCGTGCAACATCGGTTCAAGATATTAGTTTGATGAGCGTAGCAGGATCACAGAATGCTATTAGCGTGATTGATTCTGCAATGAAATACGTAGATTCACAGCGTGCTGATTTGGGTGCAAAGCAGAACCGTCTAAGCCACAGTATTAATAACTTGGCAAACGTACAAGAGAACGTAGACGCTTCAAACAGCCGAATCAAAGATACGGACTTTGCGAAAGAGACGACGCAAATGACCAAATCACAAATTCTGCAACAAGCAGGTACTTCGATACTTGCTCAAGCGAAACAGTTGCCTAACTCTGCGATGTCACTATTGCAATAGTTATTGGTTGAACTCGCTGCTCGTGTTCAGACGTGAGCCATGCAGCAAGGGAAACTGGCAAGCATACTTACTATTGAGTGTTTAGCTCTCTCATCTCTCACCTGCTATCCATTTTTACAGTAAGAATGCAACGGCAAGTCGGAAATGTGTTCATTTCTCGATGATCTCCACACAGGCTCTGACGCGCCAACTAGCCCCGGTTCTCTCAAAGGAAAAGGGGCTTTTTCCTTTCTGTATTTCTTGTTTTTGCTATTTACTTTCCTGCGAATTTTCTCGCTCTACCTTTTTCAAATCTCTATTTGACTGTTCTTCTTCACGATAAATAATCTCATCTATTACACAAGATCTGCCTAACTCGGAGATTTTTGGCGATTGATCATTTCTCGACCTTGAGCCATTTAGACGGCGGTTCGTACGCTTTCTGAACAGATTAAGATCTTTTTCCAATTGAAATCTATCGCTGTATTAGAAAATGATGAAAATTAAGTTGTTGATAAATATTAGATTAATATTTTTTTTGTGGTTTTTTGAAAGTTTTTCTAAAGCTTCTGATTTTCGCGCCGTTATTAAAAGTAACTTTGAGAGAACTACTTGGTTTTCCGAGACGTCGGAAACCGCTATACCGGAAAATCAATTGGAGAAATCACCATGGCAGTGAATGTAAATACAAACGTTTCAGCGATGACAGCGCAACGTTACCTAAACAACGCAAACAGCGCACAACAAACATCAATGGAGCGTCTAGCTTCTGGCTCAAAAATCAACAGCGCAAAAGATGACGCTGCGGGCCTACAAATCTCGAACCGTTTGAACGTTCAGAGCCGTGGTCTTGATGTTGCTGTACGTAACGCGAACGACGGTATCTCTATTGCACAAACTGCTGAAGGTGCAATGAACGAGACAACGAACATCCTGCAACGTATGCGTGATTTGTCTCTACAGTCTTCAAACGGCTCAAACTCAAAATCTGAGCGTGTAGCGATTCAAGAAGAAGTAACTGCGCTTAACAATGAACTTAACCGTATCGCAGAAACCACATCTTTCGGTGGTAACAAACTCATTAATGGCACTTACGGAACTCAGTCATTCCAAATCGGTGCGGACAACGGTGAAGCGGTAATGCTTCAACTGAAAGACATGCGCTCTGATAACGCTCAGATGGGTGGTAAGAGTTACCAAACTGAGAACGCGAAAGATAAAGATTGGAACGTTCAATCAGGCTCTAACGACCTAAAAATGTCGTTCACTGATAACTTCGGTCAAGCACAAGAAATCGACATCAGCGCAAAAGCGGGTGACGACATTGAAGAGCTAGCAACGTACATCAACGGTCAACAAGATTCTGTTAAAGCATCTGTAACTGAAGACGGCAAGCTACAAATGTTCACTGGCAACAACAAAGTGAGCGGCGATGTGTCTTTCTCTGGTGGTCTTGCTGGTGAGTTAGGTATTCAAGCAGGTAAAGACGTAACGGTTGACACTATCGATGTAACATCAGTTGGCGGCGCACAAGAGTCTGTAGCTGTTATCGATGCGGCACTTAAGTATGTAGACAGCCACCGTGCTGAATTGGGTGCTTTCCAAAACCGTTTCGACCACGCTATCAGCAACTTAGACAACATTAACGAGAACGTTAACGCATCTAAGAGCCGTATTAAAGATACCGATTTCGCGAAAGAAACGACTCAGATGACTAAGTCTCAGATCCTTTCTCAAGCTTCAAGCTCGATTCTTGCTCAAGCGAAGCAAGCGCCGAACTCGGCACTTAGCCTACTAGGTTAATCGATTAAAAAGCCACGTTGACTATAAGCGTCAACGTTAGGCTTCCACAAATTAGCTCGTGGTGAGAGATGAGCGCTAAACAGACCCAGCTTCGGCTGGGTTTTTTATTGCCTGCAATTTGGAGAAGGGGGGAGTTTTGGTGTTGGTCGTTGATTGGAAAGCGAGATTCCCTATCACGCTCGCTCCTCACTGTAGGGAGTGACGGGAATTGGGAAATGATGGTTTCCTCGCTTACTACATCGAAGCAGTCTTTCGTCACCCCAGAATCGAGTAGAACGAGATATCAGGGATCTCTTCTGACTTTATATTCAACACTACGCTCATTAACTTAAATAATGGGGCAACTTTAGCGAATGTCGCCCTATTAATTGAAGCCCGATCACACTTTCCTTTGTTGTTGAAAAGAATATGAAAAAAAGCGCATTTTTTATTAAAGCTTCTAATTAAGGGGCCGTTAAAGGGATTGAGAGAAATGATATGTACCAATGTAAGGTGAGAGAGACACTGGTGCATAAACAAATTGACATGTATTTGTGTGAGGTGAGAGTCACATAAGTGCATTAAAAAATGCCTAAAGGAGATCAACTATGGCGATTAATGTAAACACTAATGTGTCTGCAATGACGGCTCAGCGCTACCTGAATAGCGCGGCTGAAGGTACTCAAAAATCAATGGAGCGTTTGTCTTCTGGCTATAAAATCAATAGCGCAAAAGATGATGCTGCAGGCCTACAAATCTCTAACCGCTTAACGTCGCAAAGCCGTGGCCTAGATATGGCTGTGAAAAACGCGAATGATGGTATCTCTATTGCACAGACAGCTGAAGGTGCAATGAATGAGTCAACCAACATTCTGCAACGTATGCGTGACCTTTCTCTTCAATCTTCAAATGGTTCAAACAGCAAATCTGAACGTGTTGCGATCCAAGAAGAAGTCTCTGCTCTGAACAAAGAACTTAACCGTATTGCTGAAACAACTTCTTTTGGTGGTAACAGGCTTCTTAACGGAACTTACGGTAGTCAATCTTTCCAAATCGGTGCAGATTCTGGTGAGGCGGTAATGCTTTCTATGGGGAACATGCGCACCGATACTCAAGAAATGGGCGGTAAGAGCTACGGCGTAGAAGAAGGCAAAGATGCTTCTTGGCGTGTAGGTGCGGGTGCTGATCTAACGATTAAGTACAATGATAAATTTGGTGAAGCTCAAGAGTTGTCCATTTCTGCGAAAGAAGGCAACGATATTGAAGAGCTAGCAACTTACATCAACGGTCAAAGTGAAGACGTTAAAGCGTCTGTGGGTGAAGGCGGTAAACTGCAACTTTTCGCTTCAAGTCAAAAAGTTGAGGGTGACGTGGAGTTTGGTGGCAGCCTTGCGGGCGAGCTAGGTATTGGTGGAGCTAAAGATGTTACTGTTAACGACATCGATGTAACTTCGGTTGCTGGTGCAAACGAAGCGGTATCTATCATTGATGGCGCACTAAAATCTGTTGATAGCCAACGTGCTTCTCTAGGTGCTTTCCAAAACCGTTTTGACCACGCAATCAGTAACTTAGACAATATCAACGAAAACGTTAATGCGTCTAAGAGCCGTATCAAAGATACCGATTACGCGAAAGAAACAACGGCTATGACTAAGTCTCAAATCCTACAACAGGCGAGTACTTCTATCCTAGCTCAAGCAAAACAGTCACCATCAGCAGCTCTAAGCTTATTGGGCTAAACTTACCTCGGTAAGTAGCGGTAAACTCTACTCTGGGTAGAGTTTTACTGTTTGGCTCATAAAGGAGGGAGGGAGAGTGTTATGGAAATATCATCCAACGCATCGAACATCCAGCCTTATGGCTCACCTAATGGCATTAAAATTGCAAGCGATGAAGGTAGTAGTGCGTCGAGTCTTTCGCGACTAAAAGAAGCAACATCTTATGACAAGGTAGAGAAATCGAAAGAGGAAGCTACCGAAGCGGCGATTCAATTAGCTCAACATAGACAAGAGTTAAATGATGAAGAGCGAGTCAAAATGGTGGAGAAGGTAAACGAGTTTATCTCCTCTCTCAATAAAGGTGTGGCTTTTAAGGTCGATGAAGAATCTGGGAGAGATGTGGTTACCATTTATGAGACCACAACCGGTGATATTATTCGCCAGATCCCTGATGAAGAAATGCTTGAAATTCTAAGACGCCTAGCAGCCCAAAACTCGAATAGTCGAATATTTGAGGTGAAGGTTTAAGTCGTATTATTGAGGTGATTTAATGAGTTTTGGCCCAATGGGGATTTCGTCTGGCATGGATATCAATTCCATGGTCAGCAAAATTGTTGATTCGGAGCGTGTACCTAAACAGCAACGAATCGACAATGAACGAACGCGAATCGATACCAGCATTAGTGCCTATGGAAGACTCAGAGAATCCCTTGATTCGATGAAAAACCTGATGACAAACTTTCGTCAGGAAAAAGCTTTTGCTGTGCGAACAGTGGAAAGTACCGATGAAGCGCTTGTCTCTGCAACCGCGACTACCGAAGCGATCGCTGGCAAATATGCCATCGATGTGTTGCAGCTTGCCCAAAGCCATAAAGTGGCTTCTGATGTACTGTCAGAGGACATGAAATTTGGCCCAGGTAAGCTGCAGGTTTCGCTTGGTGATGACAGCTTTGACGTGCAAGTTGGCGACAGATCGAGACTTATCGAAGTTGTTCATGGTATCAACGGTGCAGATAGCAACCCAGGCGTTCGTGCATCTATTATCAACGATGTCGAAGGTCCAAGACTTATTATTGCCTCGAACCAGTCTGGTTCAGATCAGCAGATCAGCATTAATGTTGAGTCAGATGCTGCCAATCCCTTAAAAAAACTCGAATACAAAACGCTTGAAGAACGTGTTAAAGCGCTAGAGAAAGCGCGCGTTGCTGCTCAAGATATTCTAGCTCTAACCCCTGCAGGAAAAGCCGTTGAACTCATCGATGAAGTGATCGCTAGCGATGACCCAAATGCGAATGAAACACTCGATAAAGATGGCAATATCATCCCAGCAGCCCAAACCGATTCTACTTCAGATGTTGACGGAGACTCTAAAAGTCTCAGCTACGGTGAGCAAGCAGCCGCCGACGGCCAAGCCGCCCTAGACGCAGCTCAAGCGGCAAAGTCTGTGATGCCTGAAGATAATATCCCTGGCTGGACTGAAACCGCGTCAGGTACGCTTTTAGATTCTTACTACACACCAGAACTTGAGCTTGATGAAAAAGCGATAAAGAAGGCACCCGATGTGCCGGGGTGGTCAAATGCTGCCTCAGGTACTCTGACCGATTCATACGTGACACCGAAAGAAGCCCAACAAAAGCTTGAGGCTGAGCAAGCGCGTATCGAAGAGAAGATTTCACAAGAAAAAGCGGAGTTGGCTGAGAAAGTTCAAAAAGGCGAACTCACCGCAGAGCAAGCCAAGAAAATTGAGCGTGCCAAATTAGAACCCGAAGAGCGCGAGCTCTTAGAGAAGGTCGATAAAGCGCAAGCAGACCTTGAACAAGCACAGCAATCTTTTGATACCTATAGTGGAATGACTGAAGTTCAGGCTGGCCAAGATTCTATGGTTGTCCTAGATGGTGTTGCTCAACTCTCTAGTAATAACAATGTGATTGAAGATGCCATTGAAGGTATTGATATTACGGTGAAAGGAAAAACGCCAAAAGATAAGCCGCCGGCAGAAATTGGTGTGGAGTACGACCGTAATAGTGTTCGCCAAGACATTGAAGCTTTTGTTAATTCTTATAATCAGTTTTACCAAGTGTCTAAAAACTTGGCGGGTGTTGACCCAACGACTGGCCAAAAAGGCCCGCTGTCTGGTGACAGTACCGTGCGTAACGCCGACTCACGATTAAAAGGTGTGTTCTCATCAAGCATTGAAGGCGCGCCTGATAACCTAAAATCTTTGACCGAGTTTGGTATCACGACCACAAGACAAGGCTCGTTAGAAATCAACTACGACATGCTTGACCGTCAACTTAACAATAACTTTGATAAGTTGGGTGAGTTCTTTGGTGGCAACAACGGCTTCGCCAAAAAAGTGGAAGACGCGATTCAAGGCATTACAGGTATCACGGGTTCAATCCGTACTCGAGAAAAGAGCTTGGTCGAGCAAAATTACCGCCTAGCAGATGACCAAAGCGCGCTTGACCGCCGCATGGACAGCCTTGAGAGCCGTACCCACTCTAAGTTCACGGCCATGCAAGATGCGACCAGTAAGATGCAATCTCAGTTGGGCAGTATGATGAATGCGTTGGGCTAATAGATGAATAGCCAGCTAAAAGAGCTTTGTGAACTCGATCAATTAATTCTCTCTAAGCTTGAATTTAGTGAAATTAATGCTGAAGAAATAACGCTGCTTGTCGATAACAGAGAACAGTTATTGCAAAACGTGCTTCAAATAATCGACTCACACCCCGACGTTAAGCAAAGTTCTGAATGGTTTGAAGCCATTATCAGAACCAGAAAATTAGTCGAATTGATGCAGTCTGAGACGAGTCGAGTAGGTAAGGCCCTACACAAATATCGTCACGGTGCTAAATCAGTTCAACAATACAAAAAGTTTTTATAGAAGAGGTTTACTATGCGCGGTTCTTTACAGGCATATAAAAAGGTATCAGTGGATAGTCAGCTAACGGCTGCCTCACCGCATAAGATTGTACAGATGCTAATGGCAGGTGCTATCGAGCGTTTGATTCAAGGTAAAGCGGCAATGCAAGCGGGTAACATCCCGGTGAAAGGTGAGCGACTTGGTAAGGCTCTAGATATCATTATTAGCCTACGCAGTTGCCTATCTATGGACGATGGTGGCGATATTGCGAAAAACCTAGATCAACTTTATGAGTTCATGATCACGCAAATTTCTGCGGCAAATCACAAAAATGACCCACAGCCTATTGATGATGTTATCGATATTATTCGCGAAATTAAGAGCGCTTGGGACCAAATTCCGAACGAATATCACAACTTGACGTCTGCTGACGTAGGTATTTAAAGAAAAATTGCAGTTTTAACCAATCTCATATCCCTTAATTGGTTGGTTGCCTTATTTTTTTAATCAAATAAAATAGAAGCCATTAGATAGCCTAATGGCTTTTTTCGTTGCTGATTTCCTAAATTTGTCCACGTAGATCATAATCATTGATACTTTTCATTGTTTTATAGACTACGTCGCTCACCGTTTTTCCGCATCGCACCAAAATAAAGGCAATAATTCCTACTTATGCAAGGTTTGGCAAAACTGCTTGTCGTCGACGATAGCGCTCAAGATCGTCACAATTTAAGCACAATATTAGAGTTTGTAGGAGAGAGCTGCGAAGTAATCAGCTCTGAACAAGCACGTAAAGTTGACTGGTCACTACAGTGGGCCGGCTGCATTATTGGTACCATTAAAGGTAAAGGCTTCAACGCATTACTGAATGAAAAGCTTGTTCACGCCAATCACATCCCTTTACTGGTGATTGGCAAAAACAATCACCCGGTTGACGAGTTGACTAACTATGTTGGTGAGCTTGAACTTCCTCTTAACTACCCTCAATTAAGTGATGCATTAAGACACTGTAAAGACTTCTTAGGTCGCAAAGGTGTTCAAGTGGTGTCTTCGGCACGCAAGAACACTCTATTTCGTAGCCTAGTAGGACAAAGTGCTGGCATTCAAGAAGTACGTCACTTAATTGAACAAGTCTCTTCTACGGAAGCGAACGTGCTGATTCTTGGTGAATCTGGTACCGGTAAAGAAGTTGTAGCGCGTAATATTCACTATCACTCTAAACGTCGTACTGGGCCTTTCGTGCCGGTAAACTGTGGTGCTATCCCACCAGATTTACTTGAGAGTGAATTGTTTGGTCATGAGAAGGGCGCGTTTACTGGTGCGATTACCGCACGTAAAGGTCGTTTTGAATTGGCTGAGGGTGGCACACTGTTTCTTGATGAAATTGGCGATATGCCAATGGCGATGCAAGTTAAGTTGTTGCGTGTACTGCAAGAGCGATGCTTTGAACGCGTCGGTGGTAACAGCACCATACAAGCTGATGTTCGTGTGATTGCGGCAACCCACCGCAACCTTGAAGATATGATCGATGATGATTTGTTCCGTGAAGATCTTTACTACCGCTTGAACGTATTCCCAATCGAAATGCCGGCGCTTCAGGACCGTAAAGAAGATATTCCACTGTTGCTTCAAGAGTTGATGACTCGAATGGAAGCGGAAGGCAGCATGCCTATCTGCTTTACCGCTCGTGCGATTAACTCTCTAATGGAGCACTACTGGCCAGGTAACGTTCGTGAATTAGCGAACCTGGTTGAGCGAATGGTTATCCTGTATCCAAACAGCTTGGTTGATGTGAATCACCTTCCAACTAAATATCGATACAGCGATATTCCTGAGTTCCAGCCTGAGTTTAATAGCTTTGTATCTGAAGAAGAGCAAGAGCGTGATGCACTTGCTGACTTATTCTCAGAAGATTTCAGTTTTGATCAGCAAGATGATATTGCCGACAATGCTAATGCGCCTCAAGAGTTACCGCCAGAAGGGGTTAACTTGAAAGAGCTACTCGCGGATATGGAAGTGAATATGATCAATCAAGCGTTGGAAGCGCAGGGCGGCATTGTTGCTCGTGCTGCTGACATGCTTGGAATGCGTAGAACCACTCTGGTTGAAAAAATGCGTAAATATAACTTGCAGCGATAGTGTCCAGTTTTCGATGAAAACGAAAAACTAGCACACACTTTTTAGCTATTTGGTAACTCTAGCTAAGTGAACAGATAAACCATAGTCGAGTTGTTGCTTGCTTAACTATGTGATAAATATAGCAAATAGCCTGACTCGTGTTGTACGTCTCAGGCTGTTTTAGTATTTGAGGCAAATTTTTGACATGTGCGTATCTAACGAACCAGAAAATCAATCACACCTAGATTCTGTTGAACAGCAGGTTGAGCGCTATAAGCAAGTACTCGACGTGATGCCAGCAGGGGTTATCTTGTTAGATACACACGGCGAAGTGAGAGAAGCGAACCCTGAAGCGCATCGTATTCTTGGTGTTGAGTTGGTTGGCGAGAAGTGGTTTTCAGTGATTCAAAGTGCCTTTGACCCAAAAGACGATGACGGTCATGAGATCTCATTGAAGAACGGGCGAAAAGTGCGTTTGGCGATTTCAGCCTCTACCACGGGTCAGCTGATTTTGATTACCGATCTGACCGAGACCCGACTATTGCAGTCTCGCGTGAGTGATCTTCAGCGTTTGTCTTCATTAGGTAGAATGGTGGCCTCGCTTGCCCATCAAGTGCGAACGCCGCTTTCAAGTGCGATGCTGTATGCATCAAACCTTGCCGCGCCAAATCTGCCGCCGGCAACAAAAACGCGTTTTCAATCTAAGCTTATGGATAGATTGCATGACTTAGAGAAGCAAGTGAACGACATGCTGTTGTTTGCCAAAGGTGGTGACAACAAAGTCGTTAAGCCATTTACTGTGGCTGAATTGATCACTGAATTTCACCCTATGGTGGAAGCGGCATTGAAAACTAACCAGATTGATTATTGCCAAGAAGTTGAGGGCGAACAGACTCAAATGTTCGGCAACGCCAATGCTATCGCCTCAGCGTTAAGCAACCTAGTGTTGAACGCGGTTCAAATTGCGGGTAAGGAATCGCAGATCGATGTGTTTTTTAGGCCCGTAAATGGCGAGCTTAAGATATCAGTGCAAGACAGTGGCCCCGGCGTACCGAAAGAGCTTCAAGGTAAAATAATGGAACCCTTCTTTACCACTCGTTCACAAGGTACAGGTCTAGGCTTAGCGGTTGTACAAATGGTATGTCGAGCACATGAAGGCCGACTGGAATTGATATCAGAAGAAGGCGACGGCGCATGCTTTACCATGTGTCTACCGCTTGAAAGAAGTGCTTCTTCTGAAGACTAATAAGTTTTAACTGAATTTACACTGGAGAATCCTATGGCTCAAAGCAAAGTGTTAATCGTCGAAGATGATGAAGGTCTACGCGAAGCCCTTGTCGACACACTCGCGCTTGCTGGCTATGAATGGCTGGAAGCGGATTGTGCGGAAGATGCTCTGGTCAAATTAAAATCGAACTCCGTTGATATTGTCGTATCTGACGTGCAGATGGCGGGCATGGGTGGCTTGGCACTATTGAGAAACATTAAGCAGCATTGGCCAAATTTGCCGGTATTGCTAATGACAGCGTACGCCAACATCGAAGATGCCGTTGCTGCAATGAAAGAGGGCGCTATCGACTATATGGCAAAGCCATTTGCGCCAGAAGTGCTGCTCAACATGGTCAGCCGTTATGCGCCTGTAAAGTCGGATGACAACGGCGACGCTATCGTTGCTGATGAAAAAAGTATCAAGCTAATGATGCTGGCTGATAAAGTTGCGAAAACCGATGCCAACGTCATGGTGTTGGGCCCGAGTGGTTCTGGTAAAGAGGTGATGTCTCGCTACATTCACAATGCTTCTAGCCGAAAAGATGGCCCGTTTGTCGCGATTAACTGCGCGGCGATCCCAGACAACATGTTAGAAGCGACCCTGTTTGGTTATGAAAAAGGCGCATTTACTGGCGCTATTCAAGCTTGCCCGGGGAAATTCGAGCAAGCGCAGGGCGGTACAATTCTGTTGGATGAGATCAGTGAAATGGATCTTAGCCTACAAGCCAAACTACTGCGTGTTTTGCAAGAGCGCGAAGTTGAGCGATTAGGTAGTCGTAAGAGCATCAAATTGGATGTTCGTGTATTAGCGACCAGTAACCGCGACCTTAAACAGTATGTTTCTGAAGGGAATTTCCGTGAGGATTTATACTACCGCCTGAATGTATTCCCAATTTCTTGGCCTCCATTGTGCGAGCGTAAAGGCGATATTGAGCCTTTAGCCAAGCACTTAGTTGAGCGCCACTGCACCAAACTTGGTATGCCTGTACCCGTTATGTCAGCACAAGCGATCAGCAAACTCGTCAATTATCCGTGGCCGGGCAATGTTCGCGAATTAGACAATGTGGTACAGCGTGCGCTAATATTGAGCGAACAAGAGAACATCTCTGGTGAGCATATCCTTCTTGAAGGTGTCGATTGGCAAGACGCAAGCAGCCTACAACAAATCGTCGAAGGCAGTGACGTAGCTGCGCCAGAAATTAAGCCTATTGCCGAAGCAAACCCAATCAATAAAATCGCGGCTAGCAGCGAAGGGTTAGGTAATGAGCTTAGAGATCAAGAGTATGCGATCATTCTTGAAACCCTGATTGCATGTAATGGCCGACGCAAAGATATGGCTGAAAAACTGGGCATTAGCCCTCGTACACTGCGTTACAAGTTGGCTAAAATGCGCGATGCTGGAATAGATATCCCAAACTGAGGATAGATTAGTAGTGTCAGCTTTCTGACTAGTATAATACGATATCTAGTCAATTAAATGTGTGGCACGCTAATTGCTCTGTCAATAATATAGCTAAATAGATGGTCATAATTTTGACTCCTGAGGTAGTAGATGAGAATAGATGGTTTACAAGGCGAAATGCAGGCAATGATGGTCGAAGCTGCCAGCGCGCGTCCCGCAGCAACGGGGCAAGCGGTCGGTGCAGATTTTGGCAACATGCTGACTAATGCCATCAATAATGTGAACTCATTACAAAAGACCTCAGGTGATCTTCAAGCTCGTTTTGATAGTGGCGACCAAAGCGTATCCCTATCGGACGTGATGATTGCTCGTAATAAATCTAGTGTGGCTTTTGAGGCGACGATCCAAATTAGAAATAAATTGGTCGAATCGTACAAAGAGCTGATGAATATGCCGGTATAAGTTGGGTAGTTAAATAGTGGCAGATAATAGTCAAACAACAGATTTAACCGTAAGCGATAGCAACGACCATGCACTTATTGCAGGCTCTGAGCTAGACGGAGAAGGGCAAAATCCCGATCTAGGTGAACGCAGTTCATCGAAGTTCGATATGGCTGTCGGTGATCTTGATTTACTTCGTCAGGTCGTCTTAGTCCTTTCTATCTCTATCTGTGTAGCGCTGATTGTGATGCTGTTTTTCTGGGTAAAAGAGCCAGAAATGCGTCCATTAGGGGCTTACGAAACAGAAGAATTGATCCCCGTTCTTGATTACTTGGATCTGCAAAAGATCCAGTACACGCTTGAAGGCAATACCATCTCAGTACCGGCGAGTGAGTACAACTCATTAAAGCTTAATATGGTACGAGCGGGTTTGAATCAAGAGCGAAACGCGGGTGATGACATCCTCATGCAAGACATGGGTTTTGGTGTATCACAACGTTTAGAACAAGAACGCCTTAAATTAAGCCGCGAAAGACAACTTGCCAAAGCCATTGAGCAGATGAAACAGGTGCGTAAAGCTCAGGTTTTATTGGCCCTGCCGAAGCAGAGTGTTTTTGTACGTCATAATCAAGAAGCCTCTGCTTCTGTATTCCTAACTCTAAAAACAGGTACTAACCTCAAGCAGCAAGAAGTTGATTCTGTTGTGGATATGGTGGCAAGTGCCGTTCCGGGAATGAAAACCTCACGTATTACGGTGACCGATCAGCATGGCCGATTGTTGAGCTCAGGCTCTCAAGACCCTATGTCAGCGGCGCGTCGTAAAGAACACGAGTTAGAGCGCAATCAAGAACAAGCGCTGCGTGAAAAAATTGACTCCATCCTGATTCCTATTCTTGGGTTTGGTAACTACACCGCTCAGGTTGATATCCAGCTCGATTTCAGTGCTGTGGAGCAAACCAGAAAACGTTTTGATCCGAATACACCGGCGACTCGAAGTGAATACACCTTAGAAGATTACAACAATGGAAATACGGTGGCGGGTATTCCGGGTGCGTTGAGTAACCAGCCTCCAGCGGATGCCTCAATTCCACAAGATGTGGCTCAGATGAAAGACGGCGCGATGACAGGTCAAGGCTCTGTTCACAAAGAAGCGACTCGAAACTTTGAGCTAGACACCACCATCAGTCATGAACGTAAACAGAGCGGCACGGTTAATCGTCAGACGGTTTCTGTTGCGATCAAAGACCGCCAATCCTTGAACCCAGATACGGGTGAAGTGGTTCATACGCCAATCCCGGCGAGCGAAATCAATGCGATTCGCCAAGTACTGATTGGTACGGTGGGCTTTGATGAAACTCGTGGTGATTTGCTCAACGTATTAAGCATGCAGTTTGCACCTCAAGTAACAGATGTTGTTGCTGATGTGCCAATCTGGGAGCATCCAAACTTCAATGATTGGGTTCGTTGGTTTGCAAGTGCCTTGGTTATCATTGTGGTGGTGTTGGTACTTGTTCGCCCTGCAATGAAGAAACTGCTTAACCCAGCAGCAGACAACGATGAACAGATGTACGGACCTGATGGCATGCCAATTGGTGCCGACGGCGAAACCAGCTTAATTGGTGGTGATATTGAAGGTGGTGAGCTGTTTGAATTTGGTTCAAGTATCGACTTACCAAACCTTCATAAAGACGAGGACGTGCTGAAAGCAGTACGTGCACTTGTAGCGAATGAACCAGAGCTAGCAGCTCAAGTAGTTAAGAATTGGATGGTAGATGGCTAACGAAATAGTTCCACAACAAACTGAAGGCGGTGAAGTGCTTGATGTCTCTAGCGTGGATATCGGCTCTATCTCAGGCGATGAGCGCGCTGCGATCTTGTTGCTCAGTTTAAATGAAGAAGATGCTGCTGGTATTATTCGTCACCTAGAGCCAAAGCAGGTTCAGCGTGTGGGTAGTGCGATGGCGCGAGCTACAGACCTATCCCAAGAGAAAGTAGGCGCTGTGCACCGTGCTTTCTTAGATGATATTCAGAAGTACACCAACATTGGTATGGGCAGCGAAGACTTCATGCGTAATGCGTTAGTTGCTGCTCTGGGTGAAGACAAGGCGAATAACCTTGTTGACCAAATCCTTCTCGGCACAGGTTCGAAAGGTTTGGATTCGCTTAAGTGGATGGATCCTCGTCAGGTGGCGAGCATTATCATCAACGAGCACCCTCAAATTCAAACTATTGTGTTGTCGTACCTCGATGCCGATCAATCGGCTGAGATCCTGTCTCAGTTCCCAGAACGAGTTCGTCTGGATCTGATGATGCGTATTGCCAACCTTGAAGAAGTTCAACCTTCGGCGCTTGCTGAACTGAATGAAATCATGGAGAAACAGTTCGCGGGTCAAGCGGGTGCTCAAGCTGCCAAAATTGGTGGCCTGAAAGCCGCGGCTGAGATCATGAACTACATGGATAACAACGTGGAAGGCGTCTTGATGGATCAAATCCGTGACCAAGACGAAGACATGGCAACACAGATTCAAGATCTGATGTTTGTCTTTGAAAACCTTATTGAAGTTGATGACCAAGGTGTTCAACGACTACTACGTGATGTTCCACAAGATATTCTACAGAAAGCACTTAAAGGTGCAGATGAAGGTCTACGTGAGAAGATCTTCAAGAACATGTCTAAACGTGCTGCCGATATGATGAGAGACGATATTGAGGCGATGCCGCCAGTCAAAGTCTCTGATGTTGAAGCGGCTCAGAAAGAGATTTTGGGTATCGCGAGGAAGATGGCAGACAGTGGCGAAATTATGCTGTCTGGTGGCGCCGACGAGTTCCTTTAATACAGAAATCTCAAAAGCCCCACACTGTTGGGGCTTTTCTTTATCCAATCTCGAACCACAGATTAACTCAGTTTAACTGCTTGAATTCACAATACAGTTAAGCCACTCATAGATAGGTACTGATATGTCAGGTGATAGAAAACGCGGCTTCCTTCGCCCTGAAGAAGATAATACGGTTGCCCAACCTCAGAAATGGGGGCTGCCTGACTACACCTCTGACGTGAGCAAACAAGCCAAAGAAACCGCTTTTAACTACGACCCTAGTTGGATGCCAACGGTTGAAGAAGCCATTGAAGATGAAGAGCTGGTTCTGACTGAAGAGCAAATCGAGCTGATTAAACAAGGCGCTTATCAGGAAGGGCTGCATCAAGGCCAAGAGGCGGGCTTTAAGCAAGGCTATGAAAAAGGCAAAGAAGAAGGTTTTGCTGCCGGTCACGAAGAAGGCAACGAAGCCGGCAAGCTTGAAGGCGTAACCGCGGGTCAAGAGTACATTCAACAGCAGGTGGCCGTCTTCATGGGGCTGGCAAACCAGTTCGCTCAACCCTTAGAGTTGATGAACGCTCAGGTGGAGAAGCAATTGGTCGACATGGTGCTTACCATGGTCAAAGAAGTGGTTCATGTTGAAGTGCAAACCAACCCACAAATCATATTAGATACCGTTAAAGAATCGGTAGAGTCGTTGCCGATTTCTGGTCACGCAATCACATTGAAACTCAATCCGGAAGATGTGGCGATCATTCGCTCTGCGTATGGCGAGACTGAATTGGACTGCCGTAATTGGACGCTGGTCGCAGAGCCAGCACTCAACCGTGGTGATGTACAAATTGAAGCGGGTGAGTCGAGCGTTAACTACCGCATGGAAGATCGTGTAAAGAACGTTATTCAAAATTTCTGCGGCGCAAATCGTCACCAAGGTCATGAGTAATGCTTGAGTTAGTGAATCGTCTCAGTCAGTACAAAGTCGAGGGGCTAAAATCGCGACCAATTGCCTCTGGTAAATTAGTACGCGTTGTTGGCTTAACGCTTGAAGCGACCGGCTGTAAAGCGCCAATCGGCAGTTTGTGTTTAGTCGAAACCATGTCTGGTCAGATGGAAGCCGAAGTCGTCGGTTTCTCTGGCGATAACCTATTTTTGATGCCGAGTGAGCAAATCACCGGGATCTTACCTGGCGCTCGCGTCACGCCAATGACTACCGAAAGTGGTATCCCTGTTGGAATGGAACTGCTCGGTCGAGTGATCGACGGCGTAGGTAATCCACTCGACGGTTTAGGTCCAATCTATACAGAGCAACGCGCTTCATTTAATGCGGAGCCAATCAACCCGTTAGCTCGTAAACCGATTTCTGAACCACTCGATGTCGGCTTGAAAGCCATTAATGGTTTGCTAACCGTGGGTAAAGGGCAACGTATCGGTCTGTTTGCTGGCTCTGGTGTCGGTAAATCCGTAACTCTGGGCATGATGACTCGAGGCACAACTGCGCAAGTAGTGGTCGTAGGCCTAATCGGTGAGCGTGGACGAGAAGTTAAAGAATTTATTGAAGAGATTCTTGGTGAAGATGGCCGTAAGCGTTCGGTTGTTGTTGCCGCTCCTGCCGACTCATCACCATTGATGCGCTTAAAAGGCTGTCAAACCGCGTTGGCTGTCGCCGAATACTTCCGCGACCAAGGCTTAGATGTTCTGCTACTCATGGATTCATTGACCCGTTTTGCTCAAGCTCAGCGTGAAATTGCTCTGTCTGTGGGTGAGCCGCCAGCAACCAAGGGCTATCCGCCATCAGTCTTCGCTAAGCTTCCTGCGCTGGTGGAACGAGCAGGTAACGGCAATGATGAACAAGGTTCTATCACGGCTTTCTTTACCGTGTTAACCGAAGGCGATGACTTACAAGATCCGATTGCGGATGCGTCGCGAGCAATTCTCGATGGTCACGTTGTGTTATCTCGTGAGATGGCCGATGCCGGTCACTACCCAGCGATTGACGTTGAGAAATCCGTCAGTCGTGTTATGCCGCAAATCACCACTGAAGAACATGTCTTGATGTCGAAAGCGGTAAGGCAAGTGCTGTCTATCTGCCGTAAAAACCAAGATTTGGTGTCGATTGGTGCTTACAAGCCAGGAACGGATCCAGCAATCGATAGTGCCTTCACGTTGAAACCAAAACTGGATGAGTACTTGCAGCAGAAGATGAAAGAGACCGTCCCATACGACATGTGCGTCAACATGTTGAAACATGTATTGGGTGGCTAACGGGTGAATAAGGTTAGTCATGGATAACGCATTAGAATTTTTGCTCGATCAAGCCAAAGATCAAGAGAACCAAGCGGTACTTGCGCTCAACAAAGCGAACTCTGAGCTGCAAGGCTACTATGAGCAGGTTGCGCAGATTGAAAAGTATCGACTGGATTACTGTCAGCAGCTCGTTGACCGCGGCAAGGCAGGCTTAACGGCGAGCCAATATGGTCACTTGAACCGCTTCTTAACTCAGTTGGATGAAACATTATCCAAACAGAGAGAAGCCGAGCACCACTTTAAAAATCAAGTCGACAACTGCCAAAGCTACTGGATGGAGTTACGCAAAAAACGTAAATCCTACGAGTGGTTGATGGAGAAAAAGCAGAAAGAGAAAGCAAAGCTGCAAGATCGAAGAGAACAAAAGCAAATGGATGAGTTTTCGACTCTGTTATACAGCCGAAAGAAGATGTGATCCTAAGCCACGAATGACGTCAGTGCTGTTCTCTATATTGTGAAAACCGAACTTATAGGCATGTTTCTTGCTCCGTTTTATATAAAATTGCGCGTTATGCCCACCAAAGGCATGAAAAGCATCCGACTTTCTTTTTGTTGCCTGATTCATGGCAGCAAAGCTAGTAGATAGAGCTTGTATATATGAATGTTAGTCTTTCCTCAAATTCAGCGACCAACAAAATGTCATCGTTGTTGGACACCGGTTCTGCCTCTTCCAAGGTAGAAGAAACCGGCGACTCTAAAGGTTTCTTTGAGTCCTTTAAAGAAGCGCTCGGCTTTGAAGAAAGTGACAGTAAAGTCGCAGCAAAAGACACAGAAAGCACTGCGAAACCTGATACTAAACAGACATCTACCGAAGGTGAAGCGTCAGCCGAAGCGAACAAAGGTGATTCCGCTGAATCAAAGGCTACTGACGAAGTGAGCGAAGCGCAAAGCAAGCAAGCAGCTTCAGAAGTAGAAGGCGAGAAAGCTGCTGATAAAACATCAGCAGAGGCTGCGTCTGGATCTGAGGCTCAGCTCAAAGCCAATTCGGGCACTGATAGCACTGTCGCTGATAAGACTGTTGCAGATAAGGCAGATGGTAAAGATGCGCAGGATACGACTAACGAATCTAAAGAACATATTGCTCAATCCCAAACTCAGGGTCCATCAGCGGTAGATGGTGCTACGCAGGCATCGCAAGCCAATGCAGCGATGAGCGAAGGCAATAAATTGCTTGGTCAATTGGATGAGGCAAACAAAACCCTAAATCAAGCGCCAAACGGCAAAGGCTTGCCTCAGCAAGGTCAGGTAGAACAAGCCCAAGGTAATATCACCGGTGCTTCTGTTGCAGGAGTTTCCGTTACGGATAAGGCGACACAACAAGCTAAGGCTGCAAATCAGGAGAAGAGCCTTGAAGTCGATTCTGAAATCGCTGTACTTACCGGAGGTAAGGGTGTTTCTCAGCTAACTGATACTGAAATTCGACAGTTGATGGATAAAGGCGTCACTCCAGAACAAATTGAAGCCAGTATGAGCCGAGAGCTGAGCCAAAAGAATGCAGCTAGTGCGGTTGCTGCCGAGCAGAGCCAAGCATTGTCAGCCGTGGATATTGAACTGGCAAAGCAAGTAGATGCCCATACCAAAGCGCTAAACCAATTGAATGGACAAATCGAATCAGAGCAGTCTGTTGTCGATAGCTTGCTTGATAAGCAACAAAGTGGCGCTAAGTTGACGGTTGATGAGCAAGCCGCTTTGGCTAAAGCGACCTCTAACCTAGACCTGTTGAATCAACAGCTCGCTAACGTTCAACAACAAGTAACAGCTTTGCTAAGTCAAGCTCCGGCTGCGAACAGTGCGTCTGGTGAACCCACTGCTATCGATTGGGATAATACGGATTCAAGCGAAACTAAAGCCTTAGCTGCGGCAGCATCAACAGCAGCTGTAGCGACGGCTACACAACAAGTGTCAGCGCAGGCCGCTTCTCAATCAGCAAACAATGCTCTTACGGACAAGGCGGCAATGCTGCACGCCAATAATGCACATGCAGCCCAACAGGCCGCAGCTCAACAAGCTAATGTGGCTTCACCTCAGCAGCAAGCAACGTTGGATCCAGCTTTAACCGCGCAAGGAATGGCGATGAATGCAACGCCAGCTGCCACAAAAGCAGGCTCGACTGATACGCTTCTTAAAGCGGGCGCCGGTGCAGCAGCACTGTCTGGTTTGGGTAAAGCGGGTGCTAAAGAAGATTCTAAAGATTCGACCTTTGCTCAGCAGATCGCTTCTGCGGCTGGTGCACAAGGTACGGCAACGGTGGGTTCAGCACCTACGCGAGCTGAAATTCAAGCTGCTCAACAAGCGCCCTTACAGCTCACCAAAGAGCTAGCCAATGAGCAAGTGGCTGAAAAAGTACAAATGATGATGTCTAAGAACCTTAAGAACTTGGACATTCGTCTCGACCCACCAGAATTGGGCCAAATGAAAATCCGCATGACCATGAATAATGACGTGGCAAACGTGCACTTTACGGTGAGTAATCAGCAAGCGAGAGATGTGATTGAACAAACCTTACCTCGCTTGAGAGAGATGCTTGCTCAGCAAGGTCTGCAGCTTGCCGATTCGTCTGTTCAACAACAGAACTCCGGTCAGGGACAAGATAGATACAACAATGGTGAGCAACAATCCGGCGCTAACCGCACAAATGATACGCAAGGTGATGAAAACCTTGATAGTGACAGCAATCTTGAATTGAATGTCGCATCAAAGCGTGATGGAATTAGTTATTATGCCTAATATCAGGCTAAGAACGCTTGGTTAATAGAAAAAACCAGTTAATAAAAAGAACCATCAGTTAATCGCAAGAACAGGAAGTTAGAGTAAGATATGGCCGAAGAACAAGATGCACCTAAAGGGAAGAGCAAGCTCCTTATAATTATTATTGCCGTAGTTGTGTTACTGCTTGGTATAGGTGGTGCGCTGTACTTTTTCTTAGGTTCTGACGATAGCGCCTCTGAATCTCAGTCTCAGCCAGCAACGGCTGTGGTCGCTGCAGAGCCGGTTATGTATGTTAATATTCCTCAGCCCTTCTTGTTTAATGTGACAGGTGACAAAAAAGATCGCCTAGTTCAGATAAAAGCACAGCTCATGGTACGTGGCAGTAAGAATGAAGACCTGGCTCGTTACCACTCTCCACTTGTAGAAAGTACGCTACTGGCCACGTTCGCTTCGGCAACGGTTGATCAATTGCGCTCACCAACAGGCCGCGTGGAACTGCGTAATAAGGCAACAGAAGATATTAAAGCAAGCCTGGCTCAAGCTGTTGGCCAGCCTGTGATTGAAAAAGTGTTATTCACTGACTTCGTAATTCAATAGGTAATTTGTGACCGATTTATTAAGCCAAGACGAAATTGATGCGCTGTTACATGGCGTTGATGATGTTGAAGAAGTTGAAGATGTCTTAGAAACCGAAAATGACAATGCGGTCAATTTCGACTTCTCATCTCAAGATCGAATCGTCCGTGGTCGAATGCCGACCCTTGAACTTATTAACGAGCGCTTCGCACGTCATATGCGTATCAGCTTGTTTAATATGTTACGTAAAACGGCTGAAGTGTCGATCAACGGCGTACAGATGATGAAGTTTGGTGAGTACCAAAACACATTGTATGTACCCACCAGTTTAAACATGGTTCGTTTCCGTCCATTGAAAGGTACGGCACTCATCACCATGGAAGCTCGTCTGGTTTTCATTCTCGTAGAGAACTTTTTTGGCGGTGATGGTCGTTTCCACGCCAAGATTGAAGGTCGTGAATTCACGCCTACTGAAAGACGAATCATTCAGTTACTGCTGAAAATTGTTTTTGAAGATTACAAAGAAGCTTGGTCGCCAGTGATGGGGGTTGAGTTTGAATACTTGGATTCCGAAGTGAACCCAAGTATGGCGAACATTGTGAGCCCAACCGAAGTGATTGTTGTGAGTTCGTTCCACATTGAAGTGGATGGCGGTGGTGGTGACTTCCACGTTGTCATGCCTTACTCCATGGTTGAGCCGATCCGTGAACTGCTTGATGCGGGTGTTCAATCAGACAAGATGGAAACCGATGTTCGTTGGAGTACCGCACTGCGTGATGAGATCATGGATGTGCCCGTCAATTTCCGCGTGAATTTGCTAGAGCAAGATATTTCCCTTCGTGATCTGATGGAGCTGCGCCCTGGTGATGTTATCCCAATGAACATGCCTGAGCACGCAACCATGTTTGTCGAAGAACTGCCGACTTATCGTGTGAAAATGGGCCGTTCTGGTGAGAAGCTTGCAGTACAGATTTCGGAAAAAATTCAAAGACCACATGTGGTTAAAACTGATCTCGCTTTTCTAGGTAAAGACTTATTGTCTGAGCTCGAAAACAGTGATGATGACGACGAATAGTAAAATAGATAAAAGTATAGGAATTGGTAATGGAACCTAGTGAAGATCAAAAGCTAGCAGACGAATGGGCTGCAGCACTTGGTGAAGATCCTTTAGCGCCGTCAATTGATGTTGATGATGTGCTTGCGGCACCACTTGATGAGCTAACCGATTCATCATCTCCGATTTCTGAAGATGAGCGTCGTAAGCTGGATACCATTATGGATATTCCAGTGACTATTTCGATGGAAGTTGGTCGCTCTCAGATCAGTATTCGTAACTTACTCCAATTGAACCAAGGCTCGGTTGTTGAGCTTGATCGAATTGCTGGTGAGTCACTAGATGTGATGGTTAACGGTACTCTGATTGCTCACGGTGAAGTGGTTGTAGTAAATGACAAATTTGGTATTCGTTTGACTGACGTTATTAGCCAAACAGAACGAATTAAGAAGCTGCGTTAATGAGTTTTTTGTCTCAAAGACTTGCGGGCTCTTCTCTCGGAATGACAGGTTTGTTACGAGGAATCTTGGGAGTAGGGCTATTAACGGTTCCTTCCATTGCTTTTGCAGCAACACCGCCTTCTCTCGATTTAGCGACCACCTTTGGGTCGCTAATTTTCGTTATAGCCTTCATTTTATTTATTGCTTGGCTACTCAAGCGAATGCAAGTACCTGCGATGTCGAATCAACAAGGTTTGGCGATTGTTAGGCAAATCCCTGTTGGTACTAAAGAGCGTATCGCTATTGTGCAAGCGGGTGATGAACAGTTCTTGGTAGGGATTACCACACAATCGATTCAGCTGATCTCTAAGCTCGATAAACCTCTTACTCAGGAGATGCTGGAAAAAAGTACATTTTCAAGTCAGCTTTCCCAGCTAATAAAAAAAGATGCAAACAAGTAACGGACTTTTGAACTCCTCTTACTTTCACCAAGCCGGAGCTTTCCGAGCGGTGAAAGTGTGGTTGGTTCAGCTTATTCTCCTATGCTCAATCGTATTCAGTGTGTCGGTATTTGCACAAGCTGAAGACGGCACCGTCATTCCTGCGAATACCGCTGGCTCGGAATCGGTGACTATCAGCACGATGGAACAAGACCAAGCCAAATCGACAACCATGACCACGGGCAGCTTAACTGGCAATGGTGGCGGCATACCTGCCTTTACCATGACAACCAATGCCAATGGCGGTGAAGACTACTCGATTAACCTGCAAATTCTCGCGTTAATGACCATGCTTGGCTTCTTGCCGGCGATGGTGATTTTGATGACATCGTTCACTCGTATTGTGGTAGTGATGTCTATCTTGCGTCAGGCGATGGGTCTACAACAAACACCGTCTAACCAAGTCATTATTGGTATTGCGATATTCTTGACCTTCTTCATCATGTCGCCAGTGATTAACCAAGTGAACGAACAAGCAGTTCAGCCATATCTTAATGAACAGATCTCGGCACGACAGGCATTTGATGTTGCCCAAGAACCGATTAAATCCTTCATGCTTAAACAGACTCGAATCAAAGATCTTGAAACCTTTGTTGAGATTTCTGGTGCGGAAGTGACTAACCCTGAAGATGTTTCGATGGCGGTTCTGATTCCAGCATTTATCACATCGGAATTAAAAACGGCTTTCCAAATCGGATTTATGCTGTTCTTGCCTTTCCTAATCATCGACTTGGTGGTGGCATCGGTATTGATGGCTATGGGTATGATGATGTTGTCACCGATGATTGTATCGCTGCCGTTTAAGTTGATGCTGTTTGTTCTTGTTGATGGCTGGAACTTGATACTCTCCACACTCGCCGGCAGTTTTGCCTTGTAGCTGGGGGAATAATGAATCCTGAAATATTCGTAGAGTTGTTCCGAGATGCCCTTTGGATGGTATTAATCATGGTTTGCGCCATCATTATTCCTAGCCTGCTGATCGGTTTGGTTGTGGCTGTTTTCCAAGCTGCGACCTCAATCAACGAACAAACCCTGAGTTTCCTGCCGCGTTTGATCGTAACTTTGTTGGCGTTGATGCTATTCGCACACTGGATGACCCAGATGATGATGGAGTTCTTTTTTGAGCTCATCGAACGCTTGCCGCAAGTTCTGTATTAAACCGATATGGAATATCCAACGAGCCTTGTACTAGAGTGGTTAGCCAATTATTTTTGGCCATACACTCGCATCTCAGCGATGCTGATGGTGATGACGGTAACAGGGGCACGCTTCGTGTCGCCGCGTATTCGTCTGTATTTAGGCTTGGCGATCACTTTTGCGGTGATGCCTGCGATTCCGGCCGTTCCCAAAGAGATTGAACTTCTGTCCTTTCAAGGCTTCCTGACTGTCTTCGAGCAAATTGTGATTGGCGTGGCCATGGGTTTTGTTACCCAGTTCATGATTCAAACCTTTGTTATGCTGGGTCAGATCCTCGGTATGCAATCGAGCTTGGGTTTTGCATCAATGGTCGACCCGGCTAACGGGCAAAACACGCCGGTACTTGGTCAGCTGTTCATGCTGCTAGCGACCATGTTTTTTTTGGCGACCGATGGTCACTTGAAAATGCTGCAGCTGGTGGTGTTTAGTTTTAAGACCTTGCCGATTGGCAGTGGCTCTCTAACCTCTGTGGATTTTCGAGAGCTCGCATTGTGGCTCGGCATCATGTTCAAAACGGCATTAGCGATGTCATTGTCGGGGATTATTGCGCTGCTAACGATTAACCTTTCTTTTGGTGTAATGACGCGTGCGGCACCTCAATTAAACATCTTTTCTTTGGGTTTTGCATTTGCGCTACTCGTGGGTCTGTTGCTTTGTTGGTACATCCTTGGCGGCTTATATAGTCACTATGAGCTATTTTGGATGCAGGGCGAACAACAGATATGTCGTCTAATCCGGTTAGATTGCTAGGAGACTGAAATGGCAGAGTCAGACGGTCAAGAACGCACAGAAGACGCCACGCCCAAACGCTTGCAACAGGCCAAAGAGAAAGGGCAGGTTGCAAGGTCAAAAGAGCTAGCGTCAGCGTCGGTACTTATTGTCGGTGCGATTGCATTAATGTGGTTTGGCGAATCGATGGCGAAGGCTTTGTTCGAGGCGATGCAACGCCTGTTCTCTTTGAGTCGCGACGAGATCTTTGACACCAATAAACTCTTAGAAATTGCCGGTGGTGCACTGGTGAACCTGCTGTTCCCGCTGTTTTTGATACTGATAACCTTGTTTGTTGCTGCCGTCATCGGCGCTGCGGGTGTCGGTGGGATTAACTTCTCAATGCAAGCGGCGATGCCAAAGGCGTCTAAGCTCAACCCACTGAGTGGTATCAAGCGTATGTTTGGCCTGCAAAGTTGGGTTGAACTGCTCAAGTCTATTCTTAAAGTAGCGCTCGTATCGGGGATGGCGATTTATCTGATTCAAGCCTCTCAGCATGATTTAATGCAGCTGAGTATGGATGTGTACCCGCAGAACATCTTTCATGCCTTGGATATCTTGCTCAATTTCATCCTGTTGATCAGCTGCTCACTGCTGATTGTGGTGGCGATTGATATCCCGTTCCAGATCTGGCAACACGCCGATCAATTGAAGATGACCAAACAAGAAGTCAAAGACGAATTCAAAGATACTGAAGGTAAGCCGGAAGTGAAAGGCCGAATTCGTATGCTTCAAAGGGAAGCGGCTCAGCGTCGCATGATGGCAGACGTTCCTCAAGCAGATGTGATTGTGACCAACCCGGAACACTTTTCAGTGGCGCTGCGCTATAAGCAGAATCAAGACAAAGCACCAATTGTGGTTGCTAAAGGTGTCGACCACATGGCGATGAAGATCCGAGAGATTGCGCGTGCAAACGACATCTATATAGTTCCAGCGCCGCCATTGGCGAGGGCGCTTTATCATACCACTGAGCTAGAACAACAAATTCCTGACGGTCTGTTTACGGCAGTTGCACAAGTGCTTGCATATGTTTTCCAGCTTAAACAGTACCGAAAACGAGGTGGTGAGCGACCAAAACTGCAAGATTCTAATATGCCGATCCCACCTGATTTACGTCATTAGATCAATTGCTTGAGCTCTGCGTGATGAACCCTGATAATAGCGAGCTAGCTAATCTTCCTTTTATAGAGGTGATGGCGATAATTTGACGTGAGATGTTGGTACAGTGTTTGCTGTAGTAGCCTGAACATTATAAGCCCATAGCAAACAGCCCTGACTAAGACCTAATCCACTTGTTCAGAGAGCTACAACATAGCGAAACTGTCTAGATTTATGAAATTCTCCCTGCCTTTTGTGGACAAGCTACCTAAAATCCCTAACCGTGCCATGCCTGCGATTGGTGCACCTGTTATGGTACTTGCAACGCTTGCTATGGTGGTGTTGCCCATTCCAGCTTTCTTGTTGGATATGTTCTTCACCTTCAATATTGCACTGTCTATGGTTGTGCTATTGGTATCGGTTTATACCCGCAGGCCTTTAGATTTCGCTGCATTCCCGACCGTCCTGCTGATTGCGACTCTACTTCGATTGGCCTTGAACGTTGCTTCGACACGTGTGGTATTGCTCCATGGTCACGAAGGTGGCGACGCGGCAGGTAACGTGATTGAAGCCTTCGGTAACGTGGTTATCGGTGGTAACTACGCGGTTGGTTTAGTGGTGTTCTTGATTCTTATGATCATCAACTTCATGGTTGTAACCAAAGGTGCGGGTCGTATCTCGGAAGTAAGCGCGCGTTTCACGTTAGACGCCTTACCGGGTAAACAGATGGCAATCGATGCCGACTTGAACGCAGGTTTGATCGACCAAGACCAAGCGCGTCTGAGACGTTTTGAAGTCACCAAAGAAGCTGACTTCTACGGTTCGATGGACGGTGCTTCTAAGTTTGTTAAAGGCGATGCGATCGCTGGTATCTTAATCTTATTCATCAACATCATTGGTGGCTTGAGCATTGGTATGGCTCAGTTTGATCTTGGTTTTGGTGAAGCAATCGAAATCTACACGCTACTGACTATCGGTGATGGTCTGGTTGCACAAATTCCATCTCTATTACTGTCTATTGCAGCTGCGATGATGGTAACGCGCCAAAATACTGATGAAGATATGGGTGAGCAACTTGTCTTCCAGATGTTCGACAATCCAAAAGCCTTGATGATCACCGCCGCCATCCTTGGCATCATGGGTATTGTTCCGGGTATGCCACATTTCTCGTTCTTGAGCCTTGCCATCGTTGCAGGCGCGGGGGCGTATTACATCGATAAAAAGAACAAGAAGAAGGCGGAAGAGCCTAACCTTCCGGCGACAGTTGAAGCGAATGGAGAAGTAGGCTCTCAGAAGGAGCTCTCTTGGGATGATGTTCAACCTGTCGATATTATTGGTTTAGAAGTGGGTTACCGTTTAATTCCTTTGGTTGATAGAGACCAAGGTGGTGAATTGCTTGAACGCGTTAAAGGTGTGCGTAAAAAGCTGTCTCAAGACTTTGGTTTCTTGATCCCAGCGGTACACATTCGCGATAACCTAGAACTGACACCAAACAGCTACCGTATTACCCTGATGGGTGTTGCTGTGGGTGAAGCTGAGATTAAGCCAGACATGGAGCTCGCGATTAACCCGGGCCAAGTCTATGGCATGATCGATGGCGAGCCGACGATTGACCCTGCCTTTGGCCTTGAAGCGGTTTGGATTCGTGAAGAGCAGCGTGAACACGCACAAGCTCTAGGTTATACCGTTGTAGATTCTTCTACAGTACTGGCGACACACCTTAGCCAGCTGCTAACCAACAACGCATCACAGCTTATTGGTCATGAAGAAGTTCAGAACTTGCTTGAGATGCTCAGCCGCTCAACACCTAAGCTGGTTGAAGGTTTTGTACCGGATCAATTGCAGTTGGGTGTGGTTGTGAAAGTACTACAGAACCTGCTGAATGAAGCGATTCCAATTCGTGATATTCGAACCATAGTCCAAACTTTGTCGGAGTATTCAGGTAAGAGTCAAGAACCTGACATACTTACTGCGGCGGTTCGTATCTCATTGAAACGACTAATTGTTCAAGAAATCAATGGTATAGAACCAGAATTGCCAGTGATAACTTTGATTCCTGAGCTGGAACAAATCTTGCATCAAACCATGCAGGCATCCGGCGGAGAATCTGCTGGTATTGAACCTGGTTTAGCCGAACGTTTACAGACCTCCCTCAGCCACGCTACACAAGAGCAAGAGCTGAAAGGTGAGCCCGCGGTACTATTGACCTCTGGCGTGTTGCGTTCGACTCTGGCTAAGTTCGTGAAGAACACGATCCCAAGCTTACGAGTCTTGTCTTACCAAGAAATACCGGACGAAAAGCAGATACGTATCGTACAAGCTGTTGGTAATTAAGCCGCCTAATTAGAACGGACAATCGAATTGAAAATTAAACGATTTTTTGCAAAAGATATGCGAACGGCTCTGCTCCAAGTTAAAGAAGAACTTGGTTCAGAAGCGGTGATCATGTCTAACAAAAAGGTCGCAGGTGGCGTGGAAATTGTTGCCGCTATTGATGGCGAATCCAGCCCGTCGACAGCGAGCCAGAGACTAAATAAACCTCAGCAGCCTGCCCAAAGCCAATATACGCAAATGGCCGCGCCCGCAACTCCTGCAGGGCGACGTCAACTAGACGATGACAAGGTTAGCCTGCAGTCGAATGCTGAAGGTGGACGCTCAATGACCAAGCGCTTTGCGAATATGCTAAAGCAATACAGTCATGGCGCCGATGATGAGCCACAACATCGTGCTGGAAATGAAGATTCATTGTCAGCATTGCTCAATCGTCAATCAAGCACGGGTCATAAGCCTCATAGTCATCAGACTCAAAGCAATTTGCAGTCTCATGGCCATCAGCAATCTCACGGAAACCAACAGTCTCACGGCAATCTTGATTCAGCATTTGCTCGTGAAACGGGTTTGTCTAAGTTGATTGCTGAAGACCGCAGAGTAGAGCGCCCGGCACCTCGCTTGGATCCTACCCGTTATGATCGTGGTCGAGAGAACACTCAGTCCAAAGGTTCTGATACTGAAATGGAAACGATGCGCGAAGAGATGACCTCAATTCGTCGTCTGTTAGAGCATCAAGTTTCTGGGTTGATGTGGCAAGAAGTTGAGCGCCGTGAACCACTGAGAGCCATGCTTATTAAGCGCCTTGAACGTATGGGTGTATCTGCAGAGCTTGCCGATCAAATGGCTTGCTACATTCCTGAAGATACTAAACCTGCACGTGCATGGAAGGCTCTGTTAGCTCTGGTTGCTGACCAAATCTCCGTTACACAAAAAGATATTTTAAAACGCGGCGGTATTGTGGCTCTACTTGGCCCAACCGGCGTGGGTAAAACAACGACTGTTGCAAAACTAGCTGCACGTGCCGCCATGGAGTATGGCGCAGACAACGTCGCACTAGTGACAACCGACACATATCGTATAGGTGCACATGAGCAGTTATCGATTTATGGTCGAATTATGGGTTGTCCTGTAAGAGTTGCTAAAGATTCTAGTGAGTTGGCCGATGTAATATATCAGTTACGTAATCGTCGCCTAATTCTGGTCGATACTGCAGGCATGGGACAACGAGATGTTCGCCTATCTGAGCAGTTAGACACATTGATGCAAGAGAGTGGTTCCGTTATCAATAGCTACCTTGTGTTGCCTGCAACCGCGCAACGCAAAGTGCTGCAAGAAACAATTGAACACTTTAGAAGAATCCCGTTGTCGGGATGCATCATGACTAAGCTGGATGAATCCCTAAGTCTAGGTGAATTCATCAGTGTCGTAATACAAAATGCATTACCAGTTGCTTACATAGCAAATGGTCAACGAGTTCCTGAAGATATCGTTATAGCTCAGCCAAAGTACATGATTGCTAAGGCTAATGAGCTATTAGAAAAATCTACAGAGAATGAACCTCATTACTGGAATAGCGATTCTGAAGGGCTCTAGGCGGCGGATAAATATGAATGAAAATATGATACATGACCAAGCTAGCGGCCTCCGTCGCTTAACCAAGCCTTCACTCACAAAAGTTATCGCTGTAACCGGTGGTAAGGGAGGCGTTGGTAAATCTAATGTGACGTTAGGTATGGCTATTTGCATGGCGCGCCAAGGCAAAAAAGTCATGGTGCTAGATGCCGATTTAGGACTAGCGAACGTCGATATCATGCTAGGTATTCGTTCTAAACGAAACCTTGGGCATGTGTTGGCTGGCGAATGTGAACTTAAGGATGCGATTGTCGAAGGGCCGCACGGAATTAAAATTATTCCAGCGACATCGGGCACTCAAAGCATGACTGAACTTTCACACGCACAGCATGCTGGTTTGATTCGCGCATTCGGTTCGCTTGAAGACGAGATGGATATCTTGTTGGTTGATACCGCAGCCGGTATTTCGGACATGGTGATCAGCTTCTCAAGAGCGGCGCAAGACGTGGTTGTCGTGGTATGTGATGAACCTACCTCGATCACGGATGCATATGCTTTGATTAAGCTTTTAAGCAGAGAACACCAAGTTCAGCGATTCAAAGTTGTTGCAAATATGGTCAGAAGCTACCGCGAAGGCCGAGAATTATTTGCAAAGTTGACTTTGGTCACAGAGCGCTTCTTGAATGTGAGCCTCGAACTCGTAGCATGTATTCCTTTAGATGATAAAGTACGTCAATCAGTCAAGAGACAGAAAATCGTAGTCGATGCGTTTCCTCGCTCTCCAGCTGCATTGGCAATCAGCTCTTTGGCTAACAAAGCCTTGACCTGGCCAATACCAAAAACACCGAGCGGACACTTGGAGTTCTTTGTTGAAAGGCTGCTGAATCGTACTGAATTTATAGAGGAACCATTTGGTGAATAAAGCGCTTACTTACGACCAACACGCTAATCACAATAGCCAACAGGCTTTTTTTGAGAAGTACTCTGTGTTGGTTAAACGTATCGCTCATCACTTGTTGGGGCGATTACCGCCTAATGTATTGGTTGATGACTTAATTCAAGCTGGCATGATCGGCTTGATTGAAGCGCAACAAAACTATGATGGTACCAAAGGCGCAAGCTTTGAGACGTATGCTGGTATTCGGATTCGCGGGGCAATGTTGGATGACATTCGCCGTGGGGACTGGGTGCCGAGATCGGTTCATAAGAACAATCGAGAAATCAGCAGTGCAATTGCGGAATTAGAGGGTATCCTCAACCGCGACCCGAGTGATGCCGAAGTGGCAAAACACATGGGGCTCAGTTTAGAGCAGTATCACAGTGCTTTAACTGACATTAATTGCTCAAGACTGGTTGGAATTGAAGATTTAGGCGTCTCAGATGATGTAATATCTCCGAATGAAGACTCTCAAGATAATACGCCTTTTCAAGGGGTTGCTGATGAGTCATTCCGCCAAGCTTTGATCGATTCGATAAAACAACTTCCGGAAAGGGAAGGCCTTGTGCTTTCGCTTTATTACGACGAAGAACTCAATTTAAAAGAGATTGGGGAAGTGTTAGGTGTCAGCGAATCTCGTGTCAGCCAAATACTGAGCCAATCTATGCAGCGTTTACGCACTAAGTTAAGTGCTTGGACACAGAACGACTAACAACACTGATCCTATTCAGTGGAGGCTAATTTGAACAAAAACATGAAAATTCTCATTGTTGATGATTTTTCAACGATGCGCCGAATTGTTAAAAACCTACTTCGCGATTTAGGTTTCAACAACACTCAAGAAGCAGATGATGGCTTGACCGCGTTACCTATGCTGAAAAAAGGCGAATTTGATTTCGTGGTAACTGACTGGAACATGCCAGGCATGCAAGGGATTGACCTGCTTAAACACATTCGCGCAGACGCAGAACTTAAGCACCTTCCAGTGCTTATGATCACAGCTGAAGCGAAGCGTGAGCAGATCATCGAAGCTGCGCAAGCGGGTGTTAATGGTTACATTGTGAAGCCTTTCACTGCTGCAACGCTGAAAGAGAAACTTGATAAGATTTTTGATCGCTTATAAGCATCAATAAATTTAGGCACTTCTAGGTAAACACTGACTGATAAGTTATCTGTTTATCTCGATAGCCTAAGCGCACAAAGTATGCGGAGTAAGGCCGAATTCAGGATGATTTCATTAGAACAAGCAAAAAAATTAGTAGAGCTGCTTGAGAACGATGAGCAGCAAAATGCTGATTCTCTTGTGAGAAGCATTTATGAAGATAACTTTAGTCTTCAAGACAATCCAATGCTTCAAGAAATAGGAAGTCTGACACGCGACCTCCACGACTCTTTGACTCAATTCAATTTCGATGAACGCATCAGCGTTATCGCAAATGACGAAATCCCTGATGCAAGGGATCGCCTTCAGTATGTCATTGATAAAACGGAAGTTGCGGCAAATAAGACGATGGACGCTGTCGATCGCTGTATGCCAATCGCAGACAACCTACACGAGTGTTTACTTCAAGTAAGGCCTCAATGGAATGAACTGATGCATGGCCGCATTGAGCTGGCACAATTTAAAGCTTTATGTCACCGCATTGATGGATTGCTTGTCCAAGTAGAAGGCGACAGTACTGAACTACGCGGACAATTGACTGAAATCTTGATGGCTCAGGATTTCCAAGATTTAACTGGGCAGATAATCAGCAAAGTTATTACCTTGGTGAATGAGGTGGAAGGACGTTTGGTCGAGATTCTCACGGTATTCGGTGCGAATCAAAAAGAGCCAACTCCAGAGTCAGAGAAGAAAGCATCGATTGCGCCTGAAGGTCCAATTATGAACCCAGAAGAGCGCGAAGACGCTGTCGCATCTCAAGATGAAGTCGACGATTTGTTATCCAGTCTTGGATTTTAAAGGTAACGTATGAGCTACGATTTAGACGAAGATATTCTTCAGGACTTTTTAGTCGAAGCAGGAGAGATCCTTGAACTCCTATCAGAACAACTGGTAGAGCTTGAGAATAACCCTGACGACAAAGACCTATTAAATGCTATTTTCCGTGGTTTCCATACAGTAAAAGGTGGTGCTGGTTTCCTAGCATTAACTGAGCTGGTGGATACTTGTCATGGTGCTGAGAATGTGTTCGACATTCTGCGAAACGGCCAACGCAGCGTAACATCAGGTTTGATGGATACCATGCTGCAGGCGCTAGATACAGTCAATGTACAGTTTCGCGCCGTGCAAGATCAGGAACCTTTAGTGCCAGCCGACCAATCTTTATTGGATGAACTTCACCGTCTCTGTAAACCAGAGTCTGCGGATGAAGTGGCACCAGTAGAAGCGCCTGCACCTATTATCCCTGAACCTGTTGTTGCAGCGCCTGAGCCTGTTATTGCTCCGGAACCTACTGCTGAAAGCTCAAACATCAATGCATCTTCAGTCGATGATATCTCTGAAGATGAGTTTGAACGCTTGCTTGATGAGCTTCACGGTAAAGGTGGTTCACCAACAGCGCCTTCTGCACCAACACCGCCGCCAGCACCCGCTGCACCTCAGTCTGTTGCTGACAGTGGTGATATTACTGATGACGAATTTGAAAAGTTATTAGATGAATTGCACGGTGCGGGTAAGAGCCCGACAGCGGCAAGTTCAACGCCTCCTCCACCGCCACCGCCGCCAGCAGCACCTGTTTCGGCGATGTCTGAAGGCGATGATCTGATGACTGACGAAGAGTTCGAGAAGTTACTTGACCAACTACATGGCTCAGGTAATGGACCTTCGATTGAAGAATTGGATGCCGCGACTAAGCCAGCAGAAGTTAAGGCAGTAGCACCTCAAGCTGCGCCTAAACCTGCTGCGCCAGTTGCCGTTAAAGCTGAGCCAAAACCGAGCGCTCCAGCAAAAGCTGAAGTTAAAGTGCCGGCTAAGAAGCAACAAGCTGAAGCGACAGTTCGTGTTGATACATCAACACTGGACACCATCATGAACATGGTGGGTGAACTGGTATTGGTGCGTAACCGACTAGTCAGCCTAGGCCTCAACAGCAACGACGAAGAAATGTCGAAAGCTGTCTCTAACTTAGATGTTGTTACTGCAGACCTTCAAGGTGCGGTAATGAAGACTCGTATGCAGCCGATCAAGAAAGTATTTGGTCGCTTCCCACGAGTTGTCCGTGACCTTGCTCGTAGCTTGAAGAAAGACATCGTTCTTGAAATGCGTGGCGAAGAAACGGACCTTGATAAAAACTTAGTAGAAGCACTTGCTGATCCCCTGATTCACTTGGTGAGAAACTCTGTCGATCATGGTATTGAAATGCCAAACGACCGTGTTGCTGCGGGTAAATCACAAACGGGTAAAGTGATTCTGTCTGCCTCTCAAGAAGGTGACCACATTGAACTGGCTATCGTTGATGACGGTGGCGGTATGGACCCTGATAAGCTTCGTGCTATCGCGGTTAAACGTGGCCTGATGGATGAAGATGCAGCGTCTCGCTTATCAAATAAAGAGTGTTTCAACCTGATTTTTGCTCCTGGCTTCTCAAGCAAAGAGCAGATCTCGGATATCTCTGGTCGTGGTGTGGGCATGGACGTTGTGAAAACAGCGATTAACACACTGAACGGCTCTATTGATATTGATTCAGAAATGGGACAGGGCACCAAGATCACCATCAAGGTTCCACTAACCCTAGCGATTCTACCAACCTTGATGGTCGGTGTTGCCGGTCATCCATTTGCATTGCCATTGGCTTCTGTAAACGAGATCTTCCACCTAGATTTAAGCCGCACAAACGTGGTTGATGGCCAGCTGACGATTATCGTTCGCGATAAGTCTATTCCGTTGTTCTACTTGCAAAACTGGCTTGCTCCTAAAGCGGGTATTGTTGAGCTGCGTAAAGGGCACGGCCATGTTGTTATCGTACAACTTGGTAGCCAACGTGTTGGTTTTGTTGTCGATACGCTTATCGGTCAAGAAGAAGTCGTGATCAAGCCGCTTGATAAGCTTCTGCAAGGTACGCCAGGAATGGCAGGTGCGACAATTACAAGTGACGGACACATTGCATTGATTCTAGATGTGCCGGACTTGTTGAAGCAGTACGCAGCTGCGTCAAGAATTTAATTTAAGGATAAATATGGCGATTAAAGTATTAGTCGTTGATGATTCGAGTTTCTTTCGTCGTCGCGTTAGCGAGATCATCAACTCAGAGGCTCGCCTAGAAGTCATTGATGTAGCAGTAAACGGTAAAGAAGCCGTTGAAAAAGCGAAACAGCTAAGACCTGACGTAATCACGATGGATATTGAAATGCCTGTCATGGACGGTATCACTGCCGTTCGTGAAATCATGGCCGCGTCTCCAACGCCTATTTTGATGTTTTCATCGTTAACGCATGATGGAGCGAGAGCAACGTTAGATGCGTTAGATGCAGGTGCTCTCGACTTCCTTCCTAAGAAGTTTGAAGACATTGCACGTAACCGCGACGATGCAGTTGCATTGCTTCAACAGCGTGTGATTCAGATTGCAGCGAAGCGTGCGTTTATGCGCCGTGCTCCTATTGCGCCGAGAGCGACTGCGACGACTGCAACATCTACGCCATTGCGCCAACCGATTTCAACAGCAGCTTCGACTTCGACAGCGAAGCCTGCGGTTGCATCAACGGCGAAATTCAGAGCGTCAGGTAAGAAGTATCAATTAACAGCAATTGGTACGTCGACTGGCGGCCCTGTTGCTCTACAGAAGATTTTGACTCGCATCCCTGCTAACTATCCACACCCAATTGTGTTAGTTCAGCATATGCCAGCAACATTCACAGCTGCTTTTGCTAGTCGATTGAACACCTTGTGTAAGATTGAAGTTCGCGAAGCGCAAGACGGTGATGTGTTGAAACCAGGAGTGGCGTATCTTGCTCCGGGTGGTAAACAGATGATGGTTGATGGCCGCGCAGGGTCTGCACGTCTAAGAATTATCGATGGCGGCGACCGCATGAACTACAAGCCTTGTGTGGATGTCACATTCGGCTCTGCAGCGAAGATCTACGGCGACAAAGTGTTGTCTATGATCCTGACTGGTATGGGCGCAGATGGTCGAGAAGGTTCGCGTATGTTGAAAACTGCGGGCTCGACAATTTGGGCACAAGACGAAGATAGCTGTGTTGTATATGGTATGCCTCAAGCTGTAGCAAAAGCTGGCATTTCTACTGAAGACCTCCCTCTAGACCGTATCGCGGAAAGGATCTTGGTCGAAGTTGGGTTAGCTTAGGTAAATCGAAATGATTGTTTGGAGTGTTGCAAACCAAAAAGGTGGTGTTGGTAAAACGACCACGACCGTGACTCTAGCAGGTTTACTTGCGTTGAAGGGGCACCGTGTTCTGTTGGTTGATACTGACCCACATGCATCACTGACCACCTATCTGGGTTACGATTCAGATACGGTGGAATCGAGCCTGTTTGATCTGTTCCAGTTGCGTGAGTTTAACGTGCAGACGGTAAGACCTTTGCTTTTACAAACAGAAGTCGAAGGTATCGATATTATCCCTGCGCACATGTCTTTGGCGACATTAGACCGTGTAATGGGAAATCGAAGCGGCATGGGGTTGATCTTGAAGCGTGCTTTAGCCGCTTTGAAAGACGACTATGACTATGTATTGATCGATTGCCCGCCAATTCTGGGTGTGATGATGGTCAATGCATTGGCTGCTAGCGATCGTATATTGATTCCGGTACAGACTGAGTTTTTGGCGATGAAGGGCTTAGAGCGCATGATTCGCACTTTGACCATCATGCAGAAGTCTCGCAAAACACCGTTTAAGGTTACGATTGTCCCAACGATGTACGACAAGCGAACCAAAGCCTCACTGCAAACATTAACGCAGCTCAAAGATGATTACCCAAACCAAGTTTGGACGTCTGCTGTGCCGATTGATACCAAGTTTCGAGATGCGAGCCTAAAGCGCTTGCCAGCCTCTCATTTTGCATCGGGTAGCCGTGGTGTATTTGCTTATAAACAGTTGCTTATTTATCTCGAAAGGTTGGCGATAAATGAGCGCGAATAAAGAATCAACATTGGCGCAGCCAAGTCTCTCCAGTGAACAAGCACTGGATGATTATTTTACTGCGCTGTTAGGTGATGAAAGCTTTGAATCTGACGATTTTTTTGTTGACGAGTCGAGCGACGAATCACAATCTGAAGAGCCAGAGCCAGAGCCAGAGCCAGAGCCAGAGCCAGAGCCAGAGCCAGAGCCAGAGCCAGAGCCAGAGCCAGAGCCAGAGCCAGAGCCAGAGCCAGAGCCAGAGCCAGAGCCAGAGCCAGAGCCAGAGCCAGAGCGCCAATTTTCGAGTCACCACTCAAGCTACGCAGAAATACGCGCGGCTGAGTTTGAGGTTCCTAACCTTGAAGATGTTCAGAAACTACTCAGCCGTTTAGAGGCGACCAATGTTGTTGATGAACTGAACCTTGATGAGTTGATGGATCAGAACACCCAGAAAATCGCCCAGCAAGCAGACATGCAAATGTTTGATGCCGCGGTTGAGTCTGTTCAAGTGTTCGAAGAGCCAGAGATTCAGGATTGGAATCTTCCAGAACCCGATTTATCAATTGTTGTAGAGCCACCTGTTGAATCGCAGCAAATTGAAGAGTTACAAGCTGAATCGTTGGAGACGGAACAAGTAGAAGTTAAGGCTGTTGAGCCTGAACTTGACGTTCCTGATCCCGAGACAGTTATTGAACCCGAAACTCAAGCAGGAGGTGCTGACCAGTTTACCTCTTGGGAAAGTACGGTTCGCAAAGAAGACTTTCAAGTCTTGTATTTTGATGTAAACGGCGTGACCTTTGCGGTGCCACTTGATGAGCTTGGCGGCATCCATCGCCTTGAAGAGTTAAGTCATATCATTGGTAAGCCAGCTTGGTATTTGGGTTTACAAACCAACCGTGATAGTCAGCTAGATGTGGTCGACACCGCAAAATGGGTGATGTCTGAGAAACTATCAGGTGACGAATACAAAGAAAACTATCAATATATAGTGATGCTTGGAGAGAGCTTGTGGGGCCTGGCGGGCACAGAGCTCAAAGGCACCGAGCTACTTAATACAGACAAAGTACGTTGGCGAGAAATGGCAGGGAAACGCCCATGGCTCGCTGGTATGGTAAAAGAAAAAATGTGTGCTTTGATTCATGTTGAAGCATTAATCGCCATGCTAAACGCAGGGCTAGATGTAAAAGCATTAAGCTAGTAATAAGCATTGGGCTAACAATAAGCATCAAGTTAATAATAGTGGTCGGTAACGACGGCAAGAGGATTATCTATGTCTCATATGAGTGAAGTTGAAGTAAGAAAAGAGCAAACGAATGATGAAGTACTTCAATGGGTGACTTTCCAGCTAGAAGAAGAAACTTACGGCATCAACGTAATGCAAGTACGTGAAGTACTACGTTACAGCGAAATTGCTCCAGTACCGGGTGCTCCAGATTACGTTCTAGGTATTATTAACCTACGTGGTAACGTTGTTACTGTTATCGACACTCGTTCTCGCTTTGGTTTGATGCAAGGTGAAATCACAGACAACACTCGTATCATCGTTATTGAATCTGAGCGTCAAGTAATTGGCATTCTAGTAGATAGCGTTGCTGAAGTGGTTTACCTGCGTTCTTCTGAAATCGACACAACGCCAAGTGTTGGTACTGATGAAAGTGCTAAGTTCATCCAAGGTGTAAGTAACCGAGATGGCAAGCTACTTATCTTAGTAGATCTAAACAAACTACTAAGCGAAGACGAATGGGATGAGATGGCTCACCTGTAATGTTTGAAGCGCTTCCTTTAAGCCCTGTCGCTCTGATATCAGGCGTTGGGGTTTTTACGTTATTTATCCTGATTTTGATTAGCAAAGTAAAACGTGCGATTCAAAAGCAGCTCGATCAGTCACGCCTGCAAGTTCGTAACTTGGACAAAGAGCTTCAAAAATCGAGTAAGCAATTACTTGAGGTTCGCTCTGTTGTGGTTGGCCTTGGCCAGAAAGTGACTGAACAACAAGATCTTATCAAACATTTGAATGAACGTATTGTTGAGCTGGAACATGCGGATACCGATGGACGTTTGTACACACGTGCAACGAAAATGGTTCAGCTTGGCGCTGGGATTAACGAGTTAATTGAAGAATGTGAATTACCCAAAGCAGAAGCTGAGCTGATGATGTCTCTGCAGAACAAGCTTGCTGGTAAAGAGAAAATTCCTTCATTACGAAGCGACCCTTCATCGTACGATCAGCAACCCGATGCCTCTCGCGATCGCAGAGACCCGCCTCGACGTCGTTAAATTGAGCGCTTAATTCGTATTGAGCAATTGATGTTTATTACGTATTCCTCTTAAAAGAAGCTTCGGCTTCTTTTTTTATGCCTGTCCGATCTATATAGAACGATGTTTATAAGTGCTTGTATCTACGACAATATCTTGTTTGTTGATGAAAATGTGTAAATTGTGATGAGGTGGTAACAGTTTCTTACCGACTTTGTTCTATCGAAAACGCCTAGTCCTGTTTTGTCACCATGTTGGTGTGCTACTATAGCGCTCTCATTACTCGACTAAATTTACCTATGCTAGAAGTCTCAAATTTAACTGCTATTCGTGACGACAGGATTCTGTTTGAATCGTTGTCTTTTCAATTGAAACCAGGTGAGCTGGTTCAAGTTGAAGGTCGTAACGGTACCGGGAAAACGACACTCCTTAGGATTATTACTGGCTTAGGTGATCGCGATGACGGCACTATCTCTTGGGACGGTGAGTCTATTGAATCGAGTCGAGATGTTTATCATCAAAATTTACTTTTTCTTGGTCACCAAACAGGCGTAAAGCGCGAGCTTAGTGCTTATGAGAATCTGAGCTTTTATCAGTCGATTCACAGTGGCGGTACCAGCAAAGAAGAGCTTTATCACGCGCTGGCTCAAGTCGGGCTTGCGGGCAGAGAAGACGTACCTGCGGGGCAACTTTCAGCAGGCCAACAACGCCGAGTTGCGTTGGCTCGCCTTTGGTTGAGCAAGCAAATGTTGTGGATTCTTGATGAGCCGCTGACTGCCATTGATAAGCAGGGCGTGAAAGTTCTCGAATCTCTTTTTTCTCAGCATGCAGACAACGGTGGCATTGTGTTGTTAACCACACACCAAGATATGTTTGCTGATAGCCCGAAACTAAGAAAAATAAAGTTGGGTGAGTAATATGATCTCTTCAATGACCACGATTATCCGACGCGAACTGCTTATCGCGTTTCGACGTCAAGCGGATATCTTTAACCCTTTGTGGTTCTTCATCATTGTTATCACGCTTTTCCCTTTGAGTATTGGCCCAGAGCCAAACCTACTTGCGCGTATTGCTGCGGGTATTGTTTGGGTGGCCGCTTTGCTCTCTGCATTGCTCTCTTTAGAGCGTCTTTTCCGTGATGATTTTCAAGATGGCGCCCTTGAACAGATGATGCTGATGCCAATCCCGTTGCAGTTGGTAGTATTGTCCAAAGTCATAGCACACTGGTTGTTGACCGGGTTACCATTGATTTTAATCAGCCCATTATTGGCTGTTTTGTTGTCTTTAGATTTTGATACATGGCTCTCAGTTGTGTTGACCTTGCTGGTAGGAACACCCGCATTGAGTTTTATTGGTGCGATTGGTGTTGCGTTAACCGTTGGGTTACAGAAGGGCGGAGTCCTGTTAAGCCTGTTAATCTTGCCGCTTTACATCCCCATTTTAATCTTCGCGACGTCAGCAATTGACGCTGCGGCTTTGGGCGTTGCATACAACGGTCAATTGGCGGTGCTTGGGGCAATGTTAATGGGTGCGATGACTATGACGCCTTTTGCGATCAGTGCCGCACTTAGAGTGAGTGTGAACTGATTGGGGTTCCGTTATCGTATAGCCAATGTGAACCAAATGTGACGATTGGACTCATAGAGTCAATAAAACTGAAAGCAAGACAAATAAAATTATTATAATTATAGCTTTAATAGCTGTAAGCAATATGAAGTAAGAGTGAGATTACAACATGTGGAAATGGCTCCATCCCTATGCCAAAGCAGAAACCTCTTATCAGCTTGCTGGTAAACTTTTGCCATGGTTTTCGATCCTAGCGCTATTGTGTCTATCCGTCGGTACCGTGTGGGGGCTTGCATTTGCGCCTTCTGATTACCAACAAGGCGATAGCTTCCGTATCATCTACATCCATGTACCGTCTGCAATCTGGTCTATGGGTGTTTACATGTCGATGGCGATTGCTGCCTTTATCGGTTTGGTATGGCAGGTAAGGCTATCAGACATGGCCGCACTGGCGATGGCACCGATTGGTGCTGTGTTTACCTTCATTGCGTTACTAACCGGCGCTGTTTGGGGTAAACCAATGTGGGGCGCCTGGTGGGTTTGGGATGCGCGTTTAACCTCAGAGCTGATTCTTCTATTCCTATACTTGGGTGTGATTGCACTACACCACGCTTTTGACGACCAAAAAACAGCAGCAAAAGCGGCAGGCATTTTGGCTATCGTTGGTGTCATCAACCTACCTATCATTCACTTTTCAGTAGAGTGGTGGAACACACTTCACCAAGGCGCGACCATTACTAAGTTCGACAAGCCTTCTATTTCAAGTGACATGTTATGGCCGCTTCTTCTTAACATCTTCGGCTTCGCTTTCTTCTTTGGTGCTTTAACCATGATTCGTTTCCGTAACGAAATCATCAGTAAAGAAAGTCACCGTCCATGGGTTCGCAAGCTTGCGGCTGAAAAAGCGTAGTAGGGTAGGTAATTATGTATTTTGAATCTTTGAGTGATTTCTTAGCCATGGGAGGTTATGCCTCGTATGTCTGGAGTGCATTTGGAATCACATTCCTCGCGATGATCATTTTACTGGTCGTAAGCGTTCGTCGTGGTAAGCAATTACTAAATGAAGTACAAGCTAAGATTGATCGTCAAGCTCGTATCGATGCAGCAAAAAATATGGAGAACACTCTATGAACCCAAGACGTAAAAAGAGGCTGGGCATTGTCTTAGCGATCTTTTTTGGTATCAGTGCGACTGTTGGATTGATGGTTTACGCACTTAACCAGAACATGGATCTGTTCTACACACCAACTGAGCTGGTCAACGGCAAAGATGGTAAAAAGCCTGAAGTTGGTCAACGCCTACGTATTGGTGGCATGGTCGTAGTCGGCTCTGTAAGCCGTGACACTGAATCACTACGTGTAAGCTTCGATTTGGCGGATGTAGGCCCTAAAGTAACAATTCTATACGATGGTATCCTTCCTGATCTTTTCCGTGAAGGCCAAGGTATTGTTGCTCAGGGTGTCCTTAAAAATGCAACGACAATCGAAGCGTTTGAGGTGTTGGCAAAGCACGATGAAGAGTACATGCCTTCTGAAGTTGCGGAAGCAATGAAGAAAACCCATGAGCCTTTGCAATACACGACTGAACAAAAAGAAGGAAATGCTCAATGATAGCCGAGATCGGCCATTTTGCGATGATCCTGTCCTTGGGACTTGCATTGCTGCTAAGCGTGCTCCCATTGTATGGAGCCGCTCGAAATAACACATTATTGATGAACAGCGCACGACCGTTGTCGTGGGGTATGTTCGGATTCTTAGCGATTTCGTTCTTTATCTTGTGTTACGCGTTTTACACAAATGATTTTACGATTCAATACGTAGCAAGTAACTCAAACAGCCAACTACCTTGGTACTACCGAATTACGGCGGTTTGGGGTGCGCACGAAGGTTCATTACTGCTTTGGGTTCTCATCCAAGCGGGTTGGACTGTAGCAGTAGCGACATTCAGTCGTGGTATGCCTCAAGAGTCTGTGGCTCGCGTTTTGGCTATCATGGGTCTGATTACTGTCGGCTTCTTGCTGTTCATTATCGTGACGTCTAACCCGTTCTTACGTACATTGCCTTTCTTCCCTGTTGATGGCCGTGACCTGAACCCACTACTGCAAGATCCGGGTTTGATTATTCACCCGCCAATGCTTTACATGGGTTATGTAGGTTTCTCTGTTGCGTTCTCTTTCGCAATCGCTTCTCTAATGAGTGGTCGTCTTGATACGGCATGGGCTCGTTGGTCGCGTCCTTGGACAATCGCAGCTTGGTTATTCCTAACGGTAGGTATCGCACTAGGTTCATGGTGGGCTTACTACGAACTTGGCTGGGGTGGCTGGTGGTTCTGGGATCCAGTAGAAAACGCTTCATTCATGCCTTGGTTGGCTGGTACTGCTCTAATGCACTCACTAGCGGTAACTGAGAAGCGTGGCACATTTAAAGCTTGGACAGTACTGCTGGCTATCTCCGCATTCTCGCTAAGCTTACTAGGGACATTCTTAGTTCGTTCGGGCATCTTGGTATCGGTTCACGCATTCGCGTCGGATCCTGCTCGTGGTATGTTTATTCTAGGTTTCCTAGTCTTTGTTATCGGTGGTTCACTGCTGTTGTTTGCTATTAAAGGCGCATCGGTTCGTGTTCGCGGTAACTTCGATCTGGTTTCTCGTGAAAACGCACTGCTTGGTAACAACATCTTACTGATTGCAGCGCTTGTCGTTGTGTTAGTAGGTACGCTACTGCCATTAGTTCACAAACAGTTAGGCTTGGGCTCGGTATCTATCGGTGCACCATTCTTTGATATGTTGTTCTTCTGGTTAATAATCCCGTTCTCGTTCCTGCTTGGTATCGGTCCTCTGATCCGATGGAAACGTGACAACCTGTCTAAGCTTGTTAAACCAATGCTGATTTCAGGTGCACTCTCACTTGGCTTGAGTGCGCTAATGGTTGCTCTACTGGCTGACCGCTTCAGTGGTACTGCGTTTGCTGGTTGGGTAATGGCGTTCTGGATCATCTTCATGCACGGCTTTGAGCTGCATGAGCGTGCGACTCACCGTCATACATTCTTGAAAGGTCTAACTAAGCTACCTCGTAGTCACTGGGCAATGATGTGTGGTCACATAGGTTTAGCCGTGACAGTGATTGGTATCGCGATGGTGCAAAACTACAGCATCGAACGTGATGTACGTCTGGCGCCAGGTGAAAGCTACCAGCTTGAAGAATACAGCTTCCTGTTTACAGGGGTTCGTGACAAAGATGGTCCTAACTACGATGGTTACATTGCTGACTTTGAAATTACTAAAGAAGGCAAATACATCAACACGCTTCACGCTGAAAAACGTTTCTACACCACAGCTAAGTCTATGATGACAGAAGCAGCGATTGACCGTGGCGTAACGCGCGACCTTTACATTGCAATGGGTGAACGTTTAGACGACAACAAATCTTGGGCTGTACGTATCTACTACAAACCATTTGTACGTTGGATCTGGGCAGGTTCTTTGATTATGTCGATTGGTGGCGCTATTGCTATCAGTGACCGTCGTTACCGTTTCCGTAAGACAACCAAAAAGTCGGCTGAAGAGCAGGAGGCTTAATTCGAATGAACAAGAAGATTTTATTCATTCCATTGATTGCGTTCATGGTTCTAGCTGGAATCTTTGCAACGCAATTAATGCGCAACCAGTCGGGCGATGACCCAACTAAGCTAGAATCCGTATTGATTGGTAAGCCTGTTCCTGAGTTTGGTCTAGAAGACTTAGAACAACCAGGTAAGTTTCATGATCAAGCGATCTTTAAAGGCGAGCCACTGCTTCTTAACGTGTGGGCGACTTGGTGTCCTACTTGTTATGCAGAGCACTCTTACCTGAACAAGCTTGCGGATCAAGGCGTTAAGATCATTGGTCTTAACTACAAAGATGATCGCAACAAAGCGGTTGGTTGGCTAAAAGAGTTGGGTAACCCGTACCTAATTAGCCTGTTTGATGGTAATGGCATGCTAGGCCTTGACCTTGGCGTGTATGGCGCGCCTGAAACTTTCCTAATCGATGCTAGCGGCGTAGTTCGCTACCGCCATGTTGGTGACGTGAACCCAACCAACTGGGCATCGACGCTTGAGCCGATGTATCAAGAGTTGTTGGAGGAATCGAAATGATTAGAAAGGCACTGATTACTCTATTCGCTACGTTCGCAATTTCAGCGACGGTTTCTGCTGCGCCTATCGAGTTCCATGAATTTGATACCGTAGATCAAGAACAGCAGTTTAAAGAGTTGAGTAATACGCTACGTTGCCCTAAATGTCAGAACAACACGATTGGTGATTCGAATGCTGAGCTAGCGGTCGACTTACGCCAAAAAGTGTACGAGATGACAAAAGACGGCAAGTCTGAGCAAGAAATTATTGATTACATGATTGCTCGTTACGGTAACTTTGTAACGTACAACCCGCCACTGACCTTAGCTACATCGATCCTTTGGATTGGTCCGTTTGCGGTTGTTGTGTTTGGATTTGGTTTGATTATTTTACGAAGCAGAAAGTCAAAATCAAAAGCAGCAGTAGAGTCAGATAAAGACTGGGATGCAGACAAAGAAGCTCGCTTAAAAGCGTTACTCGATGAAGAGAACGACGGAGATAAGAAGTAATGACTCTATTTTGGATTTCTACCATTATCCTTTCGCTAGCGGCAATTTTCTTAATTGTTCTGCCCTTTATTAACAAGAAGGCAAACAATGACGAGATGCTTCGCGACGAGTTGAACAAAGCATTCTATAAAGATCGTCTTGTCGAGTTAGAAGTAGAAGCAGAGGAAGGTCTTGTTGATAACCAACAAGAACTGATCGCTGATTTGAAACAGTCTCTGCTTGATGATGTTCCTGCACAAGAAGAGGTGAAGAAAACTCAAATCTCTACGCTTGGTGTGGTTGTACCGTCGATCATTCTTGTCGTCGTTGTGACTTATGGTTTGTACTTTAAGTTCGGTGCACTGGACAAAGTTCAGCACTGGCAAGAAGTGAGCTCGAACCTTCCTGAATTGTCTAAAAAGCTAATGTCATCGGAAGGTGGTGCACTAACGGATGATGAACTGGAAGATTTGACTCTGGCGCTTCGTACTCGTCTGCATTACCAACCAAAAGATTCAACAGGTTGGTTACTACTCGGTCGTATTGCACTGGCTAACCGTGATGCTGAAACAGCAAAAGATTCTATGGAGCGAGCTTACAAGCTTGAACCTAAGAATGAAGATGTTCAGTTAGGTTTCGCACAAGCACTGATGCTTTCACCTGATGAAGCGGATCAAAACCAAGCTCGTTTGATTTTGAGCCGTTTGATTCAAAACGATTACGTCGACCTTCGTGTGTTCTCACTGCTAGCGTTCGATGCATTTGAGCGTCAAGACTACCCGGGTGCTGTGAAGTACTGGAGCATCATGCAACAGATGATTGGTCCACAAGACAGTCGCTATGAAATGCTTTCGCGCAGTATTGAAAGTGCTCAGAAGAAAATGGGCGACACTATGGGTGTCGACCAAGGTAAGACTGTTGCTGTAACGCTCGATCTATCTGCAGACGTGAATGCTGACCCTAACTCAGTGTTAATTGTGTCAGTACACAGAGCGGATGGTTCTCCAATGCCTATCGCAGCCGCTCGTTACCCACTAGGGACTTTCCCTCGTACTGTTGTGCTAGATGACGGCAACAGCATGCTGGAAGGACAAGAGCTGTCTAGCCTTGAAACTCTGATGGTTAGAGCTAGGCTTGATACAGACGGCAACGTTTCAACTCGCGAAGGTGATTGGTACGGTGAAAGTGAAGTGGTTGAATTGGGCGATCCAGTCACCATTGATATCAATAAGCAATATTAATCATCATTTTGCATAGGTGTTAGCTATTCCGATTTTCAGATAAACGGTATAGACTTAGCCAAACAATTGAGGCCAGCGATTGCTGGCCTTTTTTATTATTTGAATTCCTTATGGAAAAGGTGATATGTCTGTCAGTGTTTTAAGACTCTCGAGTTTACTTTTTATCGCAAGCTTAACGGTTGGGTGTTCAAGTGCGCCGGACGAAAGTGTTAACGATGATAACCTCGAAACCTCTGAATACGTCGAAGAGTCCCACTCCAATGATCCTTTTGAAGGCTTCAACCGAGCGATGTGGGATATCAACTACGAATATCTAGATCCTTATTTAGTTCGCCCTGTTTCCCTCGCTTATGTTGACTACACCCCTGTGCCAGTACGTTCTGGTATCTCCAATTTTCTAGCCAACTTAGACGAACCATCAAGCATGGTGAATAACCTCATTATGGGCAATGGTGAAAAAGCACTCGACCATTTCAATCGTTTTTGGATTAACTCAACGATTGGTTTGTTAGGCTTGATCGATATTGCCAGCGAAGCTGGGATCACAAAATACGATGATAAGTCGTTCTCTGATGCGATTGGTCATTACGGGGTAGGGAATGGTCCGTACTTCATGGTACCGGGTTATGGCCCAGTAACAACGCGCGAAGTGACTGAAACCGTTGATGGTATGTATGTGCCTCTGTCTTTCTTGAACTTCTGGGCTAGCTTAGGAAAGTGGGCATTCGAAGGCATGGAAACTCGTGCTCAGTTAGTTTCTCAAGAAGCTCTGTTGGATGACTCGCCAGATCCATATGCTCTGACTCGTGAAGTTTACATTCAACGTCGTGACTTTAAAGCCGAAATCGAACCGGAAGAAGTCGATCTTGAAGAAGAAGATTTCATTGACGGATACCTAGAAGATTACTAGATATAAGATTTTGAATAACTGATAAAAGAAAGGCTCGATGTTGAAAATAACATCGAGCCTTTTTTATATTTGCTACTTTAGATTAAGTAACCAGATTAGAAACGGTAGTTAGCTTGGATACCTACTAGCCAGATGCTACCTGTCACTTCACCTTCGAAAGTGCCGCCAAACGGTGCTGAACTTGCATCGTCTTCAAGCATTTTTGCATCTTTCGCTAGAATGTAAGTGAAACCTGCGTCTAGAGTTAATTGATCAGACCATTGGTAGCCAGCACCAATACTTAACCAAGTACGGTCTGTTTCTGGAATCGTCGCTGTACGGTGTTCTTCGCTTACTGCTGATGTGTCGTATGCAATACCAGAACGTAAAGCTAACTTAGGCGTCATTTGGTAAGTCGTACCAATCGCAAAACGGTAGTTGTCTTCCCAGTTCTCTTCTTTGATTGACACTGATTCTGTTGGGAAATCAGCAATAAGCTCTTTGAAGCTGCTCCAGTTAGTCCAGTTAATGCTCGCGTGAACCGCAACTTTTTCTGTCAATTGGTGGAAACTTGCAAGCTCTGCGGTCGCAGGAAGCGCAAGATCCATTGAGCCATTTCTTTTTTGGCCTTGTGGAAGTTTGAAGCCTGCACCTTCTGCATGGCCTTCAAGAGTAAGGTCAACCTCTGATTTATAGGTAAAGCCTAAGCGGTTGTTTTCATTGATTTGCCAAGCTGTACCGATCTGCCAACCCCAAGCAGTATCGTCACCTTCCATGTATTTGAGTGTATCGCCTTGGTTGATAGCATTTGGAATAGTTATAGCAGATACGGCACCAAAGCTACCTTCAGCCATTACATAGCGAATACCACCGCCAATAGATACGCTTTCGATTACTTGGTAAGCTGCGTTTAGGTTTAATTCCATCGAAGTAACACTTGCTTCGTTACCAAAGTTCGCACCTCCAAAGTCCTTACCTAAGTCTGTTTCCATACCGTAGTTAGTACCTGCAGCAAAGCCTAAAGCGAACTTTTCGTTGTACTTATGAGAAACGTAAAAATTTGGGATTACAGCGCTGTGGGCGAAGTCGCTAGAGCTTGAAGGCGTTGACGTACCACCTGGTGTTGAGGTTCCATCTATATCAATATTTGGATCAACATAGATAGCACCAACAGAAACTTGTGTGCCTTCTAGGTAAGTCAGCATAGCAGGGTTACGCCATTGTGCGTCTGCACCGTCAGCCATTGCTGCTTCACCCGCGTATGCGCGGCCTAGGCCTGTTGCCGAGTATTCTGCTAGTTGAAAACCTGCCGCGTGAGTTACGGTAGAAGTCGAAAGTAGTCCAACTGCCACAGCAGCAGATAGAAGAGTCTTATTCATTTTCATTATTATGTTCGCTGAATCATAAGTATTTAGTGGCGTGATTCTACTTTTAGAGTCATTACTTTAAAAATGAAATTCGAATAAAACAGTGTTTTAGGGATTTAATGAGTAAATGTGTTTAATTATTAGAGAAATAATCTAAATGTTTCGGCTGTGTTGCGAAGTTTGAGCGTACACTTGTAGTCATATATTGACCTTGCAGGCTACAGTTGTAAGCTTAAATTGATGTAGGTCAGTGGTTTAGGCAATAAAAAAGGGTCGTATTATGCGACCCTTTGAGGTTTATAACCTAGCTTTTATTAGAAGCTACGGCTGTACTGTAGACCCAGTAGGATTGCATCTGCATGTGTCGTACCAGAAACAGATGCGCCAGGGACGCTTGTTTCATTAACTTCTACATCATCACCTAGTAGGTAAGTAAAGCCGAAGTCAACATTTGACGCTGTATCAATATGGTATGTGAAACCAGCAGAGAACCATTGACGGTCTGAATCAGGAACTGAAATTGAAGTCAGTTCGTCTTGAGCACTTGTGTCATACATGTAACCAGTACGTAATGTCCAAGTATCGTTCAAGTAGTACGTACCACCGATAGCGTAGTGCCAACCATCTTGCCACTCATACGCTTTTTCAGTGTACGGCAGGCCTGGATTTCCAACTAGATTTACGTTTTTGAAGTCAATTTTATCGAATGCCCCCCAGCCAATCCATTGCACAGAGTAGTGAACAGCAAACTTGGTATCTTCAATTTTGTGGTAACCAGAGAATTCCGCCATATCAGGTAAAGGAAGAGTAATCTCTTGTCCTTTATCATCTTTTGCTGTGATTTCTGGGCTGTAGCGGTAAGACAAGCCAAAACGGTTGTTTTCGTCTAGTTCATAGACAGTACCAACATTGAAGCCAACACCCCAACCATCAGCTTCATCGATATCAATTAAGTTCGTTGTGCCGCCAAGAACTGGAGTACCGCCACGCTTCATTGTGCCTTGGCCGTAAATTAGATCAAGACCTGCACCAAAACTCCATTGGTCATCAAGGCGGTATGAACCCGATAGGCCGAAGTTAATGCTCATGATATCTGTTAAGCCGCCGTATTCTTTAGCTACGTAATCATCCGAAAACTCGGTTTTTGTGCCAAAGTTTGAGTAAGCATTTACGCCCCAAGCAAACTTGTCGTTAACTGGAACGATAAGATGGATGTTAGGAGCAATAGATGTATCGCCTACATCATCGTAGCTTGCATCAGCGCCAGTTGGAGCGCTTAGTGAGCGATATGTAGCATCTTTAACTTCAATCATTGAAGTGATGCTTTCAAAACCAAGAGATAACTCAGTTTTATCAAACAGTGCCATTGCTGCAGGGTTACGTGCCATTACTGACGCGTTATCTGCGATTACTGCATCACCAGCGAAAGCACGGCCGATACCGGTAGCTGATTGTGCGTTAAGTTGGAAACCTGCTGCCATCGCTTGCGAAGACGCCAGTGTAATTGTTACTGCTAAAAGAGACTTTTTAAACAGACGCGTGTTGTTGGTAGTCATTCATTTATTCCTTTATATATCCGCCTCTACAGGGCGATTAATTTGAGCAATTGCTCAATGGTGGCTGATCCTATTCGCAAGTATACGATATACAAATCCGACCATTGGGAATTTTGAGTGGAAAATTATGGAAATGACGCCTATCTGGCACGAAAATGGTGTGAAATGCTGTTTTTTAGAGTTTTAACTCTAAAGGTATTGGTGGTGTGAATGGTTTTGTGGTTTATTTATAAATAAAGCCCAGCAATATCAGTAATATAATTGCTGGGCCTTTTGTGACGGGGCTTTAAGAGCGAATCAGCTCATTGGTTTGATCATTTTTGTCAGCTTTTCGGCGATTTTGGAAACATCCTCACCATTTTCACCCACAAGGATTAAGCTGCTGCCATCTACGGGTGTTACCGAGCCGGACATGCCTTTTTCATCAAAATCGATAGGTTTGTCTGTTGGAATACCGGTTAAAAACAGTGTTACTTTGCCTTTTGCGCCTTGGAAGACCATATGTACTGCGTTGGATTTACCAAAGCCACAGTGGTTTAGGTAATAAACATGGTAAGGGAAAGCGTCATCAAACTGAAAAGCAAATGGGTTCATTTTTGCGTTGATCTGCTGCGATGTAACCTGTTCATCGATGCTACTAACAAAGCTCTTCTCATCAACAACATGCTTCATCGCTGTATCAACTAAACTAGCTTGCGCAGGTGAAACGAATGCATTTCCCCAATTCACTTGGCCAACTAATAAACCTGCAACGAATGCTACTGAGGCGGCCATTGCCATTGCTCGTCTCGCAAACGTTGGCCTTACTACTTTGCTTTCTTCGCTTGAGGTCTGATTGAACAGAATACGATCAGCAAGATCGTCTGGCACATCCACATTCATCGCAGAGTGGATCTGTTTATCAAGCGCTAGTACATCGTCTAAGAAGTTACTATTGGCTTCGCTATTCGCGGTCGCATCAACAATATCTTGTGTACGTTGTTTAGGTTCCGACAATACACGACGACGAAATTCCAAATCATCCATTATGTTGCCCCCTCTCTGCCTCTTCTGTATCCAACAGCTCTTTCAACTGATTTCGAGCTCTGAATAAACGTGTCATCACCGTGTTTTTGTTGAGATCGAGAATATCGGCAATCTCATCACCACTAAAACCACCAATCACTTGCAAGAAGAGAGGTTCACGGTAATCAATTTCAAGTTTCATGATCTGGGCTTGCAACCACTGGTGCTGATGGTGCGGGTCATCGCTGACACTAGCATCGTTACCGTGATCGTCGATATCAACCAGATCAAACTGTTTGCGTTCAAAACGTCGAGCGTTCTCGCGTCTCAAGATGGTAATCAGCCAAGATTTAGCGGCTTTTTCATCTTGAAGGCTATCGAGTGACTTCCATGCACGAAGGCAAGTTTCTTGAACTAAGTCTTCGGCAATGCTTTTGTCTTTGCATAACCAATAGGCGTAGCGAAAGAGGTCACGATGATAGGCGCGCACAAGTGCTTCGTATTTTCTTTGTTTGTCCATATCAGAGTTGACCGGACGCTTGGCTGTTTTCTTTCCAAACATTTTTATTATTGACACACGAGCCTCCATAATTGCTCTGCGTATAGCTGTCCTCTATACGTTGTGCTTCGTTTTTATATTTTTAGAGCTAACGATCGGCAGGAAATCGTAAAATCACATTAAAATTGATCTACTTCAAAATCTAAGGCCTCGAACCCGTTATAGTACACCTTGTCGTCTAGTTAGTCATTCGTGGCTAGCATGTTGAGCAAGACGACACTTCCTTTTGAAGGCTGACTTTACTTTCTCCTAATCAGGAAACTGATTATTTCAATTGGCGCTAAGTTAATTGCTTTATATACATTCCAACCACACAGCTTTGTGTGGTTTTTTTTTGCCTTCAGAAAATACTCTGATACAAAACCATCGACTCTTTACCCACACATAACAGTCTCAACTAGCAATAGTTTAGTCTCTTAGGACAACCTTTCCCCCAAAAAGGTTCGCCTGAATGTGCAGTTATATTTTCAAACAGTGAGATACTCGTATCACGTTTATTTAAACGCTCGTTTGATTTAATTAACAACTTCTTTACAATGCTTCAGGTCAGACCTCTTAACTTTAAGGAGAAACCATGGGCAAACAGGAAGTCAAAACGCGTTCTGGAGAACGTGTTGCCGTTGTCGCTGGATTACGAACCCCATTTGCTCGTCAGAGCACAGAATTTAGCCAAGTGCCTGCGGTTGACCTAGGCAAAATGGTTGTGAGCGAAATGCTTGCAAGAACGGATGTCGATCCTGCGCTTATCGAACAAGTTGTGTTCGGCCAAGTAGTGCAAATGCCAGAAGCGCCGAACATTGCGCGTGAAATCGTGTTGGGCACAGGCATGAACATCAATACCGATGCCTACAGTGTCACACGAGCATGTGCGACCAGCTTCCAAGCGGCAGTTAACGTGACCGAAAGCATTATGGCTGGCACGATTGATATCGGTATTGCGGGCGGTGCGGACTCTTCTTCTGTATTGCCTATCGGTGTTTCGAAAAAGTTAGCGGCAAATCTATTAGCGCTGAGTAAAACGAAAACTATGGGTCAAAAGCTGAAAATTCTTAAAACACTTTCCGTAAAAGATTTGATGCCAGTACCACCTGCAGTTGCTGAATACTCGACCGGTTTATCCATGGGACAAACGGCTGAGCAAATGGCTAAGACGCATGGTATTACTCGCGAAGCTCAAGATGCACTTGCTCACCGTTCTCACTCTTTGGCTTCTCAGGCATGGAAAGAAGGCAAGATTAAAGACGAAGTGATGACGGCATTCCCGGCACCTTACAAAAAGTATCTAGCGGAAGACAACAACATTCGCCACGACTCAACGGTTGAAGGATACGCCAAGCTACGTCCTGCTTTTGATAGAAAGTACGGCAGTGTAACGGCAGCCAATGCTACGCCTCTTACCGATGGCGGTGCAGCAGTGATGTTGATGCGCGAAGGTAAAGCGAAAGAACTAGGCTTAGAAGTGCTTGGTTATATTCGTGGTTATGCGTTCTCAGCGATTGGTGTTGAAACAGATATGCTGATGGGCCCGACTTACGCGACCTCACAAGTATTAAAGAACACCGGTTTAGAGTTGTCAGACCTAACACTGATCGAAATGCACGAAGCATTCGCTGCCCAAGTTTTGGCTAACGTGAAAATGTTCGCAAGCGATGAGTTTGCACAGAAGAATCTTGGCCGCGATAAAGCGATCGGTGAGATTGATATGGAGAAGTTCAACGTGCTGGGTAGCTCGATTGCTTACGGACATCCGTTTGCAGCGACTGGCGCACGCATGATGACTCAAACATTACGTGAACTGAAACGTCGCGGTGGCGGCTTGGCACTGAACACAGCGTGTGCGGCTGGTGGTTTAGGTGCAGCAATGATCTTGGAGGTAGAATAATGTCTACGACTCTTGATGCAACAACAGAAAAAGAAACAGTCGCTCAACCAGATTCAACCTCTGCGACTGAATCAACCAAAAAGAAAGCGACAGCATTTACTCTCAATATCGATGAGCAAGATATTGCTTGGTTAGCGATTGATGTACCAAACGAGAAAATGAACACGCTGCAAGCGGCTTTTGCTGAAGAAATGAAAGCCATCTTCGAGCAACTCAAAGAAAAGCAAAGCCGAGTTAAGGGCCTAATCGTTCATTCTCTTAAGCCAGATAACTTTATCGCTGGTGCTGATGTAAGAATGCTTGATGCGTGTAAAACGGCTGACGAAGCACAGTCTCTGGCTCGCCAAGGGCAGGAGATGTTCCAAACGCTTTCTGAACTACCGTACCCAGTAGTCGCAGCGATTCACGGCCCATGTTTAGGTGGTGGTTTAGAGCTTGCACTGGCGTGTGATTACCGTGTATCTACCGATTCAGATAAGACTCGCGTTGGTCTGCCAGAAGTACAGTTAGGTCTGTTACCAGGCTCTGGCGGTACACAGCGTCTACCTCGCCTTATTGGTTTGCTGCCATCTCTTGACCTAATCCTTACGGGTAAGCAACTGCGCGCTAAGAAAGCGAAATCGCTCGGTGTTGTCGATGCTTGTGTGCCTGAAACTATCCTGCTTGAAGTCGCTAAAAGCTTTGTTGAAAAGAATACGGGCAGTAAAAAAGGTAAGCGCCTTGCGTCGAAAAGCCAAGCGTCGACCAAAGAAAAGCTGATTTCACGTAACGGCCTTGGTCGTAAAGTGATTTTTGAACAAGCTTCTAAGAAGACCAATCAGAAAACACGCGGCAATTACCCAGCAGCGGATGCGATTTTAGACGTGATTCGTTATGGCCTTGAGAACGGCTTTGATAAAGGTCTTCAGTATGAAGCGAAGCGTTTCTCAGAACTGGTTATGACTTCAGAGTCTAAAGCCCTTCGTTCGATTTTCTTTGCAACCACGGAAATGAAAAAAGAACACGGCGCAGACGCAGAACCCAAAGCGGTTAAGCGTGTTGGTGTGCTAGGCGGTGGTCTTATGGGCGCAGGCATCAGCCATGTCAGTGTTGCTAAGGCGAAAGTGCCTGTACGCATTAAAGACGTATCAAATGAAGGTGTACTGAACGCGCTTAACTACAACTTCAAGTTGTTCGATAAGCAGCGTAAGCGTCGCATTCTGAGCCGAGCGGGCCTTGAAAGTAAGATGCTTCAACTGTCTGGTGGTATCGACTTTACGAGCTTTAATCACACCGATGTGGTGATTGAAGCGGTATTTGAAGACCTCGACCTTAAGCAGTCAATGGTTGCGGACATCGAAGCCAATGCCAAGCCAGAGACTATTTTCGCGACGAATACGTCTTCATTGCCGATCCATAAGATTGCGGAGAAGGCGCAGCGACCAGAAAACGTGGTCGGTCTTCACTACTTCAGCCCAGCCGAAAAAATGCCGCTAGTAGAAGTTATCCCTCATGAAACTACGTCAGAAGAGACGATTTCTACGGTTGTTGCATTAGCGAAGAAGCAAGGTAAAACGCCGATTGTTGTGAAAGACACGGCTGGTTTTTATGTGAACCGTATTCTTGCTCCGTACATGAACGAAGCAGCGCATTTACTGCTAGCGAACGAGCCGATTGAAAAGCTCGACAGCACGTTATTGGACTTCGGTTTCCCGGTTGGTCCTATCACTTTATTAGATGAGGTGGGTGTTGATATCGGTGCGAAGATCATTCCGATTTTAGTGAATGAGCTTGGCGATCGTTTCCAAGGTCCTGATGTGTTCGATATTCTTTTGAATGACAATCGTAAAGGCCGTAAGAGTGGTAAAGGTTTCTACACTTACAAAGGCAAGAAGAAGGAAGTGGATAAGTCAGTTTACAAGCTGCTTAAGCTGCAACCAGATCCTAAGTTGAGCGATAACGATATCGCGATGCGCTGTGTGTTACCTATGCTAAACGAAGCGGTTCGTTGTCTAGACGACGGCATTATCCGCAGCCCTCGTGATGGTGACATCGGTGCGATTTTCGGTATCGGTTTCCCGCCATTCCTAGGTGGTCCGTTCCGTTATATGGATCAAATCGGCATTAAGTCACTGGTTGAGATGATGAACGATTTCGCTAAGAAGTACGGTGATCGTTTCGCGCCATGTGATGGCCTACTGACACGTGCTGGATTGGGTGAGTCTTTCTACAAGTAACTCTCTAACTCATTGATTAAGAAGCCCGTATCAAGCAATTGATGCGGGCTTTTCTGTTTTATGAACGAGTGTGAAAGGAATGAGATTCCCGACTCAGTCGTTCCTCCTTCTCGGGAATGACGAGGCAGTGATACGTTCGATTGGGAAATCTTGTGTGGCGCGAAAGATTCGTGACTCAGTCATTCTTCCTTCTCGGGAATGACGGGGCAGTGATATGTTCGACTGGGTAATATCGAGTTGTGTGTTTTGGCGGACATGATCGGTGTGTAGGGAGATTCCCAACTCGTCGTTCCTCCCTCTTAGGAATGACGAAAGAGAGGCTGAAAGTAAGCTATTCGTGCTAATAGGGGGATTGTGGCTAATGCATTGCCATCGAAACTACCGTCATCTCCTAAAGCGACGAAGGAGCGTAATAGGAGATCTGATTTTGTGCTTCATCCAAGAAAAAAGGTTGATGCTTTCACATCAACCTTATGATTTTCATCTCAGCTTTATCACCCAAGTTCGCAGTCTTTAGGGCGTAACTGAAACTCATCAATTGATCCAATCTCCACACCTGCTGACAGCTTCTCTTCCTCATTATGAGCATTACCGTGAGCATGCATAATCAGGCGATTTGCCGTGCGTGGTTTTAGCTGGCTAACCACAAAACGCATCATGTCAGAGCGAGTTAACCCTTTAAGGTCTTCTAATACGCGCTCTCTTTGGTTGAACTCAACATCCTTATTGCCTATCGCAACCCATAAGCGCTGAGCACGCCCTCGCAAAGTCGTATCTGGTGTCGAAATCTGATTCCATAGGCCGCGCTTACTGCTGTGCCATTGATAGTCGTTAAGCTCTAACAGCACCATGTAAAAGGCATTGAGGAACTCATCTATCGAGCCTAACAAGTCAGCAGGGGCTGCATTCGGTGATTGCACATACAACACAATTCCAGGGTGTCGGTTGAGCGGCATATTGCCAGTACCGACCATGTAACCTAGCTGCTGCTTGGTTCGTATCTCATGGAAGAAAGTGGCCGACATCAAATGGTTTGCCAATGAATACAGCGCGATATTTTTAGGTGAAATATCAGGGCATTGGTAATAAACCACAATTGCTGAATCATCTTGGTTACACACCACTTCACGTTGGAAGCTGCCGTTTTCACCGAGCATGATGAGCGGACGCAGTGATTCTTCGTAAGCCTGATCTTGAACACGCAGTGCATCTTTTAGCGTTTCAGCCATCTTGTGTGCATCGGCTTTTTTCCAGTCGCCATACACAAACATCTCAACATGAAGTTCCGCCAAGATTGCTTGAACAAAAGAGGAGAGCTCATCGACCTCTATCGTTTCTAGGGCTTCAATTAACACGGAATAGGGCGGGTTATTTGGTTGAAGTATCCCAGTCATTGCATTAAACAACTGCGAAATAGGGCGATCTTGCGACGCGTTGTTCCAGTTTCTGAGTAATTGATGCTTGATGGTTTCGAAGCGTGTTGGACTAAAGTCGCGTGCTTGGAAACGTTCAAGAATCATATTGAGCAGTTGTGGCTGTTTCTCGCTAAACCCGGACAGAGTGAGCGTTACACCGCCCTGATGGGTGTACATGTTGTAGCCCATTCCGGCGATTTCAGCCTGATACGTATCTTTTTCGAGTGAGTCTAAGAACATTTCTACACACAAGCGTGTTTTAACGATATTTCTTGGGCTAGCGACTGAGTGCGGGCTATCGATAGCAACATACACCACACCTTTTGGCACCCGGAATTGATGGTCTTGCAGATGCCATAGCTTAAAGCCATCGAGCTCTTCTAACAGTTGTGGGAACTTAGCGTCACCTTCGAGTTCAGTCGGGTCTAGATCGTAGCAAATAAACGGGTTTTTGCTTGGGAGTTCAAACTGCCAACCGGGGTTAATGCACGTAAAGCATTGAACTTGTTCAGCGCTAAAAGGTGTGACCGAGTAGGGCGTAAAGTACCACTTCGCTTCCCTGTCATACTCGAATCCCTGAGCAACAATGGTTGCCCGCATGTTGTCGACGGTTAAGTAAGGCAGCAAAGCACGCTGTAATTCGTCATCGAAATGCGACATTTTGTAATCGCCATACACCACATCTTGCTCTTGGTAGTGCTGCATGTTGATAACAAGGTGGCTGACCACATCAAGCGGTCTTGCTGGCTCTTGAAAGCGGAAAGCAGACTCTAAAACGGCGCGTTTTTCTAGGTAGCGCCACTCTTCTATGCCTTGTTGTTCGACTAACTTGATGTACTGAAATATCGCTTGGATGATGTTATCGGTTTTGGTTAAACCTTCTATGGTCAATGAGCAACTGACTGTGAAATCACGGTAGTTACTGCCACTCGCGCCACCACCTGCAGAGAGAGATGTTATCCAGCCTTTCTCTTTGAGTTGCATCATCAAACTGCCTTCACCTTCGTAACCTAAAAGGTGGGCAAAGAACGACAAAGGCTTAACGCCGTAGTGTTCGTCCATGCTTGGCATCGGGAAGGTTAAGATCAGTTTGCGCACTTCTTTAATCGGCTCAACGCGGACTTGTACACCCGTACTTAACTCGCCGACAATCGGAACTTCAACCTTTTTGCCTTGTAGGTTGTGATTGGTGATTGAGCTAAAGCGATCCTCAACCCAGCTTTGCATCTCATCTAACGACTGATTGCCAGACAGTGTCAGTGTCATCAAGTCAGCAGAGTATTGTTGCTGGTGGAAAGCCAAGATCTCTTGTCGAATCGTCTCGCCGTTTCTGTCGCCCAACGTATCGATATTACCGACAGAAAACTTCGAGAATGGGTGATTGTGATTCACCAGTTCTTTGGTAACTTGGTACAAGCGTCGTGAGTCGTCGTTGAGTTTCATCTTGTATTCGGAGTCAACGGCTTGGCGTTCTTTGTCTAACGCTTCTTCGTTGAAAAGGGGAGCGGTAAAAAATTGGCTGAAGCGATCGAGTGCGGTTTCAAAGGCATTCAATTCAACATCAAAAAAGAAGCAGGTGTGCTCTGTTCCTGTCCAAGCGTTGTTGCTACCGCCATGCTGGCTGATAAAACTTTGGAACTCTCCGACCTTTGGATACTTTTCAGTTCCCAAAAATAGCATATGCTCTAAGTAGTGAGCTAAACCCTCTCGGTCTGTAGGGTCATCAAAATGCCCCACATTGACGGCTAATGCGGCTGCTGCTTTTTGAGCATTTTGATCCTGAACTAACAGTACACGTAACCCGTTATTTAAGGTTATGTAGCGGTATTGATGTTCATCATTTGGGCTTAAGTGCACAGGAGCATCTCCAGAGAAGGTGGTTTTTAAATTATGTACCCGATGATTCGGCGTGCAAACCTTGTGATCATATTTTGGGATATGAAGTGCTTTTTGGCGATTTCTAAATCACTTTTATCGATTTTTATCAGTAATTTATTTTCTTTTAACAAGATTGTTAAGAAAGTCGAACTCTTTGGCAAGTGACTTGATATAATTATTTATATTGACTGCGGTTTCTCTGGATTGAGAGCCAAACCTAAGTAGCGTTTCGCTGATATATGGGATATATCGACTTTCGACATGTTACGAAGACAGGATTGAACATGAAAATATTCATTATGCGCCACGGTGAAGCAGAGCATTTTGCGGATTCGGATGCAGAACGAGCGTTGACCAAGCGCGGGAAAATGGCTTCTCTTGCAGTGGCACAAGCTGCAAATGAGCAGGGGATTAGTCAATTCGATAAAGTGCTGGTGAGCCCATATTTAAGGGCACAAGAAACGTGGTTAGAGATCTCTCAGGCGTTTTCTGGAAAGAAAGTAGAAACCTGTGATGATATTACGCCTTATGGAATGTCCGACGATGTGTTTGATTTGACCTTAGCAATGGCTGAAGTAGAAAAACTAGAGACCATTTTATTTGTTTCTCATTTACCTCTAGTTGGCTACCTAACTGCAGAGTTTGCAACAGGCATGGCGCCGCCTATGTTTCCCACTTCGGGCCTAGCGTGTATCGACTTCAACCTTGAGACACAAAAAGGTGAGTTGCTTTGGAACATCAATCCATAAGCTCGTTGAGCTCTGTTTGATGACAAAGTTGCAGACAATTAGAAAGGGCATCTCAATATGATTGGGATGCCCTTTGTTGTTTTTTGGTGAGAGAGAGTTTGTTAACCAGAATTACTTCTCAGGAACCGAAAGCAAGACTAACAGCGCGCCATTGCCGCCAAACTCTAACGGCGCTTGGTGGAAAGCCATCACGTCTGGGTGCTGTGCTAACCACAAAGGCACCTTCTGTTTAAGGATGTGTTTACCGATACCGTGTTGAACACAGGCACACGCCACGCTCTCTTTCACGCAGTGCGCAATCATCGCGCCAAGCTCACGTTTGGCTTCTTGTTGAGTCATACCATGCATATCGAGATACACGTCAGGCACGTAGACACCACGACGGAGGCGCTTGACCTCATATTTAGAGACATCATCACGCGCATAACGCGTCGGACCGTCTTCGCTAAGATGCGGAATGAACTCATCCGAGAAATAAAACTCGCTATCACTGGCTTGTCTTGCCGTTCGAGTAATTTCTTTTTGCTTGGCATTTCTTTTTGGCTGCTGGACTATGGTATCCTGTTGCAACTTTTTAACGCCCTTTACTGCATCGTTGAACAGGGCGAAATCGTCATCGAAGTCGGTGTCTTTTTTGCTCATCAGGTTATGAATTCTAATTAGAAACGTAATTAGCAGTATTGTAGCGCTTTTCGGAGACAATTTTGGATAAGATTTTTGTAGAAGAAGCGGTATCAGAACTACACACGCTTCAAGATGTGATTCGTTGGACTGTTAGCCGCTTTAACGCAGCGGGCCTATTTTATGGTCACGGCACTGATAACGCGTGGGATGAGGCAGTACAACTTATCTTACCTACTCTTTATCTGCCGATTGATGTTCCTTCGCATGTGATGAACTCTCGTCTAACGAGCAGCGAACGTCTACGTATTGTTGAGCGCGTAATCAAGCGTATTAATGATCGTACACCAACGGCTTACCTAACCAACAAAGCTTGGTTCTGTGGTCTTGAGTTCTTCGTTGATGAGCGCGTTCTTGTGCCTCGTTCTCCAATTGGTGAGCTGATCGAAGCTCAATTCCAACCTTGGTTAACTGAAGAGCCAACTCGCATCATGGATATGTGTACGGGTAGTGGTTGTATCGCTATTGCTTGTGCTCACGCATTCCCAGACGCTGAAGTAGATGCGATTGATATCTCTACTGACGCATTGCAAGTTGCAGAGCAGAACGTTCAAGATCACGGCATGGAGCAGCAAGTGTTCCCAATCCGTTCAGATCTTTTCCGTGATTTGCCAAAAGAGAAATACAACCTGATCGTATCTAACCCACCTTACGTGGACGAAGAAGATATGAACAGCCTGCCAGATGAGTTTACTCACGAGCCAGAACTTGGCCTAGCAGCGGGTACAGACGGTCTGAAATTGGTTCGTCGCATCTTAGCTAATGCACCAGACTACCTAACTGACGACGGTATTCTTATCTGTGAAGTTGGTAACTCAATGGTTCATATGATGGATCAGTACCCAGAGATTCCATTCACTTGGATTGAATTCTCTAACGGTGGTCATGGCGTATTCATGATCACTCGTGAGCAGCTTGTTGCTTGCGCTGATGAGTTCTCTATCTACAAAGACTAGGTTTCAATTATTAGGTTAGTGCCCCTATCTTAGGGCTGTAAGCTTAGAACCTGACATCTAGTAAGACGTTCGATTTGAAACGTTTTTATTTAAACGCCATGCAGCAATGCATGGCGTTTTTTATTGCCTAGATTAAAGATGTTTGCATTTTTATCGAAGACGTTAAGCGCAATATTTAGTTGATTAATATGAGGGCTTATTACATATTGGTGTTTAATATTTAGTCGTTTTAGTGAGTTAAGGAGGATTCACGATGAGCTTTGATACATGGATTTATTATTTATTAGCGGTGCTAATTTTAACGGCATCACCAGGCCCAAGTTCTTTATTGTGCATGACCAAAGGTGTGCAATCTGGCTTTAAATTATCGATATTTACTGCCTTGGGGAGCTTAACTGCGATTACTGGTATTTTAACTTTATCGTTTACCGGGCTAGGGGTAATTATTGCTTCGTCTGAAGTGGTATTTAATGTCATAAAATGGACTGGTGCAGCTTATCTGATCTTCCTCGGTTGGAAGTCTCTGCGCTCTAGCCAACAAGATTATGACAAGTTATCGGATCAACAAGGCGGTGCTCAATCTGTCAAAGAAAGCGCTGCGCAGCATTACTTAAGTGGCTTTATTGTTGGCGCGAGTAACCCCAAAGCTATCTTGTTTTTTACTGCACTTTTCCCACAGTTTATTGATCCCTCAATTGCGCTATTACCACAGTTTACCGTGTTTGCTTTTACCTTCGCAGTGATGGAATTGTCTTGGTTATTGGTGTATGCCTACTTGGGGGCGAAGTCGTCAAATTGGTTGTTTGCGAAAGGTCGAGCCAAGGTCTTTAATCGTGTCACTGGAGGTGTCTTTATTGGGGCTGGCGCACTGCTTTCGACGACCAGTCGAGCATAACTTTCTGTTTTATCAGAGAGGTGAATGGTTACAGAATATTCTTGATGCTGTCATAAAAGGTTAATATTAATGTGCTTGCTGCTTTTGGCGAAAAGCCGATATATTGTAGTTACACCATCACGTTCTCAAGGAGAGACATATGCAGCATCAAGAAATGATTCAACACAGTAACTTTGGCGTAATCAGTCGTACTTGGATTTTCTCTACCCTTTCTCTAGTGGGTATTCTTGCTCTAATGTAGTCAGCTTCATGGCTCTATAGTTTTAGTTTTTATTATGAAATCACTTGTTAAAAAGTCTTCAAAGTCAGAACTCTTTCTCTTATAAATGTGGCTTTTCTCATCAGGCTAGCCACTTAACTTTTTCTTAGTCATCTTCTTCTAGCAAGCATCCCCCAGTAATTTACTCCTAGTCACCACTTTCTTCCTGTGGAATGGTTTATCACCTTACCTCTATAAACAAGCGCCATCGCACTTCTGAAGTTGTTACGAAACTGTGATAATCTTAAGTTATCTTTTATCTACAGTGTATCTCTCATGTCTGTCTGGGATTCTATTTCATTTAACAATCGATTTACTGCATTACCTCGACTGTTCTATACCCCAATCCAACCAACTCCGTTAAGCAATGTCCAATGGCTCGCCTGGAATCAAACCCTTGCAACTGACCTTGGCTTTCCGTCATTTGAGAGCGCTTCAGAAGAATTGCTAGATACCTTGTCTGGCAATGTGGAACCAGAGCAATTTTCTCCGTTATCGATGAAATACGCAGGCCATCAGTTTGGTGCTTATAACCCTGATTTAGGTGATGGAAGAGGGCTGTTATTAGCTCAAATTGTCGCGAAAAGTGGCGAAACGTTCGATTTACACCTTAAAGGTGCCGGTAAAACTCCCTATTCACGTATGGGCGATGGACGCGCTGTTATTCGATCAACCGTTCGTGAGTACTTATGTAGCGAAGCGATGGCAGGGCTCAATATCCCAACCACTCGCGCGTTGGCTATGATGACCAGCGACACACCGGTATATCGAGAGAAGCAAGAGTGGGGCGCATTGTTGGTGCGTGCTGCCGAATCACACATCCGTTTCGGTCACTTTGAACATCTGTTTTATACCAATCAGTTGGCTGAGCATAAGTTGCTGGCCGATAAAGTCATTGAATGGCACTTCCCTGAGTGTCTCGATGAAGAGAAACCCTACGCTGCTATGTTTAATCAGATTGTTGACCGTACCGCGGAGATGATTGCGTTGTGGCAAGCGAATGGTTTTGCTCATGGCGTGATGAACACCGATAACATGTCGATCATCGGGCAAACTTTCGATTATGGTCCGTTCGCGTTTCTTGATGAATATGACCCAAGATTGATCTGTAATCACTCGGATTACCAAGGTCGTTATGCGTTCAATCAGCAACCAAGAATCGGTATGTGGAATTTATCGGCATTGGCACACTCGTTGTCACCGCTGGTGGAGAGAGCTGATTTAGAGGCGGCATTGGAACAATACGAGCCACAAATGAACGGTTATTTCAGCCAACTGATGCGCCGAAAGCTTGGTCTGCTTTCCAAGCAAGAAGGCGACAGCCGCTTGTTTGAGTCTATGTTCGAGCTGATGTCGCAAAACAAAGTCGACTACCCAAGGTTCTTTAGAACGCTATCGAACCTAGACACCTTGTCGCCACAAGAAGTGATTGATCTGATAATTGATCGAGAGGCAGCAAAACTGTGGGTAGATAACTACTTACAACGCTGCGAATTGGAAGATAGCTCAGTGGTCGAGCGCTGCGAAAATATGAGACAGGTAAACCCGAAATACATCCTCAGAAACTACCTAGCTCAGCTAGCGATAGACAAAGCAGAGCGCGGTGATAGCAGCGATATTGACGCTTTGATGGTGGTACTGGCAGACCCTTATGCGGAACACCCGGATTATGAATACCTTGCGGCTCTACCTCCTGAGTGGGGCAAAGGTATGGAGATTAGCTGCTCGTCTTAAATCGGCTTATCAGTATAAAACCAACAGATAGCGGTCGCTTAGTTGTGATCTCTATCTGTTTGTTCTTCTAATTTTACAAACATATCAATAATCAAATACTCGACCTGCCTATACACTATGTGAATAAGTTGTAAATTTTATAGGTTTGGGCGATGCCAACAAATACTCGAATTCTCGTGGTGGATGATGATCAAGAAATCCGCGAGTTGCTGGAAGAGTACCTTACAAAATCGGGTTTCGATGTCTCTTCGGTTGGAGATGGTGTTGAACTAGAAACTCATCTCCAAAGCCAAGGTTATCCTGACCTGATACTTCTAGACGTGATGCTTCCTGGTGACGATGGTTTTACCTTGTGTCAACGCGTCCGTAAGCAATCGAATGTGCCTATCATCATGCTGACTGCCGTATCGGATGAAACCGACCAAATTATCGGCTTAGAAATTGGTGCTGATGATTACATTGCCAAGCCGTTTAGCCCTCGTCAGTTAATGGCGCGTATCAAAGCGTTGTTGCGCCGCGTTCAAGTGGTGGATGACAAGACAAGTGATGCATTGCCAAAACAGATTGTTTTTGGTGATTGGACGCTTGATACGTTAGCGCATCGAATTTCCCACAATGAAAACTCGGAAGAGATGGATTTGTCGGGCAGTGATTTTTCTCTGTTGATGTTGTTCTTAACTCGCCCTAACGAAGTTCTCGACCGTGACACTATCTCATTCGCGACCAGAGGCCGTGAAGCGTTGCCTTTTGAGCGAGGCATTGATGTGCAGCTTAGTCGTCTGAGAAGCCGATTGGGCGACAGTGGCAAGTATCCTCACTACATCAAAACCATGCGCGGTAATGGCTATATCCTCGCTGTGCCTGTTCAGTATGAACACTGATAATCAAGTGATGTTAATGAGCACCTCGGCAATGAAGTATTTCCTATGAACGGGTTGAGTCGGTTAAAGCCAAACTCTTTGGTTGCCAGAACATTGTTACTGACCTTGTTAGCTGTGGTGATAGCTCAAGGTATCGCAACGTCTATTTGGTATAGCGAATCCAAACACAAAGAACTGGAGGGGATTCGTTCTGCCTCTTCAAGCATGGCCAATATGTTTGCCTCGACGGTGACTTTCTTCCAGTCTCTGCCCGTTAAATATCGCCATATCGTGTTGGATCAAATCCGCAATATGGGCGGTACGCGCTTCTTCGTTTCTTTCAATAAAGAGGCGTTGATTGTCGAACCGATCCCTGATACCCGTTTAAAAACCGCCTCGATTGAAGCGATAGAAAGTGTTTTGAGTAGCAAGCTCAATAAAGTCGAATCAGTGCGGGTTGATTTCTCTCGCCCTGAACATCTTCGTTTGCTTAAAAATGACATCTACTTGAGCGATCTCCCACGATCGTGGGCACATCATACTTTAACCTTAGAACCTCTTAACCCTCCTATTCTGGTTGTTCAGATAGAATTAGCCAGTCATGAATGGGTGTATATCGCCGCGTTGTTGCCTGCGCCTTACGTCAAACTCGACGATACGATTCTTGGCAGAGAGCAGGTGATCTTCTTAGTTTCCTCAACACTTATTCTTTTGGTTTTGACTTACTTGATGATTCGTCGCCAAGTACGCCCTCTTAAAAAGTTAGCAAGAGCCGCTAATGAGATGAGCATGGACATTCAGCAACCCCAACTGAAAGAAGAAGGGGCGACTGAACTGGTCACCGCAACCCGAGCCTTTAATCGCATGCAGCAACGGATTCGTCGCTATGTTGCCGACCGAGAGCACCTTTTTTCTGCGATCTCCCATGACTTAAAGACACCAATAACACGTCTAAGATTGCGTGCAGAGTTGTTGGAGAGTGAAGTAAAGAAAGACAAATTCAATAAAGATCTCGATGAGCTCGAGATGATGGTCAAAGGTGCTTTGCAAGCGGTAAGAGACACCGATCTACACGAGAATAATGCCATTATTGACCTCAATGAAATGGTGCTCTCTGTGATTGAATCTCATAACCAGTATCAGACAAAAGTTGAGTTCGAACCGGTTGTCATTGAGCCATTGGTCGCGAAACCACTGGCGATTAAGCGTGTACTGACCAACTTAATCGACAACGCAGTTAAGTATGGTTCATCTGCCGTAGTGGAAGTTAGTGGTGATGAGCTTTGGGTGGTCGTGACTATTCAAGACCGTGGCAATGGTATCCCAGAAGACAAGCTAGAGATGGTCTTTGAACCCTACTTTAGGCTTGCAACCGACGACCAAGGACACGGACTTGGCCTCGGGATCTGCCGAAATATCCTGCACGGACACGGCGGAGATCTCATTATTCGCAACTCCTCTCAAGGCGGCTTAGAAGCCAAAGTCTATATCCCCACAGGCCTAGAAGTGTAATGTAACAATTGTGTTACATGGGGCTTACCTTTTGTTTCAATCTTATCAATCAGAATAAGTAGACTCTTTATTGAACCGGACGTCGAGTCCGCTAAAACATGGAAGATAATAATGAAAATCAATAAAACCCTACTTACTCTATCTCTTCTTGCTGCCTCAACATTTTCTCAAGCTGGTGAAGTGGAAGTGCTTCACTGGTGGACTGCCGGTGGCGAAGCGAAATCCGCAGCGGTACTGAAAGAGATGATTGAAGAACAAGGCCATACTTGGAAAGATTTTGCTGTTGCGGGTGGTGGCGGTGAAAGTGCGATGACTGTTTTGAAAACTCGAGCAGTATCGGGCAATCCTCCATCTGCCGCGCAGATCAAAGGTCATGATATTCAAGAGTGGGGTGGTTTAGGTTTTCTGACGTCTCTCGATGCGACTGCTAAACAAGAACAATGGGATGAGTTACTGCCAGAGGTGGTGACTAAAGTGATGAAGTGGGACGGCGAATATGTGGCGGTTCCTGTCAACGTTCACCGTGTTAACTGGCTTTGGGCGAACCCTGTTGTTTTAGAAAAATCAGGCGTTACGGTTCCAACTACGTTAGATGAGTTCTTTGTTGCTGCAGACAAGATTAAAGCAGCTGGCTTCATTCCATTGGCTCACGGTGGTCAACCTTGGCAAGACGCAACCGTATTCGAAGCGGTGGCTCTTGATGTTCTAGGCAGTGAAGATTACAACAAAGCGTTCGTTGATCTTGATATGGACGTATTATCTGGCGACAAGATGGTGGAAGTGTTCACCAAGTTCAAAAAGATGCGTGACTACATCGACAGCAACTCTCCAGGTCGTGATTGGAACGTCGCAACTTCAATGGTTATCAATGGCGAAGCCGCGATGCAAATCATGGGCGATTGGGCGAAAGGTGAGTTTACTGCGGCAGGCAAAGTGCCGGGTAAAGATTACATCTGTGCACCAGCTCCAGGTACTGACGGCCAATTTACCTTCAACATCGATAGCTTTGCGTTCTTTGAGTTAAGTGACAAAGAGAACCAAAAAGCGCAGCAAGACCTAGCGAAAACCATTCTTACTAAAGACTTCCAAGAAGTCTTCAACCTTAACAAAGGTTCTATCCCTGTACGTCTAGATATGGACATGTCTAAGTTTGATCAATGTGCGTTGGACTCAATGGCAACCTTCAAAGCGAGTGCTGAATCTGGCGATCTTGTTCCGAGTATGGCTCACGGCCTAGCGACAACAAGCTACGCTCAAGGCGCTATCTATGACGTAGTGACCAACTTCTTCAATGAGAAAGATGCCGATCCGAAACAAGCGGCAGCTAAGTTAGCAAAAGCAGTGAAAGCGGCTATCTAATCTAACTTGATAAGTGACACACAACGCACGTGAGTGACGGGTTGTGTTGCTTTATCGAACCCCCAGGGTGGGTAGGCTCGTAGGGAGCCTATCTGCTCTTCACTCCCAATTCTAATATGCGTGATGCTGATGTGGTGCCGAAAGGTAAGCCATTGGCTCGATTGTGCAACAAGGATAAGTTATGGAGCATGTTTTGACTGAGTCGACTCCAAAACCCACAAGGAGCCAGCCTGCACCGAAACCGAGTTTTGCTGACAGGTTGCAACATTGGTTACCTAAAATTGTGCTGGCGCCAACTGCGTTAGTGACCGTGGTGTGTATCTACGGTTATATATTTTGGACGGCCGCATTGTCGTTCACCAACTCTCGATTTCTTCCGAGCTTCAACTTCGTTGGTTTAACCCAATATGAAAAGCTGATGGATAACGATCGTTGGATCACCTCTATCACCAACCTCGGTGTGTTTGGTTTTCTATTCATGGCGATTGCTATCTTGCTAGGTGTTGGTTTAGCGGTATTGCTTGACCAGAACATCCGTCAAGAAGGCGCGATTCGCACTATCTATCTCTACCCAATGGCGTTGTCATTCATCGTGACGGGTACGGCGTGGAAATGGATTCTTAACCCGGGTCTTGGCATTGAAAAGTTGATGCAAGACTGGGGATTTACTGACTTCAAATTTGACTGGCTCGTCAATTCTGAAATGTCGGTTTACACCTTAGTGATTGCAGCACTTTGGCAGTCTTCTGGATTCGTGATGGCGATGTTCTTAGCCGGTCTGCGTGGCATCGATTCTTCAATCATCAAAGCGGCTCAAATCGATGGGGCAAGCTTACCCACTATCTATCTCAAAATCATTCTACCTTGCTTGCGCCCTGTGGTTTTCAGTGCGGTGATCATTACTTCTCATATTGCAATTAAGAGCTTTGACCTTGTGACGGCAATGACGGCAGGTGGCCCCGGTTATTCATCGGATCTTCCTGCGCTATTTATGTACGCACACTCCTTTACTCGCGGACAAATTGGCCTTGGTGCTGCCAGTGCCATGATGATGCTTGCTGGTATCTTAGCGATTCTCGTGCCTTATCTTTACTCTGAACTTAGGGAGAAAAAGTCATGATGAATAACATCAATTTTGCTCGAATCTTTATTTATTCAGCACTGCTTTTCTTCTGTTTAGTGTACCTAATGCCATTGTTCGTAATGGCGCTGACGTCATTCAAAACTCTGCCTGATATCAAGGCGGGCAACCTGATGAGCTTGCCAAAAGAGTGGGTGTTCGACGCTTGGTATAAAGCGTGGGACACCGCTTGTACAGGCGTGAAATGTGAAGGCATCAAAGGCTACTTCTGGAACTCGTTCCAAATGGTGATTCCTGCGGTTGCGATTTCAACATTGCTCGGTGCATTCAATGGCTATGTCGTGACGAAATGGCAATTCAGAGGTTCAAACCTGTTCTTTAGTTTGTTGTTATTTGGCTGCTTCATTCCATTCCAAGTGGTGCTACTACCAATGGCAACCATGCTCGGCAAGATGGGGCTAGCGAACACAACCATCGGCTTGGTGATTGTGCACGTTATCTACGGTATGGCATTTACCACACTGTTTTTCCGTAACTTCTATATCTCTATTCCTGATGAATTGATCAAGGCGGCAAAGCTCGATGGTGCTGGCTTCTTTACGATTTTCTTCAAGATCTTATTACCGATCTCGACACCAATCATCATGGTGACGGTGATCTGGCAGTTCACCGCGATTTGGAATGACTTCTTGTTCGGAGTGGTCTATTCCGGCTCAGATACTCAGCCGATCACTGTGGCATTAAACAACCTAGTCAACACCAGCACTGGCGTTAAAGAATATAACGTCGACATGGCTGCCGCGATCATCGCCGCACTGCCAACGCTGTTGGTGTATGTCTTCGCAGGAAAATATTTTGTTCGTGGCCTAACGGCAGGATCAGTAAAAGGATAATTACCCATGGCAACATTAGATTTAAAACAGATCCGTAAAACCTATCGCAACGCGGACAACGAAACGTTAAAGGGCATCGACATCAGTATCGATTCGGGGGAATTTTTGATACTTGTCGGCCCTTCGGGGTGTGGGAAATCCACCTTGATGAACACCATAGCTGGGCTAGAGAATATTAGCTCGGGTGAGATTGTAATTGATGGCATAGACGTGGCGCAGGTTGAACCTAAAGATCGCGATATCGCGATGGTATTCCAGTCGTACGCGCTTTATCCAAACATGACGGTACGCGGCAATATCGCTTTCGGTTTGAAGATCCGCAAGATGCCGCAGCAAGATATTGATGCAGAGGTAAATCGAGTGGCTGAAATGCTGCAAATCGAACAGTTGCTTGATCGTAAACCATCGCAACTTTCTGGTGGTCAGCGTCAACGTGTCGCGATGGGACGCGCTCTAGCTCGTCGTCCTAAGCTGTATCTATTTGATGAGCCGCTTTCAAACTTGGATGCCAAGTTGCGTGTTGAGATGCGTCATCAGATAAAGCGTCTGCACCAGAAGCTGAATACCACGATTGTTTATGTAACCCATGATCAGATTGAAGCTATGACACTCGCTGATCGCATCGCAGTAATGAAAGATGGTGAACTGCAGCAGTTAGGCACACCACAAGAGATCTACACCAAGCCAAATAACATGTTCGTGGCGGGCTTTATGGGCTCACCATCCATGAACTTCATTAAGACCATGGTGGATTTGGATGAGGAACAGAATCCGATCATCAAAGTAACTGGCACGGCGGAGCAAGAACACCACATTCGTTTGCCAAAGAGTATGCGCGACCAAGATGGCAAAGAGTTGGTGATAGGGCTACGTCCTGAGCACATTACTGAGCAGCAGGGTGATGATGTTTCTGCCTCTACAAAGCTAGACTTACAACTAGAGGTATTGGAACCGACAGGGCCAGATACTATTGCGATGGTTAAAGTGAACGACCAAGAAGTCGCGTGTCGTTTATCGCCAGAATTTGAAGTGTCCGTTGGGCAAATGGCACCGCTGCATTTTGACCTATCCAAAGCGGTATTCTTCGATGCTCAAACCGAAGCGAGAATCGATTTCTAACTTCTAACTTCTAGTTGCTGAGTTAGTTTAACAATCAAAGTTCATGTCTAAATCAAAGGCAGTATCACCAACTAGTAATAAGTAATGTGATGCTGTCTTTTTCGTTGTCTATACTTGCTTTTTATCCCTTATAAAAACAGAGGGATAAACGATATATATGCTTCTACTGCAATAATATCTTGATTTAGTATCCCTTAGCTCTATAAAGCTGACGTAGAAACGCGTAGGATCACACTACTTTAGACCAAAAACTAGGTTGCACCTTGGTGCATAAACAGAAGAATACATGAAACTAACAGCAAAACCAGCGGCGAATAACGCTTTACTTATTTCTATTACGACACCGGATTTTAAAGGTGACGAAGCAAAAGAGTCTCTTGCCGAACTTGCTCGCTTAGTGACAACCCTAGGGTTTAAAGTCGTAGGTACGCAATCGCAACATCACAGCTCATCACAACGACAAAACGTGTTGGGTGCCGGTAAGCTTGCTGAAATTGCACATCTAACTGGTTATCAAGGCTCTATTGAAGAAGCAGAAGATGAAGACTTTATTGATGAGTCGTTTGATTTTAATACTGAAATCGATGAGCTAGATTTTGATGATCTTCCAACGGGCAACTTCCAATACGGTGCCGCTGATGTTGTGGTATTTGACTGTGATTTAAGCCCATCTCAAATGCGTACTGTTGAGGCGAGTTTGGGTGTGGAAGTATTTGACCGTACTGGCATCATCATCGAAATCTTCAGCCGTCACGCTCGTACTCGTACCGCTCGTTTGCAAGTTGATATCGCTCGTCTAAACTACTTAGTGCCACGACTTCGTGAAACGGCTGAGGGTGATAAAGAGCGTCAAATGGGTCAGGGCGCAGGTGAAACATCACTAGAGCTAGACCGTCGTAACGTACGTGACCAAATTGCTGCGCTTAAGCGTGAGCTAGTAAGCGTACAAGATGAAATGAAGACCCGACGCACAAGGCGCGCGGAGCTTTTCACTGTTGCTTTAGTTGGCTACACCAATGCCGGTAAGTCTTCGATGATGCGTGCAATGACCGCAACCGAAGTGGTGGGTGAAGATAAACTGTTCGCAACGCTAGATACTACGGTTCGTGCACTTCAGCCGATTACTCAGCCACGTATCTTGGTTTCAGACACCGTTGGTTTCATCAAGAAACTGCCACACGATCTGGTTGCTTCATTCCACTCAACGCTAGCAGAAGCGCATGATGCTTCATTGCTTTTGTATGTGGTTGATGCTTCTGACGTTTCGTTCCGAGCTCAGCTTGATGTCGTACACGACGTATTAGCACAAGTGGGCGTTGAAGGTAGCGAAAAACTATTAGTGCTGAATAAGTGCGATAGATTGACTGAAGAACAGCAATTAGAGCTGATCGAAGAATTCCCAGATGCGATGCTAACGTCGACTCGTGATCCGCTAGATATTACGAAGCTGCACAAGTACATCGTTGGTGTTGCTGAAGAAGGCATGATCGAAGAAGAGATCACTATCCCTTATTCTGGACAAGGCATCATCGGCGAGATTCGCTCAAACATGAGTGTGGTTAAAGAAGAGTACGACTACGAACACATCAAATTAACGGTTCGTTCAAGCGCCATTGATTTAGCGCGACTGAAAAAGCGTATGCAGAAGTCTTAATCTTTTAGCTAGCTTAAGAAAAATGACCAAAAGAAAAGCGACCCGTTAAGGTCGCTTTTTTTATTCGTTGAGCTTAATTAACTCTGTATTGAAATGCCTACGCCATTCTTTGAGTCGGCTTCCAACGTGCTAGCTCTGGATCAAGCTTGATGCCTTGTGAGGTCAGCAGGTTAACACGAGCTAAGTAAGCCGCACCGTGCATCAGATGCTTAGCAAGATCAACGGCATTACGCTGTTGGTAATCATCTAAATAGCTGTCTTTTGCCCATGCGTTGAATGCGCCAAGTGCCGGACCAGCCCATACTTGGTAATCCATTTCACGACCTTGTTCACCGGTGTTTGACCAACGGCTAGAAAGCCCTAAGTACCAACGGAAGATCAACGCCATCTTACGCTTTGGGTTGCCTTCAGCACGTTCGATCTGTTTAGGGTCACGCTCGTTAAAGTGCGCCACAGTCCCAGCCCAAATATCATCCAGTGTTGAACGGAATACTTGCTTCTCTAGTTTCAGACGCTCTTCTACTGGAATTGCCTCAATCGAGTCGTAACGTGTGTATAGCTCATACAGTTTGTTGGCACGCATTGGGAATAAAGTGCCGCGCTTAACCACTTGCAGTTTGACGCCCATTTCGAACATGTCTGCCGCCGGAGCCATAGTCACGTCAGCCATTTCGGTTGTCGAAAGTAGCTTACGTGTGTGCTCGCTCGCGCCAGCCTCAACACACGCTTGGTTGATTGAACCAGTAACAATGTAAGCAGCACCCATGTTAAACGTCGCTAGAGCAGCGTCAGGCGTACCTAAGCCACCACCACAACCGACACGTAGCGGAGTTTTGAATTGGTACTGTGCTTGGATTTGCTCTTTCAGTGCAAGAATCGTTGGCAGTAGAGTAACCAGTGGGCGGTTATCGGTGTGACCACCAGAATCGGCTTCTGCGGTAATGTCATCAGCCATAGGAACCAGCTGTGCCAGTTCCATCTGTTCTGCTGTGATTCGACCTTCATCAACCAAAGCTTGCAGCATTTTCACAGGAGCTGGCTGCATGAACTTACTTGCGACTTCAGTACGGCTTACCTTAGCAATAACCTTGTTGCCAATCTGAATCTCACCTTGTGCATCGCGGCTAAGGCCAGCTGCACGGTAGTGAACGATTTGCGGTGTTAGACCTAAGAAAGCAGAAGCCTCAACCGTTTTTACCTTATGTTTCAAAAACAGCTCTACACTGCCGCGTTCTAGTGCGGGTTCGCTTGGGCTGTGAATCAGATTAAACGCATAAGGGCCGTTAGGCAGTGCTGATTGAATACGATTAATCGCTTGCTCAACACGAGACGGGATTAAGCCCGCCGCGCCAAATGAACAAAGAATGCCAGCTTGGCCAAGGGCAATTACTAACTCTTCAGATGAAATGCCGTTTGCCATTGCGCCTGCATAGTAAGCGTATTTCACGCCATGACAGCGACGAAAATCTTCGTCGCCTAGGCTTTGTGTACCAAGAGCTGGAGCAAATGCGCTAACAGGTTGGTTGTTCGCTGAGCTTGCTGAATCGCCTGATGCAATCTCTGCTTGTTGGCTTACGCCTAAGCCTTTTTCTGGGTGGTTCACGACGTAACAAGCAAGGCTTAAATCTTTCAAGATTGTCGACATTGCTGCGTTATCGAAACGCGTTGTGTTCTCTTCGATCTGCCAAGGCCACGGAGATAGCTTTTCGTTATTGATAGTAGTTTGAGTTGTCATAATTATTTCTTTCCTAGTTCTCTGTCTCTGTCACTAATGGCGGCTTATGCTTCTTCGATACAAATTGCGATGTCTTTCACTTCGTAAATACGCAGACCATCTTTGCTCAGGTTTGCGTCGCCAACGATGATGCGTTTGCCGTCTTCGTCTTTAATCGCAGTGATGTGTACATCCAGAGACATCTGTTTGTTCAGAGGGTTAATCTGACCACGGTATTTCCATTTCACTTCCGATTGGATTTGACCAAACTTCGGATTGCGGAAGCCAGCGCCAAGGTCTTTGTTTAGCGCATAGGTTTGCATTAATTCGATGATCGCTTCGACACCTAGAGAGCCTGGCATTACCGGATCTTGATGGAAGTGGAACTGGAAGAACCAATCACTTGGGTCAATCGTACGCTCAGCGTATAGGTAACCAAGGCCATCTTTACCACCATCGCTGGTGATCTGCACAGTATCGATAAAGTTCAAACGACCGCCAGCCAGTTGGTAGTGCTCTTGCACTTCACCAGTAGCAGAAACGGGTGCATTGAAGTAACGCGTCGTTTTGTCTAGCAGGTTGATGTTTACATCCGGTGTGCGGTTGTTATCAACGTGCCAAGGGTGAGTCACTTTACCGTTGTCCAAACCAAGTTGGTCTTTCAGTGCTGCGCCTTTGAAGTAACCAAATACCGCTGTACCTTGATAGAAAGGCACGCCGTCAGTGCTCAGTTCAAAGCTGAAGCTCTGTACGATGTTGGTGCCCATCATAACGGTTGAAAGCAGACGAGAATCGTTGGTGATCGTTTTGCCACGCAAGTCGACGTTACGCAGCATTTTGCCGCTACCATCTAGGTTACGGAAAAACAGTTCTTCACCTGGGAAGCCCAGTGTGGTGCCCATGTAGCCTGAGATGAAGCCGTTTGGCTGCAGTGAAATCTCCATCAATACCGAGTAAGGCATTAGGGTCTGGTGGCTGTTTTCATCAAAGTACCATGCATTTTCTGGCACTTCGTATTCTGCGATACATGATGAAGGCTTCTTGAAGTCGCCACGCTTACCGTCGATCTCAACAACACGAGTAGTTAGCTGTAGGTCGCCACACGGAGTACGTGGTGGAATCATGCCACGGTAGATAGAGAAATCAGGCCCGAAACATTTCTCGATATCGCCAGTCGCGAATTCGAACATATGGTAAGGCGTGAATGGAACCGTATCGGGTGTGCGATTTGGGTAATCTGGAGTTACCGGCGCTTCAACGTGTTGAAGAGGAACGACACCTTTATTTGGCGCCGTTTCTAGGTCTTCAATTTGAGCCATCAATGGCGCATTCGCTGAAGCTTGTTGGTTCATTGCTGGTGTTTGAGCAATGTGCTGAACTTCATTCTGTAATACAGGCGTTGTGACAACCGTTTGTTCGATGGTTTCAGTCGTCTCTAAAGAAGGTAGGTAACGAGTACATTCGTCGTCTTCTTTGATCATCACACCCAAGTTTTGGAAATCAACAATCACTTTGCCGTTCAGCAAGATATCGATGTTGGCTTTCGCGTATGGACGAGGGCTTAGACCAATCTCGGTCACTTCCATGCGGTAAGTCAGTTCTGCAGATTGCGGTAGAACTTGGCCACGACAACGTACTTGTTGAGGGGCATTTTCAAGCGGTTGGAAACGACCATTTTGAACAAGCGTATGCATGCCAAGGTGCATCATGAAGAATTGAAGCAGTTGACCACAACCTTCTGCCATCAAAGAACCAGCCATTACTGAGTCATCTTTGAAGTGACAAGGGAAGTACCAGTGCTCAGGCTCTAGCTGCTTATGACCTTCAATCAGACCAAGTCCCCATGTGCCGCCTTGCGGTTCAACACGGCTAACCTTTTCGATCATCATGAACTTCTCTGAGCTGAAGCACAAAGAAGGCTGGTGGCTATTGGATTGGTGAGTTGGGCCAAAACACTCTGCAATGTTTGCAGTCAGCAGGTGGCGCAGTTCTTGGTGGTTAAACTGCGTTTTAGGACAGTGCAGCATAGGGTCGAAGCGTTGCTTAGTTGCAAGTTTACGAGCCTTGATTTCGTCTTCAGTGTGAATCACACCCTTGCCGTCTGCTAGCTCTTCATCAGTGAAGAAGCCCGCACAACCGTTATCCATTTTCAGGATCATCTTGTCGCCAACGAAACACTCGTACGAGAAGAAGAACAGTAATGTGTCGCCATTGCGAGCAAAGTTGTTGATTGAGATATCGTAACGCAGTGTATCGCCACCACGAGGCAAGTCGCCAAGGAAGGTCAGCGTACAATCAAGCAGGCGATAAACACGCTCGCCTTTGTTTTCAAAATCAATGCCTAAGTAGCTGATCAGCATTAGGTCACACTGACCAGATTCAACTGCAACAGCCCAAGGGATCTGACCATCAACAAGATACGGCGCATCAACTGGGATGTCGTATTCGGTGGTCATTGTGCTTGGCTTGTACTCGTTCATTGTCGCGTTGAGCTTAGTGACACGAGATACCAGTAGGTAGTCGGTGGTTGGCAAACGAACGCGGCGCGAGTAGCTATCGATGATCGCGTAATCAGGACCAAATACGTTAGCGATGTCGCCTTCAGCGTATTCAACCAGATCATCGTAATCCCAGATACATGGCTTACGGATAGGTTTTACTGATGCTGGCGTCGCAAGTACGTTTACTGGCACTGACTGAACCTGAGTCGGTTGAGCTTGAACAGGCTGAGCTGATGTTTGCTGACCAGTCGTTTGTTGAGAAAGGGCATTGCTATCTAAACCAGATGTCACTGCGTTTAGCTGTGCTTTTAATAACGCATCAGCCATTTGCATGCCTTGGGCACGTGTGTGCAGGAATGCTTTGTGTACTTGCTGCGCCGCTTGCTGGTTTTGAGCAAAAGCTTGGTTTTGGCTTACCTGAGCTTGGTTTAGATTTTGTGGCTGCTGTGAAGCTGCGTCGATTTGAGACGCGCCATTTTTAGCGGATAAGACATGAGTCATATTGCTGTGGTTACCTGTTAGCTGACTGTGGCGAGTTGGCGCCAGAGTAGGGGATACTGAAGTCGGAGTTTCGATGACTGGCTCTACCGCGTTCTGCGCTAATGCTTTCTTCTCTAACTCTTTTTGCGCAAGGGCTGCTTGAATGCTTGCTGTCGTTGGAATCGACGCCACTCTTACTGCTTGTTTACCAGAAGCTTTCTGTTGAATCGTTGCCAAGTTGGTCACTGGGGTTTGGGCAATATGTTGATAGATATCACGACCACCAAGAGTCACTTGCTTAACCAATTGACGTTTAGCATCGCTCGCCAGTTCATTGCTTAAACGAACGGAAAGTGACTGAGATTCAACACTCGACTGGCTTAGTAGCAGCTGTGAACATTGTCCTTCGCTGATGTTGGCAACAATAGCGTTTTTAGAGCTGACATTTGGATTCAGTGGCTCATGGTTCAGGTTGAGCAGACCGTGTAGCAGGCTTGCCATACCAGAAGCTGCAGAGCAGTGACCTACACGCTGACTCGCTTGAGTTGTCTTGGTGTTCCCTAAACTTAGAGATGAAGACTGATGTGATGAAGATTCTGGTGCATGGTTAAGCTCAAGCAGAGATACATCGTTCGAGTTGATGCCGACTTGAGTCATTAACTCATCAGCAACGGCGTTGTTATTCTCGCTTGAACCAAAGGCCAATGCGTTGATGCTGCCGTAAGCCGTATCTTGGTTGCTCGCTACTCGACTCTCTTCAACAAGAACAATCGCACCTGCGCCTTCGCCCACATTCCAACTGCCGTCTTGCGGTTGTCCGAATTTTGGAGCAAGTGACACTGGGCTGACGCTGTTCTTCAGAATCACATGTTCTGCACTGCCGCTAAGGTCAACGGCTGCAATCACGACTGCGTCCATGGATTCTTGCGACATCAAGTTTTGTGCAACATCGATACAACGAGCAACTGATTGTTCAGCGGCTGAAATCGTAAAGGCAGGGCCGTTAAAGTCCCACAATGAAGAGATACGCGAAGCCATGATGTTGCCGATGAAACTGGTGTATTGGTTCAGCTTGGCTGCGTCCATCACACTGTCCATCGCAATGGTTTCTAGCGCTTGGTATTCGTCTTGTGTTAGCTCAATACCCATGTTGGCAAAGCTGTCAGCCAGTTGGCTATGCAGGTTTACGCGTCCACGGAATTGGTGCATCTCAAGCTCTGTTTCCATCGCAACGAGTACTGCAACCTTTTGGCCTGCTACAAGCTTGGCATCTTTGATGGCTTCGTCTGCAACTTTCATCAGTAACAACTGCTGAGAGATCAAACGGTCATCTTCATTAGGCGGCACTTTAAAGCGCAGGAAATCGAGATCGAATTGATCGATGTATGCTCCGTTTGGAATGCCGTGTAAACCAAACTGATTCAGTAGTTCTGGATGTTGGTCTAAGCCTTTCCAGCGTTTCTTAGGCAAAGCAATGAAAGCATCGTTGTTGGTTTCAATTGCAGTGCTCAGCGCGTTGATACTTTGCAGAGAACCGAAGTGAGACGCGAGGCCAGTAATGCTTAAATTAGACGGTTGTAGGCTTGGAGATGCCGACTCTAAAGTCTGGGTTACATGACTCGTGTCTGAATACGCTTCAAGCAGTAAGTGAGCGTTACAACCACCGAAACCAAATACAGAAACACCCGCGCAGCGCTCTGAGTTACCCGCTTTACTTGGCCAAGGTTGAACCTGCGTTGGCAGAGTCTGTGGGCCAAATAAACCTTCAGGCGACGATAGTGGCTTGTCCAAATTAATACTTGGAGGAAGCACGCCTTCTTTCATCGCAAAGATCATTTTCATAATCCCCGGCATACCCGCAGCAGTCAGTAAGTGGCCGAGGTTTGACTTCGCAGAGCCAATCGATGGCGGGTTAGAACCATTCAATTTGTCAGCAAAGAAACGCTCCATTGAGGTTAACTCAACCTTGTCACCTAATGGTGTGCCAGTTGCGTGACACTCAATCACTTCAATGCTGTCTGGTGTTAGGTTTGAAGCCTCGTAAGCGCGTTCAAAGGCTTGTACTTGTCCTTTGCTGTTTGGGCTTAATACGAACTGGCCACGGCCATCGTTCGACAAGCCAATACCGCTGACAACTGCATAGATATTGTCGCCATCACGTTCTGCATCAGCTAAGCGTTTTAGGACTAAAACACCGGCACCTTCGCCAGCAAACAGACCTTTACTGTTGCTATCAAACGGAACCGAAACACCGTGGTCAGGGTAAGCGTGGAAGATGGAAAAACCCATGTTGATAAAGAATGGGTCAGCACCTGATACCGCGCCTGCCAACATCATGTCGGCCTTGCCCGTGTTCAAGTAATCACATGCTAACTTCAATGAATACACTGAGCTTGCACATGCCGCATCTAGGCTAAGTTGCACGTTGCCTAAACCTAGCGCATCAGCCACTAACTTAGAGGCGTTGTGTGCTGCAGCGCCATTGATAGGGTTGAGATCTTGCGCGGTTTCATTGGTTGGTAGCAGTGAAAATTGGTCATTAGCCAATTTATCTTTAAGTGCTTTCTCGACCACTGAGTGATACATCGGCAGAAACAAGTCGTTTGAGCGTGTCGTTGGGAACGAAAGGGCACCCATGATCACGCCTGTGCGCTCTAAAACATCGGCATTCAGATCAATACCTGCGTCGGTTAAAGCCTTACGACTGGTATCCAAAGCCCATAGGAAGCTTTGATCTACGCCGTTGAACGATTCTGCTGTTAAGCGGTAGCCATTGCTATCGAAATTGAAGTTTTCGATGTAGCCGCCTTTGTCACAGTAAAAGCGGTCTGATTCGCCTTGCACGCCCTGATAGCTTTCAGGTTTAGCTCCTAACTTTTCCGCGCTTAATGTGGTTCGAGAATCTTTTTTATTCAGCAAGTTTTGCCAAAAATCTTTTGGCGTATCCGCTTCTGGGTATTGGTTAGCAATACCGACAATCGCGATTTTATTGCACTTCACTTGCTGCTTATTCTTAGTTTGAGCTTGATATTGAGATGTCTTCGATTGAGAACTCATACTAGCTCTCCTTGATGATTCACTGCGCTGCCTTGAGACACACCACGTAATTGCTTAGCGGCGGTGATCTGTTGTTCTAGCCCTTGAATAAGTGGCTCGACAGACAGTGGGATTTGATGAGTAATGAGCTGACCAATGCATTTGATGAGTGTGACAACATCGTCACCGCCTTTGGCATTGGAAGCGATTGTGCAGTACTGGTCGGCTACGTCGTCGCTACGATTGATCTTGTCGATCAATGTGCTGGTTTGACGATCGGCACCTACTTCGACAAACAGACGAGCACCTTGTTGACGCGCACTCTGGATCAACGCGGTGAAATCTAACGTTGAACAGAAAGTGTCGGCAATCGAAAGGGCGATACTGTCGCTGTCGATATTGATTGGTGCACCAGTCGGTAGGCCTGCTGCGCTGATAAAGCGGATATGCTTTGGCAATTCGTCGAACAGTGGTTGCGTGTAAAACTCACGCACTTGGCTATGTTGGCTCAATGCTGGTGTGGTGTGCATGGCAGTCACACGGTTCGCGGCAATGCCACGTTTACCCAGTTTTTTGAGTAGTGCACGACATGTGCTTTCACAACCGGCCAGTACGCAGGTGTCACCTTGGGTAATGGCAAGATAAGCGCGTGGGAATTCTGGTAACAGAGCTTCAATCGCTTGCGCATCACTGCGAACCACAAAGCTGTTCCATTGGATGATTTCGTCGCTGTTCAGCTGCCAATCTTGACGCACTGCTGTCAGTTCGCCAGAAATAGCCGTGGTGAAGATAGGACTGGATTGAGTCATCTCAATCAGCGCATGCGGATTTTTCCAAACATTCAAGCTAGCCCACATGGAAGCTTCACCCTTGGAGTAGCCCAAGGCGAAGTCTGGCTGCACTTTGAATTCATCACATAGCAGTTGTGTTAACAGATAACTACTGCCTACACCGGCAATTGCCAATTCACTAAGCGACATTTCTTGCGAGTCTTCAGCGTAGGTTTTTTCAGCCTGCAGCATCTCTTTCAAGTTACCTTCGCGTTCTAAGCGAGCAAATAACTGTGGGAAATGGTGGTGAAATTCGAGCAACATGCCGGGATAAACCGTGCCAACACCAGGGTAAACAAATGCAACGCCACCTTTGCTTTGAGGCATCGGTGAGAAACAACTGCCCGCTGGCGTTTTGTAGTGGCTATTGTCAGCCATTACTTTTGGCAACGCATTTTCTAGCGCGGTGATCTCTTGTAGTGCAGCCTCAATTGAAGCGGCTTGAATTACGATGTTTGCACCTCGGCCAGCATTGTGTTGAACGCTTTCGAAGTGACTTAGGTTCGAATGCATTAGGGCGGCGATAGCAAGCTCGCTGTCCGATGAATCACTAACGCATTTTAGCTCTTCTCTTAACGAGGTTAACTGAGAAACCAATTCGGCTTGTTCGCAGCCAGAAACCACAAACATCAAACGCTCGCTCGATAGCAATGGTTTTGGTTGTTGCAAACCGGTCGCTTGAGTCAATATCAGGCTGGTGGCTTTTTGGCTATCGTCACTGAAAGTTAACGCAGCAACACGTGCTTTGTTCGGCTCAGTGAACCAATAGTGGCTCGGTAATGAATAACTCGGCAATGAACGGCTCGATATCGCATTAACCATATTCAACAATTCATCAAACTGCTGCGAAGCAGAGAGTGTAGAATATTGTTGTTGATGGCTTAAATCTGTCGCGGGGCGGCGTGACATATCCAGAGCAAGCTGAACGCTATCTCCATTATCTAGATCGAGAGCTTCAACAAAGCCCGCCAAATTCGCGTGTGGGTGAATCTTATTCTGAGCAGCATTCAGCGCACTTAACATCAACAATGATGGTGAGTGAGAATCCAAACAGAGTTTAACAGCAGTACCTTGATTTACAGTCTCAATCGCACGGTTAAGTGCTTGATTAAAATTGCCATCAACCACAACAGAAACCATTTCAGGGAATGAAGATAATAAGTCGGCAGAAAGCTCAGCCGCATTTGCTGGCTGAGCTAAAAGAGCGATGCGCAATGGCATCGCTTTATTAGTAGGAACAGTCACTATGACAATTGCTCCTTTTCTGCGTTCTTAGTCGCCTCTTTCTTCGATACTGTTGAGCTAGACTTCGGCAAAAATGCGTCGTTTAAGCTCTTGCTGATGGTGACTTTGGCACCTTTCATTACTGCGCTTAAACGACCATCTTGGTGGTAAAGCGAGATATCAGCTTGCAGCGAACGAGCCGTGCTTTTTATCACGTTCAGCTCTAGCCAACCTTGGTCACCATTGCGCATCGGTGCGTAGCAAACAAACTCACCGATTGCAGACGGTAGGCTTGCCGCGCCGTATTTCAATCGAGCCCATACCAGCATTGCTTGCAACAGATAATCTTCAGCAAATGGCTGGCTATCGCCAAAACCTTGCTTCGGAATAAATGATCCGCAGTCGCTGTTTTCAATCTGAGGCAATTGGCACTGAGCCAGCAAGCCTAAGTCGTCAAAGCGTTCGACTGAGGTAATACCTTGCAGTCTTGGTCCGTGAAACAGAGTGCCGTCACTGTATAGAGCTTGTGCCGTTGTTACAGGTGCTGAAGTGTTGGCTTCAAAGCGCTTTTCTGACGCTTGTTGAGCATCTTCAGACACTTGCACAGAGGCAACTTGCAACTGAGCTTGATACTGTGGTCGCCCTTGGCAACTGATCACCGCTTTTAGCTGCTCTTTTGATTTAGCATCAGAAGAAAGAACCAGTTTCAGTTCTTGCACTTCATCAGTATCAAAAATCACACCTTTAAGCAGTTTGTAGTTGTGGACGCTAACGTTCACACCTAACAGTTGCTCTGTCACTTCACGCATCCATTGGATGGCACACACTGTCGGTAACACTGGGTTACCGGCAATGCAGTGATCTTGAATGAAAGGCAATGCCTTCGGGTCAAGACGACGTGTCACAGTGATGCTTGTATTCAGCGGACTCTTTGCAAGATGCACAGACTCCGCATTAAGCTTTTTTACAGCAGCTTCCTTGTTGTCAGAACCTTGCATGCTCGTGCCAACCAGCAGTTGAATACCAGTTTCGTTCAGTAGCTGAGAACTAAATAGCTCTGCACCCGCTTGAAGAGGAATCACGTACACACCGCGCTCTGTAAACATACGTTTCAGTGCTGCGTTGACCATGCCACCGTCCCACGGTCCCCAGTTGAAGCTCATCACTTTCGCTTGAGGGTTACGAGCTGACAGTTGTAGAGCCGCTTTGTTTAGGATCTCGTTAGACATCGAGTAGTCACTTTGGCCTGTGTTTCCGTAGAAACCCGCCGCCGAAGAGAACATCGCAATCAGTTTTAGCTTGCTGCTATCAAGACCACCAAGAACCGCTTCTAGTCCGCCCACTTTCGTGCCGTAAACCATATTCAGTTCATCAAGCGTTTTATCTTGAATGTGTTTGTCAGCCAGTACACCTGCACCGTGGATAAGACCTGTAATGTCGTCGAAATTTGCCAGTGTTTTCGCTACTGACTCATGGTTCGACACATCTAGGCTTAGGTATTCAGCGCTCGCGCCAATCTCGTTGAAAGCGGCAAGTGCTGCGTTGATTTCAAGGCTGCTCAATACAGGTTTCAGCAAAGCATCAACTTTCTTCGGCGTTGGTTTGTCTCCTGTTGCTTGTAGGTGAGCGATAGCCGCTGGTTTTAGCTCTTTCTCTTGCTTGTCTTGAGCCCATTGAGGTAGCTCTTGTGATGCAATGTGTTTGCTACGACCTGCAAGAATGAAGTGAGACTTACATTGTTTAGCAAGTGTTAGTGCACATTCAAACGTCACACCTTTAGCGCCACCCGTCACCAGAACTTTGTCGCTCTTGGTGAGTTGAGCGCCTGCGTTTTTGGTTTGTGCAGCGCCTGGTGTTGCAGCAATCAATGTTGCACGACCAGATTCACCGTTTTCCGCATGGCTAAGGCCGATTTCAACCGTGTTGGTATCGATATCGAACAGTTCACCTGTGATAGCTTCAGCTAGGTGACGAGCATCAATAGAAGCGTCAGCATCCAATGCACGGCAGAATACGTTTGACCATTCATGGCTCAGTGTCTTAGTTAGACCAGATAGAGCCGCTTGGTTAAGTTCTGCATTTGCTAGTTGCTTAGTATCTAGGTAACCAAAGCCACCATCGATACGGCTTAGCGTGAAGAATACGCTGCGACCAGAAACGGCATTCAGTTGGCCATTTAGGTGCTTGGCGAATAAGAACGCTGTCGTCAGTGAAGCTCTTGAGTCTGCATTCAAGTTAACCGCTTGCTCGTTGCTTTGTTTAGCATCAACGATAGCTTGTAGGTGAATGAAGCCAGCAATCACTTTGTTCGACGTTTTAAGGTCTGCTTCGATGTCGTTAATAACCGCAGTCACACCCGCATCATCGACGCTGTTGAGTGTGTAGCTTGCTATTTCACTGTTTAAAGGTGACGCGGCAGAAAGAGCACTACGCACTACAGCAACTTGAATGCCGTTAGCGGTCAACTTTTCTGCAAGAACACCAGCGTTGTGACCATCATCAGTGATCACGACACAAGCGTCTTTTGAGAAACAATCGACGAGTTTATCTGCCGCTGGTAGCTTTTTTAGCGCTACCTCATTGTGTGGAGGAAGTTCCGCTGTCGCTGTTTCTGCGATAGGCGTTACTGATTCAGCTTTTGGAGTCGCTACGGGTGCAGCAGCGGATAGCTTGCTTTGCATGTAAGTAACGATTTCACCAAGAGTACGACACTCAGCTAAGTCTTCAGGGTTTAGCTCTGGCAGCGTTGGTAGTTGGTCTTGAACTGTACCTAGAATTTCAACGCGTTTGATAGAGTCGATGCCAAGGTCTGCTTCCATGTCCATCGCTAGGTCGAGCATTTCTGCTGGGTAGCCTGTTTTGTCGGCAACCACTTCCATCATTGTTGATTGAACGTGAGCAGGATTTAGGTCATTGCTCGCGCTTTCTACAGTTGCTGCAGCTACTTCTGTACTCGTAGTAGCGCCTAGCTTGCTGTTCATGTAATCAACGATTTCGCCCAGTGTACGACACTCAGCTAGATCTTCAGGATTTAGCTCTGGCAATGTTGGTAGCTGGTCTTGAACTGTACCAAGGATCTCAACACGTTTGATTGAGTCGATGCCAAGGTCAGCTTCCATATCCATTGCTAGGTCTAGCATTTCTGTTGGGTAGCCCGTTTTATCCGCTACTACGCTCAACATTGTGCTTTGAACTTGTTCTGCGTTTAAACCGTTTGATACTGCTGGCGCAGATGCTTGAGCTGCTACTGGAGCAGAAGCTGGAAGCTTGCTGTTCATGTAGGCTACGATTTCGCCTAGAGTGCGACATTCAGCTAAGTCTTCAGGGTTTAGTTCTGGAAGAGTCGGTAGTTCATCTTGAACCGTACCAAGAATCTCAACACGCTTGATTGAATCGATACCAAGGTCGGCTTCCATATCCATTGCTAGATCTAGCATTTCAGTCGGGTAGCCCGTCTTCTCTGCTACCACTTCTAACATGGTCTTCTGAACAACAGCTGCATCTAGTCCGCTAGTTGCTTGCACTGAAGTTGTTGCAGTTTGAGCGACTACAGGAGCCGAAGCTGGAAGCTTGCTGTTCATGTAGTTAACGATTTCGCCAAGAGTGCGACACTCAGCTAAGTCTTCAGGGTTTAGCTCTGGAAGAGTAGGCAGTTCATCTTGAACCGTACCAAGAATCTCAACACGCTTGATTGAATCGATACCAAGGTCAGCTTCCATATCCATTTCTAGATCAAGCATTTCCGTTGGGTAACCTGTCTTCTCAGCAACCACTTCTAGCATGGTTTGTTGAACGACTTTCGCATCAAGGCCATTTACTGCTTGAACAGGAGCGGCTGCGCTTGGCTGTGCTGCAACAGGCGCTGATGCTGGCATCTTGCTGTTCATGCTTTTACTGTTCATGTACTCGACGATTTCACCAAGAGTACGACACTCAGCCAAATCTTCAGGATTCAGCTCAGGTAGGTTTGGCATTTCGTCTTGAACGGTACCAAGGATCTCTACGCGCTTGATTGAGTCGATACCAAGGTCTGCTTCCATGTCCATTTCTAGATCAAGCATTTCCGTTGGGTAACCCGTTTTCTCAGCGACCACTTCTAGCATCACTTTTTCAGCATCGGCTGATTGTACTGCTACTGGTGCAGCCACAGGAGCTGGTTGTGCTTTAACTGGCACAGGCTGAGCTGCAACAGGCGCTGCCGCTTGAGCCGCTACTTGTGGTGCAGGAGCTGCTTTCTGTACTGGCGTAACTTGAACAGACTGGGCTTGAACTGGCGCGGCTTGTACAGTAGTCGCTTGTACTTGAGCTACAGGCTGTTGAACGATAGCTGTTGGTGTAGCTTGAATTACTGGCTGAGCATTTACTGGCGCAACGAAGGTTGGTTGTGTCGTTTGTACTGAACCTTGCGTCAGCATATTAAGTGCTGAGTTGTTGCTGTGTGCTTGCATCTCTAGGTAATGAGCGTGAGCTTTTAGCGTTTCAGCTTGGTGCTGGTGGAACATTTCCATAGAACGTTGCAGGTTCTCTGGAATTGTTACGCCTGCTGTTGCCATTTTCGCTTGCTCAGACATTAGGGTATTGAACGTGTCACCGTATTGTTGAGGAATCGCAAGGAACTGCTGATGTACTTCTGCTGCTTGTTGTTGAGCATTGAAGAACGATTGCAGTGAAGACTCATCAACCGTTACTTGAGCTGCTGGCTTAATAGTCGCTGGTGCAGGTTGCGCCATTTGAGGCTGCTGAGCTGCTGTTGCTACTTGCACACTTGGTGCTGGAGCAACTGACGGTTGTACATTTGAAGCTTGAGGAGCAGCCACAGGTACTTCAACGATTTCTGTTTTAATCACTTCTTTTTCCACGATTTTCTCGACTTCAACTTTCACTTCAACAATCTCAGTCTTTTCGGTGACGTTGCCCGAAGCCAATGATTGATCCATTTTCTTACGAGTAGCAGGGCTGATGTAGTTGGTTGCATTCAGCTTGATGTTCATTGGTGATGCCTTTGCAGGTTCAGCAATGTCAGCTTGGTAAGGGTCAATGTTGTCTAATGAAACACCAGCCACGCACAGTTGAACCGCAGCTAAGCGAAGCTGTTGGTCACTGTCGCCTTTAGGGCTTGGGTTGATGCTGATTGCGTAAAGCTCTTCGTTCTTATCAGCCAATGTTTTCTCAACCAGCTTTTGAAGAATGTTTTTAGGACCGAACTCAACGAATACGCGCGCGCCGGCTTCATACATCGCTTCAATTTGCTCGCTGAAACGAACCGATTGCAGCATGTGCTGTTTGAATGCTTTCTTGATCGCTTTAGCGTCTTTGCTGTGCAGTTTGCCCGTTGCGTTTGAGTAAAGCGGCAGCGTTGGAGCGCTGAATGAAGCTTTATCAATTGCAGCAGCAAACGGTTTTTGAGCGTGAGCAACAAGTGGAGTGTGGAAAGCGCCGGAAACAGGCAGAGCAATCGCTTTGAAGCCTTGTTCTGTTAGCGCTTGAGCTGCTTGTTGAACCGTCGCTGTTGGACCTGCAATAACCAATTGAGTCGGAGCGTTGTAGTTGGCAATGCTCACGCCTTCGAATTGGCTGATGCAGCTTTCAACGGCTGGAAGCTTGTCTGCGTCTAGGATGACCGCAAACATAGTACCGCTGTCGCCTTGTTCTGGTGAAGCCGCCATCGCATCGCCACGAGCGAAAGCTAGCTGGTAGTAATCGTCTTGCGAGATAACACCTGATGCACATAGTGCGCTTAGCTCACCAAAGCTGTGGCCTGCGACCATGTCTGCTTTGAAGCCAGCTTGAGTCATGATGTCGAACTGACCCATAGACACAGTACCAATCGCACTTTGCGCATTGGCCGTGTTGGTTAGCACCGCCTCTTGAGCTTTGGTTGCTTCTGGTGTGAAGGTTGGAATTGGGAACAGAATTTGCGACAGAGCCGTTTTCTTGTGCTGACCAAATACCTGATCCGCTTGAGCAAGCTGTTGACGCATTTCAGGGTAATGACAAGCAAGCTCGCGACCCATGTTTAGGTATTGCGAACCTTGACCTGCAAATAGTGCTGCCACTTTACCAGCGCCGTTTTCAGCAATCAGTGCCGACTCACGGTAGCTAGTACCGTTTGGCATCTGCCAATGTGTTTTGGTTTGGCTCTCAAGCATAGAAACCGCTTGAGTCAGTTGCGCTTGAAGGTCTGCTTGGTCAGTCACGACTAAACCAATACGAGCATGCTTAGCGTCAACTTCGCGTAGAGCGTGGTGCTCAGCAAGCGCTTCTAGTTTGAACGCAGCGTCTGTAGTTTGAGTTGAAACCTGTTTAAGTTCATTGATCAGTGCTTGACGAGATTCTGCGCTGAATAACAGAGTTTGCGGCACTTGGCGCTGACGGTATTTGTCACCGCGAGCGTGCTCTGGCGTGTACTCTTCTAATACAACGTGGAAGTTAGTGCCACCAAAACCAAATGAGCTGATACCTGCACGGCGTGGTGTGCCGTCGACACGTTTCATCCAAGGACGCGTTTGTGTGTTTAGGTAGAACGGTGAGTTCTCGATATCCAACTTAGGATTCGGAGCCGATACGTTGATCGTTGGCGGCAGTACTTTGTGGTGCAGTGCTAATGCAGCTTTAATTAGGCCGGCAGTACCCGCAGTTGATTTAGTGTGACCAATTTGAGATTTCACAGAGCCTAACGCAATGTGTTGCTTCTCTTCATTGTTCTCACTGAATACCGAGTTTAGGCCACCAAATTCAGCAACATCACCTGCTGCTGTACCTGTGCCGTGCGCTTCTAAAAGGCCAAGCGTGTGCGGTGCGAAACCAGCATCATCGTAAGCGCGTTTTAGTGCTTTTGCTTGTCCTTCAGGGCGGGGCGCGTAGATACTCTTGAACTTACCGTCCGAAGAAGAACCAACACCTTTAATCACTGAGTAGATTCTGTCGCCATCGCGCTCAGCATCTTCAAGACGCTTAAGAGCAACCATGCCGATGCCTTCACCAATCATCATCCCTTTTGAGTCGATGTCGAAAGGTTGAATGGTTTCATTGGTGGTAAATGCAGGTGTTTTAGAGAAACTCATGTACATGGTTGGCGAGTTATCAGTACACACACCACCTGTGATCATCATTTCGCTGCGGCCTTCAACCAGCTCGCTCAGTGCCATGCGCATTGCGGCTAGAGAACCTGCACACGCAGCATCTACTACACAGTTGATGCCACCAAGGTCAAAGCGGTTAGCAATACGACCAGAAATTACGTTACCTAATGAACCAGGGAATGAGTTCTCTTCCCAGTGGATGTATTGGTCTTGGAATTTTTTGATCAGCATTTCGCTGTCTTCGTCGTTGATGCCACTGCTCTTGAAGACTTTTTTCAAAACAGGGTATTGAAGACGAGCATTCAAGCTTTGAGCGATCTTCTGACCACCGCCTACACCGAGTGTAATACCGATCTTATCGCGATCGTAACCTTCAGGAAGTTTCGCATCTTCAAGTACTTCTTTTGCCACGATCAGAGATAGCAGCTGTGACGTATCAGTCAGTTCTAGGATATTTGGCGGAAGGCCGAATTCCATAGGGTTGAAGTCAACTTCTGGGATGAAGCCACCGCGCTTACAGTAAGATTTGTCTGGCGTAGTACGATCTGAATCGTAGTAATCTTCTGGGCGCCAGTGTGTATCAGGCACTTCGGTAATTGCATCGATCTTTTCGCTGATCAAATCCCAGAATTTGTTTAGGTAGCGAGAGTTCGCAAACATGCTTGCCATACCAACGATAGCAATAGGCATGTCTTTAAGACGTTTATTAAGTCGAGTGTCGTCGACTGATTCCGGTGTATTTTTTTCGGGTTGGCTCATTATGAGTCTCCACTTGAAATCACTGAGGGCGATGTCGTGTTTTGAGGCTGCGCTTTTAATTGAATCGAAAATAAATCTGAAACAGATTTGGGCAAACGCAGCTGAAGAGTAAGGCTGCCGAAAGTTGGCCACCTGACTGAAATAGGGGGTGCGAAGTTCATTGACTTGCAGACGTTGAGAACGTGTTTCATGCGTGAAGGGGGTATTCGAATGTGAGGTTAATGTCCATTTAAATCCTGTCCAAAGTACTGCTTTATGCAAAGCAGGTATCCGCAATAAAAACGTGTGAATTTGTTTAATGGTTGAGCAGGCTACCCGAGGTGAGTGGCCGATACAATGCTCCCAGAGGCCACTATGATCTGTTCAGACCAGATGATTTTACTGAACTTTTGTTTTTTGTATTTTTAATGAAATTAACTTATTGATAATTAATGGATATGAGTAGTTTTTTAGTGTTTATACTCTATTTTTTTACTTGGTGAGATCTATGTCAGATTTTTGTAAGTAACATTTAATAGATGCCTGTTCCGTAAGGCTAAGTGTGATCTGTGTTTTAATTTGTTATTATTTGAAAAATTAGTTTTAAGTCCGCATATGAAGGGTGTTTCCTGCCCAAATTCTCTATGTTTCTCTCAAAACATAGGTGAGTTAAATTTGTTCGTTTTGATGTTTTATTGATGGCTTTATGAATAGTGATTTTTAAGAAGTGAGTGCTCAAAAGATGGAAACACCAGTCGTTGATTTGTGGCTTTGTTCTCTAAGCAATTTGGATGAAGGTACTGATCATGTGTCGTGCCTTAAACAGAAACTGACCGACGATGAAGTCGCTAAGGTTGAGCGTTATCGAATGCCTTCATCTCAGATCCAAGCGCTCTATGTTCGTAACTACTTACGAGAGGTTCTGTCGATCTACTCTGATTTGACGGCTGAAGAGTGGCGATTTGAGTATGGTGAAAAAGGCAAACCAAGCTTGATTGCAGAGCAGCAACACAAAACCGGACTGAATTTCAATATTAGCCACAGTCAAGATCATTTACTGATTGCTGTCTGCCGAACGAAAGGGCAACCACTACAGCTTGGGGTGGATATAGAACATGCAAGAAGCTCGACCAACATCGCGGCGATCATGAAGCATTACTTTTCGGAATTTGAGATTAACGATTTACTCGAGCTGGATGAGGTATCTCAAAGAGAACGTTTTTTTGATTTGTGGGCACTGAAAGAGTCGTACATCAAAGCGACAGGTAAGGGGTTGGTCACATCATTGAAAAGTTTTTCGTTCGATTTTTCCAATCTAACTCAACAAACGCTGCCAGTTCATTCGTCGGGTTTACGACCAGAGTTACATGGAGGAATCATTGTCCATAACGGTGTAGGGTTGGATGCTGCGGAAAATGACAATACTTCAACAGATTGGCAATGCAGTTTAGGAAGGCTGGATAACCAGTTTCGATTTGCCGTGACGCTTGGTGGTGCAACGCTTCCTATGCAATTAGAGATTAAGTGCTTCCCCAAATCGAAGCTACTTGGCTGAGTTTACGTTCGTTACACTAGAACCTTTAGCTTCTAATCTTGAACACGGCTCGCTCTCAGCCATTCGTAATATTGGCTAACTCGTTTCGCGAAGCATCGCTTTTAATACTTCTGCGGGTACAGGCTGAAGTTGTTTGTCTTTATCTAGGCAAACCATCTCGATATCACCAATCACGGCAGGTTTGGTTGCATCTTTACGCCATACCTCTTGTCGCCATAAGGTTTTGTATTTGCCATCGAGCTCAAAAGAGGTTCGGATATCGCAGATCTCTGCGAACTCAACGCCGTCTTGAAAGGTCATATTAGCTTTATACACCGCAAACCCCAGTCCATGTTCATTCCACAACTCTGCCAGTTTATCGCTGCCCAACACATGCTCGCGCGCACGCTCAAAGTATTTAAGAAAGTTAGGGTGATAAACCACACCTGAGTGATCGGTATCTTCGTAGTAAATCTGTACTGGGTGATGGTAGATCTGACTCATGGGTAGCAACTCTTGGTAAGTAGTGGATCAGTAAATCTGACTAAGTTGTGCAGCACTCTACAGGATAGGTCGAAATTACTTCAAGGTATCATCGGCAATGTGGCTCTTGGTCAGACCTCATTCGGCCGTATCCATTAGTGATGCGTTGGTCAACTCCCACCCATTTACAAATATTCTATGTGTCATTTCCCACCCATTGATTTTTGCAGCGAGTTGGTGATTGCAGCAGGCAGATATCATGAAGCCTTATGGTTAAAGGGTTGTTAATGATTTGTGTCAATGTGGCGCGCTAATTGCCTTAGTGAATGCACGCAGTTCCCATTGAAGGGCTGTTTTGTTTACTAAGGAGAATAATAATGTTTAAGCCTCTTACCCTGCTGTCTGTATCTGCTCTGGCGCTCACAAGTTTTAATGCAGCTGCAAACTGTGACCCTGGTGAAATCGTGATTAAATTCAGTCATGTAACCAATACCGATAAGCACCCGAAAGGCATCGCCGCTTCTTTACTGGAAGAGCGAGTAAACACAGAAATGAATGGAAAAGCTTGTATGCAAGTTTTCCCTAACTCAACACTTTACGATGATAATAAGGTACTGGAAGCCCTGTTAAATGGTGATGTTCAAATGGCGGCGCCATCGCTGTCAAAATTTGAGAAGTTCACTAAGAAATACCGCATTTTTGACCTTCCTTTCCTATTTGAAGACGTAGAAGCCGTTGACCGTTTCCAAAACTCAGAATCTGGTGAAAAGCTGAAGAACGCGATGAAGCGTCGTGGCCTGCAAGGTCTTGCGTTTTGGCACAATGGCATGAAACAGATGTCGGCGAACAAACCTCTTATCAGCCCTGAAGATGCAAAAGGTTTGAAATTCCGTGTTCAAGCATCGGATGTATTGGTGGCTCAGTTTGAACAACTAGGCGCTAACCCACAGAAGATGTCTTTCAAAGAAGTGTACGGTGGCTTGCAAACTAAAGTTATCGATGGTCAAGAGAACACATGGTCAAACATCTACGGTAAGAAGTTCTTTGAAGTACAAGACGGCGTGACCGAAACTAATCACGGTATCTTGGATTACCTAGTTGTAACGTCAAACGACTTCTGGAAAGACCTACCTGAAGATGTACGCACACAGCTTGGCACTATCGTTCAAGAAGTGTCTGAGACGCGTAACGCAGAATCTTCAAAAGTTAACCTAGCGAACAAAAACAACATCATCGAAGCGGGTGGTGAGGTTCGTACACTTACGCCTGAACAGCGTGAAGCATGGGTAGCTGCACTTCAACCAGTATGGAAGAAGTTTGAAAAAGACATCGGTTCAGACCTTATCGATGCAGCGTTAGCTTCAAACCAATAACACCGCTAAGGGAGTGGCGAGTATTCGTCACTCCTTATTAAAACAATTATAAGCGGAGTCAATTATGGAAAAGCCTCAAATGGAACAACCAAATTCTAGCGAATCAGCACTGGAAACCTCTCTTTTTTCCAAAGTCGGAAGAGTTACGGATGTGATTGAAGAGTCACTAATCGCATTTTTCCTTGGCGCAATGACGCTACTTACTTTTGCCAACGTGGTATTTCGATACGCATTCAATGACAACATCTTATGGGCACTGGAACTGACCGTGTTCATGTTTGCTTGGATGGTGTTAGTGGGCGCATCTTATGGCGTTAAAAAACACTTCCACATTGGTGTTGATGTGATCATCAACCTTGCCCCAGAAAAGCTACGCAAAGTGTATGCGCTCATCGCCGTGACAAGCTGCCTAGCATTTTCAATCTTACTTCTTATCGGTTCTTGGAATTATTGGTACCCATTCGCGACCGATCGCGCATGGTACGAGACCGACGATATTCCAATGCCAGAGATGCTTCAGTTTCTTGCTGACTGGCTGAATGAAGGCGAGCGATACGAGAAACTGCCACGTTTTATTCCTTATATGGCGCTGCCGATTGGTATGGCAATGCTAACGTTCCGTTTTGCTCAAGTTGCTTACCAAGTCGTCACAGGCAAGCTTGACCGCATGATTGCAGGACACGAAGCCGAAGAAGAGCTGGATGCGCTGAAAGCAGACGTGCTAGCGGGCCCTGACGAAGATGCAACAGCGGTATTGAATTCGACTCCGCAGAACAAAGCGAATGAGTCGAGTACAAAATCTAACGGTAAGGAAGACTAATCATGGCAATGTTATTTCTATTTTTAATGGTAATTGCTTTCATGTTGGTCGGTGTACCAATTGCAATTTCCCTCGGTTTATCGAGCGTAATATTCTTATTGATGCACTCAGATGCGTCATTAGCTTCAGTCGCACAAACGCTGTTTAATGCATTTGCAGGCCACTACACACTCTTAGCGATTCCTTTCTTTATCTTGGCCTCTAGCTTTATGTCTACTGGTGGCGTGGCGAAACGTATTATCCGTTTTGCTATCGCGATGGTGGGTTGGTTCCGCGGCGGCTTGGCGATGGCGTCGGTTGTGGCATGTATGATGTTCGCAGCCCTTTCTGGTTCATCTCCTGCAACGGTAGTGGCGATCGGTAGTATCGTTATCGCAGGTATGATCAAAAACGGCTACTCAAAAGAGTTCGCGGCAGGGGTTATCTGTAACGCAGGTACGTTGGGGATCTTGATTCCACCGTCCATCGTGATGGTGGTTTACGCGGCTGCGACCGATGTATCGGTAGGTCGTATGTTCTTAGGTGGCGTTATTCCTGGTTTGCTGGCGGGTGTGATGTTGATGATTGCTATCTACATCGCAGCACGTATTAAGAAGATTCCGGCACAGCCATTTGTGGGCTGGGGCGAGATGTTCGCAGCTGCGAAAGATGCGAGCTGGGGCTTGCTGCTGATTGTCATCATTCTAGGTGGTATCTACGGCGGCATCTTTACTCCGACAGAAGCGGCGGCAGTGGCTGCGGTGTATGCCTTCTTCATTGCCAACTTTATCTATAAAGATATGGGGCCTTTCGCTGACAAGAACAATACAAAGCCTGCTTTGGTTAAGGTGTTCCAAACGTTTTTCCATAAAGACACCAAAGACACACTTTACGATGCAGGCAAGCTGACGATCATGCTGCTGTTTATCATTGCCAATGCTCTGATTCTTAAGCATGTACTGACCGAAGAACGCATTCCTCAAATGATCACTGAGTCTATGCTATCTGCGGGCTTGGGTCCGATCACCTTTTTGATTGTAGTAAACGTTTTACTCTTGATTGGTGGGCAGTTCATGGAGCCATCAGGCTTGCTGATCATCGTTGCTCCTTTGGTATTCCCAATTGCAATTGCGCTCGGTATCGACCCAATTCACCTAGGTATCATGATGGTGGTGAACATGGAGATAGGGATGATAACGCCGCCTGTCGGGCTCAATTTGTTTGTGACCGCAGGTGTCGCGAAGATGTCGATGATGAACGTGGTAAAAGCCGCATTGCCGTGGGTTGGGGTGATGTTCTTATTCCTGATTATCGTCACTTACGTACCTTGGGTATCAACATGGTTACCAACCACCTTGATGGGACCAGAGATCATAACCAAGTAGCTATTTGAGTCATTCACTGACATGGAATTTAATCCATAAAAAATGAGGAGGTCGCTAGACCTCCTCATCTATATTTCTGCCACGATTTGAATGAGGCTTTATCTGCTCATACAAAGCGCGTTTTGCCTCTAATTCTGGCGTGTGTAGATCGACATGATTGTCAGCATAAAAAATACCATCTATCTCGAAAGTATCGGTAATCGATGGCACTTTTGTTTTCTCACCCATAACCACTTCCTTATTATATTTATTGCATAACATCCTGTTGTCGAAATAAGTATATGTGATCTTGCTCCCAAATCTAATTTAGTTTGGTTCTACCTTATAAGATTCTTTCGTTAGCTGGTGCTTTTGCATCTTATCGTAGAGGGTTTTCCTCGGTAATTGCAGCCTCTCCATGGTCTCTTTTATACTGCCATTGCATTCAATAAGTGCCTGCTTCAACGTATTTTTTTCAAAGTCAGATACCAATTCTGCCAAAGACAGTTCTTGAGTAGTTTCAGTGGCGCTGTCTGATAAGTGAGAAAGCTTACCTAAAAGTACAAAACGCTCTGCAGTATTACGTAATTCTCGAACATTTCCCGGCCAATCATGAGCCAAAAGTGCGTGCAGCTCCTTTTGTGGAAGGGCAGGGGCAGTCTTGCCATAACGCGCCGCAGCGACCAGTAGGAAGTGGTGGAAGAGTGCTGGGATATCTTCTTGTCGGCTTCTTAACGGCGGTAAATCTAAGGTCACAACATTGAGTCGATAATAGAGGTCTTGGCGGAAAGTGCCTTCTTCAGCGGCTTTCTTTAGGTCGACTTTAGTTGCCGCAATCACTCGAATGTCTAGAGGGACTAAACCATTAGACCCAACCCTTTCGATGACGCGTTCTTGCAAGACGCGCAACAGGCGAATTTGTGCCTGCATTGGCATGGACTCAATTTCATCTAAGAATAGAGTTCCGCCCTGAGCAAATTCAAATTTACCGACACGTTTGCTTTCTGCGCCAGTGAATGCCCCTTTCTCATGGCCATACAGTTCACTCTCAATCAGATTTTCAGGTACTGCGCCGCAGTTGACTGCGACGAAGTTTTGTTCTCGCCTGCTGCTTTGTTCATGCAGAGAGCGTGCAACTAATTCTTTGCCAGTGCCTGTTTCGCCAAATAGCAATATGTCGGCATTGGTATCGGCAACGTGAGTGATGATAGACCGCAGCTCCGTCATTGATTGCGTGTCACCAATGATCCTTGGACCAAGTGCTTGGCTGGCTTTAAGTGAACGTTTTAACTCAAGGTTCTCGAGGGTGAGCTGACGTTTTTCTATCGCTCGCTTAGTGGTTTCGACTAGGCGTTCATTAGCGAAAGGTTTTTCAATGAAGTCATAGGCGCCGTATTGGATGGCTTGAACGGCCATTGAAATATCGCCGTGACCAGTAATCATGATCACAGGGATCTCTTTGTCTTTGTGCATTACGGTGTTGAGCAGATCATGCCCGGATAGACCCGGTAAACAGATATCAGTGATGATCACGTGAGGTAAGCCGTTTTCTTGAATCGCGAGCAGAGCAGACTCCGCGTCGGGAAAGAATTCGGCATCAATGTTAGCGAGCTCGAAGCTCTGTTCTATCGCCATTCTTAGGTCGGATTCATCATCAATGAAATAGACGTGACACATAGTGATTCCTTTACTTCTTTGTATTCTGGTTATTGCTGAGTTTTTGCTTGCTGTTCTTGTTCAACAAGGGGCAGCTCTATGCTGAATCGAGCACCGCCTTGAGGGCTACTACCGGTAACGAGCTTGCCATTTATTCCGCTGATTATTTGTTGAGAAATCGATAGTCCAAGTCCAAGTCCGTTTTTCTTGGTGGTATGAAAGGGTTCAAAAAAGTTTCCGTTCGAAGGGGAGGTGAAGCCGGGGCCGTTATCATCGACATGAATCAACAAGGTATTGGCCTGTTGATGGTCGGACTCTCTAATCTCTAACAGAATAGCTAATTGTTTGTCATCTTGTTGTTCCACCGCCTGAATCGCGTTGGTCAGCAGGTTAATGATCACCTGTTCCAGTTGAATGGCGTTGGCGAGCACGCAAGCATCAAAGGTCTCAGGGAGTTCGTTGACCTTAACTCGCTCGCTCTTGAGTTGTGGCTTCATCAGCTCTTTCGATGAATGTAAAACTGGGAGTATTTGTAAGGTGTGTAGCTCTTCCGCAGTAGATTTTTTGGCGAACGAGCGAAGCTGGTGGCTGATTTTCGCCATACGATCAGTGAGTGCCGAGATTCGCGATAGATTGTCATCGACACGATCGGTTTTTTCTTTGGCAAGAAACAATCGGCCGTTGTCGGCATAACTGCGAATCGCGGCAAGCGGGTTATTCAGTTCGTGACTGATGCTCGCTGACATCTGCCCTAGCACTGCTAGTTTGGCGGCTTGGATGAGCTCGTCTTGGGTTTGCCTCAGAACATGCTCGGTTTCGATACGGTGTTTGATCTCAACATGTAACTCCGATGTACGTTCAAGCACTTGAAATTCGAGTTTTTGCTTGGCTTCGGATTGCAGCCTGTCTATCTGTGCTCGTCTTTGTTGTCTATGGTGGTTGAGCTGCATTGTTAGATAAATAATCGCAAAGATTAGGCTCAAAACAACAAGGTAAGCAACCAAGTCCCACCAAACTAAGTGGGTTGGAGAAAATACCCGTATGGTGAGTCTTGGTTCGGCTAGGAAACGCGAAGAACTAAAGAACTGCTCTTGGACGAGTTTGTGTGGCGACTCAATACGACTGGTGGCACTGTCTAAATCGCCGGAGAAGTGCAGGCTTTCTATTTTTGTATCGAGATACTGCCTGCTTTCTTGAATTCGAGTGTGTTGTACTTCGCTTAGCGGCTGAAGGCTTTTGAACAGCCACTCAGGGTTACTCGACATAAATACAATTTGATCTTTATCGTCAGCAACAAAAAAACTCTGTTTGCCTTTCCAACTTGCTTCAATCAGCGATAAATCCATCTTTACGACAATGACGCCAATAATCTCGGCGGCATAGGAGACGGGGTAAGAATAATAATAGCCTCGCTTTCCAGAGGTTGAACCTAGCGCAAAATATTGATTTTCATTGCCAATAATCGCTTCTTGAAAGTAGGGGCGGAAAGCAAAGTTACGACGAATAAAAGAACGCGGTTGATTCCAGTTACTGGCTGCAATGGTGGTGCCGATACTGTCTAGTAGGTAGGTGTCGGATGCTTGAATCACCGAGTTTACGTGCTCTAGATAACGATTAGTGAGTTCGATTTGCGCAGAGTTACTTGGAGAGTGCAGGGCATCGACCAGCTCTTTGTCTTTTGAAAGCAGCTCGGGAATGTGCGCGAACTTATCCAATTGGCTTGAAATATGAACAGAAAAGCGGTCCAGCTTAGATTGATGATCATTTAACAAACTTTCATGGCTCGTGCTCCACACCCAATGACCGCCAAACACCATCAGTAAACTGTATGTGACCATTAACAGTATTGGGATTTTAAAAGCTTGAAACATGAAGGCTCTCCGCTGATTTCTTTGGTAAACAATCAAGCCTGTCTTCTCTCGTTTATGGTAGCAAATAGCGGTAGTTTTTGCTGAAAGCAGAGAGTGAACAGATGGATGTAGGTTAAGGGTTTGTAACGGGGATTGTTGAAAAAGTTATCGACTCTGAGGGGTAAAACAAGAGCAAGATCTCTTTTTAAGGTTTTTAGCAAAAAAAGCCCTCGATTCCCTTGAAAAAGTCGCTATTGTCCCCATTTCTGTTGTGCTAAGTGATGATTTGATCGTTTTTGTATCACTTAGTTGGACGAATTTAGAGCATTCATCATCATGCAGAGGTGAACGGCTCGACAGAGATTAAACAGATCGCTAGAATGTCGCGTCTAAAATTTCTGTCCTGAGGCTAATCGGAGATACCTTTCTTGTTTCTGAAAACAAGCTTTATTGCGTTTTAATCGACGTGTGAAGAACGAAGATATCGCTGATTAGTCTGGTGTTTGGTTGAATAATCAATTCAGACATCAATGCTCGATTTTAAATTAGGTGTTCGGATAGAGCACTACACAAGGATGCAGCCAACAACGTCTGCTTTTGAATTAAAGCTAAGTTACGGCTCATATGCTCAGATTACTGAGCCAGTTTTGAGGTTTATATAATGCAAGTTACTGTTGAAACGCTAGAAGGCCTAGAGCGCCGTCTTAATATTACTGTTCCTGCTGCTAACATCGAAGATGCAGTTACAGCTGAACTACGCAACATCGCGAAAAACCGTCGTTTCGATGGTTTCCGTAAAGGCAAAGTGCCAATGAAGATGGTTGCTAAAATGTACGGCAAAGCAGTACGTCAAGACGTGATGGGCGAAGTAATGCAACGTCACTTCATCGAAGCGATCGTTAAAGAGAAAATCAACCCAGCTGGCGCACCTACTTTCGCACCAGTTGAAAACAACGAAGGCGCTGACCTAGTATTCAACGCAACTTTTGAAGTTTACCCAGAAGTTGAGCTGAAAGGTCTAGAAAACATCACTGTTGAGAAACCAGCAGTAGAAGTTAAAGAAGCTGACGTTGAAGAGATGATCGAAACTCTACGTAAGCAACAAGCAACTTGGACTGAAGTTGAAGCTGCTGCTGACGCTGGTTCTCGTGCAACTATCGACTTCGTTGGTTCTATCGACGGTGAAGAGTTTGAAGGCGGCAAAGCTGAGAACTTCCCACTAGAGATGGGCGCTGGTCGCATGATCCCTGGCTTCGAAGACGGTATCGTTGGTAAAACAGCAGGTATGGAATTCGAAATCGACGTAAACTTCCCAGAAGATTACCACGCTGAAAACCTAAAAGGTAAAGCAGCTAAGTTCTCTATCAAGCTGAACAAAGTTGAAGCTCGTGAACTTCCAGAACTAAACGAAGAATTCGTTGCTAAGTTCGGCGCAACTGACGGCGTTGAAGGTCTTAAAGCTGAAGTTCGTAAGAACATGGAGCGTGAGCTTAAGCAAGCTGTTAAGAACCGCATCAAAGAGCAAGCTATCGACGGTCTAGTTAACGAAAACAACATCGACGTACCTTCTGCTCTAATCGATCAAGAGATCGGTGTTCTACGTCAACAAGCTGCTCAACGTTTCGGTGGCAACACTGAAGCTGCTGACCAACTTCCACGTGAGCTGTTCGAAGAGCAAGCTAAACGTCGCGTAGTTGTAGGTCTTCTACTTGGTGAAGTAATCAAGACTGAAGAGCTAAAAGCTGACGACGAGAAAGTTAAAGCTATCATCGAAGAGATGGCTACAGCATACGAAGATCCAACAGAAGTTATTGCTTACTACGAGCAAAACGAGCAAATGATGAACAACATGCGCAACGTTGCTCTAGAAGAGCAAGCTATTGATGCAATCATCGCTAAAGCTCAAGTTTCTGATAAAGAAGTTAGCTTCAACGAGCTAATGAATCAGCAACCTGCTTAATATAGTAATATCTGACGTAGAAGGTTGACGTACGGTCAACAATTCTGCTAACAATGGTCCGTATGATTTAATCATTCGGGCCATTTATTTTAGGGACATAAGAATATGAGCTACCAAGAAAAAAATACAATGCCATCGATTATGGACGCACTAGTTCCTATGGTGGTTGAACAGACTTCCCGTGGTGAACGTTCTTACGATATTTATTCTCGTCTATTAAAAGAACGTATCATTTTCTTAACAGGTCAAGTGGAAGACCACATGGCAAATCTTGTCGTGGCTCAACTGCTTTTCTTGGAATCAGAAAACCCAGACAAAGATATCTATCTTTACATCAACTCACCTGGCGGTAGCGTAACAGCAGGCATGTCTATCTACGACACAATGCAGTTCATCAAGCCAAACGTGAGCACAGTATGTATGGGGCAAGCTTGCTCTATGGGTGCATTCTTACTAGCGGGTGGTACTCCTGGTAAGCGTCACGTGCTTCCAAACTCACGTGTAATGATTCACCAGCCACTTGGCGGCTTCCAAGGCCAAGCGTCTGATATTCAAATTCACGCGCAAGAGATCCTAACGATCAAACAAAAGCTAAACAAACTATTGGCAGAGCACACTGGTCAGCCTCTAGAAGTTGTTGAGCGCGATACAGATCGTGATAACTTCATGTCTGCTGATCAAGCAGTAGAATACGGCTTGGTGGATTCAGTTCTTAATCACCGCGGTCAATAATTGCAGGGCAATTGTTTAACGCAAAGTGATTCAAATTGATATACACTCAAGCATAGAGAGTTAAGGCTAAGAGGTTAGCGAATGACAGATAAAAGCAAAGAGGGTGGTAGCGGTAAACTGCTTTACTGCTCTTTCTGTGGCAAAAGCCAACACGAAGTTCGCAAGTTAATCGCAGGTCCTTCTGTTTACATTTGTGATGAATGTGTCGATCTTTGTAACGACATTATTCGTGAAGAAATTAAAGATGTTCTTCCTAAGAAAGAATCGGAATCGCTGCCAACGCCGCGTGAGATTCGTGAGCATCTTGACGACTATGTAATCGGTCAAGAATACGCGAAGAAAGTGCTAGCAGTTGCAGTTTATAACCACTACAAGCGTTTACGTAATGGTGATACGACAGCTGAAGGCGTAGAGCTAGGTAAGAGTAACATTCTTCTTATCGGTCCTACTGGTAGTGGTAAAACACTACTGGCTGAAACATTGGCTCGTTTCCTAGACGTTCCTTTCACAATGGCAGACGCAACAACACTAACCGAAGCGGGTTACGTGGGCGAAGATGTTGAAAACATCATCCAGAAGTTGCTTCAGAAATGTGATTACGACGTAGCGAAAGCGGAACGCGGCATTGTTTACATCGATGAAATCGACAAGATTTCTCGTAAAGCTGAAAACCCATCAATCACGCGTGACGTGTCTGGTGAAGGTGTACAGCAAGCTCTACTAAAACTTGTTGAAGGTACAGTAGCTTCAGTTCCACCTCAAGGTGGTCGTAAGCATCCACAGCAAGAGTTCTTGCAAGTGGACACGTCTAAGATCTTATTTATCTGTGGTGGTGCGTTTGCAGGCCTAGATAAAGTGATTGAACAGCGTGTAGAAACAGGTTCAGGTATCGGCTTTGGCGCAGAAGTGCGTTCAAAAGATGAAACCAAAACTATCGGTGAATTGTTCACTCAAGTAGAACCTGAAGATCTAGTGAAATATGGTCTGATTCCAGAATTCATTGGTCGTCTACCTGTGACAACAACACTGACAGAGCTTGATGAAGAAGCGCTAATCCAAATCCTATGTGAGCCAAAGAATGCACTTACAAAACAGTACGCAGCATTATTTGAGCTTGAGGATACAGAGCTAGAATTCCGTGAAGACGCTTTACGTGCCATTGCTAAGAAAGCAATGAACCGTAAAACGGGTGCTCGTGGTCTACGCTCTATCTTGGAGGGTGTTCTACTAGAAACTATGTACGAACTGCCATCTTCAACTGATGTAAGCAAGGTTGTGATTGATGAGTCGGTAATTAATGGTGAGTCAGAACCACTATTAATTTACAGCAACTCAGATAACCAAGCAGCTGTTGCAGAGTAGGTCTTTTTTAGACAAGTCACTCAAATTGAAAAAGGAGGTAAGCAATTACCTCCTTTTTTTTATTCTTCCATTGAATCCAGTCGTTTAAGCCCCATATACTGCTTTATAAGTTAAAGCGGAAGAGAGAAATATATGAACTTGGAACGTTCCGAGCGTATCGAAATCCCCGTGCTACCTCTACGTGATGTAGTGGTTTACCCACACATGGTTATTCCATTGTTTGTTGGTCGTGAAAAATCGATTACTTGCCTTGAATCGGCAATGGAAGCTAACAAACAAGTACTACTTGTAGCGCAGAAAGAAGCGGACACTGATGAGCCTTCAATTGACGACCTATTTAAAGTAGGTACTGTCGCTACCATTCTTCAGTTACTAAAGCTCCCTGATGGTACTGTTAAAGTGCTTGTCGAAGGTCAGCAGCGTGCAAAAATTCACCAATTCAAAGAAAGTGAGTTTTTCTTAGCGGACGCAGAATACGTTGTAACCTCAGAACTTGACGAAAAAGAACAAGAAGTGGTTGTTCGCAGCGCGATCAATCAATTCGAAGGCTTTATTAAGCTGAACAAAAAGATTCCACCAGAAGTTCTAACATCTCTGAACGGTATTGATGAGGCAGCTCGCCTTGCTGATACGATTGCTGCACACATGCCACTTAAACTGGTAGACAAGCAGCACGTTCTAGAAATCTTAGATGTGACTGAACGTCTGGAATTCTTGATGGGCCAAATGGAGTCAGAAATTGACATCTTGCAAGTTGAAAAACGCATTCGTGGCCGCGTTAAGAAGCAAATGGAAAAATCTCAGCGTGAGTACTACCTGAATGAGCAAATGAAAGCGATTCAGAAAGAACTTGGCGAGATGGACGACGCTCCTGATGAATTCGAGACTCTGAAGAAGAAGATCGAAGACTCTAAGATGCCTCAAGAAGCTCGTGAAAAAACCGAGCAAGAACTGCAAAAACTGAAAATGATGTCGCCAATGTCTGCTGAAGCAACAGTAGTACGTAGCTACATTGATTGGATGGTGGGCGTTCCTTGGGCTAAGCGTTCAAAAGTGAAAAAGAATCTAGCGAAAGCGGAAGAGATCTTAAACGAAGACCACTACGGCTTAGAGCGTGTTAAAGAACGTATTCTTGAATACTTGGCAGTACAAAACCGTATCAACAAGCTAAAAGGCCCAATCCTTTGTCTTGTTGGTCCTCCTGGTGTAGGTAAAACCTCGCTAGGTCGTTCGATTGCTGCGGCAACGGGTCGTAAGTACACGCGTATGGCACTTGGTGGCGTTCGTGATGAAGCTGAGATTCGTGGTCACCGTCGTACGTACATCGGTTCACTTCCGGGTAAACTGATCCAGAAGATGTCTAAAGTTGGTGTTAAGAACCCACTGTTCCTATTAGATGAGATCGATAAGATGTCTTCTGATATGCGTGGCGACCCATCTTCAGCACTTCTAGAAGTTCTAGATCCAGAACAAAACAACGCATTTAACGATCACTACCTAGAAGTAGATTACGATCTGTCAGATGTTATGTTCGTGGCAACATCGAACTCGATGGACATTCCTGGGCCTCTACTGGACCGTATGGAAGTGATTCGTCTATCTGGTTACACAGAAGATGAGAAGCTGAACATTGCTAAGAGCCATTTACTGGACAAGCAAGTTCAACGCAACGGTCTTAAGCCTCATGAAATTGAGATTGAAGACTCTGCAATCATCGGCATCATTCGTTACTACACGCGTGAAGCGGGTGTACGTAGCCTAGAGCGTGAAATCTCAAAAATCTGTCGTAAAGCAGTGAAGAACATCTTGCTAGACAGCGATCTTAAGTCTGTAACGGTTAACATTGATAACCTGAAAGAGTACTTAGGTGTTCAACGCCACGACTTCGGTAAAGCGGATGAAAGCAACCGTATCGGTCAAGTAACAGGCCTAGCGTGGACTCAAGTGGGTGGTGATCTACTGACTATCGAGACCGAAGCAATGCCGGGCAAAGGTAAGCTAACGCAAACTGGCTCACTTGGCGACGTGATGAAAGAGTCGATTCAAGCGGCAATGACAGTGGTTCGTTCTCGTGCTGAAAAACTGGGTATCAACTCAGATTTCTACGAAAAACGTGACATTCACGTTCACGTACCAGAAGGTGCTACACCGAAAGATGGCCCGAGTGCGGGTATCGCAATGTGTACTGCACTTGTCTCTAGCTTGACGGGTAACCCGGTTAAAGCAGAGGTCGGTATGACAGGTGAAATTACCCTTCGTGGTGAAGTTTTACCTATCGGTGGCTTGAAAGAAAAACTGCTTGCTGCACACCGTGGCGGCATCAAAACTGTACTGATCCCTAAAGACAATGAGCGTGATTTGGAAGAGATTCCAGACAACGTAATCGCTGACTTGAAGGTGATCCCGGTTCAGTGGATTGATGAAGTACTCAAAGTCGCGCTAGAACGAGATCCGTCAGGGGTCGAGTTTGACGTGAAAAAATAGTGATGCATAGCAAAAATAAGTAAAGAATTACGCTGATAGGCCCGAAAAGGCTTGTCAGCGTTTTTTTTGGACGCTAAGTTATTGATCAAAGCGGCAGCCCTTTTGCAATAAGGCTTGCGGCTAAATTAAAACCAAAATGGAACGTACAGTCATCAGAAGTAGTCACAGATGACACATAGGGGAAAAACAGTGAATAAAACACAACTAGTAGAATCAATCGCAGAAAACGCAGACATCTCTAAAGCTTCAGCTGGCCGCGCTCTAGACGCATTCATCGAAGCAGTTGGCACAACGCTACAATCTGGTGACCAAGTTGCACTTGTTGGCTTTGGTACTTTCAGTGTTCGTACTCGTGCTGCTCGTACAGGTCGTAACCCAAAAACTGGTGAAGAGATCCAAATCGCAGAAGCTAAAGTACCTGGCTTCAAAGCGGGTAAAGCACTTAAAGACGCATGTAACTAATTTTCACTGCTGAAACCTCCATTTAAGAGGGGAAGGCAGTAAAATGCGTTTACTGTTTGAAAAATGATGTTTCATTCTTAAACAGTATGTGTACAAAGCACATTGAACTTATTTAAATTATGCGCATCCTACTGATGCGCATTTCTTTTTCTGATAATATCGCGTGAATAGATTTTTATTTTGAAGCCAATGCTTCATATCCGGAGAGCACTTAAATTATGATGGATCGATTACGCGAAGGCGTGAATAGCATCGCGGTAAAAATTATCCTTGGGTTGATTATCCTGTCATTCGTATTCGCAGGTGTAGGCAGCTACATCACCGGTGGCGGTAACAACGCAGCAGCTAAAGTTGGCAACACAGAAATTGCTCGTGGTGAGTTCGAACAGGCTTACCAAAACGAACGTAATCGTATGCAGTCTCAACTTGGCGATTACTTCGCGCAAATGCTTGCAGACCCTGCTTACGTAGAGTCTTTCCGTAAATCAGTACTTGATCGCATGATCAATGACGTACTGCTTGAGCAGCAAGCTGAGTCTCTAGGCCTACGAATCAGTGATTCTCAAATCCGCACCATGATTCTAGAAATGCCTCAGTTCCAAACGGCGGGTCAATTCGACCAAGAAGTTTACCAATCGGCACTACGTCGTGCAGGTTTCAGCGCAGAGAGCTTCGCTGAATACATGCGTCGTGACCTTATGCGCAACCAGCTTGTGACTGCACTTCAAGGCAGTGAATTCGTTCTTCAGGGCGAAATCGATACTCAGAGCAAGCTTATCGCACAAACTCGTGACATTCGCACAGTGACACTGTCTGTTGCTGACCTTGCAAAAGACATCGAGTTAACTGACGAGCAAATCGAACAGTACTACCAAGAGAACCCAGCAGCTTACACTCGTCCAGAGCAAGCTAAGGTATCTTACATTGAGCTTTCTGCTGAAGCGCTTAAGTCTCAGCTTGAAGTAAGCGATGAAGAAGCACAGAAATACTACCAAGAGCACCTAGACAAGTACTCAACGGAAGAGCAACGTAAAGTTAGCCACATCCTAGTTCAAGGCGATGACGAAGCGAAAGCTCAGGCAATCCTAGACGAGCTAAATGCAGGCGCTGATTTTGCTACGCTAGCGGAAGAGAAATCTGACGACTTCGGTAGTGCAGACGTTGGCGGTGACCTAGGTTGGATTGAGCGCGATGTTATGGACCCTGCATTCGAAGACGCGGCTTTCGCTCTTGAGAATATTGGCGATACTACTGGCCTAGTTAAATCTGATTTCGGCTACCACATCATCAAGCTAGACGAACTAAAAGCGTCTCAAGCTCAGCCTTACACTGAAGTAGCGGCAGAGATTAAGACAGAGCTTCTAGACCAACACGCAGTTGATCAGTTCTACGAGCAACAAACTGAGCTAGAAAAAGTAGCGTTTGAATTCCCAGATTCTCTAGTTGATTCTGCAGAAGCTATCAACGCGAAGATCACAACGACAGATTTCATCTCTCAAGTTGACGCTCCAGAAGTTCTGATGACGCCTGCAGTTATGCAAGCTATCTTGAGCCCTGAAGTGAAAGAAGACGGTCTAAACTCGGAAGTTATCGAAGTTGCACCTGAGCACGTAATTGTTGTTCGTGTAGAAGAGACTCGTGATGAGACAGTTCTTCCTCTAGCTGAAGTGAAAGATCAAGTTGTCGCTGCACTGTCTGCTGTACAAGCAGAGCAGCAAGCGGTTGAGCTAGGTGTTTCTCTAGTGAACGAACTTGAGCAAGGCAATGAAGCAGTACTAGCGGACAACAACCTTGAGTTCACTGAACTTGAAACGATTGACCGTAACTCGCCATTAGCGGCATCTGTATTCGCTCTAGCGAAACCAGAAGCAGGTCAAGCTGTGTTCGGTCAATCTAAAGACCAAGACGGTAATATCGTTGTTGTTGAGCTTTCTAAAGTAACGGCTGAGATCAACCCAGCCTACAGCACTCAAATTGGTGCACAGTTGGAGCGAGTTGGTAACCAGCAAGACCTGACTAACGTATTAAACGTACTTCGTAAAAACGCAGACGTTGAATACTACGTAGTGGGTCAAGGTCAGTAAGCGTTTGATTACCTCAGTAGCAAGCTCAAGTTAGAGCTTACTACTGAAATCAACACGTGATTGTTAGGCTTTAATTCAGATTTGTGAGCCAACAAACAAGCTGATGAAAATAAGATGTATAACGAAGCGGGTCACTTAGGTGATCCGCTTTATTTTTATCTGGTGATTGTGTTATCTAGCGCGGCAAATGCATAAGTTACGTTTTTTGAACAAAGGAACTATTTATGCGCACGATATATTCAACACTAATTCTTTCATTTCTGATGCTCTTAAGCCCTGCCGTGTTTGCAGACAGCCCAACCAAGGCTGAGCTTTACGAAGGCATTGAGATTACGGTCAACATCAATACCGCGACGGCAGAAGAACTTTCAGCACTATTGGTTGGCGTGGGTGACAAGAAAGCCAAAGAAATCGTCGATTACAGAGATCAGAACGGGGCATTTACTACTGCTAATGATTTGGTGAGTGTCAAAGGGATAGGTGAAGCGACGGTTGAAAAGAACCGCGAAAGAATTCAACTTTGATTCGTTTTTCTATCCGTTATAAATAACACGACAGCCATGAAGCCTCCAGCCAGTGCACCTGCTAGGTGGGCTTCAATGGCGACACGAGCATTAATCAGTTCGCCAGTGGTGCTAGAAGGGCCAATAAGCTGCTCCCAAGCGATTTTAGCGATTAATCCCAATACTAACAGCCAACTTGATCTCCTACCGTTTAAAGCCTCACTGAGCGCGAATAAGCCAAACAACCCATGCAAAGTGCCAGATAGGCCAACGTAGATCTGAATACTTGAAAACAACAGAGCGACGCCAGTCACTAAACTGATCACAAGCAAAGCAACAACAAGCTGTTTTTTACTCGGTTGAAACAGGTAGCTGATGATCCACAAGCCTGCTAGATTCATCAGAAGATGCGAGTAGTTGGTATGTGAAAAGTTTCCTGTTAGGATTCGCCACCATTGCCCATCGGCAATCGCATTGCTATCCCAAACGACCCAAGCTTGTATTGGCTCAAATTGGAATAAGACGCATAAAAGTGAAATGAAAATTAAAACAGGGTACACATTAAATCCATGTCTCGTTATTGCCCCCAATGCAGCAAGGCTTTGAAAGCTTGTATTTGTCAGTGGGTTACACCACTCGAATCGAATGTTGAGCTTATCATTCTTCAGCACCCATCAGAAGAGCATCGTCCGATGGGAACAGCGCGTATTCTCTCGTTATCTCTTAATAACAGCGTGACGTTTGTTGGCGAAGACTTTTCAGACAACGAACAACTCAACGCATTGTTGTGCGATGAACAGTATCAACATGTGATTTTATACCCAAGCGAAAACTCTGTTTCAGTTGAGTCGGCGACATCTCCCAATAAGAAGCTGCGTGTGATTTTATTGGATGGCACGTGGAAGAAAGCATTCAAGATGTGGCAAGTATCGAGTAACTTGCATGCGTTGAACACGGTTCATTTACCGAAAGATCTCAAGGGTAATTACCGAATTCGCAAAGCACCCAGTGAAAATAGCCTTTCAACCGTTGAAGCTGGCTATCATTTACTTAGCTTGTTAGAGCGTGATGGCGACTTTAGCCCTTTGCTAACGGCATTTGACCAAATGATTCAGTTTCAAATCAATCAAATGCCGCCGGGCGTGTTTGAGAAAAACTACTTAGATTAAGCCGTTTTAGTAAAGTGAGTCAGGAATTAAAACTCGGTATGAGCTGAGAACAATTGCTGATGCATTTTCTGCGCAAGATCATCAGTCATCGATGAAATGTAATCGGCTATCACGCGCATTTTTCGAGACTCATCTTGATGTTGTAGCCATTGCTTCTTGATGGGCAGTGGCAGCAAGCGTTCAGGATCTGCGCTGAATGCTTCAAACATATCCATGATGATCTGTTGACCTTTGTATTCGATGACCTGAACCTGTGGCACTTGAATAACGAACTCGCTGACAAAGTGTTTCAGCTTATCGAGTGTGCCGTCCATGCTCGGCTCGAGCACCGCATTGTAAGCCAACAGTACATTCTCAAAGTTAGCCTCCACTCGCTTAATCGAGATACTGGTCAACAGTGCGTTGACTATCCCACCAATCGCATCCTTTCGACGATACTGTTCACCAGAGAAAAGCATCTCTGTAATTGAATCTAGGTGTTCACAAATCCATGGGTCGGCCATCTCTTTCAGTTGAGGGTAAGCCGATTCGACCCACTGAGCTTTGGTCACAGAGCCAAGCACAATCGCATCTTCTAAATCGTGCACGCCATACGCGATGTCGTCAGCAAGTTCCATGATCGAACAATCCAGTGACTTATATTTGGTCTTGTTGTGCTCAAGTGGCTCGGTATGCGTTTTTCTTTTCTGTTTTAGGAGCTGTTGGTCGCTGCTTGAAAGCGGTTCAAGCACCCAGTTAAACAACTCTTCATCATGATCGTAGATGCCTTTTGCTGGCATCCAATCTTTAGCTCGGAGTTGTCGTTGATGCTTAACGGGTTCAGACTGCAATTTAGCTTGAACCTCACTCAGCAGAGAAGGGTACTTAATTAGACCTAACAAAGTGCGTCGAGATAGGTTCATCCCGTGATGTTCAGTGTAAGGTTCTAGCTGTGTGACTATGCGAAACGTTTGAGCGTTGCCCTCAAAGCCGCCGTGGTCGCGCATCATGTAGTTGAGTGCGACTTCGCCGCCATGTCCATAGGGTGGATGACCGATGTCGTGAGCCAAACACAGTGAATCAATCAAACTGTCTGAGGGTAATAGGTCTCGAAATTCGGGCTGCTTTTTCTTCAGTTGAGCGACGATACCGGTGCCAAGCTGAGCGGCCTCAAGAGAGTGGGTAAGGCGCGTTCGGTGAAAGTCGTTGACCGTGGTGCCATGGATCTGGGTTTTCGCTTGTAAGCGACGGAAAGCAGCAGAGTGAAGCACGCGCGCACGGTCACGCTGATACGGGCTGCGGTGGTCATCCCGTCTTATTTTATGTTCATCGTCATTTCGATGCTGCCATTCTTGTTCGAGTACAAAGGGTGGTTCGAGTTGAGAATTCAAAATAGCACCTATCAAATTGATTTTATTTAGCTAATTAAAAACAACTTATACCCAGCTAGCTTATCTCGTCTAGTGATAATTCAAAGCTCGGTGCGAATGTGGTGAGAAAGTAGTCCATTTCTGGGCTTTTGCGTTGTTCGAGTGTCTCTTCCAATCGGCGCTTGGCTTGCTCGTATTCATGATTGCCCGCACTGAGCTCTTCCAAGCATTTCAGGTACGCACAGATAGTATCTGCCTGCTTGACGATGCTTTGCTCTTCTTTACTCGCAGTACCAGATATTAAGAAGGGGGCGAAGTCGTCTCTGAACTCTTCTGGCAACATCGAAAGCAGTCTTTGTTCTGCCGCGGCTTCTATCTTCTTATACTCTTGTGCGATATCCGGGTTGTAGTATTTAACTGGCGTTGGCAAATCACCCGTCAGTACCTCACTGGTGTCGTGGTACATGCCAAGCAGAGCAATGTGCTCGGGGTTAAGCTGACCATCAAACTTCTTGTTTTTGATCAGTGCCAAGGCGTGTGCCACGAAAGCAACCTGTAGGCTATGTTCTGAAATGTTCTCGCTTGATACCGAACGCATCAGGGGCCAGCGTTGAATTAGCTTCATGCGTGCGAGATGGGCAAAGAAATGGCTCTGTTTCATAAATGTCCTTATAGTACCAATCGTAGTAAATAACTGGTCATCCTAGCTTGTTAAAAAACTCGATAACTATGTTAGAATTTTTGATTGTAGAATAACTACTTATCGAAGCTGCTTGTCGAAAATAGCTGCCTTGTTCTCAAGCTTTTTCCCTACGCTATTTCTGAACACTTACTTACTGTGATTGGTATAAACAATACTCCACTCGTATCTTGTGTTTGCACAGGGATACGAGACAGCGGATACAAAAAAGGCTCCTAAACAGGAGCCTTTTAAGCATAGAAGTGAATGAATACAAGTTAAAGTCTTTTAAAACAGCAAATTGTAGCCATCTTTCTTTGTGCTCATTAACCTTCGATGAGGTCGTCTTGGCTGTAAGTCTGTAAGAAGCGCTCTAAACGACCAATTGCGATTTCTAGATCTTCGATGTGCGGCAGAGTCACGATACGGAAGTGATCCGGTTTCGGCCAATTGAAGCCCGTACCTTGAACCAATAGCACCTTCTCTTGCTTAAGGAAGTCGAGTACAAACTTCTGATCGTCTTTGATGTTGTACATGTTGGTGTCGATTTTAGGGAACAGGTACATTGCACCTTTCGGTTTCACACAAGAAACGCCAGGGATCTTGTTGATCAGTTCCCATGCACGGTCACGCTGTTCAAGCAGTCGACCGCCTGGAAGAATCAGCTCATTGATACTCTGATAGCCACCGAGTGCGGTTTGGATAGCGTGTTGCATCGGAACGTTGGCACACAAACGCATTGAGGCCAGCATTTCTAGCCCTTCTACATAGCCTTTCGCTAGGTGTTTAGGGCCTGTTAAGAACATCCAACCACCACGGAAACCACATACACGGTAAGCTTTAGATAGGCCGTTGAACGTGACCATTAATACGTCTTCAGCAAGCGTTGCCACTGAAGTGTGTACCGCACCGTCGTAAAGTACTTTGTCGTAGATTTCATCGGCGAAGATGATCAAACCGTGCTCACGAGCAATCTCAACCACTTGTAATAGGAAATCACGGCTGTATACCGCGCCTGTTGGGTTGTTCGGGTTGATAAGAACGATGCCGCGCGTCTTTGGTGAGATCTTCGCGCGCATGTCGTCTAAATCTGGATACCAATCAGCATCTTCATCACACATGTAGTGAACCGGTGTACCACCAGAAAGCGCAACAGACGCTGTCCATAGTGGGTAATCCGGAGCGGGAACTAAGATTTCATCACCATTATCCAGTAGCGCTTGCATAGACATAACGATAAGCTCTGATGCGCCGTTACCAATGTAAACGTCTTCTACATCAAGGTTACGTAGGCCTTTTTTCTGGTAGTGCTGAACAACCGCTTTGCGGGCTGAATAGATGCCTTTTGAGTCGCAGTAACCTTGAGATGTCGGTAGGTTACGGATTACGTCAACAAGGATTTCATCAGGGGCGTCAAAACCAAATGGGGCGGGGTTACCAATATTAAGCTTCAGTATTTTATGCCCTTCTTCTTCCATGCGCTTAGCATGTTTGAGTACAGGCCCCCTGATTTCATAGCATACGCTGTTGAGTTTTGACGACATCCCGATATTTTGCATTGCCGATTTCCTGAAATTAATTTAAATACTTTATTAAAGTACCGCAAAATGGCGTTTGATAGAATAAAAATCTGATGAATGTCGCATTTCAGTATCACGTTTAGCCTTTTTGTTGTCACTCTTTTCTAAATTTTAATTAATCGCTTTCTTGGTTATTGGCTAAGATGAATAAAGGGGCGGGATCGCTTAAAATCACAGGAATGTTGAAAAGATATAGTACATTCTTGATCTAAGTGGGTACTGCCCATAAAGTATCAAACTAATATAATAATAATTTAGATGTGAACGAGGTCGATTTGTCACATTTCCAGCAAACTATCTCCGCTTTGATTGAGCGAGTACAAAATGCCCAAGCAAGCGAAGTTCGTTGTGTTGAAGTTCTAACGCAAAAACCATCGTTTGCATTTATAGAATGGCTTCATGCTCAACCGCTCTTTCCTAAGTTCTACTGGCAGTCACGCGACACTCGTGAAGAGGTTGTTGCGCTCGGACAGTTACATACGTTTTCAGATCCTGCACCCGCGTACGCTATTCTTGGTGAAGACCAACGAATCTGGGGTGGACGCTCGTTTGATGGGCACACCGCAAAGAACCGTCGCTGCATGGAGTCGTTTTTCTTCCTTCCTCAGGTTGAATTGATCCGCTTTGACAATACTTGGTCGCTGGCGGTTAATTTGTCCCCTGATCGCGTTTCTTCTATTAATGCTTTGAATAAGCTTTCTGTAGAAGCCGCGATATTGGCGCCTTTGTCTGCCCATATTGAACAGATCAATCACGTTCCAGAAAGAGAGCAGTGGGGCAACCTTGTCGATAAAGTGCTGCAAGGCATTAGCGATGAAGAGTACAAAAAAGTCGTTTTAGCACGTAAAACCACACTGCAACTCGATGCTCCTATCTGCGCAGCTCAATTACTTAAAGCCAGCTATCTGCAAAATCACCACAGTTTCCACTTTATGTTGGTGCTGGATTCTAAACACAGTTTCATTGGCTCGACACCAGAGCGCTTATATAGCCGACATGGTACGGAGCTTGATACCGAGGCGCTTGCTGGAACCATTGGTCGCGGAGAGAACGCTACTGAGGATATGGAACTGGCCAACTGGCTTTCTCAAGACAGCAAAAACCTCAATGAGAACCAGTATGTGGTCGACGACATCATTGAGCGTCTCACTCCTCATTCTCAAACGGTCCATGTTGAAAAGGATGCTCGTCTAGTGCGCTTGCGTAAGGTGCAGCATTTGAAGCGCAATATCCATGCTCAGCTCAACAATGGCGTTAATGGTGTGCAGTTGCTTGCTGCCTTACAGCCAACTGCTGCGGTGGCGGGTTTACCTCGTAAAGAGGCGATGGATTTCATTCTTGAACACGAACCGTTTGCACGAGGTTGGTATGCAGGCTCTGTAGGCTATATCAGTCATCAGCGAGCGGAATTCTGCGTGGCGATTCGAAGCGCCTTGATTGTAAACGATCAAGTACAACTGTTTGCTGGCGCGGGGATCGTGCCGGGATCGGTTGCCGAACATGAGTGGCAAGAGCTGAATAAGAAGATGTCGACTCTGCTCAGTCTCATTTCTGATCACCCACCATTAGGTGTGGCGTCATGAATCACGACCAAGCTGTATTAAACAGAGTTTGGTGTAACACATTACTTGAAGAGCTTGCCCGCAGCGGTGTTGAACATGTTTGCATCGCGCCAGGCTCTCGTTCAACACCATTAACACTCGAAGCCGAAGCTAACTCTAAGCTAACCTTACATACGCACTTTGATGAGCGCGGGCTTGGCTTCTTGGCTTTAGGTTTAGCTAAAGCGAGCAACAAACCCGTTGCGGTGGTTGTTACTTCTGGAACTGCCGTAGCTAACCTTCTACCAGCGACCGCTGAATCTGGATTAACGCGAGAAAAGCTAATCTTGTTGACCTCCGATCGACCGATTGATTTAGTCGACTGTGGTGCCAATCAAGCGATTCAGCAGCAGGGTATCTTTTCGTCTCACGTTGAAACGGCACTAAACCTTCCAAGTCCAACGACACAAGTTTCTTTGAATTGGCTTTTGACGTCGGTTGATAACGCACTGGCGAAACAGCGCAGCGTCGGTGGGGCTATTCATATCAACTGTCCGTTCCCAGAACCGCTTTATTCCGCTAATAGCGCCGAGATGTATGCGGATTATACAAAGAGCGTGGCAGCTTGGAGAGCTTCAACCTGCCTTTACTCGAACACTTATTTGCCCAGTCATTTAATCGCTCAGCCTGTCTCAGCAAGTGATTATGTCGCTCGTAAAGGCGCAGTGATTATTGGTTCTATCGAGAATGAAGCCGCAATTAAAGCCAAGCAGTTTGCGACAGCTTTGGGCTGGCCAGTATTCTGTGACCCTCAATCGGGTGTCAGTAGTGACTGGAAACACTATGATTTATGGATGCAAAGTGACGCAGCCAAAGCACAGCTTAGTCAGTGTGATTTTATTATCCAGTTTGGTGAGCGCATCGTATCTAAGCGTCTTAACCAATGGGTAAAAGAACAAGCTGCCACATTTTGTTCATCGCAGTACATCGTTGTTTCACCAGATGCACATCGTATTAATCAAGATCATCTGCCTCAAACTCATATTGTCGCTGATATCGAACATTGGTTATCAGAGCAACATCTACCAACGCTGTTGGGAGAACATGCTGGCTGGGCGGCATCTTTGGCGGAAGTCGCGAATACGGTTCAGCAGTTAGCGTTGGCGCAAATCTCTAATAACGACCAACTGACAGAGTTGAGCGTTGCCGTTGACTTGTCGTCTAGACTTAAGGGCAGAGAGCTTTTTGTGGGAAATAGCTTGATGGTAAGGCTGGTGGATATGCTGTCATCAATCTCTGCGACTCAAGTCTACAGCAACCGCGGTGCATCGGGCATTGATGGCTTGGTGGCGACGGCTGCGGGAGTGATAAAAGCCAACCAGAATCCTTTGATGATGCTGATTGGTGACACCTCTTTGTTGTACGACCTAAATTCGCTGGCGCTACTTACTCACAGCACAACACCAATGGTTATTGTGGTTACCAATAACGATGGTGGGGCAATCTTTGATTTTTTGCCGGTTCCTGAGCAACAAAAACAGTCTCTATATCAAATGCCTCATGGTTTCAATTTTGAACATGCTGCTGCGCAATTCCATCTTGGTTATGCGGCGCCAGAAACCTTGAATTGCTATCAAACGCTCATCGAACAACATTTTGAACAAGGTCAGGGTACCTTGCTCGTAGAAGTTAAGACGCCTCCCGAACAAGCGTCTACTTTGCTGAAGCAATTCAGCTCAATGCTCACCGAGGCATTAGCCTAAGGACTTTACATGCTTTACTCCAATTATTACCCAGCAGTACAAGAATCTTCTGACAAACCTTTGCTTGTTTTTTTACATGGTTTACTCGGAAGCGGGGATGATTGGAGTGCATGCCACCCCTTCCTCGAAGACTTTCCTCGTCTTTGCATAGATTTGCCCGGACACGGACAAAGCCGGTTTATCGACCCTGTAGGCTTTGATCATTGCTGTACCAAGATAGTTCAGTGCATCACATCTCAGCTGGCTCTCAACGATCTTCCTGTCGATTATCCTATCGTGGTGATTGGGTATTCTATGGGGGGAAGGCTTGCCATGTATGGGGTAACAAGCCCTTGCTTCGAAACTCTTAACTTAGAGAAAGTCATCATTGAAGGTGGCAACTTTGGCTTGGAATGTGATGAAGAAAGAGCACAAAGGTTAGTACACGATACGCAATGGGCTGTTCGCTTTGCACAGCAGTCGATTGAAGATGTTTTAGACGATTGGTATCAACAAAGCGTCTTTTCTTCACTAAATCATGAGCAAAGACAAACTTTGGTCATAAAGCGTAGTGGTAACCTTGGAGTATCCGTAGCAAATATGTTGTTATCTACTTCGTTAGCTAAGCAACCGGATTTACGTGCCACATTGAAATCTCATGAGCATTTATTGCATTATGTATGTGGAGAAAAAGATCGTAAATTCATGGAGCTAGCTGAGAATAGTGGCTTTGAATATAGTCAGGTGGATTACGCGGGTCATAATGTTCATTTTGAGCAACCAGAGATGTTTTCAAATCTGATCATCCAATGTATCGCCAGTCGTTGATGAACTGACTGAGCGAACCTCTCGTATCAAGCGCTATAGAAAGCAGAGCAACACCGTCGCGACTCTACGCTAGTCGCGCTCTCTAATAGAACAATGGGAATCATCATGGCTAAAACAGTAGGCATCACAGAAGAAGAACTTTACGCAGCCGTTAACTGGCGCGATGAAAGCAGTCAATATGAAGATATTCAATACCACAAGTCTGATGACGGTATTGCGAAAATCACGATTGCTCGCCCTCAAGTGCACAATGCGTTCCGTCCACAAACCGTAAAAGAGATGATCAATGCACTGGCTGATGCTCGTTATGACGAGAAAGTTGGCGTAATCATTTTGACTGGTCTTGGTGAGAAGGCGTTCTGTTCTGGTGGTGACCAAAGTATCCGTGGTGACTACGGCGGTTACCAAGATGACTCAGGTACGCACCACTTGAATGTACTTGATTTCCAACGTCAAATTCGTACTTGTCCAAAACCAGTTATCGCAGCGGTATCGGGTTGGGCAGTCGGTGGCGGTCATGTACTTCACATGATGGCAGACCTTACTATTGCAGCTGAAAACGCGCAGTTCGGTCAGACGGGTCCTAAAGTGGGTTCTTTCGATGGCGGTTGGGGTGCTTCTTACATGGCTCGTATCGTTGGTCAAAAGAAAGCACGTGAAATCTGGTTCTTGTGCCGCTTCTACGATGCACAAGAAGCACTGGACATGGGCCTTGTAAACACCGTTGTTCCTGTTGCTGACCTAGAAAAAGAGACAGTTCGTTGGTGTCGTGAAGTGCTTCAACACAGCCCAATGGCACTGCGTTGCTTGAAAGCGGCACTGAACGCTGACTGTGATGGCCAAGCAGGCTTACAAGAGTTAGCTGGTAACGCAACCATGATGTTCTACATGACAGAGGAAGGCCAAGAAGGCCGCAACGCATTCAACGAGAAACGTCGACCGGACTTCGACAAGTTCCCGCGTAATCCATAGTCTTTCTCCTCTTCAAAATGAGTCGCTAATAGCGGCTCGTTTTGTTTTGATGTTCCCCGTTTTTTAGGAAACTTTATGAACTCAGTGAATTCTCAGCGTCACGCTAAACTTTACCGTTATCAATTACCTATGGATAGTGGTGTGGTTCTTCGTGACAATAAGTTGAACGAACGTGTTGGCTATATCATCCAACTTGAGTGTGATGGTAAAACTGGTTTTGGCGAAGTTGCGCCTTTGCCCGGTTTTAGCCAAGAAGATGCCGAACAAGCTGGCATTCAGCTTCAACACGAATTAGAGCTTTGGAGCCACAATAAGCCTCAAACGCCTTTCGACGAGCTGTATCCTTCTGTCGCGTTTGGCTTTTCAATGGCGATGATGGAATTGCGAGGCGATCTTAACGCTCAAGGTAACTACCAAGCGGCGCCTTTGTGTACAGGCGATCCAGATGAACTGATTCCTGTATTGAATGAGATGGTAGGCGAGAAGGTCGCGAAAGTGAAAGTCGGCCTCTACGAAGCGATTCGCGATGGCATGTTGGTTAGCTTATTCCTTGAGTCGATCCCTGATTTGACTCTAAGACTTGATGCCAACCGTGCGTGGAAGCCAGAGAAAGCGAAGCAATTCATTAAATACATTTCGCCGTCAATGCGCCAGCGTATAAGCTTTATCGAAGAGCCTTGCCAAAAGCCAGAAGACAGTTTGGCCTTTGCCATTGACCATGGTGTGGCGATTGCGTGGGACGAGACACTGCAAGAAGCGGTGCGCAGCCCGGAATTTGATCTTAGCGACCTTACTGGTGTTAAAGCAGTCGTGATCAAGCCAACTCTTATTGGTTCTGTCGAGCGTTGCGTGGCAATCATTGAGCGAGCACAGAAGCTTGGAATGAAACCTGTATTGAGCTCAAGCATTGAGTCGAGCCTAGGTCTGACTCAGATTGCTCGTCTGGCGCAGCAATATTTGCCAAATGAAGTGCCGGGGTTGGATACGATTGGCTTGTTCAAGCAGCAGCTAGAGGTTTCTTGGCCGGGCTGTCAGTTGTCTGTCTCTACGCTTGAAAAGCAACAATTGATTTGGTCTTCTTAGACCGAGCTATTTGAATGGCTATTTAGTTAGCTTAACAAGTTCTTAATCTATTTTTGGTTATCATATGATGCGCCCACAATCTAATCATCCCCCGCTCTGGGTAAAGTGGGCGCAGCAAAACCCACTTCAACCAGCGTTAGTGACCACTCACCGCACTTATACTTGGCAGCAAGTGTTTGTGTTGGTTAGTGAGTACCAACAACAGCTATCTCATCAAGGCCTATCTGAAGGTGATGTACTGACGATTGTTGGTAAGAATCAAGCTGAAGTGATCCCTGTTTATCTTGCCGCACTCAATTTGGGTGTGGTTTGTGCGTTTACGATGCCTCAGCCTAGTTTACGCCTGAAGCAAAAGCTCGATTCCTTATATCAAGCAGATCAACAGAGCTACCTTTGGCTCTTGGGCAATAGCGGAATAGAGCAATCAGAGACTGCCGATTTGAATACTCAGTTGGTGACCTTGCCTTGCCTAAGTGAACTGAAGTTTGATGGTGATGATGAGCAGATAACGACACCTCAAGAATCCAATTTCAATCCGCAAAATCTAGCGAGCATCGTATTCACTTCAGGTTCTACCGGAAACCCAAAAGCGGTCGCTCATACACTTGAGCAGCACCTATGCTCTGCGTCAGGGCTGCTTGAGGTGTTTCGTTATCAACAAGGTGACACGTGGTTACTGAGTTTACCTATGTACCATGTGTCGGGGCTGGCGATAGTTCATCGTTGGTTGGCGGCTGGTGGTTGCATCAAAATAGGCACAGGTCAGCTTGAAACCGATATAGAAGAATGCAGTCATGCTTCATTGGTCGCTACTCAACTACATCGATTGTTAAAGAGTAAGCAAGCACTTACTTTAACGCATGTACTTTTGGGTGGTAGTCATATACCAGAAGCACTTGGGCTCGAAGCTCAACAAATGGGCATCGAAACATGGCTTGGATACGGCATGACTGAAGCGGCTTCAACCGTGACCGCGAAGCCCGTTGATGCCGGCAGCACCGCCGGTTTTGTCCTTAACCATCGCCAGCTAAAAATTGAAGAACAACGTATCTTTATTGGTGGCGAGACGCTCGCGTCCGGGTATTACTATCAAGGTAACTTAACGCCATTAGTTGATAAGAGCGGTTGGTTTGATAGCAAAGATCTTGGTGAGTGGCTTGGCGAACAAGTGTCGATTATTGGCCGTGCCGACAACCAGTTTATTTCTGGTGGTGAGAACATTCATTGCGAAGAAATTGAGCGAGTACTCAATCAATTGTCTGAGGTTAATCAGGCTTTTATTGTTCCCATTGAAGATGATGAGTTCGGATTTCGACCTGCAGCGATTGTCGATTGTGCTGAGTTGCCAACCAAAGAGTGGTTTATCGAGCAGTTAACTGGTCGTCTTGAACGGTTCAAATTTCCTATTGAGTATTATCGAATGCCTCAGCAGGAACAACATGGTATTAAGGTTTCGCGCGCTGGATTGGCCTCTTGGTTGTCTCAGCATAGGAGTTAAAGGTAAGCGCTTACCTCGACGTTATTTGCGAAGTTGTTAGGTGACTAAGTTGTCAGGCGGTTAGTTAATTTAGCAATTAGATAGTTCAAAACAGAATTTATTATCTTTATAACCATCCATCATAATAAGCCATATAAATAACGGATTATAGAATAAGGTCTTATTATGAAAATTGCCCTCATCATTGCGGTTTTACTGCAGATAGGCCAAGCGATCATCTCATCGGGGTTGACTCGTTCGTTGGCTGAGCTCACCGCATTTGTGTTGGTTGTGGTACTTGTTTTAATGAAAAGAGAGAGCAAGAAGAGTGATAAGCCCCTGTTTGATTCGTGATTGTTACAACAAAGAATACCCTTACCACAAACGATAAAGGCAAAGCCCATTGGAGCTTTGCCTTTTTGTTTTGTTGCTCGCTAACTTGAGTGTCTAGTTCACCGAACAAACATCTAAAGCGTTTCTATGCGGGCTAAGCGAGAGTTAACCACGCCAATGAACCCGTTGAGATCATGACCCACATTGTAATACCAAACATCAGTGGTTTCGGCCCTGCCGCTTTTAACTTCTCAACTGAAATACCACAGCCAATTAAGAACAAACACACGACCAGTGCTCGCTTAGACACATCAAAGATTCCTTGATAGACCATCTCAAATTGTGGCAGTAAGTCACTCACCGCGATAGCGGCGCAATAGAAGAAAATGAAGTAGGGAACCGTAATCTTCTTTTGATCGTTCTTGAAGATCATCGCACTAATTAAAGCGATTGGGATGATCCAAAGTGCGCGAGCGAGCTTCAATGTTGTCGCTGTCGTCAGTGCTTCTTCGCCATACGCTGAAGCTGCACCTACTACAGAAGACGTATCGTGAATCGCTATCGCTGCCCAAGTACCAAATGTTTGTTGGCTGAGCTCAAGCGCGTGACCAATCATCGGGAATAAGAATAGAGCAACCGAGTTCAACACGAATACGGTAGCTAATGCCAAGCCAATCTGTTCATCGTCTGCTTTGATCGCGGGTGCCACTGCTGCTATCGCGCTACCACCACAAATCGCGGTACCAGAAGATATAAGATAGCCCGTAGTGCGGTCTAGCCCCATTTGTTTCGCCAAGAACCAACCAATGACTAATGTACCGATAATCGTCGTTACAATGAGCCCAATACCATCGCCTGTTACTGCTAATGCTTTTTCAAACTGAATACCAAAACCCAAGCCAACAATAGAGTAGGCCAGTAGCTTTTTGGTAAGCTTGCCGACTTCCAAGTGTTCAGGGACTAATCCTAAACTAGCAAGCAGGAAACCGATAACCAGGGCTGTCGGTGAGCTAACCCAAGGCGTTAAGCAAAACAGTGCAGCAAGATAAAATGGAACGGACTTTTTTAGGTTCATTGTATTTAGAGTCTTGTTTTGTTGTGGCGTTATTGTGATGAGACCACTATACGTTCAATAAAATGATAAGTAAGTCTAAATGAATTGAACAAACGTTAAGGAAAACTTAACGCTTGTTCAACTGATATGAATAAAGGGCTGGTTAACTAGCGTAATGATCCGCGAAGGTCAGAGACTGACTGTCGAAGCGTTTCACAAGAGGCTTGTTTAGGTGAAATCGGCTCACCAGCTTCTATCTCTAGCTTAGTCCAGAAGCGAGTGGGTAACCCTTTGCAGGCACGGCCTTTGTAACGACTAAAGTAGCTACCCCATAATCCTTTAAGAGCCATAGGAATCACTGGGACAGGGGAACGTTTGATGATCAGCTCCATACCACGCATGAACTCAGCCATTTCGCCATCAGAGGTGAGCTTTCCTTCTGGGAAAATACACACGATGTGACCTTCATGCAGGGCACGCTCTACTTCTTTGAAAGCGTTTCGAATCGAGTTGCGGTTGGTCGCGGAGATTGGAATCACCCCAGCTCTTTTCAAGAAGCGTCGAATTGGCGGCAACTTGGTGTAATCCTCTTCCATCACAAAACGGATCAAGCGAGGGCAAACCGCACTCAGCAGCAGTGCATCCATATAACTCACATGGTTGCAGACAATCAACGCACCGCCCTTTTCTGGCAGGTGATGTAAGTTCTTATGTTTAACTCTGTACATGGTGTGAGTGACCACCCACGTAAAGAAGCGGAAAGCGTAGATAGGCACCTGATAAAACAGGTACAGCATCACCAAAGTGTTGCCCACTGCGAGCAAGATAAACAGCTGCGGAATTGAAAGCTCTAGAACACTAAGGCAAACAATACCTAAAACCGCACTTCCCACCATGAACAGTGAGTTGTAGATATTGAGCCCGGCAATCACTTGGGCACGCTCGTCGGGCTTGGCACGTAACTGCATCAGTGAATACAGAGGAACAATAAAGACACCGCCAGAGATACCCAGAAGCAGAAGGTAAGCAAACAGTGGCCACAGCTCTGAGTAGGTTACGAATTGATGGAAAGAACTAAAGTCAGGCAAAGACTCCGGGATGGATATCGCCATCAGAAGACCGAAGATCGAGATACCTAAGCTGCCCATTGGCACGATGCCGATTTCAATTCGGTGATTAGATAACTTATCACAAGCTAAAGAGCCGATTGCAATGCCTACCGAGAATAGTGCCAGTAAAAAGGCGACGGAGCTTTCAGTGCCGTTTAGATGCAGTTTAGTGAAGTTGGGAAACTGAGTTAGGTAAGCCGCACCAAGGAACCAGAACCAGCTGATAGACATCAGAGCTTGAAAGGTCGGGCGATCTTTTTTTGCAATCGCCAGTGTCGCGCGGGTCAGTTTTACAGGTTGCCACTTTACTTTAAGGTCTGGTGCATTACTTGGCGCTTGTGGGATAAACCAGCTTGATACATAGCCAAGCACGGCGAACGAAACAATACACACCGCAGCAATGAGCTTCGCGCCTTCTTCAGATGCAATGATGCCTGCGCCGAGAGTACCAATCAGGATCGCTAAGAATGTACCTGTCTCGACGAGAGCGTTACCAGATACCAGTTCTTTTGTTTCTAATTGTTGTGGAAGCAGGGCGTATTTCACCGGGCCAAAGAAAGCACTCTGCGTTCCCATAAGGAACAGGAGCAGAAGTAATATTCCGTAGCTTTCGTAGATGAATCCGATCGCACCCAGTGACATGATCACTACTTCGAGGAGCTTAACTTTACGGATAAACCACGATTTTTCGTATTTGTCGGCCAGTACACCAGCTAAAGCTGAAAATAGGAAGAAGGGCAGAATAAAAAGGCCTGCGGCCAAATTAATGAATAGATTGCTGGAAATAGGCAGCGTGTCTACGCTTGCGAAAGCAACAAACAGTAACAGGACATTTTTGAATATGTTGTCGTTAAAGGCTCCTAGAAATTGGGTAATAAAGTAGGGTAGGAACCTTTTTTGCGTTAACAGCGAAGATTGGCTGCTGTTGTTCATTGTCTTTCCTTGGATGATTACCAGTTGGTTAAGTAGTTTGAGACTAGGTTATTGATCAGCTCTTTACCATCAATAGGCTCAGAGGCGAAAAATTTATCATCAACGCTAAGTAGAGTAATTCCGTGTACTCCAGACCATAATACACGGCTGGCTTTAACGACTTCGCTTTTCGTATGTTCAGGAGCAATCGCTACTAGCAACTGCTCTAGCATGCCTGTCATTCTATCGATGCGGTTCGATTGCCATTCAGGAAGGTTTTCACCGTTCATGTTGTGCTCAAAGATAAGTTGCCAACGGTGAGGGTGTCTCTGTGCAAAATCGTGGTAGCAGTAGGCTAGGTTGAATAGAGCTTGTTGAGGGTTGCTCGATTGTTCAACAGCTGCAGCGGATTCTGACGCCAGTTCATCTAATGTTTGAGCGACCACATGCAAAAGCAGTAGGTTGTAGTTACCAAATACATTTACTAAGGTACTTGGAACGTAACCAATCATATTGGCGATTTTACGTAGACTTAGCTCGTGATAAGAGTGCTCTTCTAAGAAGTCGGTTACCGTTTTTAAGGTTAATTGCACTAATTGTTCGCGAGTATGATCGTTTCGTCTTGCCATGGGTACTTTCTATTAAATGAACATCGTTCAATATTTTAATGCTGCCCCTGAGTGCCGTCAATCCCTTCGCTAGTTTAGTAATCAATTAATAGCCGCAATATTATGATACATGTGTAAACACGGTGAATATTTCATTGTTCTTTGTTAACGAGTATGATTAAGGTGTCGAAAGATAAAAAACCTATAAAGGATAATAATGAAACGATTTTTCTCACTAGTCGCGATCCTGTTGGTAACAGTCGCGGTGACGCCAATCGCGGAAGCGAAAAAGTTTGGTGGTGGTAAGTCATTTGGCAAAAGCTTTAAAACGGCTCCAGCACCAAAACAACAAAACACGAATTCGATCCGTCAAGATCAAACAGGTAAGAACACAGCAGCTAACTCTAGCAAGAAAGGCCTTATGGGCGGTCTGCTAGGTGGTTTACTTGCTGGTGGTCTTTTAGCTGCATTCTTTGGTGGCGCATTTGAAGGTATCCAGTTCATGGATATTCTGATCATGGGTCTGATTGCTTTCCTAGCGTTTAAATTCCTACGTGGAATGTTGGGCGCGAAGCAGGGCTCAATGAATCAGCAGAATGCACGTGGCCAACAGCCAGCATTCGGCGGCATGGGTCAGAACAAGTTTGAACAACCTAAGCAACAACCAAATGTTCATAACTTCGAGCAAGCACAACCTCAATCACAAGGCACTGCTGGTGGTTTCGGTTTTGGTGCACAAAGCGATGTTCCACATAACTACCCACCGGGCTTTGATCAAGCGGCATTCATCAACGGTTCTCGTGAGCACTACCGTACACTGCAAGGTGCATGGAACCACAATGAGCTAAACACGATTGAAGAATACGTATCTCCAAGCCTATTTGAAGACCTAAAAGCTGAGCGTAATAAGCTAGACGGTGATCAGCACACAGACGTAATGTACGTTGATGCTGAAATCGTTCGCGCAGACCACGATGGTAGCAAAGCACAGCTAAGCCTTCAGTTTAGCGGTCGTTACCGTGACACAGCGGATGGCGTTGAAGAAGATATCACTGATATCTGGCACCTAGAGCGTGACCTAACAACTAACAATGCACCTTGGTTAATTGTTGGTATTCAAGGTTAATTCCAGGATTTAACTCAACATCAATAGGATGTAGTTATTCGGAATGACACCAAATAATAGAAAGCCTCTGCTGAGAAATCAGCAGGGGCTTTTTTGCGTCTAATGATATGTATCTTAGTTAAAGATTGGATTAACCTGAGACTAACTAACTGATTTTATTTGGATATAATGAGTAATGACAAAGTTCTTTGAACCCGTATTGGAGCCTGAGGTTACTTTGCAGCAGAAACAGATAATTGCGAACGAATGCGAAGAACATGTATCGAGCAATTGTTTAGGCTGCGCTGCTTATCTGGTTTGTGAGCGTCATGCTGAAGTATGGGATCACTGATGTTTGAATGATTTAGCTCGATTAGTTATTTGTAGTAGCGGGTTAGTGTTTAGGAAGTTGAGGGTTGTTTTAGAAGACACGTTTAGTAAGAGATAAAGCTCAGAAACGAAAAAAGCCAACTCAATGAGTTGGCTTTTCGATTTTCCAATTAAGGAGAATATGGTGGAGGGAGACGGATTCGAACCATCGAAGGCAGTGCCGGCAGATTTACAGTCTGCTCCCTTTGGCCACTCGGGAACCCCTCCAGGGTGTGTCTTACTCTTCACAAAGTAAGCCTAAATTGATGTTTTCCCATAAGCCCATCAATCAGGTTGTTCTCTTAACTCTCGAAAGAGGTAAGAAGAATATGGTGGAGGGAGACGGATTCGAACCATCGAAGGCAGTGCCGGCAGATTTACAGTCTGCTCCCTTTGGCCACTCGGGAACCCCTCCAGGGTGTGTCTTACTTTTCACAAAGTAAGCCTAAATTGATGTTTTCCCATAAGCCCATCAACTAGGTTGTTCTCTTAACTCTCGAAAGAGGTAAGAAGAATATGGTGGAGGGAGACGGATTCGAACCATCGAAGGCAGTGCCGGCAGATTTACAGTCTGCTCCCTTTGGCCACTCGGGAACCCCTCCAGGGTGTGTCTTACTTTTCACAAAGTAAGCCTAAATTGATGTTTTCCCATAAGCCCATCAACTAGGTTGTTCTCTTAACTCTTAAAAGAGGTAAGAAGAATATGGTGGAGGGAGACGGATTCGAACCATCGAAGGCAGTGCCGGCAGATTTACAGTCTGCTCCCTTTGGCCACTCGGGAACCCCTCCAGGGTGTGTCTTACTCTTCACAAAGTAAGCCTAAATTGATGTTTTCCCATAAGCCCATCAACTAGGTTGTTCTCTTAACTCTTAAAAGAGGTAAGAAGAATATGGTGGAGGGAGACGGATTCGAACCATCGAAGGCAGTGCCGGCAGATTTACAGTCTGCTCCCTTTGGCCACTCGGGAACCCCTCCAGGGTGTGTCTTACTCTTCACAAAGTAAGCCTAAATTGATGTTTTCCCATAAGCCCATCAACTAGGTTGTTCTCTTAACTCTCAAAAGAGGTAAGAAGAATATGGTGGAGGGAGACGGATTCGAACCATCGAAGGCAGTGCCGGCAGATTTACAGTCTGCTCCCTTTGGCCACTCGGGAACCCCTCCAGGGTGTGTCTTACTTTTCACAAAGTAAGCCTAAATTGATGTTTTCCCATAAGCCCATCAATCAGGTTGTTCTCTTAACTCTTAAAAGAGGTAAGAAGAATATGGTGGAGGGAGACGGATTCGAACCATCGAAGGCGGAGCCGGCAGATTTACAGTCTGCTCCCTTTGGCCACTCGGGAACCCCTCCAGGGTGTTTTTCCTAACTCATAATGGATAGGCTAAAGAGATGTTTTTCCCAACGCATCTCTCAAGTGCGGAGCGCATCATAGCAAACACGTTAAACCTGTAAAGAGTTTTTCTTATGGTTTTGTGTTGAATGCTGCCTTTTTGGGCAAAGATGGCGAAAAGTACGCATATTGCTCGGGAAGTGAACATCTATACTAAGGTTTACGTAGTGATAGGTAACACCTTGAGGTAACTCGCTTTCTACATTGTGTTTGGTTTATGCAATTCGCCAAGAAACGTAAATGGAATTTAATCTAGATTTACACTTCTTGACGTTACAGCATTCATCAGTTGATAGAATACGGTTAATTTCATTTATAGATATTAAATCTCACTTGCAGACCATTATTATGAAGCATAAATCTGTTTTAACCCTGCTTAGCTTGTCTATTCTTATGGCGTCTCCAGCCGCACTAGCTAAACGCATGGGCCCTAGTACTGTCACTGTTGTTACTGAGCAAGTTGATATTCACCAAGTTAGCCAATCTCTTTCTTTGGTAGGTAAGTTAGAAGCAGAACAATCTGTGATCATTACCTCTGAAGTAGCGGGCAGAGTTGACTCTATCAACATCAAAGCCAATCAAGATGTCACCAAAGGGCAGATGTTGGTTCAATTAGATGACGACAAAGCAAAAGCGGCAGTTGCAGAAGCGCAAGCTTATCTAAAAGACGAGCAACGTAAGCTGGCGGAATTTCAACGCCTAGTGAAACGTAACGCGATCACGCAAACTGAAATTGACGCTCAGAAAACCAATGTAGAGATCGCCAATGCTCGTTTAGCTGCTGCAAATGCCAACCTGAAAGATCTTCACATCAGCGCGCCATTCTCGGGCACGGTCGGTTTTATCGACTTTAGCCGCGGTAAAATGGTGACAGCCGGTACTGAACTCGTAACTCTAGATGACCTATCGGTAATGCAATTAGATCTGCAGATCCCGGAGCGCTACCTTTCTAAACTGTCTAAAGGTATGAAAGTAACGGCTCGTACTAGCGCATGGGGCGACACTCAGTTCACTGGTACTGTAGTAGGCATTGATTCTCGTATTAACGCTGAAACCTTGAACCTTCGAGTTCGAATCCACTTCGACAACAATAATGATTATCTAAAGCCAGGTATGTTAGTGGCGGCGGATATGGACTTCCCACCAGTGGAAGCGCCAATCATTCCAGTTCAAGCGCTTGAGTATTCAGGTACGAAGCGTTTCGTTTATGTTATCGACGAAGATAATAAAGCAACTCGTACAGAAGTTTTCCTTGGGGCACGTATCGATAACGAAGTCGTGATCGACAAAGGCATCGAAATTGGCCAGAAGATCGTGGTGCAAGGTATCGTGAACATGCGTGACGGCGTCTTGGTTCAAGAGCTTGCCGTTAATCGCCCAGCTGATGCAGCAAGTGATAAAAAAGCACAAGAAGGCGCTAACTAATGTTGTTATCTGATGTTTCTGTAAAGAGACCAGTAGCGGCCGTCGTATTGAGCCTACTATTGGTTGTGTTTGGTATTGTCTCTTTCAATAAGCTCGCGGTTCGTGAGATGCCAGATATTGAAAGCCCGGTAGTATCGATCAGTACTCGTTATGAGGGTGCGTCTGCCACCATCATTGAAAGCCAAATAACCTCCAACCTTGAAGACCAGTTATCCGGCATCAGTGGTATCGATGAGATCGAATCCACAACGCGTAACGGTATGTCGCGTATCACGATTACTTTTGAGCTTGGTTACGACCTCAATACCGGTGTGAGTGATGTTCGTGATGCTGTAGCTCGTGCGCAGCGTTCATTGCCAGATGAAGCCGACGACCCAATTGTTTATAAGAACAATGGTAGTGGTGAAGCTTCGGTCTACATCAACTTAAGTTCGACGGAGATGGACCGAACGCAGTTAACCGACTACACCGAACGTGTGTTGATTGACCGCTTTAGTTTGATTTCTGGCGTGAGCTCGGTGGATATCTCAGGTGGCTTGTACAAAGTAATGTACGTGAAGCTGAAACCTGCGCAGATGGCTGGTCGTGGCGTTACTACTTCGGACATCACTTCTGCGTTAAACAGTGAGAACATTGAAAGCCCGGGTGGTGAAGTACGTAACGATGCGATTGTGATGTCGGTTCGTACCGCTCGTTCATATACCCAAGCTGAAGATTTTGAGTACCTTGTTGTTAAGCGTGCCTCTGATAACACACCTATCTACTTAAAAGACGTTGCTGATGTTTACATTGGGGCAGAAAACGAGAACTCGACCTTTAAGAGTGACGGCGTTGTTAACGTTAGTATGGGGATTGTGCCTCAGTCAGATGCGAACCCACTTGAGGTTGCTGACTTGGTCCATAAAGAAGTCGAAGCAATTCAAAAGTTCTTGCCAGATGGTACTCGTTTAGCTGTCGATTATGATTCAACTGTCTTTATCGATCGTTCGATCTCAGAGGTTTACAGCACACTCTTTATTACGGGTGGTTTAGTTATCCTCGTGCTTTACGTCTTCATTGGTCAAGCGCGTGCAACGCTGATTCCAGCAGTGACCGTTCCTGTATCGCTAATCTCGTCGTTTATTGCGGCGTACTACTTCGGCTTCTCTATCAACTTGATTACCTTGATGGCACTTATCCTGTCTATAGGTCTGGTGGTTGATGACGCTATCGTAGTGGTTGAGAACATCTTCCACCACATTGAACGTGGTGAATCGCCACTGCTTGCGGCTTATAAAGGGACGCGTGAAGTAGGATTCGCGGTAATCGCAACAACGCTTGTATTGGTGATGGTATTCCTGCCAATCTCGTTCATGGATGGCATGGTCGGTCTCCTGTTTACGGAGTTCTCGGTACTGTTGGCGATGTCGGTGATCTTCTCGTCGCTAGTCGCATTGACGTTAACACCGGTTCTGGGTAGTAAAATTCTGAAAGCGAACGTGAAACCAAATCGCTTCAATCGATTTGTAGAACGTGTGTTTGGCAAGCTAGAAGCCGGGTACAAAGCGGTATTGCGCCGTGCTTTAAACTGGCGTTGGGCAGCTCCAATCATCATTATCGCGTGTATGGGCGGTAGCTATGGCTTGATGCAACAAGTGCCGTCGCAACTGACGCCTCAAGAAGACCGTGGTGTTATCTTTGCGTTTGTTCGTGGTGCTGATGCAACCAGTTACAACCGTATGTCTGCCAATATGGACATCGTTGAAGAGCGCCTAATGCCGCTGCTTGGTCAAGGTTTCTTGAAGTCATTTAGTATTCAATCACCAGCGTTTGGTGGTAATGCGGGCGACCAAACGGGCTTCGTTATCATGATCCTGGAAGATTGGGATGAACGTGATGAAACCGCTCAGGAAGCGTTGAACGAAGTACGTAAATCTTTAAATGGTATTCCTGATGTACGTGTATTCCCATTTATGCCGGGCTTCAAAGGTGGTTCAAGTGAGCCTGTTCAATTCGTACTGGGTGGCTCTGATTACTCTGAGCTTCAGAAATGGGGCGAACTGTTAAAGCAAGCGGCTGAAGACTCTCCAATGATGGAAGGTGCGGACATCGATTACTCTGAGAAAACACCAGAGTTATTGGTAACCGTAGATAAACAACGTGCAGCCGAGCTAGGCGTTAGCGTTTCGGATATTTCAGATACGTTAGAGATCATGCTTGGCGGCCGTAGTGAAACCACTTTCGTTGACCGTGGTGAAGAGTATGACGTATACCTTCGTGGTGATGAGAACAGCTTTAATAATGCTAATGACTTGAGCCAAATCTACATGCGAACTCAGTCTGGTGAGCTGGTTACACTCGATACGTTGACGCACATTGAAGAAGTGGCATCCTCGATTCGTTTGTCGCACTACAACAAGCAGAAATCGGTGACCATCAAAGCGAACCTAATGGAAGGCTACACGCTGGGTGACGCACTTGATTTCCTTGATGAACAAGCGATTGAACAGCTACCGGGCGATATTTCAGTGAGTTACTCTGGCGAGTCAAAAGACTTTAAAGAGAACCAATCAAGTATCTTAGTGGTATTTGCGCTAGCGATGCTGGTCGCGTACTTGGTACTGGCCGCGCAGTTTGAAAGCTTCATTAACCCGCTGGTGGTGATGTTCACTGTACCTATGGGTATCTTTGGTGGCTTCTTAGGTTTGGTGTTGATGAATCAAGGGCTCAATGTCTACAGCCAGATTGGTATGATCATGTTGATCGGTATGGTGACCAAAAACGGTATCTTGATCGTAGAGTTTGCTAACCAACTTCGTGACCGTGGCATTGAGTTTGAAAAGGCGATCATTGATGCTTCGGCTCGACGTTTACGTCCAATCTTGATGACGGCGTTCACCACACTAGCCGGTGCAATCCCATTAATTACTTCAACGGGCGCAGGCTATGAAAGCCGAGTGGCAGTGGGTACGGTTATCTTCTTCGGTATGGGTTTCGCGACACTGGTAACTCTGTTCGTAATCCCTGCGATGTATCGACTGATTTCTGGCTCAACACGCTCTCCGGGTCATGTGGAAGCGGTTCTAAATAAAGAGCTGAGCCATGACAACGTGGGAAGAAGCAGTCACGGTTAATGAACACGCACGGCTAATGAACATGGAATAGTGTAACAATATTGAAAAGCCTGCGTTTGCTCCTAGCGAATGGCAGGCTTTTTTTGTATAACAAACAGAGCTCAACGAATTAATACAATAAATCGAATAAAGGAAAGTAAAGTGGCTGAATTTAAATACAAAGATCTTTCTCAAGAAGAACAAGATAAGCTAGATGCAGCAACCTTTCGTCGCCTGTTAGCACACCTAGACAACAATAAGGATGTTCAGAACATCGACCTTATGATCTTGGCTGGCTTCTGCCGTAACTGTTTCAGCAAGTGGTATAAAGCGGAAGCTGAGCAACAAGGCCTAGACTTGGATATCGATGACGCTCGTGAGCGCGTATACGGCATGACTTACGATGAGTGGAAACAAAACCATCAGCCAAAAGCGACACCTGAGCAACTAGCGGCGTTTGAAGCGAAGCAGAAGCCAGAATAATTTGTTCTCGCTAGAAATTGATGAATAGAATAAACCAAAAAAGAGCCCATCAAGGGCTCTTTTTATTTTTGCGTCGGTGTTTGTTCTGTGGTTAAGCCAACTCACCCGTTTGCGAGAAAGCTTCTAGCTTCGCTGCATAAGGTTGTAGGTCACCGATATTCAGATTTACCCACTCGTCATTGAAGTAAGTGTCTAGGTAACGTTCACCGCTATCACATAGCAAAGTCACGATAGACCCTGTTTCGCCACGCGCTTTCATCTCACTGGCTAGCTGAAGCACACCGTACATGTTAGTACCGGTTGATGCGCCAACCTTGCGACCAAGAATTTCAGATAACCAATGTGTCGTTGCGATACTTGCTGCGTCTGGGATTTTTCGCATTTCGTCAACCACACCAGGAATGAAGCTTGGCTCTGCTCGTGGGCGACCAATACCTTCAATCTTGCTGAATGTATTGCCTTTCACGTTCGCATTGCCTGTTTGGAAGTATTCGTGGAATACAGAGTTTTCAGGGTCGACAACACAAAGCTTAGTTTCATGCTGTTGGTAGCGAATGAAGCGGCCGATAGTTGCAGAAGTACCGCCAGTACCTGGGCTCATTACTACCCAAGCTGGAACTGGGTGATCTTCCATCTGCATTTGATTGAAAATCGAGTTCGCTATGTTGTTGTTACCACGCCAGTCGGTTGCGCGCTCAGCGTAAGTAAATTGGTCCATGTAATGGCCATTCAGCTCTTCTGCTAAACGACGTGACTCATCATAAATTTCATCTGATCGGTCAACAAGATGCGCTTGGCCTCCGTAGAATTCAATCTGCTCAATTTTCTTCTTCGCTGTGCACTTTGGCATCACTGCGATAAACGGAAGACCTAGTAGGCGAGCAAAGTACGCTTCAGATACCGCAGTGCTACCCGATGAAGATTCAATGATCGTTGTTTCTGGGCCAACCCAACCGTTACAGATAGCGTATAAGAACAGAGAACGCGCTAAGCGGTGCTTCAAAGAGCCCGTTGGGTGTGTGCTTTCATCTTTAAGGTAAACATCAATGCCTTCGATACTTGGTAGTTCGAGCTTGATAAGGTGCGTATCCGCTGAGCGTTGGTAATCGGCTTCAATTTTACGAATCGCGTTATTAATCCATTGATGGTCAGTGCACATAAGCGTTCTCCTGATCGAGTGTAGGAATTCTTTGTAATTGGTATGGTTCTAATTTAGCTACAATTGGAGAGAAAAACTTTGCCATATTTGCTTTGTTTTGCTTAAATTGTAGAAAATTATTCTCTTTAAATGCGATTTGGTGAAAGTGTGATAGATGCCGTAGATAAAAAAATATTAGGGTTACTGCAAGAAGACAGCACCCTGTCATTGAACGATATTTCTGAAGCGGTCAATCTCACTACAACGCCTTGTTGGAAAAGGCTTAAGCGCCTCGAAGAGAACGGCATTATTGAGAAAAGAGTTGCACTGCTGAACCCGGAAAAGCTGGATCTTTCCTTTACTGCGTTCGTATTGGTGAAAACCAGTGATCATTCTCATGAGTGGTATGGTCGTTTTGTGAATACTGTGTCGGAATTTCCAGAAGTGATGGAGTTCTATCGCATGGCTGGCGAATATGATTATATGATGAAGGTTCAGGTTAAAGACATGAAGTGCTTTGATGATTTCTATAAGCGCTTGGTGAATAGCATTGATGGTATCTCTAATGTGACCTCGACGTTTGCGATGGAACCATTGAAGTACACGACAGCATTGCCGCTTTAAGCTACGCCTAGTTACGCATTAACAATCGTCTGAGCTTAACTATCGTCTCAGTTTAGATATCGCCTCTGCGATAAAGAAAAGGATTATTCATGTTTGCAAAAGTATCTACCGCTATCCAGCTGGTACTGGCGGTCGCCATTTTTTACTTGGGTTACACCATCTACTCATTGACTAATAAAGTCGGTGAAATCGTTGATACTTACCCGCAAGTTATCGAAGACATATCGGGCCTCACCAAAGGGCTCAAAGTAGAAGAGCTATTAGCGCTTGCAGAACATGTCAGCGATCTTGCTCCTCAAGTTTTGAACACAGTCGAAGAGGTCAGAAAGACGATCGATGATGTGAATCAAACCGTAGCCTCGGTCGACAACAAAATCCCTGCGATATTAGATGAAGTGAAAAATGTTCGAACGGAAGTCGAGCAGGTAAGAATCGATGTTATTCCACCAACATTAACTGAATTAAAGAGATACCGCGTAGACGTAATGCCACCAATGCTCGCTGAAAGTAAGTCTTACCGCGAACAGACTATTCCTGTCATCGTCACGGAATCTGAAATGCTACGAGCGGAAGTCCCAGGTATTTTGGCACAAGCTAATTTGTTAGCTGATAAGAGTAAGGAACTCGCTCAGGGAGCCGCTGAGGGCGCGGTGAAAGGCGTAGTGTTATCGCCATTTAACCTTCTACGAGACGCAGGTGATGGCATTAAAACGCGAGTTCAAGGCGAGTTTGAGCCAACGTTAGAAGTTGAGTAGGTTTTATTGATTTTTGCGTGACGAGTTTTCTTAAGCGTCATTAAAGAAAGAGGCTAGGTATTAAACCTAGCCTCTTTTTGTTTGTGCGTATTTGGGGTTTGTAAGAAGCGTTTATCCGCTATTTATTTGAGTGCTATTTAGTAAAACGCATCACACCTTCTTGTACTGCTGTCGCTACCAGCTCACCTTTCTGGTTGAAGATCTCGCCGCGCACTAGGCCGCGAGTGTTCGCTGCCGTTGGGCTTTCAATCGCATAAAGCAGCCATTCGTCCATTTTGAATGGGCGGTGGAACCAGATTGAGTGGTCAATCGTCGCCACTTGAAAATTTGGCGTCATGATAGAGACTTCATGTGGGTGAAGCGCCGTCACTAAGAATCCCCAATCCGATGCGTAGGCAAGCAGGTATTGGTGGATCAAGTGGTTGTCTGGCATCGCGCCATTCGCTCTTACCCAAAGGTATTGTTTCGCTTCCGTCTTCTTAGGTTTCAGTGGGTTTACCACCGTCACCGGACGCATCTCAATCGGCTTTTCGCCACAGAAGGTTTTGCGCAGTTTCTCTGGTAAGAATTCCGCAATGTGGCTCGCTAATTCAGTTTCTGAGGCAAAGTTCTCTGGTCCCGGAATATCAGGCATTGAAATCTGGTGCTCAAACCCTGGCGCATCGCCATGATAAGAAGCAGTGAGATAGAAAATAGGGCGGCCATTTTGAATCGCTTTTACACGGCGTGTGCTAAAGCTGCGTCCATCTCGTAGGTTCTCAACATCGTAAATGATTGGCTTTTCAGGATCGCCGGGAAACAGAAAATAACTGTGGAACGAGTGAACACTACGGTCGTCTTGAACGGTATAACGAGCAGCAGAAAGCGCTTGTCCCAATACCTGACCGCCGTATACCTGTGGTAGGCCTAGGTTCTCACTTTGCCCACGGAATAAACCTTCTTCCAGTTTTTCTAGCTGAAGTAAACTTAGTAATTCTTGTAAAGGTTGACTCATCGCCAGCATTCCTCTTCGTAAAATGGGTGTCAGATTATGGTGTTAATCATTTAGCTTAGTCAGATATCTGTCAATAAATCATAGGGTTTCGAGACAGAATATGAAAGCTCTCTTATAATTGCTGAGTAGATTTGCCGAGTCCGGCAAACATGTTGAGAGAAATTGAATATGAAAAAGGCTCTAATTCTTATTACGTCTTTAGTATCGTTTGGCCTACTTGTTGGTTGCCAAGCAACATCAGAAACGAGCGCTTCTCAGGAAGTGGTTGCAGAGAACACTCAAGTGATTTCAGGAACAGTAAGCTACCGTGAAAGAATTGCATTGCCAGAGAATGCAGTGGTTACCGTTACGCTAGAAGATATCTCACTGGCTGATGCACCATCGACGGTTATCGCAACTCAAGAGTTCACCACAGACGGTAAGCAAGTACCGTTCGCATTCGAGCTGAGCTACGACAACGACAAAATTAAAGCTAACCACCGTTACAACATGCGCGCATCGATTCATGTTGACGGTAAACTGCGTTTCATAACGGACACGATTAAGTCAGTAATTACTGATGTAGAAAATACACAGCAAGCAGACCTACGTTTGGTTGGTGTTCGTTAATCAGAAATCGATGCCACTGTTAAGGCATCTTGATTGGCTTAACTTAGCCAGTTGAATTGACGATTAGTGGCAGCTCTAGGGCTGCCATTTGTATATTCTGAGTTTGATCTTTCCTGCATCACTCACCTCAATCCCTTCTTTAACCAAATGCTGCTTTTGTCGGTCGAACGAATCACCCTTTAAAGAGATTTCACCCTTGCTGTTTATCACTCGATACCAAGGCAGTTTGCTACCTTCTGGCAGGTTACCCAGCGCTTTACCAACATGGCGCGCATAGCCCGGAAATCCTGAAAAACGTGCTATGTCTCCATAAGTTGTTACTTTTCCATATGGAATTTGGTGAATCACAGCAAAGATTTGGCTCAAAAATTGGTCCATACTAAATGTTCCTAGTTCATAAATACCAATCACAGTAAGTAAGTGTTCAAAAATAGCGCAGGGAAAAAGCTTGAGAGCAAGGCAGATTTTGTTGATAAGTAGTCATTCTCCAATCAAAAAATCTAACGAGGTTATCGAGTTTTTTAACAAGTTAGGGTGACCAGTTAATTACTACGATTGGTATGGTACCACGGATCGGTAGAAGGAGAGGGCTATGGTATTTACAACGTTTCAGTTCTTGATCACCACATTATTAGCGGTTGTTTGCGCGAGAGCAATCAGTTTAAGTGAGGGAGATATCCCGGTGCTTGCAATGGTAATTCCTGCTTTATGGATTTTACCGCAGGGGGGCATAGCAGGATTAGCTTTGCTTGTTTCCATGACCACTTATGGTCTAACCCTTCCTTTGCAGCCTATCACGCTGTCTGTCAGTGCGTGGGTACTATTCCCGTTATTGATGGTGGTCTTCTCAAGACGCAGTAGTTTGTCGGTCGTGATTATTTCCGGCTTGATTGTGACTACTTTGCAGGTCGGGATCATGGTGACACAATCAGCAGGCAAGCTTGAAGGTGTCCCGTGGGTTACCACACTTCAAACCTTATCAATCATCGTGATTTGGTGGGCGGCAAATCATCTTAAGCCTGCCAGCCGACACAGCTGGTGGTCATTAGGCTTAATACTTCCATTATGGATAGCCGATTTACCTTATGCCGCTTTGGTTGCCTTGTGTGTAACGGGCATCATGGCATCGATGGAAACGCTGACGCGCTTGAAAACCTTCCGCTGGAATAAACTACTGTGTTGGACACTGCCAACGGTCGGTTTTGCGGCTCTGGTGATTACTCCAAGCATCGAAGTACCGAGCCCAGTCTTTGTGGTGTGGTTGTGTCTATTAGGTACCGCGTGGATGACAGACTACATCATTCGCACAGAAGATAACGAAGACATCGATATCTAGTACTCCAGCAATCCAAACCTTCCAAATGCAGGTAAATGGTGAATTTACCTGCGATTTTCTAATGGTTTGAATAAAGGATAAGCACTTAGACCGCAATTGTTCAAAAATAGGGTGGAAGGGCTTGCAATGGTTGCTGTGATGCTTAATAATCCAATCACTCTTTGAGGCAAGCCTCTTAGAAAACGAATCTATGGGGGCCTGGTCCTCCCGCAACAATAGCTCGTGAACTCGGTCAGGCCTGGAAGGGAGCAGCCGCAGCGAGTGACTTGTGTGCCGGGATGTGGCTGGGTTCCCACCCCTTAAAAAAGCCGCTCTTTATGAGCGGCTTTTTGCTATCTGCAGTTTGCCTTTTTCTTGTTCAGGAATGTTTCATCTTTCTCAATTCGCAGGCAGCACAACAGCAGATGCTTCTTCCTCTGAATCTTCTTTGTTTTCTACTTGCTCAGCAACCCAGTCAATTGTCTTTGTTAGATAAAGCTTGTTGGTTTCGGTGTCACACCAACTCTTGGATAATCCTCTTCGATTGAATTCACTGCCAATTGCTGCGAGTGTCTGGTTGCTTGAGCGCCCGTAATACAAGGTGTCGCACAGTTGCAGGTCCGACATCGATTGAGGATATGTATTGACTGACGAGGAGTTCATGCTCAGTGCTTTGGATTGGTTATGAGTGCACCCTGCTAGGCTCAGGAAAAAGAAAAGGATCAGTGTATTTTTCATGGTGTATCAGATCTGTTGCCGATGATTTGAAGAGAGTATTGCCATGATTGCCCCACTAATTTGTCAATTTCTCGCCAACTAGTCATAGACCAAGACTTTCCTCCCAGTTAGAAAGCGTTATTAAGCCAACGATAAAAACAGTATTAACAAACAAAAGCGCAATTTTGTACAAAAGCTGAAAGAGCCTATAGAGTAGACTGATAAGTCGCTCGATAATTAACAGGCTTGGGAATTGTTATGGAGAACAAGAAACGCTCTAAAGAAAAGGCCGAATATAAGATCACAGAAGAGCTCGGTGGCCTTGAAACCCTTAATGCTGAATACGAAAAGCAGAACTTCTCGCGCCACAGCCATGAGGGCTATACGCTTGGGGTTATTGAGCAGGGCGCTCAGCGTTTCTATCGAACGGGCGGGCATCATATAGCACCACAAGATGCGATCATTCTGGTCAATGCCGACGAAGTTCATAGCGGTCACTCTGCCACTGAAGGTGGTTGGGCATATCGAGCCATGTATCCACTCCCAGAGCAACTTGCCAAGATCACTCAAGAGCTTAACCTACCGAACTACGGCGCGCCTTACTTCCCAAGAGCGGTTGTTGAAGACCCTGAACTCGCCAATCAATTGAGATTAGTCTTTAACACGATTGATGAATCTGACAATCGCTTGTTAAGAGAAACCTTGATGTACGGAATGTTGGTTAAACTGATTAGCCGACACGGAAAATCGCCGCTTAACCCTCAACTCGATGGGAAAACTCAGCGCCAGCTTGTCTTAGTGAAAGAGTTCTTAGATGACTTTCCACAAGCCGATGTGTCTCTAGAAGAACTCTCTAAACTGGCGGCATTGAGCCCGTTTCACTTAGTGCGTTCTTTTCAAAAAGAGTTTGGTCTTCCGCCACATGCGTATCAAATCCAATCTCGGTTAAGGCTTTCGCGTAAGTTATTGAAACAAGGACATACCATTTCTGATACCGCGCAAGAGTGTGGCTTTCATGATCAAAGCCATTTTCATCGACACTTCAAAAAGGCCAATGGCTACACGCCGGGGCAATACATCAAAATGCTCTAAACTTGCTTGGCTAAGGCATGGCTAACTTGTGTTAAGTGCGGTTAAGTGTGGCAAACAGAGGGGCATGAAATCGAGCAAGTTTGTACAATCGAACCGACTCAACTCCTCTTACATTGAATAGCGAATGTGAAGAGAGAAAAGAACTATATGGATAGTGAAACAATGGATAGACGAACACAGTTATGGAAAGGCGTTTTAGCGGGAATGCCTTTGAGTATTGCGGTAATCCCTTGGGGAATTCTAGCCGGTTCATATGCGATAGATGCTGGATTGAGTCAGCTTCAAGCGCAAGCGATGTCGGCTATTCTATTTGCTGGCTCTGCACAACTTGTCGCTGCGGGTATGTTTAAAGCGGGTATTGGTCTAGGCACCATGTTGTTGACCACCTTATTCATCACGTCTAGACACTTTCTGTATAGCGTATCGATGCGTGACAAAATCAGCCATCTTCCTGCGCGTTGGCGTCTATTACTCGGATTTTGGCTCACCGATGAGCTGTTCGCGATTTGTAGTGGGCAGTCTCAGAAAGAATTTAATCGCTGGTATGCTGCGGGTGTAGGCGGCGGTTTTTATCTCGTTTGGAATATTGCGAGCTTTGTCGGCATTGTCGCGGGAAGCCAAATTCCTTCACTCAATGAAATTGGGCTCGATTTCGCGGTCGCAGCAACCTTTATCGCCTTGGTGTTCCCATTAATCCGAACTCTACCCGTCGTGGTGTGTGTGGTTGTTTCACTGGTCACTTCGGTTGCCATGTCGGTTAACAATATTGAGGGCGGGCTAATGATTGCAGCGATTGCCGGTATGTTAGCGGGCTTTATCAGCGAATCGTTCCAAGAGCGAAACAACGGCAACAAGACAATTGTGGAGGGGAAATAGAGATGATTTGGTTTACGATATTCCTTATGACAGCGATTGTTTTCTTTAGTCGGTATCTGTTTCTAGAGCCAGCAATCCCGCTTCGATTAAATCAAACCACGCGTCGCCTGTTACGCTATTCAAGCCCAGCTGTGCTTACCGCAATTTGGGGGCCGATTGTATTTGCACCAGAGCAGACATTTTGGCCAAGCCTTGAAAACCCATACTTGATAGGCGCGCTGGTCACAGGTCTGTTGATTTGGAAAACAGGCAATGTGCTGCTAACGATTGGCGTCAGCATGGCGGTGTTTTTATTCTATAACCTTGTCGCGGTTGATTACCTTTTTCATTGATACGTAGCTCAATTGATACGTCGTGTCACGCCATTAGTTATCCTCGTTTCAAGTGTATGACTCATTACTTGAAACGAGTGCTTTTAGGCTCTAGTTCTCTTGTGGTTCTTTATTCAAAAGCGCTCTGTTCCTCTCTTCGCCTTCCTCATATCTGTCCAATAAACTCCTGACATTCAAATGCAATTGATTTTATATTATTTTGTACTGTTTAATTCGTTTTACTTATGGATAAAAAGTGAGTAAATTTGCAAATAATTCAATGTATTGAGATGTTTGGAAAGATATTTCAGCTGTTTTACAAAGCTAAAGGGACCTCAAAATGTATAGATTTTTCGCAATTTTATTTCTACTCGTACCGCTGCAATTATCAGCGGCACAAGATGATAGGCAAGCTCTGATAAAAGAGCTTCTTCAGATTATGGATGTCGATTCCACGTTGGACGCGGTATACGTTCAAATGGATAGCATGATGGCTAATATGTCTAAAGACCTAGGGGTTTCAGAGTCAGAACAAGCTATTTTTGATGATTACTATCAGGGCATGAACGACTTAATGAAAGAGGAGGTTAGCTGGCAAAAGCTAGAGCCAGGAATTGTAACGATTTACAGCAATCAATTCACTGAAGAAGAGCTCAGTGCAATGATCGATTTCTACAAAACAGAACATGGAAAAAGCATTCTGAAAAAAATGCCAACCGTGACAACAGAGTCAATGATCATGACTCAGTCGTTAATGCAACAAGTTCTCCCAAAAGTTAAAAAGTTAACGACCAAACTAAAACAAGACCTTGAAGCACATAGAGGTTCTTGATCAGAAGCCGTTAGGTTTGTGATTAGAAATAACGCTCTATACTTGGTCGATAACGTAGATATTCTTGAAACACACGCTGCATTTCATGCAATGATTTATGTGTTTCAAGCGTAATCAGGCATAATTACTACCCCATAGCTGAATCATTTTAGGTGTGGGTATTGTGTATTTAGGTTTTGGTAAGGAGTTAGTTTGGCTAAGAAATATTATGTGGTTTGGAAAGGTCGCACACCGGGTATTTTTACCACTTGGAACGAATGTAAATCGCAAGTCGATGGCTTTGCTGGTGCGAGATATAAATCGTTCCCAACACTAGGCGAGGCTGAGTCTGCTTTCGGTGGTAAAACGTCGTCTGCGTCAGGTTCTACAGCGACAAAGCCAAACTCTGCGGGTAAGGCGACGAAAGCTAAGGTGCCGCCTCTTTCGGAGCAGCAAATCACTGATATGCCTTTTGATATCAAGATCTTTACCGATGGTGCTTGTGAGCCAAACCCCGGTGAAGCGGGGACGGGTTTAGCGGTATACCGAAACAACCAATTAACAGAATTGTGGTATGGCTTGTATCAACCTGTTGGTACCAATAATACCGCTGAGTTGCATGGCCTTAAACAGGCGTTTTTGCTCGCAAAAGAGAAGCTAAACGCGGGTCTGTCTGTAGCGATCTATTGTGACTCTAAGTACTCGATAGATTGTATTACTAAGTGGGCAACGGGTTGGGAGAAAAAGGGCTGGACCAAGTCGGGCGGCGAGATCAAAAACCTCGATATTATTAAGCCGGCGTATGCGCTCTACCAAGAGCTGGCTTCAAAAATTACCATCTACCATGTGAACGGACACGTTGGTATTGAAGGTAACGAATTGGCCGATAGAATGTCGATTGTGGCTATTTCATCGAAAGAGCAACAACTCGCTCAATATCGTGACATCGACGATATTGAGTCTATTTTGGCACTGCGAGCAGGCTAGTTAGGCTTCTTAATGAAAAGCTACTGAAAGCATAAGTCGCGATCATTGGGCAGTGCTAAGTTGAGCGTTACATTTCAAATTGATGTAGCGCTCTTTTGTTTTTGTGGTGCTCCGTTTTCTTATGGTGCTTAGTCGTTCTTGTGAGGCGTAGCAGTCCTTGTGATGCTTACTGCCTGAGTTAATCCTTATTGAGCTGGGTTCTCTATCCAACGAGATAATTGCTGAGCTTGTTTGATCGAATTAAAACTGTCTTTCACTCTCTCACGTGCCTTTAACCCCATCGATGCTTTATCGTTGCTGCTTAGTTGCGCGAAACGCTCAATCGCTTCTCTTAATTCTTCCACATTCTTTTCGCCAACCACAAAACCTGTCTCTTGTGAGACGATCTCTTTGCATCCCATGATGTTGGTGGTAATAACTGGCGTTCCTACGGCCATCGCTTCTTTTAAAACCAGTGGTCCTGTATCCACACACCCGGTTTCGGAAAAACAGAAGGGCGCGATTAGGCTGTCATAATTCGATAGTTTCTCTTTCACCCATTCATGAGGCTTAGCGCCAAGAAAGGTCACGTTTCGAGTGAGCCCTTGCTCTTTGACCTGTAACTTTAATTGTTGCTCTAAATCGCCAGTACCGATGATATCGAGATGAATGTCGAGAGGTTCGGCAATCGGCGCCAATGCATCAATAAGATGGTGGATACCTTTTTGCTCCACTAATCGGCCAAGGAAAATAAAGCGAAGTTGCTTCGTTTCGGTTTTTGGGTTGAGTTGGAACTGTTTGGTATTAACTCCGCAATGCAGGAGCTTAATGTTTCCTTTCGCCATGGTATTGAAGTCAGCAAGCATGTCTTTACACACTGCAACCACAAAATCACTCGATGAGATTTTATGTTCAATGTCATAAGCGAACTCGTAAACATCATGACCATGAGCAACGAACGAACAGGTGATATTCAGCAGCTTTGCCGCGACGATGGCGTGAGCTGTGGTGTGCTGACAGAAATGCGCATGTACGTGTTTGACGTCGTTTTCCGCGAGTTGCAGCGCTAATTTAAACCCATAAGCGAACAGTGACTTTTTCGGCATGCTGGTTTGCTTAGAAATAAATGAGACAGCCTTGATGAAACCTATCCAGTTAATGCTGGCGACTTTACCCTTCCGAACATTTTTACCTATTTCGACAATGTCGTAGTCGAACTGTTTTTCACTGTTTTCAATTTTGAACGTCATTACACAAACATCGTGCCCACACGCTTTCACAGAGTCGACTTCTGTTTGAATGAAGGTCTCACTGAGTACTGGGTAGGTTGGCGCCACAAATGCTACTTTCTTCATTCCTTACTCCTCAAATCCATATGACTAAAGCTATCAAGCCAAGGTAATAACCAATAAAGCAAGATACGAACCAAGATCGAATCGTAGCTTTGGAGAGCTTTCTGATTGCTTTTCGAAGGTTACCCCTTAAGAGGTAGCTCGTTTTCTCAAATTGATAATCAAATTGGAGTTGCAGTTTTTTTGAACATCTGTGTTTGGTCGTCATTTTGAGAATGGACGCGTAGGTGGCTGATCTAGATGTGATTTCATAGCAAGACACTCTCGGCATAGAACATGCAACGTCAGCCATATAACGTATAAATCTGAGGGCGTCATTATGGCTAAAGTAAGTGTTGTTATTCCTACCTACAATTGTTTGGATTACCTGCCGAAAGCGATTGGCAGTGTACTAAAGCAGACTCATCAAGATGTTGAGCTGATTGTCATTGACGATAACAGTAACGATGGAACGTCGACGTATCTTGCTTCTATAGACGATGAACGCATTATTACGTTGTCCACATTGGGTGTTGGTGCGCCTCAAGCGAGAAACCTAGGGATTGAAAAGGCGACCGGTGAATACATCGCTTTTTTAGACGCAGACGATTTCTGGTTTCCTGAAAAAATTGAGCGCCAACTCGAATTTCATCAACGTTACCCTGATCTCGCGATGAGCTTTACTAACTACGAGCATCTTACTGAAGATTACCAAGTAATAGTCGACTGCTTTAGTTACTGGTCGCAGTTTCAAGATCAAGATGAGCTGTTCATCAATATCGAGAACCCGTTGGAGTTCATCATAGAAAATAACGTGATTGGAACATCAACGGTCATGGTGAAAGCGGATGTGTTTTCTCAAACAGACAGTTTCAATGCTGACATCAAGTATGGGGAAGATTGGGAACTGTGGCTTCGAATGAGTGAAAACCATCAGATCGGTGTGTTGAACTCGGTGCAGGTTGGCTACTTGATGAGAGCGAGCTCTGTTACCCAAACTGAAAGTCTTAAATTGAGAAATTTGCAGTCTATAGAGACTATTCTTCAACATTACCAAAATGACAGTCAACGATGGAATCTACCCACTTCTAGCTTCAAAATCGCAAAGGCGAGAATACTGGAAGGTTATGCTGACTATTATCGAGGTTTACAACAGAATAGACAGGCTATTGCCTACAGTTTCCGTTCTTTGGTCATGTCACCTCAAAAACGCACATTGCGACACCTAATTGGAGACTGTAAAAGTTTCCTAAAGCCAGCTTGGTAAGGAAAAGGTGACGACTATGGGTTCTTTAAAGCAGTCGGCTTACTACGCCATCGGTATATTAATGATGAAAGGGATTTCATTGGTGATGATCCCGTACATTACGCACAATATGACGTTGGCAGAGTATGGTTCCTTAGAAGCCATTGTCTTGCTGGCAGACATTGGGACGATATTGTTCAGCTTCGGTATTGTCGATGCCATGTATCGTTATGTGGGTGTCGCCGAAGGTGATGAAAAGCAAAAGCTCGTCTCGAACTGCTTCACATTGAGCGTGCTGGTGTGCGTGCTTGGGGGCGCCTTGATTGCCCTCAGTATGCCGTTGTTAATCTTAATGTTGCCAGTTGAATTCCAGCCTTACCAGATACTGCTTCTGCTTATTCCTACCATGCTCGATGGGGCGATTTCTATCCCGCTAACGCTGATGCGTATGAACGCGATGGCGAAACGTTTTTGCATGCTCAATGTGTTGAAAGCCGGTGTTCAAGCCATCATGACTTTTGTTTTGCTTGAGGCTGGATACGGTATAGATGGCGTGTTGATTTCAGCTGCGGTATCCAGTGTGTTGCTAATGGTTTGTTTAGTGCGTTATCAATGGCAAGAGATGGGATCTTTTGGTTGCTTCAAATACTCGGCGAAGATCTTAAAATTCGGACTGCCCGTTCTGGTTGGCGGTGCATCAATGTATATGATCATGGGGCTCGACCGCTGGGTAATGGCAAGCTTCGTCGGTGTCGAAGAACTCGCGATTTATGCGGTTAGCGGAAAGTTCGCGTTGATTCTTGGTCTGTTGTTGCAGCCTTACGCGCTTTGGTGGTTTCCAAACCGTGTGGCGATGCTTCAACAGCCGGGTGGCAGTAAGATGTGTGCCGATAGGGCGTTAGTCGGTGTTAATCTGGCCATTGTATTCGGTTGTTTGATGATCCTTACTGTACCTGGTTTTATTACTTTGATTTTGCCAAGCAGTTATCAATATGCAGGCACGATTGTCGTGGCACTCTTGGCGATTGGTGTGATTAAGAACGCTGGGGATTACCTTAACCTTGGCTGTTTCAGCGGTCACTCAAGCCAATCGCAAATGTGGATACAAGGCGGGTGTGCGATTCTAGCTGCGATTGGTTATTTTGTTGTGACACCGATTTATGGAGTGTGGGGCGTTGTGGTGATGCTTTGTGGCACTTATGCCGTGAGACTGTCACTGCTCTATATCGTGAGCCAAAAAATGGAGTACTTGCCTTACGAGCATCGTAAATGGATGACAGCGCTGAGTATCGCCATACTTGCCATCATTAGTGATCGAGTTCTTGGCTTGGTGCTGGTTGATGTTCATGATTTTGTTTTAGGCAGTTTTGTGGCGATAGTGACGTTAGTGGCCTTCATTCGATACTCTGTTATCCCAGTTCCACAGGCGCTGCTTGATAAGTTTACGTTAGGCAAGCATTCACATGTGAGTTGAATTCATGTCATCCAAGCTCTGGGCTTTCTAATCGGCATTCTTAGATATCATAATTCCTGACAATAAAACACTGTTCATAATACTTCTGATTAGATAGTATTTATAAATTCAGTGAATATTAACGATGGAAAGATATATGAATAAGTGGATGCTGCTCCTTTCTCTGTTTTCAGCTGCCTCATACAGCGCCTCTGAGTTTTCAAGTGAGGGTATTACTGCTCCCGACTTCAATTCACCGGATTTCAAGCCGCCTGAAGTTTCCCAACAGGAGCAACACAATATCGTTTGTGAAAGTGTCGTTTGTAATTCAATCTCGCGATCGCAGCCAGTTCCTGAATTGGGCGAAGTACCGGATAGAGAGCCGAATAAAACATTAGAAACGATAGCGAGTGCGATTTTCATCGCGGGCGAAATTGGTATTGCAGAGAATTTGATTGAACCAGACGAAGAGCATTATATTGTCGAGTAATGGTTAATTAAAATGGCGGCATGTGAAGCGGTAAATACAGAGCTTTCTGCATTCGTTCATTGATTAAATATTTACGAAGTTTTTAACAAGGACGAAAAATGGAAATCTGGAAGTTAATGCTATTCATCCCCGCTTGTTTTGCGCTCAACATGACTCCGGGCCCAAACAATTTGTTATCAATGAACAACGCCCGTTGTTACGGATTTCAGGCCGCCTTTGTCGCAGGCCTAGGAAGAATCCTCGCTTTTTCTGGCATGATTGCTTTGGCTGCATCTGGCTTAGCGGTTGTGCTTTATACTTCTGAAACGCTGTTTTTCCTGATCAAACTATTTGGCGCGATGTATCTGTTGTGGATCGCGTTCAACCTATGGCGCTCACACGCCAGTCCGGTCGTGGATATCGAACGAAATAAGAATTGGTTTGGTCTGTTTAAACAAGAATTTGCACTCGCTGCTGGCAATCCAAAAGCGATACTCATTTTCACTGCATTCCTTCCTCAATTTGTCGATGTTTCAGCGAACGTAAATACTCAATTCTTTGTTTTAGGTAGCACCTTTCTAGTGTTAGAAATGCTCGCGATATCGATCTACGCGGCATTTGGCTTATACCTCAGAAACTGGTTCTCTAAGCCACAAATGGCAAAACGTTTCAACAAAGCGTGCTCGGTTTTTCTTGCGTTATCTGGCGCAAATTTGTTGGTTATTCGACAGTAAAACATAAGTAACCTAATCTACTCCTCAGGCGTTAGTTAAGTGGCATCTTCGTTAAGGTAGTTCGTAAGCCTTTAGGCTGTTGATATATTGTTAATAGCACCTTTGAGTTTGCATGTTTAAACTTGAGGTTCGGTTTAAATGAGGTCTATCTATGAATGTTGTTTGTGCGGAAAAACAAGAACTGGCTGATATCTACCAGCTTGAACATGCTTTGTTTGGCGCTCACGCCTATCCGCTGTTTTTCTTTCGTCAGGCCTTTGATTGCTGGGGAAAAGGTTTATTGGTTGCTAAGCAAGACTCAAAGATTGCTGGCTATGCCTTAACGACAACCACAGACAAGCAGAATGAGTTTTGGGTCCTATCATTGGCTGTAGACCAGAATTATCGTGGCATGGGAGTTGGCCGGAAACTGATGCAACAGGCGGTTGAGCAGTTGCCTCGAGATGCTAGGCTTTTGCTCACTGTAGACCCAAATAACACATCGGCTCGTGCGCTTTATGCATCGATGGGGTTCGTTACCATCAAGCAAGAAGACAACTACTTTGGTGATGATGAGCCGAGGTTAGTGATGAAGCTCATCATCTAGATTGTTGCTAACGGTTTTTAACAAAGGCGCTTAACTAAATCAAAGGCTCACACTTCAAAGACAATCTCGTAGCTCTAGGTTAGCATCACGATACCGTGCATTAACACGACACTAGAGGTCAGCCGAGTCCTCATATCAAAGTAGCCATCAGGACCTTGGCTCTGGTTCTCTTCTCTCATCGTCCTTTCAGCTCGCCAAACCGCAATATAACCAAAGATGAGAATCAGAGTTGTCACTAGCTCTTTTTGTTCGCCAAGCAATACTGCCAGCCAAGCGATGAGCACAATCGCGTTGCTTATTAGCAGTGCTTTGTTACTTGATTGGCTTTCAAAGTTTTCGATGCCATTTGCCCACAAGATCCCTGAAAGAAAACTCAAAATTGCCACGCTGTAGGTGATGAACAGCGTTTCACCGCTTATCCCCATAAATTGGCTGTCGGTGAGCGAAAGGAGAAGACCGAATAAAAACGGAATTAACCCCATGTACCCCAGTTTGGCCATGGTGTTACGGGTTTGAGTTGTTGCCATGTAATCCGCCTTCATAACTGCTGCTCAATCGCGTTTTTGAGCGTGGCACTCACTGGAGATGTGGAGCTAGGGAAGGTGGCGACGACTTTACCTTCTTTACTGATCAAGAATTTGTAAAAGTTCCATTTAGGCGTTACGCCCGCTTGCTGTTGTATCTCTGTAAACACGGGGTTGGCGTTGCTACCAGACAGTGAAGCTCGCGCCATCATTGGGAAGGTCACGCCATAGTCTAGGTAACAAACCTTTGCCGTCTTCTCTTCGCTTCCCTTGTCTTGGCGAAAATCATTACTTGGGAAACCGATAACCGTGAAGCCTTGGTCTTTGTAGGTTTGATGAAGTTGCTCGAGTTGCTCAAACTGCGGAGTGAAGCCACATTGGCTCGCTGTATTTACCACCAATAGAGTTTTGCCTTGAAACTCATCGCACAAGGCGATTTCTTCGGTTGAGTTTAACAAGCGCTGTTTGCCATTAAGTATTTCGGGACAGCTCGCTGCAAAGGCGATGGAACTCGTGAGGCTTGTAATCAGTGCGGTTGAGCAAAGTAGTGAACATTTCATAGGGTTGGCTCATTTTAGTTGGCGTAATGGTTATTACTCTTGAGCACGATGAAATGATCACTTTGCGTATTATTTACTGTCTCATTAACTCGCGCTTTTAGTTGTGCTTTTGCTCTCTGAGATAAGATATGGAGCGACCAAGCGACTGATATTCACTTTTGCACCAAGGCGAGCCGCTAATAGATACATGCCACCAATTTTTCGGTGCAGGAACAGCGCATCGGCGGGCGGCGTATGCCAATACTCTTGTTCCATGCTCAAAATGGTGCCTGCTTCACGAAGCCTTTGTGCCAATCCACTGGCTTTGAAGTCGTACTCTTCGTCAACTAACATCGGCTCACAGGCCATCTTCACTAGATTTAGAATCGCTTGGCGTTGTTCGGGAAGAATTGTCTCGCTAAAGAATCCTATTTGCTCTAAAGCTCGGTTGAGCACTTGCTCATCGTTGTTAATGACAGAGGAAAAGGCCAAGCGATAACCCTCGCTGAAGCGGTCACTGTACTCACGGGTTGCTCCGAAATCTAATAAGCCAATTTGTCGGGTGTTTTCAACATAAAGGTAGTTGGCGAAATTGGGATCGGTTTGCACCATCTTAAAATCGAACAACTCTCTGAACAGAAGCTCCAGTAAGCTGTGCATTACAAAGTCACGTGTGCTTTGGTCGTAACTTTCGATTTGCTCTATCGAGACGCCTTCGATGAAGTCCATGGCGAGCACGGATTCTGAAGAGACTAGCGGATGGATCTTAGGTACGACGAAGTGAGAGTATTCTTTCAATGCATCATGGTAACGAGTTGCGTAATCAGCTTCGCGAGCATAGTCTGCTTCATCGTGGAGCTGTTTCTTTGCCTCTTCTAACAAGCCTTTGTAGTCGACCGACTTTGGTATCAAGCCAACAATATTGAGCAGCGTGCCCACGTTATCTACATCACTGTCGATACTTTTTCTAATGCCGGGGTATTGGACTTTGACTGCGAGTTTGTCCCCAGCATCACTATAGGCTTGGTGAACTTGTCCGATAGATGCACTGGCGATCGGTTTAAAATTGAAGGACAGGAATTCGGTTTTCCAATGGTTCCCGAGCGAGCTTTCTAACACTTGATTGAGCTGTTTTGTTGGCAGTGGATCGGCATCGGAGCGCAGGCGAGAGAGAATGTCGGCTAACTCTGGTTCTAAGACATCACCCGCATCCATTGATAGCATCTGTCCTAACTTCATAGCCGCACCGCGCAGGTGTGCGAGTTGATCGGTCAGGCGAGCAATGTTTTGTGGCGTTAACAGTAAGTCTTTTGCTTTGGGCCTGTTGCCTTGTGCAATTTGTTTGGTGCCTTCCGTTAGCACGTTACCCGCGACTCTTGTCGCCAACGAAGCGAACTTACTGAATCTAGAAATTCGATGTGTGGGAAGGTTTCTCTCTTTTGCCGACATAAAGGTTCTCTCTGGGAATCAGGGTTGATACCAATCGTAGTAAATAACTGTTCACCCTAGCTTGTTAAAAATCTCGATAAAGTCGTTAGATTTTTTGATTGTAGAATAACTACTTATCGAAACTTCTTGTCGAAAAGAGCCGCCTTGTTCTCCAGCTTTTTTCCTGCGCTATTTCTTGACACTTACCTACTGTGATTGGTATGACTACAAAGTTCTATCAATCATTACACAACCGTATGTTTTGTTGTGCTAACTTGTCGCGTGGAACAGTAAACAGAATTAAAAGGACAAAGCATGAAATTTATTTGGTTGAAAGTGGCCGTTACGGTATTGGTGTTCGCAGCCCTATTTGGCATCGTTTACTACAAAGTCGCCAGCGGCATGTCTTAACTCAAAACTATTTTGTGCAGCTGTTACCGTTGCAACGTGATTTTCCGGTTAGCCAAAACGAAATCTTATATCGATTTTTGGCAAACCGTAGATAACACCAATCTGCCATTGGCTTAAAAATCGCCCAACGTAACGGGGCATACAGCCAACCCTTTCCTACTAGCTTCCACGCTTGGTAAGTCACGTCTAAACCGAGCAGCAGCTTTCCGTTTTCGTCCAGTGCATGCAAGATTGTATTGGCTGCCTCGGCATCTATTTGCGGGTAGTTTGAAAACGCTTCACTGTAGATATCGACGGTCTGGATCTGATCTTTGGAATCAGACTTAGTCAGTGCTGCCATCTCTTTTGCACAAAGTGGACAGGTTCCATCGTAAAATATCGTTAATGCAGTCATTGTTTTCCTTACTATTTTCGTCAATTCTCATTGATACGACATCACCATTTAGGTGGATCATTCTGCCCAGTTATCCGACACTGTTATTGTGACAACCAATTTACAGTATCATCTCGAGGTAACATCCGTTCCATGCATTTAAAAAATAAGAGCCTATCTCCAATGACAACAAAGTTAATGAACCGTTTGATTATAGCTGTGACAGCCCTGATGCTCAGTGGTTGTGTTAGCTACAGCATTACCGAGCAAGAAATGACGAAGTACCTTGAAGACTCAGTGATGCTAGAACAAGAGGTTGGTGTACAAAGTGTGATGTACGCACAAGTGGCTGTGGATGATCTAGAAGTGCAAATTGGTCGAGCCGATGCACAACGCGTGTCCGTGTTGGCGAATACCAATGCAAAAGTTCAAGTGTTCAATATGCCTAATATGGGGTTGGATTTAGACTTAGAGTTCAGCGCGATTCCCGAATACGACAAGGAGAGTGGCGAGGTGTATCTAAAGTCGCTGCGACTAGAGCGCTTTGAAGAAAAAGGCAAACAGCTTTCGCCTGAAATAGAGACACTACTCAAACCAGCTGTATCGATGATAGGTTTTGCTTTGTCCCAGTCTCCGGTTTACAAACTCGACAGCAACAAGGTTCAAGAGTCGTTGATTAAGTCATCGGAACCCAATCTAGTGATTAAAGACAATAAATTGGTTATCGAATTGTTTGATTAACCCTCAGTGCATTAGTTTTGACTAAGCTCTCACCCATAATGGCTGCCTACTAGGTAGCCATTTTTGTTTGAGCTCAGTCGGTCATGACTGTTTTTAGTCGGTTTACTCACCTTGTATATCAGTCTCATTTATTGAATTCGTCACGTATCTCACCTTTACTTTACTCTTGTGAGCAAGCCATCGCTTCAGTCATCAAATGATAAAAAAGATAAAGGTGAACGAACTATGAAGAATCCAGTGATAGCGGATACCAAGCCAATCAAAGTGGAGCTAACTGAAGGGGAAGAGTATTACTTCTGTACCTGTGGTAAATCGAAAAACCAACCGTTTTGTGACGGTTCTCATGCCGGTACGGGGTTCAAACCGAAAAGCTTTGTCGCCGAAGAGAGCGGAGACGCCTACCTTTGTCGCTGTAAGTATTCCAACAACCTTCCTTTCTGCGATGGCACTCATAAACAGTTCACAGCGGAACAAGTTGGGCAAGAAGGCCCGGAGGTTCACATTCAAGCGGCTGCGCCAGATTTGTCGCCAGCTGCGAGCGCAACCAAAGAAGAACCTACCGTCGAGTTTATTCATCAACTGGCGCGTGATGGTTTATCCAAGGTTGGACATCATGGGCCAATGACCTCCATGGGCGTTCCAAGACATCTATTGCCTCACTGGGACGATATTCAAGTGATGGTCGCGCAAATGGCCACCAAGCCTTTGCTGGAGAATGTGCCCGTTGGAACTGAACTGATTATTGGCCCCAAAGCGAAGAAGCCACTCAAATTGGACATCTCTTTGTTTGTGTCTGATATGAGTTTTGGCTCGCTATCTGAAGAAGCAAAAGTCTCATTGGCGAAAGGTGCCGAACTCGCAGGGACGGGTATCTGCTCCGGTGAGGGCGGTATGTTACCCGAAGAGCAAGCGGCGAACTCTCGCTACTTTTATGAATTAGCCAGTGCTCAGTTTGGTTACGATGAAGCTAAGCTCAAAAACGTTCAAGCCTTCCACTTTAAAGGCGGGCAGGGTGCCAAAACCGGAACGGGCGGGCACTTACCGGGCGCGAAGAACATAGGCAAGATCGCGGAGGTGCGTGGCATTGAAGCGGGCACGGCAGCGATTTCTCCACCCACCTTTGTCGACCTTAACACGGTCGAGGATTTTAAAAAGTTCGCCGACCGTGTTCGAGAGGTGACAGGCGGTATCCCGATTGGCTTTAAGTTAAGTGCCAATCACATCGAAGAAGACATTCAGTTCGCGCTTGATGCCAGTGCCGATTACATCATCTTAGATGGGCGTGGTGGCGGTACAGGGGCGGCGCCAGAAATGTTCCGTGACCATATCAGTGTTCCCACTATTCCAGCACTCGCTCGCGCTAGAGCGTATCTCGATAAACAAGGGGTCAGTGACAGAGTCACATTGATCATCACGGGCGGCTTGCGCGTGCCGATGGATTTCGTAAAAGCGATGGCGCTTGGTGCTGATGGTGTCGCTATCTCAAACAGTGCCATGCAGTCGATAGGTTGTGTGGCGGCGAGAATGTGTAACACCAATAATTGCCCTGCTGGTATTGCAACTCAAAAAGCCGATTTACGTCAGCGTTTGAATGTCGAGAAAGCATCGAACCAGCTTAAGAACTTCTTTGAAGCCTCGACAGAATTAATGCAAGTGATGGCGAGGGCATGTGGGCATGATCATTTGAATCAATTTAACCCTCATGATTTGGCAACATGGAATCGCGAAATGGCCGAGCTATCCGGTGTCGCTTACTCTGGTGTCTGTCCATTAAATCACTTTAAGTAAATAATACTTCGATAAAGCACACTCAATGTATTTTGGGTGTGCTGACTTTTTCCTGTGTAATGCCAACCTATGTTAAACCTTTCATAATCAAATGCTTTATAAGTGTTTTTAAACTATTTCCTATATTTTGAAAATATCGCTTTACCTCAAGTTAACTTGAGGTTTTATCATCATCCCCAATCTAAAAACACAATCTATCACCTTGTCGCCTAGTGCAGGTTTTGATGTTATCAAACAGACGTTACGAATCTTCAGTTATGAATTTTGAGCTCCGTAATTGAAGTCATGAGTGCAAAAAGGTGAGAAAAATGAACAAGGATCAACAATGAAAGTATTAGCGATTGGCGCGACCAACAGTACAACATCAATTAATCAACAACTTGCAGCGTACACCGCAGGTTTAGTCGAAGGCGCGCAAGTCGAGGTGCTCGACCTTAATGATTTCGAGATGCCAATTTACAGCGAGAAAAGAGAGCAAGATTCAGGTGTTCATCAACACGCTCAACGCTTTTTTAGCAAGATTGGCGAAGCAGATGCTGTGGTCATCTCTTTTGCAGAGTATAACGGCTCATACACCGCAGCCTTTAAGAATGTGTTTGATTGGACATCACGAATCGACATGAAAGTGTACCAAGGCAAACCTGTTGTGATGCTCTCCACATCACCAGGCCCAGGCGGCGCAAACTCTGTGTTGTCGTCTGCGGTAAATTCGGCACCTTACTTTGATGCAGATGTGAAGGGGTCGATGTCGGTGCCAAGTTTCTACGACAACTTTAATGTAGAAACGGGTGAGATCATCAATGCCGAAATGGCCGAGAGCCTGAAATCGATCATGAGTCAGATTTAGAGAGCGAGAACACCACAATAAAACAAAGCAGCCATGTTCACGATTGCTTTTCATTGCGCCCGTTGTCAAAGTTTAAGGACATTAATTGGTTAAGGTAACAATAGGTCGCTACTCTAAAGTTAAAGTAAGCTTTAAATATTTATGATCTCAAGGATAGTGTCGTAATGAGAAACATCGTATACCTCACCATAGGCCAGTTGGCTGAGCGCAGTGGCGTGGCTCCTTCGGCGTTACGTTTTTACGAAACCAAGGGGTTGATTGCTTCGATTCGTACTAACGGAAATCAGCGCCGTTATCAGTCGGCGATGTTGAGACGAATTGCGTTGATCCAAGTCGCGCAGTCGATAGGCTTCACGCTGGAAGAGATCACCGAAGAATTATCGACACTGCCGATGAACCATACCGCGACTAAGCGAGATTGGGAGCGCGTTGCTAAGAAGTGGCAGGGGCAACTCGACAGTAAAATGGCGCAGATTAAATCGCTACAAGAGAACTTAACCGGCTGTATCGGTTGCGGATGCTTGAGTATGCAAAAGTGCAACTTGCTAAATCCTGATGATATCTTGCATGACCAAGGGCAGGGCGCACAACGAATTGTTGAACAGACTAACTGAGTTCCCGAAAGGCATGGAACAGCGAACTAAGTTTCAGGTGTTTGCTCAATGGGTTAAGCAACAGTTGTGACCGAATAGCGTGCCTAGACAAACACGAATTATAGGTCTAGTTTAGGTTGTTCTTTCAATAGAAGAAGAGGTTAGTTATGTTCAGCCATGTTTTTCTCGGTACCGAAGATATTGAACGCGCGAAGGCTTTTTATGACCCAATCATGAAAGTGCTTGGTTATAGCGAAGGCTCTGTTGATCCTAAAGGGCGCTGTGTTTACGTTAGTCAAACAGGTGTGTTGGGCTTAACGAAGCCGATTGATGGTCAGCCTGCGACTCACGGCAACGGCATGACGGTGGGTTTTCTTGCGCCTTCTCCTGAAGTTGTAGATGAGTGGCATCGAGTTGGCGTCGAAAATGGCGGTACCAGCATTGAAAATGGCCCCGGAGCGAGAGGTTCTGACGAGCGTCGCTTGTACATGGCTTATTTGCGAGATCCTGATGGAAACAAGATTTGTGCAACGCACTTTATGCCGTAGTTTACGTTATGCCATCGTTCATTTTATGCCACAGTGGCGTATACTTAGATCATATTGATAGTTCGGAGTTGGCTAAGTTGCGGCTCTGGACTTGTTAGCTTCCCGATAACTCAAAATTTTGCAAAGGACTGGCTAGATGAAACCGAACGAACTGTTTTATGAAAGTTTTGAGCGCTGCCGGATTGACCAAGAATTTCTCGAAACGTTTTTGGCTGATTTTTGCGAGCATAACCCAAGGTTTTCAGAACGTTTTGAAAATATAGGGTTAGAGCAACAAACCAAGATGCTTAAAGCCTCGATCATTCTTATCTATAACTCTGCGGGTCTGTCGAGCATACGGAACTCGGTAAAAAAGCTTGGGAAGCGACATAAAGATTTAGGAATGGATATCTCTGAGCAAGAACTCAACGAGTGGTTCAATTCGTTACTCAATACAGTTAAAAAATATGACCCTCACTACGATGAAAGCGTCGAACAAGCTTGGACAGAAACTCTCGAGGCCGGCTTAACTATCATGAAGAAAGAGTGCGTAGTTCCAAACACTGTGAATAACTAGGTCGTTGATGGGTAGTTTTGCTTGTTCGTTAGTTAAAACCGGTATTAACTCTTGAAAGATTGACATTGTCAGGTAAGCCTAACGATATCAGGCTTACCTCTTATTGTTTGACTAGAAATGAGCAGCCCAACCAATCAGGAACCCTTGCGATGCGGTATCGTATTCAAAGGTCCCCTTGTTTTCGTAATCAACCCAGGTCGATTTGTAGGCAACATTTAAGTCAGACCAACTGTTTATCTGGTATCGCACGCCAGTTAACAGAGATGAGGTAAAGTTGGTGTCACTACCAAGCCCTGCATCAATGGTTGCGTGAAACTTCCAATCCTTATTGATCTGCGTTATCCATCTCACACCTATTTGGTACTGTCCATCACGCGGTCACGTTTGGACGCACCTGTCACCTGAATACGAAGCCATGCTTGGCCAAAACGGTTGGGGACTTCAAGAAGTGGTCATGAAAGATCTTGATGACCATGTTGGTGAAATGATGGCCAAAATGGAAGAACTCGGTATTGCCGATAACACCATCATCATTTTCACTGCGGATAATGGTCCTGAGATCATGACGTGGCCAGATGGTGGTATGACACCATTCCATGGCGAAAAAGGCACAACTTGGGAAGGTGGCGTAAGAGCCCCTGCATTGGTTAGCTGGCCGGGTAAAATCCCAGCGGGTACTGTAGGCAATGGCATCTTTGATGGTATGGATTGGTTACCCACTCTTGTCGCTGCGGCTGGTGGTCCAACGGATCTAAAAGAAAAACTGCTGAAAGGTCACGATGGCTTTAAAGCGCACCTTGATGGTTACAACCAAGTGGATATGCTGACCGAGAAAGGCGAGTCAAACCGTAAAGAGATCTACTACTACGAACGAGACAAGCTGCAAGCGGTTCGTGTTGGTGATTGGAAGGCGCATTTCATCGTGCAAAACCACGGTTGGAGTGGCCCTAAAGAAGAGCTAAACGCACCATTGCTGTTTAACTTACGTCGTGACCCATACGAGCGAGCGGCGGAAGAGTCGGGCATGTACCTAAAATGGATGGGACAAAAAATGTGGGCATTTGGCCCGGCACAAGCGGCTGTCCAACAACATCTAGCAACCTTCCAAGAGTGGCCTCCAGTGACGCCTGACTCTCCGGCAGAGAAGACCGGTGGTGTAGGTAACTAGTTAAATATCATAAAAAATCCCGCTCACACTGAGCGGGATTTTTGTTTGAAAGCGTCTTAACGTTGGTTCTGTTTTAGCGTCGTGTTTCGTTCAATGAACTTCACTGGCACCATCAGCTTAACCAAGCTTGTGTCTTGCTCTTGAATCTGGCTAACGACAATTTTCACTGATTCACGTGCAAGGCGTCTGAAATCTTGCTTGAAGGTAGTGAGTTGGTAATTCAACCATTGAGTCTGTGGGATATCGTCAAAACCAATCACTTGAAGATCTTCTGGAATACGCAGGTTAAATTCTAAGCGCGCCACATCCATTACTGCCATCGCGAGGTTATCTGTCGCACAGAAAATCGCTTGAGGATGTGTGGGTTCTGAAAACAGAGTCCGAATGGTATCTAGAGCATCAAGGTAGTCATAGTCAGCTTCAATAACACGAGCTTGTTCACCGGTAAGTTCTTCAAATTCTGAGCAGAACCCTGCTTCACGTTCGCCGTTAGTGTAGGTTGGAACATTACCTGTCAGGTAAACCGCCGACTTTGTCCCTACGCTATGCAAATGCTGAGCGGCAACTTGGCCAGCGGCGTAGTTGTCGCTCACCACATGGCTACTCTTAGTCCCTTCAACAACACGTGCGAACTGAACGATAGGAATGTCGAATTCTTCACACTCTTCATAAAGCGACTTGTTAAAGGTCGCAGAAGCAGCAATCACGCCATCAACTCGGTATTGGAAGATATTGGGAATTGAGTGGTTATCGTTGCCATCAACTTGCCAAGGGATCAATACCGCAGAATATCCCTGTTTTTGTAGTTCAGTGGAGATAAGCTGCAGCGTTTTCATGTGAATAGGGTAGTCGGCATCAGGGAAAACTAAGCCAATCAATTTTGATTCATTTGTCGTAAGGCTACGGGCAAAAGCATTGGGACGATAATTCAACGATTTCGCGGCATCAAACACTTTCTGCTTGGTCTTTTCAGACACTGAACTTCCCGGTACAAATACGCGAGATACAGTTGATTGAGAAACGCCAGCAAGTCTAGCGACATCTTTAGATGTTACGGTTGTTTTGGACAGCGAAGAGTGTTTTGGAGAGTTCATAGACCATACTTTTGAACCAAATTGATTGTGCATAGAGTAACATAATTAGGTACGTACTCAAAAATACAATATGCCATGATAGGATGAAAATAAGGGGTAATAGAGAATGTTGGATATTATTCTGGGTACGACCCAAAAAGCTCTGCATTAATAGCAGAGCTTTGTTTAGCGAATTTATGACTCGATTAACTGGGCGTTAGAAGTAGTAACGGATACCCGCAGCAAATTGGTCATCGCTATTTTCATAATGGTTACCAACAGATTTGTCGTTGCCATTATCAAATTGGTATTCAGTCCATACTAAGAACTTGTTCTTCTTAAAGTGGTATTCAAGGCCAGGGATAATCAACTGACGATCGTAGCCATTAGCGTTGTCGTCTGTGTCCATTAAGTAGTTAACGTTAAAGGTTGGACGCAAACCATTTTCAAAGTGGTAGTAAGTGAAGAATTCAGCACCACGGTGGTCGTAAAATTCTGCTTTGCTGGTGGTTTCCCAATTTGAGCCTTGGCTGTAAGTGAAACCAACGAATAGGCTATTATTGGTGTAGTTCACACCCAATAAACCAATACGTTGTGTATCACCATCTTTGATGTTTTTAACGCCCGCATCGACATCATCAAACTCATTCTGGTGGTAAGCTAAACCAATTGTTAGGCCATCCATAACCGTGTACAGCGTTGATGCGCCCATACCGTTTTTCAGCGTTGCTGTTAAACCGTCAGCAAGGCCAACATCTTCACGGGTAGTTTGGTAAGTGAAGCCGTATTTCCAGCTGTCGTTAATGCTGTTGCGGTAAGTAATCGAATTCTCAGCTCGGCCTGTACCAGACGCAATACCCCAGTCAGATAAATTGTAGTAGCCTGAACCACGCGAACCAAATACACGACCCATATCGGTAAACCAAGCCACATCGTAGAAGGTAGACCACTGCTTAGTACCTGCTGCGATCTTGCCGTATTTGTCGTGCTCTACGCCTGCGTATAGAAGTCGGTCGTAAATATTGTCGCCGTTAGCACCTGAGTTGTAACCCCATTCAGCATGGCCAAAGCCAGTCCAGCCGTTATCGAGTCCCATTTGACCTTTAAGGCCGAAACGAGAGCTACCGCTGTTCCATTCTCCGTTATCTTTTTCCCAAGCATTGGTATCTGAGTTAAAGACTTCACCTTTGTCTTGGTAACGAACGTCGAAACGACCGTCTAAAGTAAGGCTATCGCCCGCGTCATTGGTAAAAGTGTGTGCAGCAAAAGCAGAACCTGAGGTAAGTGCTGTCAGGATCACTGCTGAAAGAATCGACTTTTTCATTGTAATTCTCTTTATTCAGGCCGTAGAAAGCCACCGTGCTTTCAAGCCCGTTATATTGGTAATGGTTTGGCAGGGTGTACCCCATCCATGAGGTACTAGTAGATTCAGTTATTAGTGGAGCAATAATGAATTGGTTGGAGCACTTACTGGGAGCGAGAAGGGGCCCCAGTAAGCGTGGCAATCTAAATCAGATGTCTATTTAGGTTTCCACTATTTCGTTTCAATCTTTTGGATTAAAGCGTATCGATTACAGCGTTGGGTTCATGATGCTTGAAGTGCGTTCGAACACATCTAGACCTTGCTGTTGTAGCCAGTAAGGAAGGTCGATAAGAACCCAGTTCTCAGACAGTTTGTCACCGTCACGGTAGTAAACGTCAACTACTTGCATGTTTGCACGTACTTCACCGCCAGTCATACCTAGGAAGCCACCTGTTGGTGTGTTTGATAGGTTTGGCCAACCGAAGAAACAAGAGAAGTTACCTTCAGCGAAACGACAAACGTGGCCGTTGAACTTCTTGTCTTTCAGGTTGTTACGGAAAGGAAGTTGGTGCTGTTGTTGGTAGCGAGGAATTGTGTAAGACGCGCCGATACCACATGGGCCGTACCAAATCATGTCTTTTGACCAGCTCTTCGCTAGTACTTCTGGTGGGCAACCCATCGCGCCGCTGTCGTTAAGAGCAGACAGGTCATCAACCATTTTGTTTACTAGAGCAAGTGTCGCAACACCTTCTTCTGGAGCCGCGTCTTCGAATAGCAGACCATCGTGGTTACGTGGGCCAGGGTATACGAAGTGCTTACCAGTTGATGGTGGAAGTGGGTAGCAACCCGCTTGATCCATCATGCCTAGTAGGTCTAGGAACAGGCCTGTCTTAGTGATTTTGCCATCAACAACACAGTTAAATTCTGCGTAGCGAACGTTCATGATCTTGCCAGTTGGGCGCATGCCTAGGTATTCAGCGTCGAATAGACCCATGAAGTGACCCATGCTCATTACCCAAATCTCATCTGGGTTAACTTCGTTGTTACCACCGATGAAGATGTCTTGACGGCGCTGCATGCGAGTCATTGACTTCATCATTGGCGCCCAGAATACGTCAGCAGCTGCTTGTGCGCCTTCTTGCTCACGGAATGGGTAAACACCGCGCCACAAGTAATCTTCAGAAGTGTGTGCTTTTAAAACTTCAGCAACGTTCTCGTGAGTTGCGTTTTCCATTGCATCGAAGTATTCACGAACAATGCGTTTAGCTTCTTGATATTTAGACATAATAATTTCTCTTTGTGTTGTCGAGTCAACATTCGGAACAGGACTCGATTTGGATTTTGTTACCGGCTGACTTATCAGCCGGCTTTAAATTTTTCGTATTTAAACTTCAGCGTATGAGTGTCGAATTAAGCTTTTGCTGCTTCAGCTTTTTTGCTCTTATCAAAGACGCCACCTTTAAGAGTTTCAGGCAGTGTTAGCCATAGTAGGCCGGCGATAATCCATACGATTGGTGAGCCCCACATTGCTGTTTGTAGGTCGGTACGCTCTTGGATGAAGATAAGAACCATTGGTGCCCACATGCCGATAATACGACCGCCATGGAATAATGCTGCACCATAGCTACGCAAGCGTGCTGGGAACAATTCAGAGAAGTAACCGCCCCATACTGCAGAAGCAGACAGGCCGAAGTTGTAGATAAGACCTAGAAGAGCCAGCATGTTTAGGCCGCCAATCATCATGTCGCCAGGTGCGACAAAGAAGATAGAAACCATGATACCTGCGAGGATGAAACCGAACGCATTGATCTTACGACCGTACTTATCTGCTGCCCATCCCCAGAACCAAGCACCGAAGAGTGAACCAAATGCTGAGATAGAGAAGATCAAACCGATGGTTGCACCATCAAACATACGAACATCTTTCAGGTAGGTAGTTACAAAGCCACCGAAGAATTGGAATCCGTAGAAGTTAAGACCAGAAAGAAGTAAACAAGTAATCGTAATTTTGCGGTAAGGCTTGCTTAACATCTCACCCCAAGAACCTTTTTTAGCTTCGGTTACTTCTCCAGCTGCATTGGTTGTGGTTTGTTGATCTTCTTCACCGTAGGCGATCACTGTTTTGTCGCTTGGTAATACAAAGATCATTAACGCTGCTGCTACAAGCGGTGGAATACCACCTACCCACATTAGGCTCTGCCAAGGTGCATCAACACTTGTAATGAAGGCTGCGTAAGCGCCCATTGCCACTAAAGCAACAGAGAACATTGAAGAAGCAAAAGCAGTCAACTTACCGCGAACCGTTGGTGTAAATAGGCCAATCATCAAAGATACAGCTACAGTGAAGTAACCGCCTAAAGACAGTCCAATGATGAAACGCATTGCGGCCCAGGTGGCGTAGTCGGTAAACATCATGTTGATGATGGTTGCACCACCGTTTAATGCCGTAATTGCTACTAGCGTGGACTTTTTGCCGAACTTGGTTGCGAACCATGCACAGCTCAGTGCACCAATCAGAGCACCAACAGACTGCCAAGTGTAGAACTGAGCGGTATCAGAAAGGCTAATACCAGCATATTCTTCCACAATGTATGGGCGTACGTAGTCAATAATTACAAAGTTATAACAATAAAAAAAGTAACCTACTAGAATTGCTAGATATGCGGCTACCCTTTGAATCATAGGAACTTCGCTCATGTGTTTTTTAATGGTCATGACCGATAAACCTTTATTTTATATAGGGTGGTTTTGGTTTTAATTATTGTGTGTTGATTATTTAGCTTCATCACACCGTCTTCATTTCGGGAGAGATAATAGAATTTTTGTGGTTATTAGATCCGTGATCAAAGTCAATTTTAAAATGAGTGCGTACCCATTTTGTGCATTTTAGTGATCTTGATCTCATTTAACTGGGTTTTTGTGCTTTGTGGGGCGATTTGAGTGTTTAATCGTCTATCTTAGTGATAATAGTCACACTTATTGTGGGTTTTTGAGGGGAAACATCCATTTTTGAGTACTATTGGCAGCGAATTAATTGCGACATACAATAAACGGAATCTAAAAATGGTTACGTACTCAAGTTTTGTGGTTATTGCTCTTTATGTGCTAACTACTTTGTTTATCAGCTACTTAGTTAATAGGCGCTATAGCGTCGGTGGCGACTTTTCGACTGGTGGAAAACAGTTTGGTTGGTTTACGGCAGGTGTGTCGATTCTTGCAACCTACATCAGCGCAATGACGTTCGTTGGCATGCCGGGCTGGGTTTATAGCTCAGGCATGGAAGCGATGAGCGTACATTTGAACTATCCAATAGTGATCTTTTTCACTGTGCTTTTCTTTGTTCCGGTGTTTTACAAGCTCGGCCTAACCTCGATTTACGAATACCTAGAGCACCGCTTTGGCGTTGTTGCTCGCACGATCAATTCCATCGTGTTCATTGTGGTTCAGTGTATTTCGGCAGGGGTTATTCTGTATGCGGTAGCCCTGATCTTAGTGCAAGTGCTGCCAGTGAGTATCTCTGAGGCGATCATCTACATCAGCGTATTTACTGCGTTGTATACCTATGCGGGTGGTATCTCGACTGTAATCTGGACTGACATGCTTCAGTCAGCAGTGTTGATTATCGGCAGCATTGCGATCTTTGTTTTATTGCTGATGAAAATCGATGCGGGCGAGATGTTGTCTCCTGAACATTTGAATATCATCAATCTCGATTTTGACTTAGGCGTCGATACCACATTGTGGGCCGGCGTAGTGGCTGTGAGCTTCTTGCACCTGAGTGTGTATGGCACTAACCAACTGATTATTCAAAGAACATTGGCGACTAAGTGTGTTAAAACAGCGCAAAAATCGATGTTGCTTTGTGGCTACGGCGCATTTTTTGTTTATCTGTTCTTTGCTGTGATGGGGGTGCTGTTAAGTGTCTTTTATCAAGACAGCAGTTTTGAAAACAGCAACGAAGTGATTCTCGATTTTGTGTTTAACCATACCAACCCAATCATTGTTGGTTTGGTGATCTCAGCACTTTCGGCTGCGGCAATGTCGACATTGGATTCCACCTATAACTCAATGGCGACGGTCGCAACGTTCGATTTCTATAAGCGCTTCTTCCGTAAGCAAGCCTCTGACGCGCACTATGAATCAGTGGCTAGAAAAATGAGCCTGGTTGCTGCAGCGTCGGTTGTTGTGCCTGCGTTACTGGCTGTTTCTAATGAATCAGTGCTTAAAACGATTGCGAGCTTAACCTCTATTTTTGTTGGTATTCGCCTTGGCTCTTTCATCTTGGGTTTGTTCTTCAAACAAGCAAACGAGAAAGGCGTAATTGCGGGCAGTATTGGCAGTGTGGCCGTCGTATTCATCGCCAAATACAGCGGAATAGCTTGGCCTTGGTTTGCCTTGATTGGCACTGTGGTTTTCTTAGTGTTAGGTGTTGTTGTGAGCCGCTTCTGGGGAGAGGTAACCGAGCAACAAAATGAATTTATAGAAAAGCAAAAGCATTTGTTTGCAAAGCCTACCGCGAGTCATTATGGCTTGTTGGTGTTCGCTGTTGTGACGATTGCTGCTTGTACTGTTATCCCTGATTGGCTTTATGCCGCTCTTTCTTAATTGACCGATTTTTTACTGGTATATCTATGTTATCGATCTTTGATATCTACAAAATTGGTGTTGGGCCATCGAGCTCTCACACCAACGGCCCAATGATTGCGGGTTTCCATTTCACACAATTAATCGCTGATAAAATCGCAGAAGTGACGCGTATTCAGGTGGATTTATACGGTTCTTTGTCATTGACTGGCATAGGTCACCACACCGACAGAGCTACAATATTGGGGCTACTCGGCAATAAACCAGACACCATCAAAATCACCAGCGCAAACCAAGCAATGCGTCATGCCGTAGACAGTGGTGAGATGGATTTAGCGGGCACCAAGCACATTGCCTTCAACTACGAAACCGACATGTTGTTCCACAAAGACAATCTGCCTCTGCATGAAAATGGCATGATGATTACTGCGTTTGACCAGAGTGGCAACGTGATTGTCGATGAAACTTATTATTCGATTGGCGGCGGTTTTATCGCAACTGCTGATGAACTGCAAAATGGTACTCAAACCCAAGCGGTAGAAGTTCCTTTCCCGTTCAAAAACGCCGATGAAATGCTTCAACAAGCTGACAATAGTGGGATGAGCCTCGGTGGTATGATTCTAAAAAATGAAGCGGAGTTCGAAGGCGCTGACATTATTTCAGAGAAAGCGGATCAAATCTGGCGAGTGATGAGTCGTTGTATGGAGCGTGGCTTTGAAACCGAAGGCATTCTTGATGGTGGTTTGAACGTAACTCGTCGTGCGCCTAACCTACTGAAAAAGTTAGAAGCGAATGCGGCGGTTGAAAACGACCCAATGGAAATCATGGATTGGATTAACTTGTTTGCGTTTGCGGTTAGCGAAGAAAATGCGGCTGGTGGCCAAGTGGTAACATCACCAACCAATGGTGCGGCGGGCGTTATTCCTGCTGTGTTGATGTACTACCATCGCTTCATTAAAGAGTTGGATACTAAGCAGTTAAAAGATTTCTTAGCGGTATCGGGCGCGATTGGTATTCTGTACAAAACTAACGCTTCGATCTCTGGTGCGGAAGTAGGATGCCAAGGTGAGGTAGGCGTATCATCCTCTATGGCGGCTGCGGGATTAACGGCACTACGCGGTGGCAGCAATGAGCAGATCTGTATTGCGGCGGAAATCGCGATGGAACACTCATTGGGTATGACTTGTGACCCAATTGGCGGCTTGGTTCAAGTGCCGTGTATCGAGCGAAATGCGATGGGTGCGATGAAGGCAATTAATGCATCTCGCATGGCATTGAAGCGAAACAGCAAGTCTTTGATCTCACTCGATAAGGTCATCGCAACCATGTACCAAACCGGTAAAGACATGAACAAGAAATATCGTGAAACATCACTCGGTGGTTTAGCCTTGATCCATCTAGCTCATCCTTGTGAATAGCTAAGCCAGTTAACCCAGTAAATAATAACGTTAAGCCCAGAGCCTTAGACTTTAGAAATCTATCGCGGCTGGGCTTTTTGTTTTATGTGTTTTAGGGAGCTAATCTGAAAGCGGTAATCGATAGCTGTTTTTCAACTCTTTTACTGAGATGTTCGACTGAATCGCACTCACGCCTTTGACTCGTCTGATCGAGCTAATACGCTCAAAGTACTCTTCTAAATCTTTCGCCAACACTTGCACCATGTAATCGGCGCCGCCTGCAATGCAGTGACACATTGGAATCCAATCGGTTACCGCGACAAACTCTTCGAACGGTTCTGTGTTTTCAACTTCATGATTGCCTAGTGTTACAAGGGTAAAACCAGCCACATGAAAGCCTAATTTCTTACGATTCAGCTTAGCGGCGTAACCATCGATATAGCCAGTTTCCTCCATGCGTTTCCAACGACGCCAGCATGGGGTTTCGCTGAGGTTGACCTTCTCTGCGAGCTTGCTGTTGCTCATGCGTCCGTCTTGCTGGATATGCTCTAAGATGGCGATATCTGTGTCATCTAACACTTCTTTGGTGGATTCTTTCTGTTTCATGGCTATTTTAGAAAAGTCTTGCTCAAATTTGGATTAATATTAGCCTATATAGCAATTTAATTCCTAGTCGAATCTGTAAACTCTCCCCCTATAAATACTTTACTTATTAGGAGTGAGAGGAAATGAGCTCTCAATTAATGCTGGCGTTCTTGCTATTTTCAACATCAATTGCAATTACCCCTGGGGCTGGCAATATCGCATTACTTGGGATTTCAAGTCGTTATGGATTTGCTGCGACTTTACCTTTTATCTCTGGGAACGCTGTTGGCATCATCATCGTATTGGCGGGTTCTAGTGTCGGTTTGGTGAGCCTATTTACCCTTTACCCAGAGCTATACAGCATTTTGAAATACGCGGGTGCGGCTTATTTGCTGTTCATGGCGTGGTCGATTGCGAACATGCAGATCGAAGAAAGCACCACCGACAATCGTTCAGGTTTCATGTCTGGTGTGCTGGTGCAGGTGTTAAACCCTAAAGGTTGGATAGCGTCATTAACCGTGTTTTCACAGTTCATTACTCCGAATGCCGATTACTTGATTCAAGTCGTGACCATTATCGCGGGCATGGTGATTACTGGTGTGCCGTGCATGTTGGTGTGGGCGTATTGCGGCACCATGCTTAAAAAGTTGCTGCAATCACCAAAACAGATGATGTTTGTGAACCGTTGCTTGGGTGGAAGCTTAGCGATGGTGGTTGCCTTCATGCTTTATCAACCTGCATAAATCACAAAGAAAAAAACCACTCCTAAATCCATAGGAGTGGCGTCTAAATGTCGACTAAGTCGTTAACAGTAAAGAATTAAGTTAACAAATATTTAAGGAGCTTGAGTTAAAAGCTTTAAGCTTTTCAGTGTAAAGGTTAAGCGGTTTCAGCCTCTTTGACTGGAGCTGAGTTACGGATTAGGTGGTCAAATGCACCTAAGCTTGCTTTCGCACCTTCACCCATCGCAATGATGATCTGTTTGTAAGGTACGGTTGTTACGTCACCCGCTGCGAACACACCTTTCATTGATGTTGCGCCATGAGCGTTAATTTCAATTTCACCGCGTGGTGAGAGCTCAACTTTCGAACCCTTCAACCATTCGCTGTTTGGCATCAGGCCGATTTGAACAAAGATACCTGCGAGTTCAATCTGTTTAAGTTCATCGGTGTTGCGGTCTTTGTATTCCAGACCGGTTACACGGTTGCCATCACCAATCACTTGCGTTGTTTGTGCCATCTTGATGATTTCGATGTTTGGTGTTGCGTTCGCTTTGTCGATAAGCACTTGGTCGGCACGCAATGTGTCTGCAAATTCAAGTACGGTTACGTGTTCAACGATACCCGCTAAATCAATTGCCGCTTCGATGCCTGAGTTACCACCACCAATAACCGCTGTTTTCTTACCTTTGAATAAAGGACCGTCACAGTGTGGGCAGTAAGCGACGCCTTTATTGCGGTACTCTTGCTCACCCGGAACGTTCATTTCACGCCAGCGAGCACCTGTACTTGTGATAACCGTGCGAGCTCGTAGTGTTGCGCCGCTCTCTAGCTCAACGTGGATGTAACCGTCTTCAGTGTCTTCTGCCGCAATGATGTTTGCAGCGCGCTGCTCAGTCATTACTTCAACACCGTACTCTTTTACGTGCTCTTCAAGGCTTGCCACTAATTTAGGGCCGGTGGTTGCTTTCACTGAGATAAAGTTCTCAATCGCCATGGTGTCCATCACTTGGCCGCCGAATCGGTCAGCAACCACACCAGTACGAATGCCTTTACGTGCAGCATAAATTGCCGCTGAAGAACCTGCAGGGCCGCCGCCGACAACCAATACATCAAACGGTGCTTGTTGGTTTAGGTTTGCTGCTTTCTTTTCCGCTGCGCCTGAATCAACCTTGTTAAGGATTTCAGCCAGTGACATACGGCCTTGACCAAATAGCTCACCATTAACGAATACACTTGGTACTGCCATGATGTCGCGAGACTTCACTTCATCTTGGAATGCTGCGCCGTCGATCATCGTTGTCTTAACCAGAGGATTAATCGCCGACATCATATTGAAGGCTTGAACCACTTCTGGACAGTTTTGGCATGAGAGCGAGATAAAAATCTCTACATTAAGCTCTTGATCGAGTTCTTTAATTTGCTCGATTACGTCCGCTTCAAGCTTGATAGGGTGACCACCACTATGAAGCAGTGCTAGAACCAGTGACGTAAATTCGTGACCCATTGGCAAACCGGCAAAACCGATCGCGGTGCCTTTCTCTTGGTTCACGACTTGCATGATAGGGCTGCGAGTGCTTGCGCTGTCATCGCGAGTCACTTCAATTTTATCGGTTAAAGACGAGATGTCATTCGCCAGATCTTGAAGTTTGTTCGCGGTGTCGCTGCCATCCAGGCTAAGCACTAACTGAACATTGGTTTTTAGGTTTTCTAGGTATGCTTTTAGCTGCTGCTTCATTGCTTGATCTAACATAATCGTGCCTGCTCTTAAATTCTGTGTCTTGGTATTGACCAATACCTTCTTGCTGAAAAAGGAAAATAAAAAGGGGGCGCAAGTCGGCAAATATTGTGGTGTTGATGTTTTGAAAGGGTGGCGCGCGACTGCCCTTTAGGAGGGGGGCCGAAGCGCGCCTGTAGAACCGTTTAGCTATTCTTGTTAGCTAGGCTTAGATTAAATCTTGCCTACTAGGTCTAGAGATGGAGCTAGAGTCTCTTCGCCTTCTTTCCATTTAGCTGGGCAAACTTCACCTGGGTTAGCGGCTACGTATTGTGCTGCTTTAACCTTGCGTAGTAGGTCTTCTGCGTCACGGCCGATGCCTTCAGCTGTGATTTCCATTGCTTGGATAACGCCTTCAGGGTCGATTAGGAACGTTGCACGGTCTGCAAGGCCTTGACCTTCACGCATAACGTTGAAGTTATTTGTGATGTTGCCAGTTTGGTCGCCTACCATGAAGTATTCGATAGTGCCGATTTTGTCAGAAGTATCGTGCCATGCTTTGTGAGAGAAGTGAGTGTCAGTTGATACTGAGTAAACTTCTACGCCGCGAGATTGAAGCTCTGCGTATTTGTCTTGTAGGTCAACTAGCTCAGTTGGACATACAAACGTGAAGTCTGCTGGGTAGAAGAAGAATACAGCCCACTTGCCTTTAACGTCTTGCTCAGTGATTTCTACGAATTCGCCGTTTTTGAATGCTGTTGCGTTGAATGGTTTGATTTCTGTGTTGATCATGATTTGACTCTCTTTCTAATTTATAGTGTTTAACGCTATCCCGCGTCGATGTAGATATATTGCATTGCCACCGAAAATTAGTGAAATCGGACATTTCTATAGATTCAATAGGCGAATCCTATCTTCGAAAGGAAAAGGCTATCGGTAAAAGCTATCAACAAAAACAATTAACAAAAGCCATCAAACATCAACAACTCCCAATTTAAGTAGCTATGCTCTTTAGGTTGTTCTCTACATTGGGCTTATCTCTATTGGTGTGTGTATCTATGTGTCTATGTGTCTATGTAGGTAGGGTTCGGTATGGTTTCTTTGCGTGATTTGAGTTGTTATATCAAACTGTAAATAACAAAAAATTATCATTAATATAAATTATGATAATTTCAGTTAATTAACGCATGTACCTATACTCTCTCCATCGAAACGAAACACCGAAGCTAGACTTCGAAAAGCACAGAATTTAAAACGAATTTGGAGCAAGTTATGAAAATGAATCACGTAGGCATCATGGTGGGTGACATGGACCAAGCAGTCGAGTTTTACACGAAAGCTCTAGGTCTAAGAATCGTAATGAACAACACCAAAGTGATGGAAGAGCGCGAATCAGCAATCGGCCGCATGTGTATCGCTGTGTTCGGTGAAGGCTTTAAAGGCTTCAACATTGCACACCTAGTAACATCTGATGGTATCGGTGTTGAGCTGTTCGAAATGAAAGAGCGCCAAGAGCGTCACGAAGTTGATTTCTCACGTCTAGGTATCTTCCACTTCTGTCTACAGCTTCCAAAAGAGCAGTTTCATTCAGCTATTAAGCGCGTTGAAGAGTTTGGCGGTAAGGTTCGTATGGACATCATGCGTTACCACCCAGAAGACGAACTAAAACAAGCGCAAATGGTTTATCTAGAAGACCCGTTTGGCAACCTATTCGAATTTTACTCGCACACATACGAAGACACCTACGCGACTGATTACGAGTAATAGCGTTACTGCCTTCCATAGGTAGAAAAACCGAAACACCCCCTAAAGAGGATTGGTAGCGATACCAATCCTTTTTTGTGTCTGTAGGGCTAAATTTGGGAACATCGGATAAACTATCGGTTGCACTAAAACAAGCCGACATTGTTGCTCTATAGTGCAACATTGGACTGATTGAAAACTTAACTGATTGATAAATATGATGTTAAACCATTGGCATATATGTTGCTCTATTGCCTTTATGTAAATTGTATACAATAAAAAATACATAAAGGAAGTCACATGGAACAGAACAGTGAATTGATCTACGGGTTGGACGATCGACCATCAGTCAAAGCAGCCAGTTACGCGGCGCTGCAGCATGTATTAGCCAGCTTTGTTGGAATTATCACACCCACGCTCATTATTGGCGGTGTTTTAGGGTTAGGTGAACACACTCCTTATCTGATCAGCATGGCATTAATGGTGTCTGGGGTAGGTACCTTTATCCAAGCCAGAAAAATAGGGCCAGTTGGTGCAGGGATGATTTGTGTCCAAGGAACCAGCTTTGCATTCTTAGGATCTGTATTAGGTGCGGGCTTCCTTGTTAAAGCGAATGGCGGTGGCCCGGATGAAATGCTGGCGACCATTTTTGGCGTTTGTTTCTTCGGTGCGTTTGTCGAAATTGTCCTATCGCGTTTTATCGAAAAGTTGAAAGTGGTGATCACCCCAGTTGTAACCGGAATCGTTATCACCACGATTGGTATCTCTTTGATTAAAGTTGGCGTCACTGATATCGCTGGTGGTGTTGGCGCAGAAGATTTTGGTTCTGGAAGCAATTTGATGTTGGGTGCGATTGTGCTCGGAACCATAGTGGCACTTAACCTAAGCAACAACACCATGGTAAGGCTGTCGTCGATTTTAGTTGGGTTGGTAGTTGGCTGGGGCGTTGCCATTTTGATGGGCAAAGCGTCTATGGTTTCTTTTGCTTCTCAACCGCTATTGAGTATTCCTGTCCCTTTTAAATATGGCTTCGCTTTTGATTGGCAAGCCTTCCTGCCTATCGCTTTTATTTACTTGATTACCGTTATTGAAACCACGGGTGACCTTACCGCCAACAGTATGTTCTCAGGGCAGCCAGTTAAGGGGCTAAAATACATCAATCGACTCAAGGCTGGCGTGCTAGGTGACGGTGTGAACTCGCTCATCGCAGCGGTATTCAATACTTTTCCGAACACGACTTTCAGCCAGAAACAACGGTGTGATCCATTTTACGGGGATCGCGAGTCGCTACATCGGCTACTTCATTGCCGCGATTCTTTTTCTGTTAGGGTTATTTCCCATCTTAGGTGCGGTTTTAATGACGATTCCAAAGCCAGTATTGGGCGGGGCGACATTAGTGATGTTCGGTACGGTTGCTGCGGCGGGCATCAAAATCATCGCCAATGAAAAACTGGATCGCCGCAGAATTATGACGATTGCCATCTCACTAGGCTTAGGGCTTGGGGTGATGCTAGTGCCGGATTTATTGAAAGAAGCGCCCAAGCTAGTGCAAAGCATATTTGGCTCACCTGTAACCATGTCTGGTATTGCCGCGCTTGTGATTACCGGGTTGATGTCTTTGGTGCCTGAAACTAAAGCCAAATCGATGACGAATTCGGTACAAACCAGTAAAGCGTAACTTATACAGCCGAGAAGAAGCGCAGGTGACTGATTACGGACAATTGCGCTTAAGGCAGAAAAACGAATTACCCCTAAAGAGGATTGGTAGAGATACCAATCCGCTTTTGTATTTGGATGTTTGGCTGAGTGACTTATCTACATGAAGCGATTAAGAAATATACAGATTTAAGACGTTGTTAAAGTTGACGTTTTGACGATAAAACCTTTCATGAATATGACGGAAGAAAGTGTCGTTCATGAAAACATTCCGTCATCATACCGAATGGTAGCCTTGGCTGAGCAGTGACTATACTCAGCATTATATTGCTAACCAACAACAACGAAAATAGAGAAACATGCAGAGATTAGCGCACACAAACCACATGAAAAAATTACATATTATCTTTACCGCTCTTATCCTTATGATATTAGCCGGATGCACCTCAACGTCGGCTGTCGGCAGTTCTAAAACAAAGGAATATGCCAAGTCACATGCGCTTGTGGGAGTGGCTTCTTGGTATGGCGATAAATTCCATGGAAAACTGACGGCAAGTGGTGAAACGTATAATAAAAACGCCTATACAGCCGCTCACAAAACCTTGCCATTTGGGACTATCGTGAGAGTGACCAATACAGCCAATAACAAGTCAGTCGATGTCAAAATTAACGATAGAGGCCCTTACGTAAAAGGCCGAGTGATTGACCTTTCCCACAAAGCATTTTCTCAAATTGGTGACGTTAAGAAAGGCGTAGTAAAAGTCAAAATTGAGATTATTGATGACAGCAACACCTTTCGATACAAACACTAGAATCCCCTCCTAACCTCCCCTTGGTGTACATCTCCGCTCCCTTACCAGCAACGGGAAGGGGAGGAAAAAAACCTCGATCTCGATGATTGAATAGCATATTTATGCTTACTCGATAAGGCTGCTTTTGCAGCCTTTTTTGTGCCTTTCGATAATCCATTTTTAATAAGATTATCTTATTTTCAGTATGTGGGTTGATGATGTTATGTGGTCAATAAATCAGTGTCTTAGCTTTCTTATCATTAGGGTTCATTGAAATTCATTGTGAAATAATGAAAAGCTAACCTAATCCAAGTTGAGCTTTGGTGTGATTAACAGTGAAAGCCTAAGGGCAATTACATTTAGTTACTTACTGAAGTAAAACTGAAATATTAGTTACACGGTTCTGAAATTTTTGGTGTTTAGCTTATGGGCTTCTATATCGCATTTAAATAAGGAAATACCCGTGAAGCTAACCCCTGTCGTTGCAGCCGTAATTATGTCTTTCAGTTCAGCAAGTTTTGCTTTTAGCTTGCAACAATCTGCCAATGAAAACAGTGAAGATCTCGTATGGACAGGGCACCTAAGCCCAGACAGCGACACGGTAATGTCTGCGATGCTCGCGGCTCATATTTATGGTGGTACGGCGACAGTGCCTGAGCCGATTAATCCTGAATCGACGTTTATCTTGAACTACTGTAATGCAGAATCTCCACGTGTAGAGACAGATTACTCTTCATACCGAGTGGGGCTGGTTGACTTCAACCAAGTGACTCAATTAGCACCAACTATTGATCAAGCATCCATTGTGGCAGTGGTCGATCATCATGCGATTGGTGGCTCTCCAATTAACACCCCGCAGATTGTCGAGATGGATATCCGAGGTTGGGGTTCAGCTGCAACTATACTGGCTGACAATGCTGAAAAGCTCGATGTGACATTACCTAAACACCTCGCTTGTGTTGGCTTAGGCGCAATTCTCTCTGATACCGTGGTATTCCAATCATCAACCACCACTGAGCATGATCGTGAATACGCAGAGAAGCTGGCGAAGGTTGCAGGCATTTCAGATATCGAAGACTTCGGTCAACAGATGCTGATTGCTAAGTCGGATCTCAGTCACCTTTCTTCTGAGACCATTTTGACGCTGGATTACAAAAACTTTAAATACGGTGGCAAACAGGTGGGTATTGGTGTGGCTGAAACGCTAACGGCTCAACAACTGATTGACCGTAAAGACGAACTTTTGGCGGCAATGAAAGCCTACAAAGAAGAGAACGGCTTAGAGCATCTGTTCTTCTCCATCACAGACACTAAGAACAAAGAAGCTAACTTATTGTGGGTGGATGAAAGCGACTATCAAGTGATTAAATCGGCTTTCAACGCTGAACCAACAAGCGATATGCTGACCCTAGAAGGCGTCACTTCGCGTAAGCGTCAGATTGGCCCTGCGGTACAAAAGGCAATTGAGAGTTTGTAGAGAGTAAGAGCCGTTACTTTATAAATAAGTAGTGAAGGGATTGGTAGAGATACTAATCCCTTTTTGTTTTGGGTGTGTTGAATTGGGTTTGGATAAAGTTGAGTTACGTTTTTTCTAATTTGACAAAGTTTATGGATAACCCGGATCTAACATAGCCCTTTATGATACGAATCCCAAAGGACATTCACGACCTACCACGTGAAGAGTTAGACTTAGAGCAGCCTTAAACAAGTAACCAATCCTAGTCGCGGCCTTCCATTCTCGGTAAGTTAGTATTCATAGCTTGAACTAATAATACAGTGTTTTATTGTTTATAGTAAATCCCAGACAGAATGACTAACAGGACAATGAAATGACCTCAATCAAAACCATTGGTTTAACAGCTATCGCACTTGCACTTATGACAATTACTGGCTGTACCAGCTTAAAGGTAAAGGCTGCGAACGCCTTCGTGTCTGACCCAATTATCACACACGCAGACCACGACCAACTTACCGAAGCCAGTTCGAAAATCGATGGTATCCGTTATACATCAATGACGACGACGATCATCACGACCAAAGCAGCAAAGCGCACAAATGGAGTTGCTCGCGTAGACATCGAGGCTGATGGAATCGAAGAGGTGCAATCAAAATGGCATGGTGAAGAACACGTTTGTCAGATGTACCACGATCGTATGAATAATCCAGAAACTGAGGGCCTGTCAGACATCGTTGGCAATGGATTGGCGCTGAACTACCAGATCGCAATTCGTGGTGTTGATGGTCAGTCCTATACTTGTTCTGGGCATGTAGATCCACAATAACAAAAAATAACACTGCGCTTTACTGGGTCTATTTCAAAAGTTGGAAACGAATTTTTTTATCGCTGTTTGGTGAGTAATGTGCCTGTTTTTCACATTAGCTAGTTGTATTACTCGTGCCATACCTAATGAAACGTTTAAGGCACTTTCGAGATAGGAAGTGCCAAAGGTAAAAATTCATCCTACGAAGCTTCTGGACATAAATGAGTTTCGAAGAACCAAGTATTAGCAAATCACGAATTAGCATAAGTATGAAAAGTCACTAAGCTCACTGTCCAGTATTGTTTTTACACAAATCTGACATTGATGAATGCCATAAGCTATCGATATAAACATCAATATATTGTATTATTATATCCGTATTTATACTTATTAGGATTTTCTATGTTGATTCACGAATTTTCGAATAAGGACGTTACCGCTGAGCATGTAATTTTAGCTCAAGCAATACTAGCAGGGACTGCTCAAGGTGATAAAAGTAAAGCACAGCGCTTTATGATTTTTGTAAATGAGATTCCAGATGCGCCGACTGTGCAAAACCTGATTCCACGCTTTAGTCAATTTATGAAGCTCTTTAAAGCCAGCTGACATTCAAAATACGTTACACAGGGATGTGTAATTAAGATCACCAACTTCCCCCTAACCACTACCTACTTTTAAACTCTATCTGACCCTATGCTCGCTCTATATCTAGCCATTGTTGTCGGAGGACAATAGAGTTTGATCAATTTTAAAAACGTTTCTGGACAGAAACGTTTTAGGTGTGCTGCTCTAAACCGTTTCGTCCTGATTAGAAAAAGTACCTTGAAACTTTAGTCGTTTGTTATGCTCGTGCTCATGAAAATTGAAGAACTAAACAAGCTATAAACGCTGGCAGACCAGCGATGAAGAAAACCAAGCCTGTCTGGTAGTTCATTCGATAGTGCTCGCGTTCGTCTTTTTCGAAATCGTGTCCCTCTACCATTTTGTAGACTTTATCTGTTCTAGTGTCATCGAACCGAGTCGTCTTACTATGGATGCCACCTTCCCACATTAGCTTCGCTAAAACCCATATGACGATGACAACAAAGAAAAGAAAGTCGACCAATTGTGTCGTAGCAAAGAATGGAACAAACTGGGCTAGAGCGACAACAACAAGAGCCGCTAATAGGTTAATTAGAACAACTTTTTTGAGTAAATCGAGCAAAATCACCTCCTAGATCATCGCTTTATAGACGGACTTTTTCCGTCTTTGCATTCCGTCTATGTTGCTGCCATTTATTATAAAACTCAACGGGTATCAACCTGTTATGTGAATCGGTATATAGTTGCGGGGTCGAATTACGGAAAAATTCCGTATAAGAGAACAAAGTACGGATTAGATTAACTTGGTCTATTGGTGTACTGCTCAGATGTTCCGTGTGCAGGTTCTGTGAAGGTTTGGGGCAAATCCGTGTTAGCCCAACCTCCCTCGGTAATCACACCAACCTCAAATTCCCTCCTAATCTCCCCTTAATCCGTATTTTCGACCCATTATGATTTCGTGGAAAGGGGAGGAACTGAATGCCGATGGCGACATGCGCATTTTCACATTCAGCGCCAAAGAAGATTCTCCCCCTCGGTCGTCAATCTAGAGAGGGGGATAAACTCAACTTGAGGGGGAGTTAGAGGGGGAGGGTGTTTCAAAATCGACGAATACACGGCAGCCTATCAGCTATTGAAAGCACTGCGATTGAGCCTGATATGAATGGAACGCACATACGTTCCAATTGAAAGGTTTAGCGTTCTAAAACTCACAACGTATAAGCGTTATTCGATTCCAGCCACTCTTTTACCGCTCGGTTAAAAGTGACTAACTTCTGCGGTGTTACTCTTCTTTGAGCATAGATAAGGCTTAGCTTTTGGGCTTTAATCGACCATTCTGGGAACACGTGAATAAGCTCACTTTTTTTGAGCTGCTCTTCAACTTGATAGAACGGCAAGCTGGCGACACCTATCCCTTGCATCGCTAACTCCAAAATTGAACTGTAGGTATTCGAGCTAACGCTTCCGGTTACTTCAACATGGTAGGTTTGTTCGCCATTGATCAACTCCAGCTGATTCCAACGTTCATTTTGACTGTTAAGAATGAAGCTGCATTTATGGATGTCTTTGGTGGTAATGAGTGGGTTAGTCGATGCGTAACCTGCACTGCAAACGAGAACATTGCGGATGTGCCCGAGATCGTTGGCAATCACATCATTAGGGAGTTCATCGTAGGCTCGGAAAGCAATGTCAAAGTCTCCAGACTCTATCTTCTTTTTCATCGGCCCAAAGTCGAGAATCAAATCCACTTTTGGGTACTCTTGCTTGAAAGTAGGGATGATATGACGACAAAGCGCACGCCCAAACTCTATCGGTGCGGTAATTTTTAAATCGCCTGCCACTTCCTGCGTCATGTCTAAGACACGCATTTCCGCTTCGATTGCTAATAGTTGAATTTGCTTCGCTTTCGAATACAACTCTTCACCCACTTCTGTGAGGCTGATAGAACGAGTCGTTCTGTGAAACAGCTTAGAATTCAATGTTTCTTCGAGTCGTTGTACATGCCGAGACACCAAACCTTTCGACACATCCAATACTTCAGCGGCCTTGGTGAAGCTTTGCTCTTCGGCGACAGTCAAGAAGGTCTGCATATAAATCAAATTCATCATTAACACCATTTAGTAAACAGTGAAGTCATTTTTTACTGTTTTTCTCACTCTTTCAAGAAACTAAGATTCAAAACGTAAACAGAAAGGAGAAGAACAATGAACAAATTACTACTTATTAGCGCTGCAATGGCTGCCTCTATGAATGTTTCAGCTGCCTCTGTTGTAGAAAGCAACCCAACACTAGTTGGAGGCTCATTCGGCTTTGTTGAAGGCCCAACATGGGATGTGAAACATCAACGTTTCTTGTTTAGCGATATTCCAAATAACACAACCTATTCTTACGATCTTAACGGCAAGTTGAGCGTTTTTGATGACAATTCAGGCTATGCCAATGGTCTCGATATTGATGCGAAAGGCAACCTTTGGGCAGCCCGCCATGATAGAAAGCTGTCGTACCGTCAGGGCAACGGAGAGAAAGTGATTGTCGCTGCAACGTATAACGGCAAGCTGCTCAATAGCCCGAACGATTTAACCGTTAACAGCGATGGCAGCGTGTGGTTTACCGATCCTCCGTTTGGTATCCAAGGTTACGGCCCAGCAAAGGCAGAATCAGAGCAACCGGTTAATGGCGTTTATCGTTATTTAGATGGTGATCTAAAGTTGATCACTGGAGAGTTCAAGCTACCAAACGGCATCGCATTTTCTTCTGATGAATCTTCGTTATACGTTGCCGACACATCTGATGGCTGGGTATACCGATTTGATGTTGATGGACAGTCACTCAGCAATAAGACGCAGTTTGCCCAGGTGAAGGCGGAGTCTGGCTCTGAACCTATGGTTGATGGCGTTGCTGTTGATGCCGATGACAACCTCTTTGTTGCAGCGCACGGTGGCGTGGGGGTGTTCGATAAAGACGGTAAGCAGATAGACTTCATTGCTATCGATGCGGGCCATATCAGCAACCTAGAAATTGGCGGGAAACAGCAAGATTTACTGATGGTGACGGCATACAACAAAGTGTTGGTGTTCAAGCTTAAGTAACGCCTGACATAAACGAAACCAAAAAGGGACGGGTAGAAATACCGGTCCCTTTTCTAATTTGAATATGTCGAAAGTGGATTAGCTCGATGCGCAGTAATGATGCTGCCGACGATTAAGGCTTAGGCTGATTGGCTTCTATATCTAGGGCCGTTTGATTGGGCCTGCCGAAGTACTTCTTCCATTTTATTGGCATCATAGGAATGACGATAAGACTGATGCCGACAAGGGTCAACATGTCTGGGATTTCGTCAAACCACATCACGCCAAATAGAGTCACAAACACCAACCCCGAGTATTCCGCGAGAGCAATTTGGTTTGCTGGCGCTTTTTTATAAGCCACCACCACAAGGGCATGATACCCAAGAACGAATAGGTTGATTGCCATAATCCACCCAACATGACGCCATTCAATCGCCGCCCATGCAGGCAGAGCAAGAGCCAACGCCAGCGGCAGAGTCATTACACTGGTCCAAAATAGTGTCGAGATAATGTGTTGTTCTGCGTGAAGACGTTTGATCAAGATATTGCCGACACCCATAGCGAGCGCGCTGCCTAAGCCTGCAATAGCGGCCCAGTGAAATTGCTCTGGACGCAACACGATTAACACACCCACGAAACCAATCAATGTCGCGACCACTTTTGATGATGTCGGCTTCTCTTTCAATAAAACAATAGAAAGCGGGAGCATCAGAATAGGTCCAACATAGAACATCGCATTTGCGGTCGCCAAGGTGAGGTGTGTGATGGCAATCATTGCGCAGCCACTCCCCACTAGGATGAATTGAGCCCGCAAGAAGTTGATGCGACAACCACCTTGCATGCGCGTCTCTTTGGGTAGCTTTAGCCAAAAAGGAAGCAGCAACATCACGCTCAATAGCTGGCGGATAAACACATATTGGAACGTGGGCACTTCACCGTTCAGCACTTTGAGTGAGACGTCTGAAAAGGAGGCGAGCAGGTTGGCGAATACTAAGAGCAAAATCGCGTGGTTGGTGGCTTTGGTCATACAGAAACAGCACTACATATTTGTCATACAATTATGGGCGCACATAATACATGAGAATCGAAAATATGTAAGAACAAAAACCAAGTAAGAACAATGTCGTTCGATGCTTAGTGATATGGGGGCGAGATCTGCTATTACGACCTGAGTTCAGTAGGAGAGTGCCCAGTCCAATTCGGTATTTATCGAATAATCGAATGAATATGCAACAATATCAGCGCATTGGAGATCATCGCTGTTTGAGCCTACTTGGCAGAGAGACACTGTCGGGTAGGATCTCGCAGCTCAATAATGGTATTGCCTGTGTCTTTTCGTTTGAAAGCAGAGTCATTAACTTGAGCATTGCTGAAGTCAGTGCGAAACAAGTCGGCACGCAGTAAATCGACGTGAGCATTTGGGCGTAACTCATGTTGGCGTTACGTAGGTCAGCATCGCGGAAGCTCGTATTGTTGAGGTTCGCGTGGCTGAAATTGGCATAGGTGATGTCAGCCTCATTCATGTCCGCACCCGATAAATCGGCGCCACTAAAATCAGTACGTATCAGGTTGGCGCAACGAAGGTCAACATCTTGAAGCGCTAGATTACTTAGATCGGTATTACCTAATTGTGCTCGTTCGCCGCCTTGGTTTTCCAACCACAATTTATGCTGATCTAAAATAGAATCGAGTTGTTGTCAGAGTTTGTTGGTCGAAAGCGAGATCAGTTTTAGGCGATTTAAAGAAAAGCAAACAACCAAGTTAGTCATCTCGGTTATTTGCTTTAGATTTGTTGCTTTTATGGTGAATGGACGAGCGCTTTTCGAGGTTAAAGCGTGTTTTTGTACACCTTGCCGTCTTTCATGATCAGTTTTTGTGTCTCTGTGTTCGCCACACATGCAACACTTTCCAGTGGGTTGCCATCGATGATCAATAGGTCGGCATACGCGCCTTCAACGATCTGACCTAACTTGCCTTCTTGGTATGGGTGTTGGTAGGTCGACATTTCGAACAAGCGACCACAGTTTGATGTCGCCATGCGAAGCGCGGTGATGGTATCGAATACTTGCTCAATCGCACCAAGTTCATTCAATTGTGTCGCGTGAACGTTGGTTTCACCTACACAGTCAGTGCCAAAAGCGATGTTCTGGATGTCGTATTTCTTAATCAGTTCTGCTGACTTGAACATCGCTTTGCCTACGCGTTCTGTCTTGCGGTATGTCTCTTCATTTGGCAGCGGGATCTTACGCTCTGCAATCAATGAAGAGGTAAAGTAAGAAGGAATCACCCAAATGCCTTTCTCTTTAATGATTTCGGCAATGTCGTCGTCCATGATGGTCGCGTGTTCGAAAGACATCACGCCCGCTTCAGCTGCTCGGCGCATCGCATCAGAGGTGTGGATGTGCGCAGCGACATAAGTGCCGTAATCTGAAGCGGCCTCAACTGCGGCTTTCATCTCGTCTGATGTAAATTGCAATGTGTCTAGCGGGTCGAAGGTTGAAGATGCGCCACCGCCAGCCATGATCTTGATTTGTGATGCGCCCATGAATAGCTGTTCACGCACCGCTTTCAATACTTCTGAACGCCCATCGGCCACTTTCATTGAGCCTTGCTTCATCATTGGTGAGTCTTCATGGCCGTTTGCTAAACGCTCTTGTGCTTGGTTTTGACGGTAATCGGAGTGACCACAGGTTTGTGAGATAGCCGCCATTGAAGGAAGAATGCGTGGGCCAGTCGCATAGCCCTTGTCGATACTGTTTTTAAGGCCAAGCGTATTGCCCGCCACGTCGCGAATGGTAGTAAAGCCGCGCATTAACATCTCTTCTGAAATCTTTGCTGAGCGAATCGCCACTTCTTCACGAGTCATCGTATCAATGACATTAAAAGAGGCAGAGAGCGTGATATGAACGTGCGCATCAATCAGGCCTGGCATGACTGTGCCACCTTGAGCATCAATGATTTCATCCGCTAACGTTGCATCAACCTCGCCAATTTGAGTAATCAAGTTGTCTTCAATAAGAAGTGATACGTTCTCGATTAGGTTGTTATCAACACCGTTAAATACGTTCGCGTTAGTGATTAGCTTTTTCATAGTCTGCACCTTTTGGAAATGAGTGTGTGTCGCTGATGGGGTCATCATATGGGGCGCAGCATTTGAAGAATGGCCATTTGGTGACAAGCAATGACGAGACTTATCTTTTGGTGCTTTTCAATATTTCTAAGTTTTTCCTACTCGAACGTTAAGGTGTATTTCAAATCGTCGTCACCTTGTGTTGAGAGTCAATTTACCGAACTGTAACTGGATCTAAAACGGAAGGCTTAATGAAAATACTGAATGAGTTCATCCACTTATAGGTCGAACGTTAAATTGACAATATCTTATAAAATGTTAAATCGGTGTCAGTATTTAGGGGCTCTGACATTGGTCTGAAATTTAAGTTCGTTCTATGAGGCAACATCCTTACATCAAGAAAAATATATGCTTAAGGATTAACTCATGAAAAAACAAAATATCTCGGCAGTCGCCCTTCTAGCACTGATTATTACGGGTTGTGGTGGAGAGAGTTCATCAGGAGGTGACAGCACAACGTCTAATAACGCTAATGTTCCAAGTAATCCAAGTAATCCAAGTAATACCGGCTCATCATCTACCTCTCAGCAGCCTGACATTAAAGCTCTTAGCAACAATATGATTTTTGCGATCGAAGGTTTTATCGAAGAAACGGATCCAATCAGAAATTTCTCATCTATTACCGTCAAAAATGAGCTGCCTGCGTTCAAGAGTGGAGATACTCAGGAGGTTGATGTGACTATCGCTGTACCAACAATCGTTATCGATAATGGCAGCAACTTTGTTAACGATTGGCACTGTTACGAAACCACAGGATTAAGCGCGCAAAGGAAGGATCATCAGTTACTTGTGGACGGTACAATTTCTGAATATCGATACGATATGCAAAGTAACTCTTGTTCTAGTGAGCTCTTGGGATCGTATGTGTTTAACGATGCGGTGTTCGACAGTTCGTTGGAATTTAAAACCGTTGGCAGCGTAGTTTCCAAAGATGGGAGCGGGATAGAGTCTAATTTACCTACTTACGATTTTATCGCTCAAGCTTATGGAGAGCAGTCAAAAGAGCGGTTTGGTGATTCTTGGGAATTATTACAGCGCGACAAAATTAATGCTGCAGCTAAGGAGGTTGGGGCCTCGATCTTTGAGTTGAACACTTCATCTGGAAAGATCGATTTGGATCTAGGTCAGCTTAATAGCGACACTCTCATCGATTTCGCTTCACTAGATACAAATCAATTATTGAATGGTGCGATTTGGGGGATGCCCGGTCAAGGCGTTGCCGATGAAAAATGGTGCCGAATTGTGAATATTCCAGAAGATCTAAGTCAGAACAGTATCAAGTACCAATCTGTTATCTCGACAAATTGTGCGAGGTCGACACAACGTTATTGTGATGCCTTTGGTTCATCGTTTTCGAGTGGTAACTACCCACCAGCAGCTCCTATCGCTTGGGACAATAATACGGCGAGTAATGCCCAGTTGAACTCAGATGAGCAGTACCGAAGAGATGCTCAAGGTCACTTTGTTGTGAACAGTTCTGGTCAGAATGCGTTTGTCCTCTCATCCAATTCGGTTGTGATTCCTATTTTTGGTTACACCAGCCCGCGAAGTGATGGGCAAGTTAACAATGCCGGTCTTAATAGTTGGGTTGGTCACGAAGGTCACTGCCAAAACGTGATGAATAGCCGACACACAAAGATGGGGATTGGATACAAAGCCAGTAAGTCAGATGCATCGAAGATGTCTTATTGGACGCAAGATTTCAACTAACACACTCATTGCTTAAATACGGGTCATTCATTTAGCGTCTCTATTCTTTCTTTAGTTGGTAGTGGCAGGTTACTTGGTAGCAGCAGAGCACTCGATAGTGCCATTTTACTTTACAGTGATACGTGGGCGATCAGGATTATTAAAGGTGGAGGCGCGAGGACACTATGACGATTCATTAATGTCGTGAATGATTTTGAGTGGTGTCATGAAATGGTAAGTTTTGCTCCGATTCGAACGCTAAGATGTATTTCAAATCAAGGCGACTTATCAAATTAGAGAGAGACAGAATGACTAAATCAGACAAAGTTTACGGGTTCAACACACCACAACGTCTATTCGTAGGTTACACGTTAGCCGTGCTGGTGGACTTAGTGGTACTTAACTTCTTCGATGAGTACTGGGACTTCGTTAACATTGAGTCTTTCACTATCTCTTTGATTGCGGCATTGTTGCTGCAGCTATTATTGAAGCTCTCTATTGGTTTAGAGCACAAGATTGCTGAACACTTCAAAAGCAAGCCGGGCACTGCACCTAAGGTGTACCGAGCAATCACCACTTACATTATCTTGGTGGGCTCAAAATTCGTGATGCTAGAAGCGATTAACCTTCTGTTCGGAGATAAGGTGAGTTTTACAGGACCTTGGGGCGGCGTGGTTGCTTTCTTCGCTGTGGTATTTACGATTCTGGTTGCTGAAGTGATTGTATCGAAGATCTACTTTGCTCTGGATGACAAACAAGATTCACATGTGAAAGCGCTTAAAGAGACCAACGCGTAACAGAACTAAAATACAGATGTGAATAACAGACGAGCCAGTTGAATAAGCTGGCTCGTTTTCGTTTGAGTTGCGATAACCAATTCGATACGCGAATTGGCTCTATTTTTCGTAAACCACGTTCCCGCGTAACACCGTCATCAACACCTGAGTTTTGGCGATTTGTCTTGCTGACACTGTGGTGATGTCGCGGTCGAGAATGGCGAAGTCAGCGGATTTTCCTACCTCAATAGAACCTGTTACGTCTTCAATCCCAAGACTTTTGGCGGCATTGAGCGTGTAAGCGTCGATGGCGGTATAGATATCGGTTAGGCCGGTTTTGCCCATGATTAAGCTGTTCGCGATGCCGACCAATGGGTTGATGTCGTGTACGTTCCAATCACTGCTTAAGGTGATATTGGCGTCGGTCTTGAGTATTGCATCGAGGTTCATCATGGCTTTGGCACGGCGAGCACCAAGGAAAGCTTCGGCCCATTGGTGTTGATGCCTTGCAACGTAATCAGAGCCAACTTGGAAATCTGCAGTTACATCTAACTGGCGAAAGCGTGGCACATCTTCATCATTGATTAATTCGACATGGGTTAGGGTGTAGGGTTTGGTTGAACCTTGTTTGCGAATACTTTCTATCGCATCAAGAGATTCACGAACCGCTCCATCACCAATCGCATGAATGTGGGCGCTAAAGCCGATTTTCTCGAGCGCAGTTAACCATTCTTTCATTTGTTCTGGCGGAATATAGTTCAAGCCATTAGGAGACTGGGGTAGATAAGTATCTAAGTAGGGCGCGAGTGTTTTGGCGGTGCCATTGATAAAGATGCCATCACTGTACATTTTCACCTGATCGACAAGTAACAGATGGCTTTTATCGTCGGAATGCATTTTCTCAAAGACTTCTAATTGAGAAGACATCACCATCGATGGGTACACCCAAGGGCGTAGCGATACTCGCGCCGTTAAGTCTTGATTTTGCTCGGCCTCTAGCCAAACGTCATACCAACCTCGTTTCCAATACATGCGACCGTCGCCAATGGTGGTGATGCCGTGGGTTGCCGCTTCCTCAAGCCCGAACATTAAGCCTTGGTAGCTTTGCTCAAACAGTTCACTTTGGCTATTCCAAGCCATCTCCATCACTTGATCGCCAGCATTGTCTAGCAAGATGCCATTGAGCTTGCTGCTGTCTTGGTCTTTTAAATAAACACCGCCTTGTGGGTCTGGAGATTGTTGGCTGATTCGAGCGATTTTTAGTGCTTTTGAGTTGACCCACATCGAGTGTGAAGTCTGCTCCATAAGCACCACGGGGCGATTAGGGAAGACACTGTCGATGATCTCTAGTGGCGTGTAGTCAGAGTCGCTATCGAGCGTCGCTTCCAAAGAAAAACCATAGCCCATAAGCCAACCTCTGCCATCGGTATCAGCATTGATCTTACACGCTTCTAAGTAGGGGATTTGCTCTTCTAACGTTGCTTCAGAGTCGAGTTCACAATTGCCACCCAGCTCTGAGGCGGCTTCAAACACATGGTTATGGTTATCAATAAATCCCGGAAGGACAAAGGCATTGTCTAAATCAATGACATCAGTGCTTTGCCCTTGAAAAGTTTGCGCCTGTGATTGGTTACCAATGAAGATGATCTTGCCTTTGTGGGTAACGATCGAGTCCGACTCACGATGCCCGTATATATCAGCATTGATAAAGATCTGGTCAGCACTTTGGTTATGAACAGATGTTTGCGCTTGAACAATAGTGTTGGCTTGTGCAAGCACCGGCGCTACGGCCGATAAGCTTGTGAGTAATGCTATCCATGCAGTACGTGGCAGAGTGAGCTTGTTATTCATTATTATGTCTTCCATGTTCCACGGTTTAGTAAGTATAGAAAGCGAGTGGCGAGAATCATATCGTGAATTTTTAATAATAAAGTGTCCTTGGTTGCTCTCTTGTTTGAATGTAATTCCAGTGCCTTTTGAGGTGGTTGTGGGAATACAGCTCGTCAATAAAGGATTGCGAATCCATTCGCAGACTAAACAATTCACATAAGGTTCTGAATAAATTACAGTTAAGTGAGCTATAAAAATGGATTTAACGTATTACCAAGGATGTAAGTTTATGTTTTCAAGAGACTTACTCGCATTACTAATAAAAACAAGTCGAGGTTAGGATGAAAAAAATATTATTGCTGCTTAGCGTGATCTTATTGGGTGGTTGTGTTGGCATGCCCGAAACGGTAAAGCCTGTTCAACAGTTTGAGTTGGAACGATACCTAGGGAAATGGTACGAAGTGGCTCGTTTGGATCACTCGTTTGAGCGCGGCTTAAGTAATGTGAGCGCTGAATACAGCCTGCGTGATGATGGCGGCGTGAAGGTGATTAACCGTGGATACTCTGCCGAAGAGGGTGAGTGGAACGAAGCGGAAGGAAAAGCGTACTTCGTTGAAGGCTCTGAACAAGGCTATTTGAAAGTGTCTTTCTTTGGCCCTTTCTACGGCGCTTATGTCGTGTTTGAATTAGACAAAGAGGGCTACCAATACGCGTTTGTTTCTGGGCCCGACACTGATTACTTATGGCTGCTTTCAAGAACACCAGAAGTTGCGCCAGAGGTGATGGAGAAGTTCAAAAGCATGTCTAAAGAGCGTGGCTTCAACACTGACAAGTTGATTTTTGTAGAGCACACAAAATAACGATTTCTGGCTTCTATTTGTCTTTACCTAACTTTACGTATTTACCCTATAAAACGTAATGATATTAGGCGAAAATAGCATCAAGTTTAGAGACATAAAGTGGTCATTATGAGTAATTCGTTATCGAAAAAGACTGTTGTTTTCCATTGGCTTACCGGTATTTTGTTCCTTGTCGTGTTTGTGATTGGACTTCAATTTGAAGGTATGCCGCGAGGCCCCGAAAAAGGTGAGTTGATGGGGCTACACAAATCGTTGGGTTTGATTGTTTTAGTTGTCGCACTTTCACGCTTGGTATTGCGTTTTAAAGAGGGCGCAATTGAGAGTGTTGCCGTATTGACGAGAGCACAAGAAATCGCAGCGAAAAGTGTTCACCACTTCTTATTGTTGGTGACGTTGGCGATGCCAATTTCTGGTGCTGTGATGAGTGTTGCTGGTGGGCGTGCATTAGACGTGTTCGGTTTCGAGCTTATCGCTGCTGGTGAAAAAACCGAATGGTTACAGTCTGCGGCTTCTTTTGTTCATGTCAATTCAGTGAACCTGATTATGGTGGCACTTGCTCTGCATGTATTAGGCGCATTGAAGCATCAGTTTGTCGATAAAGATGGCACGCTAAGTCGTATGCTTGGTCGCTCATAGCCTGACGTTAAAGTTAACGATTTAATACGAAAACACTCGGCATATACCGAGTGTTTTTTTGTTTGTGCTATCTGAACTCATTGGTTAAGCTTGCTTGCGAACCTGCAAAACACTGAGTACCGATAGTGAAATGAAGAACACAGGGTCGCTCCAGCCAAAGCCAACAAAGATTCCTGTAAACGCCGCATACAATGTGATGATAGCGCCGAGCATATTCGTAACCACCAAACCTTGGATGAGCTTTTTAGCTGACACGCCAGGTTCAATGTCTCTAAGCAACCAGCTTATCGCTGCGATACCACCCAAAAAGATACTGGTGTGTTGAGAGAGAAAGTAAGCGTACTTATCATTAATTTCCACGCCGTACATGGGCCACATTACCGTTGGCATAAAAAACAGTGCGATGGCAAACCCTGCGTAAATAATGCCGTGTAGGCTAAGAAAAGTTTTGTTGTTCATTACGTATCTCTCTATTTATGACTTAGCGACTTAGCTATTCAGTATCTTTGTTGTCATTCAGCGAATTAACTAGTCGTTGATTGGGCCTTTGTTAATGGTAGTTAAAGGCTGGTTCACGTCGAAAATTACACCACGTACTTCGTCGACACCCATCTGTTTAAGGCGAGCGCTATGCATCGCTAGGTACGTCTCTGCACTGAGTTGGTCTTCAAAAAGATAGACACCACCGCCCAGTTTTTCAGCTTCGTTTTCTGTCCAGATTTTCCAGATCATACCCGGTTCGTTGTTAATAGATTTTGCTAGGTCAACGAGCGCGCTCGACATCTCTTCACCAAATGGGCCTGAAAATTCAAAATCGACTTGTAATAATTTCATGGTTATTTCTCCAAACAGTTACTTGGTATTGCGCTAAGACTCATGGTCATTTCGCAAAACATAGGAGGCTTGATTGCCTGTTGAAATAGATAATACCTGTAAAAAAAAGACAGGAAAGTTCATAATATAGCCATTAACTGTCAGGATTTTAGACCTATGAGATTGAAAACCACCCTCGACCAATGGCAAACGCTTTACGAGATTGACCGCGCAGGCAGCATTCAGGCGGCGGCAGTGCAATTGAATAAGAGCCATACCACGCTGATTTATGCTTTGAGAAAATTGGAGGACCAATTAGGCGTGACTTTAGTGCAGGTTGAAGGTCGTAGGGCGGTATTGTCGGAGGATGGGAAATCACTGTTGCGCCGTGCAAGCAGTATGTTGGAACAAGCTCGCGAGCTAGAGTTGATCAGTGAACAGCTTGCGAAAGGCATCGAATCTGAAATTGTGGTTGCGGTTGATCACTTGTGCTGCCTTGAACGTCTATACAAACCGATGGCGCAATTTATGGTGGAGAACAGCACCACATCGATTCAAGTGATGGAAACGTCATTGTCTAAGACGACGGAAATGGTGACTCAAGAACTGGCTGATGTGGCTATCATCAACTTGCCTATTACTAATTACTCAGCCGAAGCCTTTGGTTTTACGATGATGGAGCCAGTAGTTGCTAGCTCACATCCGTTAGCAAGTGCCGTTTCAGTGTCGTTGAATCAACTGTCGTCTTTGCCACAAATTGTGGTGCGAGATTTAGGTACACGATCTAATCAAGGCACTAAAAGCCAAGGGAACAAACAGGATGTGGGCTGGTTGAAGTCGAGTCAGCGTATTACGGTGGATAATTTCGACCATGCGTTTGGCGCGGTAGAGCAGGGGGTTGGGTATTGTCGACTACCAAAGCACATTGTTGAAAGTCGAGGTAGCGACAAGCTCACTGTGTTGAATGTCGAAAATGGCAGTGGGTATCACGTTCCGCTGCACCTGACTTTACCAAAAGGAGCCAAGACAGGCCCTGCTGCTCAACGTTTCTATGAGTTACTTCTTGAGTCAGCTGCTCCTGCTAACTAACCCTCATTCAGTAGGGCTCAAACTAGCGAGGCTGATTGCCGTTTAAGAACAGCGCGACACATTCGCGAGTGTAGTGAAGTCTTTCTTCTTCAGATTCTCCGCTATCGTGTCCGAAGAATCCCCAATACGCTGATTTGCCGTGAAACATCAACAACAGTTGGCGTGCTGCAATGACTGGTGAGCTTGATGTCGACAGTGTGAGATCACCAGAGTCTATTTTCGATTGCAAATAATCAGCAAGTAACTTGGTGGTTTTCTGAGGCCCAGTTTCTAAATAGATAGAGGCGATCTCTGGATGCGTATTCGCTTGGCTAATGGCATTTTGAAAGGTTTGTCTAGATTGTTCATCAAGTAATAAATCCTGAAACTTCACACCAAATTTCACCAACTCATCACCCACCGCAGCATCCATATCAAAGGCAGCAGGACTGAGTTCTCGCTCCGCACACTTGGTTTGCATGCAGGTTTCGAAAAGTTCGTCTTTGTTTTTAAAGTGAGAATAGACCGTTTGCTTAGAAACGTTCGCTGCTTTGGCTATCTGATCCATATTGATCTTGAAGCCATGTTCAGAGAAAAGTTGGCTGGCTGCGGTTAAGATCTGCGATCTCTTCTGTTCACTCTTGATGATTTTAGTCACGTGCTTGCTTCTCGTTACTTAGTGTTGTCTCGTTACCTAGTTTGTCTCGTTGCGTAGCGCCTGTTGGTGCTCAGTTCTATGTGTCTCGTTTTACGCTAAGCATTATGCTTTTTGTGATGGTTTTATCAATCATTAACGATGAAACTTATTTTTAACACAATCAAACTAGACAGTCTAGTTTGATTTGGTTGGTCTAAAAAAAGAACATAATTGAGTACCGCATAGGAACAGTACGTATGTATAAATTGATGAAGGGAAGCGCAGTGACAGTGGCGTTGTCGGCTTTTCTTGTTGGATGTGGCGAAAAGGAACAAGCCCAAGAGTCGGTTGATTCAACCGCTGAAACGGCATCGAGCGTCCAAACTATTTTAACCGTGGAAACGATGGCCTTGTCGCTGTCTCCTTCTTATGCAGTACAACGTGAATATGTCGGTGTGGTTAAGGCGGGTCAACAGGCTAATTTAGGTTTCGAACTGGCGGGCAAAGTAAACGAGATTCTGGTGGATGTCGGTGACACAGTCACAACGGGTCAGCCGTTGATCAGACTGGATACCCAACTTTTGGAAACCGAGTCTAGCCAACTGAAAGCGCAGGCTGAAGAAGTCAAAGCTCAATTGAGTTTGGTGGCTGCGAACCTTAAACGTCAACGTTCATTGAAAGCGAAAGGTTTCAGTGCCGAAGCTGAGATTGATTCGTTAACCAGTGAGCAACGCGTATTGCAGGCGAACTTGCTGCGTATTGATGCCTCGGTAAAAGGCAATCAATTGAAGCTGGTGAAATCGACAGTTCGTGCGCCATATTCAGGCACCATCGCAACCCGTTTTGTCTCGCTTGGAGATGTGGTGAATGTAGGGAATCCAACTCTTACACTGCTTGCCTCTGAAGGGAAAGAGGCCTTCATCGGTATTCCTGCCCATCAAATGAAAAAGGTTACTTCACTTTCCGCACCAAGTATTCGCGTCGGGCGAGATGAATTCGCTGTGAGCCTGTTGAATCCGGGCGCAATGGTTGACACACAGTCTCGCAGTGTCGGTTTACGTTACTTGTTTCCTGAACAATCGTCGGTGTTAGAAGGGCAACTTGCCTATCTGAAATTTGATGAGCAGATTGATGACCAAGGCTACTGGGTGCCATTAACGGGTTTGATTGACGGCCTACGCGGTGTGTGGAACATCTTTGTGATTGGTGAAGACAACAAAGTTGAGCGCCGAAGTGTTCAAGTGTTGTTTGCCAACAATCAACAAGCGTACGTGAGTGGGGCGATTGAAGACGGTGAACAAGTGATTGCCAGTGGCTTACATCGTTTAGTTCCCGGACAAACCGTGAAGCCAGCAAGCGTTACTGCTGAATAGGAAATAGCATGAAAATCATAGAGACTATTTCCAACACTCGACTGCTTATCTTAATGACCGCACTGCTGATGGTGAGTGGTATTTCTGCGTTCATGACGTTGCCGCGTGCAGAAGATCCGGTGATCATCAACCGTTACGCGAACATTACTACCAGTTTCCCCGGCGCCAGTGCCGAGCGTGTTGAAACCTTGGTAACAGAAGTTATCGAGAACAAGCTGCGTGAGCTGAGTGAAGTTAAACTCGTGAGCTCAACCTCAAGGCCGGGCGTGTCTATTGTCACCTTAGAATTGAATGACACCATCACCGAGCCTGAGCCAGTTTGGTCTCAAGCTCGCGACAAGTTATCTGACATCGAATCCATTTTGCCTGCGGGCTCTCATTCTCCCGATCTCGATAGCGACCATACCTATGCTTTCACAACCATCGCATCTCTAACCTGGTCTGGTGCAGGCGAGCCTGACAGGTTAACGCTGGGTCGTTATGCCAAAGAACTCGCTAAGCGACTAAGAACTTTGTCGGGTACTGAATTCGTTGATGAATACGGGATGCCACAAGAAGAGATTCAAATCAGTTTACGTACCGCAGATGCAGCCGCGCTTGGTCGTTCAAGTGCCAATATCGCAGAATCTTTGGAAGGAGCAGATGCGAAAAACTCTGCCGGTGAATTGGTCAGTGCTTATTCTCGCTTTGGCTTAGAGATTAAGTCTGAGCTTGATTCCATTGAACGTATTAAACAGGTGCCAATAGCCACCGACAGCAACGGTCACATCATCCGCATGGAAGACATTGCTTCTGTGAAACGTGGTGAGAAAACCCCGCAAGACCAGATTGCCATTATTGATGGTGAGCCGGGTGTGATTGTCGCGGCAAGAATGCATCCTGATCTGCGAGTCGACAACTGGACGTCGCGAGCTAATGCTCTGATTGGTAAATTTGAGCAAGAGTTACCAAGTAACGTTAAGGTGACGGTGCTCTTTAATCAGCAAGGTTATACCGAAACTCGCTTAGACGATTTAGGCAAAAGCTTGATGATCGGTTTTGGTCTGATCTTGATTGTTCTGTTTGTCACTTTAGGAGTGCGTGCCGCGATCTTAGTGGCAATTTCTCTGCCGTTAACCTCATTATTGACCTTGTCGATCATGAAAATGACCGGTGTACCGATTAACCAAATGTCGGTGACAGGCCTAATTGTGGCGCTCGGGATCATGGTTGATAACGCGGTGGTGATGGTCGATACCATTCAAACTTATCGCTTGAAAGGGCAACAGCGCGCTGAAGCGACCATGAATGCATTGAAGCATTTATGGGTGCCGTTATTAGGCTCAACCTTAACTACCGTGTTGGCGTTTGCTCCGATTATCTTGATGCCGGGTGCATCGGGTGAATTTGTCGGTGGTATTGCGATTACCGTTTCTTTCTCATTGATCGGCTCTTACATCATCTCGCACACCTTAATCGCAGGCTTAGCGACCAAGCTATTGCCGAAACAACTCAGTGATGTCGATAAGAAAGGGCAGCACCATTGGTACATGACGGGTTTGAGAATCCCGGCTTTGACGCGCTGGTTCTCATCTTCTGTCCGCTTTGGTGTCACGCATCCAATCATCACGATTGCTTTGGTGTTGTTGGTTCCGTTTACCGGTTACTGGAGTATGTCTCAGCTGACTGAGCAATTCTTCCCGCCATCAGACCGAGACATGTTTGAGATCCAGGTGTACATGCCGCCGCAAGCGAGCATTTATGCCACTAAAAACACCTCTGAAAAAATCGACGATATCATTCATCGTTACCCTGAAGTGGAGCGTATCGATTGGCTCGTGGGTGCAAACTTCCCATCCTTCTATTACAACCTGCAAGCAAGGCAAAATAATGCGCCATACTTCTCGCAAGCCATGGTGAAAACAGAGAACTTTGACCAAGCCAATACGCTAATTCCACAGTTGCAAAAGGTGTTGGATGAAGAGGTGCCGGAAGCACAAATCTTGGTACGTAAGCTTAACCAAGGGCCTCCATTTACCGCGCCCGTTGAACTGCGAGTGTATGGTGAAAACCTCGATACGTTGAAAGCGATTGGTGAGGATGTGCGATTGATTTTGGCGGGTGTTCCTCATGTGACGCACACAAGGGAAACCCTGCAACCAGGTACTCCGAAGGTGTGGTTGAAGGTTGATGAAGACACCGCAAAGCTGAATGGTATTTCATTGAACCAGTTCGCAGGTATGCTGCAAACTACGCTGACAGGTCGTGAAAGTGGCTCTGTGATTGAAGGCAGTGAGTCGGTACCAATCCGTGTTCGTGTGGCAGATGAGGCGCGTGAAAACTTGGTTCACTTAAGCAATATTCGTCTGCCAATCAGTTCTGATGTCTACTCAACAGGGATCAATGTTTCGACGCTGGCAGAACTGGAATTGACGACCAGTCGCGGTGCGATTACTCGTCGTAACGGGCAGCGTGTGAATACCATCGAGGGTTACATTGAAGCGGGTGTCTTACCTCAAACCGTACTTAATGAATTCCAAAAACGCTTAGCAAGCTATGAGATGCCATCGGGTTACACCATTGGTTTTGGTGGCGAATCAGCGGAGCGAGACAATTCAGTCAACAGCCTCATCTCGAATGTCGCAGTCGTGGTGGTATTGATGGTGCTGGTGGTGGTGATGTCATTCAACTCGTTCCGAATGAGCAGCATCATCTTCATGGTAGCAGGGTTGGCTGGTGGACTAGGGCTGTTGTCGGTATGGATCTTCGGTTATCCGTTCGGCTTTACGGTGATTATCGCGATGCTTGGGATTGCGGGCTTAGCGATTAACGCGGCCATTGTGATTTTGACCGAATTGAAACTCGATAAAGAGGCTTCCTCCGGGAATGTAGATGCAGTCGTTGAAGCTGTGATGTCGTGTACTCGCCATATCAGCTCAACCACGATAACGACTGTTGGCGGCTTTATGCCATTGATCATCGCTGGCGGTGGTTTCTGGCCTCCGTTCGCGGTCGCGATTGTTGGCGGAACGGTATTAACCACGCTTATCTCGTTCTACTTTGTACCTGTGGTTTATCATTTGATGACTCGAAATCAGCGAAAATCCATGACTACTCAAGCGGCATAACTGTTTTTCAATTTAACGTCTCTTCAATTTGGCTACTCTTTAATTGCCCATAATCGAGCCGTATCTGGCTCGATTATGGTGTGGTTATTCTCGATAAATTCATCCCAATTCCTACCTTTTTGTTGTGCTTTTCACCGCTATTACGCCCTCAATTAGTCAAATTATCCTTTCTGTTAGTCATTATATTCTTTCAATTCGTCACATTAGTGCATAGATGAATGCTTGATTATCTTGTTGGTGAATGAGTGGGTGTTTTGAATAATCTAACCAGTGAATACCTTGTAAATGGTATGTGAATTCACAATTTTGACGGGCGTCACACTTCTATTTATTCGCTCTTTCTAATGTACCTTGAACTTGCCCCGAGCTTTGGTGGTGAGCGAGTGTTTATCTACTTTTTCTAAATCCCTTGTCAGTACTGGCTCCATCTGTGTAGCACGCTATTGATGTGTGTCTTAATCGCTTACTGCTTCTTAGTTTTCGTCTTCATAAATGGAAGGTTAGTTTCCAAGTTTGTTTGGTGAGCTTTCAATTTCAACTCTTCATAATGCGCCGAATGTAACAATGTATTTCAAAGTGTAACAATTAAGTCATGTTTTCTGTGTGGTTTTAACCCAGCAGTAACGAACCTTATTGCATTGCTTTTTGAGATGCGGCGTTTCACATGCTCAACACATAAATATTCTAATGATCATGACAACCAGTACTCAGACGTTCGTTCTGAGGCTGGATAACCATCGAGAAAGTTAATGGAAGCTTCAAGATATAAACGCATTTTATCGAGGACAAATTTGTCGAAGATTGGTTTGCTGGGAACCATTCTGATGCTCGAAGGATGTAACTCCGCATTGCTCGACCCAAAAGGTAGCGTTGGCGTTCAGGAAAAAGAGCTGATTATCACGGCTCTGTTGCTGATGTTGATTGTCGTCATCCCAGTGATTCTGATGACCATCTACTTTGCTTACCGATACCGCGAGAGCAATACCACGGAAGAGTATGCACCTGACTGGGCACACTCAACCAAGATTGAAGTGGTGGTATGGACGATTCCAATCATCATCATCGCGATTCTAGCCACCATCACTTGGCGAACAACACACGAATTAGAGCCATCAAAGCCTTTGGTGAGTGACGTTAAGCCTATGGTGATCGAAGTGGTCTCTCTGGACTGGAAATGGCTGTTCATCTATCCGGAGCAAAACATTGCGACGGTTAACTATGTTGCGTTCCCGAAAGATGTACCGGTGACGTTTAAGCTGACTTCAGACAACATCATGAACGCGTTCTTTATCCCGCGTCTTGGTTCGCAGATCTACGCGATGCCGGGAATGGTGACCAAGCTGAACTTGATTGCTAACCATGAAGGTGACTTCAAAGGTTTTGCATCGAACTACAGTGGCAAAGGTTTCTCACAGATGAAATTCACTGCATCAGCCATGCCTGATCAAGTGGCATTTCTAAACTGGGTGGAAAAAGTGAAAGCAAGCCCTGATCGCATTGAAGATTGGGAGCAGTTCCGTTCATTGGCTGCGCCAAGTGTGGCTGAACCCGTCACTCTGTTCTCCAGTATCCCACCATTTTTATTCACCGATGTCGTGACCCAGCACCCTGGTTCAATGAACTGTTTGCCGGAAACCCAAGGATAATCGTCATGTTTGGAAGATTAACTCTAGACTCAATTCCCTACCACGAACCCATTATTTTGGTCACGTTAACCATGATCGCTTTAGTGGGCAGCTTAGTGGTGTACGCGGTAACCAAGGCCGGTAAGTGGCAATATCTTTGGAATGAATGGTTTACGTCTGTAGACCACAAAAAATTGGGCTTCATGTACATTGCTGTAGCGATGGTGATGTTAGTTCGTGGCTTTGCTGATGCGGTCATGATGCGTAGCCAGCAATTGCTTTCTGCAGCCGGTGAAACGGGCTATTTGCCGCCACATCACTACGACCAGATCTTCACGGCTCACGGCGTGATCATGATTTTCTTCGTAGCGATGCCTTTGGTTATCGGTTTGATGAACATCATCGTGCCGTTGCAAATCGGTGCTCGTGATGTTGCATTTCCTTATCTGAATAACCTGAGCTTCTGGCTGTTTGTGGTGGGTATTATCCTAACCAACATGTCACTGGGCTTAGGTGAGTTTGGCCGCACGGGTTGGTTGGCGTATCCGCCGCTTTCCGGTATTGAGGCAAGCCCGGGGGTGGGTGTCGATTATTGGATATGGGCGCTGCAAATATCCGGTGTGGGTACTACGCTAACGGGTGTGAACTTCTTTGCGACCATTTTGCGCATGCGTACTCCGTCTATGCCAATGATGAAGATGCCAGTATTCACTTGGGCATCTCTGTGTGCCAACATCCTGATCATCATCTCTTTCCCAATCCTAACGGTAACCATCGCGCTTCTGACGTTGGATAGATACATCGGCACGCACTTCTTCACCAACGACCTTGGTGGCAACGTGATGATGTATGTGAATCTGATTTGGGCATGGGGACACCCTGAGGTGTACATCCTAATCTTGCCTATCTTCGGTGTGTTCTCTGAAGTGACTGCAACCTTCTCTCGCAAAAAACTGTTTGGTTATACCTCACTGGTATGGGCGACGGTGGCTATCACTATTTTAGCGTTTGTGGTTTGGCTGCATCACTTCTTTACCATGGGTTCAGGCGCCAATGTGAATGCCTTCTTTGGCATCGCAACCATGATTATCTCTATCCCGACCGGGGTTAAGATCTTCAACTGGCTGTTCACCATGTACAAAGGTCGTATCCGTTTCACAACACCTATGTTGTGGACAGTTGGCTTCCTTATCACCTTCACTGTTGGTGGTATGACGGGCGTATTAATGGCAGTACCGGGCGCAGATTTCATTCTGCATAACTCAGTATTCCTGATTGCTCACTTCCACAACGTGATCATCGGTGGTGTTGTGTTCGGTTGTTTTGCTGCGATTGGTTACTGGTTCCCGAAAGCGACCGGTTTCACTTTGAACGAGCTTTGGGGCAAACGCGCGTTCTACTGCTGGATCATCGGCTTCTTGATGGCGTTCTTGCCGCTTTACGCTCTAGGTTTTATGGGCATGACGCGTCGTTTGAGCCAAGACATCAACTCTGAATTCTTCCCTTTATTGGCGGTTGCGGCTGCAGGTACGGGCGTGATTGCGATGGGTGTGGTTTGTCAGTTCGTGCAGATTTACGTGAGTGTTCGTGACCGCGACCAAAACCGAGATCTAACCGGTGACCCGTGGGGCGGACGCACATTTGAATGGGCGACATCGTCACCACCACCGTTCTACAACTTTGCAAAACTACCTAAGGGCGATGAGATCGATTCGTTCTGGTATCAAAAGCAAAATGGTGAGTTTGATCCAACTCAGGAAGAAGAATACGAACGTATTCACATGCCGAAGAACACACCGACAGGCATTTATGTGTCTGCATGGGCGTTGGCATTTGGTTTCGCAATGATCTGGTACATCTGGTGGCTAGCGGCGGCAAGCCTAGTAGGCATCGTGGTGACGTGTATTCAACACAGTTACAACGACGATGTGGACTACTACGTGGAAGTTGAAGAGATCAAAGCGATTGAAGCGGCTCGACGTGCACAACTTGAAGAAGCAAAGAAACAGTCAGTGAAAGGCGACAACTCTGGTCGTGGTAACAGCGCTGACGACGGTGACAACAACGAAAATAAAGATGATTTGGAGACGACGTATGCAAGCTAATACTCCGTCACACACTTATGATCTTGCACACTCGCATGATCATCACCACGAAGCGGCGGGCAACAAGTTGTTTGGCTTCTGGGTTTACTTGATGAGTGACTGTGTCCTGTTTGCCACGCTTTTCGCGACTTATGCCGTGCTTGAGAGTGGATCAATCGCAGGGCCGACAGGTAAAGACATCTTTGAATTGCCGTTCGTGTTTGTCGAAACCATGATGCTGCTGTTCAGTAGTATCACATTCGGTTTTGGCATGATTGCGATGAAGCGCAAAGACGTGACCGGACTGAAGCGCTGGATCAAAGTGACTTTCGTATTGGGTTTAGCCTTCATCTGTATGGAAGTGTATGAATTTCATCACTTGATTGCAGAAGGCTATGGTCCTCAAGAGAGTGCATTCCTTTCTGCGTTCTTTACCTTGGTTGGCACACACGGTTTGCACGTAACGTTTGGTCTGATTTGGATGGCGGTGGCTTATCACCAGCTTTCAACCAAAGGTTTGAACGACAACATGTCGATGCGTTTCCAGTGCTTAAGCCTGTTCTGGCATTTCCTTGATATCGTTTGGATTTGTGTATTTACCATCGTGTACTTAATGGGGGTGATGTAATGGAACAGCATCTAGACAGTGGTGCAACGGATTATGTGAAAGGCTTTATTGCGTCACTGATTCTCACCATTATTCCGTTCTACATCGTGTGGGCTCATGTGTTACCAAGCACAGAAACGTACGTGATCTTGTTCGGCTGCGCGTTGGTGCAAATTTTTGTGCACTTTAAGTACTTCTTACATATGGAAGCGAAATCTTCCGATGGACGTTGGAACTTGGTGTCACTGATGTTTACCGCCATTGTTGTATTGATTCTTATCGCTGGCTCGGTATGGATTATCTACAACATGAACGTCAACATGAAGTTGTAGGCAAGGGTATGCTGAAAAGATATCTGTCTATCACCAAACCGGGCATCATTTTCGGCAACCTGATTTCTGTCGCGGCGGGGTTCTTCCTCGCCGCAAAAACAGAACCAGCCAGTGCGATGTTGTTACTGACAACATTAGCGGGTGTGGGACTTGTGATTGCATCAGGTTGTGTTGTGAACAACATCTTTGATCGAGACATCGACCAGAAGATGAAGCGCACACAAAATCGAGAATTGGTTCAGGGCAACATCAATACAGACGTCGCGTTCGTCTATGCCTTGGTTTTACTGCTAGCAGGCACAGCTCTACTGTTTCAGTTCGCTAATCCGATCTCTGCGGTCATGGTGTTGCTTGGCTATGTGTTTTACGTCTTTTTCTACACCATGTGGTACAAGCGTACATCGGTTTACGGCACTTTAGTCGGCAGTATTTCGGGAGCCGTTCCGCCGTTAGTAGGTTACTTGGCGGTGACTAATTACATTAGTTTGGAAGCGGTTTTGTTGTTCGCGATGTTCTGTTTATGGCAAATGCCACACTCGTACGCGATCGCGATGTTCCGCCTTCAAGATTATCGAGATGCAGGTATTCCTGTGTTACCGGTGAAAGAGGGCGTCGACAAAGCACATCAACACATGAAAGCGTATGTTGTGGCGTTTGGCGCAGTATCATTAGCGCTGTTCCTACTCGGGGAAGCAGGTTATGAATACCTAGCGGTGTCGGCAGCAGTCTGTTTTATGTGGACCAAAGTGACATTCCGCAAAGTCGATTGCCTTAACTACATCCAGTGGTCAAAGACCGTCTTCAAGGTCTCTCTGCTGGTGGTAATGAGCATCAGTGGTGTGCTGGGGCTGGAGTTGATTCCGTTGCCTACGCTTTTTTGACTTAAGTTTGTCGTTGAACCCTCAATGTTCTGAAGTCCGAGGGTTTGACGACCTTTTATCTGTTCCGCTTTATTTTATCTGTTATGCTTTAAGCTATTACCCTTCAAAAATATCACCAAGCCAATCTTCAAGCTGTTCTCGTTTATCTTGTGGGCCGTTGATGATCACTAAGCCGTTTAGTGTCGCGTGATCCCAAGATATAGTGCCAGTTGCTAGCGCATCGAACACATCTAATTCAGTAATTAACAGTAGATCTTCTTCAGTAGGCAAAGTGTCTCTACCTGACACATCGACACCCTTCTCAAGTTTCACTTGGCTGTAATGACCTTTGATTGCTTCGAACAAGTTGAACTCAATTTTGCTTGGGTGGGGTTTCGCAAGCGCAGCCTTGATGGCAAAGAGTCGAAAGTGATCTGGCTTATTGAGGTTGTTGAATTCATCGTCTTGTCTGGCTGTAATGACGTTACCAAATACCTCGAGTGAACCGGGCTCTGTCACCAAACTAAATCCGGTATCTTGGTGAAGACCACAGGCAAACGTGAGTGAAGAGGTAAGCGAAAGAATCAGAGCAAATCGTTTTAACATAATGGTTATCGAGACCTGTAAAAGGATTAAGAATCTGACGGCAGCAGCCGAACCTGACGATAAAAAAGGGACCACAAAGGGTCCCTGTATTTGTTTGTCGTCCATGTAACGGTCAGCGAATCGATTGATAGCTATTTAGCGAGATTGTTTGCTAAGTAGCTTTCGTCAAAGAGCCATCGTCGAAGATCTATCGCCAAAGAGCGACCGTTCGAGCTCGCTATTAGCGAACGATGAGCATGATCTCTTCTGGAGTCATTGCCTTATCGAAGTAGCTCATGAATTGACCGAAGCCTTTGATGTCGCCATTCGAGAACGTGAATGCACCAGACTGTAGGTTGGTACCAATCACTTGTTGAGCGTTTGGACCTGCAATCAAGATTTGGTTCAATACTGCACGAGTGGTGTCGATTTGAACGTGTGCGCCTTTCACTGCTTCTTCGTGTAACTGAGCAATACCGTTACGGATTTCGATAGTGAATGCTTCGTTCGTATCAGAGAAGTTGTACGTTAGCATCATGTTCACGTCTAACGAGTTTTCTGCGATAAGCGTTGAAGTCATCATGTCGAAGATCTGCTTGCTTGGTAGTGCAGTAAGAACGTCAACAGAAGCGAAGCTGATCATGTTAGAGAAGTCACGTTTGTTCTCTAGTTCAGCCGCCGCGTTGAGCGCCCAGTTACGCCAGTTGATGTTCACTTGGTCTGCAGCCCATGCTTTGTAAGCTTGTGCTTTCATCTCACGAGCTTCCATATCTTGCTTGTTTACCGTGATTGGGTAAGAAAGAATTTCTGCTGCAAATGTGTAGTTCTCAGCCTTAATTGCTGCTTGTGCAGTCGTAAGGATGTTGTCACGACCGCCCATGATCTCTACGAATGCTTTAGCGCGTTGCTCGTAAGCCATTGGCTCTAGCTGCCATGGATCCGCTTCGAAGAAACCGTTGTAACCTACGTAAATCTGACGCACGGCGTGTGCAACAGTACCGTAGTGTTCACCTAACCAAGGGTGTTCTGCAAGGTGCTTAGGAAGTTTAACTACTTCAACTAGCTCGTCTGGCGTCATACCTTTGTTCATGTAACGGATAGTTTGATCATGAGTGTATTGAATCGCATCACGGTAAGCCGTTAGTACGTCAGCTACTGCTTCTTTACCTTCAACAGGACGACCGTGAGAGTTAATCATGATCTCAGTGTCGAACTTACGCATTACGTCGATGCCCTTGAACCACATTGATGGGTCACGGAATTTAGTACCACGGATGGTGTGAAGGTTAGGGAAGTTCTCACCTTGAAGTACTTCAGCCGCGTGCAGGATTTTCTGGTCTGGGAAGTAAACCACTAACTCATCTTTAGTTTCAGATGGCACGTTCTCGATGTGCATTTTCACGCCAGAAATTTCGATTTCGATGTGGCTTTGGCTTGGTACAAGCAGGTTTGGTTCGATGAACGAGATAGCACCTTGCATGAAGCGTGGACCAAGGCCGTCGTTTACTGTGCCGTGCTCGCCTTCTTCTACGTGCTTAGCACCTGTGTAAGAAGTACGGTGACCAAATAGAGTACCTAGGTTTGAAGACCAGTTAGCCACTGCAGCGGTTAGGCCTTCTTCAGCGATGATTTTTACTTCACCTGATGCCACTTCTTCGTCAGTCACCCACGCACGCACACCAGAGATGTGGTCGATGTGGTTGTGAGAATAAATGATTGCTTTAACCGGCTTGTCGGTGATTTGACGGAATTGCTCTTTAACCGATTGAGCCATTTCTACCGACTCGCCTGGATCAACAATGATGATGCCGTCCGTACCTTCAATCATGACGGGTGTATCTAGACCGAAACCGTAACCAAGATATACGTTGTCATCTACTTTGATGATTGCTTCGTCCATTTTACGACCATGCTTGGTGAGGATTGGGTGAACATGGTCAGACTCAGCAGTGTAAGCTAGAGAATCGCCTGTTTTAGAAACAACTTGAATACGTTCGCCTTTTCCCCAGAACATGTTTGATTTGTGTTCGAATAGAACCTCGCTCTTGTAGCGAGCATCAAGATCAATGTTTTGGTATTGCGCAGCATTTGCCGTCTGAAGTTCTTGGCCGACTTTCGATGTCGCTTCTACAGTTGGCGTTGCAGATGCAAAACCAGAAGCAAATAGTGCACTTGCGATTGCAACTGGAAGTGCCATTTTTTTGAATGTGTTAGTCATGATAGTGACCTTATATTTGGATACAGGAATTGGATTTCTTGAGCCAAATAATAGACAGGAGAGGGGGCGCTATCTACGCGCTAATAGGATTTCAACCTATCGTTATTACGATGTTTTATTTTATTAATGATTGTATTAACGATTTTTATTTGATCTAAATCAATTAGCCAGATGAGCTTGTGACAGATACAAAAATGCCCTGACATTCAGGGCATTTAATTTGGAATTAATGGCTGTTATATAAGTGTTTACCGAGAACCTCAGTACTTACCAAGCACCTAAGTAAGACTTGTAAGATTGTAGGCGAACCGTTGCCGCACCGATTACATCAATAAAGCCCCAGAATGGATGTGGCTTCTCAGCAGAAATCCAAGCTGCGCCAGCTGAACCAATTGGGATATTGAAACCTTCTGGTTCGATGATCTCAAGTACGATGGTACGACCTAAACCGTTACCGTTTCTTACCACGTGTTGACCGACACTTTGTGGCCCCTGAAGTGGAGAAATACTTGACTCCCCCGTACCTGCATTAAAGCTGTGTACTTTTGCTCGGAACACATGCCCTGGGTAGGCATCAACGAAGAACTCTGCGAAGTCTCCTACTTGAACATAGCCGTAAGTTTGGTCTGAAATACGCATCTCAAGAAACTTTTTGCTGGTGTTGTAGAGGTGCATGTTACCCATGACAGAACCTTCAGCAATATTCACTATCGATACCTGACCATCAAATTCAGCTCTAATGGTTTTCTTCTCTTGCGCCCAATTTACTTTTTGTAGATCGGCTTTTAACGACACAAGTTGAGCGTGCAGCACTCGAAGGTCTGAGTCGTACTTTTCTACGTCACGCATATTGAAGATCTCAGGTGACGTTTCAGCGCGCTCTAAGTCGCGAGTCATTTGCTTGATTTCTTCTTCTTTCTGAACAATTGAAGATTCGATCTTTGCTTTGTCTGCGGCAGAATCGATGTCGACGAGTGTGTAAATTACGTCGCCTTCTTTAACCATTTGGTTGTGCTCAACAAGCACTTTGTCGATCTGCTGACCAAAGATAGGTGACATTACCGCGTGTGGTGCTTTCACTGTGGTTGAGTTGGTTAAATCAACCGGTGCCCATAAGCGAGAGATAACCGCTAATACGGCAAGGATTGTTACGCCGCCAATGGCAGCCCACGTGTAGTTTTTGAAGTTCTTCTTCAGTGCACCTGTCGCAAACAGTGACCATACAATTAGGATGTATGGAATCATCATCTCTTTCATTATGCGACCTCTTTTTCTGTAGGGGATGGTTTTGTTGGAACCTGATTTGTTTGAGACGGCTCTGTTACCGATTGTTCAGGTGATACGTGGACAGCGGCTGTCGCTGCATTAGTCGCATCTTGTTTAGGCTGAACACCACGGCGAATCACATCACTCAGTGATTGACCAATATGTTTCCAGTTCGCCAATGCGATAACCAAGGCGATAACCCAGAATGTTTTACTGATGAAGAGTCCGCAAAGTGACAGTGCAAACACGATCTGAACGTGAGCGCTTTTGTGCTCTTTTGCTTTATGCACACCCAGTTCATGCAACTGCCACATGCCGTAAACACCGGCTAATACCACAGCAATGGTCACTGAGAACAAGTAACCAGAGAAGGACTCCATCTGGAAGAAGTTCATCATCATTTCATTGGGATGATTGTTGAATTGAGACATGTCGATGTCTTTAGAATGGATTGTGCCTAATGGTGCTAGAGCCCAAGCTCCCGCAAACATCACTGCCATAAACAGGCAGAATTTAATCAAGACCATCACAACGGCCCAGATTTTCTGGAAAACGATTTTTATAAAGTTCATATCTCAACCTAAATAAGGAGAGAGAAAGTGCAGCCTTGGTACAAGACTTTTAGAAGACATCTGAAAGAGGTGTTGAACTCACGTAACCGTATAGACCTACTGAGTCAAAAGTACTAGATGACAATTAAAAATCGCTTTGACCACGTAGACAACGCATTCTCGCGAATAGAGTGTTAAAAACACCTGGCGAAATCATTCTTAAGTAACGTCTACCATTGATAGGTTCGTTTGCTGCATTGGGTTTTAAGGCCGTCTTCCGTGATGTGTGCAACACCATCATCTACACATTTTTAGGTTTTCTGTTTAGGTTAAGAATTGATTTGTTGGCGAAATAATAGGAAGTGTAACTGGTGCTATCTACGCATTATTGCGATATTGAATTATCGTAATTACGATGAATTGAGTGGTTGCTTAAACGTGAGGTGGGTTTATTTGAACAGGCTCAAACTCGGCTTATAAAATATGTCTATTTAATTAGCCTGGATCATAGAAGTGGCTATAAAAGTATCAATAAGGCAGGACGGAAATATTGAATACTCCGACCAGTCTAGGGTGAGTTTGGGTGGATTAAGCGTTACTGGCACAGCGAAGAGATTTAGATTCCAATCTGGCGAATGTGGCAGCTATTCGAAAGAGTGAGTTGTTCTGACATTTTTGCTCTTTACCATATGATGCTTCCTTCTCAGTTTTGTTTTCTCAATGAGCATCCGTTGTTTCATTCTATCGCTTTTACGATAAGATAATTAAATCTATCGCCAAATGAGCACTGAATCATGAGTAATGACATTCCGAATTTTAACTTATTGGCTGTGTTTTCAGCGGTGATGGAGCAGGGCAGTTTGAGTAAGGCTGCCGATCATTTGAATACCAATCAATCGACGATCAGCACTGCGCTCGGCCGACTGAAAAATGAAATTGGCCAAGAGTTGTTTGTGCGCAGTGGGCGAGGGGTTGTGCCTACTGCTTACTCGCAAAGCTTGTATGAGCAAATCAAAGCGCCAATACACGAGCTCAACGGCGTGTTTCAAGGTATGGCTGGGTTTGATGAAGCGAGTACAGAGCGCAGGTTTGTGGCTTCGGTTCCCGAACATTTAAAGTGGATGTTGCTCGATCGATTTTCTCAGTTATCTAACCAAGGCTTATCTCTTGAGGTGTATGACCAACCAGATAGTGATGATCAAGTCCATGAGGATCTATTAACTCAGAAGTTTGATTTGATGATCGACATTGTGTTGCCTGAGCATTCAAGCATGATGAGCGAAAAGCTCTACGACAGTGAGTTTGTGATTGTTTGCCGAAATGGGCACCCTAGGATCAAAGGTGAGATCACCGAGGCGCAATATCTCAGTGAGCAACATGCGGTTTTAGCCAGAACACGTCGCCAAGTAAGAAGTTTGACTCACTACACTTCGTTAGACTTATCCTCGCGTAAAATTGTAATTCACGGCAGCTCTATGGCCAGTAACCTTATGCTGTGTAGCCAGACTGATTACATCACTGTTGTGCCGCTTTCTATGGCGATCCAGTATCAGGAACGTCTTGGGTTACAGTTGTTCAAACCGCCTTTCGATTATCAGCCTATCTCTCATTACCTCATTTGGTTGAAAAAACAGAACACCGATCCGGCACATAAGTGGTTGAGAGAGCAGATCATCAATACGACTAATGACATGTCTAAATCACTAAACAGTTGGCGCTCCGCTTTCTGATCGTCGCCCTATCTTTTGTTTGCCAAATATCTTCTTAACAAATCACTTGTATTAAGTGAGTTATAATAAAAAATTATCACAATGAGAATTTATGATAATTTCATTTATTTGCTGTCAGCTCGTATATTAACCCTAACAAAGAAGTGGGTAACCTCCACTCACGATTATATCGGCTCAGGTTGCTGGGCTAAAAAGGGCGAAATATGAAATTCCTACACACAATGATCCGAGTTACTGATTTAGACAAGTCTATCGAGTTCTACACCAAGGTATTGGGAATGAAGGAACTTGAACGCCATGAAAACAAAGACTACCGCTACACATTAGTTTTTGTTGGCTACGAACAAGGCGGCACGACTATCGAGCTAACGTACAACTGGGATACTAATGAGTATGAGATGGGCAGCGCGTTTGGTCATCTGGCATTGGGTGTAGAAGATATTTACGCAGCATGCGACAAGATCAAATCGCTAGGTGGCAATGTGACTCGTGAAGCGGGGCCAGTAAAAGGTGGCTCAACGCACATCGCATTTATCACTGACCCAGACGGCTACCAAATCGAACTGATTCAACTAGGTTAATCGAGGAAATCATTATGACAAACGCACTATTTCAACCAATTCAACTTGGTAACATTGAGCTTAAAAACCGTATTGTTATGCCTCCGATGACGCGCTCACGTGCGACGCAACCTGGTAATTCAGCAAACGACATGATGGCGGCTTACTACGCTCAACGCGCTTCAGCAGGTTTGATTATTGCTGAAGGCACACAAATTTCACCTATGGGTCAAGGCTACGCTTGGACTCCGGGTATCTATTCTGATGAGCAGATCGCGGGTTGGAAAAAAGTAACGGATGCAGTGCATGAGAAAGAGGGCGTTATCTTCGCTCAACTTTGGCATGTAGGCCGTGTAACACACCCAGACAACATTGGTGGCGAACAACCAATTTCGTCTTCTGCACTTAAAGCAGAGAATGTAAAAGTATTCATTGATAACGGCACTGATGAACCGGGCTTTGTTGATGTGGTTGAACCTCGTGAGATGACCAAAGAAGACATCAAAGAAGTGGTTGAACAGTATCGCCAAGCGGCTTTAAACGCGATTGAAGCGGGCTTTGATGGCATCGAACTTCACGCCGCGAATGGTTACTTAATTAACCAATTCATCGATTCTGAAGCAAACAACCGCACTGACGAATACGGTGGTTCAATTGAAAACCGTTTACGTTTCCTAGGCGAAGTGGTTGAAGCTATGGTTGAAGCGATTGGTGCTGACCGTGTTGGTGTCCGCCTTGCTCCGTTCACATCGTTGAATGGTACGGTTGACGCTACACCAGTAGAGACTTACACAGCGGCGGCAGCACTACTTAACCTATACAAAATTGTTTACCTACACATTGCAGAAGTTGATTGGGACGATGCACCTGAAACGCCAAAAGCATTTAAAGCAGCAGTTCGTGAAGCCTACGAGGGTGTCCTTATTTATGCGGGTAAATACGATAGCGAGCGTGGCGAAAAAGCCGTTGCTGAAGGCGTAACTGACATGGTTGGTTTTGGTCGTCCATTCGTTGCGAACCCAGATTTACCAGCTCGTATTCAAAATGGTTACCCACTTGCAGCGCACGATCCAAACACATTGTTCGGTGGTGCTGAAAAAGGTTTAACGGATTACCCAGAATACGCAGGCTAAAAACAGCTGCCTGAAGCAGAGTATTGAGATAGTATCTCGATCCTGTTGAATGTTTATAAAAAGCAACCTTGCAGAGTCGGGTTGCTTTTTTTGTTATTGGACTAAGTAAAATGATGAACGTGAAAGCGATGCGCGGAGAGCTTTACCTTCTATTTGCCACCCTGCTAGCTGGGGTGGGATGGATTGCATCTAAGCTGGTGGTATTAGAAATGCCTGGGCCAGTGTTCATTGGTGTGCGATTCCTCGTCGCGAGTCTTATTCTTCTGCCATTTTGTATTCACCATATTCGTAAGCTTTCGTTTAAGCAGATTCTGTCTCTTTGCGGCGTGGGTTTGTTGTTGTCTGCCTCATTGCAGGTATGGGTGTTTGCAGTTTCGGTGACTGAAAGCTTGTCGGAAGGGGCATTCATCATGAGCTTAGCCATGATCATTGCACCGTTTGTGTCTTGGATTTTGTTTCGAGTTAAGCCTAATCGCGCGTTTTGGATGTCTTTCCCGATCGCGATTATTGGCATGCTGTTGCTGACTTTGGGTAACGGCTGGCATGTTGAGCAGAGTCAGATTTATTTCTTACTAGCATCGATGTTGTTGTCTGTTCACTTTGTGATGAACAAGCGTGTGATTACCAATATCAAGCCTATCGCATCAATCTGTGTGCAACTGTTTGTGGTGGGTGTGAGTGGTTTAGCCTTTGCTTCTATGACAGCTCAGCCGGAGTTCGAAATCACCAAAACCTTAGTCTTCTGGTTTATTGTCTCTGCGGTGATCGCAACGTCTATTCGTTACTTGCTACAAACGGTCGGTCAGCACTCCGTGAACATGGAAGTGGCGGCATTGATCATGATTCTTGAGCCTGTGTGGACGCTGCTGTTAAGTGTGAGTGTGCTTGGCGAAAGTGTAGAGATGCAGAAGCTGCTCGGTGGGGCGGTGATCATTGCTTCACTATTTTGCTATATCAAATGGTCGAGACGAAAATAAAACACTCGGCGCAAGGCCGAGTGTGGGTTGTTCTTCAAGTGCTTTTCTGAGCCTTATCAGGCGAGTGTTGAACAAGACTTGTCGAGTGCAGAGCAAGGGTTAAATTCTGCGAATAAGACGTGCAAAGGGTGTCACCGTACTTATCGTTCTCGCTGGTAACTATTCTAACAACGAGCTTTGAATACAGGTGGTAAAGTCGAACCCTTACCACCATAGTCCTATCGCACAGCCTTCTTTTCTTTATGCCATCAATTCGAATGCACTAGGGGCGGGAAAGGACGTGAATGAATTAGTCGCGAATAGTGACTTTTGTAATCACAATATCTTCGCAAGGCACATCTTCGTGTCCCCAGCGAATGGTTGTTGGTGCTTTCGCAATTTTGTTTACCACATCCATACCTGCTGAAACCTTACCGAATACCGCGTAACCCCAGCCAGCATTGGTTGTTGAGGTGTGATCTAGGAAATCGTTGTCATCAAGGTTGATGAAGAACTGCGCCGTTGCAGAATGTGGTGCATCAGTCCGAGCCATTGCCACAGAACCAATCACATTCTTCAAACCACGGTTTGCTTCGTTGACGATTGGGGCGCGAGTTGGTTTTTCTGTCATGTCGATAGTGTGACCACCACCTTGAATCATGAAACCTTCAATAACACGGTGAAATGTCGTGCCTTCGTAGAAACCGTCTTGGCAGTATTTAAGGAAGTTTTTCGACGTTACTGGCGCTTTTTCAAGGTTCAGTTCAATCTCGATATCGCCAAAGTTGGTGGTGAAAGTAATCATAGGGCTACCTAAAGTTGAAGTTTTACTGAGTCGTAATGACGAAAGTGGGTTGCAGTATAGGGAAAATAACAGCGGATACCAGTGATGGTTTTATTGTGGTTGAATTCTCGTCAACCACCAAAATCACGCCTGATATTGTTTAAGGAACATCTCGACACTTGAAGTAATGAGCACTTGCTTGTGTGCAGCATCCGGTGACGGCACATGACCAATGATTTGCGGCCAAAACGCAAAAGACTTAAGCAGACCAATGAACTGCGTGGAGGCGAATTGTGGGTCTAGTTCTACTAAACGACCGTCTGCCAACGCGGCTTTAATCCAGGTTGTAAGTCCACTTTCTGCTTGGGAATATTTTTCCATCGCTTGATGCGCCAGTTCTGCGTTATGGAAATACTCTGAGAACAACACGCGTGACAGGTCGATGAAGCCTTCAGACTCAAGTAACTCAAGTTCTTGATTGGCTATCGAGGAAAGCTGTTCTTCAAGTGGCAGTTCTGCTTGATATGGGAAATGCGTTGCGGCCAGAGTTTTGCTCCAAATGCTGTCTAGAATCTCATCTAAAAGCAGTTCTTTGCTGGCAAAGTGATTGTATACGGTGCGCTTTGATACTTCTGCGCGACTCGATATTTTATCCATGCTGGTGGCCTTGTAGCCATGCTCAGTAAACTCTGCGATAGCAGCGGCAACGATCGATTCACGTTTTCTTTGGCTCAGCGTTTTTTTTACAGTCATCGGGATACTACTCAATATGTCGCGGTTAGCATTACATACGCTAATTTTACACCAGTAAGTTTACTTTTAGAACACCAATCCGCGTATTGGTAATTCGGTCGAGAGCAACTGAATCGCTTTGCAATGCACGGTGGGTATCATAGAATCGAAAGTGTATTCGAATTTTATTGATATCAACGGAAGAGAATAAACAATCAATGAGTAGTATTTTAGAGTGTATTCGTACAGTTGGACGAGGAGAAAGAGGGCGTAAGCCTTTATCGTTCGAACAAGCCTACCGCATCATGGATGAGTATTTAAGCGGAGAAGTCGGTGACGACCAAATGGCTATGCTACTGATGTTGATTCGTGTGCAGAATGAAACCAATGAAGAGATCGCTGGCTTTGTAAAAGCGTTTCAATCTCGAGTGCCAGATTTAGGCGCTGATATTGATTGGCCGTGTTATGCAGGTAAGCGTAACGATAACGCCAGTGGCAAGCCTTGGAACTTGTTGGCGGCAAAAATCTTAGCTGACAATGGCTATAAAGTGTTAATGCATGGCTATATGGATAAGCCGAGCGGTAGGACGCACGTTGAAAGCCATTTGCAAGATGTCGGTGTGCAAAGTGCTGAGAGCCCTGAACATGCTAAGTCGATTCTTGAACAAGACGGCATTGCTTATTTACCGCTAGCTAACTTTGCGCCCGAAGCACAAACCATGATTGGTTGGAAACACCGCTACGGTTTGAGAACACCAATTAACACGGTAGTTCGAGCATTGAATCCTGGTGGTGGCCGTTTAGGTCTGCGTGGCAGTTTCCATCCTGGCTTTCCACAACTTCATGCGGAAGTTGAGCATGTTATCGGAAATAAATCCCACTCGGTGATTTCATTCAAAGGGATGAACGGTGAGTCGGAATATAATCCTAAAGTTAGCCAAACGGTATGGATGAGCTCTCCTGACAAAGTCGAATCGTTCTACTGGGAAGAGATGATGAACCTAGAGCTGCCACTTCCTAGTCAATGTGTACTTGGCACATCGGCTGAAGATATGGCGCTAATGGCGAATACCGTTGTCGACAGCATGACAGCCATTCTCTTTGCAGAAACGCACGATAAAACTGAGGCATACCAGAAAGCGGTGCGCCTGTGGCATGAGTATTGTGCGCGTTAGATGGTGGTTTGTAATCAATGAGAGAAGGTCAGCGAGCGCTGGCCTTTTTATACTTGATTTCTAGCAAGGGCTTTTCGTGAACGCCCAAACAATAAAGCTACTTCACTCGCATCAAGCGATGCATTTTGTCTTCGAACTGAATCTCAATCACCTGTGAGATTTTCATCTTATCAACACGATCAAGCATTCTCGCTTGGTAATCACGTTTTTTCATCCACTCTAGCGGTTCTTTAAAGCCATCTTCATTAATCACAAACGACTGATCGGTAATAGAGTCTTCAAAGATATGAACCACCCAAATGCGTGATTGGAAATCCAATAACTCACTAAAGTAGCTTTTTAACTTAGATAAGGAATTCGTTAGATACGTTTTAGGTGGGGTTTGGGAAGACATAGTAAACCGTATTTGGACAATGAAAATCGGCAAGGGCGCCGTCTGATCATTATAGCCTTTACCCGTTAGGCTTGTCAGGTCGAATTCGGCAGCCATTCACGGCTATTGCGCTTGCTAATGCTACTATGGCTGCCAGTTAGAGATTAACCAAATCAGTGTCGGATTCACTATTTAACGAATAGGCCGAAGTCGATCTCTTGTTCTCTTTGATATTTCACCAGCTTCACTTTTAGGTCGTGTTTTGCTGCTAAATCAATGGCTAAGCATGACATGCGTTTTATCTCATCAACGCAGCTTGATATCAGCGGTTTTTCTTGATTATCGATAGTGGCGATGAGTGTGTTTTCCGTGCCGTCGTTACCTGCGTAAATATACGCGTACATGTTGTTGTCGTGTTGCATAAACTTCCTAAAACGGGATTTCTAATTATTAGTGAGGTGAAGATTACAGGGTTTATTTACGCAGGCTAGCTCGGCTAAGTAAGGTTAAGCAAGGGAAAGTAAGGCTTTGTAAGGGCTCTTTTTTTTCTTTTTTCTGGCGTTCGAAAACGTGCTCAACCCTTTGTTTGTCTCACTTTTTTGTCTTGTTAGGTTTTGCCTATCAATAAAATTGTTGAAATCCATTTAGTAAAATCAAGATTTTAGACAACAATTAACTTAACAAGATAGAAAATATATGACGCAAAGTATTTAGGGAGAACGCAATGCATTCTATTAAAGTGAAAGATTACATGACGCAGCAGGTTGTGACATTTACTCCTGATATGCCGTTAAGTCTAGCGTTAGACAAAGTGATGCGTAGCCACCATATGGGTGGGCCCGTAATCGATGATAACGAACAAGTGATTGGCTTCCTTTCAGAGCAGGATTTACTCGAGAAACTTGTGAAGGTCAGTTACTTCTGCCAAGACACACACCTTGTGGGTGACTGTATGTACCAAGAAGTGCTGTCGGTGTCACCTGACTTATCCATTATTGAATTGGCGGACATGATGCAGGTTGGAAAACCTAAAGCATACCCTGTGATCGATAATCGAAAATTGGTGGGTATTATCACCAGAACTGATGTTTTGAGAGCAATTGGCAAGAACTTGGAAGAATGCTTCAAACATCAGGTATAGTAGCGTGTTAAGAACGATTATTTTTCTCAATACTCTCAATTGAAAAAAGGCGCACTAGCGCCTTTTTTCTGTATAGCGCTTTTCTTGGTCGATCCTTTCTTTTTGGATCCCTAGCCAGTTGAACAGTTGAACAGTTGATTAGGCTTTAGCTCTTGGGTATTCCAACTTTTGGAGGTTTCATGTCAAATCAAACGGCAAAGTTTGTTGAAGGTTCAACGATGCGCCACATATTGGTGATGTCGGGGGCTGGCTCTGTCGGTTTGATGGCGTTATTTGTGGTCGATCTGCTCGACATGCTGTTTATCAGTATGCTCGGACAGGTTGAATTGGCTGCTGCGGTAGGCTTTGCAGGTACGCTGACTTTCTTTTCTACCTCCGTTTCTATCGGTACTTCCATTGCCATGGGCGCATTAGTGTCCAAAGCCATCGGCTCCAAGAATCAAGAGCACGCTCGAAACCTAAGCACCAGTATCATGCTGACTGCGTTTGTTATCAGTTCAACCATAACTGCAATCATGTTCGCTTATATTCCAGAGCTGCTAGCCGCGATAGGCGCCAAAGGCATTGCAGCCGAACGCGCTCAAGCTTACCTACAGATTTTGCTACCTAGTGGTCCATTTTTGGCGTTAGCGATGGCAGCGGGTGCGGGCTTAAGAGCGGCAGGTGATGCTAAGCGTTCGATGTGGGCAACTTTGTCTGGCGGCATTGTTAACGCGATTCTCGATCCTCTGTTTATTTTTGGTTTTGGTTGGAACATCGAAGGGGCGGCTATCGCTTCGGTTGTCGCTCGTTTCTCGGTGCTATTCTTTTCGCTTTATCCTCTTATTCGCAGCCATCAGCTGGTAGCTCCGCCTTCTTTTGTGCAATGGCGCATTAATATTCGACCAATATTGGCGATTGCGCTGCCTGCGATTATCACCAATACCGCAACGCCTATCGGTAATGCGATTGTAACAACGGGTATCGCACAATATGGTGAGGATTTTGTCGCGGGCTTTGCCGTGATAGGTCGTCTGACGCCAGTTTGTTTTGCGGTTATCTTTGCCTTGTCTGGCGCTGTGGGGCCAATCATTGGTCAGAACTTTGGTGCTGAACGCATGGACCGAGTAAAAGAAACACTCAATAACTCATTGCTGGTTACTACGGCATACACCATCGCTGTTTGTATTCTGTTGTACTTCGTTCAAGGTTATGTCATTCAAGGCTTTAGCTTACAAGGTGATGCAGCAATCATTGTGGCGGCTTTCTGTACCTATGTGGCGTTAACCTTCACCTTTAACGGTGCACTATTTGTTGCCAACACGTCTTTCAACAACCTAGGTAAACCGCTTTACTCGACAGCATTGAATTTGGGTAAAGCGACGTTAGGTACTCTGCCGTTCGTATATCTAGGTTCGCAATGGTATGGCGCTTTGGGTGTTCTCTATGGTCAAGCTTTGGGTAATGTTTTGTTCGGAATTTTAGGTATCTTGGTGCTTCGACATCATATCGCTGAACTGATGCAAGGATCTCAAGTTGATCCAGTGGAAGATGATGTGTCGATTGTCAGCTTGAACACTCAGCCATTCTGTTCACACGATGCGGTTCTTATTGATGATGTATCCGCTAACCGTGAAGAGTGTGCGGAGCTTAAATCTCAGTAAGCCATCGGCGCTGGCATAATATTTTTGTTTTCTTGAAAACTTCTTCTTGACCTTGGAGTAGCCTCCAAGGTTTATACTTTTGATGAACTTAAGGTTCTGTTGCTCGTAAGTTAGCAACAACCTCAAGGCTTTTGAGTATTAAGGAGATACATTATGTGCGCAAAACATGCAGCGTGCCGCTCAGCAAAAGTGGACGTTCAACCTCAAGCGGCAGGAGCAAGTTGCTCTAGCCCTAAAATTTCAAGCATCACAGCAGCAGGCACTTCATCTGGTTGTTGTAGCTCTTCTGCTGCTCCGTCATCGTCTGGAGATGATTGTTGTAGCTCGTCGGACAGTGGAGAAGAAGACAGTCAGTCCTCAACTTTATCTCTCGATGCCAAATTTTCGAAAAGTTGGCTGGTTGCCGGAATGGACTGCCCAGCTTGTGCAAGAAAAATAGAAAACGCGATCAGCAATATTGACGGTGTTATTCAAGCGAAGGTTCTCTTTGCTACCGAAAAGCTGGTTGTGAAATTCGATAATGAAAGCATTGCTGACACCATTGAACAGGTCTCTATCAAAACGGGTTTCCCTCTTACGGAAGTCGGTTCAAAGAAAGAAAAACAACAACCTGAGACTTTTTGGCAAGCTCATATCCAACCTAATTTACAGATTATCGCGATTGCAGCGGCAATGCTGTTTGCAGTGCTTGTGAAAAGCACCTCACCTCAATTAAGTGAAGGCTTGTTTACGGTAACTTGTCTGCTTGGTTTATATCCGGTGGCGAAAAAAGCGGTTCAGTTGGCACGCTCAGGAACACCATTTGCTATTGAAACCTTAATGAGTGTTGCCGCGCTGGGTGCTTTGTACCTTGGCGAAACTGTGGAAGCTGCGATGGTTCTATTGTTGTTCTTGATTGGTGAGCGCTTAGAAGCGTTTGCTTCATCTCGAGCAAGAAGTGGCGTTCAAGCGCTAATGGCATTGGTACCAGAAAACGCGACTAAGATCATCAACGGCGAACGTGTAGAAGTTGCCGTCAGTGAACTGGTTCCAGGTGATGTGATTGAAGTGGCTGCGGGCTCTCGTTTACCTGCTGACGGACAATTGATTACAGACGCGGCAAGCTTTGATGAAAGTGCGTTAACCGGTGAATCTGTTCCTGTTGAACATATCGAAGGTAACAGCATCATGGCTGGCGCTGTGGTGGTCGATAAAGTGGTTCGTATCACCATCACTTCAAAACAGGGTGAGAACGCGATCGATCGCATTCTTCATCTGATTGAAGAAGCAGAGTCTCGTAAAGCACCACTAGAGCGATTCCTCGATAAGTTCAGCCGTTGGTACACACCGTTAATGATGGTAGTGGCTCTGTTGGTCATCATCACACCACCATTGTTGTTTGCGCAGCCATGGGAAACATGGGTTTACCGTGGCCTAGCGCTATTGTTGATTGCTTGTCCGTGTGCCTTGGTTATCTCGACTCCTGCAGCGATTACCTCTGGCTTAGCAGCAGCAGCGAAACGTGGCGCGCTCATTAAAGGCGGCGCAGCGCTAGAGCAGCTTGGTAAAATCCAAACCATCGCCTTCGATAAGACAGGCACACTGACCGAAGGTAAGCCTCAGGTTACGGATATTCAACCTCTATCGGGGTGGCAACAAGACGCGATGCTGCGTGTGGTTGGGGCGATTGAAGTTGGCTCTACTCACCCGTTGGCGCAGTCACTTGTCGCTAAAGTAAAAGACCTGAATATTGAGATTCCTGAATCACACAACAAGAAAGCGTTGATTGGTAGTGGTGTTGAAGGGGATGTTGATGGTGTTAAGTATCAGGTTCTGTCACCGTCTAAAGTCACGTTCGAACTTGGTGCCGATGTGGTTTCTCAGGTAGAAGCATTAGAAGGTGAGGGCAAGACGGTTGTGGTTGCTCTTGAGGTTAAAGATCAAGAAGAATCAACAGAGCAAGCTACGACGGTGATTGGTCTGATTGCTTGGCAAGATACGTTACGTAGTGACGCTAAGCTTGCGATTGAACGACTTAATGAATTAGGTATTCAATCTATCATGTTGACCGGCGATAATCCGCGCAGTGCAGCAGCGATCAGTAGCAAGATTGGTATGCAGTACAAGGCAAGCCTATTGCCAAGCGACAAGGTATCTTACGTTGAGGAGTTATCTCAACAGTCGCACGTGGCGATGGTCGGTGATGGCATTAATGATGCACCAGCAATGAAAACGGCGAATGTCGGCATCGCAATGGGTGGTGGTACGGATGTCGCTTTGGAAACGGCGGATTCAGCACTGACTCATAACCGTTTAACTGAGCTGCCAGCGATGATTGAACTGTCGCAAGCGACCATGAACAACATCCGTCAAAACGTAGCCCTTGCGCTTGGTTTGAAGGTCGTATTCTTGGTGACAAGCTTGTTAGGTATTACCGGTTTGTGGGTGGCAGTTTTAGCGGATAGTGGTGCAACTGCATTGGTGACATTGAACGCATTGCGTCTGCTTCGATTTAAATCTAAAGCGGACTAAATCGAGCTCACCGACATAGAGCATTCTTAATATAAAAGCGCCTTTAGCGGTAATACGTTAAAGGCGCTTTTTGTCTCATTAGTATGCAACATAGGCGTGCGGATTGCTTATTTTTGTGATGCCAATCGGTTTTTTGTGAAACTTGAATTATTGTTGCGATCATTCATGTGACATGTGTCACTTCATTTTGTAATGAGCTTGGTTAGAGTGTGTTCGTACCCCACGAATTTACTATGAGCTTAAATAAGGGTAAAAAGCCCAATAAGCCAAAAGGAGCGAACTATGTCTCAAGCTGTTTTCCACTTAGGTGTTACTGAAGCAGATCTTAACGGTGCTACTCTTGCGATCATCCCTGGTGATCCTGCTCGTGTGCAAAAAATTGCAGAAGAGATGGAGAACCCAGTATTCCTTGCTAGTCACCGTGAATACACGCTTTACCGCGCAGAGCTAGACGGCAAACCAGTTGTTGTATGTTCAACAGGTATTGGTGGTCCATCGACTTCTATCGCAGTTGAAGAGCTTGCTCAACTTGGTGTTCGCACTTTCCTACGTGTTGGTACGACTGGTGCTATCCAACCTCACGTAAACGTGGGTGACATGATTGTTTCTACAGGTTCTGTTCGTCTAGACGGCGCTAGCCTACACTTTGCTCCTATGGAGTTCCCAGCAGTGGCTGACTTTGAAGTTGCAACAGCAATGAAAGCGGCAGTTGATGAATCAGGTGCAACAGTTCACATGGGCGTAACGGCATCAAGCGATACGTTCTACCCAGGTCAAGAGCGTTACGACACGTTCTCTGGTCGCGTTGTTAAGCGCTTCCAAGGCTCTATGCAAGAATGGCAAGACATGGGCGTTCTAAACTTCGAGATGGAATCTGCAACACTGCTAACTATGTGTGCAAGTTCTGGTCTGAAAGCAGGTTGTGTTGCTGGTGTAATCATCAACCGTACTCAAAAAGAGACGCCTGATCACGACACTCTAAAAGTAACAGAAGCACGTTCAATCAAAGTGGTTGTAGAAGCCGCTCGTAAAATGCTTTAAGTCTTAAAGTGCTCTGAGTTTTAGAGAGCATTAAGTCTTCAAGTGACATTAAATTTTGAAAATGGCCGCATCGAATGATGCGGCCATTTTTTTGTGCCGTCTCAAAGTAATCAATAGAGAAAACAGACAACAAAAAAGGCGAGTGACTTAATCGTCATTCGCCTTTTTAACAATCTGCTTAAGAGCATTGAGCTCTCATGAGTTTATTGGTTTTTAGTACTCTAGATCTTCACTGCCACCCGCAGCCGTAAACCATGCCGTTAGGTGTGTTTTAAGATCTTTCAATTCGTCAGGGCCAATCAATGCAAGGCCAAGATCTTCAGCTCGTGTGATGTCGTTATGGCGAAGAGGGCGGAAGCTCACTAACATTGCACGTGCTTGTAGGCCACCTAATAGGTCTCTAAGCGATTCCAGTTTATACAAGGTGTCATCACCATCATCACGCATGCCTTTGGTCTTACATTCGATGATGTGTAGCTTATTGTTCACTACTGATGCTACGTCAAGCTCGTTTCGAACCTCACGCTCACCCAGTTGACGGTATACCTGAACATTCAAAGAACGGTCTTGAATGGTCGGCATGTCATCTTGGATTTGTTTAACTGTGCTGTGAACCAAGGTTTCAAGCCATTCACCGTTTGAGAAGCGTCGTGCGTCTTCATTGGCAAAGGTCAAAATACCGTTGTCATAAGTGGCGATCTTAGCTTCAACCAAATCGCTCAACAGCATGTTTAGCTCGCGATAACCTTGTTGTTTCTCTGACAACCCTACATCAAGTCTCTGTTCTTTGCGGCAGGTCGTTGCAAGATAGTTCAATGTAGCGAGGCCAGGGCCGAGTTCTAGTGCATTACTTGCCCAGCGTTCACCCAGCTCATAAAGCTTTTGATCAAGTTGCGGAGACAGCTGTACATCGCTGAATTCACCACGAGCGCCGAACACAGTCAGGTAGTCGTCGATAGTGATGCGATCTTGAACTTGTGCGTCTTCTTTACCATTCGGGTAAAGCCAGCACAGCTTGTCACTGTTTGGTTCAACAACAAAGATTGGCCAGTGGTAAGTACGAAATACTTCGTATACAGAAAGTAGGCGGTGACGAAGGCCACAACTTGCGTTGAGTTTCACTTCTTCACCACGAGCTTTGAGGTCTTCGGCAAGGTTTTGGATAGACTCTTTAATCGCGGATGTATTTACGAGGGTTGGAATCTCGAAAAATTCACTCGTAATGTCGCGCTTCTGCAAAACGCTGTCTAAGCGTTGGTAAATACTGACTTGATTCTTGTCACCGATGAACACGATGTGAGTGCTGATCGTTCGGTTATCGAGTAGTGGGGTGATCAAGCGAATGGGATCTTGATCGATAATGCCAACATGAACAGCCATATAAATTCCTTAATAGCGGCTCGCTCATAAAGGTGAAAGAAAAAACGGGAAGCAGCAAGCCTTAATAATCATATAATGACAAAGATCATAAAAAACAAGGGCAACCCTTGATAAAAGTTGCCCTTGTTCAAATAGTTATCACTATTGGGTAAGAAGTCCCAATATTCTCACTAAATATCTATCAATTTCTCAGCTACCTATAGCTTGAACTGATGAACCAAATCACCTTGCTGGTTTGCGAGAATTGTTAGGTTTTGGCTTGCCTCAGCAATTGAAGACATCGCTTGGTAACTCTTATCTGCGATATGGTTGATGTCTTCTATATTCCGCGCAATATCACCAGAAGTTTCACTCTGCTCAGCGGCTGCTTGAGAGATGTGTGTACTCATGTGGCTGATCTCTAGAATCAAGGCTTGGATCTCTTCCATCGCACTGTTGGCACTTGAAGCTTGTTGAACCGACATGTCCATATCGCTCATACAACTTTCAATCACGTTGCTTGCTGTTTTCGAGCTTGATTGCAGGTTGCTGATCATGGTCTCGATTTCAGACGTTGATTGAGTGGTCTTCTGTGCTAGCACGCGTACTTCATCGGCAACCACTGCAAAACCACGACCTTGCTCACCGGCACGCGCTGCTTCGATTGCCGCGTTGAGTGCAAGTAGGTTGGTCTGTTCAGCAATACCACGGATAACGTCGAGGATTGAGCCAATCTGGCTACTCATCTGTTGCAACTCACCTACAGCACCAACAGATTCAGTAAGGCGAACCTCGAGCTGGTTAATGGTACTGATGTTGGTGTTCATTATCTGACGACCAGACTCAGAAGCCGATTCTACTTGTTGAACCATGGTGAGTGAGCTTTGCGCGCTGTTCGCCACTTCTTGTACAGAATGAGACATCTCTGTCATTGCGGTCGCAACAGTCGCGGTTTGCTCACGTTGGCTGTTCAATTGAGCCTGCGTTTCAGATGACGTCTTCTGGTTGACGCTTGCAGTCTTAGTTAAGTCATCTGAAGCATCATTCAACTTCACAAGGATATTGTGCAGGTTGTCAGCCAAGGTGTTGATGTGACGGCTCACGCGGCTGAATTCGTTGTCGTAGCGAATATCGATACGCTGAGTCATATCACCTTCAGTTAGACCTTCTAATGTACCGAGGATGCGAGTTAATGGCTCTCGTACGCTGTGTGCAATGTGGTAACCAATCGCAGCAGCGAACACAGTCACAACAATGCCAATGGCAATCGCGTTGAATAGGCCTTTGTCGTAGATGCTGCTTGCGTCAGCGAGTGATGAGTTAAGTTGCTCTTCAGCGGTCACGTTGAATGAGTCCAAAACAGCCATCGCTTGGTCAACTTCTAGAGCTAGGTTAGCGATGTTCACGTACAACGCTTGTTTGGCTTGTAGGTAGTTGTTGTGTTTGTCTAGTACGCCACCTTTCTGACCAACGTCTTTGGTGAACTTCTGAACCGACTCATCGAAGACATTTTTAAGTGCTGGTAGTTGTGTTGATAGACCTCGATAAGCGTAGTTAAGATGAGTAACGGCCTTTTTGTTTTGGTTAAGGGCTTTTTGAACGAAGGCAACATCAGAGCTAGCAAGTGCATCAGAGGTAATAACTTCTGCGTCTTGCAGTTTGATAAAGTAGCTCTTTGCCATCACTTTTACAGAGATGCTTTTTTGGTCGGCAACGTACTCTTTCATACCAACGGTTAATTCTGAATGTAAGCGTTGGAAGTCACGAGACGCTTTTTGTACTTGTTCTTGTGCTTCGAACATCGCGACGTAGTTGTTCATCGCTTCGTCAGCTTCGGCGAAGTAGCGTTCTTCCATTGCTCTTAATTGCGCGATACGTTCAACAAGTGAAGCATTGTTTTGGCTTGCCGCTTCTAAACTACCGAGAACTTCTGAAAACGAGTTTTGTGATGCAGCAAATTCTGTACGCATTGCAGACATGCGTTCAGCGTTTTGTGTGGTTAAGAAATCTTTGAATGACTTATCAGCAGAAAGCAATTGAACACTTGTTTGATTTGAAAGCGCGACAAGTGGTAGTGAGGTTTCTGAGACACTCTCAAAATTGCTGTGTATCTGATTCATGCTGTTCATCATGATGGTTATCGTGACTGCGAACATGATGATGATCAGTGCGAAACCAGCGTACATACGCTTGATCACAGATCCCTTCATGGCTTTCTCCCTAAATAAAAATGCAGACCTAATGTCAGGTCAAAGTAAAACTAACAAAATTATCAGCATTCTATTGAGCTCCGTTTACGCATTTTATGACGCACACGTCAAAAATAGCCCTCAGTTATAACCAACATGCCATTCTTGAGAGCTAAGGCTCGTTTACTTTGATTTGAACGGTGTTTTTTATTATGCTTTAAAGCAGATTTATTGTGGTTTGATGCGGCATAGCGCATACTCAAAGCATTAAAAAATAAATGTTTTATCGGAGAGAAACATGGCTGAAGAAACCATTTTTAGTAAGATCATCAATAAAGAAATCCCAGCAGATCTACTATACCAAGACGATTTAGTAACGGCATTCCGCGATATCAACCCTCGCGCGCCAAGCCATATCTTAATCATCCCAAACAAGCTGATTCCAACAACGAATGATGTTGAAGTCCAAGATGAAGCCATGATGGGGCGCATGTTTACCGTGGCTCGCAAGTTAGCAAAAGAAGAGGGCATCGCAGAAGATGGCTACCGTCTTATTGTGAACTGCAATTCTCATGGCGGCCAAGAGGTTTACCATATTCACATGCATTTGGTTGGTGGCCGTCCACTTGGTCCCCTATTAATGAGCTAATAAAAAGTGAATGAGCTAATGCAAAGCTAACAAGTTAATGAAAGCTAATGAGCTAGTTTAAACGAACTCATTAGTGGGTTAACACAAGTAGTTAGTTGGAAAATTTGTAGTTTGTATGCCAACTTTAAGTTCTATCTGTTGTCTGAATGTCGGCATCGCATAGGCAGAAGCTAAATCAGTAGGGTTTCAACTGGCTTGAGATCCTTTTTACAACACGTTTCGTTTTGATAATGAGACTAGGGTCTGTTGATCTTTCGAGCTGATTTTTGCAGCACTTTGTGGGAAATTTATACAAGGCAGAGGCTTTGAAGTGTAGCTAGCCTACATGAGAAGCTGATAACGCAGTAGAAATGAACCACAAAGACTGCCCGAAGGGTTCGGCTAGAATCGTTTTATGCTTTGTTAAGAAGTATTAACTTAGAATGACTAGGCTACATACTCCTTGCCGCGCCTAAAACGATTCCATCTCGAACAAAATTTAACCACGAAAGGTCAACAGACCCTAACAAAGTTGGCATTTTAAACATGCACGGAGACGATAAGTGAAGCAACAGTTTAGATTCGCTTCCATTGCCCTGTTATCGGCGTTGACTGTGGGCTGTGCAAGTATGTCTGCAGGAAACCTGTTCAGCCATTACAGCGCACAGAACAAAGCGATCTACCAAGCCGTTAAATCTGGAGATTATTCAGAGGCTCAGCAAGAGCTACCAGATTACGCGGCAGGCGACATCCTTGATAACTTTGAAAGAGGCAGAATTAATCTGCTGGATCAAAAATACCCTGAGAGTAAGGCTTCGTTTGAAGTGGCTGATCAGGCGGTTACTGAGCAGCAACGCAAAGCCGTGATCTCAATCTCAGACAGTGCAACCAGTGTGGGTGCGTTGGCTGTGAATGACAATATTACCGAGTATGTGCCAGCCGATTATGAGTTGGGCTTTCTTCATCTGTATCTCGGTTTAAATTACCTCAAGAAAAACGATTTAGAAGGTGCGGTGATTGAAATGCGTCGCGCCAACCAAGTTCAAGAACAAGCGAAGAAGCAACGCGAGGCTGAGTTAGACAAAGCAGCCAGCGATGCGAAGAAGCAAGGCTTGTCTGCCAATGTGGGTAGCATCCTTGCCAATTACCCTGATGCGGGTAAGAAACTGCAGTCAGTACAGAATGCGTATCTGATGTTCTTGTCTGGTCTGCTTTATGAAGCGTCAAATGATTTAAACAGCGCCTACGTTGACTATCGTCGTGCTTTGGCTGTGATGCCAGATAACCAAGAAATCATCGATAGAACCATGGCAACAGCCGCTCGTTTAGGGATGCGACAAGATTTAGCAACATTAGAAAAACGCTATAAGCAATCTTCTAAACTTAGTGCAGGTGAAGGGCGAGTGATTGTTCTTCAAGAGCAGAGCGCTGTGCAAGCTATGGACAGTTGGCGACTGGATTTGCCTGTTTATGACAGTCGCGATCAGGGGGCAATATACTCTCTTGCGCTGCCATATTACCCAAGTCAAAACGTAGAGCGTTTTTCTGCCTTGCGAATCAGCGGACAGCCGCTACAAGAACATTTGATCACTGATGTAAACGCGATGGCGCAGAACGATCTATCGGAACGTATGACAAGCATTGTTATTCGCCAAGCGCTACGTGTAGTCGCGAAAGATCGCATTCGAAAAGAAGCAACCAAAGGCGATGATGTCGGTAATATTCTGTTCAACGTGTGGAACACACTGACAGAGCAACCAGACACTCGCAGTTGGCAATCATTACCTGCAGAGATTAAGAGCAGTACGTTTGTAGCAAATAGCGGTCAATATACGTTGGAAGCGGGCGCTAAAACGTACGACTTTGATATTCGAGAAGGGCAGACCACCTTGGTGTGGATTTCTCGACAAGGAAACAATGCAACAATGTGGCATAAACAGCTAGGGAGGCTGTAATGAAAAAGTGGTTAGTGAGCTTAGCAGCGGTTATGGCTCTGGCTGGTTGTGCTGATAATACAGCTGGCGTAAGGGTCGATAGTCTGACTCAGAACGTTTTCTTTGGTGACAAGGTATTGGGCAGCCGTTTACAGGTTGAAGATATTCGCACCGATCTGGTCGACGGTCATACGCGAGGAATCGTTCGTTTAAACAGTAACTATAAAGGCGATCAACATATTCTTTATCGTTTTTACTGGTACGACGATGCCGGGCTTGAGGTCAACCTTAAACAAGGTCCTTGGAAGCAAGCGATTGTTCGTGGTTTTGAAAGTATTTCGTTGTCGGAAGTGTCGGTAAACCCGAAAGCGACTCAGTTCAGAGTCCAGTTCCGAGAGCAGTAAGTTAGATTAAACGGGTCTAATGATTCGTAAATACAAGAATTTAAGAGTGTGGGTAACCCCGCTCAGTGATAAGTTGAGGAAACAAAATGAAAAAGAGTGTCGTTGCGCTACTAGGTTTAGCGGTTATTTTAGGCGGTTGTTCAAACAAGGTAAGCTACGGTGATGCACAAGCAGTAGAAACCACGACAATCGATTTCGGTTCAACTGACCTTCAAACGATTGCGGGTGAAATGGTCGATAGCATGATGGCGTCTGGTTCAGTGTCTTACATTACTCGAGAGCAACGTCCAATCGTGTTCGTAGAGCGAATCAAGAACAAGACAAGTGAGCACATCGATACTGAGTCAATCACTGACACTATCAGTACTAAAATGCTGAATTCTGGTAAGTTCCGTTTCGTTGATATGGACCGTGTAGAGTCTGTTCGTGACCAATTGAACTTCCAAAACAATGATGAGCTTGTAAATCAAAGCTCAGCAATTCAATTCGGTAAAATGGTCGGTGCTCAATACATGCTGTACGGCAACCTATCAAGCATCGTTAAGAAAGACGGTAGCGACGAAGACGTTTACTACAAAATGACGATGCGTCTAATGGATCTTGAGTCTGGCTTGATTGAATGGGCTGACGAGACTGAAATCCGTAAGCAACAATCTAAGAGCCTACTAGGCCTTTAATTTCGCTTACTTGCCAACTAAACGCAGCCAGTTTTGACAGCGTCTAGTCTTGGCAGCGTATAGCTTGGCCACACATAGCTTGGTCACACGCCAATGCAGTGCATGATGTGCTGTTTATGAAGAGACACTGGCTTTTGGTCAGTGTCTTTTTTGTAGGGAAATGAAGACGTTTATAGGGAGTAAATATGGCAATTTTTTCTTGGTCTGAGGCTAAGCTTCTTGATACCAGTTTGAGTTCGCTTGATGGTTACTTTTCTGAGCCACCTGTTAGAGCTCAAACGCTGACCGGCGGGTTGACCAATCGATGTTGGAAGTTGGTGTTAGCCGATGGCACCGCGTATGTTTGGCGGCCCACCACTCCTATCACCAAAGCTTTCTTTATCTCTCGTCATGAAGAGTATCAAGTGCTTTCCGCAATTGAGCGTCTAGGTATTGGACCAAGTCCAATAGTGGTCAATGAGCAAGGCTTATTGGTTGAATGGATTGCGGGTGAGACGCTTTACGAAGGCTTAGAGCTTGATGATTTGTTGAAGACTCTGATCTCAGTGCATCTGGTGAATACCGCGCGATTACCACTCCAACCGTTCAGTTTCACAGCGCGAGTCGATCATTACTGGCTGCAGCTTGATGCGATTCATAAGACCGAAGCCTGCACTAAGATTTATCAAGAGTGGCGCGTGGCTCCGAGTATTACCAATGTTGACCTGTCTTTGTGCCATTTTGACCTAGGTGGTTATAACCTAGTGAGAAACAGTGACTGCATTAAGATTATTGATTGGGAATACGCTGCGCTCGCAGACCCTAGGCTCGATTTGACATTAACCATTGCGGTTGCTGGCGCGCAAGTCACAGAAGCGGTTGAGAAGTACTGTCAGCTGCGAGGAATCCATGATGTTCAGCCTTGGCTTGATGGTGTAGAAGCATGGTTACCAAGAAGCCAGATGATGGCGATGCTATGGTATTTACTTGCTCATCAGCTTTGGGGCGATGAAAGTTATCTGCGTGAAGCAGAGGCGCTGAGTCACACTTTATGTAGCTAGGATCACGTTTAGGAAGTGAAAAATATAATTTCGTTCGTGTTCCCTTTAAAACCTTATTTTTCATGTTAGATTAATTAAAACGTACCAATATTCAACAAGGAGGTGCTAATGATTATTTATCTACATGGCTTCGACTCAACTAGCCCGGGCAATCACGAAAAAATACTGCAGTTGCAATTCATTGATGATGACGTTCGTTTCATCAACTACAGTACTTTGCATCCAAAACACGATATGCAACATTTGCTAAAAGAAGTGCATAAAGTGATAGAGCAATCCGATGACCCGCATCCGATCATTTGTGGTGTAGGCTTAGGTGGTTTTTGGTCTGAACGTATTGGTTTTTTATGTGGTATTAAGCAGGTGGTGTTCAACCCGAATCTGCACCCTGAGAACAACATGGTAGGTCGAATTGACCGTCCAGAAGAGTACGAAGACATCGCGACTAAGTGTGTTGCTCAATATCGTATGAAGAACAAAGGTCGCTGTTTAGTGGTGCTTTCTCGTGAAGATGAGATTCACGACAATACCAAAACAGCTGCCGCGTTAGAAGATTATTATGATGTCATCTGGGACGAAAAAGAGAGTCATAAGTTCAAAAAAATCTCTCAGCACTTGCAGACAATGAAAGCGTTTAAAAACGCTTAATTATTCCAGTTATTTTATAAAAGCAGCACTCAATTGAGTGCTGCTTTTTTTACATCTGAACCCAAGAGCCGAACATTAATCAAATGGTTGTAGTTATTTTTTTGAAGAGTTTGAGCATTTAAAGAGAAGTTTGCGCAAACGTTAACTAATTCGCCGCGAATCCTCATTGTGGGTAAGGATTTTTGTTGCGGTCATCTTTTTGCTATATATAATGTTCCCAAGCAAAATATTTTGATAAATATCAAGAAAAATTGAGAGCGAGTGATAAAACTTGCCCATTATTTGTGCTCTACCTCTCAGGTAGTCACCTTTTTTATCCAAGTGAGCAAAGCGGCAAGCCAATGTTTGTTGCTTGTAACCCCTCTAACTACTCGGTGAGCTGTCGTTATTCTTTTTCGCGGTAATCCAATTTGTAACAGCCTTCGCATTCAAGGCCGAGTAGATACATAGAATTTATCGGTTGGAGTAATCGAGCCGAACCCCATTTATTCATTTTGTAGAGGATTGTCATTGTGACAAAAATTATCGTAGTAGGCGGTGGTGCTGGTGGTTTAGAACTAGCAACTAAGCTAGGCCGCACTTTAGGTCGTAAAAAGCGTGCCCAGATTACTCTGGTAGACCGTAAAGCAAGCCACCTATGGAAACCATTACTTCATGAAGTAGCAACGGGTTCATTGGACGAGGGTGTTGATGCGTTAAGCTACCGCGCACACGCAAAAAACCATTACTTCGATTTCCAAATGGGCAGCCTGAACGACATCGATCGTGAACGTAAAGTGATCGCTCTGAGCGAACTGAAAGATGATCACGGTGAACTGCTTATGCCAAGCCGTGAACTTGAATACGATATTCTTGTGATGGCGCTAGGCTCAACGTCAAACGACTTCAACACACCAGGCGTTCGCGACAACTGTATTTTCCTTGATAGTCCAGAACAAGCGCACCGTTTCCGTACAGAAATGAACAACCAGTTCTTAAAGCTTCATGCTAAGAACGGCCAAGGCACAGTAGATATTGCTATTGTTGGCGCTGGCGCGACAGGTGTTGAGCTTTCTGCGGAACTGCACAACGCGGTTAAAGAGCTTCGTACTTATGGCTTTGGCGATCTAGATTCAAGCAAGCTGAACGTTAACCTTGTTGAAGCGGGTGAGCGTATTCTTCCAGCCCTACCTCCTCGTATTTCGAGCGCAGCACACTCTGAGCTTACGAAGCTTGGTGTAACTGTGCGTACGACTACAATGGTTACACAAGCTGATGCTGACGGCCTAACGACTAAAGATGGTGAGAAAATCCCAGCACAAATCATGGTTTGGGCTGCAGGCATTAAAGCGCCAGATTTCATGAAAGATATCGGTGGTCTTGAGACGAACCGTATCAACCAGTTGGTTGTGAAAAACACGCTACAAACTACGCTTGATGACAACATCTTTGCTATTGGTGACTTAGCGCAATGTACGCAAGCAGACGGTTCATTCGTTCCACCACGTGCACAAGCGGCTCACCAGATGGCAAGTTGTGCGTTTAGCAATATCATTGCTAAGTTAAACGGCCGCGACCTGAAAGACTACATCTACAAAGACAAAGGCTCGCTAGTTTCACTCAGCCGTTTCTCTACGGTAGGTAGCTTGATGGGTAACCTGACGAAAGGCTCGATGATGGTCGAAGGTCGTATTGCTCGTGTGGTTTACATCTCTTTGTACCGCATGCACCAGATGGCGCTTCACGGCTTAATCAAAACATCACTGATGATGCTGGTTGGTCGTATTAACCGTGTACTTCGTCCAAACCTAAAGCTTCACTAATCAGGTAAGCCTTCTCAGAGCATTACGCTGATAATAAAAAAGAGCTCTTCGGAGCTCTTTTTTGATCGTGTCGATTATGGATTATCGCAGGTGTTGAACTCATTTCTGCTGTTAAGACGTTGGAGGTAGCACAGAATAAACCACGCCATCTTTCGGCTTACCGTTAAACAGAAATCGATTCTGGGCAATGGTTTCTCGCTCAGCGCCACACTTCTCGATCAACTTTTGGCTGGGTAGGTTCTCGGTATCGCAGACAATCTCCAAACGCGTTAACTTGAGTTGCGCGAAACAAAATTCAAATAGGGCGAACATCGCTTCTTTGGCGATCCCTCTCCTTTGAAAGTCATCACCGACCCAATAACCTAAACTCGCCATATTAAAGGTGTGGTAAAGCTCATTAATGGCAACCATACCGACTAACTTATCGCTTTTTCGTTCAAAGATGCCAAAACCAAACGCATCGGCTTTCACCCAGTTCAGGCGAGTTGCCAGAATAAATTTCTCGGCCTCGACGATAGAAAACTCTTTATGACACCAGTCGACCCATGGCAGCAAGCTAGGGGAGGACTTAACCAGCTGAGAAAATTCTTGAGCATCTGAGGCCTCAATGATTTTAAGGCTAAGATTTTGTGTGTTGATCTGAAATTCAGGGCTCATAGAGCGTACCAAGTAACGTGTAAGTACTGAGCAAAGAAAGTCAGTACAGAATAAAGATAGATAGCACTTAATAAAACGCCCTCACTAGGAGGGCGGATTGAATTATTTATATAATTATAGCCGAATCGGCAAGTAATTTACTGCGCTACACGTCTAACTTGAATCACCATTCCAAGAAGTGGGTGGTCAAGGTAGTGAGTTTCTGTACTGCGCATACGACGTTTTTGGTCCATGCGGTAGCTCTTAAGGAACTCTTGGACTTCAACCGTCGGAGAAATCTCAGTTAGGTTGCCCACTTGGACGTTGCTTTCTGCGCCACTTACTGGTGAATCTAGCTCGATTTGTTGCTCTTGTAGAGTCACTTCACGAACGCTTGGCGCTTTTAAATCTAATGTCGTTTCAGCGTATAGGTAGTGCTGAACGTAGATTTGCAGCTTGCCGTCTAATTCGTAGAGTGGCTTATCAATGGTCTCTTCTTGGAACCCATCAGCGCTGCCTGCAGTGATTGCGCCTTTTTCAGAGCCATCAGCATTAAATTGTTTAGAGAAATCTTTACCTGCTTGAATGTGGAAAACAGGTGCAGAGCTCTTACCTTGGTCGCCTTGACGCCAAGCGGTATGCATCAGAACTTCAAAGCCAGCGTGTTTACGTAGCTTGTCTTTTTGAGGCGTTAACTTATATTCCGAGTAAGGAAGCATTTGAACGCCTTTCTTTGCTCGGTATTGGGTATCTTGAAATGAACCAACACGCTCAAGTGAAATCTTAGGCTGTGTATTTGGCCAAGATTCGTTCACCTTCTCTGCATCAACAGCGCGCTTAAAAATGATCACTTCTATATCAAATTGTCTCTGCGCCAAACTTGGCAGTGAGACGAACAATAGTAGCAGTGGGATCAGTCTTTTCATTTTTACTCCGTCTTCCAGCCGAACTACCGGCTGGATAATTTATATGTGCAAGTGGATTGGGTCTTATGCTGAAGGCAGCAAGTTTTGTCTGAATTCGCCCAATAAATCACTAACAAATTGAATTCGTTTCCGTCTGTCGACCAATGGTATCGTAAACTTGAACTTTGTTGGTCCTTCCATTGAAAACTTTTGCGGTTGAGATTGCAACAGTTTAACAAGGTAGGTCGGGTTTATGTCAGCATCCGGGTAGAATTCTAAGAATCCACCCTTATCGTGGGCTTCAATTTTCTTCGCTTTGATAGACGCTGCGGCTAATTTTAGCTCAGAAACTGATAACAAGTTCTTGGTAGCATCAGGCAGAAGGCCGAAGCGATCAATCAGCTCGACTTTCAACTCTGCCAATTCGTCGGTGTCACTCACACTCGCAATACGCTTATAGGTAGACAAACGTGTATTGATGTCTGGGATGTAGTCATCTGGTAATAGTGCTGGCAAACGCATCTCAATTTCAGTTTGTTCACGCAGTAGGTCATCAAGCGATGGCTCTCGACCTTCCTTCAATGCTTCAACCGCTTGTTCAAGCATCTCCATGTACAAGGTGAAACCAACTGACTGGATTTGACCACTCTGTTCATCACCTAACAGCTCACCCGCACCACGAATCTCTAAATCGTGAGTTGCTAAGGTAAAGCCTGCGCCCAAGTCTTCGAGCGAAGCAATCGCATCCAATCGCTTGATCGCATCTTTGGTCATTGCTTTAGGGTGTGGCGTTAACAAGTAAGCATAAGCTTGGTGGTGCGAACGACCTACACGACCACGTAATTGGTGCAGCTGTGCTAAACCAAGGTTATCGGCTCTGTCCATCAAGATGGTATTTGCCGTTGGTACGTCGATACCGGTTTCAATGATGGTTGTACACACCAGTAAGTTGAAGCGCTGGTGGTAGAAGTCATTCATGATGCGTTCCAGTTCGCGCTCTCGCATCTGGCCATGAGCTACAGTCACGCGCGCCTCTGGAATCAGCTTTTGCAATGACTCTGCTGTTTTCTCAATCGTGTCGACTTGGTTGTGTAGGAAGTAAACCTGGCCACCACGCATGATTTCACGCAGCACCGCTTCTCTGACGATGGCATCATCACTCTCGCGAACGAAGGTTTTAATTGCCAAGCGTCGTGCGGGTGGTGTAGCGATGATCGAAAGGTCACGCATGCCACTCATTGCCATGTTCAGCGTTCGCGGGATCGGTGTCGCAGTAAGCGTTAGAATATCGACATCCGCACGCATCGCTTTCACTTTCTCTTTCTGACGTACACCAAATCTGTGTTCTTCATCGACAACCAGCAGGCCTAGGTCTTTAAACTTAATATCGCTCGAAAGCAGCTTGTGAGTCCCGACTAGGATATCCACTTTACCGTCGGCGACATCTTGCATGATTAGTTTTTGCTCTTTAGCTGATTTGAATCGGGATAGAACCTCAACACGAATCGGCAAGTTGGCGAAACGGTCACGGAAGTTTTCGAAGTGTTGCTGAGCAAGTAGAGTAGTAGGAACTAAAACCGCTACTTGTTTGCTGTTGTCGGTACAAACGAATGCTGCACGCATCGCGACTTCGGTTTTACCAAAGCCAACATCACCACACACCAAACGGTCCATGGCTTTGGCTTGGCACATATCAGACATAACAGCATTGATGGCCATCGCTTGGTCATCGGTTTCTTCAAACGGGAAGCCAGATTTGAAAGTCGCGTATTGGCTGCGGTCGAGTACAAACTTGTAGCCAGGTTTTAGCTCACGCTTAGCGTAAACATCAAGTAGTTCTGCTGCAACATCACGGACTTTCTCCGCGGCGCGTTTACGCGCTTTTTGCCACGCTTCGCCACCGAGTTTATGTAGCGGTGCAGAATCTTCAGCGCCACCCGAGTAACGCCCGATTAAGTTCAAAGAAGCAACTGGCACGTAGAGCTTGGCATCGTTTTGGTACTCAAGTGTCACGTATTCGGTTTTCATGCCACCGGCTTCGAGTGTCTGCAAGCCGATGTAGCGACCAATACCGTGGTCAATGTGCACTACAGGTTGACCTGGTTTAAGTTCGGCTAAGTGACGAATGACAGTGTCGCTGTTAACACTTTTTTTGTCTTTCTTACGGCGCTGAACAACGCGATCACCCAACAGGTCGCTTTCACAGATAAGGGCGATGTTTTGCTCTTCATGGATAAAACCGTGTTCAGCAGAGCCAAGGATGAGGCTGAACTTGTCTTTGCCTTTAATTGAGGCATCGAGGTTTTCAACTTCGCTTGGTCGTACTTTAATACCACGAAGCAGTTCACTCAGCGCTTCACGACGACCTTCTGATTCAACCGAAAATACTACTTTGCCGTCGAAGGCTTCTGTGAACTTTCTTAGGTTAGCTAAAGGTTCTTTATTTTGATGCTGAACGCTGAGGTCAGGTAATGACACGACAGGCAAGTTGGTGCGGCCTGCTTTCTCTTCAATCGAATCTAGACTCAGGTTAACTTGTGGCTTCTGTTTGAAGTGAGCGAACAGCTCGTCTTTCTTCAACCACAGTTGTTCAGGCGTGAGAAGTGGCCGTAATGGGTCAACACCGCGCTGTTCGTATCGGTGAGCGACATCAGTAAGGAACGAATCAACCGCGGTTTCTACGTCACCCAGAACCAAGAGTTGCGCTTCATCGGCAACATAGTCAAACAGTGTTTCTGTGTGATCGAAGAATAGAGGCTGCCAGTACTCAATACCCGCAGGCCATGTGCCTTTAGATACCTGCATGTAAACTGACTCTGGTTCACGGCGGGCATCAAACTGTTGGCGCCAGCGAATACGGAAGTCTTCAATCGCCGTTTCCGAGGTTGGGAATTCGTGCGCTGGTAACAGGCGGATCTCAGAGATGTCTTCAATAGAACGCTGGTTTTCAGGATCGAAAGTACGAATAGTGTCGATTTCGTCATCGAAAAAATCGATTCGATACGGGTCTTTACTGCCCATTGGGAACAGATCGAGAATAGAGCCACGGCTTGCGTATTCACCGGGGCCAAACACTTGGTCAACGTAACGATAGCCTGACTTTTCAAGCTGTAGACGCAGTTTCTCTAAAGAGTAGAGATCGCCCGTTTTCACCATTAAGGTGTGCTGCAACAAGAAGTCACGTGGCGACTGACGTTGTAGTAGCGTGCTGATCGGTACGATCGTGATGCCATCTTTTAGTGTTGGCAGTGCGTAAAGGCGTGCGATACGATCTGAGATGATCTCTTGGTGCGGCGAGAAGCTATCGTATGGCAGCGTTTCCCAGTCAGGGAATAATGCGACTTCATGTGCCGTAAACTGTTCAATTTCAGATTGCAGCTTAAGAGCGACTTGTGGGTCTGGCACTGCTAGTACTGTATGGCTGTTGTGCTGCTCTGCGAGTTTAGCGATGGCCAGAGCGAGAGACGAACCGACTAGGTTACCGATGTGCTTTTTGTCACCGGCTCCTTTGAGTGTAGGTAGTGTAAAAATAGATTGTTTGGTCATGTTAATTTACTTGTTATCTCGGTCTAGAGAGCGTTGACGCAAAAGTTTCTGTTGTTGATGAAGTGCCGCTTTGATCAGCAGGTCTTGGTCAGTATCGCGAAGATGAGCGTATTTGAAGTTAATTTCGAAACCGGAATCTTTAGGCTGGCTTGCAAACACTTCCGCGTAGCAGTATATGGCTGCAGCTGGGTGCTCTAGAAAAAGTTTGGCTTTTACTAAGCGACCCGGTTCGATGTCTGCTTTTGAAAAGCAGGAAAACTGACTCGCACCAAATGAATAGGTGTGAGTGCGAAATTTCTCATGATCTTGCTGCGATAACATAAAGCTCAACAAGAGGTTTAATTTTGAGTTTTGTGCATCCAATAAACTGGTGACATTCTTCAAGTCGCTGTTTTTCAGTTCCGCTCGAGCGCTGTCAGCTAACAGATCCAATTGGCTAAATTCACTTGCCACCACAAATGGTGCTGGGATCTCAGATTCGAATTGAATTTGAGAAGGTAAAGTGAAGCCGCTGTCCATTGGTTCAATATTAGCGGTAAGGCTATGGTGAACGGTGAAAAACTCTTGTTCTGTCATGCGTTAGTTCCTTGAAGTGATCTATTGATTATCGCTATGTGGCCGCAGTAATCAAGGTCAGTTAATTGAAAGTCTCAAATAGTTGTTTGAAATTTGGCTATTTGACAAGGTTCTGTTTTTCAAGCCTAACTAATTGAGTTAATTCACTCTATATTTTCAATTAACCCCTACACAGTAACAGCAATACCCGTTACATTAACCCGCATCCCCTTTAGATGGTTCAAAGTATGTTTCATCCTATTTCGTTGTTTGTTGGCCTACGCTATTTGAAAGGCCGTTCAGGTGATCGCTTTAGCCGTTTTGTTTCTTATATGTCGACGGCAGGTATCACCATTGGTGTGCTGTCTTTGGTTACTGTTTTATCGGTAATGAATGGATTCGAAGCGCAGTTAAAAGACCGAATTCTTGGTGTTCTTCCTCAAGCGGTGGTTTATGAGCAAGGTGGCACTACCTCTCTTTCTGCCCAAGCGCCTAATTTTGCAGAGCAAATCTCGCTTAATGGTCACGTTGAACCGATTGTCCGCAGTGAGGCAGTGATTCAGAGTCCGGCTCAATTATCTGCGGGTTTGTTAATTGGCATTGAACCCAATTCAGATGACCCTCTTCAGAACCACTTGATTGCGGGCAGATTGTCTTCACTTAAAGCGGGTCAATATCAGTTGTTCCTCGGTCATACTTTGGCGAGAAATTTGAAGGTATCTATGGGTGACAAAGTTCGCTTGATGGTGACCAGCGCTAGCCAATACACCCCATTAGGTCGTATTCCAAGCCAACGAAATTTCACCGTTGCCGGTATTTTCAATACAGGTTCTGATATCGACGCTCAACTGATGGTGACAGACATCCAAGACGCTGGGCGTTTGATGCGTTATAAATCAGACACTATTTCAGGCTGGCGACTATTTTTTGAAGACCCGTTTGAAGTCGCAGAGTTATCAACTCAGCCATTACCGGAAGGTTGGTTGTGGAGCGACTGGCGAGACCAACGAGGTGAGCTATTCCAAGCCGTTCGTATGGAAAAAAACATGATGGGTTTAATGCTTGGGCTTATCATCGGTGTTGCTGCTTTCAATATTATCTCAGCACTTATCATGGTGGTGATGGAGAAGCAGTCTGAAGTCGCGATTCTTAAGACCCAAGGCATGACTGATGGTCAAGTCATGGGGATCTTCATGGTTCAAGGCGCAAGTAGTGGCGTGATTGGTGCGCTCTCTGGTGGTGTGTTAGGCGTTGCTCTAGCGATGAACCTTAATACTATTTTAGAGGCGATGGGCGTTGCTCTATTCTCCTTTGGTGGACAGTTACCAATTTTGATTAACCCAATTCAAATCGCTGTTGTTGTGGTTCTGGCTATTGCACTTAGCCTGATTGCCACTGTATTCCCTTCTTATCGTGCATCGTCTGTGAAACCTGCTGAGGCCCTTCGTTATGAGTAATTTTCTTCAATGTAATGATATCCGTAAAACGTACCGTGAAGGCTCGTTAGATACTGAGGTGCTCAAGGGAGTCAGCTTTGACATCGAAAAGGGTGAGCTAGTAGCAATCATCGGTACCTCTGGCTCGGGCAAAAGTACCTTACTGCATATCTTAGGCGCATTAGACGATGCTTCTGCGGGCAGTGTGAGTTTTCTTGGTCAAGATTTAGCATCTTTGAGTTCGAATAAGCAGGCGAAGCTTCGCAACCAGCATCTTGGCTTTGTGTATCAGTTCCATCATCTTCTATCTGACTTTTCAGCTTTAGAAAACGTGGCGATGCCGTTATTGATTGGCGGCGAAAAGCCCGCTAAAGCAAAGCAAGAAGCACAACGTTTGTTGGACAAAGTTGGATTGAGTCACCGCGTGGACCACCGACCTTCAGAGCTTTCTGGTGGCGAGAGGCAACGTGTGGCGATTGCTCGTGCATTGGTGAATAAGCCTGCGCTAGTGTTGGCGGATGAACCAACCGGTAACCTTGACCATAACACCGCACTGTCTATTTACGACTTAATGCGTGAACTGAACCGTGAATACGATACTGCCTTTTTGGTCGTGACTCACGATGGTGAACTTGCCGGTAAGATGGATCGCCAACTTCACATGCAAGATGGTTTACTGGTCAACGTAGAAAAAGAGGAGAGCTAAGTGTTTTCCTCTTTATCTCTATTGATAGGCGGCCGATTTAGCCGTGCGAAACAACGAGACAAGATGGTGTCGTTCATCTCATTGTCTTCGACCATTGGTATTGCGGTTGGTGTCGCGGTGATCATTATCGGCTTATCTGCGATGAATGGCTTTGAGCGAGAGCTTCAATCACGAGTACTTTCTGTCATTCCTCATGGTGAATTTGAAGGCGTGAATGAGCCTGTGACTCGTTGGGAGCACGTGATTGAGGAGTCGGTTAAGCACGATAAAGTCGTTGCTGCTGCGCCTTATGTAAAAATTACAGCGCTTGCTGAAAAGGGCAAAGAACTCAAAGCAATTGAAGTTCGCGGCGTTGACCCACAACTTGAGCAACAAGTATCGAGCCTGTCGAGTTTTATCGATAAGCAAGCTTGGAGTGAGTTTAAAGCAGGGCAACAACAAATCATCTTAGGTTCTGGTGTAGCGAATGTGCTGGGTGCGAAAGTCGGTGATTATCTGACTTTGATGATTCCAGCGGTAAACGGTTCTGTGAAGGTTCAGGCGCCAAAGCGTGTTCGAGTGAAAGTGGTTGGCTTGCTGACGCTTAATGGCCAGATTGACCACAGCTTGGCTCTGATTCCGATTGGTGATGCTCAGGTCTACGCCAACTTAGGTGAGGCGGTAACTGGAGTCTCTTTAAAAGTGACCGATGTGCTGAACGCGAACTCTATTGTGCGTGAAGTGGGCAATCAGCTTGATGTGTATGTGTATCTACGAAGCTGGCAGCAGAAGTTTGGTTTCTTGTATCGAGATATCCAACTCGTTCGTACCATCATGTATCTGGTGATGGTACTGGTTATTGGTGTGGCTTGTTTCAATATTGTCTCGACGCTAATGATGGCAGTAAAAGACAGAGCATCAGAGATCGCGATTTTAAGAACCATGGGTGCATCAGACGGCCTTGTGAGGCGCATCTTTGTTTGGCAGGGCGTATTCTCAGGCGTGTTAGGCAGTTTAGTGGGCAGTGCAATAGGTGTGCTAGTCGCTCTTAATCTCACGACACTAATCAAAGGACTTGAAAAGTTGGTCGATCACCAGTTCTTGTCCGGTGATATCTATTTTGTCGACTTCTTGCCATCACAACTTGATATGACGGATGTTGTTGTGGTTTCCGGCACTGCGATTGTGCTGAGTTTACTGGCGACATGGTACCCAGCATCACGCGCGGCGAAGTTGAATCCAGCCTCAGTGCTGAGTTCTAAATAGCATTCGCCTAAATAACAGGCCGTCAGTTTTCAGTCGATACAAAAAAGGATCCCAGTGGGATCCTTTTTTATTGAATTCAATTCGTGTTCTTTACGACTTTCGTTACATGCCAATCTTGCAGAGGTAAGTAGCTCATCCGATTTTAACTTGTGTACGTTTTAAGTGAAGCGCATACAAGGTTAGATTGAATAACAAGAAATGGCGTTCAGTGCCTTGCTTGTCGCTTCTTCCAACTTCTTACTACTGAGTAGCGCCATAAACCGCGAATACCAAAGTAGCCAATCATTGCTGAAACCACGCCACAAATCAGACAACCCAATAAGAACGGAGGCCCTATAGTGCTCATTTGCGCCAAGATGAAGTCCCAAGACAATTCGATATGGAAGGCTTGCGGTGGCACATGCATAACAAACGCCCCGACTTTATAAGCAAAGTAGAAGAGAACAGGCATGGTAACCGGGTTACTGATCCAAACAAGTGCGACAGCTAAAGGCAGGTTAACGCCACATGCGACAGCAAGGCCTGCAGACATAATCATTTGACTTGGTAGAGGGACAAACGCCATGAATAACCCAACAGCAAACGCGCCAGCCGCAGAGCGACGATTAAGGCACCATAAGTTGGGGTTGTACAAAACATTGCCAAAAACTTTCAATGCTTTCTGACGCTTGATTAGATCATGGTCAGGCATAAATCGTTTGATAAACTTTCTTGGCATAGGAGGAAGCTACTCTCTTGTTTAACACTTGGTTCTTGATTTCATTTGCTGCGACAGTTGTGTCTGCCAGCTTCTGGCCTGTGATGCCACATTGGGTTTGGGCACCATTGATGCTGTTGTTACTGCTAGCATCAACAAAGTATAGCGTTTTCCGGAGTGCAAGAGGTCCAGTAACAGCATTGATACTAGTTATCTGCCTAGGGAATGCGATTGAAATACAAACGAGTCGCTTATTCCAATCAGGGCAGAATACTACCATAAATGCGTCGGTTGTTAGCCTTTTTAGTGAAAATAGCCACGGTTTTGAAAGCGTAATAGTAGCCAGATCAATTGGCGGCGAAAAATTAATCTTTCCCCAATTGATAAAATTGCGTTTGTTTACCCCTTTTAAGTTAACACTTGGAGATGATGTCTATTTATCGACCTCAATAAAGCCGGTATGGGGCAAACTTAATGAAGCCGGTTTTGACCTCGAAAAGTACTTGTTTAGTGCTGGCGTGGTTGCCAATGCAACTTACAGAGCAGAAACCAAATACCGAATTCACTCTAACACCAACTTACGCTCCCGATGGTTTGAAACCAGCCTTGAAAGGTTAAGTCTGCTGTCAAATCAAGATCTCATTATCGCTTTGAGTTTTGGATATCGAGACCTTATTCCGCCTCAGCGGTGGGATTTGCTTAAAAGCAGTGGCTTGATCCACTTGATGGCTATTTCGGGGCTGCATATTGGGATTGCCTTTGGTATCGGCTATCAGATTGGCAAGATATTCAGGTTACTTTCTCCTTCATTTCTTTGGTTACCTACAATATTCGGGCTCGGCTTGGCGTATTTCTATAGTTGGTTTGCTGGGTTCACGCTGCCAACTTTGAGAGCTTTAGTGATGTGCTTCATCGCGAGTTATTTCTTGTGGCGAGGGCAGAATATCAGTTTGCTTCGGTATGTTGCTTTAAGTCTGTGCGTGGTTCTGCTGATTTGGCCGTTTTCAGCCTTGTCGAGCAGCTTTTGGTTGTCCTTTGGTGCATTGGGCGCTGTTCTCTATATCGCCTGTAATACTCAGCGCTCAGCTTCAAGCTTTACATTTATCGACCACGTACTCCAACTTATTAAGCTTCAACTGATGCTGACATTCCTGATTGCGCCTTTCTCGATGTTGTTTTTCAAAGGAGTCAGTTTAGTCTCTGTTTTCTACAACTTGTTCCTTTTGCCTTGGGTATCGATGGTGACGATCCCGCTGTTGTTTCTGGCAATGTTTCTAAGCTTAATATCGGAGTCAGTGTCTGGCGTGGTTGGTATAACAGCGCTAGACAATGATTTGGTCAGTCAGCTGTGGAAGTTAGTCGACTTATCGCTTGAGCCTCTCGTATTTAGTCTTCCTTTCTCTGAGCGATTTTGGATCCAAGTCGATAATCAGACGATTGCATTATCAGTATTCCTTATCTTGTTTTTGAGCTTTGTTAGTCGGTATTTCAAGCGAACATTATCGATATTGGTAACTGCAGTGTTTGTGCTGTGGTGGGAGTTCAGCAAACCCCAGCAAGACAAACTAACTATTGATATCTTGGATGTTGGGCATGGGTTGTCTTTGGTCTTGGAAAAGAACAATCAGATTGTTGTTTATGATCTTGGCAATGCGTGGCCAGGAGGCTCGGTTGTTGAGTCTTTGTTGATTCCTACTTTGAATCAGCGGGGGATTTATGAATTAGAAGGCGTGATTGTGAGTCATTTCGATTCTGACCATGCTGGTGGTTATCCGGCATTACTTGAGAAGTATACGCCAAAGTGGATAAGAACCAGTCAGAACATTATTCAAGAACGCCAATCTATCACTCAAGCCCCGTCTAATATTCAAACATGTACTATTGGAGAGGTTTGGAACTGGCAAGATGTTGTTTTTGAGGTGTTGTGGCCGCCTAAGCAAGTAAAGAGGGCGTATAACCCACATTCGTGTGTGGTCAAGATCTCAGATCATAGTGCTGATTTCTCAATGTTGCTCACTGGTGATATTGAACTGGTAAGTGAGTGGTTACTTGCTCGTGAAGGAGAACAGCTAAGGAGTGATGTTATGTTGGTTCCGCATCATGGCAGCGATTCGTCATCGATTAAGCCGTTTATTGGGGCGGTGTCCCCTCAGCTAGCGATAGCTTCTCTTGCCAAAGGCAATCAGTGGGGAATGCCTAGTGAGTCTGTTATTGAACGCTATCAGGAAGCGGGGAGTACTTGGCTTGATACTGGAGAAAGCGGACAAATAACCATCACTCTTAGCAAAGAAGGTTGGCAATATCATGCGATTAGAGAACAACAAGGCGGGCAGTGGTATAGGCAGATGCTCCGTAAGGGAGTAGAATAGATAGATTATTGTGAGAAAATTAAGCGATTCTATGTCAACACAAACAGATGAAACTACCTGGGTCACATTTAAAAGACTTTGGACTTATATTCGACTATATAAGGCCGGCCTAGGTGTTGCGGTAATTGCGCTTATCATAAATGCCGTTTCTGATACCTATATGATTTCCTTACTAAAGCCGTTACTTGATGAAGGCTTTGGTAATGCTGAATCTGACTTTTTACGCACGCTCCCTATTATTATCTTTGCCATGATGTTTATTCGTGGTGTCAGTGGCTTTGTTTCAACCTATTGTTTGAGCTGGGTCTCTGGCAATGTGGTGATGGAAATTCGTCGTAAAATTTTCAGCCATTTCATGCACATGCCTGTTTCTTTCTTCGATAAAGAACAGACAGGCGCATTGCTATCTCGAATTACTTACGATTCAGAGCAAGTGTCTGCAGCAACCAGTAAGGCGTTAGTCAGTATTGTCCGTGAAGGTGCAAGTATTATTGGCTTGTTGACGCTGATGTTCTGGAATAGCTGGCAGTTGTCTTTAGTTCTATTTGCTGTCGCACCCGTTGTCGCTTGGGCTATTACCATAGTTTCTAAGCGATTCAGAAAGATCTCTAAAAATATGCAGACAAGTATGGGCCATGTGGCGTCGTCTGCAGAGCAAATGTTGAAAGGACATAAAGTAGTTCTAACTTATGGTGGTCAAGACATAGAGAAGCAACGTTTTGATCAAGTTAGTAACCAAATGCGCCAACAGAGTATGAAGTTAGTAACAGCACAAGCAGCCGCTAACCCAATAATTCAGATGATTGCGTCTGTTGCCGTTGTGACTGTGTTGATCTTAGCTAGCTTTGACTCTATTCGAGCTGAGTTAACCCCCGGCACATTTACTGTTATTTTCTCTGCGATGTTCGGCTTAATGCGCCCATTAAAAGCACTAACTAGTGTAACGTCTCAGTTCCAACGCGGTATGGCAGCGAGTACAACTCTATTTGGTTTGATGGATCTAGATACTGAGCAAAACAAAGGGACGTTGAAGCCTGAATCTGTAACGGGTGAAGTTGCAGTAAAAGATGTCACGTTTACTTATGAAGGAGCAGAGAAACCAGCACTTGATAAGGTCAGCTTCAATATACCGAAAGGTAAAACGGTTGCGCTTGTTGGGCGTTCTGGCTCGGGCAAGAGTACCATTGCCAACCTATTTACTCGTTTTTATGATGTAGACTCAGGTTCAATTGAGCTTGACGGCCACGACATTCGTGATTACGAATTGAGAAACCTGCGGGAGCACTTTGCTCTTGTATCTCAAAATGTGCACCTATTTAATGATACGGTCGCGAACAACATCGCTTACGCCGCACACGATGAATATTCCCGCGAACAGATTGAACATGCAGCTAAACTTGCCCATGCGAGTGAGTTTATCGAAAACATGGAAAACGGTATTGATACGGTTGTTGGCGAGAATGGTGGTAATCTATCAGGTGGTCAAAGACAGCGAATTGCGATTGCACGAGCGCTATTGAGAGATGCACCAGTTTTGATTCTTGATGAGGCAACGTCTGCACTGGATACCGAGTCAGAGAGAGCGATTCAATCTGCACTAGAAGAACTGCAGAAAGACAAAACAGTATTAGTTATCGCACACCGACTCTCTACGATCGAGCAAGCTGATGAGATTCTAGTGGTTGATGATGGTCATATTGTAGAAAGGGGCGCACATGCTGAGCTAATCGCGCATGATGGTGCTTATGCACAATTACACCGAATTCAGTTCAGCGGATAAATTAGGTTTTGTTGTGATCGAAAAGATTTGGTTTAACAATCACCCGTTGAAATATCTTCTCTGGCCGCTTTTGTGGCCACTGAGTCTGCTGTTCAAAATGATCAGTAGTCGGCGTCATGACGCTTATCTCTCAGGGAATAAAGAGACCTACCGCCCGCCTTTACCTGTTATTGTTGTGGGCAATATTACTGCTGGTGGAAATGGTAAAACACCGGTTGTGATTTGGTTAGTTGAGATGCTTCAGGCTCACGGCTTTAAACCCGGAGTCGTATCTCGTGGCTACGGTGCAAAAGCACCAAGCTATCCGTTGGTGTTGGATGAAAATACCCCAGCTGAGCATTCGGGTGATGAACCTCGCTTGATTCGTAAGCGAACTGGTGCGCCAGTCGCAGTCGACCCTGTGCGAGCTAACGCAGTGAAAGCATTGCTGAGCAAAGGCGTTGATGTGATTATCACTGACGATGGCCTTCAGCATTACGCGCTTGAACGCGACATTGAATTTGCAGTTATCGACGGCGCAAGACGCTTTGGTAGCGAATGCCTAATTCCTTTAGGCCCGTTAAGAGAGCCTGTATCTCGTTTAGATGAAGTCGACTTTTTGGTTAACAATGGCGGTAAAGCGCATGGGCGAGAGTTCTCGATGTCTTTGCTTCCAAGCCAAGCAGTTAACCTAAAGACTGGTCAGAAAAGGTCTGTGGCAAAATTACACAAGCTGGTGGCTTTTGCCGGTATTGGCCACCCACCGCGCTTTTTTAAAACATTGGAAGATCTTGATGGTGATGTGGTTTTCACACAGGGCTTCGCCGACCATCAAGATTTTGATAAAGATGAACTTCATGCCTTAGCTAATAAAGGTATGAATCTGATTATGACAGAAAAAGACGCTGTAAAATGCGAAGAATATGCTCAAGATAACTGGTGGTATCTTCCAGTTTCTGCGCAGTTCGATGAAGATTCGCAACAGCAAATTTTAAAAAGAATAAAAGAGGTTATGGAATACTATGGATCACCGTCTACTTGAGATCGTTGCTTGCCCTGTATGTAAAGGTAAACTAACTTTTGACAAGGATAAGCAAGAGCTTGTTTGTAAAATTGATCGCCTTGCTTACCCAATTAAAGAGGGTATTCCTGTTCTTTTAGAACCTGAAGCTCGCACCGTTTCTATGGATGAGGGTAAGTAATGTCTTATACGGTTGTTATACCTGCAAGATACCAATCGAGCCGTTTACCAGGGAAGCCACTTGCTAACATTGGTGGAAAGCCGATGATTCAATGGGTATACGAACAGTCAATGAAAGCGGGTGCCGATAACGTTATTATCGCTACCGACGACGCTCGAGTTGAAAAAGCGGCTAAAGCATTTGGCGCGACCGTTTGTATGACATCACCGAATCACGAATCGGGCACTGAACGCCTAGCTGAGGTGATTGAAGTTATGAATATTCCTGATGATCATATTATCGTGAATGTTCAAGGTGATGAGCCACTTATTCCACCCGCGATCATTAATCAGGTCGCGAACAATCTTGCGAACAGTACAGCTCCGATGGCAACGTTAGGTGTGGAAATCACTCATGCTGATGAAGTGTTTAACCCTAACGCTGTTAAAGTTGTAACCGATAAAGATGGTTACGCCTTATATTTTAGCCGAGCAACCATCCCTTGGGATCGCGATGCTTACGCGAACAACGGTACTGCAGCGGAATCTCCTTTGCTTCGTCATATTGGTATCTATGCTTACCGAGCGGGTTTTATCAATACCTACATTAATTGGGAACCAAGCACTCTTGAGCGTATTGAGTGCCTAGAGCAATTACGAGTACTTTGGTACGGTGAAAAGATTCACGTAGACGTTGCGGCGGAAGCGCCGGCTGCTGGTGTTGATACGCCTGAAGACCTAGAAGCGGTTCGAGCTATTATTGGTTAAGCTTCTTTGAGCGAATTCTTGTTTGCTCTACAAAATGAAAAATCATGAGCCTTGCCTATTGCGAGGCTTTTTTCTATCTACCGAAAAGTGCGCTATCGAAAAGCGCGTGTGTGTCTTATTGACCTAAGCAAACGGATATTGGGATAGTTGCATTGGTTTATGCATCATCAACACGGAATTATCTGAGATTTACCTCGCTCGAGTTCCAATTTTTCTCTATAATATGCCGCCTATAAAGTAGTGGCGAATCGCTAGTACAGAATAAAACTTACGACAAAACGTGGAGTAAAAGATGCCTTCTCAAAGCCCAGTGATTACGGTTGATGGACCAAGTGGTGCAGGTAAAGGTACCCTGTGTATGTTGCTAGCAGATAAGCTAGGCTTTCATCTTCTAGACTCAGGCGCGATCTATCGCGTATTGGCTTTAGCGGCAATTCACCATGGTGTGGATACTGAATCAGAGGATGCTTTAGTACCGCTTGCTACACACTTAGACGTGCAGTTTATTGCTGAAGGCGACTTAGTTAAGGTTATCCTAGAAGGTGAAGATGTGTCTGGTGAACTTCGTAAAGAAGAGACAGGCATGGCGGCTTCAAAAGTTGCTGCTTTACCTCGCGTTCGCGAAGCACTGCTTCGTCGTCAACGTGCATTCAGCGCTGCGCCTGGTTTGGTTGCAGATGGTCGTGACATGGGAACGGTTGTGTTTCCTGAAGCTGAAGCGAAAATATTTTTAGATGCAAGTGCTGAAGAGCGTGCGAGTCGCCGCCTTAAACAGTTGCAACAGAAGGGGTTAGATGTTAAATTTGACGACCTTTTGAGCGAGATCCAAGAGCGAGACGACCGAGATCGTAATCGCCCAGTGGCGCCACTTCGCCCTGCAGAGGATGCTCTAGTGCTTGATTCCACCTCAATGAATATTGAGCAGGTAGTAGAAAAAGCACTACACTATATTGAATCGAAACTGGCTGGGTAATTTCGCCGAGCTAGTACGAACGTTGGTCGCAAGGATGATGACCGGCGAATTTATCAACCCCATGCGGTAGGATACCCATGGACGTTTAATTATTGAAGATTAAATAATGACTGAATCTTTTGCTCAACTCTTTGAAGAGTTTCTATCTGAAACTGAATTCCAACAAGGCAGCATCGTTAAAGGTACTGTAGTAGCTATCGAGAACGGTTTCGTTCTTGTAGACGCTGGTCTTAAGTCTGAATCTGCTATCCCTGCTGAACAATTCAAGAACGCTGCTGGCGAACTTGAAGTTGAAGTTGGTGCTGAAGTAGACGTAGCTCTAGACGCTGTTGAAGATGGTTTCGGTGAAACTCAACTTTCTCGTGAGAAAGCTAAGCGTCACGAAGCTTGGATCGTACTTGAGAAAGCTTGCGAAGAAGCTGAAACTGTTGTTGGTATCATCAACGGTAAAGTTAAAGGCGGTTTCACTGTTGAACTTAACGGTATCCGTGCTTTCCTTCCTGGTTCTCTAGTAGACGTACGTCCTATCCGTGACACTGCTCACCTAGAAAACAAAGAGCTAGAGTTCAAAGTAATCAAGCTAGACCAGAAGCGTAACAACGTTGTTGTTTCTCGTCGTGCTGTTATCGAATCTGAAAACAGTGTTGAGCGTGACGAACTTCTTGAAACTCTACAAGAAGGTACTGAAGTTAAAGGTATCGTTAAGAACCTTACTGACTACGGTGCATTCGTTGACCTTGGCGGTGTTGACGGTCTTCTACATATCACAGATATGGCTTGGAAGCGCGTTAAGCACCCATCAGAGATCGTTAACGTTGGTGACGAAATCCTAGTTAAAGTTCTTAAGTTCGATCGTGAGCGCACTCGTGTTTCACTAGGTCTTAAGCAACTAGGCGAAGATCCATGGGTAGCAATCGCTAAGCGTTACCCAGAAGGTCACAAGCTTTCTGGTCGTGTTACAAACCTAACTGACTACGGCTGCTTCGTTGAAATCGAAGAAGGCGTTGAAGGTCTAGTACACGTTTCTGAAATGGATTGGACTAACAAGAACATCCACCCTTCTAAAGTTGTTAATGTTGGCGACGAAGTTGAGGTTATGGTTCTTGATATCGACGAAGAACGTCGTCGTATCTCTCTAGGTCTGAAACAGTGTAAAGCTAACCCATGGCAGTCATTTGCAGAAATGCAAGCTAAGGGCGACAAAGTTACTGGTAAGATCAAGTCTATCACTGACTTTGGTATCTTCATCGGTCTAGAAGGCGGTATCGACGGTCTTGTACACCTATCTGACATTTCTTGGAACGCTGCCGGCGAAGAAGCTGTACGTGAATACAAGAAAGGCGACGAAATCTCTGCTGTTGTTCTAGCAGTAGATGCAGAGCGTGAGCGTATTTCTCTTGGCGTTAAGCAAATGGAAAACGACCCGTTCAACGCATACGTTGCTGACAACAAGAAAGGTGTTCTTGTAAACGGTACTGTTACTGCAGTTGACGCGAAAGGCGCTACTATCGAGCTAATCGAAGGCGTTGAAGGTTACATCCGCGCTTCTGAAGTTTCTCGCGACCGTATCGAAGATGCATCTCTAATCCTAAGCGTTGGCGACAGCGTTGAAGCGAAGTTCACTGGTGTAGACCGTAAGAACCGCGTAATCAACCTATCTATCAAAGCTAAAGATGAAGCTGATGAGCAAGAAGCAATGGCTTCACTGAACAAGTCTGAAGAAGGCGCGTTCGGTAACGCAATGGCAGACGCATTCAAAGCTGCTAAAGGCGAATAATAGCTTCTCATTAAGAGAATTATAGCTATCTAGCCAAGAAAGGAGCCGTAAGGCTCCTTTTTTTTTGCTTATTTTTCCGATAGGTCTATAATTTCTAAAAAGAAAACCAACGAGGGTAACTATGACTAAGTCTGAATTGATTGAAAGACTGTGCGCTGAGCAAACGCATCTTTCTGCAAAAGAAATTGAAGACGCTGTAAAAGACATTTTAGAGCATATGGCTTCAACACTAGAAAGTGGTGATCGAATCGAAATTCGCGGTTTTGGCAGTTTTTCTCTGCATTATCGTGAGCCTCGTGTTGGACGTAATCCAAAGACTGGTGACAAGGTTGAGTTAGAAGGTAAATACGTTCCTCACTTCAAACCAGGTAAAGAGCTGCGTGAACGAGTAAACTCAGGAATGTAGCCTACTTATCGGAATTCAGAAAAGCGGCATACTATAATGTATGCCGCTTTTTTATGACCATAATATGGTGGTCTGATTAGTAATTTTCCTGCATAATCGTACAGCTAACCAACCAATGAGTGATGAACTATGAAAATTATAAAAATAGTCGCCGTTATCGCACTTTTCCTAATTGCACTGGCTTTAGGCTCTCAAAACCAAACAACTGTGAATTTCAACTATCTGCTAGCGCAAGGTGACTTCCACCTATCAAGTTTATTAGGTGTTGTATTCGTTTCAGGCTTCGCCCTTGCTTGGTTAGTCTTTGGTAATATGCACATGCGGTCTCAGCTAAAAATTCATCGCTTGAAGAAGCAACTCAATAAGCAATCAAAGCAGGTCGCTGCTGATACTAAAGCTTAAAGGCTATATTTGATGTTAGAGTTACTGTTCTTACTTTTGCCCATCGCAGCCGCTTATGGCTGGTATATGGGTAATCGTAATGCTCAGCAAGAAAAACAAAAGCAATCACACCAGATCTCCCGTCAATACGTGACGGGTTTGAACCTATTACTGTCAGATCAATCTGACAAAGCGGTTGATCATTTCATTGAGCTGCTTCAAGTAGACGATGAAACCATCGATACTCACTTGGCTTTGGGCAACTTGTTCCGCTCAAGAGGCGAAGTCGACCGTGCTATTCGTATTCACCAAAATCTCATCTCTCGTTCGGGGCTTACCCTCGATCAGAAAAACCTCGCACTGCAACAATTAGCGAAAGACTATATGGTCTCTGGCTTCCTTGATCGCGCTGAAAAAATCTTTGAACAACTTGTAGAAGAACCTGACCATAAAGAGGGCGCTTTACAGCAGTTGGTGGCTATTTATCAGCAGACCCGTGAGTGGAACAAGGCTATCCATTACGGAAATATCTTAGTTAAGCTCGGCAAGAAAAAAATGAAGATGCGTGCCACAGTCGCGCATTTCTGGTGTGAGCTTGCAATGCAAGAACAAGCCGATGGTAATCGTTCTAAAGCGCTTCAGCATTTTAAGAAGGCGCTTTCTGAAGACCCTAAATGTGTTCGCGCAAGTATCGCACTAGGGAAGTTCCACTTAGCGAACGAAGATTACCAAAAGACAATTGATTGTCTTGAATCGGTACTTGAACAAGATATCGATTTTATCAGTGAGGTGTTGCCAACCCTTGCTGAGTGTTACCACAAGCTTGGACAAGAAGCTCAATTGGTCGAGTTCCTCAAAGCGTGTATTCAGAAGAAAGCCGGTGTATCTGCCGAACTGATGCTGGCGCAATTGGTTGCTCACCATGAAGATGTAGGCTCTGCTCAAGAGTTACTGACAAAGCAGCTTGTTAAAAATCCAACCATGAAAGGTTTTTATCGATTAATCGATTACCACCTAGCGGAAGCAGAAGAAGGCCGAGCAAAAGACAGCTTAACCACACTTCAATCTATGGTTGGTGAACAGCTTAAGGTTAAGCCTCATTACCGTTGTCGTCAGTGTGGTTTCTCGACACACTCTTTGTATTGGCACTGCCCTTCATGTAAAGGGTGGGGGACGATCAAGCCTATTCGTGGGCTTGATGGTGAATAGATTTGTGGTCACTTTAAGACCAAATTATTAATTGCAGCTTTCGGGCTGCATTTTTATGACTGTTATTTATCACCTGCTTAGGTGATTAGAAATTTTTAGAAAGTTAACTGCGTTAGGAGATGAAATGAACGACCAAAAAATCATTGTAGCCTTGGATTATGATAATCAAGCGGATGCGTTAGCCTTTGTCGATCGAATTGACCCAGCATCTTGCCGCCTAAAAGTGGGCAAAGAGATGTTTACCCTGTTTGGCCCTGAATTTGTTCGTGAATTACATAAGCGTGGTTTCTCAGTATTTTTAGACCTTAAATTCCACGACATCCCGAACACATGTTCAAAAGCAGTCCGTGCTGCCGCTGAACTGGGTGTTTGGATGGTGAACGTACACGCAAGTGGCGGTGAGCGTATGATGACGGCTTCTCGCGAAATCTTAGAACCTTATGGCAAAGATCGTCCACTGTTAATCGGTGTAACGGTACTCACCAGTATGGAGCAATCTGACTTAGCGGGTATCGGTCTGGATCTTGAACCACAACAACACGTGATGCGCTTGGCTTCTCTAACGAAAAACTCTGGCTTAGACGGTGTTGTATGTTCTGCACAAGAGGCTTCTTTGCTTAAAGGTGCACTTGGTCAAGAGTTCAAGCTAGTTACTCCAGGTATTCGTCCTGTCGGCGCAGATGTTGGTGACCAGAAGCGCATCATGACGCCTTCTAAAGCGATTGAATCAGGTTCAGACTACCTTGTTATTGGTCGTCCGATTACGCAAGCGATAGACCCTGCTGCTGTACTTGCAGAGATCAACGGTACGCTTGCTTAAGTCTATATTTGGATTGAGATATAAATAAAGAAGGCCAGCAAATTGCTGGCCTTAATTTTTTAGTCTGGATTAGTCTAAACTGGACTGAATGTTCTGTGTGGAGCCTAAACCGGAGCACCACTATGGAATTTGAAGTCGCTGTCTTCTGAAGTGATAAGATCAGCTTCTACTTGAGCAAAATGCGAAATACGCTCTGAAATATCTTTCCCTGCGATCTGTTCTGCTAGCTCAAGGTAATCTTGGTAGTGGCGAGCTTCTGAACGAAGTAGAGACACGTAAAACTTCTCCATGTCTTCTTCCAAGAAAGGAGCCAATTTAGCGAAGCGCTCACAAGAGCGAGCTTCAATAAACGCACCGATGATAAGCTTATCAACCAGAGCATCAGGCTCGTAAGTCTTAACTTGTTTGATCAAGCCCTTAGCGTAACGACCCGCCTCGATTGGCTGGTAAGTCACGCCTTTCTTCTCCATCAACTCCATGACTTGGTAGAAGTGATGCAGCTCTTCTTTGATCAGTAAAACCATCTTATCGATTAGGTCAGCACCGTAATTACAGCCTTCTTTCGCTGTGATTTGCTTGGATACGTTGCTTTTACCACGCAGAGACTCTAAGTCTCCGATACGACGGTAAGCAAATTGCTCGTATGGCAAAATCCATTCATTCAGTTGCTTCGCGCTTTCTTTATCGACGGCGTACTTGCGAATAAGGAATAAAGCACTCTGTGCCGCCTTAAGTTCACACAGCATGTGATCGCGTAGAATGATGTGAAGATTTTCTGGCTTTTTGGCTTCATCTATCCATGAATCTGGCGTTTCGGCTTTAAGAAAAGAGTGGATTGGAGCGAGTAATTCTTGATACATGGTCAGGGAAAGTTTGTTGATAATGCGGGGATTTTATCACAGCTCAAGAGATCTCCCTATACAGAGAAAGGAAATTCAACAGCTACAAAAAAGGCCGCCTATTTAATGTAAATAAGGCGGCCTTTAAGTGTTGAGTTAGACTGTTACCATTTCTTCTTCTGACCGAAGAGGGCATCCATATCGTCTTCTCGTTCTTTAGATTCCATCTGCTGCAAATCTTGAGCGTTTTTGTCTTGGCGTTTCTGGTCAAGCTCGTTAAGCATCTGTTGAAGCTTTTCTTTGGCTTGATTAGAGTACGAGTCGTTCTTAGTCGCCAAAGCATCAATACCTTTGCGTAATAGCTGAATCGCTGTTCCCGGTTGTCCGCGAGAAATCGAATCGTTTGCACGTTTGATAACATTTTCAATGTTAATACGGATTTGAATTGTTTCTAGGCGAGCATTTTCAACCACATAAGCTTGAGTCTCGAAACGGCCTTTATTGTGCTCGTTGCGCACCGTATCACGCAGGCGTTTAACTAACTTAAGCATCATGATCGCTTGCTTGTCACTACTTGGTACGCGGAAAGCGGTACTCTCGCCACCTTTGTAGTTCTCTTTTAGCTGAGTGATTTGTTGTTTTACGCTTTCAATGCGTTGGGCAAGCTGCTTATTTTTTGGATCGAGTTGATACATGTTTTCTAATGCATCAAGAATTCGATTGTTTAAGCATACAAGAAGATCTTGGCTAAACGGCATGTGATGAGCGTTGCCAATCAGTTCTTCTGTACCGTCAATAATGGTTAGATAACGAGAAGCTTCCTGTTTCTTCGCTGTTTCTACCTTAACTTTATATTGAAGCATGATGTTGTAGCCTAAAACTAACACCAAAAGAACGGCTACTAAGACGATTATTAAACCAATATTCATATATTTGAGTCTGCTTATTATTTTCTATAGCTAACTGGAGAGGATACACGATTCCATTGTGTATCGGCACTCGTAAATTGCAATTTCTGATTATCTCTTGTTGAGCGAAATCGGCAATCAAAACTTACCAACTAATGTATGAGAATGAGGGTTGGGTTGCAAAGCGTTAGTGATGTTTTTGTTTGTTAAGCTAGAAAAACTCAATTTTCCTGTCATTTTTGTGTTCGAAGCGTTATAACTATTAATTATATTACACGCGACTATAACGCTCTCTTTGCAAATAAGTTAGCACAGAAATGAGTAAAGGATTACGAGGTTAGATATGAAGTTACAGCAACTGAAGTACATTGTTGAGGTTGTAAACCATAACCTAAATGTTTCAGCTACAGCAGAGAGTTTGTACACATCTCAGCCTGGCATTAGTAAGCAAGTTAGATTACTTGAAGACGAACTAGGCATTCAGATTTTTGAGCGTAGCGGCAAGCATCTAACGCAGGTTACCCAAGCGGGTGAGGATATCATCCGTATCTCTCAAGAGATTTTGGCGCGCGTTGAAAGCATTAAAGCGGTAGCGGGTGAACACACACATCCAGAGATGGGTACATTGAATATTTCAACGACTCATACTCAAGCTCGTTATGCACTGCCTGATGTGATTAAAGGTTTCACGGCGCGCTATCCAAAAGTATCGCTTCACATGCACCAAGGTACGCCAAGCCAAATGTCAGAAGCCGTCGCTAAAGGTACAGCGAATTTTGCGATTGCAACGGAAGCGCTACACCTTTACCAAGATGCGATTATGCTGCCTTGTTACCACTGGAACCGTTCGATCGTCGTGACCAAAGATCATCCCCTGGCACAGAAGCGTAATATCACGATCGAAGATCTTGCGGCTTACTCTCTCGTGACTTATGTATTTGGTTTCACTGGCCGTTCTGAGCTTGATACCGCGTTTAACAAAGTAGGTTTAACACCGCGTGTTGTGTTTACTGCGACCGATGCAGACGTAATCAAAACCTACGTTCGTATGGGCATTGGTGTTGGTGTAATTGCAAGTATGGCTATTGACCACGAGCAAGATACTGATTTGGTTGCGATTGATGCGAGCCATCTATTTGGTGCGAGCACAACCAGCATTGGTTTTAGAAAAGGCACCTTCTTGCGTTCTTACATGTTTGATTTCATGGAGCGTTTTGCACCGCACTTAACTCGCCCTGTGGTTGAGCAAGCTATTTCTTTGAAATCGAACGAAGAGATCGAAGAGATGTTTAAAGATATCGAACTGCCAGTTCGTTAATCTCATCGTGTAAATTTTGATTCTTATTCGGCCTGTATTTGCAGGCCGTTTTTCTTTTGGGCTTTTAGTTTTCGTTTTCTTTATCGGGTCTTTCCATTTCGACCTCTTACCCCTACAATCCACGCATCATAGGGGGAAGCATGCATTCACGATTTAAAATACTCGATTCATTTTTGCTAGAGCACCAGATTTACTGGCGTTCAGAGCCTTTTCACCTATGCCAAACTCAACAGCAGCCGTGGAAAGAGGTCAATCGTCCACTCGTTGATTGGTTAGAAAGCTTAGATAATGAAAGCATTCAAACCTTAAAAGAGCAGCCTCAGCTTTTGATTGAGGAACTGACTCGTTTCCTACCTGAATTAGAAACTGCTACCCAAAACATCCAGTTCGATAACACTGCTTTGGTTGGTTTAGACCTCCCACGTGGTACTGCTGATGGTATTCCTGGCCGAAAGCTACATCAAATTGTCGCAATGGGCGAGGCTGCATTATGCCATCACCATGGCAAAGAGTGGCTCGAGTGGTGTTCTGGTAAAGGCTTTCTTGGTCGAATCCTATCTCAGCAATCGGATCAAAAAGTCACTAGCTTTGAATGGCAGCAATCGTTATGCGAAAGCGGACAAAAGATTGCGGATGACCAGAAGTTAGCGATGGATTTTGTTCAAGGAGATGCGTTTTCAGACAAGGCCGATGACGTGTTTAATTCGTACCAACATGCCGTGGCCCTTCATGCTTGTGGTGATCTTCATGTTGAGCTAGTTAAAAAGTCAGTGTCACATGGGCTACCAGCGGTCACTATTTCTCCTTGTTGTTATCATCTTATTCGAGACGAAAACTATCAAGCGATGTCTTCTATCGCGAAAAGCTCAGCATTAACGTTAAGTAAGAGCGACTTGAGAATCCCGCTTCAAGAAACCGTTACTGGTGGTGAAAGAGTAAAAAGACATCGTCAACTAGAGATGAGCTATCGTCTAGGCTTCAGCCAGTTGCTTAAGGCTGAACTTAACATTGACGAATACATTCCTGTACCGAGCATCAAAAAATCAGAGTTAGCTGAGGGTTTTGAATCTTTCTGCCGTTGGGCATCTGAAGTGAAAGAGCTATCGCTGGGCTCAGATATTGATTTTGACTCTTATTTGATTCAAGGCGAAGCGCTTTTCTGGGAAATGGAAAAGCTGAGTTTGGTTCAACAAGTCTTTAGACGACCATTAGAGATATGGCTGGCTTTAGATCGCGCTATCTATCTGCAAGAGCAAGGTTATGAAGCTACGATTGAAGAGTTCTGTGAACGCAGTATTACGCCAAGAAATCTATTGATTCATGGGGTTAAAATCGAGCGCTAGTGGTAAACCGTACTGTTACGTGTTTTTACGAACTAAATCCATTAATGCAAAAAAGCCAGCGCGACATAATGTCGTACTGGCTTTTTGTTTAATGTGTATGAGTTAACTGAACGCTTCAACGAGAAGATTATTGCGTTCAGTTAGTCATTACATCATTAGTTAAACATTGCGATTGCTTCTGCTGGGTCTACGTATTCAAGGTCAAAGCTTTCTGCAACTTCTTTACAAGTTACTTTACCGTGAATAACGTTTAGACCTTCTAGGAAGCCTTCATCAGATAGAAGTGCTTCGCGGTAGCCTTTGTTCGCTAGCTTAACAATGTAAGGAAGTGTTGCATTGTTTAGTGCGTAAGTTGAAGTACGAGCAACAGCGCCAGGCATGTTTGCAACACAGTAGTGAACTACGTCATCAACAATGTAAGTTGGGTCTGCGTGAGTGGTTGCGTGAGAAGTCTCGAAACAACCGCCTTGGTCGATTGCAACATCAACAACTGCTGAACCTGGCTTCATCTTAGCGATGTGCTCTTTTGTAACCAATTTTGGAGCTGCTGCGCCAGGAATTAGTACTGCACCAATTACTAGGTCTGCTTCTAGAACATGCTTCTCAATGGCGTCTTCAGTAGAATAAACCACTTTTGCGCGACCTTGGAATTCTTCATCAAGTCGACGCAGTGTATCTACGTTACGGTCAAGAATTGTAACATCAGCGCGAAGGCCTACAGCCATACGTGCTGCGTTAGCACCTACAACACCGCCACCAACAACAACAACTTTTGCTGGTTCAACACCTGGAACGCCACCAAGAAGAAGACCACAACCACCGTTAGATTTCTCTAATGTTTGTGCACCTGCTTGAATAGACATACGACCAGCTACTTCAGACATTGGTGCTAATAGTGGCAAGCGACCCATATTATCTGTTACAGTCTCATAGGCTACGCAGACAGCTTTGCTCTTGATAAGCTCTTCAGTTTGTGGAAAATCTGGTGCAAGGTGTAAATAGGTAAATAATATTTGCCCTTCGCGAAGCATAGCTCGCTCGACAGCTTGAGGTTCTTTAACCTTTACAATCATCTCTGCTTTCGCGAAAACGTCAGCAGCAGTAGGAAGAATGGATGCGCCTACAGCGATGTAATCATCGTCTGAAAAACCGATACCAGTACCGGCATTGGTTTCTACAAAAACTTGGTGGCCGTGTGAGATTAGTTCTCTCACGCTAGCTGGGGTCATACCAACGCGGTATTCGTGGTTCTTGATTTCCTTAGGTACGCCAATGATCATCCTGACTCCTCATTTTATTTTGGTTGTTTTATCTATGTGTAGGGTAATTCTGTCGAATTAATATCTAGTATAGATAGGTTTAGATAAAATTTGATACTGAATATTAAAAAGTTGTAGTATATTTTTTTGCAAGGAAGTAATAAGGTGGAATAAAAAATGGCAGACAATTATAAGAAGCCGTCCAAGGAACTAGATCGTATTGACCGCAACATTCTTAATGAGTTGCAAAAAGATGGTCGTATCTCAAACGTTGAACTCTCAAAACGAGTAGGACTTTCTCCAACTCCATGTCTTGAACGTGTTCGTCGTTTAGAACGTCAAGGTTACATTACTGGGTACACAGCGTTGCTGAACCCACAGTACCTTGATGCTTCACTTTTAGTGTTTGTTGAAATTACGTTGAACCGTGGTGCGCCAGATGTGTTCGAACAATTCAACACCGCTGTGCAGAAACTGGATGACATCCAAGAGTGTCATTTAGTGTCGGGTGATTTTGACTATCTTCTAAAAACACGTGTATCTGATATGGGTGCTTACCGTAAGCTACTGGGTGATACGTTACTTCGTCTACCGGGCGTAAACGACACTCGAACTTACGTAGTAATGGAAGAAGTGAAACAAACCAATCAACTTGTGATTAAAACTCGTTAGTCACAATTGGTGAAATGAAAGAAAGCGGACATTTGTTCCGCTTTCTTGCTTTCTGGAATTGGGTTTTTCTGTTTGATATGGTTAAATCAACAGTAGTTTCATTGAAACGAGCGGCTTTGGCCGCTCGAGATGTTTTTATCCCGTTTAATTATTAAGTTGGTTTATGTTCAAGCAGAGCAGTAATAAAGTAGAAACAATCATTAAAACGAGTGAAGAGCCTCAGTCTCCTCGTTTGAGTGGTTCTCAACGTCTCAAAGAGTGCAGTCTGATTCTCGGTGTTCTCTTCTCTATTCTACTTGCCGTTGCGTTATTAACTTTTAGTCCTGCAGACCCATCATGGTCGCAAACGGCGTGGGGTGGTGACATTCAAAATGCGGGTGGCTACCTAGGTGCTTGGTTGGCGGATACGCTTTTCTTCGTATTTGGCTCTTTGGCTTACCCTCTGCCTATCTTAGTGACGGTTGCTGCGTGGGTTTTATTCCGCAAACGTAATGAAGACGAGCAGATCGACTTCATGCTGTGGGGCACTCGCTTACTTGGCCTGACTATCCTAATTCTTACGAGTTGTGGTTTAGCGGATATCAACTTTGACGACATCTGGTACTTTTCATCCGGTGGCGTGGTAGGTGACGTTTTAACAAGCCTTGCACTTCCAACGTTGAATGTTCTTGGTAGTACGCTGGTTCTTCTTTTCTTATGGGGTGCTGGTTTCACTCTATTAACCGGTATCTCTTGGCTAAGCATTGTGGAATGGTTGGGTGAATGTGCCATCAAATTTTTCACGTCTACTGTTAATAAGGCTCGTGGCCAAGACCAAGAGCTGCTTGAGCCTCAATTAAGAGAATCAGCAGACCGCGATTTAATCGAAGAACGTCATCAGCAGCATCAAGCGCCAACTTACCGCGATGTTCCTGCTATAGAAGGCAACAAAGAATCAACAGAGCATGATCCGCTAGATCCTGCGATGAGTTTTTCTGCGACCAATGAGTCGGCAGACGTGGCGACAAATGCGCGAGACAATGCTGCATCGCCGAAGCGTCATTACAATATTCATATGCCTGTCGATGCTCCTGCGAAACAAGAAGCTCCTGTTCATGAAGAACCTCAGGTTCAGCCTCAAGCGGTAATTGAGTCAGAGCAAACGATCCCTGCAGCAGCTGTTTACCAAGCGCCAGAAGAACCGCTAGAAGAAGGTATTGAGCGCTCTAAACAGTTGAATGCAACGATAGAGCAGCTAGAAAATGCGGCCATGTATGAAGATGACCTAGCAGAACAAGATCAGGTTGACGCGCATGATTCTCAGGTTGCTTACCAACAATACATGCAGAACGAACAACCAGAAGTTGGCCCTGCTCATGCTGACCTTAGAAGTGCTGAACCAGAATTAGATAGCTCACCACAAGTAAATGGCGAATTTGGTTCTGAAGATGTTCAACCTGAATCTTTATACGCTTCACCTATGGGCGAGCCAGAAGCAACCGTGGAAGACGATTTCTCTGCACAACCTTCACCGTTTGATGTTACGGAAGAGCAAAGCTACCAACAGGGCTCAGAGCTTGAATCAGAACAGGCTGAAGCTGAATTAGCTGACGCAGCATTAATCGAAGAACAGTTTGAACCTTTCCCTTATCAAGAAGAACATTCAGAACTTGAACAGCCAACAGCACAAAACCTAGAGCCAACTGTTGATCTTCCTTGGGAAGAAGTAACGGAAGAAGAACCTGCGCATCAAGATCAAGATGTCGCCGCATTCCAAAGCATTGTCTCTGAAGCACAAGCGAATATGGCAGCGGCGCAGAACCCGTTCTTGGTTCAACAAGATGTTAATTTACCTAAGCCTGCTGAGCCATTACCCACGCTTGAATTGTTATTCCACCCTGAAAAGCGTGAAACCTTGATTGATCGTGATGCGCTAGAGGCAATTGCTCGTCTTGTTGAATCTAAGCTAGCGGACTACAAGATCAAAGCAGACGTTGTCGACATTTTCCCAGGTCCAGTAATCACTCGATTCGAACTTGATCTGGCTCCAGGTGTGAAAGTAAGCCGTATTTCTGGCCTTTCTATGGACTTAGCGCGTTCGCTCTCTGCATTGGCAGTACGTGTCGTAGAAGTGATTCCGGGTAAACCTTATGTTGGCTTAGAACTGCCGAATATGAGTCGCCAAACGGTATTCTTCTCAGACGTGGTTGCTAGCCCTCAGTTCCAAGAAGCGAAATCGCCAACGACAGTGGTTCTAGGACAAGACATCGCTGGTGAAGCCGTTATTGCTGATCTATCGAAAATGCCTCACGTTCTGGTTGCAGGTACAACCGGTTCTGGTAAGTCGGTAGGTGTGAACGTAATGATTCTGAGTATGCTTTACAAAGCATCACCGGAAGATGTTCGCTTCATCATGATCGACCCGAAAATGCTTGAGCTATCGGTTTATGAGGGTATTCCTCATCTATTGTCTGAAGTGGTAACCGACATGAAAGATGCGTCGAACGCCCTTCGTTGGTGTGTTGGCGAGATGGAACGACGTTATAAGCTGATGTCAGCATTAGGCGTTCGTAACATTAAAGGTTACAACGATAAGCTTAAGATGGCAGCGGAAGCGGGTCACCCAATTCACGATCCACTGTGGAAGCCGGGCGACAGCATGGACCCAGAAGCGCCATTGCTTGAGAAACTGCCTTACATTGTGGTTATCGTTGATGAATTTGCCGACCTAATCATGGTGGTTGGTAAGAAGGTTGAAGAACTGATTGCACGTTTGGCACAAAAAGCACGTGCGGCGGGTGTTCACTTGATCCTAGCGACGCAACGTCCATCAGTGGATGTTATTACTGGTCTTATTAAAGCGAACATTCCAACCCGTGTGGCCTTTACGGTATCAACTAAAACGGATTCACGAACTATCCTTGACCAAGGTGGTGCGGAATCACTATTGGGCATGGGTGATATGCTTTACTTGCCTCCTGGTTCTAGCCATACAACTCGTGTTCACGGTGCCTTTGCATCTGATGACGATGTACACGCAGTCGTGAATAATTGGAAAGCGCGTGGTAAGCCAAACTATATTGATGAAATCACCAACGGCGAACAAACTCCAGAAACCTTGCTTCCGGGTGAGAAGATGGAAGGTGATGAAGAGGTCGATCCTCTGTTTGATCAGGTGGTAGAACACGTTGTTCATTCACGTCGTGGCTCAGTTTCAGGTGTACAGCGTCGATTCAAGATTGGCTACAACCGTGCTGCACGTATTGTCGAGCAACTTGAAGCTCAAGGTATCGTAAGTGCTCCAGGTCATAACGGTAACCGAGAAGTCTTAGCACCAGCGCCACCAAAAGATTAGTTCCGGTAGGAACTCATAACTATTCAGTCGGTCAAATCGAAAATATGACCGACTTATGTTCTAACAGGATTATTGATGAAAAAAGTATTCGCACTTTTATTTATGAGCTTCTCAGTGTTTGCTTCTCCGAAAGAAGAGTTGAGTAGCCGCTTGGCATTAAACGCAGGCTTCAGCGCTGACTTTAAACAAGTCGTGACCAGCCCTGATGGTGATGTTGTTATGGAAGGTGAGGGCACGGTAGAGATTGCACGCCCAAGCCTGTTCCGCTGGGAGACCACGTTCCCTGATGAAAACTTGTTGGTATCTGATGGCCAAAGCTTGTGGTACTACAGCCCGTTCATTGAGCAAGTGAGCATTTATTGGCAAGAGCAAGCGACATCACAGACACCTTTTGTCCTGCTTACACGTAACCAAGAAAGTGATTGGGATAATTATAATGTGGCGCAAACGGGTAACCAATTCACGCTAACGCCAACTGCTGTCGATTCTAATCAGGGTGACTTCCAGATTAATATCACCGAAAAGGGCATTGTTCAGGGCTTTAATGTGATTGAACAAGACGGTCAAAAAGGTGAGTTTACCTTTAGCAATGTTGATTTGGGTAAACCTGCAGCAGACCGCTTTACTTTTGTGGCACCGGAAGGTGTCGAGGTCGACGACCAAAGAAACTGATCTAAACAAGCAGATCGTTTGGTAGTACGTCGATAGGCATTAATGCCATCAACGAATCAAGAGATTGCAATTGAGTAATTACAGCTTAGATTTTGCGGGGGACGAAGATTTTCGTCCCCTTGCTGCTCGTATGAGACCGGAAACTGTCGAACAGTACATCGGTCAGCAGCATATATTAGGCCCAGGTAAACCACTTCGCAGAGCGTTGGAAGCGGGCCATATCCACTCGATGATTTTGTGGGGGCCTCCGGGCACCGGTAAAACGACGTTAGCCGAAGTTGCAGCAAACTATGCGAATGCTGAAGTGGAACGCGTATCGGCGGTAACCTCGGGCGTAAAAGACATTCGTATTGCAATTGAAAAAGCGCGCGAGAACAAGCAAGCAGGGCGCAGAACCATCCTGTTTGTGGACGAAGTCCATCGCTTTAACAAAAGTCAGCAAGATGCTTTTCTGCCTCATATCGAAGATGGCACCGTGACCTTTATTGGTGCGACGACAGAAAACCCATCTTTTGAACTGAACAACGCTTTGTTGTCACGTGCGCGTGTCTACAAACTGACGTCCCTGAACACAGATGATATTTCTCTTGTCATTCGCCAAGCGATTGAAGATAAGCAACGTGGGTTAGGTGATGTGCCTGTTGATTTTGCTGATAATGTTTTAGATCGCCTTGCAGAACTGGTTAACGGCGACGCGCGTATGTCGCTTAACTACCTTGAACTGCTGTATGACATGGCAGAAGACAACGATAAAGGCGAGAAAGCGATAACCTTGCAGTTGTTGGCTGAAGTGGCTGGTGAGAAAGTCGCTCGTTTCGATAACAAGGGTGATATTTGGTACGACCTAATCTCCGCGGTTCATAAGTCAATTCGTGGCTCAAACCCTGATGCGGCCTTGTACTGGTCAGCACGAATGATTGCTGCGGGTTGTGATCCTTTGTATATCGTTAGACGCTTGCTGGCGATTGCTTCTGAAGATATCGGTAACGCTGATCCTCGCGCCATGCAGGTAGCGATGTCGGCTTGGGATTGCTTCACGCGCATTGGCCCTGCTGAAGGGGAGCGTGCGATTGCGCAGGCGGTTGTTTATCTCGCATGTGCACCAAAGAGTAACGCCGTTTACACCGCGTGGAAGCAAGCGTTAACAGATGCTCACAATCTTCCTGAATATGAAGTGCCGCATCATTTGCGAAATGCACCGACAACTTTGATGAAGGACATGGGCTACGGGCAAGAATACCGTTATGCTCATGACGAACCAGGAGCCTACGCCGCTGGTGAAAAGTATCTGCCTCCTGAAATGGGAGAGAAGCAATACTATTTCCCAACAAAACGAGGCTTAGAGACCAAAATTGGCGAGAAGCTAGATTATCTGGCGGATTTGGACGCAAAAAGCCCACAAAAACGCTATGAAAAGTAGTCTTTTTTGGATATCGTTACCTAGTCATAAAATTTCAATTAAATCGTTATAAATTGGTCGAAATAACACCAGTTTTAGGGGTTTAGCAGTGATTCAGTAGCAAGCTACTGAATATTCAAATAACTAAAGCATAGGATTAGCAATGCTGGATTCTAAATTACTTCGAGCTGAGCTGGATGAAACAGCGGCAAAATTAGCACGTCGAGGCTTCACCCTTGATGTAGAGACAATTCGTGAACTTGAAGAAAAACGTAAGTCCCTTCAGATGAAAACTGAAGAGCTACAAGCGTTACGTAACTCTCGATCGAAGTCCATTGGTCAAGCGAAAGCAAAAGGCGACCATGAAGAAGCTGAGCGTATCCTTGCAGAAGTAGGCAACTTAGGCGCAGAACTAGACCAAGCTAAAGTAGCATTGGCTGATCTTCAATCTGAGCTAGAAACGATCACAATGTCTATTCCTAACCTACCTGATGCAGAAGTGCCAGATGGTAAAGATGAAGACGATAACGTAGAAGTTTCTCGTTGGGGTCAACCTAAGACTTACGACTTTGAAGTGAAAGATCACGTCGATCTTGGCGAAATGTCTGGCGGTCTTGATTTTGCTAGCGCAGTTAAAATCTCGGGTTCTCGTTTCATCGTGATGAAAGGCAAATTTGCACGTCTACACCGTGCTATTGCTCAGTTCATGCTGGACCTTCACACTGATGAGCACGGCTACACAGAAATGTACGTACCGTATCTAGTGAACCACGATAGCCTTTACGGTACTGGTCAACTTCCTAAGTTCGGCGAAGACTTGTTCCACACAAGCCCGCTAACTGAGCAAGTAAGTGACGTACCTCTTAAGACTTTATCGCTTATCCCTACTGCGGAAGTACCGGTAACGAACATGGTTCGTGACACGATCACTGATGAAGCTGAACTGCCACTTAAGATGACAGCTCACACGCCGTGTTTCCGTTCTGAAGCGGGTTCTTACGGTCGTGACACTCGTGGTCTTATCCGTATGCACCAATTCGATAAAGTTGAATTAGTACAAATCACTAAGCCAGAAGACTCAATGGCAGCGCTTGAAGAGCTAACTGGCCACGCTGAGAAAGTACTTCAACTTCTAGAGCTTCCTTACCGTAAAGTGATTCTATGTACAGGTGACATGGGCTTCGGTTCTGCGAAAACTTACGACTTAGAAGTATGGGTTCCAGCACAAGAGACTTACCGTGAGATTTCTTCTTGTTCAAACATGTGGGATTTCCAAGCGCGTCGTATGCAAGCTCGTTTCCGTCGTAAAGGCGAGAAAAAACCTGAACTTGTACACACACTAAACGGTTCTGGTCTTGCTGTTGGTCGTACTATGGTTGCTATCCTTGAGAACAACCAAGAAGCAGATGGCCGTATTGCTATCCCAACAGTACTTCAACCATACATGGGCGGCGTAACGCACATCGGTTAATGTCAATTTAGGTTAATCGAATTTAGATTAATCTAACTCATTAGAATAGTTAAAAGGCTTTGCTGTAATGGCAAAGCCTTTTTTTTACCTGAAGTCTTAGAACCTAAAGTGTAGAAAGAAAACTTAGGAAGTCTACGATACATCTATAATCGATTAGTTTCTACATTGCGACACATCGATATGGCTTTACTGTAGAAACGTAGATAATCCATGTCATATAATTCTTGTGCGGTGTAAAGCTGTAAGATGACTTCGTCACACTCTTTAATAATCGTGTTCACTTGTTTTGACCCTATTGAACTTGGCCAAGCAAGAGTAAGTAGCTTGATAATATTCATGCACACCTTTTTTATGACTGGCGCGCGCTCCTGTATATTCAAGTATATTGTCAATAAAGCTTTATAGTTGGATTGTGCCTTTTCTATTGTAATATTCTGCTCTTTCAGCCATCGTATTTTTCGATGATTTTGACTGTTTAGTTCATTTAACATTGTCATTTGACTTGATATGATCGCCGAACTTTCTGTTTTAATGATTAAAATCTTACTTCGCTGGACCGCTATTTTGAATTCGCACTCACAACTCATTTTGTCGAGTAACCACGCATGATGATAAATGGTCGAAAATTCTCTGAATTGGTTACCGTTGTGTAGATCAGTTAAGAGATTAATCGATTTTTTGTACTCTTTTTTTTCAAACGAAATATGTGCAGCGATAAGTGCAAGGTCGCAGTGGATCTCAGGGATTTGCTCTTCCCAGACTTTACTCAGAATGAAGTTAACTTGTTCGAGTTTCTGTTGCTTATTAATATCATCGGAAGCTGAATATAAAAGAAACCTAACGTGATTGAGCTTCATTAGCACATTGTCGCGAAACGTATCCTTATTGAAATGAATGTAATTTTGGTAGTGCTTAAGTGCGGTTTCAGAATCGTTAACGGATAAACATAGGTTGGCAATTGCTAGTTCACGATCTGAGTTTCCAGGCGTTAACTTACTAGCTAGTTTGAAGTGTGCTATCGCAGCTGGTATTCGATTACTGAGCAAACTCACATGAGCTGCTTCATCACGATACAACGTATTGCTTGGTGCGTTTTTGATCAATGTTGATATGATTTGATTGGCTTCGGTCTGTTGTCCTAAGTTAGCTAGGCTGTTCGCTAAGCCTGCTTGTGCCCAGTCGAAATTCCCTTCTGCCATAGCACTCTCATACACTATTTTTGCTTCATCAAACAGCTCAAGTTTAGAAAGGAAATGGCCTCTGAATTGTTCGATTGTAGAGAAGTACTCTGGGTGAAAATGCGATAGAGCTTCACAATGCTCAAGGCCTTCTCGATAGAGATGCGCTCGATCAGCATTATAGATTTCTTCTAGTGTTTTCTTCTTACGAATCGATGCTGTAATACGTAATTTTAAGGTCTCACGATTAAAAGGTTTTAGTAAGTAGTTATCTGGGCGCAATTCAATAATTGGTCTAATAAAAAAAGCTGAGTTTTCCCCAGTAACTAGTATAAAAACACCATCATCTTTTAACATTCGTGTTTGTTTTAATTCTTCAAATAATTGCTTACCATTCATGCCCTCGCCAAAATTGTAATCACAAATGATGACATCAAATGATGTTTCATTGACTAGCGATATCGCGACTTTTGGTGAGGTGGAAAGAAAGATGTTTTTTTCATGAAATCCAATATAAATCAACATATTGCGTATGGTGGAGAGGACTATTGGTGCATCGTCAACAATAAGGACTTGCAGTTGATTTAACCTCATTATTTCAAATCATTCTGAGAGATTAATTCGGAAAAACTTGCTGGCTTCGATGTGAAGTAGCCTTGGTATCTTGTCATACCAATTGAAGATAGATAATCAAAATCCTGTTGTTTCTCAACACCTTCGATAATACAAGACAGCCCTAAATTTTCGGCCAGATTAATGCAGGCTTTGGTTAGCACTTGATGCTTTTTGTTGGAACTAACATTATGTACGAAGCTTCGATCCACCTTTAACTCGGTAAAAGGTAAGTTCGAGAGTTGTGATAATGAGGCGTAACCTGTCCCGAAATCATCAACAGAAAGACCAATACCGGACATGCTCAATTTTGCGATATTCTTATAACAATTGGTATCAAGCAAAAAAGTTTCGTGTTCAGTTATCTCTAATGTGAGCAATGAAGGGGATACATTGTATTCATTGCATAAGTTTATTATCTTGTCTGCGACATCGATCCTAAGCGTTGATTGCTCGATGTTGATGGAAAAAGCTAATGGCTCGCGCAGCTTTGAGATATCTTTTAGCCCTTGTTCCAGAACGTTGTAAAACAGCTTATCCAATAAATTAAGGCGTCGAACAGATTCCATGAAGTGGAGTGGAGTGAGTAAACCCAATTCAGGGTGCATGAGGCGCGCAAGTAGCTCTACACCAACGGCTTGAGTTTTGTTTACGTCGTGCTGACTTTGATATGCGTTAACGAACCAATTCTTTTCGAATGCTAACTGAACTTGTTTATCGTTTAACACAACAGGTAAGCTCTGAATCGCATTCACTGTATTGGATAAAGAGTGAGAAGATAATAAGCGTTGGATATGTGAGTCTTTAACTGGCTTACGAATAACCTCAACGTGTTGATAGCCAATTAATACACACATGTTTTGGGTCGACTCTAATGCTGAGCTAGCCATGGCACTTAATATAACGACTCGTTTAATCGATCTCATCGCTTGTGGTGATGCTAGCAAAGATACGCCATCAATTTGTGGCATTTGCAAGTCACAGAAAGCGAGGTCAAAGTTATGATTCTGACATATTTTGATCGCTTCTTCGCCATTCGAAGCGGTATAAACGTTGCTAATTTCGTATCTCTTAAGCAAAATTTTTATCGATGTTGCTTGGAGCAATGAGTCTTCGACGATCAATACTTTCACTGGAGGTTTAGCCTTTTTAATATGATAGACGCCGATTCAATCGACTTATTTAGCTCATCGGTGAGCTGTTTTAATTTTTGAGCGTTGTTCGGGTCCTTTTCACAGTCTTTTGCTGCTCGGTAAAGTGTCGTTAAACCAAGTAACCCCGCGGATCCTTTGATTCGATGGGAGACTTCTTTTATATTCTCTTTTTCGTCTTGTAACATTGATTTATCAGCAGTGAACGATTCGAAGATCACGCTTGCCATCTGTAATTGTTCGTCTTCAGAGTAATTGCTTGCCCATGGCTGGTCAGGGTGTTGTTTGATGCAAGTTGCTGGGAGCAACTGCTCTAGGGCGACTGCCAACTCATTAAACGAATAAGGTTTATAAATCACTTGGTTCATCCCAACACGTTCAGCTTTTTCTACTACCAGTTTGGAATCTTCCGCGGTACAACCAATCACAGGGTAATGAGATAATTCGGGCGATGATTTGATTATTTCAGTTAATTCGTACCCATCCATATTTGGCATGTGACAATCGGTGATGACTAAGTCAATTACTTGATCACTCTGCTTCAAAATATCCAATGCCTCTTGCCCATCTTTGACTATGATGGCGTTAAGTCCGAACTGCTTTAATTGTTTAGTAAACAATAACCGATTGATTGGGTCGTCATCGGCTATTAATACGTTGCCTTCGAATTGATATCTATTTCCAGTATCGTAAGTCAACGGATCTCTGGATGTGGTTAAGGCTGACAATAAATGATCTGGGTATAGATTTTGCCATTGGTTAGATCGAACGAGATTAAAGGTATTTTGGTCTTTTGAGCTCTGATGAGGTACTCCCCAAGCTTTGAGCCACCTTAGTATTTCTCGATCTTCGGTGCTGATTTCCTGAGGTGTATTTAGTATTGAAGATTTTGCTTCCACGGGGATAGTGACGGAGATCTTTGTTCCTAACCCTTGTTTACTCTCAATCTTTAACTCACCATTCATCATGTTGACCAAACGCTGAACAACGGTAATACCTAGCCCAGTACCTCCATAACGACGGCTAATACTATGGTCACCTTGAGCAAACGGTTGGAATGCACGAGTAATTTGCTGCTCAGACATACCACAACCAGTATCTGTTATAGACAGGCTTAACTGGTGCTCAGTTACATCGACGTTAATGAGAACAAAGCCGCTTTCTGTAAACTTAATCGCGTTGTTAAGTAGGTTGTTGAGTATCTGTGTTACTCTCAGCCAATCTAAGCTAGCTGTATTGATTGAGCCTGTTTTCCAATCCACTTTAAAGTTGAGGTTGTTTAATCTTGCGTGTGTTTCAAATGTCCTAAAAATAGGGCACAGTTCTTGATAAATATTGCTGTTTCTAGATTCTAAATGAAGCTGATTTGCCTCCATCTTTGAAATGTCGAGAATATCACTGACGAGCAATTTCAATCGTTCTGCAGATATCTGGGCATTCGATAACAGTTCCATATTGTCTTTGCATTCAATTTTGGTACTTAGTAACTCCATTAATCCGATCATTGCGGCAATTGGTGTGCGTAGTTCATGACTGACAATCGCTAGGAATAAATCACGAGCTTTGATAGCTTCTTGGGCTTTTGTGTTCGAAATTTCTAGTTCGCGTTGTTGAGCTTCCCATCTCGTTAAATCATCTAACACAGTGACTGTGTAATAGCTCTCGTCTGAGCTATTCATTACACGTTGTCGAATTACTCTGAAGTGTTTTTCGTGTCCACTACAGTGACACTTTATTGTTTTCCAGATACCAAGAGCTAATGTGTTTTGAGCTTGGCTTTCGGCCTGTTTAAGCCAGCAAGATTTTTGATCGTTACCTGCCGTTAAACATAAATCTCTTTGTTTGTTAAATGCGCTATTGGATAAGACTAGCTTATTTGTTTGATCATGAATCGATATCAAGGTTGGTAAGCTATCCAGTAATGTCGTTAGCCATTGGATTTGTTTGTAACTTCGTTGTTCTGATTGTTTTGCTTTGTTTAGTGAAATGGAAAGACGCCTAGTTTTGACTAATCCATAAGTCACTAGAACGAAAATAAAGCTAGAAACGGCTAACGTATAAAGAACAATACGTTCTTCGCTATAGCCGTATTGTGCTGTTATATTGTGGTGCTTGAGAGTTAGAAGATCGATTTCGTTTTGTGTTGTTAAAGAAATCGCTGAGTTGATGACGCTTTGAAGAAACGTTGAGTCCTGATGTAATATCACACCTATATTTTTGAACAATGAAGCTGCATTATCTCGAGCTTCAATGTGAAATATGTCGGAATACCCGTTGTAAACGTATAGATTCGCTATACTTTGTGGAATGTAAGCGTGGGTGATCTTTCCATTACTCATGTCTTTAGCAAGAGTTTTTATATCTTGGTACATGACGGCGTCACTGAAATCTAATTTTAATGACTCTTTCTGTATAAAGTACCCGGTTCTATCAAGAATCGCTGTTCGTTTAGTGTCTACATTTTTGTTCGTTGCAATATAGGCCCAATGAAGCTTCATAAAAGGTTCACTAAAAATAAATTCGTTATTATTTGGGTTTTCTACATCGAAACCGGGTAAAAAGTCGATTTCTTTAGTACGCAGCATTTCAATGACATCTTTTCCTTTAGGCTGCACGTATTCGAAGCTTACTCCAAGCTTTCTCGAAATGAGAGTGATCGCGTCGTGAATGAAACCGACCGTTTGTTGTGTTGTAGGATCGAAATATGAATAGGGGTAGATGTTTTCACTGACCGTATACCTAATCGAACGATGTCCATATTGGCTTTCTATAACTTGATTTATGATGTCATCATAAAAGTGGTAGAAATAGTTCGATGATATTTGAGTGATATCTTTGATTTGGTGTTTCAGCAATGCATCAATGATTGTTTTTAGTTGAGTTGATTCCTTGCTCATTAATACTTGAATGGGGAATGGAGCTAGATTTTTTGAAAATGAAATTGTGCCTTGCCATTCTCCTGGTGTCACAACGGAATAGTAACTCTGGACTGACGTTAAATCGATGACTGTTGCATCAGCAGTGCCTACAGCGAGGGTTGTAAAGAGCTCTGATGCGCTATTTACCATCAATATTTTCGTGATTCCCAAATCTTTAATTATCTGACAAAACAGTGAATTTCGAATACAAGCCCACATGAGTTCATGCTTGGATTTGGTTTGAGCTGCTTCGTCTTTAAACCAAAAAACGTTAGGCACGTTATAGAGCGTATTGGAAAAAATAAATTGCTCTGATCGCTGACGTGTTTCAGCATAACCTAGAGTTAAGTCGACTTCTCCTTTCGCTACAGCATCAAGCAGAGCACGTGACGAGAAATATTCTTTTATTTCAATATTGACATTAAGCTTCTCTTCAAGCGTCCGAACGACTTCGGCCGAATTGCCTTTATTTCTATTGACGAACACATCCTCCCACGCCCGGTTAAATAGGTGAGTAGGCTTAGCAATGACAATCGTTTTTTTTGCCTGCAAGTAATCTGTCTGATTAGAATTAAGCACCATTTCCGAAGCAACACACGGAAAAGACAGTGAGAATAAAACAAAAAAACAAGAGAGATAGGTTTTCATAAGATTAGAGAATTAAAAAAGTCTCGTTATTTTATGACGGCTATTTATCCAACAGCTAATACTCTTTTGCTAATTATTTTTGTGGTGAAGATTAATTTTATTTTTGGGTGTTATCGAGATGAAACAACGGTTAGAGACGTTTTTATGGCTATCTGATTTTTCGCGTGAAGGATAAGCCGCCGTTGGTATTTATGGGCGGCTTATAGGCTTTTGGTATTTCTAAATGACGTTTGTTAAATCAACTTGGCTTGAAGCAAGCAGGTTGTCGGAGTGCTTTATCGATCGATGAAACAAGCTGTTCGATATGTTCCGGTTGGCTAATGAAGGGAGGCATCATATAAATTAACTTACCAAAAGGACGGATCCAAACACCTTGCTCTACAAAGTGCGCTTGAATGGTTTCCATATCGACAGGTGTATGTGTTTCAACAACGCCAATAGCGCCTAACCAACGCACGTCTTTAACCAGTTCATGTTCTCGCAACGGTGGTAACAACTCAGAAAAGAGCTGTTCAATCTGTTGAGTCTGATTTTTCCAATGGCCTTGCTCGATGATGGATAAACTTGCTGCACCCACAGCACAAGCTAAAGGGTTGCCCATAAAGGTTGGCCCGTGCATAAAACACCCCGCTTCACCGCCACATACGGTGTCTGCGACTTCTTTGCTCGCAAGCGTCGCTGACAGCGTCATATAGCCGCCAGTTAACGCCTTTCCAACGCATAAGATATCTGGTTGAACATCGGCATGCTCACAGGCGAACAGTTTGCCTGTTCGGCCAAATCCGGTCGCAATCTCATCCAAGATAAGTAATACGTTGAATTCATCACACAGCAAGCGAACTTGTTTTAGGAACTCAAGGTGGTAGATGCGCATGCCGCCAGCGCCTTGAACGATAGGCTCTAAGATTACGGCGGCAACCTCTTCATGATGGGCTGTGAGTTTCTCTCGAAAGCTATTGATGTCACTTGAATTCCACTCATCCCAAAAGCCGGTTTTTGGCGAATCAGCGAAAATGTGCTCAGGCAAAAAGCCTTTGTAGAGGCTGTGCATCGAGTTATCTGGATCGGTCACCGACATTGCCGCGAAGGTATCGCCGTGGTAACCATCTCTTAGCGTTAGGAACTTTGAACGAGGTTGCCCTTTAGCATGCCAGTACTGCAGTGCCATCTTAAGGCTAACTTCCACGGCCACTGAACCTGAATCGGCCAAGAATACGTGCTCTAGATTACTTGGCGCAAGTTTTAACAACTTCTTACATAAATCGATAGCGGGCTGGTGGGTGATACCGCCAAACATAACGTGTGAAACCTTATCGATTTGGCTGTGAGCCGCAGCATTGAGCTCTGGATGATTGTAGCCGTGGATGGTTGACCACCAAGATGACATACCATCAATAATTCGTTTTCCGCCTTCTAATTCTAGGTAAACACCGTCTGCATTGGTGACTGGATAGCAGGTCAGAGGTGTTAACGTTGATGTGTAGGGATGCCAGATATGCTGGCGATCAAAGGCGAGATCCATAGTAACTTCCATTCTTGGTGTGATTAAAAAATAACCAGATGTAAACTTTTGATATTATCAATGTGTTGACAGTCTAAAGCTTGTCGGTAGACTAGCCAAGCATAAATGCAATCTCTATTGATAGAGATGAAACATCAAATAATAAAAAAGGATCGACACGTGGAAGTTCGTCATGACTGGACAGTCGCTGAAGTAACAGCACTGCTTGAAAAACCGTTTATGGATTTAATGTTTGAAGCTCAAGTCGTTCATAGACGGTACCAAGAGCATAACCACGTGCAAGTGAGTACGCTTCTATCGATAAAGACGGGTGCTTGTCCTGAAGATTGTAAGTACTGCCCTCAAAGTGCTCACTACCGAACGGATGTCGACAAAGAACGCTTAATGGAAGTCGAGCGTGTTTTGGATGCTGCGCTAAAAGCTAAGAATGCGGGCTCAACTCGCTTTTGTATGGGCGCTGCATGGAAAAACCCGAAAGAGCGCGATATGCCTCACCTTACCGACATGATCAAAGGTGTGAAAGGCATGGGTTTGGAAACCTGTATGACACTGGGCATGTTAACGCCCGATCAAGCGGGTGAGTTAGCGGATGCGGGTTTGGATTACTACAACCATAACCTTGATACGTCTCCTGAGTTTTACGGCAGCATCATTACTACTCGTACTTACCAAGATCGTTTAGATACCTTATCTCACGTGCGTGATGCCGGTATGAAGATCTGCTCTGGTGGTATTATTGGTATGGGTGAAAGCACCAATGACCGTGCCGGCTTACTTGTTGAACTTGCTAACCTTCCTGTACACCCTGAAAGTGTGCCAATCAACATGCTCGTAAAAGTGAAAGGCACACCGATGGAAAACGTCGACGATGTTGAGTCTTTCGATTTTATCAAACTGATTGCCATTGCTCGTATCATGATGCCAATGTCTGCGGTTCGTCTATCAGCGGGTCGTGAGAATATGAATGAACAGATGCAAGCGATGTGTTTCATGGCTGGCGCGAACTCTATCTTCTACGGTTGTAAGTTACTGACTACACCAAACCCAGATGAAGACACGGATATGCAGCTGTTTAAGAAGTTAGGTATCAACAGCCAACAAGTGGCTCAGAAGCCTGATGAAATTCAAGAAAACGAACTGTTAGATCAAGTGGTGGAGCGCGTTGCTGCTCGTCCAACGAAAGATGACATGTTCTACGATGCCACTGTTTAAACTTCGTATCAAAAGTGCTCTTGCTCATCGCCGTGAGCAAGGGTTAACTCGTCAACTTAAGGTGTTAGAAAACAGTAATGGTCCTTTGCTTACTAGCAAAGGTTCTAGCTTCATTAATTTTTCGAGTAATGATTACTTAGGCTTGGCAAACGATCCTGAGTTGGTGAATGCGTGGCAAACTGGACTTTCTCAGTATGGTGCCGGCAGTGCGGCATCGCCATTGGTCACAGGTTTTAGTCCTGCTCATCGAAATTTAGAGGCTCAGTTGTGTGAATGGCTCGGCTTTGAACGTGCCATTCTCTTTAGTTCTGGTTTCAGTGCTAATCAAGCCTTGTTGTTTTCTCTGCTCGAAAAAGACGACTCTCTGTTGCAAGACAAACTTAACCACGCCTCCCTGATGGAAGCGGGGATACTTTCACCTGCAACCATGAAACGCTTTAAGCACAACGACACGCAACATTTAGAGTCGCTCTTGAGTCGCACTCCACAATCCTTGGTCGTGACTGAGGGTGTGTTCAGCATGGACGGCGATCAAGCGCCTCTGAGCCAGATATTTAACCTGACTAATCGATACGACAGTTGGTTGGCGGTTGATGATGCCCACGGTATTGGCGTATTAGGTGATAAAGGGGCTGGGAGCTGCAGTGCGGCACAAATCTCACCTGATATCTTGGTGGTGACCTTTGGTAAAGCATTTGGCCTTTCTGGTGCTGCGATTCTTTGTTCGTCAGAGGTGGGTGACTACTTAACTCAGTTTGCTCGTCATCATGTGTATTCGACAGCGATGCCCCCTTCACAAGCGGTGGCTTTGTCTCATGCTTGTCAGATGATTCAGACGCAAGAGTGGCGTCGTGAGAAGTTGACAGAACTTGGCGCCCTTTATGCTGAGCAGATGAGTGGCGTGAAAGGCTTTGTTGATACTCAGACCCCAATCAAGCCGTTCGTTATTGGCGAAGCTCAAGCTGCATTATCTATTGCCGAAGAATTAAAGCGTAACCAAGTTTGGGTAACAGCGATAAGGTCACCAACCGTTCCGACAGGGACTGCTCGTTTACGAATTACCTTAACGGCCAACCACAGTCAGGAACAGATTCTTCAGCTAACTGACTCGTTGCTTCAAGCAATAGAGCGAAGCAACGACTCTGGAAGCCAACCAAGCATAGAACCAAGCTTTGAATTAAAGAAAGAGGCTCAGTAAATGTCACAAGAAGCAGTAGTGCATAATTACGTAGGCCAAGATAAGAGTGCGATTGCCGAAGCCTTCGGTAAAGCAGCGACAACCTATGACAAGCACGCTGAGTTCCAGCGCGATGTCGGCTACCGATTACTGGATAAATTACCCAGCGATCTGTCAGGCTTTAAGGTGCTGGATCTAGGTTGTGGTACTGGCTATTTCTCCGAGCAACTTGTAAAACGAGGCGCCGAAGTGGTTTGCGCTGATCTTTCTGTTGGAATGCTAGCAACAGCAGAGAAGCGGTGTGGTGCATCTGTATCTTTATATCAACAAGCCGATGCCGAACAATTGCCGTTTGAAGATGGGTGCTTTGACATCGTTTTCTCTAGCCTTGCGTTGCAATGGTGTGACGATTTGTCGTCGCCTTTGAGAGAGATGAAGCGTGTTACAGCGGCTGGTGGGCGTGTTATTTTCTCAACTTTGCTTGATGGGTCGCTGTTTGAACTGAAAAAGTCGTGGTCCAAAATTGACGCACATCAACACGTTAACCATTTTATTACAATCAATAAGGTAAAAATTGCGTTAGCGCAATCTAGCTGTACTGCTCATCAACTAGACTTGCCCACCATCACCGTTTGGTACGACACTGCGTTTGAACTGATGCGCGACCTTAAAGGTATCGGCGCTAATCACGTAAGTGGTCGCTCACAAGGTTTAACAAGTCGCCGCATGTTGCAGCTTGTTGAACGGGAATATCGAGAGTTTAAAAACCATCAAGGTTTCTTACCAGCAACATATCAAGTTTGTTTAGGGGTTATTCAATTATGATTGATGCATTATTCATTGCAGGTACGGATACCGAAGTGGGAAAAACTGTGGTTTCAAAAGCGATTCTTCAAGCTTTGGCCGCACAGGATTTATCAACAATTGGTTATAAACCAGTTGCTGCAGGGTGTGAACAATACCCTGAAGGGTTACGTAACAGTGATGCATTGCACCTTCAAGAAGCTGCGACGCAAGATGTTGCTTACGAAGACGTTAACCCGTATGCATTGTTGCTACCATCATCGCCTCACATCGCGGCAAAGCATGACGGTGTCGTGGTTGATGAAGCGGTATTATCAGCGAAGCTAGAAGAGCATAAGCAAAACTCTGACATCGTTTTAGTTGAAGGTGCTGGTGGTTGGCGTGTACCCGTTTCAGATGACGAATACTTATCTAGTTGGGTTAAGAAAGAGCAGCTTCCAGTTGTCCTAACTGTTGGTATTAAGCTTGGTTGTTTGAGCCACGCACTGCTAACTGCTGAAGCGATTCGTGCTGACGGACTAAACTTAGTTGGTTGGGTAGCAAACCGTATTAATCCAGGCACTGAACATTACGCTGATATTATTGCGATGCTTGAAGATAAGCTAGGTGCACCAAAGTTAGGTGAGATCCCTTACGTACCAAAAGCGAAGTCTAAGAATATTGGCAAGTACATTAATGTACAGCCATTGCTTGAGCTTTAATTACCACGTTATGTACTAAATAAGAAAAGGGCTGCGATTGCAGCCCTTTTGCTATTTTAAGCCTTTAGACCTTGAGTTGATAAACAACCGGTCTTTTAATAAACAAGCTTAGAACTAATGTTCTTTAGTCAGTCCCATTAAAGCTTGCTGAGTTTCTGTGATTTTTGTCTGTGCCGTTTGCGGTGTTAGGATTCCAACCTGCTTTTTCGCTTCTTCTTCAGTAATCCCTAGGTGACAGCACAGTAAATCGATAGCCATTTGAGTGTTAGTACCTTCAACCATGATCCTTTCCTTTTTGTACATGGACTAGCCAATAAATCATCTGAAGTCACTGTAAACGGATTGTTATATCGACACCATACGACTTAGGTCTAATAGAGTGGATTTAATTCGGATATGGTCTCGTAATCAAATGTTGCAATTTAATGCTTAACCTTGTTTTCTTAATCTAAGACTATATGTATAAGTAAGTATAAGTCTTCAAGGTTGGAATCTATTGCTGTCTGCCTTGTCTATAACAATAAGTTTTATAAAAACAGCTTTCATGCGGAGATAAGTAATGAAGCGAGTAATGTTGTTCCTTGCAACTAACCTAGCGGTTGTATTGGTACTAAGTGTTGTTCTTAATGTTGTATACGCAGTTACAGGTATGCAACCCGGTAGCCTCTCAGGTTTATTGGTGATGGCTGCGGTATTTGGTTTTGGCGGCTCATTCATTTCATTAATGATGTCGAAGAAAATGGCGCTACGCTCGGTAGGCGGCATGGTCATTGAAAGCCCACGTAACGAAACAGAACATTGGTTGATGGAGACGGTAAGCCGTCAATCTCAACAAGTTGGTATTGGTATGCCAACAGTGGCGATCTACGACTCGCCAGACATCAACGCATTCGCGACAGGTGCTAAGCGTGACGATTCATTGGTAGCAGTATCAACAGGCCTGCTGCACAACATGACGCGTGATGAAGCTGAAGCAGTATTAGCGCATGAAGTGAGCCACATCGCGAACGGTGATATGGTGACCATGACGTTAATGCAAGGTGTAGTGAACACGTTCGTTATCTTCCTATCTCGTTTCATCGCCAACATTGTTGCGTCGAATGACAACGAAGAAGAGGGTGGCAGCAACATGATGGTGTACTTCGGTGTGTCTATGGTGTTGGAATTGGTATTTGGTTTCTTAGCAAGCTTCATTACGATGTGGTACAGCCGTCATCGTGAATTCCATGCCGATGCAGGTGCAGCGAACCTAGTAGGTAAAGAGAAGATGATTGCAGCGCTAGAGCGCCTAAAGGTGAGCCATGAGCCACAACTAGAAGGTTCTATGATGGCATTTGGTATCAACGGTAAGAAGTCTCTAACAGAGCTTCTAATGAGCCACCCGCCGCTAGACAAGCGTATTGCTTCTCTACGTAACATGTAATCGCTACGTATTCTTCAGTCGCTAATCGACAAGATACATTTGAAAGGCTTCCTTCGGGAGGTCTTTTTTGATCTTGGCATCTAAGACAGTAAGTATTCGAGGAATAGGTGTCTGGCGATAGAGGGTTACTGGTGATGAAGCATTACGATATTGATTGGTTGATATCGCACGGATTGAGATGAGTAGGGTAATGATACTGGGTTGCTTTGTATTATTTTGCTGACGTCTCTTGTGCTCAATACACTTTGTTCCGCTCAACAAAAAGGCTTCCACATGGGAAGCCTTAGTCTATTCTGTGATTCGAAATTCGAACCTTACAGTTTGTCAGTTAGCTCGATTGCTTGGCCGATGTAGTTCGCTGGAGTCATCTCTTTCAGGCGAACTTTCTCGTCTTCAGGGATCTCAAGACCATCGATGAATGCACGCATGCCTTCGCCATCTACACGTTTACCACGAGTTAGCTCTTTTAGCTTCTCGTATGGTTTTTCGATGCCGTAACGACGCATTACTGTTTGTACTGGTTCAGCCAATACTTCCCAGTTCTTGTCTAGTTCAGCAAGTAGCGCAGCGCGGTTAACTTCAAGCTTGCTAATACCTTTCAGAGTCGAAGTGTATGCAATGATTGCGTAGCCAACACCCACACCTAGGTTACGAAGAACCGTAGAGTCAGTAAGGTCACGCTGCCAGCGAGAAACTGGAAGTTTTTGTGCAAGGTGGCTGAATACTGCGTTCGCTAGACCAAGGTTGCCTTCAGAGTTTTCGAAGTCAATTGGGTTAACTTTATGCGGCATTGTCGAAGAACCGATTTCGCCAGCAATAGTCTTCTGCTTGAAGTGACCAAGAGCGATGTAGCCCCAAACGTCACGGTCGAAGTCTAGAAGGATAGTGTTGAAACGAGCAATTGCATCGAATAGCTCAGCGATGTAATCGTGAGGTTCGATTTGAGTTGTGTACGGGTTCCAAGTTACGCCAAGAGATTCAGTGATGAACTCTTCGCTAAACTGGTGCCATTCAACTTCTGGGTATGCAGAAAGGTGTGCGTTGTAGTTACCTACAGCACCGTTGATTTTCGCTAGGATCTCAACGTTTTCGATTTGCTTGTATTGACGTTCCATACGGTACGCAACGTTAGCCATCTCTTTACCCATAGTAGAAGGAGAAGCTGGCTGACCGTGTGTACGAGACAGTAATGGAATATCACGGTACTCGTTCGCAAGTGCTTTGATAGCATCAATTACGTTACGGATTTCTGGAAGAATCACTGTGTCACGAGCTTCTTTAAGCATAAGCGCGTGAGAGGTGTTGTTGATGTCTTCAGAAGTACATGCAAAGTGAATAAATTCGTTTACAGCGTGAAGTTCAGGAACGCCAGCAACTTTCTCTTTCAAGAAGTACTCAACCGCTTTAACGTCGTGGTTAGTCGTGCGCTCGATCTCTTTGATACGTAGAGCATCTTCTTCGCTGAAGTTAGCGGCTAGTTCATCAAGAAACTGGTTAGCTTCTGCACTGAACGCTGGTACTTCTTTGATTGCATCAGTTGCTGCAAGCTTTTGTAACCAACGAATTTCAACGATAGAGCGGTACTTTAGTAGTCCAAACTCACTAAAGATGCTGCGTAATGCAATAGTCTTACTTCCGTAACGGCCGTCTACTGGTGAAACAGCAGTCAATGCTGACAGTTCCATGGTGTTCTCCTGAATTGAGTTTTCTAAATTTTGAGAGGTTTATACCAGTAACAATCTCAATTGTCACGCACATTGCGCAATCGTTTGCGTGAGAGTTGTGTTGATACAAAAAACAAGCTCGCGACGAGGCGCGAGCTAATAAACTACATTCGAGCTAGTAGGATTTGAGCCTGCTCGATCATCTTCTTACGACCGAAGATAAGGTGGCGACGTTTACCGCCAACTTGACGCCATAACACAGCGCTTCGAATCCCTGATAGAAGCAGTGCGCGAACCTTATGTTGGCTCGATGTCTGCTGAAGTACAGACGGAGTACCAGAAACCTGAATGCGAGGGCCGATAGGGCTGACGACATCAAGGTAGATACTTGCAAGGTTGCTGATCATTTGCTCGTCAAACAGATCAAAGTGTTCAGTTTGGCGCTCTGCAGTTTGAATGCGGTCACCAAGCTGAGACATAGAGTCGTTGCGAGAAGACAGCTTACGCTCAAGCGCCATCAAGCTGATGATGTAACGCGTGATATCGCTACCTGCTGGAGTACTATCGATACCTTTTACTAAGCACTCAAGGCCAAGCTTTAGGTTCGCTTCACGTCCAAATACGCCCACGGTATTCGATGGGTTGGTATTTAAAATGGCACTGAGTGAAGCTTCAAAGGCATCTTTATCACAATGGCCGTCTTTCGCTACTTGTTGAACCAAAGCCACAGCTTGGCAAATTCCGGCGAAAGCAATAGTACGGTCATAAAGTGTATTAGCCACGTAGTAACTCCTAGTTGTCTTCTATCGTTTGTCGTTTGATTGATTAGATGCGCTTTTCGATGATACCACCACCAAGACATACTTCGCCTTGGTAGAACACTGCAGATTGACCTGGGGTCACTGCGATTTGTGGCTCATCAAAAATAACCTTAATGTTCTCATCATCAATTGGGATGATTGTACAAGGAATATCTGTTTGACGGTAACGTGTTTTTACCGTGCATGTCATAACTTCAGTAATTGGTGTGCGATTTACCCAATGAAGTTGAGATGCGATCAAGCCTTCTGATTTCAGAAGAGGGTGGTCTTTACCTTGTACTGCGATAAGTACATTACGCTTAAGGTCTTTTTCACCAACAAACCATGGTTCTTCGTTACCGCCACCACCTTTAGTGCCGCCAATATGAAGGCCTTTACGCTGACCTAGCGTGTGGTACATCAAACCTTGGTGTTGACCAATCACTTGGCCTTCAGGTGTTTCGATGTTACCCGGTTGTGCTGGTAGGTATTTGCCTAGGAACTCAGTGAACTTGCGCTCACCGATAAAGCAGATGCCTGTTGAATCTTTCTTCTTAGCTGTGATCAAGTCTTGCTCTTCAGCAATACGTCGCACTTCTGGCTTCTCTAATTCACCGACAGGGAATAGGCTGCGTGCCACTTGATCTGAGCTTAGCGTGTATAGGAAATAACTTTGGTCTTTGTTGCTGTCTAGACCGCGTAGCATTTCTGGTTTTACGCCAGCATCAAGCTCTTCTTGAGTTGGGAAAGTACGACGAACGTAGTGACCCATCGCAATGTAGTCTGCGTCTAGCACTTCATCCGCAAACTCTAAGAATGCTTTAAATTTGATTTCTTTGTTACAAAGGATATCTGGGTTAGGTGTACGACCTGCCTTGTACTCTTCAAGGAAGTATTCGAATACGTTGTCCCAGTATTCTGCAGCAAAGTTGATAGTGTGAAGGTGGATACCTAGTTTGTCACATACCGCTTGAGCATCAGCAAGATCTTCAGCTGCCGTGCAGTATTCTTCGTTATCGTCTTCTTCCCAGTTTTTCATGAAAAGGCCTTCTACCTGATAGCCTTGTTGCTGAAGAAGATACGCCGATACTGACGAATCTACACCGCCGGACATACCGACAATTACTTTCTTTTCGCTGTTTCCAGAGCTGATATCTGACATGTCTAAACACCGTTACTATTACTTGGTCGCAGATTCTAACAGAAAGAGAAACGCCGTGACAGATCCGAGACCGGAATCACAGTTTCATTTGCACAAATAGTGCGCTGACTTTGTTAGAGAATCGCATGAGAGCGAGGTGAGTCGCTATGATGTCAGAAGTATATGTGGCATAGTCGCTCGAAATCCAAGACCTGAGATAAAAAAATGTCTGAACAAAATGAATTTATGCAAGAAGAAGAGCTGATTGAGATCATCGAGAACCAGCTTGAAGATGGCGAACCAGTGAAAGTGAAAGAGACGTTGATGCGTTTAATGATGACAGGCACTCCACGTGAAGAAGCAATTGCGGCTATGGCATGTGCACTGGCAATTGAAGTATTTGACGTTATGAAAAACGGCGCGGAGTTTAATCAAAAACGTTACGCAGAGCATTTGGGCATGCTGCCTGATTTAAGCTTTATGGAAGGCGAATAAAAAAAACCTTCAGCAAACGTTTGCTATAGTTTGAAAGATTGCCGCGTTAAATATAGCGCGGTAGAATCCGCCACCTATTTCCCCTTGACTTAGACTAGCCCTATGAAATTCCCTGGACAACGTAAATCAAAGCACTACTTTCCGGTTCACGCTCGTGATCCTCTAGTGAGCCAAGCTCAAAGCAGTAAAAGAATGTCACGCACTCATATTATCGGTATTGACCAAACATTGGTGGATATTGAAGCAAAGGTGAGTTCTGAACTTATTGAGAAGTATGGTTTGAGCAAGGGACATTCACTGGTTATTGGCGACGCAGCCGCTGAATCTTTGTATCAAGAATTAAAAGAGCAGTGCCTGATTACCAATGAATACGCTGGTGGCACAATTGGTAACACATTACACAACTATTCAGTGCTAGCGGATGACCGTTCTACACTGTTAGGTGTAATGAGCCAAGATATTAAGATTGGTAGTTACGGTTATCGCTATTTATGTAATACATCAAGCAGAATGGATCTGAACCATTTACAAGGGGTAGATGGCGCAATTGGTCGCTGCTTTGCATTAATTACAGAAGACGGTGAACGTACTTTCGCAATTAGCGAAGGACAAATGAACCAATTAAAACCAGAAAGCATTCCTGAAAAAATCTTCAAAAGTGCTTCTGCTTTAGTTTTAACGGCTTATTTAGTTCGCTGTAAGCCAGGCGACCCGATGCCTGAAGCAACAATGAAAGCGATCGAATACGCGAAGAAATACGATGTGCCAGTCGTTCTTACACTAGGTACTAAGTTCGTTATTCAAGATGATCCAGAATTCTGGAAAGATTTCCTTGAGCAACACGTAACGGTTGTTGCAATGAATGAAGACGAAGCTGAAGCGTTAACGGGTGAAAGCGATCCACTGGCTGCATCAGATAAAGCGCTAGACTGGGTAGACCTTGTTCTATGTACTGCGGGACCTGTTGGCCTATTTATGGCTGGTTATACAGAAGATGCAGCTAAGCGTGAAACGTCACTGCCTTTACTTCCAGGTTCAATTGCGGAATTCAACCGTTTTGAATTTAGCCGTCCTGCGCATAAAGATTTATGTGAAAACCCAACTAAAGTGTATTCGCACATTGCGCCATACATGGGTGGACCAGAAAAGATCAAAAATACCAATGGTGCAGGTGATGCTGCGTTATCAGCTTTATTACATGATATGGCTGCTAATAAGTACCACAAAGAAAACGTGCCAAACTCAAGTAAACACCAACATTCATTCTTGACGTACTCTTCGTTCTCACAAGTTTGTAAATATTCTAACCGTGCTAGCTATGAAGTGTTGGTTCAACACTCTCCACGTTTATCTCGTGGCCTTCCTGAAAGAGAAGATAGCCTAGAAGAAGCGTACTGGGAAAGATAAGTTACTTTCTTTAATCAGTAGTACTATCAGTATCAGTTGGTTTCTAATACTGATAGTACAAATATAAAAAAGGCTCCGAAAGGAGCCTTTTTTGTTTCTGAATATATTGAAGTCGTAAATAATACTTTGGTCGACTTAAATATTAATTCTATCGCTTAGCGTGTAATTGATTACTCACTAAGTAAACTAAATGTTTAGATAGCAAACTCTTCTAGAGATTTACCAGCATCTAGCTGTTCTTGGATAGCTGAAGGCGTACGGCCTTGACCTGTCCAAGTCTTCTCGTCGCCGTTTGCGTCTACGTATTTGTATTTCGCTGGGCGAGGAGCGCGTTTAGCTTTTGTTGTTTTAGATTTTGCTTCACCAGAAAGTGCAGCAATAAGATCGGCAACATCAATTCCGTCTTTTGCAATTTGTTCAGCAATAGCAGAAAGCTTAGCTTCTTGCTCTGCTTTAGCAGCACGCTCTTCAGCTTCAGACTCTTGACGCTCTTGTACAACAATAGTCAGCTTGTCTAGCGCTTCTTCAAGTTGCTCAAGAGTTAATTCACGTGAGAACGCACGAAGGCTGCGGATATTTAATAGAGTTTTTGTTAATTCAGACATGATATTTTCCATCAAGGTAAACTAAATAATCTTCCTAATAATAAACAGAGCCTAGGAATAAAACAAATAGTATTTCTTCTATTACATATTTAAATATAAAAGTGAGATGAATAGTTGAAAATTCAGAGCAGTATTTCTATTGAATTTATAATAATTATTAAGAATATCTTAAAAAATGATATGTGACAGGTGGAGTAGTCAACTTATGTAGACTATTCTTCTATTGATTAGTTCATTAACAAAAAGCTATTTTTCTCGGAATGATATGTTGCATTGTTGCTCTTGATGAGTACAATTGCGGCTACCTGATGCGAGGTGTTGGTTAATTTGTTGTTAAACTCTGGTTTACACGGTTAATAATGTTATCGCACGTAGAGGTGCAATTATAAAAAGTAACTTCCGTTGGGGTGATGCCAATGAACGGGAATGAAAGGTGTAATTGCCGAAGTAAATTGTATATCTAAGCAATTTGCTGGGGTTGTGCTCAATAGGTACAACACTGCCATAGTCTTAATTTTAAACTATGGAGCGCTACTGTAGGGTTGGGTGAAGTGTTCACTTCCCTTTCGCTTAGTTCAACATGAGCTTGGTCAGCCGTATCAAGTTTGTCTGCAGTAGATCTCTAGCCAAATAAAAAACTGGTTTTTGAAGATCATGAATTTAATAGATTTTGCAACATCACCTTTATCTTTGCTTCCGCCCCTTGTGGCTTTGAGCCTTGCTATTGTTACCCGCCGTGTATTGGTTTCTTTGGGTGTCGGTATCATCATGGGTGCGATTCTACTTGCTGATTACTCAGTAGGTAACGCAGCTAGCTACGTGTTTACTAAAGCATCTGGTGTTTTCATCGAAGATGGTGGCATCAACACTTGGAACATGAGCATCATTGCATTCCTAATTATTCTTGGAATGACAACGGCATTATTAACACTGTCTGGCGGTACTCGCGCATTCGCGGAGTGGGCACAGTCTCGCGTTAAGAGCAAACGTGGTTCAAAACTACTTGCTGCTTTCTTAGGTGTATTCATCTTTGTTGATGACTACTTTAACAGCCTAGCGGTTGGTGCTATCTCTCGTCCTGTAACAGACCGCTTCTATGTATCTCGCGCTAAGCTTGCTTATATCCTAGATTCAACTGCTGCTCCTATGTGTGTGATCATGCCTGCTTCTAGCTGGGGTGCTTACATCATCACGATCATTGGTGGCATCTTAGTGACACACGGTGTGACAGAGTATTCTGCACTGGGTGCTTACGTTCGTCTTATCCCAATGAACTTCTACGCTGTATTCGCACTACTAATGGTGTTCGCAGTAGCATGGTTCGGTCTAGACGTTGGTAAGATGCGTGAGCATGAGATCGAAGCATCTCAAGGCCGTGGCTTTGAAGGTGACAACGATCAAAAGCAAGCTCACGATCTAAACGAAGAGTTAGATATCGAAGAGAGCGAAAACGGTTCAGTTTCTGATCTTGTTATGCCAATCGTATCGCTAATTGTAGCGACAGTGGCTGCAATGCTTTACACAGGCGGCCAAGCGCTGGCTGCTGATGGCCAAGCATTCAACCTTCTAGGCGCATTCGAAAACACGGATGTAGGTAAGTCTCTTGTTTACGGTGGTGTTATTGGCTTACTAGTAGCACTAGCGACAGTATTCAAGCAAAAGCTATCTATGACTGATATCGCAAGAACAATGTGGATCGGTGCTAGCTCTATGTTTGGCGCGATTCTGATTCTTGTGTTTGCATGGACTATCGGTTCTGTTATCGGCGACATGAAAACGGGTTCTTACCTATCGTCTCTAGTAACAGGCAGCATTGATTACCACTGGTTACCGGTTATGTTGTTCCTTCTAGCGGGCGTTATGGCGTTCTCTACAGGTACATCTTGGGGTACGTTCGGTATCATGCTACCAATCGCGGGTGATATGGCTGCAGCATCGGATATCGCACTGATTCTTCCAATGCTAAGTGCGGTTCTAGCGGGTGCAGTATTTGGTGACCACTGTTCTCCAATCTCAGATACGACGATTCTGTCTTCTACTGGTGCTCGTTGTAACCACATCGACCACGTCTCGACTCAGCTTCCATACGCGTTGTCTGTAGCGTTCGTATCGTGCATTGGTTTCATCACTCTAGGTATGACATCTTCAATTGGCATCGCATTTGGCGCAGCGTCTCTAACGTTTGTTGCTGTATGTTTTGCATTGGCTTACTTCTCTCGCTGCAAAATGGCGACGTGCAAAAGCTAAAATTGAAAGTTAATCAGTAAACTATCAGGGAGGCGTTTGCCTCCCTTTTTTGTGCCTGTTAATTTAATTTTAAGTTTCGTGAAAAAAGTTCGAATAAATGGTTGAAAAAGGATGTCAGCTTAGTTAGTGTGGAGACAAGACAGCAAACAACCTAAGAGCTGATAAGTATGCGTAAATTAGTAATGAACATTCATCACCATCATCACCCTATCTAGTCTTTCGGGGAGATTTACGTATACCCGGGAGCAAGATTACTCCCGGAGGTTAAGTCAAAAGAATTTAGATTTAAACCCTCGGGATGACAAAGTCCCCGAGGGTTTTTTAGTTTTAGCGCTTTTAAATAATCAATAAATTCAAATATTTGCACAGGGATACAGCAATGCAGACACAACGCCTAAGAATCGCAATTCAAAAGAAAGGTCGCTTAAGTAAAGAGTGCCAAGACCTACTTAAAAAATGTGGTGTTAAATTTAATATCATGGGTGAGCGCCTAGTGGTTCACTCACTAAATATGCCAATCGACTTGTTACTCGTTCGTGATGACGACATCCCAGGTCTTATCATGGATGGTGTAGTTGACCTTGGTTTCATCGGTGAAAATGAACTAGAAGAAGTTCGTCTAGATCGTGTTGCTCTTAAAGAGCCTTCAGAGTTCCGCACACTACGTCGTTTAGACTTCGGTGGTTGCCGCCTTTCAATCGCTATTAATAAAGACGAAGAATACAACGGCCCACAAGACTTAGCGGGCAAACGTATTGCGACAACCTACCCACAACTACTTAAAGCCTACATGGACGAGCAGGGTGTTGAGTTCAGCACTTGTATGCTAACAGGTTCGGTTGAAGTCGCGCCTCGCGCTGGCCTTGCAGACGCTATCGCTGATTTAGTTTCTACAGGTGCAACGCTTGAAGCGAACGGCCTAAAAGAAGCAGAAGCTATCTTCCAATCGAAAGCAACACTGATTCAACGTGTTGGCGACTTCGACGCAGACAAGACCGCACTGATTGAAAAACTACTGACTCGTATGCAGGGTGTTCAACAAGCGAAAGAGTCGAAGTACATCATGCTTCACGCGCCAACCTCTCAACTAGAGCAAATCAAAGCACTACTGCCTGGTGCTGAAGATCCAACGGTTCTTCCTCTATCTACAGACAAAGACAAAGTTGCCGTGCACCTAGTAAGTACAGAGAACTTGTTCTGGGAAACAATGGAACAGCTGAAAGAGTTGGGTGCAAGCTCGATTCTAGTATTACCAATCGAAAAAATGATGGGGTAGTGACGATGAGAACCGTTGTTTGGCAATCTTTAAGTGAATCACAGCAAGACTCGGTATTAGAGCGTCCAGCTATTACTGAAGGTGCAAACATCACAGCGACTGTTTCTGATGTTATTGCAAAAGTACGAAATGAAGGCGATGCCGCGCTTAAAAAGCTGACTGCAAAGTTTGATGGTGTAACTCCAGAATCTATCCGAGTCAGTTCGGGTGAGATTGAAGAGGCGTGTGCTCGTCTAACACCAGAGATGAAGCAAGCGTTAGAGCAAGCTTATAGCAACATTGCTAAGTTTCACGAAGCTCAAAAGCCGCAGCCAATTAAGGTTGAGACACAGCCTGGTGTTGTGTGTGAGCAAGTGACGCGCGCGATTAATACTGTTGGCCTTTATATTCCCGGTGGCAGTGCGCCACTACCGTCAACGGTTCTTATGTTAGGTGTTCCTGCTCAAATCGCAGGTTGTCGTAAGGTTGTGCTTTGTTCACCTCCGCCAATCGCTGATGAAATCTTGTATGTCGCTAAGCTTTGTAAGATCGACGAAGTTTACAACGTTGGTGGTGGTCAAGCGGTTGCAGCAATGGCTTACGGTACCGAGAGTGTGGCTAAAGTCGATAAGATCTTCGGCCCAGGTAATGCCTACGTTACGGAAGCAAAGCGCCAAGTGAGTAATGACTTCCGCGGAGCAGCTATTGATATGCCAGCTGGCCCATCTGAAGTGTTAGTGATTGCTGATGAAACGGCTGATGCAGACTTCATTGCAGCGGATTTGTTGAGCCAAGCGGAACACGGGCCTGACTCTCAAGTAGTATTGGTAACTCCATCTCCAGTGGTTGCAGACCAAGTAACAGAAGCGGTTCAAAAGCAACTGAAAGAACTGTCTCGTGCGAACATCGCTCAGCAAGCATTGGCTTCAAGCTTAATCATCATTGCTGAATCGATCACTCAAGCGATTGCGATTTCGAATTTCTACGGTCCTGAGCACTTGATCGTTCAAACCAAGAACCCACGTGAATTGCTGCCATTGCTAGATAATGCAGGCTCAATTTTCCTTGGTGACTGGTCTCCAGAATCTGCAGGTGACTACGCATCCGGCACAAACCACGTTCTTCCGACTTACGGTTATACCAAGACGTATTCAAGCCTAGGTTTGGCTGATTTCTCTAAGCGAATGACGGTGCAGGAGCTAACAGCCGATGGGTTGAAAGGCCTAGCGCCAACGGTAGTCACAATGGCGGAAGCCGAAGGTTTGGATGCGCACAAACGTGCGGTGACCATCCGAGTTGAAAAATTAAATCGATTTGAACAGCTAAATAAAGCGAAATAAGGGTAGGGCATGGAAAAGTTAGCAAGAAAACAAGTTCAGGCTCTAACACCTTACTTGTCTGCAAGACGCATAGGCGGTACTGGTGATGTATGGCTAAACGCCAACGAATCTCCGTTTGATAACGAGTACAACCTGAACTTGTCTCGTCTTAACCGTTACAGCGAATGTCAGCCAAAAGAGCTGATTGATGCTTACGCTCAATACGCAGGCGTGAAATCAGAGCAAACTCTGACAACGCGTGGTGCTGACGAAGGTATTGAATTACTGATTCGTGCTTTCTGTGAGCCGAACGAAGACGCTATTCTTTACTGCCCACCCACTTACGGTATGTACGCAATCAGTGCAGAGACGATTGGTGTTGAGCGTAAGGTTGTGCCTCTGACTTCTGAATGGCAATTGGATCTTCCAGCTATCGAAGCTCAGCTCGACAACGTAAAAGTGGTGTTTGTTTGTAGCCCAAATAACCCAACCGGTAATTTGGTTGATCGCAAAGACATCATCAAGTTGCTTGAAATGACACAAGACAAAGCGATTGTGGTGATGGATGAAGCGTATATCGATTTTTGTCCAGAAGCGTCAACCGTTGATTTGCTTGAGCAATATCCAAACCTAGCGATTCTGCGCACCTTGTCGAAGGCCTTTGCTTTGGCGGGCTTACGTTGTGGCTTTACGCTAGCGAACAAAGAGCTTATCGATGTACTGTTGAAAGTGATTGCTCCTTATCCAGTGCCAATCCCTGTTGCTGACATTGCCGTTCAAGCACTTTCAGAGCAAGGACTCGCGCGAGCTAAGTTCCAAGTTCTGGATTTAAGTGCTAACCGAGCGTATTTGCAGGCGGGTCTATTAGGTATGCCTCAAGTGACGGTTTTTGATGGCTGGGGTAACTACTTACTGGTGAAATTCCCGAACGGCGATGAGTTATTTAAAGCGGCTTGGGATACGGGCATTATTTTGCGTAATTCACCTATTGAAGACTGTGTTCGTATTAGTATTGGTAACCGCGAAGAGTGCGAAAAGACACTTGGATTCATTCGTAACTTTTATCAGTAACGAAAGGCTTACCAGTAATAACATTTGCCAGTTTGAGTTGATTAATCGCAGATTGGCAAGTGAAACCAATATTTTGGGTTAGCGTTTGATTTTAGCTAGGCCACCAGATTTAAAATTAAAAGGAAGTTCAAGTGAGTAAACAACAGAAAATACTTTTTATAGACCGTGACGGCACCTTAATTGTAGAGCCGCCAGTTGACTTTCAAGTAGATCGTTTAGACAAGCTAAAATTCGAACCGCGAGTAATTCCTAGCCTACTTGCACTGCAAGACGCTGGTTACCGTCTAGTGATGGTGACTAACCAAGATGGTCTAGGTACCGATAGCTACCCACAAGAAGATTTCGATGCACCACACAATATGATGATGGAGTTCTTCGAATCTCAAGGCGTTAAGTTTGACGACGTGCTTATTTGCCCTCACTTTGACGAAGACAACTGCTCTTGCCGTAAGCCTAAACTGGGTATGGTTAAAGAGTACCTACAAGGCGGTAAAGTCGATTTCCAACACTCTGTTGTGATTGGCGACCGAATGACGGATCTTCAACTGGCAGAGAACATGGCTATCCGCGGTATTCAATATGGCCCGGATGCGGAAACTGAAGGCACGCTTAACTGGCCACAAATCGTTAAAGATCTGACGGTTAATGCGCGTATTGCTGAAGTAGTTCGTACTACTAAAGAAACCGATATCAAGGTTGCAGTAAACCTTGATGAAACCGGTGGCAACAAGATCGATACCGGCATGGGTTTCTTCGACCACATGCTTGATCAAATCGCGACACACGGTGGTTTCCAAATGAACCTGACTGTGAAGGGCGACCTGCACATTGATGATCACCACACAGTCGAAGATACCGCTCTGGCTTTAGGCCAAGCATTGAAAGATGCACTAGGCGACAAACGTGGTATTGGCCGTTTTGGTTTAAGCCTACCAATGGATGAGTGTTTGGCTCAGTGTGCGTTAGACCTTTCTGGTCGTCCATACCTGAAGTTCGATGCTAAGTTCAGCCGTGAGCAAGTGGGTGATCTTTCAACCGAGATGGTGGTTCACTTCTTCCGTTCTCTAACTGATACATTGGCTTGTACGCTACACCTTTCTTCTGATGGCAATAATGATCACCACATCATTGAGAGCCTGTTCAAAGCGTTTGGCCGTACTCTTCGCCAAGCAATCAAAGTTGAAGGTAACGAGTTACCAAGCAGCAAAGGCGTTCTGTAAGGGTTCGGTATGAAAGAGCAAAAAGTCGTTATTATTGATACTGGTTGTGCCAACGTTTCATCGGTGAAGTTTGCGATTGAACGTCTGGGCTACGCAGTTGAAATTTCAAAAGAACCAGAAGTTGTTCTTGCTGCCGACAAGCTATTCCTACCCGGTGTAGGTACAGCAAGTGAGGCAATGAAGAACCTGCAAGAGCGTGACCTTGTTACCCTTGTCAAGCAAGTTGAGAAGCCTCTGCTGGGTATCTGTTTAGGTATGCAGCTGTTAGGCAAACTGTCTCAAGAGAAAGGTCAAAAGGCTGATGAGTTAGTTGAATGCCTAGGTTTGTGTGATGGCGAAGTTCGTTTACTTGAAACGGGCGACTTACCATTACCACACATGGGTTGGAACACAGTAACAGCAACGCCTAATCACCCGCTATTTAAAGACATTGAAGAAGGCGAATACTTCTACTTTGTTCATAGCTTCGCAATGCCAGTGGGCGACTACACAATCGCACAATGTGATTACGGTAATCCGTTCACTGCGGCGGTTCAAAGTGGCAATTATTATGGTGTTCAGTTCCACCCAGAGCGATCTTCGAAAGCTGGCTCTAAGCTGATTCAGAACTTCTTGGAATTGTAATAAGGATTAGGCAGCGGCTAACGTTGCCATATAAGGAATGTAAATGATTATTCCCGCGTTAGATTTAATTGAAGGCCAAGTAGTTCGCTTATTCCAAGGAGACTACGGGCAAGTAACAGAATACAAAGTAGACCCAGCAGAGCAGTTTAATCTGTACCACCAAGCTGGCGCTGGCTGGCTGCACCTTGTTGACTTAACGGGCGCAAAAGACACAACGGCTCGTCAGTTAGACTTGATTGCTAAGCTCCTTGCTAGCACGCCTGCGAACATCCAGATTGGTGGTGGCGTGCGTAACGAACAAGATGTCGTTGATCTGCTAGAAGCTGGCGCACAGCGCGTTGTGGTTGGTTCTACAGCCGTTAAGCAACCTGAGTTGGTGAAAGGTTGGATGGAGAAGTATGGCGCGGAAAAAATCGTGCTGGCTCTAGACATCAACATTGATGAAAGCGGCACACGTAAAGTGGCGATTTCAGGTTGGCAAGAAGATTCAGGTGTGACTATTGAAGCGCTGATTGAAGACTACCTCACGGTTGGCCTTAAACACGTGCTGTGTACCGATATTTCACGTGACGGCACGCTAGAAGGATCAAACGTAGAGCTCTATGTTGATCTTTGTAAGCAGTACCCACAAGTGCAATTCCAATCATCGGGCGGCATTGGCAGCCTAGCTGATATCGAAGCGCTTAAAGGCAGCGGTGTTGCGGGTGTGATTGTGGGTCGTGCGCTACTTGATGGCAAGTTTACCGCAGAGGAGGCATTTGCATGTTGGCAAAGCGAATAATCCCTTGTTTGGATGTCCGTGACGGACAAGTGGTTAAGGGCGTTCAGTTCCGTAACCACGAAATTATTGGTGACATCGTTCCGCTAGCACAACGCTATGCAGAAGAGGGCGCCGATGAATTGGTATTTTATGACATCACCGCATCAAGTGATGGCCGTGTGGTCGATAAAAGCTGGGTGAAACGCGTAGCTGAAGTGATCGATATCCCTTTCTGTGTCGCTGGTGGTATTAAATCAGCAGAAGATGCAGCGCGCATTCTTGAGTTTGGTGCGGATAAAGTGTCAATCAACTCACCGGCATTGGCTAATCCACAGCTGATTACTGACCTTGCTGATAAGTTTGGCGTTCAGTGTATCGTTGTCGGTATCGATTCATACTTCGACAAAGAAACCGGTAAATATCAGGTTTACCAATTTACAGGCGATGAAGCGCGTACTAAAGCAACCAAATGGGAAACCAAAGATTGGGTGCAGGAAGTACAGAAGCGTGGCGCAGGTGAGATTGTGTTAAACATGATGAACCAAGATGGCGTTCGTAACGGCTATGATATCGATCAGTTAAACATGGTGCGTGAAGTGTGTAATGTGCCATTGATTGCCTCTGGTGGCGCTGGTGCAATGGAGCACTTTGCTGAAGCTTATAAAAAGACCAACGTGGATGGAGCACTTGCGGCTTCGGTATTCCACAAACAAGTCATCAATATTGGTGAACTTAAACAGTATTTAAAACAACAAGATGTAGAGGTGCGACTATGAGTTTTGAACCCGTAAGCTTATCAAAAACAGAAGTAGGCGCATTGTCAGAGCGTATTAACTGGGAAAAAGTAGATGGCTTAGTGCCAGCGATTGTTCAAGATTACCAGTCAAGCCAAGTGCTAATGATGGGATACATGAACCCAGCCGCACTTGAGAAAACGGGTGAAACTGGCAATGTGACGTTTTTCTCTCGCACAAAAGAGCGTCTTTGGACGAAAGGTGAAACGTCGGGCAATGTATTGCAACTGCAAAACATCGCCTTGGACTGTGACAGCGACACCTTACTGGTTAAAGTTAATCCCATTGGTCCAACGTGCCACACAGGTACAACAACGTGTTGGGATGGAGACAAGCAAGAAGAGTCTCAGATGGTGTGGCTTCATCAGCTTGAGCAGCTATTGGCTGCCCGCAAGGACGCCGATCCTGAATCTTCTTATACTGCCAGTCTATATGCCCGTGGCACCAAGCGTATTTCGCAAAAAGTGGGCGAAGAAGGCGTTGAAGTCGCGCTTGCGGCGACGTCGGGCGATAAGGCGGAGTTAGTGTGTGAATCAGCAGATTTGATTTACCACCTAATGGTTCTTCTTCAAGACCAAGGCTTATCGATGGATGATGTGGTAAACAAGCTGAAAGAGCGTCATAAGTAAGCTCTCTTTAGATTAATAGAACCGCGTAAAAGACAGACAAAAGCCCCGCAAACAAACATGTTTACGGGGCTTTTTAGTTTTTTAATTTTCAAGATTTCAAGATTTCAAGATTTCAAGATTTCAAGATTTCAAGATTTCAAGATTTCAAGATTTCTAAGCCTTACGTCACTTTTCTAACCTCTGACTTTGCGTCATTCCGAGGAGCCTAAGCGACATCAGGAATCTCTTCTCTTAATCTGACTTCTTAGTCGAACGAGTTACCCGCAGCACTTCTTGTATTTCTTACCACTGCCACAAATACACGGATCATTACGGCCGATTTTAAAGCTCTCAACGGTTTGATTCAAGCGTGGGTCAATTTCTGGTTGTGTAGTTTGTTCCTGCTCTGGGAAGGTACCATCAATGTAGTACCAAAGACCGTCTTCACGTATAAAGCGAGAGCGTTCTTGCATGCAGTATTGTGCGCCTTCTTCATTGAAGTAAGCTTTAAACTCAACAAAGCCTTCGTCTTGGTGCGAGCCTACCGCAGTATCGATGACTTCTAGTCCTGCCCAATCACTGTTGATAGATTCGGCAATACCTTCTCTTTGCGCTTCTGCGTTGCAGCTAGGGTGGTAAGTCGTAACAACATAGTCAACTAAACCCAACACGTGCGCTGAATAACGAGAGCGCATCAACTGTTCAGGCGTTTCAACAGCACTGTGGTGAAGGTGCGCTGATTCACAGCACTGTTGGTAAGTATTTTTGCTACCGCATGGGCATAAAGACATAGTCAGATCCTGTAAAAATGGCCTCTATTAAGAGACCATAAGTGAATGCGTGGGAGTTTACCAAGAAACGATCGCTCACCAAAGTTTGGTTTCTGTTGAAGTTATTGGAATTATCAAAGTGTTAGCGCGAAGTTTACTATTTCAAGGCTGGAGACAATAGCTCTTGTGCCCAAGTCGTTGCTTCATCGTAAGCTTGGCCTAGTTGAGCCTCACTGAGCTTGAGAAGTTTACGAATGCGCGTTGCTTCGTCCCATCGGGCTTGTTCATAAGCAATAACCATGGCCAAAATCGCACCTAACACGCCTTTACGTTGGATAAGGGCCTGTTTAATCTCATCGTCGATTGGCACTGAGTCCAGTACTTGCTTCAACGGTTGGTCAAACAGTGAATCCAGTAGCGAGAACATACCGGTCAAAAAGGCTTGTCCTGGCTCAACCTTCACATTCATCTTCTCGACTAAGAGCTCACATTGACGCGCGCGTAATACCGCTAAACCGTAGAGTGAGTCCGGCTTGTCTTCTTTCGCTGATGCGATCGCCACAAGTGAAACGAACTTACGCAGCTTTTGTTCACCAAGGTAAATAAGCGCTTGGCGGAATGAACGAATCGTTGTTGGTGAACCGCCAGCGGAGTTTACGTAGGTAAGTAGCTTATACGACATGGTCACATCGAGCGTAATCAAACGCTCTACTTCACCAAAGTCGATAGGGTCGTGCGCAATCTCTTTTAACAGCTGAACGGTCGTCAGGAATGCCGGGTTGAGCGCACGCGTTTGGATCATCTCTGGCTTGCTAAAGAAATAACCTTGAAAATAGGTGAAGCCTGCTTTTTTCGCTTCTTGGTATTCTTCGTACGTTTCTACTTTCTCAGCAAGGAACTTGATATCTAGCCCTTTGAGAGAGTTCATAAACATCGCTGCTTTGGCAATTGGCGTCAAACGGATATCGAACTTGATAATTGAAACGTAGGGTAAGAAGCGCTTCCAAGCTTTACTTGGCACAAAGTCGTCTAGCGCAATGGTATAACCCGCGTCAAAGATGGTTTTGATTGCTTCAAGTAATTCGTCTGTTGGTTCGCAGTCTTCAAGAACCTCAACAACGAGGCTTTCTTTGGGGAACAGAGTAGGGACTAAGTTGATTAGGCTTGCATATGGGAAGTTCACGAACCCAAGCTTATCACCCAACGTATTATAGTGGGTCGATAAGAAGTGATCGGAAAGCAAACGGCTAGTAGCGAGCTCCGGCTCTACTTCAGGGAAAGTGTTCTTAGGACCATCCCTGAATAGCAACTCGTAACCTATGGTTTTCTTGCCTGTGTCGAGTATTGGTTGACGCGCTACGTATGAATATTTCAACTTGGTACTGTGTTCGGTTTATTTCTGGTAGAGAGATAATAGCTAATTCACTAGAAATTACCATACACTTTCTAAGAAAGTCTGACCGACAATAATAATCAAAGTGAAAGTTTAAGCGTTATGTTAAAAGCTATTGCTAAACGCTCGATTCTGTAGTTCAAAACTTTGCGGCGTGAACACCAGCACTGAGCCTTGCGTATACCAATCGCCAAGTACGATACGGGTTTTAGTGCAATTGTTAGCATTAAATGTATGGATGTCTGGGCGGTGAGTATGGCCGTGGATCATCAGATCGACATTGTTTCGTTCCATCACATCTTCGACTTCTTGCTGTGTCACATCCATGATGTCGAGAGACTTGGTCTGCTTGTCATCTTTGATATCTGATTGAACCTTTGAAACAATTTTCTTCTTGATGAAAAATGGAATTCGGTTGAAGACCCATTGTAACCATGGCTGATGCACTTTTTCGCGAAAGGCGAGGTACTTTACATCTTCAGTACATAGAGTGTCTCCATGCAATACTACCGCTTTTTGCCCGTAGATATCGATCGTAGAAACTTCGTCGAGAAGTTGTACGCCCGTTTGCTTAGCAAATTTTTTGCCGACTAAGAAGTCGCGGTTCCCTTGAGTAAAGTAACAAGGCACGCCTGTTTTCACTAAGTCGATAAACGCTTGGCGGATAGAAGTCGCGAATTCACTCTTATCATCGTCACCAATCCAGAATTCGAAAAGGTCACCTAATACGTAAAGTGCATCCGCTTCTACGGCTTCTTTCTTCATAAAGGTTAAGAAGCAGTCTGTGATGTCTTCTCGTGACGGAGAAAGGTGCAGATCTGATATAAAATATGTTTTCATAGGTCTAAAAAAAGGGAGCGATTCGCTCCCTATATCCTGATTTTATCGGCTCATCAATACTAACCGAAAGCGATGAATTAAGCTTCGATTGTAGTACCAGTGATGATCACTTCTTCTAGAGGTACATCTTGGTGCATACCCATAGAACCAGTGCTAACACCTTTAATCTTGTTTACGATGTCCATGCCTTCAACAACTTCTGCGAATACACAGTAGCCCCAACCGTCTAGGCTTTCGCTACGGAAGTTTAGGAAAGAGTTGTCGTTAACGTTGATGAAGAACTGAGAGCTCGCTGAATGCGGTTCCATAGTACGAGCCATTGCTAGCGTACCAACTTTGTTCGCTAGACCGTTGTTTGCTTCGTTCTTGATCGTTGCACGAGTTGCCTTTTCTTTAAGGCCAGAAGTCATGCCGCCGCCTTGAATCATGAAACCATCGATAACACGGTGGAATAGTGTGTTGTCGTAGAAACCGTCACGGCAATACTGTAGAAAGTTTGCGCTTGTTTCTGGTGCTTTTTCTTCGTTAAGTTGAACTTTGATATCACCAAAATTTGTGTGAAGGATGATCATGATTGTTACCTTACTGTCTTTTTAATATGAAGTTCGAATTCTAGCGCATGTTGGCAGACTTTCAAATCACCAAATCATTAACTTAACTCGGATGTTTGAGGTAATACCAATCGTAGTAAATAACTGGCCATCCTAGCTTGTTAAAACACTTGATAACGTCGTTAGAAATTTTGAATGTAGAATAACTACTTATCGAAACTTTTTGTCGAAAAGAGCTTCCTTGTTCTCAAGCATTTTTTCTGCGCTATTTATGACCATCTACTTACCGTGATTGGTATAATTCCTGCTTTTAGGGATTACCTATTAAGGTATGACTTGTTATACTGCGAGCTTATTTTCATTAATCCATAAAATAGATAGAGATCATGCTGAAGATATATAACACGCTCACAAGACAGAAAGAGGAATTCAAACCAATTACAGCTGGCAAAGTCGGCATGTATGTCTGTGGGGTAACCATATACGATCTCTGTCATATTGGTCATGGTCGTACGTTCGTTTCTTTCGACGTAGTAACTCGTTACCTTCGTTACCTTGGTTACGATTTGAATTTCGTTCGTAACATCACAGATATCGATGACAAAATCATCAAACGCGCTAACGAAAACGGTGAGTCTTGTGACTCTCTGACTGAGCGTTTAATCGGTGAGATGCACGCTGACTTTGATGCATTGAACATGAAGCGTCCAGATGTTGAGCCTCGTGCGACAGAATACATCACTGAAATCATCGAGCTTGTTGAAAAGCTGATTGAACGTGGTTTCGCATACGTTGCAAGCAACGGCGACGTGATGTTTGAAGTAAAGAAATTCGACGAATACGGTAAGCTTTCAAAGCAAGACCTTGATCAGCTTCAAGCGGGTGCTCGCGTTGATGTTGAATCTGCAAAACGCAGCCCACTAGACTTCGTTCTTTGGAAGATGTCTAAGCCAGGTGAACCTACATGGGAATCGCCATGGGGCCCGGGTCGTCCAGGTTGGCACATCGAATGTTCAGCAATGAACTCGTCTATTCTTGGTAACCACTTCGATATCCACGGTGGTGGTTCAGATCTGCAGTTCCCTCACCACGAAAACGAAATCGCACAGTCTTGCTGCGCGCACGGCACTCAGTATGTAAATACTTGGATGCACAGTGGTATGGTGATGGTAGACAAAGAGAAGATGTCTAAATCACTGGGTAACTTCTTCACTATCCGTGACGTGCTAGCACATTACGATGCTGAAACGGTACGTTACTTCCTAATGTCTGGTCACTACCGTAGCCAGCTAAACTACAGCGAAGATAACCTAAACCAAGCTCGCGCATCACTAGAGCGTCTATACACGTCACTTCGTGGCCTAGACCTTACAGCCGCTCCTGCCGGTGGCGAAGAGTACGTGACTCGATTCTCTACAGCGATGAACGATGATTTCAACACACCTGAAGCTTATTCAGTACTGTTTGAAATGGCTCGTGAAATCAACCGTATCAAGCCTGAAAGCATTGAAAAAGCAAGCGGACTGGGTGCATTGATGCGTGAACTAGCAGACATCATCGGTATTCTTCACCAAGAGCCAGAAGCCTTCCTACAAGGTGATGCGGCAGGTAACGACGACGAAGTGGCTGAAATCGAAGCGTTGATCAAACTGCGTAACGACTCTCGTGCTTCAAAGGATTGGGCAAATGCCGACCTTGCACGTGATAAGCTAAACGAGTTGGGTATTGTTCTGGAAGATGGCCCAGAAGGTACGACTTGGCGTCGTAAGTAAATCTTATAAAAAGGGCTGATTTTCAGCCCTTTTTTCTAGCACGAATTCTCTATTTTCACCTTTTCTATCTTCAACTTTTAATTAACAGGAATATTTCTGTGGCTCAGATGTATTTTTATTACTCGGCAATGAATGCGGGTAAATCAACAACACTTCTTCAATCTTCATTCAACTACCAAGAGCGTGGCATGACGCCAGTGATCTTTACGGCAGCTTTGGACGATCGCTATGGTATCGGTAAAGTGAGCTCACGAATTGGTCTGCAATCTGAAGCTCAGCTGTTTAAAAATGACACCAACATGTTTGATGCGATCAAAAAGCTCAATGAGGAAGAAAAGCGTCATTGTGTTTTGATCGATGAGTGCCAATTTTTATCGAAGGAGCAGGTGTACCAATTAACAGAAGTGGTTGATAAGCTGCACATCCCTGTACTTTGTTACGGCCTACGTACCGATTTCCTGGGTGAACTGTTTGAAGGTAGCCGTTACTTACTGTCTTGGGCAGATAAACTTGTTGAGCTTAAAACAATTTGTCACTGTGGCCGTAAAGCGAACATGGTAATTCGTACCGACGAGCACGGTGTGGCGATTGCTGAGGGCGACCAAGTGGCTATTGGCGGTAACGACAAATACGTTTCTGTTTGCCGTCTGCACTACAAAGAAGCGTTAGGTAAATAAGCAGCTCTATTTGCTAACGCGAAAGAACGAAAAACGGTGACCAAGTGTCACCGTTTTTGTTTATTGGGCCAGTGTTTTGCTTTCTTCCAAGCCGAGCTTTTGTTTTATTTCCTGCCGAGCTTTTACTTTGTTCAAAGTCTAACTTTTGCTTATTCGAAACCGAGCTTCTTCAATGCTTGATAGGCGTGGTCAACGTCGTCGGGGATCGGCATCTCAATCTGAAAGCTTTTCTCTGGGTAGGATTTGATTCGCTCGTAATCAGCAATTAATGCGCCTAACACCATATCTAACGGCAACTCTTCGTTAAAGTAATCATCCCAAGTTTGCCATCGCGACGTCACGATAATCTCGGAAGTTTCGTCAGGCCATTGTTTACTGAAGGTTGCGTAGGTACGTTTCTCCATGAAGGGCTTCTGAACTAAGGTTAGCCTTTTCGGCGATAACCCTTTTTCTGTCAGCAACTCATGAGTGAATCGTACATTTTCCCCAGTATTTGTTGCGTGTTTCTCTATGATAATGTCAGAGTCAGGCACGCCACAATCTCGTGCGATAGAAGCGAATGTTTCTGCTTCTGAGCGTTCAAAGCTTCTTTCGGTAAAGCGTCCCACACCGCCAGAAAAAACGATGTAAGGCGCGATCTGTTGGTGATAAAGCTCGGCTGCATATTCAGCTACGCGAGTATCGTTGCTACACAATACAAAGATACAGTCGGAAGGCGTAACCTTGTGACCCATCGACATAAAGTTCCAAAGGGTGTCGACTGAGCGATGCAGTTTTATGTTGGGATTTTTGTTAGCAATAGATTGTTCAGTCATGAAGTGCGTCCAGTGTGGATTCGAATTTAAATGAATAACCTAAGTCGAGAATCTTCTTCGAAGAGATTAACTTGTCTGGTGTATCAACAAAAGCGGGCAGAGGCTCACTGCTGTTGGCGCTTTTCAGTGCCGCGGCATAAAACTCCGCCTTACTGACTGTATTTGGTGTGGTCACGTTAACTATTTCATTGTGCAGTTGACTGATAGCGAAATCGACAGCACCAATTGCATCATCAAGGTGCAGCATGTTGGCTGGAGCTTGAGTGCTGACTTGTTTTAACTTGCTTGCGAAGCGTGATGGGTGACGGCTTGGGCCGATTAAGCCACTAAAGCGAAGAATGGTGTAGTCGATACCGGAATCAATCACTGACTGTTCAGCTTGCAGCATGATTCGTGCGTTATCGGAAAATAAAGACGCGTGCTCGTTATCTGAGGTCGAAAGAGGGAGTGATGCATCCAGCTCGTTCAGCACACCCGGCTTAGTTGGGTATACCGTAGTTGAACTAACCATAATGAGCTTTTTAATGTTGGCCTTTTGGCATGAATTGGTGAGTTGCTGCCAGTAGTCGGCATACTCTTGTCCTGCTCCTTTTCTAAAGCCAGGAGGGAAGCTGCCAATCACAATTTCAGTGTTGTTTTCGAGTAACAATGAATAGAGTCGCCCGATAGTCTGTTGTGGGTCGGATGAATCAAAGCTAAACACTTCACATGGAATTTGTTCGCTACCAATGGCATCTGCTCCCGCTTGGGTCGTTTTCGTGACCACTACTCGGTTACCATGTTTTTCTAAATGTTCAGATAAAGGTACACCTACCCATCCTGCACCGACAATAAATATAGAAGCCATGTGTTCCTCACAACTGCAAATGACGAATTTACAATAAGCCTAACAAAGCTTTGCCCAAAAATGAAAAAACTCCACGGCCGAAGCAAGTGGAGTTTTTACTAGAACAATGGAGCTTTAGTTTAGTACGCGAAGAAGCTTGTCTGCGCGCTCTGCCATCTCGATACCTTCATCTGTTAGGTAACCGCCGTCTGGCTGAGTACAAAGGTTTTTTTCGAATAGGCGCTTAACAGCGTCTTGAGTTTCTTGAGCTGCCTCTTGATGGACTTTAATTCCAGTAGCTGCACTACTTACATCAAATTGAAGAAGGAGGTTTAAATCAGCAATATGTTCAGCGTTGTACTTCATAATTGACCTATATATTCATAACGTTCTCTACCTTCACCTTAGTGCGCATTCTCGGCTCAGGCAATAGCAAATAAAGAGAATTGATAAGTGATACCAAATTGATTGATTAATCATCGAGTGATGAGTTTATTTTGGTTATATTGGGTGATTTGCACCCACTTAAATCATCAGTGATGTTTATTGCTAAGTGGTTGTAATATATTGTGACTAGAAATAATTTGCATTGAGCGAATATTGTATAAAAAGGATATGCATAAGTGAGAGCGAACAAAGTAGCATTAACGATCAGTATGCTATTTGCTATCTCAGGTTGTCAAAGTACACCCTCAGAGCAGACAGACGCGAACCAAACCACAAACAACAATAATGAATCGACAATAGAGGTCCGTTCATTTCAGTCTGTCCAAAGCGTTTACTCCGAATGGGAAGTTAAGCTTGAAGACCATGCTCAATTGTCTCTCTATGCACCAGAGAATTACAATGAACTATTAGACGCATGGGATGATGCTGAAAGTATTTATGCGGACTTACTTAAAGACGAAACTCGGATAACCAAGAGTTACTCCATTTTTTCGAGCCTAACTTACGCTGAAGCCTTCGATGAAAAAATCGCTTTGATCAAATCAAACTATGACTCGATCTTAGTGTTAAAGAAGAAGGCTGATCGAGTACTCGCGGATTCGATTGTCCAAATGGATTACCTGAAGTTCTTGGGCGCAGATACCATGTTTACCTCGAGCTACAAACGCTTGTATTCAGAATACAGCGAGTTGTTCGAGTATGTGCTGGTCGATGAGCTTGAAGACGCTCAAGAAGCTCAGGTGGAATTTCTTAACAATGCTCGCTTACTAGAAGTTAAAGTGGCGCATAAGAAATACATCGAACCTTTGAAGAACGAATTAGAGTTCTTGGAAGATGAAGATTTCGATGACGTTGTTCCACTGACGTTTGCTAAAGCGGCATCTCAAATTGCTTTGGCAGAAAGCCAAGTGAAAGCCAGTCCCCGTGAAAAGTCTATCATTGAAGACGCAGTTCACGCTGCGGAGTTCGAATTAAACCACGTACGCAGTGTTGCTCATGAAGTCAAAGTGCTGGCGAGCGTAAAAGGCGACCAGTTCGAACAGTCGGTTTTGAATGCAGAGAACCAGTTATTGAGCATTTCACGAGTGGTTAATGATGAAGATCACCGTGATGTTGTATTGCGTCTTCAGTCTCAAAAAATTGTAGCGAGTGTTAAAGCGCTGAAAGGCTCAGACATGACGGCGTCATTAAAGTCAGAGATTAAAACTTTGACTGAACGACTCGCTAAGTTAGAAAGTGAGAATCAGAAACAAACACAGAAATTGGTTGAAGCGACCAAGCACAGTGAGTTGCTCGGTGAGCAGATTACCAAGAGTGATGCTCACATTAAAAGCTTAGAAGAGTTAGTGGATAGTTTGAAAAGCTTAGGTGGCAAAGTGGCCAACGAAAGTGACTCTGATGTGATGTCCCCAGCTGTTGAATCTACTCTAGAGGATTCAACCCTAGAACAATCATCAGAAGAAGTGATTGAACCTTCGGTTTAGCATCACTAATTTCTTTATTTGTGATTGAGTTAAAAGCGCCTTAGGGCGCTTTTTTACGTTCTGTTGATCTATGTCAAAATCTAGAAATAAAAGCGCTCTGTGAGCCATTTTAGTGTACGTTATTCTTTTATTTTTAACGTAACTTGTTGATATTTATAGATGTGTTATTTTCTATGCTGATAACTAATCATTCAGCATAGTTTTCTTTTTACTACTAAAGTCGTATGAATTTTGAATAACTTGGGCTATTTCCTTTCCACAAGGTTGTGGGAGGTATTTTGAGTCCCAAATAGCTCTTGAATTCAGAAATGAAAGAGAGGATTATCGCGCTCCCGACAACATGTTTCAAAATGTAAATCATCATGAATCTAAACCAATTTGACTCATTATTACCGCCACAAATGGCTGAGCGCGCTGCAGATATTGGCGTAGGTAAAGCAACCAAAGATCCAACCAAATCTTTTCTCCTAGCGATTTCAGCTGGCATACATATCGGTATTGCGTTTGTGTTCTACACAATTGTAACCACTGGCGCTGGTGATTTACCTTGGGGTATTACTCGCGTCCTAGGTGGCCTTGCATTTAGCTTGGGCCTAATCCTCGTTGTTGTTACTGGCGGTGAACTATTTACCAGTTCGGTGCTCACTCTTGTTGCTCGTGCAAGTGGCAAGATTAGCTGGGGAACCCTAGTAAAGAACTGGGCGACCGTTTATATCGGTAACCTTATTGGTGCTTTATTGCTAGTGGCATGCATGCTTCTGACTAAACAGTACATGTTCGACCATGGGCAAGTGGGTTTGAATGCCATGGCCATCTCTCAGCACAAAATGCACCATGGTTTTATCCAAGCTATCGCGCTTGGCATCATGTGTAACGTATTGGTTTGTATCGCGGTATGGATGACGTTTAGTGGACGAACACTGACTGACAAAATTGCAGTACTGATTTTACCTGTCGCGATGTTTGTATCATCGGGCTTTGAGCACTGTATTGCGAATATGTTCCAAGTTCCTTTAGCTATCGGTATCAAAACATTTGCTCCAACTGAATTCTGGACAATGACAGGGGCTAATCCAGCAGACTATGTTGACCTAAACATGATGGACTTTCTGATGAACAACTTGCTGCCCGTTACTATCGGTAACATCATCGGCGGCGGTATCTTTGTTGGCATGTGGTATTGGTTGATTTATTTACGCGATTAATAAAGATGGCGGATCAACAAAGCTTGTGTGACTAGCTCAGTGACAAGATTAGTTAAAGCTCAGAGTGGAAACATTGAACTGACTTATGACATTTACAAGACGGCCTGCATTGCAGGCCGTTTTTTATTTGTGGAAAACTTACTCGTTGAATTCTTAAATTATCATTTGAACGCTTAACAACGCAGTTCTGCACGTGTGTATATGTCTTTGAAATAACCCAAGGATCAATGGCAATGATCTTTGCGCGAGCCGAAATGGACAAAAAAGGATCTATATTGATTTGGTTATCCACAATTTCTGTGGATAACCTGTATCAAATTCAGTGAGTAACCAGATCTAAGATGAGTCGGGAGGTTATTTTGAAGGCTGTATTTGAGCGAGAACTCGCCCTTCTTTGGTCAGAGACGTCTTCAATGAGAGGTGAAGTACAAGGGCTAGAGAGCAGCTCATCATCACGAAAATCGCCAGCATGATCATCAGTTGATACTTAATCGCGATCATCGGTGAAGCACCACCTAAGATCTGTCCAGTCATCATTCCCGGCAGCGTTACTAAGCCTGTGGTTGCCATAGAGGCCATGATAGGGGACATCGCTTTCTGTATTGCATTACGTACAAAAGGCGCAGCAGCATAAGTAGGAGACGCGCCTAACGCGATTGCTGCTTCATATTCTGATTTCTGTGTTTCAAAGGCACCAAACAGGTTCTGCAATGCCACGATATTACTGCTTAAGCTATTACCCAATAACATCCCTGCGATTGGGATAAGGTACTGCGCGTTAAAAACCGGTGTCGGCTTAATGATGAAAAAGCAGATGAACAAGACAATAGGTACACAAGTTACCGCAAGGCTAACGGCGACAGGAGCCAAAAGTAGGTTTCTTGGCAGTCTAGATTTTTCAACAATCGAGCTTGCACCGACGATAATCATAGTAAATAACCACAGCAAATTGACCCACAAACTATTCAAAGTGAACAAGTATTCTAGGTAAAGTCCCACCAGAAATAGCTGAATAACCATACGAATGATGCTGATAGAAGCCTCTTTGCCAAGGCCGAGTTTTAACTTGTGGTTGATGGTAATGGGTAGCAAGAGAAGTGAGCTGAAGAACAATAACTGCCACCAAGAAATATCAATAACGTCTTGCATAATGTTTCCTTTTAAGTAGGTCCCCATCATATCTGAAAGTGCCAAATGATGTATTTCAGCTTCTCAGCCGTTGCTTTAAAAAATACTCAATAATTTAACAATCAAACCACAAAATATTGGTTTTTTGAGGCATTTTTGGCTACTACTTAGTAGGTAAAACGTTAAAATTGGTTACAATAAGGTTGCGCAGGTGTTGGAATTTAACATTTGTGAAATATACTTAATTCTTCACATTTGTTAATACTTTTTAATAACTTTGTTTAACTAAAAACAACTTTGGATGAGCTCAAAAAAGTATTGATTAGCAAGGGTTATAACGGGAGATTTGATTGAACCCTACTTTGAGTATGGTCTAAAATTTGTCGTTAGATACTTAAGAACTTTAGCCCCATAGAATGGGTTACTCGAAATTACTAAATACAAAATAGGCAAAATGTATGAGTGATGTTAATAAAATTGAAACTAGCGAAAAACATTCGCTGGAGTGGAAGTCTTTCCTCTTCATCGCGGTGGTTCTCTTCCCAATATTAAGTGTGGCTTTTGTAGGCGGTTACGGCTTCCTAGTTTGGGCACTGCAAGTGTTTGTATTCGGACCTCCAGGTGCTCACGGCGGCATGTAATGCCCTCTAAGTAACAACATTTTTTAAAATCAATATTTAAGAGAGCTAAACATGAAATCATTTTTAGTTAAATTATGGCGCACAATGACTCGCCCAGCAGTACACATCAGTCTTGGTGTACTAACTATGGGTGGCTTTATCGCCGGTGTTATTTTCTGGGGCGGTTTTAACACAGCTCTAGAGCACACAAATACAGAAGAATTCTGTGTAAGCTGTCACACCATGCGTGACAACGTATACGTAGAACTACAAGAAACGGTTCACTGGAAAAACACTTCTGGTGTACGTGCTACTTGTCCTGACTGTCACGTTCCACATGAATGGACAGCAAAAATCGCTCGTAAGATGCAAGCTTCTAAAGAAGTATTCGCTCAAGTATTTGGTGACCTAGATACGCCTGAGAAATTCGAAGCTCGTCGTATCGAACTGGCTAAACACGAATGGGATCGCTTCTCTTCGAACAAATCTCTAGAGTGTAAAAACTGCCACAACTACGATTCAATGGATTTCGAAAACATGCGCCCAACAGCGCGTATCCAGATGAAGAACGCGGCAGAGCGTGATCAAAGCTGTGTTGACTGTCACAAAGGTATTGCTCACAACCTTCCATTAGATATGGCATCAGCGAGCGGTATTGTTGGCGAGCTAGAAAACGTAGCAAGCAGCACATCTTACGCAAATGGTTCAGACGTGATCTCTATTCGTCACCTACCAATGTACACAGATGAAACAGCTGAAGTTGAAGCGGGTCTATTAAGCCCTGCAAGTAAAGTTGCTGTGATCGACGAAAAAGGCGACATGATCAAGATTCAAATCGACGGTTGGCGTAAAGCGAAAGGCTTCGGACGTGTAATCCAAGAAGACTTCGGTATGAACATCTCGACTGCAATCTTGACGAAAGAAGTATCTCAAAGTGACGTAATCACTGTTGGTGAGAAGAAAGAAGATGAGCTAACTGGCCTTCCTTGGGAAGAAGTTAACCTAGCACTTTGGATGAAGAAAGAGTCTATGGTTGATAACTTCGATGCAATCTGGAACGCAGCTGGTCAAGCGTACCAATCTAACTGTTCAACGTGTCACTCACAGCCAGATGAAGCTCACTTCAGCGCTAACGGTTGGGTAGGCATGCTAGATGGTATGATTGCATTCGTTAACTTCGATACAGATACAGAAGCACTTGTTCTTAAGTATCTACAGAAGCACTCATCAGATTTTTCTGAAGGCCATCACTAATAAGACGTCAATTGGAGTAACACAATGGCAATTACAAGAAGAAGTTTTCTGAAAGGTGTCGCGACGACAAGTGCGGCATCGGTTATCGGTCCAAGCTTATTGGCGTCGGCTTCAGCATCTGCTGCAGAAACAGACGGCGCGTGGAAAGTCTCTGGTTCTCACTGGGGTGCATTCCGAGCTCGCGTTTACGCGGGTAAAGTACAAGAAATTAAACCTCTAGAAATCGATCAGCACCCAACAGAGATGCTGAAAGGTATTAAAGGTATTATCTACAGCCCATCACGTGTGCGTTACCCAATGGTTCGCCTAGATTGGTTGAAGAAGCATAAGTACAGCGCAGACACGCGTGGTAACAACCGCTTTATTCGTGTGACTTGGGATGAGGCACTAGACCTTGTTTACCGCGAGCTAGAGCGCGTACAGAAAGATTACGGTCCATGGGCGCTTCACACAGGTCAAACTGGTTGGAGACAAACAGGTCAGTTCCATAGCTGTACTAACCACATGCAACGTGCAATGGCACTTCACGGTTACTCTGTGAAGAAAATCGGTGACTACTCAACAGGTGCTGGTCAAACGATCATGCCTTACGTGCTAGGTTCTACTGAAGTTTACGCACAAGGTACATCTTGGGAACTTATCCTAGAAAACAGTGACAACATTGTTCTTTGGGGTAACGATCCAGTTAAAAACCTTCAAGTAGGTTGGACATGTGAGACTCACGAGTCGTTCGCATACCTAGAACAGCTGAAAGAAAAAGTTGCTAAGAAAGAGATCAACGTTGTTTCTGTTGACCCTGTTAAAAACAAAACAGGTCGTTACCTAGAAAACGAGCAAATGTACATCAACCCACAAACTGATGTGGCGTTCATGCTTGGTGTTGCTCACGTTCTTTACAACGAAGGCCTATACGACAAGAAGTTCATCGAAACTTACTGTCTAGGTTTTGAAGATTTCATCAAGTACGTTCAAGGTGAAACGAAAGACAGAGTTGAGAAGACGCCAGAATGGGCTTCTGCTATCTGTGGCGCAAGCGCGGACTCTATTCGTGACTTCGCTAAGATGCTGGTTAACGGTCGTACACAGATTCTTGTTGGTTGGAGTATCCAACGTCAAGAGCACGGTGAGCAGCCTTACTGGATGTGTGCAGTTATCGCAGCAATGGTTGGCCAAATTGGTCTACCGGGCGGTGGTATCTCTTACGGTCACCACTACTCTGGTATCGGTGTATCTTCAACTGGCTTCGCTGCTCCGGGTTCTTTCCCGCTGAACATCGACCAAGGTCAATCACCTAAGTACACCAACACAGATTACAACGGCTACAGCCGCGTAATCCCAGTTGCTCGTTGGGTTGATAGCTTGCTAGAGCCTGGTAAGAAGATCAAAGCGAATGGTTCAACGGTAACACTACCTGATATCAAGATGATGGTATTTAGTGGTAACAACCCGTGGCACCACCACCAAGATCGCAACAAGATGCGTAAAGCATTCAAGAGCCTACAAACTGTAGTGGCTGTTGATTTTGCTTGGACTGCAACTTGTCGTCACTCTGACATCGTGCTTCCTGCATGTACTCAGTGGGAACGAAACGATATTGATGGTTATGGCGCATACTCTGGCCGTGGTTTGATCGCAATGCACAAGCTAGTGGATCCTCTGTTCCAGTCTAAGACTGACTTCGAGATCATGTCTAGCCTAACTAAGCGTTGGGGTCGTTACGACGATTACACGCGTGGTATGGACGAAATGCAGTGGGTTAAATCTCTGTACGACGAATGTCGCGCATCAAACGAAGGTAGCTTCGAAATGCCTGAGTTTGCTGAGTTCTGGGAGAAAGGTTTCCTAGACTTCGGCAAAGGTAAGCCATGGACTCGTCACGCTTCATTCCGTGAAGATCCAGAGATCAACGCACTAGGCACGCCTTCTGGTTTCATCGAAATCACAAGCCGTACTGTTGGCAACATGGGTTACGAGCACTGTCAAGAACACCCAATGTGGTTCGAGAAATCTGAACGTTCACACGGTGGTCCAGGCTCTGACAAGCACCCGTACTGGCTACAATCTTGTCACCCAGACAAGCGTCTTCACTCTCAGATGTGTGAATCTGAAGAGTGGCGTGCGACTTACGCGGTACAAGGCCGTGAGCCAATCTACATCAACCCAGTAGATGCTAAGAAGAAAGGCATCAAAGATGGCGATGTAGTACGTGTGTTTAACGACCGTGGTCAACTACTAGCAGGTGCTGTTCTAATGGATAGCTACGCTCCTGGTGTTGTTCGTATCGAAGAAGGTGCTTGGTACGGTCCGATCAACGAGAAAGTGGGCGCGCTAGATACATACGGCGATCCAAACACACTGACTCAAGATATCGGTACGTCTGAACTTGCTCAAGCAACGTCAGCAAACACATGTTTGGTTGATTTCGAGAAGTTCCAAGGCAAACTGCCTCCAGTAACTTCATTCGGTGGTCCAATCGAAGTTTCTTAAGTCTTGTCTTAAGAACCAAGATTAAAGCTTGAATTAAAGCCCCTGTAAGCACTCTTACAGGGGCTTTTTGTATTTTTGATATCAGTGTTGGTGTTTCTAAATAAGCATTATACAGGGCTAATAGAGGGCGTTTTTGAGACAGGCTGTAACGCGCTGTTTGAGAGAGGTGGTAGAAGCAGTGAAGCAGGAAGGGAATGTAAAAAGAACCTGTGGAAAGACTTAAGCAGACGGAAACAAAAAGGCCGATACAAAGTACCGACCTTACAGAAGCCTATGTAGTTAACTCTGATCAAGTTAGATCTCAAACATAAACCAATAGCCATAAGCACAGATTAAAGCGGGCACACTTGAATACAAGGTTGCGACCAGTGCTGCTTTCGGTGCCATTGCAATCGCAGGGAATAGCGCATCTCCATCATTTGAAATTGCGTTACCTACCTGAGCCGAAAGTGGCAGGGCGCCTGAAAGGTATAAGCTAGTGACCAATAATTGCGGTCCACAGCCCGGTAGCAAACCCATCAACACGCCAGCCAGGGGGAGCATGATGCCCCAGCTTGAGAATAGCGTCGCAAAATCAACATTTGCTATCACAGAGCCAAATTCAAAGAAAAGAAAGGCAACCACCACCCAAGCGGTGACAAAGTTTGTATCTTGAGCGGTCTTTTGCAATGGGTGAGAGCCTATACACTTTTCGTCCTCACTCACGGCTGATTTGTAATCCTCAATTTCACGGGTTAGCCCCCACAGAAACATCGAGCTGATCAGCAAAACTGTCCCCGCCCATTCCATCGACATTTCAGGCAAAGCGAGCAGCTCGTTCACATCGACTTGAAAAGAGCCAAGTAGGGCAACGGCAGCACCCGGAATAATCAGTACAGACCACAGGTAACCTTGCAGGTTTATCGCTTTTTTAGAGACCGATTCTTTGTCTTGAGATTGAGAAGCACAGCTGTTCACCACTTCATTTTTCTCTGCTTTTTTTGGGCGTAAGAAGTCGTCTGCGTGAAACAAGTTAATGATTCGGCCTGACGCAGTACCCACGATCACGCCCATCGCCATCATGGCTAAACCTGTCTTAGGCTCGCTCGCTATGAGCAGGAACGCCGCGTCACCCATGGTTGAGACGAGCACCGCAACTACCGCACCAAATCCGAGTTTTCCCGAGATAAATTGTGTGGTTACCACTATCGCACCGCCACAGCCGGGCAACGCGCCCATGAGAGCCGCGAATACCACTTGGTTTGAACGAGATTGATGGACGAGCTTATTGAAGACGTTATCTTTGTTTATGTACAGACTTAACCAGTGGTAAATAGCCAAGGTTAAAGCAACATAACAAGACACTGCCCAAAACGCGTCTGACAAAGTAGTCACCGTCAGCTCTCGTGTAGCTGGGGCTGCAACCAAAGCTGCAAATGAGACAGGCAAAAGCAGGCGCTTAAATGACAGTGAAAACTGAGTTGTTTTCGCAGCACTACTGCTTGGCAAAAAAGAGATTAGTCGATCCATAGGTGTTACTCAAAATTAGTGGCTTAAGATAAATATATACGAATGATAATAATTATCAATTGCATTTGTTGTTTTTTTATCTATTGTTACTATTGGCTAAACCCACGAAACATGACCAATCTAAAAAAATGAGGTAAAGTATGGCTAATAAAGAGAGGCTCTAAAGGTAGAGTCATAATTGTTAGTGTAATAGGAAGAAACATGATTTTAGTTGTTGGTCACAAAAACCCTGATAGTGACAGTATTTGTAGTGCGTTAGTTGCAACTGAGCTTCTTAAGGCTCGTGGCGAGGAAGCGACACCAATTCGCCAAGGCGAGATCAACCGCGAAACTCAACACATTCTAGAAGTCGCTGGTGCTGAAAAGCCAGAGCTTCGTACTTCTGTTGCTGGTGAGAAAATCTGGCTAGTAGACTACTCAGATCTAGCACAAGCACCAGATGATGTTGCTGATGCAGAGATCGTAGGTATTGTTGATCACCACCGTCTAGGCGACGTGATGACAGTAAACCCAATGGAAGCTTGGATCTGGCCCGTTGGTTGTACAAACACTGTACTTTTCAACATGTTCAAGATTGAAGGTCACGCAATCTCTCAACAAATCGCTAAACTAATGATGTCTGCAATTCTTTCAGACACAGTTGGTTTCGCTTCTCCAACATGTACTCAAAAAGACAAAGACGCGGTTGCTGAGCTTGCTGAAATTGCTGGCGTAACTGACGTTGATGCATTCATCAAAGCGCTTCTAATCGCAAAAACAAACATCGAAGGCCTATCTGCTGCACAGCTAGTAGAAAAAGATCTTAAAGGCTACCCATTCAACGGTCGTGATGTTGTTGTTGGTCAAGTTGAACTTGCGACTCTTGAGCAAGTAGACGGCATGATCGAAGCGCTAGAAGCTGATCTTGAAGAGCGTTGTGAGAAAGACGGTCTAGCGTTCGCTGCGGTAATGCTAACAGATATCACTACTGCTCAAACTCGTCTTCTATACAAAGGTGAGTGGGCTGAGAAATTGGTTAAGCACGAGAAAGGCGGCGTATTAATGATGGAAAATACACTAAGCCGTAAGAAGCAAGGCTGGCCTTGGCTACAAGGTGAGCTTGTTTAATCAAGTCGCTTAATATTAAACGCCTGCTTATTTAGCAGGCGTTTTTCTTTGAAGTAGACTTTCTTCTTCATCGATAATGTTTGAAGTTAACAACACTCGGCATAAAATAGCTTTAAGAGCAAAGTTACTGACTAAAGTAGGAAATTAAGATGACTACACAGCTAGACGATAAAAAAATCGCTGAAATCAACAAGTATACGGGCGAGCAACGCCTGAAATACTGTGTGAAAGAAATCGTAGCAAACCGTGAAGTATGGATCTTAACCGATGAACACGGTTGTGTAATGCTGAACACAGAAGATGAAGATTGTGTTCCAGTATGGCCAAACCAAGAGTTCGCAGAATCATGGGCAACGGGTGATTGGTCTGAGTGTAAAGCTGAGTCTATTTCGTTGAACAAATGGCACAGTCGCTGGACGAACGGTCTAGAAGACGACGAACTTGCTGTTGTAGTATTCCCGAACGAGCAAGAAGAAGGCGTTATCTTGTTCCCGGATGAGTTCGACTTCGAATTGAAAAAGCAGGCAGCTAAGCGCTAGTTCTTTCGTAATACAGTAACATCGTAAGTCAGCGTTGCCTTTCTTAGGCAGCGCTATCATTCAATTATCCCATCTAAGCTGCTTCCAACGTATATTCGTCAATACCCAATCAACTGATACAAAGGCGCTTGCTGTGCGGCTTTAGAAGCTTGCTGAAGCACACCTGTTTTGCTGTATCTCTTGAGTATCTTTCGAACGATAGGTTTTACTTCAGATTTTGTCATTCCAGCTTTCAATTCTGGTTCATACAGCAATTGCAGTAGCACTACGTCTAACGGCGATAATAAGTCTTCTGGCGTGTGGTCGTTGAAAATAGAAGGGTAGGCTTTATCTGAATCATTCGGCAGGCCTAGAACTTGTGTGATCTCTTCCACGATACAGGCGACCAGCTTACCTCGCGATCTTGCCTGATCAACTGGGATTACAATCCCAGCGTATACAATCTCGCCTTTAGAATTGGTTCTATAGCCCGCCGTGCAGATGGCGCTATTTAAATGTTGAGTTGATTTGAGCTTGAGCACCGATTTCGCCTCAGATACCCACTGGCTCTGCCTTGTGTATATCCATTTAACGTTCGCTTCGGACTCTTTACTGACGATTGTTATTGGATGTTGGGTGACTTCAGATAAGTGTTTGATATGAAGCTCTGTGAGCTCTTGATGCAGTTCCTCATCGCCCACTCGATGATCGATCCAAATCTTGATCGGTTGTTTCCACTTGGCGAGCGGTTTGTTGCCTTGGGAGTATTCGTGTTGAAGCGCGACGTTATAAAAGGCAGTTTCGACGAAGCTTCTATCTAGCCATGTGAGCGGTGTGCTTGTCGCGTTAAAGGACAACAGCACCAACAAGAGGGGAAGCATTGAAGCTGTTCGATACATACTTTTCCCCTCTGCTAAATGTAGCGTGATTCCAGGTTAGTGGTTCGGCGCTTTGGAGAAATGGCTCTCAACCAATCTTTGGGTGATTTGGTGAGTTGGATTGGTTAGCACTTGATCTGTTTCCCCACTCTCAACCACATTGCCTTCATGCATGACAATAATCTTGTCGGTAATGTGCTTAACAATACCGAGGTGTTGAGATACATAAACGAACGATACGCCCATCTCTTCTTGTAACTCTAAGAACAGATTGATGATTTGCGAGCGCATTGCCATGTCCAAACCATTTAAAGCTTCATCAGCAACAATGATGGATGGCTGAAGTATTAAGGCACGAGCCAAACAAACCCTTTGTTTCTGGCCTGCAGCAAGCATCTGAGGGTAGAAATACGCATGTTCCGGTAGAAGGCCTACGCGCAGTAGTGTGTCTTTCACACGACGCATACGAGCTTCTGGAGGCATGTTGGTGTTTCGCTTTAATGGACCTTCAAGAATTCGACCGATCTGAATGCGCGGGTTAAGTGACGTATTCGGATCTTGGAAGATCATTCGAATCAGCTTACAACGAGTCGAGTAGTCTTTGTGCTCTAGCTTTTCGCCATTCACGCGGATCTCGCCTGCGGTTGGCTCCACCATGCCTGCGAGCATTCTGGCTAATGTTGATTTGCCAGAACCATTCTGGCCGATAAAACCAATTGTCTGGCCTGCTTCAAGAGAAAAGCTAACTGGCTTCACCGCCTGATGAATCTTTTTACGGAAAAGACCAGAGCGAGTCGTAAAGTCTTTAGACAAATCACTGACTTCTAATAATGCACTCATGATTTCTTTTTCTTCTCCATATTCAGAGGGAAGTGACAGTTGAACTTATGGTTCTTGATACGTTTCGTATGTGGGATCTCGACACACTGCCTTTGTGCGTATGGGCAGCGAGGCCCTAATCGACAACCAATAGGAAGATGTTGCAGCGGTGGAATTGACCCCGGCAAAGACTGGAGCTTCTCCTTGTGGGGAATCCAGTCGTTAAAGTCTGGCATCGCTTTTAACAAAGCAACGGTGTACGGGTGCTTTGGTGCATCCAACAGCTTCGGTGTATCAGCGGATTCTACCGATTGACCACAGTACATCACGGTAATGCGAGTCGCCCATTGGGTAATGGTGGTTAAGTCATGGCCGATCAACACGATGGTGGTGTTATTGATCTGGTTCATACGACTCAAAAGACGCAATATTTGAGACTGTGTAATTGGGTCTAAATCGTTGGTTGGCTCGTCAGCAATCAAGACTTTTGGCTTGGCAGCGATCGCCATTGCGATCATGACTTTTTGACACTCACCATCTGTCAGCTCATAAGAGTAACTGTCCATTAGGCGAGAGTGGTCTTTGATGCCGACTTTGTGTAGTAATGCGATCGCTTGCTTCTTACGCCACTTAAATCGTTGCCACCAACGACCTTCAAACGAATGGGAAGGGATCGCTTCAACGAGCTGGTTACCTACTTTTTCAGAAGGGTCAAGACACGTTGATGGCTCTTGGAAGATCATTGCGATATCGCGGGCGATCACTCGGCGTCTTTCTTTCGGCGTCAGTTGCAGTAGGTCGATATTACCTAAGCGCATTCGGTCTGCAGAAACCTTCCAGTTTTCTTTACATACTCCGACGATCGCTTTTGCAACCAAACTCTTACCTGAGCCTGATTCACCTACTAAGCCACGAATTTCCCCTTCATTGAGGGTAATACTCATTCGATCTACGGCTTTAACCATCCCTTGAGGGGTCTCAATCTCGATGGTTAGATGTCGAATATCAAGTAACGGCATTATTCGATTCCTGCATTTAGCGCTTGGCGAACACCTTCACCGACGAGGTTAATCACGATAACTGTAAACATAATAGCTAAGCCGGGTAGGGTAACTGTCCATGGCGCAAGGTAAATCAACTCGACCGAATCACCCAAGATGGAGCCCCATTCGGTACTCGGTGCTTGAGCGCCAAGCCCTAGGAAACCTAAAGCCGTGATATCAAGAATTGCGACTGACAGTGCCAGCGTAACTTCAAGAGCGATCACGGTAAGGATGTTCGGAAGGATTGAGTTCCATAGCAGGTAAAAATCGTTCGCACCATCAAGGCGAGAAGCCAGAATATAGTCTTTTTCTACTTCAGCATGCACGGCAATGTACACCGAGCGTATAAAGCGCGGGATCAGTGCCAAGCACAAGGCGAGCAAGATATTAAACTCCCCAAAGCCAAGGAATGCCACGAAGATAATCGCCAGCAGAAGAGATGGAATCGACATAACAGTATCAAGCAGGTGGTTTAGCGTGCTTGATAGTAAACCGCGCGTCATACCAGCAAGTACGCCAATCAGACAACCAATGACGGCTGCGATAAAGGTAATCACCACCGCGGCGCCGAAGGTTAACTGAGAGCCAATTATTAGGCGAGAGAGAATATCTCTGCCTAAGTCATCCGTACCCAAAAAGTATTCTACCGTTCCCGCAGGATCCCAAGAGGGCGGCGTTAATAGGTGACCGGTTTGTTCTTGTGCATCATGCGGGGCTAGCCACGGTGAAGTGACGGTGACCAGAATGATAAGCACCAAACACCACAAGCCAAACATCGCTAGATTATTGCTGCGGAAGCTGCGCCAGAAACGTTCGAACTGGGTTGGAATCTGTTCTTCTTGGTAGACGTTATTTGTTAGCATACCATTCCTTCCTTACCAGTGGATTGATCATCGCGCCCAGTAGATCGGACAGAATATTAGCGGTCAAAACTAAGGTAGCCACCACAATTACACCAGCTTGAATTGAAACGTAATCTTGATTCGATAAGGCATCCAATAACCAGCGGCCAATGCCCGGCCAGTTAAAGATAGACTCGGTAACAATAGCAAGCGTTAACATACTCGATAGCTGAACACCGACCTTAGGAATAATCGGAGGTATCGCGTTTCTTAGCACGTGCTGCGTGATGATCTCTCTAGTGGAAAGACCTTTAATTCGCGCAGCGCGGATGTAGTTTTGCGTCATTACTTCAGCCACTGACGCTCTCATCAATCGGATGACCTGAGTCGTTGGCGCCAGTGCTAAAACAAGACAAGGCAACGCCATGTGCTCGATAACACTTTGTAGTGCGTGCGCACGGTAGCGACCCTCGGCAAAAAAGGCGTCAATCATCGCGAATCCAGTCACGTGTTCAATCTCGTAAAGTAGGTCGTATCGGCCACCAACTGGGAACATTTCAAAGTGCAGTGAAAACACCATGATCATCAGCAACGCGACCCAAAATATAGGCGCAGAGTAACCGGCCATTGAGGTGAACGATATGGTGGTATCAACAAATTTACCTTGTCTCATACCAGCAATGGTGCCGAAAGGGATACCGATGATGAGTGCCAACACAAAGGCAAAGAAGCACAGCTCTAGCGTTGCAGGGAACACCAGGACCAACTCATCGATGATAGGCACACCGTGTTTGCTTAGGCCAAAGTTTAGCGTCGATAATTCAGTGATATAGCTAATCCAACCGGGCCAAAAATCTTGAATTGCCCAAGGTGAGGTTTGGTCTAATCGAAGCAGGGAAAAACCTACCAAGGTCAGAATTCCTAGCGTAATAACGAATAAGTTTACACGTCTTAATGTATACCAAAACATTACTGCACCTCTCTTCTGACTTGATCAAAAGGTTGGGCATTGAAAGGACTTGCTTTAAAGCCTGTTAGCGAACGATCGTGCACGCGAAATTGCACGCCATGAGCTAAAGGAATCACAGGAACTTCTTCATTGAGAATGTTTTGGGCTTGTCGGTACAAGTTCACACGGTGCCTTTGTTGATTGATCTCTAATGCTAAGTCGAGAAGGAAATCAAAGTCTGAATTACACCACATCGAGACGTTTAACCCTGCACGCTCAGAGCTGCATGAGAGCAGCGGACGTAAGAAGTTGTCCGGGTCACCGGTATTGCCTATCCAGCCTGTAAGCAACAAGTCTGTTGAGGAAATAGAGGACAACTGTGTGCGGTCAAATCGGTCGTCGGTATAGAGTTTCAATTCAATACCAATATCGGCTAAGTTTGCTTGGATAAGTTCTGCCGTTTTTCTTGGACTTGGATTGTATGCGCGTGGCTCTAGTGGTACCCACATTGAAAGCTCTAACCCAGGTTCAACGCCAGCTTCTTTGAGAAGCGCAACCGCATAGTTTCGGTCGTAGCGAACTTGAACGCTGTCTTTTTGGTGAGCCCAAGAAGTCGGAGGAAGCAAGGTGTAGGCTTTGGTTCCTGTACCGTAATACACAGAATCAAGAATGTTCTGACGATTGATGGCTAAGTTGAGCGCTTTACGAACTCGAGAGTCACGCAGTGCAGGGTGCTCAGTATTCAGCGCGATGAAAGAGACATTAACCGCCGGAGTAGCAGAAATCTTCAACTCTTCATGAGCCTGAATAATAGGGATTTGGCTAGAAATTGGTGAGTTGAGCACGTCACACTCACTACGCAGAAGCTTGGCAAGTGTGCCTGTTCCACGTTGCGAAGTATCGAACACAACTTGGTCCATTTGTACTTCACCTTTCCAGTAGTGCTTGTTCTTTTTCAAGCGCACTAGGTCGTTGATTTGGTATTCATCTAAGTAGAAAGGACCAGTGCCGACTGGATTGGAATCGATTCGATTTTTCTCATCCGCTGCAATGAGCTGATTGGCATACTCCTTAGAGTGAATGACTGCATAGCTGGTGGCGATATTGTTGAGAAACGAATTGTCTGGGCGACTTAATTGGAATTTCACCGTTAGGTCATCAACTGCGGTGATATCGACAATCAGGTTTTTGAAGTCGATTCCGGCAAACCATGGGTATAGGCCGCCACCCACATAATGAAATGGGTTTGAACTATCAATGACACGTTCAAAGCTAAACACCACATCTTGTGCATTCATGCTACGAGTTGGGGTGAACCAGTCTGTGGTTTGGAACGCAACATTTGGGCGCAGTTTGAACGTGTATTCTGTACCTGATTTATCAACAGACCAACTTGTCGCTAAGTTCTGTTTTGGTCGGTACGTCATCGGATCAAGAGTGAGCAGTGTATCGAAGATTTGAGGACTCAGCGATTCTGCGGTAATGCCACTATCAACTAGCTGTGGATTGAAGGTACTAGGATTACCTTGGCCGCAATAAATGAAGCCTTTTTCACGGATTTGCTCGTGATTCACACTCTCACCACATCCAGCGAGAAAGCTCAACGTGCAGATGCTCAGTGATAGTCTTATTAGTGCTTTCATAAAAAGAAATACTTTTCGAAACGAGGCGTTAGAGGAGCCTCAAGATCCGGACAATTTAACATTTTATTTATTCGGCTCCAAATAATAATCAAGCGTGGACAGCTATTTATCGTTAGCTTGTCCGACAATCGCGTACTTCCTCACCATTCCACGTAATTGGTTGTAGGTTAACCCAAGTAATTCTGCGGCTTGTTTCTGGTTATATTTGCTCTGTTTGAGGGCTTGGTTGAGTAGCTTGATGTCTTGTTGTTCTTGCCATGCTTTGTAATCAAGCGGCAAAGAAAACAAGCTCTCTGATGAAGTATGGCTGTTGGACGGCGCATTGCCAATTTCATGCGTGGAATCTTGATCTATTTTCCATGCGGGTTTGAATGGGTTAAACACCAAAGATTCAATAGGATATGGGTCTTTACCGTGCTGGTAGACTGCGCGCTCAATAACGTTCTTGAGTTCTCGCACATTCCCCGGCCATGAATAATCCAGCAGCGCCTCAACGGCAGACGGAGCAAAGCCAACAAACAACTCCAATTCTAATTCACGGCACATCTTAATGGCGTAGTATTCTGCCAGCAGCGTGATGTCTTCTTTTCGCTCTCGAAGAGGGGGTATAGTAATCACGTCAAACGCGAGCCTGTCCAATAAGTCGGCTCTGAATTCGCCCCTTAATGCCATGTCTGGCAAGTCAGCGTTGGTCGCACACACCAGTCTGACGTTGGCACTTAAAGCTTTTTGTCCGCCGACACGTTCATACTGCCCGTATTCAATAACGCGCAGTAGTTTCTCTTGAACCGCAAGGGGAGTGGTCGCCAGCTCATCCAGAAACAGCGTTCCGCCTTCTGCTCTTTCAAAACGACCTTGATGACGCCCTTTCGAACCCGTAAAGGATCCCGATTCATGACCAAACAGTTCTGAATCAATCAAACCTTCACTTAAGGTTGAGCAGTTCAATGAGATCAAAGGTTGATCCCAACGTCTTGAAAGGTAATGCAGTCTTTGTGCGATCAACTCTTTACCTGTGCCACGTTCGCCAATGATCAGAATGGGTCTTTCTATTGGTGCGAGTTGGGAAACTTTATCTAACACAGAGAGAAAGCTAGGTGATTCACCAATGAGGTTCTGCTGCATAGCGGGTCCTTGTATGAATTAATCGCTGGAGAGGTCATGTAAGAGCCATAGTGGTGAAAAATACCAATACTTGGCTAAATTCATCATAGCATGGTTCGAGTTAATCACCATTTTATTGTAAGTAACTGATAATAAATGGCTTAAAAGTTGGCACGCTACTTGGATTATTTATGGTAGGTTTAACAACAAACGTAAATTTTTGAGCAAGTGGATTGATAAAGTCGCACAACGATTTGAAACGCATTTGCCATCATTGTAATTAAGGAGTTCCTCATGGGTATTTTTTCTCGCTTTGCAGACATTGTAAATTCGAACATCAGTGCACTTTTAGACAAGGCTGAAGATCCTGAAAAGATGATTCGCCTGATTATCCAAGAAATGGAAGATACGCTGGTTGAGGTTCGCACTAACTCCGCTAAAGCTATCGCAGATAAAAAAGAGTTAGCGCGTAAAGTTGAAGCTATCGAAACTCAGATTCTAGATTGGCAAAATAAAGCGACACTAGCACTAACTAAACAACGTGAAGACTTAGCTAGAGCGGCGCTAATAGAAAAGCAAAAACTTGAAGATATAATCAAAAGCCTTCACACAGAGCAAACCTTGGTTCACGAAACCATCGAAAAGCTGACCAGTGAGATTGGCAAGCTTGAAACCAAAATCGCAGAAACACGTGCGAAGCAGCAAGCATTAATGATTCGTAATAATGCGGCAAGCAATCGTCGTGATGTTCAAAAGCATCTGCATTCAAGCAAAACCCACGAAGCAATGGCGAAGTTTGAGCAATTCTCGCGTAAAGTGGATGAATTAGAAGCTGAAGCAGATGTTTACGCCAAAACAGGTAACGCAAAATCGTTAGACCAAGAATTTGCAGATCTACAAGCTCAAGATGAAATTGAAAAAGAGCTGGCGAAACTGAAGCAACAAGTTGAAAACCGCGATAAATAATTTTAGGAGTTGTCTATGTCAACATTTCTAATTGCAGGCCCACTGATTGTCTTTTTAATCTTCGTGGCACCGCTATGGTTGTTCTTACATTACCGCAGCAAGAAGAAATCCAGTAATGGTCTTTCAGAAACGGATCTTCAGCGTTTGCACAAGCTTTCTGCTCAAGCTGAATCGATGCAAGATCGAGTGAAAACGCTAGAAAAAATACTGGATGCGGAGTCACCTAACTGGAGACGAAACTATGAGTAGAGAACTGTATCGCGATCCTATTAACGGTAAGTTGTCTGGAGTGTGTGCAGGGTTAGCGAACTACTTTGGCCTTGAAGTGTGGTTGGTTCGCATCTTGGTTATCTCGGCGGCACTGCTTGGTGGTAGCTTTTTGGTGTTATTAGCGTATGTAGCTTTGACATTTATGCTTGAAAAACAACCACCTCAGTATGTCGATCAGATGAAGGCCAAACAAGAGCACACGCTCAAGCAAAAACCTTGGGAAAAAGGGCAAACCGCAGAGTCGTTACTGGGCACTTTAGAGGGTGATTTCCAGAAATTAGAGACCAGTGTCCGCAATATGGAAGCTTATGTGACTTCGGATACTTTCAAAGTCGACCGCGCATTTAAGAACATGTAGTGGTAAACCTGAAAAACATTAGATAACGGTTTAGGAAAATTTATTCCAAGCCGTTATTTTTTTTAATAATTTTGTCTAAATAAATCTTACGATAACTGGTAAGTTACATGTAATTAATCTATGTTATAAAAATATTTATAGTTATGGATGATCACTAATGTATAGAGCCTCCGTTGTCCTATTGACAGCCTTAGCTGGGTTGTCTGGGTGTGGTAAGGAGCTTCCTCCCGTACCTGAACCTGATTCTAGACCCGCCAAACTCTTCACTGTCTCCGTCGGTAGTAATGCTTTTGAACGTAGCTTTCCAGCCACCACAGAAGCTGGTGACAGAGCGGTACTCGCATTCCGTGTTCCTGGGTTATTGCAGAGCATCGATGTGACCGCTGGGCAGCACGTGTCTAAAGGCGACGAGCTTGCTAAGTTAAATCCCGATGAATATCAACTACTCGAGAAGCAAGCAAAAGCGAATTTTCAGCTAGCCGATGTTCAATATCAACGTGCGATCAAACTTCGTAAAGATCGTGTGGTATCAGAGCAAGATTTCGACCAAGCGAAAGCGAACCACAATTCAGCTCGCGCGGTGCTTAATCAAGCTAACGCGAATCTTCGCTACACCACTTTGGTTGCGCCGTATGACGGAACCATTTCCATCATTCCTGCTGAAAACCATGAATACATTGCGGCTAAACAAGGCGTGATGAATATTCAAACGAATCAAATCCTCAAAGTCGTATTCTTATTACCCGACCAACTTATCACGCGCTTTTCTTCAGGGTTTGAGACGGATGCAACCATGGTTTTTGATGCTTTCCCTGGTAGCTCCTACGCTTTAGCATTCCAAGAAGTTGATACTGAAGCGGATCCCAAAACCGGGTCGTACAAAGTCACCATGGTAATGGAAAGACCCACCGATGTTGGTATTTTGCCGGGTATGTCAGGCACAGTTCATTTAGTTTCAGCGTTAGCAGCCGCCACAAAAATTCCCACATCAGCAATGATGACTGATGGCGATGATGTCTCTGTGTGGCGCGTGAATAGCGACGGTATTGTTGAAAATGTCGCAATCATCATCGATGAAAAGCGCCATATTGTTTCAGGGTTGAACGATGGTGATCGCATCGTAACTTCTGGTGTTAATGGTCTTGAACCGGGCGTTAAAGTTCGAGAGTGGATCAAGGAAAGGGGGCTATAACATGAAAACACTTAAAGTGGCCGCTGGACTGTCGTGTTTGGCTTTACTTACGGCTTGTGAAGATAAACAAGTTGTAGAAGTGAATAACACGCCCTTGGTTAAAGCTATCGAGATTTCAGTCATCGACTTTAGCGACAAACTCTATTTCCCAGCGGTTGCAAACGCTGCCGAGAAGGCTCATCTCAGCTTTCGAGTCGCTGGTGAAATCAATAAGCTTGATGTGAAAGAAGGTGAGCGTGTTTCACAAGGAGACATCATTGCAGAGCTTGACCCTACCGATTATCAACTGGATGTCGACAATGCTCAGGCGCGTTACACGGTAATTAACAGCCAATACAGACGTTCAAGTCCGCTAGTGAAGAAAGGCTTATTGGCGAAGTCACAGTTTGATGAAATTGCTGCTCAACGCCAGATCGCTTATGCCGAGCTGGAACTCGCAAAACTGCGCTTGTCGTTCACTAAGCTTCGTGCTCCTGTTGATGGGATCATTTCTCGTGTCAGTGTCGATCAATATGAAAATATTCAGGTAGGCCAGCAGGTCGTGAACATTCACAGTGTCGAGGATGTTGAGGTTGTTATCCAACTGCCTGACCAGATTTACGTGAATCAGCCTAGCGAACAGCTGTTATCGAATGTTGAGGCTGTGGTAAGAGTACCCAGTGGCAATGAATACACGGCGGCTATTAAGGAGTTTACCACTGAACCTGACCCAAGCACGGGCACGTTCACGGTGACGCTTGCTCTACCTATGCCGGAAGATGATTTGATTCTGGATGGTATGGCCGTTGAGGTGACGTCAAATGGGCGAGATATCGGCTTGGAGTTAAAAGCTGGGGTACTTATCCCAATCGAAGCTGTGTTTAATGCGGATGGCGATGATTTAACGCGCCAGAACTCTTATGTATGGGTGCTTAATGACGACAGTACCGTCTCAAAACAGCAAGTCGTAATAGGAAAAGCCAATCAGAAAACATTGCAGATCATGAAAGGATTAGAAATGGGGCAGCATGTCGTTGTTGCAGGCGTATCGCGATTGCGAGATGGGATGACAGTGGAAGTATTGTCTCAGGAGACGAACAATGAGTGAAGTAAATAACAAGCCCCAAAATGACGATCAACAGGGTGATGATCAGATCACAGGTGTTGCTTCTTACTTTATACGTAACAAAGTCATTAGCTGGATGCTATCTCTGATCTTTCTTATTGGTGGTGTCTCTGCCTTTTTCGGCTTGGGTCGTTTAGAAGATCCTGCCTTTACCATCAAAGATGCGATGGTTGTGACCTCTTACCCAGGGGCCACACCTCAACAAGTTGAAGAAGAAGTTACTTACCCACTAGAAAAAGCGATTCAACAACTTACCTATGTGGACGAAGTGAACTCTATCTCTAGCCGCGGCCTATCACAGGTAACGGTGACGATGAAGAACAACTACGGCCCAGATGATCTTCCGCAAATATGGGATGAACTTCGCCGAAAAGTGAATGATCTCAAGGTTGAACTGCCACCCGGCGTCAATGATCCTCAAGTCATCGATGATTTCGGTGACGTTTACGGTATTTTGCTGGCGGTGACGGGGGATGGCTATAGCTACAAAGAGCTGCTGGATTACATTGATTACCTAAGGCGAGAGCTAGAGTTGGTTGATGGGGTCAGTAAAGTCTCCGTTTCCGGCCAACAACAAGAGCAAGTGTTCATTGAGATATCGATGAAACGGATAAGCTCTCTGGGTCTGTCTCCAAGCACGGTATTTAACCTTTTATCGACTCAAAATATTGTATCAAGTGCAGGAGCGGTAAGGATTGGTGATGAATATATTCGAATCCATCCAACGGGTGAGTTCCAAAACGTTGAACAGCTTGGAGATTTGATTCTTACGGAAGGTGGCGCTCAAGGGCTTATCTATCTAAAAGATGTGGCGAATGTAACCCGTGGTTACGTTGAGGTACCGAGTAACATCATTGGTTATAACGGCGAACTCGCGCTTAACCTGGGTGTCTCTTTTGCGCAAGGCGTGAACGTGGTCGCAGTGGGTGAAGACTTTGATCGAAGACTCGCCGAGCTTAAATATCAACAACCCGTCGGTATCGACATCTCCGAGGTTTATAACCAACCTAAAGAGGTGAACAAGTCGGTAAGCGGATTTGTGGTGAGTTTAGGGCAGGCGGTTGCGATCGTAATCGTGGTGTTACTGTTCTTCATGGGACTAAGATCGGGCCTATTGATTGGTTTGATACTGCTATTGACCGTATTCGGTACATTCATTTTCATGCAGTACTTCAAGATCGACCTACAACGTATTTCACTGGGCGCGTTGGTTATCGCCTTGGGGATGCTGGTGGATAATGCCATTGTGGTGGTGGAAGGGATATTGATCGGCACGCAGAAGGGGCGAACCCGGATGCAGGCCGCCACCGATATCGTAACCCAAACCAAATGGCCGCTGCTTGGTGCGACGGTTATTGCGGTGACTGCGTTTGCTCCAATTGGTTTATCTGAAGACTCAACAGGCGAATACTGTGGCACCTTGTTCACGGTGCTACTGATCTCCTTGATGCTGAGTTGGTTTACTGCCATCTCGCTCACGCCGTTCTTTGCCGACATGTTCTTTAAAGGTCAGAAGGTCGATCCAGATAACGAAGGTAAGGACCCATACAACGGGATGGTTTTTGTTATCTACAAAAACTTCCTTGAGTTCTGTATGAAGCGTGCTTGGTTAACCATGTTTGTTCTGATTATTGGTTTAGGCGCGAGTGTGTACGGTTTTGGTTTCGTTAAGCAAGCCTTCTTCCCGTCTTCAACCACACCTATGTTCCAAGTGGATGTGTGGATGCCAGAAGGTACCGATATTCGAGCGACCAATACCAAGCTTAAAGTGCTTGAGAGTTGGCTAGCTGAGCAGGACGAAGTTGAACATATCACGACAACCGCGGGTAAAGGCCTGCAACGTTTCATGCTGACTTATGCGCCAGAGAAAAGTTATAGCGCTTACGGCGAGATAACGGTTCGTGTGAAAAGTTATGAAGTACTTGAAGGGCTAATGAAACGCTTCCGTGAACATGTAAATGGTCAGTTCCCAGAGATTGACTACAAGCTTAAACAGATCGAATTAGGTCCTGGTGGCGGTGCGAAAATTGAAGCGCGAATTGTGGGTTCTGATCCAACGGTTTTACGTTCAATCGCTGCACAAGTGATGGACATCATGCGTGCTGATGAAGGCGCATTTAACGTTCGTCACGATTGGCGTGAAAGAACTAAGGTATTAGAGCCTCAGTTCAATGAAAGCCAAGCGCGTCGTTATGGTATTACTAAATCTGACGTTGATGATTTCCTAGCAATGTCTTTCTCTGGTAAGTCGATTGGTGTGTATCGTGATGGTACAACGTTAATGCCGATTGTGGCTCGTTTGCCTGAAGACGAGCGTGTCGATATTCGTAACATCGAAGGCATGAAGATCTGGAGCCCAGCATTAAGTGAGTACATCCCACTTCAACAAGTAACGTTAGGTTACGAGCTAGAATGGGAAGATCCACTGATCATCCGTAAGAACCGTAAGCGTATGCTAACGGTAATGGCGGATCCTGATCTATTGGGTGAAGAGACGGCCTCAACTCTACAGAAACGCTTACAACCACAGATTGAAGCGATTGAGATGCCTCCGGGTTACTCATTGGAATGGGGGGGTGAATATGAGTCGTCAGCAGATGCACAGGCGTCACTGTTCACAACCATGCCTCTGGGTTACTTGTTCATGTTCTTAATCACTGTGTTCTTGTTTAACTCGGTGAAAGAGCCTCTGATCGTTTGGTTAACGGTTCCATTGGCGTTGATAGGGGTGACGACAGGCTTGCTAGCCTTGAATACACCATTCGGCTTTATGGCGCTGTTGGGCTTCTTGAGTCTATCTGGGATGCTTCTGAAGAACGGTATCGTACTACTTGATCAAATTGAGATTGAGATGAAATCTGGTAAAGATCCGTATGTAGCGGTTGTTGATGCGGCTCTGAGTCGTGTTCGCCCGGTATGTATGGCGGCGATTACCACCATTCTAGGTATGATCCCTCTACTACCGGATATCTTCTTCAAACCAATGGCAGTAACCATCATGTTTGGTTTAGGCTTTGCGACTGTACTCACGCTAATCGTAGTGCCTGTGCTGTATCGTTTGTTCCATAAAATTGAAGTGGCTTAACGTCAACTGACCTTTGAAATAATGCCCCTAATTGGGGCATTATTTTTATGTATGATTACTAAAAGAGACCATCGAAATGGAAGCTAATACAGTGGATAGAACGTGTGCATGGGCGCTTAAACATGAGCTTGAAAGGGAGTACCACGATGCAGAGTGGGGCGTGCCTGTTTATGATGACCAAGTTCTGTTTGAGTTCATTACTTTAGAAGGTGCTCAAGCAGGTCTGAGTTGGATTACGATCCTTAAAAAGCGTGAAGGCTATCGTGCCGCGTTCGATAATTACGATCTAAACAAGCTAGCTGAGCTGAATGAAGACAACGTGCCGAATATTATCGAACACTTCGATGTGGTTAAGCATAAGGGCAAGATTGCTTCGGTATACAACAATGCACGAGCAACCCTTGAGCTTCAGAAAGAGTTTGGATCCCTATCCAATGCTTTATGGCAGTTTGTCGATAATAAGGTGATTGAAAATCAATGGACCGAGATGTCTCAAGTTCCCGCCTCTACAGAGCAATCTAAAGCGATGAGTAAGTTTTTAAAGAAGAGAGGGTTTAAATTTGTTGGTGAGACAATCTGTTACGCGTTTATGCAAGCAACAGGTATGGTCAATGATCATTTAGTCGGTTGCCCACACAAATAAAGTGTTATTTATTTCAGCGGAACAATCACTTAGAAATTGAAAAATTCATAGCCATTTTTTCATCGCTCTGAGATCTTTAAGTGGATGTGCTTTAAGGTTCAATATTGGCTTTGAAAGCTTCTGGACTATGAGCGGTTTGTATTATGAGCTGAAGTATCTGAATATGAGTATTTTGAGTTATGCTTTAAACAGAAAAAGGCAGGAATATCCTGCCTTTTTTGCATATTAGACCTATCGTCTCAGATTAAATCAGAGCGCTATAACGTTCTAATCCCGCCTCTAGATCAGCAATCAGGTCATCAACATCTTCTAACCCAATATGAACACGTATCAAGGTACCTTCGAAATTAGGATTGGCAACAGTTCTCAAGCTGTCAAAACTGCTTGGTTCGTTAGCTAGAATCAAACTTTCAAATCCACCCCAAGAGTAACCCATACTAAAATGTGTCATTCCATCAAGTAACGCTGTCGTCGCTTTGATATTAGAGTTGTTTAGTACAAAAGAGAACAAGCCATTACCGCCAGTAAAATCTCGTTTGAAGAATTCATGGCCTGGGCAAGACTCAAGAGCAGGGTGACGAACGTGGTTAACTTCAGGACGAGTCTCTAACCATTTTGCGACCTTCAAGCTGCTTTCTGCGTGTTGGCGTAGACGCACATCAAGAGTACGAATGCCGCGAAGCCCTAAATAAGCATCATCAGGTGAGACACATTGCCCCATCAAGTAACTTTGCTCTCTTAGTTGATCCCAGCATTTCTCATTGGCGACTGCCGTACCTAGCATCACATCAGAGTGACCCACGATGTATTTGGTCGCTGCTTGAATCGAGATATCAACACCAAAATCAAACGGTGAGAAGTTCACGCCAGCCGCCCAAGTATTGTCTAGCATAACGATGATGTCATGTTCATGAGCGATACGCGCTAGTGTTGGAATATCCTGCACTTCCATGGTGACAGAGCCTGGAGACTCAGTAAACAGCACCTTAGTGTTTGGCTTGATAAGGTCTTGGATACCTTCACCAATCGTTGGCTCGTAGTAAGTTGTCTCTACCCCCATCTTTTTCATGATGGTGTCACAGAAATCACGAGTAGGTTCGTAGCAGGTGTCAACCATTAAAATATGATCACCTGTTTCTACAAAAGAGAGAATGGCATTCGAAATTGCTGCTGTACCACACGGGTACAGTGCACAACCCGCGCCGCCTTCTACTTCAACCATCGCATCTTGGAAGGCAAAATGAGTGTTGGTTCCACGACGTCCGTAAAAAAGGGTCTTGTTAGCGCGGTTAATCGTAGCTTTACGCTTCTCTTCTACTGAGTTAAATACGACAGTTGAAGCGCGTTGTACTGGTGGGTTAACAACACCATTGGTCCACTTCTTATCACGACCGGCAGTGATAAGTTTAGTGGTTTTGTTCTCGGACATGCTGTGAATTCCTTATCAATCGGTTATGTCCTATTTAAAACATGCCAAGAGTGTTCAAAGCAAGAGCGGAGCGGGGATTTTTGCGCTTTTCTTACGATTTTTAACCTTTCACTCAGTTAACAGTGAAAGGTTAAAAATGATCGATGGGGAAACAACGAGCCATAATCGAACCATTGCTGGAATTATAGGAGTGGGTTGAACAAGTAGAACAGCCTCTCAAAGAAGCGATTACTAAGGTTTCTTTGCTCCCACTGTTCTAACTCTACAGAGTGGGATGAAGCGATATAAGATTTCTGCAGCTCAGACAGTTTTTGCGTGAAATGCACATCATCCACAGCCAGAGTCACTTCAAAGTTGAGCCACAAACTGCGCATGTCGATATTGACGGTTCCGATCAAGCAAAACTCTTCATCGATCACTACCGATTTGGTATGAAGAAGGCCACCGTAAAATTCATAGATCTTCACGCCAGCTTCAAGCAACTCGGTATAAAACGCACGAGAAGCCCATTTAACCATTAGTGAATCGTTATTGTGTGGAATGATCAGTTCTACAGTTACGCCGCGTTGAGCTGTCATCTTAAGTGTTTCGAGTAAGTCAGCACTTGGCACAAAATAAGGTGTAGTAATACGTACAGAATGATTCGCTTGATTGATGGCGATGGTCAGTACTTGTAAGATCAAATATTCCGGCATGCCAGGGCCAGACGGCACTACTTGAACCGGATGATGTGTCATGATTTCTTCAACTGGGCATTCAGGTATATCAGGGAGAATGCGTTCACCAGTCTCAACTTCCCAATCCCAGCCATGAATAGCGGATAACACATTAACGGTTGGCCCAGTCACTCTGACCATTACATCAATCCACTGACCAACGCCGGAACTTTGTTTGAAGTGAACAGGATCGACCATGTTCATTGAACCCGTATAGGCGATAGTCTCGTCAATCACAATGATTTTGCGGTGTTGTCTTAAATCTAGGCGACGTAAGAAAATACGCCATGGGCTCACTTCTAGTGCTTGTACGACTTGAACGCCTGCGTCCTTCATCATTGACTGCCAGTGGCTTTTGAAAAAGCGAGGGCTACCGGCTGAATCGAGCAAAACTTTAACATCTACGCCACGTTTTGCAGCGCGAATCAGCGCAGAGGCAACCGAATCGGTCAGGCCACCTGGATGCCAAATATAGAAAACCATCTTGATACTGGTTTGTGCATTTTCTATATCTTCGATAATTGCGTGTAGGATCTCGTTTGGTGAAGATTGCAGCGATAGAGTGTTTCCACTGAGTGCAGGGATGCCCATTCGATTGTTACAAAGCTCGTCAATCTTATGGATAGGGGAGCCGACTTTACCTGGTTGGTGAAGTTGGCAATCATTCAATTGACGGAACCAGTCGCCGAAAGGGGTAAACATACGATGAGCGCGTTCAGCCCTTTTTCTGCCTAGGTTTAGCTCACCAAAAAGGAAGTAACAAGCTACACCAACAATCGGGATAATGTAGATAACCATTAGCCAAGCAAGAGAAACGCTGACAGAGCGTCGTTTTAGTACAACACGAAACGTCACACCGGCTACGAGAACCCAGTACAAAACAACAGAGGCCAAAGTTAAAAAATGATAAAGCTTATCCACATTGAATACTCGAAAAAAGAGACACTTAGATAGTAATGCTATTTAACGGATATGGGAATTTAAGGATTCAACTATTTACAAAATAGAGCAAAAGATGTAAATAGGTTAAAGTTGTTAAGTTTTGGTCAACTTAAGAAGAAAACGATTGTTTTGTATGAAAAGTCGGCATTTAACCATAAAAATTTACATCTTTAACGAAATTTGTACGGTATGCTCTTCCAATTTTATTCTTAAACTGGTTTACTTGCTAGACAACGAGCGTCAATCAAATCTTTTAGGTGTGTAAATTTATTTATACACCTTCCTTTTAAAGACGCCACCCAAAGCAAAACACAACATCACATAACACAAAAGTTTGGAGTACACGTGGCTACTAGTAATACAACCACAACACCCCGCGATACCTGGGGTTCGAAGTTAGGATTCGTAATGGCTGCAGCCGGTTCTGCTGTTGGCTTAGGTAACATTTGGAAATTCCCATACACAGCAGGCGAAAGTGGCGGTGGTGCATTCGTTGCCATTTACCTGTTTTTTGTAATTTTTATTGGTTTCAGTGTCATGCTGACTGAATTTGCGATTGGCCGTCATACGCAAAAATCAGCAGTAGGTGCATTTAAAACAACTGACCGTCGTTGGACGTTCGCTGGCGTTATCGGCGTATTCAGTGGTCTACTTATCATGGGTTTCTACCCAGTAGTAGGCGGTTGGTCAATCGCATACATCGGTAAAATTGCAGGTGGTCTTCTAGACGCACCAGAAGCAATTGGTGATAGCTTTGGTGGCTTTATCTCAAACCCAGTTCAACCACTAATGTGGATGGGCTTATACCTACTACTTAACGTTGTTATCGTTATGAAAGGTATCTCTGGTGGTATTGAGAAAGCAGGTAAGATCCTGATGCCGCTTCTTTTCATTATCCTTATTGTAGTATCAATCAAAGGCATTATGCTTCCGGGCGCGATGGCTGGTCTTGAGTTCCTATTCAGTCCTGACTTCTCTAAAGTAGACAGCAATGTAATCCTAGCCGCTCTAGGTCAAGCATTCTTCTCTCTAAGTCTTGGTATGGGTTGTATGATGACATACGGTTCTTACCTTAAGAAGAAAGAGAACCTAGTTCAGACAACAGCAATGGTAACCGCAATGGATACTGGTGTTGCTATTCTAGCTGGTGTTGCAATGTTCCCTGCAATGTTCGCGTTCGGTATGGAACCTGCAGCGGGCCCTGGTTTAGTATTCGTTGTTGTTCCTCAGCTATTCGCTGAAATGGGCGGCGTAGTTGGTCTTCTATTTGCTCTTATGTTCTTCGTTGGTTTGAGTGTTGCGGCACTAACATCTTCAGTATCTCTACTTGAAGTTGTGGTTTCTTACCTAATCGATGAGAAAGGCATGAAGCGTGTAACAGCGGTACTGTCTGCAAGTGTTGTAATGGCGATTCTATGTATCTTCGCTTCTCTATCACTTGGCGGCTTCGGTCCAACACTGTTTGATACTGGCGCGTTCGACATTTTCGACCTACTAACGGATAAGATTTTCCTAGCGGTTGGCGGTATGTTGGTATGTATCTTCGCTGGTTGGAGACTAAACCGTGCTGACCTAGAGAAAGAAATCACTAACGATGGTGAAGTATCTTTCCCACTATTCGGTCTATGGTACACGCTAGTTAAGTACATCATCCCAGTAGCTATCGCAATCGTTGCATTCATGGGTATCTCTTCTGGCTTCGACAGCGGTAAAGGTGCAATCATGCTACTAGGTATTGGTATTATTGCTGGCTCTGCGCTTATCTCTAAGAAGCTATAGTTTTAAGAAGCTACAATCGCGAGCTAAAGTAAGTTAAGAAACGGGAGCCAATGGCTCCCGTTTTTTTATTCAAATACTTAATTCTTATCAAAAAATAAAACATTACATTCACTAAAGTTATCCGTCACCTAGCCGATATATTGAATATCAAGAATTTTTGATCGGTATTTAATTTAGGTAGGTGTTGTGTGAAATTGTCAGTGAGAAAGAAACTGTATGCCGGTTTTGGCTCTATATTGGCGGTGCTTGTTACGTTAGTCAGTATTGTATGGATAGAAGTTATCGGCGCGCACCAGAGCGCAGATGAAATTAGAATGGACGATGTTCCGGGTACTGTTACCTACCTGGTACTGATTGATGAAGCGGGTGATGTATACCGAGATGCGCTTGGTGCAATTACACTGGTTGATAACGCACTCAATGATTATCGAACCAGCAAGAACGAATTTGCTCAAGCTATCGAGCAGGCTAAGCGTTTGGAGAGTAGAGGTTCGGAAGACCACCGCCGTATTCAGCGAATTGAAGACCTGATGGGGCGTTTCACTCAAGAGTTTGAATCAAAGCTTGTGCCGAAGATCAATGATGAAGCTGCGCTACTAGCCAATATTCAACAGCTACGATCTTTGTATGAGAGCAATCTTATCCCTATTGAGAACTTACTGGATCAAGCGTCAGCAAGTGAGCGTGCAGATACAGAACAGTCACTACTGACACTAACCGACACGTTTACTACCATCGAGCGCACTATCATGGTGTTGTCTGCTATTGCGATTGTCTTTGGTTGTGTGATTGCGTATCTATTGTCTAGCTCTATTACCAATCGTCTTACTCGTGTAGAACAAGTAGCACGACGTGTAGCAAATGGTGACCTAACGGCAGGCGACATTATTGATGATTCTGGTGATGAATTGGCTGAACTGGCTAAGTCGATTAACCAGATGCAGAAATCACTAGTAGACCTATTAGGTTCTATCTCTTCTGTGACCCATGAAGTTCAATCTGTTACGGGCGAACTATCTTCTATTAGTCAAGACATCGTAACGGGCGCTTCTGCTCAAGCTGATAAGGCCAACTTAATTGCAACGGCTGCTGAAGAGTTAAGCTTGACCATTTCAGAAGTGGCGCAGCAGGGCACGTCTACTTATGAAGAAGCACGTCGCTCAGAAACCTCTGCAGAAGATGGCCGCAACGTGATTGTTGAGATGGTGGCGAGTATTCAACAAGTGTCGACTCAAATGAGCGATATGTCGTTGCAAATGAATACTCTAGGTTCTCACGGTGAGCAGATTGGTAGCGTTATCAAGGTAATCGAAGACATTGCTGAGCAAACTAACCTGTTAGCTCTTAACGCTGCAATTGAAGCGGCACGTGCAGGCGAATTTGGTCGTGGTTTTGCTGTGGTAGCCGATGAAGTGCGAGCGCTAGCAGAAAGAACAACCAAAGCGACACGAGAAGTCTCGGGCATCATTCAATCGATTCAATCGGGCACTCAAGAAGCGGTGACTTACACTCAAGATAACTGTCGTTTAGTTGAGATTGGTGTTGAGCAAAGCTCAGGTGCTGTTTCGGCTCTAGAAGCGATTGTGAGCGGTGCGGGCAATGTACAAAGCATGGTTAACTCTATTGCGACTGCGGCAGAAGAACAGACGGCTGTGACCAAAGAAATTGCAGCGGACATTACCGCGATTAGCGATATCTCTGAGCAATCTCTGCAGCTAGCAACTCGTAGCTCCGAAAATACATCAGGCTTGAACGCTAAGGTTGCTGAGCTAGAAGCATTAGTTGGTAAGTTTAAACTGGCGTAAAGCGGTAGCTTGGTTCTATTTACCTATTGGTAATCGAGTAAAGACCACGCACTGATCGCTAGTTGCTGAAAAGAAGCCCAACGATTCAATATTTATTGAGTGAGTTGGGCTTTTTCGTAGCTGGAATCTGGGTTCAGACGAGGTATACTCTACGTTCTACAATGGAGCTAGCCTTTAATGTTCGATATTCTTCTGAACCACTCTGATTTTTTACTTATCAATAAGCACCCTGGAGTCAGCGTCCACAAAGACGATGGCGATACCATGTTGCTTCAAGAAGTTGCTAAGGCAATTAATGAGCCTAAGCTGTATCTCGTTCATCGACTAGATAAAATGACTTCGGGCATTCTGCTGCTGGCAAAAAATGCGTCGGCGGCGAGCGAGCTTTCACAGCTATTTGCAAAGCGTGAAGTAGAGAAATACTACCTTGCGATCGGTTCTAAGAAGCCAAAGAAAAAGCAAGGTTTGATCTCAGGAGACATGGAGCGCTCACGACGCTCAAGTTGGAAACTTCTGACATCCAAAGAGAACCCTGCGATTACTCAGTTTTTATCAGCAACGGCTGAACCCGGTGAGCGTCTGCTGTTATGCAAACCCTATACGGGGCGAACTCACCAGATCCGTGTCGCGATGAAGTCGATCGGCTCAGCCATTGTTGGTGACCCTATTTATAATCCATCGAGTGAGGCTGACAGAGGTTATCTGCATGCCTTCGCGATTCGATTTGCCTATCAATCACAAGCCTACGAATATGTCTGCGATCCAAGAAGCCTAAACTCCTTGGGTGAGAAGTGGCATCAAGAAACCGTGTCGAACGGTTTGGACAGTTGGCTTGAACCTTGGTCATTAACTTGGCCAAAGCTAAACACTAAGTGAGTGAAATAATGGAAGCATCAGCTTTACCTCTGTTTTTTAGTCATATTGAACAGCAACTTAATGAAGTACCAAACGAACTACGCCGTATTTTCCACGGGCGCGGTAAGTTTTGGCCTGGTCTAGAGCAACTGACATGTGACTGGGTTGATGGACAGCTACTGGTTAACGTGTTTAAAGAAGTCGACGATGAATTCTTGTCATCTCTTAAAGCTGGATTGGTTGAACTCACCAACAAAGATATCTGGCAATCAAAGCAGGGCACAAGCATTGTTCTGCAACACCGTTATGCCGATGGTGCGCCTTCAGAGGTTCTATGGGGTGAGTTGAATGACTCTCCGGTTGTGGTTGAGCATGGCCTTAAGTACCAATTAGACATTGGCCGTAATCAGAACTTCGGTTTGTTCCTAGACATGCGTAATGGTCGTCAGTGGGTACAAGATAATGCCAAGGATAAGAACGTTCTTAACCTGTTTGCATACACTTGTGGTTTCTCTGTCGCGGCTATCGCTGGTGGCGCTCGTCAGTGCATGAATGTGGATATGTCACGTGGCTCGTTGAATAAAGGCCGCGATAACCACCGTCTGAATGATCACGATATGCGCTCGGTTAACTTCCTTGGCTACGATATCTTTAAGTCGTGGGGCAAAATCAAGAAGGGCGGTCCTTATGAGTTGGTGATTATCGATCCACCTTCGTTCCAAAAAGGCAGCTTCGCCCTAACTAAAGACTACAAAAAGATCTTACGCCGTTTGCCGGAGCTTCTAACGGAAGGCGGTGAAGTGATTGCGTGTGTGAACTCACCAGCAGTCTCACCAAACTTCCTGATTGAGACGATGGCAGAAGAAGCGCCAAGCGTTGAGTTTATTGAACGCCTAGACAACCCGCCTGAGTTTGTCGATGTCGACCTTGATTCAAGCCTAAAGGTATTGAGGTTTAAAATCACGGCTTCAGCTGAAGCTTGATGTCATGATTTAGCGGGCATTATCCATACTAATATAGAAAACGCCGCTCACAATGAGCGGCGTTTTTATAGGTGCAAGAAACTAACTCATTTATTAACTAGCTTGGTTTTTTAGTGTCTGAAAACCAAAATAAATACGCATGAACGTGGTTAGCCAACAAGCTGCACCAAAGGTGTAAGCGATAACCGCAAAGTGTTGAGGCCAAATACAAAACGCGATGAAACAAGCGATGGTTTCAGTGCCTTCGGTTAGCCCTGACATGTAGTACAGAGACTTATGCTTATAGACTGGGTTTTCAATGCCTCGCTTGCCTGCCATAACCGCAAACGCTAAAAAGCTGCTGCCTGTGCCGATAAAAGAGAAGATCAAAAATGCACCGGCAATGGCGTTGTGTTCTGGGTTGGCAATGACAAATCCAAAAGGGATCAGCGAGTAGAATAGGAAATCTAGGCTGATATCGAGGAAACCGCCCGCATCACTAATGCCTTGGATTCGAGCCAAGGCTCCATCAAGCCCATCACATACTCTATTAAACACAATGAAGCCTAACGCCCACTCATATTGTTGAAATGCCAACGCTGGAAACGCTAAACACCCAATCAGAAATCCGAATAACGTGGTTTGATTGGCCGTGATACCCAATTGGTTTAGTAACTTAGCAGACTGATTTAATGGCCACTTAATGACCTTAATGGAGTACTTATCCAGCATGGTTACTTCTCCATGGCCAAGACAGTACTTCTGCCCCTTGAGGTACATCGGCTTCGTCGTGCGTGACCATTAATGTAGGGATATTCGCTTTGGTCAGCTGTTCGAAGACCCAATCGCGAAATTGTGCTCTGAGCTCTTGGTCTAACTTACTGAACGGTTCGTCAAGCAGGGCGAGTTTAGGCTTGGCTAACAACATACGAGTCAAGCTTATTCTTGCGCGTTGACCGCCGGATATTTGATCCGGGAAAGATTCAGCTAAGTGAGTTAGCTCTATGTCTTTTAGTGCAGCCATTGCTTGTTTTTGGCGAGCGGAACCTTTAACAGAGTTCGGTAACGAAAAGGCCAAGTTTTCCCATACTTTGAGGTGCGGAAACAACAAGTCATCTTGAAACAAAATACCGACTTCACGCTGATGTGGTGGAAGCTCGTCGAGCTGAATATTGTTCAACACAACGGTGCCAGAGTACGAAAAATCTTCACTTAAGTGACCAGCAATCGCATCCAGTAAGGTCGACTTTCCGCAGCCACTCGGCCCCATCAAAGCCAGTATTTGGCCAGATTCTAATGTGACGTTTAGCGCTGAGAACAGCGAATCTCCATCGGTTTTACGGATGGCGAGGTCGTTGAGGTACAGACTCATTACTTAGGAAACCTTTAAAAGTAAGACGGCGATATCTCAGTTGAAGTCGGCTGACTAATATCGCTAAAGAGAAAAAGAACAGAGGCAATAGGGCCTGCCAAATGGCATAGATTGCTGTCACCCTGCGGTCGAAACCACTGGTAAGTGCAACGGCTTCTGTGGTGATCGTGCTAATACGGCCCGCGCCGAGCATTAATGTTGGAAGGTATTGGGCCAAACTCACGCTGATCCCGACCGCCCAAGCAAAGGCAATCGCAGGAAGCAAGATTGGTAGTTTGATCGAATACCAACTCTGAAATGGCGATTTACCTAGGCTCAGCGAGGCTTTAATCAACCCATCATTGAAGCTTTGCCACGGGCCATCCAAAGACAGGTACACAAACGGGAAAGCAAAGAAAACATGCGCCCAAATCACCCAGAACTCATAGGCACTACTGCCGATGTAGAGGGTCGTGACTTGCATACCAAACAACACTGAAAGCTGTGGTATTAGCATTGGAATAGCGATAATGAAGCCCGGAACTTGCCACTTGTATTTGATTCTGTATTCGTGAGCAACCAGCGCAAGCAACAAAGCGATTGAAGCAGCAATCAGACCAATCCATAAGCTTTGACCAACGGTGCTCATGATGCCTTCCCACTCGAACTCCCAGAAGCGCGTGCTGTAGCGGCTCGGCAGTAAATCAGGGAAGCGCCAACGCTGAGCAACGCTCCAAATTACCATTAAAGGAATGATCAGCAGTGAAAGGCTAGCAAGGACAGTGAATACCGTTTTCCCCGGAAGGTTTGCCCCTGTTCTTCCGGAATACTGCCAAGTTCGAAAGTACTTAAGAACCGCCCATTCAACTAAACGCGCCAAGGCGATGATCAACGAAGCTAAACCAAACAAAACGATGGCACCAGCAGCAGCTCGCGGAAGTAGGTTAAGATCCGGATCGTTGAACCATTGCCATACCAAAACGGCAAAGGTCGGCGGGTTGGTTGGGCCTATGATCAAAGCAATATCGACAACCGAGACACTGTAAGCGAGTACCGCCAGCATTGGGAAACGAAGCTTAGTAAACCATTGTGGGAAAATACATTTCCACCAGATCTGAGCGCGGCTGTAACCGAGCGATGCACTGACCTTGGTGATACGCTCTACATCAATTTGCTGAAGTATCGAAATGCTCATCAGCAATAAGAAGGGGACTTCTTTGAGTGCGAGCATAATAATTAAGCCGAACGCGTATGGGTCTTTCACCAATAACGCCAATTCAGAGCTGGTAGCCGATTCGCCGAGCAAGTGATGTACCGCTCTTGCGCCAAGCCCCGTTGGACTAAACAGAAAAGCAAAGCCGATAGCGAAAGCTACATGTGGAATGGCAAGCATTGGCGATAGCGTAAACTCAATCTTTCTCCAAAACTTGTTTCCCCAAGAGGCTTGAAGAATACAAAAGGTCAGGAAGCAGGCTATATAGCTGCTTGCAATTGCTGAACCTAGGCTTAAGCCAATAGAGTGCCAAGCCCCTTCCCATTGAAAGACTTGGCTAAAACCGTTGAGTGTCGGCTCCTCTAAACCAAGGGGCGGGATGAAACTCAGTGACGAAGCCACGACTCCCGCTACCCCAGGAATGGTCGGGATAATGCATACAGCTATAACAACAAAATATAGAGCGCGTAGCATGAAGACTAGTTACCGTATCGCTTAAGCCACTCTTTCTCGAGCGCGTTTTGCCAGCTCGGGTGTGGTTCATCAACCGATTTAAATTGCTGGGTGTTTTTAGCGCTGCCAGTGAGGTACTTGCTGCTCAGAACCGAAGGATCGCCCCAAACATTGAGGTCCCCCTTGCGAGACTGTGCTTCAGGGCTCAGTAAGAAGTTAATGGTCACTTGAGCACCCGCGGTTGCATTGGCGTTCCAAGGAATCGCAAGGAAGTGAATGTTAGATAGAGCGCCGCTTTCTAGAGCATAAGCCTTAGTGGTTTCGGCTAAGCGACCACTGGCTTGTGCTGAATAAACAGAGTTTGGATTAAACGTAATCGCGAGATCGATCTGTCCGTCATCCAGAAGTTGGATGCTTTCCGATGTGCCTGCTGGGAACTGCTTTCCACCGCGCCACGCCACTTTATGGAATTTATCTAAGTAAGCCCACAGTGGTGCCGTTACTTCTTGGAAGTTGTCTTCTGAAACCGGCTGAGCCAGCGCAGGGTTATTGTTTGTTAGTTCAATCAGTAGTGACTTAATGAAGCTCGTGCCATGAAACTCTGGTGGGCGAGGGTAGCTTAAGCGGTTCGGGAAAGCCTGAGCGTAGCTTAACATCTCAGAGAATGATTGTGGCGGGTTGTGAAGTGTTTCTTGGTCATGAATGAACACCAGTTGTCCCACGCCCCACGGTGCTTCTAAGCCTTCTGTCGGCTCTGAGAAATCGACATCAATTGGCAGAGACTTATCGACATACTGCCAATTTGGAAGTGATTCCGTAAATGGCCCAAACAATAGCGCGTTGTCTTTCATCGAACGGAAGTTCTCGCCATTAATCCAGACGATATCGACGCTGCCTTCACTGTTCTTTCCTGCCGCTTTTTCAGCAAGCAGTCGAGTGGTGGTTTCCGCAATATCGGTCACTTTCACATGCTTTAACGTGACACCGTGGTCACTTTGTAATTTCTTGCCTGCCCACTGTAGGTAACGATTGATCTCTTGGCTTCCGCCCCAAGCGTGAAAGTAGACAGTTTCTCCCTCTGCCTGCTGTTCTATTTGGTTCCAGCTGTCGATGGATGTTGCTTCATCAGCATAAATGGTTGCGCTGTATGCAACGGTTGCCATGATTCCTAACGTACTTACTATCTTGTTCATAAACTTTTCCATTTGGTAGTGAACGGGCAAGAGCATTGTATTTTCGAACTCCCTAGTGCGTATTGACCCTTCGTGGTTAACGAAAGATCAACATGCCCTAATAGTTATTCTATCTGTTTCTGAAATAAATTCTAATTCAACAGTAAATTCAATCAATTACTTGAGAACAAGCAGGGAGTTCGCGGTCGAGTTTTGTTCGATACGTAATCATCTCGAAAACTCGACAGACTCTAGGCTTTTGCCATCCTAGCAACAGACCGCTGAACCGTTGAATTTATTGCATCTAAATGAGAGATTTTTGAGGTTTATTGGAGGTTGGTACGAAAAGTCGGCGATGAGCGTCAATTTTGAAGAAGTAGTGAGGGCAAGCTGACAATAAAAAAGGAGCCATCAGGCTCCTTTAATCAGTATTTGGTTTCGATGACGGATTAGTTTACCCAGTCACGAATTGTGTACGTTAGCGTGTGTACATCGTTTTTCAGTACTAGCGTATCGTTTGTTAGCGTTACGTCGCTCCACTCGCTTAGAGTAGCAGAAACCGATTGTTCGATTTCCATCGCAGAGCCGTGACACATTTTCATTGTCATGCCCATTTGCTTGATACGGAATTGACCGTCTTTCAGCTCGCCTTGACCGAAGAAGTTGTTACAACCAGCCATGCCGTTTGCAGTCATCTTTTCGCCGATCTCTAGACGAGGAGCTGCTTGGTCTTCGCTTTTCACAATGTCCTTGCCATCAATTTGCGCAAGTTCCCAATTATGGTGCTGTAGATCGGTTGGTGTTACTTGCATCGCGTTGTCACCTGTTGTTGTGCATGCTGCTAGCATCATAGGTAAAGCGGCTACTGCTAGTAATTTTTTTGAACTAAACTTCATATTATAAGGCTCCAAAGGAAAGAACGAAGTTACCGGATAAGTGTAACTTGATGGGTTCAAAGTATAGTTTACAAAACACTATATGTGTCAGTATAAGGTCATAGTTTAGTATGGATTTCATGAGCCAGGCGACAAATTAATCGCTTATTTTTGAGAGAGTAAGCGTAATTTTGAATGTGTAAGGAGGCATGGTGGAGCAGTTAGAGTTTTTCCAAGTTCCAAGCCCTTGCGTTGGGGTTTGTTCAAGCGATGACAAAGGCTATTGCAACGGTTGTATGCGCAAGAGAGAAGAGCGCTTTAATTGGATGTCGATGACACCGTCAGAACAATTGCACGTGATAAAGCTGTGTCGTCAGCGCTATAGAAGAAAAATAATGAATCAAAAAAACTTGATTGGTAAGCAGGTCGATGAAGAGGGAAATACCAGTCCCCAAAGAGATCTTTTTGGCTAAAGAGGAAGTATTTAGATTTTATTTAACTCCGAAGTAACTATTACTTTACATAATGGTTGGGGTGTAATATTAAAGTAGGTACCTTTGTACCAGAAGGAGTGGTGTCGGTATGAATAAAAAGAACGTAAAAATCAAAAAAGAGCCAGTCAAAGCACTTGACCGAAAACCGATCGGGGCAAAAGATGACCCTGAAGAGACTCCGCGTGATTGGCATTCGATGTCAGAAGAAGAACGAATGGAAATCCTTTCTCACCTCTCAGACATGCCTTTCCAATAACACCACTGGTTCTTCAGAGCCTTTCTTAAAGCTCAGTTTTCAGAAACAAAAATGTGATTAAACAAACATGTGATTCGCTTTCGTTACACCACGATGGTACGTGCAAAATGTATCATCGGCCTCGGTGGTTTTACTGTGAATCTTAATGTTTGTGATCACTTCTACCGCCCCTGCATCGTAGCAAGCTTGTTCTGCTTTTTTAACGATATCGAGTAATTGATTGAGTTCACCTTTCATTGTGGTTTCCATCGCACCAACTTGGAAAGGGACATCGGCTGCTTTCACAACTTCAATGGCTTTATCAACTACTTCGAAGTTGTTGCCTTCTTTAACGCGAGGGATCACTTGGAAGGCAACCATCACTTCTTTTTCTCTTTTTAACTCAGACACTTTCTGCTTACTCAATGATAGGGATTTGTTGCAGATGATAGGTTAATGCGGAGACGAATTCTACAGCGATTATGCTGGTTGGATTACTCTCTTTGTCCTACTTGTTACCCCAGTGGTCACTTACCCAACCACCTATGTGCTCATCAAAATGACTGCCACTGAACCTCTGGTTGCGTTCAACCGAAGTATCACAATCATCTTTATTATCTATTAGGTTTTGTATGTAGTTTGCCATTGGGTCATTGGAACTCTGACGATCTCGGCGAGTAGCCACTTCCTTAATCAGTTGTAATCGATATGTAGAGCTTGCACGTTTCATTTCAATGACCTCCCGGTTTTTAGGCACTAATAGAAAAATCTAGTTGCCAGATATAGGGGCGTCAACGTGATCAGAAAGTATTTTTTTTGAGCAACCAAGAATCAATACCTTGGCATCATAATTCACAAAAGTGTCATTTAAATTGGCATTTTGTCTGAGTCGATAGGTTGTGATTTTACATTTGATTGCATATAAAAAGCCCAGTGCAAACTGGGCTAATCGATTTTCTATGGTTATTTTGAAGAGCTGGTTATTTTGAAGAACTTAGCTTGCTCTTAAATTGCTTAGCACTTTTCTTCTTTGCGGTTCTTCGGTTAGCCATTTTGTCTTTAGGTGGACGTTTGCGAGCTGTCACTTCAGATGCAGGTTTGTCTGTAACAGGGAAACCTTCTAATGCTTGTAGCACAAGAGGCTTATTGGTCAGAGTACGAATCGCATTTAGGTAGTCAGTTTCGCTGTGACTAACCAGAGAGATAGCGCAACCAGTGCTTCCTGCTCTTGCTGTGCGACCAACTCGGTGTACGTAAGTTGCGGAGTGTGTCGGCAAATCAAAATTAATCACGACAGGCAGCTGATCAATATGGATGCCGCGAGCCATCACGTCTGTCGCGATAAGCACACGAGTCTCGCCATTTTTGAAACTTTCTAATGCTTGCTCTCGTTCTTCTTGGCTCTTATTTCCATGTAACGCACTCACACTGATTTTGGATTTATTCAATCGCTTGGTTAATGCGTCGGCATTATCTTTTGCGCCAATGAACACCAATACTTGCGGCCATGGGGTCTGATGAAGTAGGGCGATAAGTGCTTGAGCCTTACTGCCTTTGTTCACTAAATACAGAGTTTCTTCAATAGTCGCGACCACGCTGTTTTCTTGGTGTGTAGTGACTTTAACCGGGTTTAAAAGAAGCTCTTCAGCTTGCCCCACTAATTCAGGCGGAAGTGTCGCAGAGAACAACAGTGACTGACGTTTGCTTGGTAGTGCTGCGGTAATCGCTTGAATATCTGGCCAAAAGCCCATGTCGATCAGGCGGTCGGCTTCATCAAGAACCAATGATACGCACTGAGTTACATCCAGTTCGCTACTTTTGATTAAAGCAAGTAGACGCCCCGGAGTAGCGATTGCTAATTGCGGTTGGGTTAGTAATTGTTGCTGCTGATCATCAGTAGTCACGCCACCGGTTAAGGTTACGAATTTGATATCGAGCGCTGTCGCGATCGGCTCTAAAGATTTGGTCACTTGAGATGCAAGTTCACGGGTTGGAACAATGATCAGTGCTTGCAGTTCATTCACATCTTGGTTGATGTTATTCAGTAACGGTAAGCCAAACGCCAATGTTTTACCGCTGCCCGTTTGAGCCAATGCAAGTACGTCTTTCCCCGCAATAATGGTAGGAATTACCGCTTGCTGTATCTCTGTTGGCTTATTGAATTGAGATGGGAGCGCGGAGACGGTTTTTGCGTTAAGGGTTAGGCTAGCAAATGACATAAATGAACCAAGTATCAAAAGGGAGGTGGAGTCTAACAGGGCTACAAATGTTAGAGAATCAGTTTTGTATGTTAGACGATAAACACATTCATTATACGCGCGAATTATGTATGTTAGCCATACGCGATAATTAAGCGTTTATCATATTGTAATGGTATTGAATGGACGTACAATACCCGCCCTAAAACGATCAAGTATGATTAGGAAGCTTTAAGGAAATGAGAGCGAAATGAGTTGGGAAAGTATCTGGCTGTTTATTATCATCGTGTTTTTTATTGCCATTATTCCAGGCCCAAATGCTCTGTTGGTATTGAGCACGGCTCTAACCCAAAGAAAGCTGTTTGCGTTTATTAACGTGTTGGGTGTGTCATGCGGGTTCTTTTTTCATGCGTTTGTTTCTGCGAATGGCATGAGCTTACTGTTATCTCAGACCCCAATGGCGTTTGAAGGTCTTAAGTGGCTGGGCGTCTTGTACTTAATCTGGCTTGGTTGTAATCACTTTCGAGCGGCATTGCGAGCTCAAGAGGGCGTGCTTGCTGTGGTGAGCGCATCGGGAAGTAAGCTATATCATCAGTTTTTCAAAGGGCTTCTCACTAATCTACTGAATCCTAAAATTGTCCTGTTTTATCTTTCTATATTCCCTCAATTTGTTTCAACAGATGCGATTGTGACAGACAGTTTGATACTTGGTGCAATTCAAGCGTCAGTGGTGTCGATGTGGTTCTTAGTTGTGATCTTAATGGCGGATACCTTTAAGCGCTTGTTAGTTCAAAAGCGCACCTCGCAAATGGTGAACATTGTGTGTGGGATTCTATTCGTGGGCTTCAGCATTCAGTTGGCATTGTTTCAGCTTTAGGGTGCGATGCGAAGAATTGGGTTTTTAGCTATTGGTTCAGTTCATTTCCGGCTTAGTTCTCGTTTCCATCTTAGTTTTCATTTCCGATTCAGTTCTCATTTTTTACTGAATGCTAAGCAATCCGTGTTTCTCTGTATAAATCTCTAAAGCATTAGCTCGGGAAGTCGATATAATTATTAGCTATCAATTTGGTGAATGTGTTTATTTGAGACCAATTGAAGCTACAGCCTATTGCTTGACCGAAATAACAGAGACAGGGAGTCACTAATGCGTGAAGATTCATTCACCCAGAAACGCAAATATTACCGCTTAAAGTACCCTCAAAAGGCTCGTCCGGTGATGCGAATTAAGGATGAGCTTTTTCATGTCAGCGAAGTTTCTGAAAAGGGTGTACGCCTGATGATGCGTAACATCATTCCGGTTTATCGTGGCTTTTCAATGGCCGGCACCTTGAGGTTGCATGACAACAACAGTATCGATATTAGCGGTGCTGTATTGCGACAAGAAGGTGACGAAGTGATCGTTCAGTTATCACAAGGTCCGAGCTTCAAAGATATGGTGTCTGAACAACGCCACATTAGGCAAAGATACCCAGTGTTTTTTGCTAGCCTCAGAGTGGCATAGAAAGCTTTTAAAGTTAGATTCACTCATCCAAGCCGATATTAAAAAGCCCAGCACTTTCACAAGTGCTGGGCTTTGTTCTATCTATAGCCCAGATTCTTATAAACCAAAGGCGATACAGGTAAAGCTAATGAGCTTAGTTCGCCTTATAGCTCGTCTACTGTAGCCCAAACTGCGGCTAGCATATCGTGACCAAACGCGACACTTCGTTCTGGAGACCAGCCGTAAAGTTCGTCAGCGTGACTGATGTGATCTTTAAATGGCATCTCGACGGTGTAAGCCAAACACTTGAATTGCTCACCAATCCAGTTTGTGCCAACTGTCATGTTTGCTTTGCCTGGTTCGTCTTTATCGTAACCAAATTCATCTTGGAACTCTGGCGTGATAGTGAGCAGTGCTTGCTTGAAGTGGCTCTCTAGCTTCGCGATGCGCTCGTTGTAAGAAGGTGTGCCTTCGCTACCTGCTACAAAGTTATATGGAATCGCTTCGTCGCCGTGAATATCTAGACACAGGTCAACGCCCGTTTCCAGCATACGCTCGCGAACAAGGAATACCTCTGGGCTGCGTTCCATAGAAGGTGATTGCCATTCGCGGTTCAGGTTTACGCCAATCGCGTTAGTACGCAGGTGACCGCGGATGCTGCCATCTGGGTTCATGTTTGGTACAACTCTGAACACAACGCTGTCTAGAAGAGAGCGACCAACCGTATCTGTTTCATCAAGTAGGCGTTGTAGCAGGCCTTCGATCAGCCATTCAGCCATCGTCTCGCCAGGGTGTTGGCGACCAATAACCCAGATGTTTTTCTTCTCTTCACTTGGCTCACCAATGGTTAGCAAGGTGATGTCGTTGTTGTCTAGCGTGTGACCTAGAGTTTCAAGCTTACAAGCCGGGTGCGTTTGAGCACTGTGCAGAAGATCTTGGTGACGATCGTATGAGTACGGCGCAAAGTAGGCGAAGTACATTGAATCGTGTTCAGGGATGATATCAAAGCTTAATGTATCGCCATCGAACTGAGATGGAATACGGAACCACTCTTCACGGTCATAAGATGCTACAACATCATAATCTTTCCACCCATCAGGGTAAGCAGATGTTGCCAATTGGCCGATTTCAAAGTGGTGAGCTTGTTGAGCTTCACTTTCTAAACGGAAATGAAACCACTGAGAGATTTCAGTCTGGTTGTCTGCTGGGATCGTCAGTTGAATGTTTTGTGGTGAATCTGCTGAAACGACGTGAATGTTGCCGCTTTCGAAATTGCTGAAAATTTTCATTGTAGTTTTTATCTCGTAGTTGAGTTGCCGTAAGACTAGCACACTTTTTTTCGAGCAAACCACTAACTAAATCGTAATGAGATGTTATTTCAATTCTCTATTTTTTGTTATCTACGTTTAAGCTTTCTGATTTTGAACTAGCGGCGTTGGCAAGTTGTGCAACCACGACAGGCTGATCGTGTGTAGCGATCCAGTTTACTGCGTTGAACCTTACAGTACGCGCTTTTCAGTGCTCTTCTTCCCGAAAACCAATCATCGGGTTTCGATAGGATCAGATAACCATTAAAGCGCTTCACAAGCTCTATTCTATTTTGGTCGATAAACTTGCTATCAAAGCCAATTTCGAAGTAATCAAGCGCTTGTTCGATGGCGGTGAAACTCGCTATTTTTTGCTGGAATTCTGTTTGGTTCATTGAGTGAGGAGTTTATGAAAAATAGATAGCCAATATTGTAATAGATTTACAATTTACTTCTTTGACTTAGAAAGCCGTTTTGTCTCGTTGATGTTAGATTAATCAATAATAGATATTTAACCGTCGATTCTTATTTGGTGGGCGATTGTATCTGGTGGGGAATAATTTCGTGAAGTGCCCTTGGGTTCTCATAAAGGTTCAATCTTTGTTCCTCAGAATGCGATTTATGATCCAAATCAAACTGATCTACCCCTAAAGTACTATTCTGATCTTAATTGTAACCAATTGTTGAAGATGATTAAGAATTATGACAATAAAAAAACGTTATATCGCACTAATAGCGGCGGTTGGTATAGGTATTGGTTGGTTAACCTTAGGGGGAACTGCAGCCGTTATGCACTATACATCGAGCACTGAGTTTTGTGTTTCTTGCCACACAATGGAAGCACCCCACAAAGAATACCAAGGTTCTGTACACTTCAGTAACGCAAAAGGCATTCGAGCTGAATGTGCCGATTGCCACATTCCAACTGATCCGATTGACTACGTGATCACCAAAGTAAGAGCGTCCAAAGACATCTACCACGAATTTATTTCAGGTAAGATAGACACGCCTGAGAAATATGAAGCACACCGTGAAGAGATGGCTGAGACAGTTTGGGCTCAATTCCGCGAGAATGACTCAGCGACTTGTCGCTCTTGTCACGAATTCGATGCAATGGAAGAGTTCGAGCAATCTCGTGATGCAGCAAAAATGCATGCTTATGGTCGCGAAAATAACCAAACGTGTATCGATTGTCACAAAGGCGTTGCACATTTTGCTCCTGAAGCTCAGCTAGATAGCAAAGCGTTCGATACCCTGATCGCATTTACGAAAAACACGCCAGCAGATGCGAAAGTGGTTTACCCAGTAACCGATATCGCAATGGGTGACTTCGGCAGTGTAAACCCAACAGCAGAACTGCAAGTGGTCAAGGCTGAAGGCGACAACCGTACTGTGACTTTGAATGCATTCCAAATGAAAGGTGCAGAGCAAGTGCTTTACTTCGGTGAAGGCCAACGTGCAATCGTTGCGACATTGACAGACAAAGGTCAAGAAGCACTGACTACTGGTGACTATAAAGCCGATGCTTACGGTAACGAGTGGCGTTCAGTTGCGCTAACGGGTGATATCACTTCTCCAGTTGTCGATAAACTAGACCCAATCTGGTCTTACGCAGAAGAGTTGGACAACGTTTACTGTGCAACGTGTCACGCGAAAATTCCTTCAAACCACTTCACTGTGAATGCTTGGGGACCTGTTGCGAAAAGTATGGGCGACCGTACAGACATTTCTGAGCAAAACCTTGAGCTGCTGACTAAGTACTTCCAAAACCACGCGAAAGACGTTGTTGGTCACTAAAGAGAATTAGAAGGATAAAATTATGACTAATATGACACGTCGTGGATTTATGAAAGGCACAGGTATTACAGCTGGTGCGTTGGCATTCACATCTTTGACGCCGATGAGCGCAATTGCTTCGGACAAACGTGGTTCTGGTGTTCTAACATCAGGTCGTATGGGACCAATGCTGTGTGAAGTGAAAGATGGCAAGTTAGTGTCGACGACGAATGCACTGGCACAAACGGTTCCAAATAGCCTGCAGACCACAGGCCCTGATCAAGTACACACCAAAGCGCGTGTTAAGTACCCTATGGTTCGTAAAGGCTACTTGGCTAACCCATCTGCACCTGAAGGTGTACGTGGTAGTGATGAATTTGTTCGTATCTCTTGGGATGAAGTGTACAAATTGATTCACCAACAACACTCACGTATTCGTCAAGAGCACGGTGCGGAATCTGTATTCGCAGGCTCTTATGGCTGGCGTTCAAGTGGTGTTCTGCACAAAGCGCAAACGCTTCTACAACGTTACATGAGCATGGCTGGTGGTTACTCTGGTCACTTAGGTGATTACTCAACAGGTGCTGCGCAAGTTATCATGCCGCACGTTGTGGGTTCGATTGAGGTGTATGAACAGCAGACGACTTACCCAGTTATCCTTGAGCACAGTGATGTGGTGGTACTTTGGGGCCTAAACCCAATTAACACCTTGAAGATCGCTTGGAGCTCAACCGACTGTGCAGGTCTTGAGTTCTTCCACCAGTTGAAGAAGTCGGGCAAGACAGTGATTGCGATTGACCCAATGCGCTCTGAGACTATCGAGTTTTTTGGTGACAACGCAGAGTGGATTGCTCCTCACCCAATGACTGACGTAGCCATGATGATGGGTATCGCACACACGTTAGTGAAACAGGGCAAGCACGATAAAGAATTCTTGGGTAAATACACAACAGGTTACGACGTATTCGAAGCTTACTTGATGGGTAAGGAAGACGGCGTAGAAAAATCTGCTGAGTGGGCGTCTGAGATCTGTGGTGTGCCAGTGAAGCAGCTTGAGCTACTTGCGGATATCTTCAGTAAGAACCGTACTATGCTGATGTCTGGCTGGGGTATGCAGCGTCAACAATACGGTGAACAACGTCACTGGATGTTGGTTACGCTAGCGACAATGCTAGGTCAAGTTGGCTTGCCTGGTGGTGGTTTCGGTCTTTCTTACCACTACTCAAACGGTGGTAACCCTGCTCGTGATGCAGGCGTACTTCCTGCGATTTCAGCGTCACTTGGCGGTGGTTCTTCGGCGGGTAACGATTGGGCTGTTTCAGGATCTGTGAACGCATTCCCTGTAGCTCGTATTGTTGAAGCGCTAGAAAACCCGGGTTCAAGCTACCATCACAATGGTCACAACCTAACGTTCCCAGAGATCAAAATGATCTGGTGGGCAGGCGGTGCGAACTTTACTCACCACCAAGATACCAACCGCTTGATCAAAGCTTGGCAAAAGCCTGAGCTGATTGTTATCTCAGAACCTTACTGGACAGCAGCAGCTAAGCACGCGGATATTGTTCTGCCAATTACTACATCGTTTGAACGTAATGATATGACGATGACGGGTGACTACAGTAACCAACACTTAGTGCCAATGAAGAAAGTGGTTGAGCCACAAGGTGAAGCTCGTAACGATTTCGATGTATTTGCGGACATGTCTGAGTTACTTGCTCCGGGTGGTCGTGATGTGTACACCGAAGGCAAGACCGAGATGGAATGGCTGTATGGTTTTTACAAAACCGCACAGCAAGGTGGTCGTGGTCAGCGTATCGTAATGCCTAACTTCAGCAAGTTCTGGGAAGATAATCAGTTGATCGAGATGAAGTGGAACGAGAAGAACGCACAGTTTGTTCGTTACGCTGATTTTCGTGAGAACCCAATCATGAACCCACTAGGTACACCAAGTGGCAAGTTCGAGATATTCTCAAGAACCATTGAAGGTTACCAACTAGATGATTGCCCTGCACACCCAACTTGGTTAGAACCAACAGAGTACACAGGCAACGCTAAAGATGGCGAACTGCAACTGATGACAGCGCACGCCGCGCACCGTCTGCATAGCCAGTTCAACTACGCGAAGATCCGCGAAGAGTATGCGATTGCAGACCGTGAGCCGATTTCAATTCACCCTGAAGATGCGAAAGCTCGAGGCATTAAAACGGGTGACTTGGTTCGTGCACATAATGGTCGTGGACAAGTATTGGTGGGTGCATTAGTGACGGATGGCATCAAACAAGGCTCTGTATGTATCCATGAAGGCGGTTGGCCTGATTTAGATAAAGACACAGGTCTATGTAAAAACGGTGGCTGTAACGTGCTTACGTTGGATATCCCGACTTCTCGTTTGGCGAATGGCTGTGCTGCAAACTCTGCGCTTGTGAAGATTGAAAAATACACAGGTCCAGTATTAGAACTCACGGCATTTGATCCACCTAAAAACGGCTAATCTTTAACAAGTAATAGCTAACTGAATGAAGTCAGCCTAATCGCTGGCTTTTTTTGATCCTTTTCTTGCGACGAAGACTATTACTCAGTGTCGGCTAGACAATCCATAATAATCAATGACATCTAAGCGAGAAATAAACTCATGAATCGAATCAATCCAAAGAAACTACTTCGCAGTAAATGGACGGCCGTTAGCCCTGTAAAGAAAGAAAAACACTTTATGGTCACAGAGGTCGAGTTTGAAGAAGGGGAGGTTATTCGTTGTTTGATAGAAGCGGTGATGACCAAACGAGAGGAAGACATCAACTGGCGGGATCTCACCGACAAGGATCATTGGCTTCCCGGTTGGAAATAAGGATAGCAAGTAGGGAGCAGTCCTTATTTCTAATTACCCGCTGCTGCACGTCCTTGCCAGTATTTAAGGCCTTCTAAGACACCCTCAGCATGTGTTGCTCTACTCGTGTATACGTTGTCTCTATCCGATAGGTGAGCAACCTCTGGGTAATGGTTAGCAACCAGTATCGAGTTTACGCCTTCAATGGTGAGCATTGAGGTGTCGTTAGCTGAATCACCGGCAACGCAAACCTGGTCAATGCTCAAGTCGTGTTGCTTCAAAAGATGGTGGATAGCGGTTGCTTTGTTGACTCCCTTTGGTGTGATGTCTAGATACCAGTCGTGTGAATACGTTAGGTGAACATCTAATCCGTGCATCTCCAAGCTAGATTCAATCAGTTCGTGTTGAGGCTCTGAAAGCTTTCCTTCAAAGGTGATCTTGTAATCGCCTTGATGGTTTTCTATGCGATCACCCATAAAATCAAGGGGGGCGAGAGCCGTCTCTACCCTTGATTTGTTCCAAGAAGCTTCCAGTTGGTTATGCCAAACATGGTCTGGTTTTTGGGAATGAACATGATGAATTTTGGTGCCCACATCGCTAATAATACTGTGTGGCTTCGGGTAGTTATCCGATTCTAAACCCATTCGAATCGAAGGTAATGTTCTTCCTGTCGCGATGATAAAGCGAATATCAGGTTGTTCTGTGAGGTAATCAAATAGCTGGTTAACACCGTGAGATGAGCCTCCATCAAGCGTACCGTCAAAGTCACACACCAACATTTTTATCATTCGAATTCCTTGTCTTTTTCTCTATTTCGTCACGGGAAAATGCTTATTTCTTTTATAAAGAATGGCTCAGCAATGAGCACTCTACAAGTTGAAGTTCAGCTTAGATAATCACCAATTGGCAGTTTGCAGCAAGTATCACAGTTGGTGTGACGTATTAAAATTCTTGGTTGAAAAGGTTGATTTCAACTCGCTGACTTTAGCCGGTTGACCTTTGGTTTTTAGGTAGAGATTGAGAGTTGATCTTATATTTTTTATCGAGCGAACTTTCGCCTCGGAAACATCATGAAAGCTTAATAAATAGTTCGTATTCGAATTGTTTGTGCACGAACTAATTATGGCTTTTGTTGGTTCATTCAGCCTATTAATTACTCTAATGTAAAATTAATATTCAATAATCTACGACTACGTAATACATAATATTGGCCGTACGCTTATCTAATTTATCCCTTTTATTATCAGTGACTTGCTTTGTTTTTGCTTATTTTTTGGTCTTGTTGTTGCTGGTCTGGTTTCAGTCTGTTGCCTTGTTTTACCGAGCGAAGAACCTTGATGTTCATGATGTACAACGCCAAACGCTTTGTTCATTGTCCAACTCGCGGTAAGAATGTAACCGCCGTCTGTGTGCTCTTCCCATTTTACATCGGTGTAATCAACGTCTTTGAAACCTTGGTCGATGATGTTTTGCCAAAATGCTTGAATCGCTTCATGACCTTCAAAAGTACCAAATGGACGCGCTTCCATTACACAGCTTTTAGTATATTGATCGGCACAACCTTTCGCATCTTGGTTGTTGAAAGCCTTTTGCCACGCGTTAATGCCTTGCTTACATGCTTCTAAAATTTGGTTGTCTAACATTGTCTTTCTCCATAACAGTCTTGTTGTTTCGAGCACTGTCTTTTTTATTTGGTATTTCGATAAGTTGAATTGAGTTTAGTCTTGGAAATTGATTTGAAAAACAGAGATAATAGAAAATACTGTTTGTAAAAAGAGAACAATAAGATGAGTAAGCTAAAGCAGATGTCGATTTTCGCTCATATCGTAGAGCAGGGTTCAGTCTCGGCTGCGGCTGAAAAGTTAGAGTTGTCTAAATCTGTCGTCAGTCAACATCTCAAAATTCTAGAACAAGAGTTAGGCGCCTCTCTCCTTAAACGCACAACACGAAGACAAACTTTGACAAGCATGGGTGAGCGCTTTTATTTGAGTTGCAAAGACATCAATGTGATCGCTGAATCGGCTTGGGATATGGTAAAAGCCGAGCTAGAAGAGCCACAAGGCCGGATTCGTATCACAGCTCCGAATGCCTTGATGGATTTATTGGTAGCGCCTGTTATTGCCGAACTGATGAAACAATATCCGAAGTTAAAGCCAGAACTGATAAGCGACGATCAGCATTTAGACTTCATGGAGCACGATATTGATCTCGCGGTACGAGTGGGCAGTTCTCGTGATAGTAACCTCAAACAGAAACGCTTGGGTGAATTTAAAGATGTGTTGTGTGGCGTTGAAAGCATGCGTGAACGCGAACTTGATTCTATCCCTTATATCGCTAACTCATGGCAGGGGAAGCAGGTGACTCATCATTTTAGTTCTCAAACTGAGCAGGACTTTGTCTACCAACAGCAAGCTAGTTGCGTCACCAATTCGTTCCACAGTTGCCTTGCACTGATTAAATCAGGTGTTGGTATCGGTGTGATTCCAGATTTCTGCATTCCTCAGTTATTTGGTGATGTTGTCGACGTGCTGCCAAGCTTTGAATTACCCACCAACACGGTTTATGCGCTAAACCCATTTGCTTCAAATACGCCTATCGCCATCAAGCTGTGTATCCAAGCGTTGGAAGAAAAGCTTAAGCAGAATTTAGTATAAGCTTTCTATCGTTGGTAAAATCCGGTGCTTAACCATATTTACTAATAAAAGAAATAACATGTTTATTACTCAGTAATTCGATCTTGTCGATAGTCAGTACGCAATAGCGATAGTTTTTGTTTTTGAAGGTGATGTTCGACTTTTGTTCTGTTGGTTCTGAAAACTTCCATATTTCAAATCCGATGTTCTTCATAAGTTCCAATGCACTTGGGTTCTTTATGATCATGGAATACTTTTTAATCTTAGTATTTCTTGCAAGAAGCTTCATATCGGAAATCAGGTTCGCAATAGATTGTTCACGCTTCTCAGAGTGACCGCTAACCACAATGTAATTTAAGTTATGATTAGAATCTAAAGAGCAGGCTTGCTTAATATGTAGATGTTTATTTTGGTATTGCTCGAATACCTCTTCGTTGAAGAAAAAACCTAGGCTATGACTAACAATATCGCCATTAACATCGACCATTTTTCTGCCATGCGCCTTTTTTTCACTGCAATAGAGAAACAGGTCGATAGTATCAAGAGCTGAAGGATCCACCTTTGTATATTGTGAAATCAGCTTTATTCTATCTATTACTGATTTGTCATTCTGATCTGTCATTAGTGGCATGATCTGACAGTCGCAGCCTTCTTCTATTTCCCCTTTAGTGATAGACGATATTCGGCTTTGAAACGAAAAGAACCTCTCACGAAGGAAGTCTTCAAGTAATGCACTGTCTTCGTTATCTTCTGAATCAAAGGATTTCAACGTTGTATACAAGTCCAGACCAAGGCAGTCCAGTAGCTTTAGGGCTTTGTAATTACTTGGCTTTACTTTGCTATTTTCCCATCGATTTATCGTTACGACATCTACAGAGCTGAATTCATCATCTAAGTGATTAATGTATGCCGCAAAATCCTTTTGCGTTAACTTCAATTTCTTGCGCGCTTCGCGCAGTAATTGCGGAAATTTCATCATGGTAGAATATTCATCTTTGATTAGTGACATTACGTTCCGATTCGTCAGATAGTCTATTTTATCAATCGTTAATATACAGTAGCTATAATATTTATTTTTGAATGTAATATTACATTTTTTAGCAGAAGGTTCTGAAAATTTAAATACTTCAAACCCCACGCCCTTCAAGAGTTTCATCATGTTGGGGTCTTTTACTAAAACAGAATATTTTTTAATGTTTTTGTTCTGAGAAAGTAACTGTATATCTGAAACTATATGCTCAATAACATGATCTTTTGTCTCTGAGTGTGAGCTTATATTAAAATAATTTATGCTTTTGCTTGAATTTAAAGAGCAGGCCATTCTTAGATCTAGCTCTTGAGTTTTTAATGTTTCAAATTGATGGTCTTCAAAGAAAAAGCCTACGTTGTGACTCACAATGTCACCATCTACATTGATCAGTTTGTGACCATGTGCTTTTTTCTCACAGTAGTAGAGATATAAATCAATTTGGTCCAATGGCGAAATATCGACTTTTGTGAATTTAGAAAGTAGTTTGATTCTGTCGATAACGCCAGTGTCACACGGCTCTGACATTAAAGGCCGTGACTTAAAGTTGCGTTTGCCTTGTTGTTGATTCAGGCCTGATAGAGCTGAAATTCTACTTTGAAATGAGCCATAGGATTCGTTTAAAAACAGTTCGATTAGTGTGTCTTTTTGTTCGGATTTAAAGCTCTTTATTGTCTCAAACAAATCTCCGCCAAGGTACTGTAAGATCTTGAGTGCTTTGTATGTACTAGGCTTTACCTTACTGTTTTCCCAACGATTTATCGTTACGACGTCAACCGCATTAAACTCGTCGTCCAGCTGATTTAAGTAGGTTGCAAACTCTGTTTGTGTAAATTGAAGTTCCTTTCTGAAGTTACGTAACAACTGTGAAAACTCACTCATTAAAACATTAACCTTCTGATAATTAACTCAATGTCTTGATTCTAATTTAGACATCAGATTCTCTATTTAACATCTTCAGTAATTTGTTTTTTACAGATGTTAATTGTTCGGATTATTTGAACTGTATGTTGCGCATGTCCCTAATAGGCTAAGTGCCAAATTAGTGACGTCAAATCTATGGCTTTTTGCCTAGACACTTGTCAATCTACTGTGAAGTGCGCGTTAATGTTCAGATACAACCTTGCCTTTTTCTTATCTATTTTATTGATTCCATTTGCCTCCTATGCGGACACAACGGGTCTTGTTATGGATCTGTCTGTTGACAGCGCGTCTTACGACAACGACCAAGAGGTGGCTTATACGCTTGTTTTAACGAATGAGTCGGATAAAGCTATTGCTGAGTTGGACGTTAAGGATGAGCTGTTAAATATCTTAACGACAGATGACCAAGGGAATAATGTCAGCGCGTTCTCGCAAGTCTCGACTCAAGCGCAATCCTCCTTCCTGTCATCTCCAGGTGATTACAGTCGCTTCGGAAACTTAGATGCATCAGGTGTGCGTATTGCGGCTGGTGGGTCAGTGACCTACACCATGGTCGCCACCGTTTCTGCTAACGCAGCCGGTACGATTGATAACTTCGCAAGTGCGAGCACTGGACTATTGGATGCTGTTGAATCAAATACAGAATCCATTCAGCGTGGTGTGTATCAACATGATGTTGTTGTTTCGGTCGATAAAGCGAACTATCAACTCAATAACAAACTCACCTATAAGATTAAGGTTTCGAATACTGGCGATACGTTTATTCAGGCGCTCGACGTTCAAGATATCATTTCAGATATAAAGGCACTCAATATTGAAGGGGCTTTGCAACAAGCTTTTACTGACAACGTTAACTCTGCCACCAAGGTTGAAGGCAGCAAAAGCGATCCAGGCACCTTCGCCGAATCAGGGGACTTATCAGTAAGTGATGCGTCGATTGATATAGGCGGTTCTGTGACTTACGAAATTAAAGCGACCGTTGCCGACAATTTAGTCGGCGACATCGTTAATGACGGTATAATCGCTGAAACACGCGATGACTTGGTCACAGTTGATGAGGTTATCACTCCACCCACTGAGCCTAGTATCACCCTGACACATACCTTGAACCAATCGGATAACTACCTAGTCGACGATGAGTTTTCCTATACGGTCACGGTTGCTAATCAAGCAAACACTGGTATCGCGTACTATTATTCGGTTCAGCAGTTTCTTGCGGATCTTGAAACCGATCTAGGTAACGATGTCAGCAACGAAAAGAACGCAACTGACACGGTTGGTAACCCTTACGATTTTTGGACCAATGAAGTGACCTCGATCGGTTCTAATAGCCTTTCTGAACTCAATGCATCTGGAAAGGAGTCCAACAAGTCACTAGAAGACAAAGTGTCTATCTATCCCGGTGAGCAGATTGTTTATTCCGTTGTGGTGGACGTTAGCCCTGTGTCTATTGGTCAAATTCCCCAAGTTGCAGCCCGAGTGGTTGATGCTGATGGCCACGCAGATTCTGGCGATGCTTTGGCCAATATTCTCGATTCGAAAGACGTTCTGACGACGTCATCAAGTCAAATTACACGTAATAAGAACACCACAGATACGACTTATGTTCCGGGGATAGTCGGTGATAACGAAGTGGTCTATGACATTGTTATTTCTAACAAGGACACAGAGTTCTTCGCCAACGATATCGAAGTTGTCGATAAATTTGCTTGTATCGTGACAGAGCAAGCGGATGGCTCTAATGCTTCAGCATTTTCCGAGTGGAAGCTTGAAGTCGCTGATAGAAGTGGTGAAGGATCGAATTATGGTTCATTTAATTACAATACTTGGACAACAAACGACATCAATTTGAAAGTCGACCTCGCACCTGAGGGCTTCGTTCATTATAAGCTGACCGCAAAAGTGGCAGACACCAGTGTGGGGCAGATTGTTGATGATGGTACCGATGCCGGCTTGTGCTTAGGGGATAACTTAGGCGAGTCGGGTTCTGGCGTCCAAATGCCAAACTCGAAATTAAAGGTCCAAAAGGAAGTGGATTCTCGTTACTACTCAGCTGGCGGTACCCTGAACTACGACATCACGGTAGAGAATAACGGTGACGGCTATGCGATTGATATACCGGTTTATGATGATTTAGTCTCTGTCATGACTCAGTCTATTAATGATACACCGACTAAAGCGTATTTGAGCTGGATTATTACTGCGAAATCTTATGCCTCTGACGGCTCAATTTCGACAAACAGTGATCCCGGCTTTACTGATGACATAGAAGGTAATCAGAAGAATCAAAAGATCTTAGATGTGAAGGCAAAGCTAGCTCCACACGATAAGATCGTTTATAGCATTGCCGCGATCGTAAACCCCATTGCCGATGATGAAATCCGTAATGAAGTGACGGTTGACAGCGTACTTTATTCCGATAGAGGCTCATACCCACGAGATTACTACTTAGTATTGGATAAGCGTGTTGATGGTCATGACGAACAAAACGCGTATACCGACACCACCAATACTGTCACTTATACGATCAGCATTACCAACCCAGCAGGGAACGGTTTCGCCTCTAACATCAATGTTAAAGATGAAATCAGTACCATAGAAGCAGAGTTACTTCACGAGCCGGGTGATACCAAGCCCGTGTTCTCTTCGTGGACGATCAGTGCAGAAAGAGAGGCAGACTCCCCGTGGGTGAAAGCCGTGACTGACCCTGGATCGTTCTCGGATAACAATGATCTGGATGCCACCGCTCAGATCCCGCCAGGTGCGACGATTACTTATACCATTGTTGGGACACTCGATCGCAGTGTCGACAGTGAGATTCTTTGGGGAGCATTCACCAATACCGCAACAGTGACGGGACCAGATACTAATCTATCGGATACGGTACGTACCTATCCTAGCGAGCCGAATCTTGTAGTCGCTAAGACCGCTCAAAATACCGACTTTGTTGTAGGTGAGCGCGCTACGTTCGATATTTATATCTATAACCGCGGTGTTGGCTATGCAAATGACGCAACGGTACAAGATAGTATTTCAGCGCTTAACTTCTTTAATAGTTGGACAATTGTAGGTTCGACCAACACAGATAAACCGGGTTCTCGTTACGGTGACATTGCTAACGACACTGACATCGATACCGACGTTGATATCACTCCCGGAGGGTGGGTTCACTATGAGGTGAGCGGCATTGTTAAGTCTGACTATGAAGAAGAACAAGTATCGAACCGTGTTGATGTTTACGATCCTATTACAGACCGTGACCACAGCTCTTCCGCTCAAATAGATAACTCACACAGTACCTATGACATCAATGTTTCATTAGCCAAAACGACCGATGTTGTCCGCTACACGCCGGGTGAAGATCTCACCTACACCATCGTTATTGGCAATAACAGCGACACTGATGAGACCGATCTTATCTTCATGGATCGCCTGAGTGAGATCACTACTACGCTAGCGAATGATAAAGATGGTGAAGTAGAAGATGTTCTTAATCAAAACCCGTTTGACTATTGGTCTGTTGATACTGGCTCTGGTTTCGGCCCTCAAACGACTGAAGATGTGGAGTTCCCAGTTTCAATTCCGGCCAAAGACTTTGTCACGGTGCGTATTAAGGCGCATCTCAAAGACAATGCGGTATCTAACGGTGTAGCGGACAGAGACGGCGGCATAATCCGCAACGAAGCCGTGCTGATTCATGATGATAATGCCGGTTGTACTGACGATTGTGAGTATGCCAAACGTGCCGTGGCTGAAAACCATCAGGTACATAATAACGGCGGCGTTGTTCGCACTACTAACATTAACCGCTACTCTCCGGGAGATGAGTTGACTTATACCATTAGGTACAACTCTCAAGATGGACATGGTTATCGAAACAACGTAGACGTTAACGAACTGATTAATGACATATCAGTGGAGCTACAAGATGGCAATTCAGGTAATCCATTTTTCGATGATTCGGTAGGTTCAAACAAGTTTACGGTGGCGGTTGCTAAGAGCGATCCTGCGAACGCGGGTACAACAGATGGTACCAAAGACGGTGATGTTGCGAACGACACTGACATCGTAACCTCGATTGATATCGATGCTGGCGAAGACGTGACTTACACAGTAACAGGTACCGTAAGACCGGATGCGGTCGGTGATATTCATTATCGAGATACCGTCGTGATTCCCGATGGCTACCATTTAGATTTTGATAAAACGACTGATGAAGCGGTGTACGAGCCCGCTCAAACCGTGACCTATCACTTAGTGATTGAGAATGACGGCAAAGGTAACGCTCACGATATTCCAATCGTCGATAACCTCGAAGATATTACGGTCAGCTTAGTGGATGGTAATACAGGACCAGCGTATTCAGATTGGACCATCACATCGATCGCAACTGGAACTGATTCTGAGTATGTGGATGCGGGCGCAGGTGCTGGCAATGTTTACACATCAACCAACAGTAACCTAAATGTTGAAGCCGATATTCCGATGGGCGCTAAGCTTGAGTACCAAGTTGTCGCGACCATAAATGACAAAGCCAATGGCGATGTTGTTAACGTTCTAACCGTCGATGGCGACACGATATCTCATAATATTTCGCAAACTGGTCGCCAAATTGATTACGAAAAAAACATTCTGGCTTACTACGACACGGATGGTAATGAGTTGGTTGGTGCTACCAATTACATGCCTGGCGGCTACATCGAGTATGAAATCCTAATCGAGAACATCGCATCGGCGCACGTTGATGACATCAGTTTACGTGATGACATCGACCAAATAACGACTCAATACTACGATGGAACTCGCGGTTCGGCGTTTGATAGTTGGACGATTGAAACTTTCGCTGATGGATCGGGGATTTCAGATCCTGATGTAGATAACTCGATTAAAGACAATCAACCGATTGATACGCACTTTGATATATCGGCAGACAACTTTGGCGGTGTAGTATTGTCATCGTTTGTGCGTTACGTCATCAAGGCCAAAATCAGTCCGAAAGCAGTAGGTTCTTTCACTAACCGAGCGTACATCGATGAAGATGACGGAAATGAACTAATTGCCGTATCTCCACCTGCAAAGATGGCTGAGCCTGAAATTTCGTTCTCTAAGAAAGCATTTTATGACGCAGGCCTCTCCTCGGCAAAGACTGAGTATTCTCAAGTCGCTGGTGAAAGTGAGGTTTACTACCGAGTTCAAATTAAGAACACGGGTAATGGTATTGAGTATGGTTCTCGCCTTGAAGATACTATTTCTGCAATTCAGACTCGCATTGCAGAAGATGCCTCGACGTCTGGCACTGACCCTGTCGGCCAGCCATTTTTATCTGGTTGGGAAGTGCAGCTAGAAAAAACGGCAGCGGTAGGTTCGATTACAGACGCGGTTGACTTCGTTTCTGGTAATAACGTCAATATTGATAACGACATTGTTATCGCGCCTCAAGAAAGCCTAACGTTCACCATCCATGCTGAGATTCGTGAGGATGCGTTGGGCGATATTCAAAACAAAGCGAATTATGACGGTAAGGTTCGTACTGCGACTCTAATGCCACTAGGAAATAATATCAGTGTTGAAAAACGCGTGGTGTCGATTAACGGCAACCCGTTCAATGATGGGGATACCTATCTGCCGGGTGACGAAGTTGAGTATGAATTTGTGGTCACTAACACTGAAAACGGTTGGGCGAATGATATTCAAATCAAAGACACGGTAAAGGATATCCAAGTTGAGGTTATTGGCGGAACAATGGAGTCTGCCTTTGTTTCGGGCGATATCATTCACGAAATCAGTAATGGTATTGATGCCAACGTCGATACCTATGTTCCTAGCTATAACCCAAACAATAACCTGAATATTGAAACCGATATTGCCGCAGGTGAAATACTGACGTTTAACTTAACGGGTGTTATCCGTGATGACGCTTTGGGAACTATCGAAGCCAACCGAGTGACGGCAGAAAATGAGTCTGCGACGTCAGAAACTATCCCACCTCAAGAAGCTGAGCTCGACTATTTCAAAACCTTGGTTTACACCGATGGTGAATCGGCTGGTTGTTCAGTTCCTTCAAACGATGGCAGTAGCTGTACCTACGCACCTCGCGGGGATGTTGAGTATCAAGTTACGCTAGAGAATACGGGTGATAGCATCGCGAATGACGTGAGTGTTATCGATGCTATTCATACCATCAAAACCGAAGATGGTGATGATGCGTTCTCTGAATGGACCACCGCGATTGCTGTGGAACCTGTTGGTTCTTATGACGTACGAGGTAACTACAACGGCAGTGTACCATTGAATGCAACTGTCGACCTTCGCCCAGGTGAGCACATTGTATTTGACGTGAAAGGCAGAGTTTCTACGTCAGCGACAGGTACCATCACCAATACAGCACAAGTGAATGGCGATAACACCAACGATATTGCCCTCAACCCTGGCCGCTCGAATATCCTGATTGATAAATGGACGGATACGCCTGAGTACGTGCCGGGTGGAACAGTGAATTACTATATCGACATCACCAATGACGATGTGGATTCTGGCCTGTTTTCGATTCGTGACATCATCAGAAGCTTTGAAGTCGAAACCGTTGATGGCTCAATGAAAACGGCATTGACAGAATGGACGGTTGATTACGATGTGCTTTATAACTCGGCGCCGTCAGACCCTGACGCTAATGATTTTTCAGAGCTAGATAAGCTAGTTGCTCAAAACAGTCCAGACATCGATTTACCTGTCGAATCGATCAAGATGGCAGGGCGTGACGATGCCGGTACGGGTGGCGGCGATAAGTACACAGTTGTCCGTATTCACGTCCAAGGCAAGGTACGAGATGACGCGATTGGGCGCTTCACCAATACGGCTTATCTGCGACATGGTTTGGACGATTCGAAGATCGCTCGCTTACGAGAAGGCTTTATCACGCCGAAGTCGGGTCAATTGGTTCTAACCAAAGAAACGACGCCAATTGCAGAACCTGATGCCAAATACCAACCGGGTCAACCAATCTCATACAAGATCACTGTGGCTAACACGGGTGAAGGTTACCTTGTCGATCAAGTTCTAACCGATCGTATCGACACCATCATGACAGAGGTGGCTAACAGCCCAGATCAAGAGCAAGCGTTGACAGGTAATTGGATCATTAGCGACGAACAGCTTGATGGCAGTGGCGATCCAGCCCTGAACGCTCGCAAAGATGTGGTTAATAACGCACAGGGTTATAGTGCGACTTACAGCATTCACCCGGGTGACAGTTATTCATTTGTCGTGACCAACACTGTTAATGATAAGGTCAAAGGCGAGATAACTAACGTCGTTAAAGTTGATAGCGACGACGGTGAGCACTCTGCAGACGCGACCTACATTCCAGAAGATGCGCAAGTTGAGATCACTAAAGATGTCGATAAAGCAGAGTACCTTCCGGGAGAAATACTTCAGTACACCGTGACCGTTAAGAATAATGGCTTAGGTTGGGCTGAAGATGTTGCTATTGAAGATGCGCTGAAGTCGGTTGAAACCACGATTGCAGGTGGTACGACTGAACAAGCTTTTGACCCTGCTTCAATCCAAATATCGGCGGTATCGACAACCGGTGAAACCCCAGTACCGGATGCAACCCGTGGTGAAGACCTTCATGAGACGCTCGATATTGCGCCTCAAGACAGTATTGTTTTCACTATTCAAGTTGCGACTAATCCGTTGGCGACAGGCGATATTACTAACATCGCATCAGCGACCTTTGACGGCACAACATTTGATGACAGTGCTACCAGTACACCAGTGTTGGCGACGGTTTCGGTCAAGAAGACGGTTGATACGCCATCGTATGAAGTAACCAAGCTGATTAACTACGACATCACCGTAACCAACAGCTCTGATGCGTTTGCATCTGGTGTTCAACTTCAAGACATCATCAGTGACATTCAAGTCGACACGACCGCGGATAAACAAGAGTCGGCATTCCTACTATGGGAAGTGAGCTTTGACGCCTCGGATGATCGCTCTGTTGTCACTCCCAAGACGTTCGACTTGAGTGAAGATATCGATGTGAGTATGGATGTGGCGCCACAAAGTACCGTGACATTCCATGTTAAGGCGTTGATTCGTACGACGGCGATTGGCGATATCAGTAACACGGCAACCATCACTTATAACGGAACACCACAAGACTCAACGGTAGTCATGACACCGAAAGACTCTGAGTTTGTTGCGACGAAAACTAACGTACAAACCGAGTATGAGCCGGGTGGTGAGCTGGAATTCTTGATTACCATTGAAAACACCTCTAACAACTACATCAGCGATTTAAGTGTTGTCGATGACATGAGCACGATAGAGGTGGGCTATTACGATGGTACCACTGGGCCTGCTTTTGTTGCTGGAACCACTTCTTTGGTTGTTGAGTCAACCACGGTAGGAACGACGACGGAGCAAATTAGCCCGATTGAGTACAGTGTGGATATTGCACCGCACGGCACAGTTGTGTTCCGCTCAAAAGGCACCGTAGTCGATACCGCGACCGGACACATCATTAATACTGCGCAAGTAGATGGCGGCGATGTTATCAGTCCTCCAGTTCAAACAGTTGCGGCTGTGGTTCAAGCTGAGCTGTTTACCGATGCCCCGTATTACGTGCCGGGAGAGCAGGTTGAGTATCACTTAGTGGTGCAAAACATAGGCCGAGGTATAGCCAAAGATGTCGCGCTTTACACCCAGTTCTCTGAATCCATGGGTGATCATATTGATGGTAATTTTAGTAATGCGTTTGATGAATGGACACTAACGGCAACATCAGAAGGGGCTGAAACTCAACCTGGCACCTTTGATGACGACAAAGACCTGTTCACCTTGGTCGACATATCGCCGGGCGGCAAGATTGATTACACGTTCACATTGACGGTCAACGAAGACATGCTGACTAATATCGATGTGCTTGGATACTACCTCGACTTAACTGGTAGCCCAGCGATGCGCGCTCGTTCTAAAGGCATGTTGGCCTCTGAAACCTCGATGCAGGCATTGGCAGATCAAGTATCTGCTTTGGATTTGCCGCCAGTGGGTGCTGATTTGGTTGTTGAAAAACGTTCTGATAAGCCTGAATACACCGAAGATGACGACAGTGTCACTTATTACTTAGCCGTGACCAACAACGGTCAAGGTAACGCGGCTAATGTTCGTCTAACCGATGAGATCAGTGGACTACAAAACAGCACAGGTAATAAAGTCTTTATCGATTGGACAATTGAAGGTGTGGAAGTCGACGACTCGGGCGCGGTTATTCAGCGTCATTCTTTCCCGTCGAATAAAGACTTAGACACTACCGTTAACCTGAAATCCAACAAACGAAATGCTTACGCGTTTGAGGTCGTGGGTACGCTAGGTAAGGGCTTGGATGACGACATTACCAATACCTTTACGGCGACCGAATCTGACGGTACCGAAACCAGCGACAGTGTAACTACTCATATCAAGAAGATTCCTGATAATTCTGGAGAGTTGGAGCTGACCAAGTCTGCGTTGCAAGATACCGCGCAAGTGGGTGATGCGGTTGAGTACGAGATCATCGTTGAGAACAACAATGAATCTTACTTTAAGAACGTGACTGTGGAAGACCGTTACCCAGGTGGTCTGAAATACATCGTGGATACATCAGAAGTTGTGCTAAGCGGCATTGATGGTGAGTTCGGTACGGAAGACGATCAGGTTATCTCTCAAGATCCATCAGATACGGGCAAGTTAATGTTCACATCGTTGAACTTTGATCCGGGCGAGAAGCTGCGTATTCGTTACTTATTGCGTGTCTCGGTAGGTGCCACTTTTGGTGATTACATCAACACCGCAGTAGCGAAGGTTGATGGCTCGGCTGTTTCTAATGAAGACACCGCCAAAGTGACCATTGAGCCGGACAAGGTGTTCGATACCTCATCGATCATCGGTAAAGTTTTTGAAGATCATAACAAAGATGGATTCCAAGCTGATGCAACCGCGTTTGATGTTGAGCTAACTGCGAACTTAGCAACACAAGGCTACATCGCTGATTCGACGCACATCATTCGTGATGGTCAAGACGTTGCTATTCAAGATGGTGCGATAACCACTGCACTTGAACAAGGTTTGGAGCTTGGTGACCTTTGGGGACATTCAGTGAACCGAACACTGCCAGAAACCAGCAAAGTGGTGATTCAATTTAAAACTCGCACGCAGCAAAGCTTTGATTTCTACGTCACGACTGATGCGGGCTCTCGCATCGAGTTCGACGCACAAGGTCAGATTCAGTTTAAGCATGAATCCGATAAGAAGAAGGGACTGAGCGCGGAAAATCTCAACGTAACCAGAAACCTGTATCGCGATGGTGAGGATTACCTGTGGGAAATCGTTATCGAGAACAAAGGTATTTACGAAGATGGTATTCCGGGCGTTAAGTTGATGACGGTTGAGGGAATCGTTATTTACACAGACCAGTACGGTCGTTACCACGTGCCCGACCAATGGGTACTCAATAAGAAAGGTAAGAACTTCCTAGTGAAGTTGGACACTGATTCGCTCTCCACCTCCATGGAAGTGGTAAGCGAAAACCCGAAAGTGTTGCGAATTACCCCGAACAAGCTCACCAAGTTCAACTTTAGCGTTTATCGCAAAGACCAACAAAGTGAACAGAAGTAAGCCATTGGAACCGTATCTGGAAATTGTATGAAAGTATTTAGTAAGTCTCGTTTAGCGACGTGTTTGTTGACTGCCATCCCTGTAATGGCGGTAGCGAAAGACACAGGTAAGCTTGAAAAACTCGGTTCTGAGACGACTGGCATTGAAATCACCAAGCCGAACCAAGACCAAGACAGCTCGCGTATTTACTTAGAGCAAGGCGCTATTTGGGCAAGCCGTGACATCACTCGCTTTGACCCAGTATTAGATGTCAGTGTCAGCGATGAATTAGAAGTCGAACAAGGCACACTGCGTGACAGCGTCGGTTTCACCATTACCACCAACTACGGTTACTACATCAAAAAGTACCAGTTGGAAGTGTACCGAGTGGGTGACTTTGGTCTGTCTGAGCCAATCGCTGTGCTTGAAGGCGATAAACTGGCGAACGACTCTGACATCAATTGGGATGGTCAAACTGATGTTGATTATCAGTTTGAGGTCGGTGAGCAGCTGATGTTCCGCCTAAAAGCGTGGGACAAAGATGGCAACATGGATGTGACCACCGTTGGTGTGACTGACTTAGTTAAGCCGGACTCTGAAGTCGATATCGACCGAAACGATAACGACGATGAAGAGAGCAAAGGTAAAAGTTACGGACAGGCAAAGCTGATGCGTCACAACATCCCGACCAATGCGGGTTTAGCGAAGTTCATCGGCACTGGCTTGAAAGGCGTAGATAAAGTCATCATCGGTGAAGATGAATTTGATGTCGAAGATGGCAACTTATATGCAGAGCAGTACTTACCAACAGACTCCTACATTTTCCCTACCAAGGTTGTGTTTGATAACGGTGATGAACGTCGTTACAAGCTGTACGTTCGTATTCCAGATACGTACTACGCACAAACTGGCTTGGCTGATCTTTATGTTGGTAAGAATAATGTGTCTGGCAATAGCGATGCATTAAGTGTCGATGACCAGTACCAAGATGACATCTACAACCAAGGTCGCTTAGCGTACTTTGGTCAGGGTAAATTTGGCGACAAACTTCGTGTAACGACTCACTTTGATACGCGAGAAAGTGAAATCAAAGACATGTTCAAACATCCGTTCGCCTCCGACGATTCGGATGTGTTCGATATCCTTGAAGACGACGATGAGCTTTATTACGGTAACTATGGTGACAGCTCAAACATCGAAAAAGTGGTCAACACCAAGGGCAAGGTTTACCTCAATGTGGAATACGATAAGTCTCAATACTTGTGGGGTAACTACAACACGGGTTTAACAGGCACTGAGAACAACGATTACAACCGTAGCCTCTATGGTTTCAAAGCTGATTATCGCACTCGCGATACTACACAATACGGTGAAGATCGTCTGAACATGGTCGGTTTTACCGCAGAAGCTGATTCCTTGTATGCACACGATGAGTTCTTGGGCACAGGCGGTTCTCTGTACTTTCTTCGTCATGGTGAAGCGGTACCAGGAAGCGACAAGGTTTATGTAAAAGTAAAAGATGAATCTGGCCTAGTGCAGAATGAAATCCCACTTGAGCCGGGTGTCGACTATGATTTTGACCCATACCAAGGTCGAATTATTTTGACCAAGCCACTCGACAACATCCTATCCGATAGCTTTGGTAGCGTGATTGAAAACGGCGATGATTACGAAAACTTTCTGGTTGTCGATTATGAGTATGTTCCACAAGGTTCAGATTCATTAGACGCGATGTCTTACGGTGGTCGTGCTAAAGGTTGGATCAACGATTACGTTGGTGTTGGCGTGACGTATGCAACTCAAGAAAAGGACAACCAAGACTACGAGTCTTACGGTACGGACTTAACGTTGCGTGCAACAGAAGGTACCTACATTAAGGCTGAGTTTGCACACAGTGAAGGTACTCAAACTGAGTCGAATTTTGTCTCTGTTGATGGCGGCTTAACCTTTACGCCAATTGGCGACACATTGGAAGACCGCGAGGGCGACAGTGTCCAAATAACGGCTGTGACTAGCCTTTACGATCTTGCTCCAACCATCTTTGGTGCCGTTGGCAATGACCTTAAGCTTTGGTACCGAGACAAAGACGCGGGATACAGCTACGCAAGCAGCAGCGATGATTTAGAGCAAGAGGCATACGGTGCTGAACTTCGTTTGCAAGCTACCGATCGCTTGGCGGTTCTCTCTCGCTTCTCGACCAATGAAGAGCGCGATGTCGATGGTAATCTAGAAACAGATACTGAAACGATTGAGATTGAGACTCAAGTTAAAATCACCGAGCACATTAAGGTTTCGGCGGCAGGGCAACAAACTGAAGAGCTTAACCAAAACGACGAGCACAGTGATGCCACCTTAGCGGGTGTGCGTTTGGAATACATGTGGGACAGTGAGAACAGCGTTTACGTCAAAGGGCAAAAGACCGTCGACCAGTCGGATGACTATGATGAAAACGACAGCGCGTCGATTGGTGCTGAATTCCAAGTGTTGGAAGACTTGTCTCTTGGTGGCGAATACACCGATGGCGACCGAGGCCAAGTAGCAGAAGCGACTGTGACTTACGATTTATCCGATGACCATTCAACCTACGTAACTTATGTAGATGATAACTACGAAGGCCAAAACAACGTGATTGTTGGTCAGCGTGCAGATCTCACCAGCAGTGTCGATTTTTACCAAGAGAACCAGTTTGTTGATGAAAATGATGGTCATGGCCGTATCGACTCATACGGCTTTGGCTACGATGTGACGGAAGATGTCGAGATGGGGATTGGTTATCAGCTTGGTGAAATTGAAGATGACCAGAACATTACCACAGAGCGTGAATCTATCAGCTTCAATGCCTCAATTGACCTAGATGACATAACCCTTAGCCACAAATTTGAATACCGAGTGGATAAGAGTGAAGACGACCCTGACATCGCTCAGCGAGAACTTCAACAAATCGTGACGACCAACCGTTATACGCATCACTTAACGGAAGAGTACACATTGTTCGGCAAGTACAACTACTCCATTACCGAAAGCGAGACTACGGGCGAAACTATGGCGCAATTTACTGAAGCCACTGGCGGCCTCGCGTATCGTCCGATCTACAACGATCGACTCAATTTACTGAGCCGCTACACGTATATTGCAGATTTCGATCAACTGGATCGCGATGTGGATTATCAAGACGAAACCAGTCAGATCATTGAAGTTGAAGCGATCTATTCGATTGACCAACATTGGGACGTCGGTACTAAGTACGCCCATAAAGACAAACAGCAAGCTTTTGAACGAGCATCTGGTGCGAATGAGATGGTTAAAAGTGACATCGACCTATATGGACTTAGCGCTTCTTATCGCGTGATGAAAGAGTGGGATGTGACGGGTGAATACCACTGGAAAACAGACACACTCAACGATGAGCTAGAACACGGTGCGCTAGTTTCGGTGAACAAGCACATTGGCGAGAACTTTAAAATGGGGATTGGTTATAACTTCTCTGCGTTTGATAGTGACTTAACCAATGATGACGACTACGACGCATCTGGTGTGTTCATTAACTTAGTCGGTAAGATCTAAGCCTGCCCAAGTGGGTCGAAAGTTAAGAGTTGAGAATTCAAAGTGACAGTTAAGAGTAAGATGAAAACAATTATTTTCCTAATAAGCGCAGTGATGAGTACTTTGTTGCTGTCCGGCTGTGCAACCGCCACGTTCGTGAGTCAGGAGAACCGAGACAAGTTTGCTGGCATCGATGTGTCTAAGTTTTTAATCAGCGAGTGTTTGGCGCCAGAGCGTGAGGTGCATATTGCCATCGCAGAACATTTTGCCTTTGATAGATATCAATTACGCGACCTCGACAAGATCAACTTAGATACCTTTGTTAAAGAGATCAGAGGCTTAAAAGGGCGCATCACGATTGTAGGCCATACTGATTTCAAGGGCTCTCTCGAATATAATGAGCGCCTTTCACAGCGCCGTGCTAAATCGGTCGCAGATTATTTGAAAGGGCAACTAGACCCAACGCAATATGACTGGGAAGTGAAACACCTTGGTGAGACTCAACCTCTTCTGTTTGGTAAGACAGATAAAGACCGAGCGGAGAACCGCCGTGCATTTATTGTGTTTGAAGAAGCTCAGAAGTACGAAGAGATGCCTTTCTGTGAGCCACCAAAACCAGAACGTAAAGTTTATATGGCAATGACGCCACACTTCGATTTCGACAAATCAGTACTTAAGCAAGAAGATCTAACTCAGTTAGATGGCTTCACAACGAAGTTGAGCGGCTTGCAAGGCAGCATTATGGTAGCAGGGCACACCGACCAAGCGGGTTCACTTTCTTACAATGAAAAGCTGGCTGAGCGCCGCGCAGAAACGGTGGTTGAATACCTTAAAACCAAACTCGACCCTAAGCAGTTCATCTGGGAAGTGAAGTCATTTGGTAAGTTGCAGCCTGCGATTAATGAACGCTCTGAAAAAGCCGATGCATTAAACCGTCGCGCGTTCATTGTGTTCAAAGAATCTGATATTACCGCCGAACAGCAAGCTCTTGCTGGCAGTGAACAAGAGACGTCGAGCAGCGAGAGCGATTAGAGATCACCGAAGAATAACGAATAGACGCCTCTACAATAAAACGCAAAAAGCCCCACACGTTGGGGCTTTTTGTTGCTAACTCTAGGGATTAAGTCGGGTCGAAGATCTATTCAGATGGCAAATTTTGCTTTAACTCTAAAAGCATTCGGTAAGCACTTTCGCCAGACATTTCGTAGGGGTTAAATTGATCAGATGTTGAAAACTGTAAGTTCAACAGCTCGGTTAAATTGGACTGCGGAATGTCTCCCATCGACCAATCTCCAAATTCTCTGCTATCAATCTCTTTAAAATAAAGTATTGCGACGTGATTGTGTCTCTCGTCGTTAAGAATATGATTGTACGTGTGGTTAACGGCTTCTCTAGACCCTTCAATACATTGAAGAAAGTACTTTTGATTATGGCTGAGAAGCCCCGTTAAATGGCTCTGCCGATTATGATCTCGCGAGATAGCGAGTATCTCCTCCAATGCTTTGGAATCACAACATTCGGAAAGCGTACTGACATAAATTAACCGAGTTAGGAACATAGGCATCATTTCGAATTTTTGTTCAAAGGGTATTAATAAATATAAGCCAAGCTCATGGAATTGCGAGTTATTGATTTAATTGTCACTCGGTGGCTTTTGGAAGAGAGAGGATGGGGATGAAGTAGAAAAGGGCAGGTCGCAAGATACGCTAAAATGACTCGAATGTTGGCCATTCAATTATTTTAGCGACCTGCTTGTGAGCTCGTTAGTTGTTTAGAATTGAAATCGATTCAACGTTTGAAGACGCATCAAAACGAACATTGACCAACACACTCTCTCGTTCGAAAGTCACATCATCAAAGTCAGTAGCCGCGATCTTGAATCCATTTCTTGCGAATAAACTCGTCACTGTTGTTCGTTGTTTCTGTTCCATAGCGCATGTCAGTAGTTCATTCATCGTGATCTCCATTAGGTAACCGTGTGCATAACGTAAGCGTACAGTCTCTTTGTTATGAGATCAATTGCTTAATTGATAAGCTATGATGATATGTTCAATTGAATGATTTTGGTATTCAAAAAATCAATAATCAAGAGGGAGGATGGTTGTTCTGATTATGGAAGATGGAGCGTTATGTGACCGTGGTTCAGCATTCCTAGAGCGTGAGATTCATTGCAAAAATCTCTTTGAAATATGTAGTTACAAAGCAGGGTGAACCATGCCCGCCGTTTAGTCTTTTTGGTCGGTTATTGGAACCATTATCGGCCTATATCTAACTTAACTAAAGTACACAGATTTATGATGAGTAGATTCCTTAATAAGCCTTCTTCATATTGAAATTTCACATGCAAGATGGTGTTGTTATAAGTGTTATTAATTGCATAAGCTTGATTTTAATATTAGTTTGATTTATAAAATAAGCACTCGTTCATTAACTTCATGATTATATTAGTTTTTACTAACCTTTAATAACATGGAGAAAGGCGATGAAAAAGAATCAAACACGCAACAGGTTAGCGAATTTAGTGCGACTTCGTAGGTCATACAAAGCGTCAGACTTTCTGGTGAACTCTAACGAGCTCCGAGTTAAGAAAGATGTGTATAGCTTACGTAAAATCAAACAGTTAGAAATTCGTCAATTGGGTCTTAAAGAAAACGCAATCAATATTGTTTCGTTGGCTTTAGTTCTCTCGGCTGCGACTTGGGCATTTGTTCCTCAGTTCGGTTTACCGATGCTTGCACTGACCTTTATCTTGGCGTTTGTTACATGGCGAAGATATGAGTTGCGTGCAGAGTTTAAAGGAGCCGATGAAACTGGCGACCATTGGGTTTCCGTGGCACGCGGTTGTACTCGCGAAGAGTTCAAAGTGTTGAAAAACGTTGAATTGGCTTTGCGCGATCAGGTGTCTTAATGGTTAGATCGGTTAAGGCTTGGGTCTTATAACCGTTAAGCTCCCATAATCAATAAAGCTCGTCATTGCATGGCGAGCTTTTTGTTTTCTGAAAAACACAGATAGTGCAGGTTACTTTGAGAGGCCAATGCTTATATGTGTAATGGGGATTGATATGAATCTTAAGTCACGGCATTTGTGATGCTCTTTGTGGTTTTGAATATAGGGAGAGGGTGGAAATGAATACACGAGTCAGTGAGAGTTCTTTTAAAAGGCTCATCCAGTTAGTTGGTTGTGTTTTGATTATAGTGTTGAGCAATAGTCGACTCTCCAATGCTCAAAGCATCGAGTTTCCTACTTGTGCGAAGAGTGAGGTTTTGAATACAGAGATCCATCTTTATGTTGATGAATCTGTATTAGCCGAATATTCCAAAGCATTTGTTGCCTCTAAAATAGCGACATGGGAAAGCTATTCGAATCTGGTGTTGAAAAACTCCTGCATTCCTATGACGCGAAAAGTCACCAAGGTGATTTATACGTCTGAAATCGACAGCCTTTGGTTTCAAGATTTGGGGGCAGCAGAGAGGTTATTAAAATTATCGATGGAAGAACCGATTCCAGAAACAACAGAAGACGGCGTCCCCATTTTTACTGGGATAGTATTTTCTAATTATAATTTTAGCTTTGAGTCTGATTATTGTGGTATGTCATCTTCGGTATCCTACTTTTTTTCTTTAGCGATAAACTGCCCTGATTACTTAATGGAGCATGAAATTGGCCATTTAAGTGGTGCTAATCATGACTATAAAACGTTATTGAAAGATTTTGATAGTATCGAAAGTTACATTTCTGGAACGTATCCAAGAGCTCCTCAATATTCCTTCGGTGCAATTTGTGCTGACAGAGGGACAGTGATGTCTTATGAGCGAGATGTTATACCTGCATATTCCAGCCCGGACATCAGAGTAGATGGCATAAAATGCGGAGATAGCAAACACCACAATAATGCAAGAGTGCTTAGAGAGTTCGCACAAGCTTATTTAACCCCATGATTGCCTAGTTGGTAGCCTGTTGTTTTATCGAACGTTATAACGCGTTCAATTCAAAGTGTTTGTCCTGTGATCTTTAAATTTGGAACGAGCGTATTTCTCCCAGTTTATAAAGGAAGAGTATGCATGATGCTATCTAAAGAGAATGAATCAAGAATTATCGAAATGGCGTGGGAAGACCGAACGCCATTTGAGGCAATAGAGCACCAATTTGGTTTAAATGAATCGCAAGTGATTCGTTTTATGCGTAGCCATCTCAAGCTTGGCAGTTTTAAGCTGTGGCGCTCACGTGTTTCTGGGCGCTCGACCAAGCATGTAAAACTGCGCAGTTCGGACGTTTCGAGAGGTTATTGTCCGACTCAGTACAAGCATCGTTAAAAGAGGGGATGCCCAGCCAGTATCCCAAATCAACACACAGATATGGGAAATGAAAGGAATGAAACAATTTTGCGCTCTACTTTTGGTGCTGCTTAGCTTCGGCATCAGTCATGTTCAAGCGAATGATACGCGACTTAAGCAAGCTTACGAAAATCACCAAAGCGACGTTCAGGTGCGCGGATCGGGTACGGTGTATCGAGTACTTCCTGATGATAATAAAGGCTCTCGACATCAGAAATTCATTTTGCGACTCGATAGCGGACAAACCTTGTTAGTCGCACATAATATTGACTTAGCGCCTCGTGTTCAGGGACTGGCAAAGGGCGATCGAGTTGAATTTTATGGTGAATATGAATGGAACAATAAAGGTGGCGTAATGCACTGGACGCACAAAGACCCTCGTAATCATCACACTCATGGTTGGTTGAAGCATAACGGGAAAGTATACGAGTAAACACCTCCGAGACTTTTCCTTTCAAGGCTATAAGATAAAAAGGAATTTTGATGTTTAAGCTGGAAACTGACAGGTTGATTCTTCGAGATATGAGTCTCGAAGACGAGTGTGCTTTTGTTGCGATGTCTCAAGACGCTAAGTATCAGCGTTTCTATGATGAAAGTGATTGTGAACCTAACAAATATCGAGAGCTAACCCAGCTGTTTGTTGAGCAGGCTTCAGAAGTTCCTCGACAGTCCTATCAGCTTGCAGTTGAAAACAAAGACTCGGGGAAGTTTATTGGAACCGTTTGTTTGCGCCTTGAGGGCGATAAACAAGCTTCGATGGGCTGTGCTTTCTCAAGGGAAACTCAGGGAAAAGGGCTTTCTATAGAAGCATCTGAAGCCCTCGCTGATTTTGGTTTCTCAGAGTTAGGCATATACCGTATCTACGCTGAAACCATCAGCAAGAACTTGGCTGCGATTAAGTTATGTAAGTCACTAGGAATGAAACAAGAAGCGTGTTTTAAAGATCATCGATTCTTCAAAGGTCAATGGTGGGATACAGTTGTGTTGGCGGCTCTACGTTCTGATTGGAAAAAGGCTTAGTGATGGAAAGTGAAAGGCTCAAATTAACCCCTCCATCATTAAAACACAGCGAAGAGATGTTTGAGGTGATAAATGAGTGCAAGGCCGAGTTTTCCCCATTCTTACCTTGGGTTTCTGATTCTCTAACTAAAGAGCAGCTAGAACTTAACATTCAAGATGCTACCAATAATTTCGCCAACTTTACTGGTGAGTTCTGGTTCAATATTATTGAAAAGCAAACAGGGGTATTTATCGGGGCTATTGGTTTTATGATCAGAGACGATACTGTTCCTTACTTTGAAATCGGCTACGGGTTGCAAACATCAAAAACGGGTTTAGGCTACGTGAGTGAAGCCGTCCGAATTATCGAAGAGTATGCATTCACTCAAAAAGGTGCGAAAAGAGTCGAAATTAGGATGGCAGGCTCGAATCTTAAAAGTCAGGCCGTAGCCAAACGATGTGGCTATCAACTTGAAGATCGCTTAGCCAATGATCGACGTTTGCCATCAGGAGATATGGACAGCACGCTCGTTTACGCCAAAATAAGCCAGTCTTAAATGTGTGCTGTTGATTCTTAATGTGTGGCACTTTTATTGAGAGAAACCGTAAATTCCCAAGTAATCTGAAAGACCAACATTTAGCGCTTAGTTATCTGGCTCATCGTCTACAGTGACGTCACCATTCATTGAGTTGTAGTAAATGGAGATTCCAGGCACTACTCGATAGTGGTAGATACATTGATCGGTTTGAATGTATTCAGCGATGTAGTCTGTATCTGTAGGCGAATTAAAGCTAGAAACACTAGGGGGATCAAGAAGTAGAGCGCCCCACACCGAAATGCAATCTTCGGTATTGTCCAGTCTTGGAAAGTCTTCTTCTGCGTACCATTGCTGGGCTGGATATCCCCATTCATTGAAATCGAGCTGACCTGTTGCAGATTCATCATAGATAGGTACATTCGTAGATGCACCGCCACCGTTTGAGGTTAAATTTTTTGAATAGGCAAAATCGACACCTGTTTTAAAAGAAGCGCCAGTGCCTTTCACAACTGCAATATGAGAATCAGTACTTACGTTGAGGAACCTTGGAGCAGCAGTTACGGCGAGTATTCCAAGGATCACAATAACGACAACAAGCTCAATAAGTGTAAAACCGTTCTTTTTCATTTAGCACCTCTTTTTAAGGCCGCTAGTATGCATTATAAGTTACTCTTACCAAAGGGAATATCCTTGTTTTAGTGGTAATTTAAATGCTCAATAATGAATGTTGTGATTAAGGTAACTTATATTTTATAAATTCAATGCGTATGGTTTAAGTGCTGTGTATCTCACTTTGATATTAATTTTAGTTCTATGAAGGTTTGGCAATTAATGAATATCGTTGAAACGGTAAAGCTTCATCTTTCAGACGTTGGCTATCCAGAGGCTAGTGTTAAAACAGGGCTGGTTCGATCTATATCGGCGCTCGTTTTTAAAACCATCAAAAATAAAGATATCTCTAATGTTTTGTCCCTGTGTACTCAATTGCTTGAAGAAAGGGATTGGGCGTTAGGTGTTATTGCTTACGACTGGGCTTTTAGAGTAAGAAAACAATATTCGAAAGAAACGTTTCCAATCTTTGAGCATTGGTTAATGGAGTATGTCACTGACTGGAATGATTGTGATGACTTCTGCACTCATGCGTTTGGTGAGTTACTGTCTCAATACAATGAGTTGTTCGAACTCACAACCAAATGGGTCGAGCATTCAAATTTTGCTGTACGTAGAGCTGCTGCTGTCATCTTAATTTATCCGATCAATCAGAATCGATACTCAGCGTTGGCTCCGCTTTGTGTAGCAGACCTATTGCTAGAAGATGGACATGACCTCGTGCAGAAAGGATATGGTTGGATGCTTAAAGTCCTCAGTAAAAAGGAACCTCAACAGGTTATTGGTTATTTAAACGCTAAGCATGCCGCAATACCAAGAGTTGCTTTTCGCTACGCGATTGAAAAGTTGGACGATAAAACTAAGCGAGAGTTAATGTTACTTTAACCACTGGCACTCCTCAAATCATCATCAGAATCCGGTGTGATTAATTATAACGATTAAAATAGGAACCCAAGGTGCAAGAACAAACTAGAGGACTCGATCGAGAAGGGTTCATTCAAAATCTTTATTCGCCAAAGAACATTGCGACTGAATTTCAAGAAGTGGTGTCAGCAGTCGTTGATTCGCTGCTAAGAGAACTTCCAGGTCAAGTTGATGGTATCTACTTGTATGGAAGCGTGCCTAGAGGAACGGCCATTGTTGGTCGCTCTGATTTGGATGTTTCTATCGTACTCGCTACGCCTGTTGGTCAGAGAGAAAAGGAAGTCTTTAACCTACTTTCCGACACCATACCCCAAACCTATCCTCAAGTGACTAAGCTTGATATTGATCCAGGGTCTCTCTCAGAGGTTCTTCAGCCCAACGAAGAATTCCATTGGCAGTTTTGGCTCAAGCATTGTTGCTGTTGTATTTGGGGGAATGATCTATCGTTAGAGTTTCCGCAATACAAGCCAAGTATTGAAATCGCTCAAGCTCTCAATGGTGACTTGTCTACTTTTCTTGAGCAAATGCCCCCGAGTTTCAAAACAATGACTGATGCGGATGTCGTTAAGGTGATTGGAAAGAAGTTGGTTCGAGCTGCGTATTACTTTGTGGCTGAGCAAGACGGCAGCTGGTACACCAACCTGAGCCAGTGTGCCGAAGTAGCCAAGCGTTATTACTCCAATCAAAGCGACGATATTGAGCTAGCACATCAATACGCTCTCGGAAACTTGATATCTAAAACAGAAGCTTTTGAATTGTATGAAAGGCTGAGCAAAAAGCTTGTCGTAAATTAAGCATTAACACAAGCTAGAACAACAAACTTAACTACCTTTGTAACGGTTTTAGGAAAATTAGATGGATGTCCACGAGTGTGTCTCTTTTATCTTGCTGAACGAATCACAAGTATTGCTAGAAAAGCGTAGTGAGTCTAAGGAGACCGATCCCGGCTTAATCACTATACCTGGCGGCCATATTGAACACGGTGAAAACCAGGTTCAGACACTCTTTCGTGAGATCGATGAAGAGCTTAATGTTGTTCCGATTGATTACCAATACTTGTGTTCGCTTTACCATCCTACGAAGGAACTTCAGTTGATTCATTATTTTATCGTGAGTGACTGGGAAGGAGATATCACCGCTCAAGAGGCTGATGATGTTAAGTGGTATTCATTAGGTTCAGCTCCTGTTGGTATAGCAGCCGATGGTATTGCTTTGAAAGAAGTAGAGCGCGTGGGTAGGTATCTTTAGTTTGGATTCGATAACATGTTTTGGACGTTTTTTGAGGGCTCAAAAACGGTGAAACCCCGATGTTGGTAGTAAACTTAGCTGTATAGTATTGATTTATTTGAATTTCATGTGTTTAGAGCTGGTGGTTAAACTGAAATTGGCCTAAAAAACGGTTAAAAAGGCTAATAAAATAGTCAAATAAAATCAATACATTAGCAACTGGGTACTACTGTATTAGTCCACCCTAAAGTGGGCTTGAAATCGATTCGTTGAATCGTTTTACGCTTCGGGAATCCTTTTCGTTAATTGCTGCGCAAATAGAATGTCACTGAAAAAATCGTGCATAGTTTTTCTACCAGTAGATGAAAAATCTTAATTTTCATGTAGTGAGAAAGGTAAGGAGAACGACATGGCGACGCGTAAAATCAGACCTAGACAATTTATTGATGAGTTTTACCCTGATTCAGGGATATGCAATACCACCATCATAAACTGGATTAAACATGGCAAACTCGAGGGCACTAGAACGCCAACGGGCCGATATTTAGTCTGTGTTGACGACGAGATAGGGAACCCTGCAGACAGAGTGAGTGAACTTCTAAGATTCTTGGAGTCATAAATGGTTGGTAGAGCTAGAAGCAAAGAAACGGCTCATTACCCTCCATTCTTGGTGAAAATGAGCCATAGGGGTCAATCTCGGTTTCGGTTTACGACCGTAGATGGTGTGAAGAAGCTATTTCCTATCGGGACTGTAGAGCAAGAAGCGATACAAGCTGCGCATGTTTATAACTTGCAGTATCGTCCTGAGCTAGGAAGCGCATTTTCCCTTTCTGAGATGACCCCATTTCGCAAAGCTGTCTCCAAAGGCCGTAAGGACAAATTTAATCGGCCTTTAAAAGAGTGGCTTCCATTAGTGTTGTCTCGTGTGAAGAAAGAAGAACGGCTTTCCAAAGACGTTTATCGAAATTTGGAAAGGGACTGTTACCGCCTTGATGAGTTCATGGGGCGGTTGCCAACCAAATCGATCAAGTTACAGCACATCAATGAGTTCCTTTCGAAATACTATTCAGAGTTAAGTAATCGTCAGCTCAACAATAAGATCAGTAACCTTAAAAAGGTATTTTCCTACCTTGCTGATGAGAGCGCTATTGAGAGTAATTTTGTACTCAATAAAAAACAGCGTCGATTGACCAGAGAAGATTACACAAAAGCTCGCCACGACCTAGATATCGAAAACTACCAAAAGGTCTACGATGCAGCGCCACTGTTTCTTAAGGTCGCAATGAGCTTAACACTTGAGACGACTCATGCTGTGAGAGAGATCTATAGGCTTCGTTATCGTATATACAAACCACGGGAAGGCGTTTGTGGGATTCTATGGAACCCTGACAAAGAGGTGGAGTATGTGGATGGGCATGCAGTGTATGGAATGCTTTATGTTCATCGAGAAAAGGTGAAAAAGTCCGATGCTTCCACTGTCGCCATTCCTGTCACTCAGACGATCAAAGACATTGTAGACCTTTCTAAAACATCGAGATTGATTTGCCCTTATATCGTTCACCGTAAACCCAAACAGCAACAACGTGGTATTTCAAAAGAGACGGACCATCTTTACCAAGTACATCACCACAATATAAGTAAAGAGTTCAGTAAGGTTCGAGACTCTTTAGGGCTTTATAGTCACCTAAAGAAATCGCTAAGGCCGACCTATCATGAAATTCGAGGACTAGCTGCCCGAATGATTGAACAGCAAGGGCAGAGTGCTACCGAGCGAATGGCACATGCGAACGCGAAAACAACAAAAATCTATACAGGTACAAGTGACATTATTTGGCACCAAGTACCACCTGTTGAGGTTATGCCGAAAAGTGGCCAGAAGTGATTTGTGTTAGTTGTTTAGTTTTGGGGGAATTCGGAATCCGAATTTGAATCCGCATCGCTTTAAATTGCGTTGTAATTCGGATTCCGAATTATTAGATTAAGGAAATACGACTTGAGTTCCTTCACCACAAGAGCATGCAATTGAGTACGTGTTCTTTTTCTTACTGACTTTGGCTGAATTAGATTGGCAAGAATGGCAACTAATACGCATTGCAGTATTCACCTTACATTGTGGGCAGTAGACGTAATACCCATACTTTCCATACCTCGGCTCGGTCTGAGGGCTTTGACACTTCTTACAATTAAAACCATGCCTTATTTGTGGAATTTTGGCCTCTTCAATTGTTTCTTGAGCTGGAATCAAGTCTACCTTTTCAGTTTCGCTCAATTCTGCGATATGTACTTTGGGAGCCGGAGAAGACGTAGGCACATGTTGTTCGTTTAGAAAGTGAACTAGGCGGTACAGTTCATCACGATTAAACGTAGGATTCGGATTTAGTATTGAACCTACGCGGTGTTTTTTGATGAGACTCTTAGCGCAGCTACCAATAGATTCGGCTTTAATGAGTTTCTTCGATATATCTTTAGGGATAGAAGTTCGATCGATTAGAGCGTCATTGGACGCGGCACAGAGTTGATCCCAACAGCGACCACCAAAGTACCCTTGTAAAAATGCAATCCGGTCTAGTAACGATTTAGCGTTGTCATTTAAAAGTGCTTTCAATAGTTTGGTTTGCAACTTAGCTTGCTCGATAGGCGAGGGCATTCCTGTCCAATTCCCTCTTACGGTTCGACTCCATTCGAGTTGATTGTTGACCTTAACCTCACCACGAATCGATTTCGACTCAATAATGATAAATCCTTTGTTATAAAGGACTAAGTGATCGATCTGAGCAGTTTCATTTTTAAACTGTATGCGTAGGTCATTAATAATGAAAACGTCATTTGCATCTCCAAACTCTCTGCGTAAGTAAAACGCGACATCTTGCTCTACTTTTGCACCTGCTTTCTGTTGAAGACTGTTGTCGATTTTTGAATCTCTATCCTTAGTAATCATTCTTTATTCCTGCTTTTTTATAAAAGCAGTTTACCATGCAGTCTCATTCATATTGATGGTGTGTATATTTTTGAGACATATGTTCTTTTTCGAACACTGTTATTGATGAAAATTGTGAAATATCTCTTTTCGAAAGCTCGAAGTAGAGAGTAGGAAACCTGCAACTCGCTGTTTAATAATGTGTTTGTTAGGCATCCTGTTATTGTGCGTGTTAGGGCGTTGTGAGCGCCATGAAAGTTGTAAATAGGTAATGGTGGCGCAACAATAAGAGGTGATACGCAGCCATTGCTGCAGAGAAAAACACACACATAAATTGTAATTGAGTTTTGGAGTGACTAGAGGCCTCAGCCTTAAGAGCAGGTGATCGTGCCCTGTTTCGTGATTATGAGGTCATTTCAGAATTCGGAATCCGAATTTCATTTATCGTTATTTCACGAATATTCTTGATAGTGGGCTAACAACGCCATTGGCGCCTCTATCAATGATGTGAGTATAGATTTGCGTTGTCTTCAAATCGGTGTGCCCAAGTTGTTCTTGAACGGTTCTGATATCTGCTCCGCTTTGAAGAAGGTGCGTAGCGAATGAGTGCCTTAAAGTATGACACGAGATGTTTTTCTCAATGTTGGCTTTTTGGCCTGCTACCTTAATGTGTTTTTGAAGCGCTGTTGGGTGAATATGGTGTCTACGTAGCTCGCCTGTTTGTAAATCTGGCGACAAACGACCGGAAGGAAAGAGGAATTGCCAATTTAGGCTCCTTTCTGCGCTTGGGTATTTTCTAGCGAGAGCTTCAGGTATGTATACACCAGAAAAAACTGTGTCATTCATGTCTTGATGATAGTAACTCGCGGATCTCTGTTGCTGTTGTTTGATAGCGGGGAAAAGCTCTGGAGCTATTGTCACTATGCGGTTTTTACCTCCTTTCCCTTGCCATACACGTACAGATTTATATGCATAATCGATATCTTGTACACGTAAGCGTAGACACTCCATTAAACGCAACCCTGATCCATACATTAATTGATAAGGTAATTTGTAGTTAGGTGAACAGTGATTGAATAGCCTTCCAACCTCTTCTGGAGTCATGACTGTTGGCAATTTTCGTGATTTATCTGAGCGCCGAAACTGCATATCAAGCTCTATGGGTTCTTGAATAATTTCTTTGTATAAAAAGACTAATGCATTGAGAGCCAAACTTTGCGTTTTCCTCGCTGACTTTTTGTTAACAAACAGGTGCGTTAGGAAATCTTCTACATGTCTGGAAGTTAAGCTCTTTGGGTGCTTTTTATCATGATAAAGAATGTATTGGTGAATCCAATAAATGTACGCCTCCGTTGTACGAAGGGCATAGTGCCGTCCAAGCATATATTCTTGTATATACGATAGAAATGGTGATTTTTTCATTAAACTTTAACTGGTTATGCATACATGAGTTTCAGTTTGGCACATCAATTCATGCTATATAGAAAAATTCTGTATTTTGGGATGTAGGAAGGGGGCTGTAGTGCTTAAGTTACTGTTAGTTTTCATAAAAACGGGGTATCGTTTACGTCATTAAGATACTAGACAGAATAATTCTGTATTTAAGTGCAGAATTTTTCTGTCTAATATAGCTGTTAAGCGACAAGGGTGAAATATGATAGAAGTCGATGTTGAAAGAGTAAAGCCAGTCGTAAGTAAGACAGTGACAGACACTGCTGAAAAAATGGAGTCAATTCATAGCTCATTTTGGGATACAAGGATAGATGTTTGTAAAGCATTACTCACGATTACTAGTGCAGTACTAGTAGGTACTATTTCATTCTCTGGTTCGTTAATAGGTCCGGGTAAAGAAGAAATGGTTTGCTATCAAGCGTTAATTGCCTCTTGGGGCTTTTTCGTATTATCGATTATTGCGGCTGTATTAAGTCTCTGGTGTTCTTACCACCTTAACTCCTATAAGGTTCTTTTCTTCAATAGTAAAGGCATTATCGGGGAAAGGCTTAGGGCTATAGGTCCCCAAGAAAATAAGAAAAAACTAACGGGAGCTCTTGATGAAGCTGTACTTGATTTAACATCGCAAACAATCAACTCTTTGAAAAACTATGATAAGTGGTCGCACTATTCGACAGCTACGCAATTGTTAATGTTTGTTCTTGGGGTCATTTCTTTTCTGGTTTTTGGCGTTGTACAAGTCGCTTAACAAACTGTTCAAGAGGGATTCGCAACGCGTGGCATTTTCACTATGCGTTGAATTTAGTGATTAAGGTGGTTTGCGGCGACTTTGGTATTGCGTTGCTCACCCCTTAACAGGGCGTTAAGTGTATTTAGAAATGTCACGGTAATTAAGAGTATGAATGCATAAAAACCTTCTCTATTTGAGAGTTTTCAGTATAGAATTCAGTTAATCCGATATCCGCTTCAATTTTACGGTTACTGGTCGGCAAAATATAATTAATTTAGGTGCTTAAAGTGAATCTTAATGAAAAATCAAGGTTAGTATCTTTTCTACTCACACTCTTCTTTGGTCCACTGGGGCTGTTCTACTCTTCAATAGCTGGCGCTCTCGTTCTCTGTATTGTTGCTTTCTTTACTGCTGGGACAATCATTGTTCCTATTTTCTGTTGGTTACTGGCGATGGGAATAGGTGATCATTGTGTCCACAAGCACAATCTAAATGTTCAGCAAATCAAAGATCTGATGACGAAGTAAAAAACACTTAACAAATTGTTTAAGAGCGATTCAGCACGCATGGCATTTTTACTATGCGTTACTTTCCGTTGTTAAGGTGTTATGCGGAAACAGAAGTAACGCGAGCCTCACACCTTAACAAGGCGTTAAATGTATAATTTTTACAATGGAGTAATTAAATGAGTCAGTTGGAAGTTACACAAGAATCCTTAGCGAGGATGCAGGCTTTTGACGCAAAAAGCTTGGCGCGAGAGGAGGATTTAGGAAGAAACTTTGATTTCTCAGCAATCGTAGCTCCTGCGTCTAAGCTAATTCGATTATACAATCAGTTGGGTTTGTCGACGCTGGAAGACTTTCCTGATGGAATTCTTGTTCAAATAAAGCAAATAGCTGACGCAGACTTTAATCGCTTTCAACAAGCTTTGGATTTCGATCCTACTACTGTAGAAAACCAAAACCCAACTCAGCCCCGAGACCAAATCGTGCAGCAAGTGGTTGCGGCTTATGATCAGACGTTTCAAAAATTATTCCCATTCATTTCGTACGGCACTAGTAAGTCTGTCGACTTCCAAAGAATGGAAAATGAAGCTCGCGCAATGCTTCAAAACGTCAAAGACGAAGCTACAGGGATTACTGGTGAGCTTGCAGCTCAACAAGAACAAGCAGAAAATGTTTTAGCTGATGTACGTAAAGTTGCTGCTGAACAAGGTGTTTCACAGCAGGCGATATATTTTAAAGATGAATCTGAAGCACATGAAGAGTCGGCTGAGTATTGGAAAGTTAAAACGGTCCAAGCAGCAATAGCACTCGGTTTTTATGCTTTTTGTACGTTGTTTATACACAAGCTTGCATGGTTTAAGCCTGAAGATAACTTACAAGCTTTGCAGTTGATGACAAGTAAGGTTCTAATCTTTGGTGTTATTGCGTACTTGCTTTTCCTAGCGGCTAAAAACTTTTTATCACATAAGCATAATGCAATTGTTAACAAACACAGACAAAATGCATTAATGACATATAAAGCCCTGACTGATGCGGCGGTAACTGAAGAAACTAAAGACATAGTTTTGAATCACGCAGCTTCTTGTATTTTCTCCCCGCAAGACACAGGCTACATAAAAAATGAAAATTCTAGCTCACAAGCTAGTGCAGGGCGTTCAATTATTGAACTGATGCCTAAGACTTCAATGAAGCTTGACGGTTAGGTGTTTTTATACATTTAACAATCTGTTTAAGAGTGATTCGCAACGCTTGGCATTTTTGCTATGCGTTGCGTTTAGTGTTTAAGGTGGTATGCGGAGGCATCGGTATTGCGTTGCTCACTCCTTAACAGGGCGTTATATGCTACCCCGTCAAAATCAGATTCCAAACGAAGCACGCAGAGGTATAATCCATATACAAAGTGTGGCTAATTGGGAAGAGAAAGAATGATTGAATGGTTAAATCAACATGTTGGCGCAGATGCTGCAACTTATTTGGGTACATTTCTTGCGGTCGTAGCTTTGGTTTATGGTGGCTCTAAAATTGTTAAAAGAGTGCAAAAGCAGAAGCAAAACGTAAAAAATGGAAATGGTATTCAGGCTGGTGGAAACGTAACGATAAACGTAAACAGTAAGGAAAATTAATGTTCGGTGATAAGCAGAAGCAAAACGTTGAGGCAGAAGGGATTGCAATTCAGGCTGGTCAGAACGTAACACTTACACAAAATAACGGCATGAGCTTTAGTGAAGTAAAGGAACTGTGCTTGCTATTTCTTCGTGATAATTTTCCGGCGTTAAGAGAAGAAGCTATTAAAGCGGCAGAAGACAATGTTCGTTCTTTCTCTGAAAAACTAGAATCAAAGATCGTAGAATACTCTCAGAATATAGTTTTAGAGAAATTCAAAGACCCTGATGTTCAAGCTGCAATTAACGACGCTGTGCAAGCTTGTGCAAGGAAAGGTGAAAGAGCAAATACTGAAATATTAACTAATTTGATTGCAACAAGAGTTTCTTCTAACTCGAATGACTTTCTTGACATAGTTTTATCCGAAGCAGTTTTGGTTGCTCCAAAACTTACTAAACAGCAAATATCATATTTATCATTAATTCACTATATGACTAGTTGTTCATTAAATGGTATTGCTCATATTTCAGCCGTTGAACCAATGTCTAGAAACGTGTTCCCTGCTGTCGTTGGTGGTTTTGGAATTTCAGAGTCTCAGAAGCAGCATCTTCAGTATGCTGGCACTTGTTCAATTGTGAAAATGTCTAGAGTTGATATTCATGATGGTTGGATGAATACTCTTTATAAAGGTTTAGGTTATACGGACTTAAACAAATTTAAATCTGATATAACTAGTTTCTGTCCATATACAGAGCGTCTACTAAATGAGTTTGACAAAGACTCTCATGGTGGCGAAGTTTCGCTAACAAGTGTTGGACAAGCTATTGCTATTGCTAACCTTGCAACTATGGCAAAAGGAATGGATTATTCAATCTGGATCAAGTAGTTCGCATATAACAAGCAATTTAAGAGGGATTCTGTAGTTGACCCGATCTAGTGGACACCTTCAATTGTAATTGGAGGTGTTTATGCCAGCTTATAAATCAGGAAAAAAAACTCAACAATATCTCACGGAATTTAAGGTAACTGCCGTCCGACTTTCGCTTCGAGAAGGAGCTACAGTTAAAAGCGTGGCGCTATCATTGGATATCCACCCTTATATGCTTTCTAAATGGCGAAAGGACTATAGAGAAGGGGTTATTTTGGAAGATAAACGTAAGAAAAGGACTAAGATCCCGAGTCAGAAAACTGAGTCTAGTCGGATTGCAGAGCTTGAACGTCAGAACGAACAACTTAAGCTCGAGAATGACTTGCTAAAAAAGTGGCAACGATTCGTTGCCCAAGAAAATCGACAAAATTCCGATTCATAGCCCATTACAAAACGCGTTATTCCATTGTATTGATGTGTCGTTTTCTATCTGTTTCTAAGTCAGGTTACTACGCATGGCTTGATAGAGAGCCAAGCCGCTACGATCAAGATGAGCAGGCTTTGAAGAAGCGCATAATTAAAGTGTTTACCCAGAGTCGAGAGACTTACGGTAGTCCACGAGTTCATGCAGAGCTGAGGCGCCAAGGAGTTTTGGTTAGCCGCAAGCGTGTGGCTCGGATCATGAGAGAGCAAGGGCTAAGAGCGCGAAGTTATCGCATTTACATGAAAATGGCCAAGCTACATCGGTTCTATCAATCGATTAAAAATATTAAAAAAGACACACCAAAACCAACGGCAGTTAATCAACAATGGTCTGGAGATCTAACGTATATAAAGCAAGGTAAACGTTGGATGTATCTAGCGGTCGTTATCGATCTTTACTCGCGTAAAATCGTCGGTTGGTCGCTTGGTAGTAAGAAGAGTACACAGCTAACGATGAGTTCGTTGAGAATGGCAATTAGAAATCGAAAGCCACAAGAGCGCTTATTGTTTCATACCGACAGAGGCTCTGAATATCGAGCCCATGAAGTTCAAGCTTTATTATCAAAAAATGGAATTGTCCCAAGTATGAATCGTCCAGGTCATTGCACTTATAATGCGGAGGTGGAGTCGTTCTTCCATACGCTCAAAGGCGACATAATTAGGAAAAATAGTTTTAAAAGTGAGAAGCAGCTTAGAGATAAACTTGCCGGTTATATCCAGCATTTTTATAACCGTTATAGACTGCACTCAAGTCTTGGATATCGAACCCCGCATGAATATGAAGTAGCGACGGGTTAAAGATAATAGGGTGTCCATTTTATCGGGTGAAGATCATTCACAACGCTCGGCATTTTTGCTTCTACTTCAAATTTAGTGTTTATGGCACAATGCTTTAGCTATGGGTGGGGGCGTTGTTCACCCCTTAATTGGGCGTTATGTTTTACTTTAATCTAAATGGGAGTTGATAATTGAAAGTTAGTAACCCTTTAACAATCATTGCTATTTTTGCTGGTGTAGCTGAGGCTTTTGCTACTGGAGCATTAGTTCTACTCCCACCCGAAATACAAAAATTATTCGTTTATTTTGTAATGATTTTTCCGTTAATAATCGTGATTACATTTTTTATTATCTTAGTTAAAAAACCGCAAGTGCTTTATGCTCCGAGTGATTACTCAGATGAGCAAAACTTTATTGTGGCAAATGGCATAGAAAAAGTAATTAGAAGTAACTTGAATAAGGTAGTTGAGTCTGTTAGCAAAGATGCACCAGATCTGAGTCCTACAGTACTAGATTCACTTAGAAAGAATCTTCAAAACTCTGTAAAAAATGTTACAGAGGAAAGTTTTGAAATAATGGTTTTAGATTACTTAAAAGAGCATCCTAAAAACGCTTATACAACAACTGGAATCGCTCATATATTGTCTCTTGGTTTTCGAACTGTCGTAGATGTTTTAGCAAAACTCGAGAGTGATGGTGTGGTTGTAAAAGGTATTGAGAAAGACTCAAACGTCACTTTGTGGCAAATAAAAACATAACAAGGCGTTTAAATGCAACAAAAACAGTGGGTTACGTTTCGCTTCGCTACACATTATAACCCACAATTTTTGTCCGCTTAACGCGGCGTTAGGCGACAAGCGAGTTGAATACACGATAGGAATAGTTATGAAATATAGATTAGGTTTGAGAGAGATTACTGAGCCCGATATCAGGGTCGATTGCCCGTTTATGCCAGAACCTGAAGATTATCCGATGTATGTGGAAGCTTTTGTGGCTGATTTTAATAACCTTGAAATTGTCGATAATGCGTTTGAGGAGAATAACAGTGTAGTCATTGAATTGGCTGAAGGCGTCACTGGTGAGCAACTGCGACAAGCGAGCATTTCAATACATCAAAATTATTGGGAAAAGCTAAGAACCACTGGATTCGATAAAATCGCCTAACAATCTGTTTAAGACTGATTCACAACGTTTGGCGGTTTCAGTACAAAATTAGAGTTTAGTGATTAAGGCACAACTAATGAAGTTGTGTAGTGGTGTTGTTCACGCTTTAACGCGGCGTTATGCACTTATAGTTAGTTATGGAACAATATGAACAAAATCAAGATAAAAATTGTGTCATTAGGGGCACTACCTGCAACGTTCGATAGAACGGTTTTTGATAACTTTTCATCTAATATTTTTTCGATAGAAGGTCGAGTTGAAAGCTATGAATTTCGGGCGGATTCAGACCTTGATGATTGGGGGTATAGTGATGTTCTATTGAGCACAATTGTTCCTAAGAAACGTAGTACCGACTTTTTAGTTGTTCTTACGTCTGTACCTCTTGAAGATAATTATTATACAAGACGTATTGGTGATAATACTATTGTATTCACGTTTCATGAAGTTGGTGGTTTCCTCAAGTTTGAAAATATTCCACTTGAAAATGTAGTGAAGCGACTGCTTTATGCGTACTCATTGGTATATTTACGGAACGGTGAGTTAATACCGCATAGTGCTGAAATTATTAACTTTACTCACGATGATACTCGCGGGTGTATCTTTGATATGAATGGCATTAAGGAAGATATTACTCATTCTTGTCACGATCCAAAATTATGTAGTGATTGCAGTGAACGGTTAGTACAAGGAACTGTTTCAATTGATACGATCAACCAGACAAAAAAAGAACTTAAGAAAATAAGGAAAACTCAGTTTTATATTCTTGCTGACTGGGTCAAAGTCAATCCGAAACTATCGATAGTAATATCTTCAGTATGGGCTATTTCACTTGGTGTCATAGGTTCGCTAATTGCCACTGCATTATCTAGCAGTGCATAATCGGGTAGCCGAGGGTGTCTAACCCTCAGCCCCCACACCACCCTGCATGCGGCTCCGCACAGGGCGGTTCATTTAGAACGCCTAACCTAAACTTTCTGGTTAGGGTAATGAACTGCGATCCATCCATCTCTTAGTGAAAATAGTCCCGCTTTCTTAAGGTATTCATTACTCAGTGCTTGCTGTATTCCGGGGGTCTTCGAACTTCGCCATGGACCTTTACTTGTGATACCACAGCCAACGGCTGATTGGATCCTGACACCACGTTTAAGTAAGTTTTGTACTTTAGTCCGTGGTTTTCGCCATTGACGCCAGTAGCACATACGTACGCGACGACGGATCCAATGGTCTAGGTCGACACACCCTTGATAGGCATTGGCAATGCCAAAGTAGTTGATCCAACCTTGCAGGTATTGCCGCACTTTAAACAGTTGATAACTCATGCTTACGCCCCAGTTTCGGTTCGTCAGCCGTCTCATCTTTTGTTTGAAAATGTGCAGCGTTTTAGCATTCCACTGGATCTTGCCTCGGTTAAATGTAAAACCTAGAAATTTACTTTGACTTACTTTAACCACTTGGCTTTTCTGTTCATTAACAACCAGTTTCAGCTTAGTGGCTAGGTAATGAGTAATACTTTTGAGTATCCGTTCACCTGCTCGTTGAGACTTTACCAAGATGATAAAGTCGTCCGCGTAGCGGGCGAATTGATGCCCTCGGCTTTCCAGCTCTTTATCCAAACTATCTAACATAATATTTGATAGTAATGGCGAGAGGGGGCCGCCCTGAGGAACACCTTCAAAGCTTGCTTCAAATTGCTCATTGACCATCACACCAGCCCGTAGGTAACGACCAATAAGGGCCAATAGGCGCTTATCCTGAACCTTACTCCTTAGCTGAGTCATGAGTAAATCATGATTAACTCGGTCAAAGAACTTAGACAGATCAACATCCACGGAAAAATTGCGTTTCTGTTTGATGATATCCCTAACTTGCAATACCGCTTGTTTGGCATTTCTGTTCGGCCTAAAGCCAAAGCTGTTAGCCGAGAAAAATGGGTCAAATAGCGGGGTGAGTATTTGGGCAATCGCTTGCTGTATGACACGGTCAATAACGTTAGGGATCCCCAATTTACGTTTACCGCCATCGGGCTTATCGATCTCTACGCGCCTGACCGCTGAAGGTTGATATTCTCCTAACTCAAGCTGGGTTTTACACTGTTGCCAGCCGCCTTGTTGCATCCATTGCGGGAAAGCGTCGATGGTCATCCCATCGATGCCTGCCACGCCTTTATTGGCTTTAACTTGACGCCATGCTCGGTGTAAATTTTCAGGCTTGAGCAGTTGCTGAAATAGATCGTTGTTGAAGGCCGGTTGCAGATCAAGACGCTGCAGATAGTAATCGTCTGGCGACGTAGTGGGTATCGGCAAGTTTGACATGACTCCTCCTTCTTCTAAATGTTCAGGCCTTCACCATGTCCCATCCATTACGATGGGCGTTGGGCTACTATGCCGTCTGCTGACTTCTGCTTAATCACAGACCGAATTGCTCCGATCCGCGCTATCGTTATTCATCACTTTCGCTCGCATAAGTTGATGATGCTCACACGCCAGGCCCGTTGAACCAGAGGCCAAGCTGGTTAAGTTAACGATCGCTTGCTAAGCAGACCTCCCCAGATAAGAACATGAACTTTCTTTGCACTGCTGCATCATTTACGGTAGCCATTAGATCACGTGGTTTCGTCGTCTTGTGCCAACTCACCTCTAGCCTACGCCTCATATGATGTTCTTGTTCATCAGCTCGCAAATTTGCTAGCGGCTTCCTCTAGACCAACCCTCGCGGGTAAGCCCTTGCCATTCGCTAGTAGTTAACGTTTAATAACAGTACGTTATTTGAACGGTGATCTTCCTACAGAGGACTTTCACCTCATTAGTTCATGCCCATGCTGGGCGTACACAAAGCATTTAAGAGTGATTCGCAACGCTTGGCAGTTTCGCTTCGCTCAAGTATAGCCAAGCGTCGCTCACACCTTAATGTGGAATTATGTGCCTTTGACTTGATTTATGTTTATATATCCCTAAAAATAACAGTTTTTGTGCTTAGGTGGTTGTTATGAATAAAGTTCTTGATGAGATTCTTAAGGGTCTTGTGGTTGTCGCGATTTTTGGACTGATCGGCGGATTGCTTACTATGCAGCTCAAAGTACTCTCTTATACTAAGAAAACCGTCAATGAACAAAGCCAACAAATTAAGCAATTGAAATTAGAGAATCTTGAACTTAACCAGGAAGTTTCTGAGTTGTCTAAACAGTTCACAGTACTAACAAACTTGACTGATGAACAGCGTAAAAATTTGGTTGCATCAAAGTTAAGCGAGGATTTAGTTAATACCAATACAGAAGTAAGCCGTTTGAAAGGTATTATGCTGGAAACACCAGAACGTGCAATTAAGCTTGAGCGTTTTAAAATTACTCAGGAGGCTAAGAATAGTCAACTTGAAGCTGATATCAAAAGGCTGCAAGATGAAAAAAGTACTTTTTACTGGATAATAGCTCTAATTGTAACTCTGTTTTTTGGTTTTTTGAGCCTAATTTCTTTCCGCAATAAACCTTAGCGAGCAGTCACATAACAAGCAATTTAAGAGGGATCATTCCCAACGCTTGGTATTTTTCACTCCATCGTTGGGTTCAGTGTTTACGGTGTTATGGTAGCGTTGCTCACACCTTATTACAGGCATTATAAGCCACTAAATATTATCGTCCCATGACTTATCTAGATCTACAGCACTCCACTTAGAAGATGCCTTCATCGCAACACTGTACTCTAGAGCACTTTTTCCTAATATCATTAGTGTCTTGTGACGGTTTTCTTCCCGTGGTCCTTGTCGGTCTGCACTTTTCCAATAGATCCACGTATCAAAATATGGTCGGTCACGATCTTCAGTTATATCGGGCCTCAAAGTAATAATTTGTTTAGGTGATGGAGTACTTTGAGGCTTAGCTTGCGTTGGAATGCTATTATTCAGTTGTTCTAGAAAATCCTTAGGGTTTAGTCGTACAGCAGTTTTTGCACCAGAGCTTAAAACATCAACTAGATCGTAGAAGAAGCCTTCAAAATATGGCTTTATCCAGTATCCGTTTTGGACTTCGAACTTAAAGAATTTTGGTGCGCTTCCTCTCGAAGTTAAAGCTAAAATAAATGGCGCTTCACGAACAGAGAAAAGGCAATCAAAGCTCGCTGAACCAGTATTAATTTGAAACTGTTGCATGTCGGTGCCAATTTTCATCATACTTCGATGAAGAGCTTGTAAAGCTGTCATTTTCATATTTAATACCTATGTGGAAGCATGTAACTATAATAATGCTCTCAAAAGTACTTCAGAGTCAATGACTTATATAAAGCATTTAAGAATGATTCGCAAGGCGTGGCATTTTACTATACGTAGCGCTTAGTGTTCAGATGGCATGCGGCGGCATTGGTATTGAGTGCCCATACTTTAATGTATCGTTATGTATCTCATGAAAAAGGACGGTTTTAATGGATGCAGTTCCAAAAATATCAGATATAAAAAATCTTAAAGATCTCAGCACAGTTTTAGTTCTTCCGTTATTGTGTGCCTGTTACATATATCAAACCGAATTCATTTTATCGCTGGGTAGTTTTAGTTTCTCCATTGATCCTGACAACTCTGGCTTCTGGTACTATGTCCAAATCGTAGTGATTTTCGTTGGCAAAACCGTCTGGGCAGCATTTTTTAGTTCTGCGCTCTATATGGCTGTAATTTACGCCTATATATACATTCACCAATCAATTATTCATCTAATCGTGTTGCTCCTGTTAACATTTGGGTTTGTTGGTGTTTTTGCTACGGATAAAATTAATACGTTCCTGTCTTTGGCACCATTGTGGTATTACAGTTGTTTCGTCGTCGCATTCTTTTTACTTTCAATGTTGGAACAAATCGAGTCCGATACATAACAGCTCTTTTGGGTAAGCTAATACTTGGTATTCTCTCTAGGTTGGGGGGGTACTTACGGAGCAATGGTTTAAATTTGGTGCTAGCGTTGCTCACACTTCAATGGAAGTAAACGAAAAACAAGGAGTAGATCATCGATAACTTACTTGCAAGGTCAGCAGAATATGAGAATTATGTTGACTACATACTGAGACAACCTTTGTTTGATGATTCAGATAGGGTTCGGGTTAGCAAAATAATGTGTAGCGTATCTTTGGAGCATGCTGAAAGTTTAAAGATTTTGCTCGCGACAAGAAACTTTACTTCTGCACTTGGACTTTTGAGGCTTCAGTTCGAGAGTTTAGTGAAAGGTATGTGGGTATTGTATGCTGCGAGCGATATAGCGGTAAGTAAACTAACGGCAGAGTTAAACGAAGAAAATCAGAAAAGAGCCAATAACTTACCGATGTTGAGCGAAATGATAAGCCAACTGGAGAAGAAGGCTCCGAAAAATGCAGTAGGCCCTATTCTGGAGTTCAAAGAGTATTCTTGGAAGCCGCTAAGTTCATATGTTCATGGAGGCCTACATGCTGTAGATAGACATAGCAAAGGATACCCTGTTGCTATGCTAGAACAGGTTTTGAAAGCATCAAATGGTGTTAACGGGTTAATTGCGGTGTTTGGCTCTATCCTGACTGGTCAAACAAATTTAACCAAAGATGTATATAAGTCATTTCATATATATGAAGACTGTTTTCAGATGAAAGGGCCACTTACTTTGTAGCAAATCTTACAGGCTAGTTCTTTTAGCTTTCGTTTTCCGCTTCGTTCATAGCAGAAATCACCTCGTAACGTGGCGCCATGTTCTACCCTAAGAAGTAACACTTTATGGAGGTTGGTATGAATATCAAAGAGTCTGATTGGAAAACCTTTTGTGAAATAAAGAGTGAAGCAGCGAAAGTGTTTTGTACTCGTCAACTAGATGAAGCCATCAAAACGATTACTGATGAGTCAGAACCTGTAGGGGAAAGGTTCAACTTTATGTGTCAGCACTCTAAAGAATCTCAAAAGCAAATGAAGTCTATCTTTGATGGCCACTCTCGAAGCCGTGCATTTATCCAGCTCATGCAAATGTGTGAGGAAGGTTTGGTTGCACCAGAACAATTTGAACGCCTTTCAGAGGAACTCAAAAAAGACATTACGAGTATTCTAGAAAGAAGAGTATAAGGAAAGTTGGCTAATCAGGCCGCTTCTTTTTTATAGCTGCAACCATCTCCATATTACTCCTTTTTATTCGCGAATTCGGATATCCGCTACAATTTTGCTTCGGCAACCTCACTTTTACGAGTTTATTATACGAGTTGTATTGAAAATCTTAGAGTTACTCGTTTTTTTCTCCTTCAAAACGCCGTTTATTTTTAAGAATTAGCACTAGAATTTGGATTGAGATTTCTTCCAAAAAAGTGTCAACGTTACTTTGTCAATAAAATCTCTCGTTAGCCCTTTAAATCCATGCACTCTAGGTGAGCTGAAAGTGTCACCTAGAGTGCACGAGGGTGGGGGTGCGGGAGTTTATGCTTGTGATGCGACCAGAGCCCCACCATTACAAATTCTTGGACTCAAATTCTTAAATATTTTTGGTTTGCATAGACGTTCTAGTAATTATTCGGATTCCGAATCCGTGATTTTTGGCCAGAGAAACCGAGTGTTATGTTTTGAAAGTGAGTGTGCGTATCAGTGAGTGCCTAAAGGCCTTTAAAGTTCTTAATACTGGATGAGTAGGTTTACTTGCTGGTGGGTAGTTCAGGCATGTTATGTCATTAAATGAGAGTTGAAGGATTAGGTTGGAAGGTGGTGTTAAAAATGAACGAAAGGCTAGAAGTGTTTTCTTGATCGCCTTTCAGTGTTGTTTGATTAGCCTGGAGTGTATTACGCGGTGGTGAAGCCCAATCCAATATACATGAATGTAAGTAGGCGGCTCTCAGCGCTAGCGAGTTATGCCAAAGGAGTAGTTCTTATTCTTGATTACTCTATTCGTTTAGAAGTGCGTACAAGACCATACAAGTAACATTCTAGATGCTAGTCGGTTTTGTCTTTTTGTTTGAGTAGTGTGTTGAACCTAGCGAAAAAGCGGTCTAGTCTTACTGATAGAAAAACTACTGTATAAGTCCACCTTTCGTCCACCCTTAATCCACCCAAGTAAAGCTGGGATAAAGTGGGGAAGGGGAAAGTTGATTATTTTCAGTGTATTGCGCGAGATTTACGACGTTTTTGAGGGCTCAAAAACGGTGAAACCCCGATGTTGGTAGCATCGGGGTTTCGAATTTCTAGATTTTTCGACTGGTAAGATCGATAGTCTTTTCTATGCAGAAGGCTTGGATTAATCCAATCTTATTCCTTGGTAGGGAATTAGATACGGATGAAGTCCATGTGCTCAACTTTAGGCTTGAACGCGTGACGTTGAACGTCTTGCGGCTTAACCTTAACTTCTGCGCCGTCAATCAACAGAGTGATTGCTTCGTAGAATTCAGGCTTATCCATTTGGTTGATCACTTCAGCGTGAACAAGTTCGATAGCTACAGCTGCTGCTTCGCCACCGTAGATTACAGCTGGGAATTTACCAGCGTGACGTAGGCGGCGGCTCGCACCTTTACCTAGTTCAGTACGTACTACTGCTTCAAATTTCATAGTTTTACTCTCAAATTAGTAAAAATTAACTTCACACCTCAATGCGACCTTGAGTATGTGGTAAAGCTTAGGCATAAACGAGTTCATGCTTAAGCGAGCGCGGATACTAACATCACATTCAAATCTGAGCAAGTCAGAAGCCCATCTCAAAGTGAATTTCCTTCGATAAATGATTCGTTTGGAGATAAAACGTTCACTAACTCTTATTTACCCCGTTTTGTCGTCTTTTACATTGCCATTCTTATCTATTTATATCACCGCTAAATCATCAAGTTAATGAACGGAAAATGAATGTTTGCCTAAGACTTGGTTAAGGCTTGGTTGGTTAATCTTAGTGTTAATTAAACAGCAGAATGAATAGGTGAAAATATGGAACCGGTAAGCATTGTCGTAATTACGCTAAACGAAGAGAAACGCATTAGCCGCTTAATGGAAGAGTTGAGTGTGCAAACCCACCAAGAGTTTGAAGTGATTGTTGTCGACTCGAACAGTGAAGACAACACAAGGGACGTTGCGCAAGCCTATGAAAACGCGTTGCCAAAATTAACGGTTCATCATATGGAAAATCGTGGTGTGAGCCTTGGGCGAAACACAGGTGCTTCATTGGCGCAATACAACAGAATCCTTTTCTTAGATGCTGACGTGAGCTTGCCTCGAAACTTCCTTGCGAAAGCGCTTTATGAACTAGAGGAGAAGAAGCTTGAAGTGGCGGGTGTGTACATGAGTTCGAAAGGTCTGCCGCTTGTACACAAGTTTGGTTACGGGCTATTTAACGCAGGCTTGTTCACTACCCAGTTCTTTTTCCCGACGGCGATTGGCGCCTGTATTTTTTCGACTAAACGCGCGCATGATGAGATCGGCGGTTTCGATGAAGAGATCGTCCTGTGTGAAGACTGTGACTACGTAAAACGTGCGAGCAAAACATGGCGATTTAGATTCCTGAATATGACCTTTGGTTTTGACCCACGTCGTTTAGACCAAGATGGCGTTGTGAAGACAGGCTCAACTTATCTTAAAGCCAATGTAAGACGCTTCTTCAAAGGCGAAATGCGTAACAACGAGATGAACTACAAGTTTGGTCACTACAAAGAACAGTAAGTATTGAGGTTGTTATGTTTGATGGACTAGGGCTGTTTCTGGGGGCATTGGGTGATGCTCTCATTGGCCCAAACCTATTTGTACCGGGAGAGCCCTTCTTTATCGCAGCGGGCTTTCAACTGTATTCAGGTGCATGGATGGCGTTGGTTTTGGTGATGCTAGGTGGTTTGCTTGGTGACCAACTCAGTTATTTCATTGGTTATAAATACGGTGCTAAGGCGCAACGAAGGCTCATTAAGTTTCGTCCTAAAACCAAAAGATTAATTGCGCGCTGCCGCTATCTGGTTGCTCGCAAAGGCACATACATCATTCTTTTTGCTCGCTTATTAGGGCCTATCGCTTGGGTTGTGCCATTTATAGCTGGCTCGCATCGTGTACCGTGGCGTAATTTTAGTGTGTTGGCGTTTATCGGCTTGGCTCTTGGTGGTGGACAGTTCATTGCTTGGGGCATGTTACTGGCGCACGGCGTTGAAAACTTCCCGTGGCTTAATAGTCTTAAGATATTTATCTCTGAGCATAATAGCTTGATCGTCGGTGTGTTCGCGGTATCGGTTTTCACCATTATTGGTTATCGAATGAAGTGGCGACGCTTGGTACTTAAGTCGAGTGCGCTGTTGTTGGCGTGTGTATTGTTTGCGAACTACGCTCACTTTTTCTGGAAAGCGGACGATTTTCAGAATCAACCAGAGTTGGTTCAAATTGACAAGGTTGACTGGAATTCGGTTACCTATAAAGCGTTCCCCGGTAAATCTTCGTTCTACTCGGCGCAAGCGATCAACGTCATTTATGTTGGAGCAACCCCAAGAGACTTAATGAAGCAATTAGGCTGGATAGAGAATCAAACCTTCTCTCGAAATGAGATTGAATGGGTTGGTTATCTCGCATTGCTTAGAGAAAAAACGCCGCCAGTGTCTGATTTATATTGGCGAGACAAGCCGCAAGATATGGCTTTTCAATTGCCGGATAACCTGATGAAGCGCAGCCATATTCGTTGGTGGCGTGCAGGTGTTGATATTAAAACTAACCAGCCTCAGTGGTTAGGCGCAATTAGCTATGATGATGGCCTTAAAGTCACGCCTTACTCAGGCATTGTGACCGTGCTTCATAACATTGACCCTAATGTTGATGAAGAGCGAGATCGGCTTGCTAATCAGATACGAACGTTACTACCAGACATCGAGTTAGACAAGTACCCATTAGCAACGGTGGAAGTGATCAATGACGATCATGACTATTACACTGATGGCCGGGTATTAACGATTGGAGCAACGACCCTTAGTGATAATTCACAAACTTTGGATGTTGCTGTGAACGATATATAGAGTTGTATATAAGGTCGATAGAATTAAGCCCTAGCATTACGTTAGGGCTTATTGTGTTTAACTTTTACTTAGCTTGTTCAGCCTTTACTTACTTTAAGCACCAGAGAAGCTTTTAAGCCGCCCATTGAGCTCTTGCTGAGCGTTAGGCTGCCTCGGTAACTGTGTGCCATTTCATTTACGATATTAAGCCCTAAGCCTGTTCCTGGTGTGGTTTCATCAAGTCGGACGCCACGTTTGGTCACTTGCTCAAGCTTCTCTTCAGGAATGCCTTGGCCATCATCTTCAATCACCAACTCTATGTTGCCATCGTCGAGTTCATTTGCATGGACGCGAATAATGCTGCCAGCCCACTTGTAACTGTTCTCGAGTAGGTTGCCGACCATTTCATCAAGGTCGGTTTTTTCTACCGCCACTTCAATCTCAGAGTCTAGCTCGTTAATTATGGTGACTTCGTTGGCTGCGTAGACTTTATCAAACGCCATTGAGATAGCTTCAACACGCTCACAAGGTGAAGACTTCACCGAAAGAATGTTCATTGCACCTGCCATACGAGCGCGGCCAAGGTGATAATCAATTTGGCTTTGAATCTGATGAATGGGCTGTTGCAGCAGTGCCTTGTCATCCTCTGGAAGTCGCTCTATCTCATTTTTTAGAACTGAAAGCGGTGTTTTCAACGCATGAGATAAGTTACCCGCGTGGTTACGAGCTCGTTCTAATAACTCTTGATAGTGAAAGAGCAGGGCATTGAGGTCAGAGACTAATGGAGAAACCTCTTTCGGGTAGTTATCGCTTAACCCTTGTTGCTCGCCGTTTCTTAGCATTACCAGTTCGCGTTGCATCTTGCTGAGCGGTAATAACGACCAACTGACTTGAATACCGATCAACATCAGCACGCCAACAAACAGCAACATTAGGATCAACCAGACTTGACCAGTAAGCTCTGTCAGTGTGGATTCTAATGGATCTTCATCAATACCAATGGTGATCGTGACAGGGTCGCTCAGTTCAGGCAGGTAGATATCTTGCTCGATGTAAATCAGCTTTTCTTTCTCTGGCCCTTTGACTGATGTGTGAATCGGTGAACGCTTGATGGTGAGGTCTTTATCCCATAGCGAGCGAGATCGAATGATCTGCTCTTGGGTAGCGGCGCGCCAATAAATACCACTGTAGGGCTGGTTGAACCTAGGATCAGACAGACGCTCTGCCATGATCAGGTTACCACTGTCATTGGTTTCGATATTGGCGGTTAACTCATCCATGGTTAAGCCAAGCTGCTGCTTCATGTCATCGACGAGGTAGTCGTTAACCAGTTTCGGAATCCCGACACCAGCCGCTAATATCATCGCGCCTAGCCAAAAAGCCGCAGCAAGGAGCAAGCGGCTTTTTAAACTGATGTTTTTAAGTGTTCGTTTCTTTAGATTCATGCATTTCCAACCTGCCTTTGCTCATCGTAACTTATCGTATTGCGATGATCAGAACAGGCTGTCCACTTAATTAATGGTTGCTCTTGGCGTGATTGACGACTGAGCTATTCAGCATTCAGTTGGTAGCCAAGGCCACGAACGGTTTTGATGATCTTTGGTGCGATTTTCTTACGAATACGACCGATGAACACTTCAACCGTGTTTGAGTCTCGGTCGAAGTCTTGCTTGTAGATATGCTCAACCAACTCAGTGCGCGAGATAACCTTGTTTTGGTTATGCATGAAGTACGCGACAACTTTATATTCCAGCGCCGTGAGGCTAACTGCTTGACCTTGCCACAACACTTTAGAACTGCGTGTGTCTAGGCTTAGATCACCGATTTGAAGTATCGGAGCAGCACTGCCTGATGCTCGGCGCAGTTGAGCTCGGATACGGGCAATCAGCTCGACCATCTCAAATGGCTTAGTTAGGTAGTCATCAGCACCGGCGTTCAAGCCCTCAACACGTTGAGTTAGCGTGTCACGAGCACTTAAGATAATCACTGGCGTGTTGATGTTTTCGTCTCGAATGCCTTTTAATACCGTTAGGCCGTCAAGCTTAGGTAAACCTAAATCGAGGACAATCGCGTCCCATTCTTCTGACGTTGCACGGTAGAGTGCGTCGATACCATCTTGAGAGAGCTCTGGAACCCAGTCGGCCCCCTCAAGTGTTTCAATAATTTGTTGGCCCAAACGAGGCTCATCTTCAACGACTAAAATTTTCATAATTGTTCTTCTAATTTCTTCTAATTTCTTCTAATGACTGTTCGTCGTACGTAACTAGTCGCCGTGTTTAATTGCGTCTTTAAAGTTGCGGCCTTTGATCATAAGCATTTCTAACGTCTCAGCGTTGTATTCGACTTTGATGATGTTGTTTTGGTAATTGATTTTTAGTTCATACACCCAAATGTCGTCATCTTCTTCTAGTTCTACTTTAATGATTCTGCCATGAAGATCGTTTTCAACCGCCGCATACATTTCTGAGAAAGGGCGAATGTAGCCTTCTCGTACGGCTTCATAGACTTCGTCTTGATCTTCTTCAAATTCGATGCTGGTTCCTGCTTTGTGAACGTCCTGCACTAATTCATGACCATTATGATGTGAGTCAGCCCATGCACCAGCAGAAACAAATAAGCCTAAGCTTATAGAAAACAAAGAAATCATAGCTTTACTAAACATAGCGAATCCTAGAGAAGGTTGATAGCGTTCAGTATAAAAAAGTAATTCTGAACAGAAAGTGAACCTGATTAATAATGAGAATTTGATACCGAAAAACTTAACGTTTAAATGGCGCGGGTTTTAATACATAACACTAACTGCCGAGTGTTAAGAACGTAAGACTTACCTTTATTCTTATCCTTAACGCTGCTGTAGTTCGTCTTCGAATATCTTGTCTCTCATTTTCCAAAAGCGTCCGACTTTACGTGCAATCACGAATTGAGGTGGGCGGAATCTATGTTGGTGAGCAACCACTTTCGTCGGTGAGGCTTCTTCAAAAGGGCGATGTCTGTCTGCAAGGTGAGGGCGAACAAACTGGTCTTTGAAGTTTTGCTTCTGCTTTTTGGTGGTTAATGACCAAAACTCATGCACTTGCGCTTGGTTTTCCCCGCGATAGGTGACTTTAAGTTGTGATTTACCTTTGTCGTCTTTAAGCACGTTGAGATCCATTTCTAAACATTCAAATACCAATGCATCTTTTAGGTTCAGTGCTTCTTTTAGTTTTTTGTCTGGGTCAACTAAGGTGGCATCGCACTCATGGCAAATGCGCGCGGCAATGTCGTTGTCCGCACCACATTCACCGCAATATTTCGCTCGGAAGCGATAATTACAGTGTTCGCGTTCGCCTGTGTCTTCATCGGTAAAGTAGCCTTGGCATTTACGACCAAAGTGCTCAAGCAAGAAGCCATTGCTGTCTAGCTTACCCCAAAAGTTGTTATTGAAGCCGCACGCAGGGCAAGGGATGGTGATGATTTCACTGTCTGAATCGGGTTTAGGGTCGCCAACCTCAGGTTGGTAGAGGTCGTAACTGTTGCCCGCATAGTCGAGCACCAAACACTCTTTTTTACCCGGAGATAGGCGTAAGCCACGGCCAACGATTTGTTGATACAAACTGATGGATTCTGTCGGGCGCAAAATCGCGATTAAATCGACGTGTGGCGCATCAAAACCTGTGGTTAATACCGATACGTTAACCAAAAACTTGATTTTACGTTCTTTGAAGTCGCTGATAATTTGGTCACGCTCGAGCGTCGGCGTATCGCCAATCACAATTGAAGCTTCACCTTCTGGTAATAAGCCGAGGATCTCTTGCGCGTGTCGAACGGTCGCAGCGAATACCATGATGCCTAGTTTATCTTGGGCTAGGTGAATAATCTGATCGACAATCTGTGGGGTCGCTCGTTTCGATTGCTCGATCACCATGTCGAGTTCTGCTTCTTTGTAGCGACCAGTGCTCGCGGGCTTTAACTGCGAAAAGTCATAGCTCAACACGGGTGCATCAATCATGCGTGCAGGAGTTAAGAAACCTTCATCGAGCAGGTAACGAATCGGCAGCTCAAAGATACAGTCGCGGAAGAAACGTGGCTCATCTGAACGCACTTGACCGCGAGTGTGGTATTGATAAATCCAACCCATCCCAAGACGATATGGGGTCGCTGTTAATCCAAGCACCTTGATGCCCGAATTATTCTCGCGTAAGTGAGTGATGACTTTCTGATAACTACTGGTCTTTTCATCGGGAACACGGTGGCATTCGTCGATAACCAACAGCGAAAATTGGTTAGAGAATGAATCGAGATTTCGCACCACAGATTGCACCGAAGCAAACACGACTTGTTGGTCGGTCTCTTTGCGTCCTAAACCCGCAGAGAAAATCGAGCCTTTCAGCCCGTAACCTTCATACTTCTCATGGTTCTGTTCAACCAACTCTTTTACGTGAGCAAGCACCAACACTCGACCTTTCGCAAGCCTTGCTAACTCTGCAATCACAAGGCTTTTTCCTGCACCTGTCGGAAGCACGAGCACTGCCGGAGTTTGGTGTTTTCTGAAGTAATGAATCACTGATTTTACAGAATCAGCTTGGTACGGGCGGAGTGTATACATATCGCGTCTTGTAAGAAGGAAAACAAATAGTGTGAAATAGCTCAACTAATTGAGCAAAGGTGACTATAATACCCGACTTAGATTAGTTGAGGTATTCATGCGTTTAGATAAATTTCTGTGCGATGCATTAGGCGTCACTCGAAGAGAAGCAACACACTTATTAAAATCCAAGGCAGTGACAGTAAATGATGTCATTCAAAAAAGCGGCTCACTCAAGGTAACTGAAGAGTGCGTTGTGGAATGGCAAGGCAATGAACTGAATGTTCACGGCCCACGTTACATCATGCTTTATAAGCCAGAAGGCTTTGTTTGTTCGCATGAAGATGGCGCAAATCGTATCGCGTTTGAATTACTTGATGAAATCAAAATGGACAAGCTGCACTTTGCTGGTCGTCTAGATATTGATACAACAGGTCTTGTATTGATTACCGACGATGGTAAGTGGTCTCACCGTATCACTTCGCCAAAGCACAAGTGCGAGAAGACGTACCGTGTGTGGTTGGTTGAACCTGTTGAAGACGATTACGTTGAAAAATTCAAAGAGGGCATCCAGCTTAAGAGCGAAGATGGCCTAACACTTCCTGCACACCTAGAAGTTCGTGCAGAGCGTGAAGTGCTGCTAACGATTCACGAAGGCAAATACCACCAAGTTAAACGTATGTTTGCTGCTCTTGGTAACAAGGTAGAAGCACTACACCGTGAACGTATTGGCGAAATTGAGATGGACGAATCTTTAGAGTTAGGTGAATACCGTTACCTAACGCAAGAAGAAGTCGATTCAATCTGGAAGTAGTCCTTAGCTAGAAGTTGCTCTTAACAAGAAATTGTTCTTAACAAGAGACCACTTTTGCTGGAAATAGCCCTTTCGTTGTAAAGCCGACCATGGATAGCGTCGGCTGATGATGTTGACTGGTACTAGGAAAGTCTCAGCCAATCTTTGACTCGCGTACTCACGCTAGTCCCTAGCTCTATCAGTTGAACATTCGGAGAACCATGCAAACATCGACCTCACAGAGCCAAAGCTCCCAACTAGAAACACCTCAATTAGGCTTAGTGCTGTTTTTGATTCTAGGTGCGATTGGTGCACTTACTCCGCTAGCCATTGATATGTATCTGCCAGCGATGCCGACCATTGCTAAAGATCTTGGTGTGACGGCGGGTGAGGTACAAATCACGCTAACAGCCTATACCGCAGGTTTCGCGCTGGGGCAGTTGCTGCATGGCCCGTTGGCGGATAGCTATGGTCGCAAGCCTGTACTGCTTATTGGTGTGTTCTTGTTTGCTATCGCTTCTATGGTGAGTGCGACAACTCATGGCATTGAAGCGCTGACTTACATCCGTACCGCTCAAGGTTTTGCTGGTGCTGCGGCGGCCGTTATCATCCAAGCGGTGGTAAGAGATATGTTCGATCGTGAAGATTTCGCAAGAACCATGTCTTTCGTTACTTTGGTGATGACAGTTGCGCCATTGGTTGCTCCGATGATTGGCGGTTACTTAGCGTTGTGGTTCGGTTGGCGTTCAATTTTCTGGGTTCTGGCTATTTTTGCGGTGATCGTGATTCTGGCGGTATCGATGAAGATCCCAGAAACGCTTCCTGCAGAAAACCGACAACCATTGCGCTTTAAAACAACGATTCGTAACTATGCTCGACTGTGTAAGAACCCAACGGCGATGGGCCTGATTTTCTCTGGTGCATTCTCATTTTCAGGGATGTTTGCGTTCTTAACGGCAGGTTCATTCGTTTACATCGATATCTATGGCGTTCGCCCTGATCTGTTTGGCTACCTGTTCGGTTTGAATATTGTTGCTATGATCTTGATGACGAGCATCAACGGTCGAATCGTTAAGAAAGTGGGCTCCCACGCTATGCTCAGAGTCGGTTTAACCATTCAACTGTTTGCGGGCTTAGGTCTGTTAGTCGGTTGGATGTTAGATATCGGTTTGTGGGGTATTGTGCCATTCGTGATGCTGTTTATCGGCACACTGTCTACCATTGGTAGTAACTCAATGGCACTGCTTTTAAGCGGATACCCGAATATGGCCGGCACAGCTTCTTCGCTTGCAGGCACATTAAGATTTGGTACTGGTTCTGTAGTGGGGGCAATTGTTGCTATGCTACCAAGTGACACTGCAGGGCCAATGGCTATGATGATGGCAGCATGTGCAATACTGTCAGCATTACTATATTGGACATTAGGAAAGAAGGCATAATGTCAAAATACTATATTGAAATTCAGAAGTTAGTGAACGATGCGCTGGGCGAGCTGTATGCTCTGCATAAGTCTGGTAAAGCGATCGACGCACCTATCGCGAACAACCTTTATCTTGTTCGTTGGGTAACAAAAGCGATTAAATCTCAAGCTTATGATCGCGTGATTGTGCCTGACTTAGTTCGCTGGCAGAAACAGGGTCGCTCAAAAGGCAACAACTCTGATTTAACTTTTACCTTTAAACGTATTTCTGCGTTTTACGGACGTTTTTTCCCTGAAGGCGAAGAGCCTAAAACGCTAAAAGACAGTGATGTTGAAGCGTTCATGGACAAAATGTACGAGATGGGTTGGAGCGTATCGAGTGAAGACGAGCTAACGACTGGCGGCAAGATTCAATTCTTCACCGATGGCGAGCACTCTTTTGCTTTATGCGGTAAACAGTGTGACGACTCTTTCGACGGGGAGTTGATGGTTAAGCCAATGAACTGGTTTGTTCGTGGCAACCATGCTGAGTTCATCCAAGCGGCGATGGAAGCGGGCTTCATGCTTCACAAAGTAACGGACTATAAGTCTGCGGTGAAGTATCACGGTGAATACATCGTTTACCCTGCTAACCAAGGCAACCAACTGGCTGAGATCCCAATTAGCGTTATCGGCTAATAGCGGATTCGAGATGAGAGATACGAAGAGCGGAATTATCCGCTCTTTTTTGTCTCTCATAGCGCGTGTCGCTAATTTGCTTTTAGTCTTTTCGCATCTCGTCACTCGAATCCCGCATCTGCTTTTAATCCTGTTCTTTAGCCTGCTTCTCAATTGCCTTCACCATGCCTTTAAAAATAAACAGGTGGGCTGGCATCATAGCAAACCAATACAGTAACCCTAGAAACCCCTTTGGATGCCACCAAGCCGAGATATTCAGCTCGCGAGAGTCACCGTGGTCAGAGACAGTAATCTCGAGTCGCCCTAAACCGGGGCCTTTCATACCGAAAAGCAGAGATAAAAACTGATTCTCTTCACAGCGAATGACCTTCCATGAATCGATTTTGTCACCGACTTTTAGGTTGGGCCCTTCTGGCATTTGTCGAACCGGTACACCGCCACCGAAAAGAACATCCAACCATTCGCGTGTGCGCCATAAAGTGTTAGCAAAGAAGTAACCTTGCTTCGGGCTTCCGATTTGCTGAGCAACATGCCAAAGCGATTCCAATGAAGCGCTTGAGGTGATACTTGCGCCTGTTTTCTTCGGGTAATAGCCATACCCAGCTTGCCAGCGTTTGAATGCGGTTTTATCAAAGCCCCATACATTGCTTTTGACAAAGTTTCCTTCAGCGTGAATGGCTTGTTCAACCATATTTTCGAACGAGATAAGCTTCTGAGGGTACTTTTCTCTAATGATGGTCGAACTGGCGATGAAGTCGTGCTTTAAGCCTGCAAGTAGTGCTCTACCTATGTTAGACGGTACAGAAGTCACCACACCTAACCAATATGAAGCAATCTTTGGTGTCAGTAGCGATGTCGCCCATAGTTTGAGTGGACGATCGGCGGTTTTAGCAATATGAGCAAATTGGTTTCGGTAAGAGACAATATCCGGCCCGCCAACCTCAAAGGTTTGGCTTTCGCTAGGCGTGTCTTGTGCGAGTTTTAGTAAATAGTGGTTCAGGTTCTGCAAAGCAATCGGGTTGGCTTTAGAGTCAACCCATTTTGGCGCAATCATAATCGGCAAGTTGTACACGAAATCTCGCATGATCTCGAATGCCGCAGATCCTGGGCCAATGATCACGCCAGCTTGAAGTTCGGTAACGGGTACAGGCCCTTTACGAAGCAATTCGCCGGTTTTCTTTCTCGCTTGAAGGTGCTCTGAATCACCAGTCTGAGGCTGTAAAGAACTCAGGTAGATGACGTGTTGATTCTTTGGCCCAAGAGCAGAAACAAAGTTACGGGCTAAGTTCAGCTCATAATCGATAAAGTCGTGGCCTTCCGCCATGCCATGGACGAGAAAGAAGATAAGATCAAAGTCGGGGACTAAGGCTTGTGTCGCAGCTTGATCGGCCAGATCAAGATACTCAAGCGATAAGCTTTCGTGAGGCTCGGTCCGTGCCTTTAAATAGTCGATATGCCTTGCTGCTGCCGTGACTTGATAGCCTTGCTCAAGCAGGAGAGGGAGGAGTTGCGAACCAACATATCCAGAAGCGCCTAAAACCAGTACTTTCTTCATTGTTACTCCATTTATATCTGTGGTTAAAAACCGAACATTGATATAATAGCGCGATATTTATCTTTATTCATCAATACGTTCCGTTTAGGTATCTCTCTATGTTGCTCTCTTCAATTATTCATCACACACGAGGTGATTTTGTTCGCAGGCTTATTGCGATTGCACTGCCCATCACCTTGCAGAGCATTATGTTTTCAAGCCGAGGCTTGGTGGATGTATTGATGTTGGGCCAACTTGGCGAAGCAGACATCGCAGCTGTGGGGGTGGCGAGCCGAGCGATGTTCGTGACGACCATTATGCTGGTGGGTGTTACCACGGGCGGTGCTCTTCTTACTGCTCAATATTGGGGCGCGGGTAACAGACAAGGTGTGAGAGAAAGCACTGCGCTGACGTGGCTGGTGTCGACACTGTTTGCTTTACTGACTATCGCGTTTTTCGTTTCATTTCCTGCACAAATCATGGGCGTGACGACCGACTCTCAAGAGGTCATCAACTTAGGCGTTGAATACATCGTAATTACGTCATTTAGCATGCTAGCGGTATCGTGTGTCAGCAGTATGGCTGTGGGTTTGAGAGCGATGCACAAACCCGGGCTAAGTACATTTTTCAGCGGTATCGGCATCCTGTCTAACGTGTTCTTAAACTGGGTGCTGATCTTCGGTAACTTAGGCTTTCCTGCGCTTGGAATCAAAGGTGCGGCGATTGCGACGGTACTGAGTGGCGCGATTGAAGTCGCGACTTTGTTTGGTTATCTCTATTTCTCTAAGCATTTATTAGCATTTAAGTTTTGCGATATTAAAGCGGCAGCTTCGATTGATAAGGTGGTTCGCTTCTTGAAGCTGTCTCTGCCGACCACGTTTAACTTCTTAGCATGGGCGGGTGGTTTGTTTGCTTACCACGCGATCATGGGGCAATCGGGCGTTCAAGGTCTGGCTGCGCTATCGGTCATGACGCCGGTTGAATCTATCTCATTGAGTTTATTGATTGGCCTTTCGAATGCGGCAGCTGTTTTGGTGGGTAATCAACTTGGTGCGAAAAACAATGAAGCGGTTTACTATCAAGCGCTTGGCTTAACAATTTTGTGTTTCTTAACTAGTATTGTTGTAGCCGTTTTTCTCTATTTCGTTCAAACGCCAATACTTAATGCCTTTAGCGCACTGACGGAAGAAACCAGAGCCCTCTCAGAGAAGTTCATTCTGATCCTCTGTGTGGGTATTGTCATTCGCTCGGTGCCATTGACTGTGATCGTTGGGGTGTTGAGAGCGGGTGGTGATGTGAAGTTCTGCCTCTATCAAGATTTGATTGCTCAGTGGGTGATCGGTATCCCATTGGCAGCCATCGCGGCTATCTATTTTAAGTTTCCACCTGAGTGGGTATATCTGCTTTTCCTAACGGAAGAAGTCCTCAAGTGGGGCGGGTCGCTCTATCGCATGAAAACAAGAAAATGGATTAAAAACTTGATAGGAAGTTGAAGTAGGGCGCACCAATCGCATCACTTTATCGTTGGCGTGTGATCTATCTTTCAAAATACTTCCTCCTAACAGGGAATTAGTGTAGATTCTCCTTCCAAATTCTAACTAATGCGAGCTGTTTAATGTTAAAGCTGTCAGACCTATGTAAAGGCTATGTCGATGGGGGGGAGTTTCACCCTGTTTTGCAAGGTGCTGAATTAACATTAAACCAAGGTGACCAGCTGGCATTAATGGGAGAAAGCGGTTCAGGTAAAAGTACTTTACTGAATCTTATCGCGGGCTTAGACCTAGCGGACTCAGGTGAAATCGCTTTTCCTCACTTCAATATGCACGACTCAACCGAGCGTGACCGCACCGCTTATCGCAGAAACAACATTGGCCATATTTTTCAGCAATTCAACTTACTGCCAACGTTAAATATTGCCGATAACATCCGTTTTTGCCGCCAGTTAAAAGGCTTACCTGAAGACAAAGGTCTCTGGAGACAGATTCTCTCTGCTTTAGATCTTATGCCTTTACTTGGCCGTTACCCTGAAGAAGCGTCTGGTGGCCAACAACAACGTGCGGCCATTGCGCGTGCGCTGTATATGGAACCAAAAATATTGCTGGCCGATGAGCCGACCGGTAGTTTAGATGAGCGTAATGCAGAAGCGGTAATGCGTTTGCTGACCTCTTTGGCTCGTCAATTAGAATGTACGTTGCTGTTGGTAACACACAGTGAAAAAGTAGCTCTGCATATGGATGGTAGGATCCGTCTGCAAGGAGGGCAACTGCATGTTATGGCCCGTAGTTAAGGCACTACTCGGTCACTATCGACGTTACCCACTGCAGATTATTTTGGTATGGCTTGGTTTAACCCTCGGCGTATCACTTTTGGTTGGTGTTACTGCTATCAACCAACACGCCAAGCAAAGCTATGCGCATGGCGAAAAACTCTTTTCGAATCCTCTTCCTTACCGTATTCGACCAAAACACAACGCCAATAAAATCCCGCAAGGCTTTTATATCCAACTTCGCCGTGAAGGTTTTCAACAGTGTTCTCCTCTTGATCACCATCGTATCACTGATGAAAATGGCGCAAACTTCATGGTTGTCGGTATAGATCCTGTTTCTATGCTTCAGCTACAACCTGGTATAGCGTTAAAAGATCTCACCGCTTTGAATCTCATGAAGCCACCATATCCAATCCTTGTCAGTGATGATCTTGCTGAACACATGGAATGGCACAACGGCGATTACATCCCTTTGATGGATGGTTCTGAACTTGGTCCTGTGGTTGTTGATCAAAATAATATGATTAATGGTACAAGGTTGATTGCGGATATCTCCTTGCTCCGAATGCTTAAACGCAGTGCTGGGCTTTCAGTGATTGCTTGTTCAGACATGCCCACTGAGAAGTTTGAACGTCTTAAAAATATGTTACCTAATGGTTTGACGATCTCTCGTAGCTCTAAGGCAGAGCTTGAGTCGCTGACCAATGCGTTCCACTTAAACCTAAAAGCGATGGGTATGCTGTCGTTTGTGGTTGGTTTATTTATTTTCTATCAAGCGATGTCGTTGTCATTTATTCAGCGCCAACCGTTAGTCGGAATCTTAAGACAAACAGGTGTATCGGGCTGGCAATTGGCTAAAGCGCTTTGCTTAGAATTGTTGATATTGGTCGTACTGAGCTGGATCTGCGGTAATTTATTCGGTGTCATGTTAGCCAACCAATTGTTACCAGCGGTATCTTCAAGCTTAGGCGACTTATACGACGCCAACGTTGGCTTAACGATCGACTGGAATTGGCGATGGAGCGGCTACAGCTTATTGATGGCGTTACTTGGTGCGTTTTTAGCGTGCGCTTGGCCATTGGTGCGCTTGCTTAGATCACAACCGATTCGTTTGACCTCTCGCTTATCTTTGATGCGCTTTGCGGGTACGGAGTTTACTTGGCAAGCATTGATTGGCTGTGGTTTCTTGGTTGCTGCTGTCGCCGTGTATCAAGCCCCTCAGACTCAAGAGACGGGTTTTGCGATTATCGCGCTAATGCTGATCAGTGTGGCGCTATTTACCCCGTTTTTGATGTGGAAGTTATTTAACAGCCTCTCTTATTCGTTGCGCTGGGTTCGTGCTCGCTGGTTCTTTGCTGATGCAGCTTCCAGTATGAGCTACCGTGGCGTGGCGACGATGGCGTTTATGTTAGCCTTAACAGCCAATATTGGTGTAGAAACCATGGTCGGTAGCTTTAGAGATACCACTGATAAATGGCTAACACAGCGTTTGGCTGCCGATCTGTATATCTACCCAACCAACAATGCCGCTGCTCGTATGAGTAATTGGTTATCTGACCAACCTGAAGTGGATTCGGTTTGGTGGCGTTGGGAGAAAGATGTGGCGTCTCCAGTCGGTAGTATTCAGGTGGTCAGTACGGGGCCTTCTGAAGGTGAGCTAGAAGCGCTGACGATCAAATTAGGTATTCCGAATTACTGGTATCACTTACATCACTCTAAAGGTGTGTTGATCAGTGAATCGATGTCTCTCAAGCTGGGGATTCGCCCTGGCGACTACATTGACCTCTATGATAGTCTCGGCTCTGGTTGGCAGGTTGTCGGTGTTTATTACGATTACGGTAATCCTTACCATCAAGTCATGATGTCGCATCGAAACTGGCTGTATGGCTTTGCAGGGCGGGGTAATGTCGGCCTTGGGGTAATACTCAAAGACAATGTGAATTCATTAGGGCTTCGCAGCCGATTAGAAAGCGTATTCAGGCTTGGCTCCGAGCGCGTTTTCGATAACAACAATATTCACAGTCAAGCAATGCGGGTGTTCGATAGGACGTTCGCGATTGCAGATACACTAGGTAACATCACCTTGGTTATCGCCGTCTTCGGTATCTTCTTCGCGACGGTTGCGGGAGAAGTGTCTCGCCAAAGGCATATTTCCTTGCAGCGCTGTTTGGGTGTCTCGGCGAAAGAGCTGATCCTGACAGGTAGTTTGCAGTTGTTTGTGTTTGGGCTTATTTCCTCCTTAATTGCGATTCCGCTCGGATTGGCGTTAGCGAGCCTAATTGTTGATATCGTGATAAAGCAGTCTTTTGGGTGGTCACTCGAGTTACAAGTGATTCCTTGGGACTATTTGCAGACATTTGCATGGGCCATGGCAGCATTGATGCTAGCTGGTGCTTTACCAGTGATGAGAATGATTCGGAACACTCCGATGAAGTCACTGAGGGATGCGCTTTAGTATGTTTTTACGGAATACTTCAACTAAGTTAAGACAACGAATTCTGTCTTCTCTGCTATTAATCAGTTTCTTCGGCATCTTTTTAAGTGTTTGGGGTTATTACTCCTATTTCATCGATCCTGGTGAAAAGGACGTGAATGAAGTTAACTCAATATTGGTTAATGAACACTTCAATGTGTTCGAACCTGTTTTGCCAGACCGTAATGTTTCGCTACCACAAGATTTTAAGTTCCACCCAGAGTTTCAGCACGAGTGGTGGCATTACTTTGCATCTTTGAAAGGTGATGATGGTAAAGACTATTCGGTTCAGTGGAGTTTTTTTCGTATCGCAACGGACGAACGTGAAACACCGGGGTGGCAAAGCCCTCAAGTCTATATCTCAAATGTGGTGGTCTCTTCTAAGTCCAAAGTATGGAAAGAACAGCGCATGGCTCGTGGCGGTATTGGCCAAGCGGGAATGACTAATCGTCCATTCAGACTTTGGATTGATAACTGGAACTGGCGTGCACTCGGCAACACCCCATTCCCCGGGCGCCTTCAAGTGCAAACTGATACGTTTGGACTAGAACTCGACACCATTGCAAAAGGGCCCTATGTGCTCAACGGCGATAACGGTTATCAGAAAAAGCACGACTTATTACCTGTCGCGTCTTATAACTTCAGCGCTCCATTTTTATCGTTGAGCGGTGTGTTGAACCTAGACGGCGTTACCAAGGAAGTGGAAGGAACTGCGTGGGTACATAAAGAGTGGGGCAGTGGCTTACTTGGAGTGGGCCAACAAGGTTGGGATTGGTTTGTATTTAACCTCGATGACGGCACAGCGCTGAGCATTAACCGCTATCGTCATAACCAACAGTTGCCTTACATATTCGGGACATTAGCAACGCGCTCAGGCAAAGTTTACCAATTAACGGAATCCGACATTTCCATTCAACCATTGCAAAATACAACGTTGATGAATGGAAGACGGATGCCTTTGCAGTGGATCATTAACGTCCCTAAGCATGATATCAACCTCACAACGCGTATTATACGCAGGGATATGTGGCTTCCATTTGTCATACCATATTGGGAAGGGCCGATTAAGGCGAGCGGGAGCCATGAAGCGACAGGCTTTATGCAGTTAACTGGCTACTAAAAAACACCTAAGGCTATAATTTGATAGCCTTTTTTATGCCTGCGCCTTTTAGCGTCCCCCAATGAATTGTGCATACAGGTTCGATGATCTCATCTATACTTAATTCATGGTGCATAACAACATTATGGAATATACGACGTATTGTTTAGTATTTGTAGGAAAAACCGAAGTTAAACATCCGAAGAAGTGATTATCTATCAATTAAACTTGGATATAAACTCGTGGTTATTCTTTGTTATTCGTTTATTTAAATAATAAATATAAGGGCGAAATCATGACCGACGTCATCCGTGACTTCTTTAAAATGGAATCTGCTGGCGGCATCATACTAGTCATCGCTGCGGCGATCGCAATGTTTGTAGCAAACTCACCACTGAACGAAATGTACCAAGGTGTACTACATAGTTACGTTCTTGGTATGTCTGTGTCTCACTGGATTAACGATGGCTTAATGGCTGTCTTCTTCCTTCTAATCGGCTTAGAAGTTAAGCGCGAACTTTTAGAAGGCGCATTAAAGTCTAAAGAGACAGCAATCTTCCCAGCTATCGCAGCCGTTGGCGGTATGCTAGCTCCGGCACTTATTTACGTGCTATTTAACTCAAGTAACCCAGAAGCGCTTCAAGGTTGGGCTATCCCAGCGGCAACTGATATTGCATTCGCATTAGGTATCATGGCGCTTCTTGGTAACCGTGTACCGGTTAGCTTGAAGGTGTTCCTATTGGCTTTAGCAATTATCGATGACCTTGGCGTTGTTGTTATCATTGCACTGTTCTACTCAGGCGACCTATCAACGCTTGCGTTAACGGTTGGTTTCATCGCAACTGGTGTGCTGTTCATGCTAAACAACAAGCATGTAACTAAGCTGAGTGTGTATCTCATTGTTGGTGCAATTCTGTGGTTTGCAGTATTGAAGTCTGGTGTTCATGCAACGCTGGCTGGTGTAGTGATTGGTTTTGCTATCCCACTGAAAGGCAATAAAGGTGAACATTCTCCGCTGAAGCATCTAGAACATGCTCTGCACCCATACGTCGCTTTTGCAATCTTGCCAGTCTTTGCTTTTGCAAACGCAGGTATTTCATTGGAAGGTATCTCAATCTCAAGCCTAACAGGTATGCTACCGCTTGGTATCGCTATGGGTCTATTGATTGGTAAGCCTCTTGGTATCTTTGCATTCAGCTGGGGTGCGGTGAAATTGGGTGTTGCTAAGCTCCCTGAAGGTGTGAACTTTATGAACATCTTCGCAGTATCTGTCCTGTGTGGTATTGGTTTTACAATGTCTATCTTTATTTCATCACTAGCATTTGGCCCAACGAATGTAGAGTTTGACACACTAGCTCGACTAGGCATCCTGATGGGATCTACAACAGCTGCAATTCTAGGTTACTTCCTGCTAAGCGTTTCTTTACCGAAAACAGCAAAGCAACAAGAAGTAAAACTATAATCAGTGGTAGGCTCGTTTAACGGCGAGCCTATTCACTGATTAACAAGCTAACTTCTGAGTAGCAAGACGAGTCACAGAATCATCCTCCCCGATTCATGTGACAGCAAAGAACAAAAAAGCCGTGATAGGGTTTCCTATCTCGGCTTTATTGATCCTAACTGCTAGTATTTTTAGTTTGGTTAGTTATTGATGATCTAAAACTCCTAGATTCAACTCATTATTTTGATCGGCATGAATTGCGGATCGTTTTGGATGACCAGAGTGACAGTGTCATGTTATTTTTCTAGCGTGGTAAATATGGTCCACTCCTCGACGATCTGTTCGCTTAGTCCGACAACTGTGGCTGTTACTCGGCGGTTCAGTGCATGAGACGTAGCATCGTTGCCATCGCTCTCTAAGCGGTTTTCACCGTAACCAACAACTCTTACTCGGCTCGGGTCGATACCATTCGACAACAGTTCATCTTCAACGTGGTGAGCGCGTTTCTTTGATAGCTCTAAGTTGTATTCACTCGCGCCGACTTTACTGGCGTAACCTTGAATCTCTATCGATGCACTTTGGTAGGTTTCTAAGAACTCAGCCATAGTGGTGATTTGATCTGAGAAGATAGGGTTAACTTCATAGGAGTCATTGGCGAAAAGGATGTTCAGCCGTCTGACTTCTTGCGAGCTAACCGTCTCTCCACAGCCTTCGTTGTCTACAAGAGACGACTCTGGTGTGCCAGGACAGGTGTCTCGTGCATTGACCACACCATCGTTATCATCGTCTTGCAGGTCAGAAATTTGCTCCGCTTCTGGCGTTTCTATGTAGGGCTCTTCATTTTGGCTAGAGCATGCACATAGCGTTATCGTTAATGCGGAAAGTAATAAATAAGGTCTCTTCATCATTAATACTCCACTGCCGTTGTCCACTCGTCTGGAATGTCGACCAGTAGAGCGTTCAATAGAGAGCCTGTCGCATTCATTACACGGTATTTAGCGTACTGTTCAGAGTAATGCGCATCTAAGTAATCTTTGCGGGCTTCAAACAATTCGTTTTCAGTGTTAAGCAGATCAAGTAGCGTACGTTTGCCGATTCGATATTGTTTCTCATAAGCGATAACGGTTTCTGACGCCGAATCCACGTGATCAGACAAGAAGTTCTTTTGTTGTAACGTCAGATCCAATGCACTCCAAGAGAGGCGAAGGCCTTCTTCAACTTGTCGATAAGCACGATCTCTTAGATCTTTTGCTTTATTGAGTTGGTAAGCTGCAGCTTCTGAATTAGCACTATCGGTACCACCGTTGTAGAGGTTGTATCGCATTCTCAACATTGCCAAAGTCTCTTGGCTCGAACCTTCATCGCCTCCAGCATCATCTCGCCATGATTGAGATGCCTCGATAGAGAACGTCGGGTAGTTAACCCCTTTTGATTGTTTGTACTGGAAGTGCGCTGAATCGACATCTGCAGTCGCGACTTTGATGACTGGGTGTTGGTCCAGAGCATCAACAAGCGCGTCTGATAATGACAGAGGAATCATAGAAATATCGGCTCTTGGGTAGACTAAGCCAAGCGGTTCTTGACCCACTATTCTTCTAAATTGGGTGTGGGTATCAATTAGGTTGTTCTGTGCGGCTAATAAGTTGCCGTGAGCTTTTGCAATCCTTGCTTCTACCTGAGATACATCTGCGGTTGAGCCTATGCCTGAGACTGCACGCTTTTTGATGTCTTTATAGATTTTCTTGTGGATAGCGAGGTTACTTTCCGAAAGGGCTAAAACTTCAGTTGCTTTGACTGCGTCTAAGTAGATCTGTGTGACCTCTAGCGCTTTGTCTTCGGCATCCGCGAGCAATTGCAAACGAACCGATTCTGCTTCTGCGGCAGTACGATCAATATCATTGAGAGTCGACGAACCATCCCACAACAACTGAGTGAGGGATATGGTGGCTTCCTTTCGTGTGAGATCGGTATCAGGACCGTTGTTTGGCGCAGGGTTTATGCCTTCATAGCCAATACCAGCATCAAGATCGATACTCGGCCTATAAGCACCACCTGCGGCATCGTTTCGTTTTTGTACACTCACAAACTCATTAAAAATACTTTTTATCTCAGGATTGGTAGCCAAGGTAATGGCAACAGCCTGTTCTAAAGTCTGAGCAGAGAGTGGGGTTGCAATAGCTAAGCAACAGATGATGGGTAATTTAAACAGTCTCAAAGTAGGTCTCCTTCTACTTTTAAAAGCTCCCGCCTCCTCCCAACTAGCGTTTAACTACTTAATTGAGAAGGGTATTAAACGAAGCTTAGGACATCTGCTAGAAATTGCTAAGTTTGTTGGCTTTATTTCGAATGTAAGTCTCTATCGCTATTGATTAATTTACCAGTTGTGACAGGTGGCAAGCTTCGAGTAGATGTGTTGAAAATAAATGCAAGGCTAGAATTCGGCTTGGGCAGAGATTGGTAAACGTTGGTTAGGAGGTTGTTTGAAATACGTATCTCAGTGATAGCAATGTGCCAAGCGTGGTAGTTCGATTTTTAGTAAAAAATGACAATATAAAAAGAATCGATCGCGCTGTTTAGTTTGTAGTTGTAGCTGTGAAGAAGGGTAAGTAAGGTTTCACCCTAAACAACAAACAAAAAAAAGCCCAAACCAACGTGGTTTGGGCGGATACAAGTATAGGAGTTAATAAGGAAAATGCAGTAATTAAGAAAGCAGTGAGAAGAACAAGTTTGACGGCCTGTTAAACTTCTAAATACGCTGTTTTCTACCTAATTTAGGACTCTCCATTTCCATTTCAGTTCCAAGAAAATTCATTATTTTTTTCTTTTTTTATAAACACACAGCGATTCAATCGTTTAGTGCTGAGTTTTATTAACTGGTACGACCAATTTGTGAAAATGTGATGTTGCTTGCTTGTTAAATAAATGTACTAAGCGTATATTTCAAACAGTTGTTTAATACGAGTGATTGAAATGGCACCAAGAAGTACAACCAAAGACAAAATCTTAGATGTGGCTGAAGGCTTATTTGCTGAGCACGGTTTTAATGACACCTCTTTACGTACGATTACGAGTAAAGCGAATGTCAACTTAGCTTCAGTGAACTATCACTTTGGCGATAAGAAGACTCTGGTTCGTGCGGTACTCAATCGTTACTTAGAAGCATTTATGCCAGCACTGCAAGATGCATTAGTGAACTTAAACTTGAACGAAACGTATTCTATGAGTGACGTGTTTGAGTCGTTGAGACAGCCACTAAGAGCACTTAATGATGTTAGGCCAAATGGTACAAGCCGATTCATGTTACTTATCGGCAGAGGCTATACGGATGTGCAAGGACACTTGCGTTGGTTCATTACTACTCGCTACAGCGAAGTACTTTCTTTGTTTACGACATCTGTAATGAAGGCGAATCCGAACCTCACTCAAGAACAGTTATTTTGGCGATTACACTTCACCCTAGGGACTTGTGTATTCACCATGGCATCAAGTCAGGCTCTGGTAGAAATTGCAGAGAATGACTATGACAGAAAGATAGATGCTAAGGCAGTGGTCGATATTCTTATTCCATATTTAGCCGCAGGCATGTCAGCAGAAGAATAAAACAATAAAAAGCGAAACATTCACAACCAATATAGTGAACAAAAGGATCTGAACTATGAGCTCTCTAAGACAAAAATGGGTAAGTGACCCAGCTTTTAAACTCTTTAAAAAAGTACTACCACCACTATCTAGCACCGAGAAAGAAGCGATGGAAGCGGGTAGCGTGTGGTGGGACGGAGAGCTGTTTTCTGGTAAACCAGATTTCACTAAGCTGCACCAATACCCAAAACCTCAGCTGACAGCAGAAGAGCAATCGTTCATGGATAATGAGCTTGAAACCTTGCTCGCTATGCTTGATGACCACCAAATTGTAAAAGAAGATCGAGACCTTCCTGAAGAGGTGTGGAACTTCTTACGCAAAGAGCGTTTCTTTTCGCTAATTATTGCGAAAGAGTATGGCGGTCGTGAATTCTCAGCACACGCTAACTCAACTATCGTAACTAAGATTGCGACTCGCAGTATCAGTACTGCGGTTTCAGTAATGGTTCCAAACTCTCTTGGTCCTGGTGAGCTGCTGTCTCACTACGGCACTCAAGACCAAAAAGACTACTGGCTACCTCGTCTTGCTGACGGTACAGATATCCCATGTTTCGCACTAACAGGCCCAGAAGCGGGTTCTGATGCGGGTGGTATCCCTGATGTCGGTACTGTGTGCATGGGCATGCACGAAGGTAAAGAGACGCTAGGTATCAAGCTTAACTGGAACAAACGCTACATTACACTAGCACCAGTGGCGACGGTACTTGGTCTGGCTTTCAAACTGCACGATCCAGAAAAGCTACTGGGTGACAAAGAAGACATTGGCATCACTTGTGCGCTAATCCCGGCTGACCACGAAGGTGTTGTGATTGGTGAGCGTCATGACCCACTTGGTCTTGCGTTCATGAATGGTCCAACACGCGGTCACGATGTATTTATTCCTATGGAATGGTTAATCGGTGGTGCCGATTACGCAGGTAAAGGCTGGCGTATGCTGGTGGAATGTCTGTCTGCAGGTCGTGGTATCTCATTACCCGCACTTGGCACGGCGATGGGCCACCTAACGGCGAAAACGACCGGCGCATACGCTTATGTTCGTAAGCAGTTCGGTATGTCGATTGGTAAGTTTGAAGGAGTTGCAGAGAGTTTAGGTCGTATTGGTGGCTTAACGTATCTACTAGAAGCGACTCGTACACTAACAACTACTTCACTCGATATGAAAGAGAAGCCGGGTATCGTTACGGCTATCGCGAAATATCACATGACAGAAATGGCGCGTACTATCCTGAATGATTCAATGGATATCCACTCTGGTCGTGCAATTCAAGATGGTCCAATGAACTACTTAGCTGCGCCTTACCTAGGTATTCCAGTTGCTATCACAGTAGAAGGTGCGAACATCTTAACTCGCAACCTGATGATCTTCGGTCAAGGTGCGACACGTTGTCACCCATACGTGCTAAGCGAAATGGAAGCGGCAGCAAACCCAGATGAGAAGCAAGGTGCGAAGGATTTCGATAACTTGTTGTTCAAGCATATCTCTCACGCAACTAAGAACACGTTTGGTGCGTTCGGTGCGGCATTGACAGGCTCTAAGTTCATTAAAGCGGATATGAGCGGTCCAACGAAGCCTTACTACCAAGACTTAACTCGCTTGAGCCGTGCGCTTGCAGTGAGTGCGGATTTCGCAATGCTTACACTAGGTGGCGAACTGAAACGTAAAGAGCTTATCTCTGCACGTCTAGGTGATGGTCTAAGTTACCTATACATGGCGTCTGCAGCGCTTAAGAAGTATGAAGATGAAGGTCGTCAACAAGCTGACCTAGACTACGTACACTACGCGGTTCAACACTGTTTCCATAACGCGGCTAAATCGCTACAAGAAGCGTACAGAAACTTCCCGAACAAGATGGTAGGTAAAGTACTTAAAGGTCTAGTTTTCCCTGTCGGTAACCACTTTGAAAAACCAAGTGATAATCTAACGGTACAACTGGCAGAAAGCTTGATGACTCCGGGTGCACACCGTGAACGTCTAACTCACCTTTGCTACATAGGCAAAGAAGAAGAGGATAGTGTTGGCCTAATGGAGAATGCGTTCAATGCGATGTACAGCATCAAGCCTCTCGAACGTAAGATCTTCAAAGCAGTGAAAGAGGGCAAAGTGGCTCGTAAAGGTCTATTGCAAGATAAACTTGCTCAAGCACTGGCGGCAGATGTTCTTACTCAAGACGAAGTTGACCAAATCATTGCAGCAGACAAACTTCGCTACGCAGCGATTCAAGTTGACCACTTCAGTCATGATTACAGTGAAACTTTGACGCGAAAAGAGTTAAAACCTAAGCTAAATAGCGTTGCTTAGATAAAGAAATGACAAAAGGCACCTTATTAGGTGCCTTTTTTGTTTTTGTCGTAGAAGTTGCAATAGAGGCGTTAACAAATGGTGACTTAGTCAGCAAATATTCACTGAGTGCTCCAACCACTTGCATTTTCACCACATTTTTACAGAAATTAGATGCCATTTGCGTACGAAACTTTTATCCTTAACCTGATTTTTTAAGGAAGTTGAATATGATCATCAAACCTCGAATTCGCGGATTCATCTGTACTACAACACATCCAGTCGGTTGTGAAGCTAATGTAAAAGAACAAATTGCTTACACAAAAGCTCAAGGCCCAATCGCAAACGCACCTAAACGTGTACTAGTTGTTGGCTCTTCAAGTGGCTACGGCTTGTCTTCACGTATTGCGGCTGCATTTGGTGGCGGCGCTTCAACTATCGGTGTTTTCTTCGAGAAAGCCGGTACTGAGAAAAAGCCGGGCACAGCTGGTTTCTACAACTCAGCAGCGTTCGACAAGCTAGCTAAAGAAGAAGGCCTGTATTCAAAAAGCCTGAACGGTGATGCTTTCTCTAACGAAGCGAAACAGAAAACAATTGACCTGATCAAAGAAGATCTAGGCCAAATCGATATGGTTGTATACTCACTGGCGTCTCCAGTGCGTAAAATGCCAGAGACTGGCGAAGTAATTCGTTCATCTCTAAAGCCTATCGGTGAAACGTACACGTCAACTGCGGTTGATACGAACAAAGACACAATCATCGAAGCAAGCGTAGAGCCTGCAACTGAAGAAGAGATCAAAGACACTGTTACTGTAATGGGCGGTGAAGATTGGGAACTTTGGATCAATGCTCTTTCTGAAGCTGGTGTTCTAGCGGACGGTTGTAAGACGGTTGCTTACAGCTACATCGGTACTGAACTAACGTGGCCAATCTACTGGGATGGCGCACTAGGTAAAGCTAAGATGGATCTAGACCGTGCAGCGACAGCGCTGAACGAGAAGCTAGGCCAAACTGGCGGTACTGCAAACGTTGCTGTTCTTAAGTCTGTAGTGACTCAAGCAAGTTCTGCAATCCCTGTAATGCCTCTTTACATCGCTATGGTGTTCAAGAAGATGCGTGAAGAAGGTATTCACGAAGGTTGTATGGAACAGATCTTCCGTATGTTCAGCCAACGTCTATACAAAGAAGACGGCAGCGCGCCAGAAGTGGATGAAGTGAACCGTCTACGTCTAGATGACCTTGAGCTTCGCGAAGACATTCAAGATCACTGTCGTAACCTATGGCCTCAAATCACAACTGAGAACCTAAAAGAACTGACTGACTACGTAGAGTACAAAGAAGAGTTCTTGAAGCTATTTGGTTTCGGTGTTGAAGGTGTTGATTACGAAGCTGACGTTAACCCAGCTGTTGAATTTGATGTAGCTGACATCTAATTCAAGTTATCGAATCTAAACGAAATAGGCGCTCATTGAGCGCCTATTTTTTTGTCTGCTATTTGGTTCAAGAGATTAAGAGCAGATATGGGATTCGAGTGGCGGGATGCGAAGAGATTTAAGAGCGGATACGGCTACCGCGATTCGAAGGGGGACAAGAGTAGAAATAAGGGATGAAGAGAGTCGGTGTTTTTCAAGGTAGTTGTCATCATTTGCTTACTTATTAAGCAGCTTCTCTTTCTGGATTTAGGTGAACGTCACCAACAGGTTCACAGTTTCTGATATCACCAGGCCAGCGTTCAGGGTTTAGCTCTTTTGCAGCGAGTAGTACCTCCGCTCGGCGCTTCAAGATCTCTTTATCTTTTCCATTGTGACGCTCTGAAGGCGTGACGTAATTTAGCTGACTGTGCTTGTGCTCGGTGTTGTACCAGCGTACGAAGGCTTCAACCCAACTTTGGCTACTATCGATTGTTTCAAAGCCTTTCGTTGGCCAGCTTGGCATGTACTTTACCGTGCGGAACAATGACTCAACATACGGGTTATCATCACTGACTCTTGGGCGACTATACGATGAAGTAATACCTAACTCTTCCATTTTGGCTTTGAACGTCAACGACTTCATCGGCGCACCATTATCGGAGTGAAGAACCAGAGCTTGATTGAAGCACTGCTCTCGCATCAACGTTCGTTGCAGAAGTTGTGACGCCAGCTCACCGCATTCATGCTCATACACTTCATAACCAACAATTTTTCGACTGTAGATGTCCTCAATGACATACAGGTAATAATGTTGGCCTCGAACTTTTGAAGGTAAGTAAGTGATATCCCACGTATAGACTTGGTTCGAGTCCGTCGCTGTGTAACTGGTTGGCTTCGCTTGCTTCTGTCTGCTCCGCTGACGACCTCGTTTGTGAAGTTGCCCCTGCGTACTCAACACTCGGTAGTAGCTCGACTCAGAGGCGATATACTCACCTCTATCAAGCAGTGTCGGGACGATTTGAGTTGGAGGCAAGCTTGCAAACTCAGAGCGGTTACACACCTCGATTATCGCATCACGCTCTTCCTGCGACAGCTTGTTAGCAGGCTCAGGTCTGAGGCATATTGGCCTTTTGTCAGCTTGAACTTCACCTTGCTGATACCAGCGACGATACGTTCTCAAGTCGATTTGAACTTCATGGCAAGCTGGCTCTAAACGACACCCGCATTGCTTCGCTTCAAGGATAAGAGTCACTATGGTCTGCCTTTCATCGGTTGAGGTTAGTCGTCCTCTGGCTCTTCCCCGTAAAAGGCTCTCAGCTTTTTTCTTAGTACCAAGAGAGCGGCCGTTTCAGCGAGTGCTTTTTCTTTGAGTCGTAAATCTTTCTTCAACTCTTTGATTTCAAGTTTGTCAGCTTTAGCCTGCTTCTTTGCTTCAGCTTCCTGCTCTTTACTCGACTTAAACCCTTGCATACATTCGCTGCGCCAGCTTTGGATTTGCTCTGGAAAAAGACCTTTTTCACGACAATATTGGCTGAGTTCACTTTCTGTCATTGAGTAGGTTTCAGCGACAATGGCAAGTTTAGTTTGAGCTGACCACTGCTCTGATGAAGTGTTGCTATTTGGCACGGCGGCTCCTGAACGTCTGAGTTGCTGGCGCCAATGATACAGGGTCGCAGTGCTAATTCCTTCCTCTTCCGACACTTCTTTAACTGACATTGAATAGGGAGGTAATAGCTTCTTCAATATAGCTTCTTTTCTTTCTACTGAGATACGAGACACAATTACTCTTTATCGCCCAAACTGGTTAAATTTTAACAGTGACATCTACCCTGCCAGATAGGGGAGTTAAGAGCAGGAGTGGGGAAGAAGGCTTGAACCGCTTAAAACAGGTTATAAAAAATGCACTAACCCAAAGTGAATTAGTGCATTCGAAATATCTAAGCTTGGCTGCTTTTAATGCAGCAGATGCTAGCTAATTATGATGATGAAAGTACCTGCTAAGGTCATCAATATATTGGCTATCGCATAAGTACCCGCATAACCCAGAGCCGGAATCGTTGAGCGAGCGTGGTCATTTACGATGTCCATCGCTGGAGCGCAAGTTCGCGCGCCAATGATTGCACCGAACAACAAAGCTCGGTTCATCTTCAATACGTAAGCGCCAACCAAGTAAGCGAAGAATACTGGCAGCACACTCACTACTAGGGCAATACCTATTACCTGTGGGCCAACTTGGGTTAAGTGCTCAAATATCTTACCACCGGCGCTCAAGCCGATACCGACCATAAAGAACATCAAACCGAGGTCTTTGACCATGTTCAGAGCACCTTGAGGCACATAACCGAAAGTAGGGTGGTTCGCTCGTAGGAAACCAAGCATGATGCCCGATAGAAGCAGGCCAACCGCGTTACCTAGCCCAAACGATACCTGACCGAATGTCATGGTGATCAAACCAAACAAAATACCCAAAATGAAGAAGCTACAGAAGGCCATCAAATCCGCCATTTGGCTGTGGATTGAGATGAAACCAATTTTCTCAGCTAGGCCGTGCACTCGACTCTTTTCACCACTCACCTGTAGGACGTCACCTTTAGAAAGCACGATGTTTAAGTCCATCGGCATTTCAATCTGAGCACGTACTACGCGGTTAAGGAAACAGCCGTATTCAGACAGGTTTAAGTCTGATAGGCGCTTACCTGCGATACTGTCACTCTTAACGACGATCTCTTCTTCCACGATACGCAGATCGAGAAGGTTACGGTCGAAAACTTCTTTACCGTTACGGAAGCTTGGGTCTAGACGAGCGTGGCTATCTGGGAAACCAACCAATGCGATCTCATCGCCTTCTTGCAGAATTGCATCACCATCTGGATGGGCAAGAATACCATTACGTCGAATACGCTCGATGTAACAGCCTGTTTGGCGATAGATGCCCAGTTCACGCAGATTCTTACCGTCAGTCCAAGAGATGAGCTCTGGTCCCACTCGATAAGCACGAATAATGGGCAAGTAAACCTTACGCTGACCTGAAGCGCCTAACCCACGTTCTTGGGCGATTTGCTCTGCCGAGTCGTGTAGGTTCACTTTTTGAAGTTTTGGAATCAAGCGAGCAAACATAATCATACTGATTAAGCCAACCAAGTAAGCCATCGCGTAACCGACTGAAAGGTTTTCGATAATCAGGCTCAAGTCCATGTTTCTTGGTAATTCTGCAAGCCCAGAATTCAGAGCATCTTGAGCACCTACCAATATCGGCGTTGCTGTTAAGGCACCTGCCATCATGCCTGCAGATAAACCAAAGCCTAGGCCAAGGTAATGACTACTGAAATAGGTTAGGGCAATTGCGGTAGAAAGTACCACAAGGCTCAGAATGAGGTAGTGCTTACCGTCTCTGAAGAAGATACCGAAGAAGTTTGGTCCAGCTTCAATGCCAACACAGTAGATGAACAGCATGAAACCAATGGTGAGCGCATCTGCGTTAAAAGAAAAGCCAAGATGTCCCATGATAAGGGAAGTAATCAAAACACCGATTGAATTACCAAGTTGGAGGCTACCGAAACGAATTTTACCAATGGCTAATCCAATCGATAAAACAACAAAGATGAGGAGAATGGGGTTTTGTTCTAACAGAAAAACAACGTCGATATTCACGGTGGTCGCTCAATAATTGGCGTGGAACACAGGGTAAGTTTGAGAGGTGAATTGTATCTAAATATAAATAAATTATAAGCAATATTTTGTTAATTTACTTGATTTTGACCTTATTCTTATTCCGTATGAAAACTGGTCATAAAAAAGCCCGCTACAGTGAGCGGGCTTTCTATAAATCGTACAGTCTAACGCCTAAATGGGTCAGCTGTTTAAGGCTTTAGCCCTGATTCTCGTTTGAGAAATCCTAGCTTAGTCGAAAAGACCTAGGTTTTCTTTTGCGTATGCTTCAAATTCTGTGCAGCCGCCGATGTGGTCTTGGTCGATGAAGATTTGTGGAACTGTATCGACAGGTTTACCAACAGTCTTCTCTAGATCAGCTTTGCTGATACCTTCAGCGTGGATGTCAACGTAACGGTAGTTGAAGTCATCGCGTTTAGCTTTAAGAGTTTCAGCATGCTCTTTTGCACGAACACAGAATGGGCAAGCAGGGCGACCAAAAATAACTACAAACATTTAATTTCTCCTAAATACGGGATGAGGCTCGTTAACTCGATTATGTTAACTATTCTTTAGTGAATGCCACTCAAAATTTCATAAAACCAACTATGCCTCAATGCCATGGGGAAATAAAGATGGAATTACCTCTTAATACAATAGGTTTTGTCTATCAGAGCAAATAATGGTCACAAAAAGGATCCATGCTGATTTCTGATGGGTATTCAGATTGATTACCCTTAATTTAAGAGTGTGAATTACCCCTAAGAATACGACATTAATCCATCTTTAATGCGACAAGTTGCACCTCGTCAAAAAAAGCGCATACAGAACGAGGCATCTTAATACTGATGCACTATATAAAGGCTAAATTCCAATAACCAAGAGTTCGCAGTTTTGTTCGGTCATAGGCGCAGGAGGCACCATGTTTCAATTTATGACATCTACAAAGATCATCTTTGGTGATGGAGCACTTTCCGCTTCATTGTCTCTCTTTAATCAATATGGCTACAGCGTGCTATTGGTTACAGGCAATACATTAGAGCGCACTTCAATTGTTACTGACTATCTTGATGCGCAGAGTATGCGTTATCAGCACATTGCCGTTTCCGGTGAACCTAATATCAAAATGGTTGAAGAGGCGGCTATTTCTGCTCGTCGATTTAAGCCAGATATGGTTGTCGCCATGGGGGGCGGTAGCGCCATCGATATGGGCAAAGCGTTGGCTGCGGTTTTACCTAATCAAGGCAATTTATATGACTATGTTGAAGTGGTCGGGCGTAATGTTCCTCTTAAAACCAAACCACTTCCGTTTATCGCAATTCCAACCACAGCGAGTACCGGCGCCGAGGTCACTAAAAACGCGGTGCTGAAATCAGGCCAAGACCAAGTAAAAATCAGCCTGAGAAGCCCAGACATGCTGGCCGACGTTGCGATTGTCGACCCAACCCTAACTCATGGAACCAATCTATATCTATCTGGGCGAGGTGCGATGGATGCCTTTACTCATCTAATGGAAGCCTACGTGTGTGGTGAACCGAATCCGTTAACCGATATGATTTGTGAAGAAGGGCTGCGTAAGTTGAGTGGTTCTGTGGTTAAAGCGTGTGTTTATGATGAGCCTCAAGCGCGTTCTGATCTTGCTTTCGCTTCTATGCTCGGTGGTATGGCGATAACTAATGCCAAGCTTGGCGCAGCCCATGGTTTAGCCTCCGCACTAGGAGGTAAGATTTCTGCGCCTCATAGTGTGATTACCGCGCGTTTAGCGCCGTTTGTGATGTTGGAGAACATAGCCGTTGCAAAAGAGCAGCAAAGAAGCGACATCCTAGCGCGTTATCAGCGAATCGCTCAGATAGTAACAGGTAACGTAGAAGCAATAGAAGAGGAGGCAATTTCTTGGTTATCGGAAGTGCTTGATACGCTTAAGTTACCCAACTTGTTGGAATTTGGTGTCTGTGAAGCCCAGTTTGATGAGGTGTCTGCCGACGCGCTCAAATCAGTGGCGATTAAAGGAAACCCTTTGCCGCTTAACCAAGAGAGGCTCGTGCATATTTTGAAGCAAGTATGCGAGAAGTACAGTTGTAGAGAAGGGCATCATGAGGGAGCTTCAATGAATCAAATTGGGCAAGAGCCAGCTGTCGAGTCGAGCTTTACCATTATCAATTCTTATGCGTCCGAAAACAGCGTGGTTGAGAAGGGCAATAGTTGGACTATCTAACGGTCTTAAACTTGTTCGTTGTATAAGTCATTTTATACAGACAAATAAAAACGGAGCTCTAGGCTCCGTTTTTTTAATTCAACTTGTTCTCTGGTCATCTGTTTTCAGTTCATGACTAAGCAGATTAGAACTGAGAGTACTTCTCGTAACGTGAATCACGAAGTGACTCTTTGACGCGCTTTAGGTTCTCTCTGAAACCAGAACCACGACGTAGCGTAAAGCCTGTCGCTAGCACATCGATAACCGTCATCTGAACAACGCGACTTGCCATTGGCATGTAAACGTCAGTGTCTTCTGGAACATCCAGAGAAATAGACAACGAGCTCGCTTTATCCAGTGGAGAATCTTTTGCTGTGATAGCAATAACTGTCGCACCGTTTTCACGCGCTAAGTTTGCAATCTCAACTTGGCTTTTAGTGCGGCCAGTATGAGAGATAAGAACAATAACGTCGTTATCACTGCAGTTAATGCAGCTCATTCGTTGCATCACGATGTCTTCGAAACATGTGATTGGGATATTAAAACGAATAAACTTGTTTTGAGCATCTTTGGCGACAGCAGAAGAGGCACCCAGTCCGAAGAACGAAATGCGTTTTGCTTGAGTCAGCAAGTCAACAGCACGGTTTACTTGCATCGCGTCTAGACTGTTTTTAGCAACGTCTAGACAAGCCATAGTTGATTCGAAAATCTTATGCGTATAAGCATCTGGACCATCATCTTCTTCAACATTACGGTTCACGTAAGGTGTACCGTTTGCCAAGCTTTGAGCTAGGTGAAGTTTGAAGTCAGGGAAGCCCTTTGTGTCTAATCGACGACAGAAGCGGTTAACTGTAGGCTCACTCACGTCAGCCATTTTAGCTAAGGTAGCAATGCTAGAATGAATTGCAGTTTGAGGGGAAGCCATAATTACTTCGGCTACCTTGCGCTCAGACTTGCTGAAATTTTCCAGGTTTTTTTGTATTTTTTCTAATGTATTCATAGTGTTCACAAGGGTATAGAGAACAACTTGCTAGTTAATATCTTTTACCAGGGGGTATGGCTGAAGCAAATATCAGTAAACACAAAGCCGATGTATATTCGGTTTCGTAAATACTGCTGCGTCAAATAGATATCAAGCTAACTAGCACCATAGAGTTAGTATAAACCCAACATACTATTTACTAATACAAAAACAGGGCATGAATGCTTAAGAATATGACAAACCTCAACAAAATTTTAGAAAACTACAGAATTGGAAGAGAGTTTGAGCAAAAAGAATGCAAAATGGGTATGAACTGACAGCTTAGTTACATCAAAAAGAAAGAAATTTTCAATTTGATGCAACTAAAATTGAATGACTATGCGTTGATTTGCGTAACCAGTTTGTTGATTTTGCCCATCAAGTTTGGTGCTAGTTTAGAGATCTCACGCTGTTCTTCAAGCACTGACGAAAGAATGTCATTGCCTGTTAGTGGGTTTGCTAATACCACGCGGAAAACGATGATTGGCTGATGTACCCATGCTTCAGGGTTTAAGCGTGTACGTGACACGAAAGACTTACCTGTTTCACGCTGCTTCTTCTGAATAAACTTAGTCAGCTCATTGAGCAATTCATTCAGTTCGACACGATGTTCAGGCTCAGCTTTAAGCAGTGCCGCTTTGACTGACTCAGGGACATAGCGATAAGTCAGTAGGCAAAGCTCAGGTTCTGAAACCAGCTCGAAGTCGCTCTGATCTTTAATTAGGTCGGCAAAGTAGCGCGCTTTGTTGATGCTTTGGTCGATCAGCAGTTCATAACCTGGGCGGCTAATGATGTGCATTGCGGCGTAAACCAGCATTGCCATACCTGAACGAGAACCTTCTAACGTATGGCTGCCTAAATCTTTTGAGCCTTTACGAAGAATGTATTGAGCATGATGTTCAATCGCAGTCATCGCATCTGGCTTCTTAAACAGAACCATACCCGCACCCATAGGGATATAAAGCTGTTTATGCGCATCAATCGTGACTGAATCCGCCAGTTCAATACCATCAAGTAGGTGACGATGATTGTTAGACATCAGAGTCGCACCGCCCCAAGCTGCATCAACGTGGAAATGACAATCGGATTCGGCACACACCTCAGCAATGTCTCTTAGCGGGTCGATATTACCGGTTTCGGTTGTACCAGCCACACCAATGACGGCGAAAGGTTTGATCTTGTTCTGCTTGAGCTGCTCGATCTTGAGTCTTAAATCATCAGTACAAATACGGTTGTCGTTATCTGTTTTAACAGACACTAGACCTTCTTGACCAATACCAAGGACATCCGCGGCTTTTTTCAGAGAGTAGTGGCCACGTTCAGAGACTAAGATGGCAAGTCCTTCGTAGTCGTAGTGCTTCATGGCTTTAAACAGGCCTTCTTTTTCTACACCTTTGAACGAACCTTGCGCTTTTAGTGCGTTGTTACGTGCAACCCAGAGCGCTGTAATGTTCGCGATGGTACCGCCAGAACAAAACGCACCTAAAGAGTGGTTTGCGCTGTGCATCCAACGAGAATAAAACTGGTCACTATCTTGATAAATCAGGCGATGTAACATGCCCAGAACTTGACGTTCTAGGGGAGTGAAAGCTTTTGAGGTCTCGATTTTTACTAGATTCTGATTCAACGCAATCATGATTTTTGAAAGCGGCATCAGGAAGTACGGCAACGCAGAGGTCATATGGCCAATAAAACTTGGCGAAGACGTGTGAACCGAATGAGACACAAGAGAATCGAGGAGATGCTCAGTATGTTCAGAAACAAACTCAGGCTGCTCTGGGATATGAGCATTTGAAAAATCTTTCTCAATTTCACGTAGCGGCTTTTCTTCAGCCACAATATGTTCACGTAAGAATTGATTCAGGTTTCGTGAAAGTTTGTCTTCAATTTGAGTGAGTGTTGAATCTGGGCCTTCAGGTACCGTGAAGATACGTAGAAGACTGTCGAAGCTAACATCTGCTGTTTTTTGTTCCGTAACCATAGCAAGCGAGTTATTTTTCTAATATTGACGCGAGCGGGACAATCTAAACGAAAACGGGAACAATGTCCCGTCTTAATTATGAAATCCAACTTCTCAAAAAAGCATATTAAATGCGGGGTTATTTACACTTAATCGCTTCAAGTTTACTGATCGACTGGTTGTAACGCTGCAGCGCTGAGTCGATTTGCTTAGGGTGACTAAGCAGCTCTGCAAAGGCAGAACGTAGTTCGTAGTTTTGAGCGTGAGGCGTTGATTGGCGGTCATCGAATGTTGTTTTCGCGATTTTACCAAGCTCATCATCACGTGTTGATAGCGTTTTAATGTCGTGTTGCTCAAGTTGCAACCAACCTTCTACAGGTTGCTCTGTTGCCACTTTGCTTGAGTCGTTTACTAAGTAGTAGTGAACCGCAGCACGGTTAAGCTCAAAGTGGTGCTTACGACCTTCTAGGAACCACTCACTCACTTCTGTTAGCTCTGGATATTGCTCAGAGGTTAATGCAGCAAGGTCGGCATACCAATTCAAAGAAGCGTCGATGTACGCATCATATTTTTTTGCTTGGCACTGGTTTGTCTCAGACATTGAATCTGCTGCAAAAGAGAAAGTAGAAGTTGAAGCTAGCAGTAATGCGACGCAAAGGCGTTTCATAGTGGTTCCTTTTGTAAGTTTATTCTTTTTATAACTTTGTCGTTACAGGTTACCGTGATCGTTATTTGTTGAGCAATGACACTTAGTGTCTTTTTATTTCGGTAACTGTATCGGTGTCTTGGGCATTGGTATTCGAGTTGCATTCTAATCTAAAACAAACGCTATTCCTGCGATCTAGTTAGCAAGAGATACAAAGAACAACATCAATATCGGAACAAGCAAGCTGAGGATAAAGCCACTGACGATAGCGATAGGCACACATCTAACGCCGCCTGTTGTTTGAATGACCGGTAAGGTGAAGTCCATCGCAGTCGCACCAGCATAACCAATGGAAGTGCATGGGTAGCTGCGAATTAGCACTGGAATCAGTACCAAGGCAACTAACTCTCTTAACAGCTCAAGCATGAAAGAAGCGCCACCATAGACAGGACCAAAGGCGTCACCCATTAAGATACCAGCCAGAGAGTACCAACCAAATCCAGAAGACATTGCCAAGGCTTTGAACAGAGGGATATCTAGGATGTAAGCCGCGATTACACCACCTAACATTGAGGTGATGATAATGGTGATTGCGATAACCATACCGTGCTTGTTGAGTAAGATCTGACGAAGTGTGAGTCCGCTATTACGCAGCTGAATGCCGATAAAGAATAGAAGAACAAACAGAATCCATTCGCTTGCGGTATCAACCCAATCAAGGCCAATAGGCAGCACTAAGCCAGCGATTAGCCCTGAACCTACCACTAAGATGAGTTTTGCAGATTCCATCGCCATAGAAGAGAGGGGAAGCTTATTCTTGCTACTGTCGGTTTTGAGTGGCAATAACTTATCAATAGCGGGCAGTGCCATTAGGTTACATACGCTTAAGCAGACAAAGAAAGTGACGGTATATAGAAGGATTGTCTGCAGGTTACTGCCTAGGTTATCGAGGGCGGCTAAGCTTAGTCCCATTAACGCCAGAATCACGTAGATCAACCGCGATGTTGAGCGGTTGATAAATTCTAATGTCTGAGCGTTCGAAATTGCAAAAAGATACCCCACGACGAGTGGCGCAAATATAAAGATCATCCCTGTAAACATGCTTTCCCCATTGCATTTACTTCATATTACACTTACTTGTAATTTAACAGTGACTTAGAAGCCGCTAGTATTGATCACGTCGCTTAGCTTTGCATTAAAATCATGCTTGCTCAAGTTGCTTAATTTATAAAGCACCTCTGCACCTGTCACGTTAAGTTCAACTTCGTGATCATCGATGTTCTCATCCTTGTTTCTGAACATCAGCAGGTGGTTAGCGATTCGAGCGATATCTAAGTAAGAGACTTCACGCTGTTCGTGGTTATTGATGGTATTGCTGCACACATCAATAAAGTCGCTGTCGAAGCCCCAACGGTTAAGCACCAATTTACTGGTAGCAGAACATTGGCCTTGGAAGATTTGTAGAGCGATGTCGTGATCTAGGTAATTGCCATTTTCGAGGTAGAGGTGGTATTCGCTAACCAAACAGAACAAACCAATATCAGCCAGTAATCCAACAAGCAGCGATTTTTCATGCTCAAGGTAACGGTATTCAGTAGGGGAGAGCTCTTTGAAGCTGTTGGTAACAAGCACCATAGTAGCGCCCAGCTCTTTTGATACAGAAGCGCTCTGAACCAATACCTTATTACATTCTTTACTGAGGTTGACTGAGTGTTTGAGTTGCTCAATAGCCTGAGCCGTCACGATGTCACGTACTCTTAATATGCCAAGGCGCGACACCGCCGTCATAATATCAACACAAGTAATATTACGTCGGTTAAAGACGACAGAGTTAGCCACACGAATGACAATAGCAGCGAGGCCTGGGTCTTCGAGTAAGCACTCGGCAACGTCAGCAATCCCAGTTGATTCAAGGGTACAAAGCGATTGAATCTTCAGTACAACGTTAGGGATAGGAGGAAGTGTTATTTTTCCCGCTGAGATAGAATGTCCAACAAGTTGGGCAAACTCTGATTCTAGACCCTTTAAGAGAAGAGTCTTATTTTGAGGTAGCCAGAAAAACGATAAATGATTCATATAAAAAGTAAAAACAGGTCTGTCCTGCCATTTTACAAGCCACGATGCTGCGAGGCAATACTCACCCGTCTACATAACCTTTAATAATTTGAACCGGTGTATCACTAGGTGTCCAAATTCAAGCATGGTTTGATAGTTTACTGTGAAGTCAATCATGAAAAACCGGAATACTCAATTGATTGATGTGAACTAAGTCCAGACTTATTTTTCTTTTCGAAGTATCATTTATTTAAAGGTGGAAAACGAAACCATAATATTCACCTATAGAATAAAAAAATAGATTTAAAATTTTTCGCATAACAAGCTGCTTGTCTGGTGATCAACCTAATCGGGGTAATTTGATTAAGGATCAACGGATATGACCGAGACAGCATTTATTAATTACGTGAATCAATTTGGTGAGCATCAAAAACGTTCTATGTTCGGAGGTATTGGCCTCTTTCAAAATGACGCTATGTTCGCTTTATTGAGTGAAGGTTGTTTATTCATTAGAGGTGGAAAATCATTAGATAAAAAACTGACCGATCTTGATTGTGAAAAGTATCGTCATGTAAAGAAGCAGACAACAGCAACCGTAAACTATTACGACATTACGGATCTGTTTACCTGTGAACATCCTGAATTGGATAGTATTATTCGTACTTCAATCGATAATTCAATTCAGCAGCGTAGCTTCAAGAAGTCATCAGCTAGCCGTAGATTAAGAGATCTACCAAACATGCAGCTTACGTTAGAGCGCATGGTTAAAAAGGCGGGTGTGGATGATGTTTCAATGTTTATGCAGTTGGGCGCACCTGAAGTGTTTAATAAGGTTCGCGAAGCGTACGGAAACGATGTTGACCTAAAACTACTTTGGAAATTTGCGGGTGCAATTGATGGTATTCACTGGAAACTATTACAAGAGCCACGCAAGCAGCAATTACTAAAGAGCTGCCACTAAAGAAGTTTACCTTATATGCTTAAGATTACTGTTAATAAATAAAAACCGAGGAATGTCCTCGGTTTTTTTGTTTCTGTCTTAGCCGGATTTCTTAAAAGACTAAGTATCAAAAGGCTAAGTGCTCATAGAGAGCTTATTTGCTAGGGCTTGAGCTTTAAGTATTAGTACTTGAAGCGAGCAGTGAACATAAGTTGGTCACCGTAGAAGTCGTTAATACGAGCTTCAGCACCTAAAGAGAAAAGCTCTGTAGAGTGGAAACGCGCGTAAACAGAACCTGTCCAATCATCGTTGTCATCGATAGAAACGTAACCACCTTTACCACCAACTTCTAGTTGTGGACCAAGCCATTGGCGAACACCAATGTTGATTTCCATACCGATATCAGTAGAGCTTGAGTTCTCAGGTTGAACGATACGAGCTAGCATTTCACCTGTTAGGTCTGCCCAGTTGTTTAATGGAGCGTGGAAACCAAGACCTACAGCTGAGTCGTAATCGCTTTCAAATTCTGAATCGATACGTGCTATAGCGTGAGCGTTCGGGTGAATGGACTTACTGAACGCACCACCAAATGTTACTGGGCTAGCACCGATACGTGCTTCAAAGTAATCATAGTTAAAGTTGCTCATTACCTGTGGTTGTTCATCAACAGCTAGTGCTTGACCAGAAGCCAATAGCATAGCGGTAGTAAGTAGAATTTTGCGCATAACGACCGTAAACCTATATTAGTGTTAATTCCTTTGGTTTGAGACAAATCGGCAAACCATAAACATTGAGACAGTTTAATCTAACTCACGGAAAAGTAATCCTTTAAAATGTAAAACCTTACTCATTTAGTTAAAAAACAAGCAAATTAAGGATCAGTATGTAACGGAGATCTCATGTTTAGGGCGAATGAGAAAAATAGACGAGCGAATTATCCAAAATTTGTATACATTCGGAAGGTTTTTATATCGGATGACGCTATTCTCAGTATCCATTAACCAATCAGTGCTATTCACCAAAACTGGTGCGTTTATCCGCCATTGAAGTCAGTATGCGCTCGGTATCTAAGATGGAAGTCCAGTTTAGCAATTGCTTGTCGTTGGCAATGACATAGTCAGTCAATTGTTGAGTAATCGTGTCTCTCAGTTGGTCGCCTTGCCAAGGTTTTGAAATATAGAAATCAAGTGCTGCGTTGTTAATGGCTGTGACGGTATCTTCTAGCCCAGCTTGCCCGGTGAGCAACAGCTTACGCGTTGGTTTAGTAGCGTCGTGTTGGTTGAGTTCGATCAGAAAATCAATGCCGGTTTCTTCTGGCATGATGTGGTCGCATAAGATTAACGCGAGCTTAATACCATCTTGTCCCATTTCTTTGATTACTTGCTTGGCTTCATCGACCGACTCTGCACCTTCAACCAGAAAGTTCTCTTCAAATATCGCCAAGTCCTGAAGGACACTATTGAGAACTTCAGGTTCATCATCGACACATAAAATTAGGTACTTATTCATGAGGTGCTCCTTCTTGTTTGAATGGAAGCCACACTTGCATGTTTGTATGGCTGCCTACCTCTGACTCCACCAAAATAAACCCTTGATGAGCCGAAACGATTTGTTGAGAAATGGATAACCCAATCCCTAAACCAAAGTTGCCTTCTTTTTTAGTCGTGAAATTTGGGTTGAAAATGGTGTTGATGTCTTCTTTGGCAATGCCGTGGCCAGTATCGGAGATTTGCACCACAAGAAACGCGTCGTCGCCTTTTGTCTGTTGAGAAGTGGTGATGGTCACTTTTCCTCGTTCAGATAGGGCATCGAGCGCATTGGAGATAAGGTTGGTCCACACTTGTTGCAGCGAGAGCGACTGGCACAATAAAGGCGGTAAGTCGGTATCGTAATGCTTTTCGAGTTGGTGGTGTTTAAGCCTGTTTTCGAAGATCACTAAGGTATCTTCAAGCCCTTCGTGGATATCTGTGTAGTGGCGAACTTCTTCATCTTCTCTAGCATAGCTTTTTAAGCTTTTGACCATATCGGCAATACGCTTGCTGCACACTTGAATTGAGCGGATAGAGTTTCCAACATAATGGTAATGCTCTAAGTCATTGAGCAGCTCTTTGCCTGCGACAGGGGACGCCTTTAATGTGTTTAGAACCGTAGAGTCTTGGCTTAGGTTTAGTCTCACGGCTTTTTTTGCTAAAGCACGGTCATTAATCGTCGACGTAAGATGCTTTACGAGCTGTCTTTCTTGGGCTGTTGATAGTGGCTTAGCTAACTTTGAATGTGCCAGTACGTCAGTCCCTTTATTGGACTCTGGAACGGATAGGTTTGCCAATATTTGGTCGAGATGGTCTGACAGAGTTTCGATGCTTCTTAATATGGCAGCAATCGGGTTATTCAGCTCATGTGCGACTCCCGCGACTAGCTGCCCGAGCATCGCCATTTTCTCTTTCTCGATCAGTTGTTGATGTGCAGACTCTAATGATTCTAGTGTCTGCTGCAGTTTGATCTTATTGGTGATGCTGCGTTGCAAACGTCGATTAAAATGACGGAGCAATAGATTGGTAAATAAAGGCAGCAGGGTATTGTTTGAATGCATCACCTGAGCAAAGCTATCTTTATCCAGTTTGATAACGCGAGTCTGCGTTAGGGTGATCGCCGTAGAAAACGAAGGCTCGCCTGTTACAAATGACATCCCGCCAACAATGTTCCCTTTGGAGTGACGTACCACTTCCCGCTGTTGCCCAAGTTCATCTTTCTTATAAAGAGCTGCTTCACCCTCAATGATCAGCCATAAAAAGCGATTGTCTTCGCCTTCCACAGTGAGTAGATGCTCGGGGGAATAGTCACGAATGGCCTTAGTTTTGTCATCTTTTGAAAACACATCTTGTAAGGCACTGACGACACGTTCTGCAAGGGCATTATCAGAAAGCTGGTGGTAGTCGTGAATGAAACCCGATTGGAAAGAGTGAATCTTTTGCTCAATGTGCGCTCTGAGTAAGCGTTGTTGATCCAATGCATCGCTGTAAGAGAGCAGGTTTTCTGAGTCGTATTGGATAACAAAAGAGGTCAGCTCTTTTTGCGCTGATTTGAACAGAACCTGATCTTGAACCGGTTTGGTTAAACAGTGGTTGAGCCTACCTTCATTCACAGCGGTTAAAATGGATTGAATGTCTGACGAAGCGCTGACTAATATCGTTCTTGCGGTATTACTATGGGGCAGCTGTTGAAGTTCAATCAGGAATTGCACGCCATTAAATTCAGAATGATGATGAGTGATCACCAAAGCAACGGTTTGGTTGTGATCATGAATATCTTCTAATGCGTGATGTGCGTCTTCTATGTTCTCGGCAGTATAAATATCGAATACAGAAGCCAACGGAGCCAGCTCCGAACGTATTCTTTCAATGCTAACCGGATTATTGTCCAAACAGATAACAGCGTATTGATTCACAGCTCAACCTTAATAGTAGCGACGTCTTTAGCCTAGCAAGAACCGCCGAATAAGGATGAGAGCTAGCCGTTAATTTATTGAGGCAATCGAAGTATCGAGCAATAGACTGATTTAACTCAATGTTTCTTGTTTGCTACTGATGGGTTAGACTAAAAAAAATAGACACGTGTAGAAAGAGAACTCATGGAACAGTTAAGAAAAATTGGTGCTATTGGCGGAGCAATCTCACTGGCACTTTGTTGGCCGCTAGCGGTTGGGCAAATTGGACAAAATGCGATTACCGATGGCGTTGCAAAGCTTAACAATTCAAGCATTCAAGCTGAGATCGTGGAATACGATAGAGGTTACTTGTCTTCCAACGTAACCACTCGTTTAACTGTGATGGATGAAAACCTGAAAGAGCAACTTGCGATTGATGGGTTGCCGAGTGAGTTTGTCATAAATAGTGCGGTTAGCCATGGTTTGGTGAGTCTAAATGCACTGTCGACGTTTGAGAATACCGATATTCTGCCTTTAACTCTGACCACTAGTACTGAGCTAAACGGCAACACTGACTTTAACTTTGAGTTAAGCCAGTTCAATCACCAAGGTTCTGATGAGAATGGGACTTCGGTCTCGATCACTAAATCGAATCTTTCTGGCCATGCGACTGTTTTAGGCCAAGTTGATTACGAGCTTTCAATCCCTTCAGTTCAAATTGATTTTGAAACCGGTGAAGAGGTAACGCTGTCTAATCTGAAAGGTGTGGGTTCAGGCCAACAAGCGAAAGGCTACTGGTTAGGTACTCAGAATTTTACTATCGATAGCTTCTTGGTTTCAGATTCTGCAATGCAGCCTTTCATGACCATTGAAAATTCTAAGTACGATTTTGAATCACATCTAGATGAAGCAACTAAGCGTCTGCGCAGCAACCTCAAGCTGGATATCGCAAACATCGAGACCAGTGAAGGCCAGTTGAACAACCTAAACGTCGATTTTGAAATGTCGAAGTTGGATAGCGAGTCGTTTGAGAAAATCTTTGAGATTTACCAATCTAATCCTGTGATGACGCAAGAAGACGTTGCAGAGATCATTCCATTTATCGATATCCTGTTTGCTAAAGGTTTCGACCTTTCAATGAACAACATGTCGTTAGAGTTAGGTAAGGGACAGTTCGAATCTAAGTGGTTGGTGAGCGTGCCGGAAGGGACCGAAAACATCAGCAGCAACCCTTCGATGATCATGCCTGCATTAACGGGCAACGTTCACTCTAGCTTCTCAAATGAACTTGTTGAAGAGTATCCATTCATCCGTGAAGGTATCGATGAATTGCTTGTGATGGAAATGATCAAGGAAACAGACAGTGGTTATGAAATCAGCGCTGACTTAGAAAATGGAAACCTAGTGTTCGAAAATGGACAAGAAATTCCATTAATCGCTCTACTTATGCCGGTTTTTGTTCAATAAACAGAGCAGGCGTGAATACTGATAGGGTGATTTAGCAGGTTAAGCTTAAACATTTTATACGGTACAAAACAAAAGAGGTCTTAAGACCTCTTTTGTTGTTTTTATGTTGGGTAAAACATGGTATTACTTGCATAGTTATTATTTAGCAGGAGCAATCATCCCCATGGAACTTACATTAGATAACGTATTCAACTTCAGTGCTGGCCCAGCTGCACTGCCTAAACCGGTAATGAAACAAGCGCAAGCGGACTTTATTGATTGGAATGGTTTAGGGACTTCCGTGATGGAAATCAGCCATCGCAGCAAGGAATTTATTCAAGTTGCTGACGAGTCCGAACAGGACCTACGTGATCTTCTGAACATCCCAGACAACTACAAAGTTCTTTTCTGTCAGGGGGGCGCTCGTGCTCAATTCGCTGCTGTTCCTCTAAACCTTTTAGGTGATGCGACGAAAGCGACTTACATTGATGCGGGTTACTGGGCAGAAAGTGCAGTGACTGAAGCGAGCAAATATTGCGAAATCGATGTATTCAACGCGAAGACGTCAATTGATGGTAAAGCAGCGGTTGTTCCAGCTAAAGATTGGAAAATTGACCCGGAAGCTGCGTATGTACATTTCTGTCCGAATGAAACCATCGATGGTATTGAAATCAGCGAGCTTCCTCAAACGGATAAGCCAATCGTAGCGGATATGTCATCTAACATTCTGTCTCGTAAGATTGATGTGTCTCAGTACGGTGTTATCTACGCGGGCGCGCAAAAGAATATCGGCCCTGCGGGTATCTGCATTGCAATCGTACGTGATGATCTACTCGAACTCGCAAACGACGTGTTGCCGAGTATTCTGAACTACAAAGTACTTGCTGAAAAAGACTCAATGTTCAACACACCACCAACGTACGCTTGGTACCTATCAGGCCTTGTGTTCAAGTGGCTGAAAGCTCAAGGTGGCGTTGAAGCGATGGAGCTGGTGAACAAAGAGAAAGCAGCGCTGCTTTACGATGCAATCGATAGCTCAGCTTTCTACAAAAACGATGTTCACACTGCAAACCGTTCTAGAATGAACGTGCCGTTCCAACTGGCGAAACCTGAGTTAGATGGCAAGTTCCTAGAATTGGCTGATGCTGCAGGTCTGAAATCACTGAAAGGGCATAGAGCAGTAGGTGGAATGAGAGCTTCACTTTACAACGCAATGTCTCTGGAAGGCGTTCAAGCGCTGGTTAGCTTCATGAAAGATTTCGAAGAGAAATACGCTTAATCGATGATAGGGCTTTGACTGATAAATTGCTTATTTGATTTTTATTGTGTCGAATGCACCGAACGAGACAGATGCCGCTTTTGCGGCATTTTTTTTGTCGTTAATAATAAAGGGTATGGTATGTTGATTTATTGTAAGAACAGTCATTCAGAGATATGACGGATGTATCAGAATGAGCAGACCTTTCTCTTAAAGCGAGAGTATCAACTGTTATTTAGGCACTTTTTACTATATAACGTGTCGCCCAAAGCTAGGTCTCTAATCATGAGCAGTGAGCGATAAGCCGCATCGCCCGGTTTATTGATGGGCGATTAAAATCCAACGTCTAATTTTTACCACAAGGAACCAAGTGTGAGGTTATTGAGTCTATTTGCGATGCTATTTCCGGCCGTTGCTTGTTCATCCACACTTGAAATATGGGCTGGTATTAATTATGAAACGGCCGATTATGTAAAAGAACATATCGAAGCGATGACTGATCATCGTGTAGAAATTCGTTCGTTTGACGTCAACAGTATTCGTTCTGAACTGCTTGTTGCTGATCCTAGAGACAATACCTTTCCCGACGCCATCTGGGTTCCTTCTGACTTCTTAGGTCTAACTGAATATATCGATTTAGCGACGCTTCCTGATGCTTGGGTCGATACCCAACGCTATGAGAAAAAAGCGCTCGATGCAGTGGTCATCAACGGTGAGCTTAAGGCGTTACCGGTTGGTATTGGAAACCAAGTCGTTCTGTATTCGAGCAAGCCTCAAGCGCAAGTCGTGACATGGGAGAGCCTAATTGAACGCTCTGCTCAGTCCGATCAAGTGAGCGTGCTTTTTCCCAATCCAAACATGTACTTCTATCTAGCTTTCTATCAGCTTTTTTCTGAAGACTTATTATCGTCGAAGAATGTTAATGGTGAAGGGTTAGTTGCTATCTTTGATTTCATCGACATGTTGCAGCAGAAAAAAGTCATCGAATCATCGTGCAGCGATATTTGCGCGAGGCAGAGGTTCATCAATGGGGAAGTCGAGTTTTTGATTGACGGTGATTGGGCGTTCAGCGAACTCGATGCCGCCTTTGGTCGAGATTTGTACATCAATTCGTTGCCGACCTATCGGGGTGAAAGTATGTCTTCATTTAGTGGCGCAAAGGTTTTTGCTGTCACGGAAAAAGGCATGCAAAACCCAGATAAGAAATTGGCTTTGAAAGAAGTCGTTCAATACCTGCAATCAAACAGTTTCACCTCTTTAGCTCACTCGAGTGCCATGGTTTCGCCGTTTTATGAGGTTAATCAACGCCGTGTTGAGGAAGGTAACCAGACACTTTCAAATATGTACGATGAGTTTCAAGCATCGCAAATGATGTCGAGTGACTACAAGATGGCGATCGTTTGGGAGGCATCGGCTCGGGCGTATCAGCGTTACAAGTCAGGGATGCCAAAGAGTGAACTGCATAAATTTTACAATGATTTTGTTCAATATTACTCGGCGAATATGAGGGTAAGAGATTGAAGCTATCATTAAAATACACCATGGGCTTGGTGTTGCTGGCTTGCTCAATGCTTCCTGTTTACCTAGCGGGACAGTTGATTCTCAATAAACAAAACCAAAGTTCTTTAGAGCAAAAAGAAACCAAGCTGGACAACTCTACGACCGGTATTCGTCAAACCGTACAAGAGCAAATTAAGCTGACGGCGAGCCTAACTCAATGGTATTCGCATGACCGATCATTGATTAAAGCGGGTGGTAATATCTTTTTCTCGAGTGTTGTTTGGGACAAGATGGATAGCTTCAATGCGCTAGCGGAGAGTGTGTCCGCGACTTATATTCTGGACCAAAACTGGAAGCCCATTTATGACAGCAAAGGCAGCTTGTACCATTTTGAGCAGAGCCAGTTATTAGAAAGCTTGAAGCGTCCTCAATCGGTTTATGGGCAAGGGAAATTGTTCCACACCGAGTTTACCGAAACTGAAGTGGCGGATAATGCCGCTGCAGGTATCGCTTTTGTCGCGCCGATTTTACCTTATCGTTTGATAGAAGGTTCTACATACACGCCGCAGGGTTATCTTGTGGTTCTTATGGGGTATGACAGACTTAAGACTAAAGTGACGCCTTTCCTTTATCAAAATGAGTCGGTTGAGTTTAACTATATTGATTCAACGGATGCTCAATCTTCTGAACAAAGTGCGAACATTATCTCTATCGAAAGCACATTCTTTACCGACAAATTGGTACTGAACGTCAAACATCATATTTCCGACAGTGAGCGTTTATTAGAGATGCAACAAGCTCAGGTGGTCTTTGTCAGAATATTGGTGGCGACGCTTGCCATCTCGATTGTGTTTGCTCTGTTCCTAAGCCGCTGGTTCTCAGGGCAGTTAAACTTGTTGGCTGAATCTGTTACGTCGTATTCGCATAACCAGTCACCGACTCATAGTGTGGATGAACATCGTTTTACAGAGTTCGTCACGCTGAGTCGTTTATTGGAAACCTTGTGGGGTCGCATACAATATCAAGTCCGTGAGCTTACCGAAAGTAACGATAAACTCGAAAGATTTAATGTTCAGCTAGAGGACTTAGTCGAAGAGAAAACCAGCAAGTTAACTAATTCGCTCGCGCGTGAAGAATCCCAGAAGCATCGTATTTTGAAGATCGTTCAGTTTGCATCATCAAGACACGCGGCTGAATATCGGTTGATTCCTCAAATGGTCGATCAAGAGTTAAAGACATTACTTGTTCAACATTCGATTCAGTTTCATTTTAACCGGACTGGCGAGGCTGACCTGATACTCTGTGACTCACAGGGGGCGGCGATCGGGTATTTTTGTTCAAGTTCATTTGATGCCCTCAGTGAAGAAGATCTTCTGATTTTTGACATGTACCAAAAACAGTTAGCTGGTTGGCTAGAGCTCGAAAATATTACACGGATTAACATGCCGACTGGCTGTTTGAATCGTAAAGCTTTTAATGAAGATCTCGAATTCAGTAAACGCAGCATTAACGACAATCAAAATCAGATTTCTTTGATCATTATTGATATCAATGGCTTGAAAACGACCAATGATGTTCATGGGCATGAGATCGGGGATGAGCTGATACAGCGCTGCGTAGACGTAATCAGCCACGAATTGACACCTGCCAGTAATCTATACCGTTTGGGTGGAGATGAATTTGCGGTGCTTACCTTAACGTCTGGTGAGTCGAGTTCGCTCAATGTCGCAAAGATGACTGAGCAGTTGTACATTGCTCAGGAGCAACAGGCAATCGAGACTAAAGCGGGTATCTCTATTCCTGTCAGATTCTCGATTGGTGCAGCCTCTAGTAATTCAACAGACGTTGAGCAATTGTTCTCAGTCGCTGATGAGAATATGTATCAGCAAAAGCGTCTTTATTACCAAACGTTGTCTGTGGTTGGGAAGTAATAATGCCAATCACGCTGACAAATAGCGATCACGATTTTCGACGTCCATTAGAGCGGAACTGCTGCGGTGTGACGTTATAATATGTTTAAACGCTTATGGGAAATGCGCTTAGTCGGGCCAACCGTTGCTTAAACACAGACGATAAAAATGAAAAAGCCCACCAATGGAAAGTTGATGGGCTTTGTGTTTGTATTTAGCTTACGTAACTCAGCTAGAGCCAGAAACTCTTCAGAGGCATCTCAGAGTCAAAGTGATGAGCAATTTGCGCTTGGAGTAGCTCAGCGGTCGCAATAGCATCAGTTAATGCATGATGTGGCGTGTAGTCGGGTAGGTGGTATCGACGACGACTCTGACCCAGTCTCACTGAAGCCGGCTTCTTACCTTTTAGCTTATTCCACAAGCCGCCAGCCAGTTTATTTTGGATCTGAGATTCAATCTCCAGCGTGTCGAGGACTGGGAACTCAATGCCTTCACCTAACCTCACTTTTAATGCGTTATCTAAGAAGTCACGTTCGATACGACGATAGTGAACCACTGGGATATGTCCCGCCATTGATTCTAAGATCTCTCCCAACACTTCGCTAAGGTCTGGCGCATCAATGATGTCATTGTGAGTGATGCCATGAATCACGACAGACTCTTCTTCCAACTTCTGTTTGGGTCTCAGCGTCCAGTGTTTGGCTTGTCGTAAGTAGATACGATTGAGCGTAAATGGCACTAAACCAATGGTAATGATGCCGTCTTTGTTTGGGTTTAACCCCGTCGTTTCAAAGTCGACAGCCAAGAACATCACTTCTGAAAGTGGCGTATCAGGCGCAGGAAGAGGCTGGCTATAAAAGTGCTTTAAGCGCTCGTCTCTCGCTCGTTCTAGCTTCTGAGCAAACTTAAATGGCCAATCGACCGCAGGTGATCTGAATAGTTTGTTCATAGGCCCTACTTAAACTTGTTGCTGGCTTGATAACGGAACTTAAGGAAGTTTTGCGCATTACTTAATATTTGGAATGCATCCTTTAGGTTACGTCGTTCGAAGTCAGACAGGTTCTCTGGCTCGATGTTGTTATCAGGCTCGATGTTGTTGTCGACATCGTGTGCTTGGTGACGAATACGAACCAGAGAGATAAACTCCATCGCATCTTTCAAATCTTGAGCTCGGCCTTTTGGCAGAATACCAGCGTCGATAATGTCATCTAAGCGTTCGAACGAGTTCTTAGAGCGAGACGCTACCGCGAGCGAGTGAACACGAATCAAATCGGCCAGTGGCGCAGTACCACGACGCTTAAGGTTGATAGAGTTGTTGTGACGGCCATCTTTCTCCATCACGAAATCTTTGAAGAAACCGAGCGGCGGTGTACGGTTGAGTGCGTTACGTGCAAGACACGCCAAGAAGCGATTGTTCTTACGTGCGCGTCGAACAATAAAGCTGTTCAATTGCTCGGCCCATTTTAGACGACCATAAACGCCATCTAAGTCAAAGAAGATTGAAGCATTCAACAGGGCTTTCGGGTTTGGATCATCAATCCAATCGGCAAAGCACTCTTCCCATTGGCGACGAGTCATACGCCACGTTGGGTTAGTTGCCATGATGTCACCAGTACAGTACACATAGCCACATTGGTCTAAGCCATCACAAATGAAGGTCGATAGCTCTTCAAAGTACTTACCGTGCTTTTTCTCGTCGTAGGTATCATCAAGAATGATTGCGTTATCTTGGTCTGTAACCAGCAACTGCTCATCACGCCCCATAGAGCCGAGTGCGAGGAAACAGTAAGGAATAGGCGCCTTGCCCAATTTCTCTTCACCCAGTTCGATAATTCGCTGCTTAAAGCTACGACCAATTACCGACATTGCAGTACCCACCATGTGGGCGTTGGCATCTTCGTTAACTAAGCGCACAAAGCTGTCTTTCACTTGCTCGGAAAGCACCTTTAGATCTTCAATGCTTTGTTGTTGGAAGATGCTGCTTACCAATAACAGCGAGTTTTGAGATTCGTAACGAACAATATCGGTCGCTTCGATAATACCAATCGGCTTCTTATCTTTGAGTACTGGTAAATGATGCACGTTATAGCGAAGCATGGTCATCATAGCTTCGTATACGTAAGCATTATGGTCGAGTGAGATAACCTCTGGTGTCATTACGCTGGATACTTCATCCGATGGATCGAGACCTTCGGCGAGGACTCGCGTACACAAATCTCGGTCGGTGATGATGCCAATCACGGGTGTTGAGTCATCTTCATCATCTTCAACGATATCTGGGTCGATGATCAGCAAAGAGGAAACATTATCTTGTGCCATCATGGTCGCAGCTTGCTGAATCGTGCGCGTTTTTTCGATCATTGGCGCTTCGCTGGTCAGTAGCGTTTTAACCTTGGATGTTGTTAGGTCGTTAGCGTCGTTGCTGTCTGAGTTGGCTTGGCGCAGTCGTGCGTTATCTTCTACTTCTACGAAATCGGCAAAAGAGTCGTAGTTGTCGTAGAGCTCTTGGAAGATAGGCTCAGGAATACAGTAGAGTAGGGTGTCTTCAGTCGCTTTAACTGGGAAACGCACCTTGTTGTTGGTCAGTAGGCCCATTTGACCGAACAGGTGACCTTCATCCAGGCGGTTATAGAGTTCGCCTTTACGACGGTAGACTTCGACTTCGCCACTTCGAACGATGTATAAGTCATGAATTTGATCACCAAAGTGAATGATAGGGGTATCTTGGCGGTAATAAGAAATTTCCACGCTACTGGTCACTTTCGCCAACATCTCCTCAGGGAGTTCTGTGAAAGGGGGGTATTGTGCCAGAAAGTTTTGAATCTCTAATAACTCAGCATCCATAATGATCATCCATTGGTTTGTATGATTTCATGGTACAACATTTGATAATATTTTGCCGTCACAAATCAATCTGTGAGCTAAAACCTTTTTAAAGTCTTATGGATAGACTAACCTTTCAATTAATGGAGTGACAGTTTAAGGATGATAGGAATGTCGAAGTGGAAGCTTAGTTTTGTATCTGCGGTTTTTATGTTTTCTCCAAGTTTGTGGGCGGACACTAACGCGGTGGATATTTTGGATTACGACCATATTTATGCCACGGCGCATTCGGGCAGTTTAAATGAAGATGCAGGCAGTAATAACAATGCCTCGTCGTATGGATTAGGCGTCAGTTACGCGATGACGGATGATTGGTTGTTGCTGGGAGACTACAGCGCACGCTTTATTCACCCTGATGACACCACAACTCGAATTGATACGCTGATGCCAGGTGTTGGTTACCGTTACAGCATTAAGAAAGATTTAGATATAGTGGCTTACTACCTGCTTGGTATCACTAAGGGTAAGGTTGAAAATAATGACACCAACCAAACTGAATCTTCAGACACTGAGTTCATCCAAGGGGTAAAAGCTGAGCTTAACTATGGCTTTGCGAAACGTTGGATTGCCAATGGCAGTGTGCAAGTGAACCGAAGTGACCTGTTTGATGAAGAGATCTATCACTTAGGTTTACGTTATCTAGTGACCAACAAGTTTGCGATTGGTGGGTCATACCAACATCGAGATGGTGAAGGTAAAATTCGTAGCGAACGAACCAATGAGTTGGGTGTAGAGTTTTTCTTAGAGTATTAACTTACAAAGTATCTAAACCTGAAAGTCGAGACACAAAAAAGCCAGCTTAATTGCTGGCTTTTGCATATCTATCGGTCTGCAAGAGCAGGTTTCTGGTCTGTAAATACAGGTTTCACTTTACGATTAAAGAACCGCAGCGATACCTTTACATAGAGGACCCATGTTCGACTTAGTCATACCAGCAACACTGATACGGCCAGAGCCAACAATGTAGATTGCGAATTCGTCTTTTAGGCGAGTTACTTGCTCTTTGCTTAGACCTGAGAAAGAGAACATGCCGTTTTGACGTTCGATGAATGTGAAGTCTGCATCAACACCTTCAGATTTCAGTGTTGTTACGAATAGCTCACGCATCTCTTGGATACGGTCACGCATTTCTGCTACTTCTGCTTCCCATTCAGCACGTAGATCAGCATCACCAAGGATGTGAGTAACGACAGCACTGCCGTGCGCTGGTGGGTTAGAGTAGATAGAGCGAATAATGCTCTTAACTTGAGAGAACGCTGTTGTTGCTACGTCTGCAGATTCTGCAACCAGAGTGAATGCACCAACACGCTCGTTGTACAAGCCGAAGTTCTTAGAGAACGAGCTAGCAACAAGGATCTCTTTGTTGTATTGAGCAAAAATACGTAGGCCAGCAGCATCTTCTTCAACGCCTTTTGCAAAACCTTGGTAAGCAAAATCGAATAGAGGCAGCAGTTTTTTCTCAGCAACCAGCTTAGCAAGAACTTCCCACTCTTCAGTTGTTGGGTCGATACCTGTTGGGTTGTGACAGCAGCCGTGAAGAAGAACGATATCGCCTTCAGAAGCTTTCTCTAGGTCAGCAACCATGCCTGCGAAGTCTTTGTCTTTTGTTTCAGCGTTGTAGTAGCTGTATTGAGCTGTCTCGATACCCGCAGCAGCGAAAACGCCGTTGTGGTTTGCCCAAGTTGGGTTACTGATCCAGATTTTTACATCGCCCAGTTGGCGCTTGATGAATTCACCCGCTACGCGAAGTGCACCTGTACCACCTGGAGCTTGTGCTGTTTTAGCGCGTTGAGATGCAACGATCTCTGCGTCTGAACCGAAAAGAAGTTTCTGAACCGCTAGACCGTATTCAGCCGTACCTTCAATCGTTAGGTAAGATTTGGTTTTTTCGTTTTCAAGAAGTGCAGCTTCTGCTTTCTTTACTGTTTTAAGTACAGGCGTTTGACCATCTTCATTTTTGTAGATGCCAACACCAAGGTTGATTTTCTCTGCACGAGAGTCTTTTTTAAACTCTTCAGTAAGGCCGAGGATAGGATCGGCGGGAGCAGCTAACACTTTTTCAAACATAATCTTCATCCATGTCAATTGAGAGGGGATAGTATCTATGGGTAGTTATACCTGTATGGAATTTTTAAGACAATACGAAGTGAACAGAAAGGCTAAAAAAAATCCATTTCAATCAGATTTATTGACTAAAGAGGGTATTTGATAACAAAACACCCTACGGATTAACCTATAGAGTGCAAGAAGTTAGTGGTTTTTGAATAGATTACGCTGGTTGAGCAATAAAGCTTTCGCGCTCGAGTTCACTGGCTACATTTTTGCCATCTTTGTAGGTCGCGGCAATTGAAACAAACGCTTGTTCAACTGCTAGAAAAGCTTGGATAACTTGCGGATCAAAATGCGTCCCATTGCCCTCTAAGATGATCTGTTTGGCTTGTTCATGAGTAAAGGCTGGCTTGTAAACGCGTTTCGATATTAGCGCATCATAAACATCGGCCAACGCCATCAAACGGCCAGATAACGGGATATCTTCACCAGACAACTGATTAGGATAACCACTGCCATTCCATTTCTCGTGGTGAGTCAGAGATATCTCCTTTGCGACTCTTAAGAAAGAGCTACTTCCCAACTGCTTTTCTGCAATAGATAACGCTTCAGCCCCAATCGCGGGGTGACCTTTCATTATCTCAAACTCTTCGTCCGTCAATTTGCCCGGCTTCAATAACACACTATCAGGAACACCTACTTTGCCCACGTCGTGCAAAGGCGCAGATTTGTAGAGCAACTCGATGTAGTTTGGAGTTAACAAGCTTGAGTGGGTTTCTGATTTGCTGAGCTCTTGTGCGAGCACCTTGACGTACTCTTGAGTTCTTAGGATATGTGCGCCCGTTTCATTGTCTCGAGATTCAGCCAATGCCGATAAGCTCACAATGGCCACGTCACGTGTGGTTTTCACTTCGTTTTGCGCGGTTTCAAGGCTATCAAGCATGGTATTGGTCATAGATGCCATTGATCCAAGCTCGTTGTAGCCGAAAATAGGTAAGCGAACGCCTTGCTCGCCATTGGTGACTTTGTTTAATGCGTGCTCTTGGCTTAGGAGAATACGCTTAATTAGCTTGCTCCAAAGCGTCATGATGGTTATCGCGTAGCCACCCAGTACCACAGCCAAATAAATAAACTCTTTGATCACGCTGATCTTGCCGGTGCCATCCAATAAGCGGTCAGGGTTGTGTTCTAGCCAGAAGATGTCTTTGACAGCAATCATCGTCAACATAGTCGTCAGTGTTACCAGAAGCACGATAACCAAGCCTATCATCTGCTTGACCAGTGAACTTCTTTCACCAACCAGTTGGAAGTCGAATTGTCCAGTCGTCTCCATTTTATCCATTTGGCTGAGCTTGGCATTCAATTGAAGAATGGTTCCGGTAAAGAAGCCGAATAGACTCATGCCAAACAGCACCTTCAAATTACTATCTATGGTGAATTCATAGCTTAAGTTGTAGTAGAGCGCGAAAGGCACACTTGCAGCAAAAAATAGCAGGGTATCGAGTTGCGCGAATCGGCCTTGCTTGACCAAGGTATGTTGCGCCAATGGGTAACGACGTGCGAGCCATAATAAGATAAACACAATACTGACTTGTGTGAAAATCTCTAACGTCGTTAAGCTATCGAGCATAGGGCACACCCGACTGCCATAGGTGCCAAACAGCACGCCAGCAATGACGTATAACTTAGTCGTTAGCGATTGATTGTAATTTGAAGTATCCATCGGTAAGCCTTTGTTCTCATTCTTATTAGATTTACGCATTCATTGATTCACGACTTTAGAATTGCGAATGATTAGCATAAGTGACGTGAATAAGACCGGAAATTCTATCGATAGCTTTCGTGGATTGATACAAGAAACTGGTTTGTGTTAGAGATTTGTTAGCTAGGTGGGGGTTATTGCAGCATTTTTATGAAGATACTTGAATAGCCTCGGTCGAGGTTCGAGGCTATTCAGTCTGTGTACTGGTTAGAATCGCGAGTGATTGAGTTTGCTATCTACTTTACCCCGTTACTTTTTGAGATTGATTTCAGCTTCGATTGAGCCGGTTTCAATCTCAGGGTGAGACGCTAGTTTGTCTGCAGCCCATTGGTTGATGTGTTTCAGAATAGCAGACACCGCGTGTTTTTCCGTTGGTGCTTGGTCTTGTTCGACATCGATCTTTTGCTTTGGATGTGAGCCTGTCGCATCTTCAGCAATATGGAGCCAATCTGGGTGCCAGTAATATGGCTGACCGCTCGGTGTTGTCCAACTGTGAACACCGTTTGACTCTCCTTTATAACTTAATTGGTCTGCTTCTATTTTTTTCATTGTTATCTCGCATGTTTTTGGGTTACATCAAATTATTGAGGTAGAAAGCCAACTTAGCTCCTACCTTGGGTACAAACTTAGCAAAGCTTACAAAGTTATCTGTGAACCAATTCACACTATTGTGGAAATTAGGTGCGATCATATGGATAGCAGCAATAGTTGTTGGCGTAAGTGATAAAATCACCGGCTCACAGAATTTCTCTAGGTAGTACAATTAGATGGCGCGTTATGAAGAGCTTGCAAAGGATATTCGAACTCAGATAGCCAACAATACGTGGCGATCCGGAGAGAAGATCCCTTCGGTACGCATGAGTTGTCGAAATTACAACGTCAGCAATAGTACTGTCTTACAAGCCTACCAGTTGCTAGAAAGCGAAGGGTGGATCATCGCTAAACCTCAGTCGGGCTACTTTGTAGCGCCAAGGCTGGACGGCGTTGACTACGCACAGCCACTCGTTAGTGAAAAGAAAGCCATTAATGACCGCTTATTTGATTTCTTGAAGTCGAGTTCAGCCGAAGGTGTGATTCCTTTCGGCTCTGCATTCCCAGATCCCGACCTTTTCCCGTTACCTACCTTGACTCGAAACCTTGCCAGCGCGGGTAGGAAGATGACTGGCGCGAGTGTGATAAATAATTTACCACCGGGCAGTGAGTCCTTGAGAAGGCAAATCGCACAGCGTTATCTGCAGCAAGGGATCACGGTTAATCATCAAGACATCGTGATTACGTCGGGTGCTATGGAGGCGCTCAACTTGAGCCTGCAAACGGTCACCAAGTCGGGTGATAACGTCGTGATTGAGTCTCCCGCATTCTATGGTGCTCTGCAGGCTGTCGAGAGGCTCGGGCTTAACCCGATCGAAGTGGACGTTTGCCCAATCAATGGGTTGAATATAGAGCAGTTTGAAAACGCGCTACAAAACCAAGATGTTAAAGCGTGTTGGCTGATGACGACTTTTCAAAACCCAACGGGAACCAGTTTGTCGGAACAGGCAAAGCGCCGTGTGGTAGAGATTGCAGAACAGCATGGAACCTACATTATTGAAGATGACGTGTATGGCGATCTTTATTACGAAGGGCATAAGCCGAAGCCACTAAAGGCCTTCGATAAGACCGATTCCGTCTTGCTTTGTGGGTCGTATTCAAAAAGTTTGTGTCCTGGTTATCGAGTAGGGTGGGTTGTGAACACGCGTTTTAACGACGCGATTCAAAAGTTACAGCTTCTTTCTACGTTATCGAGTAGCGCTCCTGTTCAACTTGGTGTCGCTCATTTCTTAACGCATGAAAGCTACGACAATCACCTTCGTAAACTGCGTAAAAACCTTGTCGTCAGGAAAGAGCGATTTATCGATGTCATTAAGCAGTACTTTCCGCATTCAATAGAGATTGAAGAGCCGGCTGGTGGTTACTTGATATGGATTCGCTTTTCTGAAAAATTCGACAGCCAACAGTTTCATCAACTGGCTATCGAACAAGGTATTAGCGTTGCATCTGGCGATCTGTTTAGTGAGCATGGCAGAGTGGATAACGCGATACGATTGAACTTCTCTTATGAACTGACAGAAGAGAAAGAACAGGCGCTCATCTGGCTTGGCAAACTGGCACATCAACTTACGCACTCGTAAAACCTTAAGTCCCTCATAAAAAAGACAATCATTCCAACTGTACGGGTTGTTTGTGGGGTAACTGTACGCCTAATTGACCAAAGAGTTGTGATTCAATAACGGTAGACCAAATATTGGAGATACCGTTATGTTGAAAATGACTATGGGAAATGAAGTTAAGCTGATTATTGTCGCTATTGTGTGTGCGCTTCTGCTTATTCTCGGCCACGTACTGCTGGCAAAAGCATTCGCTGATATGGCGTGGGCGGAATACACCACTGCCGCGATCCCATTCGTTATGATGGCAATCTGCGGTCTTGCAATAAAATACGCTATCGACCAAGATGTGGATTAGCTTTTGAAATAATGAGTCTCAGATAGTGGTACGCAGAAACAGCCGTCGTCTCGTTTTATTCCGAACATAAAAAAACCTCCGCAAGTGCGGAGGTTTTTGTTTGTTCTTAACTTTTAATATCGAATAGGTTTCGAATTAGAAGTTTGCAGAGCGTGGTGTACGTGGGAATGGAATCACGTCACGAACGTTACCCATACCTGTTACGTAAGATACTAGACGCTCGAAACCAAGACCGAAACCAGCGTGTGGCACTGTACCGTATTTACGTAGGTCGCGGTACCAGCTCATGTGCTCAGGGTCGATACCCATAGCAATCATACGCTCGTCTAGAATGTCTAGACGCTCTTCACGTTGTGCACCACCGATGATTTCACCGATGCCTGGTGCAAGTACGTCCATTGCTGCAACTGTTTTGCCGTCGTCGTTTAAGCGCATGTAGAAAGCTTTGATGTCTTTCGGGTAGTTCTTAACGATAACAGGTGCTTTGAAGTGCTCTTCAGCTAGGTAACGCTCATGCTCAGAAGACATGTCGATGCCCCACTCAACGTCAAACTCAAATTTCTTACCAGAGTCTAGTAGGATTTGGATTGCGTCAGTGTAGTCAACTTGTGCGAAGTCAGCGTCAACGAATTGCTCTAGACGAGTAATTGCTTGCTTGTCGATGCGAGAAGCGAAGAATTCAAGGTCGTCGCGGCGCTCTTCAAGAACAGCAGCGAAAACGTACTTAAGCATGTCTTCAGCCAGTTTCGCTACATCGTTAAGGTCTGCAAACGCAACTTCAGGCTCAACCATCCAGAACTCAGCTAGGTGGCGGCTTGTGTTTGAGTTTTCAGCACGGAACGTAGGACCGAACGTGTAAACCTTGCTTAGTGCACAAGCATAAGCTTCAGCATTAAGTTGGCCAGATACTGTTAGGAACGTCTCTTTACCGAAAAAATCTTCGTTGAAGTCTACGTCGCCTTTTTCAGTGCGTGGTAGGTTTTCCATGTCTAGCGTAGAAACACGGAACATTTCACCTGCGCCTTCTGCATCAGATGCAGTAATAAGCGGAGCAGAAGTCCAGAAGAAACCTTGCTCGTGGTAGAAACGGTGAATCGCTTGAGATAGACAGTTACGTACACGTGCTACTGCGCCAATCACGTTTGTACGTGGACGTAGGTGAGCAACTTCACGAAGGTACTCGATAGAGTGACGCGTCTTAGCCATTGGGTAAGTGTCAGCGTCTTCAACCCAGCCTACAACTTTAACGTCAGTTGCTGCTAGTTCGAAGTCTTGACCTTTCGCAGGAGACTCAACAATCTTACCCGTTACTTCAACAGAGCAGCCAGTTGTTAGCTTTAATACTTCGTTTTCGTAATTATTAAGATTATTAGGAACCACGGCCTGAATCGGGTCGAAACAAGAGCCGTCATAAATGGCAAGGAAAGAGATTCCAGCTTTGGAATCACGACGTGAACGGATCCAGCCGCGAACAGTTACTTCACTGTCTACCGCTAGCTTGCCGCCAAGTACGTCTGTTACAGGCGCGTAAGTCATGTTGATTTCATTCTCCATTGAGGGACAAATTCAACTCAAAGTCTCTGGCATTGCTGCAAATAAATATACATTTGCACAATAATTAGCCGAAACATTAAGTTGTATAAACTTTTTAAATCGATTGAACATATTACCTGTCATACCGACAGCTTCAACCTTTATTCTTGCTTGGTGAAAGAAATATTGTGTCTACTGACGATAAATAGGTTTGAGGGTGTGTTTTTTGTTCGATCTTAGCGTCAGCCTTACCTTTCACCCTATGTGAGCTGCTGAACGAGCATGGCGTAATCGAAACCTTTGTTTTCAATAATGGGAGTGTGATTGTGTTGAGACTCACTCTATATTGGCGCGGATTCAGTCATTTTGGACTTGATCACCTTCTTAATTTCCCACTAAAGTACAAGAGGAGTTTAATATCTACGTGTTAATTACGCCGCCTTAACCCCTGCATTCTCTCTACACCCGCACTTTTCGAGCGCTCGCTCATTCAAGAAAAACAGTCGATCAAATTATGTCTCAACAAGGCAGGACTGGCTGTACAAGTAAAAGAGAATTACATGCTTAATTATTTAAAAAAACACTGGTTATCAAACGTTAAAGGAGATTCATTATCTGGGATTGTGGTTGCACTCGCATTGATCCCTGAAGCCATCGCATTTTCAATTATTGCAGGCGTTGACCCTAAAGTAGGGCTCTATGCCTCGTTCTGTATTTGTGTCGTCACTGCTTTGGTTGGCAGTCGTCCGGGAATGATTTCCGGTGCAACAGGCGCTATGGCGCTACTAATGGTCACTTTAGTGAGAGAGCACGGACTAGAATATCTACTCGCCGCTTCATTTCTAGCTGGCGTCATTCAGATCGCAGCTGGTTATCTCAAGCTTGGTAACCTGATGAATTTCGTTTCCAAATCGGTGATTACTGGATTTGTTAACGCGCTCGCCATTCTAATTTTCATGGCCCAACTTCCTGAATTAATCAACGTCCCTTCAAGCGTTTACGTGTTAGTCGCTTTGGGTTTGGCGATCATTTATCTGCTTCCTTATTTCCCCAAGTTTGGTCGCGCAATACCTTCTCCACTGGTCGCGATTGTTACCCTGACAATCATTAGTTTGCTCTTCGGCTTAGATGTGAGAACGATTGGCGATATGGGCAAGCTTCCCGATTCACTGCCTGTGTTCTTGATTCCTAATATTCCATTCACGTTTGAGACGCTTGCAACCATCCTGCCATATTCGATTGCTCTGTCTCTGGTTGGCTTGTTGGAATCCTTGATGACAGCGACCATAGTCGATGACCTGACTGATACTGAAAGCAATAAAAACAATGAGTGTAAAGGGCAGGGCGTTGCGAACATCGTGGCTTCCCTTTTTGGTGGAATGGCGGGCTGCGCAATGATCGGTCAGTCGATCATTAACATCAAATCAGGTGGCTTAACCCGATTGTCCAGCATGATCGCTGGGGTGGTTTTGTTGCTAATGGTGGTGTTTGTTTCTGATTGGTTGAAGCTGATACCGATGGCCGCTTTAGTGTCTGTGATGATCATGGTTTCTATCGGCACATTCTCATGGCGTTCCATTGTTGAGCTTAAAGATCACACACTGCCAACCAATGTAACCATGCTAGCAACCGTGGCGGTGGTGGTGTTTACTCATAATTTAGCAATAGGTGTTGCGGTTGGCGTGGTGCTGTCGGCTCTGTTTTATGCACATGCCAGCAAATCCATGGTGTTTATATCCGATGAAGTCGTGACAAACGAAATGCACACCATTCACCGAGTAAAAGGCCATGTCTTCTTTGCTTCGTCAGATGCGTTTGTCGACTTATTTGATTATGACAACGCGACCTCTTTAGTGACCATCGATATATCGGATGCGTCATTCTTAGATAATACCTCGGTCGAGGCGCTTGATAAGGTTGTGTTCAAGTTCCGTAAAAAAGGGGCTTACGTTGAAGTGTCAGGAATGGATAGCGTGAGTGCGAACCTGATAGTCAAACACGCGATGTATCACAAGCATAAAGACTTAACCGCGGTTTCCATTACGCACTAATCTTGGTTTAAGGTACTTTTAAAGCCTGAAAGCCTGAAAGCCTGAACTAGACATTGTTATGAAGTTAAAGCGCTCATTGTTGAGCGCTTTTTTGTTGGCGATCTATGACTTCTTCTTTGTACTCGACAAAGTAAACTGATTAATCAGTGACTCAAGGTGATCAGACAGCTCTTCTAAGTCATTGCTGATGTTGCGAGTTTCAGCCGCGGATTGCGACGTGTTGTTGGCGTGAGAGGTGATGGTTTTAACCTTTTGTTGAACATCTTGAGTCGCTTGTGTGGTGGATTGTGTTTGCTGCTGAATATTCTGTGCGTGAGCCAGCACCTGTTTCATCTCTTCGACCACACCATTCATTTCAATTGAAAGTGCGTCGATATCGGTTGAGCTTTGATGGGCTTGTTCGCAAACGCGATCGGCAGAAGTTAGCGACTCTTCACTGCCTTGCTGGAATTGATGAATGATTGACTCAATGCTGCCTGTTGCTTCTGCGGTTCGCGATGCAAGGTGGCGAACTTCATCTGCCACTACCGCAAACCCACGACCTTGTTCTCCCGCACGAGCTGCTTCAATCGCTGCATTCAAGGCCAGAAGATTGGTTTGGTCAGCAATGCCACGAATCACACTCAATATTGAAGAGACCTCTCCGGTTTGCTCATTGAGTGTCAGTATTTTGTGTTTCACTTCTTCTATGCTGCTAACGAGGTTTTTTATCTCACTGCTTGCTTCGTGTGCTTGGTTGGCACTCTTACACGCCACATCAGCGGTGTGATTGATAAGCTCTGAAGCCGTTAAAGTCGCTTGTTCTACATTGACTTGCTGTGCCTGTATTCCTTCGACATTATGTTGCACTTCGGCGGTTTCGCTTTGCTGGTCACTGGCGGCTTGCTCGGTAATTTGCGCGACACTAGTCAGTTGGTTGGCAGACGCATTCAGTTTGTGCGAGGTGTTTTGTACCTTTTCTAAGCTGTCGGATACGGTTCCCATGAACGAGTTGATGGAGTTAGCCAGCGTGCCAATCTCATCCTTGCTTTGTTCCGGCAGGCGAGTGGATAGGTTTTTATCGTTGCTGACTTGGGTCATAAAGCGAGAAGTCTGTTGCAGCGGGCGCACGATAATCTTACGAATTAATCCCATCGTAAGGACAAATCCGGCAAACGAGATCACTGCCATAATGCCAATAGCAGCCATGGTTTGAGTGTTAATCAGCGAGTTAACATGGTTAAGGTTATATTCGAGACGAATCGCACCCAAGACTTCACCTTCTGGTGCCATATGACAGGCGACACAATTGGTTCCTCGGTAATCTTCACTCGACTTCATTGGCAGAGCAATAACCAAGCCTTTGCCCCAATCAGCAGAAAAAGGTTCGATAACGGTTTCGCCCGCTAGCGCTCGTTTATCAATATCGTCAACCGGTGTTTGGTTGTCATTACCTGGGCCATATAACTTGCTGACAGCGTCGGCGCGTAAAACACGAACGTCTTCAATGCCTTCTTGAGCCAGTGCTTTCTGACGAAGGGTCTCTTTTTGTGCCATGGTGCCGGTGAGCATCATCATATTGAGGCTATCGAAGTAGTTACTTGCTTTGTCGTGAAGCTGCTCACTTAACACTGAGTTTACAAGTTGCTTTTGTTGCGAATATTGGAAATAGGTCGATATTGCCAGCAAAAAGGTGAACACGATGGCGAGGGCCACTAGGATTTTAAAGGTGATTGTTGAGCGCATAAGGTGTTTGTTTTTATTAATTATAATGACGCAAATACTGTACTAGTAAGAATTCCTACCACCTATGGGGTATAACGAATTGTGTGACCACACTCCGGTTGTGGTTATGTTTCTGTGATGTAGCGAGTTTGTGTCGTGTCTGATGTTGAAATGGAACGCGCTTCAAGCTCCTCGCTGTTCTTAAAACAGACTGTTGTTTTGGGAAAATTGAAGTGCAGCATCGAGTTTTGATTGTGCTGATAATTAGAAAAGCCTAGGTTGTTAATTAGCTCGATGTATTTGTCCGCTTGTCTTTTATCAATAAAGACTATTGTTTTAGACGACTTAGTGGTCAATTTATATCCAAATGGTTGTTTTGTTCAATTTAATAGCAAAAATTGTGGTTATAGCGTTGTGTTTCGAGGCTCATTCGATAAGATGAAAAGACCTCTATGATAGAGGTAGGGCAGCAACGGATACGCTGCTTCAAATACTATGGAATGTGACTTATTGGACACATACATGAAATTCAAGATTACATCACCGATTATTGAACCTACGGAAGGTTCACCACATCAGTTAATGCTTACTCACGCTTCTCGTTTTACCTCTTTTAAGACAAGCTCCCCTTTGAACGCCCTGTTCGACAACGTCTCTGCACGCTTCTTTACCGCTTATCGCTCCTATTGTTATTCGTTTTATAACTTTATTTCTATCTGAACTCCTTTGTCATCCGCTCGATGAACGAAGACTCACATCTATAAAAACTAAACAAATAAGTTAAAAACAATGAATATTAAAATGATGGGTAGCTCCCTAATTATCGCTGGTACCGCTCTCGGTGCTGGTATGCTTGCGATCCCAATGGTATTAGCTCAATTCGGATTGCTTTACGGCACACTGCTTATGGTACTGATCTGCTTCGGTACGACTTACGCAGCATTACTACTTCTAGAAGCGACCATCAAAGCGGGTGGCGGTCTAGGATTAAACTCTATTGCCCGAAAAACCTTGGGTAAACAAGGTCAGTTGCTTACCAACGGCTTGCTATACGCGTTGTTGATTTGCCTATTAATGGCTTACATTCTGGGCGCAGGTGACTTGCTGAGTAAGTTACTGTCTAACTTTGGCGTCGAAATTACCGCGACTACCAGCCAAACCGTGTTTACCTTGCTTGCTGGCGCAGTAGTCGCAAGTGGTACTGGTGTGATTGATAAGCTCAATCGAGCATTGTTCTTCGTGATGCTTGCTAGTTTGTTTGCAACCATGGCCTTCTTAGCGCCGAGCATGACTCAAGAAAACTTGATGCAGGTAACCAGCCATGACCACGTTGACCTAATCAAAACCAGTGCCATCCTGTTTACGAGCTTTGGCTTTATGGTGGTGATTCCAACCTTGGTTTCTTACAACCACGAAGCGACAGACAAACAGCTGCGTAACATGGTGATCATCGGTTCTCTGATCCCATTAGTGTGTTACTTGTGTTGGTTGTTTGCGGTAGTGGGCAACTTGAGTGAAGAGCAATTCAGAAGCTTTGAGAACGTATCAGATTTGATGGCGGCGTTTGAGGCTCAGTCTCCTTGGGTGGGTAACGTTCTGTCTACCTTCACGGGCTTGGCGTTGTTGACCTCTTTCTTTGGTGTGGCGATGGCGTTGTTCAACCAGAACAAAGACATGTTCAACCAAAATACAGCGGTAACGTACTGCATTAGCTTTATCTTGCCGTTGGCTGGTTCATTGCTTGCGGCAGACAAGTTCCTACAAGTACTGAATTACGCAGGTATCATCTTGGTGTTCCTAGCGGTGTTTGTTCCTCTGGTTATGGTCCACAAACAGCGTTTCATGAAAGTTGCTGATGACCGATACCGAGCAGAAGGTGGCAGCGCAATGATGTTGTTCTCACTGCTGTTTGGTTGCTTCCTGCTTATCTCACAAGTGATCTAGTTCTTTGGTCCATTATCTAAGATGCGAATCGAGCATCTTAGATATAAGTGGCCGGAATTCAGATACAAAAAAGGAACGCATCGGCGTTCCTTTTTATTATCTGCTGATTAAAAACAGATTGATTCAAAGGCTATCAACAAACAACCTTAACAGCCAAACCACCTTGAGAAGTCTCACGGTATTTAGCGTTCATGTCTTTACCTGTTTCTAGCATTGTTTCGATAACTTTATCTAGAGAAACAGTAGGAGCAGAAGAACGACGAAGTGCCATACGAGTCGAGTTGATTGCTTTAACTGCAGCAATACCGTTACGCTCGATACATGGTACTTGTACTTGGCCAGCAACTGGGTCACATGTTAGACCTAGGTTGTGCTCCATGCCGATTTCTGCAGCCATACATACTTGCTCAGGGCTACCACCCATAAGCTCAGCAAGACCAGCAGCAGCCATAGAGCATGCCACACCAACTTCACCCTGACAGCCAACTTCAGCACCAGAGATTGAAGCGTTACGCTTGTAAAGACCACCGATCGCGCCAGAAGCTGCGAAGTAACGGATGTAATCTTTCTCTGTCACTGTTTGGATGAACTTATCGTAGTAAGCCAATACAGCAGGGATGATGCCACATGCGCCGTTTGTTGGTGCCGTTACTACACGGCCGCCAGCTGCATTTTCTTCGTTTACTGCGAAAGCAAACATGTTTACCCAGTCAACAACCGACATTGGATCATTGGTTGTTTTTTCTGAAGTCATTAGCTGTTGGCGAAGTGCTGCTGCACGGCGAGGAACACGTAGTGGACCAGGCAGGATACCTTCAGTATTCATACCGCGATCCATACACTCACGCATAGTTTTCCAGATGTTAGCGAAGTAAGTGCGAGACTCTTCGTCTGAGTGGAACGCTGCTTGGTTTTTCATAACCAGTGTACTGATAGAAAGACCGCTTTCTTTGCACTGATTAACCAGCTCTTCAGCTGTTGTGAATTCGTAAGGTGCTTTGATTGGGTTTTCTTCTTCTTTGCCGAAGTTCTCTTCGTCAACGATGAAACCGCCACCAATTGAGTAGTACGTTTTTGAGTATGCAACTTCGTCACCAACCCATGCATGAATGCTCATGCCGTTCTCGTGTAGAGAAAGGTTGCTAGTGTGGAAGTTCATACCGCCATCGCGTGGGAACGATACTGTATGACAGTGCATGCCAACAGGAAGGCGCTCAGTTTCTTCTACGCGAGCAATGAAGCCAGCAATAGAATCGATATCAACACGCTCAGGAGTATTGCCAGCAAGACCCATGATGATTGCGATATCTGTGTGGTGACCTTTCCCTGTCAGTGATAGTGATCCATATACGTCCACGGTGATTTTAGTGATGTCGCGCAATTTTCCCATTGAACGTAGGTCATCAATAAATTCTTTACCCGCTTTCATTGGTCCAACTGTGTGTGAGCTCGATGGACCAACACCGATTTTATAGATATCAAATACACTAATCATAGCGATTACCTCAAAAAGAGAGCCTCCCAAGGGGAGTAGGGAGGCTCATTTATTATCATTATATTTTTTGTCTAATCTCGTGATATAAGATGGATGCCATCTTATAAAAAGGGCTTGAGATTAAAGAGCGCCGTAGATTACAGAACTAATAGCCGCTAGACCACATAAAGCTGTAAAGATTTGTACAGGTGCTGAAGTTTTGTACTTAGCCATTGCTGGTACTTTTTGCATCGCGAATACAGGCATTAGGAACAGGATAGCTGCAATCATTGGAGCACCCATTGTTTCAATCATACCTAGGATACTTGGGTTAACTACCGCAACAATCCAAGTAGTAACAACGATGAACGCTAGAGATGCTTTTTCGATAGTGCTTACTGAAGAACCAGAGCGAGACTTGATTAGACCAACAAGACCTTCGTGAGCACCTAGGAAGTGACCGAAGTAGCTAGAAGTAATCGCTGCGAACGCTACTAGAGGACCCATGTAAGAGATAAGTGGAGACTCATGTACGTTTGCTAGGTAAGAAAGAACAGAGATGTTCTGTGCTTGTGCTGTTGCTAGTTGCTCTGGAGATAGAGAAAGCACTACAGAGAATACGAAGAACATTACAAAACCCATCAGCATCATTGCTGCGCCACCAGTGATCGCGTCAGTTTTCTTAACTGCGTCATCACCGTATACACGACGTTGCTCTTTAGAGAACTGTGAAATGATTGGGCTGTGGTTGAAAGAGAACACGATGATTGGAATAGCAAGCCAGATAATAGAAGGCATTGTTGACCATTCTGGGCTTACGTCCATCATTGAAGTGTTCCAATCAGGAACTAGGTAAAAAGATAGCGCTAGTAGGATGAATACTAGTGGGTAAACCATTGCTGAAGTTGCTTTAAGCATCAGCTCTTTACCGAATACAACACCTGCTGTCATAGCAAGGATAAGTGCACCAGAAAGAAGAGGACGTGGAATAGATTCCATACCCATTTGGTTTACTAGGAAAGAATCAACTGTGTTTGTGATACCAACACCGTAGATAAGAACGATCGGGTAGATAGCGAAGAAGTAAGCAAAAGTAATAATGTTTGCGCCAGTCTTACCGAAGTGCTCTTCAACTGTGTCTGTAATATCAGCTTCAGGGTTTTTAGCAGACAGTACGAAACGAGCTAGAGATTTGTGTGCGAACCAAGTCATTGGTGCCGCAATTAGAGCTAGGATAACTAATGGCCAAAAACCACCCGCACCAGCTTTGATTGGAAGGAATAGTACGCCAGCACCAACTGCTGTACCGAATAGTGATAAACACCAGGTAAAATCTTTATAGTTAAACTTGCTTGAATCTTTAACGGCATTTGCCGAAGAAGTTGTTGTGTTCATGTTAAATTACTCATTTTTTGGGAACAGGAAATAAGTCGGGGCTAATTCTGCAGAATTTTCTTCTGCAAAAAATAGATCTAAATCATGTAATGAAACGGCGTGTCACATGATATGCGAAAAACGGATTTTTGATCACGAAAATAGCGTGCCACAGGTGATTTATGTTTATGCTTGGTATTACTTTTATTTATGCGAAAGGCGGGGTTGTATAGATTTATACCAGGGAAACGTTTGCGTAAAATTGCATTAATAAATCTGTTCCATAGAAAGTCTGGATTTTGTTAACAGAGATTAAACAAAACGTAGTTGCTATGTAATTTGTTGCACTACATGTTGCTGCAGTGAATGGATGATTTGCGCCGTAACGCCCCAAATTAGGTGCTCTTGGAAGGGCATAGCAAAAACTCGATGCTTGATTTGTTTAAAGTTAACAGTGTGGCTGTGTAACTTGGCTTGGTCTAAAACATAGGTAGCGGGCACCTCAAAAATTGAGGCAACTTCGTTCTCATCGATGATGGCTTTATAGTCAGGATCGACCATGGCAACAATCGGCGTCACAGAAAATTTACTAATAGTACTCAATGCAGGTAATTGCCCAACAATTTTAACTTGATCCGATCGAATTCCCACCTCCTCATGGAGCTCTCTGAGTGCAGTGAATTGCATAGAAGGGTCAGAAAGTTCGTGTTTACCACCAGGAAAGCTGACTTGGCCGGGGTGATGCTTTAAATGAGCCGCTCTTTTAGTAAAAATGACATGTAAACCATCTTCTCTTTCAACTAAACCTACCACCACTGCCGCTTTACGTAATTGCTCGCCACTGATGTGCGAAACACGCTCTACTGACTCTGGGTGATAGCCAACGGTAGGGTTAAGTTGGAATTGCTGAAGGAAGTTTTCTTTATTCATATCAAGCCAATATATTGATTATTATGATTTTAATTATAGACATAACCGTGGGTTGATTACCAATATTGAGTTTTTCTTCATTCACTTTCCCTCTTTTAGTTATCAATTGGGCGTCATGAGAGGCTGTTTACCGATGAATCTCCTCAAAATGACGATTTTTGCTATATTCAATATGTGCATACAGGCGAGTAAGCGTTACCCATGTCATAAAATTGGGTGACGAAACGTAGATTTTTTGTTTAAGAATTTGATAACAATAACTTAGTGGACCATTCTAAAAAGAAATAGAAAAAAAGGTATGAGATGAAAGGAATCATATTCACCGAATTTTTAGAGCTTGTTGAAGACAAGTTTGGGCTAGAGCTTTTGGAAGAAGTTCTAGAAATGTCAGAAGATGAAGGGATCTATACGTCGGTCGGCAGTTACGACCACAAAGACCTTGTCAGGTTGATTATCAACTTGAGTAAGAAAACCGATATTGATGCGGCAAGCTTGCAACGCGTGTTTGGGCAGTCTGTATTTAAGAACTTACTGGCCTCATTACCGAATAAAGCGAGCCTTGCTCACAGCAATACCACCTTTCAATTTATTCAGCACGTAGAGCGTTACATTCATGTTGAAGTGAAGAAGCTCTATCCAGATGCTGAGCCACCTGAATTCAGTTTTATCACCACGAACGAAGCACAACTTGTTTTTGACTACAAAAGCGCAAGGTGTATGTCTCATGTTTGCTTAGGGCTTATTGAAGGATGTGCTGAATACCACGGTGAATCTATCGCGGTGGAGATGACGCCACAAAATGATGACCAAAGCGTGGTTAGGTTTAATCTCAAAGTAGAAAAGTAATATGGATCTGGCATCTGCCCTAGAGAAGAAGCTTAAGCGTCAAATCGCGGCAAGGAAAGCGGCTGAAGGATTGTTGGAACAGAAGAGCCTCGAACTGTTCGAGGCTAACCAACAGCTTGAGCTTGCTTTGCGTCAGTTAGAAAAGCGCTCCAACGCGAATATACGCCGCATTGAATTCCAAGAACAAATCGACAACCTGTTGATTGATTTTGGGCGCGCGTTTCTAAGAAATGATCTCGATGATGTCATGCTATCTGAACTAACGACCAACGTGACTAACAGTTACTTAATCGAAGCCAGTCGTTTGATTCTACCTCCCAAGCTCATCCCTCAGTTACAGACCTATGATTATGGCGATGAGACTGTCGAGGTGTTAGAGCAAGACATTCAAGAACCTCATTGGCAAGACAACCTACTGACCGTGCCCTTAGAGGTTGAAAAAGTCATAGTTGGTGCGTTAATCGTCAGAGTCAGGTTGTTAGACCAAGACTACGAGTTTATCCAAAGCCAACTGTTGTTGGTCACGGACCTTATCTGCAGTGCCTTAACCCATCAACTAGCAATCAACCGAAATATTGAATCACGTAAACGAGCGGAAGAGTCCGAAAGGGCAACGCGTGACTTTGTGGCCATGATTAATCATGAGTTAAGAACTCCACTTAATGGCTTACTAGGCAGTGCCGAGTTGATCAGTGATACCGAACTGAATAGCTCTCAGCGTGAGATAGTGAACAACCTGAGCCAATCTGGAGAGTTTCTCCGAACCATCATTAATGATCTATTGGATTACAGCAAAATTAACGCAGGGATGTTAGAGCTTATTCCAAAGAAATTTGCCCTACGTGATTTGAGAAACACGATTGAAAGCATCTTCGTCAATCGAGCAATTGAGAAGCAGCTCGAATTCAATATCAGTGTTACGTCAAACGTTCCCTCCCATTTCCAAGGCGATTTAGAGCGCATCACACAACTGTTTGTGAACTTAATAGGTAATGCGATTAAATTTACAGAAGAAGGGCATGTGAATGTTGATATTGAGTGGGACAAAAACCAATTTGTTTTCTCTGTAGAAGATACCGGAGTCGGAATCGCTGAATCGGCGCATAAGACGCTGTTTGAACCTTTTACGCAGGCAGATAACTCAAGTAGTCGGAACTATGAGGGTACAGGACTTGGGTTAGCGATTTGTCGCAAACTGGTGGCTCTGATGAATGGTGATATTGGGGTGACCAGTGTCGTTGGTTCAGGCACGACGTTTACCATCTCGATTCCTCTTCAAGTTGTCGATGTTCCGGCAGAGAGTGATAGTGTCGCCAAGGGCTTTGAGTATGAGGCGGAATTGTCACTACTTAAAGTGCTGGTGGTTGATGATATTAAGATGAACCAGATCATCATCCAACAGATGCTCCGTAAACATGAGATTGAACCAGCTATTGCAAGTAATGGTGTCGAAGGGTTTGAGCTCGCGTCAGACAACGAATACGACATTGTATTCATGGATTGCAGAATGCCTGTTATGGACGGGTTTGAAGCAACAGAGAAGCTAAGAGAGAAGGGTTACGTTAAATCTATTGTGGCACTGACCGCCGGAACGACATTGGAAGAACGCGAACGTTGTATTCAGTGTGGAATGGATGACATTTTGAGTAAGCCTTACACCGCCAACGATCTGAAAGAGATGCTCAAGAAGTGGGGTGTCTCAGCGGTGAAGGTCGCTTAAACACGCGAATAAGGCGTTGTGAGTTATGTACTCTAACTTACAGACTAAAAAACCGAAGTGATCTTACGATCCTTCGGTTTCTTTTTATATCGAACTTTTGCTAGCCGTTAAGCTACGGAACTCGTCATTAAGTCGCGGAACTCGCAGTTAATGACACTAGGTTTAGCAATCTTCAAGTACCGGTAGAATTCGACTCAGCTTATCCAGTGTTTCTTGGTATTCAGAAGCACAATCACTATCAAATACCACACCACCGCCAGCCCAAGCATAAAGCGTGTTGTTCTCGGCGACTAATGTACGAATGGTAATACTGGTATCCATTCTGCCATTTCGGCTGATGTAGCCAATACTGCCGCAGTACGCTGAACGTCGATGCGGTTCTAACTCTTCAATGATCTGCATCGCGCGAACTTTTGGTGCGCCAGTAATCGATCCTCCAGGGAAACAGGCTCTCAGAAGGTCAGTTGCAGAGTATTGGTCATCAAGGTCCGCTCGTATCGTGCTCACTAAGTGGTGCACGGCAGGGAAGCTTTCAATATCGAAGAGCTTTGGTACATGCACTGTGCCCGGTTTTGCTACTCGGCCAATGTCATTACGAAGTAGGTCGACGATCATCAAGTTTTCCGCCTCATCTTTATCGGCGCTTGCTAGGTCTTGCGCGTTGGCATTATCAATCATCGGGTCCTCAGAACGAGGTCGTGTGCCTTTGATTGGCTTGGTTTCAATGACGTTGTCTTTGAGTTCTAAGAAACGCTCTGGCGAAACACTGATGATTGCGCAGTCGGCCAAACGGATAAAACCCGAAAAGGGCGCTGAGTTGTACTGTTCTAACTTGTCATAAGCCAGCCATTCACTACCTTGGTATTGGGCATTGAAGCGCTGAGCTAAGTTAATCTGATAGCAGTCCCCGGATAACAGGTACTCTTGAACACTATCGAACTTAGTGGCGTAGCTCTCTTCGCTCATATTGGATTGCCACGGTGTGGTTAACCCAAAGGGCGCATGTGATAGGTGTGATTGAGCCATCTGCTGCATTAGCCAATCATGATGTTCATCGATATTGCTACCGACAATACACGCCGTTTTCAATTGGTGGTCAACGATAACAGCCCATTCATACAAGCCAACTGCCATGTCAGGTGCTTCAATATCACGCTTTGCGAGTGATGGAAGTGTCTCGACTCTGCGCCCTAAATCATAGCTAAAATAGCCTAAAGCGCCGCCAACGAATGGCAACTGAGTGTGCTCTTTAGTCGCAGGCAATAATTGTTGCTGATATTGGTCGAGTAGTTCGAAAGGATCAGAGTCTGAAACCTCGCACGTCTCATTAACATTAACGGTCGTTTCTGCACCGATTGTCTCGAAGGTGGCGATGGGTTGAGCAACTAAAATATCGTATCGACTATCAACGTGGCTTTCTGAAGCGGAGCGTAATAGCATTGCCCACGGCAGGTTTTCAATATGGGAAAACAGCTGTTTAGCTAAAGTTGATTGATATTCAAGCGGCTTGATTTGGATAGAGCGAAATTCGTTGTTATTCATTTGTTTAATTTGTGACAAAGAGTTCGATCACTGCATGGCGTGTGAGAGGAAGCAAGAGTATCATAAATTGAAAATAAAATGGGTTCTTGATTAGAACGGAGTAATCCAAGTGGTTTAGTTTAAAGCTATGCAAGCGATTGCTAAAGCAACTAAATACAGCTCAACACAATAAAAAGCTAAACCACCTAATTCGATTTGGCACATATAGTCAAACTGTGAACCCACATGGAACCAGAACAATAAAGAGGCATGCAATGACGGTTATTCGTAAGCAAGATGTGATCAGCAGTGTCGCTGACGCACTTCAGTACATTTCTTATTATCACCCTTTAGACTTTGTCCAAGCCCTAGAAAAAGCGTACGAGAAAGAAGAGAGCCAAGCAGCTAAAGATGCGATCGCTCAGATTCTTATCAACTCGCGCATGTCTGCGGAAGGCCATCGTCCAATTTGTCAGGATACGGGTATTGTTACTTGTTTCGTGAACATCGGTATGGATGTTAGGTGGGAAACGGATCAAACAGTACAACAGATGGTTGATGAAGGCGTTCGTCAAGCTTACAACAACCCAGATAACCCATTGCGTGCATCTGTCCTAATGGACCCTGCAGGTAAGCGTATTAATACCAAAGACAACACACCAGCGGTTGTCCACATTAATATGGTTCCAGGCAACAAAGTTGAAATTCAAATCGCGGCTAAGGGCGGCGGTTCTGAGAACAAAACCAAGATGGTTATGCTGAACCCTTCTGATGATATTGCAGAATGGGTAGAGAAGACGCTGCCAACAATGGGTGCAGGCTGGTGTCCACCGGGTATGCTAGGTATAGGCATCGGCGGTACGGCTGAGAAAGCAGCTGTGCTAGCGAAAGAATCTTTGATGGAACACATCGATATCCAAGAGCTTATCGAGAAAGGTCCTGAGAACGCAGAAGAAGAGCTTCGTTTAGACATCTTCAACCGTGTAAACAAGCTTGGCATTGGTGCACAAGGTCTTGGCGGTCTCACTACTGTGGTTGATGTAAAAATCAAAACAGCACCAACTCATGCTGCTTCTAAGCCTGTATGTTTGATCCCGAACTGTGCAGCAACGCGTCACGTTCACTTCACACTAGATGGCAGCGGCCCAGCAGAGCTAACGCCACCTAAGTTAGAAGAGTGGCCAGACATCACTTGGGAAGCGGGCGCAAATACACGTCGTGTTAACCTTGATGAAGTGACTAAAGAAGACGTACAAGAGTGGAAGACCGGCGAAACGGTTCTTCTGTCAGGTAAGATCTTAACCGGTCGTGATGCTGCTCATAAACGTATTCAAGGCATGCTAGAAAGCGGCGAAGGCTTACCAGCTGGCGTTGATTTCAAAGGTAAGTTCATTTACTACGTGGGTCCTGTTGATGCTGTAGGTGATGAAGCGGTAGGTCCTGCGGGCCCAACAACTTCAACACGTATGGATAAGTTCACTGACATGATGCTGAACGAAACTGGCATTATGGGCATGATCGGTAAAGCGGAACGTGGCCCTGCAACGGTTGAATCAATCAAAGAGCACAAAGCGGTTTACCTAATGGCGGTTGGTGGTGCAGCTTATTTAGTCGCAAAAGCAATTAAAAAAGCACGCGTTGTTGCGTTTGAAGATCTCGGTATGGAAGCGATTTACGAGTTTGAAGTTGAAGATATGCCTGTAACGGTAGCGGTTGACTCTAACGGCGTGAACGCACACCAGATCGGCCCTGACACGTGGAAAGTGAAGATTGCTGAAGCTGAGAAAGCGTAATTAATCGACGCCAAAAAATCGTAATTGTAGCTAACTTCAGCGTTTGAATTGCAATTTTTGACAGAAAGTTAAAGACAAAAGTGCAGCATTATCTGCACTTTTGTCTTATTATCAATGATATAGTGATAAACACATAGTTTGATATAAGAACATAGGAGAGAGGAATGCCTCGTTTTATTCAGATCCTACAGATTATCTTGGCAGTGGTGATTGGTGCTTTTGTTGGCTACGACCTGATCTTGAAAGGGATCAGTATCTTTGATAATAAATACGTGACGATTACATGTGCGCTTTGGCTAATTGCAGAGATTGCACTGTTTGTTATCTACAAGTTGATTGAAGACGATTAGACGTCGGATATCGTGCAAAAATTCTAAAGCCCCTGATTATGAATGTAGTCAGGGGCTTTTATTCATCTAGCATTAAGAATGTGTATTGCATACTCATCAACATAAGCAAAAGCATACAAACTATCCCAACGTGGAAAGAACATAGGCTTGCCTTTCTATTATCATAACCAGCTAGCCTAACTATCACGGAGTCGTTCTAATGAAACACCTAACTCAAGAAATGAGTGACTTTATAAGCAGAGGAACGGATTCTCATATTCGAGTAGCGGTCACGGGGCTCTCTCGTGCGGGTAAGACAGCATTCATTACTTCGCTGGTTAATCAGCTTCTTCATACGTCTACCCACAAAAACTTGCCACTGCTTGCATCGGCGAGAGATGGAAGAATTATTGGCGCAAAGCGTATCCCGCAACACAACATGATGATTCCACGCTTCTCTTATGATGAAGCGATGGAGTCGTTGAATGCACAGCCACCAGAATGGCCAGTGCCAACGCGTGATGTCAGTGAGATTCGTCTAGCAATCAAATATAAGCCTGCGAAGGGCGCGAAAAAGCTACTGAGTAAAAACAGCACCCTTTATCTCGATATTGTCGATTATCCAGGTGAATGGTTGCTTGATTTGCCGTTACTGGATATGGACTTCGATACCTGGAGCCAATCTCAGTTTGCCGCATTGAAAGGCGACAGAGAAACTTACTCGCAACAGTGGAACGTAATGCGTGGTGATATCGATTTGCTAGCAGAAGCGGACGAAAAGAAACTGGTCGCGATTGCCGATAGCTACACCCAGTACCTTCATACTTGTAAAAGTAACGGACTGCATTGGGTACAACCGGGTCGATTCGTATTACCGGGTGAGCTTGAAGGCGCGCCTGTGTTGCAATTCTTCCCGTGTCTCGCACCTGAGGGTAAGTTCTCAAAAACAAGTAACTATGCGGTACTGAAAGCGCGTTATGAAGAGTATCAACAGAAGGTCGTGAAAGCGTTCTACAAGAATCACTTCGCGACGTTCGACAGACAAATCGTGTTGGTGGATTGCTTACAGCCACTTAATGCGGGCTATGACTCTTTCATGGATATGCGTGGCGCGTTAGAACAGTTACTTAAGAGCTTTAAGTACGGTCGAAGCAATATCTTAAGACGTTTATTTGCGCCGAAGATCGACAAGATCTTGTTTGCAGCCACCAAGACTGACCACGTGACACCGGATCAACATCCGAACTTGGTGTCACTGTTACAACAGATGGTACATCCGGCTTGGCAGCAGGCGGCGTTTGAACACATCGACATGAGTTGTATGAGTATCGCGTCTATTCAAGCGACCAGCGCGGGTTATATCTCGTCTGGCTCAGACAATGTTCCGGCGTTGCAAGGTGTGACTTTGGATAATGTCCCTCAAACCATGTATCCGGGAGAGGTGCCGCGTAAGTTGCCCAACAAACAGTATTGGGAAACCAACCAGTTTGATTTCACGAGCTTTAGACCGATGGAGCAACATTCCGATGAGCCTTGCCAACATCTAAGAGTCGACAAGGTTTTAGAGTATCTCATTGGCGACAAGTTGAAGTAATTGAGGCAATCAAAATGAGTGAATTAAAAACAAAGCAGGTCTTTAATGAACCGTTGAAGACCTCTTTTGATGAGCAAGACAAGACCGACGTTGGCCCGGATTTAGGTGCTCAACAACTGTTCACAGAGCAAGAGAAATTTGTCCCTGTCGCACCGCAAGTGGAAGCCGAACTTGATGGTGAAGCTGAGCAGCAATTGGAACAAGTGATTCGACCGAGCAAAAAGAAGAAGTGGTTTGGAACGGGTTTATTGGTCGCTTTTTCTGGCCTAGTTGGATGGCAAGCAATTGAATCGGTCATTACCGCAATTCAAACTGCTGATTGGCTTGCGTTAGGTTGGGCAGGCTTTATTGCTGCCATTGCTTCATTGGGTTTAGGCGCAATAGGCAAAGAGCTGTGGAAACTGCGTTCACTTAAAGATCACTTTAGTGTGCAAGAGCAGAGTGAAGAGCTACTCCAAAGTCAAAGTGTCGGCAAGGGCAAAGCGTTCTGTGAAAACATCGCCAAGCAAGGCGGCATTATCGCTGAGTCTCCTTCGTACGATAAGTGGCGAAACAGCATTAACCCTGCACACAGTGATGCAGAAGTGTTGGATATGTACGATGCGTTAGTCGTGAGTCAACAAGACAAAGTAGCGACTCAAATCGTCACTAAGTTTTCGACCGAATCGGCGGCTTTGGTCGCGGTGAGTCCATTGGCGGCGGCTGATATGTTGTTGGTGGCTTGGCGAAATTTCACCATGATAGACAAGCTTGCTGATGTGTATGGCATTGAGCTTGGCTACTGGTCTCGCATTAAGCTATTTAAACTGGTGTTAATCAACATGGCCGCTGCAGGAGCAAGTGAGCTCGCGATTGATGCAAGTATGGATCTCGTCTCGATGGATCTTGCAGGCAAAGTCTCAGCTCGAGCAGGGCAGGGGCTAGGTGTTGGTATTCTTACTGCAAGACTGGGTCTAAAAGCCATGACATTGCTTCGACCTATGCCTTGGCATAACGAGAGAAAAGTAAAACTGGCAGACCTCCGCAAAGCCGTCCTTTCAGAAATAAAGCGTATCACTCTCAAATAACAATACCGCACCCACAAAATGGGTGCGGTTTATTTAAATTGTTCTTTTGGCAGAGACTAAAAATGCATGATGAGCTGAGCAGAAGCCCCGTAGTTATTATCTTTGCCTACTTGTGCCGCTAAATCGAATCCAAAGATACCGAATGGTTTAAAGCCTAAGCCTACAGTGGCTAGGTCATCTGCATAGTTAGTTAAACTATGCATATAGCCTAAACGAAGTTGAGCCCAACTGAATGCATCAAGCTCAGCGCCCACTTTTGCATACTGAGTTTTGTAGTCGTACTCTTTAAAGTGCTTGACGGCGTTTAAATCAATATCCGCTGTAAGGTTGTACCACGATTTATCATAGGAAATACCTAATACATATTCTGGTTCAACAAGTACCGTTGCTTTTTGTCCCATGTGAGTTTTAGTTTTTAGCTTTTGTGACAGGAGGTTCTTAGCAGACAACCCAATAATGGTGTTATCTCCCCATTCATAAGCAGCACCAAAATCTATGTTGAATGCGGATTTTTCTACGTAATCCTCTTCAATATCAAAGTCGTCATCTAAATCATCCAGTGTTTCAACGTAGTTCAGACCATAAATTCGTTGGTATTTGGGTGAAATACCCAACATAAAATCGTGTTCTTGAAAAGTAAATGTATCAGCAAAAGTAAAACCTACATCAACAATTGCTATACCAACCGCTTGACCACTTGAGAGCAGTTCTGAATCTGTAGGGTTATCATTTTGTAAGTCATCATCATTCACATTGAATCTAGCAATGGTGGCTACTTGAGATTTAATGAAGAAGTTGGTGCTCAGGTGTTTATTTGGAATAGCGAATACTGTACCTAGATTAGCTTCTACGTTTAAGTTTCCGTTATCTAGTTGTTTTAAAGCTTTGCGCCATTCCTCTAATAGTTCTTCATTCCCGGGATCAAATTGCAATCGTTCATCAATATCTTGGAAGTGATCCAACTTGTCGATCATGTCATCTGCATCATGAACCCTTGCTCCGAGAACGGGAAGAATTAACCCAAAGTTATCTCCTTCTTTATAACGAGCCGCTAAAGCAGGATTATGAAAACTGGATGTTAGGTAAGAGGCTGACGCAGCTCCAGTGCTGCCCATGCCAACACTTCTTGTATCGAAAGAAGTCATTGCAAAACTAGACGCAGAGAAGGTACTGATTATTGTGAGGAATAGTTTAGAGTATTTCATATTTAAGCCGATGTTTTTATACGGAAGAATATAGGCTATGGGTGATTTGACTTTAGTTCCATAAAATAACCATTTATAAAGTAAGGGGATGTTGCGAGGTGTTACGGTTGGAAATGTTGATAAGTGTGGTGAATGGTTTTAGATCTTTCTAAGGTGTTGATATCTAAAAATTGAATAGATATATGATAACTCTTCTTCTTGACTGAACTCAGAGCTTAATCCACACTACTGTCAACTTATCCTGACACCTATAATAGGACTATTTGTGCGTCTTGAAGTATTGTGTGAAGACAGACTCGGCTTAACGCGTGAGTTGCTCGATATCTTGGCCTCAAAAAGCATTGATTTAAGAGGAATCGAAATTGATGTTAAAGGTATTATTTATCTAAACTGCCCTGATATTGATTTTGATGCTTTTAGTGAACTTATGGCTGAAATTCGCCGAATTTCAGGTGTGAAGGATGTACGTAAAATCCAATTTATGCCAAGCGAAAGGCATAACACAGAGCTGATTGCTCTGCTGGCAAACCTACCTGATCCTGTGATTGCGATTGACCTTAAAGGCTCAGTCGATATGGCTAACCACGCCGCATTGAGCCTCTTCAACAAACAAGAAGATGAAGTCATCGGTGAACCGCTCGCGACGTTTGTTCCTAGTTTTAACTTTGCTCGTTGGATCGAAGGCGATGTAACGCGCCATCGTGAAGTTGTCGTGTTAGATGGCTTAGATTTCTCTATTGAGATCCTGCCGATTTACCTTGGTGGTGATGTCAACGAAGCGGTACTGGCAAGCGCAGTAATGACGATTCGTTCTTGTAATCAAGAGATGAACTCGCCAGATTCAATCCCAGAACAGAACAACCTGGGTTTTGAACACTTTGTTGGTGTCTCTAATCGCCATAAAGCCTTGATCAGCCAAGCTAGGAAATTGGCTATGCTGGATCAGCCTCTATTAATTGAAGGCGATACAGGTACGGGTAAAGAGATGCTGGCGAAAGCGTGTCATAACCGTTCAAATCGATCGTCTTTCCCATTCTTGATTCTAAGCTGTGCATCGATGCCTGATGACGTAGCGGAAACGGAATTGTTTGGTCATGCGCCGGGTTCATTCAACCATGAGCAAGGTCATAAAGGCATTTTCGAGCAAGCGAATGGCGGTACGGTATTTTTAGATGAAATTGGCGAGATGAGCCCGCATCTTCAAATCAAGCTGCTGCGTTTCCTACAAGATGGTTCATTCCGTCGTGTTGGTGAAGAAGAAGAGATGCACGCGGATGTTCGTATTATTGCATCAACGCGCCACCGTCTTTCTGAATTAGCCGACTCGGGCTCGTTCCGTGAAGATTTGTTTTACCGCTTGAATGTACTGACTCTGTCTATCCCTGCATTGCGTGAACGCTCAAACGACGTAGCGCCACTGTTGGAACTGTTCGTTGCAAAGTACGCGCAGCAGTTAGGTATGTTAAAACCAAAATTGACTCAAGAGTTAGTCGACCAGCTTGGTAATTACCAATGGCCGGGCAACATTCGTCAGTTAGACAACATGGTTCTACGCGCACTGACAGAGTTGGATTCAGACACGCTAACGGTTGAGCAATTCCACCTGCCACAGCTTGAAACCATGACTGCTGGAATGGCGAACTTGAGCTTAGACGGCTCGCTTGACGAGATCATGAAAGACTATGAATCTCAGATTCTAGAGAAGCTTTATCAGTCTTTCCCATCAAGCCGTAAGCTAGCAAAACGTTTGAATGTATCTCATACCTCAATTGCGAATAAGCTTCGTGATTACGGTATCAGAAAGAACTGATCGAATAAGAACAAGATTATGGAAGATTTGAGTACACCAGAGCGCATTTATAAGCATGATGGTAATCTGATTCTACGCACGGCTGAAATCGATGATGCTGGCATGATCAGCGAGTACTTTCAGGTTAACAGAGAGTATCTGAAACCTTGGGAACCGATTCGCGAAGACGCGTTCTTTGATAGAGCGAGTTGGGCGCAGCGACTGATCAAGTTAAACGAGCTTCATAAAATGGGGCTAGGCTATTACTGTTTACTGATTAACGCTGACTCTAATGAAATGTTAGGCACCATATCGTTCAGTAATTTGTCTCGTTTCCCGTTCTACGCTTGTAATGTCGGTTACTCATTGGCGCAAAGTGCACAGGGCCACGGTTACATGCGCAGAGGTTTGAACATGGCCAAAGACTACATGTTTGATGTGCAGAACATGCACCGCTTAATGGCGGGCTACATGCCTCACAACGAACGCAGTGCTGGTGTATTAGAACATCTTGGTTTTGTCCGAGAAGGTTTTGCTAAAGACTACCTACAGATTAACGGTAAATGGGAAGACCATATACTGACGGCATTAGTTAACCCAAACTGGGAAGATAGACGCGCTGTATAGAGATCAATAGTCATTAGGCGTAAGTACCAATTAAGCGTAAATACAGATTTAGAGGCAGTGACGACATAGATAAAATGAAACCGTCACTGCATCAAAAAGAACAGATAGGCATGGTAAATCCATCAGCCTGAGAAGATATTTGAGGAATTTTGATGTCATACACAACTTTGGACGAATACCAAAGAAAATGGATTTTCACACACCAGTCAATGCCGCTGCCGGCAGAGGACTTGGAAAAGATTAAGCCAATGACACAGGCGAGAGCATCTCAGTTCTGGAAAGAGAACGTGAGCCCTCAAAGCCCAGACGCAGAACGACTGAGCTCGCAAGACTGGCCAAGCAAAGCATCGAACTGGAATGAAGAGATCAGCTGGATGGCGCATTGGGAAGCGGATGAGCCTGAAATGCCAGAAGAGATTCTTAACTTTATTGATTGGCAAGATGACGTAACTGTTTATTTTTGTTATGAAAAGTACAATGTTCTTGAAACCAAATGGGCGATTTTCAAGAAGCATTGGAAGAACTTTTTGTTCTACGATGATGGCCCGATTTTAATCGGTCGTCGTCGTTCAGAAGCCCTTTGGTTTGCTACCAATGGCAAGGTGAAAATTGGTAACCGTGCTTAACCTCGGTGTGATTTAATCGAGCTAGTGCTGGTAATCCGAGCAACAGATAGATAAACAAAAAGCGAGCATCGAGCTCGCTTTTTTTGTGCCTAATGATCTTCGAAGATCATGGGGAAAGACCCACTATTTGAGCCCAACTAAAGGTGACCATATCCACTCATTTAAAGCGAGTGAATTACGAAATTGAGATCGCTATCTCATTGGGTTAGTTGAAGTTTCATGGGGTTGAGCTATCTTTATATTACTGCCTTAGTGGAGGTGAAGTATTATGATTTGGGATACTCTCGAACGTGTAAATAAACTTCGCAAGGAAGCAATGGAGGATCCAGAGTTTTTGGATTCAGCAAAAATGCATGAGGAATGGCTTTTAAGCGAAACTCATAATCAATCGAACAAAGGAGCAAAAGAGAAGAAACCGAAAAAACTATCTGACATTTATGAAAATACGGATTTTCCTATCAACCCAACTGGAACCAAACATTAACAATGATGAACTGCAACACGGCTAAGGCTCTTAACCAAAAAGCTATAAGTCGATTACACATACCAGCCTTAAGCCACCAATAAAAAAGCCACTTTCAACGAATCGAAAGTGGCTTTTTCTTTTCTTGCTAGCTTCTTTACCATTAGCAACGAAAGCTAATCGTTTTCAAACCTAGTTATTGATTAGGCTTAATCCGCTTGGTAACGCATCACCAAACACACGCTTAGATTCACTCTCAGAAAGCTCAGTCACTTCACTCACTAGTGTTAACCATGAGTCAGGTACCTTGCTTTGCTTAAGCTTCTCAATCACTTGATTGCGATAGTCGTCAGAGATATCAAACTGACGGTCACCGGTTTTTCGACAAATCATCACCGCTGCAAAGGCGATCATCTGCTCTTTATGCCAGTTCTGCTCAAGCAGTTTGGGTAACCATTGTTCAGCTTGTTCTCTAGGAATCACGCTGTGTTGGCTACCATACAAAGGTGTTCTTGAAGCCAATCGACCTAGCGCCCACCAGTGCGCTTGCTCAAACTGATTATGGTTAATCGCCTTGCTTAAGAACCAACTTGCCAGCAGCACTTTGTCTTCAACCTCAAGTTGCTCAAGTGACGCCGCTAAACGAACCATGGCTTCATAACCATTGTCTTGCGCATCTTTGGCTGTCTTAGGGTTCTTCATTGCACCTGGGTGAAGGTATTTAGCGATGTCCGCCAAGATACTCTCTTGCTGCTCTTGGTTTAGTCCACCGGCCACACGACGCCAGAATACCCACCAGTCTGTCCAGCCTTGGTGGTTCTTGAACTGAATGTTCTGTTGGTAAAGGCCCCAAATCTGTTCGATACGCCATGAGTCAGTCGGATCGCCAAAGCCAGGACGTAGCGAGTATCCCGCCAAACGTAGCCAGTTCTTCTCGTGTGCTTCTGAGCGGCGACGACGTTTACGACCTAATGAGAAGGTATCAAATAGATGACGAAGGGTCGTGAAGTCCCATTCATCGCGTTTACCTAGTCGCTTCTCAAGATCTTTCGATAGTGTTTTGATCTCTTTCGATTCAGCACTCTTCTTGTTGCCGCTGTACAGGCGAGAAATCAACTCCTTACACTCTTCCAATCTTGGGTGAAGCGCGGAGGTATCAGATTCATCGCCTTGCTTGTTTCTTACTTCAAACTCAAGCAACCAACGCTTAGAGTCATCTTCTATACTAACACACTCCATTTTCAATGTGCCGACTTCGGTTAACTGACAAGCGAGCAGTACTTCGACGCGTTCTTTTTGGTTGGCTTGAAGCTCTGCAGTACCAGACCCTTCCAGCGTAGAAATATAAGGTGGAAGAGGGGAGAACAAGTCGGCATCCACATTGACCATCACACCGTTTTGAATGGCGGTGTCATGAGCAATTTGATCGTGTGTTGAAGTCAGAAGATTAAATCGTACTGGCTCACCTAAAGTCAGCGAGAAACGACGGCTGTTCAAGCGTATCTCTTGGCCTTCTTCGGTTCCTTTGGCAAGCAGACAAAGCGCTTTACCCATCTTGTTTTTCTCTTGCAGATGCAAGAAGTAAGAACGGGCAGCACCGCCACCGATTTTCAGCTGTGCACCGCGGCGTGCTTTACCAAAGGCAACCGCGCCAAGGGCAACAGACCAATCTGGATGAGGGTTATCAAGCACTGTGATAGGAGAACCGTTCCAGTTGCCCAGTAGCTGAGTAATTCGCTCTGTTACCAGTTCACTGTTAAACACACCACCATTGAGCAGCACGCCAACTGGAATTGCAGGTTTGGTGTCATCGAACTCAATATAGTCTGAGTTTTCCAATGCGGCTTTAGACACTTGTTGGTGCGTTGCTAGGAATTCTGCAACGTGCTTACTCACCGCAGGGTCAGCCACGTAAGGCAGACCAAACTCAACCACAGCACTGCGGCGTTTGTCGGGTGTTTCAGTAAACTCAGAAAGCGGGAAGAAACCTTCCAATGCGATTTGATGGACTTCTTGTTTAGTTAAACCAATACTCTTAGTACCGCCAAGCAGTTTTGAACCGCTGCCCAGCATGGTGATCTTTACATCATCGGGCGCATTGGCAGAAAGCAGGCTCTCTTTTGCGGCGCGAGTCTGTTGAATCAGTTTGGTTAGGCTAGAGGCATTCAGCTTTTTGTTTTGATTGAAGCGTTGCTCTGCAAGGTGGGCAAGGGCTAAATCGAGGTTGTCACCACCGAGCATCAAGTGTTCACCAACACCAATACGGTCGAGTGCGAGCTCGTTATTACCGTCGCTGTTCGCATCGAATTTGGCTTCAATTAAGCTTAAATCGGTGGTACCACCTCCAACATCACACACTAGAATCAGTGGGATTTGTTGAAGTTCATCTGCTGCGGTTTGTTGGTGACGGGCATACCAGTCATAACAAACGGCTTGCGGCTCTTCGAGTAATAGAATCTTACCTAAGCCCGCCAGTTCTGCGGCTTCGAGTGTTAGCTTACGTGCTGTCTCATCGAAGGAAGCAGGAACGGTAACCACAACATCTTGGTCTTCCAGCTTGTTGCTCGGGTTACGGTAGTTCCATGCTTGGCGAATGTGGTTGAGGTAGCTTGCACTCGCCACAACTGGCGAGACTTTATCGACATCAGCTGCGCCAGCCCAAGGCAGAATGTCGGAGTTACGATCAACCGCTTGGTGTGATAGCCAACTCTTAGCACTCGATACTTGGCGGCCTTCAACCTTAGCGCCTAATTCACGAGCCCATTCACCGACGATAACGTTCTTAATATCGCCTTCAACGGGGCTTGGTTCCCACGGCATCGTCAGGTCAGAAGGGGAGATTTGACCTTGTGCTGGGTGGTAACGAAAGGATGGAAGTAGGGGCTTGCGAACCACTTCACCGGGGCCGATGAGTTGGTCAATATCGAAAAGAGAAACGGGAGCATGTTGTAGGTCGTCGTTGATTTCACAGTAAGCGACAACCGTATTGGTTGTACCTAAGTCAATGCCGACTAAAAAACGAGGAGTTGCCATACAAAACCTTATTCTTCCAGAGTGATGACCAGTTTTTTGATAGCTTTGGTCTTATTGTTGTTATTCGTAAACGTCATTCCTGAGAAACAGGCAGGACTAGATTGAGAAATGCATTGATAAAGTAACGGCACCCGCTAAGGTGCCGTTGATTCATTATGCTTGTTCGTTTGAGTCGTTATTCGAGTCTTCACGAACATCGAACTCAACGTGCCACTTCTGACCGTTGTCAGTAGCAATCGCTTCTAGGTGTAAGGTGCCTAGCTCAGTAACGCGAGAAGCCAAAGTCACTGGAACCACTTCACCTTCGCGACGGCCTTCAGAAACCGGCAATGTCACTTGGATTTCAGGAAGCTCATCAAGCTCTTCAGGCGCCCAGTGATCAAGGTGCGTACCCGCTTCATCTTCACGACGAATGGTTGAACCGAAGAACTGGAAGTGTACTGGCTGACCAATCACTAGACCGAATTCTTGGCTAGGTACTTGTACGCTTGAACCTTCTTCCATACCAAATGGTGCAACACACAAAGCTTCCATCGGAGGAGCCATACCTGGGATAGCTGGCATCGCGCTTTCAATTCCTACGTAGTAAGAAGAAGCGATACCACCGCGGATACGAACGCCTTGGCCACGACGAACTGCGCCGTAGTATGAAGCGCCACTTGCAACCGCTAGGTCTAAATCTAAACCTGAAAGCTGTTTTGCGAACTCTTCGTCAGCATTGATCAACCATTCGTTGATCGTATCTGAAAGACGATCAGCAAGTAGGTTCGATTTTAGAACACCACCATTGAACAGGATTGCTGTTGGCTTGATGAAGTCTGCCGCTGGCGCTTCTGACCCTTGCGTACCGGGCATACCGGGCATGTTTGCAAACGGGTTGAAATCTTGCTGAGCCGTTTCGCTATTTCCAGAAAGCGCGTTCGCTTGCTTAGAAAGGAATGCGGCAATGTGACGAGTAATACCTGCGTCTTGAGCGTAAGGCAGACCCATTTGAGTCAGTGCGCCACGCGTCTTTTGTACAGGGTGCTCAGTTACAGCAACTTTAGGGAAGAAGCCGTCCACTAATGTTTGTTGAACTTCTTGCTGAGTCAGTTCTGTTTTCAGTGTTGCGCCAAGCAGTTTAGAACCACGGCTTGGAACAACGATAGGCACAGATTGCAGTTCAGCATCGTTAAGCAGTGCTTCTTTCGCATCACGACATGCGTGAGTCATTGCTTGAACCTGCCAAGGAGCCAGTTCTTTGCCTTCTTGCGCCAGTTTCATCTTCAAGCGGTAAGCCAGTGCTAAGTCCATGTTGTCGCCGCCAAGTAGGATATGTTCACCTACTGCGATACGGTTCAGGCTTAGGTTGCCGTCATCTTGTGTTACTTCAACTAACGAAAGGTCGGTTGTACCACCACCGATATCGACAACAAGAACGATGTCACCAACGTTTACTTCATCACGCCATGTGTCGTTGCTGTTATCAATCCAGCTGTACAGAGCCGCTTGTGGCTCTTCAAGAAGCGTTAGGTGAGTGAAACCAACATTACGTGCAGCTTCTGCTGTTAGGTCACGAGCCGCAGGATCAAACGAAGCTGGAACCGTGATCGTTACATCTTGGTCTGCCAGTTTGTGTTCTGGGTTTGCGTGGTTCCATGCGTCTTTAAGATGCTCAAGGTACAATTCAGTTGTCTTAAGCGGAGATACTTTTTCAACTTCTCCAGGGCTGCCTGCAGGAAGGAAAGCATCGCGACGGTTAACACCACCGTGGCATAACCAAGATTTTGCACTTGCTACCAAACGGATAGGGGTTTTAGAACCAAGGTTACGAGCAATTGCACCCACTAGCGCTTTTGGCTCTGAAGACCAAGGAAGAACGCGAGAGCCCGCATTCATTTCATGTTCGTGCGGTTGGTATAGGAACGAGCCAAGTTGGCTGCGAGTTTCTACTGTACCTGGCGCCGTCAGTTGAGGGATTTGCATCACCTCAACGCGAGCGTCTTCATTGCTTGTGTCTATGTAAGACAAAACGCAATGTGTAGTACCTAAATCGATACCAACACTGAACTTGGGTACCTGGTTTTGCTCTTGAGAAGATGGCTCTTGAGCTGAATGACTTTGGTGTTCCATTATAGCTCCACCTCTGCCGGTGCAATTACAGATGCATCGTAGTTTTCAGCAAGCTTAGGCAGGTTCATGTCAGTTGCTTTCCAACCTTTGTGAACTAGTGTGCCGTTGAATGGTGCATTGCCCGTTACGTTGCCAGTTAGGCGAATTTCTTGAGGGTTGAAACCTTCAGCGATAGTGATACGTGTTTCTTCATCTTCAGTGCGGATGTGAGACAGCGTTACGTAATCAGCCAATACTTTTTGACCGCCAGTGTGAATAACACGAGCTGCTGCGCCAACTTCTTCATCAGAGAATGACGTTAGGTCTTCTTTTAAGAAGTCGATAAGGCGCGCTTCTTGCTGCATGATAGACAGTAGCTGCATTGCAGAGTCTGTTGGTGCTGTAGCAAGCTTAGATTCAACTTCTACTACTTTTTCGATCACACGTTCAACTTCTACTACTTTCTCTACTTCGACAATTTTCTCAACTGGCTTTTCAACTTCAACGACCTTTTCTACTGGTTTTTCTACGACTTTCTCGACCACTTTGGTTTTACGAGAAACGGCAATTAGCAGTAGTAAAACGCTTGATGCAGTTAGGCCTGCGTGAAGCATATCAAACGTTTGTGGGATTAGGTTCAAATCAACGATCATAGTGATTTCTCTTTAAAATTGATTTAACGGTATATTCGTCGGTTTAAAGGAATATACAGGTTGGAAAGAAACTCAGTGGCATAAGGCCGAAATGGTCACTTTCAAGCTATAAATATGGGTGGATACTAGCATATTCAAGGCTTAAGGGCTTTATTTAATGTTTTCAATAAACTGGCTTTTTGGTGAGTTAGCTTGAAAGTTAATCGAGATTTGTTGGTTTATTAGCCGTAAATGTCCATGGGTTGTAAATAGTGTTAGTTTTATCCCATTGTGAGAGTCAAAGATAAATAGAGCCTAGCATTCCGGCAGTGTATACTTTCGACTCAAAATAACATCATATGGGAAGCTGTATGCCCCACACTACCGACCCTATAACAGGGTTGAAGAAACGAACTTTGCCGTTAGTTGTCTTTTTTGCCACATTTTTGATGACGGTGTTGTGTTTTGTTTTGGTTGCGGCGAATCAAAATAGGTCTTTGAATGAGAATCTGGATAGCTTTGCTCAGCATCAAACGCTCAGTTTAAAAGCGTTTATTGATAACGATGTCGCTTATATCGGTTCCGGTGCGAATTTTTTCTATTCTAATGATGTCGATAGTCGGGACCGATTTGATCGTTTTGCTCAGCAAACGATTAACGGCTCGAAAAGCCTGATCGGATTGCAGTGGATGCAAAAAGTAGCGGTAGAAGATATCGCCGAGCACACCGCCAAAATGAAAGCTCAATACCCATCCTATAGAATGTTTACTATCCCTAAACATGGGCCAAAAACTTATGGTTATGTCTTGGATGGCGAGCCCGTATTTATCGCGACAGATATTTATCCGAATGATCCAGTGAACAACGGTGTTTTGGGTTTTTACTCTTCTCGTGAGCGGTTTAATCTGGTCATTGAGAACATTAAAAAAACACGTGAAGCGAATATTTCAGACAAAGTTCGTCTATTGCAAGATGGTTTAGACAGCAACACACCTAAGAGCGGAATGTTGGTCTACCACCCTGTGTTTGATGGTCAAACGGACAATTTGTTAGGGGTTGTGATTGGTGTTGTTCGTACCACATACTATTTTGAGAAACTTCTGGCATCTACTGTCGGCGATATGGACGTTTATGTGCGTGTTACCGATAGCGGTTTTGAAGCTGAAGATGCCCCGATAATGTTCGAAACCAATGGTTATGAAGCGGTAACTGGGCAGCACATTACAAAGACGATTACATTAACTAACCGTGAATGGATTATCGACTTCAAGATAGATGCATGTATTTCATTTAATGGTTACTTAGTGTTGGCGGGAATCGGCATAGTTGGTACCACTATCTCATTACTGCTTGCTTATATTGTGAACCTGCAAATTCGAGAGAAAGAGCGCTTATATCGAATGATTGATGAAAGAACAGAAGAACTTCGCTTTCTTGCCAATCATGACAGTTTAACGGAAATTTATAATCGCCGAGCTTTTAATAAGATGCTTGGTCAATCGATACAAAGCGATAAGCCGTTTAGCTTAATAGTGTTTGATGTTGATAAGTTTAAAGAGATCAATGATAAGTTTGGGCACCCAGCCGGTGATGCGTTACTTATCCATGTGATTAAGGTTATCTCAGTGAGCTTGAAGTCTGGAGATAACCTATTCCGGATGGGAGGGGATGAGTTCGGTATCATTTCGAGCATCACTGAACATGACTCATTGTCTCGCTATTTAGAATGTATTTTAGATACGGTGAGTGAGTCTCATTGCGAGCATTCTGGCCAGCTATTGAGTTGCACTCTAAGCATCGGGGCTACCATCCGCACTAATGAAGACATTGAAGCGCTCCTTCAAAAAACTGACAGCATGTTATACCTAAGTAAGTCAAATGGCCGAAATCGAGTCACAATTGCAGGCTAAATGAGCACTTGATGCAACTGGGGTCGAGTTCTTTATTAGGCTCATGTACAATTTCACGAAATTTTTGACGAGAGAATTAGGCGACGTATGAATCACAATCGAGTGGTGTGTTTCGATTTGGAAATGTGCTGTTGGAGCGAAGACGGTGTAGGAACAACAGGGGAGATCATTGAAATTGGTCTTGCTGAGATCGATCTTGTATCTGGAACCATCGTGAAGCGCGCGCAATATTACGTTAAGCCCGAAAAAGACGAAGTCTCTCTATTTTGCGCCGAGTTAACGGGCATTACCCCTCGTAAAATCGAAAAGCAGGGTCGCCCATTAGAGTCTGTTATCAAGTCGATGATTAAGAACTTCGGTGGCCCAAAGAAAATCTACGCAGCGTGGGGACGCGACGATCTTATCTTACACAAAGAGTGTATTGAGAAAGGCATTGAACCTCCGTTTAGCGAGTTCTTAAACATCGCAACGCTTTACCGTGTTCAGAATCGCTTGAAAGACAAACGCATTGGTCACCGCGCTGCTCAAGAAGCCAAAAATATTGAGTGGGAAGGTCGTCAGCACTCGGGTTATGTCGATGCTTATAATCTTGCGAAACTCACATTAACTATGTTGTAGCTAAATTTTTAGCTCCTCTCAGCCCTGTTTAGTCAGCTTTCAGTTTACCGATTCAAAAAAGCGACCGGTTTCTTAACCCGTCGCTTTTATTTATTTCAGTTTCCAATTCATTATTTCAGGCACTAATTTTCGCCTAAAACACTTAACTTACTCTTGATGAAGTCACTGTGGTCAACGTAGAGCAGCTCCGCTGTTTTACGGATCACAGAATCTTCGATAGGGTCAATTTCCCCGTCGGCATGCGCTACTTCCCACATCGCTTTGATTAAGTCGATTCGCACTGGCTGAGATAGGTCTCTGAGTTGCGATGTAAAGTCATACAGCGATACTGATTGCTCTACTTTCGGCTCTGCTTGCGCGAGCAGTACCTTTGCTTGTTCTTCATCTAAATCCAGCAAACGCTGCAGAAGCTGTAGCTTAGCGACTCTTTCTGATTCATTGATCTGATGGTCGGCACCCGCGACTTCACACAACAAACTCGCGATGGCGATATTAGGTGATGTGCCTTGGTTTTTGCTTAGGTCCTGGCCTTCAATCAATTGTTTAAACATTGATGTGAGAGAATTGAACATAACGAGCTCCAGTTAAAATTTGTATCGAGTTCCGTAACGCTGATAGCTATCAACTATAACCATAAGCATAACTATTGGGTCTACAGAGTGTGATCGCAAGCGTCTTTACTAAAAACTGACATTACGGATACGCTAGCGATAAGGAGCATTTTATCAATCGGGCTCTGGGAAACGGGTAATTTTACCGTCGCCACTGAGTGTCGTGATCGATTGCGGTTTCCCATCAGTGTCTAGCCTCAATTCTCCAATCGCACTGCGGTTTGAAAGGCGATAGAAGGTCTGATTGTCAGGGCTTCGCTTTTCGATCTTCAAGCGTTTACGCTTAGTGAAGTAGTTCAAAACTGAGCGAGGGCTGTATAACAGGCGGTCCCATACATCGCAGAATTTAAGCAGCGGAGCAGGGAACTGATTTTTAATACCACTGCAGGTGATTTGATAGATGTTCGGGCTGTTGCGACGATACCTAAGCTTGATGTCATAAGCGAAGGAGTAGTGAACATCGCCAGAAAGTACCACGAAGTTGGTCGGTGTTTTGGTATGGGTAAAGATGCTGATCAGCGTATTAGCACTGCCCGGATGTGCCATCCAGTTTTCAGCGTCAATCACTAATGGCTTGCCGATTGTGGTCGCCATCTTTTGCAGTGTTTCAATAAACTTCACGCCAAACATCGGTGCAGCAGAAACGATCACCACTTTATCTTGATTCATTAACTGATGTTGAAACTCAATCAAGGCTTCCCAGTCCATTAAACCTGAAGGCTTGTTCATGCGTGACTCTGAACGCCAACGACGCGTACGAGTATCCAACACAATGACTTTGGGTGAGGTATCTATTGTGTAATGCCACTCTTCAAAGCGACTCAGCATCTCAATAAAGGCTTGATGCTTGTCTGGCTCGATGTTGCCAATAGAGTGAGTAGTCGCTGCATTGCCGGCTTCATTATGAGTTTGTTTACTAATGCGCGGTTGTTTAGTAATGAGCGGTTGAGCGACAAAAAGCTGTTTTGCTTGCTCGATAAACGTTTCATCGAAGCTCTCCGGTTTGTTACCCCAACCTTGACACATCCAGTAAGCCGCAAGGCCGTTACCAATGACTTGGGTCGCGAACTGGTTTTGGTCGACGGCATGCTCCCAACCCACGGTAAGGTTCCAATCATCCGTCACATCGTGATCATCGAAGATCATGTACGTTGGAATATGCGCGAACAGACGTTGCACTTGCGGTAAGCCAGCAATGAAATCATCCATGATGACGCTTTCATCACGCCATTGTTGCTGCTCAGTCGGTGTTAATTGGCGTCCACCTTGAGTGAAGTTATTCTCAATTAAACGCTCTCGATTGACGCATTGCCACAGTGTCGGAGACCAAACCAATAAGTACATCGCGATAAACTCAGACAGCGTGACCAAGTGGTTTTCACAATCGGTAGAGCTAAAAATCGGCACGCCACGGTTCGGGAATAACTTATCGAGCATGGATTCTGAAGCTGTGTGGTGCGGCAAATAGTGATGACGCTGGTATAAGTGGTATTCACTGTTATACAGAGCGTCACTGTTGTTGATTTGTTTAATTTGCGAGTCAGTCGGTAAGCTTTCGCCTACAAGGCCAAGCAGGTGAATCACTTGTTGAATAGCATCAAGTGTTGGGCCTGCCACATGGTCGGCGTAGATCTGATCGCCGCTCATCATCAGCATGTCGGGTCTTTCAGCGACGGTTTGATCGGCCATCTTGTTATCGGCTGCAACTAGGCTGTCTTTGCTTGGATGATGCGGGTTGCGGCAAGAGCCATGAAGAATGTAATCAGCTGAGGTCGATATCTTAAACTCAACGCGAGATTTACCGTTGTAAACAAGGTGAGGGGCGAGCTCTTTTAGTGAACCTGACTCTGTGTGAAAGTCATATTCAAGCAGCGTATTAGTCGGAAACTCACCTTGTAAGCGAATTAGCGTTATCCACGCATGTGTACCGATTTGAATCGAATCATGTTCTTCAAGCGATGAGGTATAAAACGGCTGGTCTTGTGCTGCTTCAGAATCGTCTATTTCTTGAGTATGAAGCTCGGCTCTGCCTGTAAGAGGCGAGCTGGTGGCTAACCAAAGTATTACTTCAGTCGCGGTGGTTTTTCTTAAAATGGGTCCGGCGAGTAACAGGGGAAGAGATGATGTCGTAGAGGGTTTCAATACGGTACCTAAAATCGTTGGTGGCTAGTCGTCGTGGTGTTCTTTTGTTTCGAGCTTGTTCGTGTCTGGCTTTGTGGTTCCAAGCGTTGATGCTTCAAATTCTACTGAGTCAGATTCTGTTGATTATGCTCTGCAATCTCAGGCTCTGTCGTTTCAGATTCTGTTGATTCAAGAACTTCGATAACTTCTGAGCTAGAAAGTTCATGGCCCATTAGAAATATTGCCAATAGGGCATCGGCTTTGGTCTTGGTATCGGAAGGCTCGTCTAATAACAGTTCGAGCTTTTCTCGAATCATAGCAATCTCGTGCTCAACAAAGCCACGGCCTTCTTCATCCCCTTGATTGTCTTCAGGGGCATTATCGAATTCAAGAAATAGCATGTCACCGTCTAGGTTGGTATCCACCAAACGCTCAGGCAACCACGCCTCACCCATAACAATATCTGGATCGGAATCTTTGGGTAAGTGATCTATAATGTTTTGTAATTCGGAGACTTTCACAATACTTTCATTTAACCGAGAATATTCTACATTGTAACGGTCAATGCCGAGCAAACCTAAAAATAGTTAGCCGTCATGGTTAATAAATGTCTAATCAGTAAAACAATATTTTTTTCAAAGAGTAATTACACAAGAATGAAGCTCAAATATTTACCGACTCTTCCTTCATCTGGATTGGTTTTACTAGGTAGCGCTTTCCTAAGTGGCATTTTCGTAAGTGCTAATGCGTGGGCCGCTGAAGAGCAAGAGTGGGGCATCGCTGCAATGTTCCGTACAGCAAGCATCCCTTATGACACGTCTGGTGGCGACCAATCGGTTAGCTCATTCGTACCGATGCTGTTTTTCAAGAACGATTATGTGTTTATTGACGGTACTGAGATGGGGGCATACCTCTATCAAACTGACGATGAGAAGTGGTCTTTCAATGCTATCTCTCGCATGCGCTTTATTGATATTCCTGCATCTGAGCAGAACGCGATTGAAGGCGATACGGCGGACTTTGGTGCTCAACTGACCTACCAACTTGATGATTCTTGGTCTGTCGAGACGGAGTTAATGAGCGACAGTGAATACAACTTCCACGGTAACTTACGAGCTAAAGCCAAGTATGAAACTGGAGATTGGGAGTTTTACCCGAGCGCGACGCTGCGTTATAAAAGTGCTGATTTCAACAGTGAGTATTACTCCGCATCTAATGAAACCATTGGTGCTGGTGTTGACTTAAATGTTGGTGTTGAAACGCGTTACCATGTGGTTTCTAACTTGTACTTATTGGGTTCAACCAGTGTGACTCGATTGGACGATAACGCTTACGATTCTTCGATTGTTGAAGACCGTTATCAGGGGGAATTGTACCTTGGCTTTGGTTTCTTTAACGACAAAGAGAAAGCGCCAAAACCTAAACTGAGCAATGCGCCTTACTTACGTGTCGCACACGGCTGGGGAACGCCATCCAATATTGGCGACATCATGAAGTTCAATAGAGAAAAAGACGAATACAACAACCAGTTGACCTCGTTCTTCTATGGACACCCATTAACTGATGAGATCTTCGGCTTGCCATTGGATATCTATTTAACCCCAGGTATTGCCCACCACTGGAGCTCAGACGTTCAATCAAGCAGCACCGAATACATTATCGCAATCAAAGCGTATTACACCTTTGATTGGCCAACTCAGTGGCGTGTTGGTGTGGCAGAAGGTATGTCTTACATCGATTCGATTACCTACATCGAAGGCTCTGAGATGGAGCGTAAAGGCTACACAGCCAGTCATCTGTTGAACTACTTAGACTTCTCATTCGATGTCAACGTTGGCGACTTGATTGGCAAGAATGACTTGAACAACTTATGGTTCGGTTATTCATTGCATCACCGTTCTGCAATCTTTGAAAAATCCTCTCAGTATGGTCGTATCAAAGGCGGTAGTAACTACAACACGGTTTACTTCCAATATGAGTTTTAAGCGCAGTTTTTAACGTTAGCTTTAAACCAGAGTTGACTAAGTACGAATTACATTTGACCGCGCTTTCATAGCTCCTGCGAGTGTTAGCGAGATTAATCAGCCTGATAGCTAAAGGTTTTCCCTTTGCTGTCAGGCTTTTTTGTTTGAGACTTGTGATATAATCGCGCGAGTTTAATAAGTACAAGAATAGGACACGCTTTGACTTCGTCTCCGGAAAAAGCAGATAACAACAAGAATGCAGCACAGCCAAGTTCTTCACAGAGCAAAGCGAAACTAAACCAAGCTGCATCGAAAAAATCTGCTGAACAATCAGCGAAAAACAACAAATCATCTCAGAATAGCCCAGCCTCTCTTCGTAAAGCGCTCAACGAATGTATGATGCGCGATCGCTTCCGTTTGAGTAAGCGAATTGCTGGTGCGAGTAAAATTAAGAACGAACAAGCTAAGCACGCTGTCTTTGATGAGATTGCGTTAGACATTGCTAAGTCAATGATGATGGCAACTCAGCGCGCGGCACAGAAACCAACGATTGAATACCCAGAAATTCTCCCGGTTAGCCAAAAGCGCGAAGACATCGCGAAAGCCATCGCTGAAAACCAAGTGGTTATCGTGGCGGGTGAAACGGGTTCGGGTAAAACCACTCAGCTACCAAAAATCTGTTCTGAGCTTGGCCGCGGCCGCTTTGGCTTAATTGGTCACACTCAGCCCCGTCGTCTTGCGGCGCGTTCGGTTGCGAACCGTATTGCTGAAGAGATGGAAACACAGCTGGGTGAGTTCGTTGGTTATAAGGTTCGATTCAACGACCAGATTTCTGACAATACCCAAATCAAACTGATGACCGACGGTATTCTACTGGCGGAGATTCAACACGACCGTTTCTTAAATCAGTACGACACCATCATTATCGATGAAGCGCACGAACGTAGCCTGAACATCGATTTCATCATGGGTTACCTGAAAGAGTTACTGCCAAAGCGTCCTGATCTGAAAGTGATCATCACGTCGGCAACCATCGATCCAGAGCGTTTCTCTAAGCACTTTAACAATGCACCGATCATTGAAGTGTCTGGTCGTACTTACCCAGTTGATACGCGTTACCGCCCATTAGGTGGTGATGAAAGTGATTCAGACCGCGACCAAATCGAAGGCATCTTTGAAGCCGTTGATGAGCTGTGTGATGAAGGCCTTGGCGATATCTTGATCTTCATGAACGGTGAGCGAGAAATTCGTGATACCGCAGATGCATTAAGTAAACGCAACCTTCGTGATACCGAAATTGTCCCGCTTTACGCGCGTCTATCGGCGGGTGAGCAGAACCGTATCTTCCAGTCTCATACTGGTCGACGCATCGTTCTGGCAACCAACGTGGCAGAAACCTCGTTAACCGTTCCGGGCATCAAGTATGTTATCGACCCGGGTACGGCGCGTATTAGCCGCTACAGCTATCGTACTAAAGTACAACGTCTACCGATTGAGCCAGTGTCTCAAGCGAGTGCAAACCAGCGTAAAGGTCGTTGTGGTCGTGTTGCAGAAGGTATCTGTATTCGTTTGTACTCTGAGGAAGATTTCGAGTCACGCCCAGAGTTTACTGACCCAGAGATTCTTCGTACTAACCTAGCATCGGTTATCCTTCAGATGACAGCGCTAGGCCTAGGCGACATTCAAGCGTTCCCATTTGTTGAAGCGCCCGATAAGCGCAACATTCAAGACGGTGTAAGGCTGCTTGAAGAGCTTGGTGCGATCGCCACCGTTGAACCGTCAGCGAACAAAAACAAGAACCACGGCGACGACAAGAAGAAGCTAACCGCGATTGGTCGTAAGCTGGCAAAACTGCCTATCGATCCACGTTTAGCGCGTATGGTAATTGAAGCGCCACGTAACCGATGCCTACACGAAGTGATGGTGATCGCGTCTGCGTTGTCGATTCAAGATCCGCGTGAGCGTCCATCAGATAAGCAACAATCGTCTGATGACAAGCACAAGCGTTTCTTCGATAAAGAGTCTGACTTCATCACGTTTGTGAACTTATGGGATTACATCAAGCAGCAGCAAAAAGCATTGTCGAGTAACCAGTTCCGCAAACAGTGTAAGCAAGATTACCTCAACTATTTACGTATCCGTGAATGGCAAGATGTGTACTTCCAAATTCACCAAGCAATGCGTGAGCTAGATACTAAGTTGAATACAGAACCGGGCAGCTACGATGGCATTCACATGTCACTGCTATCAGGTCTGCTTTCGCACATTGGTATGAAAGACCAAGAGAAGAATGAGTATCAAGGTGCACGTAATGCACGCTTCCACATCTTCCCTGCGTCTGGCCTATTTAAGAAACAGCCTAAGTGGATCATGTCTGCGGAGCTGGTAGAAACCTCAAAACTTTGGGGCCGTGTTATCGCGAAGATTCAACCTGAATGGATTGAACCGCTAGCGAAACACCTGATTAAACGCAGTTACAGCGAACCACATTGGTCGAAGAAACAAGCAGCGGTAATGGCACACGAAAAAGTGATGCTTTACGGAATCCCAATCGTACCTAAGCGCCTTGTGAACTACGGCGCGATTGATGCAACCGTCAGCCGTGAGTTGTTTGTACGCAGTGCATTAGTAGAAGGTGAGTGGGAAACCAAACACGCTTTCTTCAAGCAGAACCGTAAGCTTCTACAAGAAGTCGAAGAGCTAGAGCATAAATCGCGTCGTCGTGACATCTTGATCGACGATGATGAACTGTTCGATTTCTATGACCAGCGTGTTGGTGAAGAGGCGGTTTCTGGCCGTCACTTTGATACATGGTGGAAGAAGACCAGTCAGAAAACCCCTGAGCTGCTTAACTTTGAAAAATCGATGCTGTTCCGCGGTGATGCTAGCCACGTTACCGATCTGGATTACCCGAACTTCTGGCACCAAAACGGTATCAAGCTCAAGCTGAGTTACCAATTTGAGCCGGGTGACGATAACGATGGTGTAACGGTACACATTCCGCTGCCTATCTTGAACCAGATCGACCAGAACGGTTTTGATTGGCAGATCCCGGGTCTACGTCAAGAGCTAGTAATTAGCTTGATTAAGTCGTTACCTAAAACGCTACGCCGTAACTTTGTACCTGCGCCAAACTACGCAGATGCATTCTTGGCACGTGTGACACCGCTTGAAGCACCGTTACTGGATTCTCTTGAGAAAGAGCTACGCCGCATGACGGGTGTGGAAGTGGTACGTGATGACTGGAAGTTAGACCAGATTCCAGAGCACTTAAAGGTAACATTCCGCGCTGTAGATCATCGCAAGCGTAAGCTGAAAGAACAGAAAGATCTGCATGAGTTGAAAGAGAGCCTGAAAGACAAGGTTCAAGAAACGCTTTCTAAAGTGGCAGACGACGATATCGAGCAGCAGAACCTGCACACGTGGAGCTTTGGTGAATTACCAAAAGTCTACCAACAGAAACGTGGTGGCTACGATGTTAAAGCCTTCCCTGCGCTGGTGGATACCAAAGACAGCGTAGAGATCAAACTGTTCGAAACCGAGCAAGAGCAAATCTCGGCAATGAAATCGGGTCAGCGTCGTTTAATCTTGTTGAACGTGCCATCACCGATCAAATACTTGCACTCGAACCTGCCGAACAAATCGAAACTTGGCTTGTACTTCAACCCATACGGACAGGTACTCGATCTTATCGATGACTGTATCGCTTGTGGTATTGATAAGCTGATTGAAGAGAAGGGCGGTTTGGTTTGGGAACCAGAGCAGTTTGAAGCTCTGAAAGAACACGTACGTGCAGAGCTGGGTGATACCGTAGTAGAGATTGCTCAACAGGTTGAAACCATCCTAACCACGGCATTCAGCATCAGTAAAAAGCTGAAAGGACGCGTGGATCTTTCTATGGCATTCGCACTTTCTGACATAAAAGCTCAAGTAGAAGGTTTGATTTTTAAGGGTTTTGCCACAGAATGTGGGTGGAAACGCTTGCCGGATATTCTACGCTATATGAGAGCGATTGAACGCCGCATGGAAAAACTGCCAATTGACCCGAACAAAGATCGTCTTCACATGATCAAAGTTGAGTCAGTAATGAATGATTACAAAGAACTGCTGAATAAAATTCCAAAAGGGATCGCGGTTCCAGAAAATGTAAAAGAGGTGCGTTGGATGATAGAAGAGCTTCGTGTAAGCTTCTTCGCACAGCAGCTCGGTACGCCTTACCCAGTATCAGATAAGCGTGTTAAAAACGCGATTGATGCTTGCTAAAGGAATAAAGCTAGACGCAATGGCAAGGTTTGGGTATAAATCTTGCTTATTGCATTACTAATTGAATAGTTATTACATACAGGGCGACTTGGTGGCAATTTATTACCACTCAAGGCCTGCCACTAGGACGAAAAAGGTCGAATATGAAAAAAACGTTATTGGCACTAGCACTACTAGGTGCATCTTCAACAGCAATGGCTGATTCTTGGTTGTACGGCGGTGTAATGGGTGGTCAAAACTCATTCGCTGGTGAAGATGAAAACGCGGTGGGCATCCACGTAGGTACAGGTATCCTTCCACTAATCGGTGTTGAAGCGGGTTACTGGGATCTAGGTTCTTTCGGCAGCGTTAATTACGGCAACCGCGATCTTAAGAATTTAGACGCAAGCACTGCTTACCTAGCGATTAAACCAAGCATCGATTTTGGTCCTCTTCACGTATACGCGAAGGGTGGTCTTCACTCTTACGAGCTTAAAGCTGATGGCTTCAAGCAAGACGATGTTGATATCATGTACGGTGTAGGCGCTGAATACTTCATCTTTGGTCCACTATCTGTAGGCGCTAGCTACCAAAACTTCAAAATGAAAGATGACGACTCTGGCGTATTCACGCTAAACGCAACTATCCACCTACTGTAATTACTTGCAGTCAGTGACAGACGTACCGTTGGTCACGGATATTTGTAGAGTTCGTAAGAATTCGTAAAAAATGCCAGCTTGATAGCTGGCATTTTTGTATCTGTTAACCGTGTAATCGCTACTCTGTTTTCTTATAACAGATAGCAAGCGGATGGTTATTTTTTACTGTTCAGAATACGCTGAATTCTTGGGTTAATCGATTTACCGTGTTTACTTTCGTACTCTTCACGTTTTAAATCGTTCAGGTTCTTTACAGAGTTAGCGGCAAGAAGGAATTCTGGTAACTCAGTTTCAAGCATGCCTTTCTCATCTAAACGTTTCGCTTCCAAGTAATACTTCTTGAACAGGCCATCGAGTTTGTTTTCAGCCGTGCGCTTTAAATCGTACAGTTTATTCTGGATTAACCATTGCTCAATCTTATTATCTGCAGAGCGTGACAACACTCGAATACGGCTATCCAACAACTCTTCTTCAGTCAAAGAATCTTTCAGGATCCAAAGCTCACCCATTTGCGGCGGCCAACTGTTGCCAAGTTGAATACGTTCATGACAGTGCATTAGCACGCGGTTAAGGCCGTCTGAATCGACTGAGTTAGCAAATTCAATAAACTTACCGCTTGGCTCACTACCGTACTGATATTCCCACTGCGTTTCGTACACGCTCAAGAAAGAGCCGAACACGTGAATACACCAATCGGTTAGTTCCAGCTCTGCAGGATCTTGATCAACAACAGGTACTTGTTGAGACGCACCAGAATCCGCAGCTTGTGCAGCCGCTACTTTCACTTCGGTACTTTGCGCTTCAATCACTTCAGGTACTAATGGACCTGTAGCGTCAGGTACAACAGGTTGAGCTGGCTCAGAAGGTTGGCTTTTTGCCTTTTTGAATGAGCTGCTGCCTGAAGCGTTCAGATGGGCTAAGCTTTTGTCTATACCCATTTCCTTGAGCTTGTCCTGCATTTCCTGAATATTGAGAGGTCTTCTGCTGTTGTTGTCTTTCATTTTGCTTCTCGTTAACTAGCCAGTACTGCAGCTTGGATTCAATCCGAGATAATGGCATTAATTCATTGGCTTTGGCTTTATACCAGAGGACAAATTTCTTCCATACTAAACTATGGTCACCGGTCAAACCGGAGAATTTAAACGCACGTTCTGCCCATGATGGTATCTCTTCTTCGTTGAGATCATGAGTAGAGACGGTGTTGCTGTTCATTGAGCCTCGACCTTGTGGGCGAGGGGCCTGCTGCATGTGTTGCATTGGTGCCGGAGCAGGCTGAAACTTAGGTGCAGGTGCAGGTGCAGGTGCAGGTGCAGGTGCAGGTGCAGGTGCAGGTGCAGGTGCAGGTGCAGGTGCCGTAGAGTAGACCGGAATACTATTGGTCGGTTGAACCTCAACGTGCGCCGCAGTTTGCTCTTGCTCAATGAGCATTTTGAAAACGTGAATCTCTTTTTTATCCCGATAATCTACTTTTACCTTATCGAGAAAACCTTGGTCGACTAAACACTTAAGACAGTCGGCTAAACCAAACGTAGAGAGAGCACAAAGTTGACCTGCTGTTTGTAGGCACACATTGGTGTAGCCGAATTCGTCAGCACCGTCTGCAAGCATCAATAAAACCAGCTTTTCTGCAGGGCTAGAAGTATTCACTTGCCAAGCTAAATAAGAATATTTGGCGCTCAATATCGTGTTCTCAAAAAAGGTAAGTCGTTGTCACTATTGTAAGTCACCCCTTACCGAATTTATAGCAACTTAACAGAAAACGGCATTAGTAAGCCAAATATTGACCATAAGGAGACGTCTGCCCCATAAAGTAAGCCTACAGTCATTCATTCTTGTGGTTTAAGCTAGGAATCATTGGGCATGAATACGCATAGCAGCTTAAAGTGCCGACATTCTTTGTTAGGTTAAGAATGCCCAATTCGCGTCCACATTCTGTTGGTCACAATACAGGTCTTCTTTTAAAGTCTTCTCTTTAGGTCAACTATTGATGATTTTCTTAGCTATATCCCATTTATTCTCTTTCCATTCACAAAATGTATTTAATTTATAAAACCCCTTGTTATGATCAATATTTGCGCTATTATGACGATAAGTCAGAAATGACGAAGCGTCACAAAATGGTTAACTACATGAATTTACTATTCGTGTTAATATATTGGATAGGAGTGTTTTAAATACTGGCGAAGCTTAGATAACGGCTAAGCTCATATACGGACTAAAAAATTATGTTTGGCTTTGGTTGTAAAGGCGATAAACAAGGTATCTTTGGTTGCAAAGGCGTGTTGTCTAAAAAGCAGCAGTCTATTGCAGACCGAGAAGTAGAGTTGATGTTGTTAGCAAAAGATCTGGTTCGAGAACAAGGGTTCGGAAACCTCACGATGGACAAGCTAACGGCAGCGAGCTCTTATTCTAAAGGTACGATATACAATCACTTTTGCAGCAAAGAAGACGTCGTTTTAGCGTTATGTATTCACTCTCTCAAGACAGAAGCAATGATGTTTGCTCGCTCTGGAGAGTTTGAAGGCAACACACGTGAAAAGATCGTCGCATTGCACGTTGCTTACCGAATCTATGCTCGCATGGAACCGGTACTATCAACCTGTGCGATCATGGCTAAAAGCCCGTGGGTACTAGAGAAAGCGTCTAGTGCACGCGTCGCCGAGATGAATGAACTGGAAGAGTTGGTGATTGAACAATGCGACTCTATGGTTAACCAAGCGGTAGAAGTGGGTGACCTAAAGTTCTCTTCTGGCGTTGGCTCAGATGCCATCGTTTTTGCTAACTGGTCAATCGCATTTGGTTCAAATGCTTTGTCACAGAATGCATCAAACAGTCATTGTATTAAGCGGTTACAAGACCCGTATTCAGTATTACACAACGCGAACATGATTCTAGACGGCCTCAATTGGCAGCCCCTTTCTAGTGACTGGGATTACCGCAAAACTTGGCGTCGTGTAGAACAAGAACTGTTCAGTGAAGAGATCGCTTACTTAGAGTCTGTAGGTCGATAGCTTCCGTTAAGCCCACACATGTGGGTTTATTAATAACCATTTTTGACGATTCGTCACAAACTTGAGACTGACCGACTGTGGTTGCTGTTTTCTTGAGTGTTTGACTAAGCATTGTGTCTTTTGTCAGCTTCGGCTGGCTTTTTATGACACAAATATGACGAATCGTCACAAATGGAGACTGTGATGAAACATGACAGCCAGAAGCCCACGTTCGATCAGCAAAACCGAGATAACCCTAATGCCGATAGCGCAAACACAGATCTAAACAGTTGGCACTCAATACCTACCAAGCGTTCGTTTATCGTTCTGCTGGTGGTGTTTTCAATCATCATTCTCTCTGCATTAGGGGCTAAGAACCTCTACTTTAGAGGGGACTACAACATCTTCTTCGAAGGCACCAACAAGCAGTTGATGGCGTTCGATGAAATCCAAACCACCTTTGCAAAAACCGACAACCTTGCGATTGTTGTCGCACCTGAAGATGGCAATGTCTTCACCCCTGAAACTCTCACCCTGATTCAAAATCTCACGGTTGATGCGTGGCAGATCCCGTATTCAAGCCGTGTCGATTCCCTTGCTAATTATCAGCACACCGAAGCCATTGAAGATGATCTTTTGGTAGAAGACTTGCTGTATGAAGAGTACGAACACACACCAGAACGCATCGCCAAAGTAAAACAGATCGCCCTTAACGAGCCGTTGCTTAAGAATGCCTTGGTGTCGGCCTCTGGCGATGTGACGATTGTGAACGTCACCGTGCAACTGCCAGAAGTGGACAAAACCGCAGAAGTGCAAGAGGTGATTGCGGCAATCAATACCATGATCGGCAAGTACCAAGCTCAGTATCCTAATGTCGAATTCCATAAAGCGGGCATCATAGCCATGAACAACGCGTTTATGACTTCGGCTCAAGAAGACAGCTCAACGCTCGTTCCCTTAATGCTGTTGGTGGTACTGATGTTCCTGACCTTTATGCTGCGCTCGTTCTTTAGTGTGGTGGCGACGCTCATTGTGATCATCTCTTCGATTGTTGCCACCATGGGATTGTCTGGTTGGGCAGGGATGTTCTTGAGTACCGCAACCGTGAATGTGCCAACCTTGGTTTTAACTTTGGCGGTGGCTGATTGTGTTCACGTGATTGTGACCATGAGACAAGCGATGCAGCGCGGTATGGAGAAAGCACAAGCCATTCAATACAGCATCAAGCTCAATGCGATGCCGATTCTGATCACCTCGGTGACCACTGCGATTGGTTTCCTGATGATGAACATGTCGGACTCACCAGTGCTGCGTGATTTCGGTAACTTATCGGCACTGGGTGTACTTATTGCGTGCTTCTTGTCTGTGACTATGTTGCCAGCGTTGCTAAAACTGCTGCCAGTCAAACGTCTACCTGCCAACCCTAAGGCGGCAGACAAAGTCACCTTCATGGATAAGCTGGGCGATTTTGTCGTAACTAACCGTAAAGCACTGCTGCCGATTTCTACGCTAGTGATTGTTGGCGCTGCCGCGTTAATTCCGCTCAACAAAGTCAACGATGAATCGGTGAAGTATTTCGATACCTCAAGTGAATTCAGACAAGCGGCCGACTTCATGGAAGAGACCGTAAGCGGCATGACAACCCTCAGTATCGCAGTGAAAACTAACGAGTCTCAAGCGATTGCTGATCCTGTGTTCTTGCAAGCGATTGGTGACTTTACTGAGTGGCTACGTGTTCAACCAGAAACCGACCATGTCGCCACGCTTTCTGATGTTTACATGCGTTTGAACAAGAATATGCATGCCGACGACGACAGTTACTACAAGCTACCGCTGAACCGTGAACTTGCCGCGCAATATCTGCTGCTTTACGAAATGTCTCTGCCGTACGGCTTGGACTTGAACAACCAGATCAACGTCGATAAATCATCGATCAAAATGGTACTCACCGTCGATAACCTTGGCAGCGTTGAGCTAGTCGAACTCGAAGAGCGCATTTACTCATGGTTTGCAGCCAATGCACCGCAATATGAAGTGGTGGCTTCGAGCCCTTCACTGATGTTTGCTCATATTGGCGAAACCAACATGGCGAGCATGCTATCAACTTTGCCTATCACCCTAGTGCTTATCTCTGGCTTGATGATCTTTGCATTGCGCTCGGTTCGCTTAGGCATGATCAGCCTAGTGCCCAACATTGCGCCTGCGATCATTGGCTTTGGTTTATGGGCGCTTATCTCAGGTGAAATCAACCTCGGTTTGTCAGTCGTGGTCACGCTCACGTTGGGTATCGTGGTTGATGATGCGGTGCACTTCTTGAGTAAATACCAGCGCGCAAGAATCGAAGGGAAATCAGCAGAAGAAGCGGTTCGATACGCTTTCCACACCGTAGGTCGCGCTTTGTGGATCACCACTGTTGTGCTAGTGGCCGGTTTCTCTGTACTGGCGATGTCGAGCTTCAGACTCAACTCCGACATGGGCTTACTCAGCGCGATTGTGATTTTCATTGCGCTGGTGGTCGATTTCATCTTGCTACCAAGCTTACTGATGCTCTTCGACAAACAGACCCACTATTCAGCTAAAACTCAGCACGAATCAAAGCCAGATACCAAGTCGCAGCCTAGATCGACAGCCGAACTGACTACTTCGACCAAATAAGGAAACGTCGGCCTGCTGCGGTGGGCTGACTCAAGGAGATATTTATGAAAAGCGTTAAACAAACATTCGCTACTACATTACTTACTGTTAGCTCGTTGGCACTGAGCACATTCGCCGCTTTCCCAGCGTTAGCAGACCCTGCGAAAGGCTTAGAAATTGCCGAGCAACGTAAAGCGGTCGATGTCGGGTGGGGCGATTCTGTCGCAACCATGGAAATGCTACTTCGCAACAAGCAGGGCGAAAGCAGTACACGTTTGATGCGATTGAAATCTTTGGAAGTCGATGACGATGGCGACAAAGGCTTAACCATTTTTGATGAACCACGCGACGTAAAAGGCACGGCTTTCCTAAACCATTCGCACATCACCAAATCCGATGACCAGTGGTTGTATCTTCCTGCACTCAAGCGTGTAAAACGCATCTCTTCACGCAACAAATCTGGCCCGTTTATGGGCAGTGAATTTGCGTATGAGGACTTAAGCTCGTTTGAACTTGAAAAGTACACCTTCAACTACATTGAAGACGCAAAACTGGAAGGCGTAGACACCTTTGTTTTAGAGCAAGTACCGACCGATAAAAACTCAGGCTACACCATGCAAAAGGTATGGCTAGACCAACAGCACTACCGCCCAATGAAAGTCGAGTTTTACGACCGCAAAGGCGCACTGCTTAAAACTCTATCGTTCCAAGATTACAAACAGTACCTAAACCAATACTGGCGCGCACACACCATGGCGATGCAAAACCATCAAACAGGCAAAAGCACCGTATTAACCACGACAGATTTAGTGTTCCAGACCGGTCTTAAAGACAAGGATTTCCAAAAGAACACACTAAAACGTGCGAAATAAGGCAGGAATATGAAAAGGATTGTGGCAACAGGAACCCAATTATCCTTAACCTTGGCGGCGACCGTCGGGCTTATGCAGGTGTCGTTGCCTTGTGTGGCGGCAGGCTTTAGTCCTGATATCGCAGGGCAGGTTAACCTTGAACATAGGCAGTTCTTTAGCGACGGCTTACAAGGGCAAGACAAAGGACAAAGCTCACTGGTGTTGCAGCCAGAGTTTTACTGGGAGCAACAAGAGGGCAACGGCAGCATTACCTTCACCCCGTTTTATCGCCTAGACAGTGAAGACGATGAACGAACTCATGGTGATATTCGCGAAGCCTTGTATTTAACCTATTGGGATGATTACGAACTGCGAGCGGGTGTTGGAAAGGTATTTTGGGGCGTAACCGAATCGGCGCATTTAGTGGATGTGGTAAACCAGACCGATGCCATTGAATCGGTCGATGGCGAATCCAAGTTAGGTCAGCCTATGGTGCACTTCACCTCGATAAAAGAGTGGGGCACCATAGACGCCATGTTACTGCCGTATGTTCGTGAGCGTACCTTCGCAGGCGAAGACGGTCGATTAAGGCCAACCGTGCCAGTATCGGACGATGCGCTTTACGAATCTTCACGAGAAGAAAAACACGTTGATGTGGCATTGCGTTACAGCCAAATGTACGGTGATTGGGATGTCGGTTTAAGCTACTTAGGCGGCACAAACCGCGACCCTTATTACCGTGTGGAAGGCAATCAACTCAAGCCATACTACGCCCAAATGCAACACTTCGGATTGGATGTTCAAGGCATTATCGGTGACTGGTTATGGAAGCTGGAAAGCATTTATCGCGACAGCTACGACAACCATACCGGCGTGGCGACAGGCTTTGAATACACTTGGGTAGGGGCGCTTGAATCGTACTGGGACATCGGCTTCATCGCTGAATACCTGTATGACAGCCGAGGCAACAATGCCCAAACCATCGGCCAAAATGATGTGTTCCTTGGGGCACGTTTCGCTTTGAACGATGAAGACGGCACCGAAGTGCTTACTGGTATCACTCAAGACTTAGATAACAGTGATGTCTACAGTGCCAAGCTAGAGGCATCGAGCCGTATTAACAACAATCTCAAGTGGCGACTGAATGCTTGGTTGTTTGAGAACGAAACCCCAGAGGACTTGTTGTTCTTCGCACGCAAGGATGACTTTGTTGAACTGGCGTTGGAATACTATTTTTAGTCTTTACAAAAAGTTAGTATTTCCAACCATTTAGCATTTCCAAAAAAATTGGCATTTCCAACAAGTTAGCATTTCCCGAAAAGTTAGCATTGGTTTCGTGGGGCGCTCTTGCTAAAGGGGGCGTCTCAGATTTAAGAAGCGCAATATTTAGAATGTTTAATGTCATCTTTTTATAAAATAGAGCAAATAATCGAATAGTCCCAAAGGTAAAATGGTTGTATTTTTCGAGTATCTATAACCTCCGAATATGCATGTAAATCGTGCTGGTGGTATCGGCCCTAAGGGATTTATGAATTTATTTAATTGGGATAAAAACTTTGAAACAGGCATTGGTGTTGTAGATGAACAACATCAATACCTTGTTGGTTTTATCAATCACTACGGAAATCTTTTGTCAGAGAATACTATCTCTATAGACGACATTAACATCGCTTTACTCGAACTCGCGCGCTATGCAGAATTTCACTTTAAAGAAGAAGAATCTTTGATGAGAGATTGCGGTGTACATGAGTTACACATTGAAGAACACATCAAAGTGCATCGTGTATTTAAGCAAGATATCTACGGTATGCAAGCTTTCATCTTAGAAGAAGATCAGGTGTCAGCACGGCAGTTATTGGACTTCCTCATCCATTGGCTTGCTTACCACATCCTCGGCATCGACCAAAACATGGCGCGACAAATGACCGCGATAGAAGAGGGCGCGACACCTCTGCAAGCCTTTGAAGCGGAAGAAAAGCAGCAAGATTCTGCGACTGTCCCGCTGTTGGCTGCGCTTAACGGCCTGTTTGAACAAGTCTCTGAACGAAACAAACAGTTGTTACGCTTCAACCAGTTACTCGAAGATAAAGTTGAGGAACGTACGGCAGAATTAAAACGAGCGAATAAGAGACTTGAAGAACTGTCATTAACCGACTCTCTTACTAATTTGCATAACCGTCGTAGTGCTTTTAAACAGTTAGCGCTGCATTGGCAAGACTCCAAAGAACTGGGCATGCCTTTAGTGTGTATTATGATTGATGCCGACCACTTCAAGCGCATTAATGACACCAGCGGCCATGATGCAGGCGACTTGGTGCTACAAACCCTCTCGCGTGAACTGAAAAACACGTTCCGTAATGATGATATTGTTTGCCGGTTAGGTGGCGATGAGTTCTTGGTTATTTGCCCAAACACCGACCTTAAAGGTGGGATGTACATCGCGGAAACCGCTCGACAGAAAGTGTCTGAATTAGAGGTTGAAACCAGTCATCAAGTTTGGATTGGCAGTATTAGTGTCGGTGTCGCTGAAATGACCCAAGAATTCGAAACCATGAACGAATTGATTAAAGCGGCGGATGAGTCCGTCTATTTAGCAAAAAACGCAGGGAAGAACAGCGTTTGTTCTATTCAGATCTAGCCTTCAGGTCATTTCCAAATTAAGAAGTGGAACCTGTAATTGTTCCACTTCTTCCTACTCCTCATTAATATCCTGTTAAATTTGCCGTGTTTTTAGGCAATAACTTGTTCTTTTAGCGATTCAATTTGGCATTGGTTGCGTGTTTGATTACTATGTGTAGCTATCTAAAAAAACTAATCATCCGATACGGACACTACCAACTGGTAGATGAGGAAATGATGCAACATCTAGAAGAGATCATTGCTAATGCAACGACTGCTATTGATACAGCAGATTCGTTAGTCGCACTTGATGAAGTGCGAGTTCAGTATTTAGGTAAGAAGGGTGAATTAACTCTTCAACTACAAAGCCTAGGTAAACTTCCACCTGAAGAGCGTCGCACTGCTGGTCAAGAGATCAACAAAGCGAAAGGTGCTGTTCAACAAGCGATCGCAGCTCGCAAAGACGCACTACAACGTGCAGAGCTTGAAGCGAAACTAGCTGAAGAAACTATCGATGTGAGCCTACCAGGTCGTCGCATTGAGAACGGTGGTCTTCACCCAGTTACTCGCACTGTTGAGCGTATCGAACAGTTCTTTGGTGAGCTTGGCTTTAGCACTGAGTCTGGCCCTGAGATCGAAGATGCATTCCACAACTTTGATGCACTAAACATCGCAGACGATCACCCAGCTCGTACTGATCACGATACTTTCTTCTTCAACCCTGATCTAATGCTACGTACGCACACTTCTGGTGTTCAAATCCGTACGATGGAAAACGGCAAACCGCCATTCCGCTTCATTGCTCCGGGTCGTGTTTACCGTAACGACTACGATCAAACTCACACGCCAATGTTCCACCAAGTGGAAGGTATGTTAGTTGATGAGAACGTAAACTTCGCACAACTTAAAGGCATTCTTAACGATTTCCTTTGTAACTTCTTTGAAGAAGAAGTTGAAGTGCGTTTCCGTCCTTCATTCTTCCCGTTCACAGAGCCTTCAGCTGAAGTTGACGTGAAACGTAAAGATGGCAAATGGCTAGAAGTTCTAGGCTGTGGCATGGTTCACCCTAACGTACTTCGCTCTGTTGGCATCGACCCTGAGAAATACTCTGGTTTTGCATTCGGTATGGGTGTAGAGCGTCTAACGATGCTTCGTTACGGCGTAAATGACCTTCGTGCGTTCTTCGAGAACGACCTTCGTTTCCTTAAACAATTCAAGTAATCCGGGGCAGTCAAAACTATGAAATTCAGTGAATCTTGGCTACGCGAGTGGGTTAAACCTGCAATTAACAGCGAAGAGCTAGCTCACCAAATCACTATGGCTGGTTTGGAAGTTGACGATGTAGAACCTGTTGCTGGTGAATTCACCGGCGTTAAAGTAGGTAAAGTGGTTGAGTGCGGTCAGCACCCAGACGCAGACAAACTACAAGTTACAAAAATTGATATCGGCGAAGAAGAGCTTTTAGACATCGTATGTGGTGCATCTAACTGTCGTCTTGGCCTAACTGTAGCAGTAGCAACAGTTGGCGCAGTACTGCCTGGTGACTTCAAAATCAAGAAAGCAAAACTACGTGGCGTTCCATCGCACGGCATGCTTTGTTCTTTCTCTGAGCTAGGTATCGACGTAGAGTCTGACGGCATCCTTGAGCTGCCAGAAGGCACAACGCTAGGTATGGACGTACGTGAGCTTCTTGAGCTTAACGACGTAACTATCGATGTAGACTTAACAGCAAACCGCGCAGACTGCTTCAGCATCCGTGGCCTTGCTCGTGAAGTTGGCGTACTAAACCGCGCAGACGTTACAGAGCCAACAGTTGAAGCTGTTGCAACAAGCATTGAAGACACAGTATCTGTTGAAATTAAAGCAACTGATGCTTGTCCACGTTACCTTGGCCGTGTGGTTAAGAACGTAAACGTGAAAGCGGAAACACCAATCTGGATGCAAGAAAAACTGCGTCGTTGTGGTATCCGTTCAATCGACCCAGTTGTAGACATCACAAACTACGTGATGCTAGAGCAAGGCCAACCAATGCACGCATTTGATCTAGCTAAGATCGAAGGCGGTATCGTGGTTCGTCTAGCAGAGCAGGGCGAAAAGCTAACACTTCTAGATGGCAACGAAGCTGAACTAAACAGCAACACACTTGTTATCGCTGACCACAACAAAGCACTAGCAATCGCTGGTATCTTTGGCGGTCAAGATTCAGGTGTGACTACTGAAACGACAGACGTACTTCTTGAAGCAGCATTCTTCGCACCGGATCATATCCGTGGTCGCGCACGTGCTTACGGCCTTCACACAGATTCTTCTCTACGTTTCGAACGTGGTGTTGATTCAACACTTCAAGCAGCAGCAATGGAGCGTGCAACACAGCTTCTAGTTGAAATCTGCGGTGGTGAAGTTGCGCCAGTAAACGGCAGCGAATCTGAAGCTGATCTTCCTAAAGCAAACGTAGTTGCTCTACGTCGCGCTAAGCTAGACAGCCTACTAGGTCACGAAATCCCATCTACAGACGTAGTGGAAATTCTTACTCGCCTAGGTTGTAACGTTGAAACGACTGATGCTGGTTGGACGGCAACGTCTCCATCTTGGCGTTTTGATATCGCAATCGAGCAAGACCTAATTGAAGAAGTTGGTCGTATCTACGGTTACGATAACATTCCAAACCAAGCGCCTAAAGCGGCGCTTAAAATGAATGACCACAAAGAAGCTAACCAACCGCTTAAGCGCGTTCGTGACCTTCTTGTAGACCGTGGCTACCACGAAGCAATCACATACAGCTTCGTAGAACCAGAACAGCAAAAACTTGTTGTACCTGGTGTTGAGCCGCTAATCCTGCCATTCCCAATCTCTGCGGACATGTCAGCAATGCGTCTTGGCCTAATCCAAGGTCTTCTAAACACAGTTGTTCACAACCAGAAGCGTCAACAGTCTCGCGTTCGTCTATTCGAATCAGGCCTACGTTTCATCCCTGAAGCTACTGCTGAAAACGGCATGCGCCAAGAAATGATGCTTGCGGGCGTTATCTCTGGTACTCGTGGCGAAGAGCACTGGGACATTGCAACTAACACTGTAGATTTCTTCGATCTTAAAGGTGACCTAGAAGCCGTTCTTGAGCTTTCTGCAAACGAAATCGCATACAGCTTCAAAGCAGCTAAGCACCCAGCACTTCACCCAGGTCAAACTGCGGCTATCGTAGTAGATGGTAAAGAAGTGGGTATCATTGGTACTGTTCACCCAGAACTAGAGCGTAAGTTTGGTCTTAACGGCCGTACTATCGTATTCGAAATCGAATGGGCAGCTATCAACACTCGCGTGCTTCCAGAAGCAGTAGCCGTATCTAAGTTCCCTGCAAACCGTCGTGATATCGCCGTTGTTGTTGACGAAGCAGTTGCTTCTGGCGACATCGTAGAAGCGTGTATCGCTGCTGGTGGCGAATTCCTAACAGGCGCTAAACTGTTCGACGTATACGTTGGTCAAGGCGTTGAAGAAGGTAAGAAGAGCCTAGCAATCGCACTTAGCCTACAGTCTGTAGAGCGCACACTTGAAGATGCAGACATCGCTGGTTCAGTAGATGCTATCGTAGCTTCAATCTCAGAGAAATTCGGCGCAGCACTTCGCGACTAATCTCTTCTGATAGATAGAAAAACCAAAGGCCTCGCATTGCGAGGCCTTTTTTGTTTTCAGTGTACAGTGCTAAATATGGTTGATACATTCTAGGGTTGCTACTTAAATATTGTAGAAACACAAAATCTTAAGTTATCGATTTGAATATAACTAGAATACATTAGGTCTTAATATACTGGCTCTACAAAACTAATATCTGTTATAAACCCTTCAATTTCACTGTAAAGCTCTTGGCTACTAAGCGAACTTAGGTCTCGACATAAGTTGTCAATATCCTCAGAAAAAGAAATACCCATTCTAGGATTAAAAAGCTCAATCTTCTCTATTTTTTTTCTGTTTTTAGAGTAAGAATTAAGAGCGCAGTAAACTAATACTTGCCTGATATCATATATACTAAAGTTTCGTTCCCCTGACTTAATTTCAATTAATGTATTATCGATTAAGATATCCCCCTTGGCATCGTTTATATAACCGCAACCATTGAATTCTGGGTCTATTATTCGAGTGTGTTTACTAGACATGCAACGAATATACATCTTCTTATAAAGTTGAATTATTTGACTGATTTCTAGATTATTCAAAGGTAGGCTACAAGCGTTACCATAACTGAATCGAGACAGGTAATCTAATGACGTAAACATAACGGAATCAAAATCAGGACTTAAATGAAAAGTAGAAGAGTTTACTTTTTCATTATTTATTTCTTTATTAATTACTTTTCTTAATAACTGGAAAGACATAACATTGACTAAGGCTATGTTTTCTTTTCGTTCTGCAGATGAAAATGGTTCATACATTGCTTCGGTCAATCCACCATTGATCAATCGGATATGGTTTCTAGCGTTCGGCAATAGTTCATTCCAAAATGCAGTAAACTTTTTAGAAAATGTAATCTCTGAAATCATAATGCTATCTCCAATTTTCTTGAAGATTTTCGTTTTGCTGCCCAATCTTGATATATTTTCTCAATGAAGTTGAAGTTTCGTTTATTATGATCACGCCAATGTGAACCTTCATCACCTAATGTATAACTTGCAATAATAAACATTCTTCTTTGCCATTTATTCATTGTAGAGAACGTCCCTTTCAAGTCTGATAACCAATAGTGTACGTTCCATTTCGTCATGGCTTGAGTTACCACTAGATTGATCAATATACTAGAAGTGTTTTTGTTATATATATCAATTAAAACTGCTTGTGAATCGGCATTATTTTCTTTTGCTAATAATTTTACTGCATAAGCTAGATTTAACTCTGTCTTAAGTATGAATGAATCATTATTTATCAGTTGAATTATTGTGTTTCTTATCTCATTTTTTGTAGTATCGTCAAAACGGTCCCAATTACTTGAGGCAACTTGTATAACCGTGGAGAATATCGGATATATTTCATTAATACTGTCTAAAATAATGGTATAGGCATCTGATAATACAGCGTCGTCTGTTGCTGAAAAAGCCCGTATTAGTTGTTTACTAAAAGACTGGTTTAACTTTGACTTCTGTAGTTCAGCACTAAGTAATCCAAGTAAGTCAAAATCTTTTAGAGACTCTTTAATGGATTCGTACTGCTCTACAGCGTCAGATGAGTATGGGTCGTAACGAATAGGTAGGCTCATGAATCTTGCTTTCTGTGGAGAGCCTTCATCTTCATCTACACCGAACAGTTTTGCTTGGGTTAAAGATACAAACTCGTCTTTTGACATAATTGAGGTCTTATGTTTTTGAAGAGTAAGACCCTCGTTTTTCATGAGCTTCTGACTTAGAAGTGTCAACGTAGAATGTGCACTTTCTTTTGAATCACAAAATATATGGAAATCGTCAACATAACGTTTGAACGAAATACTGTTAATTTGAAGTAGATGATCTATTGAGTCAAGTGAAAGCTCAGCTAAGATTCGCGCTGCAGGACCTCCAACAGGAAGACCATATGAATTGGTACCAGAAAATTGTTGTATTAATTTCTTTATTTTACTAGATATATTTTTATTGTCGTCAAGACGATCAAGAGCATTCTCTAAGCGATGGTGATATATCCTAGTGTAGAAGTCAGAAATATCACATGTAATTACATAATTACATTTCTCAGACTCTTTAACAAAATTCAAACTGTCTTCTTGGAAATTTCTCCACCCTATATTTTTGTCAAATAATGAGCCAGACTCCATATCTGGATTGAAGCGATATGAATACACGTATTTTTCAGACAATCTATCGCTTTCTACTTTATTAGATAAGCTCAATACTAGACCTAAGAAAAAAACATTCCAATATGGATCTATTTGAGTCGCCCATCTAAAACCGGTATAACCAACAGTTGAAAATGTACTGATGTTTACAGGGCCAGAATCCGTTATTCGGTCTTCATAATTATTAAATGTATCCATTAGAGATTCTAATAACGAATCCTGTACATCTTCAAACATTCTGGTTTCCATAGGGTATGGAAATATATCGGTGTCTCCAAATGAAATAACATTCTTGATTGCCAATGCAAATGCAGACTCAATATCATTTTCTTTGAATGTTCTAACGATCTTTTTGTCTGATTTATTCTTAGATTTTCTTTGTCTAGTAGGCGGTTTTTCAGCTAAAGGTATTGGCGTAACTTCCTTGGTAGTCATTATGTTTTCTTCATTTGGTAGTTTTTTTTAATATACAACTTAATGCTATTCCATACAATAAGTATGCTCTCTATTGAGTAAAGTGGCTCTGAAAGATGCCTATCACTAATTGTCTTAGTGTTGTTAAGGCCCCCTTGATCCAACTAAAGCTCCATACTTCATAGTGACTATATTGATTGAGAGGGGAGCTTTCTATGCTTCCTCTAAAGTAAGTAGAGAGACACTATGAAACGTTTAATTCTAAACATCACACTCTTGGTATTTATGGCGCTTGGTAGTATGAGTGCCATGGCTCATGATTCAACGGTTAAGTACGGTATTGCGATATCTCACGATGGTGAGCAAATTGCGTATGGCAAAAGTGGGAGCTGGGAGACGGCGCTGATCTTCATTCACGGCTGGAGTTTAGACAGCAGGCTTTGGCAAAACCAAGTGGGTGAGGGCTTTCTTACGTGCTGTACAGCTCCCGAAACGACTAGGGCAGATTCACGTGAGAATAGGCTGATAATCCCCTCCTAACCTCCCCTTGGTTTACATTTCCAATCTCTTGCCGGTCATGGGAAAGGGGAGGAACTGAATACCGATCGCTACATGTGCTGCTATATGTTCAGCGGCAAAGAATGTTCTCCCCCTCATTCATATATCTCAAGAGATCGAGTCACTCCATTCGAGGGGGAGTTAGAGGGGGAGGCTTTGGTCTACTAGAACTATTCCACAATGTCGATGAAAGCGGTGGAGTCAGTGAAGTAGGGCGCTGTAGTTGTTAAAAGATGGATGTAATCGGTGATAGATAAAACTAAGGCCTCGCGATTGCGGGGCTTTTTTGTTCGTTGGAGGCTTTGCTAGATACATTCATTTCAATTTGTGAGTAATGTTCGCATCGTTCATTCTTTTATGGTCCTTAAACGACGGCCTCATAGTTATATAAATGCTCTATCAACCACCTCTAGATACGTAATTAGCACCCCTGTTATTAGTAAGGGCTGACCGAATCTAGTGGTGCTTTCTACTGATAATCACTTTAACTATGTGTTTAGGACGTCCTGCTATGGCTAAGAAAATAATATTCATTCATGGTCGCGCTCAAAAGCCCGATAAAGCTTCCCTTCAAGCACTTTGGTACGAGGCTATAGAACATGGCTTGCAGCGAGATTGTGGAGACTCAAGTTCGTTACAAGCTTTTAAAGATGTCGATAAACGGTTTGTCTATTACGGTGAACTATCAAACACCTTGTTAGACAAACCAACGGAAGATCCTGCAAGTCGACAACAAGCGTTGTCTGAACTCAAAAAGTACAAGACAAACCAATTCAATAAAACAACGTATAACAAGGTATCTAAAATTGGTTTTCTAAAAGAGGCGTTAGCAGATACTTTTTCATCGCTATTTGGAAAGCTAGGTGTGGCTGAGACACTGATAACGAAGGTCGCGCCAGATATGGCGAACTATTGGAATGAAGATACCTATTTTGGTAGCGATGTCAGGCATAGGCTAATGGTTGAACTAAAGGAAGCGCTTGATGATCAAGATGACGTGATGATTGTATCGCACAGTCTTGGGTCAATGATCAGTTATGACGTGTTATGGAAGCTGTCTCATTACGGAGAGTATAGACACGACTATGGTGCAGGCAAGAAGGTCAACTTATTGCTTACGCTTGGGTCACCGTTAGGAGATGAAAACGTAAAAGATAGGCTAAAGGGGAGTCGCTTAAAAGATGAGAAGAAGTACCCTTTAAACATTCAGCAATGGATAAACATTTCGGCAGAAGATGATTTTATCTCTCATGACAGCAAAATTAAAAATGACTTTAAGGATATGCTCAAACTGGATCTGATACCCGGCGGAATGAAAGATATCCACCCCATTTACAACCTCAATATTCGCAACGGAAAAAGCAATCCTCATGCTTCCATCGGTTATCTAATCAACCCTAAATTCATCACAGTACTGGACGAATGGCTCTCGAGTTGATTTGGTTTTACCATCGTAAATTGCTCACTGCTCGTTCGTTGAAACTTTGATAAAACAAGGCCTCGCATGTGCGAGGCCTTAGTTTTTCCACTAGTTTCAATAAACCATTATTACTGAAAAGAAAGCTCTGACTGAGGCTTACTGTTGACCGAACTTTAAAGTTTCTTGGGTCGATAGTTTGATGATTTTTGGCGTTGGACTAAAGTAACCCTGCTCCCAATACGGTTTCAAAGAGTTAATATCTTTTATCAGGTACCCCTTGATGTTTTCATCTTCAATGTAAGACTGCGCTGTTTGGTAGAAATAATCATTCGGGTTGTCAGACACTAAACTATCAATTGGAAATAGAGTGGGAATATATGCCTTCATTATAATGAAGTCAGAATTAGGTATCAAAGTGCCATCACCAGCAGCGTTGTTGTAGTAATAGTGACCTTTAGCCTCGACACGCCCAAAACAGTTTAAAGTCGAAATCGGCAAGTTACTATCAGCTTCGTAATCTGAATCCATATAGCCAGTAAACTTATTGAATATTTCTGGGTCCGAACAATATGAAACGCTACCTTCGTCGTTCAGTGGAACAACGTAACTCGTATCAATAAAAGTCGACAGCCCCACCTCAACAGGAACAAACCTTTCTACTTTTACAACATCGTTACTCTTCAAATAAGCTTTCTCAATGATCGTTGTCAGTTCGTTCTGGTTTTTGAGAAGAGTCGCTGCGATGTCAGTTTCGTCCTTTGAATCTACAGGTATCACACGAAAAAGAATGTTACGTTTATAGTGGTAGATCATTTTAGACAAGCTGCCCTGAAGCCCAATAACATTGAACGCAGCTTGAAAGGGGTTTAGCGTGGTGGTTGCTACTGCGGCGACGTTCGCGGCTTGGGTCGCCCGAACTGAAACATTGGTATAGCCATCAACGTTTCGATCGAGGTCATTCGATTTGGTCGGAGCCTTACGGCTAACCAGATAGGCTAGTTGCATCGCATCTGAATGTTTGTAGTCGGTTTCGGACGCTAAATCATAATCTTCAAAAGGTTCGGCATTTAGCATAGTGCGTTCTGTAGTAGTACCAAATGTACCTGTAAACATGGAGGTACAACCGGAGAGAGCTAAGGCCGTGGATAAAGTGGAAAAGATGATGAGTGACTTGGTTTTCATTTTTGAAACATCCTGTAACTTCTGAAATATAATGTCATTTTATCAATTTAAATCAATCTATTACCATACGGTGCGAGCCTCTCTTTGTTACAAGCTTCACAGAATAGTAAAGCTGCGGTCAGCTTGACCTATTGACTAACCCGCGATACTAGAACGACAAAGCAGTTTGTTAAGACCTTTATTTAGCGGGTTAAGTCCATTAAGTGGAATTCCGTATCTGCTAGGCAACCAATCCCCTCCTAACCTCCCCTTGGTTTACATCTCCAATCTCTTGTTGGTCATGGGAAAGGGGAGGAACTGAATACCGATCGTGACGAGTGCTGCCATGTGTTCAGCGACAAAGAATATTCTCCCCCTCGATCGTATGTTTAAAGAGATCGGCCAACTTGTTTGAGGGGGAGTTAGAGGGGGAGGATTTGGTTTACTAGAATCGTTCACGCAACGTTGATGAAAGCGATTAGGTCAGTGAAGTAGGACGCTGTAGTTGATATAGAATAGCTGTAACTGTTTGATAGATAAAACAAAGCCTCGCGTGTGCGAGGCCTTTTTGTGTTCCGACTAAAACTAGATATTAATCGAGCCTAGCGAAAGCTTGGGATAATCGCCGGTATGCCCGGTAGAAGGCCAACCAACGCCATCACACCACTTAGCACAATGAACATAGTTCCAGGCAATACCCAACGGCTCATTTTACTCAGTTCACTACTACGCTCTTTACAACCGACTAAGCCTAAGTTATCCAACAGCATGGTGAGAGCCCAGCCAAATGCAGGGTTAACGAGCGCTGAAGAAAATACAACAATCGCTGCCGATTGGGTGGTTTTCCCTTCACGCGTCATTTCCATTCCAGCTTCTAGCAATGGTACAAATACCCCAACAATCAGCGCAACACAAAGCACAGGTTGCCAGATAGCTAAATCCATCGGGTAACCCCAAACTGCGGCGATGATACAGAACAGAGCTGTGAGCAAAGCGCCCGCAGGAATAGGGCGTTTAGCAATCGCCGCCGGTACGATGTAAGTACCCCATGAGGACGTAAAGTTAGTACCGCCAAGTAGAGAACCGAACGTTTGACGAATTGAAGCCGTGGTCATGGTGTCGTCGATGTTCATGTGTACTTTTTCGGTACGCTCTGGGTAGCTGATCTTTTGGAATACTTGATGCCCTAAGAAATCCGGTGACCACATCGCTACGGCTAGAATCGCAAACGGCAATACCACCATGAAGTGTTCAATCGTCGGTAGGCCTAGCATCCAACCTGTATCTTCTCCCCACCAATACATAGGGTTCATGTTGGGCAAGCCTGGCTCAGTGTGGAAAGCAAATGGGGCGCCCATGGCAAATGCGATCGTACCACCCAACAAGCAGCTAAGAGGTACTGCTAACCAACGTTTGCGGAAGTGTTCCAATAGCGCGTACAAAATAATGGTGCAAAAGATCACGACAAAAGCAATGTGGCTCATGCCAATTCCCTCAGCCCAAGCGAACAGCTTTTTCACTTGAGAAGCGGTTCCAACAAAGCCGAGGTAGAGCAACAAGCCGCCACACACACCTTTACTGGTGAGGTTGGCCAACATGCTGCCACCTTTACTGATGGCTAAGATGAGGCCAAAAGCGCCAATCAATAACCCAAACGCCATAGGGTGTCCGCCTGCTGCAACCACAATTGGAATTAAAGGGATGAGTGGGCCGTGTGTACCTGCGAGGTTCGCGGTCGGCAACAGGAAGCCAGAGAAAATAATAATGAAAACAGAGGCGATGAGGAGTTCATAACGAACGTTTTCTAGAATGAAGTCTTCATTTAATCCGAGAGCCCCAGCAAAGGTGGCTGCAATAGCGCCCACCATAACCACTTTACCAATGGTCGCCGCCATCGCTGGGATGGTGTCTTCTATCTCAAATCGATAATCTTTAAACGGCAAATTTGGACGCCAGCGCTTAGGCGACATGATTTGCAATTCGTGTTCTAGATACTGTTCTCGGGATTCAAACTCTGAGCTTGGTTTATGTTGTTGTTCATAGGTGAGTTCATCCTCATTGGCTTGAGGCTTCTCTGTTTGTATATGTGCGGACTCTAAAGTAGTGCTCATTTTGATTCCTTTCGTTCACACTCTGAGGTGTGTTATTCCAACAAACGTTGTTGACTCACGGTATGAAGTGCAAACAATGCGTCAACTTATAATTAAAAACTCATTAACATTTAGTTGTTAGTACCTTATACCAAACCAAAAAAAACAAATAGACTCAGTCGGTTAGACATTAGTCGTAGAGTCGGACGACTAGTATTAGACCCTGTAGATAGTATGTGTCTGGTTATTTGTAGTCCCTTAATTTCTCCCACGTTCTGCACTTGATAGTGATAGAATCTCCGCATTAGAGTTATCGAGAAACTAGGTATTTATAAACAATGTTTATCCATCACGTAAATGGCATCGACTGGCTGGTAATTACAGCCTTTGAAGAACTGAAAACTATGTTTATCGAAGATGCAGGCCCAATCCCAGCTTGCTTTTCTACCGCCAGCGAGTTGAGCCTGATTGATCAAGCCAAACGCAGTTATGGATTTTTGCCTAAACTCCGCGGTGTGATCACCGATACCGGCACTTTTCAAAGTAGAGATATTGAAGAAGATTTGAACCCACAGCTTGCGTGTATCGTTGAAGGGCGTGGTCGGGTTTTTATCTATCACGGCGACTACGTGGCTTTTGTCGATGACGAGCAAACCTTCATTACCCGTATGGACTGAGAGTGATTCAGTGAGTTGAGATCGGCGAATTGGTAAATCGGCGAGTTAGCCCACCTAGAATTTAAAACTAAAGGATTAATATGATGGCAAAAACGATCTCATTGGTACTTGGCAGTGGTGGCGCAAGAGGCTTGGTTCACGTTGGAGTCATCCGCTGGTTAATTGAGCATGGCTATCAGATAAAATCCATTTCTGGCTGTTCAATTGGCGCACTTATCGGTGGTGTCTACGCTGCGGGCAAGTTGGATGAATTTGAAGAGTGGGTCACCAGTATCGATCAAGGTGATATGGCGATGTTGTTGGACTTTTCATGGCAGTCGAGTGGTATGTTCAAAGGGGACAAGATCATCGACACTCTGCGTGGACTGATCGGCGAGATTTCAATTGAAGATCTGCCCATCCCTTATACCGCAGTTGCCGCTAACGTCGCCGATGAAAAAGAGGTTTGGCTGCAATCAGGTTCTCTGTTTGATGCCATTCGCGCCTCTATCTCTTTGCCACTGTTCTTGACCCCTCACGTTATCAATGGAGAAGTGCTGATTGATGGCGGCGTTCTTAATCCCGTACCGATTGCGCCTACCTTTGGTGATAATACAGACTTTACACTGGCTGTGAATTTAGGTGGTGAACCTGAAATGGTTAAACAGGAAGTGATACCGGTTTCCCTGCCAACAAAAGAGAGCAACCTGCATGAGAAGGTTGTGCATTTTATCGATAACCTCGGTAGCAGTGTAAAAAGCAAAATGAGCTTCAACTTTGCTTTTTACGATATTGCCAACCAAGCATTTGATGCGATGCAATCGACCATTGCTCGCCAAAAGTTGGCCGCTTACCCCGCCGATATCACGCTTGAGATCCCACGCAATGCTTGTGGCACCCTAGAGTTTGATCGCTCACAAGAGATGATCGACAGAGGCTACCACTTAGCACAGGCTAAACTGGGCAATCGACTTTAATGTATTTGCTGCTGAATGAGGGTAACTATGGAAACTGAACTCAAACTATCTGAACTCAAAGAATTGGTCACAACAAAAGATGTCATCGTGCTCACCAGCATAGAAGAGCCTGCTGTATCTTGGTTGATAGATTGCTATCAAGAGAATGCTGATATCCAAATTATCGAGAACGCACACCAACTAGATACTGAAGCGATTTTGTCGCAATGCAGAAGCAGCCTTAACGAAAGTAAAAAGGTCATCCTTACAGCGCAGTTTCGTAGCCAACTGCCTATCATCAATATCGCTTCACTGTGTAATGAGAAGCGCAAGTCATTGATCAATATTGAGCTATTAGGCTGGGATGAAGACAAACGCGTTCCTCATTCTTACAGTAGTTTCTAGCTTATATTTGTTGCTAGGTAACTGCAGTTTTTAGGTAACCGACAGCGTCTCTATAACCAGAGCAGTTCAACACAAGGTTGATCAAAGCGGTTAAGTCAGTGTCCGGAATTTGTTGACCACTACAGGATGGTTGTATCGAATCAGGAGTAGAAAAGTCTCTTGAGATTTTACTTGTCTAAATTGTGCTTAATTATTTGTTCCACCACACCATTCATCGTCCTTGAGCTAATCTCCGGTTTCAAATACAAGGAATGATACTCAACTCCTGTTCGGTCTATATAGGCTGCTTGTAAGCCAGCGGATAGCGCACCATGAGTGTCCCAATCATGAGTAGCGACAAGACGAAGGTTTTCGACAGGCTCTTTTAAAGTTTCGGCTGCAAAGTTATACACATCTGAATTGGGTTTGAAACTGCCTGTTTCTTCAACGGAAATGACGGTGTCGAAATAATCTTCTAAGCCTGAGTTCTTGATTTGAGAAGTGATGAGATCGAGGGATGAGTTGGAAAAAGCGACGGTTTTAAACCCGTTCTCGCGCAATTTGAGCAAAGACGCTTTGATATCTGTGTGCGGTGGTAGATTGGCAAAAGAAGTTAACAAGGCACCTTTGCTTTCCGCCGTTAAATCACACTTGTACCGTTGTGCAATAGCGTTGAGCGCTGCATTCGCTAATTCAGAAAAAGTAGATTTTACGTTTGTTGCGATGCAAACCGTTGAAGAGTGTAAAAGCTTTGAAAACCAAAGTGATAATGCATCCTCCTTTCCAAACACCGCTTTAAATTTAGGCTGTAATGACTCCAAATTTAAAACCGTTTCGTTTATATCAAAAAGTATCACTTCTTTTTTCATGCAAAGCCCCCAGATTTAATTGAATTTTATGCTTACATAATCTGCTCTGACGATATGGTTTTCAACCTCCATTCAAGTAACTAAAGCTTTGCTCTCTAATTTGAAAAGAAGCTGGAATGCGTCAACGACAACCCGCCAACTCAAATCTGGCGTTGCTTTATGAGTATCATGCAACGCCAAATCTGAAACGATTTAGCTTAATTTGCGGCTTCGATGGTGCCTTTGAAAGTGCTGTCTAAAAAGTCATTGATCTCTTGTGAGTGGTAAATTGAGATAATCTTTTTATACGTTTCATTATTTTTGTCTTCTTCTCGCGCCGCAACAACCATCACTGCTAAAGGTGCGTCTTTTTTCTCTAAGTAAATGCCTTGTTTCTTAGGGTCGAGTCCAGCCGACATTACATAGTTCATGGTGATTGCAGCAGCATCTACATCGTCAAGAGAGCGGGGTAGCTGCGCGGCATCCACTTCAACAAATCGAATGTTCTTCGGGTTGCTAACAATATCGTTTAAAGACGCGTTGAAACCAGCGTTGTCTTTTAATGAGATCAGCCCTGCATCTTCAAGCAGTAATAGTCCACGCCCGCCATTCGTTGGATCGTTTGGAATCGCGATTCGAGCGTTTTCGGGAATAGAATCAAGCGAAGTGTACTTGTTCGAGTAAACGCCCATACGCATCAAAATTGAACGTCCGATAGAAACTAACTGGCTATCGTGATTGGCATTAAAGTTATCGAGGAATGGCTGATGCTGGTAACTGTTCAGTTGGATACTTCCATCATCTAATGCTGCGTTAGGGGTGATATAGTCTGAGAACTCGACGAGTTCAATGTTTATCCCTTGCTTTGCTGCTTCTTTGGCAACAGCTTGTACAACTTGTGCATGTGGGCCAACTGTCGCCCCAATCTTGATGACAGCCTCGTCTTTTTTTCCACATCCTGTTACACCGAATACGAAAGCTAATGCCAACAGGGATGCTGTGATTTTTTTGTAGCTGTTCATGATAACTCCATTTAATAAATAAAAGACATATAGACGTCTAGCTATCTATATTATCTATTTGCGCGATCGGGTCAATAGGTTTGTTTGAAGCGAAGTTACATTGATGAGCGGTTAAGTCAGTGAATCAACGAGGCTTCTGTGCGTGAGACTCGACCGACAATCCCCTTCTAACCCCCTTGGTTTACATCTCAAACCTATTGTTGGTAATGGAAAAAGGAGGAACTGATTACCGACCAACAAAGGCCTCGCGAGTGCGAGGCCTTTTGGGTTTTGTAGGGAATAGGGCAGTCACTCGGAATCTAAAGAAAACGGGTTCAGTAAAGCTAACTATTAAGAAAGCTTTTGGTTAAAGAACTCAAGTGTACGTTTCCAAGCTAACTCTGCTTCTTCTTCAGCATAGCGGCCAGTTGAATCGTTATGGAAGCCATGGTTCACGCCGTCATAGATGTAAGCTGTGTAGTCTGCTTCGTTCTCTTTGAGTTCGGCTTGATAATCTGGCCAAGTCGCATTCACGCGTTTATCGATTCCCGCAAATTGGATGAGCAAGGGGCCTTTTACATTTTTTCTTAAATCTGGTGCGGCAGGAGTACCATAAAATGGAACGCCTGCATCGAGTTGCTCTGGCATGACAGCGGCCAACATATTCACGATATAGCCACCGAAGCAGAAACCGACTGCGCCTAGCTTACCGTTACTTTTTTCATGGGACTTCAAGAAGTTTGCCGCTGCGATAAAGTCTTCTTCGATTTTCTCTTTTGATAGCGACTTCTGCATCGTTCGACCTTCATCATCATTACCTGGATACCCGCCAAGCGAATAGAGTGCATCAGGTGCAAACGCAATAAACCCCGCCGCTGCGAGTCGTCTTGCCACATCCTTTATGTATGGATTGAGGCCTCTATTTTCATGAATGACCAATACAACAGGCGCATTGCCCTCTAACTCTTTGGGTACAACCAAGTAACCATAGCCTTCGCCGTGTCCTTTAGGTGAAGGAAACTTCTCGTAGGTTGCTTTGATGGAAGGGTCATTGAAAGAGACTTGCTCTGCCTGCGCATAATTAGGAATCAGTGCAGAAGTTAGCGTCGTCATGGTTAAGCCAAGTACAGCTAGCCCAGATAGACGAGCCATAAACTCTCTGCGATCAATCAGGCCGTGTGCATATTCGTCGTACCAATCAAATGCTTCTTGAGGGATAGATCGAGTCGGCGTTGATTGAGATTCGGTATTTGGATTCATAACTTTTCCTTGTTGTGAGTTGTTTGACCAATCAACTATAGTGGAAAATTTGATATAATTGAACGATCACTCAATAACTTTTGAGCTATTTGTTATATCAAAGTACAAAAATTAGATGACAGTCCGATAAAACGATCACTTCGAATCGATTTCCATCGCTTTGGTTTGTTTTACGGAGCAATTCAATACAAGGTTGATTTGAGGGTTAAGTCAGTGAAGTCGGGTGTGATGATTGTTTGTTTTTAGGGAGGCTCTAAATCGAAGTTGGGCACATTAGAGCTAGGCTTATTTTCCGCAGACATGGACAAGTAAGTTTCAATGCAAAACGCTTGATTTTACTCTGGTATAATCTTTCTCATAGGGACGACCTTAGCGTTATCAGAACCTTCTTGATGAGAGATAAAATAGATGTTGAAACTTCTGCGTCAGATAAAAAAATGGAAACTTGTAACGTTTGGCTTACTGATGCTCATTGCCGCTTTTTTTATCTACAACCAGTTCGGGAACCGTATGTCCCGTGTCGACGAGGCAAAATTTCTAATCGGCCAACTGAATACTGTTTTGGATGCCGCTGAGCAATATTCTCGTGATAATGGCTCTCTGCCTCCTATTGCTTCCGATACCGATACGAACTTCGGCTACTTAAACATCAATCACTTAATTGCAAATCCGGGCTTATCCACATGGAAAGGGCCGTACCTACCTTATGAAGATACATGGATAGGTGGCGATCAGTACATCGACCACCCAGATTACATAGCAACGCAATTACTGCTTAAGGAAAAGGATAGTCTTTGGATAAGAGGAAGCTCCGAGACAGGTTGCGAATCGTCATCATCCACTTGCTCTGTTGCAGCTTGTATCTGGTTGGTACCAACAAAAGTCGCACAAGAAATTAATAAGATTGTGGACGGCAGTTCGAGTATAGAAAGCTCAGATGCGACAGGAAAAATACGTTACGAAAAAGCTTTTGGTGGCGCTCTTATCTGTATGATTGGAGATGATTATCCAATGCCTTCAGCACAGACAAATTAAGTCGTTTCTAATTACCTCACTGGCAACTTGGTCTTAGTTTTTACCTGACCGAAGGCGAAGCTGGATTCAATAGAAGCAATATTAGGCAGGCGAGTTAGTTGTTTACGGATGAACTGCTCGTAGCTTTTTAGCGATTCACTGACTACATGCAATAGGTAGTCGTGATTGCCCGTCATCAGAAAACACTCTAACACCTCGTCAATCACTTCAATGTGCTGCTCAAAGTCTCGCATGTTCTCTTCTGTCGGCTTTTCAAGTTTCACCAACACAAACACATTGACTGGCAGGCCACACGCTTCTTGGTCGACACTGGCGTGGTAACCACGAATTATCCCTTGTTTCTCTAATGCTCGAACTCGGCGTAAGCAAGGAGAGGGCGACAGTGCTACTCGATCGGCCAACTCTTGATTAGACAGCCGAGCGTTGTTTTGCAGTTCAGCCAGTATTTTTTTGTCGATCTCGTCCATTGGCATAATCCATCAATATTGAATTTAGTTTGGCAATATTATTGCTCAAAGTGTATGTCTTACTTCGCAAATAGCAATTTTTAACATCTGCCCAAAACTAAAATTAAAGAAGGAACAACAAGCATGGAATGACTTAGGAATTATGAATACTTCAACTCAACTTAGCCCGCTGCGTAAAACCACCAAACACGAACAAGCAGAAGCTCTTGCCGTTGAGCAAGCAAAGCATTTTGGTATCGACCCAAATAGCGATTACGGCATCACGCTGATTGAACTGGCGACGACACTGTACCAAGCCAATACCAAGACACACGATCTTTGGGCATTGACGGTTGATGGACTTTCAGAGCTCGATAAAAGTGACCGAATCGCTTGGTTTAACGCCAAACGTTTTTTGTCATTCCAGATCGCTAAGATCCTCGATAATCTGCAAAACCCAATGCGCGCCACTTACCAGTCTATTGCCACCAATAATGGTAATTTTGCGTCTAAAGGTGCGTATCCAATTTTCGATAATGTCGCTGCTATATTTTCTGCAAGCCCTGTGATTACACGTACCGCGACCTATTTGTTTGCGTGTACAGAATGGATTGAAGATGTGTTTAACGGTAAAGAGCCGTTGCACGATATATATTCTCGACTGCTTAACCCTACATCGATTTCACTGGCTAACCATATGGTTGATATCGAGGCAGGCTCTAGAGCCAACGAATACCTCGCATGGAACTTTAACTCGGGTATGGCGGCTATTGATGGGTTGTTGAGCCACTTGCTCGGGCATGAAGAGATTGTTTTGGCTTCACGCAATATCTACGGTGGTTCTTACCAGCTGTTGGAAGATTGGTTTGGAAAACCTTCTAATCTGAATGTCGCGGTAGAGTGGGTGGATGGTTACTCCGGTGATGAGTTTGCGACGCGCCTTGATGAGGTTGCTGATAAATACGCAGATCGCATCGCTGCAGGTAAGAAAATCTACGTTTACCTAGAGTCACCGTGTAACCCGCATGGATACGTGTTGGATGTTGCTAGCATCAGTAAAGCTGGTCACTCTCGTTGTTGGGACGTAATTGTTGACTCGACAGTGGGGACTCCATTGCTGCATCCAGTACTAAAACGCGACGATGTGGCTGAAAGACCCGATTATGTGATTCACTCCTACACCAAAGAACTGGCGGGTTCTGGCACCACAACTGCTGGGGTTGTGATTGGTCGCAATGAGACTATGTTTGTGCCAAAAGGAGAGGAGGTCACTTTCACCAAGCCCAACGGTGATGAGGCCAAAATCCTATGGAACGAAACGCTGTTTTGGAATGTGTACTACATTAAGGGTGCATTCCTAGATGCAGATAAAGCGTTTGAAGTGCTCAATGGTATGAAAACGTATGAGATGCGAGTGGTGCAAAAAACGATTAATACACTGACTCTCGCGAAGATCTTTGATGCTCACCCAGACATCAATGTGTCGTGTCCTGCTTTGCCAGATAGTGATAACTATGAACACTGCCAGAACAACATGTACTTGGGGCTACCAGCGGCGCTTTTCACTATCGATATGGAAGGCAATGGCGACCGTGCGCCAATCAATCGAGATGGCTTCAAACAGTTCTTCGACATGCTTGAGCCCGCTATCGGCATGCAAGTAAGTTTAGGGCAAACCAATACAGTGGCGCTGTGTCCAGCACTGACTACGCACTCAGAACTCAGTGATGAAGCGCTCAATGAAGCCGGTATCAAACCGACGACAATGCGTATCTCTATTGGCTTGGAAGATCCTCGAATGTTCATTGCTCATATTGTCGAGGCGGCTAAATTGTCGATTGACCGCAACCACGTAGATTTCTCATCCAGCTTCCCGAGTGGTGACAATATCGATGAAATCTATATGCAAACTTATATGGATGTACACCAGAAGTTTGTGAAAAGCTTGCCGAAGTTCAGTCAGCTGAGTCAGTAACTTAGGTCAGTTAACAAGATTAGTCAGTTAAAGGCCGTCAATAAAAAAGCACCCAGCTGACTCAATAGTCGGTAGGGTGCTTTCTCGATGATCATATTGGTTTACCAAGTCACTTACTATTTAGGCTGGTGGCCTGTCTTCTTCGCAAGTTCTTGCATAGCCTCGGCAAACGTAGTTGTTCCGCCTTTCGCTTTAACCTGAACCACCTTATATCCTTGGCTTTCCAGCGCTTGGCGCTCTTCTAAAACGGCTTTGTCATCTGGTTGACTGCCTTGCACAGGCTGATGAATGTAATACCCTTCTAATTGACCATCTTCGACCAGTTGGTGGTGTTTCAGTGCATTGATATCAAAATTCATAGTAAGTCTTTTCGCTTTAAATGGAGAGTCTCTGTGGCAAAGGCCGCGAGTCTTTATAATTTTATGGTTTGTACAATAGGCATTTTAACCATAAGAAGCTAGCGAAAATTAAGCAATCCAATGGAATGAAGTCGGGTGGTCTTACTTCTTCAATCTCTTATTGAACGCTGGGAAGGAAAGGGGAGGAACTGAATGCGAACGTTTCAATACACCCTTATCTGACCTTTTCGTTCAACCATTGAGCGAAATCGGTACAAATCATCAACCTTTCCAAATGTGGAATCCTCACTTCTTTTATTGGCTCTGTTTTCCATTTGTGAATGGTTATAACCTAGTTTTCGTAGAAAAGAGAATCGAATAAGCCGTGAGCGCGGCGCTTTATAACGAATGAAAACTAGGTACAAGCATGAACGAAAACTTTTATAGATACGCGATTTACACTGTTTTTTCAGCGGCAGCATTGTTCTCCGCTTTTTTAGTCACCTCAGATAATGTTTCCCCTTTTACCACTCAAGCGACTTTGTATCGTAACGTCGCGACCATTGCGCCAGAAGTGTCCGGCGTAATTACCGACGTCATGGTTAGTAATGGCGAGTTGGTTGAAAAAGGTCAACCATTATTTGCTATCGATGCCAGTAGCTACCAATTGAAAGTGGCACAAGCGCAAGCCGAACTGCATCAAGCGCGTGATTCTGACTCAGCGAAATGGCAGCAATTAGCAGCAGCGAAACAAACACAAAGCCAACGAGAATTCGAATATCACAACGCGAAACAGAAACTCGCACGTAACCAAAAACTGCGTAACAAAGGGCTTGCGACTGAACAAGATCTTGATGATGCAATCACCAATACACAAGTTGCGAGTAGTGCGGTTGAAGCTGCGAACGCGGAAGTGAAACGCATTGAGGTTGAGTTATCGACCCAAGACCGCACAGCGGCCATTGAATTAGCAGAAGCAAAACTTGCCAGTGCGGAACTGGATTTAGGCCACACTCAAGTCGTCGCGCAAACGGAAGGTGTCGTGACCAACTTACAATTGCAATCGGGCAGTTATATCACTCAAGGCACTTCATCATTGCTGCTGGTGGACGAAGCTCATGCGTGGATCAGTGCAGACTTCAATGAGAAAGGCATTGATAAGCTAACTAATGGCCGCGAAGTTTTGGTCTCTTTTGATGCGCTACCGGGCAAAGTCTTTACGGGTGAAGTGAGTAGCCAAGAGCGTGCGATTTACGACACCAATAATGCCAATGGCAAGCTGTCTAGCGTGACTAATGATACGCGTTGGATCCGTGAGCAACAGAAAGTACGTACCCGCATTACAGTTAACGAACTGGATCCTTCGATGATCTCAGGTTCACGAGCGAGTGTGATTGTTGAAAGCGGTAACCCAATAATGCACGTTATTGGCTCGGCTTGGATTCACTTGGTTTCAACATTTCGCTACATCTATTAATAGGAGATGACTATGTGGACATTCGAAAACACTGCACAGGGTCAGTCTCAACGTAATGAAGCGCTGCGTGTCGCACTTACTGTGACGATTTGTATGGTGTTGGGAAAGCTACTAAACCTAGACTCTCCCGTTTATCTGGCGTTGTATCCAACCATCATCATGACCAAGAATAAAGATTACTCTTGGCTTGGCCTGATCCGTACTTTGTCACCCACTTTATTGGCTGCAAGTACAGCGCTGGTGGTGACTGAGGTATTTTCACAGCATCCGTTTGTGGTGTGGACCATTAGCCTGTTCTTCTTCGATTTTATGCGTCGTCGAGCTACTACACCGGCAAAGAAAGGTCAAATGTTGATGCCAACTTTCAACTGGATTTTGATTGTCGTGTTTGCTCAGCACACCACCATGGATATGCCGATGCGTATTCATGAAATTTTGTTATCCATGTTGATTACCATGGTAGTAGCAAAAACCATGGTGGCTCTGTTCCCTGTTGAGCAAGGAAGCAAGCCTCCTGTATTTAAAGAACAGCCTGTCACATTTGAGAACAGAGCAATTTCACTCGCGTTGATTGGTCTTGGTTTGGCATTCTTGATGATTGTCGACATCATCTCTGCAACGTTCTGCATGGTGCCAGTGATTGCTGCTGCAACCCAAACCACACACAAAAGCTTTATCGACGTGGTTGACCGCCGTTTTCAAACTCAAGTAGGCGGCTGTGCAGTAGCCGCGGTGTTCACCTTGTTGATGGCAGGGCATCAGTCTACATTCGGTTACTACACCATAGTGTTGGGTTTATTTGCCTTTATGATCACCGCATCAATGGCCAAAGCGAAAGGTTCAGCCAGAGACGTTCATGCCGATGCGTTATTGGCGACTATGCTGCCGATTCAGTTGTACATGACCAGTAGCAATTTAGGGTTGGAAAGTACCTTCCTACGCGCTTGGGAGCTGACTGTGACTTTGTTTGTGCTGTGGGCTTTGTGTCATTTTGTTCGTAAGCCTAATGGTGAAGAGCCGGCACTCGTTCGCTAATAATCAAATCCGGCCAACCGATTATGGTCTGATTTGATTGCGCCTTTCATAAAATTAAAAAATGCTTTTACTTTGGCTGAATCTTCTAAATCTTTATGAGTCATCATCCATAGGTCTGTATTTTGGTGCATCACTTCCATATCTACTCTTTGCAGAGTTCCCTTACTGTTACCTAAAAAGCAGGGTAAGTAGGCTAACCCCATCTGATTTTCAGCTGCGATGATCAGGGGCTCAAAAGAGTCGGCTTTCATGACAATTTTGTCTTCCGAAATCAGTTCAGAAACCTGTAGCGAAGCACTGCCTCTATGCATCATTAACCAAGATGCAGACTTTAAGGGGTGCTTACTCTTAAGGCCATTTATATATTCTGGCGATCCGTAAACACCAAAGGCAATTTTACTTAACTTGGTCCCAACTAAATGGGCTGGCAACTCATTTGCCGGGCGAATCGCGATATCTGCATCTAGGTGTGAAATATCCAATTGACGAGATGTGAGGCTGAGTTCTAACTGAATTTTTGGATAAAGCCGATGAAAAGCAGCCAAATGAGTACCCAGAATGAGGCGAGATAACGCATCGGTCGTCGTTATTCTTAGCGTACCTTCTAGCTTCAATTCCTGTCCAAAAACCTTGTGCTCCAATTCTCTTACTGTGGATTCGATAGCGAGAGCTGACTCCAGAAGCTTTTGCCCTTCAACCGTTAGTTTGTATCCGGTAGGAAGTTTATGGAAAATTCGTAATTTGTGACGATACTCAAAGGTGTCAATACGACGTAAAACGGTGCTGTGGTTTACACCAAGTGCTCTTGCCGCGGCCGACAGGGATCCTTCATTCGCCACTGTTAGAACATATTGCAGGTCATCCCATCTTATGTTGTGCATTTGCGCATATCCAACGTGTTCAATTAGTGAGTTTACCAAAAATTTAGCACAGCTATAGTTATCTCAACAAGGCAACAAACAGAACTGAAGTTCAAAGCATGCACTGATGGCACTTTTAATCTCCCACGCATTGAGCTTCAAAATTGACAATCAGGAGAAAGAAAATGTTAAAGAAAAATCTACTTATCGGTCTAGCGAGTCTTCTGGCTTTCTTTCAATTCACTCCAGCCCTTGCAGATGAAACAAAAGCAGTCGATTCAGCAAAGACACTAGAAACGGCTCAAGCATTCTTATGGGCGGCAGGCTCAGGTGATATGGCAAAACTCGAGTCATTAATGGCCGATGATTTTGTCTGGCACAACGAAGGTGACGCCGACATCCCTTGGATCGGTAACTGGGAGTCAAAAGAAAAAGTGCTCAACACTTTCTTTCCTCTATTTGGCGCAGGTTTGAAAGTCACAAGCTGGTCAACAGACTATAGTTTTGTAAACGGCGACCAAGCAGTATTCATGGGCAGCATGAGTGCCATTGCGAATGAATCTGGTGTAGACACGGGTAAATTCAGCTGGGCGGTTCGAGTTCAGGTTGAAGATGGCAAAGTGAAGAGTTGGAACTGGTTTGAGGATAGCTACGCAGTATCTAAAGCTTATCACGCCAAACAGTAACCACAGTGACCAATTAGGTTGTAAAGGCTCGATATGCTGTAGACGTATATCGAGCTTAACTTGGTTTTGAATAGCGACGCGAAGAGCCTATTCAACAATCCGACAGTTAAAAGGACACCTGAGACAATCTAGTTCTGAGTTTCAGTGTACGAGCCAAATAACGTACTTTGGCACTATTAAGTTTGGAGAAACTATCTATGAGCAATAAGCTAGCGAATGCGACTAATCTGTATATGGAAGGTATCCGAGATGGTCATGCATTAGAGGCGGTAACGAAGTACACCGGTCAACGTTATACTCAACATAGCACTGGGGTTCGCAACGGTATTGATGGTTTTGTTGAGTTCTTCGAACCGTTCTTAAAACGCTGCCCTGTTAGAGACATAAAGATCATACGTTCAATCGTCGATGGCCAATTCGTGTTTGTTCAAGCATTCCAAGATATTAATAATGGCGAATATAAGTGGGTGACTACGGATCTATTCGATACCGATAATGACGATAAAATTATTGAACATTGGGATGTGATTTCTGCCTTCGAAGCTCAACCGACGGAAGGGGAAGGTCGACTGCAAGGGCCAATCAATCATACTGACTTAGATAAAACAGAGGAGAATAAGAACCTTATCCGTGATTTTTTATGTGATGTCATGGTACTAGGGCAGAAAGACAAGCTATCAAAGTATCTCCAGCACGAAGAGCTAGCCGTTTATCAAGCCTCAGATGTGAGCCCTTTAGATAGCTATATTGGTGGCTATGACCAAGTGTTCAAGATTGTCGGTCAAGGTAACTTCGTAGCAGCTTACAGCCGAGTTATTGATAATGGTCTCGAGGTTGCGCGTTTTGATCTATTCCGAGTTGAGGGAGGTCAAATTAAAGAGATATGGGTAAACCAAGAGCCCGTGCCACCAAAAGCAGAATGGGTAAATGGCGGGAAGTTCTAGAGTCGCTTTAAGGGAGTTACGCCAATAATGCTATCGCTAAAACAAACCGAAAAAGCGCATCCTTGCTAACCTTACTGGTTGTGTGTGTTTAACCTCTTGAATCTTAGCCAACATGTTTTGTGATGGAAGAATATTTACACTGTTTTACAACTCGCCTTAACGCTCAACAATGCAATCGCGCCCTTGAGATTTTGCGTCGTAGAGGGCGTTATCCGCTCTTTTAATTAATGAATTCCAGTCATCGTTTATGAGGGCTTGAGTCACTCCAATGCTGACAGTATACGTGCCAGAAGAGAGCTCTTGATTGGAGTTGTGTTTTGCGTGGTTTCTTATTCTTTCAGCTATCTGCATTGCTTGAACTTTATTCGCTCTAGGTAACATGACAACAAACTCTTCTCCACCATAGCGAAAACAGAAATCGCTTGTGCGGCATGTATCTTCAAGAATTTGACCAAAGTGCTTAATCACATCATCTCCCTTGTCATGACCATAGGTATCATTAATTTTTTTGAAGTGATCTAGGTCGGCCATCAGTACAGAAATGTCGCTCTCTCGGCCTGGTTGAACAAGCTTGGGTATCAGTTCTGCTAGGCCTCTACGGTTATAAAGGCCTGTTTGTTCATCAGTGATCGATGAACGATAGGTCTGCTTCAACAAACGATCAGTTAAGATCCAAAACACTGAAAATGCGAGGCTAACAATTGTGATTGTCATGATAACGAAAGACAATTTATGAATATCTGATATCAGGTAATAGTTCGAGTTCGTTCCTTTGGTATGAGCAAGTACGCCCCTAATTGCCATATAGAGAATGTTGATAAACAGGGTCAGGTTCAACAGGCACTTTGCTTCTCTGTTATCGTGCTTTTCCCCTGAATAGTTTGCACATAGGGCTAAGATACATATCGTCACAACGAGAATACTTCGTGCCTCGATCCTAGAAGTTACAGAAGGCGCAATTAGGGCGCTATAAAGGAAGAAGCTAATGCCAAGGGAGCTAATGATGATTGATATTACGAGAAAAGATCGACTTGCTCCGCGTAACACGGTTATACCGACGAGTAACAAACCAAAAGCCGTTGCGTATGCACCATTGGAAAGAAAAACAATGGATTCTGAAGATTGAGTAACGCCGAACGAAAGCGGGGTAACACTGGCTCCTAACAGCAAAGCAGCATAAGCAATATAATTTACCCCTAACGTGGTGCCTGCGAGTATATATTTATGCGTTAACAACATAGCACTCGCAACCGTAGCTGCTAACAAAGAGGTATATATAGCTAAGGTGTGTACATCCATGAAATCACCAACAACGTAAAAATGAACTCTCTCAATTCAGTATTGCGCAATTTGTATTATGAATGTTTAGTAGTTAATCATTATTAAACCATATGCTAATGCAGATCAATTTTTGCTCAGGTGCATTTGTAAGCGTTGGGCAATGTACGAGTTATTCAGGAGCCTAACCTTAGCTTTGTTATACCTTTATTTTAAATTCTCTAAGCCCGATGTATCGACGCCTTTTAAGGTGTCTTTTGCTACTTCATCTAAATCCGTCGTTGTCGATTTTTGAGGATAACTAGCAGCGGCACCTTTACCGATCGCTGTTGCTTCTGCTTGTAGCTTTTTCCCCTCAGACTCACCCGCGATCCAGCCTTGCTTGTAGTCACTGTCTGATTCAAAACGCTTTCCATCTTTTATGTAGTTTTCGAAGCTATTGCCGCTTTCTTGCATGCCGCTATGCCTACCGTCATGAAAACCTTGTATGTAAGAGGTGTTGTGACCACTCTCAATCAAAGCACTATCACTTGTTCCGCATCCGGACAAAAGAAAAACCAATAAGATTAAAAACAGTTTATTCATACTCAAAGCCTCGGAACTCAGTCGTCTAAATGATAAGAATAGACCAAGATCATCTCGCAAAGGCATAACAGCGCTCTAGGCGGGAAAGCTTGTTTGAGAATCATGATATTCAAAACTTGAGAGAGTAGAGTTACTACTGCCTTATTAGATCTAGAACGATAGCAAATCACTGGGTGGTAATTTGCTATCAATTACAGAGTGAATATCCGTTGTGCATATTGGTAAGTTCAAGAATTAAGACGAGGTGACTTATTGCTTATTTGAACGGTTAACGATAAAACTCAATATCACGACTGCAATACTAAAGCCCACAACACCAATCCAACCCGCACGTTCAAATACCTGAATTCCCACAAATGAACCAAACGCACCACCGAGATAGTAGCCAAGCATATAGATTCCGTTGATACGACTTTGAGCTTGTGGGTCAATTGAGAATACGCGTACTTGGTTCGATACTTGAGCGCTAAATACCCCAAGGTCGATGAGAATGATACCGACGATCAATCCAGCCAATGTGTCAGCGAAAAGCCCCGATATAATAAAACCAGCAGTAATAATAACTAACGCCATACTGATCATGTTTCGAGAGCCAAACTTGCTCACCAGTGACCCTGAAACTTTTGCTCCAATGACTCCAGCAAGAGCAATAACACCAAACATTCCTGCCTGTTGTGCATTGTAGTTAAACGGAGATTCACTGACATGCAGAGCTAACGTCGCCCACAGCGCATTGAACGAAGCAAACCAAAGCGCGCCAGTTAAAGCGGAAGTACGCAGTGTCGCATGCTGCTTGATTAACGTGGCCATGCTCGAAACCAGTTTAAGGTAAGGTATTTTCGTTGTCGGCGTGTTCGTCGGTAAAAAGGCATACAGCAACACACCAAAGACCATCGCAATAATTGCTGACATCATAAATACCGCGCGCCACCCAAACTGCTCACCGATGAACCCACTGAGTGTACGCGAAAGCAAGATGCCCACAGTTAGGCCTGTCATTAATGTGCCAATGACTTTTCCTTTCGTTTCTGGAGTACTTAGTGACGCTGCAAATGGAATCAGCTGCTGAGTGATGTTGGCACTCAAACCAATCGCAAAACACGCAACAACCAGAGCCACTAAGCTAGATGCAGTAAACGCGACAAAAGATGACAACACCAACATGACAGACAAGATCGCTATTAGGCGTCTGCGGGGTAACGTGTCTCCTAAGGGCGATAAGAATAGCAATGCCACGGCATAACCAATCTGACCGGCAGCTGGCACTGCGCCTAGCTGTTCGCTTGTTAACCCTAGCTCTGCGCCGATCTTAGGTAAGATGGGTTGGTTATAATAAAGGTTTGCAGCAGTTGCCGAGACTGCGCTCGACATCAGTAATAAACGTCCTGTGCTCAACACTTCTGTAGTCAATTTTGACATGGTGACACCTTAACTTTGGTTCATCGTTTTAATGAATGATTTCGATGAGCTAAGTCTAAGGTTAGCGATTGAATAACAAAAATAACCATTTGATTTAAATTCTATACGAATCTGGTATAGATAACTTTCTAAGCCATGTTTTGTTGAATCGCCTCAATTTCACTCTGGACGACAGCAACAAAGACACTGGCTGTAGGGGATAGAGTATGCGAATGGTGTGTCATCACTAATGGCATTTGTACGTCCACAGATTCAAGATTAACAAATACACATCCCTCACTGCGTAAATCACGAATTGCATGCGGTGCGATAGATACACCTAAGCCAGAAGAGACTTGGGTTAACACGGTTTGCATGTTGTTGGGTTGTTTTTTTATATTTGGAGAGAATCCAGATAGGTCACATTGAGTAATGATGGAGTCAAATAATCCTACCGCTTGTTCACGTTCAAATAAGATGAAAGGGTCTTGCTGCAGTTGTTTCATTTGAATGGTGGAGTATTTAGCCAACTCGTGGGTGACGGGCAAAACAGCAACAAGCTTATCTGTATAAATCGTCACCGAGGTGTAATCATCAACAAGCAGGTTCGGCAGTGGGCGAGAGAAGCTAATATCGATCTCTCGTTTGTCCAGAGCTTCGATCTGTTCAGAAGCCGTCATCTCAACAAGATCAACATCAATATTGGGGTTTTCAGCAATATACTGTCGAACTAAACGAGGCAAAAAGCTCAGAGTTGCGCCTCCAAGATAACCAATAGTTAAAGTACCAATACAACCAGAAGAAGCTCGAATCGCGGACTGTTTTGCTTGTTCCGTTTGTTCGATGAGTCTAATCGCATCTTTAAGTAAGTGCTGCCCTGCGGCGCTAATGACGACTTCGCGAGATGTACGGAAAAATAGGCTCACTCCAAGTTCGTGTTCAAGGCTTGTGATATGGCGGCTAATGGCAGGTTGAACGGTATTTAACTCTTTTGCAGCTTTTGAAAAACTGCAATGTGTCGCGACAGCCACAAAGCTTTTTAGTACTTTGATTTCCATATAGCCTCAATATAAACCTAGGTGATAAAAAAGCGCTAACTTGCGCCTATATTGCTTTTATTATCAATCACAAAGACCTTGCTAGCAAACCTTAGTGTAATAACGTTTGCAAGGCTCTGGTCACTTGTGAGAGTGGGGCGATAATCCTACGTATTCAGCTTTCAAGCTTTCTGTTTTCTAGATAATTCTTTTTCAAACTTTTAGTTTTCGAGCTCTTCGTTTTCGAGATTGCGCCGAACTAAATCGTGCATTTGTTTTACAGTCATCAGTGCTAACCAGGTAATTTCTTCTACTGAACGTTGACCCGTTGTGGAAGTTGGGTTGTGGGCTTCAATCACAGATTGATAAATTGAATCGCCGCAAGCCTCTTCTATTGGCATAGCTCTATATAGTTTGGTTTATTTGAAAGCTAATCTATGAGGTTTAAGACAGTAAGATAGGGTTCAAAAATAGACAGCTTGGTAGTTGATGGAATCAGTACAGAACGAGATTCGACTTAATCCTATCTTCTCGCTGCGATTGTATTCATTGATCGAGTGGTCAAAGCCATAGGCTGTCGACGGGGCCATATATTGAGTTATGCCTTGCTGTGTCGCTGTTATTTCATCATGGCCATGACCGCAGAACACGTCACGAACGCGATATTTTCGAAGCACTTTTATCACATCAGTATCGTTCTCTAGGCGGATCGCTTTCATCCAATCTGCACCGACTGGAATGACAGGGTGGTGAACAACCACGATAGGATCATTGGCCTTTCTCAATTGTTGTTTTAGCTGAGCCATGCCGCGGTTATCAAGACGCCCTGAACCAAGTGGGTGGCGGCTGTCTAGCGGCTTGAAGCTTGAGTCTAGGAACACAAACTCTCGTTCACCGATGGTGGCTTTGTCGGTGACATAAATCGTCGAGCCTTTTAGCTCTGTGCGCATTAAGCGAGAGTCATCATGATTACCCGCAATCACGTAAATGGATTGGTCGCTAATGTGTTGCCTAATGAATGCCTCTAATCGAACGTAGTCGCCAGACTTTGGGTTACAACAAATATCACCAGTCAGAAAGATGGTCTTGCATGCCGTGTCTTTGTTGACGTATTCCAGTGCTCTGCGCAGGTTCTCATAGCTGGATTCATCGGAAAGGTGGCAATCACTGATTTGGTACACGGTATTCATTGTTATTGTCCGGTAATTCGATACGTAGAATTAAAAGTGATAGAAAAATGCCTGCTAAATCAGCAGGCATTTATTGGTGTTATTTCGCTTTTGATGCGGCGTGGTGTTCAATCATGAAGGCAATAGCTTCATCGTTTAAACAAGATTTACTCACATATTGGCGCTGTTTACCGATATGCAGGATAAAACCAAGATCGGTCTGCTCAAGTTGGTCGATGTCACTCCACGCGATGGTGTTGGTCGCTTTGTGGTTTTTGTAACTTACTCCGTTAGCGTCACCTTGAAAGACAATTTTGCTGCCTGCGCCTGAGCTGATTTTTTGTCGCCATAACCACCAGGTTCTTTTGCAGTACACACTGAATGCTTCAATCACACTCAAAACAATAAAGAACCAGCCAACATAGCCGTTAGGTAATAGTTCAAACTCCAGCAGAACCACACCAAAAATAAGAAACAGTATTCCTTTTAAGTAGGCTTTTGGAAATTGAGTCGGAAGGCTAGTTTGATCATAACACTCCGCGAAAAACGTCTTGTCGAGTTTGTATTCTGTAGTGAAACCGGGTTCTTTAGACATGTGAGGCTACTTTATGGTTCTCTGTGAATGGGCTGTCAGTGGGCAGGTGTCCCACGCTGCAATTTTGCAACTTGATTATTGTATCGCTTCTCACTGTTTTTATTTAGATATTTTGGCTCTGTTTTGTAAATCGATGATACTTAACGGGTCTATTCTAACTTTAGCTATCAGACTAGTGTAGGGGCATCTTTAAAGTCACCTAAAAAATTGGTGATGGGATGGATAGATCTGTGGAGTCACCCGGTTGTTGAGACTACTGGCCTTTTTGGATAAAACTTCGATCTCATTTTGTTGGTTGATGGAGTCTATAGTGATTAGCGTGCTTTATCACTACTGTTGAGGGGCTGGCATAGTCTGCTCTAACAGAATAAACATATGAAGCTTGCAAAGTTCATCACTGTTCACTCTGAGAGGCCATGCCCAAAGCGATACCGTGGGCATGGCCTTATTCTATTTCAGTTTTAGGATCAGTACTCGATGAATAATGACACCTGCTTAACGTTAATGAAGAAACTTCTTTCATAGGGAGAAGAGGTAAGAGCAATATCTAGTTTGTTCAACCCAGACACTCTCTTCTCATTTAATGCTTCTAATAGTTTAGAGTTGGTAAACCTAAGCGTTTGACCGGCTTCTACGTTGTTGAATGTAGTGAGTGGATTACTCCATGCTGCACATATTGTAAAAGACTCACAGAACGTGTCGTAATCCAGTGTGTTTGGAGACCAAGTTTGATTAACGATATGCGCAGTTACATTGTTGAATGGAAATTGAAGAGTTGAATCTCCGAAATCAACAATAAGCGTTGCCTGTTTAATTTTCCCTCGAACCTCACTTAAGTCAAAACTCGCTAGTGTTTCGTAGTCGTATGGGATTGAAGCCCCCGCTCTCAAGTAACCACCGACACGATGTTGCGTGACATGTGTTGCCGGGGTTGCTTGCCAGTTTTCTCTTTCCAAACCGAATAGGTTAGAGGGGAGGGTCACATTCACTGGCGGACTGAAATCAGAGGCTTGGTATGGTGGAGTTTGACCGAGAACTCCTTGTCGATAGGAGTCAACGCCACTGTAGATTAGCAGTGCGTTCAGTTCATAAGGACCATCGGCTTGCTTAAACGTGTCACCAGGAACGGTAAACTTGATGGTGTTTTCGCCAGCCTCAAGCGGTTCTTGGAAACTCACTAGCTCTAAATACTCTCCGGCTGCACCAACGATATTTACCGAACCTGTGTAAGTTCCACTGCGCGTAACATGGATAGGAAACTCAAAACTCAGCGAATCAATGTAGGTTCCATCTTGCGACATAGTCGGTGTGGTGACTAAACTCCCCGTGACTTCAATCGGTTCGCGGCAACGCTCAAAAGATGCTAAATCAATAAATTCTTCAAACTGAATTCGAGGGGCTGAAATTCGTATGTCATCTTGAGTGATTGCGTAGATGATCGTCGGGTTGGAGGTCAAAGTAGACGCTGAATCAAACGCGCCAAAAATATCTTCAGTTGAGTACTGTAGAGTGACGATTTGCTTCGCAGGTTTGAGTTGCAGACGTTTGCTTGTGTTCAGCTCGTCAATTCCATCGGTGAGGTAACCATGAATGGCAAAATCCCCCGCGGATTTAACATCAAGTTCCAAGCGCTGCTCTAAGGCAATAACACAGCCTTCAGAGGAAAACAGTGGAGCGAGTGAGAGGCTGACAAATTCAATGTCAGAGGGTAGTACGTGGATTTTTTTACTTGTCTGGCGAGTGATAGTTGTTCCATATTCTTCAAAAGACGTTATGCCTTCAATTAGATAATCCCCTTCAGCGGGTGGAACGAAAATATTGCTGTAGACACCATCTTTAGCAATAGCATCGAAATTGACACCCTCATCTTTAAGCGTCAGGCGTGTTTTTATTCCAGCTTCATCAATGATCACTGCGCTGGTTTGGGCACCTGTGATTGGATTCCCTTTGTTTGTCAGTAATGCAGAAACGGGAACTGGTTCACCGACCACAAATTGGTTTGCAGCTATCGCCATGCCAAACGCAATAGGGGATTGGATCGCAACCTGAGCAATAATTACTGTGTTGTAACTTGGGTTTGGAAAATCAACGACGATCTTCCATTCGCCAGGTTCAGGGTTAGTTACTTCAGGCAAAAATAAATAGCTGCCCGGTAGCGGCGGACTTTGTGTGTCACCTGAAAGTATGTTCGCTTGCACATCATTGGATGATGTTGCGACTTGCCCGTTAGGCTTGACTAAATATACGGTTGCATCATCCAACGGCACGATGATTTCTGCTTTTAGGGCTTCCGCTTTGTCGATGGTAAATAGCATTGTGACTTCGTTATCGTTACTAGTCACTAGTTGAGATAGTGTCGTGCTTGTACTCATCCCAACGGGTATTGCATTACTGGCGATAGCCGGTGTGATGAAGGTACAGAAAAGACTGAACACCATCACTAATTGCTTGATGAATTTCATTGTGGCCACTCCTTAGCGCATTGAAATAATTTGTTGTAGAAAACGTTCAACGTTTTGTCCCGTTTTCATTGTTGAGTGGTTAGCCAATACGTTACCCAATGCATTGGTATAACTTGGGTTAGCGCTTGCCAAGGTCACAACAACATCATTTTCTTGCGGTACTGTTTGAATGGCTTGGTAACTGACTATGGTGATTGGATGAGCTTGTGGTCCATGCACACTTGGCATTGTGACCGGTTGAGTTTGAGTATCGAGGTAGGCCGCAGAACTAAAGTTTCTTAGCGCCTGCCAAGCGGTAACGCCTGCCCAACGCGATCCCCATGGGAATAGGCCAACGATATCGGGATCTTTCTCAATAACACCGTCTTGGTTGAGATCGGCATTTGCCCCAATAGAAAATGTATTTGCAATATTGCCGCGAGTACGCATTTGGATCGCGTTTGATGCTGTATCCGTTGTTAGATCACGGATACCAGGCATTTTAGGACCCGCAAACGGAATATTTGGGAGTTGCATGTACTTGCCAACGTAATTATTTGGATCGGTACTGACGTTACTGTAGATATCGGCGTAGTGGTCCATTTTTATCACCGACAAATCTGCTGCGACGCTACCAAGGTGAGGTGTGGAGAAAGTAGAAAGGGAGGTTATCTCAAAGGAAGGGCTAAGTGCTTTGAGGTTTTGGGTATCTAGCCCGCCTTTACTGTGTGCAATGACGTGAACTTTGTCGGATTTCAACTCATCGAGAAAACCCTGAATTTTGTTGTTCAAGATATTAGCGTTAGTCGCTGTGGTTCCATTTTTGTCAGCAGAGAAACGAGTATAACGAATGCCATAGTCATCAAGTGTAGAAAGCACGCCTGGAGCCGTATCATCATCCCAAGTGTCTGATTGTGCAGCAATGCCATGAGCAAGAATCACAGGAATGGCAACATCAAACTCGATTGAGACCCAATCGACAGACATACACCAGTTGTCTCCCGTATTGCCAGTATCAATATCGACGCGAATCTCATTGCTTTGGCCGAACTTGACATCACTGATATCGACTTGAAGGTTAGTATCCGTCCAACGGTTATCAGCGCCTTGCAGCGTACCTAAAGACTTTCCGTTAAAAGATACGATATCTATTTCTGGAGCAATATTACTGACGTTGGCATTGGAGTCTATGTCGAAGACCGGCATGCTGATCCTTGCGTTAGAACCGATAACGCCTTTTTGCTGCATATCGCCCAGTTTACTCGGAGCAATTCTCCCGTCACTTTGTAAAACGTTGGGGCTGACGACCATAGGAACAGGTAAAGAGATAAGTAGAGGTCCGCCAGAAGCATAGGTACAACCGGTATCCAGACCAGGACCCGAATTCACAACATAAACGCCGAGTTCTTCTTGCGGTGGGGCTATCCCAGAGCTTTGTGAGCGCATCGAAAAATTACGCAATTCGTATGAATCAGGTATATCTTCGGCACTCGCGAAACTCGGAGAAAGTAACAAAACACTGAGCGTGGCGCTCGGAATGTATAGTTTCATTTGTTTACCTTTGAGTATAGGTTATCCAAGAATTTGGTTGAAGAAAGCTCTATCTGTAGTTGTAAGGTAAAGGCTTGGAGTTTGATGTGAAATTTATTGGGTATAATTTCGGCTTGTTACTCAATTGATAAAACTGCTGCTCTATTTTTTTTCAAAATAGGAAGAGTGCGATCGTAGTTTCTGGATTGCCCTATCTGGCAGGGTAGTTGTCACTGTTAAAATTTAACCAGTTTGGGCGATAAAGAGTAATTGTGTCTCGTATCTCAGTAGAAAGAAAAGAAGCTATATTGAAGAAGCTATTACCTCCCTATTCAATGTCAGTTAAAGAAGTGTCGGAAGAGGAAGGAATTAGCACTGCGACCCTGTATAATTGGCGCCAGCAACTCAGACGTTCAGGAGCCGCCGTGCCAAATAGCAACACTTCATCAGAGCAGTGGTCAGCTCAAACTAAACTTGCCATTGTCGCTGAAACCTACTCAATGACAGAAAGTGAACTCAGCCAATATTGTCGTGAAAAAGGTCTTTTTCCAGAGCAAATCCAAAGCTGGCGCAGCGAATGTATGCAAGGGTTTAAGTCGAGTAAAGAGCAGGAAGCTGAAGCAAAGAAGCAGGCTAAAGCTGACAAACTTGAAATCAAAGAGTTGAAGAAAGATTTACGACTCAAAGAAAAAGCACTCGCTGAAACGGCCGCTCTCTTGGTACTAAGAAAAAAGCTGAGAGCCTTTTACGGGGAAGAGCCAGAGGACGACTAACCTCAACCGATGAAAGGCAGACCATAGTGACTCTAATCCTTGAAGCGAAGCAATGCGGATGCCGTTTACAGCTAGCTTGCCATGAAGTTCAAATTGACTTGAGAACCTATCGTCGCTGGTATCAGCAAGGAGAAGTTCAAGCTGACAAAAGGCCAATATGCACCAGACCTGAGCCTGCTAACAAGCTGTCTCAGGAAGAGCGTGATGCGATTGTCGAGGTGTGTAACCGCTCTGAGTTCGCAAGCTTGCCTCCAACTCAAATCGTCCCGACACTGCTTGATAGAGGTGAGTATATCGCCTCTGAGTCGAGCTACTATCGAGTACTGAGTACGCAGGGGCAACTTCACAAGCGAGGTCGTCAGCGGAGCAGACAGAAGCAAGCGAAGCCAACCAGTTACACAGCGACGGACTCAAACCAAGTCTATACGTGGGATATCACTTACTTACCTTCAAAGGTTCGAGGCCAACACTATTACCTGTATGTCATTGAGGACATCTACAGTCGAAAAATTGTTGGTTATGAAGTGTATGAGCATGAATGCGGTGAGCTAGCGTCACAACTTCTGCAACGAACGTTGATGCGAGAGCAGTGCTTCAATCAAGCACTGGTTCTTCACTCAGATAATGGTGCGCCGATGAAGTCGTTGACGTTCAAAGCAAAAATGGAAGAGTTAGGTATTACTTCATCGTATAGTCGCCCAAGAGTCAGTGATGATAACCCGTATGTTGAGTCATTGTTCCGCACGGTAAAGTACATGCCAAGCTGGCCAACGAAAGGCTTTGAAACAATCGATAGTAGCCAAAGTTGGGTTGAAGCCTTCGTACGCTGGTACAACACCGAGCACAAGCACAGTCAGCTAAATTACGTCACGCCTTCAGAGCGTCACAATGGAAAAGATAAAGAGATCTTGAAGCGTCGTGTAGAGGTATTGCTCGCTGCAAAACAGCGAAAGCCTGAGCGGTGGTCTGGTGATATCAGGAACTGTGCGCCTGTTGGTGACGTTCACCTAAATCCAGAAAGAGAAGCTGCTTAATAAGTAAGCAAATGATGACAACTACCTTGAAAAACACCGATTGTGGAAGTTATGTCCTTATTTTCAAAAGGAGGGGGATAGTGCTCTAATATTGTTAGAACAATCTAAGTTAGTTTATGAAAGAGTAGCTAAGAATAGGAAAATCAAAGTTGGATGTAGGTTTGTTACAGAACTACATAGAGCGCGCTGTTCTGAATGGCTGACTACTAACCTAACTGGCTGTGCAAAGTTAGGTTAGTAGAAATTATGTGGCTGTTAATTCAGATTTGAGAGATAAGGGCTAGTGTTTTTTAGTAAAAATGGTAAAGGTCGCAATAAACTGAGGTTTGTTATTACATCGTTCGCTACATAGTGAAAACAGGCGACATACCGCTGTCTTGTCCACTCATTAGCAACAAGCCAATTAAGACAAGCAAAACCCCACCAAAGAGTTGTAAATAATGACCTGCGGCTTTCAGTGTCGCACTGTTACTCTTGCTACCTGCAGCCAAATAGCGTTTTACCAAGTTCTTGCCTGTTAGTGTCATTATAGCAATCGTCGAGGTTGTGAAAGCAGTACCAATCGCCATTGCAAAGGCACTGACAACCCCCATCCAATATAAGCCAACCATGTTTGCGAAAAGCAGAACCATAATCGCGCCAGTACATGGTCTCACGCCTATCGTCACGATGATTCCCGCATATTCTCGGAGCGTTGAGGCTTTGTTAATTGCGTCTGCATCGGCAACATGCTGGTGGCCGCACCCACAGTCGGCATGAGAATGATCTGCATGAGTGTTAGTTGCGGCTTGCATTGTGCTAGTAGCGTCGATTATCGGAGAAGGGGCTGATATTGATGAACGAAGTGCCATTGGCGAACGCGCTGAAATTGTCGCAGCTGTGTCTGTTGCGAGTGTAGTGATGGCTTTCACTTTCAGCTTAGGCTTACGCATAGCGGTGTAGATGTTTTTCAAAGCCTTCCAACATATAAGTGCGCCGACGACCGCGACTAAGGCAAAGCTTAATGAAACAAACATATTCGCTTTGTCATTCACTACTCGCATGGAAGCACTAAAGCCCCACAGCAACACGCTTACTAGTAAGATTGCGACCAATGCTTGTAAAAAAGCGGAGACGACCGTAAGCACTAAACTCGCCTTGGCTTTGGTTGGGTGAGTCGCTAAGTAAGTCGACACGATAACTTTGCCGTGCCCAGGCCCCAAAGAATGAAGCATGCCATAGATAAAGCTGAACCCGATAAGGTAACTGCCTGCGCCCCAAGGGTTGGATTTAGCTTCATAGAGCAGGTCTGCAAGTTCTGAATTGACTTCTCTTTGCCATTGAATGCTAGAGATAACTAACGATGGCCACATGGACCACAGTTGATACGCACCAATAGCAATAAGCACGAACGCGCCAGCACCAATGAGGTAGTGATTGATTTTGGATTGATTTTTCTTCATTTAACAAGAACCTATATCTGAAATCTTTCTGTTAATTAGTTGCCATGCTTAATCAGCTAGACGCTGACTTAAAGGCTGAAACGAACCACTGCGACTAAGAAGCGGGAACCGCCGCACAATGAAGCTCAACCGATTGTGTAAACAGTTGGCCTAGCGTGTTATCTGGATCTGCATCGACAGGTAAAGACATTGCATAACTCATTTGCTCTGGCGTCGGGTTAGGCTCGATTAATTCTAAATGGCATTGTCTTGCTAGTTCAGGTGACAATGTCACGTCGCTGTTGGATAGCCACGACATGTCGACAAAGTAACTAGGGTCAAAAATCAATACGCGAAGCGAGTTTCGTGTCACAGGCTTAGGTTTAGAAAGTGGTAGGTCAAATGTTAGAACCATCTTGGCTTTATCACGCTCAAACTTTGCGTTCTCAACCACCTGATATTTGATGGGCTCTTCACCATCATAAAAGTACGTGAAGTAGTGCTCGTACATCATGTTTTCGATTACAGACGCAGCGAGCTTTTTGAATGTTTCAGTTTCTGTATCGGCAGAGACGTCTTCTCCATCCAACATGTACATCGAGGTCATTGCATCAAAAGACCACTCCATAGAGAGACCGGTGATCATGCCATTCTCTCCCTCAATATGAGTTTTCATCTCTATCCAAGAGTGAGGGTGGGCATATAGATTTGGCGCAAAACACAATAATGCTAGGCCAACAGTCAAGCCCTTGAGAGAGCGAAAGCATGTCGAGAAACGGCTTACATAGCGTGTGGAGAGGCGATTGATGACATCGATTAGAATAAATGGCTGTTTCATGAGAAATGATGGTAATTTAGTGTGATGTTATATTATAACAACCCGATGCGTTGTTCACTTCAAATTATAAGCTTGTTTACATTGAAGCCGACTGCAATTCTTGATTTTCAATCCAACCTATTTTTCCTATAAACATCTTTGATTGGTCCCTAATTCGACATTATTCAGACTAGTGTGTGACGTTGAATAGTCGATTAAGCTCTCGGTTGTGCGAGGCCTTTTTGTAATGGGTTTGAGCTTGGCTCTTGATAACAGGCATTAACAACGCAAAAAATACCCCCAGTAAAAATACTACCCCCTAGTATATATGGTTATTTGAAAGGTAACTGAGATAGGCTGAAGATGACGCTAAGTTTGGGTGCTTGTGATCTTAGTTATCGATCCAGTAAATCTTATTTTTCACATGATAGTTATTGGCATATGCTAATAATGGGGCGTATGCTGAACTTCTGATCATCAATAACAGGAAGTTACTATGTTATACGCAGTACCTTGTCGCGACCTTCATGTCGGCAACCATTTTGCTCGTTCCCCACAGATCGCGATTGTCGATGAGCAACGACAAATAAAGCAGATTGTTCCTTTGGTTGATTCCGACACCGCTTGCAATAAAAAGAAGCAATGGATCTCTGTCCTCCGTTCTTACGATGTGAAATCTGTAGTCGTCCGTCACATAGGGAAGAAGATGCTAGCGCACTTGTTCAACCACGATATTAGAGTTTTGGCATCAACAGGAAAGGCAGAAATAGGTGCTTTGGATTTTAGTAATCTGCAACAAGTGACCGATCTCGATTACGGTCGCGAGCCTCGCAACGTTTGTCACAGTAAAAAAGGGCACAGTCAGAGAGAGTGCAGTAATAAAGGGAGTAGTAAGAAAGGCTGCGGTGAGGAAGGGCGCAAGAAAGGCGCCGCGATTCTTATGGCACAGCCGAATCATTTAGGGGGTATTCGAGGGTTCCGAAAATGACCTTTTTGTTGACGCTATTGGGGTTTATCGGAATCGTCGCGTTGATGGCGATAGGTGTGATTTTTTCTCGCAAGCCAATCAAAGGCAGCTGCGGAGGGCTTGCGCAGTTAGATATTGAGCGTGAATGCAATTGCAAAGATGTCTGTGAAGGGCAGAGTCGAAAGCTGTATCAGATCTCTGAGCCATCAAGCTGAGTATCGAGAATTCACTGTCATTGAGCTAGCTAACGTTGGGCTAGTTCGCGAGTTAAGCGCTTTGAATCACCAACGCGTGACCGTTGACGATGCACTTGGCGACTTTGGCTCGTGCACGCTTGATGATGTTGCCGAACGTTTGGCGAGACACCTGCATTTGTTCAGCTGCTTCAAGTTGGCTCAATCCTTCTTGATCAGCCAAGCGTAAGGCTTCTAACTCTTCTAATAGCAATTCTTCTTTATGAAGCTCGTCCATAGGAACGCCATTAGGCTTAAAACAAGAGTAAGCCGCTCGGGTGCATAACTGGCGATGTTTTTTTGGTCGAGCCATATTAATCTCTAGGTATTTAAGGTTAAAAGGTAAGTATGAAGGTTTTCATTCCACACAACCATCGGCGTTGCCAAGTGTGCAGTCAAGGTTTTTTTTCAGACAATCCAATAATATTTGAAGCTATTGGTGAGCACGAGGCTTTAGTTAAGCATGAGACTTTATCCAAGTATGAAACTTTAGCTAAATATAAAACCAGGGCAAAGATTGTACCAACAGATAAAGCTGAGGGCTACGATGGCATCATGCAGGGTGGCATTGTCACCGCGTTACATGACAGTGCGATGCTGCATTGTTTGTTCCAAAATAACATCACTGCAATGACGGTGAGTTTAGCGTCTCGCTTTCATCATCCTATTTCCATTGGTCAAGAACTGGAAGTTCGCGCCCAATGGGTCAAAAGCAGACGTAATATCTACTTCCTTGAAAGCCAAATTACGCAGTGCGGAAAGTTATGTTCGTCGGCACAAAGTCAGTTTATGTCAGTTTCTAGCTATCAAACTTAAGCTTGGTATAGCGGTGTTGTTTTATCAGTTATAAAAGTCCAACTACGGTTTCATCATCACTGAAAATAACGTGTACGAAGAAGAGATTAACCGCGCCCTGTTGAAGATTCGTGAGTCACGAAAGTGGCGTAAAATCTTGGTCGATTATTTCGCAGATCAGTAATCGAAATTAGAGGCTTATTCAAAAGCTTTTGGACTTTCGCCGTTACAGTTGATCTGAATCTGAGGCCTTGATCTTTTTGAAGTATTTAAATGCACTCCAAACCGCGTAAGCCGCAACCCCTACAATCAATGCCGAGCGAAGGAGAATAGGCGCATCATGCTCAAGTTGACCAACATGAGGAACAATACTGGCAAACAATCGACTGGTAAAAAGCAGCCCCATTACTAACATAATTACTTTATTCATGTGACCTGCCATTCAATTGAGTACGTTGCACAGAACGAGTTTTGGGGCGATTACACGGTTAACACGCCAGACAACGATTCTGCTCGAGATAAAATCATGCGCTTCTCAAACGTAACCGTCAATGCGATATCGGCGTTAAGCCAGTAAGCTAAAATTTCGTTTTTGGAAGGGGGCTGTTCTGGTGCTGGAGTTTCGAGTTCGAGACTGTGGGAGGGCTATGACATCTTCCCGTGAAATTGATTTTCCGGATTTAATATTCTGATTTATGATCGCATGCATTCTAGGGGGGACAAATGTCCTCCTTTTTATTTGGAGAGGCGCAATAAAATAGGTGCCACTAAAACAAATAATAAAGGACACATCTATGGACCTATTCGCTCTACTTGATATCAACAATACTTTAGTCAATATCCCAATAGGGGATGGCTACGCAATGAGCTGGATTGAAGCATTCGGCACCGTGTTTGGTTTGTTGTGTATTTGGTTTGCAAGCCAAGAAAAAACCATTAACTACCTGTTCGGATTGCTGAATGTCATCTTATTCGCGGTTATCTTTTTCCAAATTCAGTTATACGGACTGTTACTTCTACAACTCTTTTTCTTTTGCGCCAACATTTACGGTTGGTACGCATGGACACGTCCTAATGAGCAAGGTGAAACGCTAGAAGTTCGTTGGTTGAGCCAAAATAAACTAGTAGCAACGGCCGTAGCGTGTGCGATTTCTATTGCTTTGTTAACTATGTACATCGACCCATTCTTTTTTGCGCTAGCAAACATCGCGGTAGATAGCCTGAATCTATTTGGTGCGGATTTAGCGGAGCCAGTGCTTGAACCGGATGCGTTCCCATTCTGGGATGCCACGATGACCATTCTATCTATTGTTGCTCAAGTTCTTATGACACGTAAGTATGTTGAAAACTGGATACTGTGGATTGTGATTAACATTATCAGCGTTGGTATTTATGCGACGCAGGGTGTGTACGCAATGTCTGTTCAATACGCAATCTTAATGTTTATTGCGGCAAACGGTACTCGTGAGTGGGCACGCACAGCTAAACGAAACAGTGATAAATCGTTAACTCAAGCAACGGCTTCTTAGGAGTGAAGATGGCAAAGCAACCTCATATCTGCGTTGATGAAACGCAAATTGCTCCGTTAGTTATTGTTTGTGGTGAGCCAGATAGAGCGAATCGAATCGCTAACTTGCTTGAACATGCTGAACTGGTCTCTGAAAACCGTGAATATCGAATCTTCACTGGAACTCATCAAGGGAAAGCGATATCAGTTTGCAGCACTGGTATTGGTGCACCTTCAATGATCATTGCGGTAGAAGAGCTTAAGTTTTGTGGTGTGACTCATATTGTCCGAGTAGGGTCTGCAGGTGCGATGCAGTCCCATATCGGGCTTGGTGAGCTAATTATTGCAGAGGGCGCAGTTCGCGATGAGGGTGGTTCTACCGCTTACGTTAAGCCGTCGTATCCCGCCTATGCAAGCTTCTGTCTGCTTAAAGAGCTAGACAAGTTCTTGCAGCAGCAATCAACACCTTACTATTTAGGAACGGTGCGCTCACACGACAGTTTTTATACCGATGACGAGCAGGCGCTTTGTCAGTACTGGAATGGCAAAGGCATTTTAGGTGCAGACATGGAAACATCCGCGCTGTTTACCGTGGGACGCTTGAGAGGGCTTAATGTAGCTTCTATCTTGAACAATGTTGTCTTGTACGAACAAGATGTAAAAGAGGGCGTTGGGCAATATGTCGATGAGGCAGAGGCAATGATGCAGGGAGAGCGGCTAGCATCATTAGCGGCACTGGAAGCATTAATTACTCAATAAGAGCCTGAATAAATGCAAGACGAAAGCGATGGGAGACCGTCGCTTTTTTATTGGGTTCTCTCCTGTGGTTTAAGTGGTTACAATCGTTTGAATATAAACAGCAGTAATGCAATGAGAGAGTAAGTATGAAGATTGCACCATACTCAAGCGGACGCTTTAAAAACTACTTAGAACAAAAAAGCTCTGAGTTTAGAGATCTCATCTACCAACACCAAGTTAACTCTCGTTACTTCAATCAAAATGATGAAATCCTACGTCAAGGTGAGCAGCTTCAGTATCTTTATGTAGTGCCTGCAGGGAGAGTCTCTATGAGTATTTCCGCGGCTAATGGGCGACGCTTTCAATTGGGCGAAGTGAATTGTGATTACCATATCTTCGGTGAGATGGAGTTTTTCACGCAGACCCCTTGTCAGTGGAACGTAGTGGCTGATGAACACATGCAAGTTGATGTTATTTGCATCAGAGATTAGCAGAAGCACTACTTGAAAATCCGGGGATGATGTTCTTCTTTGCCTCTGCATTAGCGGAAGATTATCAAGACTCTATGGGTATTTACACTAACCGTCTTTTACACTCAATTACCTACAATATTGCGTATGATTTATTGGTTCAAAGCGAGACTAACACTGTGTTAGGCGGTTTCGATAAAGTGAATCAAGAAGCGGAACGTTTTGGCACATCGAGCAGAGTGTATCGAAGAGCGGTTAAAGACCTATTAGACAAGGGTTTCATCAGAAAAGGAGATCAAGGGTTAGAAATTGTCGATCAGCGAGCACTGCAAGCTTTTATTGACTCCTACGAATAATAAAAGAGCTTGGCACTTACTTAAATGCCAAGCTCGGTTTTTCAATGTTTACTATTAACTACTCGCATCTATTTATGAGCGACTTTCTCTCAGCAACTAGCAACTAGCCCGTAAGTGTCCGCGCACCATTACCGGCGACTAAGTATTAATCCTTAAGCTTTTGCATACATGAGTGTTCTATAACCACCGATTAAGTTGCGTGCTTTAAAGCCGTTGTTGACGAGTTGGCGATAAGCCACGTTACCACGTAACCCGACTTGGCAGTAGATTACAATCTCTTTGTCTTTTGATAGTTCGTCCATGCGGTGACGCAGTTGGTCGACAGGAATGTTGATTGCGCCTTCAATAAAGCCACCATTTTCTAGTTCGCCAGGGTTACGAACATCGAGTAGGAGTTGGTTGTCGCTTAATGTTGCAATCTCATCGAAATGAATAGGTGTCGCGTCACCTTTAATAATATTGTTGGCAACAAATGCGGCTTGGTTAATCACGTCTTTGGCACTCCCGTAAGGTGGTGCATAGGTTAATTCAAGGTGTTGAAGCTGATCAACGGTCATACCTGCACGTTGAGCTACTGCCATAACATCAATGCGTTTATCAACGCCATCTTTACCGACGGCTTGCGCACCTAGTATTTTCCCTGTCTTAGGGGCGAATAACATCTTGAACGAGACAATCTCAGCGCCAGGATAGTAGCTAGCGTGGCTTGCGGTATGCACATAGACTTTTTCGTAGTTGACGCCTTCACGCTTCAACTGTTTTTCGTTTTTCCCTGTTGAGGCAACGGCTAGGTCAAAAATCTTACAGATAGCTGTGCCCTGTGTACCTTGATAGATTTCATTGCGTCCGAGCATGTTGTCGGCAGCCATACGACCTTGACGGTTAGCAGGGCCAGCAAGCGGAACTAGAGTTTGTGCACCTGTGACAAAGTCTTTTTCTTCGACCACATCACCCACAGCGTAGATGCTAGGATCGCTAGTCTGCATCATTTCATTGGTGTAGATACCACCTAGTTCGCCAATTTGAAGTCCTGCTTCTTTTGCTAACTTAGTCTCAGGACGCACACCGATAGCCATGATTAAGATATCAGTAGTTAATGACTCGCCATTATTAAGTGTTAATTCTAATTCACCCTCTATGTGTTGGTGCTTCTCGCTCTCGCCTGAATCAAAACTTGCGATGTGTTCGTTAGGTATATATTTCACAGACTCAAGCGCGACGCCGAGTTTTAGGTCGATGCCTTTGTCACGAATCTCCGCATGGGCAAAGCCGGCCATTTCCCGGTCTACTGGCGTCATTACTTGGTCAGCCATCTCAATCAACGAAGTCTTGATCCCAAGCTGATGAAACGCTTCCATCATTTCCAAGCCGATAAAGCCACCGCCAACAACTGTCGCGTGCTCAGGTTTATTCATTTGGATTGTTTCGATGATGCGATCCATATCTGGAATATTGCGTAGTGAATGGGTGAGGGGGTTATCGATTCCTGAGATGGGAGGAACGACGGCACCGGCTCCAGGGCTGAGTAATAAGAAGTCGTAACTCTCGCTGTAGTGATTACCATCAACAAGATTTTTGACTGTAACGGTTTTATTGGTGCGATCAATAGAGGTAACTTCGTTCATCACTCGTGCGTCAACGTTGAAGCGAGCTAAGAAGCTTTCAGGTGTTTGTAACAGAAGCTTGCTTCTATCCTCGATATCGCCACCTATGTGGTATGGCAATCCACAGTTGGCAAAAGAGACGAATGGTCCTCGTTCAAACATTATGATTTCGGCTTCTTCACTAAGACGACGAGCGCGTGCAGCAGCTGAAGCACCTCCAGCTACGCCACCGATGATTACAATTTTAGTCATACGTTTACCTATTACTGTCTCTAAGTTTAACTATACAAATTGCCGAGCATAGAGCTTGTATCTTCTTAATGATCAGTACTGGCTGGTCGCCGGCGATTGAGTAGTTTTCGAAATACCTAGATACTATAAAGATGTAAATTAGCATTGTCTAATATTTATTTTAAAGCTATCACCTCGGGATTGAGCGTTTGGTCCAAGGGCTGTGATTAGACTAAAGCACGCTAGTAAAGGTAATACGCGTTAGCGAGTCGAGTACAGGTTAGCCAAATTAACTGTCATGAGCATAATGAACAGGATCATGGATGTGCTGACTGATTACGTTCTTCAGATCTTGTTCATACAGATCTAGCCAGGCATAACGCTCGCGATACAACTTACGCTTTTGACGTTTTAGAGCTTCAAGATCTTTCCTGTTCGGGTTTGTCGGGAGACGATAGAAATAGTTATCATGCACCTGTCCATCGTGCTCTTCCCACAGACTGTCGTATTTAAGGCTGATGTCTTTGTTTTTCTTACCGTAGCGTAATGAGTTCGAGACATGACCAGACTCTTTTACCGCATAGATATTGTCGATACCCAAGTTAATAGCGAGCAGTCGTAGTGTTTCTACCATGAAGGATTTAGGTCTTAAACCGTAAAAAGCTTTGGTGAATGTGCGGCTAAATCCATTGTCATTGGCGCCACCCTGTATACCGCCGATGTAGATGTTGTTGTCGAAAACAGTAAACGAAATGGTATACATTTTTTCGAGTTGAGAGTTGGTCAATGAAATTGTCAGTTCACCTTCTTTTCTCGCGTTTCTTTCGAAGCTGAGATTAACCAGATAAACGTTGTCATCTATCTCAAGTTTTAAAAGATTGAGCCTTTCGTTATAGATTTGGTGTCTAGCTTCTGTTGCGAAGGTGTTTTCAAACCAGTCGTAGTGTTTGGATAAGATATCGATCTTTTCTTTATTGCTAAAGCCAGTACATAAGTAGGGAGTCACAAATTTAGAAAGGAAGTTGGGTTGCTTGATAAATAATAACTTTCTCTCTTCAGAGTTGAAATTATTACTCATTTTTCGAGTAGCTGAATAATAAAACAGGGCTCGAATAGTAAACTTAACTATCGCTTTGTACTTACCCTTATTTTTATGGGTATTTGCTTCAATCCCCATGCGAACGACATTCATAATCACCTCAAAGAAGAAGGATTGCTCGAACATAGTCGTGTCATGAACCCTTCCAATAATCTCACCAATAATCTCACCAATAATCTCACCAATAACAAGAAAATGATGATAGTGAAAAAGGTGATTTGGGTAAGTATGGATATGTATAGCTATGTAACTCAATCAGTTACTTAGCGTTCAGATGTTGGACAGATGTGTTTGTCGCTTTAGTGGGGAGGGGTATCAATGTTATTTATTAGAGGCGCTTGCTCCTAAATCAAAAATGCCACTACAAATCTGCAGTGGCATTAGAACGATAACAAACTATCACCTTGCTTAAACCTAAACTTTAGTTCTTATATAAACTAAAGTTCTAACAGTTTAGCCAGTTCACGCTCTTCGAGAAGCTCTTCAATGCGTTGACGAGTCTTAGGCGTTTCGGCTTGCGCTTTAGTCGACTTGCCTGCTTTTTTGCTTCGGCTCGTTTTCGCTTTTTCCTTAGTCGTCATCGTAATCTTCCTTGTGTTTTTTGTGTTACAGGTTGCACGTCTCTTTTAGTGCCTTGCCCGCTTTAAATGCTGGCGTCTTTGATGCGGCAATCTGAATCTCTTCTCCGGTTCGCGGGTTACGACCAGTGCGAGCAGCTCGAGAGTTAACTTTAAAGCTACCAAATCCAAGGATCGATACGTCATCACCGTTCGCAAGCGAAGTAGAGATACCTTCAACTAGCGCATTTAGTGCTGTGCCTGCTTGGTCTTTTGAGATGTCTGCAGAAGTCGCGATGTGTTCAACTAATTGAGATTTGTTCATAATCTATATTCCTTATTGAGTACGGCTGGCGTCTACCTTTAGCACCTAGCTTATGCGATCTTATCAACAGCAATTGAAATAATGTCAGTGAGCGGGTAGAGCTTTGTAAAGTAACCAACAGAATTGACTATAAAAGCATCTGTCGGTTCAATCAATGCAATTCATTGATTATTATTGGTTTATAGACATGTTGCCCAAATTTACTTGAGAAAAGAGCATTAGGGTTGCCCGTTCGATTCATAATCCAAATCGAAGCTGTCATCTATCACGTTGATAACGAAAGAGTAAAAACAAAGAAGCCCAGCTTAATTGCTGGGCTTCATGTTGTGCTGTCAGAGCGATTTGTTAATTCAGAACTATTTAGTAATAAAAATTTGTTCTGTTTCTAGTGATGTCATCGTGCGAACTTGACGCCAAATGTAGTAGAAAATACCTAACATCATCAGCATGCTTGGGATGGCGATTGCTGGGTAGCTGTAAAGTGTCAGCTTGCCAAGTTCTTCATTAAAGGCAGCGGTGCCAGCAGGGCTAGTCACAATCCAAGTCGCTAGGAAGTAGTTCATAGCTGAAGAAAATGCGAAAGTACTCGCGAATAGGTAGTTGGATGTCATTAGACAACGATCAAACTTTGCTTGGTTACCGAACTGCTTTAGGCGCTCTTCAATAAGAGAGATATTTAACAGGGCCGGTGTGAAGATAACTTTCTGGATAAACGGGTAGCGGGTGAAGGTTGAGCCAAGAACCGCCAAACCAATTAGACCAGGGATTAATGCTTCTTTTAGTGCTAACCAACGAGTGTCTAGCTCGAAGAAACCAATACCGCCCGTCAATAGCACGCTTACAAAGCCGAGCGCAGCGATGAAGTTGAACTTCTTATTGCGGATTAACTCCATGCCACCGTAAGCAATAGGGAAGGCTAGTGCGACAAGTAATGCTAAGCCTGTTCCGAGATGCTCATCTCCACTGAACTTCATTAAAATGAATGAAGGAAGAAAGACGTTAAACACGACTTCGAAAAGAGGACTCGATTTTTTGTTTTCTGTGTTACTCATAATTTCTAAATACATTATGTTATGGATTTATTCTCAGGGATTGTTGTTTAACTCGCCCAAGATGTAAAGCCTTAAGGCGTCATGCTGTGTAACGACATGTGACATCAACGACATCTCTGAGCCTATATAACGCTCAATTTAATACTTTGTGAGGGATGTTTATCTGGCCGACTTGGGGAAATCGAGTGGAAATTTTGGTTTAGTTTATTCAAACCAAATTCAGTTTATTGCGTTGTCGCGTACTCTTACTCACATTCACCGCTCTCAAACGATTGATGAATGTGAAATGAGGGAGAATAGAAAGGAATAGTTATAAGTCCATTATTGGTCGAAAAGTAGGTTAAAGCTTAAAGGGATTTGGTCGGAAATCGCTAATCCACCCACGGTCGCTGAAAGTTTGTTTAGATTCTCTGTCGATATCCCAAAATCAGCGCCGTTGACGATGATTGTCGAAGCTGAGCTAACCATGACAAACCCTGAGGATGGAACCACCACAACTGGGAAGTCGATCGTTTTGGTTACGCCGTGTAAAGTAACTTCCGCTGCTACTGTTGTTCTTTTTGGATCACCAGACAACATTGACGGTTCAACTTTTCCAGAGATTTTCACTTCAGGGAAAGTCATCGATTCAAAGTAGAGCTCATTGAGCCTCTGATCGCGAATATCCACGCCAGTACTCACACTTTTTACGTCCAACAATATGGCAAATTGACCCTCTTCGGTAAGACCACCAGATAAAGGCTTGATGGATGCGGGCTCAACAACAAACTGCTTCTTGATGGTTGCGAACGTGATATTCGATAAATTGGGGTCTAACGTGTAGCCCGTTTCCGCGAAAGATTGAGCGGAGATAACGGTGCATAGGAGGCCGAATGTAGAGATTAGTTTTTTCATAAGTTGTCACCAGATTGATGAATTCACAGGTTTACGTTCTTGAGTCGTACGTTTTTAAAATGACTTTTTGGAAAGAGTGATTGAGAGAAGCTTAGTTCAGCATTCGAAAAATTACCGCAGGAAAAGAAGAGCGTCGCTGTATTACTGGAATCATGATCGACGAAGTGACTTGTTTATTTTAAGTTATGTTATAACATAACCAAAATCACTCTTGCCAAGAATAATTATTCTGTTGGTAAAAGGGAAGCGATGAGCATGTATCAAGGAGACGACGTAATGAATGCCGTGTTAACCAAGCCTTTGGCTACCAATAGCAGCCAGCCACTCAACATTAGTTCAGCTGTGAGTATTCAGGATAAGGCAAATCACAAGCCAAGCTTGAGTGCTTCTGAGCAGCCAACGGTATTAGCGGAAATCTACCAAAGTGATATTAATATAGCGGTATGGCAGCGACAGTTTGATGAAGGCTTAACGACGGCAATTAGTGAATTTATCGCCTTGAATCCAAACTTTAGTAAGTCTGTTAGCGTGTCACCTGATAATGCTTTCGATAAGTTGGAATTTGCTACCGATGGCACCGCCTCTAAAGCGCTATTAGAAAACATGGCAGAGCTGGTGGATATGTTCTGTTGTTTGTTTGAGCTTGAAGAAGTCGGATTGCGTTTAGCCGTTCTGAATAAAGCGATGTGCCCACGTTTCCATTTTGATCAAGTGCCTTGCCGCTTGGTGACAACTTATCATGGTGTTGCGACTCAATGGTTGCCAAACGACTTAGTCGACCGTTCTAAGCTAGGGCTAGGGGCTAACGGAAAGCCTGATTCTGTTTCAGGCCTGTACAACGACGAATCTGACATCCAGAAAATGGCCAGTGGTGATGTTGCGTTATTAAAAGGGGAGCGTTGGAGTGGCAATGAGAATAGAGGCCTTGTTCACCGTTCACCAGTCACTTCATCTGACGAAACACGATTGCTGTTAACGTTGGACTTTGGTTGATCAACTTTTGACTACTTTGTCCGCAACCTGTTTCTATTCAGACGTTCAACTCATTTAAATACCTTCCTAATGATCTAACGGTATAGCGCGATCTGTGCCGTTATTATTCTCAAACAGAGACACTCATCAGCTGACCATGTTTAGCACATTAATTCAAAATTTAGAGTTTACCATTCTCTAAATCAATGCGTTACGATGCGTGCACTTACTCACATATATCAATATTTCAGTTCCTCATCGGTTTCTTAATTTATTTTAAAGCGTAAAATATATCCCGCTTGCAAACCTCTTTGGCAACCAATTTGTTCGCCACGGTTTTTTACTTCCACATTATAGGTTTCCTATGTTCAAGAAACTCTCGCTTAAAAATAAACTGGCGATTTCAGCCAGTATGGCCATTATCCTGGGGGGGATCTTGGTCGAGGCATTGTCTTTTCGTGCTTCATTGCAAAGGTTGGATACAGAAGTTGAACAGCGTTTAGAAGGCGCATCGGCTTCTTACAATCAATATGTATCGGATTGGATCTTATCCAAAGAGCGTGCGCTTACTTCTCTTTCGAAAGAATCCAAACAAGAAAGCTTGGTGACTCACCTAAAACAGGTTCGTGATTCAGCCTCTTTTGATAATGTCTTCTTGGCGTTTCCAGACGGTTCGCAAAAGAACGCAAACGGAGTGGTATTGCCGCCGGGCAATGATGACCCACGTCTATGGGGTTGGTACACCAACGCGGTAGCAAACCCTAGTAAGGTGTTCATGGATAATCCAACGGTTGCAGCTGCAACTGGGGCGAATGTTGTGTCGCTGGGTACTGCCATGCAATTACATGGTCAACAGGTTGTGTTAGGCGCGGATGTTGAAATTACCGACATTCTTAATAGCCTAGAGCAAGTGATTCTTCCAGGTGAAGGTTACATGTTCATCGCGACCAATAAGGGCACGGTTTATACGCACCCTGACACTAAGTTACTGAACAAAAACATCAGCTCACTTGGGTTAGATTTTGCGGACGTACAAAAGGCGCTGACTAGCGGTAAAGACACTTCTATCGAGTTGAATGGCAGCGACTATGTTCTGTACGCACGTGCGATTGATGGAACGAGCCTGATTACTGTGAGCGTTGTTAACCATGACTCTCTGGTTGCGCCACTATTTGATGCAGTGATTGGTCAAGTGTTGGTGACGCTACTTGTGGTGATCGTATGTACCATACTGTTTAACCTGTTGTGTACGATTCTATTCCGCCCGTTGAACCACGTTTCTCAAGCACTGGCGCAAATCGCGAATGGTAGTGGTGATTTAACTCAACGCATTCATGTTGAAAACCAAGATGAAGTGGGCGAGTTGGCTCATAACTTCAATACCTTTGTTGGAAGCTTACAGCAGTTGATTGGCCATATCCGTGGGCAGTCAGAACAGCTAAACAGCCAGTCAGAGCAAAGTGCTCAGCGTGCGAACCGTTCGGTGGATGAGCTTAATCATCAGCAGCAAGAAATCACTATGGTCGCGACGGCCGTAACTGAAATGGCGAGCGCCACGCAAGAGATAGCATCGCATGCCGAGCAAACAGCAAAAGCGGCGCAAGATTCAGCGACAAGCACTAACAGTGGTCACGCTCTGGTTGTGGATACCAAAGGTTCAATCAATAACCTAGCCAATGAAGTTAATGAAGCGGGTAGTGTGATTAGCGAACTTAACAAGCACGCTCAAGAGATCTCGACCGTACTCGCCACGATTCAAGGTATTGCTGAGCAAACCAACTTGCTTGCTTTGAATGCGGCGATTGAAGCGGCTCGTGCTGGTGAACAAGGTCGTGGCTTTGCTGTGGTAGCGGATGAAGTACGTGTGCTTTCACAGCGTACCCACTCTTCAACAGAAGAGATCAAATCAACAATTGATATCTTGCAGCGCACAACGGCGCAAGCGGTTGAGCTTATGGAGAGCAGTTCTAAACTGGCGATACATTCAGTAGAAGATGCAGACAGAGCTTCGCATGCGCTTGAAGAGATCAACACGGCGGTTGCTTTGATCAGCGATATGGCGACTCAAATCGCGACGGCTGCTGAAGAGCAAACACATGTGACGGGTGAAATTACCCAAAACATTACGACCATTAAAGATGTTACTGACCACTTGGTTGTGGGCGCACAGGACAGCTTAACTGAGTCAAACGAACTTAAAAGCCAAGCCGCGGGTTTAAGCGACAAAGTGGCGACTTTTAAGCTTGCTTAACTGTTTCACTCGCTGATGCCTGATCAGTGAGTGCGCTGTAAGCAATAAGTCAAAGCGACGTAGATTACGTCGCTTTTTTTGTGCTTGTGATTAAGAACTCTTAATTAATCGGCTTGTGAAAACTCTTTCAGCGCACTCATTGCGGCTTCTGCTTTGTCTTTTTGCACAAAGATGTGGTCGTGATAGTAGCCTGCAACAACGTTAGCGCTAATGCCGTATGAGCCAAGCTTTGTCGCAAACGCTGCCGTCAATCCAACCGCTTCAAGGCTCGAATGTACCGATAAAGTGATCAGGCTAAACACAGCGTCGAAGTCTAGCTGAGCTTTGGTCGCAACGTCTTCTTCCAGAACCAGCGTTAAACCTTCTTTTTCACGAAAAGTCGAGATTGGATTGAGCTGAACATAGTCTGCTAGCGCTCCGTCGACAGTGCAAAAAACATAGTTACCGTCGATTAATTCTGGTGACATGGATTTCAGTAGGAGGTCTAGATCCGTAATGGCAGTCATAGTCAGTTTCCCTGCGTTAATAAGCTAATTGATGATGTATGCAGTCACGATAGAAGCAACTGACAGTTAAGTAAAATTAATGATTTTAATTCTGCATCAGTTTTACTAATGGCAAGTTTTCCTCCTTAGTGATGGCATCGTACTTCTACCAACTTGTCGATTGTTCCATCTCGTCAGATAAATGGTCGATAAAGGCTCTTAACAGCGGTGTGACTTGTTTACGCGTTCCATAAATAGCATGAACACCGAGCGTTTTAGGTTGCCATTCAGAAAGCAGTGGCACTAATAGACCATCACGCATCAAGGTTTCCACTGAAGGGAAGGGCAGTAAACAGATACCGTTGCCTTTGAGTGTGGCAGAAAGCAGAACCTCTGAGGTGTTTGCACTGATATTCCCTTTAATCGGAACCGATTCGAGCCCATTGGGGCCATTGAACGTCCAAGCGGTTTTGCCAAAGTAACTGAACGATAAACAGTTGTGGTGCGCTAGATCTTGGGCTTCTGTGGGTGTGCCTTTCTCTTTTAGATATTGAGGCGATGCGCAAATCACGGAGCGGCATTCACCGATCTGCTTCGCGACAATATTGGGCGTCAGTTCGTTGGTTATGCGAATGGCCAAATCGATGCGTGACTCAACCAGGTTGACGGTCTGATCAGTCGAGATAATGTCGATAGAAACCTCTGGCCATTTGGCGATGAAGCGACTAATTGATTCCATCAAGAAGCTATCGACAATCGAGTAGCTCGCAGTAATACGCAGCTGACCTTTTAAATGCTCTCGGTTTTGGTTTCTGATCCCAGCTAGGGATGTTTCCAGTGCCAAAAGTTCTCTGGCGACCTCAAGTGTTTCTTTACCTGCGCTGGTTAAACTCAAGCTTCGTGTTGTTCTGTGAAGCAAGCGTGTGTCCATCCATGTTTCTAACTCACCCAAATAACGAGTGACCTTGGTTCGTGAGAGATCAAGGTGCTCTGCCGCTGCGCTCAAACTGCCACGTTCCACTATGGTGACAAAGACATTCATTGCCTCGAGTTTATCCATTGTTTTATTGCCTAGAGAATTAAACCGACCTCAGTATATGTCCGAAAACTGCAACAGTTAAAGTTAATTTGATGTCTATTTCATCTAAAAACAATCAAATAAGATATTTGGACATTCAGCGAGTTGGCAGGTGTTCAACTCCAAATATCGGAATAAAGCCATGAATACGTTATCGAAAACCCTGTTATCAAAAAGCATGCTTTTAGGAACCATAAGCCTAGGAACCGTGCTGGCATCAAGTGTTGCTTTAGCTGTGGATCTGAACATCACTCACTATAACCCCGGTGAGAACGCGATATTCCCTGCAAGCTCGGTATTGGTTTCGGGTGAGAAAGAAGTGATTCTATTTGACGCACAATTCAGTGTCGCAGACGGACAAAATTTGGTGGAGCAAATCAAAGCCACAGGCAAAAAATTATCGATGGTTTACATCAGCAGCGGCGACCCAGATTACTACTTTGGTTTGGAACCGATAGTTTCGGCATTTCCTAACGTTAAAGTCGTTGCCAGTGAAGCCGTTGTCGCGCATATCAAACGCACCAAAGATGCAAAGCTTGAATACTGGGGGCCTATATTAGAAGGCAACGCGCCCTCTAAGGTGATTGTTCCAATGATGATGAACGACACAACATTAAGCATCGAAGGTGAAACCATCGAAGTGAAAGAGATAAATACACACCAAGCTTACCTATGGGTTCCGTCTGAAAAAACGGTGTTTGGTGGCGTGTCGGTGTATAGCGGTGTGCATGTATGGATGGCAGATACTGCATCGAAAGAGATTCGTAGCCAGTGGTCACAATCGTTGGAGCGTATGAAAGCACTAGAGCCAGAGGTTGTAATTCCGGGTCACTATTTAGGTGAAATGCCAACAGGAATAAATGCAGTTCACTTCACGAAGGATTATGTGGCTGATATTGAAAAAGCGTTGGCGAGCAAAAGTAATCCAACATCGGTCGAGATCAGTGATTACATGAAGAAAGCCTACCCGAAATTTGAGGCTACGGAAGGCGATTTAGAACTTGGCGCGAAAGTGCTAAGCGGCGAAATGGCTTGGCACTAGAGTTGATTATCTCGGTTGTGTCCCAGAACAGTCTGAAGATTGTATGCTAGATTTATTGGTGATACACAACTGGAGATATCGATGATCTGGCTTTCAGTGAAAGTACTACAGATTGGACTTGTCTATGGATACAGGAAGTATCAAAAAACGAAAAGAGCTCCAGCTTAGGAGCTCTTTTTTTGTTTCGGAGAGACGACTTTCTATTTCAAGTGAGAAAGAAAATCAGCATTTACCCGGTTTACTGTTAGTAGTCAGATTAGCCTAGTAGCCAGATCCGCCCTGCAACTCAATATCACCAATAAGCGAAAGTATGTTGAAAATAGAACCCATTACTCCTCACATCGGCGCTCGTATTCACGAACTAGAGCTTTCTACATGCAGTGCTGATGAACTCGATAAGGTGTATCAGGCACTTATTGCCCATCAAGTGATCTTTCTCGACGGGCAGACTTTGTCTCCAGAACAACACTTGATGATTGCACAGCGCTTTGGAACGTTAGAACCTGCACATCCTTTCTTCCCTCGCGTGGAAAGTGCGCCACAGGTGAGTGTGATTGAAACAACCCGTGGCAATGCGCCAAAGGAAAGTTATTGGCATACCGACTTAACGTGGCGCAGCTTGCCGTCGAAAGCTTCCCTGTTGCATGCTCAACACATTCCAAGCATTGGTGGTGACACTATCTGGTGTTCTATGACTGCGGTTTTTGAATCTCTACATGAAGATATGAAAGCTAAGTTGAGAGGGTTGTCGGCGACTCATTCGCTTGTGGCCTTTGAAGGTATAGAATCAGAAGACATTGATCTCGATTGGCACAAATCCTTGATTAAAACAGCACAGGAGAATCCGCCAGTGGTTCACTCTGTTGTTCAAGTTCATCCTGAAACGGATAAAGAAACGCTCTGTATCAATGAACAGTTTACTCGTTATATCAACGAACTCGACCGCAAAGAGAGTGATGTTTTACTCAGCCAACTGTTTGAAATTGCGAGACGCCCTGAGTTTCAAGTTCGTTTCAAATGGGACAACGGCTCAATGGCGATCTGGGATAACAGGGTAACGCAACATTACGCAGTGATAGATTACGGGGATACTCCAAGAAAAATGCATCGAGTAACAGTGACATAGCGGTAAGCTGAACACAGTTATCAAAAGAACACCGCGCATGCCCATCCCTGAACCAAGCACTCGTACTTAAATTTAAGCGTCAGCAGGGTGCATCATTCATCTACGCTTAATAATAAAAACAAATGCGTTGGTACATATTTGATTGAAACCTCACTGCTCGGACGTGATGTGTAATATAATCGGCGCCAAAATATAAGTATAAAAACCAAATCATAGAAATAATAAACGTCAGGGCTTAGAGAGCAAAGTATTTCGTATGAACGCGATTCGTAAAGTTTACCAGTACGCAGAACCGAATTTAACCCTCGTGGGTTGGATGGGCTTTGTCGGCTTCCCAATTTACTACATTGTGTGGGAGTTTTTGTTCCCGCAACCCTACGAAAACTTAGCGCTTCGCCTGTTTTGCTCGGTATTGTTCTTTGGCATTATATTTCGCAATCGCGTCCCATTTGAATGGCGAAAATACCTTCCGGCTTATTATCAAGTTGCCGTAACTATCTGTTTGCCAGGTTTCTTCTTCTACATGCTGCTAATGAATAATTGGTCCAACGTTTGGGTTATGTCATTCATGTCGGCTATTTTCCTCCATATTTTATTGGTGCACGTGACGAGAGTGATGTTTGCACAAACCTTTGCCGGTATTGGGATTGCTACCTTGTGCGCTTGGATTGCACAAGGCTTCTACCTCGAACTCACAATGGATTGGACGCATGTGCCAATCTTTTTGTTTATCTACTTATTCGGCAACTTGTTCTACTTCCGCAATCAGGTGGAACATGAAAACAAGGTGTCATTGGCGAAGTCTTTTGGTGCGGGTATTGCCCATGAGATGCGAAACCCTCTAAGCGGATTACTTACCTCTATTGATGTCATGCAGTCCATATTGCCGAACCCTAAAAGTGGCGATCAAAAAGGGCAATATGCGTTAAGCAATGAAGAAGTGATTCAGTTGCGTGAAGTGGGCGATGAAGCGATGGAGATCATTCATTCCGGTAACGAAACGATAGATCTGTTACTGACTTCAATTGATGAAAACCGAGTCTCTCGATCTACGTTTAAGAAGCATTCAGCGCAAGCGGTGGTTGAGGATGCGATAGACAGTTTCAATTACAAGCGCTCTGCTGATAAGTCAGCAATCTCCTTGGATGTGCAGAGTAACTTTGAGTTCTTGGGTAGCGACACCTTGTTGAAATACGTCATGTATAATCTGTTCAAGAATGCGTTCCATCATCGTAGCCCTGAAGATTTTCATATTCATGTCACCATGTTCAGTGATGAAGTGACGAACCAGATAATGGTGACGGATAACGGCTCTGGTATTTCGAGCGATATCATTCGTCGTATTTTCCAAGACTTTTACACCACAGGCCAGTCGGGTAATTACGGTTTAGGTTTGCCATTTTGTCAGAAGGTAATGCGCTCGTTTGGTGGTGAGATTAAATGCCAGTCTGAAGTGGATCAATGGACACAGTTCACGATGACTTTTCCATCTTTGTCTTCCCATTCGGTGAAAGAAATCAAGAATGAACTGACTAAACTTAAGACTGTGCTAATGGTGAGTGACCAGAAAGTTCTCACCAATAAAATGACTGAGGTAGCCCGTTTTATGGGTTTTGAGCTCACGGTGTTGGATGTAGCATCAGCGCTTAAAAATAAGGAATACCAGTTCGAATTCGACTTGATATTCGTTGACATGGAGAGCTTGGATTTAAGAGCAAGTTGCCTCGATAGGATTGAATCTTTACTTTCATTCACTGAAGCTCGAATCATCTATTTGTATGAACATCACCCAATTAAATGTGTCCGAAACGTTGCTTTTGAACCTATTTGGGTGGAGACACAAGTTTGGCTACTGAATACCAAGGCGACCATTGACCGTTTACTGTTTGACTCCAACTATGTGATGCCATCGGTTGCTGTAAAACCGTTAGAGGCTACCAATAAGCGCACGATCATGGTGGTCGATGACAACGAATCTCTGCGCCGATTTACCGCGATGTTATTGGAAAAACAGGGCTTTGATGTTGTGCAAAAAGAAGACGGACAACAAGCCTTAGATGCGCTTGATACCGACGAAATCGACTTGATCCTAATGGATATTGAAATGCCAATCATGGACGGTGTTGAAGCTTCTCGCCGAATTCGCAGTGCCGACAAAGAATACTCTTCGGTGCCGATTATTGCTCACACGGGTGACAGTTCTCCCGTTACCTTGGAAAAGATGGAATCATCAGGCATGTCGGACTTTATTGTTAAACCTGCCGATAAAAACCGACTGTTTGATAAAATTGCTCACTGGATTTAGCGGGTGTAATAGTCTGAAGTTCACGGCCATTGGGTAGACATAGATTCAAGAAAGAGCTCAGCGAATTGCTGGGCTCTTTTTGTATCGCGACATGATAGCGTCCATTCAGTCCTGCCGTTGGTGTTGGTTATAAATATGGTTCGAAAAAGGTTACACGAACTCTAACTCGGGGTGATGGTACGCTTCGTGACAAACCGTGAGCACATGGTCAATGTCTCTTGGTGTCATATCGGCATTCACTGAAAAACGGATGATGTTTTTGTTCTTGCCAGTCGCAGGGCGGCAGAATACCGCACCGAACACATCACGTTCTTCTAAGAAGTCTCGCACACGCTCCGTGTTTCTTTCATTGCCGCACTCTAGCGCTACAATTTGAGACTCACTGCGGATATTAAAGCCAATTCGCTTTAGCCCCGTAGTCAGCGACTTAGCCCGATTGAATAAGGCTTCTCGTTTGTCTTCCGCACCTTTGATCACCTCCAACGTTTTCTCTAAACGAACCACTTCTTGTGGTAACACTGTTGAGCTAAAAATCGCAGGGTACGCCACAAACGGCAAGGTTTTAGACAGTTGTTTAGGGCCAAGGATTGCCCCAGCGCGATAAGCAAAGGTTTTTGCCAAGCTAACGGTGATGAAGTCGACTTGGTTGGTGAGCCCCAATGCTTGCACTAAGCCTGCACCATTCTCTCCATGTGTACCCAGTGAATGGGATTCATCAACGACGACCGCACAATCAAACTCTTGCGCCATTTCGTAGATGTCGCGCAGTGGGGCAATGGTGCCTATTGTGCTGTAAACCGAGTCGACAACAATGACACCTGAGCCGTGGCGCTCTAACTGTTTGCGTAGGTGATTCATATTGTTATGCATAAACGGATGGGCAACTGCGCCGGCAGCCCGAATCCCTTCCCATAGCGACATGTGTGCAAGGAAATCAATACAAACAGGTGTGCCCGGTGGGCAGATGGTTTGCAATAGCCCAATATTGGCCGCCCAGCCCGATTGAGAAAGCAAACAGCTCTCCATTCCAACATAGTTCGCAAGCTTAGTTTCGAACGCAGGTTTAGACTGATCATCTTGTAAGAAAATGGCAGACATCACCACGTTGTCATCGTGCTCACAGATCGCCGCTTGATGGGCTTGTTGGATCTGTTTGTTGTTTGACAGCGCTAGGTAATCATTGCTCTGCATCACAACGGCACTGCGCTGGGGGCGTTTACCCAATACCAAATGCTTTTGGCTTTGGTTCTGGGTAATCAGGTCTTGAATATAGAAGTTCAAGCGTTCTTCGATAAAGGAAGGTAGTGGTTTGTTTTTTGTTTTATCACTCATAATAGTTCTCTTCAAATACAGGAAAACGCCAGCGCTGACGGCTGTATATTGACGATAAAAAGTGATGTGTCATTAGCCAAGTTGCATAATTTTGTGGGTGCTTGCAAACTCAGCATTTAAGGGTTTTGAGGCGAGTGGGTTTCCTTACGGTTCGGGGCTTTACCCGAATTAAGATAGGAATAATAGCCTTCTTTTTTATGACAAAAGGCTATTAGAATTCGGCATTCGAAGGCATTTAAAAAAGCGGATTTTGAAAGGCTACGTGCTACGTGCTGTTAGCTGTGAATATGGATAAGCTCGATTAAGGCATCCAATTGCTGCTTGGCTCCACCCTCTAACGAATACCCAATATTGATGCGTAAGCAATTGCTGTAAAGGTCGAGAGTGCTGAACAGGTGTCCAAGCCTAATATCAATGTTCTTCTCGGTAATGCCCTGAGCAAAGGCTGACTGGTTCAAGCTTGGGATTTGCAGCCAAAGCACCATGCCACCTTGTGGATTACTTATCTTCACATCTTGAGGAAGGTGCTGAGCCAAATAACTTAGGTATTGTTGGCGCAAAGACAAGATCTGAGTGCATCTTCTCCTCACGTGCTTAGCGTATTGGCCAGATCCAATAAAGTCAGCAACCGCAAGCTGAGTGGGCAGGGCAACGCCGTAGCTCGCAGCTGAGAACTGAGCCTTGTATTCGTTGATAAACCTGCCCGGCAAGCAGCATCCCAAACGGTAACTCGGTGACAAATTTTTCGATACTGATCCACACCATAAGACATATCCGCCTTTGTCGTAGTATTTCGCGGGGAGCGGCGTGTGTGAGGAGTAGGACAGTTCCAGATACACATCATCTTCAATGATTGGCACTCGATAGTGATTCGCTAATTCAGCCAGTTTCTGCTTTTGAGTGGCTGACATGTTGATCCCTTGAGGGTTCATATGAGAGGTACAAAAGATCGCGGCATCGACTTGTTTATTTTTCAAATGCGCTTCCAGTTGTTGCAAGTCGACACCATCATCTAGAGACGGGATCTCGATGATTTTTCGCGACATTTGTCCGAGCAATTCCAGAATACCGTTGAAACATGGCGAGCTAATAGCGATGGTGTCGCCTTCTTTGGTACACGATTCAAGTGCGGCCTTAATCGCAGACATACAGCCAGCCGTAATCACCATCTCTTCAGGTGAAAAGTGCACATCGAGCTTGGCAAAATGAGTGGATAATGCCTGTCGTAAAATCGGCTCACCTTGTGTATCTGGGTAATGGTTAAGCCTGTTGCTCATACGCCTAATAGCGCGACGAAAACTTCGTTCCAGTTCAACGATCGACTGCTCATCATTAGTGGTGCTCGAAACCCCTGAAGGCCCATTGATTGACTTGTGAGTCGATGAGGTTTGCCTAACGCTGGACACCTTACTCTCAAACTGTGCCCACTCTGGGGTTGAGTGAGCAGGTTTATGAGGAGAAACAAAATATCCCGCTTGCGGTCGAGAATGAATCCAACCTTGTGATTCCAGTTCTTGGTAGCAGCTCACCACGGTCGACATGCTGATCGCCTGTTGCTTGGCGCTACTTAGTCAGTTAAGGCTTTGTGTTCGGTGTGGGTATCTGGGGTATGGCTTCATGGTCGATCACTGCTGGTTTATCGTCTGGGCTTTCATCGGTCTTGCTTTCAACCAACGTATTAATCGGCATGGCGGTTGGCGTGTGGTTGTTCAAGGAGAGTGCTTCTATTCGTAAATTATTGGGTGCGATGCTAGCTATGTGTGCATTGGCGGTATTGGTATCTGCAGCTACGGGTAATGTCACCGTTAATGGCGTGATCTTGATTATGATTGCGGCGTGCAGTTGGACCTTGATGGGCGTGATTGTTAAGGCATCGAAAACCACTCAAGCTTTTGCGTTCAATGTCTGGGGGATGCTGTTTGCTCCAGTGCCATTTGCCGTGATGTTACACGGTGACCAAATAATCTGGCAGGGCATCGAACAATGGGATTGGAACACGACGATTGCGGTGCTGTTTCAAGCTTACCCAACCACGCTATTTGGTTATTGGGTATGGAATAAGCTGCTAATCCAATACCCTTTAAGCACGACCGCGTCGTTAACCTTGTTAGTGCCTATCTTCGCATTGATTAGCGGTTACTTTATGTATGATGAGGTGCTGTCTGTGGCTCAGGTTGTTGCATCAATACTGTTTCTTGTCGGGATTGGTTTGATTGTGAAACCTGCGAATACAACGAATACCAAAGCGACACAAACACTTGCTGAACAAAAATGATTGAAGAAAGCTGATATTGCATGAGCAGCTTTGAATGACAAATAAGACCTCGCACTTGTGAGGTCTTATTCTATGTCGAAGAAGTGAAGTTATTTAAATAACCAACTTACTAAGCAATCAACTAACCATACACGCAAGTAACTGGCTCTCAAGATCATCGTCTATTTCTAGACCGATCATTTCTATTCTGATTTCGATACACTCATCGAGTTCTGATTCCGTCAAGCCATCCTCTGTTAAGTTGTAACCGAAAACCTCAAAAGAACATAGGCTTTTATAAGTGAATTCGAATTAAATTCTGAAATGATACAAATCTTATATTTAATAACGCTTATTTAGTAACCTCTGTTGAGTCCCATATCAAATCAAGTGGCTGATTTTATTGGGTATCGGAGAAAAGTCTCAAAAATTATTATTTAGTTCGCTAAAGTTTTAAATTCTATTAATGGTTGTTTGTATGGAATATAACGCCATTTCGTTACTGTTGAGTAGATGGTTTTTAGCTATATATGTGAAATTTGAAGCGAGTTATCTTTCTGATTTGAAAGAATAATTAAATAGTTAAGATAAAAAAGTTGGCGAAAATCAGAAGCTTGGCATACACTTTCCTTGTAAATGACCTTATCTCATTGATTGAATAGGGTAAATGCTTTGGCGCTACTGGCGATGGTAGCAATGTTTAACATAGCTTTGAGGAAAGTTTTATGGCACTCACGAAGGCCGATTTGGCTGAGAACCTGTTTGAGACACTCGGATACAGCAAGCGGGATGCCAAGGAAACGGTGGAAGTGTTTTTCGAAGAAGTTCGTAAAGCGCTCGAAAATGGCGAACAGGTAAAACTGTCTGGTTTTGGTAATTTTGATCTTCGCGAGAAAAACGAGCGACCTGGTCGTAACCCGAAAACTGGTGAAGACATTCCAATTTCTGCTCGACGTGTTGTTACTTTTAGACCGGGACAAAAACTAAAGGCCCGTGTCGAAAATATTAAAATCGAGAAGTAGCCAAGCAATAGACCACGCCTAGCGTGGTCTTTTTGTATCTGCATAGAGTTTAAGCTAAACGCATTTCTTTAATTTTTAGTAACCTTTCTCAAACTCCATCTATTTACTGTCCGGTAAGAACTTGCTTTAGATGCGAAAACAGAGGCTAGGCCTCTGACTTTGAATCTTCACTCTAAAGGGCTTGTTGAACCTTACTTGCGATGTCTTCAGACACCCAAGGCTTCCATACCTGTGGTGAGCTTTCTAGAAAGTAATACATGGCTTCTTCGGCGTCGGCTTGGTTGTCTTCCATCCAGGCCAGCAACTCACTCATTTGTTTATTGGTAAAACCACGCTTTTCAAAGTATTGGTAGGCAAGAGGTTCGTTATTAGCAAAGGCTTCTGTGGTGATTGTGTGAACCGGTGCTGGTGGATACATGGTCACTTTAGGAGATTCACAATCAGGTTGTGTCGTACAGTTACGGAATTCCTCAATGTCAGTACCACTTCCGAAATCAACCTTCACCATTTCATACTTACCTAGCACAGGCGTAGGCGACCAGTAATATCCAAACCATGCTTTTTTGCGTTCGTAAGCTTTCGCTATCGTACCTGCTAAAGCGGCGCCTGAGCCGGGATCAACCATTTCAAAATTGTGATCTTCTAACTTAAGCGCATCGAACAGGTGACCGGAGGTAATCTGACAAGTCCAACCCGCAGGGCAGCTATAAAACGCAAACTTCTCATCATCTTCTGGGTGTTCAAACAGCTTTGCGTTTTTAATCACACCTTCAATGGTTGTAAGCTCTGGGTACTGTTCAACAAGGTAGTTTGGTACCCAGAAACCTTCTTCACCGCCGTTGACCAAAGACTTGCCCGCGTAACGTAGACGCTTATCCGCAACACCCTTATCCAACGCTTCTTTGATGCCATTAGTCCAAAGCTCTGGCGCAACATCAGGTTGACCTTTTTCAATCATTGACGTGCCCGTAGGGACGCTATCACCGGGGATTAAGTCCGCTTCACAGCCGTAGCCGTTATTCAAAATGAATTGGTCGACATGAGCAATAAGGCTCGCCGAGTTCCAGTTCATGTCTGCAATGGTGATCTTTCCGCATTCGTCAGCACTAGCGTGTACAGAAAACGCAGCAAGTAGCGCGATGGAAAGCATGGATTTGTTATTCTGCATTGACGTAATTCCTTTTCTTGTCAGAAGCTTATTCGCTATAGAAACAGAAATGTTCGACGGAGAAAAGAGACTGAGATCTAAATTTAAACGATCTGATTATTTGGGATAGGAAGTGGAGAGGCTACTCAACAAGTACTAAAAAGGGCTGCGAGTGCAGCCCTTGTGATGTTTATTGGAATAGCCTATCTATGTGTTAAGCCGCTTTAATGTGCGTTGTAATGTACGGTTGCCATGCTTGTTGGTAAAGCTCTAAAGATTGGCGTCGTAGGCTATTGATTTGTGCCGCTTCGATATCGTTGATTGGGCGATGTTCTGCAATTGCGTGACGCTCAATACCTTGGATAATTTCGTACAGCTCGTGCTCAGGACCACTTTTCACATCAGCAATCGCTTTTAAGTGAAGTTGAACCTCTGCAATGATGTTGGTTTTAGGCAAACGAACCAACAAGTTAAGGTCACGGTAACCAGAGTCAGCCGGCGATTTAAACTTATTTTTCAGCTTAACAACGTCTGCTTCACGGCTTAGCGCTTCGTAAACTTCAACCAAGCTCTCTACATCGTTCGCGATGATAGTTGCACGGGCTAAGTCGGTAATTTTTGTCACATCACCATCAAGCTCAAGGGCGATTTTTTCTTCTGCGCGAGCTTGAGATTTAACGCCAGCAAATAGCGCTTCAGAATTGGTGAGTAGGGCAGTACTTTTACAGATAGTTTCTAGTTCAGCTTGGCCTTGATGCGCTTTGCTGTACAAAATATCGAAGTCGGTGTAAGGCTGAGTCGGGCGTGAGTCGAAGGCTTTGATGCCGTAAAGGCCGCTCAAACTATGACGGAATACGTTTGAAGATACTTGGTTTTGCGCAGGAGTGCGCGTTTGATCTGTTGAACTTGTTGAAACAGGTGCTGCTGCGAATGCAGGCGCTCGGCTCAATACCAAAAGCATTAGGGCCGTCGTACGGAGAAATACACTCATTCAAACTCCAAAATACAAGGTTACAAAAAACGGGTAGTCAAAAGGGGTAACCAGTAACGCACAAGAGTAAAAACAGCTTAACTAAACTCACTACATATTAAATGGGGCTAGCTAAGACAGAAACCAACTCTAACGTTTAATATTGCTTTAAAATGTGAAGATATAGACAAATAATCCAACCGTTAGTTCCGCAATTATCAGAACTTTGAACTTAGCCAGTTTCTGACTTTATCGAAACCAATTTGGTACTTTAAACCAAGCTAAGGTTGCTCTTACCTCTCTATACTGTACCCTTGCATTATGACTGTTTAACATGAACGAAAGATGAATAATCCTGAATTTTGGCACAATAAATGGGCAGCCAACCAAATTGGTTTCCACCTCGAAGATGTAAACCCACTTCTGATTAAATTTTGGGAAAAGACTGAGCCTAGCTACGAGAAGAGTGTGTTTGTACCACTTTGTGGCAAAAGCGAAGATCTGATTTGGTTAGCGTCTAAGCATGAAGAGGTTCAAGGGGTTGAGCTTAGCCAAATCGCGGTACGCGCATTTTTCTCAGAGCATTTTTACACGCCGACGGTGACTCAAATCAGTGGTCAGCATGAGCTTTACCAATTCGATGAATTGAGTGTTTACACGGGAGACTACTTCACAGCGCCTATTCAGCCTGTTGACATTATTTATGACCGAGCTTCTTTAGTGGCATTGCCTGAAGAGATGCGAGTGCAGTATGTCGAGCGTTTGAAACAGCTACTGAAACCGGGTGGTAAGATTCTTTTGGTAACACTGGATTACGACCAAAACGAAATGGCTGGGCCTCCGTTTAGCGTGCCTAAGCTAGAAATCGATCAGTTGTTCGCAGGTTATAAGATCACATTGTTGAATCAGGACATCGCAGACGATGAACATCCGAAGATTGCTAAGAAAGGTTTGTCTCGCTTCTGTGAAGAAGTGTATTTGATTGAGTCAGACGCTTAAGTTCAGTCTGCTTAGTTAAGCCAACAGATAACACCAACAAAAAGACGGGCTCGATAGCCCGTCTTTTTTATTGTTCAGATTTGAACTCGTGATTGTTCAGAATTGAATAGCAGGTTAGTAAATCACTTTTACTTTTGACGCGCTCTCAATTGCATCTTCAATCGCTGTCTCAGTGCTGTTGCGACGAGTAAGCGCCACACCTAAACGACGGCGACCATCGATATCAGGCTTACCAAACAGGCGAACTTGTGTTTGTGGTGCGTCTAGCGCCTCTGTAAGACCTTCAAAACGAATGTTAGTTGAAGTGCCTTGGCCTAGAATAACCGCTGATGCACAAGGGCCGTATTGCGTGATGGATTTGATCGGCATACCCGTAAAGGCTCGTACGTGCAGTGCGAATTCCGATGAGTCTTGAGACATCAATGTTACTAGGCCTGTATCGTGTGGGCGAGGGGATACTTCGTTGAAGATAACGTGATCGCCTTTAACAAACAGCTCGACACCAAAGATACCGTGGCCACCTAGTGCATTAACCACTTGTTCAGCCGTGTATTGCGCCGCTTTAAGTGCGTTGTCTGACATCACTTGTGGCTGCCATGATTCGCGGTAATCACCGTCTTCTTGGCGGTGACCGATAGGCGCACAGAAGTGAACACCATCGACTGCGCGAACGGTAAGTAGCGTAATTTCGTAATCGAAGTCGATGAAGCCTTCAACGATTACACGACCCGCGCCAGTACGACCGCCTTCTTGTGCGTAGTCCCAAGACTTCTGAATGTCTTCCTCTGTTTTGATAACGCTTTGGCCTTTACCTGAAGAGCTCATTACTGGCTTAACAACGCAAGGCATGCCCACGAATTCAACAGCGGCTGAGAAATCTTCAAAGGTGTCTGCGAAGCGGTAAGGAGAAGTGCTCAGTTTTAGTTCTTCTGCCGCTAGACGACGGATACCTTCGCGGTTCATCGTTAGCTTGGTCGCATTCGCAGTTGGAACGACATTTAAGCCTTGCGCTTCTAGCTCTACCAACTTGCTGGTGGCAATAGCTTCAATTTCAGGAACCACATAATCTGGCTTTTCTAGTTCAATGATCGCTTGAAGTGCATCGCCGTCTAACATGTCTAATACATGGCTACGATGCGCAACTTGCATCGCTGGTGCGTCTGCATAACGGTCACAAGCAATAACTTCCAAACCTAAACGTTGGCACTCGATAGCAACTTCTTTGCCGAGTTCACCTGAACCTAATAGAAGTACACGAGTAGCATTTTCACGAGTAGCAGTACCAAACATAGAAATTCCTTCCGATCTTTTGAACGATTGATTGAAAACGGGGTGATCATACTTATTTCAATGATAAAAGCAAACGTTTGCGCAAGTTGTTGCGTTAATTACAGGCATAAAAAAATCAGCCCTGTTAAATAGGGCTGATTATTTGAATTTATGTTAATCAGATGTACTTAGATTGCTAAGTAAGTCACTGGAATGTCGGGATTAATCGCTTCTAATGTAGATTGCGTATCCGCTAGGTGACTGATGCTACCTTCTGCGATTTCAACCAAAGCAGCACTTTCAATTTGTTCGAAATCGAAGCCAGCCAGTTTAAGTTGAATTAACGCGACTTGCAGAGGAGGTAGGCTCGGGTTGAACGCTGCATTTTCTGCGTAAGCACCCGTGAAAATCTCACCTGACGTCAGTTGTAATGAAACACCACTTAGGTTTTTGGTGTAAGGAGCATGGCTGCGGTTTAGTGCTGCTAGCGCCTCTACAACAATAGGTGTTGTTTCTTCGGTCGTGTACTTATGATCAAGCTTTGTCATTAGGCCAGTTGTTACCCCTAAATCAGCAGGGCCGAACGAGTCTGGTAGGTACTCTTGCAGAGACATTTCATCACGTTGTGGAAGCTGAACTTTAAGTTCTTTTGCTGTTGTCAGTTCGTTCATGAATTGACGACAGTGACCACAAGGACTGAAGTTGATGGTGATATCTGAGATACCTTGCTCGCCTTTCATCCAAGCGTGGCTGATTGCAGATTGCTCAGCGTGTACTGTTTGGCCAAGTTGAGCACCAGCAATTTCAAGGTTTGCACCAAAATACAGAGTACCAGACAAACCACGCACGATAGCACCAACATAAAAGTCAGATAACGGAGCGTAAGAATACGCTGCGGCAAAAGGAAGTAGCGCAATACGTAGCTCGTCATCCGCTAGACCACTTGCTTGCAGTAGGCTAGCAAATTGTTCTGGAGACAATGTCGCGTCAAAGTTGTCTGCTAATACGATGTCACTCAAAAGTGCTTTGATTGCTGTTGGAGCACTTTCCAGCGCCAGGGTAATACGACTGTTCATGTTGAATCCTTAATTGACCTTAGGCTTTAATTCTATGCAATGCTCAGGAATTTTCTGTGACCTTTATCACTACTGCGTTGTTGTTGTTACATTGGTTTGCATAATTAGAGTGAGGTCACACTTGAAATCGATTACAAGAGCCATTTATACAGCTGATATCGCACTTATTGCTCGTAAAAGACCGTGACTTGACTGCTATTGCTAAATAAATGCGAATAAAAAGCCCAAACAGACACTGTAATAAACAGCATTCTGGTTGGGCTGAATCGCGTAGTGATCGTTTAGGTTAAGAGTAGAACCAAACCACGAGCGAAAATATACTCGGTGCGATGATTGAGGTAATGACGCCACAAAGCACAAGAGCCAAAGAACTGAATGCTGCATCTTCCTGATTCTTTTCCGCACAAGTCGCGGTGCCTAAAGCGTGAGACACGGTACCCATGGTTAAACCACGGGCGATCGGGCTCTTAATACCAATGAGGTTGTAGATTGGGTAAGCAAAAATTGCCCCAAATAGACCCACAATCAATACCAGTATTGCCGCAATCGCTGCTTCACCACCTAAATGGCTCGATACTTCCATTGCAATTGGCGTGGTGACTGATTTGCCTAACAAGCTCGCAATCAAAGTTAAGTCCGCTTTAAATGCTACTGCGATCACTGCCGTTGTTGTCATCGACATCACACTGCCTAGCGTGCACGCAAAGGTAATGATGCGCCAGTTGGCTCTGATTTGAGGTAGCTGCTCATAAAGTGGGTAAGCAAGTGCAACAACCGCAGGCTGCAGCATGTAGGTAATCCAAGTGTTGTCAGCATAGTAAGTCTCAAACGGTACTCTAAAGAACGTGAGAATCGGAATGATGATACCAATGCTGATAAGCAGGGGGTTACACAGCGGCGAGTTTACTTTTTGACTTACCCAGCGAGCAAATAGGAATACCACGATGGTGAGTAGAATCCACATGATCAGTTACCTCTCGAAAGCAAGCGGTCTAAGAACCATGATAAGGATACTAACACCAATAATGTGCCACCAACGGCGCTCGCCATAATTGGCAATGCGTTCGCGATGAGCATGTCGAAGTGATCCATCAACCCAACACTGATCGGAACAAACAGTAAGATCATTAGGCGGATAATTAAGCTTGCGCCGGGTTGTACCCAGTGCGAAGGAACAATACCAATCACCATGGCGGCAAACAGAATCAACATGCCAAAAATACTGCCAGGGATTGAGGTATCCAAAAAGTGCTGTAACGCGTTACCTGCTGTAAGTGCACCTATGATTAAGGTGAAGGAGATTAAGCAGTAAACCAGTTGGATCAATCTTTCTTTCAAAGTGTTACGTCTCTTGATAATGGAATTAGCTAGCTAACTTTTCTACGTACTGATAAACCGCCTTCAAGATAGCCATTTTCTTCTCGTCGCTTTCATGTTCGTGCGCGAGGTTTTCAAGGTTGAGCATGTACTCTTCTAAACGGCACTCATAAAACTCACGACAATGGTTCGCCCATTTCAATTGCTCAGCTTCGTCGAGCGTCCATGGGAAGTTACGCGCACGGTAACGGAACAGTAACGGTTTAATTCGTTCGTCACTGAAGGTGATATCCAAAGCCGCCAAGTTGTTCGGGTCAGTTTCGCGAATGATGTTCATCGCTGTTTTATCAGCAGGTGAAAAGAAACCGTCGTAAAGGTGTGTATCAACATCATCACTCTTTTCGTACTCGCGCTCTTGTGAATACAGGCCGATCAGTTTTTCGCGGATCTCTGGGTGTTCGCGCAGCAGTGCCAAGTTTTTCAGGCATTGTTGGCGATCGATACCGATGGTTTCAGCATTTTCAGCCGTTAGCGTTTTGGCTGGAGCAAGAATAGGGCACTTGTTTAGCTGAACCAATTTGATGGGTACGGGTAGTTCGTCTTCACCCAGTTCACTGCGTTTGGTATAGAGCCTTTCTCTGAGTTCATCAGCGTCCAGTTCTAACAGTGGGCTTGGATCTTTGGCTAAATCAACCACGATAACCGCATTTTGATTGGTTGGGTGCCAAGCCATAGGCACAATCCAGCTGGTGTAGTTGCAGTCACGGCCAAACATGCCTGAAACGTGCATTAATGGTGTCATGTTTACGATATCAACCAGATCATTCAGCTTACGCTTATGACGCATGTTGTAAAGGTAATCGAACATCTTAGGTTGCGCAGCTTTCAGCTTCTTCGCTAACTCGATGGTCGCAATAACATCGGCCATCGCATCGTGCGCGTTCTCATGTTCAATGCCGTTTGCCACAGATAGGTGTTCCAGTTTGAAGCTTGGATAACCTTCTTCGTTCTCTGGCCAAACAATGCCTTCAGGGCGCAGTGCGTGAACAGCGCGCATTACATCTAATAAATCCCAACGCGAGTTGCCGTTCTGCCAGCTCCACGCATATGGGTCGATGAAGTTTCGGTAGCAGGTGTAACGCGTTACCTCGTCATCGAATCGAATACTGTTGTAGCCAAGGCTTGTGGTGTTTGGTTTGGCTAACTCAGCATGGATCTTAGCGATAAACTCTGGTTCAGGAAGACCTTGTGAAGCCGCTTTTTGTGGTGTGATACGGGTGATCAGTGCAGCTTCAGGCGCAGGGAGGTAATCAGCGGGAGGTTGGCAATAGATAACCAGAGGCTCTCCAATAACATTGAAATCTTGGTCGGTACGAACACCCGCAAACTGACTCGGACGGTCTTTTGCTGGGCTAACGCCCCATGTTTCGTAATCGAAAAAGAAGTAGGTTGGCTGATTATCTGAACTCATTGAATTTCCTGAACAGCAAGCGCGGAACGTTTACTGTGGCTGAAGGTTAGTTTTGTTCAGTATCTGATAGTATGCGGTACGCGTGCAACCCAGATCACAAATAAATTGCCGGAAAACGGTGCTTTACTATTCAATCGAGTCAGTGGGGAAGGTTTTGAAACCAATTGAGGCGGTTTCTTAGTTAATACAATCTGTCTATCGTCCGTTTAATCCGATGGAGGCGAGAGTATCAACTGGACTTTCTGCTTCATGGTTAACTCTCGGTTCTTCAAATCTTTGAATATGGCCTTCCATTCTTGAAAGGTGACCACTATCGGATTAAAACTGTTCACGGGTTTGGTGACGCCGTAACGCACGGTTTCAACTTCAGGTTCGAACGTACCAAACAACTTATCCCAAATGATCAAAACACCGGCGTAGTTCTTATCGATGTATTGCGGGTTTTTGCCGTGATGTACTCGATGATGCGAAGGGGTGTTAAAGATGTATTCAAGTGGTCCCAAGCTTCGTATCCATTGTGTATGGACAAAGAACTGCAAACCTAGATTCAGAAGCACCACAAAGATGACCCATTTAGGGTCAAAACCTATGATGACCAACGGTACCCAGAATAGCCACATCCCAGCAAGTGGGTACATTAAGCTTTGACGGAAAGCCGTACTGAAGTTCATCTGTTCTGAGCTGTGGTGCGCGACGTGTGCTGCCCACATCCAGCGAACACGATGGCTTGCTCTGTGGAACCAGTAATAGCAAAAGTCTTGCAACACCATCAATACAATGAAACTCAGCACGCCCATTTCAATGTCCATTAAGCGCCAGCCGAATAGCCAAAGATACAGCTGCACGACCAATAACCCGGTGAGCAAATCGGAGAGTTGATGCATTCCCGCCAGCGTGAAATTACACATCACTTCTGAAAGCTTATAGCTGGAGTTATCAGGCAGTCGACCTTGCTTCTGACCGATAAAATACTCAGCCAACATGCACACCACGAACAAGGGCGCTAATACCAGCAGTAGCCATTCTGGGTAATTGATTAATGCGTCGATATTCATGTTTTATCCTTGTTGAGACGCCATACGCGTTCTTAGTATCAAGTTTACTTAGACTTGCTCGCCTGAAATTCAGTTAGCAAAATTTCGCTACCAGCGAGCAAAGTGATCTTCTGTTAGGCCAAGAACACCATCGAGTTGATGTGTCACTCCATTGTTGTCTTCAATCGAGCCAGAAAAGTGACCAATGAACTGACGAAAGTTACTTTTTAACAGCCATAAATTGAGCTTTTCGCTGCGATTATTTAAGGGCGTAAAGGTCAGGTTTATACGTCCATCTTGTGATGTTATCTGCCAAGGTAAATTGGTGTCTTGGCGACTAAACGCAAACTGTACCGGGTTAAGTAAGTGCCGAGTTCCATTGATCCATAAAACGTTCTCGCAGCCTCCGGTTTCATTGACGCCTGCTGCGAGGTTCAAGCCAATATCTGTCCCATTGGATTGCGTGTTGATGCTTGCCCAGCGCCAACTGGTTTCACGTCTCATGTAACCCGCTGAAAAGTCATAACCGGCACGAGCTTGTTCAAGAACGAGTGATTCTCCCTTGATTTGGATTTCACCGCTGATGCGCAAAGCATTGTGCTTTTGGGTGTAAGTCCAACCTGAATAACCCGTTGGGCTGCACATCGCCAAGGGCAAGCTGTCGGCTTTAGGCTCTAAAGCGATATCGGCCTTGATGAGTTTGGTATTCAATCGAACTTGCCATTGCCCGCCTTCGATATCGAAAGCAATGCTTTGGCCTGCAATGCTTGTCTTGCCTTCAAATGGCGAAGCGGTAACTTGTTTATCAAACCCTAATGGCCTCAACCAAGATGACTCTTCTAGATGGTTGTTTTCAATATCGTACAGATAACAAAATGCCGAGCCCAAGTAGCGAATATCCGCGATAGCGACACCAATAATGTGCGTGTCGGTGACGATGCTGACAAATTGAAATTGTTTGTAGTGGAAGTGCTTCTGCCAAAGATTTGCTTTTGCATCCATCGAGTTTCGGTAGTCAAAGCTCTCGATGTTCAGGTGTTTGGGGATGCCATCGAAATGTCCAATGATCGGCTGACCATTAGAATCAATCAAACTGTGTGGGGCTGGGTTCGTTTTTATCATTGCGATGGTTCACATTAATTTAACAACTAAAGCCATTGTGCGATGAGTAGCGTAGAATTGGGAGGTCATATTCGGACAAGAGCGCGTTACCAATCACGATTTTGTTAGTAGTGTTGTTGAAGCTGAGTAGTCATGTTTATGGGAATGGGCTCGATATAAGGAGAGACGATTGGAGATTATTGCGGAGTATAAGCCGACCGGACATCGGCATCAGTTGGGTACATTAGATATCGCGCTGCTGTTGAATACGTTAGAGCAACGAGGTATCGATATTGAAAGGCTACTCAATGATGTGGGTTTGCCGAACATGGATTGGCGAGACCCGAATGGAAAGCTGACTTACGCTGATAAACTTGCGTTATTTAGCGCGGCGAATCAGAGCTTTCCTCACGATGGCTTAGGGCTTTGGCTGGGGGAACACGCTAGCTTGAGCCACTTTGGTGTGTTGGGTTATGCGCTATCGACCAGTCAAAATGTCGGGGAGGCCATCAAGTCGGGCTTTAAATATCTGCGCCTGAATGGTCCTATTTTCTCGGTTAAATTATTTCTAGATTCCGAGCAAGCAGTGATTCAGATTGAGAACACCTTGGAAGTGGGCGATCTGCTACCTTTCTGCAGTGAGTATTTCTTGAGTTCAATCGTCTCTTTGTTCAAAGAACTGACTGGTCATGAGTTGGATATTCATACTTTGGCTTTGCCTTATGCTCGCCCTAATTACACCAAGCTTTATGACGAGCGTTTCCAGTGCCCGGTGATTTTTGAACAAAACCATTGTGAACTGCGTTTTGATGCCTCGGTTTTATCACAAACCTTATTGACTCATGATGCCGCAACACTGAAGCGCTATCTTGCGTCTTGCCAGTCGATAGTGGAAACGCTGGACTCTGAGCATCTGCTGACTAACCAAATCAAAACGATCTTTTATCAAACCGCAGGCAGTTTCCCGAATATTGAACAACTCGCGGATGAGTTTGGTTGTAGCTCTCGTACACTCAGGCGAGAGCTAGTGACCCATGATTCCAGTTATCAAATATTGCTTACCGAAGTTCGAGTGGAACTGGCCAAAGAGCTGTTACTCGGCACAACCATGAGTATCGATGATATCGGTGAAAGGCTCGGTTATAGCGACCCCGCAAATTTCAGAAGGGCGTTTAAAGGTTGGCTTAATAAAACGCCCGCGCAGTTTCGTGACGGTTTAAGTTAAAGCGTTACTTGCTAAAAAACTGTTCTCTGAAATCGGTGACTTGCTGCTGATAGTAACTGTCCCAATCTTGTTGAGTCCAAGTGGCATAACTTGATGAACGCTGAGAGCCTAAGGTCGCTTTGAGCTGATCCAGTTGCACGTGATAACTCATCACGGTTTGTTGCTGTTGTGCGACTTGTTGTTCTCGCGCGGCAATGTTGCTGGCCTGCGCTTCATCTAAGTAGGCATCTTGAAGGTCGGCTTTGACTGATGCTACTTCAGCAGGGCTATAGCTGCTGGGTATCAAAGATACTGCCAGTTCATATTTTTGAAGCTGTGTTTCGGCGTTTAACGTGCCCGTATTGTTTTGCCATTCACTAAGCAAATCTTGATAGTTGGCCAAAAACTGGCTCGCTTCGTTCTCTTCAAGGGTGTTGGCGTCAAGCGTAAAATCCAGATGAGCAAACTGGTCAGCGAATAGCTGGTGGGCCAACTCTCCCCATACTTGCTGTGCAGATTGCTTGAATAAGGCAACACGATCTTCAAGAGTCTCTATGGATTCAAGTGGGATAGTGCTTTGTGTTAATTGCCAGTCAGCCGATAGCTGCGGATAGTCGCTCAGTAACTCAAACCATATGCCCGGCAATTCTGATTTCAATCGTGCGAGTTGCTTTGCGCAGTCATCGCGTTGTTGGCAAAGCTTCCAGAACCCATCGAGTTCATCGAACAAAGCCTTGCCTTCAAGCTCACTCAAGTTTTCAGCAAGAATTTTACCGTCCAGTGCTCCAGCTTGGGCTTGATTGCTGTGCGATGCGGAGTTTTCCGAACTAGCGGTTGCAGTAGGCGTGGAATTATCGTCATTAGTTGTCGTAGAAACACGCGGCTTAGGTTCTGTGTGTTGAGCAGAAGATAGCGCTGTTTCGTTCGTTTTTGATGACCAAGAATAGCCAATAATGCTCGCCGTTAAGACGAGCATTAGGGTTAATATAACTCGATGCATTATGCGTTCACCGAGTTACTTAATGACGGCGCTAACAGGGAAGTGGTCTGAAAGGTTGTAGTGCTTCCATAACTCACTGCTTGTTGATCTTGGGACATCCACACGATTGTCGTTATGAGCTTTGGCGGCATATTCCGAGCTCACTACCACATAATCGAGATACTCAACGTTTTCACCACCCGACATAGGTTCACCCGCAAAGTTGTTGATGCGTGGGTCAAAGGTAGAAGCGGTGTAACCTGAGTAGGTTGGTTCGTCAGCTTGCAGGTTAGCGAACATCTGTTGGTAGTCGTCTGGGAACTTGAGCTTGTTCACGTTGAAGTCACCGCTGTAAACCACAGTTTCTGATGCCGGGATATTCAGAGACTGCGCCAGTGCACGCATCTGCTTGAATTGACGTTGTCGGTAATCACGAGCGGTGTCCGTATCGAATGATGCCGTGTGGGTACCGAAAACATGGTAAGCCTGACCATTCTTGATAACTTCCGCGTAGTTAACACCTTTATCAGCAAAGCAATCTGTGCCCGTGCAATCAGGGAAAACATACTGCGCTTCATTAACGATAGGATAGCGGCTGACAATGATCACACCACCGTCGTATATGTTAATCCCATCTTTATCGAGCATTTTAGTTTGATAAGGATACTCTTTCGCAAGCTCACGCAAGAACTCATCTCTGCCGTTAGCAAACACCTCTTGAAGCGCCAACACGTCATAGCCCTTTACATATTGAGGGAGTAGGTCATAGCGGTCACCAATATGTGAAGCGATGGCAGGCAGCGCCCAGATGTTGTAAGTCATGACCTTGAGTGTATTGGCATCCGGCTCTGGTTGCTCATCCACTTTTGGTGGGGTGATGGTGTAATAAATATCATCATAGCGCGCTGTAGAATCGGCTTTGAGGGCTAGCTCTGCATTGACCCCGAACGCATCGGTTGTGCTGCGATGAATATTACGATCGTCATGCAATGTTAGGTTGACGTCTGCGGCACTCAAACCATGTTGCAGTGTCGAGTTATACCAATGTCCCTTCATGGTTTGGTTGAGCGTGACACTTTCGCCCACAGCGTTTGATACCACAGTGTCAAACTCATAGGTCTTCCCAGATTTCACACCAGTCCAGCGGTTGAAACTTATCAGCTTCTTCGTCTCCCAAGGACCAATCTGTTCAACATGCTGTTGCCACTCATCACCGAGTTGAAGTAGGTCGGTACCAGTGTGGTTGGCTTGAATGGTCATCACTTGATTGGTGTTATTGGTGAGATACACGTCGGTGTCTGCGATCGCAGAGGTCGAAGCGATTGATGTGGATGCCACAAGTGCAGCTAACCAAGTCCATTGAGTTTTCATCGTTTACGTTATCCTTATTGATTGATGTCTAGAATAACGTAGTCAAGAGTTATGACATTGGAGTTATAACTCTATGGCATTTATTCAAATATGAGATATATGCCAAGGTTTTATAAAATTGATTAACCATTGAAAATTAACATATTGTCTTATCGGAATGATAAGTGGTAAGCGCGCGAATAATAGGGTCAGTTAATGCTTTCGAGTCGGTGGAACAGCCAATATTGGCGTGCTTAAGTGAAAACTGTGTGTCGCGGTAAAGTGGAGGTTGTGAGCAACAAGAAGGGAATATGGACACAGCTTAGAGCTATCAGCATAAATTTTGCGATTGTTCTGTAATTTACTCTTGTTCAGTAAACAGAAACCTCAAAAACAGGTATGATAGTGCCGTTTTTAATCCTGAACTGGGAAAGTCATGGCAAAGTTAACACTCCAAGAGCAGATGCTTAAAGCTGGCTTGGTAAATGAGAAAAAATTAAAGAAGGCGAAGAAAGGCTCTAAAAAGTCTCGCGTTCAGTCTCGTGAAGCAAAAGCGGCAGCTGAAGAAACTAAACTGGCGCAGCAAGCGAAAGACAAAGAGCTAAACCAACAGTTGAAAGAACAACAGTTGAGCAAAGAAATTAAAGCTCAAGTGAAGCAACTGATTGAGATGAACAAGATCGAACAGAAGAACGGTGAGATCAAATACAACTTCACCGACGGTACGCTAGTTAAATACCTTTACGTAGAAGATCTGACTCAAAAGCAACTAAGTAAAGGCATTCTAAGTATCGCGCGTCAAGGCGAGAGCTATGTTGTTATTCCAACAGCAGTAGCGAACAAGATTGCTATGCGCGACGAAGAATCTATCGTTGATACGCAGGCAGGTAGCACAGACGAAGTAGACGAAGATGACCCGTACAAAGACTTCGTGATCCCAGATGATCTAATGTGGTAATCCGTTTTACCTAGCTCCATTCTAATGGCGAGCTAAGTTTACAGGATCTAAGAATGCAGCGAACAATCACTCGATTGGCGCTGCATTTTTTTTGGCGCGAAATGACTTCAACAAATCTTGAATAACGCTTAGTGTTCTGACATGCCGTAAACAAGGCTACCATTGGCACTTGCATGCTCGATAAAATCGGTATTAGCGCGCTGTTCGTGTTGATCATAGCCATCGAAGTAACAGTCGCCAATTTCATTGCGCGGGCAAACGTGAATGTGGTCTTTTATGACCAGTTCGGTAGAACAACATGGGCAATGTCTTATATGTCCAGTGAGTCCCGTAGATCGATTTGGTTTCATACATCCTCCTGATAGGCACTGTAATCTAATTGCCTATTTGCACCCTAAGTTACGCAAATTAGTGTGTCGTTATGATTTCATTTTTAAGTCAATAAAAAACGATTCCTAGAGTGAATGTTTAGGTATTAATGTAAATGTAAGAGCAAGAAAAAATAAAAGAACTAGGACGAGTAGGCTTGAAAGTAGATCGGCCATATAGTCGACTTTCACTGGTATCACATTCAGCCGAAGAGGTTGAAGTAGAGCTCGCTACGACGAATATGTTGGCCAGATGAAACCAACAAGCCCTAGTGAGCTGTGCATCATTTTATCGACTTAAGCTTTCAAAGTAATGCTGAACAAATTTAACGAACACTTGGTGTTTCTTTGCCGGATAAATAACTTGCGGATAGAACAGATAAATACTGTTGCCTTGTTGCAGACATTCATCAGGCAGCACTCGCTCTAATTCTCCCAGTTCGACCTCTTTCGCAACGTAGTAACTTGCAATACGGATGATGCCACTGCCTGCCATAGCTTGTTGCTTAAGCAGGTGGTTGTCATTACTTGAAAGCCAGCCGGACACATCAATATTTACCGATTTTAAAGGCCACTCGGTTTGGTGCAGAGTTGCTAAGCATTGATGATCACTTAAGTCACTCACATTGGTAGGGCGACCAAATTGGTTAAGATAACCGGGAGTCGCGACTAAATCATGTTGATAGCTAATCAAGTGTTTCGCCACCATGTTGTCAGGTGGCGTATTGGTGGCACGAAACGCGATATCGATATCATCTTGATTGAGATTAAAGTTGGTGTAGCTACTGTTTATCTCGAAACGAATCTCAGGGTATTGCTGCCTAAACTGTTGGCAGATATCGAATAGATATACCTCAGTAAACATCTTTGGCGCAGTGAGGCGTAATAGGCCTTTGACGATGTCGTGTTGCTCAGAAACACTGCGTTCAAGCTGTAAGACTTGCGAGCGAATCGTTAAGCCTTGTTGTAACGCGCGTTCGCCTTCTTGGGTTAAACGAACACTGCGAGTGGTTCTGACCAAAAGCGGGCACTGTAAATCGTTCTCTAAACGTTTGATCTGTTCAGAAAGGTAGCTCTTAGAGATACCGAGCTTTTCGGCTGCCTTGGTAAAGTTGAGTTGCTGAGCAAGTTCTACAAACAGGATCAGTCGTTCTATTCTTTTGTGTTCGTTCATTCGCGCGTTCCTACCAATCTATTGTTCGTCATATCAAACAATCATTTCGTAACTAGCATATTCTGTTTTTTAAAAAGAACAATATGATAGAGGCATATTTCTGGTCAGCAAATCTTCTAAGCGAGAATCGATATGACGAACAGCACTGAATCTACAAACAAAACGAATGACAAAAAACGTATCCCATTATCAAATTATCTACCGAATGTTGGGCAAATTGCCTATGGCTGCATGGGGTTAGGTGGTGGCTGGAATGATAATCCAGTGACGAGTGCGGATGTTGCTCAAACACGAAGCGTAATCGGCACCGCACTAGAATCGGGCATTAACTTATTCGACCATGCGGATATCTATACCTTCAGCAAAGCTGAGCAAGCCTTTGGTCAAGCATTACAACAAGCGCCTGATCTGCGTGAACAGATGTTCATTCAATCTAAGTGTGGGATTCGTTTTGAAGGCGAGGGCAATGTTGGTCGTTATGATTTCTCGGCTGATTGGGTAGGCCAATCGGTAGACGGTATTCTCAATCGATTGAATACTGAAAAGCTTGATGTGCTGTTATTGCACCGCCCTGATCCTTTGATGGAACTCGATGAGCTAGCAAGAACGTTAGAGAACTTAAAAGCGCAAGGTAAGGTCGATTATTTTGGTGTGTCGAACATGAACAGCCATCAAATTCAGTACCTGCAATCTGCGCTTGGGCAACCCATCGTCGCGAATCAAGTTGAGATGAGCTTAGCCAAATTGGATTGGTTGAATGATGGGGTGATGATTAACTCGCAAGGGCACCATCAATCAGACTTCGCCGCAGGCACTCTTGAACATTGCCAATTGAATAACATCCAACTGCAAGCTTGGGGCTGTTTGGCACAAGGCCGATTTGCTGAGCAAGGTTTGTATTCAGAACATGAAAACGTGAAAAAGACAGCGCACTACGTGGCTCAGTTAGCGAACCAATATGGCGTAGAAAGTGAAGCGATTGTGTTGGCATTTTTGCTTCGTCACCCTGCTCGTATCCAACCTGTAATTGGCACCACAAATCTAGAGCGAATCAAAGCTTCGGCAGTCGCGACTCAGATAAACCTGTCTCGTGAAGAGTGGTACAACCTATACGTGTACTCACGTGGTCAAGCACTGCCATAAGGAATGAATATGTTGAATCAAAAGATCGCGCAACAACTGGTGTCTAACGCTCTAGACATTGCTGAGCGTAATCAACAAGCAATCGCGGTGAGCGTGTGTGATACGCACGGTGAGTTACTGGCGTTTATTCGCATGGATAATGTGAGTGTTCAAGCCGGATTGTTAGCACAGAACAAAGCTTATACATCTGCAAGAGATAGACAGCCAAGCGGTAACTTAGGTGCTTGGGCGAGAGAAACTGGTAAAGACTTAAGTTACTGGACTGACCCAAAGATCACTGGCTTTAAAGGCGGTGTTCCCATTGAATTAAATGGGCAGGTGATTGGCGCTATTGGTGTCAGCGGATTAAGTGAAGACGACGATGAAGCACTTGCCGAAAAAGTCATTCAACTTGTGTTCTAAGCTGTTGCTCGTGAAGTAATGGAAGTTAGAAGTAACAGATAATAAAAAACCGATGCATGTGCATCGGTTTTTTTGTTTAACGAGACTCAAGTGCTTGAATCAATCGAACCCATTAAGCGTTCGCTTGTTCCAGATCTTGTTGCTTGTCTTTCTTGCCTAATAGGCGGCTTGTGATCGTACCGGCTGTCATAGCACCAGATACGTTAAGCGCCGTACGTGCCATATCGATAAGTGGCTCGATAGAGATAAGCAGTGCTGCAATCGTTACAGGAAGGCCCATAGCAGGAAGTACGATAAGCGCCGCGAACGTTGCACCGCCACCTACGCCAGCAATACCGAATGAGCTCACTGTGATAATAGCAATCAGAGACAGAATGAAGTTGATGTCCATTGGGTCGATGCCAACTGTAGGCGCAACCATGACTGCTAGCATTGCAGGGTAGATACCCGCACAACCGTTTTGACCAATCGTCGCACCGAAAGAGGCAGACAGGTTAGCAATCGCTGGTGGCACGTTTAGCTTAGTGATTTGAGCTTCAACGTTCAGTGGAATTGTTGCTGCAGAACTACGAGACGTGAAAGCGAACGTCAGTACAGGCCAGATCTTTTGGAAGTACTCTTTCGGGTTTACACCAACAAAAGAAACCAACACACCGTGTACGACGAACATCAGTAGAATCGCAACGTAAGATGCAACGATGAAACCCAGTAGGCTGAGGATGTCAGAAGCACTTGATGTTGCAACTACCTTCGCCATTAACGCTGCGATGCCGTATGGCGTTAGTGCCATGATCATCTTAACTAAGCGCATAACGATAGATTGTGACGCTTCAACGAAAGTACGGATTGGAGATTCTAGTTCTTCTTTCTCTGCCATCACTTTACGAGCAGCGATGCCCGTTAGCACACCAAAGATAACAACCGCGATGATAGACGTAGAGCGAGCCCCCGTTAGGTCTGCAAATGGGTTAGTCGGAATAAAGCTGATCAGCATTTGTGGAATTGTTAGGTCTGAAACGCTACCGATGCGGCTTTCAAGTGTTGCGATACGTGCTGTTTCGCGAGCGCCTTCTGTTAAACCTTCAGCAGACAGGCCGAATGCTTGCGTTACAACAATACCAACAATCGCAGAAATCGCGGTTGTTGCTAACAGTACAGAAATGGTGATACCAGAAATCTTGCCCAGTGAGCCGCCTTTTTCAAGCTTCACTACTGCTGCAATCATTGAAACCAATACTAATGGCATGATCACCATTTTCAGTAGGCCAACATAACCACGGCCAACAATATTTACCCAGTCTAGTGTTTCGTTGATGACCGGATTGCCTTCACCAAATAACAGCTGTAGACCAAGACCAAATGCGCTACCAAATACTAAACCGAGTAAAACGAGGCGAGAAAGTGTGTTTTCTTTTTTCTGCTGTCCGTAGAGAAAAAAGAGGATACCAGTGAATACCGCTAAGGCAGCGATAGCTGAAAATGACATTTGTTTTCCTTATGAATCTCTTTAAATCGATAGGGCGCTTAAATATATGGGCGCAAATACTGTTAGCTACAGTAGCGACCTGTAACAAAACGTAAAATAAGGAAAAGTAATTTATTAGAACGATTAGTAATATCCACTCAATAGGATGGGTGGATATTCAACATTGTGATGAATAGGTGAGCTTTTTAGCGATATTTTGCCAATAAATTGAGCATGTCACTTGACGAGTAAATTTCGATATTTTGGAAATTATTTTCGAATAACCGGAACAACATTGCTTTGGCTACGTCTTCCGACTGAATAGGGCGTAGGTTTTTGAACTTACCAAGCATAAATGGAGACAGCAGAGGAAAGACACTTTGCAGGAGTTTTTCATCAGCTCTAGGTTCATCACGCTCACCCACCAGAGGCCCAGGGCGTGCGATGAAAAGCTGCTTGAAGCCAATACGTTTTAAATTTTGTTCCATTTGTCCTTTACAGCGAAGGTAGTGCGAATAGGAATCTGGTGAAGCGCCATAGCTAGAAACGACCGCTACGCGTTGAACCCCAAGAAACTTCATCGACTGTGCGACTTGGCTAACCAGTTCCACATCGATTTTGCGAAGCGCTTCTTTTGATCCTGCCTTTTTCTTAGTCGTACCTAAGCAGATAACGCCAAGATTAGGCGTCGCATTCGTGTCATCCCAACTGGTAACTTGCAGGTCGCTGTGAATGAGTGTGTGGAGCTTGTTGGAATCAAACTGTGAATCTAACGCTCGGCGAGATAGGGCATAGATATGATCAACGGCGGGTTCATCGATGAGCAACTTCATCACATGATGACCAATTAACCCGGTTGCACCAGCCACCACGACCGATGTTTTGTCTCCAGAAATGCTCATTTTAATCCCTTCTTCACTCCACAAGTGCTTGTTTAATATAAACAGTGTTTGAATTTTAAGCGAATAAAAGTTTGTTAAACGAGTGGTCAGTAGTATGTGGGGAGTCGCCTGTTTATGGAAAAAGAGATGATTTAGTTTGGCTCGACGCATAAGTACGGTCTGAAGCATAAGTACGATATGAAACATAATGGCGGTGGGAAAGATAAATGCGGTTTGAAACTTAAGTTAGGCGTTAAACATAACAAAGCCCGCTGGGCGACGGGCTTTGTTACTTTTCTTGCTTCTTACTAGGTAAAGGACAGTGGGATTTTCCTTACCTTTTTGCTAGCTTTCTTACTTGATTTATTTGGTTTTCTTTTACTTGAATTTGGAATCATTACACCTCCTAAATCGTTGTTCTGTTTTGTCTTTCAATCGATTGTCTTTCTTCGTGTAGCGTCAGTGTTGTGGGCATTCACTGTATGGGTACTTATCAATGGAGAGATTAATAAGTAATTTAGATAAGGCATAAACGATGCCAAAATGTAAGTTATTGATAAATCTATTATCAGTATTATTTGTGTTTTAGGGTTCGTCAATTTGACTGTCAATCTGAGAAAAAACCAGTGTGATCTGTTTAAATTAAGAACACTCTCTGCGGTTTCTGCCACATAGCCATAGATACAGCCTTGCTTAACACGTAAACTGAGTCGTAATTCACATAGACCAAGGACGTGCTATGAACCTCAAGCTTGATACTCTTGCTCCCACTCAAATTTATCACCTGATGACACAAACCGTTGTTCCTCGCCCGATTGCGTGGGCATTGACGGAATCTTCTGACCAAGAGTACAACCTCGCGCCTTTCTCTTATTTCACGCCTGTTTCTAGTAATCCGCCGTTACTGATGTTATCGGTTGGGAAGAAGCCGTCCGGCGAAATCAAAGATACCACTCGTAATGCCCTAGAAACGGGTAAGCTAGTGATTCACATTGCTTCTTCAAGTTCTGCCGAAACCATGACGGCGACAGCAGCTACCCTTGAACATGGTGATTCGGAAGTCACCGCGAATAACATTGATCTGGTTGAATTTGAAGGCTTCTCTTTACCGAGATTGAAAGAGTGCGCGGTCGCTTTTGGATGCACCTTGTACGAAGTAAAAGAGGTTGGAGAAGTGCCACAAAGCCTTATCTTTGCTCAAGTCGAAACCGTGTACATTTCCGAAGACGTGATCGACAAAGACAGTGAGCGTCTTAAGATCGACGCGTTAGCACTTGATCCTTTATCTCGATTGGGTGGCGGTGAATACGCCACGCTTTCCAATGTGTTTTCTGTCGCACGCCCTAAGTAGCAATACCTAAGTAGCAGCCCTATATCAACGTACCCAGAATAAGCGTTTTTAAAAACTATGTTAGATACCCAATACTCGCAGTACATCCAACACCGAATTGACCAAAAAACCAAGCCACTTGGCGCACTTGGCTTACTAGAAAAAGTCGCACATCAACTGGCTTTGATTCAGAGCCAAGGCAAAGAAGCTGCGGTTGAACACATCGAATTGAATAAGCCAAGTATCATCATTTTTGCAGGTGATCATGGTATTGCAGATGAAGGTGTGAGTATTGCCCCGAGTGCTGTCACACAACAGATGGTATTGAACTTCTTAAGCGGCGGCGCGGCGATTAACTGTTTTTGTGCGGTGAACAACATCGATATTACGGTAGTCGACACGGGAATATTGTTACCAGTCGAATCTGATAGCCCAATGTTGATCTCCCAGCGTTTGGGTACACGAACCAATAACTTTGCCAACGAAGCTGCAATGAGTTTAGAAACAGTCGAACGTGGGATTGAACTAGGTTCAGAGCTTGTATCTAGAACTATTTCGAATGGCACCAATATCATCATGTTTGGTGAGATGGGCATCGGCAATACCAGTAGTGCGTCAGCGATTTTAAGTGCGGTAGCAAACCGAACTGCTGCAGAGTGTGTAGGCTTAGGCACTGGTATCAACAACGAACAGCTTGCACGTAAAGTGGCTGTGGTTGAGCAAGGTGTCGCGCGTTGCAAAGGTTTAGATGCGAATGAAGTTAAAGATATTAAAGAGGTACTCGCACAAGTCGGTGGCTATGAAATCGTTCAAATGGTCGGTGCTTTCCTTGGCGCTTACCAAAACAAAACCCCAGTATTAGTCGATGGCTTTATCGTGTCGGTTGCGGCGTATGTCGCGACTTTAATTGAACCGAGTTGCCGAGACTATATGATCTTCGCCCATCGCTCTGAAGAGTCAGGACACAAAATTCTGTTAGAGCTGCTCGACGCTGAGCCACTGCTCGATCTTGGATTGAGATTAGGCGAGGGCACAGGTGCTGCGCTAGCTATGCCAATCATTCGTGCGGCAGCCGAGTTCTATAACAACATGGCGAGCTTCGAAAGTGCTGGAGTCACGGTTTAATGAGTGATGCACCAGAAAGATCGTTGAAAGATCGAGTTACTTATCAGTGGGAGCTTTTTGCGCTGGCGATGGGTTTCTTTTCTCGCTTGCCAATGCCGAAAAACACGCCCTATTCTACAGAGCGAATGAACCGTTCTGGTCGCTACTTTTCAACGGTTGGTTTGTTGCTTGGTGTTCTGTGTGGCGGTGTGTTCTTGCTACTTGATGTGGTACTGCCGAGTGCAGTAGCGATCTTTTTGATGATGAGTTTTAGCCTGATGCTCACTGGCGCATTCCATGAAGATGGTTTGACTGATATGGCCGATGGCATTGGTGGCGGCATGACCCTAGAACGCCGTTTGACCATCATGAAAGACAGTCGAATCGGTACTTATGGTGCGTCTGCTCTGATTATGGCTCTGCTTGGCAAGTGGGTGCTGTTGAATGAACTCATAAGCATGACGGGACTGTTTATGGTAATCGTGACCAGTTATACCTTTAGCCGCGCGATTGCTGCATCGCTAATTTACGACATGCCTTATGTCAGTGATTTAGATACCAGTAAAAGTAAACCATTGGCCAACAAGCAAACCAAAGGCGAACTTGTCTTCTTGTTGCTGGTAGGCGTGCTGCCTAGCCTGTGGTTTGGTCTTGAATTCGCTTTGGTTTTATCTGTCGTCGCCTATCTGTTCAGAACAGGTTTTAAAACGTGGTTAACGGCTCGAATTGGCGGCTTTACTGGGGACTGCTTGGGTGCGGCTCAACAGTTAATGGAGTTGCTGACTTACCTTGTATTCATTACTGCATTTTACAATGGCTTTCTATAACGGCTTCCTATGACCAACACGAGTGAAACTATTCAAGCTAATCAAATTAATCAAGCAAGTCAGCGAAACAGCCATTTGGTATTGGGCGGGGCTCGTTCTGGTAAGTCTAGTTTTGCAGAGCAACAAGCATTATGTGCGCTTGAAGCATGTTCAAATGGACGCCTCAATTATATTGCGACAGCGACATATCTTGATGATGAAATGCGAGAACGAATCGCGCACCATCAACAACGTCGTGGCGAGCAGTGGATTGAGCATGAAGTACCCGTCGAATTAGCCGAAAAACTGCAGTCTTTTGAGAAAGAAGATGTGGTATTGATTGATTGCCTAACCTTGTGGTTGAACAACATCATCTTTGAACTGGGTGATGACGCAACTAATGAACAGGTTGAAGCCGTGGTTGAAGTATTGGTCAAAAGCGTCGAGCAAAGTCCGGCGCAAATTATCATGGTCTCTAACGAAGTCGGTTTAGGTGTGGTGCCGCTGGGTAAAGTGTCTCGCTTGTTTGTGGACAATGCAGGACGAATGAACCAAGCGCTAGCTCGCGTCGTTGAGCGCGTCACGCTGGTTGCTGCCGGATTGCCGCTGCACTTAAAACCATCTAATCACTTGCTTGATATTCAAGGCTAGGTCGCACACATGGTCAATGGAACAACCAAAAACATCTATTTGTTAAGACATGGCAAAGTCGAAGGAAAAGCTGCGCTCAATGGTTTATCTGATGTGCTGGTCAACTCTGATCTTCAAGAACAGATATGTGAGGCACTAACTACACAAGACATTACCTTTGATAGCGTGGTTAGCTCTCCACTAAGACGATGTGGTGATCTCGCGAGCTTGTTTGCAGAGCGTATGTCTGTGCCTTTATCAGTTGCATCGGGTTTTCAGGAAATGAACTTCGGTGAAGTAGATGGTGTCCCATTTGATGAACTTGAAGACAAGTGGGGAATGTTAGAAACCTTTTGGAAAGACCCTGCTAATCATCAATTAACTGGCGCAGAAAGTTTACAGAGCTTCCACGACAGAGTAACTCAAGCTTGGTCGCAACTTTTGAATGATTCAAGTGACAACATATTGTTGGTTACTCATGGTGGTGTGATTCGCATACTGCTAGCGCACTGCCTTAATATTGATTGGAAAAACCCGAGTTTGTACTCGAAGTTATCGATAGAAAACGCATCGATAACGCATATTCAAATCACTCAGTTTGCGCAGAGCTTTATCAGCGTTAAATCGATAGGGATACCTGTTCTCTGAGTGTTCAAAAAACACAGTTTAAGAATTAACAATCTTTTAGATCTGTAAATAGAAACAGAAATATAAATAGAAGTATAAAGCGGCGTTCACAGCCGCTATACCTGATTGGTATTACTACCTACGTGAAAGGAATTTAGTCATGACAACACCAAGTTGGGATCTAAGCATTGCTTATAGCGATCTTAATGATGCAAAAATCGAACAGGACATTGAACTCATTCAGCAGTGCATTGAGCTGTTGAACCTACACGTTGAAAAGCGTCATATCATTCTAGCGATGCAAAACGCGATTCAGACTTCAGAAGCGGCAGGCACGTTACTGAGTACAATCAACACCTTCGCTAATTGCCACGCATCGGTCGACGCGACACACACAGAAGCGAAAGCATTGCTTGGTCGTGTAGCGAAGCTGAACTCTGAAATGTCTCAAGCGTTCAGCCCTTACGAAGATACGCTAATTCACGCAGAACCAGAATTTATTGATGCAGTATTAGAGCATGATAGTGCGGACGTAGCAGGGCAGCGCTTTGCGATTGAAAGCTCTCGTAAGTTATCAAGCAGCCGACTCAGTGTTGCTGAAGAGCAGTTATTGGCAGCGATGAAGGTTGATGGTCGTGACGGATGGGGTCGTTTATACGATAACCTAACCGGATCTTTAAAACTGTCGCTAAAGCTGGACGGTGAAGAGGAAGCCCTAGGCTTTTCACAAGCCGCGAGCCTGTTGTACGGCAGCGAATTCGACAAACAAGAACCAGCATGGCGCGCGGTTCAAGGTGCGATGAAAACGCACCAAGAGTCTTTTGCTTCGATTCTAAATGCATTGGCGGGTTGGCGACTGACTGAAAACAAAAAGCGTTCGAAGATTAGCGATGTGCATTTCCTAGATCCAAGCCTACACGGCAGCCGCATTGTGCCAGAAACGCTAGACACCATGATGTCGGTAGCGAAAGCTAATCGAGCTGTTGGTCAGAAAGCAGGTTTGTTAATGGCAAGAGTTCACGGGCTAGATGAAATGAAGCCTTGGAATCACTTAGCTGCGATGCCGCCGCTGGGTGACGCTGAATCTAAGGTTTACCCATTTGATGAGGCGATCGACGTGATCAAAACTGCGTTCGCTGAAGTAAATCCAGAGATGGCTGATTTTGTCGCTTTGATGGTTGATAATGGTTGGATTGATGCCGCACCAGCAGCCAACAAACGTTTAGGCGCTTACTGCACCAAGTTTGCTGCTACACGCACTCCGCTTGTGTTCATGACATGGAGCGGTAGCCGCTCAGATTTAATGACATTGGCACACGAGTTAGGCCACGCGTTCCACAACTGGGTGATGAAAGACATGCCGTTGTGTCAAACACGCTACCCAATGACGCTAGCAGAAACCGCTTCGATCTTTGCTGAAAATATCGTTCGAGACCATTTGTTAAAACAAGCACAAACACGTAATGAGAAACTTGAAATGCTGTGGGAAGAGCTTTCTTCTTCTTTGGCATTAATGGTGAACATTCCCGTTCGTTTTGAGTTTGAAAAAGCCTTCTACGAGCAGCGTGAAAAAGGCGAGCTAACGGCTCAGCAGCTGTGTGACTTGATGGAAACGACTTGGAAAGAGTGGTATGGCGATGCAATGACAGAAGCTGACCCTTACTTCTGGGCGAGCAAACTGCATTTCAGCATCTCTCAAGTAAGCTTCTACAACTACCCATACTTGTTCGGTTACCTGTTCAGTAAAGGTGTTTACGCTCAGCGCGATGCGAAAGGTGAGCAATTCTACGGCGATTACGTTTCGTTGCTTCGTGATACGGGCAGCATGATGGCGGAAGAAGTCGTTCAAAAGCACTTAGGAATGGACCTGACTCAAGCTGATTTTTGGCAACAAAGCATCGACATGGTCAAAGTTCAAATCGATGAATTTGAAAGATTGCTCGATCAGGAAGATTAATTGATCTCAATCTGTTCATAGCAGGTAAGAGCTGTGTTAGCTTACGTGGCTCTTATCTTGCTGGCATAACCTGAGATAAGCCGAAACAACCAAAAGTCTCTTTAAATAGAGAAAGTTATTTGGAACAGATGTCGGTTAGTAAAGTCAGCAGGTAATATAAAAATATATGGGTAGTATTTGTGAGTGATAACGGAGTTTCTGTTGATAAGTGCGATCCTAGCAACACAATTTCTATGTACAATTTATTAACATAAGGCCGTGCAATTAAGGAGTAGCGCATGACGAAGACCCTCTTTCGCCAATCATTTCTTTTTGACAGCCTAGATCTTGAGCAAGAAGTGTTTGCAGGACAGACCGTACTGAGTAACGGTGTTCAAATTAAGCTTCATCAACGCGGTGTCTTGGAAGTGATTCCCGCGGATTTTAATTCTGAAACCAAGAACATCATTTTTTCAACCGGTGTTCATGGCGACGAAACTTCACCAATGGAGCTGATCGATAAGCTCATTGAGGATATTGAAACAGGTTTCCAAGTAGTAAACGCGAGATGCTTGTTTATCATAGCTCACCCAGAAGCCACTAACGCGCATACTCGTTTTCTTGATGTGAACATGAATCGTCTGTTTGATGAAAAGCAGTACGAGAGCAATCGAGAAGTGGATATCGCGAAGAACTTGAAGTTCTTGGTGACTGAGTTTTACAAAGAAACGGAACCTGCCACTCGTTGGCATCTAGATTTGCACTGTGCAATCCGTTTATCTAAGCATTACTCGTTTGCAGTGAGCCCTAAAGTTCGCCACGAAGTACGCAGTAAAGAGCTGTTTGATTTCATTAACAGTGCGCACGTGGAAGCAGTGTTGTTGTCAAATGCGCCAACCAGTACATTCAGTTGGTACAGTGCTGAAAACTTCGAAGCGCAAGCACTGACAATGGAACTAGGGCAGGTCGCGAGAATTGGTGAGAACCAACTTGATAAGCTAACGGCTTTTGACTTGGCGATGCGTAACTTGATTGCTGAAGTTGAGCCAGAGCATTTACCTAAGCGAACCATCACTTATCGCGTGAGCAGAACCATTGTTCGTTTACATGATGACTTCGATTTCATGTTCTCAGATTCTGTAGAGAACTTTACCGCGTTCAAGCACGGTGAAGTATTCGGTCATGATGGTGATAAACCGTTAATGGCTAAGAATGAAAACGAAGCGGTGGTGTTCCCTAATCGTAATGTTGCTATCGGTCAACGAGCAGCCTTAATGGTGTGTGAAGTTGAAACGCGATTCGACCATGGTCAGCTTGTGTACGATTAATATCGACTCGGGTTTAAACGACGAAAACAACCGCTCAACTGGTTGAAATATCAAGGTTCACATTACGGTGTGAGCCTTGAGTTTATTTGGGGATACAGGTAAGGTTACGCGAACATTTTCAAAGTAGCTTGATATGGATTTCCAACAACTTCTTCACCAAAAACAGCGCAAATGGACTAGAGCCATTTATCTGATGGCAGCACTGCTTGTCGCGCTGAGTGCAATTTACCTAATGGTTGGCGATCTCTTCATTTCCCCTCTGGACACCTTGTCCACGTTAGAACAAAAACTACTGATTGATTTACGCTTACCTCGACTATTGGCGGCTATTGCGATCGGGGCTGGGTTAGCTGTATCTGGCGCAAGCTTACAAGTCTTATTGGGTAACGTATTAGCAGAGCCAGGTGTGCTCGGCATTTCTGGTGGCGCAAGCTTGGCGATGGTGATCGTGCTGTTCTTCTTGCCGTTTGCTCCTACGCCTGAATTATTTATGATTGCCGCCGTTTTAGGCTCGCTTTGTTTCACCGTGATACTGGTGAGCATGGTAAAAACGATGCGACTCACTACCGCGAAACTTTTGCTGGTGGGCGTGGCGTTAGGTATTCTTTCTGGTGCGATGGTGACGTGGGCATTCTATTTTAGTGATGATCTTAGCTTACGCTTATTGATGTATTGGCTAATGGGTAGCTTGGGTGGTGTAACTTGGTACCAACACTCGCTCACGTTAGTCATGATCCCCGTTATTATCTGGCTGTGCCTGCAAGGTAGCAAGCTAGACAAACTCATGATTGGCGAGACCCATGCTGCGCAGTTAGGCGTGAACGTTCCGAGATTACGTTGGCGTTTAATCTTCGCTGTGTCTATTTTAGTCGGCTGCGCAGTAGCGTTAGGTGGCGTGATCAGCTTTGTGGGTTTGGTTGTGCCACACTTACTCCGTTTAGCGATTGGTACCGACAACCGATACCTTCTTCCTTTGTCTGCCGTTGCCGGTGCCGCGTTACTGGTGTTTGCTGATATTTGCGCACGTACATTACTCGATTCTGCGGAATTACCCTTGGGTGTGATGACAACCAGTATCGGTGCACCAATCTTCATTTGGATGTTAATTAAAAATCATGATTCAAATTAAGAGCCTGAGCGTCGGCGCTCGTTTATTACCACTATCATTTGAGCTCAAGCAAGGGCAGGTGACTCATGTCATCGGTCCTAATGGCAGTGGGAAAAGTACCTTATTAGAAGCGATATCTGGCGTTGGTGATGGCTACAAAGGTGATATAAAGTTCGACGGACAAGACTTGTCAGTATTATCACTACAAGATTTATCATTGCATCGCGCTTATCTTTGTCAAAGTGCAAGGCCCGCCTTCAACTTGGAAGTCTTCCAATACCTTGCGTTATCACTGCCAAGTTCATCACATGGCCTTGATACTGAAATCAACACGGCTTTGGAAGAGATAAGCCAGATGTTGGACATCACAGACAAACTTCATCGTTCAATTCAGACACTGTCTGGTGGTGAATGGCAACGCGTTCGTTTGGCGGGAATGTGCCTGCAAATTTGGCCGACGCTCAATCCTTACGCAAAGCTCCTGATCCTAGACGAACCTGCAGCGCCGTTGGATATTGCTCAAGAAGCGTTGCTGTATAAGCTCATTGAACGAGTGGCTGAGAAGGGCATTGCGGTTATTATGGCTAACCACGACCTGAACCGAACCTTGAGGCATGCCGACCAAGTACTGCTGCTCGAAAAGGGCGTACTACAAGCATCTGGCAGTGCAGAGCAAGTGCTTGTGCCTGAACAGCTAGAATCCGTATTTAACACGCAAGTAAAAAGCATCTCGGTCGACAATCAAACTTATCTGCTGTTTGGTTAACTTAAGCTCATCAATACAAGGCAATCTATATGTTTAGATATATTCAACGACGACGAATCAAGAAAGTAATCAAATCACTTTCTGCAAAGTTGGTGAAAGCGTACGGAAGCAGTGACTTTTTCTCTATTGGGCAAGTAGAAACGAGTTCATGTGAATTAAGTAAGCGCCAACAACTGGTTGCCTTAGCATTGTTTGCTGATCCACAAGACCTTGCTGCTGAAATTGCTCCAGCCATTCAATTGCTGCGTAATAATGTGTCTAATGACTTCTTCGGTGGTGAGGAATATAACGCGCGTGATGTACTTAATTTGTTGGGCGGTGGCGGTTGGAAGGGCGGTCGTATGGACGATGATATGTCGAATCGATTTGGCATGAATAGCCGCTATTAGTTTAGCTCGTTCAAATTAACGTTTAATGATTTATCCATTTATAAACGTATACGCTCAATAGCTTAGCGACTTTACAGCAGTCTCAACAACGTAATAATAATGATGATAAAAAGCACTCAATATCATTATTTATGCGAGCGTTCCACTCCAATTAATTCAATGAAAAAATACCTTCCTAGCGATCTATTTTCTTAGGGAATGCGTAATTTTTGTCGGTAAAAATTGATAATTCGAACCAATATCATCTATCTCTAACGCATTTCTTTGAGTTGTGTGATTCTGATTCCTTTCAAAATAAATCCCACTTTTATTGATAGTTATGACGTATATATTTTCCGTGTTCTTTAAGTCAGAAACTATAAACCCTCGAACTGCAATATTGATTAGTAAATGTCCAATCAATATTTCATATGGGGGTAAAATAATAGAGAGTGGGAAAGTGAAAACAGCAAATAATAATATTCTAAAAATAGCAGTGGGGATGGCTATGCTATCCAGCGTACCATCAGTAGCAAACGCTCATGGCTGGTCTGAATTTCCAAGTGCACGTCAGAATACGTGCTATGAACAAGGCGGGGTTTGGTCGGGTACACCACCAAATGCAGCATGTGCTCAAGCAAAAGAGATTTCAGGGTCATATCCGTTCGTTCAACGCAACGAGTATGCGAAAAACATTCAAGACTTCAACAACATCAATGCAGTGAAAGCGGCGATTCCAGACGGCACGTTATGTTACGCCAATGATTCGCAAAAACGTGGCATGGGTGCACCTCATACAGGTTGGACTCGCACCGAGTTAAGCACTGGTACATTTGAATATGTATTCAATGCGACTGCACCACACAACCCGTCATTCTGGGAGTTCTACCTAACCAAACCAAACGCCGACCTGAGCCAAGGCCTAGCGTGGGGAGACTTAGATCTTATCCAAGAAGAGGGTAACGTTCCGGTTAATGGCGGCAAGTACCGCATTAATGTCACTATTCCTTCAGACCGTTCTGGCGATGCGATTCTATTCGTTCGTTGGCAACGTGATGATGCTGCGGGCGAAGGCTTCTACAACTGTTCAGACATCACTATCGCGGGTGGCACAACCCCTCCACCAGAGCCTACACCTCAACCTGATCTAGTCCGTGGCGACCTGTTTGTTTCTGACCAGTTTGGTACGCCAGAAATTGGTGATACGGTTAAGTACGACATCATCAACAAGTACGGTGAAGTCGCGCGTAGCTTCGACATCGTTATCGACGCTTCAAACGTTAACGATTGGGCTCGCTTGTTGGCTTCAGAGATTAACGGCTGGCACGAAGAGTTTAAAGATGGCGCGATCTTCATTGGTGATTGGCACGCTGAAATGCAGCACTACATGTACTTCCAAAACGATCCTTCACGTAACTTCTTTAACTCAAAAGATAGCCGTGCTTCTGGTCAGTTAACGCTGATTGATGGTGGCGACGGTGGTGTTGAACCATTAAAAGGCGACATCTACGAGCTAGTGAAGAGTGACAACGTAGTGAATGCTGGCGACAAAGTTGTAATTGCAACAAGCGAAGCGGCGACATTGACTCAAACTCAAGGTACTTCTGTAAGCATTCAAAATAACGGCACGGCTTCTATCGTAGTTGATACCACTGGCATCACTGCAAACGAAACTTTATCGTTTATGGCTAGCTCGATTGAAAGCGACAGTGTTGAAACCTTCACTTTTGAAGTAATTGCTGATGACGGTGGCGTAACACCAGACCCAGATCCAACGCCGGATCCTGATCCGACTCCTGACCCAGACCCTACGCCAGATCCAGGTACGTGGGACTCATCAGCGACTTACCTTGGTGGCGAAGTCGTGACTTACTCGAACCAGTCATGGAAAGCACAATGGTGGGTTCAAGGTGGTACTAACCCTAAAGCGACTTACGAAAATGACAAATGGGGCGTTTGGCGTCCAGCCAACTAATCTTAACTATTGTTAGTTAATTAGCCTTGCAATAATAACCAAGACACCACACTTTTTGACGAGTGTGGTGTCTTTTTTAGCGTCTGCATTTGCGGTTTTGAATGTCATCAGCCTAGAAAAAGTGATTCAGGAACGGAGTCTTAATCACTCAGCACGGCTCTATAAGAAGATGAGAGTTATATAGAAAACAAGAGCTATATAACGTTTTGTAATGTGTTGAAGAATTATTCCAGAGTAAGGTTTTGCTTAATCTCATCGTTAAGATACCCCTGATCAAAATCTGGTGTCATGAATTCGACGAAGGAGGAGTCTAGATAGCTGGTTTCTAGATAACTCGGCTCTAGATAATGGGAGTCTAAGTGATCAGCACTTACGTAGGTGGGAATCGCAGAAAACAAAACGATACTGATCGCTGCAGCGATATCAATGGCTTTGTTACGTTGAGAAGTAATTTTCATAGTAGTGCCCTCGAAAGGTGGGCAAATCCATCTGCCTATGAGAATTGAATCTGAGATATTTAGAAGTCGTAAGACAAACCAAGTGTGATGATGCTGTCGTTGTCGATCGGGCCCATCGATTGGCCGTTCAAGTAAAGGTCACCTTCGTTGGTGTTGAAATAGGTGTATTTCACGTAGGGTGTCCAGTCGTCGATGCTTTTAGAGAGAACGACTTCGTGCTCATTGGTACGGTAGTCGCCTTGATGAAAGATTACGTTGTCATCGTTGTGGGTAAACCCGCCATTGGATCCATCACTGTTTTCGTGAGTGTATTGATAAGCTAAATCCCAGCCTGCGAGTGAGTACCCCGCACCGGCGATGAACTTATTGGTGTTGATCGTGGTGTCGCTTACATTCTCGAGTACTTGCCCTGACTGGTTATATCCCAATCCACCGAATACATTGAAGTTATCATTGACTTGGTAATCAATAATACCTTCGATTAATAACTCTTCACCGTTGTCCCATTTACCGAGTTCACCGTATAGGTTGAACGTGAAGGACTCGCTGATGTGAAAGTCGTGGCCGTAACCCGCTGCTAACCAACCTTGGTCATCAAAACCTATATAGACTTGTCCATTTTCTGAGGTATCGATTAATGCGCCAGCTTCTGTGGTGTAGACACCGTTATCAGCAGCATTAGAGGCAACGTTTTGTTCGATGTAAACTTGAGTCGAAGTCGCAAACGCTGCGCTGCTGAGTAACGTAAGTGGTAGAGCAATAAGGTTAAGTTTTTTCATGGATTCTCCAGTGTCGTTCTATTGAATTAACTTGCTGGAGAGTATGTGATTAAACTGAATTTATATTAATAGGGTTAACTTTAGTTAAAACCTCAGTTTCATTTATGTTTCCTTAATGCTGATTTGATTGCTTCACGGGTTTTGATGTGCTGTTCGTCTTTAGCGTAGCGGCGGTGATAGAGCATTCGAAACGTGATCGGTCTTAATTTGATGGGGATAGGGTGAACGCGTAAGCCAAGCGCTGGTGCAAGCATTTCTGCAAAAGAGCGAGTAGAAGCGGCGATATAATCTGTCGTGCTTGCCAAAATCAGCATGCTTGAAATTGAGCTGGTTTCAATTCTGACTTTTCTCGGCTCGATATCGCTCTCTGATAAAAACTCGACCGTGTTCATGTTGGCGCGTTTGATCTTGAGCGCAATATGTTCCTCTTGGAAATACTCTTCTTTACTTAGTGTCTCACCAATTCGAGGGTGGTTGATTCGAGTCAGACACACGGGCTCCTCATCGACGATGGTTTCTTCAATCAATGAGTGTTTCTTACTCGAAAGTACATCAATGACGATATCTACTTTTTGTGCAGTAAGCGCATCAAACAGTTCTTCCTCTTCGAGTGGCGCTTCCGTAAAGCTTACGCCTTCAACCTGGCTAACGAAATGAAGCAAGCTCTCTGTGCAATAGACTTTAAGGTCATTCTTTTGCTGCTCAACCGTTCCAATGATGTTCAATGGGTCTTCTATCTTATTAGCGAGTGATACCGCTGCTCCAGTGGGCGCGATACCTCGTCCTTCTCTCACAAATAAAGCCTTGCCCACGACCCCTTCGAGTCTCTTAATAGCCGCGCTTACCGCGGGTTGAGAAATATCGAGCTGCTCTGATGCCACGGTGATAGAGCTGTGTTTGTAAACGGCCAAAAATGTCGTCAGTAGATTAAGGTCCAAATTCAGTTCCCTCTATTCTTATTGCACTCATCCAAATCATGGTGGAGTCGTTATTGACTCATAAATGAAATGGAGGTTTTAAGTAAAGTTTACACTATATATCAAGGTTCTGTTTATTAATAAACTTGTTTGCATCGGAGTGAGGAAGGAACTTCATTCATTTACTAAATACTCAGACCGATAGGTGAAACTATGAGAACTTTCGCAAAATTATCAATCATCTCTACAGCAATGATCATCACGACAACCGCTTTTGCTGCTGACCCAATGATGCAATACAACACCAAGCAGACTAACTCTGATATTCAAAAACTCGAGAAATTTGAATATCACGAGGGTGAAACCCTTGAAGAGTATCTGAGCACTCAACCTAAGGGGAACTTGTACTCTTCAGAAGAAGAAGTGCTTTCTGTGTTAATGGGCGGTGTAAACAATGGTGACTATCGCAAAGAAACCAATTCAGGTTGGAAAGAAGGCCTGATGTTTGAGGGCATTGCACCTTATGGGGATCACATGGTGTCTGGCGCCAACTGGTTCCCACGCACTGAAGAAGTCCAACCGGATGAAATGCGTGTCACGTTCATGGGGACATCACCAATGATTCGCCCGGGGCAGGCAAACACCTCGATATACGTCGAATTGGGTAACGGCTCTAACTTTGTCTTTGATTTAGGTGAAGGATCAATTGCGAACTACGTAGCGGCGGGTGTCGCGATGAATGAACTCGACCATATCTTCATTACTCACTTACACGTAGATCACTACGGATCATTACCTTACCTGTATCAATTTGGTGGTTGGAATGGTCGCTGGGAAAAGCCGCTTAACATTTATGGCCCGAGTGGTGCGACTCCAGAATATGGCACTCGTCATATGATTGAAGGCATGCAGCAAATGTTGAACTGGCACACCGATGCATTTGATGTGTTCCCATCAGGCAACGACATAGTGGTACACGAGTTTGATTTCCGCGACGACGGTGGCGTTATCTATGACCAAGACAATGTGGAAGTGATTCACTGGCGACGCAGTCACGCAAAAGATGGCGCGTCTGGTTACCGCTTGAATTGGACTCAAGATGACGGCCGAGTGCTTTCATTTGTTTGGACAGGAGACGGTCGCCCAACAGAGTTGGATTTGAAATACGCAAAAGGCGCAGACTTGTTCATTACTGAACTGCAAACCGAAACGTTTGGTGTGTCTTCGATTATTCAAGGTGTGCCGCCATTCTTAGCACGTTACACCGTTGATACTCACCATACACCAGCGTACGCGGCGGGTTATGTGGCGAATGAAGTACAACCGCGTTTGTTCATGACAACGCACATGACATTCGACCCATATCTTAATGAGGAAACCGTTGCAGAGGTTCGCCACCATTGGCAAGGGCCTTACCACTTCGGTGCGCCAGATGGCATTGTCGTTAACATGACTAAAGATAATGCGTGGGTTCGTGAAGGTATTTTACCTGATTTCCCGAATGCGCGAGCGCCACAATTTGATATGGCCGATGGGTCTGACTTTAGAATCCCGCTGCCGAAAAACAGCCGTGAAGACATACAAGAACAAGAGATTCGTGATTTAGAGTTGGATCCAAAACTGTACTACCCAGAAGGCTACCACCCAGAGCTGTTAACTGAGTGGCCAGTCGACCGTGACATCGTGATCCCAGCTGAACAAGTACCAGAAGCAATGAAGCAAGGTATGAACACCAAGCAAGAATACATGGATAGAGTGCGTGCTCACCACAATCTTGAGCGCAAGTCGGTAAGTCGTCCAACTGAGCCTGGTGAAGGAGCAGGAACCGACAACAAATAGGGTATTTGTAGTGAGGGCTGATATTGCCCTCACATCCTAAAAAGTTAGGTAAATAAACCCATTCTCTTACTCAATCATAAAAACTATTGCTTACAACATCTTTGCTTAGAATATCTGGAGTTCATTATGAAAAAATCAATTTTAGCGGTCGTCATTCTATCTTTAGTGTCAGCGTCTGTTTTCGCTAACGGACAATCAAATGCTCACAACTATCAACCTGGTGCGACGAATAACTCAGAACGTTTAGCGGATATTGATCCTAACTACGAACTGACCTTACCTTCAGAAAAAGAAGGCTACACCATGTATGACAACCAATCCATGTCAGATGGTGGGACCTACACAACGTATGTCAAACCGAATCCTTCCGATGCAATGCATGTAGCCGATGAAGGCTCGCTAAAAATAACGCATGGAGAAGGTGGTGTCATTATGACGGAATACACCACAAAGAATGGCCAACACACGTTTTCAGTGATGTGCGGCTACACCTCGGGTCCATCGTACTGGGCTGACGGAAAACCAGCGAAGGTATGTGAAGAGGCGCAAGCACTAGCGGTTGCATTGGAAGCAAAAGGTGAATGGGAGGTGAAGCCAATGACTTACACCATCGCACCAGCAAGAATCGTAGTTGATAAGTGATTTTTGTCTACAGAACGCTCGTTATATCGAGCCTCGTTATCCAATCATATTGATTATTTGTAGTGAGACAGAGGGTACTCAGGCTGAAATGCTCTTAAAGTTCCCCTCAGCTTAGCTCAAATAACAAGAAGCTAAGTCAACCAACTAATCAAATTTGTATTCGAAAATACAGAAGGTCTATCCTATGAAAAATACCATTAAGCTACTGGCTATCGCATGTGTTTTACTTACTCCAATGCTTGTCGCCGCTGCCGAACATAATCACAGTCACAATCATTTTAACCCTGAATTAGAGCAACTTGGCGACGACATTATTGGCCTAACCGTGTGTTACAAAAATGGTCATCTATCAGATGAGAATCAAGAGCCTGCGTTTATGAACCTTATCAACCACGCCAATGTAGAAGGTGAGGAGCTGGGGATGTTCTACATGGACAAATTGGGCCCTAAAGCCGAGCAAATCATGAGTGATGATGAGGCTCGACGTTTATGGACCGAAGAATATTGTGCTGATTTAACTGATACCTATTTGGACTCACACAAGTTAGCTCAAAGAGCAAATGAACACAAAGGTTATTCCCACGGACACGATCATGGTCATCACCATAATCATGACCACCATGGACATGGCGATTTAACGCCGGAGGTACTTGAGCAAGATATTGAGAGAGGGCGTTTACTCAGTATCAATTAAGCCCAATAAGATAAGTTCATCTAACCTATTGTTAAATATTCACTATTTGATAGTGTGTCTAGGTGCACATTAAGGATGTGTTTCATATTTAGCGATGAAAATAGTAGGAGTTGCGATGAGTATTATAGTGAGACGGTCTGAACCGTCAGATGCAAAGGGAATAAAAGAAGTTTACGAATGCACTAATGCTTATACCGGTACGCTGCAACTCCCAAATCCATCTCTGGAAAGCTGGCAAAAACGAATCTCTAATATGCCTGACAACGTGTACTCGTATGTCGCGATGATCGACGATGAGATTGTTGGCAACTTGGGAATGGAAGTGTGTGTGAATCCAAGAAGACGACATGTGGCTTCATTTGGTATGGGTGTTAAAGACGATGTGTTAGGCAAAGGTGTCGGTAGCCAACTGCTCGCAACAGCAATCGACTTGTGTGATAACTGGATTAACATCAAGCGAATGGAGTTAACGGTGTATACCGATAACGAAAGAGCGATCAGTCTGTATAAGAAGTTTGGTTTCGTGATTGAAGGAGAGTCCGCAGGGTTCGCTTTCAGAAATGGCGAATATGTGGCGGCTTATCATATGGCACGACTGGTATAGCGCTTAGCTACACAGTTAGAATTAACTGACAGATAATAAAACGCCACGTTATTTAAACGTGGCGTTTGCTATTTTAGTGAGCTGCTCGTTTTAACAGCTTCATACTCAGTGCAACTTAAGCCGTTAGTGGCTCAAGGTTCGCAGGACGGTAGTGTACAGATTTTAGTACTTTACCTTGGCGAACTGTCTTGCCTTCCGATACGAAATCTTCCGCACACTTAGCGATGATGTATTCGCCTTTTTGAACCGCCATCAGCTTGATGTTCTGCTCAGCATAGAAAGCTTCTGTTTCAGCATATTCAGTTTCGTTGCGACATACTTTGCTCATGTTGCTTGAGTGTACTTCGTCCCAGCAAGGTAAGAAGTCAATTGAGCGGTTTTTAGAAACATTCAACAGTAGGTCGATCAGGTAGCTGATTGCTAGGTTGTCTTCAACCTTAGCTTGGCCAAGGTGAACCAGACGTCCCATCAAAACATAAACGCTGTCTACGATAGCGTCCGCTTGTTCGATTTTAGAGTCAGCTTCTGCAAGTTCTGTTAGTTCTTCGATCGCTAGAGAGGTATGTAGCGTATCGCCTTTTTCGTCCATTGTTTCAGGAGCAGCAACAGGCAGATCAAAAGTACTGCGGAACTCTTCAATGTCGCGGTAAAGGTGATCGTAGATTTCTTGGCTTAGTTGAGAAAGGTTCATTTTCCTATCCATTCTGTTTCGTTAATGGATTATTTTACCAAAGCTAGGAATAGGGTGCTAACGCAAAGTCGAAGAAGTCGACTTTTATTCATTGGACCAATGAGGTATTTTGCATACAAACCAATTGATTATTATGTTTTTTTACACTTTACTCTTCTTAATATACCAAATATTAATGTTGCCATTAACTTCGGCTGCAGTGGGATCCCAGTTATGAACCAAGCCAGTGAAAGCGAAATTGTTATACGTCGCTTGTATCAAATCACCAATGATTACCGGAAGGGCTTCGATATTCAGATCGCTCAGCTGCTTATCATGGGGCTTGAACGCTTCAACCTTGATATCGGTATTTTATCTAAAGTCGAGGGTAATTCTTATTTAGTCGAGCACTGTGTTACGCCAGAAGGGGTTGAACTCAATAGCGGTGACACCTTCGATTATCGTTCAACCTATTGCGAAATTACATGTAAATCGATTGGTCCTATCTGCATTGAGCATTGTGGCAAACACGATAAGTATGCGACGCATCCCGCTTACCAGTCTTTTGGTTTAGAGTCTTATATTGGCATCCCGATTTTCGTTAATGATGAGCTTTATGGCACTTTAAACTTTTCAAGCCCAGCCCCCTATCATCGCGAGTTCAAAGAGTTCGATGTCGACGTGATGAGACTAATGGCATCATGGATTGAAGTGGAGCTGGTTAGAAGACAGCAAGAACGAAAACTCAAAGAGCTGAATGAGAAGTTAGAGTACCAAGCTCTTTATGACCCTCTTACACACTTACCGAATAGACGTTGCTTGTTCAAAACGTTGAACGCAGAAGTGGAGCAGTTAAAAGGATCTTTAGGGAAGGGAACCTTAGCGGTTGTCGACATCGATTTCTTTAAGGTCGTTAATGATACTTACGGTCATCAAATGGGTGATGTTGTCTTAAAGAAAGTGGCGAACGTGCTGAGCAATAACACTCAAGAAGGTGAGTTTGTGGCGCGCTTTGGTGGCGAGGAGTTCATTCTTTGGTACCCAAATAAAACACCAAGTTGTGTTGAAGATAAGTTCATGACTCTTTTGCAAGAGATGAAGAAAATCACACTGGATAGAAAGCCTGTCACTATATCAATCGGTGCGTGTCATTTTGAGTTGAGTACCGGGGATACCAAAGGGGAAAGGATGTCGGCGTTAGATAAGCTGATCAAAGTTGCCGATGAATGTCTGTACATTGCGAAACAAAATGGACGAGATCAGTTCATTTCTCGTCCATATCATCAAGAGCGCTCAGGAATTTGAACCATCTTGTTAGCGATTAACTGAACTATTAGCTAAACAAGTAAGGGAACAGTTTACGGCGTTCTTCTGGTGTTAAAGACTCAACTCTCGCGATGTTGGTATCAGGAATCGCTTCAGGGTTAGGGTAGTGCTTTAACACCTTTTCCATACTTGCTTCACGAATCAAATGGTAAACCGGGTACGGAGAACGGTTCGTTAGGTTTTCATCGTCTTCTGGATCTGCACCACCAAAGCAATAGTCTGGATGGAAGGTTGCCACTTGGTAAACGCCTTCCCAATCTTCTTGCTTGATCAACGCTTCAATCCAATCAATGAACATGTTGTAGTCGAAGAAATCTTGCAGCATGTTGGGTACAACCACCAAAGTCGTCTCCAACTCTGCGACAGGCGTGTTATCTAACTCTACGAAATGCGTCATGATGTCTTCCAATAACGCTTCTTCCGTATTCGCTTCACTCACAAAGATCTTAATCTGTTTATTACGTTGTGGCTTGGCTGCGAATGGACACAGGTTTAGGCCAATAACGACATCATCTAACCATTGTTTAACTTGGTCGTGGATGGTTTGAAGATCTGTGCTTTGAGTGTTCGACATAACAGGTTCCGAAATGAAATTTTGCGTAGGATATCAGAACGGACGTTAATCAAAAGCAATAATTGAGTTACAAACTCAGTCGTAGTTATGCTTGTGCGAGTTTAGAGGCCGATACTTGAAGTTGTTTTAATTGGTAGACCCAAGCAAATATCGCAACATAGAAGATTGAACCGCCCGCAATCACGCCATTCCAACCGAATAGTTGCCAGCAATACAAGAGTAAGAAACCACCTAAGCTCCCGCCTATGTAATAGTGTACTAAGTAAAGAGCGGTTGCCGTTGCCTTAGCGCTCGGTGCTTTTTGACTTACCCAAGAGTAGGCAAGGGTATGGGCGAAGAACGCGCCGCCACTAATCAATAACAAGCCTGCTAGCATGAACGGAACTTTGTCGACTGCAGAAATTAGCATTCCGATTAAGCTAATACACACGCCCATCAATATTCCGCTTAACGGGTCAAAGCGAAGTGTCCATTTGTTGGAGAGCTTAGAGCTTACCGTACCGGCCAAGTAACATAGGAATATCAATGAAGCTAAACCAACGGGTACCGAGTGAGGTTCGGATACTAGCCTAAAGCCCATTACAGAGTACAGGTTAACAAACAGCGCGAAGTTAGCACCACCAATCAACATGGCAAGCCACAGTGTGCGGTTTCTTAAGTGCATTACAACGGAGCGGTTGTGATGAAAGAACAGCCCTTTTTGAGGTTTGAAGTTCTGTTGGTCAGGTAGGCGATAGGCAATAAAGAGTGCACCAAGCAATGAACCGACAACGAAAAACAGTACAGTTGCATGCCAATCGAAATAGTCTGTAATTAAGCCGCCTAATACACGTCCGAAGATTCCACCCAATGAGTTGGCCGCAATATAACCTCCAATCGCGACAGCAAAGGCTTTGGGTGTTAACTCCTCAACCATATAGGCAACCGCCACACCAGCAAACGCCGCCACAGCGATGCCCATAAATGCGCGGGCAATAACGAGTTGCAACAAGGTAGTCGTGAACACCATGCTTAACCCTATTAATGGGATAGCGAACAGACTGAACAGAATAATGGGTTTACGACCAAAGGTTTCAGAGGCAATTGCCCAAGGTACCAAGCTAATCGAAAGGCCGAGTGTTGTAGCAGCAAACAACCAGTTGATCTGAGTTTCAGATACTTGGAAGTGCTCCGCCATGTGCGGCAAGATTGGCTGAAAGAGGTAAAGGTTACAGAAAATGATAAACGAGCCAATCGCCAATGATTGGGTGATGCGTTTGTATTGAAGACTGCCTTTATCAAACATTTACGTTGTGCCTGCACGAGTTAGTAAGCTATTTGTGAACAAGTTATCAGCACAAGTGTGATTAAAAAAATATATTAAAAATATCACCTCTATATATTAAATATATCGCCATGCTTGAATCAAAACCTCTTCGACATTTTCTGGCTGTTGCGCAGTTTGGTAACTTCACTCAGGCCGCCAAAGCGCTGCATATCGCGCAGCCCGCATTGAGCATTTCTATTAAAAAACTAGAACAGACGCTTGAGTTGATTCTATTCCGTCGAGGAGATAAAACCGTCACCTTAACGGAAGAGGGAAAGGTACTGTTTGAGCATGCGAAGCGAATCGCCCAGCAGTTTGATGACGCTCAACTCGCGATGAATGAGCTAAAGGGGTTAGAGAAAGGCGAGGTTCGATTAGGCGCTCCAAGTATGATGGGCAGTTATTTTTTTCCCCAAGTCGTGATGGCCTTTAAAAGCCAATACCCAAACCTAAAGTTGACCTTGATTGATGCAGGCACCGCATCTATTCGTGAAATGCTGTTAAACGGCGAACTCGATATTGGCGTAATCAACCATGAAAACGTGCCTGATGATCTTGAAACTGACCACCTGTTAAGCTCAGAAATGTTAGCTGTAGTTGGCAAAGATCACCCACTGGCAACGCAACCATCCATCACCTTTGAAGAATTTTTTGCTCAAGAGCTGATCATGTTCAAATCGGGCTACTTCCACCGCGATTTTATCGATGCGACTTGTAAGAAGTACAATCTCGATATGACCATTGCGTTCGAAACCAATTTATTGCCAATGATTCTTTCTATCGTGAAGCGAGAGTTTGCCATCACCGCGTTGCTTAGCTTGGTGACAGAATACGAGGAAGATGTCGTAGGCGTGCCATTTAAAGACCCTGTGAAACTGAACCTATCTTTGGCGTGGAGAAAGGAAGGGTATCTGTCAAAAGCAGACCGAACCTTTATTGATTTCGTTAAGCGGTATGTGTGATTTAGTAAGATTTAAATAAACAAAGCCCGAACATCCTAGATTGGATATTCGGGCTTTGTTGTATAGAAGTATGACTGGCTCAGAGCACGTTAGGTGTTCTTTGAGTTATACATCTTATCGAAGTTTTTCTGATTCCAGCCGACCATCACTTGATCGCCGATTTTAAGCACGGGGATAGAACGAGCACCCATTGCTTGCAATTCTTTACGGCCACGCTGCATCTTTGCATTCGTCAGGCGGTAAACAATTTTCTTAGAGTCTAAATACCTTTGGGCATCTTTACAGTGCGGGCATTTGTCTGCGACGTACAATACAACACGTTTCATTTTTTCATTCTCTTGGTGAATCTCGCTAAAGTGTAACGAATCCTAGGTGATTAGAAAAGTGTGATCAGTTACACTATGCGGCTCAATTTTCAAGACCACAACGTATTGTCGTGGTGTAACTTGTACGGTCTTTCAGCATGCATCCTTCTTTACGCTATATTCAAGGCTATCCTAAGCACATTCTTGATCCTGTTACTCAACTTGTAGAGTCGGGTAAATTGGTGCCTTGGTTTGAAGCTCGCTACCCAAAGAATCATGAAATAAAAAGCGAGAAAGCCCTGTTTGACTATGCGATTGAGATAAAAAATCGCTACATGAAAAAAACACCACCGATCAGCAAAGTGATTTACGACGGCAAGATACACCTAATCAATAATGCGTTAGGTCTGCATTCTTACGTTGCTAAGAATCACGGTGGAAAGATCAAATCAAAGAATGAAATTCGTATCGCCAGTGTTTTTAAAAATGCACCAGAACCTTTGCTAAGAATGCTGGTGGTACACGAACTGGCGCATATCAAAGAGAAAGAGCACGACAAAGCCTTTTACCAACTATGCTGTCACATGGAACCGGAATATCATCAACTTGAGTTGGATGCCCGTTTATTCATGATGTATTTAGATTTAAAGAAGTAGCCCAATGAGCCAATCACAAAATAGAACGACGCTAAGCCTGTCGAAAAACAGCACTTCATCAGCAAAAACAAAAGGCAACCAAGCTGATGTTAAGCCAAGTACAGCTAAGCCAAGCAGCGACAAGCGTATTTCTACAAAGAACACATCTGATAAAAGCCGCAAGAATAGCGCACCTAAAGGCGCGGGCAATAACAAAGCAAAGCGACCTTTTGCAAAAGACAGTAAAGGGAAGCAGGGTGCAAATAAAGGATCATCGAATAAGGGTTCTTTCAATAAAACGGCTTTTAACAAGAACGCAGCTCAGAAAAGACGCTCGGCTGAAAAACCTCAAGGTGGATTACACCCAAGAAACCAGCACACTGGCCGCTATAACTTCGAGTTACTAGTTGCAGCCTTGCCTGAGCTAAAAGAGCATCTAATCAAGAATCCGGTTGGCGAAGACACCATTAATTTCTCTGATCCATTGGCCGTTAAGCTACTCAACAAAGCTTTGTTGGCGCATCACTATGGCGTTAAACATTGGGATATTCCTGCTGGTTACTTGTGCCCGCCAATTCCTGGTCGTGCAGACTACATTCACAGAGTGGCCGACATCCTTAATAGCGATGGCCAAGGTGAACCCTATAACCACGCGTCTGTGAAAGCATTAGATATTGGTGTCGGTGCAAACTGTATCTACCCAATCATTGGTGCGACAGAGTATAAGTGGCGTTGTACAGGGACAGATGTTGATTCAGTCTCCATCAAAACAGCGAACTTCATAGCGGAAAGCAACCCTAATCTAAAAGGTAAGATCCGCGCTCGCCTACAAGCTGACTCTGAATCTATCTTTAAGGGCGTGATTAAGGATAATGAACGTTACGATGTCACTATTTGTAATCCTCCATTCCACAGCTCTCTTGAAGAGGCTGAAAAGGGGTCACAACGTAAACTGGATAATCTAGCGGCGAACCGTGCTAAGAAAGCCGGTCAGTCATTCAAGCCTGAAACGAACAAGAAGCCAGTTAAGTTAGATAAATCAACTAAGCAAGCTAAACCAACCTTAAACTTTGGTGGTCAAAAAGCCGAGCTTTGGTGCCCAGGTGGGGAAGCCGCTTTCATTATGAAGATGGCAAGAGAGAGTCAACTTTTTGCTACTCAAGTTTTGTGGTTTACGACATTGATTTCTAAGAAAGACAACGTCGATATGGTTCGTTCAGAACTGGGCAAGCTTAGAGCTAAACAAGTGAAAGTCGTCGAGATGTCACAAGGCCAGAAGGTAAGTCGCTTTATCGCATGGACCTTTATGGACGATGAGCAAAGACAAGAGTGGATCGCGCTAAAATAGCGGCTGCACTTAGTTAAGATATTAAGCTGAAATACGGACGGGCTTGTTGTTAACGCAACAAGCCCGTTTTTTTTGTGTTTTGCATATAACCTAAGCAGAAAGCAACTCATCTAACTTACTCTGATATTTCTGCTCTAGAGCTTTGTTACCTGCTTTGTTTTCGAGATCGACCAAGATTTTAAGCGATGGAATTTGATAGCCATAACGCTGGTGGAATTTGAATAAACGGATTCGAGCGTCATTGTAATCGGCGTCACTCACTTCAATTTTTGATAACTGTAGTATCGATTTTACGCGGTTTGGATCGTGGTCAATCGCTCTGCTGAAGTAGTACTTCGCTTGGTCGGTATTGCCAGCCTTAAATGCGCAAAACGCGGCGTTTTCATAACTTGCAGACACCAAGTAGTAGTAGGGTTGATCGATAGCGCGATTAAAGTACTTATCAGCTTGCTCGTATTCGCCCTGTTTACACAAGAAGGTACCGTAGTTGTTCAATACATTGCCGTTTCTTGAATCAAGACTGAGTGCTTTACGGTAAGTGGTTCTCGCTTCATCTACTTCACCCACTTGTTCGTAGTAATGCGCCATTGAAAGCCGAGCACGGTAGTAGCTAGGTGCGTGTTTAATCGCGAGCTCAAGGTTTTCACGCGCTCTCACCATATTGCCTTGTCCCATATAGCCCAAACCTAATTCGATTCGAGATTCAGACATCGCGATAGGGTCACTTTCAATCTTTGGTGGTCCTTCTGTGACAGAGACACAACCGGCCAACGAAAGCGAGGCGAGTAGTACCAGATTTGATAACGAAAGGGGGTGGGATAACGAAATCGGATTTGAGAATGACGGCTTGGCAGGCATGTGAAGCTCCTTATGAACACCAAGCCATCATATGAAATCAAACCCGTTGAAGTGGTAAATCTATTATGGAATGCGACCCACACACCATAAAAAAACCGCGTCCAATTCGTCGTTTTATCAACAACATACTGAACACGGCTTTATGTGTTTTTGAATCGGAAGAAAGAACTTAATCGTCTTTGGTAAAGTTGTCTTCGCTGAAGTGATCCAGATCGTAAGGCGTTTGTTGGTAAACGCAGTAGTTTAGCCAATTTGAGAACAACAAGTGTCCGTGGCTACGCCAACTTGCAACCGGTTTGTTGTCTGGATTGTTGTTCGGGTAGTAGTTGATTGGAATCACAGGCTCCATGCCTTCACCCAAATCACGAATGTATTCATTGTGAAGTGTATGAGAGTCGTACTCGGGGTGACCGGTTACAAACACGTTTCGTTTATCTTTGGTCGCCGCTAGATATACACCCGCAACATCAGAAGTCGCAAGAACATCAAGGTCGGTATGCTCTGCTAAGTACTCTTGAGAGAAGTCCGCATAGCGAGAGTGCGGAGCTAAGAATGTATCGTCGAAGCCACGTAAAATAGGGTGGTATGGGTTATGTATCTCGTGATTATAAACACCAGACAACTTCTCTTTACGCGTGCGTTTTGGCAAATCATACAGTAATTTCAAACCAGCCTGAGCCGCCCAACACACGTATAGAGTTGAAGTAACGTGCTTGTTTGCCCATTCCATGATGGTTTTCAGATGGTCCCAGTAGATAACATCTTCAAATTGAACCAAGCCAAGCGGCGCACCAGTGATGATCAATCCATCAAAGTTTCTTCCTTTGACCATTTCAAATTGGCGATAGAAGTTATCAAGGTGTTCAGTCGGTGTGTTTTTACTTGGTCGATCATCAATGCGCAGCAGCTCTACATCAACTTGCAATGGGCTGTTCGATAGTAGGCGTAAAAATTGAGTTTCAGTTTCAATCTTCTTCGGCATTAGGTTGAGGATCAAGACTCGAAGTGGACGAATTTCCTGTGTCGATGCTCTTGATAACGGCATAACGAAGATGTTTTCTTCACGAAGAACATCGGATGCTGGCAATTGGTCTGGAATGCGAATAGGCACAGCTTTCTCCCTAAGCTAGATATGTAGACGTCTATACATCTAAATCTATAGTAGTTTGGTACGCTTGTCGATATGCAAAATGGCTAGATGTAAATTATTTGTGTTTTCTATCAGAAGCAATCCCCGCACTTCGAGGGGAGTCTCATTGTATTCAGTGATTATCTGAGTCGTGTTTAAGTAGTTGGTTTTCGGATGCTGAGCAGAGGCAGTTATCAGAGCAACTCTTTACTATTTACGATAAACTCATGTTTTCGAATTAGCCTGTAAAGTGACAGATGAAGTTAATACTCATTCGAGGGTTGCCCGGTTCTGGCAAATCAACAAAAGCAAAAACCTACGATGCATTGCATGTCGAAGCGGATATGTATTACGTGAATGAGCAAGGTGAGTACCATTTTGACCCTAGGCAGCTGCAACAAGCTCATGGGTGGTGTAAGAACACGGCAGAAAATGGCTTGAAGCAAGGGTTGGATGTGGTTGTTTCGAATACCTTTATTAAGCATTGGGAAATGAAGGCTTACCGTCAACTTGCAAGAAAATACAAAGCTGACTTGATCATCGAAGTATGCCGAGAGCAATATGGCAGCATTCACGACATCGAACCGTCTGTGATTAAGCGCATGGCAAAAGATTGGCAAGAATAGCCTCGTGCTTATCCAGCTTGGCTGAATGGCAAATAGAATTAAATTAATAGAATAACTCCAAGGTAAAGATTGAAATGGCAAAGCGCTCAGTTGTGGTCGACATGACTTCTTATGGTATCTATTCCACGTGGGATTCCAAATCTAAAGACCTTCCAAAAATCCAAGAGTTCACCACCACCGTTGATGCTGAAATCGACGTGGAATTTGGCTATATCTTGAATATCAAAAAAGCCAAAGGCGAAAAGATCCGCTACTGCATCTATCACCCGAATATCACCACAGACAAGGGCGAAGTGCTCGAACCGTTCGATGGTGAAGAGTATGTCGGCAACAATGACTGGGATTTCTACTTAGGTGACACTATCTGGGCACCTGTCTCGAACAAGTTAGGTAAATGGCGCATGACGGTTGAGCTAAAAGGCAACATTATTGCTGATAAGACATTCGACCTCGTAGCAAAAGACGAAGGCCAATTCTGGAAGCGTAGAGGGTTTTAGATTCGACCTTCTATGTTCACCTAAATAGCAAAAAGCCGAGCATCGTGTTGATGTCTCGGCTTTTTTCATTGTGCTAGATAGAAGTGACTACCCAACTAATGGATTCGATTATTGCGTTACGTAAGCCACAACAAACTCAGTGATTGCGACCATGTCTTTCACTGCAATGTACTCTTCAGTGGTGTGAACTTTCGCCATACCAGTAGAAAGGTTAACTGTTGTCAGGCCTTTTGCGTTGAAGTTGTTTGCATCGCTACCGCCGCCAGTGCGTTTAGTGTTCGCTGTGACGCCAAGCTTCTCAAACGCCGATTTGATAGAAAGAATGTGCGGATGATCGTCTGCAATAACGAATGCATCGTAAGCACGAGTTGATTCGATTTCTACTTCAGCGCCGAACTGCTTAGCACTTTCTTGGAATGTAGAGATCATATGTTCAACTTGAGCCGTTAGCTTTTCTCCGTTTAGAGAACGTGCTTCAGCCACGACTTTAAGCTCTGGCATTACGATGTTAGTTGCTTGACCACCTTCAACAATACCAACGTTTGCTGTCGTTTCTTCATCGATACGAAGTAGGTTCATCTTAGTGATAGCGTCTGCAGCAACTTGAATTGCGCTGATGCCTTCTTCTGGTGCTAAACCAGCGTGAGCAGGGCGACCTTTGATTTTAGCAACAATCTTCTGCTGGCCAGGCGCTGCGTTTACGATAGTGCCAATTGGACCGCCTGTATCAAGTACGATTGCGTGCTCAGATTGAATGTAAGACATGTCGAAGTTCAAAGAACCGAACAGACCGCCTTCTTCGAATACAGTAAACGCAATCTCGATAGTTTTGTGCTCTTGGCCTTCTGCTTTGATGCAACGAACCGCTTCCATGATAGCTGCGATACCAGACTTGTCGTCACCACCTAGAATTGTGTTGCCTTTTGAACGGATGATACCGTCTTCGATGATTGGCTCAATGCCGATGCCTGGCGTTACTGTGTCCATGTGGCAGCTGAACACTGTGCTACCTGGAAGAGTGCCATCTAGACGAGCGTAGATGTTGAAACCATTAGACACTTCTTCAGGAACCGCCAGTTTGTGAACTTCAAAACCTAGTTCACCGAGTTGCTCAGCCAAAGCTTCAGCAATCGCTTTTTCGTTACGAGATTCACTATCAATTTTCACTAGATCGCAGAAATGTTCTACAAGACGTTGTTCATTAATTTGGGTCATTGTTAATTCTCATTATGCTTCCGCTTGTTCAAAAAGAAGCCGCGGAGGTAGGAACAGGAAAATCACTATAACGCCAATGAGGTAGATGATTGTCTGAGTTAAATCAAGAAAGTTGCCTGATTATTCTAATTAATGAGAAAAACCCAATTCAGATCCACCAGTGCGCAGGATTTTAATCTGTATATCTGTCGGGTATAATGTTTGACCGCTCTTAAAAAACGTCAATAAAATTGGAATTCAATCAATAATGGCCCTGATAAATGAATAGAAACAATGTGTTAGGTTCATTCCTTTTCGTGGTGCTGATGAGTATTGTGCTGGGGCTGTATTTGCTCTATCCAACTTATGACGACGATTTAAAGCATATTCGCCCTGAAAACCCGAGTGTTTATAGTCCAGAGAAAGAGTTATCACTCTCTCAATATGGATCTGCGTTGATCGATATTCTCGATGTATCTCGTGGTGACCCTAATTTAGCTTCCCTACAACTTGAGGCTCTCCAAGCCAAGTTCCCAGACCAAGATAAAGCCATCTATCGTGCTTACGAATTGATGATTTTGTCGAACCTCGCGCAACATAAGTTGGATACCAAAGCGGTTTCCGAATACGTCAGGCAGATTAAAGCACTCGCACAACACGAACATATGGGTTGGTTAAAGGCCCAATCTCTCGTTGAATTAGCGATCGAATACATCAGTACGGGTGAGCTAGCGGAATCTGAAATCCAAATCAGAGCAGCGATAGATATCGCAGAATCGCTTCACTATGAAGAGTTGTTGATTAAGGCCTATAACACGGCTGGTGTCATCAATAACATCCGCAATGACTTTCCTGAAGCTCAATACTTTTTCCATAAAGGTTTAGACCTTGGTAAGAAGTACCCTCATCACATCTACAACAGCAAGTTAGTGTCAAATATGGCACTGCTTTATATCTATTTGGAAGACTGGCCTAAAGCGCTCAAGCTGATTAAAAGAGCCAAAAAGCTCTATTACAAGAGTGGACTACTCGAAGCGTCTACCATCGGCGTGCTGCATGTGAATGAGTCTTTTGCTTATCTGCGCAGTGGTGATTTAGTCAAAGGCCGAGAAGCATATCAAAGTGCGGCTAAGCTAAATGGCGATAACGTGAGTGAACGATACAAAATCATCCTATTAAAAGCAGAGAGTGATGTGTTGTTGGCGGAAAAGAACTTTGAGTCAGCACGACAAGTCGCAAACTTGTGTCTTAGATACCCAGGCGTGGACAAATACACACTTCAATTGGGGCAGTGTTACCTAAATAGAGCTTTAGCGAACATTGGTTTGAACCGAGATAATTTTGTTTTTGCTGATCTAAAGCGATCGTCTGCAATGTTCGATGTTGTGGGGACTCGCAGCTGGAAGGTCCTCGGCTTAAGAACACTTGCTGAATACTATGATTCAAGAGGCGACAGCGAGAACGCACTTCGCTACTTCAAGCTCTATTACAAGGGTAATAAAGCGCTGCTATTTGATAAGCGCCAGAGTGATATCTTTTTACTCGAGCAAGATTTCGCTACGGCATCATTAGCTCAAGAAAACGAACTGCTTAACGCAGAAAAAGAGTTGGGTGAGCTGACATTAGATAAGCAGCAATTACGGAATCGAATCGTCGTCGCTTTGGGTATCATGGTGATGATAAGCGCCACGTTACTATTGATAAGGTTACGCTCGATCCAGAAGACCAACAAAGAACTACTTAAGCAATCAACAAGATGCGAACTGACAGGCTTATACAATAGGCGTTACTTAGAGCAACGGTTAACTCAGCCGATGCCACATCATTTGTCGTCGTTTGGGTATACGCTCGCTATTCTAGATTTAGACCGCTTCAAACAAGTTAATGATACTTATGGGCATGATATTGGTGACCAAGTGCTGGTGGAAGTCGCTAAGCGTTTAGAGAAAATCTTATCAACAAACGATGTAGTGGCAAGATGGGGTGGGGAAGAGTTTGTTTTGTTGCTGGCTGGGAATCAAGATCCTAATAAAGAGCTTAAGCTTATAAGGCAAGCGATCGCTGACCGAGCGATTGAAACGCATTCTGGCCCATTAGAATTAACCACATCGATTGGTGCGACGACTCATCTAACGGAGCAACAGTTGAATAGCCGTACCTATAAGAAACACTTGAAATCGGCAGACGATGCTTTGTATCAAGCTAAGCAGTCAGGGCGCAATAAAGTCGTTATCATTTGAGTTCCTAAACTTAGTTAATCCCCTGCAATCAAGAAACCTGAACTTCAATAACTAAGCGAATAAGAGTGCTTATCTGAACTAATACGGCTATTTACTCTTATTCGCTTAATTCATACTGTGATTTGGCTTGGTGGGTTACTTAGCGACACCTTGAAGCATTTCAACCAATTCGCCTTCTGTCGCTGGTTCGCTAGCGAGTTCAATCACAGCCGAAGCTCCTCCCTTTAACATGTAGGCTTGGGTTCCGCAGTGGTCATAGTGGAACCATTTACCATCTACACATACGTCGGTATAACATCTTGGGTCTTGTTTAAGTTCCATATCAATTTCCTTATTAACATTTACCTAACGTTTTTCAGACTAGTTGATCACAAATCTAGGTAAATTGATCTAAATCAATCTAGAGTGTAATTGATGATTTAATTATCAAAATAAGAGAGGTGTGTCTAGCGAAGGAGCGACCTCTCGTTGGGCACTGCGCTCAAAGGTCGTGATTCTGGTTGGCAACTCTCGCTCTTTTGCTTGCCAGGTGATGCTTTTCTACATACGCTAGCTACTCTCTTAATCCCTATACAGACTTGATTGTGTTGGAAAATGACTAATATCTTTATCGTTGTAATTGCTCTGGTTGTGTTCTTTTACTTTATTCAAAAGTATGTGGTGAAACACGATGACACCAAAGACCACGCTTATCAGAAGAAAGGCGCGTTGATGTCGGCGCAACAGGCGACATTCTATAATGCGCTAAAATCAGCTGTGGGCAACCATGGGGAAGTGCTTGCTAAAGTCAGCATGTCGAACGTACTTGTTCCTGCTAAGACGAACAATAAGAAGAATTGGTTTATCGCCAACAACAAGATCTCACGTGGTTACTTCGACTTTGTTGTTTGCGACCCGCGAACGCTAGAGCCCCGCGTTATTATCGAACTTGATAACGGCAAAGAGCTCAATAAAGGGAAAGTCGATCGCGAAAAGCTACTAATTCACGTGTGTAAATCGGCAGGTTTACCTCTGATTGGTGCATCTATTAAACACAGCTACCAAGTGAGCCGTTTGAAGAGGTTACTGGCAGCACACATCGATTTAATCGAGCCATCAAAAGAAGTGCGATTTTGTAAGAAGTGTGGTAGCCCAATGATCATCAAACTGGCAAGCCAAGGCGATTACAAAGGCCGACGCTTCTTCACTTGTAGCCGCCAGCCAAACTGCACCTATACCGAAAACTACAACGTTGTATTCGATGTTGAAGAATAGTTGGTATCGATAGTAATGCATCCGGTTGGACTCCATTCAATCGCTTAGATACGAATAAGTTATACAAACTAAAAAGCCGAGCATTGATTATGCTCGGCTTTACTAATATTAAGTGGATTGGTTTAGACTAAAACGCGTAACGCATACCGAGCTGTAGCTCATCTTCGTCGTTATCGCCTTCCCCACCTTCGCCCTCGTCTAACATGTTAAACTTATAACTACCAAAGAAGGCCACATCGCCAATATAACGTGCGTATTCTAGACCGATAAAGTTAATGTCGTAATCTGCAATATCGTCAGCTTCAAAGTAGCTGTAGGTCAGGTTGACGGTGTTGACACCAAACGAGTATCCCAAGTAAGCATCGGCAGAATCGTAGTCTGAATCTTTTATGCCTAGACCTGAAATACTACCAAATTGATAGAGTGCGGCGAACCAAACCCCCTGATCGTTGGTGTACTTAACCGCACCAATATAGGCATCAGAAGTTTCTGTATCTGTCCCAACGCCATAGGTTTCATCACTTGACGCATAACCGACGCCAATATCTAACCCAATCGAAGTGCTGCCGGCGACAACTGCACCGAAGCCGTCACTTTGTGCTGATTCACTATCTGAATTGAAATTGCCATCAATTTGAAAGGTGATGTTGTCGCTTGTCAGTTCATAACGTAAAACATTTTTTGCTCGATCAGCAGTCGACACCGTGTATTCATTGATATAGCCACTGAAGGTTTCAGCCATATCCGTCCAATCGGTTAAGTAGGTAACGGCATTATTTTGGTGGCCATAATAGACGTTACCGTGATTGGTTTGAACACCCGTATATAAGAATCGAGTGTTAATGCCGATATCATCTGATGCGCCATCTTCAGACTCTGTTAGTTCGAATTCATATTTCCCAAAAAAGGAAATATCGTCCGACGCTTTTTGTGTGCCATCGACACTTAAGCGGACACGTGATCTATCACTATAGGTGCTACTATTACCAGCACTTTTATTCGCATCAGAGAAATTCCCTCGAACTTCTGCGCGGCCGCCGATATTGAATACTGTTTCATCTGTCTCATAAATGGTCGCCGCCGATACGGCAGATGTCGATACTATGCTCACCACTGCAATGGCGATATGTGATTTTTTCATAATTTATTCCCTATTTTTCACACTTGTATTTATCGCAAACCATAAATTCACGTATAGCATTGAATTTAGATTATTGATTCCTACAGGTTATGAATATAGGCGCGCTTTACCATTATGCAAATTTCATTATGTATTACTGTGCTGTATGTATTCAAAATAGCTATGATGTGTGGGGTTGGGTTTTGAATTGCTTATAGATTGTTGCTCTTGAGGGAGATTAATTGTAGCTGATGTTTTTCGACTATAGAGTGCTATCGTATTTATGTATGTTGGTAATAACCCGGCCACTTTATATGAAAAATCCGAATTTAGTCATTGCGGCCTAGTAATTCGATGACGACGATTACAAAATCGTGGTGATTTTTATGAATGATGTATTTCAGTGAGTTACAAAGCCTCTGTGTGCCTTTCACTTATAATGATCAAAATACTACGGTAACCCAATGGGCAAGCAAAATTTTTGACACTAAATATAGGCATTGATCTATACCTGTATGGTTACTGTAAAGGCCAAGAAAAACGGTATAGATAACAAAAATCCCAAATTGAACACATTAGGTTAGTTAATTGGTTGTCATCAAGGATTAGAATTTTTCTAACTAAACTTTGTTTTTCAGCGGTTTGACGATAATCTGGGTGTAAAATCGACATGTTGTTATGTCTTTGATTGCAAAGTGAGCAAACGAATCGCAAGATGCCAGTTAATACTTGCACCATCTGTTTATCATGGATATCATCGTTGGCGTTCTAAGGGAATGCGTCCGTAGCTCAGTTGGTTAGAGTACCGCCTTGACATGGCGGGGGTCGGTGATTCGAGTTCACTCGGACGCACCATTCCTTATTTGTTTTTATTGCATAACTATTGAGTTTGTCACAATGGTAGTAATAAGAAATTAGAACATCGCCCGCTTAGCTCAGTTGGTTAGAGTACTTGCATGACATGCAAGGTGTCACTGGTTCGAGTCCAGTAGCGGGCACCAAATTCGTTCTTTCTGAACAAGCAAAAAGCCCACCTAGCGTGGGCTTTTTTGTGTCTGCGTTTCTGGAAAGTACCTTAAATAGCATCATTCTTGTCTGCCTCCCCGTTGAATAATTATTGGATGGGCTAAGTGACTCATATCTCTCAAACTCGATTTGTGACCGCGTGGTGACCATGCTGTGACAACCTTCTAAGCATCTACAGTTGGGAGTAACAGAACATTTAAGAAATAGTCATCAGCACATTTTTAAAAAGAATGCTCTCGTTAATCTGAGTCTGGTGCGGTTTGAAGGGTCCAGCACTACGGTTAATGCAAAACTACTATAGAACTTAGGCTCAAGTTATCAACGTTAACTTTGTGCGGCCAGTGAAGTGGGTGTGCAACAAATTATAGTGTTCTTGTTAACGGGTGATGGCTGATGAGTTATTTCAAGGTGAACTAGGCGCCAGTTGTAGGTGAGGGTAGATTCAAGCAGAGTATGGAAATGTTCAAAAATGGGAAATAGAAAAGAGCCAAATAAACATGGGTTCATTTGGCTCTTTTTTGAGTAGCTCTCATTAATGCAATTGCTTCAAAGAAAAACTGATCCGTGATTGCATTGCAATCAACAGCCAACTGGCATCTCGATTATTTGGCTTGTCTTTACATAGATGTAGTGCTTTTAGTACACCGCGCGTGACTGAATCAATAAAGACATGTTCATGATGGAATTTATCTGGCCACAGTTCAGTACGTTGCTTGATAAGTTCGTAAATTTCATCGTATAGCCAATCAATATCTTGATGAGAGATTTTCTGAAAACGCTGAGCCTGAAGAATGTCACAGCACAAACTGGTGCAGTGAATAGCTAGAGGTGAATAAGCCATTTACTTTCCTCCATTTAAATTAGCATCTAATAACTTTTCAAAAGCACTGCCGTCTTGCCTGGTTAGGTTTGGTATATATCGGCTGTAAACTGTGAACAGCATTTTTGTAGTGGTATGGCCCATTTGGCGAGCTATCCACTCAGGTGCTTCTCCGGCTGCTAACCATAATGTTGCAGCCGTATGTCGAGTCTCATAAGGGCGGCGATATTCCATTCCCAAGTTTTTAAGTGTCGGCTTCCAGATTCGGTCTCTGACGTTACCTTTATCTAAAGGGTTTCCAGCTGCATTGCAGAACACATACTCCTTAGTACCAGTCACTTTGTATTGGGATTTTATAGCTTTAAGTACAACAGATGACATTTGAATGTCTCTTGTTGAACCCACCGTTTTCGTTGTGTCTGAACGGCCGTGTACAAACGTTTCTCGAACTGAAATTAAACCACGCTCAAAATCTATGTACTTCCATTTCAGACCATCGATCTCTGAGGTGCGCATTCCGGTGAAGAAACGAACGGTGAAGTAATCTTTAAAATCGGAACGTACCGATGATAAAAACAAGTTCACTTCGTTAAAATCAAACGGGTTTACATTAGTGCGTTCAACACGTAGTGGTTTGATGTTTTCAAACGTCGAACGAAAATCGTAGCGATCTCCGGCTTCGCCCCAAATCATGCGCAGTGGTGTCATGACATGATTAATGAACTCGGCAGATAATTTTTTGCTGTTGTTACGCGGTTTCACTAAAGAAGCACGGTACTTTAAGATGTCAGGTCGAGAGATCTTCGCGACGTCTAAATGCCCGAAGTGGGGTACAAGGTACGACCATAAGTAGATCTTCATACTGTCCTTATAGCTCTCTTTCCAACGAACTTCGTTTTCGTCATACCACTCTTGTGCGAAGCTTTCGAACAAGACAGTTTCAATTCCTTGTAGCTCTTGTACTGCCGTTTTGTAATTACCAAGTAATTCCTGTTTGCGTTTTTGAGCTTGGATGTCTTGTTTCAAAAATGTTTGAGCTTTCTTAGACTCAGGGAAGTACTCACTATATACAAAACAACTCAGGCGAATGTCCGCTTCAATTTGATTTAGCAGTTTCTGTAGCTTGCGTTGGTTTACTTGAGTTGCAGGCAGTGCAGTTTGCTCACGGCAACGCATACCTTCATATCGGAAGTCGAGATAGAGCTTACCGCTACGTGAATTGATACTACCCATGACACACCCTCCCGCCAGCCATTGGAATATACTGAAGGTTACGTGATGCAGATTGGTATAATTCTGCCTCTACCTCTTCCCAAATGTAGAGAATTTTTCTACCATTGAATGGTCGAATGTAGTGTTTACCTTCGATGAAAATTGAATCTCGCAGAGTCGAATTGATATAGTTGGCGCTAAATTTGATACGACCTGCAAGCTCTTTTGCTGTAAGTAATAATTGGTCCATTTGACCTCCATTGTTTGTGTTTTATCAAGACACATTATTATATCTTTTAGGAATTGATGTGTGATTAGATATAACTTAAAGGAACTTATAGATAAAAAATCAGCGGAAGAGGGACGGAAGATCTCTGGAGCTCAAATTGCTGCCGAAATAGGTATTCAGCGTTCGGCCATGGCGAAAATGATCCGAGATGAAGGGTACACTACAACCACAAAAACTCTTGATGCCTTGTGTCAGTACTTTGATTGTGATGTGTCAGAGGTTATTTGGTATCAGAAAAGGAATATTAGCTAAAAACTTATCGAGTGAAATGTAGGGTGTTTTTAGTCGTCACTTTACAATAGATGTAGGCTGCTGTTTTAAAGCATTCAGCAAGGAGCGTATATTCATGGATCTTTACACCATAAATACAGTCAGCCCTAGTTTCGAGTAGACAGGTAATGTTCCATCTAGAACATCACCAATCTTATCGGGCTGTCTCGAACGAACCTTGATTTATCTAGGTAGACTTACGTCAAAGTAAGCTGTCAATTGGTAGGCTTCTGGTTGTTCTTTTAGCAGCTTTTGGTCTTGTATGACGCTCATACGTCGCAAGTAATAATTGACTAAAGCTCCACGAGTTACTATTTCCATCTTCTTGTTTTTCATAGCGTAGTCGTCAGCAACAACAACTTGTTGTTGCTCAGACAAGTAAGGATTAGGTGTAATCGTTAACTTAACTTGATGGTTCCAGTTGTCATCATGTTCTCGCATTTTTGGTGACTTATCCATTAAGTCAGGTTCGTTCCTAAAGCGACTTAACACGAAATCTCGAAATTCATTTTTCTCTTCACAATATGCTCTTACATGCCACCTGATCCCATCATAGACTAAGCTGTGAGGCGCAATAATTCGACCTCGAACCTCAGGTGTAGAGAGCGATACATAGTCAATATCGACTCGAAGGTTAGCCCTTGCTGCCGCAATTAATCCTCGAACAATACTTGGTGATATAGCCCTTTCAGGAACGTTCAATACGGTCGATTGAGCTTCCCCCCAATTAAAGAACTCGAAGGTCTCTTCTTGGTTATATTGCTGATGAAGCATAAGTAGATACTCGTGAGCAGTGCCTTGAGTAAATAAAGGCTTAAAGTTGTCTGCTGGCCTATAGCCTTTAATTGTTCTATCCAGTATCAATTGACCTTGGTCAGTTAAGCTAATGTACTTGTTGATATCCCTGGAAGCTTGTTGTCTCCCTATGTGAAAAGCATCACATAGGTGATTTGTCGTCAGTCGACCCTCCCAAAGAGCAATGATCTCAATTAGTCGAAATCGTACTTGTTGGTCCCATTTGATATCTGCTTGACTCATGTTCGTGCTCATAAATGTTACATGTTGATGTATACAGTATAAACATGTAGTGAAAAAGTACATATATTTATTGTGGATATTGGCAAGGGCAAGAAAAGTCAGGAATCTTTACTGTGAGAGAGTCGATGGTATTGAAAGCTGTAACCTGATTTAGTGGCCACAAATTCAAACTGGTTGATTTTCAGTCAAGAAAAACAACATAACTCGAGATAGATACGATGATGTATGCCGGATTGACCAAAGTTATCGCAATAAATTCTTATCAGAAAAACAAGATGTTTTCTGAGTATTCTTTTGACGCTCCCACTCAGATCACTGGCGGTAACGGAGAAGGCAAAACATCACTTTTAAGGCTCATTCCGTTTTTTTATGGGGCGACTGGCACGCAGATCGTCAGGAAATCGAATGTCAATAAGCCCTTTGCCGAATGGTATTTACCACACAACAACAGTTATATTGTTTTCGAGTACATTACTGCTCGTGGTCAAGTTGCTCATGTCATTTGTTATCGAAACCTTAGTACTAAAGGTGGCATTGTTTACCTTTTCGTTAAAGGTCAGTTTGAGCAGTCAGTGATCATTAAACAAGACAGCGAAGATAAGCCTTACGCTATCGGCTGTACAAAGCTGGCCGCGGAGCTGAACGCTAACGGCTTAGAATACGAGTCGCGTATTACTAGCGTCAAAGAGTACCGCGAAATTATCCAAAATATTAATGCAGGGAATTTGAGCAATCAGTTCCTGAGCTACTCTTTGTGCTCTGGTCGTCATGATGTCCGTCACATTGAAAAAATCACAGCGGCGTTGATTCAAGGTGAATTCAATATGGCCGACACAAAGGCGCTTTTCCTGGATATCCTCGAGCAAGGAAATAGCACATTAGAGTTTGGTGTGGATGCAAACAGAATTGAACAATGGTGTGATGACTACAACGGCCTAACAGCGTTCCTAGCCAAAAAAGAAGCGTTCATTGAAGCTATTGCGAACAATAAGCAGATTGCCTATCTAACCACTCAGCTCGCCGTTGCCTTAACAATCATTCGTGAAGCCTCTGAAAGCCTTGATGAATCTCTTAAGAAAACCGAAATCGAGCGCTCAGATTTTCTTGAAAACAGTGACAAGCAGATTGGCGAAATTAATCAAGATAAGCTTGATAAAGAGGTTCAAAAGAGCGCTCTTCAACGCTCTATCACAAGTATTAACTCTGAGATCGAAGTACATCACAGCAAGCTTATAACATACGAAAATAGTGGTTATCCAGAACTGTCCGTTAAGCTAAAGCAATTGCCAGAAATGGAAGACAGGGTGGCACAACAAAGACAAAGTTACGCCGATCTTGAAACTAAGGTAAATGATGCGAAAGCAAAGTATGAGAAAGACAAACAAAACCTTGTTAGTAAGTTCAATAAAGAAAAGTCTGACCTAACAGAGCAAAAACTTGATGCCGAGAAAGAGTGCAAGGTTAAAAAAGACAAGATAGACGATGTATATCAGCCACAGTTAAAGGAACTGACCCAAACCCATACGATTTTTACAGCGGATAAATCTCAGGCTCTTATGGAGCATAGGGCTGAACTCGCTACTCAAAAGCAGCGACTAAAGAACCCAGATATTGATGAGTTTCTCATTGAGCAGAGAGAGCAGTTGGAGTCTGAGAAGGACAGATTACAAGAACAAGTAGACACGTTAAAACACACGACAACTTTGAGTGAGAAGGAAGGAGTCAACTTACAAACTAAACGTGAAAAGCTACTCGAAAGATTAGAGGCCACTCGTCGAAATATGCGCGATGCCGAAACCAGGCTAAAAGTAGTCAGTAACCGATTAGACCCAGATTCAGGAACCTTGTTCTCGTTCCTGGAGGCTAATCGACAGGGGTGGCAAAGCTCTCCACTTGGTCGTGTTCTCACCGATGAGCTTTTGATGGACACGACACTCACACCATCAATGACTGAAGATTCAGGTTCAATGTACGATTTATATATCGATACGAGCAACCTAGCAGATTGTAGTGTCACCAACAAAGCTGATGTGGAAGAGCAGGCTCACTTGATGGACCGTATCGTTGAGCTTGAAGACGCAGAGGCTGATTTCAATAAGCAAATTTTGAAAAATGATTTTGCTGTTAAGCAGTCAACGCTTGAGTTATCACGATTACGCAATGAACTGCGAAACGCTGAGGGTGACCTATCACAAACTAAGGTTAACCTTAAAAACAAGAAAATAGAGATTGCCCGTGCAAAAGAGGGCTTAGTCGAAAAAATTAATATAAACATCAAATCGATTGAGAAAGCTATAGCCCTGATTGATAGGGAAATCTCAGTAACGCTTGAACGTTTTGAAGAAGCAAAATTAGAGCTAAACAACGACAGGCTTACTCAAATTAGCAATGTTGAATCATCACTTGATCTCACGATCGGAGCTATAGATGAACTACTGGAAAAAAGTACTCTGACGTTGGGCGAGAACAAACAGCGTATCAAAACGGAGTATGAACAGCGGTTGAGTGATCAAGGTATTAGCGGTGAAATCTATCAACGCTACAAAGAAGAAATTGAATTGCTTGATAATGAGATCAAAAACTTAAAAGTGAAGTCTCATAAAATCAAAGAATACGAGATATGGCTTGCTGTTTATGAAGTGGATGATCCTAAGAGACGTGACGATCGAAATACTAAGGTCAAAGAACTTGAAACGGTGCATCAAGAGTTTGAATCTTTTGAAACTAAACTGAAAGAGTTGAGAGCCAAAGCTCATCGAACCAAAAAAGAGTTTGATGAGAAGCTCTCTATCTTGAGAAACCACAAACAGCGAGCTGACAGTGCAATCTCTCGCCTAACTAACTATGTGATGTTTGAGGGCGAAGAAGGCAGCCAAGAAGCGCTCGATTATAACGGCGATTTAAATTCACTCTTGAGCTATGTAGAGAGCAAACTCCCGGAGTTAGAGAGGCTTACTAAGCTACGTAAAAAAGATATACAACAGATGGAAACTATCACTCTCAACCTTGGTGACGGGGAGCTGTATCGTTTCTGGAATGAAAGCAGCCGAAACGCCATTACAGAGGATATTGTTGCTAGTGACTCTAAGCGAATAGATATTCTAGAAATCATCATGAATGACATTATTCCTCAGGTGACCAGCATAACAATTGAAAGCGCGGTCAACATGGGGCGTATGCTCGTTGACTTCAAGCATCGGCTACTCGGCTTCGACCGTGACATTAAGAAACTTGGTCGTAATATCTCTGAACAAGTAAAGCTCAATAACACGTTCTCGGTGGTTGGTTCTATTGACATTAACGTTGAAAGTTCACTTTCCAAACTACAAGGTTGGCAAGATATTATTAACTTCTCTGAGATTTACGAAGAGTGGGATAAAACGGGATCTGCTGAGCTACCAACCAAAGAGTTTTTCAACGCTTTAAGCACACTGACATACCATATTAGTGCCGAGAAAGTTAAAAAGCCTACTGAGCTGTTTGACATCAAATTTGAAGTCATCGAGAACAACCAGCGTAAAACGGCCAAAACAGATAAAGATATGCGTGATTTGGCCAGTAATGGTACGAACTTGCTCATTCAATCCATGTTGTATTTAGCACTTCTGACACAACAACGTGGAGCAAGTCGACTATCAATAACTTACCCAACCGATGAGATTGGTAAGCTGACGGCAGAAAACCAAGCCAAACTGCTCAAAATGATGGGGGCACACAACTTCAATGTTATCGCGGCTCAACCCGATGGCAATAATCGTACGGCCAACTTATTTAAGTATCTGTATCACTTAACGCCTTACAAGAACATTTTCAACAAACCTAAAGTAAGCAAACTTGCGTTAGCTAAAGCCGCTGAAACTAGCACAGGAGTAGAAGCATGAAGCCAGTATCACAAGTCTTAGAATCTCTACTTAGTGGTAGCTTTATCTGCCCAGCAACGGATCGTGAAGCTTACAAGACGCTTAAAGAGGATCGTACACGCCGAGAAATCAATCAAGCGTTGACTCTTATGGGGCGCGAGCTCCAATGTACGAGCAGAACCAGCGCCTATTATGTTACCTATAAAAGTATCGACGACCACAATCGTCGTCAGGTGACCGCGTTGATGAGTAATGTACACGGTATCATTCGACCTGTGGTTAAGTTCGTAGCGACAGTCAGTGAGGCTGCTCAAGTTGAAGCTGTGATGGTTGGTGGTGATGAGTTAAATGTGCCTGTGCTGAGTGCGCAAATCCAATCGTCTCCTAGCTTGATGGAGAAACTCGATAGTATTTATCGACTTCCAAAAGTGAGTCGGAAAAAAGTGCGTGACAGTGCAGCGGATAAACTCAATGTAGTTGTCGAATTTCTGGTTAAAGAAGGGGTGGCTCATTTAGTAAACAAAGAGCGCCAACTCTATGTGATGACGGGAAAATTAGACTTTGTCTACGAGGTGCTCGATTTCATCGATACGCATGAAAAGATCGTTGAGACAGTTAACAAAGCAAACGAGAACCAAGGGGAGTTCGACTTTTGATGAGCCCTCAAAACAATGGGAAACATGGTGGTGTTAACCACATGCTTCGCTTAATCAGCCAAGCAAAGGACACATTAACGCATGTTTTTGAAAATGGCACGATACGTGAGACTCATGAAAACGCCAATGACCTACGTAAATTAAAAGAAGCCCGTGTTGTTATCGTGACAAGCCGCGGCTACCGCGTGCACCCTAAGATGGAAGCATTGATGAACTACTTCCTTGAAACGGAAGCGAGTTCATTTCTTGGGACTTAACATGCTGAGCGCATTCCAGAAATTCAGAGCTTAGCGCAAGAATACCTGGAAGCTAAATTAAATGGCAAAAGAGAACAAGAGGCGGATAGGTTTAATAGCCTTGAAGGTGTGGTTTATGAAATCACAATGGACTTGCAAGAGTCTTGTCGTCGCTTAAGAAACCGTATCAGTTATGATTTTGGCTATGGCCATACGCTCGCTCAAAAACAAAAAGAGAACCAAGTTGCTATAGAGCAAGCTGAAAAGCTTGTTACTGGCATGAAAGCTTTCTCTTTTAAGTTGTTGAGTGAAATGGCTGGAGATAACTCAGAGCTCAACACCTTGTTTTGTGCTGAAATGCACAGTGCGATTCGTAGTTGCCAACAAGAGCTCGGATCTATCCTAATTCAACTCCGAGCTTTGATGCTGAAGTATCGTAACCGCGAACGCGATAAGGACCTGATCAATGCCTTTGATCGGTTTATTGATCAAGAGCCACACTGGACACCAAGTGACGATTTGATTTTGCCTGATGAGGTAGCAAAGCACGATGGTATACCGATGTTTTGGCTTTCAGAGCCGTTACAATTTGCGCATCACCCAAATCCTGATGATATGGACCAAGAGCCGGAATTGGCTGATATTGTTGAAAAAATTACGGCACAGCCTGCAGAACAAGAAGAGCTTCCGGTTGTTGAAGAAGCTGAGCGACGAGAATTGACTCTTGATGTTGAAATACAAGAGCTGATTGAAGCGGACATTGATTCTCATTGCGATACCTTTTTTGCTGAAGCCTTTATTGGTAAGGGAAAAACCAGCATTTCCGCTTTGGAGTATTACGAGCAAATCAATAGTGACTTACCGGAAGATCTTGACCAGCTCACTTGCGCTAAAGACGTGTGGCTATTTAGCGTGCTTAATTTCCATAGTTCAATGCTTCCCGAAGATAGCAAAGGCTTTACCGTTGAGCCTATCGGGTCTTATACCTATTTAGCAAAAGGTAGCAATATAGGTTACGGCAACCTTCACTTAGAAGATGTGTCTATAGCGAGGAAACTGTGAGTAGAATTATTGATGATATAACGGGTAGTGATTTATATCGGTTAAAGCAACTCTTCTCTCCTGCGAAGGTTAATGAAGGTGCCAGTGTAGCGCTGAGTGGCGTGTTTGATACTTTTCATCGCGACTTTAGTGTTGGGAGCGCCAGAGGAGAACATTTGCAGCTGACGCCTAGAGATATACGTCAAATTAGGAAGGTGATTAAAGATCAATCTGGTTTTGATCTTTTAACTGATCCCATCCCTAATTCTCGAACGGATATGGCTCAGTTCTTTCCTAACGAGAAGTTAAGCTCAAGCCCTGTCAAAGACAAGGTCATTAAAGTTTATGGGATTTTGTCCACGAACATAAATGGTAAATCATATGACTTACAAGAGGGCATGAACATTGAGTTAGCTCTAAGTCATTTGACGAGCATTGAGCACAGCCAAGTTGTGATTGTTGAAAACTATGAAGCATTTTCTAAGTTTAGATTAGTACAAACCGACATAGGATCTAATCCTCTTATTGTTTACCGAGGAGATAAGGACACGGGAGTAATATCAAAAGAAATTGCGTTGGCTTTTCCAGGCGTAGAGCTTATAGCTTGGTTTGATACCGATCCTAAAGGTATCTCTTTAGCTTTATCATCGGGAGCGACTTATATGCTGCTACCTAATTTATCAACAGATACTCTCAAAGAACATGGCCGCTCAGAGCTATTTGCGGACCAATACCAAGACTGGAATCGAGTCTCAAAAATTATCCCCCCTAAGTTAGAGTCCATAATGTCTGAACTGGAAAAAGGGATAACCCAAGAGTCAATCATGGCAAATCAAATAGCCGTAAGGTTACATCAAATTTAGTCACGTAAATGTTGAGCTCCCCTGTAAGTGCGGAGATAGGCATGTTTACCTTGGGGTAATCAATCAAATGTTGTGAAGCTCATGCAGAGTGCCTACAAGACTGTTAAGTGCTGCTAATCTAGCCACTGAATTATTTATAAAGATTAAACGAATTTTGTGGCTTTTTTAAAATGCTCGATCATTGGGATATTTCCTTATCTTAAGGTACGTAAAAAGCGCCTAAAATCGGAGCTTTATCAATTCAACTCATTCAATTTCATATATAATCGCCCTCAATAGTCTGCGCTTGAAAGCAGAGTCCTACATTATTCGAGTAATTAAGAACATGGCAAAAGCACCCGCTAACAAGAAACCCGCCTCAAAAGCTAAGCCTACGTCAAAAGCTAAAAAAGCGACCAAAGGCTTTGAAGAGACCCTTTGGGATACCGCTAATCAGCTGCGTGGCAGTGTTGAGTCATCTGAATACAAACACGTGGTATTAAGCCTTGTGTTCTTAAAGTTCATCAGCGACAAGTTTGAAGCACGCCGTCAGAAGATGATAGACGACGGGCAAGACGCTTTTGTTGAGATGAAAGAGTTCTACCAACAAGACAACATCTTCTTTTTACCAGAAGATGCGCGTTGGTCATTTGTTAAAGCGCGCGCTAAGCAAGATGATATCGCTATCATCATCGATACCGCTTTATCGACTATCGAAAAAAACAACCCTAGCTTAAAAGACGCCCTGCCAGACAACTACTTCTCGCGCCAAGGTTTGGAAGTGAAAAAGCTGGCGTCACTTATCGACAGCATTGAAAACATCGACACGCTGGCGAACGAATGCGACATGAGCGAAGAAGATTTAGTCGGTCGTGTTTATGAATACTTCCTAGGTAAGTTTGCAGCAACCGAAGGCAAAGGCGGGGGCGAGTTCTATACGCCTAAGTCAGTGGTAACATTGTTAGCTGAAATGCTAGAACCTTTCCAAGGTAAGATCTACGACCCGGCTTGTGGCTCCGGCGGTATGTTTGTTCAGTCTTTAAAGTTCATTAAAGAGCATGAAGGACGCACCAAAGACATCGCTATTTATGGTCAAGAGCTGACCTCGACCACTTATAAACTGGCGAAGATGAACTTAGCCATTCGCGGTTTATCTGGCAACTTAGGTGAACGTGCAGCCGATACCTTCTTTGCTGACCAGCATAAAGACTTGAAAGCCGATTACATCATGGCGAATCCACCATTTAACCTTAAAGGTTGGCGTAATGAAGCCGAGCTAACCGATGATGCGCGCTTTGCTGGCTATCGCACACCACCAACAGGCAATGCCAACTACGGTTGGATTTTGCACATGCTCTCTAAGCTAAGTGAAACAGGCACCGCAGGCTTTGTATTGGCAAACGGCTCTATGAGTTCAAATACGTCTGGTGAAGGTGAGATCCGCCAGCAGCTAATCGAGAACGATCGCGTTGAGTGTATGATCGCGTTGCCGGGGCAGCTGTTCTTTACTACGCAGATCCCTGTATGCATTTGGTTTATCACTAAAGACAAAACCGAGAACACCACTAAAGGTTTCCGTAACCGCCAAAAAGAGACGCTATTTATTGATGCTCGTGAAATGGGCACCATGATTAGCCGCACCAATAAAGAACTGACTAAAGACGATATCGCGCTAATTGCTGATACATACCATGCATGGCGCTGCGATGAAGCAGAACTAAAAGCGCGTATTGAACGTGGTGATGGCAAAGTAGAGAAGTATCAAGACCAAGCTGGTTTTAGCAAATCAGCGACCATTGCAGACATTAAAGCTAATGATTTTGTACTGACTCCGGGGCGCTATGTAGGTGCAGCCGAAGTGGAAGATGATGGAATTCCGTTTGAAACCAAGATGAGTGAGCTCACACAAACCCTGTACAGCCAAATGAATCAATCCAAAGAGCTAGACAAAACCATTCGCCAGAACTTGGAGGCATTGGGCTATGGGGAGTGATTGGAAAACATTTACATTGGAAGAGTTAGCTAGTGAGCAAAAATCAGCTCTAGCAACTGGACCTTTTGGATCCGCCATTAGCTCTAAGTTTTTCCAAGAGAACGGAATTCCTGTTATTAGAGGTGGAAATTTAAGTGCCAATACTTCAGATAGAATGTCAGATGATGGCTTGGTATTTGTAAGTGAAGAAAAAGCAGCTGAGTTTAAGCGCTCTGTTGTGAGAAAGGGTGATTTGATATTTACTTGCTGGGGGACAATCAATCAAGTTGGTTTACTCGATGAACAACGCCAATTTGACGAGTACATTATCTCCAATAAGCAAATGAAAGTGACTTTAGATGTTGACAAGGCAGATCCTTTATTTGTCTATTACATGTTTTCCGGTCCGAAGAAGCAAAAAGAAATTCTCCAAAATGGAATTGGCGCAGCAGTACCAGGTTTTAATCTAGGCCAGTTACGCGAACATAAACTGACTCTTCCTAATATTAATAATCAACGACGAATCGCTTCATACTTAGATTCGTTGGACCAAAAAATCACCCTCAACAACCAAATCAACCAAACCCTAGAGCAAATGGCACAAACGCTTTTCAAATCTTGGTTTGTCGATTTTGACCCAGTAAAAGCCAAAATGAATGGCGAACAGCCAAAAGGGATGGATGCGCCTTTTCTTTCAAAAGAAGTTGCCTCGCTTTTCCCAGAAAAGCTCGTTGAGTCGGAGTTAGGTTTGATTCCTGATGGCTGGAAAATCTTGCCATCCGAAAAGGTTGCGACTGTTGCTATCGGTAAAACCCCTCCGAGAAAAGAGCCTCAATGGTTTTCAGAAGATAGCAAAGATGTTACTTGGGTTTCGATCAGAGATATGGGTAATACGGGAACGTATGCACTTGATTCATCGGAATATCTAACACAAGAAGCTATCGATAAGTTTAATGTTAAGGTAATTCCTCACAACTCTTTGATTCTTAGTTTTAAGTTAACTGTTGGGCGTGTAGCGATCACCCATGGCGAAATGGCGACCAATGAGGCGATAGCTCACTACAAGTTGAGCAAAGATGCCCGCGTATCTACCAATTATTTATATTCATACATGAAGCAGTTTAACTTTGACTCTTTAGGAAGTACCTCTTCAATAGCAAAAGCTGTAAATTCTAAAATTATCAAAGCATTACCAGTCGTTGTTCCTTCAAAAGAGGTGTTGGATAATTTTGATACATTGGCTAAGCCGTTATTCGACAAGATTAAGTCGAATCAGATGGAGAATCAGAGCTTAGAAGACTTGCGCGACACTTTGCTTCCTAAATTGCTTTCCGGCGAAATCGACTTAGAAAACGTGCAAGTAGAACAAGCTAAAGCACTAGCAGAGTAACCTTTCGTCATTCCAGAAAGTGAGGAACGAACTTATCAGGAATCTCGTTTTTGACGGTGGTGAAAAGCGAGATCTCAGATACCTCGCGCCTCGGTTCTGAGATAACGAAGGTGGGAATTAGATGAATCCGAAATAGAACAAAGCAAAGCGTAGGTGGAACCATAATATAATGAACGCAACTAATACTCGTGAAATCGACATTTCTGAATTGACGACACTGTGTGAAACAAGCACTTTGCAAAAAGGCATCTTGCTTTCACGCAGTGGTGCAGTACGCAAGCTTAACCTTGTTGGCAACACCGCGACCGCACAGGTCAAAGGCAGCCTCAATTATCAAGTGAGCCTCGATTTCACTGGCGATCTGGTTGGCACTTGTACTTGCCCTGCGGCGCAATATCAAATGTTGTGCAAGCACGGCGTGGCGGTTGCCCTTTGCCTACAAGACCAAGAACAAGCTTTAAACCAAAGTAGTGAACGAGATACCATAAAAAATCACCTGCAAAGCCTTGGTGAAGAGGCCATGGTAGAGATGCTACTCGAATACCTAGAAGAAGATGAGTACACATGGAATGCACTGCTGACAAAAATTGAAATACGCGAAAAGCCAGCCGTATATGGCGAGCTGAAAAAGTTGGTTACCCAAGCCTTACCGCGAGAACAGCTCTGGGATTGGCGAGAAAGCCATGATTATTTCAACTCAGCAGAAATTCAATTGAACATGATCATTGAATCAATGCAAAGCCTTAACGCCGATCATCAATGGAAATTAATAAACTACCTTGTTGAACGGTTGAATAAGGTGCTAGAGCAAATTGATGACTCCAATGGCGATCGTTATGGCATTGAAAGCATGATTAACGAACACATGCCAAAGACGCTGGCAAAGCTTAATTGGAGTGAGCAAGAGAAAGCGCAGTGGATGTTTGAGCGTTTGACCCATTACGAATTTGACGTATTTCCTTCGATTGAAGAGAGTTTTGGAGCGATTTGGCAATCTAACACCCACTTTCTAACCTTATGCCGCCAAGCGATAGATCAAGCATCGCAAGATGAGAGTAGCTGGAACTTACGCTCATGGGCAGTTCCGTTAATGAAACACAGCTCCGATTGGCGTGAAGTGGCGGAAATTAAACAAAAAATAGCACGAACGTGTCGAGATTATCTTGAAGTTGTTGATATGTTCATTGATGAGCAAGAGCCGTTAGAAGCTGAGTTTTGGTTAGCTAAGGCGAAAAAAATGGCGAGTGATTATGAACTTCGTGCGTGCGAACAAGCTCAATTCCGTCTTTATGTTGAACTAGGTGAAATCCATTCTGCATGGGTATTAGCTAACCGTTTGTTAGAACAATCACCAAGCTTTCAATATTATCAACAGTTAGCGAAGTTTAAAGCCAATTACCAAATTGATGATGTTGAATTTTTCTCCCGCACTGAACTGCTACTTGCCAATGCCTATCAACAACCAGACCGCTATAATCAAGCTTCTGATCGTACGGATGCCTTGGTTCTGTTCTATATCGATAACCAGCAATTAGACAAAGCGTGCGAATGGGTTGCCGAACATAAAATATCAATACAAGGACTTATTTCGCTTGCCGATCAAATTGTGGATGATAAACCTGAAAATACGCTGGATTATTATCTGCGAGCAGTCTCATCTTATATCGAACAGACCAATAATACGGCTTACGATCAAGCTTTAGAGTTACTTCGACGTTTAGAGAATATGCTGAAATCGCATCCTACTCAATTGGCGACATTTTATAGTCAGGTGGCGCAACTCGCTACCACGTACAAGCGTAAGCGTAATATGTTCGCTTTAATTCAGAAATATTATTCAAAATATATCTGATTCTGCGGAGGTGACAAGATCTGCGGTGTTGAGAAAATGGAACAAAGCCCGAAACCGAGTTACTACAAAACAAATTTAAATAACTCAATTTAGAAAACAACAAACAACGTCAAACAGCAGTAGGAAAAGGCGATGAGCTTAAAATTTACTGAAGCCAAACTCGAACAGGCCATTATTGAGCTATTGGGTGAGCAAGGCTACCCACACGTAGTGGGTGAACAAATAGCGCGTGAAGACAAAGAACAAGTACTCATCTTAGATGACTTACGCCGCTACCTTGCCAAGCAGTACCGAGGCGATGCTATAACCGAGAGCGAAATTGACACCATTGTTCGTATGATATCAACGTTGCCTGCCAGTGATTTATACCATAGCAATAAAACCTTCTGCCAATGGCTAACCAATGGCTTTCTGTTTAAGCGTGAAGATCGCTCAAAGAAAGACCTCTATATTGAGTTAATCGACACAAGACATTTGGCACAAGCCTTACGCTTGATGTTTGTCCCGTTGCTAGAGAATAAATCTAAATCAGATAATACTGATAGAGAAGTTGCAGAGGGTAATGTTAGTTACTTAGAAACATATCGCCTAGACCCGACTGATACCAATATCTATAAAATCGTTAACCAGCTAGAGATTGAAGGTGTCGATGAACAAGTTCGAATCCCTGATGGCATCCTTTATGTGAACGGCTTACCGCTGGTGGTGTTTGAATTCAAAAGTGCCGTGCGAGAGAAAGACGCGACCATCTTTGATGCATGGAAGCAAATTTGCGTTCGTTATCGCCGTGATATTCCCAAGCTGTTCGTCTACAACGCGATGTGCATCATCAGCGATGGCGTGAACAACAAAATGGGCAACCTGTTTGCGCCGTATGAGTTTTTTTACGCGTGGCGCAAAGTAACGGGCAACGAGTCTACCGAAAAAGAGGGTATTAATTCCCTCTACACCATGATTGCCGGGTTGTTTAACCAAACTCGATTACTTGATGTAGTGAAGAACTTTGTCTTCTTCCCTGATACCTCTAAGAAAGAGATAAAAGTCTGTTGTCGTTACCCGCAGTACTACGCAGCGCGTAAGCTTTACTACAACATCGACAAAGAACGTAAGCCATACGGTAGTGGTAAAGGCGGTACTTACTTTGGTGCAACAGGGTGTGGTAAGAGCTTTACCATGCAGTTTCTATCTCGCCTATTGATGAAAAGCATCGATTTTGAAAGCCCGACCATTGTACTTATTACCGACCGCAACGATCTCGATGACCAGCTTTCTAAACAGTTCTGTAATGCCTCTGATTACATTGGTGATGAGATGGTGGTGCCAGTTAAAAGCCGTCAAGATTTAAGAGATAAGCTACAAGGCATCAAGAGTGGTGGTGTGTTCCTGACTACCATTCATAAGTTCACCGAAGACATCGAATTGCTTTCAGAGCGTACAAACATCATCTGTATTTCTGATGAAGCGCACCGTTCACAGGTCAACCTCGATAAGAAAGTGGTGATCAAATATCAAGATGGTGTAGCCGTCGATGTGAAAGAGACATACGGCTTTGCTAAGTATCTACACGACTCTCTGCCAAGCGCGACTTACGTTGGCTTCACCGGAACGCCGATCGATGCCACCCTTGATGTATTCGGTGATGCAGTAGACAGCTACACCATGACAGAATCTGTTAATGATGAAATTACGGTTCGTATTGTTTATGAAGGTCGAGCCGCTAAAGTCATTCTTGATAACAGCAAGCTTGAAGAGGTCGAGAAATACTACCAAGCGTGCGCAGAAGCGGGCACCAATGAACATCAGATAGAAGAGAGCAAGAAAGCTTCTGCCAATATGAACGCGATCCTTGGCGACCCTGACCGTATTGAAGCTTTGGCGAAAGACTTTGTTGAACATTATGAAGGGCGAGTTAAAGAAGGTTCTACGATAAAGGGCAAGGCGATGTTTGTCTGTGCGAGTCGTGAAATCGCGTTTGATTTTTATAAGCAAGTCAAAATCTTAAAGCCAGAATGGTTTGAGGAAAAGCTATCAATTGATGGTGTCGAGCTGACGGATAAAGAGAAAGAAGAGTTTAAGCCACTTGCGATGGTGCAAATGGTGATGACGCGCGGTAAAGACGATGATCCTGATCAGTACAGCCTGCTAGGGACAAAGGAATATCGAAAATCGCTCGACCAGCAGTTTAAGAGTCCTAAGTCGAATTTCAAAATAGCCATTGTAGTCGACATGTGGCTAACAGGTTTTGACGTTCCTGAACTGGATACTATCTACATCGATAAGCCGTTGCAGAAACACAACCTGATTCAAACCATCTCACGTGTTAACCGTAAGTTTGAAGGCAAGGCGAAAGGGCTGGTTGTCGATTACATTGGTATCAAGTCGCGAATGAATCAAGCCTTAGCAATGTATTCAAAGGCTGATGAGACTAACTTTGAAGATATTCGTTTTTCTGTCATTGAGGTGAAGAACCACCTCGATCTATTAAGACAGATGTTCCACAAGTTCGATACGTCAGGTTATTACACAGGAGAGCCGTGTAAGCAGCTGGAGTGCCTTAATCAGTCGGCAGAATACATCCTTCAAACCAAGAAAGGCGAAACCCGATTCATGGCTTTAGTGGGCCGTATGAAGGCGGCTTATGATGTTTGCTGTGGTAGTGAATTGTTATCTCAGCAAGAGCGTGACCAAATTCACTTCTATATCGCAGTGCGCTCTATCATCTTTAAGCTAACCAAAGGTGATGCACCAGACACGGCACAAATGAATAGACGTGTTCGTGAGTTAGTGGCAGAAGCACTTCGTGCCGATGGAGTAGAAGAGATCTTTACGATTGGTGATGAGCACGCCGAAGCTATCGATATTTTTGACGAAGATTACCTAGCTCGTATCAACAAGATTAAGCTGCCAAACACCAAGATTCAGTTGCTTCAAAAGCTGTTAGAGAAGGCGATAAGTGATTTTAAAAAGGTCAACCAGCTGCAAGGCATGAACTTCTCTAAGCGCTTCCAATCGCTGGTGGAGCAGTACAACGAACGTCGTGAAAATGATGTGTTGAATGGTGAGGAGTTCGATACCTTCTCTCAAGAAATGACCGACATTATCTTTGATATCGTGAAAGAAATGGGCTCGTTTGAAGACCTAGGCATCGACCTAGAAGAGAAAGCGTTCCTCGATATCTTGAACCACATGCGCAAGAAGTACGATTTCACTTACGACGATGACAAGATGCTCGAACTGGCGAAGGAGATGAAAACCACAGTAGACAATGTCGCTCAATACCCAGACTGGGCAGGCCGCGATGACATCAAAGCCAAGTTGAAAGTGGATTTAATCTTACTGCTACACAAATACGGCTTCCCACCAGTTGCCAATGATGATGTTTACAAAGGCGTGCTAGAGCAGGCTGAGAATTATAAGAAGAATAGTTAGGGGCAAGTGAATATGGTTAAAAAAATAGAAGTAGTAGCGGCCATTATTCAACATGAAGATAAAACTTTGTGTGTTCAGCGCGGTCCTTCAAAGTTAGCTTATATCCATGAGAAGTTTGAATTTCCCGGCGGGAAAGTGGAAGTAGGTGAGCAGAGAGAAGAAGCCATTAAAAGAGAGTTGAATGAAGAGCTGCATCTGAATATCGAACATGTAGATTATTTCATGACGGTTGAGCATGCTTACCCTGACTTTCATATCACGATGCACGTTTACTTATGTCCTGTCGAAAACCGAAAGATAGTACTTACTGAGCATATTGAAGCATTGTGGTTAAATCTCGATGAGCTAACTTCTTTAGATTGGGCCGAAGCTGATGTCCCCATTGTTAGAAAGTTGCAAGCAAACTGAAGAGGACCGTGAATGACTTATTGCTATGCAAATAGGATTGATGTCTTTCTTCAAGAACAAGAAGAAAACTGGTTGGCCAACATGTGTTCTGAGTTTTGTATCAACTTCCCTGGCTTAGAGCTCGGTGAACTTCAGAAACGAGCTTGGGTTGATTGTTTTCATCATCTTCAGAAAGAACTCTCCAAGCGTGCCCAATCTGATGGCTATATTATTTTTGAGTACGCTCTACCAATGGAAGGAGGGCGTAGACCCGATGTTCTGCTTCTCGTCGAAAATAAGCTATTCATTTTAGAATTCAAAATGAAGGATCGCTATCAGCGAGCGGATTATGATCAGCTGTGCGGCTATTATCGAGATCTCTGCAATTACCATCATGAAAGCGCTGCGCTAGAGGTGATTGCCGGTTTGGTTTTGATTCAATCCACCGGTAAATTAACGGATATCGAAAGTAATATCTCAATCCTATCTAGCGATAAACTCAAAGCCTTTCTTGATAAGTACTTAACGGGCGCTCCAACTAACACTGATTTAAAACAGTGGCTTGAATCGCCTTATGCGCCATTACCAAATTTAGTGGATGCGGCAGTAGAGATATTTCAAAACAACCCAATAGAAGAACTAAAGAGCGCTAAAAGTGCAGGGATTTATGAAGCGCTTGATGAGTTGGATAAAGTAACTGCTTGGGTTGAGAGTGAAGGAAATAGAAATCGGGCGAGTGTATTGACCCTGGTTACTGGTGTTCCTGGAGCAGGGAAAACGTTGCTGGGTTTGGAGTTTGTACATCGGAACAAAAGAGGTCAGTTTCTATCTGGGAATGGCCCGCTGGTAGATGTCTTGCAATATGCTCTTGATGACAAAACGTTTGTTCGCGCGTTGAAAGACTTTAAACGCGAATACATGAAGCCACGTACAACCCCTCATACTAATTTGGTTGTTTTTGATGAAGCTCAGAGGATGTGGGACGAAAATAAAAACAAGAATTACCAAATGTCGGAGCCTTCTTGCATCATCAGGATCGCAGATAAAGATAAAGACAAAGATAAAACGCCTTGTCACTATGTCGCTCTAGTTGGAGAGGGACAAGAGATTTATGTAGGTGAAGAGGTGGGTATTTCTCTTTGGTGTGATGCTTTGAAAAGTAGTGAAGAGCCTTGGATTGTTTTTTGCCCACCAGCGTTAGAGCATCATTTTCAATTCATGAGCAGTAATCGTGTTCGAGTAAACCCATTGCTAAATTTAGATCAGTCTTTACGATCTCATAGCGCAAGTTTATATCCTAAGTGGGTGGAAGGTGTTTTGAATGATAAGCCGGATGTTGCGCTGGCTAAGCAGACGATTAAAGACGGTTTCAATATCTATCTAACCAGAGATTTGGATAAAGCTAAAAGGTATTGCAGAACCAGGTACCAAGGCACAGCCAAGAAGTACGGGTTATTAAGTTCTTCCAGTAATACGAAGTACACTGAAGAAACTGTCGGTCCATGGTTTCATGATGATGTGAGTGCTCCAAAATCGTGTTGTCAGTTTGAGCGGACCATCGATGAATTTAAGTGCCAAGGTTTAGAGCTTGATATGCCGATTCTTGTTTGGGCTGATGACTTTATTTTTGACGGGAGAGGGTGGCAACTTTACAAGGGGAATCAAAAAGTGAGAGACCCCTATCAAATAAAACTTAATAGTTACCGGGTACTGATGACAAGGGGTAGAGATGGCGTAGTGTTTTATTTTCCTCAAGAGGCACGGTTCGACGAAACTTACGAATATTTCTTAAGTGCAGGTGCGGAGGAACTCTAGTTCTTCATATTGTTGGCTCAGGGTAAAAATAATAAGAAAGGTAGTAGGTACAATGTTAAGAGAAAAGCTAAAAGATGTACTTGAGAACTGGCAGAGCGCTAAAAAGGAAGCCTTTTCTGGGCACCGTCTTGGTCGAGTTATTAGAAACGAGCTTGTTCAAGAAATAGAAAATATTGCTAGCACCAAGGAGAGTGCCTTTGTTTTAAAGGGATCGATCGGTGCTGGGAATTGGGCTGATGTTCCTTGGGTTTCTATCCTGCATAGTGCTATAACTCAGACGACTCAAGGCGGGATTTACCCTGTGTATTTGTTTTGTGCTGATGGAAGCGGGGTATACCTTTCTCTTAACCAAGGTACAACCAAGCTAAAAGAAAAGTTTGGTACCAGAGGGGCTAAGCACGAAGCTAAGAAAAACGCTGACTCAATATACCCATATTGTGAATTGTTGCTAACTCAAAAAGGCTGGACTAAAGGTCCGCTAGACTTAAAAGCAAAGACAATTACTGGTAAATCTTATGAAGAACCTAATGTTGTCGCCAAATTTTACCCTGTAGGGTCTATTCCTTCTGAACAAGAGCTTATTTCGGATCTAGACTCGTTACTTTCAGTTTATGAAAACATTGCACATGACTATCCATTGAATTCTGAAGTCCTGGTTGAAGAGCCAAAAGAGGAGTATGACGTGTTCAAAAACAACGTATATACAAATGCCGCTCCCCTAAATCAAATTCTCTATGGCCCACCGGGAACAGGTAAAACATACCACACTATCGAAGCCGCAGTTCAAGCCGCTGATCCTGACTTTTACGCCAGCATAAACATTGATCCTGAAACCGGTGTATCAGAAGAGCAAAGAGGCTCACTAACGAAAAAATACAAAGCACTGACTGCCGCTGGTCGAATTCGTTTTGTCACATTCCATCAAAGCTATGGGTATGAAGAATTTGTGGAAGGACTTAGTGCTAAAACAGAAGGCGGTCAAATTTCTTACTATGAAAAAGAGGGTGTATTTAAGGCGCTCTGTGAAAAAGCTAAGGACTACCAAGAAACCAAAACCACGGATGAGAAAGATGATTTTGATACATTGTGGGGGCGTTTTCTAAATAGTTTATCTGAACAGGAAGAGGGCGTTCGAATCGACACCGTTCGTACGTTTTTTATAGTGACTGATGTCGATAACAACACAATTCGCTTTGAAAAAGACAAAGGTGAATCAACCCATTCTTTGAGTGTAAAAACCTTAAAAGACATCTTTCATGGTGATCGAGTGATTAATGGAGGGTTGAACCCTTACTATTCTGCTTTGATCAAGCATTTAGAAAAGCTTGCGCATAGTAAGCGCGAAGTCAAAACAGAACGCCAAAACTATGTATTAGTTATCGATGAGATCAATCGAGGTAATATCTCAAAAATTTTTGGGGAACTGATTACCTTGATTGAACCTTCTAAGCGCAAAGGTGCGCAGGAGCCGCTAGAAGTCATCCTACCTTATTCTGGTGATACTTTCTCAGTGCCAGATAACCTATATATCATCGGCACTATGAACACGGCGGACCGTTCATTGGCAATGATGGACACTGCATTACGTCGTCGTTTTGACTTTAAAGAGATGATGCCAAACCCCAAGCTTTTTGCTGATAAAGAAGTTAAGGGCATCAATTTATCTAAATTGCTAGAAACACTAAATAAGCGAATTGAAGTTCTCTATGATCGTGAGCATACGCTCGGTCATGCTTTTTTGTTCCCTGTTTTCAATGAGGTTGATGAAGGTAAGGCGTTTATCGAGCTACAGTCAGCGTTTAAGAACAAGATAATCCCATTATTGGAAGAGTATTTTTATGAAGATTGGAGCAAGATTCGTTTAGTCCTTGGTGACAGTTTGAAGCAAGATGAGAGACTACAATTTTTAAAAAGAACTGAAGACTCCTACAGTGAGTTATTTGGCCCTGAACATGGATTGGAGCTGTATGAGGATTGTAAAGTGACATACTCATTCAAGCCTTTTGGGGCAGGGACTGTTTGGCAAAACCCGGCAGCGTTCAAAGCTATCTACGCAAAAGATAGTGAGTAAGGCTAGTGAAAGCCAAACAAGAAATTACTCTCTTTGAGTATGACTGTTTAGTGAGTGAAGATGTGTTGAAAGATCAGACTGCATCTTCACACGTTAAAGCTATCTCTATATCAGCTTATCAATATCTCAAGCAGCTTTGCTTAAGTAATGAGAATGAAAGAAATCTTCTTCAATTACGTCGTCGAAATGGTATGGAAGTTCTGCAAGTTCAAAACTATGCAGGAGTTATGTTTACGCCAGATAAAACGCAAATTGAAATCTTGCCTAAAATCGGAAAAGGCTTCACAGATGAAGGTAGTGACAACAACTATGATGACGCTTATGTGAAAGCTCGGCACACACTACTAGTAATGTTACGTGCGTTGAAAGGTTTCTCACATATTCAAACCTCGAATGCTAATATTACTCGCCAAAGAATGCCGTTGTTAGAGGTATTTATAGGCCAGTTCTTACAGTCGGTGAACACGCTCGTAAAACGTGGCTTAAGAAGCGACTATGTACGTAGGGAAGACAATTTAGGTTTCTTAAAGGGGAAGCTGAATGTAGGAAAACAAGTTAGGCATAACTCCATTAGTAAGCATAAATTTTACTGTGAGTACGATGAGTTCTTACTCGATCGTCCCGTAAACCGGTTAATGCATAGTGCTCTAAAACGAGTGAAAGGCTATACGCGGAGTGCAGATAATCAGAAGTTGTTACAAGAGCTAGACTTTGTATTTAATGAAATACCAGAGAGTAGGGACTACAGCGTTGATTTTTCAAAAGTCAGGCTTGATAGAGGGATGAGCTACTACCAAATACCTTTAGACTGGTGTCGACTAATCTTAGAAGGTTTTTCTCCACAAACGATGAAAGGTAGTGCTAACGCAGCTTCTCTTTTGTTCCCGATGGAAAAGGTATTTGAAGACTACGTTGCTAAAGTTCTAAAAGAACAACTAGCGGTCAGCCATCCTAAGCTCAGTGTTAGTACACAAGTTACTGGTGAATACCTTGCCCGTTATGACGGTAGAAACAAATTCAGTTTACGCCCGGACTTGATCATTAAGGAAGGGAGCACCAATCAAGTCGTACTCGATACGAAGTGGAAGCTCCTCAATACCAAGTTAAGTAATTCAAATATCTCCCAATCGGATATTTACCAACTGTTTGCTTATGCAAAAAAATACCTTGCGGATGATGAAAGTGGTCAGGATGTGGTGCTGATTTACCCTAGCCAAGACAACTTTGATGAAGCACTGCATTTCCCCTTTGAGTTGGGAGGTGGGCATCAGCTTTGGGTCGTACCATTCGATATATCAGAGAAGGAATATACGGGTATCAGATGGCCATCAGCTTTCCACTTGCCCTCTAGTATTGAAGTTCTTCAACAGCAATCAAACTAATGCGAGTGCGGGAAAGACTCTAAGAGTTGATTGTAATGAACTAGATCAATATGCATGTGATGGATCAATCTATTATTGCGCCATGAATTATGTACTAAGGCTTGGTAGATATTTAGAAAGGTAAGCGTGCCATGAACACCGCATTCTAATCCTTCAGCACGAAGAATAAGATCAACTCTCCAACCCAAAGGAGAGTTGAAATGGCAAAACGACGTACCAACCTAGAATGGCAATCACTGTTTGAGCAATATGAAAGCAGCAGTGTTACCCAACGCGCTTTTTGTGAAGAGCATGGACTGAGTTTATCCACGTTTCTTTGCCAAACGGCGTCAACTCCAAACAGCAAGCCAATCGGAATCTGTCGGATTTGTTAAAGCCGAAATCGTTGAAAAGACAACCAAGTATCAGGCCCAGATAGCTACGGCGAACATGACACTTCTCATCAATGATGTGGAGCTGAGCATTCCTCAAGGCACGCCAGCCACCTATCTTGCTGAACTCATTGGAGCGTTGTCATGAAAGGTATGCTCAGCGCTCCAGACATTTACCTTTATCGTGAAAGCGTCGATTTTAGAAAGTCCATCAACGGCCTTGCAGCGATTATCGAAAATGATACTGACTTGCCTCTTGGCAGCGGTGCGCTGTTCCTGTTTACCAATAAACAGCGCGATAAGATTAAAGTGTTGTACTGGGATAAAACAGGCTTCGCCCTCTAGTATAAACGCCTTGAAAAAGCCAAGTATAAGTGGCCTTCAAAAGAGAAAAATCAGGTGTTTACCCTCACTCAATTTGAGCTTGACAGACTGCTTTCAGGCTTCACAATTATCGGCCACGAACCCATCAAAATAAACGATTTTACAATGAGTTAATCGAGAATAAAGCCTTATTCTCCAAGCGTTAACGGCACGATTTTAGTATAATCAATGCTATGAAAAAGACGCCAAATATCGACCCAGAAAGCCAAGATGTCGGTGTTTTTCAAGGTAGTTGTCATCATTTGCTTACTTATTAAGCAGCTTCTCTTTCTGGATTTAGGTGAACGTCACCAACAGGCGCACAGTTCCTGATATCACCAGACCACCGCTCAGGCTTTCGCTGTTTTGCAGCGAGCAATACCTCTACACGACGCTTCAAGATCTCTTTATCTTTTCCATTGTGACGCTCTGAAGGCGTGACGTAATTTAGCTGACTGTGCTTGTGCTCGGTGTTGTACCAGCGTACGAAGGCTTCAACCCAACTTTGGCTACTATCGATTGTTTCAAAGCCCTTTGTTGGCCAGCTTGGCATGTACTTTACCGTGCGGAACAATGACTCAACATACGGGTTATCATCACTGACTCTTGGGCGACTATACGATGAAGTAATACCTAACTCTTCCATTTTTGCTTTGAACGTCAACGACTTCATCGGCGCACCATTATCTGAGTGAAGAACCAGTGCTTGATTGAAGCACTGCTCTCGCATTAACGTTCGTTGCAGAAGTTGTGACGCTAGCTCACCGCATTCATGCTCATACACTTCATAACCAACAATTTTTCGACTGTAGATGTCCTCAATGACATACAGGTAATAGTGTTGGCCTCGAACCTTTGAAGGTAAGTAAGTGATATCCCACGTATAGACTTGGTTTGAGTCCGTCGCTGTGTAACTGGTTGGCTTCGCTTGCTTCTGTCTGCTCCGCTGACGACCTCGCTTGTGAAGTTACCCCTGCGTACTCAGTACTCGATAGTAGCTCGACTCAGAGGCGATATACTCACCTCTATCAAGCAGTGTCGGGACGATTTGAGTTGGAGGCAAGCTTGCGAACTCAGAGCGGTTACACACCTCGACAATCGCATCACGCTCTTCCTGAGACAGCTTGTTAGCAGGCTCAGGTCTGATGCATATTGGCCTTTTGTCAGCTTGAACTTCTCCTTGCTGATACCAGCGACGATAGGTTCTCAAGTCAATTTGAACTTCATGGCAAGCTAGCTGTAAACGGCATCCGCATTGCTTCGCTTCAAGGATTAGAGTCACTATGGTCTGCCTTTCATCGGTTGAGGTTAGTCGTCCTCTGGCTCTTCCCCGTAAAAGGCTCTCAGCTTTTTTCTTAGTACCAAGAGGGCGGCCGTTTCAGCGAGTGCTTTTTCTTTGAGTCGTAAATCTTTCTTCAAATCTTTGATTTCAAGTTTGTCAGCTTTAGCCTGCTTCTTTGCTTCAGCTTCCTGCTCTTTACTCGACTTAAACCCTTGCATACATTCGCTGCGCCAACTTTGGATTTGTTCAGGGAAAAGACCTTTTTCACGACAATATTGGCTGAGTTCACTTTCGGTCATCGAGTAAGTCTCGGCAACAATGGCGAGTTTAGTTTGAGCAGACCACTGCTCTGATGAAGTGTTGCTATTTGGCACGGCGGCTCCTGAACCTCTGAGTTGCTGGCGCCAATGATACAGGGTCGCAGTGCTAATTCCTTCCTCTTCCGACACTTCTTTCACTGACATCGAATAGGGAGGTAATAGCTTCTTCAAGATAGCTTCTTTTCTTTCTACTGAGATACGAGACACAATTACTCTTTATCGCCCAAACTGGTTAAATTTTAACAGTGACAACTACCCTGCCAGATAGGGATGTTGCCGAGCTACAAGCGATGGTAGCTGCTCTGATGTCGGAGAAAAATGAGTGGAAACAAGAGCGCCAATCGCTGCTTGAACAACTCAAACTCGCCTTCGACCGTCAGTTCGCGAAACGCTCGGAGGCATTAAAGCCTTACGATGAATCACAAGGTGACCTCTTCAACGAAGCGGAATGTGAAGCCGTTAAAGAAGACGAGGTTGAGGTGACAACCACGACCACAACGAAAAAGCGCGGTAAACGTAAACCTCTGCCTAAGACCTTGCCTCGTGAGGTTATCGAACTTGATATAGACGACCATGAAAAGCAGTGCGCTTGCTGCAATCATAGCCTGCATAAAATCGGGGAAGACCGCAGCGAGAAGCTAGAGTTCACGCCAGCGGTACTCAAAGTGTTGGAATATGTTCGTCCTAAGTACGCTTGCCGCCAGTGCGAGAAAACAGGCGACAGCAGCCGAATCGTTCAGAAGCCATCCCCTCAGAGCCTCATCCCTAAAAGCTTCGCCACAGAAAGTTTGCTGACCAACATCATTCTTGGAAAATACCAATACGCGATGCCACTTTATCGTCAAGAATCGCTGTTTACCCAGTCGGGTATCGAGCTATCACGTACCACCATGGCTAGGTGGGTCATCCAAGTCAGTGAGAAGTTCGCCCCGCTGTATGCCGCCTTGAAAGAGCACCTACTTCAACAAGTGGTGGTTCAAGCGGATGAAACGCCGCTCAATGTGCTCAAAGAAGAGAAGCAGTGTTATATGTGGCTCTACTGCTCAGGCGCTGACTCACCCGAAGCGGCACTGCCGAATGTGAAAAATATTGCCTTGTACGACTATCAAAACAGTCGCGCGAGGGCGTGTCCCGTGGACTTTTTAGGTGACTACAACGGTTATCTACAAACCGATGGCTACGCGGCTTATGATGGACTTCATCACGTCACCAAGGTAGGGTGCTTAGCGCATGCTCGTCGCAAGTTCATGGATGCTAAAAAGCTTCAAGGGAAAGGTAAATCGGGCAAGGCTGATAAGGCGCTGGCTAAAATCCAAAAACTCTACGGGATAGAATCACGCTTAAAAGGTGCGCCTGCCGAAGAGCGAAAAGCAGAGCGTCAAGCGCTTGCCAAGCCGATACTGGATGAGCTTTACCAATGGATGACAACCCAGAAGGTGATAGGCTCTAGCCCACTAGGCAAAGCAATAAAGTACACGCTCGGGCAATGGCCTAAACTCATTCGTTATATCGACGATGGTCACTTATCTATCGATAATAATCGCGCTGAACGCGCAATTAAACCGCTGGTTATTGGCAGGAAAAATTGGCTATTCTCCAACACACCAAATGGCGCTGAGGCGAGCGCGATGCTTTACAGTATCGTCGAAACTGCAAAAGCCAACGGCCTTATCCTCTATGACTATATGGTCAAGTGCATGAAAGAGCTAGCAAAAGCAGAGCCCGATATCGACGCACTCCTACCTTGGAACTTCAAACACTGACAAGTCGCCCCGTGGGTTCATGGGACGGATACCCTGTAATTCCTTGTGTTATCTCGTTCTTTATGAACAATCAAAAAAGTCCACTGAATGTGGGCTTTGATGTAGATCTTGTCGTCTTCTAAGCTAAGCTCGAATGATCATTTGCTCGCGCTCAGGACCTACCGATACCATCACGATTGGCACACCCATCAGCTCTTCGATACGAGTAACGTAATCTTGCGCTGCTTGAGGAAGGCTCTCAAACGTGCGGCAACCCGTGATGTCTTCATCCCAGCCAGCCATATCTTCATATACGGGCTTTAGCTCAGCCGTTTGTGGCCAAATCGGGTTCTCAGTATGTTCACCTGAGTAAGCGGTACAGATTTTAAGTTCAGACAAACCAGACAGGCAATCGATCTTAGTCAGTGCTATTTCCGTTGCAGCTTGTAGGTCAACACCGTTGCGAGTTGCCACTGCATCAAAGTAACCCATGTCACGTGGGCGGCCTGTTGTTGCGCCGTATTCGTTAGAGCTTTCGCGGAAGCTATCTTGTTCTTCCATTGCAGTTACTAGCGTGCCAGTACCAACAGACGAGCTGAATGATTTAGCAACAGCGATAACACGTTCAGGACGAAGTGCAGGTAAACCGCTACCAATGCCAGCATAAGCTGCGGTTACATTCGAAGATGTTGTCCAAGGGTATTCACCGTAGACAAGGTCGCGACCTGCGCCTAACTGAGCTTCAAACAGTAGGTTTGCGTCTTGTGATTGCAGCGCTTTAAGCGGCTCAGTTACGTTGCAGATGAACGGGCGCCACGCTTTAGTTACTTCAAGTAGCCATTCTGTCATTTCAGAAGCAGTCTGGGAGAAGTCACATTGAGGGTAGAGCGCTTTAAGCTGAGGCATCTTCCAATCAAGTAGGAATTGAATACGCTGCTCTAAAATTTCAGGTTGATTCAGCCAACCGACAAGAATGCCTTTCTTCATTACACGATCGCCGTACGCTGGTGCAATGCCTTGACGTGTAGAGCCGTAAGCGCCATCGCCCAAACGCTCTTCTTCAAGCGTATCTTCAAGAGCATGTAAAGGGAGACACAGTGTCGCACGATCTGAGATCGCCATTTTCACTTTGATGCCAGCCTCTTGAACTTCTGCAATCTCTTCAGTTAGCGCAGCAGGGCTGATCACCATGCCAGGGCCAAGAACCGCCGTACAATTAGGATTAAAAATACCACTAGGTAGTTGGTGCAGTTTGAATGTACCGAAGTCATTTACCACAGTATGACCTGCATTGTTTCCGCCTTGGAAACGAATGCTAGCAGAAGCTTGGTCTGCTAAAAAATCGACGATGCGGCCTTTGCCTTCATCACCCCAGTTTGCGCCCACAACAACGATAGATGGCATAATTTTTCTCCTAACTGATTGAGGAATCATGTTAGGCCTACAAGGTGGATAAGAGAAATTAATTATCTTTATTATCTTGATAAGGATTTCATATATCCTTAAAGTCTTAAGCTACAAACGAGATTCCCTATCACGTTCGTTCCTCACTGTAGGGAATGACGATGGGGCATTCTTTACTTTTAGGGAATGATATTAGTGACACGAGAGAGAGGACATGATGCTCGATATTAATTTGTTGAAGACGTTTGTGACGCTTGCGGAGTACAAGCATTTTGGGAAAGCGGCCAATGCACTGCACATGACACAACCCAATGTGAGTTTGCACCTAAAACAACTGGAACAACAAACACGCATAAAGTTGATAGAGAGAAGCCCTTTTCAATTGACTCAAGCGGGTGAACGGCTATTGGAAACAAGCCAAAGAACGCTACTCGAACTGCAGATTTGTCAGGCCGATCTCAATGCCATTAACGACCTTAAAATAGGGACGTTAACCATTGCCGTAAGTGACATCATTTCTCGATTTTTGCTAATTCGTCCGTTCCAGAAGTTCAAAGCGCAGTATCCCGGTATTGACCTTACGCTCTTGAATACCACGTCATCTCAGGCATCGAATTTAGTTAAAAATGCTCAAGCGGATATTGGTTTTGTTATCGCCAAAGAGCAGCACAACGAGTCTTTGTATTTCACTAAGCTGCAAGAGCTTTCTTGGTGTGCGCTTGGCGATGGGGTTGATATCCGAGACTCTGATGCAGAGCTCACTTTGATTCTACTAGGTCATGATACGAGAACGCGTGACTTTATTGATGAAGGTTTACCAAGCCTTAATCTACCTAATTATAGGGTGATGGAAGTAGGGAGTGTCGATGCTCAAATCGACTGGGCAGAAGCGGGATTTGGTGTGGCTATTGTCCCGGAGTTTGCGGTATCAACCAAGCAGCACCTGCATTCGAAAGTGACACCATTGACCAACTTCTCGAGCACCAGTCTTGGTTATATTGTTCGGCAGAACCAAGTCTTGTCGAAAGCAACCAAGCAGCTGTTAGGTTGGGTGAATGATGAGATTATTTCATTGCAAAACAAATAAATACAATCATTGAGTTTGACTCAATCAGCCCACCTCGAGTGGGCTTTTTTGTCCCTGGAAAGCCTCGTTTTTACTGAATCAATAATCTTTGGAACAAACTAGCGCTCACCATCAACTATTCGTCCCGCAAATCAGAGTTTCAAAATTTATCGTTGACAAAGTTTGATAATCAAACTAAATTTCAAATTATTACTTTGATTGTCAAATTACTTGTCAATCAAAGGGCTTTTATTTGCAACGATCATCTAACCACAAACACAAGCTAAGGACGCCATTTTGAGTTTTCCAACACGTCACCAACACAACTTTTCTTCACATAACAGTCAAGGTGAGAAACGCACGTTCTATGTCCTGTTATTGACCGTCGTTACCATGGTTGTCGAAATTGTTGCAGGTACTATTTACGGCTCGATGGCATTGCTTGCCGATGGTTGGCACATGGGGACGCACGCCGCAGCGTTTGGTATCACCTTATTTGCATACCGTTATGCGAAGAAACATGCCGAGAGCGAACGTTTCTCTTTCGGTACTGGCAAAGTCAGCGTGTTAGGGGGCTACACCAGCGCGATTGCATTGGGGATTGTGGCATTGTTGATGCTGGTGGAATCAGTACATCGTTTGTTTAACCCACAAGCGATTCAGTTCAATGAAGCGATCATCGTTGCTTGTATTGGTTTAACTGTGAATGTGGTGAGTATGTTTTTACTTGGCGATCACCATCATGATCACGGACACGAGCATGGCCACAATCATAGTAAGAATCACGGTCATTCACATAGCCATGAGCACGACAGCGACCATGGTCATAAACATGGCGAGCATCACGGACACCATCATGATCACAACCTACGCGCAGCCTACATGCATGTGTTGGCGGATACTCTAACTTCGCTGCTTGCGATTGTTGCGCTGCTATTTGGTAAGTTTTACGGTTGGAACTGGTTAGATGCAGCAATGGGAATGGTTGGCGCATTCGTGATTGCTAAGTGGACGATGAACCTTATGAAACAAACCAGCCCAATCCTGCTGGATGAGAATATCGACCAAGATTATCGTGACTCAGTGACCAAAACCTTAACGCCTTATGCGTCGGTCACCGATTTCCATATGTGGAAGGTGAGTGGGCATCACTATTCAGCAGCGATTACTCTTGAATCAAACAGTGATAAAACCGTCTCTGAATATAAACAAATGCTCGCCAAGTTTGATAAGATTAATCATCTTACTCTTGAAGTGCATTCAAACGACCATGCGAAATATAGAACAGCTTAACCAAATACTGACTGAGTTCTACGATAAAATGTCTTCGTGGGAGCAGTCTGTTGTCAAAGAGACGGGTTATTCCCTGGCTCAAGTACACACCATTGAAGTACTTGGTATGCATGGTGCGTTAAGAATGAAAGAGCTCGCTGAAAAGTTGGGTATTACCACGGGTACACTTACTGTTCAAATAGAAAAGTTGGTTAAAGCTGAATTGATTGAGCGCCATGAACACCCAACAGATCGTCGTGCGATTGTGGTTGCCTTGACGGATGAAGGGCAGAAGATACACGTTCACCACAATCAGCTTCACTTGAATTTGGTTAATGAGCTGACGCAAGATATCGAAGAAGACGAGAAAGCGGTGTTATTGAAGTGCCTAACCAAGATGGTAAAAGCGTTTTAGCCAGCCTTGAATTCGCACCTAACTCTTTAGCTGCAAAGCGATTGACTAGAAAATCAAAAGATGGACCTGACTCGAATTGAGTAGGTCCATTTTTTTCGCCGTTTACGCTCTACTGTACAATCATCAATAGACGGATTCACTGTTTAAAAACCAAGTCAAAACCTCCAATATTGCGCTTCGCTCGTGCTCTTCTGGAGAGCCAAAAAAATGTCATCATAAATAATGCATCCAAATGTGCGTCAAAGTCTTTTAATTCAATGCCTTGTATACCATGACATTCAAGCCATTTATGTTCCGTCAAATAGCTGTCTCTCACTTTTATCATTCAACTAATGTACATGTATTCAATTTGTGTTATTGATGCTTTTATCTTTAGTGAAAAGATTCATTCTCTGTTTGAATACCATTGAGAATGTCACTGCTGGTGGGCTGAACAGTCGCTAGATTTAGTGCTCATTACTGATACAAAAAATATAACAATAACCAGGTCGCGCAAGTTGGATATCCATTCTTTGATGCGATTTATTTAGATACTCATAGTTAATTTAGTAAAGACGAGCCACGTATATGAACATAAAGAAAAAGCTCTATTCGTTGGGGATGTTCTCCATCTTCGGCATGATTTCACTGCTGTTTACCACATCACAATTTGCAGACACTACCGCTCAAATGAGCGAAGCCAAACAAATTACCAAAGAGCTTGAAGTGCGTTTGCTCAACCTTCGCCGTAACGAGAAAGATTTTTTACTGCGTAGCGATATGAAATACCTCGACAAGTTCGACGTAAACTACAAAAAATTCTTAGCGTCTGAATCTGAGCTAGATACAGTGCTCAGTGATTTAGGTTTAGCCAACAGCACACACCTACGTGAAGACATCGAAACTTACCACACCAGCTTTGTTAACTTAGTTAAAGCGAGCGAAGTCTATGGGCTATCACGTGACAAAGGTATGCTAGGCGAGTTTCATGTTTTGCTCGATAACATCAGCGCGACAGCCAGTGCGGAACAAAAAATCGAGCTTTACCTGTTCAATGACTTAATTGAGAAGGGGGAGTTTGACCCGAGTGTTCTTTCTATAACTTCAAATATGAGTAGCTCAGCTGCTTTGATTGACGCTGCTCGCCAAGTGGTTGAGCAAAAGCGAGTGATTGGCTTGAAGCACAACGAAGGTCTGCTTGGGCAAGCTCGCTCGGGTTCTCATGCTATCGAAACTCAATTTAAAGAGTTCTCCGCGGTGCTAGACCAACAAACGCAGCAAGAGATGGACAAGCTATCGCTGATCAACAACATCCTTTGCGTCACGCTACTCGTGTCGATCATTCTGTTCAGCTGGTTAATCGTCCGTTCTATCATTGGTAAAATTGAGTCACTGCTTTCGGTGATTCGTAACATCGTTGATTCTAACGACGTGTCTATTCGTTCGCACCTTGATGGCAAAGACGAACTCAGCACTTTAGGCCAATACTTCAACCAACTGTTGGATCAACTGGAAGGGCTTATCGCTGCCTCTCAATCTAAGTCACTGCAACTGACACAAAGCACATCGAACATGCATGATGAGCTAGAGTCAGTAATCAAACAGTTTGAAGTTCAAGCAAATCACACATCTACAATGACAACGTCAGTTCAAGAGATGGTACTCACCATTGGCGAGATCTCTGAAAGCACATCGGTTGCCGCTGAAGGTGTACATCAAGCGAAAGTGAATGCCGATAAAGGCCGTGAAGTGGTGGTTGAAACCATCAGCAACATCACCCAGTTGTCTGAACGTCTTTCAAGCAGCCAAGATTCGATCAGTTCACTGAACCATCATGTTGACCAGATCGGCGATGCAGTAAACATCATCCAAGGCATTGCAGAACAAACTAACCTATTGGCATTGAACGCAGCAATTGAAGCAGCACGTGCGGGTGAACAAGGTCGTGGCTTTGCGGTAGTTGCCGATGAAGTACGCGCACTAGCAAGCAGAACGCATCAATCGACCACAGAGATAACTTCCGTGGTGAGTGCAATTCAAAGCCAGATGCAGGCGTCGATGACAGAGATTGGCGAGTGTAATCAACAAGGTCAACTAACGCTGAAAGATTCGGAAGAGCTGGATGCGAGCTTGCAACTTATCTTGAGCGACATGGAAAGCATCCAAGGTAATTCAGAACGTATTGCTTCAGCGATTGAAGAGCAGGGCGCAGTAATGGCGCAAGTGAGTGACTCAATTACTGAGCTGAACACTATCTCGAACGACAATAACGCTTCGGCGCAGCATTGCTTAGTTGAAGTGGACAAGGTAGCAGAGCAAGCGAACGATATGGACCAAGCGGTCGCGCAGTTCAAGACTTCATAAACAACATAGAACTTACTAAAACAAAAGGCGTGGATCATCTACGCCTTTTTTGTGCCTGAAATTCAAATAGATAAATGACGAGAATAAAAAAACGGCCCGATCTGGGGGAAGATCTGGGCCGTTATATTACGTATTAAAGGGGGGACTACTTATTTCGGCCTTCCAGCACATCCAGTGCCAGTTCAACCGCTTTATCAATATTGTCGCATCCCGCTAACTTACCTGAGCTGATAGGACCAAGCACATTAGCGTATAACGAGAGCTGCTTGTTAAATGGCAGGCTCAACTGCTCATATAAACGCTGGCGAATCTCGGCATGTTGCTCAGGAGCGTGAGCAGCAAGGCTTTTCAAAGTGTCATAAACAAGAGTGGTGGTAGTGTTCATTCGTCTCTTTATCTTTGAGTGGGGGATTTCTATTTTAATATCATTTGGGTACAAGTTGCTGTGATATATGTCATACAATAAGTCAAATAAACTTAGGGTGAGCATTTTGGTCTTAACTGACAAGTGAGAAATCATCAATGATTTTTAACGCACCTGAAAAATCATTGTTTATGTTGAAAGAATGTTGAAATGCAATGACTTCACAACCACTAGCTAAACCAGCCTGAAGTCCTGGAGCCGAGTCTTCAAAGATAATGGTTTTACTTGCGGTTACATTTAATCTAGATAGCGCCAACAAATAAGCTTCCGGATCTGGCTTGTGCATTGAAACATGCTCTTTAGCGATGACAAGATCAAACAAGTGCTCAAGTTTACAAGCTTCCAGTATTTGGTTAGCCATCCACTGTTGCGCAGAAGTTACAACCGCACATCGCTTCCCAGAAGATTTTAGTTGCTGTAGGAGGCCAACGACACCTTTATTGATAGATAATCTTTGTGAAAGGAGTAATTGATAATGTTCCTTAAATTTATCGTTAAACTCTTGTCTCTCTGGTTCGATTTCTCCAACTTTGAAAAAATACTGAACGACATTTTCCCATTTCATACCCATTACATTTTGATAAATACGGTGGTCAACGATGGAACCATAGTCTTTACAGGTCAGCGCTAATGCTTGGCCTTTGAGCGGCTCGGAGTTTACTAATGTTCCATCCATATCAAAGATAAAGGCGTCGTAATAAAGTTTTATTGGTTCCATTTCAATACGTTAACTCAGGATTAATTCGTTAATGGTGGGTAGCATTCAATAATCTCGACGCCATCGTCTGTTTCTATCGTGATATTTTCAATGCCAGCCGGGCAGAAAAATTTATCGTACTTATTGAGTACTAAAATTTCTTCGTCTAATTTAATCGTACAACTGCCAGCAGCAATAACACCGACATAAAAGTCGTTCTCAGATTTGGTGATGCTGCTAATGACTTTTGTGCGACAAACTCGATATCTGTCGGTTGTTTTGTCATCAATGAGAGACTCTTTTACCGATCCGTCAGCATAAGCTGTTAATAGTTGAGGTGTCTTTTTGTTCTGAGTTGCCACAGCTTCAACCGACTTCTCTGAATAGTCAAAAACATCAAGGCAAAAGTCCAAATCTCGCTTCATGTAGCGAGCTTCTTCAGGAAGTGTATAACCAGCTCGTTCAAACTCAAATCGAACAGCCCAGTCCGATGGTTCCATTATCTCAATCATTAGAATGCCTTCGCCAATCGCGTGAGGCATTCCTCCTGGAATAAAGTAACACTCACCAGGAGATACTTTGATTTTTTCGAAGCAAGTTTTCAGTCGGTTAATGTCTTGTTCAACAATGATCTCTTTCAACGTTTCTTTAGTCGGAGGCGTCTGAAATCCGAGATAAATATAAGGATCATCAATCTCCTCACGAACTTGTAAAATATAGTAGGCTTCAGCCTTGCCTGAATTTGAATCTAGGTGCTTTTGGGCAAACTCTCTGGTTGGGTGTGCTTGGAAATGTAAGCGAATTGAAGAGTCTAGAAACTTAATCAAAACCATAGGGTTAGGACCGAATCTACTGAAGTGCTCTTTACCTAAAAAATACTCAGGATCTAGATCTAATAATTCGGCGAAATCGAGTGAGTGATCGCCGATAATCGCAGTTGATTGACCTTCACTGATTGTTTCTCGACCTGGGTTAACGGCTTTAGTGACCGATGCAATCCAGTCTTCAGGAAAATGAGAGTCGACCGGAACGCTTTCGTTATTAATTTGGTCTAAAACCTTACCACCACTGTAAGAGCGCCAAACGCGGTTCTGACCAAATCGAATCAACTTATTTTTGTATTCCATGCCTAGCCCTTTAAGTTCAGTGTTTTTGTTAAGTTATGTAAAGTTTGCATTGCACCAACCTCTTGAATACATTCGAAAAGGTCGACTATCTTATTTACGAATTCGGCATCTGCAAGAAGGCTAGATTCAAAAATACCATCAATGCTTAATAAAGAAATGACAGCTTCACGAGGCGTTTTACTTTCTTGTTTGATTTGCTTGAACACGCCAGCCATTGGATCATGAACCTCGATAGCATCGCCGTTGTCATCCATGCCAATCACATAAGCCATCCACCCTGCAATGCCCAACTCTAACCAAGTTGTTTGAACAGCATTTTCACGGTTATATTTGAGAGATTCACAAAATCGTGGTGGTAATTTCTGACTTCCGTCCATTGCTATCTGAGAGGTAAGGTGTTTTAAATTTGGGTTAGAGAAACGTTCAATCAGCGAATCTGCGTAAGCTGCAATGTCAGTTTCCTTTGGTAACGACAATGAAGGCGTTTGCTCATTCATCATGAAGTCTAGAATCACCTTCTTAAAATATGGGTCTGAAATCGCTTCTGACACATACTTATAACCACTCAAGTATCCCAAGTACGCAAGAAGTGAGTGACTACCATTTAGCATGCGTAGCTTCATCTCTTCAAAAGGTATGACATCATCGACAAATTGCGCGCCCACTTCATCCCAATTTGGTCGACCAATTGCAAACTTATCTTCTATTACCCATTGTCGAAAAGGTTCACAAGCGATGGCACATGGATCCGAGTAGCCGATAGCTGTTTCTATATAAGATAAGCTTTCTTTACTCGCCGCTGGAACAATACGGTCTACCATAGTGTTTGGGAATGTGACATTAGCCTCTATCCAAGAATACAACTCCAAGTCGACCAATTTTGCAAAACTAAGAATAGCCGACTTCGCTACTTCTCCATTGTTTTGAATATTGTCGCAAGACAATACGGTGAACGCGTTAATATTCCTTTCTTTTCTGAGTCTTAAACCTTCAACGATATAACCGATGGCGGACACTGGACGAGAAGGTGAGTCGAGATCGAGCTGGATGAGACGATTGTTAACATCAAGAGAGCCAGTACTTGGTTCAATGCAATAGCCTTTTTCTGTGATAGTCATTGAGACTATACGAACGTTTGGATTCGCAATTTTTTCGATGATAGTCGACTGACCGTCTAGATCTGGATGTAAGGATTGAGTGATTGCCTTTGATATTTTTATTTGTTCGCTTGTCGCACCTCTCTCCAAAACAGTGTAGCAATGACCTTGCTCTCTTAACTGCTGAATAAGCGATTGTGAACCAAATAAGTTAATGGAACAGATCGTCCAGTTAGACTTTTTATTGTCTAACAATTCGCTTGTATATAAAGCTTGATGAGCTCGATGAAAAGCCCCTAAGCCAATGTGAACAATTCTCTGTTCTTCTTTTAAGTATTGATTTAAAACATTTTTATTCATACTTCCGCACTCTCACTCCAATTTTTAAAATCAGACGGCTATAAAAATTACCATTAGAGAGTAACATTCATTTGTATTATTTAAACGGCATATCATCAGAGATTTATTTTTTTGTGAGAAGTGTCAACCAATTGGTAGACCAATTTTGACAGCCAATATCTAGGGGCGATATAAAAGAAAGCGAAAGGTGTTTAGTTTTTAAATATCACGGTTAGGGATCATTATGAATATCGATATACTTATAGTTATAGGCTACTTCGTTTTCCTCCTCGGAGTAGGTTGGATGTTTCGATCAGCAACGTCATCGACAAGTGATTACTTTAGGGGGGGAGGCAAAATGTTGTGGTGGATGGTTGGGTCCACAGCATTTCTTCAAGCACTGAGTGCTATGACGTTTACTGGCGTAATGGGAAAAGCTCTTGATGTTGGCTTATCCATCTCTGTTATCTTTTTTGCGAATGCTCTTGGTTACTTTTGTAACTACTTATTCTTTGCTGCAAGAGCTCGACAGATGCGAGTTATCAGTCCAATCCAAGGCATTCGCAAACGTTTTGGTCCTGTTAGCGAGCAAGTTGTAACGTGGGCGACGGTACCGTCGAGTGTACTTCAGGCTGCGCTATGGCTGAATGCATTAGCGATCTTTGCAAGTGCGGTATTTAATATCCCAATTGAAACAACGATAGTTGCTGCGGGTATGGTTGTACTTCTTATGTCTCTGGTCGGCGGAAGTTGGGCTGTAGTTGCATCAGACTTTATACAGATGATCATCATTACTGTTGTTACCTTCATAGCGACAATCGTAGCGATATACAAATCTGGTGGTGTAGCACCAATCCTAGAAGCGGGTTTGCCTGATCAAGGGTTTGTTGGAGAAGGGTATAGCTATACCTACTTATTTGTTGGCTGGTTTATCTGTATTTTCATCAAACAGTTCTTCAGTACAAACAATATGATTGATTCTTACCGCTATATTGCAGCAAAAGATACTAATAATGCACGTAAAGCTGCAATCCTAGCGTGTTGTCTAATGGCGTTTGGACCTTTCATTTGGTTCCTTCCTGCTTGGTATGTAAGCGGAAATTACCCAGATATGTCTACATGGGGCCTCGATGTTCTAGGCAAAGATATTTCTAATGCCACTTATTTTGTCTTCGTTCGTAACGAGATGCCCGTTGGGATGGTTGGCTTGATGATGTCAGCTATGTTTGCTGCAACCATGTCGTCAATGGACTCTGCATTAAATAGAAATGCCGGCATATTCATTAAAAACGTTTATGAACCTTACATGGCAAAAGACAAATCAGATAAATCGATCTTGTTTGCAAGTAAAGTTTCTACCGTGGTATTCGGCTTGTTGATTATTGTTTGTGGCTTGTTCATGAGCAAACTGCAAGATTTTGGTCTATTTGATGCACTTATGATGGTGAGTACGCTTGTCGCGTTCCCTGTGCTTATTCCGTCACTGCTTTGTTTCTTTATCAAGAAGACTCCAGATTGGTCATGTTGGGCAACCATTGCCGTAGGCGCTTGTGTTTCAGCCGTTATTGCTTCAACAAATGCACCAATGATCGAAAGCCTGTTTAATTTATCTGAACCATTGTCTAGTCGTGAATTCGCTGAAATGAAATCGATAACCATGGGCGTAACAGGGCACATTATTATCACAGGTGGTTTCTTCTTGCTGACTCAACTTTTCTATAAAGAGCCAACAGGTAAGCGTGCTGAAGAAATCGCAGAGTTCTTTAGTAATGCAGAAACTCCAGTAATTGTAGAAGATTCGCCTCAAAGCTTCGAAGCTGATAGACAACAGTACATTTTACTTGGTCGAGTGTTATTGGCGACAAGTGCAGCGCTTCTCCTATTAACGCTGATACCAAACCCTATGTGGGGAAGAATGTTATTTGTATTAATGGCAGCGATTGTCGGGTTTATATCTTGGCTATTACTACGAGCTGGTAAGTTAAATGATGTAAAACTAAAAGCTTACACTGTCTAATTAAATAAAATATCAGATGAAGCCTTAATAAGGCTTCATCAAAAAAATTAATAATAGGTAATAACTTATGAAGCAAACTTGGCGATGGTATGGTCCAAATGATATTGTAACGCTTAATGATATTCGTCAGGCTGGGGCAACAGGAATCGTAACGGCATTACATCATATTAAGAATGGTGAAATATGGTCTAAAGAAGAAATACTAAAACGTAAAAAGTTAATAGAAGAAAATTCACTTACATGGGAAGTTGTCGAAAGTATCCCTGTTCATGAAGAGATCAAGACTCAAACTGGAAATTTCATTCAATGGATAGAGCACTATAAGCAATCTATTATCAATTTATCTGAATGCGGAGTTGATACAGTTTGCTATAACTTTATGCCAGTTCTTGATTGGACGAGAACAGATTTAGAGTATGTACTCCCAGATGGCTCAAAAGCATTAAGGTTTGACCATATTGACTTTGCTGTTTTTGAGCTATGCATACTAGAACGAGAAGGTGCACATGAAGAGTATTCAAAAGAAGACATTGCACTTGCTCGAACTCGTTTTTCTAACATGCCTGATGACAAAATTGCACAGCTAACATCGAATATCATCGCTGGTCTACCAGGTGCGGAAGAAGGCTATACTCTTCAGCAGTTTAGAGAGCAACTGGATCAGTACCAACACATTGACGGCAATAAGTTACGTGAAAATTTAGTTTACTTCCTAAACGAAATTACCCCAGTGTGTGAAGAGTACGGCGTGAAGTTGGCCATTCACCCTGATGATCCACCACGCCCAATTCTTGGTTTACCGCGAGTGGTATCTACGATTGAAGATATCGAATTCTTGACGCATCGTGTACCGAGCAAAATGAACGGTATTACTATGTGTACCGGGTCTTATGGCGTGCGAGACGATAACGATCTTGTGAAGATGATTGAAACTTTTGGTGATCGAATTTATTTCACGCATCTGCGTTCAACAAAGCGCGAAGAAGAACCCGGCAACTTCCATGAAGCAGCTCATCTCAATGGTGATGTTGATATGTATGAAGTGATATTTGCACTTCTTAAAGAAGAAAATCGTCGTACTAATAATGGACAAAGTGATTTAATTCCAATGCGGCCTGATCATGGTCACCAAATTATTGACGACTTAAATAAAAAAACAAACCCAGGGTATTCTTGCATAGGCCGTTTAAAAGGCTTAGCTGAGATTCGTGGTGTCGAGTATGCATTGACTCGGTCTCATTTTAATTAATGTGTTTTCAATTCGATATTGGGTTTTTAAATTAAGCTAACCCAGGGATATTATCGGATTAGCTTATTTAGTGTCAGTGAAAATATTGATAATCAATAAGGGAAGTCGTTACTGTTACTTCCCTTTATTTATAGGTGATGATATGTCGGTTCAACAAAAATTTGGCGGTGAACTTTCGGATGAGGAATTTAGAAAATTCACCCTATATACAACACAAAGTAATAATAAACATGATGACGAGTCGAGAGCTCAAATCTTAGGCTTCACCAACAATAATGTTCGAGTTGCTCCAGGAGCTATCGTTCGCATTGGTGAAAACCAAATCGGAACACGAAGTTATATAGGCCTATACAGCTACATTAATGGTGATGTGGAGGTTGGTGAAGACGTTTTGGTAGGGCCACATGTTTCTGTCGTTGCGTCTAATCATTTATTTGACCCGACTTCAGAGAGCTTTAGTGGTCGTAGTGATTTGGAAAGCGGAAAGGTCACAATCGCAAAGGGTGTTTGGTTGACATCTGGTGTTGTTGTCACTCCAGGAGTGAGCATCGGTAAATGTTCATTGATTTGTGCTAATTCGGTAGTGACATCCGATGTGCCCCCATATTCGATTTTTGCAGGGACCCCAGCGAAGCAAATTGGTCATATTGATGCAGAGACAGGGCAATATCATTGGTCGAAATAGAGGAGTAACACATGCTACAACTAGAAAGAACGCATGATTTCCAAATTTTTTTGTCGCCTTGTAACGAAATTTCCTCAGTCAATCCCCCAAGTTTCAATTGGCCTCAAGGAGAGTATGGTTCTGCATATAACATCGAACTTGAAGACAAAGACGGTGAGCAAAAATGGGATTGGAAATCGGTGCAGTCTCCTTTACAACCGACATTTCAGTTACCTCAAGGTAGCTATCGCTGGAGAGTGACTTGCCTCAATACTCTAGCAAAATCTGATTGGATTGTTTTTGAAATCACGACGGAGTCAGAAAACTACTTGGCACCGGACGCTATGTCACTATTCTCACTGTGTACTAATAAAGACCAGTTTATGATGTATCTCGATGAAGATATTGACGCAGTCAGCAATGCTTCATTAAGTGCAAGAGACAAGTTACGCAATAGTGTTGAACTAACTGATATAGATGACATTTTATATTCTAATCATTATCGCCGTGGTAATGAAGAAGGGAAGCGTACAGCTATCGCTAACGTAAGACGTTGGATTGATCGCGATCTTATCGCACTAACATTACTATATAAGGTGTGGGGTGATGAGGTGGCAGGACATAAGGCATGCCAAATTTTATTGCGCTTATCCGAGTGGAGCCCTGAAGGCCCGGCGTCACTGTTAAGGCCTTGTACGTGGGGAGATGAAATTGGCCTGTCAATGACGCGAAATTTGTATCTTGCCTATCATTGGTTGTCTCCATTGCTGACGACCGACGAGTGTTCATTCGTCAGGCCGCTCTTAATTCGATATGCCTATCAAATGGAAGAGCGCTTAGAGCAAGATAAGTTTAAACAGTACCCGGGACATTCACATACATCGCGTTTGCCTGCTTACTTAGGCGTTGCTGCCCTTGTGTTACACAAAGAGTTTGAACTTAAAACTTGTGAACGTTGGCTTAATTACGCCTTAATGATTTACCGAGGTGTGTTGCCTTTCTATGGCGGAAAAGATGGCAGTTGGGTTGAGGGGCCTTTTTATTCTTCTTCCTATACCAAGTGGCACCATCCGTTTTTCTTGTCGGTTGAGCGTTTAAGTGGCTTTTCTTTCTATAATCACCCGTTTTATAAGAATTACGTTAAGTTTGCTTTGGACTTTGTGGCGAATAACGATCGAATTCATCCCTTTGGTGATGGCTTCTGGTGCAAGAGAGAAGGTAAAGAGTGGCCTGGTTTCTTTGCGCAAAATCCACTCAGAATATATGCACCACGGTATGGTTGTACGAAGTCGATATTAGAGTCCAAGAAGTTAGAGTCCAATATTGAGACTTACAAGCTCCATTTATTAGATATAGTACCGACGTATCCGCAGTTACAATTTGAAAAATCGGATCAACATTCAACCGTTTCTAATACGTTAATGACTTCAAATGAGGCGTTTGTTTCTGACGAGACTGCTCTGTGTGTGAGCCCTGCGTCGAACAACATTTACTATTCATACGCAGGGTTAGGTAAAACTGCCCATAGTAAAATGTCGGTGTACTACCGAGCAAGTAAGTTTGGTAATAGTTCTCATCGCCATGCTGATCAAGGGAATGTTGCACTAGTCGATGATGGCGTTAATGTTCTTACTCCGAGTGGCAGTTATGGCTATAGGTTTGGTAGCAAACATCATAGTTTATGGACTCGAACTACGCAGGCGCATAATTTACCCTTATTTGGTGGTGTCAATTTAGACGATAGCGTTACCAACGCGACTGAAGGTCAGAAGATAGATTGCGCAACAGCTCAAGCAACAGTAATCACTCGAATTGATAGCAATGAGTTTCAATGTGTCGTTCTAGATCTCGCGAATGCTTATGAGAGTTGTGAGTCGTTTGTGCGAACAATAATACAAGTTGCAGATAACGGGGTCGTTATTGTCGACAACATTAGGCTATCTGAACCCAAATCGATGCAATGGCGAGCCCATACCCCGCTCGAAGTTGTTATTAAGGGGGGGAGTGTTGATTTGTACCATGAACAAGAAACTTATTATCTTGGAATGATGAGTGATCCTTCTTGTGTAGTTAAGTTAACAAGTGAAATTGATGACGGTGATGGTTTCAAAGGGAATGTTGAATCTGACGCTCAGAAAGATATTAAACATCTAGAATGGTTCATAGAAGAACAGCAGCAACATCAAGTGGTTATGAGTTGCTTAAAACAACCAATAGATTACGTGTTAACTGACGAAAATACTTTGATACTTGCCCATGCGGGCCAGTCTTTTAAGCTCAATGTAGAAACTGGTGAGGAGATCACTCCGTAAAAATCAGGTGACATAAGTATTTTATGTCACCAATTTTCTAAAGATTGTCTTTTGATGTCGCGATAGCGGGAATGGAGTTAAACAGATAACCATCAAAATTAGGGTCGGTAAAATCAGAAAGCTCTAAAAGCCTAATCTTCACATGTTCTAGATGTTGCCACATCGCTTGCTTGGCTTCGATTGGGTTCTTGCGTCTCATTGCTAGCAAAATAGCAGCATGATCATCTAGCCACTCTTTCCTATAGTCTTGGATCTCGATATGTGTATGCAGTATCTTCCACATAGGGCTAGACTCACGACGTTCCCACGATTCCTTTAGAATATCGACCAGCACAGAATTCTGTGTCGCTTCGGCAATACACTGATGGAACATTCTGTCACCAACCGGATTTTGGACATTGTTTTCAATTTCGCGGCGCTCAATTTCTAGAGCTTCACGCATTTTTTCGATATCAGCAGGGGTTGCTTGTGTTGCAGCAAACTCAGCAATACTGCTTTCCAATAACTGTCTTGCTTGAAGCATTTCAAAAGGACCTACATCTTCATTTTGTGCCACTGTTGATGTAGTCGGTAAGTTAACGATGTACACTCCCGAGCCTTTCTTTACTTCAACGAGTCCCTCAAGTTCCAGCATGATGATTGCTTCTCTAACCACAGCTCTGCTCACGGATAGACGCTCAGCAATATCTCGCTCGGGCGGTAAACGACTTCCAATCGGGTAAAGACCATCAGATAGTTCTTTTCTCAAGATAAGACCGAGGGTTTGATAAGGGCGTTTGGGTTCGAAGTTGATCATGGAAATGCAGTGTACCTTTGGATCTGTGGTTTGAATTGAAAGTTTTCGCTAACTCGAAAGTCATTTTAAACGCTTATAAATGTCAATTCGAGTAAAAACCTAACTAATCCAACTCTAATTGTATCAAAGCGTAACGGTTCGTTGTGGTCACTTTTATGTACATGAACAAAAGGTTATCAACTTCGATATTAAACTTTCAAAAGCCATACAAGGAACGCGCTCATAGTTTTGAAGTGAGATTAAGCGTATTTCGTATAATCTTGAGTTTTTGATCAATAGCACAAGCCGTCAATAACCGCTATGTTCAATAGAGTTATATCACCTAACAAGTTGATATTGATAATAAACAACGGTGCTTGTAAAAATACAGATATAAACTTCAAGCCTAATCTGATTGAGAGTAAAAGGAACAACATGCACTACGACGTATTCAACGGAGACGCAGATGGCATAATCGCGTTGTTACAGCTGCGATTAAGTGAGCCAAGAGAGAGCGTGCTCATTACTGGTGTTAAGCGTGATATTAAGTTGGTCTCTCAAGTTGTTACTCAAACTATGGAGCCGGGTAAGCAAGGTGATGTTTCTTCCGTTACCGTTTTAGATGTATCGATGGAGAAAAACCTGCCTGCACTGCACTCACTGCTAGACGCAAACATCAATGTATTTTATTGCGATCACCACCGAACAGGGGATGTCCCAACTTCTAGTCATTTAGATACTCTGATTGATACCGCGCCAGAGAGCTGCACGAGCTTGCTGATTAACCAGAAGCTGAATGGTGCGCATGTGGCTTGGGCAATCGCAGCTGCCTTTGGCGACAATCTAAAAACGGTGGCGGCGCGGCTAGCGGATGAAAATGGATTCGCTCAATCTCAAAAAGAGTTTCTAGAAGAGCTAGGTACCTTGGTTAACTACAACGGTTACGGTTCGTCACTGAGTGATTTGCATTTCACGCCAGCTGAGCTCTACAAAACCCTTTATCAATACCCGAATCCGTTTGATCTTTTGGATGATAAAGACTCTGTGTTTTATCGACTGCGAGCTGCTTATCAAAATGATTGCCAGCAGTTATCAAACCTTGCTCCTGTTTATGAAAGTGAAGTCGCACGTGTGTTTGAACTACCAGGCGAGACTTGGGCAAGGCGCATCAGTGGCGTATTTGGTAATGAAATCGTTAATCAAGATCCAAACCGAGCGCAAGCAGTATTAACGAAAAACCAAGACGGCGAGTCTTACACGGTGAGCTTACGTGCGCCATTATCAAATAGAACGGGTGCAGACGAAATTTGCTCAAGTTTTGCGACTGGCGGAGGAAGAAAAGCAGCGGCTGGAATTAATCAACTTAATGAACTTGATAAGGTGAATTTTATTTCACTATTGGATGCATATTATTCATCTGGCACTGACGGTTAACTGAAAAACTCCCGACGTATACATTCAAAATCCTACAAATTCTTGCTCCTATATTCCGTTATACGTGTGTATTGCTAGCACATGTATGATGGCTATATCCAAGCTGTTTTAGTGATATCACTCGCAATGGTATCTGGTCTTAGGTCAGTAATTACGGCGTATTTGGGATGATTTTTGCCGATTTAAAGTTTATTTTTTCCTATCGGTGATTTTTTATATTTTTGGTTAATTATCTTAGTGAATTAAGGTTGATCAAATATTTATATGGTCAATGCATTCAGCCGAAAATAACAGTTTTTAGCATTTCAATTTGAATGAAAAGTCAAAATCATATTGATTCTGATATTTAATCTGTGACTTAAAATCACAAGTTAAATCAAAGGTCATCTTTTCCTATAAATTCCATTACTTCTCTATAAATATTCATGATTACAATGAATTGGTTCGGTTGTGATTGGCACAGCTGTTAAGTAAGGAAGTGGGACTAATGTTGAAACGTAAAGCTCTACAATTAGCAGTATCGCTCGGCATGGCGGCAATGTCTGGCGCTGTTTATGCGAATGGTTCAGATATGACGAATCCAGACTCTGGCGTGGTGGTTGGCTATTGGCATAACTGGTGTGACGGTGGCGGCTACCAAGGTGGTAATGCGCCATGTGTGACGTTGGATGAAGTGAACCCAATGTACAACATCGTGAATGTGTCATTCATGAAGGTCTACGATGTGGCTGATGGTCGAATCCCAACTTTTAAACTGGACCCAACCATTGGGCTTTCAGAACAACAATTTATTGACCAAATCTCGGAACTCAACAAGCAAGGTCGCTCTGTGCTGTTGGCTTTAGGTGGTGCGGATGCACACGTAGAGCTAGAAACCGGTGATGAAAGAGCCTTTGCTGATGAGATTATCCGTCTAACTGAGCGTTACGGTTTCGATGGCCTAGATATTGACCTTGAACAAGCAGCCGTAACCGCAGCAAACAATCAAACCGTGATTCCTGATGCTCTTAAGTTGGTAAAAGACCACTACCGTGCTGAAGGTAAAAACTTCCTTATTACTATGGCGCCTGAGTTCCCGTATCTCACGACAGGCGGTAAGTACGTTCCTTATATCGATAATCTAGAAGGCTACTACGACTGGATTAACCCACAATTTTACAACCAAGGTGGCGATGGTATCTGGGTTGAAGGCGTGGGTTGGATTGCTCAAAACAACGATGCGTTAAAAGAAGAATTCATCTACTACATTTCTGATTCGCTTATCAACGGAACGCGTGGCTTCCACAAAATCCCACATGACAAGCTCGTGTTTGGTATTCCTTCAAGTATCGATGCTGCAGCGACAGGTTTTGTGCAAGAGCCACAAGATTTATACGACGCATTTGATAGCCTAACGGCGCAAGGCCAACCGCTACGTGGTGTAATGACTTGGTCTATTAACTGGGACATGGGCACCAACAAAAACGGCCAACAATACAACGAGCAGTTCATTAAAGACTACGGCCCGTTTGTACACGGTCAGGTAACGCCACCACCAGTCGAGGGCGAGCCCGTTCTTAAAGGTGTCGAAAATACGCGTGTTCTTCACGGCACAACGTTTGATCCTATGGATGGCGTGACGGCAACAGACAAAGAAGACGGCGATCTAACGTCATCAATCGATGTTGAAGGTTACGTTGAAACCAGTGTTATTGGCACTTACGTTTTGACTTACCGAGTGAAAGACAGCGATAACAACGAAACCACTAAAGCGAGAACGGTAGAGGTTTACAGCCAGAAGCCAGTATTTAATGGCTTATCTGACACAACAGTTGTGTTGGGTACTGCATTTGATGCTATGGCAGGCGTGACGGCGAATGATGCTGAAGATGGCGACCTGACAAGCACTATTACACACACTGGCAGTGTCGATGTAAATGAAATCGGCAACTACACACTTGTGTATAGCGTGACAGACAGCGCGAACCAAACCGTAACCGTTGACCGTAAAGTGTCTGTAACTGATGGTTCTAACTGTGCTGCTGCATGGGATGCCGACACCGTTTATGTTGAAGGTGACCAAGTATCTCATGACGGTTCAACGTGGGGAGCAGGTTGGTACACTCGCGGCGAAGAGCCAGGAACAACAGGTGAGTGGGGCGTTTGGAGAAAAGTTTCAGACTCTTCATGTGGTGGTAACCCAGATCCGGGCGATGACCTAGAGCTTTCGGTTTCAGGACTTCAATCACAATATGCGCCAGATAACGGCAACGTGCGTTTAGATCTGACACTGACATCAAATGAAGCATTAGATGTTACCGCTATGGTGATCAACAGTGCAGGTACTGTGGTTGAGCAAACTAAGGTTAACGTAACGGACAGCCGTGCTATTACCATCGACTTATACGATGTAGCGGAAGGGCAATATGCACTTGAAGTAGTCGGTAAAGCATCTGACGGTGAAATGGTGATGGTAAACGATTCGTTCGCTGTTAAAGATGGTGGCGGAACAACACCTCCTCCAGGTGATTACCCTCCATATGAAGCGGGCACAAACTACGCAGCGGGTGACATTGTGGTCGGCAGCGATAATGGCTTGTACGAATGTAAGCCTTGGCCATACACGGCATGGTGTGCAAGCGCGTCTTACGCTCCAGCAGATAGCCAATACTGGCAAGATGCTTGGACAAAGCTGTAGTCTGATAGCTCAACGCTAGCAATATAAAGTAGACGATCAAAGAGAGGCCATTGTGCCTCTCTTTTTTATGTATAAACAGTTCTGACTTAGAGCTTTAAAACCCACTTAACCTTAAACTCTGCTCTGCATATTGCTCTAGATCAAAATAGGAGTGATTATCAATTGTATTACATGTTAAGAAATAGCACTATGCGCACATTGAATTTTATATATTGTTAATATTTGCATAATGAATCTTGCTCAAGTCGACCTCAATCTACTCGTTATTCTTAAACACCTTCTTGAAGAGAAGCACGTTTCCAACACGGCATTGGCGCTGGATATGAGCCAACCTACGGTGAGCCGATCTCTGCAAAAACTGCGTACCGTTTTCAATGATGATCTATTGGTGCGAGCGGCTTATGGCTATGAGTTAACGCCAAAAGCAGAAGCCATTAAGCAAGATCTCAATTCGGTACTGACACGTTTAGAAAAGCTGGTACATGGCGATGTATTCGAACCGCAAAGCAGTGACAGTACGGTTCGCTTCTTTGGTTTAGTGCCTAATGTCGCGCACTTGCTGCCCAAGGTAGTTGCGGAGATACGTCAACAAGCGCCAAACATGACTGTTGATATCGACTCGATTCCTAAACGACACTTTGAGCCTCTGTTATCCGGTGATGCGCACTTTGTGTTGTCGACCCACGAGCCGTTAAGTTCAGAGCAAAATTTGTATCGAATGTTCGTGATTAGCCGCGATTACCGTTTGCTGATGAGCAAAAAACATCCTTTGGCGGACAAAGAGATCACGGTTGATGACTTGTTGAATAGCCAACTTGGTCAAATCTCACTGCAAGGGGATAAGAAGCTCTCGATCGAAAGTCGATTTAAAGATCTTGGCTTGATTGATAAGCAGCGCCAGCTGTCCATTCCAATTCAGCTTTCCAATTTTAACGTCGCGCCGGATATGGCAGAAGCAACCGACATCATCTTTCATTTACCGACACCTTTTGCTCAACAAGCCGCTACGCAAAGAGATCTTGTTTGTAAACGCGTGCCTAAAGCGTTGCGCCACCCATCAGAAGACGTCTACTTATACTGGCATAAGCGCTTTCATAACGACCCGATGTGTCGCTGGGTTCGCAATATATTCAAAGAGCTTTATACATAATCCATCTGCAGGGTGAATGAAAATTACGAATACCTATCAAGTTGGATATAGATCTCTTTCATTATTTGAATGGTGAATAACGAGAATCGATTTTTGGTATGAAACTTTCGTTGATAAGAGTGGTAGTTGGTTGTTTAATGCAAACCATTATCATTACCAATCACATATAAGAATGAATATCATGTCTGAGAGATCTCTTTTGATTCGCAAACCTCTTTTGGTTCGTAAACCCCTTTCGATCGCAGTCGCTGTTATTTGTACCTCACTTTCAGCTAACGTGTTGGCGCAAGAAGAAGCGCAAGCAACAGATGAGCAAATGGTTGTTACGGCAACTCGTACCGAGATGGCACTAAAACAAGCGCCAGCTTCAATGTCGGTTATCACCGCGCAAGACATTGAAGACAGCCCTGGTATTACCTTGGCGGACATCGTTGCAGAATCAACGAGTGTAGAGTCTGATTTTGATAGCACACGTGCTGGCCGTCAGATGATCTCTATTCGTGGTATGGATTCAGATTACACTCTTATCATGGTGAACGGTCGTCGTTTAAGCTCTGCAAGTGCCATCATCCGTGGTAACGACTTTGACCTATCAACGATTCCTGCTGATTCGATCGAACGTGTTGAAATAATCCGTGGCCCAATGTCTGCACTTTACGGTTCAGATGGTATGGGCGGTACAATCAACATCATCACTAAGGCTCCAGAAAACGATTGGAGCTCTATACTGAGCATGGACACTTCATCTCCACTTGATGGTGATGGAGGGGAAGAGTATTCGATGGGCTTCACGACATCTGGTGCGTTGATTGAAGACGAGTTGTTTGCTCGCCTATCTGTTAACCAAACTAGCCGTGATGCTTGGCAACCCTATTCTGGTACGCATAGCTCTGGTTACGATCGTTCAGACATTACTGCGTTAGAAGAAAGAGAGACATTAAGCTTACTCGCGAGCCTGACATGGAATGCAACAGACAACCAAACCATTGATTTCGATTTTGGTTACAGTGACGACGAACGTGAGTCATCTGCGGAAAACGTATCATCTGTGATTGAGTCTGACACACGTGTTGTACGTCAGAGCCAAGCGATCACACATAGTGGTTTTTGGAGCTGGGGTGACACGCAAGTACGTTATTCACGTGAAAATGTGACAGATAATGATGCTGCGGACTCAGATACTAACTATAGCAGTGACATCGAAGAGCTGACTCAAATTGTTGAAGCTTCGGCGACCACGTATCTTGGTGATAGTCACACCGTAACGTTTGGTATGGACTACCAGTTGAGTGAATTAACCAACAAAGAAAACTTAGTCAATGGTACATCTGAAGCTTATCAAGGTGCGTTATTTGTTCAAGACCAATGGTTAATGACGGATCAACTAACGGCAACCATTGGTGGTCGTTTAGATAAGCATGAACTGTACGGTGAAGAGTTCAGCCCACGTGTGTACTTGGTTCATCAAACAACGAATGACCTGATCATCAAGGGTGGTGTGGGTAAAGCATTTAAAGCACCAACATTGACTCAAAATCAGACAGACTACACAGTTAATAGCTGTAAAGGCGTATGTGATTTACATGGTAATGAAGATCTTAAGCCCGAAACCAGCTTGAACTATGAGATCGCTGCGATTTATAGCCAACCTCGTTGGAATGTTGAAGGTGCCTTATTCCGAAATGAAATCAACGACCTAATTGATCGTGATGAAACCTATTGTGAGAACGGCGGAGTGTTTGAATCGGGTAAAGGTTGCGCTGATAGTTCAAGCTCAACTGGCTATGTGAATGGTAAGCGTACTTATACAAACGTATCAGAGGCTGTAGTTCAAGGTGCTGAGCTTACAGGCCAATTCCAAATTACTGATGAATGGGGTGTGTCTGGTAATTACACATTCTTAGACACTGAAGATAAGTCTACTGGTGACGAATTACTTGAGCGTTACAAGCATTCGGGTTTAGTTAAACTGAACTGGAGCCCAACTTACGATCTAAGTACCTTCGTGAGTGCGCGTTACCGTGGTGAACGTCAGATCGAAAGCGATCTAACTCAAGACGCTTACACAACGCTGAACCTAGGTGCTGTCTACAACGTGAATGCTTCAGTACGACTACGTGCAGGTATCACGAACTTAACTGACGAAGCTGTATCACAAGAGCTAGAGAGCATGGGCTATGTTGAAGAGCCACGTACTTACTACGTAGGTATGACAGCGGACTTCTAATTTAGAGTTCAGTAACTGATAGCTTGATACAAAAGAACCCACACTGGCTGATGCTCTAAAAGGACAATGGCGAGTGTGGGTTCTTTTTTGATCTATAGATTTGGTTTAATTTGCCGTTTATCTATTAATCTAGATTTTGACACATGTGATCAGCGCATTACCGGACTGAGTATCCCAAGGAATCAGCTTGTCGTAATCGTGCTCGAAGATATTAACCTCGAAGTAGGGCTTCAATATCTCGATTAACTCTTTAAACGAGAATGCCACCATTGGGTGTTCATCATTCCACACTTGAGTTTCACCAGCAGTCGTCTTTTCGATGCTAAGCTTTAGCGCTTGCTTATCACCCTGACCAGAGTAATACCAACCAGAACGGAACGTGAAATCGTCTTTGTCTTGGTTTTTTGTGTGTCTAACAAACAGGTCGTTGCTGATCTTGTCTTTATCAACCACGTTAAAACAGAAAATACCTTCTGGCTTTAACGCACGATGCACACTTTCAATACACTCTTTAAGTTTCTCAAGGTCATCGTTGTAATGGATGGAATACAGGAAGCAAGTGATAAGATCGAGTGGTTCCGTGACCTCAAAGTTACTCATGTTTTGTACTGAGAACTTGGCTTCCGGGCAGCGAACTTCTGCGATATCTAACATCGGCTTGTTAAGATCTAGGCCACCGCTTTGGTAACCGAAATCAATAAAATGACGAACGTGTGGGCCAGTGCCACAAGCTAAGTCGAGGTGTGTTTTTCCTTCATTTCCAAAGATTTGATGGAGTCTACGTACGCAGTTACTTTGCGCTTGGTAGTCAATATCTACACACATTAAATCATAGTAACCGGATAGGTCGGTATAGAGTGCGTTGGCGGACATATTTGCCTGCAGCATAAGCTGAAAAATTAGGGTGGCGCATCATATACCGAAATTGGAAAATCGCAATCAAATATTCGATCAATGAAAGCGTTTTATTTTCTAACTTATGGTCGTTTTAAATGAGACCGTTTAAAGGGATGTTTAAGCTGCCCACAACATCAGTACGCGTGTCATCGCTATTCACTTTGCCCTGACTACTTATTCGTTAACTAAAACAGGTGTTGCTCCCTCAATGCAGCGACCATACGGGCTTTGCGGAACGCTTTTATCACGAGACGAGATAGGAAAAATATGGTATCTAGGTAAACCCAGTGTGACATTTATAATTTTATGATTAATCAGTAATTTTACTGATTCAAACCGAGTTCTTGAAAAGGAAACAATTCAGGAAAGTGGGCTGTTGATAAAAACCAAATCACTCAAGCTAAATAAGCGAACTAAACAAGGAGAGTTGAAACAATGACATCAGCAATAAATGCACAGGGTTCAATGGAAAATAGAACAGCATTGGAAAGCAGTGCTTCAATAGAAATTAAGGTGGATGACTTGTCGGGTGGGGAAGTCATTGAATTACTTGAAGAGCACCTCGCTGATATGTACGCCACTTCGCCAGCCGAAAGCGTTCATGCACTGGATCTAGATGGGCTCAAGTCACCAGAGATTACTTTTTTCAGTGCTTGGAAAGACAGCCAACTACTTGGGTGTGTTGCCATTAAAGAGCTAAATACCCAACACGCTGAACTCAAATCGATGAGAACCTCACAGTTTGCTCGAAAGTCAGGTGTTGCGAGCCAACTTTTACAGCACGTATTGGATACAGCAACCGCCCGCCAGTATCAAACAATCAGTTTAGAGACCGGCTCAGAAGACTACTTTAAGGCTGCGCGTAACCTGTATGAAAAGTTTGGCTTCGGATACTGTGAACCCTTTGCTGATTATGTGTTAGACCCGCACAGCCAGTTTATGAGTATTGAGTTGCGTTAAGAGACTAGCCTTAGATGTCGACTTACTTTGCAGGTTTCTCCCTTGGCCTTTCGCTGATTCTTGCGATTGGCTCTCAAAATGCGTTTGTTTTAAAGCAAGGGCTTAAGAACCAACACGTATTGGCAGTTTGTGCTGTATGTGCCATTTCTGACGCCTTACTGATTAGCTTTGGCGTGACGGGCTTTGGCGCAATCGTTAAGCAGTTCCCACAAATTGAGCAGTTCGCCCGTTATGGTGGCGCTATCTTTTTGGGTGTCTATTCATTCTTAAGCTTCCGATCAGCATTTACCGAAAACCACGCCTTAGAAGCCACGGCAGAAACTAAAGACTCATTAACCAAAGCGATTGCGATGTGTTTGGCGTTCACTTGGCTTAACCCGCATGTGTATTTGGATACTGTGGTATTGCTGGGGTCTATCTCAACTCAATATCAACCGGATCAAATGTTGTTTGGCGCTGGGGCGGTATCGGCGTCATTCGTGTTCTTCTTTTCACTTGGATATGGCGCTCGCTTCTTGGCTCCAATGTTTAAGAACCCGAGAGCGTGGAAGGTGTTGGAATTTGTCGTTGGCGTGATCATGGCATCTATTGCAATATCTTTGATTGTCTAGCTGCGCGTAATTAGGCTTCCATTTTGGTATAGGTGTTGAATACACGCCAGTAGAAAGCCTAACCTTACGTTTAATCTCACAAGCAGATGCAGTAAATATCGAATTCTTCGGCCCGAAAGCCGTGATGTAGCGTTTAGCACAGTAACTCTGGGCGCTTCGTACAATTTTTGACGACCTCTGTGAAATAGCTTAAAGCTAAAGCTATGGACACCTAAAACCGCTCTAACGTTGAGCGGTTTTTTTATGTCAAAAATAACGATTGGTCACGCTATGGGCGGAGTTGGTCCAAAGCCTGAAATTAGTTGGTTTTCACAAGCTTATAAAAGGGAATTATCTCGACTATTTTGGTAGATTAAAGGTATTACAGACTTCCAGTGAGCAGCAATGAAGATTCTTCACACGTCCGATTGGCACCTTGGCCAAAACTTCTACAATAAAAGCCGCAAGAATGAACATGAACGGTTTTTACAATGGTTACTTGAGCAAGTTACAGAGCACGACATCGACGCGATCATTGTTGCTGGCGACATTTTCGATACCAGTACACCGCCGAGTTACGCTCGTGAGATGTATAACAAGTTTGTGGTCGATTCGAACAAGATCGGTTGCCAATTGGTGTTATTAGGTGGAAATCACGATTCAGTCTCTGTGCTTAAAGAGACACAACAGCTGCTCAAATACATGGGCGCAGACGTGATTCCTAATACCAATGAAGATCATGCGACTCAGGTTGTCGAACTAAAAGGCAAGAACGGCGATGTAGAAGCGCTGGTTTGTGCCATTCCTTTTATTCGCCCTCGCGATGTGTTGATGAGCCAGGCGGGTGTCACTGGCGTTGAGCGTCAGAAGCAACTCGGCGATGCAATCAAACAGCATTATCAAAGTGTTTATGATGCGGCGGTTGCTAAGCGCGCGACGTTTGTAAACAGCGAGCACATGCCGATTATCGCTACCGGTCATTTAACGGCGATGGGTGTCCAACAATCGGATTCTGTGCGTGATATCTATGTCGGCAACCTTGATGGTTTCGCCGCTGATGGCTTCCCAGACGCAGACTATATCGCACTTGGTCATATCCATCGCCCACAAGTGGTGGCAAAGCGTGAATACATTCGTTATTCAGGCTCTCCAATCCCACTAAGTTTTGATGAACTTAAGTCTCAGAAACAAGTGTGTGTTGTTGAGTTTGTTGAAGGTGAGCGCACCATTTCTCAATTGCCTGTTCCCACATTCCAACCTCTAGCTGAAATCAAAGGCGACTTGAGCGAGATCGAATCTCAGCTGAACCAATACATAGGTTTAGATAGCGAACAAAGCGTGTGGTTATCGATCGAAGTGCAAGCGCAAGATTACCTTTCAGATCTCCAAGAACGTATGCGTGCATTGACCGAAGGCTTGAACGTTGAAGTACTTCAACTGCGCCGTGCAAGAGAGCGTCGTAATCAAGCATTAGAGCAAGAGTCGGCAGAAACCTTATCTGAACTGAGCCCGATGGACGTGTTTAGCAAGCGTATTGCCTTAGAAGAGTTTGAAACGGATTCTGAAAAAGCGCGTTTAGAGCGCATGACGGTGAAGTTTAAACAAGTGATGGTTGAAGTGTCTGAGAGCGCTCAAGCGCCAAACAAAGTAGAAGAGTAACCAGTATGAAGATTTTAAGCCTAGAATTTGAAAACCTGAACTCTTTGAAAGGACGTTGGAAGCTCGATTTCACCCAATCACCGTTTGCAGAAAATGGTCTGTTTGCGATTACTGGCCCAACAGGGGCGGGTAAAACCACCATTCTTGATGCGATTTGTTTGGCATTGTTCCACCGCACACCGCGTTTAAAGAGCATAGCTAAAGGCAACAACGAATTAATGACGCGTGGCACGGGTGAGTGTTTTGCTGAACTGGAATTTGAAGTTCAAGGTAAAACGTACCGATCTAATTTCCACCAAAAGCGAGCGCGTGGAAAACACGATGGCGCATTGCAAACGCCAACGTGCGAGTTTGCCGATGCGGACACCGACAAAGTCTTAGAGACCATGTTGACCAAGAAGACCAAGCTGGTGGAGCAGGTTACAGGGCTCGATTTCTCACGCTTCACTAAATCCATCATGTTGTCTCAGGGTGAGTTTGCGGCGTTCTTAAATGCCAATGCTAACGACCGTGCAGAGCTACTTGAAGAGCTGACGGGAACAGAAGTTTATAGCCTGATTTCAGAGCGTATCTACGATCATTTTAAGTCGAGTGAAACATCGCTTAATCAACTTAAAGCGAAAGCTGAAGGTGTGAGCTTACTGTCTGAAGAGCAAATCAAAGAGCTGACCGCAGAGCGTGAAACGCTAGAAGTAGAGCAGAAGCGTTTAGCCGAGCAATTAAAAGAGTGGCAAGTGCATCTTAGCTGGTGGAAAGACGTGACCAAAGCTGAGCAAACTATTGCGGCCAGTGAGCTCGATCTGAAAACCGCTCAAGATGAACTAGACCGTAACCAACCGTCACTAGAGCGCTTGGCAAACAGTGAGCCGGCTGAAAAGCTGCGTCCAGTACACAAAGATTTAAAGCGTTGCGAACAAGAGGTGAACACTACTCAAGCTCACCTAGATAACAGCACCAAGTTACTTGCCGTTCGTGATGCAGAAATGCAAGACGCGCAAACTAAACTGACTCAAAGCAGTGCGATTGTCGAACAGGTAAAAGCCGAACAGCAGGATCAAGAGAAGATCATCGAGCAGGTTCGCCCGTTAGATAACCAAATTGCCGTACTCAAAGATAAGCAAACTGCGGCCGTTAGTGCAGCGAATACGCTTAACGAGCAACATACGCAGCAGCGTAATCAACAGATTGTTTTAGTCCAAAAAACAGATGCACTGAAGCAACAAGATAAACTCAGCACTGAGTACCTAAATACGCATCAAGCTGACCAACATCTGGAAAAATACCTAGGTCAGTGGCAAGCAAAGGTCGAGCAAGTTCGTACTCTAGAGCGCCAGCATTCAGAGCAGTTGAATTCAGCGAAGCAAGCTTTGTCTGCAGTTGATGCACAGCAAACGATCATCAAATCCGCGCAAGATGCTAAAGCAACGCAAGACAAAACTTTAAGTGAATTGGTTGTGCTAGAGAGTAGTGCAAAGCAACAGTGGGAAGCATTGCAAGGCAACATCAGCGAACAAGTATTGAATGCGCAAAAAGATCTGTTGGAGTACTGGAATCGCAATACGCACTCATTACTTGAGATCAACCGTGGTTTCCTAAATGCCCAGCAACAGCTGCACGCAAAAACTCAGGCACATCAAACCAACACCCAGTTGGTCGACAAGCTTTCGAAAGAGCGTGAAGTGTTGCTTCTGCGATACCAAGAAAAAAAGACCTCACTTGAACGTTTAGTTCGCTTAATTGATCAAGAAGGTGACCTTGCGAAATACCGAGCGTCATTGAAGCCAGGTATGGATTGTCCATTGTGTGGTTCAACAGACCATGCGATCGAACAATCACAAAGTTCGAAGGATTTGAATGCCCAGAAAGAGCTTGAGGAACAAGAATTAGCAGCGATTCAGAAAGAAGGCCAAGAGCATCGTCAGCAGTTAGATTCTCTTACCCTTGTGATTGTGGCGCTTAACGATGACATTCAACGTGCGCAAGCGGATATTCAACAAGCTCAGCTGAATTGGCAAGGCGTTGTCGGCAAGCTTCAACAGAGCTTATCGGATTTCGTTGGCACGGCTCCTGAACTGGCACTGCTAACGATTAACGATTTAGGCAATGAAGCTACAGTCGCGACCTTTGCTCAGCAGTGTGAACTTCAACTAAGTCAGAGCGCGCAGCAACTCAAAGCGTTGGGTGATGCTAAAGCGCATTACGCTGAAGCTGAGAAACAACGCCTGTCTGTAAGTGTTATGGCTGACAAGGCGCAGTCTAATCTCGAGTTGGCCGAGCAGCGCTTAGCGGATCTGAATAAGCAAAACCAAGTCGCAAACGAACAAGTGACTCAGATAACTCAAGCGAAAGAGCAGCAATGGAACGCTTTGAAAGAGAGCATTGTTCAAACTTCTATCGAAGCGCCTGAACTTGAACATATCGATGATTGGTTTACTGCGAAATCGCAAGCATCAAGCACATGGCAGCAAACCAAACAGCAACAGGCCGATATTGAGAAGCAACTGATCACTCAAAATGCCGAATTGAAAACCTTAGATGACAAGCTAAGCAGTGTTGAGAAAGAGCTCGCGACACTGAAGCAAGAGAGTGAGTCTCTAGTGTTAGAGCTGACTCGTGTAACGGCTGAAAGAACAGAATTGTTTGGTGATAAAGACATTCAAGCCACCAGCAATGCGATGAAGCAAAAAGTCACTGAAGCGGTAAATGCATTTGATGCTGCGCAGTTAGTGCTTAACCGTTGCGAGCTGGAACATCGAACCGAGCAAACCAAACACACTGGTTTCTCGGACGAGTTAGTCAGTAAGCAATCGAGCTACATACAAGCGTCGAATGCTTGGTTAGCAGCGCTGAAAACCAGCCCATTCGAAGATGAGGCTAATTTTGAAGCAGCGTTGTTAGATGAAGAGGTTAGAACTCAACTTCAAAGCTTGAAGAAGTCTTTAGACGAAGCGATTGTCAGTGCGCAAGCTAGGTTGAACACCGCCACAGCGACACAAGTGGAGCTACAAAATCACGAAAATGCGAAAGCATGGCAAGAGCAAGACCAACAGCAAGTTGAAGAAGCGACTACTGAGTGTCAAAACGCACAGCAAAGCCATGCGACAAAGATCGGTGCAATTTCCGCCAATCTTGAAACGGATAGCCAGAACCGCAGTAATCAGCAAGATCTGTTCAAGCAGATCGACGAGCAGCAGGTCGAGTTTGATGATATTTCACGTCTGAATTCACTTATTGGTTCTAAGAACGGCGACAAGTTCCGTAAGTTTGCTCAAGGTCTAACACTGGAAAACTTGGTGTACTTGGCGAACAAGCAGCTACAGCGTTTGCATGGTCGTTACGAGCTAAAACGTAAAGCCGATGATGGCTTAGAACTGCAAGTGCTTGATACATGGCAGGGCGATGTGATGCGTGATACTAAGACCTTGTCAGGTGGTGAAAGCTTCTTGGTTAGCTTGGCGTTGGCATTAGCGCTTTCTGATCTTGTGAGTTACAAAACCAGTATTGATTCTTTGTTCTTGGATGAAGGTTTCGGCACGTTGGATAGTGACACCTTAGACATTGCTTTAAACGCGCTCGATAACTTGAATGCATCAGGCAAGATGATCGGCGTAATCAGCCACGTTGAAGCACTGAAAGAGCGTGTGCCCGTTCAGCTTAAAGTAACAAAGCATTCAGGCCTTGGCGTGAGTGAGATGGAGAAGCAGTACAAGGTTGTTGCTTAGGTTCTAGCTATATTCCATCAGCGCAGAAATAGAAACAGAGCTGGGTTAAGCAGATCCCCGATTCAGTCGTTCCTCCTTCTCGAGGATGACGGAGTTTCGGGGGGCTGTTATCAATCACTCCGCCGTCACGTTCTGCAGTAAAGAACGATTAGAGTAGCTGCCGCTATTCCCTAAAATGAGGCGCGAGCGTAACAGGGAATCTGAGTTTGTTGGTATTGCCTTCGTCACTCCCTAGAGCGAGGAATGAACCTAATAGAGAATCTCTAGTAGACGCAGGAAGTGGACTCATCAAAAAGGAAACGGCCATGCACAAGAAGTCTCATTTACCAACTAAGACATGTCCTATTTGCCAAAAGCCTTTCTCATGGCGTAAAAAGTGGCAGCGCTGTTGGGATGACGTGATCTACTGTTCTGAACGTTGTCGTCGTCATAAGCCAACTTTGGCGTAATTTCTGTTCGTTTTTAGAACACGTTAATAGTTTCGTCATTCATTTCTTAAGTTAATATTTCTATCTGTAAGACAACTAATGTATAAAGGCGGCATGAAGATACCTAAAAGAATACAGCCCTTAGTTGACGATGGTTTAGTCGACGAGGTGACAAGCCAATTAATGAGTGGCAAAGAAGCATCGGTGTACATAGTACGCTGCGGCGATACGATCCGTTGTGCCAAGGTATATAAGGAAATAAGCCAGCGCAGCTTTAAAAAAGCAACGGCGTATCGTGAAGGACGAAAAGTCCGAAACAGTCGCCGTGCCAGAGCGATGGAAAAAGGCTCTGGTTTTGGTCGAGAACAGCAAGAGAAAGTGTGGCAAAGCGCTGAAGTGGATGCCTTGTATAAACTGGCCGAAGCGGGTGTTCGTGTGCCTGTGCCTTATGGCTGTTTTGATGGCGTGCTGCTTATGGAGCTAGTCACTGATGATGACGGTTATGTTGCTCCAAGATTGAACGATGTTGTGATGCCGCCAGAACAAGCGATTGAAGATCATGCGGTGATGATGACTTACGTGGTTAAAATGCTTTGCGTTGGTTTGATCCATGGTGACTTGTCTGAGTTTAACGTATTGGTTGATGAATACGGCCCTGTAATTATCGACCTACCACAAGCTGTCGACGCTTCGGCTAATAACAACGCTGAGTGGATGTTGGCTCGTGACATCAATAACATCCGTGATTATTACGCTCAGTTTGCCCCTGAATTGGCGAAAACCGAGTATGCCAAGGAAATGTGGGCTTTATACGAGAAAGGCGACTTAAAGCCAGACAGCAAACTGACGGGCGAGTTTACGGAAACTGACGATTTGGCTGATATCGAAGCTATTATGCAAGAGATAGACGCTGCGCGAATTGAAGAACAACACCGACGCGAGCGTGTTAAAGAAGAAAAAGAAGGTGTAGACGACAGCAAGTTCAATTGGGCTGAGTAGTCGTGAACATCGTTTTTGATCTTTCGTTAAATGTCAGTCATAACGCCTTAAAAAACTAAGACGTTCTTTCAAAAAATAACCCAATAGAGCCTCAACTCTGCTGGGTTATTTTTTTTAGCACTCATAAAAGACGGCCACTGGTATTAACTACCACTTTAACTGCTCACCATCGTAAGCGTAGAAGTGCCCACTTTTATCCGGCGTGGCAGTGCGAATAATATCGACCAATTGATGGGCGACATAGCTCGACTCAAACAACTTACCTTCAGGGACATTGGCCTGAAAAGGCTTCGATAGAGCTGTGTCTGTTGTGCCCGGGTGTAGCGCTAATACCGTGCCATTCTTAATGGTGCGTTGCCATTCGATCGACATGGTTTTGATGAACATATTTAGGGCTGCTTTCGATGAGCGGTAGCTATACCAACCGCCTAATCTGTTGTCTGAAATACTACCTACTTTTGCGGATACCACAGCAAATTTTGGATTGTCACTCGCTCTAAGAATCGGCGTGAAGTGCTTTGCCAATAATAAGCTCGGTAGGGTGTTCACAGAGATGTTTTTGAGGAAAAAATCAGGGTCGATGGACGACAAGTTTTTCTCCGGTCCAAGATCTGGAGTGTGGAGCATACCCACGCAGTTGATCAACCAATCAAGTTGTTCAAACTCAGAACTCAAACGCTTGATATCAGCTTCATTGGTCGCGTCGACTTTGTGCCAGGTCAAGCGATTGTTTTCTAGTTCCGGCTGTTGAGAGTGGTAAGTCGCGTCTACATGCACATCAAGAAAATCAAACCGAGAGAGCTCAGATAATAGGTGTTTAACCACAGCGAAACCAATACCGCCGCTCCCACCGACCACCAATATGTGTAATCTGAGTTGCTCCACCATTATAAGTTCTCCAAGTTTGTGATTCGTTGTTCAGCAGTATCGAGAATCGCTTGTTGTGATTGCTCATCCATGTTGTCCCAAGAGCGATATAACATGCCCATACGTGGGTTGCGGTTTAACGCATCGCGGTGCTGGTCCATAAAGCGCCAATACAAGCTATTGAAAGGGCAAGATTGCTCGCCGCTGCGTTCTTTTATCTTGTAGTGACAGCCTTTGCAGTAGTCACTCATGCGGTTGATATAGGAACCGCTGGCAGAGTATGGTTTGGTTCCTACGATCCCGCCATCCGCAAACAGTGCCATACCTCGCGTATTTGGCATTTCAACCCACTCAATCGCGTCGACGTAAATACCGAGGTACCAACTATCGACTTGGTCAGGGTCTATACCCGTGATTAAACAGAAGTTGCCAGTGATCATTAACCTTTGGATGTGGTGCGCGTAAGCAAACTCAAGAGACTGGTCAATCGCATGCTTCATGCAGTTCATCTTGGTTTGTCCGTCCCAAAAGTAATGGGGCAGGTTATTATGTGCTGAGTAATGGTTTTTGTTGGCGTAAGCAGGCATGTTTGCCCAATAGACGGCGCGTATGTACTCTCGCCACCCCAGTATTTGGCGTACAAATCCTTCGACCTGTGCAATATCGATGCTTGGCTTATCTGGTGAGCTGTCTCGAAGACAGGATGCTTGGTAGGCCGACAGTGCTGCATCAATCACTTCTTTAGGGCTCAGCAGTTTACTGTTCAGCGAGAACGATATACGGCTATGATACAAGCTCCATTTAGAGTCGTGCTCTGTCGTCATCGCATCTTGAAACTGCCCAAATAACGGCAAGCAGACTTGGCAGAAATGAGCGAGTAGAGACAAGCTTTGTGCGCGGTTCACCGGCCATAGTAACTGGTTACCGACTTGACCAATGGTTTGTACTTGGTGACGTTCGATACGTTGCAAAATGTCGGTTATATCATTGGTAAACATCAGCGGCTGAGGTAGGTTTTCGATGTCTTGTTTCTTGAGCTTATTTCGATTGTTCGCGTCGTAATTCCATTTTCCGCCAACGGGCTTTCCGTCTTCTAGCAAAATGTCGAAACGTTTTCTCATTCGGCGATAGAAGTGTTCCATCATGATGTGTTTGTCTTTTGGAAACTGTTGTTCTATCTCCTCGAATGGAAAGAGGAAGTGTTCTGTATCACAACAACCTTTGGTCGCATTGGTCAGCTTGAGCTTGTTCATCTGCTCTAAGAGGCGATATTCATCTGACCTTTGATATTCGAATTTCTCTGCGCCGAATTCGTGTACATAGTGCTTTAAAAGTGTGTCTAGGTTTTCAAATTGCGTTGTGTCGTCAAGAGTAAGGTGGAGTACTTGATGACCTTGTTCTTTGAGTTCGTTAGCGAAGTAACCCATCGCACAGAAAAACGCGGCCACTTTTTGAACGTGAGAGGCAACATAATCTGTTTCTTGTTTTAGCTCAGCAATGATGTAAATAACGTCATCGTTAACCTGTCTAAACCATGAATGCTCAATGTTGAGTTGGTCACCTAATACAAGTCGTACCGTTTTAAATTTCATAATGCGTCCTGGTTTGTGAGGCTTGTTGTGACTGCGTTACCGCCTGTCCATTGATTGATGAAGGCATGGTCTGGGTCGTACATTTCAGTACGTTGATTCAAATCGAAATGACGTGATTTGTTAATTATTAGACGCTTACGAGTTGATAGGCTGACAAGATCACAAATGACTACTCTAAGTGGGAAATAGGAGATTTCGATCAGGATGAGTGTGTTGAAGAGGATATCAAGCCAACCAATAATACCGATAGAGGTTGGCAATGCCGGTTATTTTTGAGTGTCGAACTGGAGCTTCTATTCCATTGGAACAACGAGAATATCGATAGGGGAAGTATCGATGATCTGTTTAGAATGGGAGATGAGCTTATGCCAAAAATCATGGTGATGGCCGCATAGCAATAGGTCAACGCCGTTGGCTTCGATGGCATTTTTGAGCTTATCGTTCAAATCACCCGTTCCCACGAAAATGTGCTTGATTGGGTGCTTGGCGTAGGCTTCAAACTCTTTCAAATGCTTAACGGCATCTTCATTGATGGGTAAATCACCGTCATTTCCCTGAATATCAACGAGCTCTGGATAAATTTCTCCATGCGTACCATCGATATAAACAAATGAAATGCCAGCCTCCAGTTTATCAGCGAAGAAGGTCGCTCTATCAATGAGAATCTTGGTGTCGTCAGACAGTTCAAGTGCGACCAGAATATGTCGGTAATCCATAATTAAAGCCTCTTGTTGTGAGTTATGTAACAAGCATAGTTTCTGTTGACGCAAATGATATCGAAGAGATCTCATATTCCGTAAAATCATCATTCAATGTTCTTCTAAGCACTATCGTATTTATATCGCTTTGATTGGTAAGAAATTTACAAAAGGTTGATATAGTGGTTGAAGCGCTAGCTTATGCTGTTAGATAGGCTTGATAGTTCAATGCGCCAATAACGAAGAGGCATCAATGACAGCACTACTAACCATTCCCACTCGAACATTAGGTTTCGACTACGATATTGAGATCCGAGACTGGTCTCAAAAGCTCGTCGGCTTTCATGTGTTTGAAGATGGTAGACGACCGCTTGATGGAGGCATTGGGCTGAGCCTCAACCTTGTTGAACAGTTTGACGTGAATGGTCGTTGGCTAAATTCATTACCTGCGCGTTATCGTGAAATCACCGACGACTTTCCAGAATACCAATACCAGATGTTGTGGCTTGCTGCGAATACTTATGAAGCCGCGCAATTGCTTGAATTAAGGCCTGTTATTTTGGCTTTGATCTGCATGAAATACAGTGTCGACAACAAGAAAGCACTGGCACTAAGTCGCTTAGGGCAGAAGAAGATCCTTACCAAGTTGGGCTTAGACGGCAGCAAGGCGACACTCAAATTCATCGACAAGCTAGAGCTTCATTACAATGTTGGTGATGAACTCGACCACATTGTTCGTATTCTCGAACCGCTGCAAAGACGAGTCCTTAAGTTTAAGCATTACTCAAAAGTTGGATACACAGCCCTGCGTTTGGACCAAGTTCATCCATTTCTAACTGGTAGCAGGCTAGGGATTGCAATGGTGGAAGAGGGCAGACTTAACGCACCGTCGAAGATGGCGATGTTCCAAGATGCGATATTGTTAGGACTAGATTTGGAGATGGATGATCCACTGCGCGCGATTACCAGTCAGAACTCTTTTGCGATGTTTGAACAACTCCATGACCGCTGGACGGAGCAACGCCAATTACGTCGTTTGGAGGGTAACTGCCCAATGGATAAAGACATCCCTTATCCCGTACCTTTACTCGGTAATGACAACATTCATCCGCTCACGGATTATTACGACCTTGAACACGAAGGCATCGAGCAGAAGCACTGTATTGGCGTGTATCACAACCGAATCATGAGCGATCGTTATGTGGTGTTCCGCATGCTCAAGCCTCAGCGTTTAACCATAGGTTTACGCCGCGTCCCGAGCAAAGCATTTCCTTTTGAAATAGACCAAATCTGCGGAAAACGAAATGCTCCTCCATCAGAATCCGCTCGCCAAGTGATTCACGACTGGCTAGAAGCGAGTAAGCAAAAATATCCTAAGCAATAGCCATTAAGTAGAAGGAATACAGGATGTTTCAACAAGGCGATCTTTGCCCTCATTGTTGTTTGATTATTGTGATGCCTACGGATCTGCAAGGCGAATGCCTAGGATGCGGCGAATAAATTAATCAAGACCCAGCAGACGATTACGACGAAGAAGAGTAGCTTTACCTACACTTAGATTAAACAAGGCTAGGATAGCCGAATTACTCTCTTTAAAAGGACGGAAAAATGCAGAAAGTAATCTTTAGAAATTGCGATGAAAACTCACCTTATTGGCATGAGTTAGAGGGCTTATTTCAAAGTGAATGGTCTGATTTCAAGTTTAAAGATACATATAAAGAAAACGTACAACTCCCTCCAGTAATAACAGTACTTCGCGATAATGTGGTCATTGGTGGCTTGGCGTATTCCTATTTTCAAGAACCTCACCAAGTTCGTGATGTAGTGTGGATCAACGCTGTGTTTGTCGACCCTCAATGGCGCGGTCAAGGCATTGCCAGTGAACTGATTAATCGTGGTGTCAGACAGGTTTCTTCTGCAGTGCAAACTCAACTCTACGCGTACACCAATATCATGGGTCTCTACCAAGGGCTAGGTTGGTCAATCGTAAATATCGAATCAGAACCGAACCATAAAGTGATGAGTATTGAGCTTAATCGATAAGCTCGGAATAAAAGCCTGATATTAGTTTATCTGCCGTTCGAGTAATGAATTTCTCCCTTTCATCCATAATGCATAAACCTGTTAAATTTTCGTTGAAACTCATGCCGATATCGCCTTTAAATCAAACAACTAGCTGTTGATTAAAACGATCAAGACGATTTATTGCAGCAGTTGTTGAGCACAAAGCCTATATTGACTAGAATGACGCACTTTTTTTATTTACGTACATACAGGTAATGAACATGAGCGATACTAATTCAAGACCAGCTTTACCAGATCATCTTGCAGGCAACCCACGCAGCCCACACCACGTTGCTGAGTGTTTCGAATACCCAATCGGCATTCGTCTAAATGGTAAAGAGCGTACTGATGTTGAAGAATACTGCATCAGCGAAGGTTGGGTTAAGATCCCTTCTCCAAAAGCGCTAGATCGTTTTGGTCAGCCAATGCTTATTACTCTAAAAGGCACTGTAGAAGCTTTTTACATCGACGCATAGTCACGTCGTGTGGCTAGCTAATACTTCGAGTAATTAGCTAATGTTTGCTTAATTAGCCAACATCAAGCCACCAAGCGTTATTACCTTAAAGGGGCTAGAGAAATCTAGACCCTTTTTGTTTGCATTGATTTTAGCGAACTTCTTTAACCAATAGCCCAAACCACCTTCATAACTCCACAGATTCAACCAAAATTGTTGTTATTCACTATGCATTCGCAGTAATAACAAAGTTGTTGTTGGTTGATTTATGTTCGCTCGCTCTTTTTGGATTTATTCGTACTCGAAAGTTCTGATGTTTAATTAAACAGATACAAACAAAAATATGAAGCGCAGTCTAATTAAATGAAACTAATATGCTGTATTTAAAGTTATTTTTTGTTAATAACTACCTCTATCACAGAAATTAATCCTGAAGCACATACAATTCCCTTGATTTCGAATGAGCGCTAAATTTTTTCGTTCGAGCATTTAAATTCTTCCTTCGCCCAATAATTATGAGGTTCCTATGTTTGGAATATTCAAACCTATGGCGCATATCGATCGCTTGTCATCAGATAAGATCGATAGCACCTACACACGACTACGATGGCAGCTGTTTCTTGGCATCTTCGTTGGCTATGCGGGGTACTACTTAGTCCGTAAAAACTTTAGTTTGGCGATGCCTTATCTCATTGAACAAGGTTTTAGCCGTGGAGAACTAGGGGTTGCATTAGCGGCGGTATCTATCGCTTACGGCTTATCTAAGTTCTTAATGGGCAGTGTTTCTGACCGTTCTAACCCTCGTTACTTCCTCAGCGGTGGCTTGTTAATGTCGGCGTTGGTGATGTTCTGCTTTGGCTTCATGCCTTGGGCAACAGGCAGCATCACTGCGATGTTTATCCTGCTGTTCTTGAATGGTTGGTTCCAAGGTATGGGTTGGCCAGCTTGTGGACGAACCATGGTTCACTGGTGGTCACGAAAAGAACGTGGTGAGATAGTGTCAGTATGGAACGTTGCTCACAACGTGGGTGGCGGTTTGATTGGCCCAATGTTCTTGTTGGGGCTGTGGGCTTTTAACGACGATTGGCGAACCGCTTTTTATGTTCCTGCATTTTTTGCCACTCTCGTTGCTGTCTTTGTTTGGTTTACTGTAAGAGATACACCTCAATCTTGCGGCTTACCACCGATTGAAGAACACAAAGACGATTACCCAGACGACTACGATACGTCTCATGAGAAAGAAATGACGGCGAAAGAGATCTTCTTTAAGTACGTTTTCTCTAACAAACTGTTGTGGTCAATCGCTATTGCCAATGCGTTTGTTTACCTTATCCGCTATGGCGTACTCGATTGGGCTCCAGTTTACTTAAAAGAAGCAAAAGACTTCTCTGTAGATAAATCATCTTGGGCTTACTTCTTGTATGAGTGGGCAGGTATCCCTGGCACCTTATTGTGTGGTTGGATTTCAGATAAGTTATTCAAAGGCCGACGTGCACCTGCAGGTATCTTGTTCATGGTTCTAGTGACAGTCGCTGTGTTGGTATATTGGCTGAATCCAGCAGGTAACCCAACGGTTGATATGCTGGCACTGGTTGCGATTGGTTTCCTTATCTATGGTCCTGTAATGCTGATCGGTTTGTATGCACTGGAACTTGCGCCTAAGAAAGCAGCGGGTACAGCGGCTGGTCTAACGGGTTTGTTTGGTTACTTAGGTGGCGCGGTTGCTGCGAACGCAATACTCGGCTTTATGGTTGACCATTACGGCTGGGATGGCGGCTTCATTATTTTGGTCGGCGCTTGTGTGGCTTCAATCATCTGTCTGCTTTACGCCTTCTTAGGTGAGCGTGCGCACCATAAACAAAAAGATCTCGAACGAGAGAAAGAAGCGTTAGCTCAGTAGTGTATTTACTGAATCACATCTATAAATAACAACAGAGGCAGGTATATCCTGCTTCTGTTTTATCAAGGGAAACAATAATGAAAACAACGTCACTGTCTCTGACCTTATTAGCACTAAGCTTATCTGCAAATGCATTAGCAGATCCTTTAGTGATTGCGCATCGCGGCGCTTCTGGTTATTTACCTGAACACACTTTACCCGCTAAAGCGCTCGCTTACGCAATGAAACCCGACTACATCGAACAAGATGTCGTGATGACCAAAGACGACCAATTAGTGGTTTTGCATGATCATTATCTAGACCGCGTCACCGATGTCGCGGATCGCTTTCCAACACGCGCTCGCGCAGATGGCCGCTACTACGCGATTGATTTTACGCTCGCTGAGATTAAATCCCTGAAAGTGACCGAAGGCTTTAACCTCGATGACCAAGGTAAAAGAGTGGCAGGGTACCCAACGCGCTTCCCAATGTGGCAGTCTGATTTTCGTGTCGCTACCTTTGCAGAAGAGATCGAGCTGATCCAAGGCCTAAATAAGACCTTAGGTTATGACGTCGGCATCTATCCTGAAATTAAAGCACCTTGGTTCCATCGTCACGAAGGCAAAGACATCTCCAAAGCGGTACTTGCGACCTTGCATCAATATGGTTACCTATCGAAAGACGACAAAGTGTATTTGCAGTGTTTTGACGCCAATGAACTTCAACGCATTAACGATGAGCTCATGCCAGTGATGGAAATGGATCTTAAGCTCGTTCAGTTGATGGCCTATACAGATTGGAATGAAACCATGACCTACCAAGGTGACAAAGCAACGCCGTACAGTTACGACTGGATGTTTGAAGCTGGTGGCATGGAAAAAGTGGCGTCTTATGCGGAAGGAATAGGCCCTTGGAAGCCAATGTTGGTGGACGATGCATCGACCAAAGATAACATCATTATTAAACCGTTAATGAAGTCAGCAAAAGACGCGGGCTTAGATGTTCACCCGTACACGTTCCGTGCTGACCCAGGAAGAATCCCAGCTTATGCTGATAACTTTGATGGCATGTTGGATGTCTTCTACAACCAAGTCAAAGTTGATGGTGTGTTTACCGACTTCCCAGACAAAGCGGTCGACTTCTTGAACCGTTAATACCCCGTCAGTTACGAGCTATTAGTAACGAGATACTAAGAGCCAAAAGCACCGACTAAAGGTGCTTTTGGCTCTTCTTTCACTTTTTGGATCTCCTTGTACTGGCCTCGAAATCCTACCTATATTCTTCTTTCTCAGCCCACATTTTGATATTCACTCGGTTTACAGCTATAACCTGACTTGATAGGTTACTCCCAATGCAGCCAGATGCTTAATCTATAAGTGTTTATCGGCTCAACCTGATATTGAATTTGGAAAGATCATGGAAGAAAGAAGCAAAGCTTATCTTGATAGCTACCTCAACACATTACCAGCAGACGTTGCTTCGCAATACACCTCTTTTAGTGCCGACTATTACTGTGCTGATGAATACAACGCCAACCTCTGCGCCCAGTTAATTGTCAAGGGTGAAAAACAAGCGTCTTGCAGCCTTGAATATTGGTACAGCCATGAAGGCGAGACGAGACCAGTAGTTGGTCACTTGCAAGTCGTCACTGACTGGGATGGCAAGCCAGTTTGCATTGTAGAGATCACTTCAGTCTCACAGTGCAAATATAACGAAGTGACGGCGGAGTTTGCTGCTGCCGAAGGCGAGGGTGACAAAACACTCGAATGGTGGAAAGAAGCTCACTGGAACTTCTTCTCTCGTGAATGTGAAGAGCTCAAGATCTCACCAAGTGAAGACATGCTACTTATGTTGGAGCGTTTCAAAGTGGTTTATCAATAAAGGGTATTTTGTGTTTAGAAGATCGTGCTCCATAAACAGTAACAAGGTTGTCCATAATGAGCCTAACCGTCCGAGAAGTTTTTATAGGCTCGCTTAAACATTAGATAATTCATCGTATGCAGGAGGCAAGATGACAAAGCTAATCGAATTAACAGAAATAGTCTTATTCGACTGGGGCAATACGCTGATGGTCGATTTCCCAGACGCACAAGGGAAGATGTGTGACTGGGAAACCGTACAAGAAGTGAGTGGTGCTCGTGCATTACTGTGGGAGTTGTCGAAAACTCATCTAGTTTATGTTGCTACCAATGCTGGTGATTCCAGTAAAGACGACATCATTCGAGCCTTTGAGCGTGTTGGCCTGTCTCAATATATCTTGGGTTACTTTTGTAAGGCGAGCATTGGCTTTTCTAAGTTCGAGTCGGGGTTCTATCCTGCCATTATTTCTAAGCTCGGTGTTTCACCACAAGAGATCACCATGGTAGGCGACACTCTAGAGAAAGACATTTACCCAGCACTTGAAGCGGGTTTGCAAGCGGTGTGGTTGAACACGGAAGGTGCTGAGCTTAAGTCACAGCATCCAGGTATCGTACAAGTTCAATCCCTAAGCGAACTGTTGGAGTAGCGCGATTAATTCTCTGATATTAAGTTCAGATAAAGCGCTTGTCCGTTTTGACGTAAACTTCTCATCTCTTTGCTGTTTAATCCTCTAAGCTAACTCTAGTTTCCACTATGAGGGCTAGGTTATGAGTGTCGAACGTCACGGAATATCGGTTGGAATTGAACGTGTTAGCGGTGAAACCATCGTTGTGTTCAAAGCGAAAGGCAAACTCACACACGATGACTATCAGGCAATGATGCCAATTCTAAATACCACGCTAGAAGAACTCGATTCATCTAAACTCAAGATGCTGGTCGATATCTCAACCTTAACAGGATGGGAGTTACGTGCAGCTTGGGATGATTTCAAATTGGGATTAGAGCTCAATTCGAAGATAGACAAAATCGCGATTTATGGTGATAAAAGCTGGCAAGAAATGGCATCAAAAGTCGGCAGTTGGTTTGTGTCCGGTGAGATTAAGTCATTCGAAGACCATGACTCTGCGCTTAAGTGGCTAGTCGATTGATTCTATCTACGAACGACTAGAAAGCAATCCGTAAACAACGCCGATGACAGTTGACGAGAATTGTCTCGAACGCTGTCATTTTTCGTTTTGGCGATGATATTTCCTATTCGATTCAATAGAGTATATTCCTTCCAGCGTGTAACATACCCAGGCTTTGTTTGGTCGCGACTAATGGTGTGGCTTGATTCAGTAAGAACGAGAACTAAAACAGAAATAAGGTCTAACGACATGCATAAGGTAATTGATAAGCTGGCTTGGATATTCATCAAAGACGGCAAGCTGTTGATGGTCAGATCAAAAGGCAAAGAACTGTTCTATCTACCGGGTGGTAAGCGTGAAGCTGGCGAAAGTGATGAGCAAGCACTGGTTCGCGAAATCAAAGAAGAGATCTCAGTTGATTTAGTGCCTGACTCCATCAAATACGTCGAGACGTTTACAGGCCAAGCTGATGGCAAAGCGGAAGGCGTATCAGTGCAATTGACTTGTTATCTTGCTGATTATACAGGCGAACTGTCTCCAGATGCTGAAATCGAAGAGCTTAAGTTTGTGGATGGCAACGACAGAGCGGTATGCTCATTGGCGGCACTGGTTGCGCTTGATTGGTTAGAAGCGAACCAGTATTTGGCTTAAGGTTTTAGCGGCTACTAGCTAATACTGAAGATTGATCTTCAAAAGATCATCGCTTACGAATAGCTTGAAGGGCGGCTGTCTTTCATCAATAGGTCGAGTTTCCTTTGAGCTTTCTTCGTGTTTTGTAAATCCACCACCTCAATCATTTCACACTCATCTCGTACCATCTCATTAATCAGACTTGGATAGTGTCTGCAATCTTCTGGTCGGTCTAAGTAGATGCTGCATGTGTACTTGGCTTGAGCCTTGGTGTCTTTCGTCGGAACTAGCTCCAGAAAAGGGCAGCGAGTTAAACGTTCGCCAGATTCAGGGTCAAACCATATCTCGCTTCCTCGAACATATTCAAAGATGTCTGGGTTGAACAACTCCCACAAATCGATCTCTTCTTGAGTCGCGGCAAGGTCGCCATCTCCGTATTTGATACAGCATTTTCCGCATTGATTACAATCTTTCATTATCGACTTCATAAGTTGGTGAGCTTTTATCATTTTACCACTGATAGCCGTGGCACGTTGACTTTGTTGTTCATGGTTAAGCCGTTACGGGGAGGGATCTTGGAATGGCGGTGCTTAAAATCAATTTATCTATTCACCACCACTCCAAACAAGGCTGTAAACAGTGATACAATTTGCGCCTAGCAAGTTATTAAAACAAGGCATAAAAATGAGAACCGTATACACCACCGAAGGCGACATCAACGCAAAGAAACAGAAAGACGCTTACCCAAAATTGGCGCTATGTGATAACTGCGTTCGAGACTATGTGGTGATTGCTCAAGGCGAACGTACTTATAAGCCATGCGCAAAATGTGGTGCTGACGATTAATGCGCCTTGATAAATACCTATGTAAAAGCACTGAACTAACCAAGCCTGAAGCAATTGAACGCATCCATAATGGCGAGGTGAACGTAAACAGTGAGACGGTCACCGATGAATCGACTCAGGTTCATGAAAGCAACACCATCTTGTTAAATGGCACGCCTCTTAAATTACGTGAATTTCGTTACCTCTTAATGCATAAGCCTGCGGGTACTATCTGCTCTAACATCGACGAAGTTTATCCTTCATTGTTCAACTACATCGAGATAGACAAAGCATCAGAACTGCACATTGCAGGGCGCTTAGATGCTGACACCACAGGCTTAGTCTTGATTACCGATGATGGGCGATGGTCATTCAACATCACTCTGCCAACCAAGTCGTGTAAGAAGGTGTATCGCGTGACATTGTCACGAGATATCAAAGACGATGTCGCTGATAAGTTTAAAGCGGGCATTCAATTGCAGGGCGAACAAAAACCGACGCGTCCGGCAGAGCTCGAAGTGATTACCAGTAAAGAAGTGCTGTTGACCATTACAGAAGGTAAGTTTCATCAAGTAAAACGAATGTTTGCTGCGGTCGGGAATCGAGTTGTTGGCCTACACCGTGAACAGATTGGCGATGTACGTTTAGATGTTGAAGCAGGTCAGTGGCGTTATCTAACTAAAGCCGAAGTCGACTCATTTCAGCAAGACTCTGAATAAGGGCTCTCAATAAACGCTGTAAACACTTAAAGCGTTAAGCGTGTCAGGAGCAGAATATCAACACTATAAGGATGTAGGATGGAAAACCTCAAAGTCTCAGAAACTAAGTCTTTTGTACCCGCGAAAGACTTCGATTTATCCAAGCGTTTTTACCAGTCAATCGGCTTTGAAGTGAAGTCTGAATTTCACGATATCGCCTATCTACGACACGGCAGTTGTGCGTTCCTTCTGCAAAATTTTTATGAACCTGCGCACTGTCACAATTACATGATGCACTTGCTGGTTGAAGACGTAAAAAGTTGGTATCAACACATCCAAAACTCTAATGTAGTGTCGGAATTTGAAGTTACCGTTTCCGAGGTTGTTGAGCAACCTTGGGGAATGCTTGAGTTTTGTATCACCGACCCAAGTGGTGTGCTGTGGCGTGTGGCTGAAAACATCAGGCCGCGTTAATTCATCCAACTTGCATTGATAGTATGTCTAGGTTCACGGTGCTTTTCTGTCCTATTTGCTAGAGTGACAATTCAATGAGCATGGAGGTTTTATAATGGGAACTGTAATCGGTTTGGTGATTTTAGTTGCTATAGATTGGTATCTTGTTCGTAAAACAGGGCTTCATATTCATAACTGGATCTCTAAAAAGTATGCCGTGTATTTGTCGGAGAAGGGAAACAAAAAATAGCCTTTCTTATTAAGTCATCGGTATAAAAAGCGTTATCGGCTATTCATTTTACACACATTGCAAAGATTGGAGGATTTATGAAAGGTAAAGGAAAGTGCCTATGTGGCTCGGTTAAGTTGGAAGTAGAGTACGCCAGTAATGAATTGGGGGCTTGTCATTGTAGTATGTGTAGAAATTGGTCGGGCGGTCCGATGTTAGCCATTGATTGCGCTGATTCAGTTAAAATATCAGGTGAATCGAATGTAGTTAGATATAAGTCGTCCGATTGGGCTGAGAGGGGTTTCTGCGGTAAATGTGGTACTCACTTGTTTTACTTTTTGGTGCCAAATAATCAGTATCACCTTCCTGTCGGTTTATTGATGTCTGGGGATGACTACAAGTTAACTCATCAGATATTCATCGATGAAAAGCCCGAATACTACGAATTTAAAAATGAAACAAAAAATATGACTGGTGCAGAAGTATTTGCCCACTTTGAAAGTGGAGAGTAGCACTTAGTTTTTATTAGCTTAAGACTAATTCACAACGCTCGGCATTTTTTAGTTTCGGTCGAGTTTTGTGTTTGCGGTGTAATGGTTTCGGTTAGGTGGTGCTCACGCCTAACATCCCAGCATCAACCCCCAACTTGAAGTACCTCGAAACTCGATTATGTGAACTCCTAATAGCTGAATAGTTACTCTAATATACAATGAGTTTTCTAATGGCTCTGAGGGGGCGGACATGACAGATATGGCAATATCAAGTTACCTTGGCTGGTTGTTACTTCTTATAGGTTGTTATCCTTTCTTGCTTGTTGGTGTCAGTATGTTTTTCTATGATGCAGAGCGTAAACAAGCATTAAGGTGGTTGAACGGAGTTAGTTTTCTATTGGCTGTATTCCTTCTTTACATGCATATGCAGACAGAAGTCATCTATGGTCGGGAACTGCTCGAAGCCTGGTATCATGATAACCCAGAAGATAGGCCTCAATAAAAAGTACATAACAAGTGTTTATTATCCATTTCGGTATATAAAAATGATGCTAAACGATTGGCATTTCCAGCTAGAATCAACTTTAGTGTTTTCGGCACAATGGGTGAGGTGAGGTGATCGCGATGTCAGCTACTTCAAGCGGCGATAACTCTTCTAACCAATAGTGCTTATCGGAGTGAACCATGTTCTCTTAACAAGTATAGCTCACCATTTTTGGCATCAACTACGTACGGTTTTTGACTGGTTAAAAGAGTTATTTAATGTTGGTAATTACTTAGGTTACTATTTAGCTCAGTATTGATTTGATATACAAAATTTTTGGACGAAGGTTATGAGAAAAATAATATTAAACATTGTCTTACTATCGGTGTTTGTTGCGTCTTTATTTCTAACAATTTCATCAGCAATAGACATTTCAAAAGAAGTGACAGTAAAGCTCCATGAGTTTGATTGGAGTGGTGTCTCCGGTGTAATGGATATGGTCATGGTTATTTTAACTTTCGTCTTACTGGTTGGACTGAAACAAGGTTCGAAATCTATTGAGGAATCGACCCGAAGTCGTAATGCCGAATTGTTGAATTGGGCGATGGAAGAGATGTCAGCATTAAAACCTGCGATTAGGTTGGTGACAGACGCTCACAAAAGAGAGCCTTATAGTCAGGTAACTAGTGACGTTAGTGTGGATTATGTATCGACATGGAGCAAAGAAGAATTACAAGCAGCTCAAGCTGTAAGTGTCGCGTTGCAGAGAATGGGGTACTTTGCTACTCATGATTTGGTATCAAAAAAGCATTTTCTGAATCTTTGGGGGCCTTTATATCTATCATGTTGGTATTCACTCGAAGGTTGGGTTAAACATAAGCGACTTCAACTTGATGAACCTTTTGATATCGCTGATGGTGCATACTCGAGACTGTACTTTGAAAAATACGCCATGTACTGTGAAGAAAAGTTACCGCCTTTGTTATTGAATAATACAAGAAAGCAGTTTGGCTTAGAGCCAATGGTTCAACCCAAAGCCCACATTAAGTTGGGCATAAAATTGAAAGCAAGGCTCACAGAAAAGGTTGATATCTAACTATTCACATCACAATACTTTTTGGAATCAAAGGGGCTTGTTAACGCGATCAACACATAAATGCCAAGAGTGTATTGGCTGAGCGTATATTGAAGAATGTTTCTTCAAAGGGAGATGCATGTCATTGGTTATGTGTAATGGAGAGAATAAGGGAATAACGAAAGTACTAATTGCGGGGGCTAGTGGATACATTGGTCGTCACGTTACATCGCTATTCACAAAAAGTGGCTTTGAAGTTTTTACATACGGTAGAGACAAAGTCGTCACTCCTCCTTTAGTTGGGTTAATAAAAGATAGAGCTGACTATGAAGGCTTCTTTGACGTGGTTGTGAATTGTGCGCGTCCACATTGGTCACAATTCTCCGCACATGAAATTGCCGATGTGGAGCAGGAATTGCTCTCTGAGTTAGACCTACTTGCTGCTAAAGGAGCAACAAAGATACATACATCAGGTGTTTGGCTATTTGGCAACGCCTCTAGCGCTGATTTGAGACAGTTTAGACTGAAACCCTTAGACGCCGTTAGATTAGACGTAGAAACGATACATAGCGCTATTAGAAACAGGTGGCACGTCGTTTACTGTCCTAGTTTGGTTTATGGCGGTGAGGATTGTCAGCTAAAACGAATTGTAGAATCTTTCGCTAGCCAAACGATTCAAGTAGGTGTGCCGTCTATCGGCTATAACCAATATGTTCATGTCTACGACATTGCGAAGTTCTATCTACTTTTGGCGCAAGGCCGAACCTTAGAAAAGCAGCATTTTATTGCTGAGACGCAAGGCTATAGTCCTGCAGAGTTCGCTCGACTCTTACTAGCTGCAAAAGCTGTAACAAAAGTAAGAAAGATCCGTTGGGAAGAGTTTGAGGTAGAAAACGGTTCGTTAGCTGTAGAAGTCGAGAAGATGAACCTTACACTTCCAATTAGTTATTCGTTTGAGGCTACTGAGTCAATTAGCGAATATATTGGAAATTACATATAGTTGAGTGCTTATTTCTGATTCCCAACCCTCGGTACTTTTAGTTGAGTTTAGTCTCTCCGGCGTATGAGCTTAAGTTAATCAGCAGCGTCATTTTTTAGTTAGCTCGCATTGAACGACAAGCGCGCTCCACACCTTTATACAGCATGAGGCTTACCAAACATGGAGAAGACCTTGATCGTACGGACTGCGACGAAAGAAGACTCAAGTGTCTTGTTAGAGTTTATTGAACAAAAAGCTGACTTTGACCGGAGTATGAGAGGGTTTAGTGGTGAAATCTCGACAACTATAGAGAAAATCGAACGCACACTATTTGGTGATTACGCATTTGCTCATGCATTAATATTGGAACGGAATTGTGAGCCTTTTGGCTTCGCACTGTATCACTATCGATATTCATCCTTCAGTGGAGAGCCATCAATCTGGCTTGACGACCTATTGGTAACAGGAAATCAAAGATCAAAAGGGTATGGCCATGAACTTATGTTGGCTTTAAAGTCACAAGCGGAGTCATCATATGCCTCTCACATCTCATGGACGGCAAGTCCACATAATAAGAAAGCGCATGATTTCTACAAAAGGTTGGGTGCAGAGGTTGAGCGAATGGATGGTCAAAGACCTTATTTCCGTTGGGCAATGTGCGATTCGTAAATGAATCAAAAGGAACTATGAAAATAACGACGCTGGTTGACAACTCTCGACTGGATAACAGGAAAGATTTAGCCGTTGAGCGCGGACTATCACTGCATATTGAAACTGAATCGCTAAAGATCTTGTTCGATATGGGAAGTGGCGATACGTTTTGTCAAAACGCACCATTACTGGGTATTGATATCAAAGATGTAGACCTCGCTGTCATATCACACAGGCATCATGATCATTGTAATGGCACCGCTGATTTTGTTGCTCATAACTCTAAAGCCAAAGTGTTTCTTAAAAATTGCGAACAGAAAAGCTATCATTTCCGGGCTTTCGGTTTCAAAAGTGATGTCGGGATCAATCCGGACTTACTAGAAAACAGCAACGAGCAGTTAGTCTTCGTTAATCGTACGACTGAGATCGCCTCAAATGTCTTTGCTATCACAGATATTAGCGTGAAACACGAACAACCTAAGGGTAATAAATACCTTTATACACAGTCGAAGAATCGACAGGAGCGCGACTCATTTGATCATGAATTACTGTTGGTGATTAAAGAGAAAGACGGTTTAGTTATATTTACTGGTTGTGCGCATAGTGGCGTTCTCAATATGGTTGAAACAGCGGTTACTATGTTCCCAGGAGCGAGAATAAAAGCCGTTGTCGGGGGCTTTCATCTAGTGGGGTTACCATTATTGAATAGTATTGGTGGCACAAAGCAAGACATTAGAGAGCTTGGATTGACGCTGTCTCAATACCCCATTGATAAACTGTATACAGGGCACTGCACAGGCAAGAAAGCTTATGGCCTGTTGAAAGAAGTATTAGGCGAGCGTTTGGAAGCAATGCCGACAGGTCGGCGTATTCATGTGTAGCGTTGGTCAAACCTTAGCTGTACGTTTGTCACTTGGTAAGAATTAAGGAGTTTTAAGTGAGTCAGGAAGTAAGAGTAGGTGTAGCTGCGGTTATTCTACGTGAAGGACGAGTACTACTTGGAGAACGAATTGGTTCTCATGGGGCTCATACGTGGGCAACGCCGGGCGGACACCTTGAGTGGGGTGAAAGTATCGAAGAGTGTGCCAAACGCGAAACACTCGAAGAGACTGGTTTAGTTGTTAGTGCATTTGAGAAGCTTTCTTTTACCAATGATATTTTTGAGAAAGAGAACAAGCACTATATAACGCTGTTTGTTGTTGCTTCTGACGCTAGCGGCGAACCAGAGATAACAGAACCTGATAAATGTAAGCAGTGGAAATGGTTTAAGCTCGATGAGTTACCAGAGCCATTGTTTCTTCCTCTGACGAATTTGCTTAACGATCCGGTCATCCTTGGGAAGCTAGCGCCGTAAACGTGAACGATTGGAGGGCATATCAATGAGATCACCTTTTCAAGTTTTAGTCTTTCCCTACAAAACAGTCGATAACAAATCTCGATTTTTAATCGCACGCAGAAGGGACAATGGTGTTTGGCAGGCAATATCGGGTGGTGGCGAAGACAATGAATCATTACTTGAAGCAGCAAAACGAGAACTCTCTGAAGAGACTCAGCTAGTCGGTTGTAATTGGCAGTTGCTCGATTCAATGTGCATGCTTCCAAAAGTCTTTTATGCAGGAAATCACAATTGGACTGAGCATCCATTCGTAATTCCTGAGCATTCCTTCTCAGTTAAAGTGACGAAAGATCCTCAATTATCAAATGAACACACAGATTACCGTTGGTGTGACTACCAAGAAGCTATTGAACTTCTAACATATGACTCGAACAGAAACGCGCTTTGGGAGATCAACGAAAGGCTTTACAAAGCTAGCTAAAGTATACAGATTAATTAAATCTATATTAGAGTAGAAATCCTGATTAGATTCTTACTAATCTCTCGCTATTTAGTGAATAGGTAAATCATGACATTACGAGTAGTTCCAGAGCTTTATTGTTTCGATATTAATGTGAGCAAATCCTTCTTTGTCGATGTGTTGGGGTTTGAAGTGAAATACGAGCGCCCAGATGAGGAGTTTGCTTATCTAACGCTTGATGGTGTTGATGTGATGCTTGAAGGGATTGCGGGCAAAAGTCGAAAATGGCTTTCAGGTGACCTGGAATTTCCTTTAGGGTGTGGCGTTAACTTTCAATGGGATGTTATCGATATCGAACCACTTTATCAGAGAGTTAACGAAAGCGCCGCTGATTCTATTTACTTAGCGTTAGAGTCGAAGTCTTATCAATGTGGGGGTTTGATCGCGACTCAGAAGCAGTTCATCGTTCAAACTCCTGACGGTTATCTCTTTAGGTTCTGCCAAGATATTCGTTAACACATAAGTATTATTAGCTACTCATTTATTACGAGAAACACGGCTAACTAAGTACCCGTATAAACAAGGAGAGTAGAGTGGTCAACATTCGGGAAATGGACATTTCAGACTACGACTCAGTGATCGCGTTGTGGTGCCAGACAGAAGGCATGAGTATTCGCGATGCCGATTCGAAAGAAAGCATTGCGAGCTATTTAGAGCGTAACCCCGGTCTGAGTTTTGTGGCTGAAAGTAACAACGAGATCATTGGCGCTGTGTTGGTCGGAACGGATGGACGTCGTGGGTATTTACAACATTTAGCTGTCTCGGCCAACTTCAGAGGGCAAAAGTTAGGTTGTAAGCTTGTTGCAGAGGCGGTCAACGCCCTTGCAGGGTTAGGCATCCCGAAGACCCACTTGTTTGTCTATAACGACAACATCAATGCTCAACAGTTTTACGAAAAGTTGGGCTGGTTTCCTCGAGATGAAGTTCGAATGTACTCGTTTAATAGTTCGGATAATAGTAACGTTTAGCTTTAAAGGTTCGCGCTGGCTGAGCTTGAATTTGTAACAGGTTCGCGCGCATCCGCCCAATATCAAAACAATCCTTGGAGTATTTAGAAATGTTGTTTTCTAGTCTGTCTAAACCATTGGTTCATAGCTCCGAGTTATGTTCTGAGCTGCTCAACTTCTTAACCGAGCATAAGAGTGATTTCGAAGAAAAGTTAATCCCAGACCTGTCATACATCGATGATATGGCACATGTGGTGAACGGTATCAAAATCAAAGACGTTCTACACATCAATGAGAATCAATACCGACTTCAATATTCGTTTGATTGGGAGTTGTTTCTAGGTTGTTCAGATAGGAACGAAACCGGTGTAGAGAATGGAAGTGTTCTATTCACACTTGAGGATGATAACGTTCTTAATATCAACTTCCCAAACTACGGTTCTCGAGACACTAGCGATGAGCTCTAGTCGGTTTTTCGTGGGTGCTATACAGAAGGAAGAGCAATGATAACTATCGAAAGGCTTGAAGAATCCCATGTGGCGTCAGTTCAGGCCATCCAACTCGCCGATGAACAGGTTAAGTTCGCTGGTACAGCTGCAGAGTTTTTATTAGACGGCAGTGAAACGACGCACTTGCACGTGATTAAGTCTGATCACGAAATTGTTGGTTTCTTTAAGCTGGATATCGCTTACGCAGAGCACTACCAATTCTGCCCTGAAGGAAGCATTGGGCTAAGAGCTTTTGTGCTTGATAAAAACCAGCAAGGTAAAGGTTTAGGAACTGGCACGGTCAAAGCTTTGTTTCCATATTTAAAAGCGAATTACTCAGCGTATCAGTCGATTTACTTAACTGTGAATTGCAAAAATCCCGCAGCATTTAACTGTTATCAGAAAGGCGGCTTCGAAGATACCAATGAACAGTATTTAGGTGGCGCAGCAGGCCCGCAATTTATCATGCGCGGTCGAATTGCTTAGTAATATGAAACCGATTAATTGTTGATGGGACACTCCTGAACAGCTATATGCAGGTTGAGAGTCTTAAAGAACACGAAAAGGAAATTTGATGAAGGTTCAATATCTTGAAGTGGTTACCCCGGAAGTCGATGTTGTTTGTGCAACATACGCTCAGCTCTACAACGTGAAGTTCAGTGGTGCAGATGTAAACCTTGGTGGGGCGCGCACTGCAAAGCTATCTAATGGTGGGGTAATTGGCATTCGAGCGCCGCTTCGTGAAACTGAAGAACCAACTGTTCGTCATTACACGCTGGTAGATGATATTCAGTCTGCAGTAAATGCCGCCGAGAAACTTGGCGCCGAAGTTGCGGTGCCGCCAATGGAGTTACCACGTCACGGGATGTGTGCCATTGTTATTCAAGGTGGCGTCGAACTCGGATTCTGGGAGTTATAGCTGATGAATAGCCTTTAGATTGTGAAGGACGAGATACTACGATTTATGATACGACACCTAGTGTCTTTACCTGCTTCATGGCATCATTCCCCGCAGTAAAACCCCAACAAGGTATGTTATGAAACAGAATATTGTCCACATTGCACTCGTGGTAAAAGACTACGATGAAGCGCTTGATTTCTATGTAAACAAGCTTAAGTTTGATCTCATCGAAGACACGTATCTACCACAAGAAGATAAGCGTTGGGTTGTTGTTGCTCCACCAAATTCAACCGGTGTTAGCCTGTTACTTGCTAGAGCTTCCAAGCCAGAGCAACTTGATTTCATCGGCAACCAAGCTGGTGGACGCGTATTCCTATTCTTAAACACCGATGATTTCTGGCGTGATTACGAACGTATGACGTCTTTGGGCATTAACTTTGTCCGAGAGCCCAAAGAGCAAGGCTACGGCACCGTTGCTGTGTTTGAAGATCTTTACGGTAACTTGTGGGATCTGCTTCAGTTAAACCCTGAACACCCTATGGCTAACAGGTAGATAAGCTTAGCCCACAACCATCGGGTGTTGCGTATTACAAAATGTCGGTTCATTGGGAGTAACGCTTCTCTTTCGTTAGGTTAACCCTCCGCACCGCTAAATCATCAACTTAAGTTAAGGAAGCTCATCGTGGAAGAAATCAAAGGCATTCTGCAATTCATGGTCGAGATTGAACAATTAAAGGATGTTCATCGACAGACAAAACCGGTTGGATTGGATCGATATGAAAACTCCGCTGAGCACAGTTGGCACGTCTGTTTGAGCGCTCTTATGTTGAAAGACTATGCCAATGAACAAATCGATATTACGCGAGTGATGAAGATGTTACTGATACATGACCTTGGGGAAATCGATGCCGGAGATACCATCATTTATGCCAGTGAAACCGCAGAAAACAAGCTCAAAGAGAGAAACTGCGTTGAGCGCTTGCTGAAATCATTACCGAGCCATTCAAGAAGCGAGTATTTGGATTTATGGCTTGAGTTCGAAGCAGGTGAGTCACCAGAAGCCAGATTTGGTAAGGCGATCGATAGAGTGCCGCCTTTGCTTCATAACATCCATGGTGGTGGTCACAGCTGGAAGAAGCACAACATATCCAAAGACAAAGTACTGACCTTCAATGGCGAGCGTATTTCTAAAGGCAGTCGTGCCTTATGGAAAGAGCTAGAAGTGCAACTTGAAGGTGCTGCGGAAAAAGGGCTATTAAAGTAAAAGTTAATTTCATACCTTAGCGTAAGAATAGCTTTAGCTTTTCAATGAGGGAGATCTCGATGGTAACTGATTCAAGATGCATGGCACTTACCTTGTGTCTCATTTCTTTCTAATAAAACTCTAGTGGACAACAATAAGTTCGAGAACCGAGTGATAAGTTGTTAGTATGTATCAAATTTATAAATATCAGTTGGCTTATATAAATGCTTGATAATAAGTATATTAAACACCCTTATCACTGTGAGCAGTGCGACGCACTTACCCCGCACCTTGCTGTTAGCGCTTCCGATGCTGAATCTAAAGCGGACGCTGAATCTGAAAAGAAACAATGGAAGTTAGGCGTGTTGATGGAATACCTGATGACGTTATTGTTTAGAGGTGACCATAAAGTTCCCGGTTTTTCTGTCGACAGTGATTACGAATACCAATGTGAGAAATGTGGAACCAAATCGTGGCACTGATCGTGTGTTTAACTTTTGAAAAAATCCCCACCTAAACTGATGATAATAAGACGCATTAGAAAAGTGATCCTCTCTGCAAACTGAGAATGGAATCGCGTCTATACTGACATGGGTTACGTCGCTGAATTTGGAAGTGGCGCTATGAATGTAAGTTTGATTAGGTTAAATCTCAGAGGTGACGATGAAAAAATTACTACCACTATGCGCCATTTTACTCTCGGCATCATTTTCAGCTGCGGCTTCTGATGGTTTGATTAAATACCAAAGTAATTATTCAGTGAAAGAGACCGCTGACCGCTTTGAAGAAATCGCCAAGAGCAAAGGTTTGACCTTGTTTGCGAGAATCGACCATCAGAAAAACGCGAGTAAGGTCGATCTTGAATTGAGACCAACGGAAGTCATCATCTTTGGTAACCCGAAAGTAGGGACACCATTAATGCAATGTGCTCAAGAAGTCGCGATAGATTTACCGCAGAAGGTGTTAGTCACTGAGGATTCTAATAAGAAAGTATGGTTGTCTTACAACGATCCTAATTACTTGGTAGACCGTCACGCGATCAATGGCTGTGACGAGGTCGTTAAGAAAGTATCGGGTGTACTAAGCAAGCTATCAGAAGCGACAGTGGCGAAAAAGAAAGCAAAATAACCAAGATCAATAAGCACTCATTAAGACTATTAATGGGTGCGATATGACGATGATATCGCCCATTAGTCATTGTGTTGACAACTAAGCAACAGTATATAAAAGTAGTTTTATGAAACTGAATTTAGCGCAATCTAACCAACGAATTATCATCATTCCATAGGAATGGTGGGATTGTTGATGCGCTTTGTTTATCGCACCCACCCGTAAGGTGGGTTTTTTGTCGCTGTCTTATGGGTTTTATCTGAATAGAGGAAGTCATATGAAAAAGATCGCGGTTTTTGGCAAGCCTGGGAGTGGAAAATCCACAGTCAGCAAGGCGTTAGCACTAGCTACAGGGATAGAGCTTCACCAGTTGGACTCTATTGTTTACAAGGCCAACGGAGAGTTTGTTGAACGTGAAGTATTTGAGGAGGCTCATGAGAGCATACTTAAGTCAGAAAGCTGGATCATCGATGGTTTTGGCCCTCTAGGCTCGTTCAACACACGTTTAGATGCAGCTGATACCTTGGTTTATATCGACCTTCCTTATTCAATTAGCTACTGGTTTGTAACCAAGCGAATGCTCAAAGGTCTATTCGTTAAACCTGAAGGCTGGCCTGATGGAAGTTCAGTTATAAAAGGCACGATACAAAGTTATAAGACACTAAAACTGTGTCCTAAATTTTGGAATGACGACTTTAAAGCGCAGTTAGAATTGCGCGCTAAAGAGAAAGAGGTTTACATCATCAGAAGCGTGACTGAATTGAATAACTTTGTTCATCAACACGTCACTTAACAGTCGAGAGCTTACCTTTCTTTGAAACGCTTTAATTTGCTCATAACTTCATGAAAATATATAGATTTAACTCAACATGTGGCATATTTGCCATGTGTTGAATTTGTGCTTTGAATTAAGGCTATAGATATTATGTATGGAAGTGAGAAGACGAGAGCGTTCTGCTGTAACTGTAAGGAACTTACACTGCATAGGTACACGATGTTCAGTAGCCAAGTGCAAAAGGCACCACAAGCTGAAGATAAAGAACCGAGCTTACTCCAACGAATTTTATCGGAGTTTCTATCTTTTGGTGTTACAGGTTCGGGCGCGACAGGTGATTACAAATGTACCCAATGTGGAACATATCTGAATACACCAGACAACCTCGACTGAGTTTGTGAGTTTGGCTTAGGCAAATAAAAACGGGAAGACCTCAATGATCTTCCCGTTAGATATTACTTAACTCATCGTGCTATTGGCAGTTTGAGTGAGAAGCCTTATGCACAACACTTCTTGTATTTTTTACCGCTGCCGCAAGAACACGGATCGTTACGGTTAGGGGTCTTTTCAAACGTCATCGTTTTTGGCTTGTTCAGTAGAGTATCAAGCTCGATGGTGTTCTCTTCTTTGTCTGCGTCGACTGTAACAGTAACGAAGATAGTATTTTCAGCGGCTAGTGCTTCAACTTCTGCTTTGCGCGCTTCAGTTTGAACCATTACTGCGATTGGAGATTCTTCAGTACCCGCTTTCACATCGCGGTTTACGTTGTAGCCAGCAAGAACGTGGTTCTGTCTTGTTTCGATACGGCCTTTGAAAAATAGTTTCGACATTGGGTACTCATTAAAAATGTTGAATGGCGCTATTTTTAACGACGATAGCGCAATGGAGCGGGGATTATACGCATATATTGCAATTGATAAAGCAGTGATGTGAACAAAGGCTGTTTGGTTATTGTTTGCTAGTAACGGTTTGCTCTCTAGCATTGTTCGGATTGGACTAATTTTCAAATTCAAGACAATAAGATTTCCCTAAATAGGCTTATGAATGATAAATTCAAATTATTAATCGAAACAAAGAGATAGTGTATGAAGTTAGATGCCATCCTGTGGGATTACGATGGAACCTTAGTCAATTCCGTTCCAAAGAATATCGCAATCACAAAAGATATTATCTCTTTAGTCGCGCCACACTTGTCAGGCGACAACTTACCTAAATATTTGCTTAGCGAAGCGCTTTATCATGAAGCCAACCACGGGGCTAAAAACTGGCAAGCCTTATATGTCGATTATTACGGTTTATCACACGATGAAATGTTGACCGCTGGTGGAATGTGGGCAGAGCATCAAGAGAAAAACCAAACAGCCGTTGCCTTGTTTGAAGGAATGGAAACCGTGGTTAATCAGTTTGCTCATCTTCCACATGGGATCTGCTCTCAAAACTCTCAATTGAATATTCGTGGTGTGCTCGACAGTTATGGCATTGGTGATTTGTTTAAATCGGTCGTGGGCTATGACGATGTCTCGAACGGTAACCAAAAACCCCATCCATTTGGTGGTGTGAAATGTGTCGAGAACATATTTGGCGCCGATCCGACTAACGAGCTTTGTTTGATGTACATCGGTGACCATGAAGCGGACACACAGTTTGCTCGCAATATTGAAGCCGCGCTGGGTAAAAACGCAAAAGTGATTGCCGTTGCAGCAGGTTATAGCCGATCGAAACCTGAAAATTGGCAAACCAAGCCCGATTACATTGCTAACAGTGTCGATGATCTTTTAACGATCATTAGCAAGTGCGCATAACGAAGCAGACATTTAAAAATCACCACACCTGAATGACTTTAAGGAAGAATAATGACACCAAAACAAGTGGTATTAGGTTTTTGGGATGCAATGCGCAGTAATGATTTTGCCAAGGCAAGCGAATGGCTAGCCGCAGATTTTGAAGGCTATTGGCCTCAGTCGTCTGAATTGACGGTAGGCCGCCACAACTTCACGGCAATCAACTCTGAATATCCAGCCAATGGTGTTTGGGAGTTCACGCTCAATTCGATTGTCTGTGAAGGTGATACGGTAGTAACGGACATTTCAGTTACTGACAGTGTGCTGAAAGACCGAGTGATCACCTTTCACACGGTTGTTGATGGTTTAATTCAAAAGCAAACTGAGTTTTGGCCAGAACCATTCGAAGCGCCGGCGTGGCGATCGCAGTGGGTTCAGATCGTATCGAACAATTAGTTTGTATCGATACGATCAGTTTGTCACGAACAACTAGGTCGTATCGAATAATCAGGTTGCACAGAATAAGTAAACATTAGGAGGTTTCATTGAGCAAGGTAGTGGTTGTAACCGGCGGAAGCCGAGGTATTGGCGCAGCGACGTCTAAATTGTTGGCCAGTCAAGGCTATGCTGTATGCGTTAACTTCATACACAATGAGTCGCGAGCTGAAGATCTAGTGAATGAGATTCGCGAACAAGGCGGAACCGCGATTAGTGTGCGTGCGGATGTGTCTGTTGAATCGGACGTGAAATCTTTATTTGAGATTGCTCGTAATAAGCTAGGTCCAGTGACGCACTTGGTCAATAATGCCGGGATCTTGTTTACCCAGTCACCGTTGGTTGATATTGAATTGGATCGCTTTGAAAAGGTGATGAAATCCAACGTATCAAGCTGCTTTCTGTGCAGTAAAGCCTTTATCAAACAAGCCGATGGCGCGGGTTCGATTGTGAATGTATCGTCTGCCGCTTCTCGTACTGGCGCACCGTTTGAGTATGTGGATTACGCAGCATCGAAAGGTGCGATGGATTCACTCACCAAAGGCTTATCGCTTGAATTAGCTTCACGCAATATCCGAGTGAATGGCGTAAGGCCAGGTTGTATTTATACTGAGATGCATGCAGACGGCGGAGAGCCAGATCGCGTAGACAGACTAGCTTCGCAGTTACCGTTACAACGAGGTGGCACACCAGAAGAAGTCGCTAACTCTATCGCATGGTTATTGTCAGACGAAGCTTCGTATGTCACCGGCTCGTTTATTGATATTGCAGGCGGCCGATAGGGCACGTTTGCCTTTACACTAATATAAACAAGTTACAACCATCAACACGCAACAAAAGTACCTAACTAAAAGAACGAAACTAAGAGTACAACCATGAAAAACTATTTTGAAAGCCCGTTTGTTGGAAAGTCACTCAAAGAACAAGTGACCAACCCAAACATCATCGTGGGCGAGCACAGCTATTACTCGGGTTACTACCATAACCACAGCTTTGATGACTGTGCGCGTTACCTATTACCGGATAGAACCGACATCGATAAGCTGATCATTGGCAGCTACTGCTCGATTGGTTCTGGCGCCGTGTTTATGATGGCGGGCAACCAAGGCCACCAAAACCAGTGGGTGAGTACCTTCCCGTTTTTCTATCAAGACGATGAGAAGTTTGAAGGTGCGATAGACGGCTTTGAACGCTCTGGTGATACCGTGATTGGTAACGATGTGTGGATTGGTACAGAAGCCATGATCATGAGTGGTGTTAAGGTTAGTGACGGAGCCATCATCGCAAGTCGAGCGGTTGTGACTAAAGATGTCGCGCCATACTCGATTGTCGGTTCAAACCCAGCACGCCATATCCGTTATCGTTTCAATGAGACTGAAATCGCTCAGTTGCTAGAAATGAAATGGTGGGAATGGAGCGAAGAACAAATCAAAGGCGCAATGTCGCTAATGTGTTCTTCAGACATTGGTGGTTTGTACCATTATTGGAAAGGATTCTTGAAGCCTTAAATTGTCGTTCACAGATGAAATGTGAATGGTGAGAACGAGATTAAATTTAACAAATTACTCAATAATCTGATTATGGCAATGCGATTGTGATACGAGTAACTTATTGATTGTAAAGATATTGCATAGTATGGCGTGTCGCATTAGCGTGGTGGATGAATTGGAGGGATATTATGATTAGTTGCAACGATTACGATTATATTGAAATTGTGTGCATGCACCGATACCCAATCAAGTTAACGCTGAAGTCTGGCGAGCAGATTGAATGTGTCGGGTTAGATACCCAGCGCAATGACAGCCGTGAAGAGTGCATTAAAGTCAGTACTCAAGGCGAGCAACAACTTGTCGTATTAACTCAAATAGCGACATTGGATGTCTGTGTCGACAACCCTCACTTTCAGCATGTTTCATTCAAAACGTCATAGGCTTTCAAATGAATAACACCATAGAACAATGCTATTGCACCGCGTGCAGAGAAGAGACACAACATGTTGTTGTGTTGGTCAGAAAGACGAGTGCGTTTGCAGACAAACCTAACCAAAAGCGAAGTGAGTTTTGGGCAGGCATGATAAAAGGTTGGTTCCTTGGCCCGTTTGTCGCGTCAATGGATGAGTTTTCTCGTCACCTTGTCTGTGAAAAATGTGGCCATAAAGAGATACAAGATTAGCATCGTTATCTTATAAAACATTGGATTCAATACAGTTAGATCGTCAATTGGCTTAGGAATAGAACGAATGAAAGTTGAAACGATAGAAGCCGTAAAGGCGTATGGTTTTTCAGTAAGAACCACCAATACCGATGAGATGGACCCAGCAAGAGCCAAGATAGGGCAATTGTGGCAGGGCTTTTTTGACCAAGCATTTCCGAAATTAACACCGGATTCAAAAGTGTATGGCGTTTACACTAACTACGAGTCTGACTTTACGGGCGAATTTGATGTTATCGCGTGTACTAATGCACTTACGGATCAGAATGTTGATACGCTTGTAGAAACCGAAATACAAGCAGGTAAATACTTAACGTTTTCTGCTGAAGGTGAATTACCACAAGCTGTGATCGACCTATGGGGTGAAGTGTGGGCGTATTTCAGCGCTGCTGACTGCCCACATGTGAGAACTTACACGACAGATTTTGAACTATACAAAGGTGAAACTGAAGTCGAGATTTCGATAGCGATTCAGTGATCAGGTTAAAATGAACAAAAGGCTTAGCTTAGACTGTGTTTGCCAGTTAAGAGACAGTAGTTATCGGTAAAGAGACAACGGAATCCCAGTTAAGCCTTTGAATATCTGTTCTTTACAAAGAAGATACAGTGTCACGTAACTACTTTAATACCTAGGAATTATCTATTCCAGAATTCCCCTAGATCACCCTAGATACCCTTAAGTCACCCAAAATTCTCTTAAGTTATCCAAAAAGACAATCTTGCTTGGTTTCATTCCACAAAGGGTATTGCTTCATGACTTGGGTGTAGAGCTTACTTTCAAGGTGCGCTCTTAACCAACGTCCTACGTTTTGATATTCCGATTTCACAAACCACTTCTTTTCGACTCGCACAAACTGACTGACGAAAGGCATCACCGCAAAATCGGCCAAGCTTGGGCTTTCTCCAAAAAAGTAGGGCTGATCGGTAAGTCGCACTTCTAACTGCTTAATGAAGGTTTCGCAGGCTTGTCGGCGTTGTTCAACATCGATGTTTCGGTAACGAACCGATGCACGATACCTTTCTAAGTGACCAATAAATTCTTCATCGTTGGTTTTAATGAGCTGCTGAACTTGTTCGCTAAGCGTTGGATTGCTTGAACGCAGAAGATCTTGAGGATCGTTTTGTTGAAGTGACCAGTTCATCACATCCAAGCTCTGTTCAATGACTTGTCCATTGGGTAACACCAATACAGGCACTGTTCCTTTTGGCGAACTGGCCAATAGTTCGCTAGGCTTGTCTTTGGTAACGATTTCTCGAAGTAACACTTTTTGCTGTGATAGTGCGATGCCCATTCGTCCGCGCATTGCATAAGGGCAACGGCGTAAAGAATAAAGGATAGGTAGATCGGATTCGTTCGGAATTATTGAGGTCATTTAGTTTGAAAAGTGTTGTACGGTGGTAAAGAGATCGTGATGTGGGTAGAATACGCGGCTTAAAAATTATAAGTAAGTGAGCGACTTCAAAAATGAGCAGAAAAATTGAGTTATTAGCCCCAGGTGGCGATGTAGAAGCGATAAAAGCCGCCATCGTAGCGGGTGCTAATGCAGTTTATTGTGGTTTAGACACATTCAACGCTCGTAACAGAGCCTCTAACCTGTCGTTAGACGAATTGAATGGTGTGATTCGCCTTGCTCATGAATACGGCTGTGAAGTGTTCCTGACTCTTAACGTTGTGCTACTGGAGCACGAGACCAAGAGCATCACCAAACTGCTGAACCAGCTTGTGAACACCAAAGTGGACGGCATCATTGTTCAAGACTTGGGTTTATTCAACCTGGTTAAGAAGCATTTCCCATCGTTAGACGTTCACGCGTCGACTCAGTTAACTACGCACAACGAAGGTCAGATTAAGTTCTTGTCTAAGATTGGCGCGACGCGCGTTAACTTGTCTCGTGAGTTGAACCTGCCTGAAATCAAGATGCTGACGGAAGTGGCACACGATCACGACGTATTAACCGAAGTGTTCGTACACGGCGCTCTGTGTATCGCATTCTCTGGTCAATGTTACTCAAGCTCAGTAAGTGTGGGTAACTCAGGTAACCGTGGTCGTTGTAGCCAAGCGTGTCGTGATGAGTACGAAATCACCAACGCGGGCAACAAGTTCCCACTTAACCTGAAAGATAACTCAGCTTACTACGACCTACCTGAATTGGTTGATGCGAAAGTCGACTCATTGAAAGTAGAAGGCCGTATTAAAGGCGCACACTACGTTTACACTGTGGTAGACACATGGCGTAAACAGATTGATAGCTTTGTAGAAAGTGGTTTGTTGATCGAAGACGATTCGAACCTACACAAAGTATTCAACCGTGATTTCACCAACTCTTTCCTAAAGGGCAACCTAACGAAAGACATGTTCATCGATAACCCGCGCGACAACAGCATGAACTACGCTGTTGAAAAAGCGACGGAGCAGAACAACGAAATCTCAGTTGTACAGATTCAAGAAGTGACCAACGAACTTCACCAAGCGAAAGACGTTCTTGGTAACGAAATGCGTGACAAGATCGAGTTCCTTGATATTCGCAAGACACCAGTAGCACTGTCGTTCAGCGCAAAAGTGGGTCAACCATTTACGGTGACTGTGAACACGCCAAAAGAGAACTTTACTCTTCAATCTAAATCGCTATTGAAAGCGGTTGAAGAGAAGGCGATTACTCAAGAGCTACTTGAGAAGCGCTTCAAAAACGTGAAGAGTGCAGTTCACACGCTAGAAAGCCACGACTTCAGTGAAGTGGATGCAGGCTTGTTGATTCCTCTAAAAGAAGTTTCAGACCTAAAAGACGAGATCGACTTCATTCTGAACGGCTCTGTGGAAGTGATTAAGCACGTTGAAGTGCCAGCACTGCCTCAGCACCCTAAAGTGAACGAGAAGCCGACTATGTCGATGCTTATCGCCGATGTAGAAGACTTACACCTGTGTGACGTGACTGACGCGGATGTTTACTTCAAACTTCCAGAAAGCTTCAAGAAGCGTTGTAACAAGTACATCGACATCTTGGCAGCAAACCCACGTTTGATTCCTTGGTTCCCAGCGGTATTGATCGGTAAAGATTACGACGAAGCGGTTCGTATTCTTGAAGAGATCAAGCCAGCTCGCATCGTAACCAACAACACGGGTATTGCTTACAAAGCTTACGAGATGGGTATTGAGTGGGTTGCAGGCCCGTTCATGAACACGACCAACTCTCACGCACTGGTTACTCTGAAAGAAGAGCTGAACTGTGCAGGCGCATTCATTTCGAACGAGATCAACAAAGGTCAGATTCGTCATATTCGTCGCCCAGAGAACTTCAAACTGTTCTACAGCATTTACCACCCAATCTTGATGATGACCAGCCGTCAGTGTTTCTTCCAAAGAACCGTGGGTTGTAACAAGCCAAGCATCGAAGCAGGTTGTATGTTGAAGTGTGAGAAAGCGACCACGATTACCAACGTGAAAGGCATCTCTTTTGCGGTTGATAAACAGAAGGGTGGCTACCCAAGCATTTACAACCACGAGCAGTTCTTGAACCACGACGCAGTAACTGACTTCTCTGGTCTGTTCGACGAGTTCTTCATTGACCTAACCAACATCGGTGCAGGTTCTAAAGAAGTGAAAGACAAAGTTGAGCTTATCAAGCATTTCGAAGCGCTACTGAACGGCGTTGAAGGTTCACAACAGAACCTAGAGCAGATGGTTGAAGTTCGAACTAATGCTCAGTACGTGCAAGGTCTATAGCGTACAAGGTTTATAGGGTTCAATGTCTATGGGCTGTAAGGCTTATAGCTTCTAACGCAAAGAGCGTTCAAGGTTTATAACGCTCAACCGCTTATAAGCACTCTGAACCAATAAACAAAAGGCCACTCAATCGAGTGGCCTTTTTAATGTCTGAAACTTTCTGAATCTTTCTCAACCAACGAATACGTTATTCTGTCACGGCTTCTTGTTTGAAGCATGGGCTTTTCAACGTGTTCATCTTTTCGATTTCATTGGTTAAGCGCAGCGAGAGCAGGGCTTTCTGGTTCGAAGCAAAATCAAACATCACGATAGTCGCAGTGCCAACGGTCGTCAGTTTCTGTTGAGCCTTACTGACAATCGCGTATTCCATGGTGAATCGGTCATCTTGAATATCGGTAACACGTGAGCCGACCATCAAGGTATCTGGATACGTGACTGGGCGGAAATACTTACAGTAAGTGTCACCAAGAACAGGACCAACTTTGGTAATCGCCATCTCTTCCATCAGCTCGACGTGCTTGAAAAAATCTAAGCGAGCGGTTTCGAAATAGCGAAAATATACAGCGTTGTTAACGTGATTGAGTGCGTCCATTTCTCCCCAAGCGACAGGGATTTCTGTTACTACCGGGTAGTCAGATAATAGTGCTTCCATGCGAACTCTCTTATTGTTATGTAGGGATAAGTTGTTATTGGAATAAAAACCCTACCGCTAAATTAACAAAACTGCAACACGCGTGATTTAAGTTTTTGAAGCTTGAAACCACACAATGTCAGTGACTTAGTTGCACATCCACTCAATGGTTACGCACTAAGGTGTTTGAATTGCAGCTCAACCAAGCGTTGGTACAATTCGCAGCTATTGATGAGAGACTGGTGGTCGCCGATGTCTACTAGTTGTCCTTTATCGAGCACCGCAATTTGGTCGGCGTGTTTAATTGTTGATAATCGATGGGCGATAATGATCGTCGTTCTGCCACGCATTAACTCTTCTAACGCTTGTTGTACGTGATGCTCACTTTCACTGTCTAGTGCGCTGGTTGCTTCATCCAACAATAGAATATTTGGATCTTTCAAGATGGCACGTGCGATAGCAATACGTTGTCTCTGCCCACCAGAAAGCCTTACACCACGTTCACCAAGAAAGCTGTTGTAGCCATCAGGTAGGTTTTGAATGAACTCGTGTGCGTGCGCTTTCTTCGCCGCTTCGATCACTTGCTCGTCTGTTGCCTGCGGGTTGCCGTAGCGAATGTTATGGAACACATCGTTACTGAACAGAGCAGGTTGCTGCGGCACCAATGCCATCTGCTTTCTTAGCTCGTTAGGATCAAACTGATTCAGTTCAACACCGCCTAAGGTGACCTTACCCACTTGTGGGTCGTAGAAACGTTGCAGCAGTTCGAACAGGGTAGTTTTACCTGCGCCAGACGGGCCAACCAGTGCCAACACTTTGCCTTCATGGGCAGTAAGCGTGAGGTTGCTTGTTGCGGGTTGGTCCGGTCTTGATGGATAACAGAAGGTCACATCATCAAATGCAACTTCTGGCGTTACGTTAGCAAGCGAAGTTGGATTCGCAACTGGCGCAACAATATGGCTTTCAACTTGTAGGATCTCGATTAATCGCTCGGTCGCACCTGCCGCGCGTTGCAGTTCACCCATCACTTCAGAAATCGTACCTAACGATGAAGCAACCATAATTGCGTAGAACACAAACGCCGCTAAGTCACCAGCCGACATAGTGCCGTTGATAACATCACTGCCGCCAACCCAAAGCATGCCTGCAATAGCACTAAATACAATCACGATAACGCCAGAAATAAGAATCGCGCGCTGTTTTACACGCTGGCGACCAATCTCATACGCCTTTTCCACTTCTACCGCGAATGATGCTTTCTCTTGCGCTTCTCGGCTATAGCTTTGCACCGTTTTAATGTGCTCAATCGCTTCACCTGCGTAAGACCCGACATCAGACATCGAATCTTGGCTTTGGCGAGATAAGGCTCTTACACGTCGACCGTATACCAAAATAGGAATCAGGATAAATGGCACCGAGGCCAATACAATCAATGTCAGCTTAATATTGGTCGCAAACAGCATGATGATCGCACCAATACACATCAACGCGCTGCGCATCGCCATCGAGAACGACGAACCTATGATGCTTTGAAGCAGAGTGGTATCCGTGGTGATTCGCGACATGATGTCGCCACTGCCATTGGTTTCGAAGTAACTCGGATGCAGCGTCACGACATGATTGAAAACCGACAAACGAATGTCCGCACTCACGCGCTCCCCAACAGAAGAAACCAAATAGAAGCGGAAGAAAGTACCAATCGAGATCAGCACGACCACGACCATGATGAACTGAATCGCGCTGCCTAAATCTGAGAGTGATTGTTGGCTAAAGCCTTGGTCGATAAGAAGACGAATACCGTGTCCGACTGAAAGGGTTAAGCTCGCCGTGAAGATCAACGCGATCAACGCAGCAATAACACAACCTTTATAAGGCTGAATGAATTTACTCAGCTCAAACAAAATACTGAGGCTTTTTTTCTCAGGTTTGGGTTCTGGCGCTTTTTGAGTCGAGCGCTGAGTTGAGTCGAGCGTAGAAGAGACATCGTTTTGCATATGACTGCCTTAATGTGTTGTCGCTTTAAAAATAGATGGCTTGTTGCTTATTGCTTATGACTAATTGCTTATGGCTTATGGCTTATGGTTTATGACTTATTGCCTGTACTGCCCGTTGTTCGCTGGGAAGTACTTGTTGTTGAGAATAGAACCCATTAAAGCATTTATTGCGCTGTGACGCTCCCTAGGAAACTCAATTTCCAATATTTCATCAACACTAAGTGAATAATTCGAAACGACCTTAAAGGAAAACTAAGCATCTTGATCCAGTCAGTTGGATAGGAAACTAAGCTATTTAACCCTAATTTTTATGCAAGTAAATTAGCGTTGATACGGGAGTGCACACATAAACAAGCAACCGTGCGATGATTTATAAATTGATAGAAAAACGTTTGCTTTTTATCTCGATACTAACCTTATCAATAGCTTGCAAATTTTAGTTGTAAGACCAGTTATAGCGACTGTTTTTTGTGGAATATTTGTTACAAAAATTCAACAAAGTAGTTTTTTATACATTTTTCTTGCATAAAACCTCGGATTGAATAGAATAACCAACAAATGACAATTAATGCAGTATTTTGGCATGAGTATTCAAGTAAAGAGCATCAACAAATCATACGGTGATACCCAAGTTCTTCACGACATCAGTTTCGACTGTGAGAGTGGCGAAACCTTGGTATTGCTTGGCCCAAGCGGCGCGGGCAAGAGTTCATTACTGCGTGTATTGAACCTGCTTGAAATCGCGGACAACGGCGAATTAGACATTGCGAATGAGCAATTCGATTTTTCAAGCCAAATCCAAGAGAAGCAGGGGCTTAAACTTCGTCGTAAAGTCGGCATGGTGTTCCAGCAATACAACTTATGGCCACACATGACGGTGATGGAAAACTTGATTGAAGCACCAACCAAAGTGGCGGGTTTGGATAAGCAAGAAGCGATTAAGCAAGCGCAAGAAGTCCTAAAGACACTTCAACTTGCCGACAAAGCAGACGCTTGGCCACTTCAACTGTCTGGCGGTCAACAACAGCGTGTTGCGATTGCACGTGCGCTGATGATGAAACCGGATGTGTTGTTGTTTGATGAACCAACAGCGGCGCTTGATCCTGAGATCACCAACCAAGTCGTGAGCATTATTAAAGAATTGAGCGGAACGGGCATTACCCAAGTGGTCGTGACGCACGAAGTCGATTTCGCGAAGAAGATTGCTAGCCACGTTCTGTACCTAGAGAAAGGGTACATCGTTGAACACGGCACCAGCGATTCATTCGTTAATCCGCAGACACCTGAGTTTGCCGAGTATCTGACTCATTAAGTAAGTCACTTATTAAAAGAAAGTTGACTCACTAGATCTAGCTAAACACAACATCAATTAAAACAATCAAATTATAAGAATGGCCACAGGCCGCTATTACACAGTATTCGGAGTAACAAAATGAAAAAGATTCTACTAGCTTCACTTATCGGCCTTGCTTCTTTTAACGCAGCAGCTCAAGAAGAAATCAAATTCGCGATGGAAGCAACGTACGCACCATTCGAATACATGGATGAGAACAACCAAATTCAGGGTTTTGACGTAGACTTAGCAAACGCACTTTGTGAAGAGCTGAAAGCAACGTGTACTTTCCACAACCAAGCATTCGATAGCTTGATCCCTGCACTTAAATTCAAACGTTACGATGCGGCTATCTCGGCAATGGACATCACAGAAGCGCGTCTTAAACAAGTGAACTTCTCTAACGCATACTACGATAACTCTGCAGCATTCATTTCTTTCGAAGGCAAAGTAGCAGACCAAGCAGCACTAGAAGGTAAGCGTGTTGGCGTTCAAAACGGTTCTACTCACCAGAGCTTCCTACTTGAGCAAATGACTGGCGTAACAGCGGTACCTTACTCAAGCTACCAAGATGCATTCATCGACATGAAGAACGGTCGTATCGATTCTGTATTCGGTGACACAGCCGTTGTAGCAGAATGGTTCAAGAAAGAAGACAACCTAACGTACGTAGGCGACCAAGTAACAAACCAAGAGTACTTCGGTAACGGCTTTGGTATCGCAGTAAACAAGAGCAACCAAGAACTTGTAGACCAGCTTAACGTTGCACTTGCAGCAGTGAAAGCGAACGGCGAATACGACAAGATCTTCAACAAGTACTTCGGTAAGTAATTTATGGAATTAACGGGTTACTCTTTAGGGCTCGTCGAAGCAAGCTGGATGACTGTTCAGCTTGCGTTCGTAAGCCTATTGGTTGGATTGGTTCTAGCAGTTTTGTTTGCAAGTGGTGAGATGTCTCGTCGTATTGCAATCAAATGGCCAACGACTGCATTTGTGACGATTGTTCGTGGTTTACCAGAAATTCTGGTCGTACTGTTTATCTACTTTGGTTCGACACAAGTTCTGTTCATGATCACTGGCGATTTCATAGAAGTGAGCCCGTTCTTATCTGGTGTTGTTGCACTGTCACTTATCTTTGCTTCTTACGCTTCGCAAACCTTGCGTGGTGCATTAAAAGCAGTAAGCAAAGGGCAGAGAGAAGCAGCAAGCGCGCTTGGTATTTCTCAGTCTCGTGCATTCTTTCGTATCGTGTTACCTCAAGCGGTAAGACACGCACTACCAGGGTTAACCAACCAATGGTTAGTGTTACTGAAAGATACCGCGCTAGTTTCGCTAATTGGCGTAACAGATTTGCTGAAACAAGCACAACTAACATCAGCGGCAACGCACGAAGCATTTACTTGGTACGCGACCGCAGCAGCAATCTACTTGGTCATCACTTTAATCACACAAAGATTGGTAAAAGTGATTGATGGTAAGTTATCTATTCAAGGTTTGGGTAACAAAGGGGCAATGGCATGAATCAACAATACCTCTCTCAAATGCTTGAGGGCCTAGCGACCAGCCTGCAACTCACAGGCGCTTCACTGCTGGTTGGTTGTATCTTGTCACTGCTGATGACGGTAACGCTAATCCTAAGAATACCGGCGATTCACTGGTTAACACGTGGCATCATCACGCTGTTCACCGGCACACCATTGTTGGTGCAGATCTTCTTGGTGTATTACGGACCGGGTCAGTTCGATTGGATTCGTGAAAGCTTCATGTGGACTTGGTTAAGCCAACCTTGGTTCTGTGCAATGTTAGCATTAGCATTGAACACCGCGGCATACAGCACGCTACTGTTCAGAGGCGCATTCAACGCCATTCCAGCAGGGCAGTGGGAAGCGTGTCGTGCACTTGGCATGGACAAAGTAGCAACGCTTAAAGTGTTACTGCCATACGCACTACGCCGCGCCGTTCCAGCTTACTCGAACGAAGTGATTCTAGTTTTCAAAGGTACGTCACTGGCAAGCACCATCACCATCATGGATTTGATGGGCTACGCTCAGCGTATTAACGGCCAAACATACGACACGCTAACCGTGTTCGGCATTGCTGGCGCATTCTACTTAGCAGTAAACGGCATATTAACGCTGATCTTCCGCCAAGTAGAGAAGAAAGCCCTCGCATTCGAAGCCGCGTAAGCTAGCCACTCACAAGCTTAACTAACGTATAAAGCCTGCCTTTATGTTCGCATAAATGGCAGGCTTTTTTGTGTTTTGTGTTTTGTGTTTTGGGCATGCGAAGGGGCACTGTGTTTATATCCAACTGCTCGGGGTTTTTACGAAAGTCATACTATATGGAAATATTCTGTATTTTATCATTCAATGAGTTTATCTATGTTTTAAGTCACTGAATTGCAGTGATTAATCGTGATAAATTGATCTAAATATGAAACTAGATGGAATGATTCTGTATTTAAATGCAGAATTTTTCGGTCTAATAGCTGTTAGGCGACAAGCGAGTTAAATACACCATAGGAATAGTTATGAAATATAGATTAGGTTTGAGAGAGATTACTGAGTCCGATATCAGGGTCGATTGCCCGTTTATGCCAGAACCTGAAGACTATCCGATGTATGTGGAAGCTTTTGTGGCTGATTTTAATAACCTTGAAATTGTTGATAATGCGTTTGAGGAGAATAACAGTGTAGTCATTGAATTGGCTGAAGGCGTCACTGGTGAGCAACTGCGACAAGCGAGCATATCAATACATCAAAATTATTGGAAAAAGCTAAGAACCACTGGATTCGATAAAATCGCCTAACAATAAATTTAAGAGTGATTCACAACGCTTGGCATTTTTCGTTCTATCGTTGGGTTACGTGTTTACGGTGGTAAGGTTTAGTTTTGTGGTAGCGTTGCTCACACCCTAATGCGGCTACATGGATTCCCCCGGTTGTCAAACATCCGCTAAACTTATGTTGATGGGTTTTGGACTGCCGCTCTACATTCGGCCTACTTATCGACGATTCGCATACGTCGTGGCCCTGATGACTTTGCGCGACTGCGGTGCCTTATTCGTTAGATGACATCTAGTGTGTCCGCCGCATTAACAGGCTCTCCGCAAGTGGTCTTAACCTATCTCCATCATTAGCGTCTGCAATGACCCGGTGGGTTTAACTCTTTATGCTGCTTAGTTTTTTACTTAAGCAGCATAGTTTTCGTATTCTGTTTGATTGTGTAAAAGCGACCATATAATTCGTGCGTTCTTCGCGGCAAGTGCCACTATCGCTCGGTTCATTCCTATTCGTTCTAGAACGCCTCGACACCACTGACTTAACTTATCTTGCTTGTCGCCAAGGTTGGCAATTACGGTCCTTGCGCCATGAACTAATAGTGTTCGTAAGTATTTATCGCCATGTTTGGTTATCCGACCTAAGCGTGGCTTTCCTCCCGTCGAATATTGTTTTGGTACGAGTCCTAGCCAAGCAGAGAAATCACGGCTTTTATCAAATTGAGAACCATTGCCTATCGAAGCAAGTATCGCAGTAGCGGTTTGCGGCCCAATACCTCGAACTTTCATCACTCGTTGAACATTAGCGCTGACCTTAGCAAAAGAGTCGAAGACTTGTTCAGTATCGGCGATACGTTGATTCAACTCTCCAAGGTGGTGATAAGCATCGGCAATCACCGTTCTTGCGAGATGTGGCAGTTCATTTTCTGCATCTTCAAGCATTAAGGGAACGTGTTTCATCAATGAAGAGCGACCAACGGGAATGATCAACCCGAACTCAGAAAGTAGGGCGCGCATGCGATTCATAAGCGCGGTGCGTTCACGAACCCAATGCTCTCTCATTCTATGTACCGATAAGATGGCTTGTTGCTCTGGTGATTTTACGGGCACAAAGCGAGTGGATGGTCGCTGAACAGCTTCGCAGATAGCTACTGCATCATTAAGGTCGTTCTTCCCTTTAGTTCGATAAGGAACCACGTATTTAACGGCCATGATGCGGGCGTCATGACCCAGTTTATTGAGTGTTCTTGCCCAATAATGTGCACCACCACACGCTTCAACGCCTATACGCATGAGTGGCATATTTGCTATTGTAGTCAGTAGTTTAGAGCGAGTTACCGACTTATGAAGTATGACCTTACCATTTTGGTCTACGGCATGAAGACTGAAGTGGTTTTTAGCTAGGTCGATACCGCAGAAATAAGAATAATCAGACATGGTGCCTCCGATGCATTTAAGTACCACATAAGTGTGGCAGATCCTCGGTAGGGGGAATCCATGTCATTCGTTATGCAATTTTAATATAAATAACTTATGTGAGAAAAATTTAATGACTAAAAATTCTTATTATGTTGAATTAGAAAGTAAAATTCGTGCGATGGATATCCCATCAATGTACAAATTAGACGATGCAGCTTATCGTGAAATGGTTAAGACTGAGCTTTTCTTTGTTGATAGCCATGATGTATTACGTGATGAAATTACGGGGCATCCCATTGCGACTTCGGTAGAACAGCTTGATATTCTTTTGGAGGAGTTGAATATTATGCGCTCAAGAATGGTATCTCGTAATAGTTAGGAATTTTTAATGTTTATAATTAATGTGTTTAAAAATAAATTTATTGATTCAGAAGATTTTTTAATGGCATTAAATTGTGCTCGTGGAGCGCTAGAAATGCTTCTAGATGATGAAAACCTTGAAATTGTAACAGATGAAAATCTTTCTCAAATTTCAGTCAGAGTAATCAGTGGCTTGACACCTGTAAAATCTTATAGTCTTCGTGAATTTGAAGAGTTAAGTAAATATGCATTTATGGAGAATGGTATTGTATATGAACAATTTGAAAGATTGGAAGCGCTGAAAATATAAGTGCATAACGCCTGCATCAACACGATTTACTACACTCGGCAATCTCAGTTTGCTGGGTGTTTCTCGTTTTAAGGCGTTAATTTTAAGTATAATAGCATAGTAGGAAGCGTTCTATGCAGGCGTTAGGAGTAAAATTGGAATTTAAGTACCTAGAAATTGATGACCCTAGAATTAAAGATGTGATGGCTTTATTCGAACAGGGTAAAGATAGTGGAGGTACATCTTCGATGAGTTTAGAGAGTGCTTTAAAAGGGCTCGCTACGTCTGTTGTATTGGTGTGCATCGATGATGAGCGAATTATTGGAGCTATTGAGTTCTCGCCAATTGATAGCGAAGAAGTCCGAATTAGAAATTTGGTCGTTGAAGAAAGTCGGCGAAGAGGTGGAATAGGTGGAGAGCTATTAGCTCGAGCTGAAACCAGAATTAAGTCTGATTACACTCCTGTATTTATTAAAACCATCCCTATGCCATATTCATATGCTTTGTTTTCAAAGTTTGGATACTCTTGGGATAGTAATAGTGAATATGACTGGTACAAAGCTTTTCACTCCATACAAAGCGTTTAACAGTGATTCTGTAGTTGACCCGAGCTAGTGGTGACATCCTTGTCGATATTGTTTTAGCCTTCAGTAACCTTTACTTTGTTGTACTCACGTAGAGCTCGCCCTCCGATCGGATCTATACAGGTTAAGTTGATTAAGTATTCGTTGGTTGAAAGCAGGTTGGCGGCCTCAGTCAGTGTAGACGCATATACCTTATTCTTAGCTTTGTTGGTCCTATTAGAATCGGTGGGCGTATGAACTTTTCCATTTAGTATATATTGACCATCGAGGTTCTGTTTTGCGACGAACTCTAGGCCTTTAACTTTACCGCGTGTACCTATAGCTGAGATTTTTATTACGTTCTTATATGTCATTTTGGGTTTCTCTGAATTGCATCCATAGATCATAAATTGCCAAGCCTGCATAATCAAAAAATAAATTAATACCTAAAAATCAGTAGGACAATGTGTGTTGTAACGAGCATGCAAGAAATTTAAAAGCGATGTCCAACGCTTGGTATTTTCGGCTTACTTCAGTTTAAACGTCTATGTCACAATGGATTAAATTCTAGTCATAACGTCACTCACACCCATACATAGTGTGCTTTCTACGAGGGAATGAACATGAAACAAGGAATTTTCAAGAACCTGAAGCTGGCATTAGGTGTTGGTTTTGGTGTTGCCATTCATCAGTACTTTTTTATGACGGATGGTGTGTTTGATTTCTATCGGCCAATGGTGGCGTTTGCTTTTACGTTTGTAGTGAGCAGTATTGGTACACTTCTAAAAGAAAGAATCATGCGTAACGGTGTTTTTCAAGGTAGTTGTCATCATTTGCTTACTTATTAAGCAGCTTCTCTTTCTGGATTTAGGTGAACGTCACCAACAGGCGCACAGTTCCTGATATCACCAGACCACCGCTCAGGCTTTCGCTGTTTTGCAGCGAGCAATACCTCTACACGACGCTTCAAGATCTCTTTATCTTTTCCATTGTGACGCTCTGAAGGCGTGACGTAATTTAGCTGACTGTGCTTGTGCTCGGTGTTGTACCAGCGTACGAAGGCTTCAACCCAACTTTGGCTACTATCGATTGTTTCAAAGCCTTTCGTTGGCCAGCTTGGCATGTACTTTACCGTGCGGAACAATGACTCAACATACGGGTTATCATCACTGACTCTTGGGCGACTATACGATGAAGTAATACCTAACTCTTCCATTTTTGCTTTGAACGTCAACGACTTCATCGGCGCACCATTATCTGAGTGAAGAACCAGTGCTTGATTGAAGCACTGCTCTCGCATCAACGTTCGTTGCAGAAGTTGTGACGCTAGCTCACCGCATTCATGCTCATACACTTCATAACCAACAATTTTTCGACTGTAGATGTCCTCAATGACATACAGGTAATAGTGTTGGCCTCGAACCTTTGAAGGTAAGTAAGTGATATCCCACGTATAGACTTGGTTTGAGTCCGTCGCTGTGTAACTGGTTGGCTTCGCTTGCTTCTGTCTGCTCCGCTGACGACCTCGCTTGTGAAGTTGCCCCTGCGTACTCAGTACTCGATAGTAGCTCGACTCAGAGGCGATATACTCACCTCTATCAAGCAGTGTCGGGACGATTTGAGTTGGAGGCAAGCTTGCGAACTCAGAGCGGTTACACACCTCGACAATCGCATCACGCTCTTCCTGAGACAGCTTGTTAGCAGGCTCAGGTCTGGTGCATATTGGCCTTTTGTCAGCTTGAACTTCTCCTTGCTGATACCAGCGACGATAGGTTCTCAAGTCAATTTGAACTTCATGGCAAGCTAGCTGTAAACGGCATCCGCATTGCTTCGCTTCAAGGATTAGAGTCACTATGGTCTGCCTTTCATCGGTTGAGGTTAGTCGTCCTCTGGCTCTTCCCCGTAAAAGGCTCTCAGCTTTTTTCTTAGTACCAAGAGAGCGGCCGTTTCAGCGAGTGCTTTTTCTTTGAGTCGTAAATCTTTCTTCAACTCTTTGATTTCAAGTTTGTCAGCTTTAGCCTGCTTCTTTGCTTCAGCTTCCTGCTCTTTACTCGACTTAAACCCTTGCATACATTCGCTGCGCCAGCTTTGGATTTGCTCTGGAAAAAGACCTTTTTCACGACAATATTGGCTGAGTTCACTTTCTGTCATTGAGTAGGTTTCAGCGACAATGGCAAGTTTAGTTTGAGCTGACCACTGCTCTGATGAAGTGTTGCTATTTGGCACGGCGGCTCCTGAACGTCTGAGTTGCTGGCGCCAATTATACAGGGTCGCAGTGCTAATTCCTTCCTCTTCCGACACTTCTTTAACTGACATTGAATAGGGAGGTAATAGCTTCTTCAATATAGCTTCTTTTCTTTCTACTGAGATACGAGACACAATTACTCTTTATCGCCCAAACTGGTTAAATTTTAACAGTGACAACTACCCTGCCAGATAGGGGTAACAAGCAGACTAAAGGGACATCATGACTAAAATCTATTTCGTATGTGGCTTTATCGGCTCAGGTAAGACGACTTACTCGAAAGCGCTTGCAAAAAAGCATGGCGCCTTTCGTTTCTCGATTGATGAGTGGATGATTCCTTTGTATGGCGAGCATATGGAGCGTGAAGTTTTTGACCGCCGGCTGGCTACGCTACAAGGTTTATTCAAAGACTCTGCAATGCAGCTCTTTTCCTTGGGTGTTCCGGTGATTTTTGACTTTGGTTTTTGGCGTAAATCAAACCGAGATTCTTTTACAAGCTGGGCATCAAACCTAGGCGTGGACAGCGAAGTTCACTATCTTGATGTTCCATTTGAGACTTGTAAGGAGAGGGCATTCAGCCGTAACTCGGATCTCAAGGGTAAGTCTTATGAAATGACGCCTGAAATGTTAGATCTGTTTTGGTCTTGGTTTGAGGTTCCAACTTCAAATGAAAATGTTGTTTGGGTTCAACAGGAAGTTCAATAAGGTATGTAGTCAGGCGCGAAGGTGAGTGGTGTTTTTGTTATCTAGCTTGTGTTCTAAGTCTCACATTACATTGGGTTTATGAAAGTCTGAGTCGTCCGTCGAATAGTAGAGTAACAAGGGCATTTCTCATGCCGTATTTTTGGTAATTAGTTCTTCCTGTCGATTATCGAATTTGTCCTAAACCCACTATTAAGGCAGGGAACCCCAATGAATAGAACGCTATGGTTCGCACTCATTTCGCTTTTGTTTTCAATGACAATGGTATTTTGTACATACAGTTATGGCATAGAGAGCCACGTTGAAGTAATCACACTCACTTTAGTACTGTCGGGCCCTCTGATTTTGACCTTTGCGCTTGTTGTCATTTTTTGTGGCGCACCAGTTATTAACAAGTACAAGTTACTTGGAACCATCGCAATTTGTGTGCATGGATTTACAGCCTCACTGCATGTGCTGTGGAACGGTTTTATGTTTGTCGATGTGATTAATAAACAAGGCTTAGGTCCGGGACAAGGTTATTCTGGTTTGATACTTTGGGTTGGTAGTATCAAGGCGATGCTACTTGGTTTGGTTGTGGGAGTATGCCTGCATTACTTGCTACGATTTTTTAGAAAGGCGGCAGTAAGATAACTGTTGGCTAGTTAGTGGATTGTTCGTTGTCTATAGGAGTTGCCACTGTGTTTTATAATAAGGAATCCAACAAGGGATTGCTGCTCATCCTTGTTGCGATAAGTGCTTTCATTGTCGTTACCTCTGATAATAACCCCGGGACATTAGTCGCTCACGCCATCAATGGTTTAATTGCTTTGCTCTTTTTCTCCATGACCATTGAGGTCAAAGACAATGTACTAAGTTGGTATTTCGGCTTTGGCTTTTTGCGTAAGAATGTAGAAGTGTCAGACATTACCGAGACATCGTTCTATCAAAGCAAGTGGTATCAAGGTATTGGTATCCGAATGCTGAGCGATGGTTGGTTGTATAATGCATCGATAGGTTCAGCGCTTAAGTTAAGCCTAAGCAATGGAAAGCATGTTTACATTGGTTGTAAGGATACGGACGGTTTAAAGCTGGCCTTGAAAACCGCTAACGAACAGATAACTCAAAATTGATTTACGAGGCTTGGCACTTTTCGTTTCAAGTTGGACTAATGTTTAAGGTTCTATGCTTTAAGTGAGCTGGACTTTAATATCACAACAAATGAATCGGAGGTTGAATGGACAGAGCAATCAAAACACATTTCGACGAGTATCCCGATGATGTTCGAGCTCGGCTTGAAGAGTTGCGTGCATTAATTTTTGAACTTTGTTCTGATTTGGATTTAGGTGACGTCGAAGAGTCTCTGAAATGGGGCGAGCCGAGTTACAGCGTTAAGACGGGCAGTCCAATTCGAATCGATTGGAAATTAAAATCGCCAAATAACTATTACTTGTTCTTTAACTGTCAAACAAAGCTAATCGACACATTCAGAGAATTGCACGATGACACATTGGTATTTCAAGGTAATCGGGCAATCATCTTGAACCTAACTGAACCACTTCCCAAAGCACCAATCAAGCAGTGCTTAGAGTTAGCCTTAACTTATCAACAACGAAAACATCTACCGCTTCTTGGCGCGTAATTCTTACGCGCTGTCATTATATTTCTTAAACTGGTTATCTGTGTTCTAGCTATCACTCTTTAAAGCGTTAAGAGTGTACCATCTTGATTAGTATCAAGAGGCTAGGGAATCTCTATAACCAACGCTGATTGTATTGCTTACCGTTTAAAAAGGTGTTCTAGTCACCTTGTATTTCAGACTTAAAAGGAAGTTGCATGAATTTAGATAAAGCCAAGAAACGTATCGCAAAGCAGGTTAAAAAAGGCGACCACGGATACCCAAAAATCACGTTAGCGTACTACGGAGCGACCAAAGATCTCGCAACGGAAGTCGCAGTTCAATTTATGCTGGGTGAGGGCGATGGTGTTCAAGAAGAGCGTTTTTCTTGTGAAACCGAAATCCGAGATAATGAGTTAGTTCAAACGACGTTACTCAAGATAATCGAGCGAGCAAATGTTAACTCAGTGATTGAAGTTGAAGGCGTGGCTGTTCTTTAGTTTGCTTTAGCCTGGAAACGAAGCCAACACGAGAACTCAGGTGTATAATCCACATTTTTATCAAATTGGGCAGGACACATGGCGATCTCGTTTGAAACTCAAAGACTAAAAGTAGAAGAAGTCGCAGGTGAACTTACTGTTCCTGAACGTTCGGCTCTGCTTGAGCGAGTACCTGGCATTCTAATCCCGTCAGTCGTTGAAAACCTTCCACCATACTTTCATGGTATTGTGTCAGGTGAGCTGGCTGAAATTTGGCTCGACCGAATGTTGTCGGAGAGCCGCTTACTTCAAGTGAAATCCAACGATAATCAATTAATTGGTTTTCTGTTCGCTTATGTAGAAGACGAAAGTGATGCTCATATTGGCTACTTGCTTGCAGAAGAATGCTGGGGCAAGGGTTTCGCGAGTGAGTTATTGCAGAGTTTCATCACAGAAGTCGCAAAAACCGAGTCATGGTCCACACTGATTGGCGGTGTCGACCGTTCAAACATAGCCTCTACACACTTACTTAATAAGCTAGGTTTTGTTGAGCAAGCCTCTGACGAAAGTGCCGTGGTTTTCTATGAATATAAGCTTTCTCGCCTTAACTCTTAATTCTTAACTCTGAGCTCTCAGCTCTTAATTTCTAATCCCTAACTCAAGCCACATCTGCGTTATACATTCATTGCCAATGTTTACGTCAATTGATAGGGAAGAAACCTTATTACACCATTCAACTGAGAACCGAGAGCAGCGAGTCTAGTTAACGTGGGCTAATTCGGCACTCTGTGTTTCATTAGCGACTCTCCAATCGCCCCCTAAGGCTTTATAGAAAACAGGCTTTGTATCCACATTAGACCATACTGGTTTAGCGACCTCGACCATCTACCATTACGATGATTGTTTTAGAGATGATGCTGAGATCAGCGGCAATCCAAGACTTAACCGAACATAGGCTTAGTGCATAACTGTGGTCAAAACCTACTTTACGACGTACATCATCAATACAGGTGTCGTAACCTTGATTTACTTGTGCAAGCCCTGTAATACCAGGCATTACACCGTATGTACGGTCAGCAAAGTAAGGAATTTCGTTCTCTAGTTTGGTGTAAAAAGTAGGGCGTTCAGGGCGTGGGCCAATTAGAGACATTTCACCTTTCAGTACATTGATCAGTTGTGGCAGTTCATCAAGACGTGTCTTTCTCAAAAAGCGGCCAACAGGCGTGATTCGCGGGTCATTCGCGGTAGCCCAAACTGCACCAGAGCGAGTTTCTGCATCCTCGTACATGCTACGGAATTTCATGATCTCAAAGATTTCCATTTTCTCCGGTGTCGATTTACCAACGCGCAATTGACGGTAGAAAATAGGGCCACGAGAAGTGAGTGCAATCGCCATCGCAATCAACGGAAATACGGGCGCTAGCAAAATCAAAGCAATCAGTGAGCTTACAAAATCGAAAGTACGTTTAGCACGTGAGATTTTGTATTGGTATAGGTTTTGGGTAGATAGCTGTTCGATGTTCATCATAATAAGTCCTTAATGATTTGCTCGTGTCCAAGGTGAGTTTTCTAGTCCGATTAGGTAACGAATGCCACCAATGAAGTTGGCGTAGTGTCCAACTATCAAATAAGAGATTAATGAAATAGGTTTGTTTACTAGACGCTTTGGCAAGATGCAGCCAAGGACGCCAATGGTATAAACGGCAACTTGAGCCCATAACAGCGCTTCAAATACCAAGTAGTTGCTAAGTAAGATTGAGCACACTAAGCACACAATCATTAAATATGGAGTGAGTAGGCGAAGTCCTTTTCCTGAAAAGAACGCAAACGCGATGCCTTTAAACTTCGGGCTGAACAAGGCAAATAATCGAATCGCTTGTTGCATGTTGCCCGCTGAAATACGAAGTCTTCTTTTGAAGTCTGTTTCTAGGTTCGATTCTTCTAGCTCTAATGCCACCATTTGGGTTTCGTATTCGGCGATGTAACCTTGTTTAACGATTTGCATCGGTAAGATGAAATCATCATTAATAGTGTTGAGTGGAAGCAGTTCAAACAGGTGTGTTCTAAACAAGTAGAAAGCGCCATGAGAACCCAAGCTAGAACCTAACGAAGCCTCAGACTCTTTAACCGCGGTTTGGTACTGCCAATACGTGTTTTCGCCTTCATTGCCTGTTGGACAAAGTTGATACGTTGCGTTTACCACTCCAACCTTGTCACTTTCAAAATGAGCGGCAGCTATAAGCAAAGCATCCAATGAAATAAGGGCAGAAACATCACTCATCGCCGTGATATCACTGGTTATACGTGTCACTTCTTCATTAACAACCGCGACTTTACCTCGGTTTACTTGATGGTCATGTATCTCAAAATAGACATCACTGCACATCGCTTCTTGTATGGTCATTTGTGCAATGGCGACTGTGTTATCAGTGCAACCATCGCAAGCGATAATGACTTGCAGCTTCTTTTTGGGGTAATCGACTGAAGCAAGGTTACGAATCTTGTCTGCGATCCACTGTTCTTCGTTAAATGCAGGAACAAGAACGGTGATGGTCGGCAACGTACAATCTTGCTGTTCCTCTTTGTAGCAACGATGACTCTCTTCAACTTTGCGTGCGGGGTGGCTTTTCGCATACCAACGCAGTAACAAAGGGTAGGCTGCGTGATGATAGACAATCAACGCACCTGAAAACAAACAAAGTCCCGCAAGCAACCAATCAATCATGCGTAAGCTCCTTCTGAGATGTCGTTGTAAGACGAAACCATTTTGATGATGTCGAAGTTCTTAAGAACATAGTGTCGAGGTGATAAAAAGCGTTCATTTTGATTCTCTAACAAGGCATTGGCTAATCCCGTGATACTGCCTTTTTTAACGAGTGTTCCGCTGATAGGGCACAAGGTTTCATCGACGGCACCAACGTCCATTGCGACGGTTGGAATATTGCATGCTTGAGCTTCAAGTGTAGAAAGCGGCAGCCCTTCGTGGCGTGAAGGTAGGCAGAACGTATCCAACGCTCCGTAAAACGTGGTCATGTCTTCAACTAAGCCAAGAAAGATGACTCGGTCACTCAGATTCAAGCGGCTAGTCAGTTGCTCTAGTTGATTGCGTTTAGTACCGCCGCCAGCCAATGCGACAACCATGTTTGCAGGTAAAAGAGTCAGTGCTTTAATAAGTTGGTCTTGGCCTTTGACATGTTCTAGTCGACCTGCACAACCGATGATGTGTTTGTCTGTCGGCAGGTTTAGTTTTGCTCTCGCGTGTTCTTTCGACATTGGCTTAAACTTCTCACAATCAACGCCATTTTTGATGGTAATGATGTTCTCATAAGAAAAAGCAGTGCGTAGTTGGTTATAAACACGTGTCGCGTCGGCAACTAACGTTGGTTGAGCAGCTTTTAAAGCAAGCGCTTGTAATCGACGACGTTTGTTGTTGTTCAGATGCCAAGCGTCATGTTCGGTATGGATTCGAGTTGGAACCCCGGTTACGCGAGCGGCATAACCAGCGTATAACAGTGGGCCAATATGATGGGTATGAACCACATCAGGGCGAATCGCGTTGAAGGCTTTAATTAGCTTAATAATGATATTGAATTGTACGCCTGGTGCTTTATCCAAAAAGACGATTTGCTTTTTGTATGGCTCTAGCTTCGGCCAGTTGTTTATAGACTCTTGTTTAGTACCCTCTAAACTGACAATCAACACTTGGTCTGTTGGTTTAGCAAGGCGGAGCAAATCCAGAGTTAGGGTTTCTAATCCACCCGGTGCAAGGTGCTGAACAACGTGTATGATCTTTTTGCCATGCTTCGTTAAATGCGTATTCATAGTTTGGACCCTGCCTTTATAATTGTTGTTTCGCCTTTCTGACGTTTCTCTTGAAGTAACTTCTTTAAAACGTTTAACTACACAAGGAGATTGCAGGAGTTGTGCCAATTAAATAACCGTTATTTTTCAGTTGTTTAGATTATTTAATTCTAGGGCAGTTTTCATTTCTCAAAATGGGAATCAAAACAAAATACAATTGAATGGCAGTTTGAATCATAGGGCTTGGGTAAATCGAAAGTAGCATTAGAACTTGGGGCTCTAAATAAACAAAACGCCAACCGAGTGTTGGCGTTTTGCTCTAGGATGCACGAAGCTTGGAAACTAGAAAGCTAGGAAGCACGAAGCTAGGAAATTAGAAAGCTGTGAATCTAGCAAGTCAAAAATGGCTTTGAGGCTGACTAGCTCATTTTAGGGATCACCGTTATCACAGGGACACCCAAGATATCTTCGATTTCGTCTTTGCGTTTGATTGAAGAATCAAACAGTTCAAACAATACCGCTAAACCAATACCCAAACCGATACCTGCAACGAATCCAGCCAGAATAAAAACAAAAGTCGGCATGTTAGATTTGACACTCGGTGTGAAAGGCAAATCGATAATCTTCACACGTTTGTTTTGCTCGAATACACCAAGCGAACCCGTTAGTTGAGCCATTTCATAACGCTCTGTCAGTTCATCATATAGTTGACGTTTGATTTCAACTTGACGTTTAAGGCGGTACATCTCTTTTGCATTTTCGCCGAAGTTATTGGCCTTGTGTTCTAATTCGAAAATCATAGTTCGAAGGCTTTTGGTCTCTTCAGTTAAAGACTCAAAGCGAGCACGAACCAGCTGTAGGCTGTGTAATTGAGTGACCAGAAGAGGTTGGGTATCAGAAAGTTTGTTCAGTGTCGTACTACTTGCGATGTCCCAAAGCTGGTCGCTGTTCATCGTTGGCTGGGTTACCTCGAGCAAACTCTTACGTTCATTCTCTAGTCTGTCTAGCTCACGCACTTTAGCTTGCACAGCACTGTGCTTGTCCGTGTATTTAGCTTGTAACAAGGTAAGGTCGCTACGAATGTCGATGATCTGGTCTTCTAATTTACCGATCACAGGGTTGGTTCTTGAAAGTTGTTGGTCGATTGACCCTAAACTTTTTTCGACACCCGATAACTCGGCCTCTTTTTCTGCCAATGTTTGTTTGAGTGAAGCTAAGCGATTCAAACTTTGGCTCTGTACCTCAGGCGTCGAATGAACATTCTCATTCATGTATGCAGCTAGCGCTTCTTCTGCTTCTGCAAGCTCTGCGCTACGTTTGTCGATATGGATTTTCAAGAAGTTACTTGAATCTTCAATCGATGAACGTTCCGGTGCAAGTAACTGTTCAATGAAATGTTCACTTACCGAGCGCAGCGTCGCTTCCATTCCATTTGGTGTGTTCGACGTTAGACTTATCTTTAGAAAATCTTTTCCAAGCTGAGTCACCGTTAGACGTTGAGACAGGTCAGTAATGATCTCTTGTTTCTCAATTTCAGGCATATCTGGCGTGGTTAATTGCAGTTCATCAGCGACCGAGTAAAGCACATGTCGACTGTGAAGCAGTGTTCTCAATGCGTTAAGTCGATCTTTGAGCATCGTCGAAACGGCAATGTCTTCCAAGAATGGATTCATCTTGGCCGTTTCTTGAATCAACATACTGGTATGCGCGTCATATTTAGTTGGAGCCAACTTGCTCACACCAAAGCCTACAAAGGGCAAAATAAGCATTGGCAGAACGATAACGTAGCGTTGGCGCCACATCGCATTGATGATGACTAATAACCGCAATTTCAGATTATTCATAATAGCTCCAACATCCAATGTACGAAGTTACCACGGTTCTGCCAGCTCTCTTGTTCGACGACAGAGATAGGTGAGTTGCTTAGCTCGCGTGCATGATCAAGCGCCCAAATCATTTGGTTGGCACTGCCAACCGTGGTTACGTGCCCTTGATATGGAACCAAAGCAGGGAACGGTGTTGTGATAATGGGTGTGCCCGCCGCAAGGTATTCCATTAGTTTGAGTGGGCTACACGCTCGGATCTGCTCGTTATCAACAAACGGCAACAAGCTCACATCCCAGTGTTGAGAATAGCTTGGTAGCGTGTGGTGTGGACGAGGGCCAAGGTAATGTACGTTACTCAACTTAGGCAGCATGAGCGTATCAAGCTCGTTTGGACCTATGAAAACAAAGTCCCATTCCGGCATCGCATTCGCAACATGATCAATCATTTCATAATCAAGCCACTTAGAAAGGCTGCCATAAAAACCAGCAATAGGGCGGTGGTTGCTTGGTAAATCTTTTGCTCTTGGTGCGGGTGTTGAAAATAGGTCTACGTCGACACCATGTGGTAGCAAGTGCGCTTTATGCTTTGGAAATTTATCCATCAATTTTTTGCTAGCCGCGAATATAAGCGTTGATTTTTCGATTAGCTCTGATTCGTGCTGTGCAACGGTGTCATGATCAACACCAGCCAGCGCGCTAAAATCATCACCGCAGTAATAGACCACAGATGACTCGCCTAAGTGTCCGCACAAATCAACAGCGGTCGGAAGAGAAGTCCATAGGATAGGCGCGTTAAGATTAAGCTCTGCAATAACCGGTTTTAGTTGGTGCAACATCATTTGCTGAGCCAACTTTCTAGAAAATTTAGAAGCAGGCGCAGGGATTGTCTTTAAGTTAACGATAGTAATGTTGTCGTGTCCCTCAGAGTCGAGCATGTTTTGAGTTACGGCCTTGGTTTTACCAAACAACTTGTTGAACGCTCGGCTAACATCTTTGGCGGACAGCTTCGGTTGTCTTAAGCCAATTGAGTTGACCCATAAGACTTTGTGCTGCTTAGCAAGGTGACGAACTAAATGTTGAGTCGATGAAGGCAGGCCACCAAAGTCTTCACCAAATACGATTAAATCACGCATGGTCACCTCCATGAGTCTCTAACGAATCGAACATATCGGATTCTGTCACTTCAACGGGTTTGATGTGACCGACAACTCGAGCTGGGTTGCCACCTGCGATTGCGAAGGCAGGAATATTCTTTGTTACTACGCTGCCTGCGGCTATTACGGCACCTTCGCCGATGGTTACGCCACCTTTGACCGTCACATTCGTGCCCAACCAAACATCGGGTTCAAGAATGATGTCACCGATTTGCTGAGGGTCGTCACCTTCACCTAGCGCTCGGCGTTTTGCATCAAGCGGGTGTCCAGAGTATCCAAATAGAAAAGCGCCGCCTGCGATTCGTACGTTGTCAGAGATAACCACTTTACCTCCAACAGCGATAGTCGACTGCCAACCAATGTCGACGTTATTGCCAATCGACAATAGTGGGTGTTCCAAGCCTTCAAGTTGTTGAGTACAACCAGAGAATGTCGTGTGGCCAGAGATACGGCAGTTGTCGCCAATCGTAATTTGCACCGGACCGCTGACGAAAGGCAGTCCACCATACAAATACAGGCGTTTGCCACATTGAGCCACACGACCTTTGAAAGCCGGAGTCCAGTAGAAGAATCGCGTAAAGCCAGAAACCAGATTCACCACTAGCTTGTGCGCTTGATATAGACAGCGATTAAATAGTTTAGGGGTAGGTAGCTCTGCGCTTCTGATGTTTTTTAAAATGAAAAACACATTTCTAATTCGAGAATTAGGATGAAACTTAAGCCAATGTTTGAATTGATGTATAGATACTGACGTCATAATGAAAATCCTCTTTTTTGTTATATAGAAGTACTTTCATATATTGTGCCATCTAATAAATATAATATTTTCAATAAGTTAAAATGTGTCCTTTAGGTTTTCTCATTTTGACAGGCAGTTTGAGATACATTTGAGACGCAAACTGTGAGTGCTGCGAGGATATAAATCGGCCAGTTGAAGCCTTGAGTCAAAAATGTACCCGACACGATTGTTCCAATCAGACCTGCATAGATCGCATAGGCGACCGCATTGAGTTCGGGGGCGATTTCTGTGGCCGAGTTTTTTAACCTCGTTAGCGTAGAGCGAGAGGTTTTGATCAAAGCAACGATAAGGCAGACAAAAATGATCAGACCAATAAAGCCTGTTTCTGCCAACACACCAAACCAGGTACTGTGAACGGCGTGATTCAGTCCGTCCCAATGCGAACTGTAAAAGAAGTAGTTCGAGAAGAAGTTGTTCAACCCTACGCCGGTCAGTGGATTCTCAACTGCCATCTTTATTGCTGCTTCCCAAGCATAGATTCGACCCATTGCAGATTCATCGATACCTTGTTCAGCGGCACCACCAGAAGATCTGTCTGAGATACCAGCAACTAAATAGAGCACCACGGCCGCGACAGTTCCCACTGAGATTAAGAGAACTTTAGAGCGCACTAGCTTCCACGCAAAAATACCAATCACCGCAATACACCCCAGTAGTCCGCCACGGCTTTGAGTGGCAATAATGGCGGCGAGCAGTAACAGACAAACTAAGGCACTGATTAAACGTTTGGATCGTGAGATGCCAGTCGTGGTGGCTTGGCTTATTGTAAAGGCGAGTGGGAACATCAGTACCAGTGCTAGGTCGTTCGGGTCACCTAACATAGAGCCAAAATCGCGGCCAATAGTCACGCGTGAGCCCTCGACAAGCCCAATACCATTTACTGAGTTGTACACGGCAATAGAGCTGACTAAAGCGCCAGCGTAGATAATCGTCATCGCGGTTTTTGCGAGATTTTCCGTGGTGTTTACTAGCCAAGTAATCGCAAGCGTCATCACTATAATTTTCCAATAAACGCCCTTGAATTCTGCTAGTGCTATTGGCCTGTTGGACGCGAAGATAATACCAATGAAAACCAATACCCAAAATATGGCGAGCCAATTTAAACAAGGGTGCCAGAAGATTTTAAGTTCTTTACTGATTAATGCATGCCATAGAAGAGCCGACAGAGCGCCTAATGAAAGCATCAGCGGTATTTTTAGCGAATAGAGCTGAGGTATAGCTTCGTGAATTCGGAAAAATGAAAAGACAACGAACAGTAAAACTAACCAGAATGTTTTGTTTAACACGAATAATCCGGCCAATGGCACAAGAGCGAGCGCCACAATGAAAGCAGGGTGAGGCACAAAGTACCAAACAACACCAAGCCCAACACACAAGGTGCTGATCGTGATGATGACTGGCAATCTATTGGCTTCAGGGTTGACCATTGTGACCTCTATTGGCAAATAAACTCTTTAGGACTCGGCTCGTAATCTTTTTAAGACGTAGTTACGCCTGATGTTAAAGATTGCAAAGTGAGTGCCAGTTATGCATTTTGTGTAACTTACTGATTTAATGTTGGATTATTAAGTGAGGGTGTAGCCTTGAGGTGAGTTTTGTCATTTTGAGAATCAGTATAAAACTGACTAAAGTACTTAAATCATCAAGCCCAAATAACCAGTTATCGACTAAGGCTAGAATTAACGGTCGAGTTGATAGATTTCCAACAACTGCGGGACAACGGCTTGTGGAGAGTATTGGTTTTTCACGGTTTCTATCGCGTGACTCTTGAGAGAGTTACGTTGCTCGTTCGTCAATGACATCCACAAAGATAAAAACTGTTCTAGCTCAGCTTCTGAATTTGCAAGGTAGCCGTTAACTTGATGCTCGATGAGTTGAGGCAAGTTACCAACTGAGGTGGCGAGAACGGGAATGCCACGAATCATGGCTTCTAATGCCGCCATAGGTAAGCCTTCAAAGCGAGAAGGGATGATTAACAGATCGATTTGGCTCCAGACGTCGTCCATATTGGTCTGATGCCCATGAAAGGTCACATTATCAGGCTGCGATTTAACTAAGATGTCCATTTCTGGCCCGTCACCAAAAAGCTCAAACCGAACATCAGGAAACTGTTTGGCTAATGCAACAAATCGATCAGGCGCTTTTTCATGGCTCAATCGCCCCACAAAACCAACATGGAATGGGCTTGATGAAGGGGAGCTTGTTAACCCGGTTGGCATTTTAACAAAGTTATTCAATTGATGGGTTTGACTCGGCACTTTCGCTTTAATCTTTTCACTGACCACGAGCGACTGATCAGAAAGAAAACTGCTGTAACGGTCGAGCCAATCATAAAGCCATACTTTGCCTGTTGGGGTTTCACCTGCGTGATAAGTGGTGATTTGCTTTGTGTTGTTGAAACGAGGCGGAAGCTTGATTAACTTGCTGACCAAACTGGCTTTGTAACCATGAGCATGGATAAGCCTTGGTTGATAATGTTGAACTGCACGTTTCAGCTGTGTCGCGCTATTGCCATTTGAATCTACAGAACATGAGGCTAAATCGGAGAGGTAACTAAAAGGGATGTTCAGCGCATTCAACTTTTCAACGATGATCGCTTCAGGATTAAACTTAGTCAAAAGAACGATACGAACAGCCTCTGAATACTGAGCGCTTTCCGATATCAGGCCTTGTGCTAATTCTAAAACATGCGTTTCTATGCCTCCAAAAGTTTGGCTGTCGATCAACAGCCAAATCTCATGAAGGTTTATGTCGAGTATACCTTGGTTAGGCTTGATTGTACTCATCTTCCGATTCCCAAGCCTGTTTCTTACGATAAACAGTAGAAGGGCTAAGTTCTAACAGCACAGCAGCGTTTAACACATTCCCATCGCAATGATTGATGGCATGTTGAATGGCTTCACGTTCTATTTGCCACATTGGACGAATAGCACCTTCGCTTGTGGTAAATGCAGGCGTCATCGGCTCATTGTGAGCTTGAGCAACTGACGATTGTTCCAACTCTTCCGGAGTAATCGGTGGCAACTTAGCTTCTGGTGCTTCAACAACTGCAGGTTGAGGCGCAGTTACTCGAATTGGTGTCACTGATTTAGATGATGGAGCGGCATCTACTTTATTAATCGGAGGCGGTAACATGTCTTTAGTCACGCTCGTTTCATTGTTCAACACCACGATGTTACGGATGATGTTTTGCAACTGACGCACATTGCCTGGCCACGCATAACGTTTAAGTAGATTCTGCGTTTCTTTGTCTATTGATTTGAACTTCTTCTTGTCTTGCTTCGCGTACAGTTTCAAGAAGTGATTAGATAGGGTGACAATGTCACTTCCTCGTTCACGAAGCGGTGGCATTTCGATAGGCACAACGTGAACACGATAGTAAAGGTCTTCTCTAAAACGTCCTTCTTCTACTTCAACCAGTGGATCGCGGTTGGTCGCACAGATAATTCTGACATCCACTTTAATCTCGCGGTTGCCACCGAGTGGAGTAAACGTACCAGTTTGCAAAAATCTGAGGAGCTTCTTCTGCATCTCCAGTTCCATTTCACAAAGCTCATCGAGAAATAGGGTACCGCCATGCGCTTGCATTGCTGCACCTTTACGGTCGGTTGTCGCACCGGTAAACGCACCTTTAACGTGACCGAAGATTTCACTCTCCATTAGGTCTCGAGGGATAGCGCCGCAGTTAATGGCCACGAAGGATTTACCATTACGCTGACTCTCTTGGTGAATCGCTTCCGCACACACTTCTTTACCTGTACCACTTTCGCCGTTAATAAACACGCTGGCAGTGGTTGGTGCTACCGAATCAATGATCTTGTAAACCGCCTGCATGGGTAGGCAAGAGCCAATGAAATTATGAAAACGATCGCGATCGAATTTGCTTTGCATGTTATCGACGAGGTTTTCGAGTTTCGCTCTTTTTAGATGCAAGCTAACAGAGGTCTTGAGTCGATCGGCTTGAATGGGTTTCTCTAAGAAGTCTTCTGCACCGCGTTGGATAAGGTCTACCGCGATGTTTACTGAACCATGCGCTGTCGCGATGATGACAGCGGTCGGTATTTCGTTAGCAGTAATCCAATCTAAGACTTCTTCGCCTGGCATGTCAGGAAGCTTAAGGTCGAGAATCACAAGCTGTGGAGAGTGCCTTTCAATGAAGGTCTTAGCTTCCGCGCCGGTTTCGACGTGGAAAATATCATAGGGCTCGTCTTTTACGTACTGCTTGTAGAGTACGGCGAGTGAGGTGGAGTCTTCAACTAACAATACCTTAGGGCGCATTGTGTATTCCTTTTGAAACTTTATCCTAACCAATCAATAACATAGTGATATGCAACCATCAATACGAGTCTTGTGTATTTGTTATCTACCACATGCAATCTTTTAAGAAGCGGCCTGTATAACTTCTCGCATTGCTGTTCATGATGGAGCCCATCTTATGGCGACTATATTAATAACGACTGTTTTGAGTTTTTAATCTGATACCGATAATGAACATGCAAAGCTAGCTGAAGCCTGCCTCTTTCCTTTCAAGCAAGGCTTTTATTGAACGCTCTGCGAGCTCTAGTAATTCATCAACTTGTCGAAATGCCGCATCATGACTCTGTTCTAAACATAGCTTTTCTAAAGCTCGAGCTAATTCACCCAAAGGGCGATTACCTAACGAAAGCGCTGTGCTGCCGAGAGTGTGGACCTCGAACTCAAGTGTTTGAGCGTCTTTCTGCGTGACTGCCTCTTTTATAGCGACCAAGCGTGTTTGTGATTCTTCGACATAATGGTCGATCAAGATAGGGATAATGTCCGCACTTGTATCGCGAATCATTTGCTCCAGAACGCTTTCATCGACAAGCTCGCTCACTTGTTGTGAGTTTAGATTTGTAGCTGCGTCTGACGCTAAAGTAGAATTCATCAAACTAAGTCCTTTTATTGAGCTTAATATCTGTTAATACTATTAAGTTTTAGTCATTTTCTAGAATAATTTCAACTGGTTGCCGTACAAATAGAGCATTTAATTGGCATCTCACTCATCTTGCTATTGGGTTTGTGACAAACCTAACGGACTGATTTTATTTTGTTTTCTCTTATGAAATATAAACTTAGGTGCCTATAAAGCCTAAGGTGCGGGTAGATCTCAGAAGAAAACGAGCCCGATACAAATAAAAAAGACCACTGCAGTGAATTAACAACAGTGGTCTTAGAGCGGGGTAAGCAGTTTGGACTAATCTAAATAGCGATAATTTAAACAGCCGAGCTTTAAATCACGAAAAGTAGGACTACGAAGCTTTATCAATCTTTGGCTTTGGGTCGGCTTCTACTTCTTCCTCGCTACTTTCTGAGAAGATATCAGCAACAGCGCTTCTCTCGAGTTCACCTTTTAGATTACCGTCTTCATCAACAACTGGAAGAGAGTAGTCACAAGACATAGTGTCCGGTAGCACTTCTTCAATCACCGCATCTGGTAAGATGGCAGGGACTTCTTCGTATATCTCATCACTAAAATCATGTACCGATGAATCTTCAACGGCGTCTTGTAGGCTCTCTTGTGTGACTAGGCCTTGATAGCCGTCATCCGTTACGTGATAAGCGTAATCGTTTTTCAGCATCTTCATCTGTGCCAGAGCACCTTCAATCGTTTCTGATGTGATTCGATACAGAGGAGGCTGCATAACGGTTTCAACGGTCAGTGCACGAGCACGGTTTACGTCTTTCACGAACGCTTCCACGTAATCATCGGCTGGATTTAGCAGAATCTCATGTGGTGTGCCTTGTTGTACTAACTCGCCGTCTTTCAAAATTGCGATTCTATCGCCTAGGCGGAGTGCTTCGTCCAGATCATGAGTGATGAAAACAATCGTCTTATGAAGCTTCTCTTGAAGTTCGATAAGCTGATCTTGCATTTCACTTCGAATCAAAGGGTCGAGTGCCGAAAAGGCTTCATCCATTAACAAGATTTCAGCGTTAGTACACAGAGCGCGAGAAAGGCCAACACGTTGTTGCTGACCACCTGAAAGTTGCGCAGGGTATTGCTTGCCGTAACCTTTCAAGCCCACGGTTTCTAACCATTCGTTGGCTTTTGCTAAACGGTCTTCTTTTTTGATGCCTTGTACTTCCAACCCGTACGCAACGTTTTCAACCACAGTGCGATGAGGCATTAAGCCAAAGCGTTGGAATACCATCGACATTTTATGACGACGGAACTCTTCTAGCTGTTTAGTGTTGAGGCTCATCACATCAATGCCTTCAACCATGATTTTACCTTGAGTCGGGTCAATCAAACGGTTGAAGTGGCGAATCAGCGTCGATTTACCCGAGCCAGAAAGCCCCATGATAACGAAGATTTCACCACGGTTAATCTCAAGGTTGATCTCTTTCAAACCAACGGTATGACCCGTATCCGCAAGAATCTGATCTTTGTGTTCGCCGTTTTGAACTCGGTTCATAACAGACATTGGTTTCGGTCCAAACACCTTGTACAGACCACTAATTTCAATCAATGGTTTAGTCATGCTTGAATCCTCCTAAATGCGCATTAGTTCTTCTTGCGTACGCTTGTGAAGCGCGGTCAAAAAGGATTGCGAGGGCCACAATGGCGAAGCCATTCATCAAACCTAATGTGAAGTATTGGTTGGTGATCGATTTAAGAACCGGTTGTCCTAGGCCTTTCACACCAATCATGGATGCGATAACAACCATAGACAGTGCCATCATGATGGTTTGGTTAATACCCGCCATGATCGTTGGCATTGCTAGAGGAAGTTGAACACCCCATAAGCGTTGCTTTTTGCTCGCACCGAAAGCGGTAGCGGCTTCAAGGACTTCTTTATCAACTAAGCGTATACCTAGGTTAGTTAGACGAATTACAGGTGGAATCGCGTAGATAACCACGGCGATTAGCCCTGGAATCTTACCGATGCCCAGTAGCATTACCACTGGAATCAAATAAACGAACGCAGGCATGGTTTGCATGATATCGAGCATCGGCGTAACAATTGACTGAGCTCGATTTGAACGAGCCATCGCAATACCAATCGGAATGCCCAAGAATATTGAAACCAAGGTACATACAGTGATGATACTGAGCGTCCGCATGGTGTCTTCCCACATTCCAAAGTAACCAATGAGAAGTAGAGAAGCAACACAGCCTAGAGCCAGTTTCCAAGAACGGCTTGCTGCGTAGACAAGGCTGGTACACACAGCCAGGACTATAATCCAAGGTGTTGAGATAAGGAGTTTTTCAAACCAAACGAGGAATGAAAGAAGAGGGTCAAAGAGAGATTCAATCATTTCGCCGTATTCACGGGAAAATTCACGGTATGCGCCATCTAGCGTCTTTTTTATGGTTCGTAAATCACCGCGTTCCATCTCTGGAAAGCTTGATAACCAATTGCTGTCAGCCATTTTATATCCTTATAGTTCGGAGCCACTTGTCCATGCGATAAGAAAATCGCTAATGAAAAGGGCTCCGAATCATGAATAACATCAAGTATAGCGACGTTATTTCTGTTTTATTGTTGAAGCGTAATCACTTGTTATTAAATCAAGCTCTTACAGCTGAGCTTCAACTTTCTTAGCCACTTCTTCAGAAACCCATGGGTGCCATACTTCTGGGAATTTACTTAAGAAATGCAGACTCGCTTCTTCGCCATCAGCTTGGTTGTCTTCCATCCAAGCAAGTAGCGAGTTCATTTTGTCGTTTGTGAAACCACGTTTAGTAAAGTAGTCGTACGCTTCAGGAGCACGTGACGCAAAACTTTCAGTGGTAATCGTGTGGACAGGTGAAGGCGGGTACATGGTTGCTTTTGGCGATTCACAATCTTCTTTGGTGGTACAGTTAAGGAACTCTTCCTCATTAACGCCACTGCCAAAGTCGACTTTAACCATGTCGTATTTACCTAGAACAGCGGTCGGTGCCCAGTAGTAACCAAACCAAGCTTCTTCACGTTCATAAGCTTTTGCGATAGAGCCAGATAAGCCGGCACTCGAGCCTGGATCAACAATCGTGAAACCGCTGTTTTCTAGCTCAAGAGCATTAAACAAGTTTCCGGCGCTGATCTGACAGTTCCAGCCTGCAGGGCAGCTGTAGAATGCAGATGTATCTGGGTCTTCAGGGTGTTTAAATAAGCTTGCGTTTTTGCGTACGCCTTCGATGGTTGCCATTTCAGGGTACTGTTTTACTAGGTAAGCTGGAACCCAAAAGCCTTCTTCGCCGCCGTTCACAAGTGCTTTACCTGCGTAGCGAAGACGTTTTTCTTCAACACCTTTATCTAATGCGTCTTTTAAGCTGTTGCTCCAAAGTTCAGGTGCAACATCAGGCTGGCCTTTTTCGATCATAGACGTGCCTGTTGGCATAGTGTCGCCAGGGATAAGTTCAGCATCACACCCATAACCATGTTCAAGGATGAATTGGTCGATATTGGCGATCAGTGTTGCAGAGTTCCAGTTCATATCTGCGATTGTTACGCTGCCACATTCTCCAGCGTTAGCATTACCGCTGGCTGCTGCTACTAACAAAAATACGGAGCTTAACTTGTATTTCATATTGAGTTTCCTTTCTCTTTAATAATACAACTAAGGTAACCAAGGTAAATTGATTATCTAAATTGCTCGATGGTGATCCTTTCCGTGTATTTGAACCATTTGAGCAGAAGGAGGGATGGGTGAAGTTTGAATAGATAAACGTGCAAAGTCAGTGAAGTGTGATTTGCCAATTCATCCACTGTGTTTCAACAGCCATCGGATAACTTTGTCAAACTATTACAAATTCGTCAAAAACCACCTCTATTTATAATCTTAGGGAATAATCGTACGAATTCCATCTTTGATGCGATTTACATGGCACTTTAATCGTCTGTGTCACATTACCGCTAAAGTTAGGTATGGGGCTGTTGATTTCTGAAGGGATTTACAGGTGGTAAGACCATGGTTGGCGTGTGTGAAATGCGTTGAATGGTTTTTAAAATCTTATTTTTAATAATAACTTCGCCAAAAATACCCAATTTGGTTTTGAGTTATTCAGAGCTTTTGGAGCTTGAAGTCTAATAGGATAGGTGGCTGTCATGGTTTAATGACAGCCAGAAAGTAGCAAAAGAAAGTTACATCGGAAGGTTCAAAAACTCATTTCGATACAGCTTGTTTGCCAAGCTATCGCGAAGCTTAACGGGGATAAATTTCATTCGATTGATTTGTCTGACCAACTCTTGTGCAAAGCTAGGAGTTTGTTTCATGTTCATCACACTGCCCATTAGATTGATACTCTGAGCATCAAGCAGCTTTTTCGCTTGTTCTAGGTGGTGAGTTGACGTTTCACCATAGGCGACAACCATCAATGTGCTGTCACAGGCACTTGCAACAGACTGTGCAGGGATATTCCCTTTGTTAATGTTGAGAAGCGGTGAGGTGTCGATGATGACTCTGTCGTATTTCTCTAGCCATTTGTTGACCACTTTTTGTAACGTTGTCGGATCTTTATAAGCCAATTGCGTTGAAGCAACTTGTGGAGCAGGTACACCGATAAACGTACGCTGAGATTCAACATGTTCAATCAATTGACCTTGCTGATTATCTTCTAGCATATTCAAATCTTTGAAAGCAGGGTTGAATAAGTTGAGATCAACATAAAGTGTTGAATGACCCGCAAGAAGAAAACGCTCAGCTAGTGCGGTTGCAATAGATGTTACTCCGTCACCTGAATGGCAGGCGGTGACGCATATTGATTTTTGGCCGTTAAGTTCAGAAGCTAAATACAGTTGCTCGACTTCGGCATGGGTCGCTGAAATTGTCATTATAAAGCTCCTATTAATACGATGGTGGTGGTGATACGCAGTATGTCATCAAGTCCGACGCGTGCTTTTTCAATAAAGCTTTCGCGACGGTCTGGGATGTAAATCGTGTCACCAGCGCGTAGCACCGGCAAGTTGTAAATGTTCGCCGTTTTGCTGAATTCAACAAGGTCAAAAGTACGAGCCTGACCTTGGCAGCAAGACATATTGACGATGGTAATTTTTTCTACATAAGCATTGTCGGTAGGTCCTGCTGCTTCTGCCAGAATATCTAGAATGGTCATGTTGTCGTTGAACACATAACGCCCCGGATTGTTAATCGCACCAAGCACACGAACGGTTTCTTCTTTCGGTGTATCTAACCAGTTTTTGCCTTTCTCTGGGATGTAAATCGTGTCGCCAGTGGTTACGTTTGGCAGTAACGATTCGTCACCGGTTTCGAAGTACAGTGATAAGTTAAGTTTGCTTACTTGCGAATAGGTTTTGTCACGATGCGTTACTCGAACGTTGTGGATGTCGGCATCCTTTGTTGGACCGTCAGCCGCAGACAAGATATCAAGGAAGTGCATGTCTTTGGTGAAGCGGTAACGACCGGGTGCATTCACTTGTCCAAAGATGTAGATCGAAGCATCAGAGCTTTGACGAACCCATTGTGATTTATTGTCTGAAGGATCTTGTGGCAAGTCGTGAACACGCACGATAGAGCCCGCTCGAATTTGTGGCATTTGGTCACGTGGCGCACCATTTCGAATAAAATCATCAAGGTTAAACACAACTAGCTTTCTACCAGTAACAACTTCGATTTTCGATGTGTCAGCGCGTAGCGTAGGGCCACCGACGTGTGCCAATAATCCCATGAAATTCATTTCATCTGACCATTCAATACGACCAGGTCGATTCACCTCACCAATCACGTTAACTGCTCTGTCTGGCGTGATTTTCAACCAAGACTTCTCGTTCATGTCGGTTTTCTCGGGAACGAAAATCGCGTCACCAGCTTTGATGCTAGGAGGGTTAGAGTTAGGTAAGCCTTCAGTGTAAGCCGCTAAATCGAATTTAAGCACTCTGCCATCTGCTTTGATAACACGGATTTGTCGTGACTCTGCAAATCGAGTTGGGCCGCCCGCATTCGCCAAGATATCCATAAAGGTCGCGTCTCTTTTGCCTTCAAAAGCACCAGGGGCTGCGACTTCGCCCATTACGTAAACCATGTTGGCGCCGGATTTGATCTCTTCTTCTTGCTTGGGAACGAAAATGGTCGCACCCGGGCGTAAAATTGGAAGCAGACTTTCGTCACCAGAATCTAAGTAACGTTTTAGGTTGAATAGCGTTGGGGTGTTGTTCGAAATCACTCGGATTTGCTCAACACTGGCATAACGAGTTACGCCGCCCGAACGCATAAGTACGTCGACAAGGTCGGTGTTCTCTTTGTAAGTGAACGAACCCGGCGCGTTCACCTCACCAAACACTTTGATGGAGTTACGAGAATCAGCACTGTCACCTGAGTTAGCAAGCTTTGCTGCGTCAAACTCTTGCTCGATGTTACCGACTAATGGAGAAGCTGGAACGAATAGTGAATCCAGTGATTGAAGAGTAGGTAATGCTGACTCGTCTCCTGAATCAAGGAATCGTTTGTAGTTAAACTCTTTCTTATCTGCGCCTCGCTTAAGAATCAGCTTATCCAGTTGCGCGCCCGGGCGTAAACCACCCGCAGCGTAAAGTGCCATTTGGATGCTAGAACCTAATGAGAGCGTGTATTCGCCAGGCTGTTCTACATAACCTTGCACGTAGATGATGATTTGCTGCTCTTTTACATACACTGAAGCGTTCGAAAGATCTTTGTAAGCGGTTGCCAGCGACTCTAGAACGACTTTGTTAAGCTGTTCGCTGTCGTAACCCGCAACAAACACAGCGCCTACTTCTGGAAGAGTAATACGGCCACGCTTATCCACTTGGAACCCCGTGTTTAAGGTACTTTCACCGGGTACGTTAACTTGGATTAGATCACCGACTTGAACCGCGTCTGAAAACTCATCGTTAGCATTGACGACATTCGCAAAGCATAACGATAGGGTGATGATAAAAGCGATCAAGGATTTCATAATCCACCTCCCATTTTCTCGGCATTCTTAGGCGAGACAATTTCAATACTTACTCGGCGGTTCGTTAAACGCGTGCCGTCGGATTCACCTTCAAAAAGAGGGACGGTTTCGCCAACAGAGACGGCTTTGATTCGTTGAGCGCCTAGTCCAAAAATAGTCAGGTAGCGTTCGACTTGTTTCGCTCGTCCAAGTGCTAACTTGTCGTTGTATTCTTCGGCACCCGTTGCATCAGCATGGCCGGTAACAACAAGGTCTAGGGATTTGTGTTCTTTAAGTAAAGTGGTCGCCTCGGCCAGTCTTCCCATATATTTAGGATTTACTTCAGTCGAGTTTTCCGCAAATTGGTTGTCAACATTAAGCAGGTCATACAACTGTTCAATAACCGACAGTTGCATTCTAAATTGATTTTCATTTTTTGGTGGCTCACAGCGGGCTTGTGAAGTTACGTAATCCAGTTGGACCTCAAGTTCATTTAGGCGTTTTCTTTGGATCACTAAGTCGTTGGCTGCATCCAGTAGTAGACCGCCTTGAAGTTCACGAGCAATACGATTTTGCTTTTCGATTGCTTGAACAACAGCAGCTGGGAAACACCAACGAGCACCTTCTTGGATCAAAGCATCAAGGTGCAATTTAGCGAGCTGCCAATCAAAGCGTAATCCATGTTCTGGACCAAGAGGCTCGTCTGGCATGACAGGAGAGAAGTCTGAGTTTTGATAGTTAATAGAATCGTAACTTTCAGCCAAACCCCCTGTGCCTTGTTCAGGATAGCTAGTACAGCCACCCAGAACGAGAGCGGACAGAGAAAGGGCTATGTAGTTTTTCAGTGTTTTCATGCCAACGTCCTATGTTTCTAATTTTTCTTATTATTTTTTGTTACTTCTAGCTTAGTGGGTCTTCATGAATTTGCAGGATTTTTTGAATTTACTGGGATAGCGTGGCCAATACGCAGCAAGCTCATAATTTCAAGCGGTTGCCCCGTCACATTTTCAAGTCGCATATTGCGCTCGCGTTCAGTCAGACGTTTGAACATATAAACAATTGCGCCAACCCCAGATGAATCTAAAAACTCAACTTGGCTAAAATCAACTTCGATTTCAGGGTGGCCATCGTTAGAAATCACATCATCGATGTCGGTTTGTGCATCACGACTGCCTGCTGCATCCAGATCACCGAAAATAGAAAGTATCAGTGTCGTTGTGTTTAAATCAATCTTACGTAGTTCCATAGCGATATCTCCTTTTAAGTATGTATGGACAACTGCACTGAATGTGCCAACTTTTATGTTGTTATTTTTCAATAAGTTATGTTTAGTACGAATTCCTATCTCAAATTGAGAAAAGACGTTTCTCAATATGAGAACTAAAAACGGCGGAATATATGAGAGTTATAGGTCATTAATTTAATGAATAAATGAAAAGGTTAGATAAGGTTGATGAGTGGATCGCATCTTCTAGCAAAGGTTGTCTACATACTTGTCAGAACGCTTAGGATTAAAGGCGTTTGTTGACCACTACAGATATCAATACGGAGCAGATGATGAGATTAACTAAATTGGCGATAGCAACTCTATGGGCGTGTTCGCTCTCTTCTCATTCATCCTATTTACCTCCCGACCATTTGGTACTGGCCAATACATACCAACAAGGCATTGATGTTTCTGAATACTGGAAGAGTGAAAAGCTTGATGGGATTCGGGCTCTTTGGGACGGACAACATCTTTATACACGCAATGGTAATCGCATTTACTCACCCAAGTGGTTTACTGAAAACTTGCCTAAGGTCCATCTCGAAGGAGAGTTGTGGGCAGGAAGGGGCAAGTTCCACCTTGTTCAATCTACCGTTCTCGACCATACGCCGAGTGACACAGCATGGCGCCAAATCGATTTCATGCTGTTTGATATGCCCGGCGCTGCGGGAGATTATCAAAAGCGCTATTACAACATTTTGCATTGGGTAAGCGTGATTGGAGAATCTCATGTCAGCTACATAGAACATGTACCAATTCACAGTGAAGAGGCTTTGTTTCATCAACTTGATAATGTCGATGAGCGTAATGGCGAAGGTTTGATGCTTAGAAAAATCACCAGTCGTTATCAAGCAGGCCGAAGTAATGATTTGGTAAAGCTTAAAAGGCATCACGATGCCGAAGCCACGGTTATTGGCTATAGGGGTGGGACAGGGAAGTACAAAGGGATGATGGGGTCAATTCTGGTTCACACAGAAGAGGGTGTGGAATTTTATATAGGTAGCGGGTTCACTGACCAAATGAGACTTGTACCGCCAGAGATCGGCAGCCGTATTACCTTTCGCTACAATGGTTTTACTCAAAACGGAAAACCCAAGTTTGCCCGCTTTGTACGAGAGAAGAGTGAATATTAAGGCAGATACGATCTACCTAACCATTAAACGAAAAAGAGCCCTGAAAATCAGAGCTCTTTTTTGTGTTCGAAATCAGATAGACCGACTAAGCGAGTGCGAATCTAACGAGAACTAAATTCTAACTGTACGTCATCATCCTGCTTGTGCATCCAGTGTAAGCGCATACCTAGCATAATCGCTGCTGATGTTAGACCGACAATGAAACCAATCCAGAAGCCGTGCGCGCCCATAGGTTCAACAATCCAATCTTTCATTCCTAAGATGTAGCCGATAGGAAGGCCAAGCAACCAGTAAGCAACGAAGGTAATGTTGAAGATTGAACGCATGTCTTTGTAGCCACGCAGAGCACCTGCAGCGATAACTTGGATGGCATCAGTACATTGATAAACCGCCGCGAACAACAGCAACTGCATTGCAACGGTAATTACCGCAGTGTTCTCTGTGTAAAGTAATGCAACCTGTTCTCTGAACAGAATCGTTAACGCCGCTGTCATAAGGGCTGTCACTAAACCAACAATGATACCTACGTGTGTCGCGATCTTAGCGCCTTCGGTGTTGTTTTCGCCCAACTTATGCCCAACACGAATACTCACGGCTGCACCGATACTCATTGGAATCATGAAGACCAGCGAAGAGAAGTTGATCGCGACTTGGTGCGCGGCAACAATCAATGAACCTAATGGTGCAACTAACAGAGAAACCACCGCAAACAGAGTTACCTCGAAGAAGATAGCGGCCGCCACTGGGAAACCAAGTCTAAACAGACGAATTTGAGCTTTAAGTTGCGGCTTATGGAACGTACCGAAGATGTTAATTTTCGCCAAACGCTTTGATGTTAAAACGTAAGCGAACAGCAGAGCAAACATCACCCAATATACGATAGCCGTTGCAACGCCACAGCCAACACCACCCAGAGCAGGAGCACCAAGTTTTCCGTATACGAACATCCAGTTCAGCGGGATGTTTAATAGCAAGCCAATAAAACCAATCACCATCGCAGGCTTAGTTAAAGACATACCATCGGTAAAGCTTCGCAATGTTTGGAACAACAAAAATGCAGGTACAGCAAACATCACCGCATTCATATAGCCGATGGTCTTTTCCGCCATGAGTTGTTCAATGTCCATCCACTCCAATATCAATTGTGTCTGGAACAGTACGCCAATGATTGGAAGGGAAATGACGAGCGCTAAAAATGCGCCTTGTTGAATCTCAAATGGAATTTTGACTTGTCGACCAGAACCATTCAGCTGTGCAACGACAGGAACCAACGCCATCAATAAACCAACACCAAATAGGATTGATGGTAGCCAGATACTTGCTGCAATCGAAACCGCCGCCATATCGATAGCACTTACGCCACCGGCCATTACGGTATCAACAAAACCCATTCCAGTTTGTGCAACGGATGCGATCAATACTGGGGTCGCAAGTTTGATTAGATTCGAGGATTCTTCTTTGTAACGATGCACAAACAACTCCAAATAAGAGGGAAAATTAGAATAATAGTGTAGGAAAGGACATTCTGAAGGAATCAGAGACAATGATCTTAAGCTTCCACTGGACGAATCATAAAGAAATGTCACAATAACTGCTATGAAAAACTGTTACTAGAATGCTAAATAGGAATCTTATGTTTACAGGTATCGTTCAAGGCATGGCAACACTGGTTGCTATAAACAAAAAAGAGTTGTTTCAAACTCATACCATTGAGTTAAGTGACGAAATGGTTGAGGGGTTAGCAATTGGTGCTTCAGTAGCTCATAACGGTTGTTGCTTAACGGTAACGGAAATTTCTGGCAACCAGATTGCTTTTGATTTAATGCAAGCAACATTGCGATTGACGAACTTAGGCCAGCTGAATGTTGGTGACAAAGTGAATGTTGAGCGTGCAGCAAAGTTTGGTGACGAAATTGGCGGGCATAGCATGTCTGGCCACATTACTTTGATGGCTAATCTCGTTGATGTGATTAAGACAGAAAACAACCGCACGCTTTGGTTTGAGCTGCCTCAAGAATCAATGAAGTATGTGTTGAGCAAGGGCTACATCGGCGTTGATGGTTGTTCATTGACGATTGGTGAAGTGGAAGAGAACCGTTTCTCTGTTCACCTGATCCCAGAAACGCTGAATCGCACTCTGTTTGGCGCCCGTGAAGTAGGCGACCAAGTAAACATTGAGTTTGATCCTCAAACACAAGCGATTGTTGATACTGTTGAACGCGTACTAGCAAACCAAAAATAGTAGTTGCGGTTTATCAACAGCACTTGCTTAAAAAGCGCTGACTAAGTAAACCTCGAAGACATTAAAAAAGAGCACATTGAGTGCTCTTTTTCTATTTGTATGTATCTGCGTTTTTCTAGGCTAGCCTCAAAATCGAGGGTAGCTTTAAATCGGGGTGTAGATCCAACTCGACAAGAGAGTAGGTGTTAGAAGACTTGTTCGTCGTCTGCATCAATCGAGAGATTAATCCTGTCTCTTACTTCATCTACCTGCATGTCGAGGTGAATGGCATTGCAACATGCTGGGCAATCGTCATAAAAATCTTGGCTCCCATTAGAAGCATCAAGCGTTATGCTGATGGCATGCCCACAGTGGGGGCAGGAGACATGTTTCTCTGTGTATTTATGCATCGCGAATTCTCCTCACTGTAACTTGTTCCAATCGTAGTCACTTAATAGATCGCTGTAGCTTTATAGAACGACTTAGCTCGCTGTGATTGGTATTAAACAGCCTGTATCTTCTGAATACATGCTTCAGTTTGTGCTAAATATTCGCCGCCAAATTGATTGCAGTGGTTAAGAAGATGGTACAAGTTGTAAATGTCTTTCCGATCAGTATAGCCAACGTCGAGTGGATTGACGCTCTGGTAACCTTCATAAAACTCTTTAGGGAAACCTTCAAACAATTCCGTTAATGCCAAATCGCATTCATGGTCCCCCCAGTAACAAGCCGGGTCGTAACAGATTGGCCCAAAGGCTGAATTTGCTACATTGCCATTCCAAAGATCCCCATGAAGCAAAGAAGGGCGAGGGTTGTGGCCAGCAAGACGCATATTCACCACATCAACGATGTCATCGATATCACCAAACTCGATGCCTTTCTCTTTGAGCAGTTGCAGTTGGAAACCAATGCGTTGCTCAGAGAAAAAGCGACCCCATTTCTTATGCCAAGGGTTGGGTTGAAGTGTGCTGCCGATATAGTTGTCTTGGTCGCAACCAAACTCTTTTTGCTCGCCCCATTGATGAAGCCGCGCAAGCTGAACGCCGAAATCGAAGCTATTGTTGCCCGTCTCGAGCGGTTTGGTCGGCAAGTAATTCAGAATAATGAACGAGCACTCTTTGGTTTTGCCAATAAGCACCAACTCAGGAACGTAAACAGTGGAGGTTTCTCTTAACAAGCGTAAGTTCTCAGCTTCAATTTCAAACTTAGGTAAAAATTCTCGCTGATTCACTTTCACAAAGTAACGCTCATTACCATCGCTGATCATATAGCAATCGTTAATGTCGCCACCAGAAACCTTGGTACGTTCAGTAATCTGAAAGTTAAATAGAAGAGTATCTGAAAGTTGTTGAGAAATGGCCTGCCACATAGGAAATCCTCAAAGACTGAAAGTTAAAAAGATTGAAGGTTAGGAATACTGTTTGTTTAATAGCAATAGTTTAGGATAAATCTGAACAATTTATAGACGCACTCGTCAATGTTCTTAGCTCTTCTTCATCTTACGTAGAATCAATTGGCCGAATTGTGAACTCGAACTGATTCAAGCTCTTTGAAATACAAACATAAATTGAAAACCTAACGTGATGAAATAGTTTGGAACTGGTCTCACAATCGAAACGGTTTTGAACGCCACAAACTGGAAAAGAGGTTTGAGCTTGTTATTGTCTAGCGACTAAATAAAATGAGCTTTTAGAGTAAGTTGAAAGGGCTATTGTTAACTGGCGCAATACTTTGCTTCAAAGTTTGTCTTACACTTCTTTAGCGTGAATTTACTTATGTCGTAAGTAGGCAGGTATACCACATAAAGCTATATCGATTTAATTTTAAGCTGAAATACTAACTAGGATCATTTAAATGTGGTTTTGGGCAATAAAGTGATGACAAATAGCTTCATTTACATAGTATTAGGCAAGTACGTATTAATCTGCTCTAGAGCTTAAAACGGAGAATTATTGTGGTTGTAGAAACCGATGGCTATTTGGCTTTAATCGAGCACCTATCATTCAACCTTGATGTGTTTACCAATAGTAATGGTGATACTGGAAACGAAAGTGTCGAAGACATTGTTACCGACATGATTTCAACAAACATCATGGCTATTTTCGAGCAAAACCCAGAGTTGCATTCGAGCGTTCGTTTTCAACTTTTGAAAGAAGCAGATGCCGTAGTAGCGGATCTTGGTGAAGTATTAGCGGGTGTGTGGGCTAAGAAAGCGACTAACGAACAAATTGTATTCCTCGATGAGTACATCGCGTTAGTGAAGAACCTGTTTGATACTGCTGTTGCTAAATACGATTAACGGTTTGTTTGCTCATTTATCGTCGTAATTAATCAGCATAATAACAACGGGCGTTTAAGTCGTATCTTTCTAGAGTTACCTCGCTCAGCGGTTTATCTTTCGAACCGCTATAAACGCCTAAAGTGCCAAAACTTGGATGCCCAGTAAGGGTTATCTAACCTAGAAATAATGACACCTTTCGATGTCGAGGCATGTAGAAATTGGTTGTTTCCTAAATAAACGCCTACATGTCGCACCGTCATCGAAGTCTTGAAAAACACCAAGTCACCGCTTGTTGCCTGCCCATACGCAATTTCTTTTCCCTTTTTACTCTGGTCTTTTGTGGTTCTTGGTAGAGCTTGTTGAGTCGCATTTTGCACGGCGATTTGAACAAAAGCAGAGCAATCTATACCTCGAAATGAGGTCCCACCGAAATGGTATGGCACGCCTTTCCACTGTTCATACACGCTCATATAAGCGTTTGTAGTCAATTGTTCTGACTTTGATAGGGGTTTGTGTGCGGTTTGACTAAGCTGAGAAGGCGAAGGTGACGAGCTACAAGCAGCCAATGTTGCTAAAGTTATTGTAACTACAGCCATTTTTCTGATTTTCATATGTAACTCTTCTGACAAAAAACTGAAATAAAAACGTCATCAAGGACTTCTAGTATACGACCTAACTTAAGGATATCTCTTTTCGTAGTCAAACTGGATTTCACATGCCCGACACAAATTTATCAATAAAACCCTCACGTTATACATTCTCGCTCATTCAAACCGTCACTGCTGTATTTATTTCCATTCTTTTACTTGTTACTTTTTTATCAATGGTTAGCATTCGGGGCGTTGAACGGGTCGGGGGACATTTTGATGCACTCTCGGAACAAGCATTACCCCTTGCTCTACATAACGCCGAATTAACGCAAAGCGTATTAGAACAAGTAAAACTTCTCACTTACAGCACCCAATCAACCGACTTAGATACACTGAATGCCACAAGGGGCTCAATTGACCAACTCGCTACAGAGAGCAATACCACGCTAGAGGAACTCCTTTTTATCTCCCAATCTTTTCCTGATGCAATCTCTTTAGAGCAACAACAAAACCTTGTCGATGACATGGCGCAACTGCAAACCATGACCAACACGGTACTGCTGGCACAGATCGAAATTCAAAGTAAGCAAAATCTGATCGACAGTAAAATGGGCGAGTTCCGTTATGGCGTTGGATCTATCGGACCAGAAATGAATCGAATCAGCTCATTCTTGGTTGAAGACAACCCAGAAGCGAGCGATGCAGCGAACCGATTCACATCCAGTGCGTCTGCTATGGCGAACACCTTCTTGATGTTGATGATGCAACCTGACATTGATAAAGCACAAGACGAATACCGTCAATTGAGAAACCGAATCGCAGGCCTTAACTTGGCTTACAGCGATTTTGCCGATTGGCATCCAGACATCGTTGAGTTCGCGAGCTTGACGGCGCCTTACGAGATGGTGAAAGAAGGCTTTACCGAAGAAGGCGTAATCAAACAAATCCTCTTGAAACTCGAACTGGTTCAGCAGCAAGAGCAAAACTTAACGCAAGTCATTAACTTAGCGAACACCGTCATTAGCACATTGAATCAGCTGTCTTCCACCGCTTCCCACCTGATTGATGAAAGTGAACTGGTTGTAAATCAAACCATTACCAATATTGATCGTGTGTTGTTTATCAGCGGGCTAGTGATTGCCGTAATCATTGTGATTTCATGGTTCGTGTTACGCCGTTGGATGAATAAAGGGCTTAAAAACATAACTCAACAGTTGAGTTCACTGGCAGATCATGACTTCTCTAAACAGAGTGAATTACTGGGGCCGCTGGAGCTTCAAGTTATTACTTCAAAACTCAATACGGTCGTTGATTCAACCGCAGATTCGGTTCGTTTAGTAACGCGCAACTGTGAGACGCTTTATCAAACGGCAGAAGTAAGCCACGACGCTGCAGAGCAAACCAATTCGAGCCTGAATGAGCAGAACGAATCACTTCAGAATATGATCACCACCATTACGGAGCTGGAAGCATCGATTGGTGAGATTGCTCGTATCTCTAACGCATCGAACGACGATGCTCAAATAGCAGAAGATGAGTCAGTGAGTGGCAGCCAAGTGGTTGGCCTTAACCAACAACGATTACAAGCGCTTGAGCAATCTCTTAGCATGAGTGAAGAGTCGATGGCTGACTTGGATGGTCGAGTGAAACAGATTCGTGAAATGGTCGATATGATCAGCGGAATCGCTGAAAACACCAACTTATTGGCACTGAACGCTGCGATAGAAGCGGCGCGAGCAGGTGAACAAGGTCGAGGTTTTGCGGTAGTTGCAGACGAAGTGCGTAAATTGGCGAGCGGCACATCCCAGCAAACCACCAATATTCGTAGCATGATGAACGAACTAGTAGCGGCAGCAGATCGCTCACGTGCTTCTGTAACGGAATCGAGAAGTGAGATGGCCAATGCACTGGAAACCAGTGGCGATGTAAGACAAGCCTTCGAGAAAATCGAATTTGCGGTTAGCCAGATCAAAGGGCGTGTTGAGCAAATCATGGTGGCTACCGAAGAACAAGCTCGTGCAACTGTCGATGTTACCCATTCAATCACTCGAGTATCTGAGCAGGGCGAGAATACTAAGCTGCAACTTGAATCTATGATCGAGAGTTCAGAGCAAGTCGGAGAGATCGCAGGGCACCAACAAGCCATGCTTCATAAGTACGTGCTGAAATAGACGAGCGTGATAGTTAAGCTAGTGTGCGAAAGAGTTTAAGCACTAGCAGTACTTAATCATTAACTACGCTTATAACGACTATCGATACAGAAGCGCCCTTAAGTTCTCACAAGAATCTAAGGGCGTTTTGTTTTCGGATTAAGATAACTTTGGTATTAAGCTAAGGTTGGTCTCAATATAAGCTTGAGACTCAACTGAATTCGAACTTAATCTTTCGTTGTCGGGAATCGTGCAAATGGCTGACGTAACATTAAATCTAGCCGTTGCTCTTTACCATCTTGAATCTCGGGAACACCAATATGCACCTTGTCATGACCAAGCTTGGGTTGGGCGCGGTAAGTCTTAAACCAGATGTCCCACACTGATAAAAAGAAGCCAAAGTTTGAGTGCGTTTCCTTAACAATGACTGAGTGATGAACGCGGTGCATGTCTGGTGTCACAATCACTTTTCTCAATCGTTTATCGAACCATAGCGGAAGACGTGCATTACTGTGGTTAAACATCGCACTCGCATTAAGAACAATTTCAAATATCACGACCGCAATGACAGGCACACCAAGTGCGATCACCAAACTCACTTTGATGAGCATTGAAAGAATCATCTCAATAGGGTGAAAGCGCGTTCCGGTTGTGACATCAATATCTAGGTCCGCATGGTGAACTCGATGTAGCTTCCACAACCAAGGAACACGGTGAAACACCAAGTGCTGCAGGTAAATGGCGCAATCTAACAGTAATACGCAGACCAGAATGGTGAGTTCTTTCGGAAGTGACAGGGTATTGAACAGACCCCATTGGTTTTCTTGCGCAATGACCGCCGCTTGGAATGCTGCAATAGGAATCAGAGTGGCTAATAGAAAGCTGTTCAAAGCGACCAGCGCAAAGTTGTTTCCCCAACGAAACCACTTGTTTTGAGTCAGTGTTTTACGCGGAAAACGGTATTCCCAAAGCGCACACAATCCAAAAACGACAATAAAACAAACAAGGCGAAGCAGTGATGGGGCTTGCATGGGAATTCCTTCTATCATTCTAAGGACACTGTAAGTACAATCGTGCCACTTTTCTAGAGTTATCGTTATTGTCCATGAGAATCCACGCTTTTCACCGTTTATATCAACATCGTTTATCCATTGCTACCAAACCGTTTAATGCGCGCGGGTGTAAAGTCGTGCGATGTGAATTCTGCAAAATCAAACAAGACAGCTGTATCTGTGAGCATCAACCTAACGTTGATACGAACGTCGCGACTATGTTGATCTTGTCAGACAACGAAATCTTGAAGCCAAGTAACACTGGCCGTTTGATTGTTGATACGGTTAAAGACAGTTACGCCTACCTTTGGCATCGTACTGAGCCAAATCAAGAGATGTTGGATGTCCTCAAAGATGACAAATACCAACCTGTGATCGTATTCCCTGAAGACTATACCGACGACAAAACGCGCGTAGTTCAAGATCTGCCACAAATGCGTGACCCAAACAAAACACTATTGCTGATTTTCATTGATGGCAGTTGGCGCGAAGCACGACGTATCTTCCGTCGCTCAGAGTATCTGCAAGATTTACCGGTGTTGTCGATTGAGCCGGAATCGGTTTCTCAATACATGATGCGTAAGTCAGACAACGAACAACATCTATCAACGGCCGAAGTAGCGAGCTTAGTTTTGAAACAAGCCGGTGAAGAACAGGGCGCTAAGACTTTACAGCTATGGTTTGAAGCATTTCGTGAAAGCTACATGTTGAGTAAGACGCGTTATAAGTCCGATCCAACCAAACCAAGCCTGAATGCTTTCATAGAGCATACTAAAAGTGAGACGTCACTCTAACCTTTAACCGCTTTGTGCTGACTTGTTGTTCAAACAGATTCGAACACGAGATAAGTTTGTTATCTATCACGGTTTGTAGGGGGAGTGTTATGGATAATGCTTCCTAGTTGTTTAATTTAAAAATTTTATTTGCCCGAATTTAGGGAAAAATTGGAGAGATTTCATGTATTACGGCTTCGATGTTGGCGGCACAAAAATTGAATTTGGTGCGTTCAATGAAAAACTTGAGCGAGTAGCAACAGAACGCGTACCAACGCCTACTGAAGATTATCAACTGCTACTTGATACGATTGCCGGTTTGGTGAAGAAGTACGACAGTGAATTTTCTTGCGAAGGTAAAATTGGTCTTGGTCTTCCTGGTATGGAAGATGCTGACGACGGCACAATGCTGGTTGTTAACGTGCCAGCTTCAACGGGGAAACCACTACGTAAAGACCTAGAAGCACTTATTGGTCGTAGTGTGAAAATTGAAAATGATGCGAATTGCTTTGCGCTTTCAGAAGCGTGGGATGACGAGCTTAAAGACGAACCATCAGTAGCAGGCCTAATTCTAGGTACTGGTTTTGGTGGCGGGTTAGTTTACGAAGGCAAAGTGTTCTCTGGTCGTAACCACGTTGCTGGTGAACTGGGCCATATGCGTCTTCCTATTGATGCTTGGTTCCACCTTGGCGACAACGCACCGTTACTCGGTTGTGGTTGTGGCAAGAAAGGTTGTCTAGACAGCTACCTATCAGGTCGTGGCTTTGAATTGATTTACGAGCACTACTTCGGCGAGAAGAAGAAAGCAATCGAGATCATTCAAGCGTACAACGAAGGTGAAGCAAAAGCGGCTGAGCACGTTGATCGTTTCATGGAGCTATTGGCTATCTGTTTCGCGAACCTGTTTACCGGTCTTGATCCACACGTAGTTGCATTGGGTGGCGGTCTTTCAAACTTCGAACTTATCTACGAAGAGATGCCAAAGCGTATCCCTAAATACCTACTGTCTGTAGCGAAATGTCCAAAGATCATCAAAGCGAAGCATGGTGATTCAGGCGGCGTTCGTGGTGCTGCATTCCTTAACATTAAGTAATCGTGACTTAAGTTAAGCTAGCTAAGGTTAGATAGTTAAAAAGTACAAATAAAAATGCCGCAATCTCGAAAGAGGTTGCGGCATTTTTTATTGTTCGGTGCTTTCGTTTCTTTAGCTGTTAGCTGTTAACTACAAACGAAAAGCTAGAAACGACATATCAAGAAAAGAGCCAAGAGGGCTTACTTCTTCTTTTTACCAACACCAAGGTTGTCTTTTTGCTTCAACGTAAGCTTAGTAAAGCCAAGCTTGCGGAAATAGTTGTCTTGGTAGTTACGAACCGCTTTAGTATCAGAAATAAACTCAAGCTGTTGCTCAGTTTTTAGGTACTCAGTGATGTCGATACCTTCGGCTGCAGCTACAGCTTCTTGGATCGTGCGGTGTTCTTGTTTCGAAAACAGTAACTCTTTGTCTTCGTCTTTGTAAGTGTACAGAATGGTACGAGCCATGATGCTCTCCAATAGAATTATTACTTTGCGCGCACTCTACATAAAAACAGTACGTGGCTCAAGGTTATGATAAGAAATCTTAAGATTATCGTTCTAACGTTTAGCGTAATTTAAGCTATTTGTCTTTTAGGCAACGAACAGGTTGTCTTTCACGAAACGAAAAGAACAAAAAGCCCCTTAACATCGAAAGCTCGATAGAAGGGGCTTCGTCTATGTCTTAGCAATGAGCTTCTAAGTCAATTAAAAAGCAGCTAAGTCAATTTAGGTGTTTGAGCTTTGAATCAAACACGACCTTGCAGAGGAATGATCGTCACTGTCTCGCCAACTTTCACAGTATCAACTGCTGGAGAGATTTCGATTAAGCAGTTCGCTTCACTCATTGAACGCAGAATACCTGAACCTTGCTTGCCCGTTGTTTTCACTTCAAGCACGCCAGATTCATTCATCGAGAACACACCACGGCTAAATTCAGTACGGCCTTGGCGTGAGCGCAGTTGTTCAGTTGCTACAGCATTTGCTTTTACTGGTGTCCAGTTCGTTTGACCTTGAAGCTTGCGGATCGCAGGCTCAACAAAGTTAATGAACGACACCATCACAGCAACAGGGTTACCCGGTAAACCAAAGAAAGGTTTGTCTTCAATTTTGCCGTAAGCAAGAGGGCGACCCGGACGCATATTGATACGCCAGAAGTTGATTTCACCCAGTTTATCTAACGCAAGCTTGATGTAATCCGCATCACCAACAGACACACCACCAGAAGTCAAAACCATATCGGTTTCAAGCGACGCAGAATGCAGCACATCCATCATCTTCTGCTCATCATCTTCAATGATGCCGTAATCGACGATGTCACAGCCGAGCTTTTGAAGCATGCCGATAATAGTAAAACGATTTGAGTCATAGATAGAGTTTGGTTTTTGCTCGTGACCCGGCGCTTGAACTTCATCACCCGTAGAGAACACACCCACTTTCACTTTACGCAGAACAGGGCAGGTACCAAAACCTAACGACGCCATCATGCCCATTTCTGGCGCTTCAATGCGTGTGCCACGTGTAAAGACAGGTTGGCCGATTTCTAAATCTTCACCTGCCATACGGACATTTTGTCCAACCGAGATTTTAGCATCAGGGAAGCTAACCTTATCGCCATCTTGGACGGCTTGTTCACGCATCACGACAACATCAACGCCTTCTGGCATTGGTGCGCCGGTCATGATTTTAACGGCTTCACCTTGTTGCACGATTTGCTCGTAGCTGTGACCCGCCATGACTTCAGCAACGATGTTGTAACTGTCCAATTCTAGATCTTCACTACGAATTGCATAACCGTCCATTGCAGAGTTGGTATTCTGAGGAACGTTGATTGGCGAAATCACATCTTCAGCCAGCACGCGGCCGTAGCCTTGCAGTAATTCAACACTCTCTGTGAGATCGAGTGCGTCAATGCTATCAACAATCTTTTGTTGGCCTTGAGTAACGGTTAAACCTGCAGGAGAGAACGAATCACAACAAACAGCTGGCGCTGCGTCTTTTGAAGATGAGCATGACACGGCTCTGCCTGTTGTAGAGACAAGGTCAAAGGACTGCGCGTAATCGATGATGAAATCACGAATCGCTTCTAAGTCGCTGATCGCCATTTGTGGCAGCTCTGATTCAACTTGGCTGTCTGCCGCGATAGCAATAATGTTGTTATCGTTTGGATATAACCAAGGTTTGCCCACTTCATCTCGGTGCAGTTCAATTTTAGGGAAGGCGATGTTCTTACAGCCTTCAACCAAAATCAGATCAAGCGTGTTGGTATCAAATCGAGTCAGCAGGTAATAAAAATCTGCTTCGGCTTCTGGTGTTTCTGTCATCATCACGTGACGATTACGAGAAGCAATCAACATTTGGTTCGCGCCCGCTTTACGTAAGCGGTAACTGTCTTTACCCGGCTTATCGACATCAAAATCGTGGTGAGCATGTTTTAACACGCCAACTTTTAAACCCGCATCAGTCAACAGAGGAAGCAGGGCTTCAAGTACGGTCGTTTTGCCTGTACCGCTATAAGCAGCAAAGCCCAATAAAGGAAGGTTAGGGCGTTGTTTAGAATCTTTCATTATTGAAGCGTTCCGAATTGGGTGAGTTCTTCTGGCGTGTTGAGATTAACAAAGCAGTTAGGAGAATCGCTGAAATCAACGTATTCGGTAACACACTCTTTGTATAGCAAGATGATTTTACGATCACCACGTTCCAAAAACGCTTCTAACTTTGGTAGAACACGTTTGTGGAATAGGGTGAATACAGGTTGCTTAAATTCGCCATCATGCGCGACAAGAATGTCGCTGTCTTCTTTAACTGCAGAACAAAAACGCTCAACAAGGTCGTCACTGATTTGTGGGCTGTCGCAAGGGACAAAGCCGACCCAGTCTGTACTCGCGTTTTTAAGGCCAGCATGAATGCCGCCCAATGGACCTGGATAGTCAGGGAAGGAATCGGAAACAACCGGAGCAAATGCTTGGTAACTGTCTAAGTTACGGTTGGCATTGATAGTGATGCTGACATCTTGCTGTGACAGCTTGTTTATAACGTATTGAATAAGCGGAGAACCGTTGAGCTCAACAAGTCCTTTATCTTTTCCGCCCATGCGGCTGGCCTGTCCGCCAGCCAAAATAACCCAACTAGTTTGCGTTGGAAGCAGCATAAATATTCTCTTGTGCTTTATCTTTCTGAATAACTTGCAGAAGCGGCGATTCGGTCAAAGTATTGTCTTTGATCCACCACTGCTTCTTACATAAATCGGTTAACGCGTTAGTTTGGTGACTGGTGATGACTAAACTCGCGCCTCTTTGAAGAAGATCTTCGGCCATTATCACCAATCTTTCAATAGATTCTTTGTCTAAAGAAGCACTTGGTTCATCCATAAGCAAGATTGAAGGCTTAAGAATCCAAGCTCGAGCCATTGCTACGCGTTGACGCTCACCGCCAGACAACACAGAAATATGCTCATCTGCCAGGGTTTCTAAACCTACCATTCTCAATGCATTAATTATTTGAGCTCGCTTATCTTTTTGGCTCTCTTTGTTAAAGCGAATGCCATAAGCGACATTTTGGTACACCGAGCCATCAAAAAGATAGGGGGTTTGATGCAGGTAGATAATGTCTTTGAACTTGAGCCTAGGGAATAAGATCTGCTGCCAGCTTTGTGTCGGAGACTGAATGCGACCAGAGCTGGGCTGAATCAATCCAGACAATATTTTAAGTAGGGTCGTTTTACCCACACCATTATCTCCTTTGAGATAAATGGCATCGTTGGGGCCGATCGACAATTCGGGAATGTGGAACAAAACACGCTCTTTGTAGCGCATTGAAATTTGCTGCGTTGTTATTTTTATACTCATGACAGCGTTCCTAAGTTCTTAAATAGCCTTTTCCTCTCACACTGGAAAGGAAAAAGTTAAGGGCTAATGCCAATGCTAATAACACCATACCGAGGGCGACGCCTTGAGCAAATGCGCCTTTGTGGCTTTCCATGGCAATAGCTGTTGGGATGTTTCTTGTCATCCCCATAATGTTGCCACCTACCATCATTGAACAACCTACCTCTGTCACGATACGAGAGAAGGCAGCAATGGTTGCAGCCAACAGAGGAAAACGCGTTTCCCAAATCAAGGTACACGCCACGCGTGTTGTTGATACGCCAAGTGTGCGCGCGGTTTCTACCGCTCGGCGGTCACTGGCCTGCAGAGCGCCATGCATCATCGCAACTAGGATAGGGAAACAGATCACCATTTGACCTAGAATCATCGCCTTTTGGGTGAACAGTAATTCCCAATCACCTAACGGGCCAGAGCGAGAGAGCATCATGTACATCAACAAACCGATAACCACGGTTGGGATAGCTTGCAGGGTGTTGATCACCGATAATAATGCCCACTTCCCGGGGAACTCGGTATAAGCCAATAAGAAAGCCATGATGATTGCAGGAATAATCACTAATGAGATGGCGGACAAAGATACGCTGAAAGATACCGCGACGATTTTCCACAATTCGTGGTCAAAACTCACTAGTAGGTTCATTGCATCAATCGTTGTTTGCCATAGGGTCATGAAGTATCTCGTGTGAATCGATAATAGGTCTTTATCGGTAATGACTGATGTTAATCATAGCTGACACAATATTATTGAGCCTATATTGGCCAGCTATTGTTTCTTTAAATGCTTCAGTTAACTGGTTAGTTAAACGTAGTGCTAATTGGAATTAGTACTTACAACAAACCATTCTCAGCTTGTTATAAACGAATCTACGCTGACGAAAAACTACTCTGCGCTCGCTACAAACAGCTGTTTGCCATGCAGTTTAAAGTCGTTAATCAGTTTCTGACCTTTAGGGTTCACCAACCAATCACTGAATACTTTCGCTGCTTGGTAGTTAATGCTTGGGTAGCGCTCTGGGTTAACAAGGATTACTTGGTAAGGGTTGAATAGGTTCTTGTCACCTTGGAAAAGGATTTTAAGATCCAGTTTGTTTTGGTAAGCCAACCATGTGCCACGGTCTGTCATGGTGTAGCCTTGCATTTCAGACGCCATGTTCAGAGTAGGGCCCATGCCTTGACCAACACTGCGGTAGCCACCAAAGTTTGGTTCCATTTTGGTCTGTGCCCAAATGCCCATCTCTTTCTTGTGCGTGCCTGAATCGTCACCACGAGACACAAACGTCGCGTTGTTGGTTGCGATTGCTTTGAATACATCAGCTACAGCTTTTTGAGATTCAATTTTTGCTGGGTCACTTTGAGGGCCCACAATCACAAAGTCGTTGTACATCAGCTTACGAGGTAAAACGCCGTAGCCTTTTTCTACGAAATTCGCTTCAGCTTTTGGTGCGTGAGTCATTACCAAATCAACATCACCATTTTCGCCCATGCGAAGTGATTTACCGGTACCCGCAGCTAGAACATCAACCTTGATACCAGAATCTTTTTCGAACTCAGGCAATAAGTAGTCCAGTAGACCAGAGTGATAAGTACTTGTGGTTGTCGCCAACTTAATATGAGTGGTGTCTTCCGCGCTGCTAGCCGTGTAACTGACGATAGATAGAGCTGCAATAGTTAGGGGAATTGCTTTCATTATTATTATGTCCATTCTGTTATAAATGAATGACATGCCTTCAATTTTAAAGGGCTCAAAGAGGGCATGTGAATAAGACGCTAATTGTTGTAATTAGAAATCTACACCTTATAAGCAATCTTAATGCCAACAAATAATGCATCAGATTTCTTTAAATTGCTGTTATTTCGGACAAAACTGAGTCTTTTACCCCGTTAAAATGAATCAAAACATGAGCTAGGACAAAATGTCGCACATTGTCCCTGTTGGAGAAAAGGTTAATTGGTACACTCTGTCCCAACTTTTCTCACCGGCTAATCATTATGTCTTTACCTAGTTCATCTGCATCCAATCTCAACCCGAACACATTGACTCAGTATCAGGCCTTTTCCGTTTTGGTCGTCGATGATGAATTGGGTATGCAGGCTATCTTAAAGAAAGCACTAGGTAAGTTCTTTGGCAAGGTGTCGAGCGCAGGATCGGTTGAAGAGGCTGAAACGCTGCGTTCGAGCGAACATTTTGATCTGATTGTCCTTGATATCAACCTACCAGGCCGCTCTGGCATTGAGTGGGAAGAGGCGTTTAACGACAACGACAAACGCGCCGATGTGATTTTCATGACGGGTTATGCCGATCTAGAGATGACCATATCCGCGCTTAAGCTTGGTGCTTCAGATTTTATTCTTAAGCCGTTCAACCTCGAACAGATGATACAAGCGGTTCTGCGTTGTATGGATAAGCGACTCGACCAAAGAATGCAGTACGCGTTGAAGCGTGATGTGAGTCGTCATATCAAGACTGAACTGATTGGCAATTCAGACAAGACCAAACAACTTAAATTGCTGATCAGTCAATTTGCACCGTCTCGAGCGTCCGTCTTGATAGAAGGTGAGTCGGGTACCGGCAAAGAGCTGGTTGCTCGTGGTGTACATGAAGCCAGTAAACGCACAGGTCCATTTGTGCCAATCAACTGTGGTGCGATTGCTCCAGAGCTTCTAGAAAGTGAACTGTTTGGACATACATCAGGCGCATTTACTGGTGCGAAGAAAAACCGTGAAGGTCTTTTCCGAGTCGCAAGTGGTGGCACCTTGTTCCTTGATGAAATTGGTGAAATGCCACTGCCAATGCAAGCTGCATTGCTACGCGTGTTAGAGCAAAGAACCATTCGTCCAGTCGGTAACGAAAAGGAAATTTCCGTTGACGTACGAGTGGTGGCGGCGACCAACCGAAATCTTCAAGAAGAGGTCGATAAAGGGCACTTCCGCCGCGATCTGTTCTACCGACTCAATGTACTTAAGATTGATGTGGTGCCATTGAGAGAGCGCCCGTCAGACCTGATTGAACTTGTTCCATACTTTACTCGTCTTTTATCGAGCGAGCTTGGCATGCCAGTTCCAAATTGGGCACATGAAGATATCTTGGCGTTGAACGAATACGAATGGCCGGGAAATATTCGTGAACTTAAAAACTTAGTCGAACGATGCATTCTTTTAGACAAGCCACCAGCACACTATTGGCGCGAGATTAATGGTGATCCTGTTCCCGCTAGCATTTCAGTGACGGTGTCACATGGTGCGGAAATGCCAAACTTGAATAATGCAGACGCTGCCGAGGGTTATCCAAACACTTGGACACTCAAAGAAGTAGAAAAATCTCATATAGAACAGCTGGTTAGTTTTCATGATGGCAATAAATCGGCAGCTGCAAGAGATCTTGGCGTCGCACGTAAAACGCTAGAGCGTAAGTACAAAGATTGGAACACAGAAGGCTCTGAATATGCCGATTAGACGTCGTTGGTGGTCAAAGTGGGCGTTCCGATTCAAAACCATGGTTCGCTACCGATTATTATTCCTAACATCAGCTCCGATCATTCTGACCTTGTGCGCGCTTGTGGCTATCACACTGTATTGGTCAATACGTTACACGTGGCAGGGCGCTCTGATTGATGTTGATGAACGCTTGGATGTTGCCGATAACAGTATTCACCTGATCCAAAATCAGCAAGCATACAACGTTCGTGCGTTCGCCGAGTCTTATAACTTTCGAACCAAACTCGCGAGTGATCTTTCACACGAAGAGCTAACTCGCTGGGTGTCTGAGAACAAATCTCGCTATGAGCTCGATTTTCTGCGCTGGCGCAGTGTCGAGAGCATGGAAAAGAAACTCGAATATCTAAACTTAACTCACAAGCCTTCATTTTTCAGTGTCTTAAGCCGTAATGAACTCAATTATCTCGATCGTGACCTCGCTAAAAAAGCGGAAGTTCCGATGCTCAACGGGCAAGAGGTCGAGACTCGCGGATTGGTAAGCCGAACCGTTGTATCCATCAAAGATGAACATGATCATGTGATTGGTTTTCTGGATGGTGGGATCTTACTGAATAACAGTACTCAACTTGTTGACCAAATCAGTAACCTTATCTATCCACAACGAGAAGGTTTTAATCGTCATATAGGAACGGTCACGGTTTTCCTTGATGATCTTCGTGTTAGCACCAACGTGCCTTTGAGCAGTGAAGACAGTGTAGGGCGCGCCATTGGTACACGTGTTTCTCACGAGGTTCACTCGAAAGTCTTGAATGAAGGTAAAGAGTGGCTAGATCGAGCGTATGTTTACGATGCTTGGTACATCACAGCTTACCAACCAATCCATGACCAGTTTAATAATGTGATTGGTATGCTTTACACCGGTTATTTGATTTGGCCGCTGATAGAAACGTACTTAACCAACCTTGGCGAAATTAGCATTACCATTGTGTTGCTTCTGTTGGCATCCGGTTTGATCGTTCACCGTGGCGCACGTGATCTTTTCAACCCAATCGAACGCATTCATAAAGTGGTGAAGCTAGTACAGATGGGGCAAGACAAGCGAATTGGTACGCTAGGTTTGGATGATCAACACGAACTGACACTGCTCGCTAAACAGTTCGATAAGATGTTGGATCTACTGCACGAGCGTAATCAAGAGATTCAACAAGCGGCGTCTGAACTAGAGTGCAAAGTGCATTCTCGTACCGCGAGTTTGAAAGAGAAAACTGAAGAACTTGAACTGCACATCAAGCTTCTCAATCAAGCCAGAGATAAGCTGGTGGTCAATGAAAAACTGGCCGCGTTAGGTGAATTAACGGCAGGTATTGCTCATGAGATCAATAACCCAACCGCCGTGATTCTTGGCAACGTTGAACTGATGAAGTTTGAACTGGGCGATGAAGTGAGCCGTGTAGATGAGGAAGTCCACGCGATCATGGAGCAGATTGACCGAATTCGAAATATCACACGAAGCCTGCTTCAATACAGCCGTCACGGCGGCGTACAAGACGAAATTACGTGGCAACATATCAACCCAATAGTGGATGAAAGTATTACGCTCGTAAAAACAGGTGCGAAGAAGAAAGGCATTGTGTACGTATCGCAGCTGAACGCTAAAACCTCAGTCGAGGTCAATCGAAACCAATTGCTACAGATTCTGGTTAACCTACAAATGAACGCGATTCATGCAATGGACGGTCAGGGCACGTTAACCATTTCGAGTGAAGACTGGGTTGAAAATGGTGTGTCTCATGGCGCTATCGTTCATGTTCAAGATGAAGGCTGCGGTATTAAGGAAGAACAACTGAAACGTATCTTCTCGCCTTTCTATACCACCAAACGAGATGGCACGGGCTTAGGGTTGTCAGTATCTCAGAGTATCTTGAGCCAAACTGGCGGCGAGATCCGAGTTGAATCTGAGGTAGGTAAGGGAAGTTGCTTTAGTATCTATCTTCAACAGAAAGCGACACCTCAATTGCTTGTATCAAACCTATAAGTTCTAAGAACTCATTCACTGATATTATCATCTGATAATATTTCTAACGCGCTTGGGCTATTACACGAACGTTTTAGCCCAAGCACGAAAATTCTGCACTACTAATCTATCGCAAACCAAATCTCAACTCGCTGCAAATGAGGTACTCCAAGCCTCACAATCGCTCGCAGAAGACAGTCAGAAAATGGCGAACACTACAGAACACCTTACTGAGCAATTGAAATACTTTAAGGTTTAGCATCAATAGGACTATTAGCTTAAAGATAAAAAGCTCATAAAAAACACCTCCGCACTTGCGATAAGTTCGGAGGTGTTTTTATTTATGGCTAGTCATTTGCTATAAGCAACAAACGTCTAAAGCATCAAGCCTAATGCGCCGCTACTGAAATTTTCGGTGGGTTGATGTTGTGCTTCTTAAACTCTTTCATCACACGCAAAGTAATGTCGGTTTCAAACAGCTTCTCATACGCAGTATCCACAACGTAAGCCTTACAAGTTAGCTGTATTGCTAGGTAGTTATCGGTAATCGTCTGTTTAACCAAAACCGTTACAGGTTTCGGCAAGTGGATATAACGACTTGAAGACGCCGCTTCTTGAATCAGATCGCGGGCTAGGGTGATGTCTTCATCCATACCAACGTAAAACGGAATCACCACCTGCATGTCCAACGCACCGTAGTTACCACTGGTGGTCACTTCATTTAAGAACTTGTTGTTAGGAATGGTAATGATGTCATCGTTCAGCGTTCTCATTCGCACTGAACGCAAACCGATGGTAATGATATCTCCGTAGTTGCCTTCGAACGTGACGCGGTCACCAACTTGAAAGGGTCTATCAATCATTACCGTGATGCCCGCGATGAATGAAGCTGCCAAATCTTTAAGCGCAAAGCCGACTGACACGGCGAGGGTACCACCAATCAAAGCCAGTATTTGGTCGTTGATTCTAAAGCTCATCATGAACACGATAAGACCGGTGCTCACATAGATGAAGAACTGAGTAAACGACTGCAGTTTTTGTAGTAGCATTCGATATTGCACGAACTGACTACCAAAGCTGGTCACTAACGAGTTGATGAACTTAAGCAATAACCACATCGCAGCAATAACGATCATGGAGAAGAACACGCCGCTCCATCGCACAAGGCTCGCTATTTTAGAGATGTTTTCTACGTTAGCTAACTCTTCCGTCGCAAAGGTCGGGAAACTGACAGCACTTGCCAAGCCAACAAATAGTAGGATAAATAACTTCTTCATTTTACTTCACCAGTAGATGTTGACGGTCGAGAACGTTCGTAATATGGCGGAACCAGTGCTCAGAAATCCGAGCCTTTTCTTCATGCCAACCAATATAACCACGGCTTTCAAAGTAACGCAGAATCCCCGTTATCTCTGCCGTGCTCAGCTGTGTACATTCAGACAATACTTCCGGAGAAGCGATTTCCAGTTGTACGATAGAACGAAGTACAGCCAGCATAGGTTTCGGCATATTTTCCAGCTCCTGGGCTTCAGGAACATGGAACAGACGCACCACTGCTTGATCTGTCTCTTTGTTTCGGTTCAAAGAGAGTCGGAAGAAACGCAGCGCAACGGTAGGGTTGCCATCAGAATAGTGCCACAAAATTCGATAGAAACCTTGGCGTGCACGTTCTTCTTCACTCATATCATCTTGGTCCCATTGCTTAGGGACTACTAAACCATCAAAAGACAACGGCTTCTCAAGCTCCGTATTGATACGGCTATTTAGAAGTTCACCCACTTGTTTCTCTGTCCAACGCGGAAGGAAACACACCAAGTCAAACAGCAAACGTTCGCCACGCGCTCTATCCACAAATCGCCAGCTTGATTTGGCGATCGATATCACGACACGGTGGTTCTTTTTAGAACGACGCAGAAGGTTGGTCAAACGAATCAAATCAGACAGGCCACCGACCATTGGTTGCACCAGTCGTTGTGCGTTATCAATCGCGATAAGGTAAGTGGTATTGCTCTTACGAAGATGCGCTAATATTTGAATTTCAGTCGCTTCTTCGTCCAAGCCAATGCTCACGGCTAAATGCGCTAAAAGCTCTTGGTAACCCGCATAAGGGCAACTCACGTATACAGGCTCAGCGTTAGAGACTTTGTGCAGTAAGGTATATAGCAGCGTTGTCGCGCCGACACCACGTTCGCCAGACACAATACAGATAGCCGGGCTGTCTGACATTAAGTAGCGTGATAACTGCTTAATTTCATCTCCCGCGTAATCTATCAACGTACTGTCGATATTACCCGGAAGAATGTATTCATAGGTTTGATCGCCTTTGATTCGAACCAAGTTTTGCTGATTCTTATCAAGGTCAGACTGTTTAGCAACTTCAATTCTAAATAGATAAGCTAAGGCCTGGCTAAACAAAGTGTAATTGGATAGCAGGGCCATAATTCGATGTTGAAAGTTGTAAACACTCAACCACACGATGCCAATGGCCGTCGCCAATATATTAAGTAAGAAGGTATCCTTGCGGTTTACTGCCCAATTCACCCAAACCGGGCGATCAGAGATGTGTTGCAACGTATCGAAGACCTTCGCTCTCCATAGTCTGAGAACTGAGATCGTGACCAGCACAAACCAGAAAAACAGAGCGCTGTAAATCCAGCTGTAAATCGTACCTTTGCCTAGCGTAATACTTGATATCTGGAGAATCACACCCGCAACGATGAAGCTCCACACGTAACGACGAATAGTCGATAGGCGTAGTGCTATCACTTCTTGATTTGATGTACGACCTAAACGGTAGGCAAATTCCAAAATAAAGCTGATGGCAATCGAACCACCTAGAATCCACCAAGTGAAGATCTCCAGGAAAATCAAATGTTGAAGACTAGGGATACTAGAAAGCACTCTCAATGACAATGTGATGGCAATTAGCCAAGCAATCGCACGATCAGCGCGGCTGATATACCAAATCACGCGAACCAGAAAAGGAGGGTTCGTTTTCGCTTCAAGAAAGTTAATTCGAAACAGTTCAATCAAGCGGGTGCTGTTGGCAAGCCACCACACTAAACCGAAGTAGATGAATAACACTTTTAGTGAGGCACCAATCACTGGCACTGGCGAAATAAAGATGTCTTTAACAAGCGCTTTAAAGCTACGAATTTGGAAATAAACAAGATACTCAATGTTGAGCTTGGTTAATTCCCACTCTTGCTTAAATTGAGTTACGCCGTAGGGGCCAAAACCCGTTAGGCGCTCTTTATTAGCGGAATTCGTCTGCTCTAACAGGTGTTGCTTGCTCACATTCAAGCTATTCAAAGTGACGTAACTGGTTTGAACGGCAAACCATTGATCGGCGTCGTTGTTCGCTCTGTAGGCTTTTATCTGTTGCTCGAAGGTTTTGATTTCCTGCTTTTGAACTTGTAGCACTTCAGCGAGCAATATATTGACTTGGCGTCTGTCCGACGGTTCCATAAAGAGGGGGTCGGGTAACGAATCAATTCGATCATCGAGATCAACAGCAGAATCGGATACCTGCGGCTGAGATTGTAAGTCATATTCCAAGTTGGCATGACTAGGCCAAGAGAGAATGGCCAAAGTGAGGATTAAGAAGCGCGATAGTGAACGCATAAAAGTCTCTTAGAATTATGAGGTTAGGATTACTATAGTTAGATAATCTGACTTTGTGAAATCCAACCCCGTGTCGGGGGCGAGTACTTTATTCCTGTTTCGAGCGATTTTGTCATGAAATTGTCAGGGATTAGGCTAGTATTTGAGCATCTTTATTATGTCTTCTGTTGCGTTGATCGGGTTGGCTTTTACTGTGACCAATCAGCATACGATATATTCAATGGTTGGCATGATTTGGGACGTTATATACCGCCCATTATGGTGCGCTGTTCGATATTTTGTTTTTCCTTAAAATCGACGGTTTTACGGCGATAAATAGAAAACCAAAAATGTGAGTCAGTTCAAACTATGATTTGGCTAGGTTATCACTCACTTAATGGCCAGTAATTGCAATCAATACTTGCAGTTAAAGCCCTGAACAAGTAACGTTGCGGCGTTTTTCACATTAAAAAGGTAATGGCATTGATCTCCACAGCAAATATCACCCAACAATTCGGCGCTAAGCCACTTTTCGAAAATATTTCAGTTAAGTTCGGCGAAGGCAACCGCTACGGTTTAATCGGCGCGAATGGCTGTGGTAAATCGACGTTCATGAAGATCCTATCTGGTGAACTTGAGCCAAGTGCTGGTAACGTAAGCTACGATCCAAACGAGCGCGTTGCTAAGCTAAACCAAGACCAGTTTGCTTACGAAGAATTCACGGTAATCGACACGGTTATCATGGGTCACAAAGAGCTTTGGGCTATTAAGCAAGAGCGTGACCGCATTTACTCTTTGCCAGAAATGAGCGAAGAAGACGGCATGAAAGTGGCTGACCTTGAAGTTCAGTTCGCTGAAATGGACGGCTACATGGCAGAAGCTAAAGCTGGTGAGCTTCTTCTAGCGGTAGGTATTGAAGAATCAATGCACTTCGGTCTGATGAGCGAAGTAGCACCGGGTTGGAAACTTCGTGTTCTATTGTCTCAAGTACTGTTTGCAGACCCGCATATCATGCTTCTTGACGAACCAACGAACAACCTGGACATGGACACCATCAAGTGGTTGGAAGATACGCTAAACCAACGTAACTGCACAATGATCATCATTTCGCACGACCGTCACTTCCTAAACTCTGTTTGTACACACATGGCTGACCTTGATTACGGCGAACTTCGTCTATTCCCAGGTAACTACGATGAGTACATGACGGCTGCGACTCAAGCTCGTGAGCGTCTACTGTCTGACAACGCTAAGAAGAAAGCACAAATTGCTGAACTTCAAACGTTCGTATCTCGTTTCTCTGCTAACGCATCTAAAGCGAAGCAAGCAACGTCACGTGCTAAGCAGATCGATAAGATCCAACTAGACGAAGTTAAAGCGTCTAGCCGTCAAAACCCATTCATCCGTTTCGAACAGTCTAAAGAGCTATTCCGTAACGCACTTGTGGTTGAAAACCTATCTCAAGGTTTTGAAGAAGACCTATACAACAAGTTCGACGGTATTTTCGAAGTAGGTGAGCGTGTTGCTATCATCGGTGAGAACGGTGTGGGTAAAACAACACTACTTAACACACTAGCTGGCGCTCTTGAGCCTCGCACAGGTGAGTACAAGTGGTCTGAAAACTCAAACATCGGTTACTACGCTCAAGATCACGCACACGATTTCGAGACAGACATGAACCTGTTTGATTGGATGAGCCAATGGCGCCAAGAAGGCGAAGACGAGCAAGTTGTTCGTGGCTTCCTAGGTCGTATGCTATTTGGTCAAGACGACATTAAGAAATCTGTAAAGGTTATCTCTGGTGGTGAGCAAGGTCGTATGCTTCTTGGTAAGATCATGATGCATAAACCAAACATCCTGCTAATGGATGAGCCAACAAACCACATGGATATGGAATCTATCGAAGCGCTTAACTTGGCTCTTGAGAACTACAAAGGCACATTGTTCTTCGTATCTCACGACCGTGTATTCGTAGACTCGCTTGCAACTCGTATCCTTGAAATCAAAGATGGCAAGATCAACGATTTCCGCGGTACTTACGCTGAGTTCTTGAAAGCACGCGGCTAAGCTTTAAGTTAGCCTTAGTTTTCAACTCTATGCGTTGGAAATTAAGCTATAAATTGAAAATTAAAAACGCCGTCATACTAAAAAGCATGACGGCGTTTTTGTATCTAGTTAAGTTTCTATGTATTTATCCTTGATGGGTCACTAACTATTTACATCAGAACTTTACAATTAGAAGCGGTTAGTGAATCACCAATCAAACCTACGCTTTTTTCCGACTGCTGATTATTCACCTTTCACATCAAAGTCAATCTTGTCTGCACCCGTGAACACTTGGAAGCGTAAACCTTTAGCGCGAGCAATCGTAGTGATGCCGAACTTCTGCGCTAAATCTAAGCCCATTTGTGTAACGCCAGAGCGTGACAGTAGAACAGGGATTCCCATCTGCGCAACCTTAATCACCATCTCAGACGTTAAACGGCCTGTGGTGTAGAAGATCTTATCTTCACCTGTCTCTTTGTTAAGCCACATCTCACCAGCCAATGTATCAACGGCATTGTGTCGGCCAACATCTTCAACAAACGATAGAACCTTGTCGTCTTTGCAAACAGCACAGCCATGAACCGCACCCGCTTTCTTGTAGGTGTCGTTATAATGAGTCAGCGCTTCTAGAGCCGTATAGATTTCAGATTGCTTAATCTTGGTTTGAGGCACTTGGTAATCTTCCAATTGCTTCATCACGTTGCCATACATGGTACCTTGGCCACAGCCAGAGGTAACTGTCTTCTTCTTAAGCGCTTGCTCAAGTTGGCTCGTATCTTCTTTGGTGATAACCGCTGCTGAGCTGGTTTCCCAGTCGATGATGATTGATTCAACGGCTTCTGGATCAGAAAGGAAGCTTTGGTTTTTCAAATAACCCAAGACTAATGCTTCCGGGCGTGAACCCAATGTCATTAGAGTTACGATCTCTTTCCAGTTCAACATAACGGTAAGAGGGCGCTCGCACGCAATTTGTTTCGTTAGCTTTTCGCCATATTCATCAAACACTTCAACTTCGATGGTCTGAAGTGGGTTTTCACTGGTTTTTATTATGTTTGGTTTTACCACAGTCACGTCCTACTTAATGAGATAGCGATTATAAGGGATAAGAAGTTAGGCAAGAGTCATCATACGACTCTTTAGAATACATGCGTTCTCTGTCACTTAGTCAGTCTTAGCTTTAACTCAAGCATTTAGCAATTCTCATTCCAAAATAGCGGCTATTCGAGAAAACATGAAGCATTCGATTAAAATAGCGCAAAATATGAGAGTTCACCGAGACTAACTATCTCAAACCAGCGCGATCGACTAACGTTATAGGGGTAACTTTACGACAAACGCACTAAAGACGGAGCAGGACTTAAAATGTATTGGCGTGTTTATTGCTTTGTAGAGGGTATATGATTATGCGAAGTACAAAATGTCCTACGTACGATCAGAATAAAGAAAATCAATTGGGTGCAGTATGTCTGAGATAAAAGAATTCCAAGAACACTACGAAAAAACAGAATCAGCTTGGCCAATAGGTGTCCAAAGAATAGAGAAAGAGATCAAAACTGGCATTTGGGTAACAACTCAATGGGAACTCATCGGTTTTGAATTATCACCTGAACATGAAACCCCAGACGTATGTTCGCTTCAGTTGCACAAAGACGAGCGTACAGACTATCGTTTCAACCTAAGCTCTCAGCAACCTAAGCTATTCTTAGTTATGGATAATGTTGACTCCGGTAAACCTATTATTCAATTACTGACAGCATCACAAACAGTCGCAGGCCAATACATGGACGGAGATAACCAAGTATTGTCATACGACATGCCTTTACCTGTACAAGCTTGGATGGAAGCGTTCATCGGTCGTCATGGTGAGTTATTAGAAGCAAGACGTAAGAAACGTAAAGGCGCGGGTCGATCAAATGGCAACTAACTTTTTTAGCCGTTGGTCTCAACGAAAGTTCGATGAATCGACTGATAAAGCGCGTGAAGCTGAACAGCCTCTTGAGGAAACCTCGGTTACCTCTCCTGAGTCTGCTTCTCAAACACGCACCTCTGCTGAAGAACTCGCACCAAATGACCCAGCTTCTATCGAGCCAACTAACGCTTTAGAAGAGTCAGGTGACACTAAAGAGTCGGCATCAGAGGCGACTGAAGAGCTGTCTATGGCTCAATTATTGGTATCAGAAGCATCAGAAAGCGTAAAAAAAGCCGCATTACGTAAGTTATTTCTCTCAGAAGAGTTTAACGTACGTGATGGCTTAGACGATTACGATGACGATTACAGTAATTTGAAGTCTCTTTCTGAAGGGGTTGCGGAAACCTTGCGTGATTGGGTTAAAGACAAAACGGAAGAAGAAACTGCGCCAGAAGAAGAGCAAATCATTGATAATAAAGACGAAGATGAAGTTTTAGAAAATTCTGAAAGCGATCTTGAGGTATCTGATAATAAACTTGAAACGTCAGAAAGTGCCGAAATAACCGAACAAGAAAAAGAACTGTATAAAAACACAGTATCGGATAATAACGCTACAATGTCAGACGAAGCAGACCTGAAAGAGGTGGGACAAAATATACCACACAAAGAATAGGTACATTTTGACTAAACACTCAATGAACCGCTTGCGACAAAATGTCCCAAGCGGTTTTTTTATACGCACAATAAACGTTATATAGGATTAAGTCACTGAAATATAAGGCATATTAAATTGGCATGGCATTTGCAAAATAACGTTCATTATCAACTTTTTTGTAGATAGACGAGTTCACGGTCTGACGAACGACACACTGGCTAAAGGGTTAGTTGTTAACGGATTACTCAGCAAGTTCTCTCTCGCTTACTACAATAAAGGTTGAACAGATTATCCATGTCCAAAGATGGAACTGAGCAATGCTTAAACAATTATTAGAACAAGCAAATTCAAATAACGCTAAAGCAAGACTGTATGCATTTGAAAATACAGTTGAGTTAACAAATCTGATTCCACCTACTGTTAGCTACGAAAGCGGCGGTAATACACTTGTTATTGGTCCAACTGCGATCATTGAAAGTGCTGCGGCTCAATTACCTCAGTTAACAAGCCTAACACTGCTTTCGACAGATGGTGTGAAGGCGACGAATACTGAGTCAGAGCTTTACTACGCAAATGCTGTTCAGGTTTCAGGGTTCCTTGGTACGTTCGAAGTTCTAATCGAAAACAAAGGCCGAACCAATAACCTTGCAAAAGTAGCAATCAATCATGACTGTTTTGATGTGGTTTTGGACTTATGTCTGAATAGCTGCATGACTGAAGAAGTGCCTGTTCCTGGTTATTACCCAGTAGGTCGTGGTTATCCAAAACTGGCTGAAGCGTTAGAAGAAATTCCTACGTTAATGGGCACGTTTGATAAGCCTAAGTTCTTCCGTTTGGACACAGACCTATGTGCACACAGTTCTCGTGGTGTTAAAGGTTGTGAGCGTTGTGTTGATGCTTGTCCTGCTGGTGCACTTTCAAGTGAAGGCTCAGATAAGACGGGTCATAAGATCGAGATTAACCCTTACCTATGTCAAGGCGTGGGTACTTGTGCAACGAGCTGTCCGACAGAAGCGATTACCTATGCGCTTCCAAACCCTGACGACACTCAAAAGTTTATTGAACGTACGCTAGCGAACTATGAGCAAGCGGGCGGTCTGGATCCCATAGTGCTTATCTGTAGCTCGCGTCATGAAACCTATAACGTGATGGCACTTAAGGCGCTACCAGATAACGTGATTCCAATTGTCGTAGAAGAACTGCCATCTATTGGTATCGATACTTGGTTTGCAGCTTTAGTTAATGGCGCAACTCAGGTTCTGTTTGCCGCATCGCGCTTTATGCCAGAAACGATCATTCGTGTTCTGAATAACGAAGTAGGGATTGCTCAAGAACTACTAGATCAAATCGGTATTCCAAAAGAAACCATCGATATTCTGTACTTAGAATCTCTACGTGAATGTCCTCCAACACTTTGTGTGGATTCATTCGACCTTGCACTTGGCGATCTTCAAGGCAACAAGCGCCAACGTCTATTTACAGCACTTGATGCGATGTCTTCAGCTCGTATTCCTGTTGAAAATATTGTTGAGCTTCCGTCAAACGCACCTTACGGCAACGTTTCGTGTGATAGCAAAGATTGTACGTTATGTATGAGCTGTGTGGCTGTGTGTCCGACACGTGCGCTTCATACCGACGGCGCGTCTCCATCACTTAAGTTTGTAGAACAAGACTGTATTCAATGTGGCTTGTGTGAAAAAGCATGTCCTGAAAATGTTCTGACTCTAACGCCTCGCATGAATTGGGTTAAAGAAGAGCGTCAGAAGGCTGTTGTAATTCATGAAGAGAAAGCAGCGGAATGTATTCGTTGTCATAAGCCATTCGCACCTCAGTCTATGATTGACATGTTACAGAACAAGTTACGCGGTCACTCTCACTTTTCAGATGAAGCAGCGATTAATCGTATTGCTATGTGTGAAGACTGCCGTGTGGTGGATATGTTCGATTCAATGGCTCAAGACCCATTGAAACAATTGAAATACTAGGAGTTAGCCTTGGAAACGAATTTGGATCAGGCACAAGAACAGACACTAAGAACTGAGATCTATTTGGTTCTATCCGCACTGTTTCGCAGCGCACCTTCTGAAGAGGTGATCGACTTTCTAAAAACACTCGATATTGAAGCGTCTGAAAGCGCAATGCAAAAGGCTTGGATTGCCATTCAACAAGCGGCAACAGAATCAAACCGTGAAGCTCTTGAAGACGAATATCAAGATTTGTTCATCGGTATTGGGCGTGGAGAAGTCGTTCCATTTGGTTCTTGGCATCGCACTGGCGCCATGATGGAAAAACCATTGGCAGAGATTCGTCATGACTTAGAGCTTTTAGGCATTGAGCGTGACGATCAAGTGAAAGAGCCGGAAGATCATATCGCAGCACTGTGTGAAGTGATGGCGATGCTAACGGCTGAAGAAGAAGCACTGCAACAGGCGGTATTCAATAAGCACCTTGGCCCTTGGTTTAACTCTTTCACGCGTCAGCTTGAAGGGGCAGAAAGCGCGAACTTCTACAAATCGGCCGCTCAACTGTGTGAAGCATTCTTAACGTTAGAACAAGTGCGTTTTAGCGTTAATACCAAAAGCAGCAAGCATAAATTAAAGATTGATGTGAAAAACGTCACTGATTACGAGTAATCGAGCAGTACGCGATTATATCGATAGAGGGGCATTAAGCCTCCAAAAAGATCTACCGTAAGGTAAGGAAGCAATGATGAAAGATAATAAAGAAATAAACACAAGCCGTAGGGACTTACTCAAAGGCTTAACGACTGCAGCCGTTGCTGGTGCCGTTGTCGCTGGTACAACGAAAGTGGCAACTGCTTCAGAAACGGTTGAAATGCCGAAAGAAGACATGAAGAAGACGGGCTATCGTGAGACGCAACACATTCGCGATTACTACGACACACTTTAGGAGATAACGGATGAAACTTGTCAAACGCTCCGATAGTGTGAGCAAAGAAACCAATCAGCTAGGTGTGTCTCGACGTGCCTTCATGAAAAACACTTCATTAGCTGCTGGTGGTGCAGTGGTAGGCGCAAGTCTATTTGCACCAGGTATGATGAAGAAAGCACAGGCTAAATCAGTCGATCCAGAAGCGAAAACAGAAGTGAAACGTACTATCTGTTCTCACTGTTCTGTGGGTTGTGGTATCTACGCTGAAGTTCAAAATGGCGTATGGACAGGTCAAGAGCCTGCATTCGATCACCCATTCAACGCTGGTGGACACTGTGCGAAAGGTGCAGCACTTCGTGAGCACGGCCACGGTGAACGTCGTCTTAAGTACCCAATGAAATTGGAAGGCGGTAAGTGGAAGAAGCTTTCTTGGGAACAAGCGATTGAAGAGATCGGTAACAAAGCGCTAGAACTTCGTAAAGAGTCTGGCCCTGATTCAGTTTACTTCCTAGGTAGTGCGAAACACAGTAACGAGCAAGCTTATGCATTCCGTAAGATGGCTTCGCTTTGGGGCACCAACAACGTTGACCACCAAGCACGTATTTGTCACTCAACCACAGTAGCCGGTGTTGCGAACACTTGGGGTTACGGTGCAATGACAAACTCGTTCAATGACATGCACAACTGTAAATCGATGCTGTTCATTGGTTCAAACCCAGCGGAAGCTCACCCAGTAGCGATGCAACACATCTTGATCGCGAAAGAGAAGAACAACTGTAAGATCGTTGTTGCGGATCCTCGTCGTACGCGTACTGCTGCGAAATCAGATCACTACGTTTCTCTTCGTCCAGGTTCTGACGTTGCGTTTATCTGGGGTGTGTTATGGCACGTCTTTGCAAACCAATGGGAAGACAAAGAGTTCATTAAACAACGTGTATTCGGCATGGACGAGATCCGTGAAGAAGTCGCGAAGTGGAACCCAGCAGAAGTTGAACGCGTAACTGGTGTTAGTGAAAAAGACGTATACCACACCGCGAAACTACTTTCTGAAAACCGTCCGGGTTGTATCGTTTGGTGTATGGGTGGTACTCAGCACACGACTGGTAACAACAACACACGCGCTTACTGTGTACTTGAGCTTGCGCTAGGTAACATCGGTAAATCAGGCGGCGGTGCAAACATCTTCCGTGGTCACGATAACGTACAGGGCGCAACTGACCTTGGCGTACTGTCAGACACACTTCCAGGCTACTACGGCTTGTCTGAAGGTTCTTGGCGTCACTGGTCAAAAGTTTGGGGTATCGACTTTGACTGGGTGAAAGGCCGTTTCGACGACAACGCATACGGCGGTCAAAAACCAATGAACAGTGCAGGTATTCCTGTATCTCGTTGGGTTGATGGCGTACTTGAAGACAAAGACAAGATTCGCCAACGCGAAAACATCCGTGCCATGTTCTACTGGGGTCACGCGGTGAACTCTCAGACTCGTGGTCCAGAGATGAAAAAAGCGATGCAGAAGCTGGATATGATGGTTATTGTTGACCCATACCCAACGGTTGCAGCGGTAATGAATGATCGTACCGACGGCGTTTACCTGCTACCAGCAACGACTCAGTTTGAAACCTACGGCAGTGTAACGGCGTCAAACCGTTCTCTACAGTGGCGTGACAAGGTTGTTGATCCTCTATTCGAATCTAAACCTGACCACGAAATCATGTACCTGCTTTCTAAGAAGCTTGGTTTCTCTGATCAGCTGTTCAAAAACATCCGTGTTGAGAACAACCAACCACTGATTGAAGATATTACACGTGAATTCAACAAAGGTATGTGGACAATCGGCTACACAGGCCAAAGCCCTGAGCGTTTGAAAGAACACCAACAGAATTGGCACACATTCCACAAAACGTCTCTAGAAGCAGAAGGCGGTCCAGCAAATGGCGAGACTTACGGTCTACCTTGGCCATGTTGGGGCACACCAGAGATGAAACATCCGGGTACACACATCCTTTACGATACGTCTAAGACGGTTGCTGAAGGTGGTGGTAACTTCCGTACTCGTTTTGGTGTTGAGTTTGAAGGTCAAAGCCTACTGGCAGAAGACAGCTACTCGAAAGGCTGTGAGATCAAAGACGGCTACCCAGAGTTCAGTGACAAACTACTGAAACAACTGGGTTGGTGGGATGATCTAACTGCAGAAGAGAAAGCGGCTGCTGAAGGCAAAAACTGGAAGACTGACGTTTCAGGTGGTATCCAACGTGTGGCAATTAAACACGGCTGTATCCCATTTGGTAATGCGAAAGCACGTGCGATTGTTTGGACATTCCCAGACCGTGTACCACTGCACCGTGAGCCACTTTACACGCCACGTCGCGACCTAGTTGCTGATTACCCAACGTGGGACGACAAAGAAGCTATCTTCCGTGTTCCTACGCTTTACAAGTCGATTCAAGAGCAAGACAAATCTGGCGAATACCCGATTATCCTGACCTCTGGTCGTTTGGTTGAGTACGAAGGTGGTGGTGAAGAAACCCGTTCTAACCCTTGGCTAGCAGAACTACAGCAAGAGATGTTTGTTGAAGTGAACCCGAAAGATGCAAACGACATCGGCTTTAAAGACGGTGACGATGTTTGGGTTGAGGGTGCAGAGAAGGGCCGTATTAAGGTGAAAGCGATGGTTACACGTCGTGTGAAACCGGGTCTGGCATTCATCCCATTCCACTTCGGTGGTAAGTTCCAAGGCGAAGATTTGCGTTCTAAATACCCAGAAGGCACTGATCCTTACGTTATTGGTGAAGCTGCTAACACAGCAACCACATACGGTTACGACCCTGTCACGTTGATGCAGGAAACGAAAGTAACCCTTTGTAATATTCGTAAAGCGTAAGGAGTCTTAAAATGGCTAGAATGAAATTTCTTTGTGACACCAAGCGTTGTATCGAATGTAACGGTTGTGTCACTGCATGTAAGAATGAAAATGATGATGCTCTGGAATGGGGTATTCAACGTCGTCGCGTTGTGACACTGAACGATGGCGAACCAGGTGAAAACTCTATCTCAGTAGCGTGTATGCACTGTACTGATGCCCCTTGTATGGCAGTTTGCCCGGCAGACTGTTTTGAACATACAGAAGACGGCATCGTACTTCACAATAAAGACCTATGTATTGGTTGTGGTTACTGCTTGTTTGCTTGTCCGTTTGGCGCACCTCAATTCCCTAAACAGGAAGCGTTTGGTGAGCGCGGTAAGATGGACAAATGTACCTTCTGTGCTGGCGGCCCAGAAACAGAGCCAGGTTCTGTTGAAGAGCGTCAAAAATACGGTGCGAACCGTATTGCTGAAGGCAAACTGCCAATGTGTGCTTCGCTTTGTTCAACTAAGGCACTGCTAGCGGGTGACGCAGAGAAAGTTTCTGATGTTTTCCGTCAGCGTGTTGTTGAACGTGGTGCGAAAGGTGCAGGTTGGACAGACGGCAACGACCTTTCTTACGATGCGACTAAGAGCTAAGTAGGAGAGACATATGCTTACAATGTTTAAGCGTCTCTTCCTTGTAGTGCTGCCAATGTTGGCAGCACTAACAATGCTTTCTCCTATGAGTCATGCATCTGAGACGAACTCATCACAAACTCAATCGAGCTCTGCTCAACGAGAAATCACACAACTTGCTGGCGCCGATTTTTGGCGACAAGTGAGAAACGGTGAGGAAGGTTACACCACATCTCAATCAGCTGAGCATGGTGTGTTGATCAGTACTCCAGGTCAAACGTGGTACATATTGAAAGAGAAGTGGATGTCACCAGCCGGTGCCGTCGCTATCTTTGGCAGTATTGCTTTCGTGACTTTGATGTACGTTGTGATTGGCCCGCTAATGCTAAGCGCGCCAAGAACAGGCCGTAAGATCAAACGTTGGTCTCGACTAGACCGTGCCTTGCACTGGAGTATGGCGTTTACCTTCTTAACACTGGCGTTCAGTGGTTTGATGTTGGTTTACGGTAAGCACTTCTTGAAGCCGTACATTCCAACAGACCTTTGGGGCTTCATCGTTCTATTGGCGAAGCAATACCACAACTACATCGGCCCGATTTTCTATGTGCTGTTGATGGCTGTTCTCATCAAGTGGTGGCGCAAGTCTATTTTCAAGATGGTCGATGTACAGTGGTTCATGAAACTGGGCGGTATGGTTGGGAAACATAAAGGTTCTCATCCATCTGCAGAGTTTTCGAACGCGGGTGAAAAAGCGCTGTTCTGGCTATTGATTGTAATGGGTAGTGTGGCTGCGATCAGTGGCTTGGTTTTAGACTTCCCAATCTTCGGTCAAACGCGTCGTGATATGGAGCTTTCAAACCTAGTCCACATGTTGGCTGCTTTGATCCTTATCTGTGGCTTTGTGTTCCACATCTACATCGGCTTGTTCGGTATGGAAGGGGCACTAGAAGGCATGGTAACAGGCGAAGTTGATGAGACTTGGGCTAAAGAGCACCATGATCTTTGGTACAAAGAAGTGATGGAACAAGAGAAAAACGGCGTTGAACAAAGCGCTAACGCAGCAACAGAGAAAACGGAAGGGGTGAATAAGAATGAACAAACCTCATAAAGGTATTTGGGTCGCTTACATACTAAGCTGCTTTACGCCATTTACTTGTCTTCTCTCTGGTGTGATTGCGATTATCTACGCGGGTTATCGTTTAGACAAAGGCGAAGATGGTGAAGTAGTGGATACTCATTACTACGGATTAATTCGCTCTTTCTTCTTGAACCTGACGTTCTTCGTCGTTCTTATCGTAACGGTAGCGACCTCTAACGGGGTGTTAATCGGTGTGAACGATTACTGGTATCAAAACCATATTATCGATGACATCGCTTACTACATTCCGTATGTAGGCATGCTGTTTGGTGGTGTTGCGATTGTGGTCTGGTTTATCCGCATGTATCAAGGTATGCAGCGTTTAAGTCAAAACCTACCGCAAAACCCGACAACAGGTCCAAACTTGTAGTCGAGTATCGGCTCACTAGATAGCGAATTATCTAGCACAATAGTCCTTTTGAAAGCCCAATGATTTCGGTCATTGGGCTTTTTGTTTCTAATCAGCAACGAAACTTAATGAAGCATAGTATTGACCGCTTCAATATGGTGCAACTCCCTTAATTGGTGCAATTCTTGTTTCCATTTTCACGCTCATTAAGAACCAAGAAAGTGCACCGATAAATTTATTATCAATTAATCAGTAAGTTAAAAGCAAAAACTGTTGCACGAAAATTACCCTTAACACTTGGAACACATCTTGCGTTTACTGTTGAGTCTTTAATTAATTACAACATTGAATCGCACGATATCAGTGCAAATCAGATAAAGCGAAGGAGAATGCTTTAATGAGTGAAACGGTGACTCAAGTTCATAGTGCAGTACAAACCCTTACCCAAAGTTCAGATACTTTATTCCTACTACTTGGCGCAATCATGGTCTTCCTGATGCATGCAGGCTTTGCTTTTCTCGAAGTCGGTACCGTGCGAAAGAAAAACCAAGTAAACGCGCTGGTTAAAATCCTTTCCGACTTTGGTGTCTCCGCCATCGCTTATTTCTTTATCGGTTACTGGGTTGCTTACGGTGCACACTTTTTTGCCGATGCTGAAACGCTCTCACAAGGTAATGGTTACGAACTGGTTAAGTTCTTCTTCCTAATGACCTTCGCAGCCGCAATTCCTGCGATTGTTTCTGGTGGTATCGCAGAGCGTGCACGTTTCTATCCAATTTTGATCGCAACGTTATTTACCGTTGGTTTCATCTACCCATTTTTCGAAGGCATCATTTGGAACGGTAACTTTGGTTTCCAAGATTGGCTAGAAGGCCTGTTTGGCTATGGTTTCCATGACTTCGCAGGCTCGGTAGTGGTTCACGGCGTAGGTGGTTGGATTGCTTTGGTTGCGGTTTACTTCTTAGGTATGCGTAAAGGTCGCATCCGTGCAGGCAAACACACCAACTTCGCACCATCGAATATCCCATTCTTAGCACTAGGCTCTTGGATCTTATGTGTCGGTTGGTTCGGCTTTAACGTAATGTCAGCTCAAGCAATCAATGGTATCAGCGGCTTAGTGGCGATGAACTCACTCATGGCAATGGTTGGCGGTATTCTTGCGGCTCTAATTGCGGGTAAAAATGACCCGGGCTTCATCCACAATGGTCCTTTGGCTGGTCTCGTCGCTATTTGTGCAGGTTCAGACTTAATGCACCCATTAGGCGCGTTAGTGACTGGCGGCGTGGCAGGCGCATTGTTTGTTTACCTGTTCACGTACATGCAAAACAAAACACAGATTGATGATGTATTAGGTGTATGGCCTCTACACGGCATATGTGGCGCTTGGGGTGGCATTGCAGCGGGTATCTTCGGCTCGCAAACATTCTGGGGGCTAGGGGGCGTGAGCTTTGCTTCTCAAGTTGTCGGTACACTAGCGGGCATTGCTGTGGCTTTGATTGGCGCAATGATTGTTTATGGTGTGTTGAGCAAACTAACAGGCCTACGCTTAAGTGAAGAAGACGAATTCAACGGCGCGGATCTTTCAATCCATAAGATCTCTTCTATCAACGAAGACTAACGTTGTTCACTTGGTGGGGTAAAGCACATCAAGTAGACAACTGTTGAACAGAACTAAGCGGCTTCGGTCGCTTTTTTGTTTCTATGGATAGCAAAACAGAGAATTTGAGTAACAACAACCACAACTATCAAGCGAGTTATGTCACAAATAGCCAATGAATTCAGTTGCCTAAGACTATGGTCTAATCCCCAAAACTATTGTTGGAATTTGAACAGTGCTAAGCTGTTACAAAGTGACATATCTAAAAGGACGTTATATGCATTTCCCATATCGAAATATCGTAATTCTTACTGGCGCTGGCATCTCTGCAGAGTCGGGGATACAAACATTCCGAGCACAAGACGGGCTATGGGAAAACCACAAAATCGAAGATGTAGCGACGCCTGAAGGGTTCGCAAAAGATCCTGACTTGGTACAAGCCTTCTATAACAAGCGTCGTCACGGCCTGCAAAGTGAGAGCATTCAGCCCAATTCAGCCCACAAGGCGCTAGGAGAGCTCGAAGACAAGCTTGATGGCAAAGTTACCATCATTACTCAAAACATCGACAATTTGCACGAGAGAGGCGGTAGCAACAACATTATTCACATGCATGGTGAACTTTTAAAAGCGCGTTGCAGTGAATCCAATCAAGTTGTAGAGCACAAAGGCGATATTGAAACGGGTGAACTTTGTCATTGCTGCCAAATCCCTGCACAAATGCGTCCACATATTGTTTGGTTTGGCGAAATGCCACTAAGAATGGGCGACATTTATTCCGCACTGGAAGAAGCGGATCTGTTTATCTCTATCGGAACTTCAGGTGTTGTTTATCCAGCGGCAGGCTTTGTTCACGATGCGAAAATGCATGGTGCACATACTATCGAGATAAACCTCGAACCAAGTGCGGTTGAAAGTGAATTTGAAGAGAAGCGCTACGGCAAGGCGAGTATCGAGGTGCCTAAACTGGTTGGCGAGTTATTATGTACAGAGAAAGGTTCTTTAACGGCCTAAGCCTTGTCTTTAATAACACACATCAGTTTCTGAATCTGAAAAAATAAAGCGGCTTACGCCGCTTTATTTACTTAACTTCTTAACTAACAATAACTTAGTTGTTTACTTTAAGTTTTTGGAAGTACTCGTCATAAATAACGCTCGCTTCACCAACTTCATCTTGCCACACACCGTTATCCATCACTGATTGTGGTGGGAAAACGTTCTTGTCTTCAGCAAATTCTTTAGGAAGAAGAGGGTAAGCGGTTTTAACTGGTGTCGGGTAACCGATCTCTAGAGCAATTTTCGCAGCGTTCTCTGGGCGAAGAAGGAAGTCGATCATCTTATGAGCCGCTTCAGTGTTCTTAGCGCCTGCTGGAATTGCTAGGCTGTCCATCCAGAAGATAGCGCCTTTTTCTGGCCAGATAATGTCAATCGTTGCGCCTTCTTGGCGTGCCATGTAAGCAGAACCATTCCAAAGCATACCAAGAGACACTTCACCTGCTAGGTAAGGGTTCGCTGGGAAATCTGAGTTAAATACCAATACGTTTGGCATTAGCTTACGAAGTTCTTCGTAGGCTTCTTTGATTTCTTCAGGGTTAGTCGTGTTTGGAGAGTAGCCCAGTTTAGATAGAGCGATATGGAAAACCTCACGAGAGTCATCCATCATCATCAGTTGACCTTCCCACTGCGTATCCCACAGATCGCCCCAGTTTTTAACTGAAGACTTGTCTAGCATGTCTGAGTTGATACCAATACCCGTCGCACCCCAGATGTATGGGATTGAGTAGTTGTTATTTGGGTCAAATGGCTTATCTAAGTAATTTGGATCCAAATCTGCAAAGTGGCTTAGCTTGGTTTTATCAAGCTCTTGAAGCATGCCTTCTTTACGCATCTTAGAAACGAAGTAAGTAGAAGGAACCACTAAGTCGTAACCCGTACCTTGAGTTTTTAACTTAGCGTACATGCTTTCGTTAGACTCATAAGTTGAGTAGTAGACTTTAATGCCCGTCTCTTCTGTGAAGTCTTCTAGTACTTCATTTGGAATATATTCAGACCAGTTGTAAAAATACAGTTCTTGGTCAGCTGCGAAAGAGGGTGTAGAAAGTAAAGTAGCAGCACACAATGCGCCGGTATACAGTGTTTTTTTCATTACTGTTCCGTTCATTTGTTTGATTTGGAGCTGGGTAGTGAACCCAAGGTAAAGGATTTCGAAAAATCGCGCTATATTATAGCAGCGATATAATAAAATAGGCAGCCTAAGCTGCCTATTCATTGATATTCTTATTTTTAACTTATTGATTATCTACGTTGACCTGTTAAGTAAACTGGTTACTTAGCCACAGTTAGATAATAAGCTAAATTACTGACCTGCTTTAAGTTTCATGAAGTAATCTTCGTACTTCACTGTCTTATCGCCAACCGCAGCTTGCCATTCAACACGATCAAGGTCTTCTTGCGATGGGAATAGCGCAGGGCTATCTTTGAACTTCTCGTTAGACGCTTTAACGGCCGTTAGGTAGCCTGTGTCACGAGAAATTTGCTCAGCAATTTCAGGGCGAAGTAGGAAATCAATCATCTTATGAGCTGCTTCTACGTTTACCGCACCAGAGCTAATCGCAAAGTTATCAACCCAACCGATACCGCCTTCTTTAGGGAAAACCAGTTTGATTGGTAGACCTTCGTTTTGCGCTGCAGCAGCAGAACCGTTCCACAGCATACCAAGACCCACTTCACCAGACATGTAAGGCGCGCCTGGGTTGTCTGAGTTAAATACTAGAACGTTTGGCATAAGCTTTTGTAGCTCAGCGTACGCTTCGTCGATCTCTTTTTCGTTGGTTGTGTTACCAGAGTAACCTAACTTACGCAGTGCGATGTGGAACACTTCACGAGTGTCGTCCATCATCATCAGTTGACCTTCAAGCTCTGGCTTCCATAGATCAGCCCAGCTTTGGAAATCTTCTGGATCGTACATGTCAGTGTTAACAGCAAGACCTGTGATCGCAACTACGTGTGGAATAGAGTAGTCGTTGCTTGGGTCGTACGGCTTATCTAGATAGTTAGTATCTAGATTCTTGAAGTTGTTCAGCTTAGTTTTGTCGATCTTTTGTAGCATACCTTCGTCACGCATCTTAGATACGAAGTAAGTCGACGGCACAACTAGGTCATAGCCTTTGTTGTGTGTTTTTAGCTTTGCGTACAGGGTTTCGTTCGACTCGTAAGTCGAGTAGATCACCTTGATACCAGTTTCATCAGTGAACTGTTCTAGAATCTCACTGTTGATGTAAGGTCCCCAATTCATGAATACCAATTCTTTGTTATCTTTTGCAAATGATGGTGCAGATAACATTGAAAGCGCACATGCACTACCAGCTAATAGAGTAGCCCATTTTTTCATTGACGTTAGCTCCAAACTAAACGTTGCCCGAAGGCAGTAGATAGAAAAACAGAATGGCAATTTACCATTCTGTTTATGATTAACACTTTTTTTGAACTTGAAGTCTCTTAACTTCTTAATCAAGCCAGTCTCTATATAGAGTAGGAGACTTACTTGATTTTTTCTCTCGCTAATGACTGAGAAATGATCACCAGTATTAACGACACCACTAACATCACTGTTGCTAGGGCGTTTACCTCAGGAGAGATACCCACTTTAACCATTGAGTAAATCTTCAGTGGTAAGATTTCATACGTTGGGCCGGTTACGAAAGAGCTAATGATTACATCGTCCAAAGACAGAGTGAAGCTCAATAACCAACCCGCAGCAACCGCTGGCTTAGCAAGAGGCAGAATGATCTGTTTTAGAATCGTCCATTCACTTGCACCTAAGTCTTTTGCTGCTTCTAGCATCTTCACATCAAAGCCATTCAAGCGACTGTATACCGTTACTACAACAAACGGTAGACAGAAGGTAATGTGAGCAGCAAGTAGGGTAAAGAACCCAAGTTGAACACCCATTACCAAGAATAGCGCAAGAAGCGAAATCGCCATTACGATATCTGGAGACATCATTACGATGAACAGCATGCCATTTACGATGCCTTTACCTTTAAATTGGTAACGGAATAGGGCTACTGCTGTAAGGCTCCCGACAATCGTTGCGGCTGTTGCTGAGAACACCGCTACGTTGATCGAGTGCCACGCAGCCTGCATTAGGCTGTCGTTGTTAATAAGCGCGTCATACCATTTAGTGGTGAAGCCACCCCATTTCATACCAAACTTATTGGCATTAAACGAGTTAGCGATCAATACGATAATAGGTAGGTATAGAAAGGCGTATACCAGCGCCATAAAGCTGAACTTAACTGTGCGCCCCATTAGTCTAGCTCCACTTTCTTGTTCAATAGCTTACCTGCTCGGTAGTAGGCATACAGCATCACAGCCATTGCCATGGTCAGTGCGATACTCGTCGCTGCGCCAAACGGCCAGTCTCGAGCGTTGAGCACTTGGCTCTTAATCACGTTACCAATCAATAGGTTCTTAGCTCCGCCTAATAGGTCAGAGATGTAGAACATACCTAACGCTGGCAGTAGCACTAACAAACAGCCGCCAATAATGCCCGGCATTGTTAGTGGTAGTACCACTTTCAATAGCGTTTGCAGTTTGTTCGCACCTAAATCTTTAGCCGCTTCTAAATACGTATCGTCCAGTTTTTCAATCGCTGAATACAGCGGCAGAATCATAAACGGAAGTAGGATGTACACTAAACCGATCATTACTGCGGTTTCTGAGTACATGATACGTAGCGGTTTATCAATGATATCTAACGCTAACAAGCTTTTGTTCAAGACACCTTGCGTACCCAGTACAATTTTTAATCCGTATGTACGAATCAAAGAGTTCGTCCAGAATGGTACTATCACTAGGAACAACATGATTGGACGCCACTTCGCCGGCATTTTTGCCACGATGTAAGCGAATGGGTAACCAATAATCAAACAAAGTAGGGTTGCGACAATTGCCATATAGAAAGAGTGCATCAACACTTTAAAATACAGCGGGTCAGCCAAACGCACGTAGTTATCGAGAGTGAAGGTCATCTCGATCAAGTTCGCTTCATCACGAGTTAAGAAGCTAGTACCAATGATCATGATGTTTGGAATCATCACGAACAACACTAACCAACCTGTGATTAAAGCAACAATTGCGTTTTGTAAATTAAACTTCTTGCTCATCTTCTAATACCACTTCCCAGCTCTCAACCCAAGTTACTGCAACTTTTTGGCCCAGTGAGTGATCAACATCAGGGTCATCTTCGTTGAAGAATTCGCTAACCATGACACGCATACCAGATTCAAGTTCTACGACTGAATCTAATGTCATGCCTTTATAGGTTCGCTCGACAATGTGGCCAACAATACCGCGTTGCTCTGACTCTTTAATTTCTTCGATTCGAAGATCTTCAGGGCGAAGCAATACTTGCAGTTTTTGACCCGGTGTTACGTCTTTATCGTGATAGATAATGGACTCTTCACCTTCGATTGTCGCAACAATGCGTTTTTCATCTTGACGAGATTTCGCTGTCGCTTCGAATACGTTAATTTCACCAATGAAACGCGCTACAAATAGGTTCTTAGGCTCTTCGTAGATCTCTCTTGGTGTTCCGTCTTGTTCAATCACGCCATCACGCATAACAATAATACGGTCAGACATAGACAGCGCCTCTTCTTGGTCATGCGTTACAAAAATGAACGTGATACCAAGTTGGCGTTGTAATTGTTTCAGCTCGATTTGCATCTGTTTACGTAGTTTGTAATCCAGAGCAGATAGAGATTCATCCAACAAAAGAACTTTAGGCTTATTAACGACAGCACGAGCGATTGCGATACGTTGCTGTTGGCCACCAGATAGCTGGTGTGGCTTTCGTTGTGCCATTTGTTCTAGGCGCACCATTTTCAAAGCATCCATTACACGAGGTTCAATCTCGCTGTTTGGAACTTTCTGCATGCGTAAGCCAAATGCCACATTGTCGAAAACGGTCATATGCGGGAATAGGGCATAGCTTTGGAATACAGTGTTTACATGCCTTTGTTCAGCAGGAACTTGGGTTACGTTTTGTTCAGCTAATAGTATTTGACCACTATCTGCCGTTTCAAAACCCGCAATCATTCTTAGCACGGTTGTTTTACCACAACCTGATGGGCCTAAAATCGTGAGAAACTCACCATGATTTACGTTTAAATCCAGATTGCCGATGACTTCCTTACCATCGAAACTTTTACTGATGCCAGTTAGCTGTACTACTGGCTTTCCTACTGATTTTTTAGCGTTCAACGTCTGTTTTTCTCCACCTTGGTTCTATTTGAGACCTGTTGCTATACACCTTTAAGGCGCGCATCATAATCACCAAAAACGTGAATTCAAAGCATTTTTTACCTTTCGAAGATAAAAAATTTCGCAGGTAAAAGTAAACATCCTTTACCATACTGTTATTTACTGGGTTTACACCCTAACAAGTGTCTAATTATTAACCATCAAGACGCAAAAGCAAGCCTTGTTACAGATTCATATTTTAGTTTGTATCCGACATATGAGTATAATGAAGGTAATTTTTTATCAATAAGTTAGGTGGCTTCGCTTAATCGGCACACCTAGGTATCAATATGAACAACGACATCGAAAAAGATTTTAATTTGGGCGGTAGTATCAACCGTGCACTTTCTGGCGATTATGAGCTCAAAGCAACGGCTGTATTCCAAGAAGCTTGGAAACATACGATAAGTCACTTTCTTTCGTTTTCCCCAGCGATTATTGCTTTGATGTTTGTGCAGCTCGCTATCTTTTATATCGCACTAAAACTACAGCTTGGTGATCCCGCGGTTATCTTAGATGCAGTTATCGACCCAGAGTCGTTTACGCCACAAATCGTTGAATCGATTTTTATCGCGAACTTTAGCTATGAAGTGATCAGTGCGCCTATCTATGCGGGTATCTGTTTAATGGCAATGAGTCACGCCGCTGGCCTACAAACCAAAGTACGCCACATCGGTAAAGGTTTGCAGTTTACGGTTCCGGTTATTCTAGTGACTTTGTTTAGCCTAATGCTTCAAGGCATCGCAGGTATGATTCTGCCGTTCTTGTCTATCTACTTCTCACTGGCGTTCAGCCATTCGATTCTGCTGATTTGTGATAAGAAAGTGCCGCCAATGCAATCGCTGCTGCTTTCTCTGCGTGCTGTCAACAAAAAAATCTTCACCGTTGCTTCTATCTACCTATTAGTAATGCTGATGTTCATCGTCGCGGCAATGATGTACGGCATTGGCCTTATCTTCGTTTTACCTTTCTTCTTCCACGTGAAAGGGATTCTTTACCGTGAAATGTTTGGCATCAAGTTGAAACTGATTGCTTCAGATCGTCCAAAGAGCGATGACGATAACAACGATAGCAATAACGACGACAATAACAAAAACCCACAGGTGTTCGATGCATAAAGACACACAGGCAAGCACAAGCAAATCACTTGCGCTTAAAGTGACGGCACTGGCTCTTGTTGGCTCTATTTCAATGATTGGTCCTTATATTTACCAAGAAGAAGAACGTCGACGAACGACAGAGCAGAGCTCCAACTCAACTGACCAGTTTGGTGACTTGACGGTTTCTTCGAGCACACCGAACTTTGCGGCCATCGAAGATGTGAATGAGAAAAAGGACACGTTCTTTTCGTTCCTACGTCCAAGTATCAATATCGAAAACAAACGTATCACCAAAGAACGCGCGTTTTTAACTAAGCTCTCTGAGTCCGGTTTAAGCAGTATTGATTCTGAAGACGCGTCTTATGCGAAAAGGTTAGGGAAGTTATACAGCTTGCCTGTACCTAGTGAAGGTTTAGATCAAGTATGGCTGACAGAGATGCTTAACCGCGTGAATGTGCTGCCAGAGGCACTTGTACTGACACAAGCTGCGAATGAGTCGGCTTGGGGAACATCGCGTTTCGCCACCAAAGCGAACAACTATTTTGGACATTGGTGTTATACCAAAGGTTGTGGCCTTGTTCCGCTACAACGTAACGAAGGTAGCTCGCATGAAGTCGCAACATTCTCTTCAAGCCAAGAATCCGTACATCGGTATTTCATGAACCTTAATCGTAATCGTGCTTACGCCGATCTAAGAGTGATTCGTGCAAAACTTGATGCGCAAGGTGATGATCTTTTAACAACCGCAACGGCGACAGAGCTCACCAATGGCTTGTTAAAATATTCTGAGCGAGGTTCCGACTATGTGACTGATTTACAAGCTATGATCCGTCACAACGAGGTATACTGGAAAAAGTAACTCATTTTGATACCAACTTGGTTGCCTTCGATAGTCGGCTTATACCAGTAATATCACAAAAAGAGCAGCTCATTGGCTGCTCTTTCTATTTATAAACGCTCAACTTCGACAAGATTATAATAATGAAAAAGACAGCACTCGCTTTATTAGCCTCATTAAGCCTTGGGGTTTCTCTTCCTGCTTCAGCGCAAGAATACATGTTCACGTATTCTAAGCTTTATACTCAGCTGAAAAACAACACCAAAGAAGGGCATGATGATGTCAAAGTTGCGGTCTTCTTTGTTGATCAACAAGCTCAGCAAACCTGTCACATCAGCAAAGCTTGGATGGAAAAAGAAGAGCACTACGAAGAGCTAAAAGTCTCTCCGGCCAATGAACTGCTTCTACCGGTAGATCAAAACCTACGCTCAGCAAACCCTCTTATCTTTGTACAAACTCAAGAACAGGAATGTGCGTATTCTTTTGTGGTGATGACTCAAGAGCCTTTAGCTGGCACAGTAGAAGTTGCACAGATAGAAAACCTATTGCCACAGATGCAGGCGATGCTTGAAGACGTCAGCGGTATGTTCTCTGGTTGGTTCACGCCAGATATCCAAGGGTTAACGCTAGAGTTCGCTAATAAGCTGGAAGGCAACATCGAGCTTTCAAATGGCAAGCAACTACCAATCAAAGAAGGGCGAGCGAAATTCACCTTAGAAGAACTTCATGGAAGTGACAGCATCACGTTACCAGAACCAACAGTTCGCGTATTGCCGTACATTCCCGCGCAATAGTTTTTAACGGAATCATTGTTAGTGAAGTAAAAGCTTAGCGGAATCATTCCCCTAAGCTTTTACGACATATCTTAAAGCAGCCTCATCGAATTAGATCAGGCTGCTTTTCTTTATCTGCGATACCAACCGAGAGCATGTGAAACCGCGTTTCTCTACCAGCTAGGGAGCTTATCGAACAATAAAAGCAGAATCTTTCTATTACTCAGCTTGTTTATCCGGCCGTTACTATTTCAACATCAAATAAAAATCCGTATAATCCACGCCCTAAAACAGTCCCACTAGCAATCTACAGTCGGTAATACGACGGTGTGAGAGTCGCAATGAACCAAAACGATAATAGAAAAGAAACACTTGAATTCAACAAACTTCAGAAACGTCTGAGAAGAAATGTTGGAAATGCCATCATCGACTACAACATGATCGAAGAGAATGACGTAGTAATGGCATGTATTAGTGGCGGTAAAGATTCATTTGCGATGTTAGATATTTTGCTACGTTTACGTGAAGCAGCACCGATCAAATTTGATGTTGTGGCAGTAAACCTAGATCAAAAACAACCTGGGTTCCCTGAACACATTCTTCCTGAGTACTTTGAAACGCTGAACATTCCTTACTACATCGTAGATAAAGACACGTATTCAGTGGTTAAAGAGAAAGTGCCAGAAGGTAAAACAACGTGTGGCCTATGTTCTCGTCTTCGTCGTGGTACTTTGTACTCATTCGCAGAGAAGATTGGTGCAACTAAGATCGCTCTGGGTCACCACCTAGACGACATCGTTGAGACCATGTTCCTAAACATGTTCCACGGTGCGCGCTTAAAGGCTATGCCACCAAAGCTTCGTTCAGATGATGGTCGTAACGTTGTTATTCGTCCACTGACTTACTGTCGTGAAACGGACCTAATCAAATACGCAGAACATAAAGAGTTCCCAATCATTCCTTGTAACCTATGTGGCTCTCAAGAGAATCTACAGCGTCAGAACATTAAAGCGATGCTAATTGATTGGGATAAGAAAACGCCAGGTCGTGTTGAGAAGATCTTCAAGTCAATCCAGAACGTAAGTCCAAGCCAACTGGCTGACCGCGAGCTGTTTGACTTCGTGAACCTTCCACTAGACCGTAGTGAAGACCGCAAAGCGTACGAATTCGAAGAAGCTGAAATTTCATCTTCTAACATCGATGAATCAATGTTCATCGACGTAACGAACGTATAATAAGAATAATCGTTGTAGAGCAATAGATGCGCCTACAACAGACAAACAAAAACGCCTCAAGCAATGCTTGAGGCGTTTTTTTATAAGTTAAACTATCCCTGACCTAACCTTTCGAAAGGTTAGGGTCTAGTGGGCTGACGTAACCAGACGGTTTAAGAGCCAACACATCACAGTTAATCTTATCGATAACATGTTCCGCGGTATTACCAATAAACACGGCAGACAAGCCAGTACGACCCGTTGTACCCAGAATCACCATCGCAGCGTTATTTTCAGAAGCGACGCGAGGAATAACATCTTCTGGCAAGCCTTGTTCAACCACAGTTTGTTCTTCACACATACCGTGCTTCTGGCGCAATGCTTTCATTGCCGTTAAGTGATGGCCACGAACCGCATCGGTATAAGACGTTGGATCAAACTCTGGCAGTTCAATGGTAATATTCGCAGGTGTCACTGGGTAGGCATTCACCAAGAAAGGTTCAGCATCCAAACGACCGGTGATCTCTAGTAATCTGTCGACCATCGTATCGTTAAGCTCTAAATGAGCTTCTGTTTCAGAACCAACATGAACTGAAGCAAAAATCTTCGCGTGATCTGGCCAGAAATCGTTTTTAACCAATAGCACTGGGCTAGGGCACTTTCTCAATAAGTGCCAATCGGTTGGAGTGAAGATGACAGATTCCAAGGTATCGTGCTTACGCGTGCCTTTGATTAAGATGTCGTGCTCGCCGCTGTAAACCTCAGCAATGATCGCTTCGTACGGGCGGTTATGCCAAACCACTTGTACATTAAATTCAATAGAATCATCTAGGTAAGGTTCTGCGACTTTATTCATCCAAATTTCGCGTTGGTGAATTACGCCTTTGCGCATTGCGTCTCTTTCATCGATAGAGAGCATAGATGTCATTTCATACGAGAAGTCGTATATCGACAAAAAGAAAGTGATGTGGCTTGTTGAGGTGCTTTTCTTAGCAAGTTGGATAGCACGAACTAGAGCAGGTTGCTCATCGTGATTAATGTCTGCGACAACTAAAATTTTGTTATAGATACTCATAACTAAGCCTACTTTTCAGACCGAACATATAAATAATGTAGCGTAGTTATGGAGAGATTAAGAGAAATATAAGAGGTTTTAAGAGAGAAACATGATGTAGCTCATTATTGAACTACATCATTGATATCTAGACTATTCTTTTGAAACGCCAGCAAGTTCCATCAACGCATCGTGATCTTCGATAGTGATATATTTGCCTTTAACGCTCAAGATGTCTGCTTTTTGGAAACGGCCTAGAAGACGGCTAATTGTTTCAACAGTCAAACCAAGGTAGTTACCAATATCGCCACGAGTCATCGTTAGGCGGAACTCACGCGGGCTGAAGCCACGTTGAGAGAAGCGAGTAGAAAGGTTGTAAAGGAATGCAGCAAGGCGCTCTTCCGCGTTCTTCTTAGAAAGAAGCAGAATCATTTCTTGGTCACCTTTAATCTCATTACTCATCAGGCGCATAATTTGCTGACGCAATTTAGGCATTTTTCCTGATAGGTCATCAAGAATCTCATATGGGATTTCACATACCATAGAAGTTTCTAGCGCTTGTGCGAAACTAGGGTGTTGGTCACCAGTAATCGCATCGAAGCCAACAAGATCGCCCGCTAGGTGGAACGCAGTAATCTGCTCATCACCTTGCTCAGTAATCGTGTAGCTCTTGATCGTTCCAGAGCGAATAGCATATAGAGATTTAAGCTCGTCACCAGCTTTAAATAACTCTTGGCCTTTTTGAATAGGCTTTTTTCTCTCAATGATCTGATCAAGTTGATCGAGTTCAGATTCATTCAAAGTAAACGGAATACAGAGCTGGCTAATACTACAATCCTGGCAATGGATCGCACAGCCACCAGACTGAACACGTTTCGTCACAGGCTTTTCAGAAATCATAACAATCTTTCACTATTTGATATACGTCAATATTTTAGCATTCCTTTATCCAGTTGGGTAGTAAAAAAACCGGATTTAAAGATTGCCTATACGGTATAAATAATGAGCTGCAATGCCATATATCCGGTATAGAAACCATAAAGGAGGATTAAAATTGCGCCTAATTGGCGAAATAAGTCAGCTTGTTGCATTTTTTTGAGGAAATTAGCGCCCATACCTACTGTGAGCATCGCTGGGAGCGTCCCTAAACCGAAAGCAAGCATAATACCTGCACCGTTGTACCAACTTCCTGATACGGCCGCCCACGTAAGCATTGAGTAAACTAAGCCACATGGTAGCCAACCCCAAATAAAGCCAAACGGCAAAGCGTGGCTAGGGTGCTTCAAGGGTAGAAATGATTTACCTAAAGGAGAGATATAACGCCATAGCTTCTGTCCGACTTTTTCAAAGAACAACAAGCCGAACCACCATTTACCGATATACAACCCTAAGACGATCATGAAGCCAGCAGCAAATAATCGCAGCCAACCTAGCAGAGCGTTAAAATCGCTTAGCTGACCTATCGAAGAGATTGCACCGCCAATCACACCGCCAATCACGGCATAACTTAGCAAGCGCCCTAGGTTATAAAGTAGGGGAATAACAGGGGAAGGTTTACTGTTGCCAATCGAAAGAAGCGACGCAATACCACCACACATTCCCATGCAATGGCCTGCGCCGATCAATCCAACAACAAAGGCTCCGATCCAATCAGGCGTCATCGTTCTTTTTGTCTACGTTAGTTTGGCTTTCGCTGTTAGCTTTCTCATTCTTGACAGGTTTACTATCAGAATGGTTGTGAGCCTTTTCGTCTTCATCAAACAGTATATTGTGACCTTGACGTTCTAGGTCTTCAAACTGTTCGCTCTTCACCGCCCATAGAAAAATACCAACAGCGATGCACACCAGTACAATCGCAATGGGGATCAGGATGTATAAACTTTCCATTATTTACCTTGCTCTTTTAAAAGCCTTAACGAGTTAGACACAACAATAATAGAGCTGGCAGACATGCCCACAACGGCAATGTATGGAGCAACCAAACCCGCGACAGCCAATGGAAGGATAAGTAAGTTATATCCTAATGACCAAGCTAGGTTTTCACGAATTATCTTACGTGTTTTTAACGCCAAAGTACGCGACTTAAGTAATCTATCGAGCTTATCACCCAGTAACACCATATCCGCAGAAGCTTTCGCCACGTCTGTACCGCCGCCCATAGCGACAGAAAGGTGGGCACCTGCAAGAATAGGGGCATCGTTAATGCCATCGCCAACCATCATGGTAATGTCACTTGCATCTCGAGAGTTCAGGTAAGCAAGTTTATCTTCAGGTTTCGCGTTAGCAACAATATCAGTAATACCAATCTCTTCAGCAACAGGCTTCGCGTTAATCAAAGAATCGCCAGTAAGCAGAGTTGTTTTGATGCCCGCTTCTTTAAATTGCTTAATAAACTCGATGCTTTCTTTACGGATTGGATCTTCATAAGTAAATGTAGCGATATGACGACCCGCCATCGACAAGTAAATGCCGTTGCTTTCCGATGGTTGAGCTTCACCTAGAATGAATTCACTACTACCAATCGCAACTTCTTGGCCGTTCCACTCACCAGTGATGCCTGAACCAATTACGTTATTGACAGACTCTACTTCGATATCATCTGAAATATGAGTCTTAAACGCTTTAGCGATAGGGTGGTTAGCGTGTTGTTCCAGGCTCGCCGCTACTTTGAGACAAGTGTCTTTATCAAGTTCAGCGAAGGTTTCAACTTGGCTGATACGAATATCACCCTCAGTCAATGTGCCTGTTTTATCGATGATCAAGTGATTTACTTTGCACAAGGTTTCGAATACGTGGCCTTTGCGCAGCAAAATACCGAAGTTACCCATGCGAGACGTTGAGCAAGTAATCGCCGTCGGTGTTGCAAGTGACAGAGCACAAGGACACGTTGCGACCAATACCGAAAGCATGATCCAGAAAGCGTCTTCTGGTCGTGTTTGGTGCCAGTAGAACCAAGTACCGAACGAAATGATTAAGATCACCGCAACAAAGTATCGAGCCACAACATCAGCAATTTCTGCAATTCGAGGTTTAGACAATTGCGCTTCGTCTTGCAGGCGAACGATGTTGGAAATCACCGAATCCGCTTTTGACGTCATTACTTCCAATTCAAATGATTCATCACCATTCAATGTACCAGCAAAGACGGTATCGCCTTCGTTTTTGACTACATGGATAGATTCGCCAGTCAGCATCGATTCATCGATATGAACTCTGCCAGACAATACTTTGCCATCGGCAGGAATGTGCTCACCCGGTAGAACGCGAATTTGGTCGCCAACTTTTAAGGTTTTGACTGGAACTTGTTCGCCATCTAACGTTGTTGCCATAGCAGGAACGAGCTTAAGCAGGTTACCACTAGCAGCGGCGGCTTTACGACGAGCGCGCATTTCAAGGAAACGACCAAGCAGTAGGAAGAAGGTAAACATCGAGATAGATTCGAAGAATACTTCACCTTTCTCTGTCACCGTTGCGACCAAACTTGCAACGTAGGCAAACAAAAGAGCGATCGACACAGGTACATCCATACCCAATGTTCGACCTTTGAGGCTACGCCACGCGTTGATATAGAAAGGCAATGCAGAGTAGAGCAGAACCGGTGTTGCAAAGATTAAGCTCACCCAACGGAAGTAGCTTTTGAATTCGGGCTCAAGGTTACCAAAGACTTCAAGATAAAGCGCAACAGCCAGCATCATGACCTGCATGGTTGCTAAACCAGCAATGCCAAGACGATAGAGATAATTCTTCATCGATCGATGATAGGCGGCTTCTTGTTGATCAGCCTCAAAAGGTGCGGCTTTGTAGCCTAAGGTATGGATTGCAGACAACAGCTCGCTCAGTTTCGTCTGAGTGTTGTCCCAACTGAGCAGGGCGCGGTTAGTCGTGGTATTAACACGAATACTAACAACCCCTAACTTTGAAGAGACTTGCTTTTCAATAAGCCAAGCACAAGCAGCACAAGAGACACCTTCTAGTGACAATGTCACTTCAGAGGTGTTTTCAGAGTTACGGACGAACTCCAATTGAACATCTTCGTTGTCGTAATGACTGAGTGCCAGAAGTTGCTCTGGCACGAGATCCGCTTTTTCAGCTGGAGCGGTACGATATTGGTAGTAAGAGACCAGACCGCTATCAACGATTGTCTGGGCTACGGTTTCGCAACCCGGACAACACATAGGTCGCACCGATCCTAAGATTTCTACTTTAAAATCCGTTTCCGCTGGTACATCTTCACCGCAGTGATAACAGGATTCACACATAAGATTTAGTTCGTTAGTTGAGTAGGAGTATCAATAGGGAAGTTCATGCGACCTTGCACTAACCATTCAGAATCATGCGGAGAAAGCTCGATAAACCATGGACCTTGCATTTCATGATCCAGAGTCAACGTGTAGTTGCCTCTCGCATCAGCGGTCAGTAGCTGAGTAAAATCACGGTCAGGCAGCGTTCGGTGCACGAACATTGCGCTAATAGCAGGGAAGTGGTCTAGTTTGCCTTTGTCGAGAGTAATGATAACTGAGTTACCTTTCTCGCTAACTGAAGCTGATAAGCCAAGCTCTTTAGCAACATTTACTTTCGAAATGTCGACATTAATACCTTTACCTTTTTTATAGTAATCTTCAGTGACAACGTTAACTGAATGGTTGGTAAGTATCGCGACTCGAACCAATGTTAGCATAGAAACGCCAACGGTTAGGAAGATCAAAAACCACGGCCAAAACTGCTTATACCAAGGTTGTTCCATATTATTATTCTCAATATATACAATGAAATAAAACTAATTTTTACAAACACTTAAGGTTATAACTGTAAAAGAAAGACAGCCCCTTAAGAAGGGGCTGTTATTATTATGTTACTCTTTATCTGAGTTGCTGAGGCTCCAGACGTAGGCAGAGACGAGCTGAACCTTATCCTCACCGAGGATGTCCTTCCAAGCCGGCATTACACCAGAACGTCCGTACATGACTGTTTCCGTCACATCAGCGCGAGAATCGCCAAATAGCCAGTCGCGGTCAGTCAAGTCAGGTGCGCCAACAGCAGGGTTACCCTTACCATCAGTACCGTGACAGGCTGCACACACTACAAAGCGCGCTTTACCAGCCTCTGCTTCACGTGCGTTTACGCTACGACCAGAAAGGCTAAGCGTGTAGCTAACTACTTCTTTTACGCCTTCTTCGCCAAGAGCGTCTTTCCAACCTGGCATTTGACCGACACGACCATGCATGATGGTAGTAACGATAGCTTGTGGTTCACCACCATATAGCCATGCGTCATCAGTTAGGTTCGGGAAACCTTTCTGACCACGTGCATCAGAGCCGTGACACTGAGAACAGTTTTGTAGGAACAAACGTTGGCCCACTTTGATTGCATCGGCATCTGATGCAATGTCAGGGACAGAACGTAGACCATTTTCGTCGTGAGCTAGCTTTCTGAATGCTTCACCAAAGTAGGTGTCTGCATCATCAAGCTCTTTCGCGTATGCGTCTAACTGTTTGTTTGCTTGCGCAGCAGCGATTGCAGAGCGAGACTCTTCTACGCTACGAACTGTTTGGTTTGAACTCGTCCAACCTAGTAGACCTTTAAAGTTGCCAAGGCCTGGGTATAGAGCTAGATAAACAGCTGCAAACACAATTGTGCTAACGAAAAGGTATGTCCACCATTTAGGTAGTGGGTTATTAAGCTCACGAATACCATCGTATTCATGGCCCATATCCTGACCTTCTTCTACACCTGTTTTATCGTTGGAACACCAACGAAGTAAGGCTGCACAGCCAATCAATGTACCGATTGTGATTACTGTTACCCAAATACTCCAGAATGTACTCATTACTTCGTCACTCCTTGATTTTTATCTTTCGCAGGTGCTTCATCAGCGAACACTAGGTTTGCATCTTCGTCGAAGCGCGACTTACGATTTTTACCGAAAGCCCACCAAACGATGCCGATGAAACAAGCAAAAACAGTAACAGTCCAAACACTTTGAAATGTAATAATGTCCATAATTATTCCTTATTTCATTGCGTGGCCAAGCGATTGAAGGTAAGCGATGATTGCATCCATCTCTGTTTTTCCTTCAACATCTTGTTTAGCGTTAGCAATTTGTTCGTCTGTGTAAGGAACACCAAATTGATTACGGAAGATTTCAAGCTTCTGTTTAGTCAATTTGCCATCAAGTACATTCTCAGCAAGCCATGGGAAACCAGGCATGTTTGATTCAGGAACAAGTTCACGAGGGTCGATAAGGTGAACACGGTGCCACTCATCAGAGTAACGATCACCAACACGCGCTAGATCAGGACCAGTACGCTTAGAACCCCATAGGAATGGGTGTTCCCAAACACTTTCGCCAGCTACAGAGTAGTGACCGTAACGTTCAGTTTCAGAGCGGAAAGGACGAATCATTTGGCTGTGACATACGTTACAACCTTCGCGAATGTAAATATCACGACCTTCCATTTCCAGAGCAGAGTAAACACGTAGATTTTCTACAGGTTCAGTAGTCTGCTTTTGGAAAATAAGTGGGGTAATTTCTACTAAAGCACCAAAACTGATAGCAATAACGATAAGAATCGCTAGTAGGCCAACATTCTTCTCTACCAACTCATGGCGATTATTTGAATTTGAGCTCATTCTAAATCTCCTTAAGCCGGTTGAGGGATAGCTTTAAGGCTATCTTTAGGTGCAGAAACAGTTTTGTACGTGTTGTATGCCATTAAGAACATACCAGATAGGAAGATGAAACCACCTAAGAAACGTACAAAGTAGAACGGGTAAGACGCTTCTACAGATTCAACGAAGCTGTAAGTTAATGTACCGTCAGAGTTAACTGCACGCCACATCAGACCTTGCATCACGCCAGAGATCCACATTGCTACAATGTAGAAAACCGTACCAATCGTTGCTAACCAGAAGTGAACATTGATTAGGGATACAGAGTACATACGCTCTTGACCAAATAGTTTAGGAACTAAGTGGTAAACCGAACCGATAGAAACCATTGCAACCCAACCTAACGCACCAGAGTGAACGTGACCGATAGTCCAGTCCGTGTAGTGAGATAGTGCGTTAACCGTTTTGATTGCCATCATTGGGCCTTCGAAAGTCGACATGCCGTAGAATGATAGAGAAACGATTAGGAAACGTAGGATTGGGTCGTAGCGAAGCTTATGCCACGCACCAGATAGAGTCATAATACCGTTGATCATGCCACCCCAAGATGGAGCAAACAGAACCAAAGACATAACCATACCTAGAGATTGAGTCCAGTCAGGAAGTGCAGTGTAGTGTAGGTGGTGAGGACCAGCCCAGATATACAGAGACACGAGAGCCCAGAAGTGAACAATCGACAAACGGTAAGAGTAAACAGGGCGACCAGCTTGTTTAGGAACGAAGTAGTACATCATGCCTAGGAAACCAGCTGTCAATAGGAAGCCTACCGCATTGTGTCCGTACCACCATTGCACCATTGCATCGATCGCTCCGGAATAAATCGAGTACGATTTAAACGCAGAGACAGGAACAGCTAGGCTGTTAACGATGTGCAACACGGCAACCGTGATAATGAAGGCTCCGAAGAACCAGTTTGCTACGTAAATGTGCGATGTCTTACGTTTAATCATGGTTCCGAAGAACACGACCGCATAAGCTACCCACACAAGAGTAATAGCAATATCGATTGGCCATTCAAGTTCTGCGTATTCTTTACCAGAGGTTAAACCTAACGGTAAAGTAATTGCAGCGGACAGGATAATCGCTTGCCAACCCCAAAAGGTAAAGGCTACGAGAGGGCCACCAAAGAGACGCGTCTGACAGGTACGTTGTACAACATAATATGATGTTGCAAACAGCGCACTTGTACCGAACGCAAAAATAACCGCATTAGTATGCAGGGGACGTAAACGACTGTACGTCAACCACGGCGTATCAAAGTTTAGCTGTGGCCAAACTAATTGAGCGGCAATCAAAACACCAACGCCCATACCGACAATACCCCACAAAATTGTAACTAGGGTAAATTGACGGACGACCGTATAGTTGTAGTTTTGTTCAAGCTGCTTTTCTTGGCTCATTTGCATGCTTCCAATTTCTTATTTACTACACTTTACTTCCAACACGACTCACGTCGTAATGCCACCCAAATTAGAAAAGGAAATTCAGCCTATTCAGGGCTTTATTTCCACTTGCTGATTTTAAAAAAAAGTGGCATTTTCAACGCGACACTATACTTGAATTAACAAATCAATGACAGAGTAGTAACCTTACGCTTGGTCTGGAATTGGATTTTTATTTAAAAACTTTGAACTTTGTAACAAGGAGTAAAGATTATAATGGCGGCACAAAAGCTAACAAAAGGCAGGCTTGTTCAAATTATCGTCATGTTGGTTATTTTAATAGCTGCATTTACTTGGAGAACAGTAACATACGATAATAACGAAACAGTAAACTGTATAGTTTCAAAACCTTGTGAATTTGGTATTGATAATCATAATGTTTCAGTTTCAAGCAATAACCTAGGGTATTCGATCGAAACATCTAAAACTGGCAAATTTATCATTAGCTATAATGAAAGCGGAATTCTGGAAGAAAAAGGACCATCAAATTGGCTGTTACAAACTAGTGATAAGACCTCCTCAATAACGGTTACATTTCCACAACAGGTGAGCACGTTTTCTGTAAACCTTTCTAAGGAGTAACAGAGAGAAACTGGGGCACACCTCGGTTCTTTTGATAGAAACATGTACCAAATCAGTGAAACACAATGCATTAAAGTGTTATAAAGAGAGCATTAATAAAGTTACCCAGAATCTATGAAATTTCTATCAAAAGTCTCTTACTCCCTAGACGATAAAATCGCAGTAGATGAGTTGCTCAGCGGGGTGGAAAACCCTGACGATATTGCTTGTCTTATTTGCTACTGCACAGAAGAGTATTCGACACTCGCTGTGCAGAGATATTTCGTAGATGCTCTCCCGAACACTCCCATACATGGCTGTACTACTTGTCACGGCATTATGACCGAAACTGGTTTTCATTCTGGTCCAGTCATTGGCGTCCTCATTATTTATGACTCGGGGATCAACGCCTATGGTACGGGAATCGAACATTTCAGCGACTCCATAGACCGCAGTACCTTCAGCGCGATAGACAAAGCACTCAAGAACGCCAACCGAGAAGGTGAAATTCCTGATCTTATCTTGCTGCATTCCACACCGGGTAACGAAGAAAAGGTGATGGCGGCTATCGATAAGAAATTTGGTACTGAAGTGCCAATTATTGGTGGCAGTGCTGCAGACAACCAGGTTTCCGGAAATTGGAGTATCTTCACCGAAGAGTCGCTGTCTATAAATGGTGTGTCTTTAACGGTAGTGTTTGCGTCTCAGTCCATCTATTCCTCTTTCAGCGCGGGTCATACGCCTACGCGGTATTCAGGCACCGTGACCAAAGTAAGAAACCGAATTTTGTTGGAGATAGACCACAGGCCAGCCGTCACCGTTTACAACGAATGGACTAATTTCCACTTAGATGGCAGTGATGATGGCTACATATTCGAAAAGTCGTCAGTCTACCCATTAGGCAGGAAAGTCGGCTCTTCTTACGATTACCCATATTTCAAATTGTCTCATTCGATCAGAGAGACGGAGTGTAATGGGATTGAGCTGTTCACAGACATCAGTGAAGGCGACACCATCTACCTGATGCAAGGGTCTAAGCAGCAGTTGATTAGCCGCGCCGCGAATATCATTCACTCCTCATACTACAACGACATGGATCTTGAAGAGAAACTAGGGGCGATCAATATCTTTTGTGCAGGCCCAATGTTGAACCTTAAACAAGATATGGATGAGGTTTGTGACCAAATAAATCAAGCACTTAATGGGCTCCCATACATATGTCCATTTACGTTTGGTGAACAAGGCAGGCTCTCTGGTGGCGAGAATGCACACGGGAATTTAATGGTATCGTCTGCAACGTTTTATAGGTTGAAAAAGTAATGGGTTCTGAAGGTCAAGAAGCGCTGCAAGAAGCACGTATTGAACTGCAAAAACTAAAAGCCCGTGAGCGAAAGCTGGCTGAAGAGAACAGGGTGATCTTATCAACCATCTCTGCGATCAGTAAGGCAAGTAACATATCTGAGATATTCTCCAGTCTCGAGTTCGTGCTCAAAAAATACATTAAGTTTGATGACTTTATCGTGGTATCAAGGGTAGGGAACGAAGGCAGTTTCAAAACCCTGCTAAGCAATAACAAAGTCTTCGAACAGATGAATTGGAGTGATTGTGGCAAGTTATCTCGAGTGATCAATGGAGAATGCGCCATCCTTTTTGAACCCAAGTCTCTGGGTGAATTCAATTCCTTACATCCCATTATCCTCGATCAAATCAACTCTGTTCTAATTACTGGTATCGATAGCGGACTAACACAATCCGTCATCATCTTTATCCACTCGAATACCAAGCACTTTAGTATTGAAACTAAGGCCACACTAAACCGTTTTCGACCGTTGATAGAGCGTGCTGTTTTCGATATTGAGAACAAAGAAAAGCTTGAAGCAACCGTTCGAGAACGTACCGCAGAGCTTGTCACAGCAAGAAAAGACGCAGAAAGAGCCAACAAGGCCAAGTCTGAATTCCTCGCGATGATGAGTCATGAATTAAGAACACCGCTAAATGCCATAATTGGCCTAATAGACACCCTAAAATCCACATCATTGAACGAAGAACAACAGTCTATACTGCTTAATATGAGCACATCATCTGAGCTATTGCTGGCAATTATCAGTGACGTATTGGATTTTTCTAAGATTGAATCTGGGTGTTTCTCGTTGGCTCCTCAATGGAGCAACGTAAGAGACACTGTAACTTTTGTATTATCTGAACAAAAGAAGACAGCAGACGATAAAGGTTTGCCGCTAACAGTAACTAGCGATATCCCTGAAGGTGAACTTCATTACATCGACCCAAGTCGCTTGGCACAGATCCTATTTAATTTGATCGGTAACGCGATTAAGTTCACTGAGCGTGGGCATGTCCATGTTTCTATAAAGTACCAGCAGAGCTCTTTCTATATAACGGTGGAAGACACAGGGATTGGCATTAGCTCGCAACAACTTTCGTCGCTGTTCAGTCCATTTGTGCAAGCTGATAGCACAATCACACGTAGATTTGGTGGCACAGGTTTAGGCTTGGCCATCACTAAAAGACTGGTTGAACTGATGCGCGGGCGCATATCGGTAAAGAGTGAGCCTGGAAAAGGCTCCAAATTCGAAGTACAGTTGCCAGTGCTTACTAGAGTTACGAATAATCTGGCTAACAAAGAAGACGAATCTTCACGAGAGTTAAGAAGCCGTTATTCAGTGTTAGTTGTCGAAGACAATCCAACGAATCAAATGGTGATAAAGTTAATCCTTACAAGACAAGGCCACGAGGTTTTCATCGCAAGTAATGGTGAAGAAGCGATTGGCTTTATTGAAAGAGGCAACGAATCAATAGACATTATCTTAATGGATGTGTCGATGCCGGTCATGGATGGATTAACCACAACCAAATACATGAGAGACGCAAACATCAAAACACCAATCGTTGCGCTAACAGCACACACATCAGTAGAAGACAAATGTTCGTGCTTAGATGTCGGCATGAATGATTTCGTGACCAAGCCAGTAAGAACTAAAGAGATCACAGAAGCAATTGATCGATTAATGCTTGAAGTCTAATAAACGTATTCTTAATCGAAGATTAGGAAATATGTTTATTAGGTATTTTATGGTAAATAGCCTTACTGTTAAATAGAACATCGATTTGGTAGATAAACAAGAGGCAGGGCATCGCACAAAGATACCTGACTTATAAATACCAAACACCATTTAACATAATATACATAATACGCAGTCATTGTGTTAGAGCAATTTAGTAATGTCCGGTTTGAGCCATTTTAAAATGTCCTCCTAAGCTTACCTATATTGGTCTGCTTAGGAGTTATCCGGATGCTTATTACTATGAGTGAAAAAGATATTCAGCGATTCAAGGTGCTTACTGACGTACGTGAAAAACGACTACGTCAAGTTGACGCTGCTGTCATTTTGAATCTGTCTGCGCGTCATATCCGACGTTTGGTAAACCAACTTGTCTCTCTTGGCGCTCAAAGTCTTACACACGCAGCGCGTGGACGCCCAAGTAATCGACGCTACTCAGAACATTTCAGAATTGAAATACTGAAACTTATCCGTGAGCATTACTCTGACTTCTCACCAACGTTCGCTCTGGAAAAACTGACTGAACGACACAATCTATCCGTCTCTAAAGAAACACTCCGTCAATGGATGATCGCCGACGGACTGTGGCTTCCACATTCACAACGCAAACCTCGAGTCTATCAGCCTCGTTACCGTCGTGATTGCTTGGGTGAACTTATCCAAATTGACGGCTCCCATCATGACTGGTTTGAAGGCCGCAGCGACAAATGCTGCCTATTGGTGTTCATTGATGATGCGACTGGCCGTTTGATGAACCTAAGATTCAGCGAGACAGAATCCGCATTTGACTACATGTTGACCACGCGTGAATACCTCAATGAGCACGGTAAACCCATCGCATTTTACAGTGACAAGCACTCAATTTTTCGAGTGAATCAGGAGAAACACAAACAAGTTGGCCAAACTCAATACGGGCGCGTGTTGAAAGAACTGGCCATAGAACTCATCTGTGCCAACAGCTCCCAAGCCAAAGGCCGCGTTGAGCGAGCCAACCTCACGCTGCAAGACCGACTGGTTAAAGAGATGCGCTTACAAGGTATCGACACCATCGAACAAGCCAACGCCTGGCTTCCCTACTTCATCGCCGATTTTAACCATCGCTTTGCTAAGCCCGCTCAATACCCAAAAGACATGCATCGTCCGGTTCGAGAGTCCAAGCAAGAACTCGACGATATTTTCAGTTGGCAAGAAACCCGCAAGCTCTCAAAGTCGCTGACATTTCAATACGATAAGGTTATTTATCTCATTGAACCTACTGAAGAAAACAGCCGACTAGCGCACGAACATGTCAAGATACTCGACTACCCAAACGGTGAAATCGCCATCCAATACGGGCATCGAAAACTCGAATTCAAAACCTTCGACAAACTCGAGCACGTTCAACAAACCCAAATCGTCGACAACAAACGCCTCGGCCAAGTTTTAAAATTTGCTCAGCAACAACAAGAAGAATTCGAACAACAACAGCAACGAACCCGCAGTAAGAAAGCCCCCAAGCGCCGTGCACAACAAAGAGCCCTTCAAACAGCCCCTCGAGCCATCAACCCTGTCCTCATCGAACCATTCAAAGCCTCCAGTCGAAAGACCTAACAACGGGACATTTCTATTTGGGGCAAATGAGGACATTTTAAAATGGGATTGACACATTGTATGTGAAATCTGAGAGGTTTCAGTGCCTGTTACTCGCGTAATTTTACGTACAGCGCCGCATGAATCTATCTATTTAATTACTGGCTGGCTTTGACTCCGCGTTAATTGGATTAAATCGTGATGGCTTTATCACATGTCTGCTCAAACTTAATTAAGACTTCTAATTACGGATGCCTCTCCAAAGTTAGTCCAGAGTCTCTGCTGGTTGAGTGTTAAAAGCTATTACCCTGATTTTGCTTACCAAAAGAACCTAGATGATTAACGCTTCCACTAACTCTCGGTCTATTGTCCGTACTACCAATAAACTGAAAAGACTTGGTTACTCTTGTTCGCTAGATTTAACGGTCCCAAAAGACCAAGCGAACTCCCGAATCATCTAGTCTTGTTTACCTATGTTGGCTTGTTCTTCACCAAATTGAATCAACTATCAACGTCATCAGTAACATCCGTACTCGTTTTTCAAACCACTAACTTTGAATTTTCTGATGCCCAACGGTCATTGTTACCAAACTGCGTTGCCATCCAAAACGAACTTCTATAAACGACTTGGCTAATCGTAAGTTACAGTGCAACATAAATTCTATTAACCTCTGTCTGGACTATATTAACTTGTCTCATAACTGCGATAATGACACTTCTATTACCAACAAGTCTTTAAAATCAGATCTTTAGGCTAGTTCTCAATTAGTTAGAGTATCTTTTGTTTGTTAACATATTCTGGAACAGAATAACTTATTATCTTAGAAGGCTTTACATGAAAATCAGTACAATCGCCCTATCGCTATTCACCGCTTTTTTTGGCATCAGCTCGCAGGCGCTTGCTAGTGAAAACGAAAACTCACCTAGAGAGCATGGTCATTTTTATGCTGGTGTTGATATCGGCTTTTATAATGAAACTGAATTAGAATATCGTGGCAGCGCCATTGAAGATTCATCTGATCTATCAGACTTTAGCTATAACTTGGTTGGAGGCTACGAATTCAATACACATGATGTCGTCAAACTGGGGCTAGAAGCCGAGTACCGAAAAATCGGAAAAGTTAGCTATAACGACTTAATGGATATTGAAGGCCATGCTTTCTTCGTAAACATTAAACCAAAGTTTATTGTTGAAGGTGACGTATTAGATCTGTATGTATCTTTATTAGCCGGTGTTGGCTCTATGGATATGGAAGCGAAAGCTTTTGGAGTATCAGACTCTAAGTCTGAAGCAGCCTACCAAGTTGGTGCTGAGCTTGGTGCGATGGTAACAGACAACATCGATATCCATATTGGTTACCGCTATGCAAACGTTGAAATTGAATCCATCGATGTGTCACCTCAAACCGCTTACCTAGGTGCAAGGTACCACTTCTAAACTTGATTCACTCGTAGGCTCAATACTACTAAAGCCGTCCTTTTAAAGCTCGGCTTTAATTTTAATCACCTATTTCCCTACTCGACCTCTACTTTGACAAGACAATTCAACCATAAATAAAGTTACGTTGTATCTTCTGTAAAAAGTTACAACTTGAAAGCTTTGCCCTAACGCAAAATAAACCACTTTAACAGGCTACTATTTCGTGTTTAAATTTTGATCTATCAAACAGTTATACGAATAAATTTGGTGATTAAGCAATCAAATGCTATGCATTCAATCCTTAAAAATAAATTAAAGTGTTAACATCAGGCAATTTTGTAAACTAGGTGTTTGATATGTTGCCTAAACTTTATAAGTTCAGATCGCTCCACGACAGAAACATACAATCTATTTCCGAGTGTTCGTTGTGGTTTGATTACGCTAAAACTTTTAATAACCCTTTTGAATCTAACCACGCATTCAACAAAGAGCTTCAACAAAACTTTAAGATCATGTGTTTCTCTCAGTCGAACGACCACCCAATACTATGGTCGCAGTATGGTGACAACTTTAAAGGCATGTGTATCGAGTATGATCTCAACTGCTATAACGGCGAGGCCAATCTCAACTGTTTTGAAGTCCAGTATGAAGACGAACCGAATATGTTCCGCCCGGCATCGCTAAGAGGTTTACAAACATCAAGACTGGGAGCTGAGATATTCAAAATTAAGCATTCTAATTGGCGTTATGAAAAGGAATACCGCTGGGTATTACCTGATGACGAGATGATCGGAAATAAACTCTACCTTAATAGAGAGTGCCTAAGCTCGGTGATTCTGTCAGAGCACGCTCCTGCCGACAGGAAATTGAAAGTTCTGATGACTTGCCAGCGCCTTGGTATCCCTGTTAAACACGCAATAGCAAAGCAAGAGTCGTTTACCTTCGAAGTGGTCAGTTAAGTAGAGTGTAATCCTACTGTTTAGCGCCAAAACAAGACATTCACATAAAGTTACAGCGCAACAAAAAAGAGAGCGACATTAATGAGACTCTCTCTTTTTATTACATGTTCACCGTAAGCTTTCCCAGTACTTTATCTTGCATCTGCTCAATCGTCGCGATAGACATTTGAACAGTTGAAAACCAATAAGGTCGGTGCTTAACGTTAAATAGTTCACTATTATCTAACGCCTCGAAAACAGAATATTTTCTACCTTGAGCCAAAGCTGCACCATAAACCGTTCGCTCAAGTACTGGAATGTCATTCACTTCCTCTAGAAGTGCCCTCTTGATGAACTGATTTCCAGAGCTCCAATCTATAAATTCAACGAGGTTTTTTAGTAGCTTAAGCTCTAGCTGCTCGACCATTGATTCAAGAAACTGTGTGTTTGGCATCACCTCAGTACAAGCATAATATTCGTCATGCTTGTCACTTGCTTCACGATAACCAAGCATCGTTTTTACCAATGCGTCTTCAAACGTTGAAGAAAAGTGGTTACAAATTAAAAACAAAGGCAGAACTCTCAACACACCAAGTAAAATGCCTACGTTAGGATCTTTAACCGACGTTTCTTGAAGTCGAATTCGAGTCGCATTTGACGTCACGACCAAGTGTTGCCAAACCTTAGGTGTGATGTGTTTAATGTTGCCATCATTCCACTTAATCAGCTGTTGACTCATTAACAATGGGAACAATAAACGACAATTTTCTATTCCTATTTGTCGTGCTGCAACTTTTGGATCGAGAATTACCTTAGATTTCTTTCCATATTTATCTGCAAACTCTTGATTGGAAACAAACTCGATTAAACTTGAGCTCAATGGCCTACTTTTCGCGGATATTTCATGGAGTTTGGAAAAGTTTAAAGATGGCGAATACGCAACACTAGCGAACTGATTGTAATCGGGTAAGTCTGAAAACAACGAACTTATTAAGGTACCTTGAAGCTTCTCAAGCATTAGCGCAGAAGCGGCATTGCTGACATCATCGATAACGTATCGTAAGGTTTGTTGCTTCGCGTCGACTTTTTCACGATGAGCATTGACTCTATCCTGCTCGCAGCGCAATAAAATACGTTGATTGTGAGATATGCGGTCAGATTCATCAAATATGACACTATCACAATACCTATTTTCCAAACTTAGTAACGTGTCTACTGTAGATTGTGCGAGCTTATATTCAGGTGAGATTAACCATCGATTAAAGCGAGCTTCAACATTGATTGAGACCTTCCTTGAGATCTCAACTACTTCAGGGGTATAACTTTTATTTGCTAACAACAACCGTGACTTTCCTTTGCCGTAAATGCTCTTGTATCGGCATATCCTGCCTTTATAACAAAACTAATATTAATAGAAATTAGAGATTGGTTCACGAAATTGTTTCAATAAAATTAAGGATATTTAGTTATAGTGCGTTGAGAGTGGCTAGTGTGTGATATGTAGCCGGATATACTTTTCTGGAAAGCTGTATTTGAACCTTTTCTTCGTCGGTAGGTGTTTTTTCGCCTGCTTGCAAACTTTACTATCTCCAGACGTTCTCACCTTTTTGATTCTTGCATAACCTTTAGAGTGCTTCATCTCAATCATCAGATCGCAATAACCCTCGAAATCAACATTACTCTTGTTGAGCCCTTTCATGACGGTGACTTTTATCTTTTTAGCTACAGGATTAACCAATGCATCGTCGGGAAAAGCGACTGGGGATAAAAAACATAATAGTAATACTAGATATCTCATACTGCTCTCTCTTTGTTGAGGGTGAGAACAGTATGCGGAGATTTAAGAGAAATGAAGGATTAACTTAGTATGAGGATTGACCAGCTAACGCGTAACTCTCAACGATTACGCTTTCTTTGAGCCTTTAGACTTAAAACCATTATGCGGGAACACGTTACGAATACGTTGCTGTACGTTTTTAGGAACATCTTTAGTGAACTTGAGATTGTAACCAGAACGTTTTGCATACACTTTTAGCTCGCCTTTAAAGGTATTGTTATGACCAATCTCTTGAAGGTTGTGCTTAAAGCTCGGTGGAAGATGCCCTTTAACTTGTTCGATCGCCCCGTCGCTAAATTTAATTTTCAATACCGGTCGGTCGACTGCTACTAACCAAAAAACTAATACCGCACCGATTAAGATTACGTACATCATAATGTCACCACTACTGTTGATGGTTATTTATCGTCAGAAAGGAGCTTGCTTAAGTCTTCTTTGAGGCTAGTCACCGTCTTGCTGGCCTGCTCACTACGAGACGCTTCGCTAACCAAATACTCGATGGCATCTGAGAGCGTACAACCTAGCTCGTTCGCACGTTGAGATAGCTTTTCCCATACACGGTAATCAAGGTCGATTGATTTCTTCTTTGTATGAACTTGTTCAGCATTGAAGTGGCGTTTTCGCTTAGCTCTGATCGCTTGTTTAAGCTTGTTATCGAGCTCAGGAGACATGTTGTTAGATATCCACTCAGGGACACCTGTAGGTTGGTGTTCAAGCTTCAATAAGGCTTTAACAGCAACGTCAGCTTCACTTGAATCTATGTGGCAGGTGATCGACTCGCCTTCTTTCCATTTTTTGACCAGATAGTTCCATTTCCAACCACATTCCAAGTTTTCAAGTTGCTGATATTTCATGTCTAATCTCGAGAGTTAATCCTAGTGACAGCGTAACCCAAAATAGGCTATTTAACAATTATGATCTTGAAAGAATAGACCAAGATCATACTTATATTAGCTTAGTGATTAGTAACTACAACATAGAGCTACAAGCGAGATCGGTTTTTCTATATACTCCCTACCTCATTATCATAATCAGAAACTTAAATGACTCAAGTAGATTGGCGACATGTTACGCCTCAGTACGACGAATATAGCGCTCAATTAGAGCAATTCCCTGACATCTCGCCTTTCCCGTTTTCAGATATTCAACATAGATTCAAAGATGCGCTAACCCGCTTTGTCCGTTTGTCTAACCTTTCGCGTGTTTTACTTGTAAACGCTCCAGACAATTCGATCTATCGTCAAATGATTGTTGAATCTCTAGTCACTGCTTTAGATGATCACACTCTACCGGTTATAAAAACTGAGTCTTTAAATGCTGTCTCTCTGTTTGACCAAGTTCAGTCAAAAGACGGTAAAGTTGTAGCGACAAAGCCCGGCCTACTGGCTAGAGCAAACAACGGCTATCTGATCGTTTCAGCAAACTTGATCTTGGCCAACCCAGGAAGCTGGTTACTGCTTAAATCAGCACTGCTTGGTGAAGCCGTAGAACCAATCAGCAGTAATCCAGAGCACTTGAACCAATCCCCGACTTTGCCTTTGACTTACAACATTAAGTTGATTGTTGTTGGAGACAGAGCTCAACTAGGTGACCTTGATTACCTGGACAGCGATATTCAAACCGGCTTTTGCCTATTTAGCGAAATTGAACAAGATATCAAGCTCTCTGAAGAGACTTTGACTCAATATCTTGGTTACCTTAAGTGGCTTCAACAACGCTATGAATTGCCAACCATCACGCAACAGGCGTTGACGGGCATTCTTACTGCCGGAGCAAGAGAAACGGAAGATCAAAGCTATATTCCATTATGCCCTATTTGGCACAATGCATTATTGAACGAAGCTCTGATTGAAGCCGACAATGGTGAGATTGATATTCACCATATCCAACAAGCTCAACAGCACAAATATAACCGCGAATCTTACCTACCAGAACGCGCCCTTGATGATATTCGTGATGGCCAAGTCATTATCGAAACTGAAGGTGAACAAGTTGGTCAAGTTAATGGATTGACGGTCATCGATGTACCGGGACACCCAATATCGTATGGTGAACCTGCACGAATTTCCTGTGTTATTCACTTTGGTGATGGTGATATTGCCGATGTTGAGCGCAAAGCCGAGCTGGGTGGTAATCTTCATGCTAAAGGCATGATGATCATGCAAGCATTTGTGAGCAGCGCACTAAACCTTGAAGATCCATTACCATACGCAGCTTCCGTAGTATTTGAGCAGTCTTACTGCGAAGTAGATGGCGATAGTGCTTCTCTTGCGGAGTTGTGTTCTCTGGTTAGTGCTTTGTCTGAATACCCTATCAATCAACAAATTGCGGTTACAGGTGCAGTTGACCAATTTGGACGTGTGCAAGCTGTTGGCGGGCTAAACGAGAAAATCGAAGGCTTCTACCATGTGTGTAAGCACAACGGCTTAACAGGCGAACAAGGAGTGATCCTTCCAAGATCGAACTTAAGGCATCTTGCACTAAAGCCTGACCTTATTGAAAGCATTAAGAATGAAGAATTCCATATTTGGTCTGTGTCTAATGTAGACGAAGCAATTCCTCTCATTATGAACAAGCCATTTAGAGACGATGAACAAGAAAGCGTTCTGAGTAAAATCGCGGAACGTATTGAAAACTTTGAAAGACATGAGCACCCTATTGGAATCGTTGGACGCATTAAAAACTGGTTTGTCTAGTACTGATCGGACTTGTTTAGCGTACACCTGTTCACTAATATGCACCTATCAAAAATCGGAGTAATTGATAATGCAAAACAAACGTGATTCTTACACTCGCGAAGAGCTTCTAGCATCAAGCCAAGGCGAACTATGGCCACAAGGCCCTCAACTACCAGCACCGAACATGCTAATGATGGATCGCATCACTAAGATGTCTGAAACTGAAGGTGATTACGGTAAAGGTTTAGTTCTTGCTGAGCTGGATATTACTCCTGACCTATGGTTCTTCGATTGTCACTTCCCGGGTGACCCAGTAATGCCTGGTTGTCTAGGTCTTGACGCAATGTGGCAGCTTGTTGGCTTCTACCTTGGTTGGGTTGGCGGCGAAGGTAAAGGCCGTGCTCTAGGTGTTGGCGAAGTGAAATTCACTGGTCAAATTCTACCTACTGCGAAAAAAGTAACTTACGAGATCCACATGAAGCGTGTTGTTAACCGTCGTCTAGTTATGGGCCTTGCGGATGGTCGCGTACTTGTTGATGGTAAAGAGATCTACGTTGCTAAAGATTTGAAAGTTGGCCTTTTCCAAGATACGTCAGCATTCTAATCTAATAGTTAGATTTTTAGTAAAGCAGCCCATGGCTGCTTTATTTTCGTTCCAATAAATTTAGTTATAGTGCATTAAAGTATCCCGTATTAAGCTTGAAACAGGATAAATCCACCAGCGATACGCTTATGATAGCGAAACTAGAATGCTACATAGCTCTGGGAGTCTTTGTGTTGTTCTGAAACTAACAAGGCTCCAGCCGTTGTAATCAACAGACAATGGAGCCCTGACCTTGAATTCTTTACGCCCTATCTACTTATAGAGACCTGATTGCTTGTCATCTTTGGCGTCACGCCATCCACCTAACCAATAAGACCGAGAATCCATTTGGCTATATGGGCAAGCTTCTTGCGACCGTCCATTTAAACCAGCCTTGTAGCCTTGAGATTGTGCTCGTTCTAGTCGATCACGCTTTTGTCTCTTCATAGTGCAGTCCTCATACGGGTGTTACATTTACTAACATACAATGATTACAACTTTACGGAGTTTTTGTGACTCCAACTTTAAGAATCGAACAATTTTTTACTTTTCTCAAGGCGAAAAAAAGCCCGAATTCAGAAATGTGAACTCGGGCTCAAGAGATAAAATTATTTAAATTTTCTACGGAACCCTAATAGACCAAGAACAGTCAAAGTTAACCAACCTAGGCTACCACCTTGACGATCAACTTTCTCTGAGTCGGCACTACGAGTTTGGATATCAGCTTTAGTTGCACCGGCAATTGGTACAAGCTTAACTGCAACAACCTCTTCTACCGCGTTAGATGACGCGCCACCACAGTATGAGTTGTGAGACGTTGTGTCATACGGTTGAGTCGTTCCTCCAACTGTACATTTGATAGCAGTAGCAGAGATCACACCAGCATCGTTAATGTCAGTAGCATCAATAATTCGGAACTTGTTGTTCTCTCCGGAAACATTACCATCATTTGTTAGATCATCTAACCACCAAGCCTGACCGTTAAAGATGTCTACACGACGAGCTTCAGTTGATGAAGACACGTTATAAGGATATATAAAGCCTCTGTGTCTTCTTTCACTACCATCAACCTCACGAGTGGTTTCTGCATCTATTTGGCCAACAAACTCATTAAAGTTGTTAACTGCTTTAGCTTCACCGCTCGAACCACCAAAGAAGATACCACCAGACAAGTACGTTGCTGTTGGGTTTTTGGCATCGGTTACAACGAAAGGCTTATTACCTGCACTACCACTCTCTGGTACATAACCATTACGCTTAGAATAACCAACAGCGAACAAATTATCGTTGATGTCAGTCGCTACAGAGTTACTGTATCTAGCATCGTCATTCGATGAACCAGATTTTACCTCTGCGCCGCTGATAATTTTAGTTTCCCAAGTAGCACCGGTAATGTCTAATGAGTCACTTACAAAGACACTTGCATTCATGTCTTGTAGATCACCATTACCATTCACTGTATCGAAACCTACGCCGTATAACTTTCCTGAGTTTTCCGCAAGGCCACGCATGCTTCCCTGAGCAAAGTAGTCTCCAGTTTGGGGGATATCACCTTGCTTCCAAATAAATTGATGAACTTCTCCGTCTTTCCAGATAGCAGCTTTAGAACTGAATGTCGTATCAGAAGTAACCGTTTTAGGTCCCTGTACCGAAATGCTACCAAAATTGTAAACGATGTCTGTAGTACCATCATTAACGGTTAGAGCGCCCCAAGCACGTGATTCAGATGAGGCTGTAAGAGGCACTGTTGTAACCGCATTATAACGAATATCGTTACCGTTTGACTTAATACCAAGTGGTGCACCTGATTCATCCAGAGCAGTAATTGCTACATTATAAGGACTTATGGAGCTACCGTTATCAATAAAAGCTTTCGCGTTTACATAACTAAGGTCGCTTTCTTTACTCCAAGTAGCCCAACGATTGTCGGCCCAACTTTCACAAGTAGAATATCTAAGCTCGCGGTAGCAGTAGTTTTCAAAGTCATCACGTTCTTGAATGTATTGGAACGGTGCATCCATAGCAAACGGAACTTCTTCGCGATAACCGATTCCATCAACTGCATTGCGAGTTTCACCAGCCAATTTAAAGCTATCACATGCAACTCCGCCAACGGTACCAGTCGTAAAACAACTTTCAGTGTCTGTAACTGTTGCTGGCTGAATCGCTACACCAAAGATTTCAGATGCACCTGTAATCGAAGGCGTTACTTCAACTACTTTGTAAAGTGCAGCGTTGGCATTAGTTGCAGCCAAAACTAGAGCTGCAACTGTTGTTAATTTAAATTTAGTACAAGTCATTATTACTTCTTAACTTTCCTGTTGTAGTGCCTCGAGCTCTTCCCAGCGCTCAAAAGCAACTTCAAGCTCCTGCTCTGCTGCAGATAGCTTATCTAAAACTGGTTGTGTCTGCTCTACAGATTTTGAAAAGAAGCTTGGATCGTTGACTTCTTCCTGAAGAGTTTCAATTTGAGTTTCCAATTCTTCCAAACGCATTGGTAGCGCTTCTAGTTCTCGTTGTAGCTTATACGATAACTTCTTAGGTTTAGCCTTAACTGGCGCAGTTTTGGGAGTTTCCTCAACTACTTTCTCAGGCTTTGATGGCTTTTCAACCTGTCGGTACTCTAATGCTTGCTTTCTTTGCTGCTGAGCATCGTGGTAACCACCAACAAATTCTTCAATAACGCCATTACCCTCAAAGATCCAACTTGTCATCACTGTGTTATCAACAAACTGACGATCGTGACTCACTAAAAGCAGCGTACCCTGATAGTTGGCAAGCAAATCTTCTAAAAGTTCCAAAGTTTCGATATCTAGATCGTTGGTTGGCTCATCGAGAATCAACAAGTTGTTCGACTTAAGGAAAATACGCGCCAATAACAGACGGTTTTTCTCACCACCAGATAGTGCTTTAACAGGAGTGCGAGCACGTTTTGGAGAGAATAAGAAATCTTGTAAGTAGCTTAGAGCATGACGCTCACGGCCACCTACGGTCACTTCTTGCTTACCATCCGCGAGGTTATCAATTACAGACTTCTCAGGGTCTAGAATTTCGCGGTATTGGTCAAAGTAAGCGACTTCAAGCTTAGTACCACAATGCAAACGACCTGAATCAGGCTTAAGCTGGTCAAGAAGCAGCTTAAGTACCGTACTCTTACCACAACCGTTAGGACCAATCAGAGCGATACGATCGCCACGCATGATGTTGAAGCTGAAGTCCTTAACAATTTCTTTGCCTTCAAAGCCAAAGTTAAGATTCTCAGCTTCAAATACAATCTTGCCTGAACGCTGGCCATCGTCGATTTGGATAATCGCTTTGCCCTGCACTTCACGACGGTTCAAACGTTCTTCACGTAGCTTCTTAAGCGCACGAACACGGCCTTCGTTACGAGTACGACGAGCTTTAATGCCTTGACGAATCCAAACTTCCTCTTGAGCAAGCTTCTTATCAAATTCAGCGTTTTGCATTTCTTCTACACGAAGCGCTTCTTCTTTCTCAACAAGATAGTTTTCGTAATCACCCGGGAAAGAGCTCAATTTACCGCGATCAAGATCGACAATACGTGTTGCCATCGATTTAATGAACGCACGGTCATGCGAGATAAAGATGATTGAACCGCGGAAGTCTTTCAGGAAACCCTCTAACCATTCAATGGTCGCAACATCTAAGTGGTTAGTCGGTTCGTCAAGTAGAAGCACGTCAGGGTCACATACAAGCGCACGAGCAAGTGCTGCTTTACGTTGCCAACCACCAGACAAATCCGTCAGTTTGGTTTCTGCAGTTAGCTTAAGCGCCGCCAATACGTTGCTTACGCGATCTTCAAAGCGCCATGCATTCGCATGATCCAATTGCTCTTGAACACGAGTAAGACGATTTAGGTTCTTTTCACTAGGGTCAGTACCGATGAGATCCAGAAGATCATGATAGATCTTCAGCTGTTCACCGATTTCAGCTAGGCCACCAGCAACGTAATCATAAACGGTACCTTGCTCATTGCGCGGTGGATCTTGCTCAAGGCGCGACACAACCACATCTTGTGTGATTTGCATCTTGCCGTCGTCCATGATGATGTTCCCAGACAGGATTTTCATCAACGTAGACTTACCAGCGCCATTGCGCCCTACTAAACACACACGTTCGTTTTCTTGCAGTGCGAAGTCCGCACGATCTAATAACGGGTGATCGCCAAACGCTAATTGCCCATTATGAATTGTAAGTAATGCCATTCTTCTTTAACCAATCATTAAGTTCTAACAAGCCAAATGGCCAGTTAAGCTCTGAGCTTTGAGAAAGGTCAGAGCTTTCAAATTTGAGCACCGGAATAGTGACCCCGTAACGGGAAAAGAGCTCATCATCAAATGCAATGTCAACAACGTTGACGTGATGGCTAATGTTTAACTGTTCCGTGAGTTGGAATGCCATCTCACATAGATGGCACCCTTCTGTACTGTAGAGAGTCAGCACTATATATCCTTATACGATCTCTTAACTACTTATGTGTAATCAACCAGCAGTTATGAATGTGCTTATTGCGAGAGAAGTCCAATGGAAGTGTCTTCGCTGAGATATTCTGAGCCTTAAGACCTAACTCATCTAGAGCTTCCAAGTCCATTTTGAAGTGACGCTTGTTGTTAGAGAACACAATCGTGCCTTCTTCACGAAGAAGACGTTTAAGGTTTTCCATCAGCTGAATGTGATCACGTTGAACATCGAAAGATTGATCCATACGCTTTGAGTTAGAGAACGTAGGTGGATCGATAAAGATCAGATCATAAGAACCCTGCTCTTTAGCTAGCCATTGTAGACAGTCAGCTTGAACAAACTGATGTTGACGACCAACACGACCGTTAAGCTCCATGTTCTCTTTCGCCCACTCTAGGTAGGTATTAGACATATCAATAGTAGTTGTAGAACGAGCACCACCCACAGCAGCATGAACAGATGCACTTCCTGTATAAGCAAACAAGTTTAGGAAATCCTTACCTGCGGCCATCTCACCGATACGACGACGAGTGATCTTATGATCTAGGAACAACCCGGTATCTAGGTAATCATGAAGATTAACAATCAGCTTAACGCCATACTCGTTCACTTCTAAGTTCGATGAGTCTTGAGCCAATTTCTGGTATTGAGAACGGCCTTTCTGTTTCTGACGAACTTTAAGCACAACGTTGTTTGCTTCTACGCCTGTTACTTGAATAGAAGCACGGATGATATCGGTTAAGCGACGTTTTGCCTTCTCTTCCGGTACATCTTTAGGCGCTGCGTATTCTTGAATCACAAGGTGACCTGGGTATACATCAATCGCTACATTGTATTCTGGTAAGTCCGCATCGTAGATACGGTAACAATCTAATTGCTCTTTCTTAGCCCACTTGCCAATTTTACCGATGTTCTTTTTAAGACGGTTTGCGAAGTCAGGAGCAATTAACTGTTCTTGCTCGCCCGTTGGACGTTCTGACATCGGACGATCTGAAATTGAGTAGTTCTTTTGGTGACACGGTAACGCACCGTTATTCAATTTGAACTGTTTGTCTGCACGCATGCGTAAGCAGCTTAGTAGCTCGTCTGAGCTAGAGAAGATAGATGCGTTACAGCCACCAAATTCAGCTTTGAGCTGTGCACCGAATGCTGTGTAAAGTGCAATAAGACCCGGCTCGGTACCAAGACGTTCACCGTAAGGCGGGTTAGAAACAATCACACCATCAGTAAACTCTGTAGGACGCTTAAGCTTTGCAGCATCGCCTACTTCGAATTCAATCAACTCTTCAACACCGGCACGACGAGCATTGTCACGCGCAGTTTTGATCATACGTTCATCATTGTCGTAGCCATAGAACTTACATTCTACTTTCTTAACGCCACGACGGCCTTGGACGTTCGCTTCTGCTTTAACTTCAGCCCAAAGCTCAGGCTCGAAATCTTCTAGTGATTCAAAACACCACTTCTGACGTTTAACACCCGGTGCTAGGTTTGCAGCCATCATTGCAGCTTCAATCACTAACGTACCTGAACCACACATAGGATCTAAGAAAGGTTTCGTTGCATCCCAACCACTACGAAGAAGGATTGCAGCAGCTAGTGTTTCACGCAGTGGTGCTCGACCTGATTCAGGACGGTAACCACGTTGGTGAAGACCGCTACCTACCATATCAACACCAAGAATCGCTTTATCACGGTGTAAACGAACGTGGATACGAATGTCTGGGTTCTCTTTGCTAATAGAAGGACGAGGTAAAGACTTCTTCTCAAAGCAATCAACAACGGCATCTTTTACTTTCATCGCACCGTATTGGCTATTACGGATTTCGTTGTTCGTACCATTGAAGTCAACAACAAAACGCTTAGAGCTATGGAATTGATTTACCCAGTTAACCGCAGTGGTTGATAGGTACAAATCCATGTCGTCCATACAAGTGAATTCAGAAAGGACACGTACAAATCGAGAAGCCAAACGGCTCCACAAACAACAACGATAAATTTGCTCATTGGTCGCTTTGAATTTAACACCTGCTTGAACAGGTTTTGCGTTTGTAATCCCTAGTTGGGTTAGTTCTTCAACTAATAAATTCTCAAGGCCGTTTGAGGTAACCGCTAGATATTGATTCATAGTGTTCTTTTATTGATAAAAATGAGTTCGATTATACCTGAATTTGTAACTAGAGCATCACACTAAACACGTCTTTTCATTGAATCTTTCGACTAACTGGCTAGCAAATGCACAGTCTTGAAGCGATCGCTTACCCACATCCCCTTAGAACATAAGACCTATCAAACCAACTTCATTTCTGACCACTTATTAACCAAAGTAGCAATGTGAATTTATATTCACCTCAAAACTGGTATATACCAAAGGAGGTTTATGGATGAAATTTAGCTACAAAAGACCAAAAACAGGGAATAAAGACGGTAGATTTACTCTTCTGGCGATGAAAACGGGCAGAAATTAAGGTGAAAAAATAGTCGTAAGTTCACTATTTAAATGGTTAAGCCGTGATGTATTTATCAGGATGAGGTTTTTTAGGCACAAAAAAATCGGCTAATGAGCCGATTCTGAGGAAGGTTTATACGTTTGTGTGCTGCGATGCGTGGTTGAAATGATGTGCTAGATTAGAGGTTAACCTACCATCGCTATGTGTGTCTGATGAAGGATAGCGTTCGCGTCTACCATTCTATCGTGCATCACCTTGATTGAGTCTCCAAATCGCAGTCCTTTTGAAGGCGTTAACAGGAACTCTTCTAGGTCAACAAATGCACATAGGCTCGCACACTCTCCCACTTCTAATACAATGAAATACCCTAAGCTATGCTCGTTATTCATTTGTACAATATCCCCTTCTTGAGGATATTCATGGCCAGTGCCTTGTGAGTCGAAGAACCAACTCTTAGGCTGTACAGGCTTATGGAAACGCTTTGCTGCCACACAATAGAGTGCTAATTCAGCTTGACGAGGCTCAGACAGTTCTAAGCCAGAAATTTGTTCTTTGAAGGTTTGGTATGAAGATGCGTCATCAACGGTGAATTCATTATCTCGAAACGCGCAGTCCACCAGCTTATTGCGGACCAGATTCGTTTTGAAAATCATATCCTCTCCGAGGTTTAGCATTAATGAACATTGCTGCTCATCGTAATACCAACTCCATGTATCGCTAGGTTTAAGCATCATTTCGTCTCACACTGTTGAACCATTCCATTAGGTAAAACGCAAAATTACCTTCAATTACAGTAATTTTACTGAGCAATAGGCAAAAAAAAAGAGGAAATGAATTCCTCTTTCTTGTCGCTTTTCTCTACAACTCAGTGAGTTACAGTGTCTCTTTTATTAAGACGATGCCAGATTGTCGCTTTTCAGAAATAAAAGCGTCTTGCCGTTTAAAGATTTTTAACGATGTCACCTACAAGGCCTGGACCTTTGTAAATGAAACCAGAGTAAACTTGTACAAGCTTAGCGCCTGCCATCATTTTCTCTTTTGCAGCAACATACGAGTCAACACCACCTACTCCAATGATCGGCAGTTTGTCACCCAGCTCTTCGTGAAGTTTACGAACTACTTCAGTACTACGAGATTGAACAGGACGTCCACTTAGGCCACCCGCTTCATCACAATGTTTCATACCTTCAACGATTGAACGATCCAATGTTGTGTTTGTTGCGATCACACCATCGATCTTATTTTTGATCAATGATTCACAAATTTGGCGAATTTCGTCGTCGCTTAGATCCGGAGCAATCTTAAGAGCAAGAGGAACATATTTACCATGCTTCTCTTCCAGTTCAGATTGTTTCGTTTTCAGTTCAGACAATAGATCGTCTAGAGCTTCGCCGTATTGTAGAGAACGAAGTCCTGGAGTGTTTGGTGAAGAGATGTTCACAGCAATGTAACCAGCGTATTGATATACCTTCTCCATACAGATCAAGTAATCTTCAGCGCCCTTTTCAATTGGTGTGTCTTTATTCTTACCAATGTTAATGCCTAAGATGCCATCGTAGTTCGACTTCTTAACATTCTCAACAAGGTTGTCGACGCCTAGGTTGTTAAAACCCATGCGGTTGATGATACCTTCAGCTTCAACAAGACGGAATAAACGAGGTTTGTCGTTACCCGCTTGCGGACGTGGAGTCACTGTTCCTACTTCTACGAAACCAAAACCCATTGCGCCAAATGCATCAATACATTCGCCGTTTTTATCTAGGCCAGCAGCAAGGCCAACTGGGTTTTTAAAAGTAAGACCCATGCACTCTACAGGTCGGTGAGGTAATTGTTGGCGATACAAAAGATCAATAGGTGTGCCTGTGAAGCGCTTGAAATTTTGAATTGCAAGATCATGTGCCTTTTCGGCATCAAGTTGGAAAAAGCCAGTTCTGGCTAGACGGTAAAGCATTGTGCCTCCGATAGAAAAAAGCCCCGTGTAAACGGGGCGCTATTATTTACTTATTTACCCAACTATTCAATCTATTACTGTCTGTAAGGGTAAGATAATCAAGTTTGCTAACGAATGAGGTTCATTATTAAGCAAACGTTATCGTTTCTTCAAGTTATTAAGCCATTTCTAATCTCAACCTTAGTACAGCCATCAGGTCACTTAACAACAAACAACGTTTGCGTCGAAGTTTGTTCTTCAAAAGTCGTTAGGCCTATTGTTTCCACTTTACCGAAACGAAAAAGGCAGACCTTTTGGCCTGCCCTTATACTTTTTCGTCTTATCTAGTAACTAGTCTTTTGACATGCAGTTTAGATTCAACAGCATCAATTCACGCAGTGCTACTGAGAACTTAGCAAACTCATGAACAGAACCTACTTTGAATTCGTTTAGGATGCTTTCCCAACGATGTAGAGAAACAGAATTACTTTCCATCCAGTCATCAAGCGCTTTAATCACATCGATATCTGAAGCACAACCACAGTTAAGTACTTGACCAGTTAACTGGCGTTGCTGCCAATCCAGATCTTCTCTGAATGCTGCACGCGCCAGTGCTTGCCAGTTGTTGTCTATAGCTTGGCCATTGATTTGCTTCAAGAACCAGTGCAGTGACAAACGGTCGCCTAGGTTGAAGTAAAGCTTAGACGCTTGCTGTACTGTTTTACCTGTTTCACGAGCCACTGTAGATATATCCAGTGCTGAGTACAGGCTAGACAAACGAGCCACTGAATTAGCCAGCTCAGCGTTTACACCTTGGTCAATCCATACTTGAGCCATTGCTTGATGCTCTTCTACTTCTGAAGCCACTAGGTTTTCATCCAGCTTCTCAGTAATTGCGACGACATCACCTTGGTAAAGCTCAATCAATGCATTCACTGACTGTTTACCGGTACGGTTTCTTAGCAACCAGCGTGCTAGACGACGAAGCGTACGACGTACATGGTAAAGCAATTCGTATTGAGCTTCAGAACTTGAGATGTTGTCCAGTTCACGGATGCTCTTCAATACCTTACCCAGGCCGTAGATTTCACGTGATGCCGCGTAAGCATTCGCAATATCAACAATGTTCGCGCCCGTCTCTTCTTGCAAGCGAGTCACGAAGTTACAGCCCATCTCGTTAACCATTTGGTTAGCAAGCGCAGTCGCAATGATCTCTGCACGAAGTGGATGGTTATCCATGTGCTGAGAGTAGTTACGGCGTAACTCTGTTGGGAAGTATTGCATCAGTTGTTGAGCATGGAACTCATCATTCGCAATGTCATCACTCACAAGATCTTCTTTTAGAACCATTTTACCGTAAGCGATCAATACTGATAGCTCTGGTCTTGTTAGTGCTTGGCCCTGCTTCTCACGTTCTAGCAGCGTTTCGTCATCTGGGATGTATTCCAAACCACGGTCTAAGTACCCGGCTTTTTCCATTGTGTGGATAAAGCGGATTTGCTCTTTCACTAAGCCTACACCTTGATGCTCAGTAACAGAGATAGACTCAGCTTGGCAGTAAGCGTCGTCTAGTACGATTTCACCTACTTCATCTTCCATAGATTCAAGAACTTGGTTACGTTGCTTAACGGTAAGATCACCATTAGACACCAAGCCATTCAAGAAGATCTTAATGTTAACTTCGTTATCCGAGCAATCTACACCACCAACGTTATCGACAAAGTCAGTATTAACTCGACCGCCCGTTAGAGCGTATTCAATACGACCCAATTGAGTCATACCCAAGTTACCGCCTTCACCAACAACCTTAGCTTTCAGGTCACGGCCATCGATACGTAGCACGTCATTTGCACGGTCACCCACATCGGTATGAGTCTCACTAGAAGACTTAACGTAAGTACCAATACCGCCGTTCCAAAGTAGATCAACTTTCATAGACAAGATCGCTTTGATCAAGTCGTTTGGTGCCATTGATGCTTTCTTGGTACCCAGCATTTTCTGAATTTCAGGTGTCAAAGAGATAGACTTCGCTCGGCGAGAGAAGATGCCACCACCTTGAGAAATCAGGTCTTTATTGTAATCTTCCCAACTTGAACGAGGCAGATTAAACAGACGGTCACGCTCTACCCAGCTTGATGCTGATTCTGGATTCGGGTCAATGAAGATGTGCATGTGGTTAAACGCAGCTTGCAAGCGAATGTGCTTAGATAGCAGCATACCGTTACCAAATACGTCACCCGCCATATCACCCACACCAATGGCAGTGAAGTCTGTGCTTTGACAGTTAATACCCATTTCGCGGAAGTGACGTTTAACCGATTCCCAGCCACCTTTCGCCGTGATACCCATGGCTTTGTGGTCGTAACCGTTAGAGCCACCCGATGCAAACGCATCACCTAGCCAGAAGTTGTACTCTTCAGCTACTGAGTTCGCTAGATCTGAGAATGTCGCGGTGCCTTTATCGGCTGCAACAACCAAGTATGGGTCATCTTCATCGTGACGAACAACGCTCTTAGGTGGGATAACCTCACCTTCAATGATGTTGTCTGAAACGTCTAGCAATGCACGGATGAAGCGCTTGTAACAACGTTGACCTTCAGCAAAAATCTCGTCTCGGCCAGACATCATGTGTTGACGCTTACAAACGAAACCACCTTTAGCACCAACCGGTACGATAACCGTGTTCTTAACTTGTTGCGCTTTAACTAGGCCTAGAATCTCAGTACGGAAGTCCTCTTGACGGTCTGACCAACGTAAACCACCGCGTGCTACTTTACCGCCACGTAAATGCACACCTTCAATGTCTGGTGCGTAAACGAAGATCTCAAACGCAGGAACCGGCGCAGGGATATCTGGAATCTCGCTTGGTCTCATTTTCAGAGCCAACCAAGGTTTAGACTGCTTATTCTCGTCTACTTGGTAGTAGTTAGTACGAAGCGTTGCAGTGATCATTTCCATGTAGCGACGAATGATACGATCATCATCCAAGCTTTCTACATGATCCAACTGTTCAGTGATCTTCTTAATAAGATCTTGTTGGCCTTTTACGCTGCCCTTCAGTTTCGGGTCAAAACGCTTGCCGAATAGGCTCACTAGCCCTTTCGCTAATTCTGGGTAATGAGACAATGTGTCTTCAATGTATTGTTGGCTGAATGGGAAACCAACTTGACGCATGTAACGAGCATAAGCACGTAAGATTGAGATTTCACGGCCAGAAAGACCAGCGCCAAGTACTAAGCGGTTGAAACCATCGCTGTCTAACTCACCCGCCCAGATTGCCGCAAAGGCTTGTTGGAAAAGATCGCGAGCTTCACGAAGATCAATGGTCTTATCGCTCTTGTGCAGCATAGAGAAATCAAGGATCCAATAGGTCACACCGTTGGTTTTACGCACTTCATATGGAGATTCACCGATAACGCGTAGGCCAAAGTTTTCAAGCATTGGCATAACATCAGAAAGGTGAATTGGCTCATCGCTGTGGTAGAACAACTTCAAACGAACGGCTTTTGAATCTGCCGCTTCTTCTTGAGGACGGTAGAAAAGCATACCCAGTTTGTTGTCTTCACTTAGCGCTTCTAAACGTTCAATGTCGGCAACAGCAGAACCTGGCATCATGTCTTCTTTGTACGAACGTGGGAATGCACGCATGTACTCTTTCGACAATGGAAGACCTTTGCTTTCACCGAAGTTTGCAATGATAGATTCAGACAGACGGTCATCCCACGTAGACGATACTTCCATTAAATTTTGCTCAATTGTTTTCACGTCCACATCCATGTTGTTGTTATCAACACGAACAATATAGTGCGTTCTTGCTAGCGGGCTTTCAGAGAAGTACGTTGTAAATTCAACCTCTTCTTCACAACCAAAGTACAGTTTCAAGATGCGCTGTGTTTGGCGACGAAGCTCAGTGTTGTAACGATCTTTTGTTACGTAAACCATGCAGCTAAAGAAACGACCAAACGGGTCTTTGCGAACAAACAAACGCAGGAGATCGCGATCTTGCATTTGTACTACGCCCGTACCGACTTCTAGTAGCTCTTCTTCTCGAGCTTGCAGCAGTTCATCACGTGGGTAGTTTTCAAGAATGTTGTGCAGCGCTTTGTAAGAGTATGAACCTTCACGGTAACCACTCGCATCCAAAATACGTTCTACTTTCTCGCGAACAAGAGGAATCGTTTCAACGGTTTGGTTATAAACGGCAGATGTGTAAAGACCAGTAAAGCGGTGCTCACCAATGACCTTACCGTTCTTATCGAACTTCTTAATACCAATGTAATCGTTGTAAGCTGGGCGGTGAATGCGTGAAGCCGTGTTGCCCTTGGTTACGATAAGCACATAAGGCTTTTTCGCTTCAAGACGTGCCGAATCAGAAAACTCAGATAGCTTAACGTTACGTACACGATCTGAGTTCGCAAACAAACCAAGACCTTGCTCCTTGGTCGGTTGCAGTTCAGTGTCGCCGTTAACTGAAACTAGGTCATATTCCTTATAACCCATGAATGTAAAGTTGTGTTCACCTAACCAACGAAGAAACGCCAACGTTTCATCAAAACGTTGGCCATCTACAGGAATGCTCTCTTTCTGCTTTTCTACTTGATTGGTTACTTCTTCAAGTCGTTCTACCATCTTCAACCAATCGTTCACAACTAAGCTAGTATCGGTAAAGATATCCAGTAGCTCCGTTTTAAGAGCTGTCATTTCAGCTTTACTGCTAAGACGGTCAACCTCAATATGGAAAAGCGATTGGAATGCACCTTCGTTATTGCTTACACCGACAACACTGCCCTTATCTGAGCGAGAGATTTGTGTTGGGTTATGAAGCATAAGGTGAGAAGAAAGGTCTAGGCGAGTAAGTGCCATTTTTACGGAATCAACAAGGAATGGGCTGTCTGGAACGACTATCTCAACGATAGTATGAGTAGACTGCCAACCTTGACGACTTACCGTCGGGTTGAAAACGCGTACAGAGATTTCGTCGGCTTTCTTTTCATTGATGTGATGCCATAAGCTAACTACAGCACCGTATAAATCGGATTCGTTTCTCTGAGTCAGATCGTCGTGAGAAACGTTACTAAACAAGTGTTGAGCAAGTTGAGTTACGAGAGGTCGATGAGCAAGGTCAAGTTTGTCTTGAATCAGCTTGTAAACTTTTTCAAGTAAAACTGGAACCACAGTTTCACGTGCGGTCATAGTCACACTCCACAATTAGAATTATATTTTATTATTAGGGGGATCACTTAATCTGGTGTTTGAAACGTGCCGTTGAGCGCTTTTCTACTAACGAGTTAAGCAAAGGTAATGCATTCATTTATTGTAAAAGCATTATTGAAAAATAGTTAATTGTTTTGGAGGTGGTAAGAGCTGAAATGTTTGATTATGTGATTAAGATTCCTTTTAACTCACTAGGCACGCCAAGGTTTACAGAGCTTCTAACTTAATAAACTTATTTTTTTGGTCAGTTGTCAGCCTAAACTGCCCTCTAACCCCTATTTGTGTAAGAAATGGTCTGAACCGAGTTGCAGGTAACTGTAAGCGTAAACCTGTTGTTGTTATCACTTGAACTTTACTTGCGGCGCCAGAATAGCTGGCCAAAAACTGCTGATATGAGATGTTAAGTTGGAAAATATAGCGATTCATACGATACCTGTATAAATATACAGTACCAGTGTTTTTTGGCACTTTTAGATGTCTGACGGTGAAACTGAACTTGAAGCTGCTCTAGCTTATCGAAAATTCGATGAACCAGAAACAAAAAATCAGTGGCAGATATTCTCTACCACTGATGACCTTTCATTATAGCAAACAGTTTATTAGTAAACCGCTTATTAGCAAACAGTTACCTGAATGCGCGCTGACTTAAGCCTCTAGTGCTTTCGTCACTTTCTCAAACAAGTCTTTTGCTAGGTTGTCCATGTTCTTTAACGTCTCTAGTTCTTTTTTGATCAGAGCTTGGCGTTCATCGTCGTACTTACGGAATTTAAGAAGTGGATCAATCAGACGTGAAGCCACTTGCGGGTTGCTGCTGTTCAGTTCACGTAAGATCTCGCCTGCAAATGCATAGCCTTGACCAGACTTGTCGTGGAATTGAACCGGGTTCATGTTTAAGAATGAACCGACCAAGTTACGGGTACGGTTCGGGTTCTTCAAACTGAACGCCTGGTGCGACATCGACGCTTTGATCACTTCAAGTGCGTTTGAACTTGGGTTTGTACCTTGCAATGCAAACCACTTATCCATAACAAGACCATCGTGTTTCCACTTGTCACTGTAATCCACCATCAAGGTTTCACGACATGGTAGTTGTGCACTGTTTGCCGCGCCCATTGCTGCCATCGTATCTGTCATGTTATTCGCTTGTTGATACATCGCAACAACCAAGTCATTACCCTGCCCAGTATGAGCTAAGTAACTTAAGCAAACTTTACGTAGAGTACGCTTACCAATCGAATCGTGATCGATCGTGTATTCTGTTAGTGCGTGGCTGTGATAAACCGCCGCTAACTCGTCTTCAAGTTCTGCAGCTAGTGTGACTTTCATTGAGTTAAGAACCGATGCGACCGCATCAATATCAACGCGCTCGTACCAACCCGATACTTCATTGTGGCTTGGTAGAGAAAGCATTTCTGCAATAAACGCAGGCTCTAGTGAATCACTCAGCAGTACGCCACGGAATGCATCAACAACAGAATCAGAAAGCTCAAACGCTTGACCCTGCTGAACTTTCTCCACGTTACTGCGGATGTACTTCGCTAATAGCATTTGACCCGCATCCCAACGAGAGAATTCATTGCGAGCATTCACCATCAAGAAGATCAGTTCTTCATCTGAGTAGTCATATTCCAATTTCACTGGCGCAGAAAATTCACGAAGTAATGATGGGATCGGTTGCTCAGAAACGTTTTCAAACACGAACGTTTGCTCTGCTTCTTTCACATCTAATACATTATGAACTGGCTTACCGTTACATTGTAACTCAACAACTTCACCCGCAGCTGTGTACAGCTCGATATCAAGAGGAATATGCAGAGCCTGCTTTTCCGTTTGCTCATGAGTTGGCGCTGTTACTTGGCGAGTTGTTAACGTGTACTGTTTCTTCTCTGCGTCGTACTTACTTTCAACAGACAGCGTCGGCGTACCAGACTGGCTGTACCATAAGCGGAACTGAGATAAGTCAACGCCCGACGCATCTTCCATTGCCGCGACGAAGTCTTCACATGTTGCAGCCGTACCATCGTGACGTTCGAAGTACAGCTTCATGCCTTTTTGGAAACCATCTTCGCCCAACAATGTGTGGATCATACGGATCACTTCACTGCCCTTTTCGTACACGGTCAAAGTATAGAAGTTATTCATTTCTATCACTTTTTCTGGACGAATTGGATGAGACATTGGGCTAGCATCTTCTGCAAATTGTGGACCGCGAATGATACGTACATTGTTAATACGGTTTACTGCGCGAGAACCAAGATCAGATGAGAATTCTTGGTCACGGAATACCGTTAAGCCTTCTTTCAGACTTAACTGGAACCAATCGCGACACGTCACTCGGTTACCTGTCCAGTTGTGGAAATATTCATGGCCGATTACTGCTTCAATACCTAGGTAATCTGTATCCGTTGCAGTTTGGTCGTTTGCTAGAACGAACTTCGAATTGAATACGTTCAAGCCTTTGTTTTCCATCGCACCCATGTTGAAGAAATCAACGGCTACGATCATGTAGATGTCTAAGTCGTATTCAAGATTGAAACGTTCTTCGTCCCACTTCATTGAGTTAATCAAAGAAACCATCGCGTGGCTCGCACGGTCTAGATTGCCTTTATCAACAAAGATTTCTAGGTCAACTTTACGACCCGATTGTGTAGTGTATGCGTCACGAAGTACATCAAAGTCACCCGCTACTAAAGCAAACAAGTACGCTGGTTTTGGATGTGGGTCTTGCCACTTCACCCAATGACGACCGTTTTCACCTTCACCTTCATCTACACGGTTACCATTACTTAATAAGAATGGGTTCTCTGCTTTGTCTGCAATTACCGTTGTAGTGAATTTCGCCAACACATCTGGGCGATCCATGTAGTAAGTGATACGGCGGAAACCTTCAGCTTCACATTGAGTACAGAACGCGCCACCCGACTTGTACAAGCCTTCAAGTGCACTGTTCCCTTCAGGGTTAACTTCGGTAACGATGGTTAGAGTAAATTCTTTTGGAAGGTCATTCAGCGTAAGTTGAGTTTCAGACTGCTCGTACTGAGTCCATTCGTTGCCTTCCACCAAAACAGAAACCAACTTCAAGCCTTCACCATCAAGTACTAATGTCGTGCTGTCTTTCTCCTGCTTAACACTAGAAACAGCCGTAACAATGGATGCTGAGTCGTACAAATCGAAAGTAAGATCGATTTCAGAAATCGTGTGAGATGGTGATTGATAATCTTTACGATACTTGGCTTGAGGTGTATGTGCCATGACGGGTTCCTTTTGATCGTTATACGTAATTATTTTTTAACTGTATATATCTAAAGGTTGAGCGCCAATAAAACAAGGGGAATATTAAAAAAAGGAGGCATTGTAAGAAAATGCCTCCATGTTTTGCTATTTTATCAATCAAATCAGACAGGAACGCCTAAGAAATGAACTGTGCACAATATTATCAACGAGTACGCCGTTACTGCTAAAACTCACGATTATCGAATGCGATTGAGTACCGCAAACATATCTCCCTCTTCACCTTGCAGCGTTAACACATCGCTGTTCAGTGTATATCGAGTGCCGTGTTCACCGTTCTCATAAAGTAACACTAGTTGATCGCCTTCTGTGTAATACACCCCGCGACGAATGACTTCACCACCTTCTTCATCTGATACTCGGAACATGAATATAAAGTCCGGCTGAAGGACTAAATCCATTTTTTGAATGTTACTCGCACGTAGATCGCTTCCGGACAGTTCGGCACTTGACCATATTCCTGCCAGGGCGTTGGGCAAGGCTTTGGTGAACATAACACCGTTAAGATTCAGCATATTGTGATTACTGCTGTAAGCGTAAACCTGAGGCTCAGAAGTATTTAATCCCAAAATAATCGTGTCTTCATTGGCGTTATACAAACCTTCCCAATGATCGACACTGTAGTCTTTCTTTTGGATATCGATAGTGAATGAGTAGTTTGAATCAAGAGTGAGCTTGATCGCTCTAAAGTTTTCAGTGCCTTGCTCAGGATCAGGATTCATCAAATACCAATCACCAAGCAACAGAGGAAGGTCAAAATGAGATAGATTACTATCACTTTTTGATTGTTGGCTACTCGAAGCGACCTCGCTCCCAAAAGCCACAAAACTTAAACAAGATAAAAATAGTAGAATCCATTTCATAAGCGTCCCCTCGTTTTCTTTAAGCTTAGGCACGTAATGAATAGAAAGCGAAAAAATATGATCTAAGTCACTAAATTTTAAGTGCGAAGTAACTTAAATGTCATTATCACTCGAAAAAAAATACTTAAGTTTAGTTATTTTTACAGTGTACTTCACAGCCGAAAATCAAATAACAGTGGTTCTGCAGCAAGTTAAAAAGCGAGGAAGCATGCCGTTAACATGACATTATTCGAGGCAAGAACACAGGTACAAAAAAAGCGAGCCTAAGCTCGCTTTTCAAATAGTACGTCTTTAAACAATCACCTTATAACAGGTATTTTGTTTATTTCTTGATCATATCCAGCATGATAGCAACTGATTCATCAAGATAAGCATCCGGGGCTTCGTAGTCTTTTGGAATATCATCCAACGTTTTAAATGCCTCTAACTTAGCGGCTTTTTGACGTTGGTTAATACGCTCTAGACGAAGCGCATCCGCATCATCACTCTCTTGTTGACGAACCTTTTCATTAAGAGAAAGGTCATTGTCGTCTTTATCTGCCTTATATTTTTCAATATCTTGCGCGATAAAGCCAAATTCCATGTCTGTTGCGATACGAGCTTCGTGTTTAGCCGTCAACGCTGCGATCTGCTCATCGTTACGCTGTAACACTGAGTACTTCGCTTTGTCGATGCTGTCCCAAGGAAGAGCGTTGTCTTCAACACTTTCACCAGTATCTGCAGGATCAATTGGCGTTGGGTAAGCAATATCAGGTACTACACCCTTGTTTTGCGTACTACCACCATTGATTCGGTAGAATTTTTGGATTGTGTATTGAACGTAGCCTAACTCTTTATCGAACAAATCATAAATATGATTCAAAGAGCGATGCTGTTGCACCGTACCTTTACCGAAAGAGTTTTCACCTAGGATGATTGCACGGCCATAATCTTGCATCGCTGCTGCAAAGATTTCAGACGCTGAAGCACTGTAGCGATTCACCAATACCGTTAACGGGCCTTGGTAACTGATTTGACCATCAGTATCGCTGTTCACTTTGACACGACCGTAGCTATCACGAACCTGAACAACAGGTCCTTCTTTGATAAACAAACCAGAGAGTTCAGTTGCTTCAGTCAGTGCACCACCACCGTTGTTTCGGAGGTCAACAATAATACCTTCAACACCTTGCTCTTTAAGCTCGGTGATCAGTTTATCGGTATCTTTAGAAAGGCCAACGTAGAAACTTGGTACTTCTAATACACCAATTTTCTTGCCGTCTTTCTCGATCACTTTTGATTTAACAGCGCGGTCTTCTAAACGAATCTTATCGCGAACAATTGTGACAACGTGACTTTTTGCATCTTTACCGTCTGGCAAGATCTGTAGCTTAACTTTAGTCCCTTTCGGTCCTTTAATTAATTGCACTACATCGTCTAAACGCCAGCCGATAACATCAACAATCTCTTCGCCATCTTGACCAACACCAACAATGCGGTCTCCATCACTCAATTGTTTGCTGTTTGACGCAGGGCCACCAGCAACTAAAGAGCGAATAACGGTGTAGTCGTCTGTCATCTGAAGCACAGCACCAATACCTTCTAGAGATAGGTTCATCTCAGATTGGAATTGTTCTGCATTTCTTGGAGAAAGGTAACTTGTGTGAGGATCAACTTCACGCGCAAATGCGTTCATGTAGATCTGGAAAGCATCTTCATTATGCGATTGCGTAATACGCTTCATCGCATTGTTGTAACGCTTTTCCAAAACTTCTTGAATCTCTGGCCACTCTTTACCAGTAAGTTTTAGATTCAACGCATCATATTTAACGCGTTTTCTCCAAAGCTCATTCACTTCAGCGATATCTTTTGGCCACTCAGCTTCACTACGATTGAGCTCAATACTTTCATCGGTATCAAACTTAATCTCTGTATCTAGCAAAGACAATGCATATTGAAAACGTTCAAAACGCTTCTGCATAGACAGATTATAAACATCGAATGCAATCTGGTTATTGCCCGATTTCAGCTGATCATCAATTTGTTTAGATGACGCAGAGAAAGAGTCAATATCAGCTTGAGTGAAGATATTACGATTATAATCCAGCATCTCTAAGTAACGATTAAAGATAGCTTGAGAGAAATCATCGTTGAGATTGAAGTGTTTATAGTGAGAACGAGTAAATCGAGAAGTAACACGTTTACTAGCAGTTTCGTGTTGGACCTCAGGAGCGAGTAGAGGTAAATCGTCCTGATCTAATTTGGCTTCAAGAGCCTGAGCTGAAGCTGCTAGCCAAAAGCTAGCAGCAATCAGTGTCAATTTTGAACGGCATTTCATGCGTAGGAGTATCTCCTTTAAGCGCGCAAGTGCTCCGCTTTAACAACCATTTGTAGGCCGTTTGCTAACTGAACACGCACATCTTCCTTATTGATTTCAACAATGGTCGCAGCCATGTTTCCTTTACCCATGTTCACATTTACTTCTTTGCCAGCGATGAATTCGTCAGCGTTCAAAGCGCGTGTTTCTACAGGCTTTTCTACTTTTGGTGCTTTAGGCGCTTGACGACGAGGCTGTTGAGCTTTCTTCGCCTTAGGTTTCGCTTTGCCTTCTTCACGAGCTTTTTGTGCTTGTTCTTTACGACGAGCCTGAACTTTCGCTTTGCTTTCTGCAAGTGTAGCTTTAGCGTGTTCAACGTGCTCTTCTTCTAGTGTGCCACACGCGTTGCCGTCTAGGTCAACACGTTCTGCGCCAGCTTTTACGCCGTGCAGGTAACGCCATGATGATGTGTACTGTCTTAACGCTGCACGAAGCTGAGTCTTACTTACTTTTTCGTCTTCATTTAGACGTTCAGCAAGATCTTGAAAAATACCAATTTTAAGTGGCTTCGCTTCACCTTCTAGAGTAAAGCATTTAGGGAAACATTCAGCAATATATGCGATAACTTCTTTGCTGTTTTTTAACTTTTCAGTGTTTTCCATGTGGGTTCCTGGTTTTTGCGGTTTTCCGCGAGCATTAAGAAAATATTTTTACGTATTATAGAGAGATGCTTGGGAAAAACCACAGTAAGAGAATAATTTATGCCTTGTTCGCGTGCGAATTAAGCAGCTTTTCCACTTCTGCCATGAAAAATGTCAATCCGTCCTCGTCAATTTGAGAAAAACGACCAACATTTGGGCTATCAATATCAAGAACGCCCGCGATTTTTCCGCCAATCGAGAACGGAATAACGATTTCTGAGTTACTTGCAGCGTCACAAGCGATGTGACCTTCGAACTCATGAACATCATGAATGCGCTGAACTGTATTCGTCGCAACCGCAGTTCCACACACACCACGCCCGACCGGAATTCGCACACAAGCAGGTTGACCTTGGAAAGGGCCCAGTACAAGTTCGTCTTTTTCCTTAGCTAAATCCTGCTTCATTAAATAGAAACCCGCCCAATTCAAGTCATCCAATTCCATGAATAATAATGAACTGATATTAGCAAGATTAGCAGTTAGATCGGTTTCTGATTCAATTAATGCAACGGCTTGTTTGGTTAAGCGTTGGTAATGTTCTATTTTCATATTAACTTCCAATTAAATTGAGACTTCCATTATCAAGAGAACGCAGTAGAATGCGGCCATCAAACTAAATAGGACTTATTCTCATTACAATGAACAATTCAGAAGACACTATTAGCCGTTCTTGGTTAATAACTCAAGTAAAAAAACACAAGTCCAAATTACTGTTTGCTAACATTATTGCCATATTTGCAACTCTCATTAGTGTCCCTATCCCGTTGCTCATGCCATTAATGGTTGATGAAGTATTACTCGATAAGCCCGCTTCAGGCTTAGAGATGATGAACCACCTACTTCCATCTTCATTACAAACACCGACTGGCTATATAGCACTAACTTTGTTGTTAGTGATTATCATGCGCTCCGTTAGCCAAGCGTTGAACATTCTGCAAGGGCGTCAGTTTACGCTTGTGTCCAAAACAATTACCTATCAAATGCGCAGCAAGATGATAGATAAGCTTGGTCGCATCAGTATTAGACAATACGAAACCAAAGGCAGCGGCGGTATCAACGCCCACCTAATAACAGACATAGAGACAATAGATAAGTTCATTGGCTCGACTCTTTCTAAATTTATCATCAGCTTCCTGACCGTGTTCGGTACAGCGATCGTGCTGTTGTGGCTAGAGTGGCGTTTAGGGTTGTTCATTTTACTGGTCAATCCTGTTGTGATTTATTTCTCCCGTAAACTAGGCAGCAGGGTCAAACACCTTAAGAAATACGAAAACCAATCTTTTGAGCGCTTTCAAAACCGTTTGGTGGAAACCTTAGATGGCATTTACCAACTGCGCGCGGCGAATAAAGAACGTATCTTTCTCGATGAACTTAAGGTTCAAGCAAACCAAGTAAGAATCGATGCAGACAAATACGCTTGGCAATCTGAAGCTGCTGGCCGTGTTTCGTTTCTGCTGTTCTTACTAGGTTTCGAGCTTTTCCGTGCCGTCGCTATGCTAATGGTGTTATTCAGTGACTTAACCATTGGTCAGATTTTCGCGGTATTTGGCTACTTGTGGTTCATGTTAGGCCCGGTCCAAGAGCTACTAGGGATTCAATTCTCTTGGTATAGCGCGAAAGCGGCACTACAACGCATCAACGATCTTCTTCAGTTAGAAGAAGAGAAGCGCCCTATCAGTAAAGTGAACCCATTTACTGAAGATCAAGAAGTGACAGTTGACATCGAAGACGTTACATTCTCTTACACATTAGAAAACACTGTTTTAAATAGGCTATCGCTGCACATCCCTGCAGGTAAAAAAGTCGCTTTGGTCGGTGCGAGTGGAGGGGGTAAATCTACGTTAATCCAGTTGCTGATTGGGGTTTACCAAGCAGACTCAGGTTGCATTCGCTATAACGGTGAAACAACCGATGACATCAGCTTTGATGTAATACGCAATCAAATTGCCGTTGTTTTACAACAACCTATACTCTTTAACGATACATTAAGGCATAATCTGACCCTTGGTGCTGAATACGACGAAATGTCGTTGTGGCGTGCGCTTGAAGTCGCTCAAATGCAAGATGTCATCAAGCAACTGAGCAATGGCTTAGATACACAAATTGGTAGGAATGGCGTTCGACTGTCTGGTGGTCAACGACAACGCTTAGCAATAGCTCGTATGGTGCTGAGCAATCCTAAGTTTGTTATTCTTGATGAAGCGACATCTGCACTCGATACAGCAACAGAGTCAGCACTGCATAAAGCGTTGAGCGAGTTTTTGAAAGATCGCACAACTTTGATAGTGGCTCATCGATTATCAGCGGTGAAACAAGCCGATCTAATCTATGTTTTAGAAGATGGACAAGTCACACAGACGGGAACACATGGTGAATTGGTTGAACAACAAGGACTCTATCAAACACTCTACGGTAGTGTGCAATCGCACGCCTGATGTTTGTGGCTCTGAGTCTTTAAGTCGGGTTGCTAACCTAACTTACGTTTCAACTTGGGAGGTCGCGTGACCTCCCCATCCGTAACCAACCCTTTATCAACAAAACACCAATGCGACAGCAGCTCAGTGCGTCTTTGCCAGGGCTGCGAACTTCCCGTAGATAAAATGGACATCCCTTTAGGGAAATCAGCTTACTGCCCAAGATGCGGAACTCAGCTTTATAGAGGCGGTACCCCTAGCCTCTCTGGAAACCTAGCAATCGCAATTACCTGCTTATTGCTGTTTATCCCATCGCACTTTTTTGAATTCATCAGTATTCGCCTGATTGGCGTCATGATACCCGCGACGTTACCATCGGGTGTTTTTACCTTAATGGGCGAAGGCTTTCCTCTACTTGGTTTGCTGATCCTGTTCTGCAGTTCGATCGCTCCGTTGCTCGTGTGTACATCGGTACTCATTACCCATTTATCATTGCGATTCAAATTTTTTACACCATTTAGGTATGCGTTAGCCATCATCCAGACATTAAAACATTGGATGATGTTGGATGTGTTTCTGGTAAGTTTGGCGGTCTCATGTTTCAAACTGCAAGATTACTCAGATATTTTTGTCGGCCCTGGATTGGTTGGCCTCATTCTTCTGCAGCTTTTCAGTGTATTGTTGGTAAGCCGCATCAGCGTGCGTCGCTACTGGGAAGCTTGGACAAAAGAATCTGACTACTCATTTACTGAAAGTAAGAACGTACACTGTCACAACTGCCACCTATCTCAACCGGATGGGCATACTTGCGTGCGTTGTCACCATGACTTATACCACCGCAAGCCCTACTCTATACAGAAGACATGGGCACTGTTGTTTGCCGCATCAGTGGCTATTGTGCCAGCCAACGTCATTCCGATTTCTATCCTTATCACCAACGGACAAAGGCTAGAAGACACAATAATTTCCGGTGTCGCGTCGCTAATAAATAGCGATATGTATGGCATTGCAGCGATCATTTTCATTGCCAGTATCGTCGTTCCCGTCGCGAAAATACTGGGCCTCGCGTACATCTTAATCTGTATCAAGATGAAGCGTACGATTTACCACAGACAACGTATGACCATCTATTTCATCGTGAAATGGGTGGGAAAATGGTCGGTTATGGATCTATTCGTTATTTCGATCATGATGACCTTGGTCGACCGCGGACAAATTTTAAACTTTACACCAGGTTATGGTGCAGTCGCTTTTGGCGTCGTGGTTGTTCTCACGATGCTAGCAGCGGAAAGCTTAGATCCTAGGCTAATTTGGGATAACTACACCTCTAAAGATGAGTCAGTGAATGAACAACGATAACCAATCACAAACGTCATATTCACCAGAAGTAAGGAAAAACAAAGGCATCTCACCTTTGTGGATTCTGCCGATATTAACCGTCGCCTTAGCCGGTTGGTTAGTCATGAAATCGATACACGATGCAGGGCAACGTGTCCAGATATACTTTTCAGATGCCGCAGGTTTAGTCGCAGGTCGAACAACAATTCGTTACCAAGGCTTAGAGGTGGGTATGGTGCGCGACATCACCTTGTCCAAAGATTTATCGAGCATCTATGTCGATGCTGACATCTACCCAGAAGCGAAGAAGCTACTTTCAAAGGGCACACGTTTCTGGCTCGTAAAACCAACGGCGAGTTTGTCTGGTATCTCAGGATTAGACGCGCTTGTTTCGGGTAACTACATTGCTATTCATCCTAGCGAAACCAAAGAAGAACCAGAAACCGTTTTCCAAGCCCTAGAATCGTCCCCTTCTGATTTACTCGCTTCTGAAGGTTTGAACATTTCACTGACAACCAAAGATCTGGGCGGTGTGTCTGTTGGCTCTCAAATCGTTTATCGAAAAATTCCAATTGGTGAGGTTTACAACTACCAGTTAAACGACAACGCGAAGTCCGTTACGATCCAAGCGTCGATTAAAGATGAATACAGCCATATCATTACCGACCAAAGCCGTTTTTGGAATGTCAGTGGCTTAGGTGCCAGTATTGGCTTTTCTGGTGTTGATGTTCGCTTAGAGAGCCTAAGTGCATTGCTTGGCGGTTCAATTGCGGTCGACTCTCCAGGAGAAGGCCAACCGGTTGAGATGAATACTAAGTTCAAACTCTACCCAGATCTGAAAACAGCGGGTCGAGGTATCTCTATCAAGATTGCCGTTCCCGATGATAATAAAATCAGTGCAACGGGTGCTCCGATCATGTATCGCGGCATTGAAATCGGTCAAATCACTGATTTATCGCTAAGTGAAGGGCGTGAAAACGTCGTTGCATCTGCCGCTATCCAACCGGCATTCAGTGACTTTTTAAACAGCGGCAGTAAATTCGTTCTAGAAGAGGCTGAACTGTCGCTTACTGGCATGAAAAACATTGCCAATTTAGTGACAGGTAACTTTTTAACCTTGGTACCGGGTGAAGGTGAAAAGGCGCGTCGATTTACTGCAATCCGCAAAAATGAATTCAGTCAGGAACAAGAGAAATCCGTTGCGATTCGCTTAACGTCGAACAATTCGTTCGGGTTAGATGTCGGTACACAACTTCTCTACAAAGGCATTGCCGTTGGCTTTATCATCCATGTGGGATTAGTTGATGGTGTTGGTACGGGCTCTGATAAACACGAAGTCTTCATGGATGCACTTATCGATAATGAGTACGCGCACCTTATCAAAAGCCACAACCGTTTCTTTGTGACAGGTAGTGCGACTGCAGAGCTAACCGAATCAGGCTTGAGTGTTACGGTCCCACCAGCAAAACAGCTTCTTACCGGCTCGATTAGCTTTGTGAGTGAAGGTAAATCTGAAGCTCGAACGGACTACCAACTTTTCCAAAGTAAGTCGTTAGCAGAAATTGCTAAGTTTAATCAGTCTGGTTCAAAGACACTTTCTTTGTTTGCCAGTGAGTTACCTTCAATTTCTAAAGGCAGTCCACTCCTCTACCGCAACCTACAAGTGGGTAGTATTTCTGATTTTCAGCTTGCCGACGGTGGCGTAAGAATCAAAGTCACAATCGAAAATCGTTACACGCACTTACTCAACAAGCACACTGTTTTCTGGAACCGATCAGGCGTTGAGGTTGATGCGTCGCTATCGGGTATCAGCATTAAAGCGGCACCAGTTAAAACCCTTATCCAAGGCGGTATTGCTTTTGACTCTCTGCCGGGAATCGACAACAAACTTGGTGACGTGTGGAAGCTTTACAAAGATTCAAAATCTGCTCGAAAATTTGGCCGCGCGATTACTATCACCTCTTCTGGCGATCAAGAAGTCAACAAGGGCATGGCGATCAAATATCAAGGTGTCACTGTTGGTGAGGTTACTTTGGTGATTCCGAACTTCAACAAGGGCGGCATTGAAATTACTGCGCGTATTTTACCTGAGTACGTCGACAAGATTGCCGTGACGAACAGTCACTTCTGGTTGGCAGAACCTGAGATTGGCCTTAATGGCATCAAAAACGTCTCTGCGCTGCTCTCTAAACACATCAACGTAGACCCGGGCAAAGGTGAAAGAAACACGAAATTTGAGCTTAGCAAAGGACCTGTGCAGCCTGAAGGCAAGATATTCCAACTGCAAAGCGAAACGCGCGGCTCAGTATCTGAAGGTACACCTATCCTATTCCGTGAACTAGAAATTGGCAGTGTTATAGATGTTCAGCTGGGCGAGTTTGCTGATCGCATCATATCTACGATTCAAATAGAACCTGACTACGCGTATCTAATCCGCGCAAACACCGTGTTCTGGAACGTGTCGGGCGTCGATGTCTCTATCGGCCTGTCAGGCGCAAACATCAAAGCCGGAACGGTAGACAGCTTGTTAAGAGGTGGTATTACATTCTCAACGCCACCGACAAATGAACTTCAACCAGTAGCAAGCGAAGATCAGTCTTTCTACCTCTATCCTCAAGCCGAAGATGAGTGGAAATCATGGAGAACCGCAATTCCTCGTCCATAGAGTGAATTCCCTGACGTTTCTGGAAGATTAATTCTTCATCAAAATGCAGCCATTTGGCTGCATTTTTGTTGTTTGCTATAAATATGGTTTAGGGCGGCCTCATTTTGCTTTAAACTCCCCGCATTAATGCAATAAATCGAGATACTCTTTTGCACGCTAACGTATATATTCCTGAAGAATTCCTAACGCACATCGAAGCAATCATGCCTAGTCATCTAGATATGGCTTCTTTTGTCGCGTCATGCCAAAAACCACTTCGTAAAAGTATTCGAATCAACACATTGAAAATCAGTGTTGAAGACTTCCTAGTACGAGCAAAAGAGAAAGGCTGGGAACTGGAACCTGTACCTTGGTGTGAAACGGGCTTTTGGATTACAGTTGATGAAAGTGAAGCGCCACTAGGTAATACGGCAGAACACATGTCTGGTCTTTTCTACATCCAAGAAGCCAGCTCGATGATGCCACCCTCGGCACTTTTCCAAGGCGAAGCTGATTACCAAGCGGTGCTAGACACTGCGGCTGCACCCGGCTCTAAAACAACGCAAATCGCTGCGCTAATGAATAATCGCGGTGTATTGGTTGCCAATGAGTATGCAGCAAGCCGCGTGAAAGTCCTTCACGCTAACATCGAACGTTGTGGCGTTCGTAATGCCGCTCTAAGTAACTTTGACGGTCGAGTTTTTGGTGGTTGGTTACCAGAACAGTTTGATGCTGTGTTGCTAGACGCACCCTGCTCTGGCGAAGGCACCATTCGTAAAGATGCCGATGCGATGAAGAACTGGACGTATCAATCAGTGGTCGACATTGCCGACACGCAAAAAGATCTGATTGAAAGTGCATTCCATGCTCTTAAACCTAATGGTGTTTTGGTTTACTCAACGTGTACGCTTAGCACCGAAGAGAACCAACAAGTGTGTCATCACCTAAAAGAAACCTTTGGTGATGCGGTTGAATTCGAATCTCTGGAATCACTATTCGACAACGCAAAAGCAACCACGACAGAAGAAGGCTTTCTTCACATCTTCCCACAGGTCTATGACTCTGAAGGTTTCTTTGTTGCACGTATCCGTAAACTAACGTCTGTTACTCCACCAGAAGTTAAAAAACGTATGGGTAAATTCCCATTTGAAAAAGCATCAAAGAAAACTCAGCAAGAAGTCGCTGAACAACTAATGAGTACTCTCGACATCGAATTGCCAAGCGATACTCAGGTTTGGATTCGCGACAAAGACGTTTGGCTATTCCCAGAAGCGCTAGAGCCGATGATCGGTGAGTTCCGTTTTTCTCGCATGGGAATCAAGATCGCTGAAACCCATAAAAAAGGTTACCGCTGGCAGCACCAAGTAGCGACAACGCTCGCAACAGGTAATGAAGCTAATGTTGTAGAGCTTAGTATTGAAGATGCTCGTGAATGGTTCATGGGCCGCGATGTTCGCCCTGAAAACTTGTCAGGAAAAGGTGAAGTACTAGTGAAGTACAATGGTGCAATCATCGGCCTTGGTAAGTGGGTTGGCAACCGAGTGAAGAACGGTTTACCACGCGAACTCGTGCGCGATAAGAACCTTTTCTAAAAGCGTTCGCACTGAATACACCTTAATAAACAAAAAGCCCAAACAACGTTAATTGTTTGGGCTTTTTCTATTCTATCGGCCATATAAGTCAGTGTGCGAGCGCTTGTAAATCAACAGCTAATTATATAAATATCAATTCAAATCACTATTTCCAAAAAGAAAAATCGCACTTTAGAGAATCTAAACTAGACTTCAATCTAACAGTCAAAAGATTAAAACGATTAGCGTAGGCTCTTCGGAGCCCTTTCCCCTAAGCCCAAACAGGAAGGTTTGGGCTTTTTTTTGACCGAAAGGACCGCTTACTTAACTAAGCTGATACCTTCTTTGTCGATAGTGATCTTGCCAGATTTGTATAGACCACCAATTGTCTTCTTGAACGTACCTTTGCTGGTTCTGAATGCAGAGAAAATAACTTCAGGAGAAGACTTATCATTCAAAGGCAGGTAACCGCCTTTCTTCTCAAGCAGGTCAAGAACCTTAGTGCTTAAGTCATCCATCTTAGCCACACCAACCTTCTGAAGAGACAAATCAATCTTACCGTCTTCTTCACGAACGTTTTTAATGTAGCCTTTTAGTGTTTTACCAATGAACAGCTTACCGATGATGTCAGATGGGAAAATCATACCCCAGTGTTCACCGTTCACGATCGCTTTGTAACCTAACTGGCTGCGCTCAGCGATAATGAGATCGACTTGCTCATTTTGCTTATAAGTCGCAGGCGTGTTGTCTAACCATTTGTTGAACTTCGTTGTACCAACGATACGGCTCGATGCTTTATCGATATACACATATACTAAGATTGACTGACCTTCGTTTAAACGGCCACGCTGCTCGCTGAAAGGAACAAGAAGGTCTTTACCTTTCACGCCCCAGCTCATGAATGCACCAGTGCTGTTAACACCTTCAACCGTCATCAAACCAAACTGGCCTACTTGAGCTATTGGTTTTTCAGTCGTTGCAGCGATCTGGTTGTCAGAATCTATGTATAAGAAAACATCTAGCTTTTGACCAATTTCAACACCTTCAGGAGTAAATCGTTTCGGCAGCAACACGGTTCCATAGTCGCTCGCGTCAAGGAATACACCGAAGTCTGCTTGTTTTACTACTTCTAAGTTGTTTATTTGACCAATATTAATCATCAAGGTTGTCTCTACTTTAAATTTGGCGGAGATTATACGTGATCTCTGATATGCTTTCGCTAGTTTCATTCATATTTTTACATTCTAGGAGACATCGTTGATCACCGTTGATAAACAAGATGCGATAACACTTAAAATTAACCATGCCATGGCTAAGACCAAAAAGCTCGACATGGACGTTTATCTATTCATTCCCGGTGAACTTGGACTGACTCCTGAAGTGCTTTCTGAAAGTGCCTTTTTCTACAGCTCAATCACTCAAAAACGTGCCTACTATAGTGACAAAACACTTTTACCTTTGGTACACAGTCGCTTGGCAAAACGTGGACGCTTATCTACAACACAGTATCGTGTCAGTTTGAGTCTGTTTGCCTACCAATATGTTATCGCGTTAGATAAAGCAGTCAGCAGCTTAAATAAAACTGATAGTGACGACGTAACGGCTGATGAAGTAGATGAAGTCATTGAATTGGCTTTAGATATCTTGAAGAAGCTACGCCGAAGCATCCCTTACGAAGAAAATCTCAAGCGCTACTACGCTAATATCGATAACTACCTATCTTGGTATACCGAGCAAAAGTTCCTATCGCTAGTTTCACACATGCCACGAGGTAGTGAGTATTCAACGATTAAAGAACGACTCTTAACGCTTTGTGATAAAGAGACCGCGCACCGTAAACTGAACCGCTACAACTCAGCAAGAGTTCGAGAGGACGTTACCCGCTTGAGTAACAAGATGCGTTTGCTGCGTCGTTTGATTGAACACCCTATCGTGCTTAAAGAAAAGACAACGTCGATGGGTAAGAACGTTAAGCGTGCCGTGAAAGGCATCGCGACCGGTTTGGTGATGGTTGTCGTGACCACTACTGTGATCTTGGCTCGTGACTTTCTTGGTGAGATTACCGCCTCTTTCATCGTGGCAATGTCTTTCATTTACGCACTGCGTGAGATCTTTAAAGATGACTTGAGAGACATCCTTTGGCGCTGGCTGCGTAAAGGCAAGCCAAAATGGAAGCGTCGTTACTATGATCCAACGACCAACAAGTCAGTAGGCCATAAACTGGAATGGTTGGACTACGCAAATTTTTCTAAGCTTGCAGATCGCATTCAGTCGATCCGTAAAAAGCGTGTGGTACAACGTGAAGAGCAAATCTTGCATTACCGCTCTCATACTGAGATGTCGACATCGACCTTTATGAGTGGTTATGAGGAGACTCGTGAAACGTTATCGATCAGCCTAAGAGCGCTGACACGGTTGATGGATAAAGGCTCAAACAAGATCTACCGCTTGAATGAAGGACAAGTGAGCCGCGAATCAGTAGAAAAGCGTCATCTTCTCAACCTGATCATTAAAGAGAACAACCATGATAACGAACCAACCTACTACCGTTGGAAGATCGTTATGAACCGTTCAAAAATAGTTGATATTGAGCAGATCACTCAAGAGTCATAGAGCCGTTATAAAGTTCTCTATAACGGTATGTGGAAACCATTCACATACCGTTGTTTTATCTCTTCAACGTTACCCATGACTTCTAAACCAAAATCTATTATTTAATCGCTATTTTCTTGAAGGGACTTTCTTAATTGAAAGCGTAAGCGTGAACTCCGCCATCGGCTCGTCACCATGTAAAGATGGGCAAGTCGCGATAATGGTTACGGGTTGATTGACCCGTTCTCCGGTCGACATGGTTTCTGCCAGCATAGTGTTGATCAGCTCACCGTCGTTACAAGTGAAATGCACATCACCTTCAGGGCGCTTCAAAAAGTTACCCGTCACCTCTTTAAAAGCCAACGAGATCTTTTCACCTTGCTGCTGAGATTTGCTCATCGCAAGAAACCCACCCGCGACATCCGCACCTACAGCCAAAACGCCAAAGTACATACTGTTAAGGTGATTCTTAGTACGCCTTCTAAGCGGGATTTTCACTTCAACATGTTGGTTGTCCAACGCGAGTAGTTTTGGTCGGCACAACCAGATAAGTGGGACTTTGAAAAAGCCAAACATGCTTAAGTAGAAATTTGCTTTTTGTAGAGGGGTCAACATTCGAATTACCTAGCCAAGTTAGTCATCAGACCAGTTAATCGACTAGCGATAAGAATGTCAAAAAAATGTTACAAAAAAGAGATATCATCGCACAATGATATCTCTTTCATTCTCAAAGCATTAGCGCCTTAAGTCGGCTTATCAGGCAAGCTAATCGGTTTACGCAGTCACGACCGTTTCAACACCTTCAAGGTCAGCAATGTAACCTTGTAGACGTGGATAATCGACTAAACCTTGCGTAACTAGCAGCACTGGCTTCTTCGCGTTCAGGGTTGCTTTAACAATCATATCCAACAAGGTAATAACCGCTTCGTTTTGTGGATCAAAAGCGTGCTGCTGAGCTTCATTGTGTTTGTCTACGCCTAAAGTGAAAGACGCTAAGCTATCAACGTTTACCACTACACCATCGAAGTAATGCAGTAAACGTTCGCTCAGTAGCACTGCAGACGGCACATCGCACGAGAACAGTACTTTCAAACCGTTAAGGCCGCGTGGTAGCCCTTGCTCGGCAAGCAGGTCAATAATCTTAGCGGCATCGCTTAACGCACGAACGTAAGGCACAACTACTTCAACGTTGATGCCCTGCTCACGTAATGCCTTAATAACCTGACACTCTAAAGCGAAAGCCTTGCTGTATTCTGGTGTTGCATAGCGAGCAACGCCACGAACGCCTAGTGCTGGGTTAATCTCTTCAGCTTCACAGTTCCCGCCAAGTAGCGAACGGAAGCCATAGCTGTCTGCACTACTTAATGCGATACGAACAGAAGTGTGATTTGGCTGAACGGCAGCTTGAATGGCAATCACTAAGGTCGAAACAAAATGCTCATCGACAGTTTTATCGCCAAGGATCGCATCTAAAGACGTTTTTTCAATATCAGTCAAAGTATCTAAGTGACTCTCGATACTTGGGTGATAAAAGACACGATCCATCACCAATTCTGATAGTGAAACGTATAAGTGGTTGGAATTATTATTATCGTTATAAGAAGGCAGCACATCACCTAAGACAAGTTCTGGGTGCAAAGTGCTTTGATTTTCTTGAGTCATTGCTGCTCCAGCATTTTTATGTTGTGTTCAAACGAAAATACCGATAGCTGCCTGTTAATACAAGTGAAAATCCCTTATTTGACGCTGGCCTGCTGATAAAAATAAGAATATTAGCAATAACTGAGATAACTTTGACTCAATAGAGTTTATTCCTCTGTTCAATTCCGTTATCTTAACCACTTCGCAATAGAATAAAAAAGCTATCACATGCCATTAAAAACTGATGAGTTGAGAACCCAAGCTCTGGGTCCTATGCCAACTCCTGCCGAACTAGGCAATGCACACCCTATTACTGACGACGTTGCTGAGCGCATTAAAAATTCTCGCCGCCAAATCGAAGATATCCTAACTGGTCGTGATAACCGCCTATTAGTTATCGTAGGCCCTTGCTCTGTTCACGATACAGATGCGGCACTTGATTACGCTGAGCGCCTAAGCAAAATTCAAGACCAGTACAAAGATGAACTGTTCGTTGTAATGAGAACCTACTTCGAGAAGCCTCGTACTGTTGTAGGTTGGAAGGGTTTGATTACAGATCCTAACCTTGATGGTTCATACGCACTTGAAACAGGCTTGAACAAAGCTCGTAAGCTTCTGCTAGATATCAACAAGCTTGGCCTAGCTACCGCGACTGAATTCCTTGATATGATCACAGGTCAGTACATTGCAGACCTTATCACTTGGGGTGCGATTGGCGCTCGTACAACTGAATCTCAGATTCACCGTGAAATGGCTTCTGCACTGTCTTGCCCTGTTGGCTTCAAGAACGCGACCAACGGCAACATCAAGATTGCTATCGATGCAATTCGTGCAGCACATGCTTCACACTACTTCTACTCTCCAGATAAGAACGGCCGCATGACGGTTTACCGTACTTCTGGCAACCCATACGGTCACGTTATTCTACGTGGTGGTGATAAAGGCCCTAACTTCGACGCTGAATCTGTAGATACTGCATGTAAGCAACTGGCTGAATTCGATCTACCTCAACGTTTGGTTGTAGACTTTAGCCACGCTAACTGTCAGAAGCAACACCGTAAGCAGTTAGAAGTTGCACAAGACATTTGTGAGCAAATTAAATCTAACAAGAACCAAATTGCAGGCATTATGGCAGAGAGCTTCATTATTGAAGGCAACCAGCCAATGACAGACATTAACAACCTAGAATATGGCAAGTCGATTACTGACCCATGCCTAAGCTGGGAAGATACTGCAACAATGCTAGACATGCTTGCAACAGCAATTAAAGATAGAAACTTAGCTTAAGGAAACAACACAATGCCATCATTTGACATTATCTCTGAAGTAGAAGCAGTAGAACTGCGTAACGCAGTAGACAACGCAAACCGTGAACTATCGACTCGTTTCGATTTCCGCGGCGTTGACGCAAGCTTTGATTACAAAGATGAATCAGTAAAATTGACTGCTCAAGACGATTTTCAACTGAAGCAAATGCGCGATATCCTTCGCAGCAACCTAACGAAGCGTAATGTTGATCCTAACGCGATGGAAGCGAAAGCGGCAGACCAAACAGGTCGCACTTGGCACCAAACGGTTATCTTTAAGCAAGGCATTGAAACTGATGTCGCTAAGAAGATCGTTAAGCTAATCAAAGACAACAAAGTTAAAGTTCAAGCTTCTATCCAAGGCGACAAAGTTCGTGTTACTGGTAAGAAGCGTGATGACCTACAAGCTGTTATGGCTCTAGTTCGCGGCGGTGAACTTGGTCAACCTTTCCAGTTTGACAACTTCCGCGACTAATTATTGAGTTTGAGCGACCGCCTATTTGGGTTGCTCATTCATCAGCACAATGTCGTGTTTGAAATAGCAAAAAGCCACTTCCCGAAGTGGCTTTTTATTTATCTGGTCCAGCTTTAGTTTTATTCCGAGCCTCTAGCCGATTTCAAACAACCAGAAAGCTCTCATTTCAACTAGAAGCAATTACCTCAACTGAGTACTTGGGCTGCTGACAATTTTAGATCTTTGCCGACCAACAGATTAAACTCTACGCTTGCTGGTGGAATAAACACACACACTCGTAATTTCTCTGCTCTTGCTTGCTCAAGCTTTGTTGATAGCTCTCCGCTGTTGGCGTAGCTCTCTCTTTCTGCATCTCGGCGGCACAGGTCGATAAATTCAAATGGACAATCGCTCGGTGAAAGTACGAGCTCTGCCTCCTGCATCAAACGTAAAGCCTTCATAGACAGCAGCTCGACATCTTGCTCGAATTCAATCCAAGTGACCTGCCCTTCGCTATCAATGCCTTCGGTTAGCGCTTGCTGGTAGTAAGACTCTAACTGCTCTCTGTCATTCACCTGCTCGATAAAGCTGGATGACAAGAAACGCTCCCAAAATTTACGACGCTCGTCGACGGTTGGGAATGACTCTTTGATTGAATTGCGTTTTGATGCACCGAAGTCTGCTATCAAACCTATGTTTTGTGGCAATACCGTTTCGAGTTTTTCTCTGATATTTCTTACTAAAACAGGGGATGCCCCGCCACTAGAGATGGCAATTTGGATTCTGCCGCGATTTATCATCGAAGGTGTGATGAAGTCGCAGTAAGGAAGATCGTCAACCACATTGACTAAAATGCCCAGTTTTTTCGCATCATTATACACTTGGTGATTCAAGCTTGGGTTGTCTGTTGTGGCCCAAACCTGCAAGTAATTTTTCGATATGATCTGTGACGAGTAAAAGTTTTGAACCCAGTGAAGCTTGTTCTCGTCCACAAGCTGCTTTAAGTAAGGCGCTACCTTGGGAGACACCAAAGTCACATCCGCTCCCGCTCGTAGTAAGCTATCGACTTTACGGCAAGCAACCTCACCCCCACCAACCACTAAGATTGGCTTATTTTCTACATCCAAAAACATTGGGAAATAACGCATGTTCTTCCTTGAGACTACTTCAATAACTATTCAGCCATGCTACCAAATTTGGAGCATATTCATAACTATCGAAGTGTAATAAAAATATTTATTGACCAAATTTCAACATTTCTTAAGTTTAATATTTCATCATTGTGATGTTTATTCAGAATATTTATCTAGTCGATTATCAATATAAAAATCTAAATCTCGTTGCACCAACAGTGTGAACCGTTGCACTATTTACATTCACTTAACATTTGGTCATTCTAATTGTGTTCGGATTTGTGATTTCATTCAAAATTCTTTTTAAATTATACATTTGTGAAACTACGGATCCTTTCCTAACCTTATAAACAGTTGTTTAAATCGCACACAGTTTCATTTGCAAAATGCAACTCGTTTAATTTGAACAACAAGGTCATAGAAAACGCAACACATAAGAGAAACTCAAACGAGCACGAGTATCAGGTGTCACCTGGTTAACAAGGAAGGATACAAATGACAAATAAACTAACACTTCTTGCTTCAGTAGTAGCTGCATCAACTGCGATGATGGCAACATCGGCATCAGCGGCAGAAAGCACTCTGGACAAAGTCACATCTCAAGGTTTTCTAACTTGTGGTGTAAGTACCGGTCTTCCAGGGTTCTCTAACCCTAACTCAAAAGGTGAATGGGAAGGAATTGATGTTGAGTATTGTCAAGCTCTTGCAGCGGCTGTACTCGGTGACAAGACTAAAGTTAAGTATGTACCTCTAACAGCAAAAGAGCGTTTTACTGCGCTTCAATCTGGCGAAATCGACGTACTATCTCGTAACACAACATGGACATTACATCGTGACACTGCTCTAGGTCTGAACTTCGTAGGCGTTAACTACTACGATGGTCAAGGCTTCATGGTTAAGAAAGAACTTGGCCTAACAAGTGCTCAAGAGCTTGATGGCGCTTCTGTATGTGTTCAATCAGGTACAACAACTGAACTTAACCTAGCCGATTACTTCCGTAACAGTGGCATGTCTTACAAGCCAGTGGTATTCGATACGGCAGCACAAACATCGAAAGGTTTCGACGCAGGTCGTTGTGACGTACTAACAACTGACCAATCTGGTCTATACGCACTTCGCCTAAACCTAGCTGATCCTAAATCTGCAGAAGTACTTCCTGAAATCATCTCTAAAGAGCCTCTAGGCCCTGTTGTTCGTCAAGATGATGATCAATGGTTTAACGTTGCTAAGTGGACACTTTCAGCAATGATTAACGCGGAAGAATACGGCATCTCTTCTAAAAATGCAGACGAAATGCTTAAGTCAAAAGATCCAAACATCAAACGTATTCTTGGTGTAGACGGTCCTAAAGGTAAAGGCCTTGGCATTCGCGACGACTGGGGGTACCAAGTAATTAAGCAAGTTGGTAACTACGGTGAGAGTTTTGAGCGTACTGTTGGTACAGGTTCTCCACTTCAAATCTCTCGTGGTGTAAATGCATTATGGAATGCGGGCGGCTTTATGTACGCTCCACCAATCCGTTAATAAATTTTCAAGCATCAATTAGGGCGGAGTTTTCCGCCCTATTTATTAAATGGATTTGAGGTTATAGTAGTATGAAACCTAATGAAACTATTTCTCCAGCTCAGGCAAAGCCACAGCCCAAAAGTGCCAACTTATTTTACAACCCCACTTTTCGCTCCATCATTTTCCAAATTATCGCCGTCGGGGCGCTTTGTGCTTTCTTTTACACGATTGTAAATAATGCACTCACAAACTTAGATTCCCGTGGTATCACCACTGGTTTTGATTTTCTCTCCCAAGAAGCTGGTTTTGGTATCGGCTTAACACTGATTGAATACGACGAGACCTTCTCATACGGTCGTACATTCTTTATCGGTCTTCTCAATACCGCTTTGGTTTCAGTACTCGGCATCATGCTAGCGACAGTGCTGGGCTTTAGTATGGGTATCGCTAGACTCTCTTCAAACTGGCTAGTTAGCCGATTTGCAGCTGTCTACATTGAGATATTCCGAAATATCCCTCTGCTATTACAAATCTTTTTCTGGTATTTCGCCGTTCTACAAGCCTTGCCTTCTGCTCGTCAAAGTATGAGTCTAGGTGAAGCAATTTTCTTGAACGTACGCGGGTTGTACTTCCCTGCTCCAGTCTTTGAGCAAGGCAGTAGCATTGTCATCGCATCATTGATTGTCGGTATTATCGCTACGTTTATTATCAACATCTGGGCTAAGAACAGACAGAAACTGACCGGCCAACAAACACCGATGTTGCGAATTGCAGCTGCGTTGATTTTAGGCTTACCGTTGATAACTTACTTTGTTATGGGCATGCCTATCTCTGCAGATTACCCTGTGTTGAAAGGGTTTAACTTCAAGGGTGGTGTTACGATAATCCCTGAGCTTGCTGCATTGATGCTCGCTTTAAGTATCTATACAGCAGCGTTCATTGCTGAGATTGTTCGTTCAGGTATTAACGCGGTAAACCATGGGCAAACTGAGGCTGCGATGTCTCTAGGCATCCCACGTTCTAGAACTCTAAAGCTTGTCATTATTCCACAAGCATTAAGAATCATTATCCCACCACTAACCAGTCAGTATCTAAACCTGACCAAAAACTCATCACTTGCGATGGCCATTGGTTATCCTGATCTTGTCTCTGTATTTGCAGGAACAACACTTAACCAAACTGGACAAGCTATCGAAGTAATCGCGATGACAATGGGCGTCTACCTAACCTTGAGCCTATTAACGTCCGCTCTAATGAACATATACAACCGCAAAGTAGCATTGGTGGAGAGATAAGATGAGTACACATCAATTTCAACCTGATCTTCCGCCTCCAGCGAATACCGTTGGGCCAGTCGGTTGGTTAAGAAAAAATCTATTTAATGGACCTGTTAACAGCGTCGTCACTGTGATTCTTGCTTACTTTGCTTTCACCCTATTATGGGCAATAGCGGATTGGGCATTCATCAGTGCCGACTGGATAGGAACCACACGTGATGCCTGTACTAGCGAAGGCGCTTGTTGGGTTTTTATCAGCGTTCGTTGGGACCAATTCATGTATGGCTTCTACCCAGAAGCTGAACTGTGGCGACCTCGCCTCTTCTATGCAACGTTGGCCATTTTTGTAGCCTTACTGGCTTATGAAAAAACACCTAAACGTACGTGGATTTGGTTGTTCTTCGTCAACATCTACCCATTTATCATTGCTGGCTTGCTATACGGTGGCGTCTTTGGGTTAGAAGTTGTTGATACCCATAAATGGGGCGGCCTACTGGTTACACTGGTCATCGCACTTGTTGGTATTGTAGTGTCACTCCCTATTGGTGTTGCACTTGCTCTTGGGCGCCGCTCAGAGATGCCGATCATTCGCAGTATGTGTACCGTATACATCGAAATTTGGCGTGGCGTACCGCTCATTACAGTTCTATTCATGGCTTCAGTAATGCTGCCACTCTTTTTATCAGAAGGGACAGAAACCGATAAGCTCATTCGAGCACTTGTAGGGGTAGTTCTATTCAGTGCAGCCTACATGGCCGAAGTAATTCGAGGTGGTCTACAAGCAATACCAAAAGGCCAATACGAAGCAGCTGATGCTCTGGGGTTAAGCTACTGGAAAAAGACTGGGCTTATCATTCTACCTCAAGCTCTTAAAATCACGATTCCTTCAATTGTGAACACCTTCATTGGTTTGTTTAAAGATACCAGTCTTGTTTTGATTATTGGTATGTTTGATGTACTAGGAATTGGCCAAGCCGCGAATACCGACCCTGAATGGCTTGGGTATTCAACAGAAAGTTATGTATTTGTCGCGTTAGTGTTCTGGGTGTTTTGTTTTGGCATGTCGAGATATTCGATATGGCTAGAAAACAGACTTCACACCGGTCACAAACGATAATTAACAAGATCAAGGACGTATTATGACGCAGCAGACAGAAAACAACTCTCAAGGTCTTATGATCGAGTTGAAAGACATGAACAAGTGGTACGGTGAATTCCACGTACTTAAGAACATCAATTTAGAAGTTAAAAAAGGCGAGAAAATCGTTATCTGTGGCCCTTCAGGCTCTGGTAAATCAACGATGATCCGCTGCATCAACCGATTAGAAGAGCACCAAAAAGGTCATATCTTCGTTTCAGGTAATGAATTAACGGAAGACCTAAAGAACATCGAAGCCGTGCGTAGAGATGTCGGCATGTGTTTCCAACACTTCAATCTGTTTCCACATCTGACGGTATTAGAGAACTGTACTCTGGCTCCAATCTGGGTCAAAAAGATGCCAAAAGAAGAAGCCGAAGCGATTGCAATGAAGTACCTAGAGCGCGTAAAAATCCCTGAGCAAGCGGACAAGTTCCCAGGTCAGCTTTCAGGTGGTCAACAGCAGCGTGTAGCTATCGCTCGCTCTTTGTGTATGAACCCTCAAGTGATGCTGTTTGATGAGCCAACGTCGGCGCTCGATCCAGAAATGGTTCGTGAGGTGTTAGACGTAATGGTTGAGCTTGCAGAAGAAGGCATGACGATGCTTTGTGTAACGCACGAGATGGGCTTTGCTAAAGAGGTCGCGGATCGCGTTATCTTCATGGATGCCGGTGAAATCATAGAAGAGAACAACCCTGTCGATTTCTTTGAAAACCCACAATCAGACAGAACGCAGAACTTCTTAAGCCAAATCTTACACCACTAATGTGTTATGATGCATAAACTACAGAGGCGGCTTAGGTCGCCTCTTTGTTTTCAGTGTTATAATTAGTTTTTCAAGATTATAAACAGCGATTCAGTGCGATTAAAATTGAACAACGAACCTTAACTGCACTTTAAGAAATACTTTGTTACACCTTCAGAAACACTTAACCGACTATTTTGATTATTATTTTACGTATACAAGAGGAATGAGAGACTTGATTTTTCGAACTTTCACCCCCATAAATGTACTAATAACTATTAAAGTCACCTTACGAGGAAGATTATGAACAGCCCTATGTTTTCACGCACAGCATCTCAAGAAAGTGCTCTGCAAACCAATAAAGTGTTGCGTAACACCTACGCATTACTGTCTATGACACTACTTTGGTCTGCTGTTGTAGCAGGCGTATCCATGGCGATGAACCTTCCTCGCCCGGGTCTTATTATCATGCTAGTTGGCTTCTACGGCCTACTTTTCCTAACAGAAAAGAACCGTGACAACAGCATGGGTCTAGTCTTCACATTCCTATTTACAGGTTTCTTAGGCTACACCATCGGTCCAATCTTAAACATGTACGTTGGCGCAGGCATGGGTGATGTCATCCTAACTGCACTTGGCGGTACAGCACTGGCGTTTATGGGCGCATCAGCTTACGCACTAACAACTAAGCGTGACCTGTCGTTCCTTAATGGCATGCTATTAGCTGGTTTCGTAGTACTACTTGTAGGTATGGTTGCAAACATCTTCCTACAAATGCCTCTACTATCATTGGCAATGAGCGGTATGTTCATCCTGTTCTCGACTGGTGTTATCTTGCTTACAACGCAAAACATCATTCGTGGCGGTGAAACAAACTACATCTCTGCAACGATCAGCTTGTACGTATCGATCTACAACATCTTCATCAGCCTACTAAGCATCCTAGGCATCATGGGCAGCGACGACTAATCGTTCCCATCATTGAAGAATATCTAGCCCAAGAGCCTACCTCTTGGGCTTTTTTGTATCTATAAGTACGATATTTCATTGGATAGCTACAATTTCTGTTGAGAAAGACAAACTTGGTCATGTACCCTATCCGCATAGTTAATTGGATTCTGGATTAAACATGTTTGAATATAACGGCAAGCAAATCGAAACCGACGCTCAAGGCTACCTATTGGATTACACGCAATGGGAAGAAGGCATGATTGAAATTCTTGCTCAAGACGAGGCGATTGAACTTACAGATGCACACTTAGAAGTCGTACATTTTGTAAGGAGCTTTTACGAAGAGTTCAACACCTCACCAGCGGTTCGCATGCTCGTTAAAGCAATGGAAAAAGCTCACGGCCCAGAAAAAGGCAATAGTAAGTACCTTTTCAAGTTATTCAAAAAAGGCCCTGCAAAACAAGCGACCAAGCTCGCCGGTTTACCTAAACCAGCAAAGTGCTTGTAAAACCTAACCCGCTTTAGGTCATTAAGTTACGTTCAATATAAAATACTGTAGTGCTACAACTACAGTATTTTAAACGCCCCTATGCGTACGTCTTGGCGCTCACTATCTTTAACTTGATGCATCACAACGTTGTCTACTGTTGCGCTCGAAGGGCCAATATAGAGCCAAGCATGTAACTTCTCAATTTGCTGACTCTCTCCGACAACTAACACTTCAACTCGACCATCATTTAAGTTCTTTGCATAACCTGAGAGACCCATAGCTTGCGCCTGCCTACTGGTGTGGTAACGGAACCCAACACATTGAACTACGCCTGACACGACAAAAATATATTGTGAACTTTCCATAACGTTGCCTCATAAATTATATGAATGATATAGTCGAGTTTCTATTCATTCACCGCTTATTGGTGGACTTACTTCGAGTATAACGATTATGAAAGAAATCCCATTTCGTTGGATTGACAAATATCTCATTCACCTAAAAATCCAAGAAAAGTTCTATCTATTCTTCTTATTGCCTCTTCTCGCCCTGGTTATATTAACTCTCGTTTTAGATAGTGCCGCGGACTCTTTACTTGCTCACCTTTATCAAGAAGAAATGCTCTTGATGAAAGGGCTTATCGAAGCGGGTCAACTCACTAAAGATCAAGTAGCTCAGCTTGTCAGCAGCTCTGAAACCATCTCTTTAGGCTACGGTGCTGGTTCTGTTTCAGTGATGAATGGAGCGTTCAGCCTAGTTGCTAACCATGACCAAAACCTTTGGTCTGCTCTATCGACGACTCAGGTTTCTATCATCGCTGTAACCCTAACGCTTATCGCACTAGGTGTTTACTACATCATGACCTTTATTGGCGGCGCGATGTTCTCTATGAACAAAGCTCTGAACACGCTTGCGAATGGCGACTTAACTTGCCGCATGAACTACTTCTTAGTTCGTGACGAGTTCAGCGAAATCGCGATTACAATCGATAAAGTTGCGGAGCGTGAACAAAACATGGTTCTATCAATCCAAGAGTCTGTCGCTCTCATGCAGCACATCAGCTCGGACTTGAACCAAGACATCTCAGGTAACCAACAAGAACACCTGAATAGCTTAGCAAGTGCAACGGAACAAATGGCGGCTACCATTCGCGAAGTCGCTACCCTTGCTCATGCGTCTAGTTCACAAACGATGGACGCTCGCGGCGTTGCTCAGAGCGGTCAATTAAAGGTTTCAAATACATTGGAGTCTATCTCTAGCCTATCTCAAGAGATCCAATCCGCTTCACAAGCAGTAGAAGAGCTGGATGCCAACGCTGCGCAGATCGATGAAGTAGTCGCAACCATCAACGGTATTTCTGAACAGACTAACCTGTTGGCGTTGAACGCCGCTATCGAAGCCGCACGTGCTGGCGAGCAAGGTCGTGGATTTGCTGTTGTTGCCGATGAAGTTCGTGCCCTTGCCGGTCGTACTCAGAAAGCAACGGTTGAAATCCAAAGCATGATTGAATCATTACAACGTAACAGTCAATCGCTGACCAAGCTGATGGAAGTCACAGTGAACAATGCTAACGAAGGCCAAACACTGATGTCAGAAGTGAACGTCGAGATCGGTTCATTAGCGGAAAAGAACCAGTCTATTTCAGATAGCAGCACTCAAATTGCTACCGCGGCTGAAGAACAAGGCGCAGTCGCTGACAACATTGCACAGAGTGTTGAAGAGATTCGTCATCAATCAGACAGCATCTGCGAGATGATCAGTAAGAGTAATTCCAATGTTGACCAACTTCGTAAACAAAGCGATGCGATGGAAGGTTTGCTGACAGGTCTTAAAGCTTAATACTGTTCTCCAACCACAATGTGTTGATTAATCATTACTAGGGCTGCTTCTGCAGCCCTTTCTTATTTGCTTTTCACCTGTACTTCCCCGACAATACCCCTCCTTCAAATTCAACAAACAGAGTAAATTATGACTCCTTCAATTCATCTAGCTAAAGGCCGAGATAAATCACTACGCCGCAAACACCCTTGGGTATTTTCACGCGGTATCGATAAGGTCGAAGGCGAACCAAAACAAGGTGAAACTGTAGACGTATATGCTCAAAATGGTCAGTGGCTTGCAAAAGCGGCTTACTCACCAGAATCTCAAATTCGAGCTCGTGTTTGGACATTTGAAAAAGAAGAGATCAACAAGGCGTTCTTCGTAAAACGAATTCAAGACGCACAGTCTTTACGTGAAGACATCATTGAGCGTGATGGTCTAACGGGCTACCGCCTAACGGCCGCAGAGTCAGATGGCTTGCCAGGTATCACAATCGACAAATACCAAGACTTCCTTGTTTGCCAACTGCTAAGTGCTGGCGCTGAGTTTAACAAAAGCGTATTAGTTGAAGCGTTAATCGAGTGCTTCCCTGATTGCAACATCTACGAGCGTTCAGACGTGGCAGTTCGTAAGAAAGAAGGCTTAGAACAGGTTGTTGGCGTTCTTCACGGTGAAGAGCCACCTAAGTCAATTGTGATTGAAGAAAACGGCGTTAAGATCAGCGTGAACATTATGGAAGGCCACAAAACGGGCTTCTACATGGACCAACGTGATAGCCGCAAAGAATCTATGAAGTACGTTAAAGGCAAAGATGTCCTTAACTGCTTCTCATACACGGGTGGTTTTGGCCTTTACGCGCTTAAAGGCGACGCAAAGCGTGTTATCAACGCTGACGTATCTCAACTAGCTCTTGATACAGCTAAATTCAACGCTGAACTTAATGAGTTTGATATTTCGAAAAAGCGCGCTGTGTTCCTAAATGCTGACGTTTTCAAACTGCTTCGTGAGTACCGTGATCAAGGCACTAAGTTTGACGTAGTGATCATGGACCCACCAAAGTTTGTTTCAAGCAAGAATAACCTAACTTCAGGCGCTAACGGCTACAAAGACGTTAACATGCTTGCAATGCAAATCCTGAAACCAGGTGGCACTCTACTCACCTACTCTTGCTCTGGCTTAATGGGTACTGATTTGTTCCAAAAAATCATTGCTGATGCAGCATTAGATGCAGGCCGCACTGTTAAGTTCGTAGAACGCTTCGAGCAAGCAGCCGACCACCTAACAGACACTGCCTACCCAGAAGGTTTCTACCTGAAAGGCTTTGCTTGTAAGGTTTTATAATAGCGACTAAAAATAAAAACCACCTTACACAAAGGTGGTTTCTGTTTGGGCTAGAGACCGAAGCTTATGCTTCGGTCTTTTTATTTACCCATCGGTATACTTTAGACCACTTTGGTCAAACAAGTAGTTGGCTAGGTCATCCGTCGCTACTCCCTCAAACTCAATCGATACTGAATCACCACCTTTAGTAACGGTAACAACAGAACCACCATTACCATTAGATGAGACTGAGTCCTTAATATCACCTAAAAGAGAATCGATTTCACTTGAGTCTAACTCTTCAAATAGTTCAGAAAGGTCAATTTTATCGCCTTCATTCACATCAAAGTCTTTGATGACATCAGCGCTTCCATCTAAGTCTCTGTCTAACCAGGCGAATAAATCGGCTCCTTCCCCACCGGTCAACGTATCGCTGCCTTCTCCGCCAAATAAGAAGTCGTCACCCAAGCCACCATCTAAAGTGTCATCTCCACCTTGACCATACAAGATATCGTTACCGTCACCACCTGACAATTCATCATCAGCATCATTTTCTGACGCAGTGCCGAACTCTTCTTTGTGACTAGTGACGTAATCATGAATCGTCTTAGCATCAACGTCAGCTAAACCCGAACTGAGTTTTTGAGCTACATATTCTTGGAGCGTTAGCTCTGTCGAACCGTCATCAGCAAACAGCACTGGCTGATCACCAAACAATATGTCATCACCACTTTGTGCGGTGATCGTATCTTCTCCCGGAACAGCCTGAACCGTATCTCCAGCGATTGCTTCAGCAAGGTCTTCAACTTTGATGTTGTGGTCAACCACTTTGTCTGTATCAAACATTTCTAAGGTGTCTTTGTCGACATTACCACCAAGGCCAATAGCCTGTACCGCAGACAAACCAGCTAAAATATTAAACATGTGAACGGCTTGTGGGGTCACCTTATTGCTGCCTGTATCGGAAGCGCTGTATTTATCCCTAAATACAAGCTCATTACCATCAATTTTCAACGTACCAAGCCTAACGCGACTACCATTGTTATCTAGATAAGGTGAATATACGTGCGCATGGTTATGGCCATGACCATTATCATATTCAACAACCTTAACACCATTTACTTCTATGCTTCCTGATGGCTGCAAAGATGCTAGGTCAAAATCGGAACCAAGGATATCTTGTAAGCTTAGAGCGTCACCCTTAGATTTATCCGCATACATCCAGAACTGATCAAGTTCATCATCGTCCTCTGTTGCTTGGTTAATTTCACCATCAGTGATAAAGAACGAATGATTAGTCGCGTCATTATCTGGTAGTGAATTAAACCAGTCTATCGCAGAATCGAAGCCAGCCTCATAGTTGGTTCGTCCTGAGTTGTCATCAATTATCGTGTTGAGGGCGTTCTCAAACTGAGTTTTAGGGTTAGCTGAACTCAAATCGATACTAATGACATGAGACGCATTAGTTTCAAATTGTGTTAGCAACACGTTCACAGTACCTGAGTTTTCACCGCCTGCACTTTCAACTAACTTATCAAATGCCGCCTGCAATTCAGGCTTAGCTTCGGCAATCGTACCCTGCATACTACCGGAAGTGTCGAAAATAAACGCGATGTTGTAATCCTGCCCTGGGATAATTTGCAAGCCTGATGTATCGCCGATGACAATGTTACTGTTTTCATCAGTAATGATGTTATCAGATCCACTTTCACCCATTAATATACTGTGATTGCGGACTGATGCAGAAGATGTGGCATAACTGTCCTGCGAAGTACCATCCACTTCAACCGAAGTTGCTGTAGCCTTGAGTTCAAAGTCTAGGTCGCCTTGGTACTCAAAAGGTACTCGAATCTGTACATCTCCAAGAACGTTACCTGCAGCATCAATATCTAACTCATAAGTTGCAACACCATTCTCAGATGATACTGGCTCTACAACCTCTCCATCTATTTCTAGCTTCAACCCTGAAGGAATCCCGGTTAGTTCAACTTTGTCGCTTAAGGTCTCGCTTCCATCGACATCAACAAGCGCAACTGACACATCAATCGGTAGAACTTGCTCTTCTAGAATTTGATAAGTGCCAGATTCATTGTCCAAACTCACGATAGTATCTTTGAATACAATCTGCTCTATCTCATAAAGGTGATCACCAGCTTCTTTATCACTAGCACCTACTTGGTCGGCCGTATCAATGAAACGTTTGTCTTCAACAATCCAATATGGAACTTCACTATGATCATCAGCAGGGAACCAACGTAAAACGTAGTCTGATATGTCCCCTGTATAAATAACACTGTCCACTTGGTTAGGATCATCGATCGAGCCTATACCTCCGTCAAAGTGGTCGTTATAAGCGCTTCCTATAAATGTATCACTTCCCTGTGTACCCGCCGATACATCACCGACAAAGTGGACGGGAGACAATGCTACATCATCTGGATTGCGCTGATCTTTCGCTATAAACAAATCATCTTTGTCAGTACGATCATCAGTAGTATCAGCGTTATTAATCACGTCTCCACTAGAGGTGAGTCCCTCAACAATATTACCCGTGTTACCCATTTCTAGTAGAGTGCCATTATTAAATTGATCTTTAATGGCCTGTTCGTCAGATGTATCGAAGCTAGGTTCCACTCGAATTGTTTTCAAATCACCAATAGTAATAGTAACAACAGGAGCATCAGCCACAGGCGTAATATCTACCGTAAGCGTATGTTCTTCTGACGTACTATTCTCGTTTACAGCCTTGAACTTAATTTCAGCGTAGTCATTCGATTTATTGCCTACACCTTCAACATTGAAGCCGTCATAACCAGATTCGTTAGCATCTGGATTAAAGCCTATCACGCCTGAAGTTAATTGAGCCGAAGTAATCTGAGTCGAGTTTAGTGGCTGCCAATTTGGCTCTTGAACAGTGCCAAGGTTAATCACCAACGCTCCATCGAGTGGTTGATGAGTTATCACTACATCGTTGCCAGACTCAATCCCAAAATCATCAATCGATAGCACTAAAATAGCATCTTCTTGTCCAAAGGCTTCCTTACTTTCAGCATCTGGTCCAACAGGTACTGGATGGACAATTAGCTCGAAGGCCCCATTCGAAATCTCACTGGTATCGCCGACAATCTCGTCTGAAATAGCTTCAACCTTAACGCTATAAGTGCCTGGCTCATCAACCTGAATCATCAGATCAGCGAGCACTGTTTCGGCAGTACCATTTGATGTTAACCAAGCAGATATATCAACTTCACCATCAGCATTAACAACAAGCTCCTGATCTCCAAGTTTAACAATTGAACCTTCAGGTAAACCAGACACGACGAGTCTCAACGTCTCTGAACCATCGGTATCAACAAGCTGCGTAGTTATCTTAGAGACATTGATAAAGGTATCTTCCAGCCCTTCATTAATATCGAACGCTGGGTAATAACCACCCTCTAAGGATTCATGTTCAACCTGTGCCCCGATATTAACTTTATCCTCAAGCGAACTTACATCCGGAACAATATCGAAGTTGTCCGTGTTAAAGTCTACGGGTTCATTACCACCAACTGCGACACTGATAGTGGCATTACCTGGACCAGCCTCGTTGTCGTGGAATGCAGTAATTGTGTACCAACCAGATGCCGATGGTACAAAGGCTGAAGACTCATAGGTACCGCCTCCGCCCCAAGTTTGAGAGGCCATGGTTTCACCACCGACTTCAAGTCTAAATGAATCATCTGCATGACCGCTAAACACGTATGACTCACCAGCAACTAGGAATACCAAACCAGTAAGTTTGCTCGAAATGTTTTCGATAGCTGGAGAGTTCTGAGTGCCAAAGTCTGGCGTCTGTGTAACTTCTGAAGTGTTGGCAACACCTGCAGACTCGATTGCTTGTTCAACAACGTCCGGAGCGACACCGCTACCATTGTTGTAATCAAAGTCTAGGTTCTCCCATTGCTCTAACTTAAAACCTTCATCTAAATCGACATTTGGTGTTTCTACAACTAACTTGGCAAGTGTCGTATCAGGGCGAATATCAATCGACATCGTCGTACTAGAGCTGGTGTTGATGCCATCAGAACTGTGGTAGTTAAACTCCGCATAATCTTGCTGATTATTACCAGTTACTACATTATCTTCATCAAACATTGATGTACTAGATTCATAGCTTACTGGGTTGAATATCAAGAAACCTTGTTCTACCTGCTCTTGGCTTACTGATACACCTGTACCAATCGTTTCAGTATTTAACAGAACCCATTCATCAGTAGATTCGTTGTACAGATACATATCACCCGCACCTGGAGCACTAGTGATAACAATCGACAATTCGCTGGAATCTGCATCAGAAACGTTGAAATCGGCCCACTTAAACGTAATCGATGAACCTTGGGCTTGTGCCTCATCGCCAATGACATGTGAGTCCTGTGCTTGCGGTGCTTCATCGTTATCAATGATCGTCGCAATACCTTGCTTACCATCCACTTCGAGCGTGAAGTTCTCATTTAACTCATCAATGCCGTCTTCGTTAGTTGGTACCTTGATGTCAAACGACGTTACTCCCGCAGGCACAACAAGCTGACCATTAACAAGCGTCACGCCCTCAGTGAACTCTACGTTGTCGGTGAAATCTTTGTTATCACCGAGCTCGGCAGAACCGGAGTTTAACGACCAGTCGAATCGAGTCTCTTGACTGCTTGTGTTAACTAGGTTCACGGTGAAGACGGCTATATCGCCTTCAATTACTTGTTCATTATTTAGATTAACCGCGTTGCTCACTGTATCGATAATTGGAGCTTCATCGTTATCAGTAATGCTACCCACAGAGGATTCACCACCAACAGTCACGGTGTAGGTTTCAGCGATCTCATGGAGACTGTCATCAATTGTCGGAACCAAGATTGCAAAGTCCTTCACTCCAATTGGGACAATCAGTTTTCCACTTTGCTGATCATAGGTGACGCCATTAGTAAAACGAACCTGACTCAGGTCGAGATCTTTTTCGTCACCCGAATCATTCGCAGCATCCGTGTTCTTACCAAAAGTAACGTCCAACGCAGATTCAACAAGTGCACTTGAATCCAAAGTGACTTTAAAGCCAAGTTCATCACCTTCAACTACTGAGTCTGCTAGCAGGTCTACAGACGCAACACTAGAAGGGGTCGGTAGAGGGTTGACGATAACATTAACTTCAGCACTCGCGATTTGGCCATTATCATCAGTAATCTGATATTTAAACGTTGTTTCACCGACAAAGTCATCGCCAGTTAAATCAAAGTATACGATGCCGTCTTTGATATACGCATTACCTTCCGTTTCACCGTATACATAGGTAATACGTAGATTGTCGCCATCTGAATCGATATCGTTATTTAGAAGCTCAGAACCGATAATGCCAGCAAGCTTCGATGTTGGAATCTCAAGAATGCCGCCTTGATTCACTGCATATGCGCCTTCACTAGAGGCTTTAAAACCAGTTAGGAAGTAATCTGACGCATCATTATCATGCGTTGCTTGGTTGGAATACTCAGTTGCTTCAAATACCACAGTATCAAATGCGATTGGCGTACCATCAGGAGTAAGCGGTGTTATTTCGTAAGTACCTTTATTGTTACCGTCTTCAGCAATAAACGTATCACCTGCAACCGCTACGCCATTGAGGTACGCTACCCAACTGCCTTGTTCATGGTTATCAGTGAAATCACCGTCATTACCTTCGTTTTTAAACAAGTTAGATACTGAAAATGTAAACTGAGTCGCAGGGCTATCTAAATTGATTTCAAACTTCTCAGATTGCTGTTCTGCACGATCATATTCAATCTGAGCACCCAATCCACCCACTTTGCCGGCAACACCAATCTTAATACCGCTGTGTGCAAAGTCTTTATCTTGGCCATTGAAGCTGGCACTCAGCTCAGCACCTTCAGCCGACCATGGAGAGTCGTTGTCTTCACTGAACTCACCCAGTTTAACTTCGAAGCCTTGCGGATCGTTATTCGCATTCAGGTCACCAGACTTATCGATAGTAACTGTCTTAACTTCACTTTCGTTACCATCACTGTCTACCGCTTTATATTCGAATGAATCTGACGCCTTAGCTTCAAGAGAAGTCAGCTCCCAGTTACCTGGTCCTTGTGTGCTTGCTTCCACCGAAACAATCTCAGCACCTTCAGGAGCGACAATCGTGACATTTTGATTATTGTGGGTGTCATCATAAAGGAAGGTTTTGTCTTCTGTGACACCATTACCATAATCAAAGGTGACTGTAATCTCGGCTCTTGATTGAACACTATCATCAGCATTTGGGGCAAACCAGCCACCCAAACCGCTTAGACCAACCGTTACTGAGTCCGCTGGACGAGAAGAGAAATCAATGTTGATTACCTCATCTTGGTGAATACCGCGATTAGTCGATGCAATACCGAAACCCATATGGCCTTGCTGGCTGTTGTTCTGTACTAAAGGCTTGGCGTCAACGTTATTTCGACCTTCCGAGGTAATGGTGACGACATCACCATTATCAAACTTCAGTTCGCGAGTATACGCATCTACTTCATCACCCCAGTTATGAAACTCTGCAGTGCTATGAGGGCCTTTATCTAATGTGGATGTATCATCAACACCTAAGAAGAAGCCTGTTGATTCTTGGTCATCTTCATAAACGATGTTGTTAGGATCTGCATACGTCTGCCCAACTACCACTTCAACCTTGTTATTACCATCGACATAGTAAAGAGTTCCTGAATCAGGTAGCTCTGTGATGATCACACCGAGATTTGTATCTGCGTCATTATCGTTATCATCTTCGTCATCAGAAATATGGTCTGTACCACCTCCTTCGATAGCTCCCATTCCGGTATCGAAAATAACTTGCGAAGAGCCATCTGCATTGAGAGAAATAGAGAAGTCTTCAGCTTTTGGCGGGTTATCATGGCTGTCGTCAATAGCTACATTTTTATCAGCGCTAGACGTATCTAGCTTCTCAAATACATCGGTACCATCTTGAGTTACGGATACAACACTAACGTTAAACTCTTGTCCGACTTCGTATTCGTTGTCTTGTTCAGTTTGAATCTCAAAGGTCGCTGTATTTGTATTTGCGTCTACGTTTACAGTTATAACTTCAACAATATCTTCATTGCTCGCGTTTGTGTAAGAGTACTGAAGAGTAACCACACTATCTTCAGGCACTTGCTCACTTAGCGTAATCGTAAATGGGCTTGTCTTATCACCCTCAATAACTGAATCGGGACCAGTCAGCCCAACTGTAACGGTATCTTTATCATTTGTGTCTGTCTCATCGACAATCTTAGCTGTATCTGAGTCCTGTTTGTCATTTTCAACAAACTCGCTAGTTGAGCTAGCTTTTAGGGTTACAGTCTCTTCACCCTCAAGCAATTTATCATCAAGAACCTTGATGAAGACTTCTAAGCTACCCGAGCCGCTAGCAATAATTAGATCGGCAAGCTCCTGCTCTGAAAGCGCTTTATAATCTTGTCCATCTTTAACGTAAATATTGTCTTCGTAATCGACACCTTTAGTTGCAGAATCCCCTGCCGCCCCTAGTGTAAGAGCAAGACCAACGTTCTCAGAGACAAGCTCATCTAGGTTGATTTCAAAAGATAGGAACGCTTCTTCTGCTTCTGTCACTGGTTGGCCTGCCTTAACAGTTAGCTCGGCGACAGGTAATACATCAACATTCACTACAACCGTATCTGTACCACCGTTACCGTCCGACACGGTAACAACAAATGAATCATCTCCATCAAACTCGTTGTTCGGAGTGTACTTCCACTCGCCAGTTTCAGGGTCGATCTCAACACTACCGTTTGTAGGTTGGCTCACCGTGTAAGTCAGGTCAGTGTCGTCAATATCGGTTGCAGTAACCTTACCAGATACAGAGTTATCCTCTTTAGTCGATACACTTATTTGATCAGTATCGCCAATCGGCACTCCATCTTTGACAAATATTGGAGCATCATTTTCTGGAGTGACATTAATCGTAACCACGGCGGAATCAGTACCACCTTTACCGTCAGAAACTGTGTAAGTAAACGTAGCGATACCATTGAAGTCATCCGCTGGAGTGTAACGAACGGTCTGAGAACCATCTTGTAGCTCAACTAACTCAACCTGACCGTATGTTGGATCAATCACTAAACTATCTAAAATGATTAACGTATCACCATCAACATCAGAGTCATTCGAAAGTAACTCGCTACTAGGTATATCGAGAGTTACATCTTCTTGTGTCTGAAGATTTTTAATCACTTCTTGAAATTTGATATTGTCTAGATAAGTCCCACTCTTGTCGCCTTCAGTGCCAACTTCTCTAAATGAAAGGGTATTTGAACCATCTCCACTCCCACCTAATAATTCCAATAACTGGGTTTGCATTATGTTACTTTCAGGGGTGATCGTAGCAACAACTTCGCCGTTCCAAATGACCTCAAGCTCAGCACTCGGCAATCTTTCGTACATTGCCGTATCAAAAGACAGTTGGTATAAGGTACCGCTTTCTACACCTTGAATTTGTTGAGTAAGGGTTACATTGTCACCATTACCTTCCATATCAATCATACGATCGCCGTCTGTTTCATCAACAGCATAGCCTTCTTGAACTGAATCTAAAGCACCAGTTCTTGCATCGTAGGACCAACCATCTAGTTGGTCGATTCGAGAACCCCAACCGGCATTTGATACCGATTCATAGTCTTCAAAGCTACCATTGACGATCAGGTTATCACCTAACGCTCTTGAATCATCGTTCGCGATAGGGTCATCATTTACTGGTGTGACATTAACGGTCACTGTCGTAGTGCTTTTTTCACCATGAGTATCAACAATGGTGTATTCGAAAGTCGCTTCACCATTGAAGTCTTGGTTAGGTTCAAACACGACATTGCCATCTATCAGCAGAACAGAACCGTTTGTAGCATCGGTTGCGTTGACAGAAAAAATGGTTATGTCATCCCCATCAACATCGAAATCATTGGCTAACAGCTCACTACCACTAATAGTAAGAGCCTGATCTTCTTCCGTTATGAGTTTGGGTGCATCTATTCCGGTAACTGTAATGTTATCGATAAATGCACCAAGCGAATCAGATTCACCCGCACCAGCAAAAGCGATTAAAGTAGCATCACTACTAACATCAAACTCAGCATTTACTTGATACCAACCTTTGTTATCCGGACCATCTAGTGTTACAGAAATGCCTTCTGGAGCAGTCACTGTTCCATCCGCATGCAGCGTAATAGTTGTATTCCCAACAGTAAAAGTCATATCAGACGACGAGTTGCCGTCTTGGCGAGGGTTATAATCGAACTCTACCCTCAAAGAGTCTTGATCCGACGTATCAATTGATGTCGTCATCACCGTGTTTTTATGTGGGTCTAGCTCTGCGTAAAAATCACCGTCGGTAGCATCAACAATTAAGCCGTCTCGCTCAATCTCTATACCATTAGTAAAGTCCCATACCTCTGATGGGTCTTTAGAAACAACCGCCCAACCCGCTGGGTTTGCCATATTTTCGAATGACTCAGTGAGCAATATGGTTTCTTGAACGTTTTTGTAAGAATCACTAATGGCTACAGGCGCATCGTTGACTGGCGTCACCGTCAAGTTGAACGAGCTGTCTACCGGTGTGCTGCCATCTTCGTTGCCGTCTTCAACGTTAATATCGAAAGACGCCGACGTGGTTTCGCTGCCGTCATGTTTAAACGTCACTTTACCCGTCGCCAACTGCGCCACCGTAAAGCTGCTCGACGCGACGCCGTTCACTAAGATTGTGCCGTTACTCACGTTGCTGACCGTGAAGCTCACGCCTGTGTCCGTATCGTCAACGTCCGTGTAGCCAAGATCTGCCGCCGTGATGGTGTAGCTGCCTGCTTCATCCATTTCACCCAACAGATCGCCTGTCAGCTCCGGCGCATCATTCACTGGCGTCACCGTCAAGTTGAACGTGCTGTCTACCGGTGTGCTGCCATCTTCGTTGCCGTCTTCAACGTTAATATCGAAAGACGCCGACGTGGTTTCGCTGCCGTCATGTTTAAACGTCACTTTACCCGCCGCCAACTGCGCCACCGTGAAGCTGCTTGACGCGACGCCGTTCACTAAGATTGTGCCGTTGCTCGCGTTGCCGACCGTGAAGGTCACGCCTGTGTCTGTATCGTCAACGTCTGTATAACCCAAGTCAGCTGCCGAGATCGTGTAGCTGCCTGCCTCGTCCACTTCCGCCGCCAGATCGCCTGTCAGCTCCGGCGCATCATTCACTGGCGTCACCGTCAAGTTGAAAGTGCTGTCTACCGGTGTGCTACCATCTTCGTTGCCGTCTTCAACATTCACATCGAACGACGCCGACTTGGTTTCGCTGCCGTCATGTTTGAACGTCACTTCACCCGCCGCCAACTGCGCCACAGTGAAATGGTTCGACGGAACACCGCCGACTAAAATTGTGCCGTTGCTCGCGTTGCCGACAGTGAAGTTCACACCTGTGACAGTATCATCAACGTCCGTGTAGCCCAGATCCTCAGCCGTAATGGTATAGCTGCCTTCTTCATCCACTTCACCCAACAGATCGCCTGTCAGCACTGGTGCATCGTTCACAGGAGTGATATTAAGCGTAACTTCTGCTTCATCTTCCCCACCGTTCCCATCGGTCACTTTATATTTAAAAGTTGCCTCACCGTTATAGTCGGTATCCGGTGTGAATGTAATTGTATTGTCTGTGTAGTCGACAAACAGTTCACCATTAGCCGCGGAGGTAATTGAACCGACAACAATTGAGAGCTCATCACCATCAATGTCAGTATCATTCGCCAACAACTCATCAAAAGAAATCGTGATAGACGTGTCTTCAGCAGTAACAAGTTTAGATTGATTAATACCTGTCACTGTAATGTTATCTAACAACGCACCATAGCTATCTGAAGCTCCAGCACCTGCAAATGTAAGGTCCGTAACGTCCCCTTGGACTTCGAACTCAGCCGTGATCTTATACCAACCATTTGCGTCAGGTTGCCCTATTTGGACATTAAGTCCGTCGGCACCCGATAGAGATCCATCTGCGTGAACAGTAACTAACGTGTCACCGACTTTAAACGTCATGTCAGAAGATGAATTACCGTCTCGTCGAGGGTTGTAATCAAATTCAACACGCACGCTATCTTGGTCTGACGTATTAATATTTGTTGTGATCGCGGTGTTTTGATGAGCATCAAGCTCAGCGAGGTAGTCACCGTCTGTCGCTTCAGCTATGAGACCGTCACGCTGAATCTCTAGACCATTTGTTGCTTCCCAATCATCTAGTTCGTCGCCAGTTACTACAGTCCAACGACCTGTGTTTGTCATGTTTTCAAAGGACTCAGAGAAGAGCAACGTCTCACTATGAGTTTCATATGTGTCATCAATCGCTACTGGAAAGTCGTTGGTGCCTGTCACGGTAATGGTTAAGGTATTGGTTTGATTGACCGTGCCATCGCTTGCGGTGTAGGTGAACACCACGTCCGCGGTCGCTCCTGTGGCCAACGCTTGAGAATCGCTGCCGTCCGCCACAAAGCTGTAGCTGCCATCGCCACGAATGGTCAATGTGCCGTAATCATTGCTTATCACTGTGTCGCCACTGTCTGCCACGGCGGTTGCGGTGCCCGTAGTACCGTTCAAAATACCCGTGACGTTCAATGAGTCGCCATCGACATCGCTGTCATTGGCCAACACGCCGTCTTCTGCACTGACCGTTAAGGTCGCGTCTTCATTCACCTCGCCCACATCGGCGGTTAACTGAGGCGCATCGTTGGTGCCTGTCACGGTAATGGTTAAGGTATTGGTTTGGTTGACCGTGCCATCGCTTGCGGTGTAGCTGAACACCACGTCCGCGGTCGCTCCTGTTGCCAACGCTTGAGAATCGCTGCCGTCCGCCACAAAGCTATAGCTGCCATCGGCACGAATGGTCAATGTGCCGTAATCATTGCTGATCAACGTATCGCCACTGTCTGCCACGGCGGTTGCGGTGCCCGTAGTACCGTTCAAAATACCCGTGACGTTCAATGAGTCGCCATCGACATCGCTGTCATTGGCCAACACGCCGTCTTCTGCACTGACCGTTAAGGTCGCGTCTTCATTCACCTCGCCCACATCGGCGGTTAACTGAGGCGCATCGTTGGTGCCTGTCACGGTAATGGTTAAGGTATTGGTTTGGTTGACCCTGCCATCGCTTGCGGTGTAGCTGAACACCACGTCCGCGGTCGCTCCTGTGGCCAACGCTTGAGAATCGCTGCCGTCCGCCACAAAGCTATAGCTGCCATCGGCACGAATGGTCAATGTGCCGTAATCATTGCTGATCAACGTATCGCCACTCTCTGCCACTGCGGTCGCGGTGCCCGTGGTACCGTTCAAAATACCCGTGACGTTCAATGAGTCACCATCGACATCGGAGTCATTGGCCAAAACGCCTTGTTCTGCACTGACCGTTAAGGTCGCGTCTTCATTCACCGCGCCCACATCGGCGGTTAACTGAGGCGCATCGTTGGTGCCTGTCACGGTAATGGTTAAGGTATTGGTTTGGTTGACCGTGCCGTCGCTCGCGGTGTAGGTGAACACCACTTCCGCGGTCGCTTCTGTTGCCAACGCTTGAGAATCACTGCCGTCCGCCACAAAGCTGTAACTACCGTCAGCACGAATGGTCAATGTGCCGTAATCATTGCTGATCACCGTGTCGCCACTCTCTGCCACGGCGGTCGCGGTGCCCGTGATGCCGTTCAAAATGCCCGTGACGTTCAATGAGTCGCCATCGACATCGGAGTCATTGGATAGTAAACCGTTACCAGCACCAACGGTTAAAGTTGCGTCTTCACCAACCTCGCCGGTATCGACATTGAGTTCGGGCGCGTCGTTTACAGGTGTGATATTTAATGTCACTGTCGCTTGGTCTTCGCCACCATTTCCATCAGTGACTGTATATTGGAATGTGGCCTCACCGTTGTAGTCTTGATCTGGTGTGAATGTGATCGTTTCGTTTACATAGTCAACCGATAATGTGCCATTGACCTCAGACGTTATTGAACCAACAACAATTGAAAGAACATCACCATCGATATCAGTATCATTCGCTAACAACTCTGCGAATGGGATCGTAATAGGCTCATCTTCACGCGTAACGAGCTCAGGTTGGTTGATCCCCGTTACAATAACGTTGTCAATCAAAGCCCCAAGACTATCTGAAGCACCATCTCCTGCAAATGCTAACTCCGTACTATCAGCTTGCACCTCCAGCTCGGCGGTAACACGGTACCAACCATTAGCATCTGGTAGGCTTATTTGAATATCAAGTCCATTAGCACCGGAAAGGGTCCCATCCGCATGTACCGTGACCGAGGTGTCACCGATTTTAAAGACCATATCAGAAGACGAGTTACCATCTTGCCGAGGGTTATAGTCAAATTCAACCCGAATACTATCTTGACCTGAAGTGTCTATAATCGTTGAAATTTCAGTGTTTTTGTGAGCGTCGAGTTCAGCAAGATAGTCACCATGAGTTGCATCAGCAATTAGACCATCACGCTGAACCTCTAGCCCGTTGGTCGCATTCCAGTCGCCAAGATCATCACCAGTCACAACTGTCCATCTGCCAGTGTTTATCATTTGTTCAAATGACTCGGAGAAAAGTAACGTCTCGCTACTTTCGTTGTAACTATCATCAGTTGCTTTTGGTCCATCATTTGTGCCAGTGACCGTAATAGTTAAGGTCGCAGTATCCATCCCCCCCTTACCATCACTTATCGTATAAGTGAACGTTTCAGACACCTGCTCACCAGCTTTTAAGCTATCCGCATTATCAGCAACGTAGTTGTAACTACCGTCTTCGTTAACAATCAGAGTACCAAAGCTACCGGTTAATCCAGATCCTACAGTTCCAGCTGTGCTATTTGATGCATTTTCAGCACCTGTCCGAATACCAATGACTTCGAGGTTATCGCCATCAATATCGCTATCATTTTTCAGTAACCCTATTGATGCATCTACTGCTAAAGTCGCATCCTCGTTAATAGACCCACTGTCATTGCGAGCGATTGGCCTGTCGTTAGTACCGGTGACAGTAATAGTTGCGGTCGATGTGATCGGCTCGCCACTTTCATCGCTCATGGTGTACGTCACCACGACTTGCTCTGTTACACCTACTGGCAGGTGATCAAAATCTTCGCCAGTCGCTTCAAACACAAGTTTGTTATTAACGATAGTCACCAGACCTTTGTCCGAGCTCACACTGTCTAAAGTGAACTTAGCACCATCGTCTAAATCGGTGTCGTTATCCAATACATCAACGGTTACTGTGCTGTTCTCTTGAACCGCCCCAGAGTCTGCATTGGCAATTGGGAGATCGTTAGTACCGGTGACAGTAATAGTCGCGGTCGATGTGATCGGCTCGCCACTTTCATCGCTCATCGTGTACGTCACCACGACTTGCTCTGTTACACCTACTGGCAGGTGATCAAAATCTTCGCCAGTCGCTTCAAACACAAGTTCGTTATCAACGATAGTCACCAGACCTTTGTCCGAGCTCACGCTGTCTAAAGTGAACTGAGCACCATCGTCTAAATCGGTGTCGTTAGCCAGTACATCAACGGTTACGGTGCTGTTTTCTTCCACTGCACTAGTGTCGGCGTTTGCGATTGGAAGGTCATTAGTGCCTGTGACTGTGATAGTTAACGTTGTTGTATCAGTTGCACCTTGGTCATCAGTTACTGTGACTGGTACTTCAATCTTTAGTTCTTCACCTTCGGATAGATAACCATAAGAAGACGCATCGAATTCATAACTACCGTCTTCGTTTAAAGTTAGACCTTCAACTAAGGTGTCCGTAGTAAACACTAATGGTTCACCTACAGGTTGATCTACATCCGTAGCATTGATGCTACCGCTAATAACCTGGTCCTCTAATAAGGAACGGTCCTTAGGCTCTGCTACTGGCGCATCATTTACTGGCGTAACATCAATTGTGACAGTTAACGTGTCTGTCAGACCAGTTTCATCCGTCACGATAACTTGGAAGCTATCTGGGCCGTTATAGTTTGCATCTGGAGTGTATTGCCAAGAGCCATCTTCATTTAGGGTAAGGCTACCGTTAGAAGGGCCCGATTCAACTGAGAAGGTAAGAAGGTCATTATTTGCATCGGTCGCAGTTAACTGGCCGCTTAACAAAGTATCTTCTGGAACAGATGCACTTAGTGCATCTTCAAGCGCGCTAAAAGAAAGGTCTACAAAGATTGGCTCTTGTTGTGCGAAACGGAATTGCTCTAGAAGGCTCAGGCTTTGAGTTCGCGACATGCCCAGCGCTTCAAATCCCGTTGTTATAAATTCGGTTGCTGGGATCGTTTCTTCACCGTCTCGCTCTACAGTCCCACTAGTTGCCAAGCTAGAACCATTTTGACCAGCAGCGGTAGCGAACTCATCTCCTAACTCAGTAGGGTCTTCACCTTCTTCTAATGCGGCAAAAATATTTGCGATATTCTGGTCTAGTTCAACTTCACCGTCTTCAGGTGAAAAACGCTTAACTGATACCTGAGGTTCATTAGGTCCATTTTGAGATTCAAGAGTTACATCTCCAGCCTGTAGAGGCTCTCCCTCTTCGAGTACTCTAACCGTGCCATCAACTGAAATAACAATGCGCTGACCCAATGCAAGAGCACCGGTCAAATTCAATGCTGTAATGTCCATATCAACCCCTAAAAACCATTTTCGCTTGTCACGTCAACTTTGTGACATCTTATTTATAATATTAGCCGAAATATAACATTTAACATCACATAATTCCTAGTTATGAATCGTGCATTTAACATACCGAGTGACAAGGTAATGACGCTGATCACATCACACAATAATGAAAGTGCTCACACTATCAATATAAGTTATTGTGTTTGCGAAAAATAACAGAGCTAAAAACGTAAAATTGACGTTCTCAAAATCATCATAAAACGCACAGCAAACTGTTAACAACTTTACAACCATTTACGGTAGCTTCTCGAGCGAACGTTATTTTTTTGGCGGTTCATCTAAATTTCGTATCTAGCACATTAAAAAGCGTAGGTTTAGATGCAGTCCAATTTGGAGAGATGGAAATTGAATTACATTCAAACGACAACATTAGGGTTAGCTATAGCGCTAAGTTTGCCGACAACAGCACAAACCTTAGAGCAAGCCGTTGCGTTTACATTAGAAAGCAACCCTGAAATCAAAAGTGCTTATAACGAATATATCAGTAAGCGTTATCTTAACGACGCTTCTGGTGGTGCTTATCGACCAAGTATAGACTTAGATGGTGGGATTGGTTATGAACATACTGATCTAGCAACCAACCAAGACACTACCGATCTGACTAGAAAAGAAGCAACGATCACCTTGACCCAGTTAATATGGGATGGCGCTAATACATCCAATGATATTGACCGTACTGCGGCTGATGCAGAGTCCGTGCGCTATCAACTACTATCTAACGCGCAAGACATCGCTTTAGAAGTAACAAAGGTTTATCTTGATGCAGTGAAAGCCTATGAAGTGCTTTCTCTTTCGGAAAGTAACTTAGCGACGCACAAAGAGATATATAACGATATTCGTAAGCGCGTGGAATCAGGTATTGGTTCAACCGCAGATATGTCACAAGTTGAAGCTCGTATTGCGAAAGCGCACGGGAATTTGCTTGCTGCTCAAAACAACCTTTTTGATACGCATACTCAGTTTAAAAGACTTGTTGGTCAATCTCCTTTAGGGTTAACTTTCCCTCGCGCAGATGCGGGTGCAATTCCTTATACCGTTGATGGTGCGTTGGCAAAAGCGTTTAACCAGCATCCAGTCATTAAGATTGCACAAGCCGATGTTGACTCAGCGAAGTTCCAATACAAACAATCTAAGAGTACCAACTACCCGACTGTTTCTTTTGAAGCCGCTCAAACTTGGCGTGATGACGCCGGTGGTACAGAAGGCAGCAGCGATGAGTTTTCTGCCATGGTTCGTTTAAGATACAACCTTTACAATGGTGGTTCGGATCAAGACCGCACAGAAAGTGCAGCCTACCAACTCAACAAAGCCAAGGACCTTCGCGAAAGTACTTACCGCAATGTAGAAGAGAGTCTACGTCTATCATGGAGCGCACTTGATTTAACGGTTCAACAAAAAGAGTTCCTATCTGACCACGTAGACTCGGCATCAGACACGGTAATCTCATATGAGAAACAATACCGTATCGGTAAACGTACCCTTCTCGACTTACTTAACACTGAGAATGAATTATTCGAAGCTCGTAAAGGCTATTTAGATGCTAAGTATGACGAGCAATACGCAAAATATCGCGTAATGAACGCAACTGGTAACCTACTCATCGGTTTACGAGTTGAGATCCCAGAAGAATGGAATGAAAAGGTGGAATATTAATGAAGCTTACCAACACAGTATTATCGCTTTGCTTCATGGTTGTATCTGCCAATGCTTTAGCTGAAAACAACGAAGATGAATTCGAATATCGCGCTCTACCGCCGGTCACTCAAATTTACGATCTTCAAGATGATGACAATGACGGTGTAATAAACGCGCGAGATTTATGTCCCGATACACAAATTGGTGCCGAGATCGATAACGACGGTTGTGGATCATATTTCGAGTCATCGGAAAAGAAAGAGCTGCATATACTCTTCGCTAATAATTCAACGGAAATAAACCCTGTCTTTCTAGGGCAGATACGCCAAATGGCGGCATTTTTAAAGCGCTACGAAAGTACCAGCATTGAATTGCAAGGTTATGCCAGCAAAGTAGGTAACGCGGAACATAACCTAAAGCTTTCGAAAGAACGTGCATCACATGTAAGACGAGCGCTAATTAGCAACGGTATTCAGCCATCTAGAGTCAGCATCGTAGGTCATGGTGATTCTGAATTCAGCAGTGATGACACCCAAATCAATCACGCACTACATCGAAAAGTTGTTGCTTCCGTTGTTGGATTTAAGGGTAATATCAAAGAAGAATGGCACATCTTCACCAAAATTAAAAAGTAGGCGTACCCAGCTTTTACCATACTGAAACGTTATCTTAAGTTAACGTTTCAGTATGGTGATAATTCCTTGAATAGCATATACCTAAGCCGTCTATAATGTTAATCTTGCCACGTTATCAACATAGAGAATTAATCCATGAGCAAACTAACAGCTGATACTCAAGCAAATCTAGAACTTTTCGTTTCTGAAACACAAGAAACTAAACTTGTATGGGGCCTTCGTAACGAAGAAGGTTGGCTAGCATGTGACTCAAGTGAATTCGAAAGCAGCGAAGTGATGCCATTTTGGTCTTCAAAAGAAGATGCTCAGACTCACAACGTTGAAGAGTGGGCTGATTTTGAAGTATTAGAAATCCCACTAGATATCTTTGTAGAAGACTGGCTACTGACTCTTGCTGAAGACGGCGTTCTTGTTGGTACTAACTGGAATGCAACATTAGAAGGCAAAGAACTTGAGCCTTCTGACCTAGCGAAATTATACATCTAATTTCCGATATCGGTCGCACGATTCGCGCGACCGATATACCTCTGATTAGTATCAATAAATTAGAGACCTACCTCGCATAACCACGTAGTCGCACCATTCAAAATTTGAAGCAACATCAAACTAATAATAGAATATCGTTCTTTATCTGATTGATCGTCTCTTGTGAATCACTTCGTTTTTGTTACCTTTCTACTATTCATTAGCTTTTGTTCTTATAGCCAAGTATCAACATCAGATCGTGACCACAATTCACCAGTCTATACCTCCAATCTAAGCTCTACTCCAAATGCTGATTGGAACGCGCTTTATCTCTCTACTTTAAACCACTCTCCTGAGCGCGCATTAAACATGCTGCAAACACGCTACATCGGCTCAACGGTTTATGGAGATAAGCTTTACCTTGCGTCTCTTCTGTATCAATACATGAGCCACCGAGATCAGCCGTTCTACGGAATCGCTTCAAACGACAATGACTACCAAGCGATAGAAACAGCGTTTATTTCTGCTCTGAGGAAAGACGGCAAAGGCCAATATGAACAAGCACAACAAGGCTTTCTAACACTTTTGGCGAAAATGCAATCTCGCAGTGATTTAACTGGTAAAGCCTTACTAAAGTACCAGCTATGCCGATCGCTCAACGAGCAAGCTAAATACCATCAAGCGAACTATTACTGCTCTGCCCTTCAGTCAGATTTACATGACATCGCTGACCCTGTATTACCAAAATTCGGGACTTATCGAGTCATCGCGAACAATCATCATTTCCGCAGTGACTATCAAGCTGCACTAGACACCTACCTATCACTAATAAACGTGTTTCCACAAGGGCATGATATTTCAGGGGTTTACAACGATGTGGGTAACTTGCTCAAAGAATTAAAGCAATATGAAAAATCGGCGGAGTATCTAGAGCAAGCTCTCATTCTCAGAGTAAACGCTTCAGATTTAATGAAAGCACAAGTGCATCACAGCCTTGCGGATCTCTACCTTAACCAAGAGCAAAGTGAACTAGCAATTCACCACTTTCAGACAGCAAGAACACTGCTGAGCTCAACGTCGCATAGCTACGGTATTGCACTCACAAGTCTTGGCTTAGGAAAAGCGTACACTCAAACGAAAAACTATGATGTGGCGAGAACCTACCTAATTGAGTCTCTTTCAGCTTCGAGCGAACTGAGCAATGATGTCATTCGCATCAATGCTTACTTGGCAATCAGCGATATGTTCGAAGAACAGAAATTGCCAACGGAAGCACTCAACTATGCTCAACAAGCGCTAGAATTAGCTGAACGAGTCACAAGGCATAAATACATCGCGCAGTCACTTCTTCAGCTTTCTGATATTCATCAATCACTCAGCGATTACCAACAAGCTTTCTATTTCTACCAGCGATACTCGTCAATACAAATGGAAGCTAGAGATATCGACAATCGACTCGCACTCGAAGCGCTCGGCCTGACGCACGCCAAATATGAACAAGAACTAGAAAGCTCTTTCCTGACACATCAGACGAAACTCGACCGCGTTCAAATTGAAAAAATGGAACATCAAAGATGGATGTACAACATCGTTGTTATTCTGTTGCTTTGCGCTGCAAGCTTCACGGTATTGATAAACAAAACGGTTCGCGCAAAAGCAGCAATTGATGGCTTAACGAAAGCATATAGCCGAACTGAGATAATTCGAAGAATCAAAAGAGTGAAACGCTGTAAAGGGACGGACAAACAGCATGTGCTCGTGCTGCTCGATCTAGATAAGTTTAAGAAGATTAATGATGAGCATGGGCACCCTACTGGTGATCGGGCACTGGTCCATATTAGTGATCAAATTAGAAAACACTTAGTGAATGGTGAATTGTTTGGTCGCTTAGGGGGTGAAGAATTTGTCATCATGTTAACCGATACCCCACCAGCAGAGGTACGAGAACGCGTTGAAGAGTTGCACTACGCCATTTCAAGCACTGTCTTTTTATCAGAAAGCAAAAAGTCACTTAATGTGACCGCGAGTTTTGCTTATCTAGCAACCTCAAACGCATTAAGTGACTTTGATGACTTGTATTCAGTGCTCGACCAAGCACTCTATCAAGCCAAAAGCAACGGCCGAAACTGCATTATTGATGCATATAACGAACCGATTGATTTACCTGAAATTATTTATTCTCAGCCTGTTTGCGAACCAACTCAGCCATGATGCTTTCGCGATCACCGAGGTAATCGTTAAGGCCAACTTTACGCAGTTCACATGCCGGACAATCGCCACAGCCATCACCAACAATGCCGTTGTAACAAGTCAGTGTTTTGTTTCTAACAAGTTCAAGTGCTGAGTACTGGTCTGCTAGCGCCCATGTCTCAGCCTTGTTTAACCACATTAGCGGTGTTTTGATATCAAGCTGCTTGTCCATACCTTGTACAAGTGCAGAGTTCATCGCCTTCACAAAGTCATTACGACAATCAGGGTAACCAGAAAAGTCTGTTTCACACACACCTGTAATCACGGTTTCAGCACCGATTTGGTAAGCGTAAATACCCGCTAGAGTCAGAAATAGAATATTACGACCAGGAACGAATGAATTCGGCAGCCCATTCTCTTGCAGCTCATGAGACACAGGAATATCGTCACGAGTCAAAGAGCTGATAGCCAGTTCATTCAACAGAGTCACATCCATCACTTTGTGCGCTTTCACACCAAGCTCTTTCGACAATGACTCAGCAACTTCAATCTCGAGTCTATGGCGCTGACCATAATCAAACGTAATCGCATGAACTTCATCATACTCTTTTAATGCTTGAACAAGACACGTTGTTGAGTCTTGACCACCACTGAATACTACCACTGCTTTTTTCATCTTAAATCCTTACGTGAACCTTCTACTAGCGACTTATCTTGCCCAGTAAAAATACAACCTATGCGATGCTCAAATATTTGTGAGTTTGTATTGATAAGCGCCAATTGCGCTCAATGCAGGTATCAATACAAAGCTGAGTAGCGCGGTCTTTTTGGCTGATTGGTTGCAGAGCGATAACAGTGTCGTTAGGAACTGCTGCTCGCTCCAATAAACCGTCAAGTTGTTCGATGTCTTTGCTTGTACCTACTGGATGCTTAATTTCGTTAGCACGTTGCAAGGCGCTATCTAAGATTTCCAGTTTCGCTTTCATCGCCACTTTCGGTGACACCGTAACCCAAGTGTCCGGTGTGGCTTTAACTTCTGATGTTCCGCTAGTTTCAATCTGACAGCGACAACCGTGCTGCTCAAACGCTTCAGTAAGAGGAACAAGATCATAAATGCATGGCTCACCACCAGTAATCACAATGTGCTTAGCAGTGTAACCTTGCTTGATATATTCATTCACGATTCCTTGAGCATCGATTGCTGACCAAGTAGGTGAATCTTCTGTCTTAACCATAATATCGCCAAGGCTGGTTTCCTCTTCTGGCAACGCTTCCCAGGTCTGCTTGGTATCACACCAAGAACAGCCCACTGGGCAAATTTGCAGACGAACAAAAACAGCGGGAACGCCAGTAAACACGCCCTCACCCTGAATGGTTTCAAACATTTCATTAATCTTGTACAACTTTCCCTCAGCTCAATCATTTGATGAAATTAATCAACCGCAGACCTTAAAGCACTTCCCCCTTTTGGTCAAACAAATGAGTACTGATAAATGAGTTGATCAAAGCCCTAGCCTGAACTTTCAAGTTCCCTTATCCTTTCGCCCATAGATTTCGTTAGCTTTTAATTTTTTAGTAAGGAACAACATGTACAAACTGATTGCTCTTGATATGGATGGCACACTACTCAACAGTGAAAAAGTGATTTCTCAAGAGAACAAAGACGCAATCGCCAAAGCACGAGCTGCAGGTGTGAAAGTAGTTCTCGCTTCTGGTCGCCCTTTAGAAGGCATGCAAAGCAAATTAGATGAGCTTTCGATTGACGGCGAAGATGACTTTGTACTCTTCTACAACGGCTCTATGGTTCAGAACGTATCGACAAAAGAGATCATTCACAGTGAGATCAGCAACGGCAAAGCCGCAAAAGAGATTGCTGCCCTCGCTCAACAGCTTGGTGGTTATGTCCATGCTTTCAGCAAGATCCACGGCTTAATCACACCTGAGAACAATGAGTACACTGGTATTGAAGCGCGTATTAATTGCTTAGATATAACCGAGTTCGACTTTTCTCAACTAGAAGATGACCACGAAATCATCAAAACTATGATTGTCGCTGAACCAAGCAAGCTGACTGAAATCATCGGTAAGTTGCCACAAGAGCTTAAGACTCAGTTTACTATCGTACAAAGTGCACCATTCTTCTTAGAGTTCCTAAACCCGAAATCAAACAAGGGTGTCGGTATTGAAGCGATAGCGAAACACTTAGGCATTAAAGCGGAAGAAGTCATCTGCATGGGTGATGCTGAAAACGATCACCATATGCTTGAATACGCAGGCCTTGGCATTGCAATGGAAAACGCAATGGAAGAAACCAAGAAACTGGCGGATCACATCACAGCTAGCAACGACGACCATGGTGTAGCGGTCGCGATTGAGAAGTTTATCTTCAACTCATAAACGCTCAACAGGTTCTAATAAGAATTACTTTTTGCTTGTTTCAGAAATGACAAAGGCTGTGCACTGCACAGCCTTTTTGATTTTGTGTTAGTCGAGTCGCTTACTCTCTTTTCCATGGCAGACGAAATGCCACCACACCAAACAGAATCAAGATTGGGAAACGTAACGTTTCAACAATAAATGAAGCAATACCGCTGAAAGAGACAAAGCTTCCAGCCCAGCTAATCAGCAGATTTCCCGCTAACAACATCGCCATCACTCCAAGAACGATCTTGAATGAGAACTGACCAACCAAAGGTTTCGAGTCTGTTAACGTCACTAGGCATGCAATCGTCATCAAAATCGCCACCCAGAATGAGAATGTTGGCAGTGGCCATATCACCGTCAGAACAATCGACAGTAAGCACAATGCCCACCAAACACCTTTAGAACTCAATAAGGCGCTAATATCAACATCCGGTTTCGCGTCTAATCTCACGATATGCCACGTCGTTAAAGCGCCTAATACGCCACCCATTAATACATCACTAAAAAACGCACTACCTGAATAAGACTTAAATAGCATGATCCACAGCAGGCCAGCGAGCACTACCAGAATGGCTTTTTGCTCCAAGAGGCGCTTTAGTTTCCAAAAGACTAACAAGGTTAAACTGACCCACAAGGCAGCCAACAGACTTGGAAAACTATACCCACTGCTCATCACCAGTTTCAATGTTGGCAAGTAAGCGTGTGGACGTGGAAAACCAAAACCTTGGTGCGCGATTAAAGTAAGTAGTGTCACCGAGATCAAAGTAAAGCCAAACTTCAACGCGAAGTTACGGCCAAAGTACCAAGCAATTAACGGCAATATCACAATGAAGACCCATGGCTTGGCCAACAAGTCAGTCAAAAGCACAGTATTCGTAAATACGCTTGGCATCTTATCGAACGTGTTTTGAAGTGACACAATCCAATTTAATTCAACTTGATGGACTTTGGGTGCCGCGCCCACCAGCTCAGTCACATACGTCACCGGTTGATCTGTCGCAGATAAAAACAGCTCGTTAATCTCAGACCACTGTTCTGGGTAGCGGTATTGGTGATCTTGCAATTCAGTAGGAGGAAGTAACATCGCTCGGCTGACTTCCACGCCATAATGAGGAGCAAACCAAATCGGCAGCTCAAAGCCACCTAACTCATTTCGAGCCTTGTAACTGATCACTTCAGAGTCAGAAATACAATCAAACACGACGGCACTGTCGGTATAACCTAGCACATCACCGACCGTTACCGACAAACCAGCCTCTTCCCACGTTTCACGTTGCGCCGCGACGGCTGGCGGCTCACCTGAAACAACAGTGCCTCCCGGTAGAGACAATTGACCGGTGATCAACTCATCAACCAACACGATTTGGTTATCAGCACGTACTACACACAAGGCGCCCGCGATATGATCGGGCAAAGTGTCGTTTGCCCAAGCGGAAGTAGTACTCAAAAGAGACAGTATGAAAACTAATAAATATCGAATAACCAACGAGTTTACCTAAAAAATAATAGAAGAATATTGAAGACTGCTTTTGCAGTTGAACTATTGTAATCAAAGCCACACAAAATCGCTGTCTACGTTTTGTGCAAAGCCTTCCTCATCCATTGAATGTGAGGTGTGAACCCCATTTTTTGATAGAAGTCCTTGGCAGGCGAGTTAAAGTCCCAAACTTCTACAAAGACTTGTTCAACCCCATAATCATCAAAAGTACTTTCAACTTTGTTAAACAACTTTTCAGCAATCGATTCTTTTCGATAATCAGGCAAGACAAACAGTTCATCGACACTTCCCATCGGCACTGGTTTGCTGACCGTTGAGATAAGCTCACAAAAATGCCCAGAGATAAAGCCAACAATGAGCTCACCTTTTAATGCCACATAAACCAAACATTCAGGGTCATCCAAGTATCGTGCAATGCTTTTTTCCTGCTCAATCTCTTCTGCCGTTTTAAAGTGCTCTGGGCTAGCAAGGTGGTGGTGATGGTGGAGATCGAACATTAACTCGTTAAGTTGTTCTAAATCCGCGTGCTTTGCGGCCCTTAAGGTGACATTCATGACTATTGCGCTTCTCAAACCAAATTAATATCTAAACTGAGTCTAGTTTACTTGGCGTGAGTATCTATACAAGTTATTGAATTAATTCATTGTTTGAAGTGTGTATTTTAGATACAAAAACGGCCACATTACGTGGCCATTCTGTTTGAATGATTTTGAATTAAACGAATATCGAAGCTATGGTTTTTGCTGTGGCTTTTGCTGTAGCTTCAGCTTTATGCACCGTTATCTTCTTTCTCTTCTTTGAGATCAGCAAGCTGTTGTTCCAGTTCAATAAGCTTAATTTCCGCCTCTACTTCCGCAACTCGCTTTTCTGCATCAGTGCGATTGTCTTGCGCTAGACCATCAGCAGTAACTTGGGTTCGTTGTGCGTTTCTTGCATCGTCCGTATCTTTCATTGAACCCGCAACACCACCGGTCACACCACCTAATGCAGCGCCCTTAACGGCTAAACTCGCATCTCCAGTTAGAGCGCCGGCTGTTGCTCCTAATAAAGCACCACCTACCGCACCACGATTACGTGCGGCATTCTCATTTTCGTTATCCATTGCTGGTGATGCGCAACCAGAAAGAGTCACAATCAGTGTCGCTAAAAGAAAAGGTTTAGTGAATTTCATAGGAGTCTCGCTTAGTTCTTCGTTTTGAGTAGAGCCATCTTAAGCAGAACCGTTAATGAGATAAATAAAGCCACGTTTAGACGATACATCATGTTCAGCTATGTATTATTCAGCCATCACATAACTGATTAATGATATATAGCTTTGAGCTCGCTTTATCCTCACCAACAAAAAGGGCGACCAATAAGGTCGCCTCAATCGCGCTTTCTCTATAATTCTTGCCTTTCACATATCTCTTAGCCTTTAGACCAAAAGTTTTGCATGTTTGCTACGCTAGGTGGTGGCCTAACACCACAATCTCGATAATGATTTTTATCGCCGATCCCCAGTATCTTGCCATTTTCGTCATCAATCATAGCCGCAACTTTAACACCGTCTCCCACATGGCGAGTTAACACGACAATTTCACCAGCTCTTTCAGACCTTACTGCGCCTAAGATTTGATATTCGTAGCGGCCTTTCCTTGAATTAACGATCATCTTCGAGTTAATAGGGTCGGCTTCATATCCCACACCAATATCAAAAACCGCTTGATAGAGATCGACGCCAGTCTTTGATACACATTTAAATACCTTGGGATGACTCAAAGGTTCTAACAACGCTCTACTCGCTTCATCCTTTGAAATACTGGCACTAGCAGCACCACTGACCAATAAAGCAATCAACAAAAAGTAAGCTCGCATAAAAAGACCTCAATATGTGGGATTCATAATGAGGTCATAGTAAACGCAATGGATAAGCGGATGAATAAAGTAGAGTTTAGGTAAACCATCACGCCGGATTATGTATAAATCAACAAGCCGAAGGTGAGATTACCTAAACTGCGACTTCTATTTGCCGAGCTTTTCAGCAATTTCAGTTAAGCTGGTAGGGTCGTCAATAGTTGAAGGCACCACATATTGTTCACCTTCTGCGATCTGCCGGATCGTTCTACGTAAGATCTTACCTGAGCGTGTCTTAGGTAACCTCTCAACAACCAAGGCTTGCTTAAAACAAGCTACCGCGCCGATCTCATTACGAACCTTGCCAACCAATTCCCTTTGCAACTCAATGCCATCGACTTTTACGCCATCTTTTAACACAACTAGACCTAAAGGAAGTTGTCCTTTCAAGTCATCGTGAATCCCGACTACCGCACATTCTGCAATGGCTGGGTGACCACCCACGATCTCTTCCATTTCTCCAGTCGACAGACGGTGTCCCGCTACGTTTATCACATCGTCGATACGGCCCATAATAAATAGATACCCATCTTCATCGAGATAGCCACCGTCCCCAGAAACATAATAGCCTGGGAATTGGCTCAGATAGCCAGATTCAAATCGATCATGATTACGCCAAACCGTTGGCAGACAACCGGGTGGTAGTGGACGTTTGAGTGCAACAAAGCCTTGCTGATTAGGCTGTGCCGTTTCACCCAATTCATTAAGAATCTCGACTTGGTAACCGGGCACAGGCTTAGTTGAAGAACCTGCTTTCACTGGCAAAGATTCCAGCCCTGTCGGATTGGCAGAAATAGCCCAACCCGTTTCGGTTTGCCACCAGTGGTCAATAACCGGTTTATTGGTATGAGACTCAACCCAATCCAATGTTGGCGGGTCCAAACGCTCTCCCGCCATAAAAATCGACTTGAGCGATGATAAGTCATACTTGGTGAGTAACTCGCCTTCAGGATCTTCTTTCTTGATAGCTCTAAATGCCGTTGGCGCAGAAAATAACACATCGACGTTGTACTCTTCACACACACGCCAGAATGCCCCCGGATCTGGCGTTCTAACTGGCTTTCCTTCAAACAAGATGGTTGTGCAACCATGAATCAATGGCGCATACACAATATAGGAATGCCCCACTACCCAGCCGACATCAGAAGCCGCCCAAAACACACCATCTTGCGGCATATCGTAGATAGTGCTCATCGAGTATTTCATCGCGACCGCATGACCACCATTATCGCGCACCACGCCTTTTGGCTTACCCGTCGTCCCTGATGTATACAAGATATATAGTGGGTCAGTCGCTAGAACAGGCACACATACGTGAGGCAAAGCATCCTCAACAGCTTGCTGCCAAAGTACATCACGTTCGTTGTTCAATTCGGCTAGAGACTGCTCTCTTTGGAATACCACCACTTTCTCAGGCTTCCATCGGCTGTCCATGATCGCGCGATCGACCATCGGCTTATATGGCAGGACTTTATTTATCTCGACACCGCAGGATGCAGTAATCAACACCTTGGGCTCGGCATCTTCAATTCGAACGGCAAGCTCATGAGGGGCAAAACCACCAAACACCACCGAATGCACCGCACCTAGTCGTGCACAGGCCAACATTGCCATCGCCGCTTCAGGAATCATTGGCATGTAGATCACCACACGATCACCTTTGGTAACGCCTTGCGTGGCTAACATACCAGCGACTTTAGCCACTTGGTTACGCAATTGATTGTAAGTGTACGAGGATTGAGTTCCTGTAACTGGAGAGTCGTAAATCAGTGCGGTATTGTCACCTCGCCCATTTTCACAATGATAATCCAGCGCGAGCCAGCAGGTGTTCATCACCCCATCAGGAAACCAACGCTCAATTCCGTTATCGTCAGTTTGTAATATCGTTTTTGGTGGTTCAAACCAATCTATCGCTTGTGATTGTGTTTCCCAAAACGAATTTGGGTCTTCCCTCGCCCATTGATACTCGGTGATGTAATCTGTTTTTCTAGTCATTCGATTCGTAGCAGACATAGTGCCACCTCCATGATTCATCCATTTTCCAAGCGCCTGCCCTTTGGCAGTAGCACTTGATTGCGCTCTTTTCTCAGCGTTGTGTTCGGAACATTTAACCGAACACGAAAATCGCTTTACTTGGGAAAAGGCACACGAATGGCACCTTCCATGATCACTCGGGCACTACGACTCATAATCGCCCTCTCAATTCTCCATCCGCTTTCTGTCTCTAGCGCTTTAGCACCTACCTTCAATGTTCCTGATGGGTGCCCAAAAGTCACAAAGTCACGAGAGCCTCCTCCCGCCGCTAAATTCACTAGCGTGCCCGGAACACTCGCAGCTGAAGCAATCGCAACCGCAGCTGTGCCCATCATGGCGTGATGCAATTGCCCCATAGACAGAGCGCGTACCAGCAGGTCTGTCTCATCCACAGTAACTGACTTGCCACTTGAAGCTTGATAGTCTTGAGGCTTAGCAACAAACGCGACTTTAGGTGTGTGTTGGCGTGATTCAGCTTGTTCTAAAGAATCAATCAGCCCCATCGCTACTGCACCATGTGCTCGGATGGATTCAAACAGAGCCAAAGCTTTGGCATCACTATTGATATCAGATTGAAGCTCTGTACCTTGATAACCAACCGATTCAGCATCAACAAAAATGGTTGGTATCCCTGCATTGATGTATGTTGCTTTGATGCAGCCCAATTCGGGAACATCTAAAAAATCGACAACATTCCCTGTTGGAAACATAGAACCACTCGCATCGGCGGGGTCTAGAAAATCGACTTGGATCTCAGCAGCGGGGAAAGTGACACCATCGAGCTCAAAGTCACCTAACTCTTGGACTTCCCCATCAGCGATAGGTACATGAACAATAATGGTTTTCTCTATGTTCACTTGCCATACTCGCACCTCGACCACACCGTTTTCTGGAATACGATTCGAGTCGACTAGGCCACTATGAATAGCAAATGGGCCCACTGCAGCAGACAGATTGCCGCAGTTACCGCTCCAATCAACGAACGGCTTGTCTATTGCTACTTGGCCGAATAGGTAATCAACATCGTGATCGGCTTTACTGCTTTTCGAAACAATAACGGTTTTGCTGGTGCTGGATGTTGCGCCACCCATGCCATCGGTTTGTTTGCCATAAGGATCTGGACTACCAATCACGCGCAGAAGTAATGCGTCTCGAGCTTCTCCGGCAACTTGCGCAGCTTCAGGTAAGTCACTTAAGTTGAAAAAGACACCTTTGCTTGTTCCGCCCCGCATATAGGTAGCAGGTACTTTTATCTGTTTGATGTTCATAACCAGCTCCTAATTTGCAAGAAAGTCTTTGGCGAAACGTTGCAACACTCCACCAGCGCTATAAACATTCACTTCGTCTGCCGTGTCTAGTCGGCAGGTCACAGGAACATCAAGCTTTTCACCGTTTTTACGAGTGATGACTAGAGCTAAATCAGAACCTGCTTCAATGTCACCGTACACGTCGTAAAGCTCGGTGCCGTCCAACTCTAAGGTATTGCGATTCGTTCCTACTTTGAACTGCAGAGGCAATACACCCATGCCAACTAAGTTGGTTCTGTGAATTCTTTCAAATCCTTCAGCCACAATCACTTCAACACCCGCTAAACGCACACCTTTGGCAGCCCAGTCACGTGATGAACCTTGTCCATAATCCGCACCCGCCACGACAATCAAAGGCTGTTTACGGTTCATGTAGGTTTCTATCGCTTCCCACATTCGCGTAACTTGACCTTCGGGTTCAACTCTTGCTAGTGAACCTTGCACGACTTCTCCAGCGTCCTTAACCATTTCGTTATACAGCTTAGGGTTGGCGAATGTTGCTCGTTGCGCGGTTAAGTGATCACCTCGATGGGTCGCGTAAGAGTTAAAGTCCTCTTCCGGCACTTCCATTTTGGTGAGATATTCCCCCGCAGCGCTCGAAGCGAGAATCGCATTTGAAGGGGATAAGTGATCTGTAGTGATATTGTCACCCAGAATCGCTAAAGGTCTCATACCAGATAGGCTTCGTTCTCCCGCAAGAGCACCTTCCCAATAAGGTGGCCTGCGAATATAGGTACTTTGAGGTCGCCAGTCATAAAGCGGTTCAGTAGTCACCTGCTCCTCGTCTGGCTGGAACATTTTTACGTAGATTTGTTGGAATTGCTGAGGCTTAACATGCTCACCGACAACAGCATCGATCTCGGCATCACTCGGCCATAAATCGCTTAAGTAGATTGGCTTACCATGGTTGTCAGTGCCTAAGCTGTCTTTCTCGATATCAAAGCGAATCGTACCCGCCAAGGCATAAGCAACCACTAATGGCGGTGAGGCTAAAAACGCTTGTTTTGCATAGGGATGGATTCGACCATCGAAATTTCGATTCCCTGACAACACAGCGGTTGAGTACAGGTCGCGGTCGATGATCTCTTGTTGGATAGCAGGATCTAGGGCTCCGCTCATACCATTACAGGTAGTACACGCATAACCGACGATACCAAATCCTAATTGTTCCAGCTCAGGAAGCAAACCCGCCGACTCGAGATAGAGCTTGGCAACTTTAGAACCTGGAGCAAATGACGTTTTCACCCACGGTTTACGAACTAATCCAAGCTGATTGGCTTTCTTAGCCACCAATGCTGCGGCGACCACATTTCTTGGATTACTGGTGTTAGTACAAGAGGTAATCGCTGCGATGATTACGGCACCATCAGGCATCTGTTCATCGCTGTACTGCTTAGCATGCTGCTCTTTCCAAGATGTTTGACTGATACCTTGTTCAGCCAGCTCTCTGGTTGGCAAACGGCGATGAGGGTTAGACGGCCCTGCAAGATTGCGCTCAACCTTCGATAAATCAAACTCAAGTACACGCTCATATTGGGCAGAATCGAGATCGTCAGCCCATAGCCCAGTTTGCTTGGCGTAGCGTTCAACTAGTTCAACCTGCTCAGGCTCTCGACCAGTGAGTTTCAGGTATTGAATAGTCTGCTCATCGATATAGAACATACCCGCTGTCGCACCATACTCTGGCGTCATGTTGGAGATGGTTGCGCGGTCACCAATGGTCAGTGCACGAGCCCCCTCACCGAAGAATTCCAAATAGCTTGAGACCACTCTCTCATTGCGAAGGAACTCAGTAATCGCAAGCACAATATCCGTTGCAGTTATCCCTTCTTGTCTCTGACCCGTCAGTTTAACGCCGACAATATCAGGCAATCGCATCATCGACGGACGACCGAGCATCACTGTCTCAGCTTCCAAGCCGCCCACACCAATCGCAATAACGCCCAGAGCATCAACGTGCGGTGTATGGCTATCGGTACCAACACAAGTATCAGGAAACGCGATGCCTTCTTTAGATTGAATAACTGGAGACATTTTCTCCAAGTTAATCTGGTGCATGATCCCGTTACCCGCTGGGATCACACTCACGTTTTTAAACGCGGTTTTACACCATTCAATAAAATGAAAACGGTCTTCGTTTCTGCGCTCTTCAATCGCGCGGTTTTTATCAAATGCTTCGTTATCAAACCCGGCATGTTCCACTGCCAAAGAGTGATCAACAATCAGTTGAGTTTCGACCACTGGGTTCACCTTGGCAGGGTCTCCGCCTTGGTCGGCAATCGCGTCTCTTAATCCAGCCAAATCTACTAGGGCTGTTTGACCTAGAATGTCATGACACACCACTCGCGCAGGATACCAAGGAAAATCTAAGTCACTCTTGCGTTCAATGATCTGCTTTAAGCTGTCTTCAAGGGTTTCAGGATCACAGCGTCTTACTAATTGCTCTGCCAACACTCGCGACGTATAAGGCAAGGTTTTATAAGCGCCCGGGAAGATTGCTTCTACCGCTTCGCAAGCGTCGAAATATTCTAAACCCGTTCCCGGTAAAACCTTTCGATACTTGTTTTCATCAAGCTCTTGGTTTCTTTCAAGTTTTACATCAGACATACATCCACCATTATCTGTTAAATTCTATTCGTTGTTTCTTGAGGCCTTGTCGTATGAAGACGGAAGTCACCTCAAGATATAAGTCGGCTCGTTATAGAGGGCTAACGTAGATGAATAGGTAGCCAGTCTTGATGCTCTGGCCCGGTGTAGTCTGCACTTGGACGAATGATGCGATTGTTTTCTCTTTGTTCGAACACGTGTGCTGTCCAACCCGTAAGGCGGCTCATCACGAAGATTGGCGTAAACAGTTTGGTTGGGATGTCCATGAAGTGATAAGCCGACGCATGGAAGAAGTCAGCATTACAGAACAGTCCTTTCTCGCGCTTCATAACCGCTTCAACACGCTCTGAAACGGCATAAAGCTGTTTATCACCCACCTCTTGAGCTAGCTCTTTTGACCAATGCTTGATTAAGGCGTTTCGTGGATCGCTCTCACGATAAATGGCATGACCGAAGCCCATGATTTTGTCTTTGTTAGCAAGCATCTGCATGATGTTAGTTTCTGCTTCATCAGCCGTTTGCCAATCTTGGATCATTTCCATCGCCGCTTCATTCGCACCGCCATGTAAAGGACCTCTCAACGTACCAATCGCTGCGGTGACGCACGAATGGATATCAGACAACGTTGATGCACAAACACGAGCGGCAAAAGTCGAAGCATTAAACTCATGTTCCGCATACAGGGTTAGCGAGCAGTGCATCACCTTCTTATGAAGTTCACTAGGTGTTTTATCCGTTAGCATTTTCAAGAAGTAGCCACCCAGACAGGCTTCACTTTGATCTTCAGTATCAATTCGCACGCCATCATGGCTAAAGCGGTACCAATAACAAATAATGGCAGGGAAAAGCGCGAGCATTCGTTCAGTCGCGGGCAGTTGCTCAGAAAAATCAGTCTCTTGCTCTAGATTACCTAGCATTGAACAACCAGTTCTCATCACATCCATTGGATGAGCGTCTGCAGGGATCAGTTCTAAGGCCGCTTTCAAAGGTTGAGGCAAGCCGCGCAGACCAACTAACAAGGCTTTGTAGTCATCGAGCTCTTTTTCAGTGGGTAAGTGACCTCTTAGTAGCAGATGCGCCACTTCTTCGAACTGAGCATGATTAGCAAGGTCGGTTATGTCATAGCCACGGTAGGTTAAACCCGTTCCTGACTGGCCTACGGTACATAGCGCAGTGGTTCCGCACTTTGGCCACGTAGACCAGCACCACCTATTGCAGGTGCGCTTACTGGTGTACTTGCTGTTTTTGCGCTTTGTTGTTGGTTTTCTGTTGAAGCCTTATCGACAGCTGCTTTATCACTCAAAGATACAGACATGGTGAACTCCTTTTCTGTGTTAGTCGCCTGCACTCTTTGGTGCTGCCTGTTTATGTATCCGATGATCTTTATCATCGGTACTGGATATGGCGACTAACCATTTCACGTTATTGGATTAAGTTAATTTTTGATTAATTGAAACCGGTTTACCCTTCGCTTGAAAACAACTGATCAAGCTTGTTCTCGTAGTCGTGGTAATTCAGGTGTTCGTAAAGCTCTTTACGGGTTTGCATTGAATCCAACAAAGCTTCTTGATTACCTTCAACTAACAAGTGTTTGTAAACATTCTCCGCCGCTTTGTTCATCGCACGGAACGCACTCAATGGATAAAGCACCATGTCGACACTTGATTGGGCTAACTCGTTACAGCTGTAGAGTGGTGTTTGGCCAAATTCAGTGATGTTCGCAAGAATAGGCACGTGCTTGCCCGTTGCTGATTTCAGCGCTGCCGAGAACTTCACGTATTGATCGAGTTGATTCATCGCCTCAGGGAAGATCATGTCTGCGCCCGCTTCAACACAAGCTATCGCTCGTTCAATCGCACTGTCTATTCCTTCAACCGCCAATGCATCCGTACGAGCCATAATCACAAAGCTTTCGTCGGTTCTAGCATCAGTTGCAGCCTTAACTCTATCGACCATCTCTTGCTGACTTACAATCGCTTTATTTGGTCGATGACCACAGCGTTTCTGAGCGACTTGGTCTTCCATGTGGATTGCTGCTGCGCCTGCCTTCTCCATAGCGCGAATCGTACGTACAATATTGAATGCGCCACCAAATCCCGTATCGATATCCACCAGCAATGGCAGATCACACGCGTTGGTAATACGTTCAACATCTACCAACACATCGTTCAATGTGGTGATGCCTAAATCAGGCAACCCATAAGACGCATTGGCGATGCCTCCGCCAGACAAATAGATCGCCTGATGCCCCAAGTTCTTTGCCATCATCGCGCAGTACGGATTGACCGTGCCGACGATCTGCAATGGGTCGTTGTCTTGCACAGCTTGTCGGAACTTAGCTCCTGCTGATAACTTCATAATGACGCTCCCTGTTAATTGTTTATTTCTAGCTAACCTTTAAGACTTACGGCTTTTGGTTATCGCCAGCTCTGACCCGCTGACAGATACCAGTCGCCAGTTAATCAAGATCTTTGGATTGGATTTGTTGTTCTATAAGCAGTCGACTTCCCGATATGTGTCTTCGCATAAGCATTTCTGCTAGCTCTTCATCACGGTTACGGATCGCTTGTAGAATGTATTTGTGTTCATCTAGCGCCTCTTTTGGACGAGACTGCGCCCTAGGTGATTGATAGCGATACATGCGTAATAAGTGATAAAGCTCGTCACACAACAACGAAATGAGTTTGCTGTTGCGACTCGCTTTGATAATGCGGTAATGGAAATCAAAATCCCCATGTTGATGAAAGTAAGAAGAACCTTCTACTTCATCGATATGCTTTGAATGTGTCGACAATAACCCTTCAAGCCCGACAAGCTCTTCTTGTGTGATATGTCTCGCTGCGAGTCGAGCAGCCATGCCTTCCAAAGCCTCTCGCACCGCGTAAAGCTCTAGCAGTTTTTCTGCCGAAAAAGTAATCACTCGCGCGCCAACATGTGGAATGCGTTCTATTAGGCCAAGCCCTTCAACTCGCATTATCGCTTCACGTAATGGGCCTCGGCTTACTTCGAAGCGTTTAGCCAATTCAGGTTCCGAAATCTTACTGCCCGGTAGTAATTCACCGCTAACAATCGCCTCAACGAGATACTCAGTGAGATTTTCTGATTTAGTGTTCTCTTTATCGCTAACACGTGTTTTCGTGTTTGCATTTAAGCTGAGATCTTTTATCGCAGTATTCATATTCACGCTGCTCACTTCTATTTGCTGAACCTTAATTGTCAACAATTCCATAACATGAACATAAAATACACGATTAAATTGTCGACAATCAAGCAAATTGTCGACAATTTAGACTAAGGTAGTACTTTCTATAGGCGATAAAAACTTACTTAAAAGGACACTAAAAACAATTCAACCACTTGTTATTTATCGATTTAAGCAAAGAAAGAGCCGCTAAACCCTTCCCTACCCTGAAATCACTCGAAACCAATGTGTCGACAACTTATAGACAGACTTGACAAACGCAGAGCACTTTGAGTCGATCTACCTGTTCACCGATAAACAGATATAAAAAAGGCGCACTCATGTGCGCCTTTCATTCATAGACCCCGTTCTAACAAGCCACCTTTACTCAAGCAATCTGACGAGTAACATCTAGGTATTTGCTGATATCAACGAAATCAATTTGTTCCGGCTTCAGATACTCTTCTGCATAACGCAGGTGAGTGCCGCTGGTTAAGAACAATCTAAACAGTTCGATATCGAGATGCTCGTCCAATGCCATTTTATACATGATGTCGACAGCAACACTGATTGGCTTAGCCTTCTTATAAGGCCTATCTGCAGCGGTTAATGCCTCAAAAATATCAGAGATCACCAGAATACGTTCTGGGATTGAGAGGTCATCACCAGTCAGCTTCCTTGGATACCCTGTACCTTTAAGTGTTTCATGGTGAGTTGAAGCGTAGCGAGGAACACGACTTAGCTCTTTCGGGAATGGCAGGTTCTCAAGCATCTTAATCGTGCCAAGCATGTGCTCGTTTATCTTAAATCTATCTTCAGCAGTCAATGTACCGCGTGCAATACTCAGATTGTAGACTTCGCCTAGGTTGTATAAGTGCTCAGGCACATCCATTTTAATTTGATGTTTCGGGTCAAATTCTAACGGCCTATCTCTTTTCACTATGTGCTCTGGCTTATCACTCAAAAGTGGTTCTGTGGCTGGTAAACTTGAACTCGGCTCTCGATTCATTGCCTCTATCGGTGATAGACCAAGTTGATCATCAAAGTGACGCGTCCAGGTCGTCTCAGCTATCGAGCGAATACGAGTGACTTTGTCATCACTCATGAACTCACCACCAACGTTCGACGTAGCGATAAAGGCAAAGTCATCTTGTAGCTGCTGCTTCGTTGCCGTAAGTTCATCGGCTATCAGTTGCGTTGATAGCGTACCATCAAGTTGTTTTCTCAAAGCGGTGATTTCCGCATCACGCCAAAGTACTTCAAATCGAGTTCTCACCTCGTGGATTCGGTTGTAGTTCGCTTCTAACTTCGTACCTTTATCGACGATGTGTTCCGGTGTCGTGATCTTGCCACAATCATGAAGCCAAGCCGCAATTCTAAACTCACGGCGTTCGTCATCATTTTTAAACTCAAAGTCTTTGAAGTGCTCAGACTGCGATTGTTCCGCCGCGTCAGCCAGCATCAAGCCGAGTTCTGGTACACGATTACAATGCCCTGCCGTATAAGCGGACTTATCATCGATCGCTTGAGCGATGAGCTTGATAAACGACTCAACAAACGCCTCTTGCATCTGTTCATGTCGTTTAATCTCCATAGCCATATCTTTTACAGCAACAGATAATTCCCACACTTCTTTGATTCGAGTATCAAGAATTGTCACGTTGTCATAATCACGCAGCTTAACCTTATGAGTCTCTTCCTCTAATTGGCGAATTGGATGCACTATCGGCGCACCAAAAACCCAAGCAATAGGCAACGTCAAACTCATCAGTAACACCGTTACACCAACAGAGGTTGCTAGACGTTTATTGACTGTACTGAAGACTTCAGATTCGGGAATCAATACCGCAAAATACTCAGAGTAGTGTTCGCCCGTGTCTATTTTCTTTAAATAGAGATGCTTGATCTCGCCATTCAACTCTACCCTTACCATACTGCCTTCAACCGTTGCTTCCTTAGTCAAATCATAAAGTTCAGTATAAGGAACCGTCGTATTCGTATTAAAGCCGGTATCATGCAGCCACTTTTTCGCTAAGGCATCAAGTTGTTCACCACTTAACTTACTGATAGCTTGATCAATGATTGGGAGCAATTGTTTATGCTTGCTCTGCAGCACCAAATGGAATTGGTTTGAGTAGTTCTGTTTTAGATCTTCTAGAGTCCCATTGACAACAAGGCCTGGCTGGAAAAACCTATCTAATGCAAACGAGAGTACGGGTTCTGCTTCTAAGAAAGCAAAGTTCTCTTCGCTTTCAATTGAATTAAATGCAGACTCTAGGTTTTCAAATTCAACTAAATCAATGTTCGGAAAATCCTCTCTCAACTTAGGAATAATTGACCACCCAGATAAAATGGCAACTTTTTTACCCTCAAGCTCGGCATAATTAGTGACAACCTTCGCGCCGACCCTTGTCACGATAGAAAATGGCAATTCATAAATTGGAGTCGTGTATAGGCCATCTATGCCATTATTTTTATAATGTTGAACCGATTGCAGGCCATCAATACTTCCTTCTTGAAACTTACTGACAAGCTCGCCCCAAGAGAAACCATTAACAAATTCAAACCTGATCCCTGTCATCTCACCAATCATTTTAAGAAGGTCTATCGCATAGCCGTTTGGTTTTCCCGCCACTGAAAAGTCCATAGGCCCCCAATCATTTTGATTAGACACTAACAGCGGAGGGGTATCGTTAATCAAGGCTTGCTGCTCAGACGATAGCATCAATGTTGATACATCAAACTCCGATTCCTGATTGTTAACCTTGAGGTTAGACGCAATAATATTACCCGATTTCGAATATAAGAAAGACTCAACCTTACTGTCTTCTGCTAAGCCAAGCGCCGTACCTGATAGTTTGCTAGCTAAAGAAGACAACACAATATCAATACCAATCACATGTTGAACTTCAGATTCGATTTTCGAATCAAACGCTAAAGAATAAGTTTGCCCGGTAATTTGTAAATGCTGGAAAAGATATGGCTGAGTTTTTTCGACCGACTGAACATTGGCAGAAACATACCAAGGCCTGGTTGTTGGAAGGTAGTTGCTCTGCTCCGTAGTTGAGTTTCTTAGCGTAAACTCTTGGTCAAAATATTTCGTCGTACGGACGCGCTCCTCCCCTATATTATGAATCTCAACCACAACCCAACGGTCCTTTTGTTGTGCACCGATTTTTTCTCTAACGACAGGGGCAGATTCTAAATTAATAATTTGGAAGAAGTTTTCATTAGATGAGCCAATGTAAATACTATAAAAGAGAGGGTTATCTTTAATTGCTTCTGAAAGAATACTACGCGACTCTTCTTTCGATATTTTGTTACTTATAGAACGTTTCACTGAAGAAAGTAAACGCGCGGTATTGGCTGCGTCAGAATCAACCGCGCCGATATAGTTACTCAGCTCTTGGGACACCATCGTCAACTTTGATAGGGTATTCTCAGTCGCCATTTTTTTACTGAAGTAATATTGCAGTGAAACCGCAACAACAGCGGTAAGAAATGTCGCGAGTAAAAACATTCCTCCAACAGTAAATCGTAACGAAATTTTTTTGTCTGTCATTATTCGATCCTTGAATAACCACTAGCTCAGAAATGTAACGTGCCAGCTATAATTATATTATTACAGTAGCACTGCACACCTAGCAACATATTATTCTATATATTAAAGAGCGCCTCTCCATATCACTCTTTGTGTCGCAATAAGTACGCTCTTTAATGATACACAGCAGTATAAAGCGACCAACAGTCAAAAAAATTGTTCACATAAACTCAAGAAAAACCTAGTTATTATTGCTAGAAGCAATCCTACAACACCTCCCCGTGAACTTTATGAACAATATTAATCCAATGTTCTTTATTCTCAATATCGCCGCATTACAGACATTTCGTTAACACACCGTTAACTTTAACGTCATCTACTAAGCAATACCCTATTCGTGTATTTAGTAGCTGGATATAAAACATAAGTTTCTCTCCATTGAAGAGATCCCCTATATAAGGAACGTGAACCATGTTCAAGGCACTGAAACCTACTCTTGCGGCTTCTATTATCGCAGCAACCTTTTCTTTCAACACTTTTGCTGCTGACGTAGAAAAAATCCACTTCCTAATCCCTGGCGGCGCTGGTGGCGGTTGGGATATGACAGCTCGTGGTACGGGTGATGTATTGGTGAAATCAGACATCGTAGAAAATGTCTCTTTCCAAAACCTTTCTGGTGGTGGCGGCGGTAAAGCGATTGCTCACCTAATCGAGACGGCTCAACGCCAAGAAGACACGCTAATGGTGAACTCAACGCCTATCGTTGTTCGTTCACTAACGGGGATCTTCCCACAATCATTCCGCGACCTAACTCCTGTAGCAGCAACCATTGCCGATTACGGTGCAATCGTCGCGTCTGCGGATTCTAAGTACAACACTTGGGAAGACGTCGTTAAAGAATTCGAAACCAACCCACGTAAAGTGAAAATTGCTGGTGGTTCAGCTCGTGGCAGCATGGACCACCTTGTGGTTGCGGCAGCGTTCAAAGGCGAAGGTTTTGATGCGAAGAAAGTGCGATACATTGCTTACGATGCAGGTGGTAAAGCAATGGCAGCTCTATTATCTGGCGAAACACAACTGCTTTCGACAGGCCTTGGTGAAGTGCTAGAAATGTCTAAATCAGGCCAAGTAAAAGTATTGGCAGTGACGGCGCCAAAGCGTCTTGACGCTGCACCTAACATCCCAACACTGACTGAGTACGGCAACGAAACCGTATTCGCTAACTGGCGTGGTTTCTTTGCGGCACCAGGCACAAGCCAAGCGAAGATCGACGAGTGGAATGCAGCGCTTGGCAAAATGTACAAAACCGATGAGTGGCAAGTGGTTCGTGACCGTAACGGTTGGATCGACAACTACAAAGCTGACAAAGATTTTTACGCCTTCCTAGAAGATCAAGAAAAACAGATGGGCGACCTAATGCGAGAGCTTGGTTTCTTGAAATAACCAACAACCATAGAGGGCCTATGTGCCCTCTTACTCTTTCCTTGTTTCGCCGTGCATGAGTTAACTTCAAACTCCTTTGTTTATTCGTAGACGTATTACTAACGCTTGCCGATTCGTTGTAAACGCAAGTGGCTGATAAACCAGTACCGTAATTCGCTTACCTTTGGTTAGTGATCCCAGACATTTCATTGACTCGCTCATGTACGGCTTTTTTACTTTTTATACCACCCCAAATGGAGTTGGATATGTCGGACTTACCAACCAAATTTCTGAGTAAGGAATCTTTGCTTTCGAAGGATCGCATCGGAGCCATGCTCTTTATGCTTGCGTGTTTATGCTATGGCTACCAAACCACGCTGATTCCTTTGTTCCCCGGTGACGAGTACGAACCCTTCACAGCAAGAACCTTACCTATCCTGCTAACGTTTATCGGCATTGGCCTTTCGTTGATCCTGCTTATAACCGGACAGCCAGATAAAAAAGTCACATGCGACACTACGCCGTTGAACTGGAAACTGCTTATTGGCTTCTTGGTGTTAATGGCTCTGTACGGTGTTGGGCTGACTTATCTTGGCTTTGTTTTAGCAACCAGCTTCTTCTTACTTGCAGGCTTTTACCTACTGGGTGAGCGCCGCAAAGCTGTCTTATTTGGCGCGTCGTTTCCTTTCGTTATCGCGTTCTTTCTTTTATTAACTCAAGGCTTAGATATCTACCTAGAGCCTGGTTTAATCTTCACTCTTTGGTAGGGATAACATTATGTTAGACGGAATTTTACAAGGACTTTCGACCGCCGTGATGCCAATGAACATCATGATGGTAATTGTTGGCTGTTTTGTTGGTACCTTTATTGGGATGCTACCGGGACTCGGTCCAATTTCAGCAATCGCGTTGATGATCCCGATTACATACGGCCTAGATCCTTCTTCTGGCCTAATCTTGATGGCTGGTGTGTACTACGGCGCTGTATTTGGTGGCTCGACGTCATCAATCTTAATCAACGCTCCGGGTTGTTCTTCAACGGTAGTAACCGCATTCGATGGCTACCCGATGGCACAAAAAGGCCAAGCTGGTAAAGCGTTGGCACTCGCGGCTTACTCTTCTTTCACTGGCGGCACGCTTTCGGCAATAATGCTTTTGATTGCGGCTCCGGCTCTAGCAAGCGTGTCACTGAGCTTCCAGTCTTCAGACTACTTTGCATTGATGCTATTAGGTTTATCCGCTGTAGCGGCGTTTGCAGGCCCAGGTCAGGTAATCAAAGCGTGGATGATGACCATTCTTGGTTTGATGCTATCAACTGTTGGTATCGACAAAGGCGTTGGTGTTGAGCGTTTCACTTTCGGCCTAACGGATCTGATGGATGGCTTTAGTTTCCTACTTCTTGCTATGGCAACCTTCGCTTTAGGTGAGACTTTAATGGGTATTTTGAAACCAGAGAAAGACACTAGCGGCGAAGAAAGCCAAAAGATGGCTGATATTGGTAGCATGAAAATTACCAAAGAAGAGTTCAAAGAAGTGGCGCCAGTTTCGATTCGCTCCTCTATTCTAGGTTTCTTTACGGGTGTTTTACCGGGCGCAGGTGCAACTATTGCGGCATTTCTAAGCTACGGTATGGAACGTAGCCTTGCGCCAAAAGACAAACAGAAAGAGTTTGGTAAAGGCAGTATTCGTGGTCTTGTTGCTCCTGAATCAGCAAACAACGCAGCTTCAAGTGGTTCATTCGTTCCGCTACTGACGCTTGGTATTCCCGGCTCTGGTACTACCGCAATCATGCTTGGCGCCCTAATCGCTTACGGTATCCAGCCGGGTCCTCGCTTGTTCGTTGAACACCCAGATGTATTTTGGTCAGTAATTATCTCGATGTACTTTGGTAACATCGTACTGGTTATCTTGAATCTGCCTCTAATCCCTTACATCTCTAAACTGCTCGCGGTACCAAGAACGGTACTACTGCCAATGATTATCTTCTTCTCAATCACAGGCGTGTACTTGGTGTCTTTCAACACGATGGATGTTTTTGTAATGCTCATTGTTGCTATGGTTGCGATTGCGCTGAGGTTAGCTAACTTCCCACTTGCCCCATTACTCCTAGGTTTTATCCTTGGTGGATTAATGGAAGAGAACCTACGACGTGCATTGATGATCAGCGATGGCGAGCTGAGCTTCCTATGGGAACGACCAATCACGATGACGTTCACTATTCTGGCTGTGCTGGTACTATCTAGCCCAATCTTAGTAAAACTATTTAGAAGCTTTAAATCGAAGCCAGTAGAAGTGTAAAACTCTACCATTTCAACGAAACCTCAACGAAAGGAGCCATTGGCTCCTTTTTTCATTTAAAGCCTCAATTAAAACCAGCGGTTAAAGATGGTAGCAAACTCACAAACCTATCTTTACAACACACATGGCGCTGATATTCATAACAAATTCAAGTAAGGTAACCAGTTAGTTAACGTATTGGATTCTAAAACTATGGATTGGTTGATTCTATTCTTATCAGGGGTGGTTGGCGGTGTGCTTAACTCCATTGCGGGTGGCGGCAGCTTCATCACTTTCCCTGCTTTGTTATTTGCTGGCGTTCCACCAATAGCAGCCAACGCGACCAACACCTTTGCTTCATGCGCTGGTTACATCAGTGGTGCTTACGCACTGCGCCACGAAATTCAATCTGGTACCAAACAACTCAAGCTCGTTGTTGGGCTATGCGTAATTGGCGGCGGCATTGGTGCATTTTTACTACTACACACGCCAGAAGCGCTATTTACCCAATCCGTACCTTGGTTATTACTGTTCGCCGCTCTGCTTTTTACCTTTGGTGGCACTCTCAACAAATGGCTAAAGAAAGTAACCGCTAAACATAAGCACGCCACCAGCGCAGGGGCGTTCTTTTCCGCTGTATTGCTTTTGATCGTGTGTGTTTATGGTGGTTATTTTAATGCAGGCTTAGGCATTGTGACATTGAGCTACTTGGCGCTGGCTGGTTACACCAACATCAACGTGATGAATGGCATCAAACTGCTCGTGTCCGCGTGTGCTTCCCTCGCAGCGATCGTATTTTTTATCGTCAATGGTTCGATTGATTGGCCGTCTGGCATGGCTGTATTATTGGGTACATTGGTTGGTGGTTATTATTCAGCAAAAATCTCTCGCCGCATCCCTCAACACTATGTTCGAACCACAGTGATCATCGCGAGCTTTTTGATCACCGCTTACTTTTTCTATGCTAATTAGACGTTCGGTTTAATAAGACTTGCAACTGAAAAGATAAAGCCAAAAGACTCCACCCTGCTCATACCGATTTGGCTATTTTATTACTTATAAAATAGCCAAGCCAAAATGTGTGAGACGAGTCCTTCAATTAGCAAATTTGATAACAATTTAGACTGTTTTTTAGCCTTTATTTTGCCAAAGGTAGGATAATTCTCCTGTCGAAAGTGAGACTTCATTAGGAGGCGTTATGAACACTAAACTCGGTCATGTCATGTCATCAAGTCGACTCATTTGCTTTGTCGCTTTTCTTGCTGTCACATTCGCGTGGATCTTAAAAATGCCCGCTCTGTTTTCTGTGTCAGCGCTATTCTTACTGGTCAGTGCGATCGTTTATGTCACCGATCTTTGGAAGAATCAAAGAAAGAACCGCGAAGCTTAGCCAATTACGGTTTAATCGAACGAATTAAAAAAGGAGCTCATAGGCTCCTTTTGTGTTTTTCGCTTATCTAATTAGCCGTGCTAATCGCCGACGCCTTATTTAGCGACGGTTCTTTCTAGCGACGCCTTCTTATTAACGACGGAAGTTACGACCGTTACCGCCGCGGCGCTCTTTAAATGCAGACGCAGCTTTAGCTTGAGAAGCGTGGATAGACTCAACCGTTAGTTCCATTGGCTCACGAGGCTCTAGCCCATGGCGGAATGTACGTGAACGCGGAGGCATCTGATATTCGATGTCCGATGCTTTAGGCATGCGCTTGAAACGGTAAAGGTAGAAGTTTTCAACCTTCTCACGAGCCCATTCGGTTTTCTTCAGGTATTTAACTGCGCTTGCCACTGTAGGCTTAGTGTTAAAGCAGTTCATACGCATTGCCGCATCTAAAATTTCCCAACCATAGTGATCCACTAATTCAGTGATCATGGTTTCAAGCTTTAAGCCGTGTAGCGGGTTATTTTGTTGCAGTTCGATTCTTTCTTCTTCAGTCATAACATTACCTTTTTCAAGGCAACTAAAGGCCTTGAATTTACTCTAGAACACCGTCATCACTGACCATTTCTAGCTCAATCACTTGGGCATTACATCCATTGCCCTTATTTATCCCTTTATGATGGCATAAAGCATACTCGTTATCCTATTTATCTTTGAAATTAATTTTAAAATGGTTATTTAACGTCCAGATCATCATTAACAACACTTTAGTTAAGCAATAGCGCATACGCTATTAACTGGCAGACGTATTCGATGCGTTAATGAGTAAAAGAGCCTATAAACACGCTTGGTCACTGAATGAGGTGATGGCCTATATAGAAGCAAACACTGGTTCAATGTTTGACCCAGAGTGGGTTGAAGCGCCTAAACAAAACCTAGACAGCTTTATGGCCATTCGAGATCAATACAACGACGATGTACAACCACATATCATGACCGCCTAAGCGATAATTAGTTGTGTGTTTGAAGTGACCATCTAAAAATACGCAAACCAACAAAAAAGGATGCCAGTTGGCATCCTTTTGTTTTCTAGTTTACAGCTAATAAGAACAACAAGGTTCTTAACTGATTCTAACTAACGATTATACGTCGTAAGTTGTAGAAGCAGTATCGCCGCCTGTACCAGTCCAGTTTGTGTGGAAGAATTCACCACGTGGACGGTCAGTACGCTCGTAAGTGTGAGCACCGAAGTAGTCACGTTGAGCTTGAAGCAGGTTCGCTGGTAGACGTGCAGTTGTGTAACCGTCTAGGAAAGATAGCGCAGAAATCGTACATGGCATTGGGATACCAGACTCTAGAGATTTCGCTGCTACTTTACGCCATGCCACTAGGCTGCCTTGTAGGATGTTTTTGAAGTACTCGTCAGAACCTAGGAACGCGATGTCTGGGTTTGCTTCGTACGCATCACGTATGTTGCCTAGGAATGCAGAACGGATGATACAACCACCACGCCACATTAGCGCTACGTTACCGTAGTTTAGGTCCCAGCCGTTTTCGTTCGACGCTTCACGCATTAGCATGAAACCTTGAGCGTAAGAGATGATCTTAGAAGCCAGTAGAGCTTGACGTAGTGCATCAACCCACTCTTGCTTGTCGCCTTCAACTGGAGTGATTGTCTTCTCAAACAAAGCTTCAGCTTCAACACGTTGGTCTTTAAGAGCAGACAGGCAACGAGAGAATACAGACTCAGAGATCAGTGTTAGTGGGATACCTAGGTCTAGTGCGTTGATACCAGTCCACTTACCCGTACCTTTTTGGCCTGCAGTGTCTAGGATCTTCTCAACTAGCGCTTCACCGTCTTCATCTTTGTAGCCAAGGATGTCAGCAGTGATTTCAACTAGGTAGCTGTCTAGCTCAGTCTTGTTCCAGTCAGCGAATACTGCTTGCATCTCGTCAGCAGACATACCTAGGCCATCTTTCATGAACTGGTATGCTTCAGTGATAAGCTGCATGTCACCGTATTCGATGCCGTTGTGTACCATCTTAACGAAGTGACCAGCACCGTCGTTACCAACCCAGTCACAGCAAGGCTCACCAGCGTCAGTTTTTGCCGAGATACCTTGGAAGATTGGCTTAACCGCTTCCCAAGCTTCAGCCGCACCACCTGGCATGATTGAAGGACCGAAACGAGCACCTTCTTCACCACCAGATACACCAGTACCGATGAAGTGGATGCCTTTCTCACGACAATGCGCTACACGACGGTTAGTGTCTGGGTAGTTAGTGTTACCACCATCAATGATGATGTCGCCTTCGTCTAGAAGTGGGATTAGGTTTTCGATGAACGTGTCTACAACGTCACCAGCACGAACCATAAGCATCACTTTACGTGGCGCTTCTAGCTTCTCAACTAGCTCTTCTAGAGAGTAAGCACCAACAATGTTAGTACCTTTAGCTGGGCCTTCTAGGAACTCGTCTACTTTAGCAGCAGTACGGTTATGAGCCACAACTTTGAAGCCGTGGTCGTTCATGTTTAGGATAAGGTTCTGACCCATTACTGCTAGGCCAATTACACCGATATCACCTTTCATTATTTATATCTCCTTGCGGCTAGTCGCACTTATGCGATAGCACTTGCTGCATTTGAATCTAGGAACCACTCTGTTTCGCCAGTTTTAGACTGGATTTTCGCTGCCGGGTAAGGCAGCTCTGAAGCAGGAGTTGTATGAATTTCTTTAACGATCTCAACTTTACCTGCACCTAGTACTAGGTAGCTGATTCGTTTTGCTGCTTCTAAAACTTTCGCTGTTTTAGAAACACGGATTTGACCAGACTCCGGATGAGAAGCGAGTACAGACAGGTTCTCATCTTGGTAATTGGTTGCACCCGGGAATAGTGAAGCTGTGTGGCCGTCTGCGCCAACACCCAGCAGAATCCAATCGAAAACTGGCGTGCCGTTTTCTGTTGGGATTACGTCTGCCATCTCTTTTGCGAAACGCTCTGCTTCTGCTTTAGGCTCATCTTCACCACGGATGCGGTGGATGTTCTCTGCTGGAAGGTTCACGTTTGAGAAAAGTAACGTATTCGCTTCACCGAAGTTGCTTTCAGCGTCGTCTGGTGCAACGCAACGTTCGTCGCCCCACCAAAAGTGAAGGTTATTCCATTGAATACCTTCTGCGTATGGTGCTTGAGCTAAAAGCTTGAAAAGCATTTTTGGCGTGCTGCCACCAGACAATGAAATGTGAACAGGTTTACCCTGCTCGCTGTACACTTTCATTTCGTTTGCTAGGTTTTCAACGACCAATTCTGGCGTTGCAAAGATCTTGTGATTGATCATAGTTCGCAGTAATCCGTGTCTGTTAAGTTTTTGCATGGGAAACGCCATGCGCGGCCATCACGTTGCAGAAGTTCATCCGCTTCCTGTGGGCCCCAAGTACCACAAGCATAGCCAAACAGCGCTTGAGGATCTTGCTTGAAGTCTAAGATTGGTTGAACGTACTTCCAACAAGCTTCTACTGCATCGGTACGAGCAAACAAAGTTGCATCACCGTTTAGTGCATCAAGAAGAAGACGCTCGTAAGCCGTTAGCATTTGAGTTTCAGGCAAGTCAGAGTAAGAGAAGTTCATTTTCACTTCTTTTGCTTTGAAGCCTGCGCCCGGCTCTTTCAAACCAAAGCTCATCTGAATTCCTTCATCCGGTTGGATACGGATAATCAGTTTGTTCTCTGGTGCATCTTGACCAAATACTGGGTGTGGCGTGTTCTTAAAGTGAATCACGATTTCAGTCACACGTGTTGGTAAGCGTTTACCTGTACGTACGTAGAAAGGAACACCATTCCAACGCCAGTTATTGATGTGAGCTTTCAAGCCGATGTAAGTCTCGGTACGAGAATCATCCGCTACACCGTGCTCTTCACGGTAACCGAGCAAATGCTGGCCGCGAACATCAGACGCTGTGTATTGACCTAAGACTAGATCTTTACGCAGGTATTCTTCCTCAAGAGGCTTAAGACACTGAAGCACTTTAACCACTTCATCACGAATAGAATCAGCGTTAATTTGTGCAGGCGGCTCCATGCCCACCATTGCTAGCACTTGTAGCAGGTGGTTTTGGAACATGTCACGAACAGCGCCAGAACCGTCGTAGTATCCGCCACGCTCTTCAACGCCAAGGAACTCAGCACCTGTGATTTCAACGTATTCAATGAAGTTACGGTTCCACAGTGGTTCAAACATCGCGTTTGAGAAACGAAGCACTAGAAGGTTTTGTACCGTTTCTTTACCAAGGTAGTGGTCAATACGGTAGATCTGGTGTTCTTGGAAGTGATGATGGATCTCTTCATCCAACGCTTGAGCTGATGCTAAGTCGTAACCAAATGGCTTCTCGATGATCAGACGACGCCAGCCGTTCGTTTCATCGTTCAGGCCATGCGCAGCAAGGTTTGCTGGAATAACACCGTATAGGCTTGGCGGGGTTGCCAAGTAGAACAGTGTGTTATGGTTTTCAAATTGGTAGTCTTGCTCAAGCTTATCTAGACGTTGTGCTAAACGAGCGTAGTCGTTTACATCTGAAGTGTTGATCGCTTGGTAATGCAGATGTTCAATAAATGCATTCAGCGTCTCTGGCTCAGTTTTTTCCATTTCCTGAAGAGACTTCTTCAGCTTCTCACGGTAAGACTCATCGCTGTACTCAGTACGGCTCACTCCAAGAATCGCAAAGGATTCTGGTAGTTGATTGCTAGCATACAGGTGGTACAAAGCAGGAATTAACTTACGGTAAGTTAGATCTCCCGACGCACCAAAAATAACGATGCTGCTGTTTTCAGGTATTACCATCATCTTTCCTATAAAAACAAGGTTTTTAGTATTCGCCAAAGGTATCAGCGACATACGAAAATAGATAATAGGTCTTAACTATTACATCAATAGTAAGCGCCTATTAAATTTGAGAATGCGTTTGGTAAACGAGGGTGAAAGCTATCACCTCTATTCGGGACAGTATTGTCTATGACTATTTGATTTACATCAACCACTGTGAAAGCAATCGATTAAATATTGACTCATTTCGAACAAATTCTAATCGATAGTTCCGTTCATTTGACTCGAGGGAGAAGCAAATCGGCATTCTCAAACAGTGTAGTCAAGAAAGAACGGTATCTGGTCGGTGGAGTGAGCAATAGGAAAGGGAGAAAAAGGTAAAACCAGCTTATTCAACTGGCTTTATATTTATTTTGATGGTGTCGTGTTTATCTTTGCGCTTTGTTGTAGCAGCGCTCCGGGCGACCTACGGTACCGTAATTTAAGTCTGCGACTAACTCACCAGTGGTAATCAAAAATTCTAAATAGCGTCTGGCGGTGGTTCGGCTAGCACCAATTCGTTCTCCGGCTTCATCGGCGGTAATATTAACGGCATCAGCTTGCTGAAAAATGGCTCTGATCTTATCCAACGTTACGCCATCAATCCCTTTTGGTAATGTTGACACTTTTCCTGAGTCCGCTTTGGCGTTGGCTTGCAGCATCTTATCGACCAAACCTTGGTTCAAATCAGACACACTTTCAAACTCTTGCAACTGCGATTGATATTTTTTCAGCGCCGCTTCCAAACGAGGGAACATTACTGGTTTCAATAGATAATCGACCACCCCACCACGCATTGCTTGCTGCAGCGTATCGACATCCCGAGCAGCAGTAATCAAGATAACGTCGCAGCCTTGATTGCTCCCTCTTACGTGATTAAGAATATCGAGCCCACACCCGTCCGGCAGATACACATCCAATAAAACCAAGTCAGGCTTTAATATGTCTAATTGCATTAACGCTTCAGACTGCGTGGTCGCTATCCCCACCACATCAAAGCCACCCATCTGTTCTAAATAACGATGGTGTAGCTCTGCAATCGCAATATCATCTTCAATGACCATGACTCTCGTGATTGCGTTCATTTATGTTCTTCCTTTAACCATGTTTTTTCCGTCACGATGATCTTCACAAGATCGCTTCGTGCTTAATTATTATTGTTCTTCTTTTGGCAAATAAACCGTCATTCGCGTGCCAAAATCTTGGTTGTCGACCATTTCAAGCTGCCCTTGATATCGGTCTGCCAGCTGCTTTATCAGATACAAACCCACACCACGATTTTGCTTCGCTTTGCTCGATACGCCTTTTTCGGTGAGTGCTTTGGTCGCCAACTCTTTCGGCAAACCGCACCCTTTGTCTTCTACTTCTACGATAATTTCATTACCAAAATCACTGATTGAAACTTCAATAACCCGACGCGCTGGCGCAATTTGACCCTCTTGCTTAATCGCCGTCATGGTGGCGTCAAAGGCGTTATCAATCAGGTTGCCAAGAATTGTGACAACGTCATCCGCGTTTAACCAGCTAGGCAGAGCTTCAAGCCTTGATCCCTCTTCCACTTTAAGCTCTAACCCAATCTCTCGAGCTCGCTCTGTTTTGCCTAAAAGCATGCCTGCAATAAGAGGGTCTTTCACCGTCTCTCTTAAGAACTCAATTAAGCTCTGGTAATGAGCGGTTTCTTGACCAATCAATTGTTGAACAGAGTCCAGCTCGCCCATCTGAATCAAGCCACTGATGGTGTTGAGCTTGTTTTGATGCTCGTGGGTTTGTGAACGCAATAGATCAGCATACTCTTTGGTTTGTGAGAGCTGGTCGGTTAAATCGTTGATTTCATTTCGTAATCGGAAACTCGATACCGCCCCGACCACCTCACCTGCCACTATAATCGGGCTACGGTTAGCAATGATTCGCTTATTGTTCAAATACAACTCTACATCGTGGTCGGTGTCGCCCGTTGATAGCAGTTGTTCTAAATCACTGCCTGGCAATACGTCAGAAAGGCGCTGTTGATTGAGTGCTTTATCCCTGTCTATCGATAAAATATCGCAGGCACTTTTATTAATAGAACGCAAAATGCCGTGCTTGTCGATGCTCAGAATGCCCTCTTTCACGGTACTCATGGTTACATCTAGCTCAACATAAAGTCGCCCTATCTCTTCAGGCTCAAAGCCTAAAATAGCGCGTTGAAAACGGCGAGATACATAACTCGAAATCAAAGCGTTGACCGCAACCACCAGCAACGCCATCACAATCAAAAAGGCTAAATAAGGTTCGATTCGATCTTGTAAAGAATCCAATAAGTAACCAACTGACACCACCCCAACAACGGTACCTTGAGTGTCTTTTACCGCGGATTTACCACGAACTGAAAAACCCAGCGATCCCTTGGCTGTCGACACATAAGACTCGCCCAATACCAATGCTTTTTGGTTATCGCCACCACGCATGGGTTTGCCGAGCCTGTCATCGTAAGGGTGAATCAGGCGGATACCTTTATCATCTCCAACAACGATAAACGCCGCGCCAATGAGCTGAGTAAGGTTACGAAATTTAACTTGGGTTTTTTCAGACAAAACGTAGGGAACGCCATCAGGGTCCAACGTTCCATTTTCTTGAATAATGCTGGTGACAAGTGGCGATTCAGATAGAAATTCAGCAACACCTAACGCTTTCAAACCCATCTCTTGTTCTTGAGATTGTTTGATGTAGTAAAAACCAGCCGCTGCAAGAATCAAAAGTTCAACGAGGCCAGTGACCGTCATGATAATCAGTAACCTTTTACGGAAACTGATACTGCTCCATTTCATATTCCACCGTCCCTAGTGTTAGACGATCAATGTTAACACCAAGTTAATCGCATGACCTTTCTAGGGACGTGAATTTGTGACTGCTACTCAACTAAATAATTGAGCAGATTGTTAATTGATAATCCTTTACGTTGTTCATCTCGATTAATCGTTCATTTTTAGGACTGATTAGCTTAAAAACCAAAATAAACGAATAAATATTGAGCTAGATCACTAAGCTTTTAGGTGTTTTTTAGGTTGTTTAAAATAAATACAATTATAATGGTTGCATATGAAGAAGTTTATTGTTGCTAAGCCATAGGTCATGATTTTCAGACCGCGCTTTGAATCGAAACTTCGATTAACAAAATAGCAACAACCCTTCGCTCGCTGGACGTATCTATAACTAAAAGTTGCACGCTCGCCGTTACGAATGATGAACAAACGGATTAAGTATTCTCCCCTATTCATCCATCGCTATTTCAAACTCGGCTAGCCAGACAACGAAGAGGTGACTGATAAAAGCATCACCCAATAATAAAACATTGATGAGCAGGAAGTATCGATCAGTCAGTGGCAACGTCCAATAGAAACAGGATAACAAACATAACGTATAAACATTGTTGAAAAGGAAACAAGGCAATGAAACGCGATAACTTTGGAATTTGTCTTACTAAGACTATGCTGTTCAAACACTTACAATCGACTTTTACTCACGTAAGAGCCTATGAGAAAGATGGCACCTCCCCTCTCGATCTCAAGGTATTGTTAGCATTCCCGCAAATGTCAGGTAGAGATTTATTACAAACAATGCAAGGTTCAAGACAATTGGTATGGCGCGCCGATCACCATTGTCCTAGCTTTAAATAAGCCACTTCATTTTGTAAAAACACTTCTATACTGAACTTAAAGAGCATGCTTATGCGTGCTTTTTAAGTTTCATTTATCTTTGATATTCACGTCACTCAATCTTATTTACACTTGATTAACGAGTTATGAGAATTTCTATTCATATGAGACAATCTATTCAAGACAAATGACTATCGCCCTGTTAACATTAGAGTTAATACTCTAATTGGTATTTAATGCAGATGACCAAACCAAAATTCCGATACCTTGCGATCGCCAGTATGCTTCTCGGCACTATGGCTTCGCCAGGCTATGCAGCTCCGCTCACTTTTTCTGAAGCGTGGCAAATTCTCCAAGAGAACAACAACTCTCTTGCGGCTCAACAAGCCAACGTTGAACGTTATCAACACCTTCAGAACTCAACAAGTAGCCTCAATCTTCCTTCTATTACCTTAGGGGCTAACTACACGCACCTTGATAGTGATGTGACGATTAATGGTGAACAGTTTTCAGATAGCTTGAGTGGAGTAAACCCTGCTATATCCGCGATTTTGCGCCCTCTAGTTGGTGGCGTTACCTCAACGATTACCGAACAAGACATCTTTAGCTCTTCCATTCGTGCTGTGTGGCCTATCTTCACTGGTGGTCGAATAACCGCTGCGCAAAATGCGGCTGAAGGTAAAAGCGAAGAAGCGCAAAGCCAACTGTTGATGGAGAAACAAGCTCGCTACGAAGACTTAAGTAAGTATTACTTCTCGGTGATCTTAGCGGAAGACGTGGTGAGAACGCGTCAAGCCGTTGAAGCAGGCTTAACTCAGCATCGTGATTTCGCCATCAAGCTTGAACAGCAAGGACAAATCGCCCGAGTAGAGCGCCTACAAGCCGATGCTTCTTTAGATAAAGCGATTGTAGAGCGCACGAAAGCTCAGAACGATCTTAAAATTGCGCAATTGGCGTTGACCCAAATCCTTGGTCAAAATGAAAGTGTAGAACCCTCTGAACAACTGTTTATCAATAAGAACCTGCCTCATATGGACGTGTTCATTGACCAGACACTCATGACCTACCCCGGCCTTAAGATTCTTGATGCAAAAGAGAAACAAGCAAGCAGCTTAATTAAAGCCGAGAAAGGTAAATACTACCCAGAGGTTTACCTTTATGGTGATTACAGCCTGTATGAAGATGACTCTCTAGCCAGTGAAATGAAACCCGATTGGTTGGTTGGCATTGGTGTGAATGTGCCACTGCTTGATACCTCTGGCCGTTCCGACAAAGTCGCTGCGGCTCACAGTGCCGTATCACAGGTTCAATTCCTTAAGTCACAAGCTAAGCAAGACTTAACCGTGTTGGTACAAAAGACTTACCTTGAAGCAAACCAAGCCATTGAAGAGGTTCAAGGCCTGAACTCGAGCTTGTCTTTAGCTCAGGAAAACCTATTACTTCGTAAAAAAGCCTTCACACAAGGGTTATCTAACTCATTAGAAGTGGTTGATGCCGAGCTTTATCTTGCGAGCATTAAAACCCAGCAATCTGCTGCTCGCTTCAAATACCTAATCTCTCTCAACAAGCTGTTAGCGCTAACCAGCGAAATGAATGCTTACTCCAGTTACTTAACCTCCTCTGTTCCGTCTGATTTCGACTCAAAAACAGACACCGTTAGCCAGTCAAAAGGATAATTCATGAAACCTATTAAGCCCCTTCTTCTATCTTTAGTTGGTATCGGCGTTATTGGCTGGGTCGGATACAGTTTCTATCAAGCTTATCAACCTCAGCCGGTTAAGCTTCAAGGTCAAATCGATGCGCAGCAATACAGCATCTCATCGAAAGTACCTGGCAGAATTGATGAAATATTCGTGCGCAAAGGCGATTCGGTTGAAAAAGGCGAATTGATCTTCTCTCTACTAAGCCCTGAGATTGATGCGAAGCTAGAGCAAGCAAAAGCTGGTCAGAAAGCCGCTGGTGCATTAGCACAAGAAGCAGAGAATGGCGCGCGTACTCAACAGATCCAAGCGGCTAAAGACCAATGGTTGAAAGCCAAAGCAGCTGCCGATCTGATGGACAAAACCTACCAACGTGTAAACAACCTTTACAACGATGGTGTGGTTGCCGAGCAGAAGCGTGATGAAGCCAAAACACAGTGGCAAGCGGCGAAGTACACCGAAAGCGCTGCATTCCAAATGTATCAATTAGCGCAAGAAGGTGCGCGTGACGAAACCAAAGTGGCCGCCACTCAAAAAGCGTTAATGGCAGCGGGTGCGGTAGCGGAAGTTGAAGCTTACGCAAAAGACACACAGATCCACAGCTGGTTTAATGGCGAAGTCTCTCAGGTTCTATTGAGCAGTGGAGAACTTGCACCACAAGGCTTCCCTGTTGTGACTGTTATCGACACCAAGGATGCTTGGGCTGTGCTCAATGTTCGTGAAGACATGCTTAAGCATTTCGAGAAAGGCAGCCAGTTTGAGGCGTACCTACCGGCTCTGGATAAATCATTAACTTTCCAAGTAACTCACATCGCCGTAATGGGTGATTTCGCAACTTGGCGCTCAACAGACGCAGCACAAGGCTTCGATTTACGTACTTTTGAAGTAGAAGCGCACCCTGTCGATACGAGCGAAACACTGCGTATGGGCATGAGCCTAGTGGTTGAGCTTTAGGTGACTTATGTCTGCTAACTCTCAATATACTGGATCGCAATCTAGAGGCTCGCAATCAACTGAGCATCATAGAGCGAAGAATACCTTGCTTCGGCAGTGGGCGATTGTCCGCAAAGACAAATGGTTGTTGTCTTGCCTAACTTGGATTCCTTTGCTGCTTGCTGCCAGTATCTGGCTGATTTTTTCACAAGGGATCGCTCGTGACTTACCGGTCGCAGTTGTCGACCTTGAGCACAGTCAAATCTCGCAACAGTTCACACGCCTTGTTGATGCGTCACCAACGCTGCAAGTCACTCAGAAATACAGCTCTGCGAGTGATGCGGCGAAAGCGATGATCGAACGTGATATCTATGGTTATGTTGTGATACCAAGGCACTTCGACCGAGACCTTCTGCTCGGCTTGAATCCGCAAGTGTCTGTATTCTATAACAGCCAATTTATCTTAATCGGTAAGCTGGTGAACTCTGCCTTGCTGCAGGCTCAAGGGACTTTTAACGCGCAACTTGAAGTCGTGAAACAGCTGTCACACGGTGATACCACGGTGCAATCCGCATTAGGCCAAGCAGTAACGGTACAAAGCCAGATCACGCCGCTGTTCAACAAGAACACCAGTTATGCACAGTTCTTGGTGTCTGCGGTTATTCCTGCACTGTGGCAGATCATGATTGTGGTGGGCACGATATTGGTTTTGACGGCGAACGTTAGAGCTCGTGGGCTTCACGCTTGGTTATCCAACGCCCCTATGAAGTCACTCGCATCAACATTAACGCCCTACCTTGTCTTGTTTTTGATGTTTGGTATCGCGTTTAGTTTTTGGTTCTATGTGCTCTTAGACTGGCCATTTAACGGCAGCTTTGTGGCATTGACTATTGCCCAACTGCTAACCGTGATCAGTTGTATCATTATGGGTTGTTTGTTTTTCTTCTTAACACTTGATCCAGCAAGGGCGATGAGTTTCGCTGGCGCATTTACGGCACCAAGCTTTGCGTTCATGGGTATTACCTTTCCAGTAACAGACATGAACACAGCTGCTCAAATTTGGAGAAGCTTATTGCCCGTGAGTCATTACATCGAAGTACAAACGGCGCAGTCTAGTTATGGTGTGAGCGCAGCACAGTCTTTGATCAGCCTCTCTTCTATGTTGTGGTACGCGGTTCCTGCTTTGGTGGTAATGTTGCTAATTAAGAAACACTTGGCGCAATCAACTCTAACTGCACAAGCAGATCCATCTACAAAAGCAGGTCTATCAGCAAAAGCAGTTTTATCTGCAAAAACAACGCCGTCAACACAGCCAGAAGCATCAGCACAACAAGGAGTAAAACGATGAGCTTTACTCAACGGCTCAAGCAAGAACTCTTAGCGGTATTGCGCAACCCTGTCGTGCTTCTTACGGTATTTGGTGGTGTGGTCTTCTATTCCTTCTTGTATCCATTGCCTTACGCGAACCAAGTTCCTCAACAACTGAAAGCTTCGGTTGTGAACTTGGATAAGAGTCAAAGCAGCTATCAATTAGAGCGTATGGTGGATGCCACCTCTCAAATCGAATTGGTTCGTCGAGACTCCACCATCGCCGATGCGAAACAAGCCGTACTTAACCAAGAGATTGGTGGGTTCCTCGTCATTCCAGAAAACTTCTATAAAGACTTGCTGCTCGGTAAGAGCCCGACACTTTCTTACGCTGGTGATGCTTCTTACTTCTTGGTCTACGGAACCATTGTTGAAGGGCTTGCCAAGGCCGGTGGTACGTTAGCTGCGCAAGTTAAGGTCAGCCATTTGTTAGTCGAAGGTGTGCCTTTAGAATCGGCAGCCAAAGGTTACAGTGCATTCAGCTTGAACCTGAAACCAACGTTTAATAGTCACATGGGATACATCGATTACGTGGTTCCAGCCGTCTTTGTTTTGATCCTGCAACAAACCTTAGCCATGGCTTCTGGTTTAGTTGGCGCGACCCAAAATGCTCAATCGACATTTGGTTACTGGAGTAAGACCTCTCCAGCGAAATTGATGCTTGCCCGCTGTTGTACCTTAGTCGGCATTTATTACCTGTTGTCGATGTACTACTTCGGCGCTAGCTTTTCGATGTATGGGATAAACCAGATCGCCTCAACAACACAGATCTTAACCTTACTTCTGCCCTTCTTACTGGCCAGTTGTTTGATAGGGATTTTGATTGGTGAGTTAGTACCACGAAGAGAACTCGTCACGGTAGTAGTGTTAATCAGTTCAATGCCACTGATCTTCTCTTCAGGTTTTATCTGGCCAGTTGAAATGATGCCTGAATGGTTAGTTCTGTTATCACAGCTATTCCCAAGCACACCGGCTATCCAAGGCTTCTTAGCACTTAATCAGATGGGCGCATCTTGGCAAGAAGTGGCGTCTCAATGGACATTGCTATGGGGACAAGTTTTGCTGTGGGGTTCATTATTGGCACTTAAGCTCTACCACAAATCCAGTAAAGGCACAGTTGGCAATAGCAATAGTCATCGGGCCGTTTAGTTTTATGTGCTAGCGGAAAGTACTCATGCTTTCCGCTAGAACATAAAAGCTCTGATAAAGGGCTTTTTTAATATCCTCAGATCCAAAGACACCTTCAGCCTTCGAATGTTTAAACACCGCCAAAACATATCGAATACTCGAACTCTCCTACGTTCGCTCTATGTCCCCCTCTATGTCCCGACAGCCCATCACTCTGAATTATCCTTCACCCGCCCCTAAAACAACTACTGCATATACTTTTCTCTGCCTAAAAAGCATCGACTTATTCCCAAATGATGACAAAACCCGAACAATTGTAAATTTATTGTAAAAATCTCTTTGTTGGCATTATTTTTATGTATAGGATTATCAGTAGGGCTTAATATCCCGAATACCATAGTCTTATTGGTGCACATACCAAAAGGATATCCATACAAAGCAAGATCAGTACTTATATTTATTTCGTTTTTCGACCTAGCTACAGCCGTTTATGTTGCCGTCGAATGAAGTAGATAAACCACTGAGATATACAAATCAAATAGAAAACAAACACAACAGCAACAAACATAATTTATTAAAAAGACAGGGAAAACCATGAAAAACATACGTGAATTATTTTTTGGGTTTATATTATTGTTTAGTTCCAGTGCATTTGCAGAAGAAGGATCATTTAACCAAGCTATCAGCAACTTAAGTCAAAGTGTTGATGGTTTTTTCAACGAATACACAGGTTGGTTCGTTGGGCTGATATTTAAAAGCGTACCGATTGGTGAAGCTAACTTCCCAGTGATTGTTGGCTGGCTGTTGCTCGCTGCGATCATCTTCACTGTTTATTTTGGCTTTGTTCAATTTAAACGTGTCGGCATGGCGATAGACATTATCAAAGGTAAGTATACCGATCCTAACTCTAAAGAGGACGGCGAGGTTTCTCACTTTCAAGCGTTAACAACGGCGCTTTCTGGTACTGTCGGACTTGGTAACATTGCCGGTGTAGGTGCTGCACTTGCGATTGGTGGTCCTGGCGCGACATTCTGGATGATCTTGTGTGGCCTTCTGGGTATGGCTTCTAAGTTCTGTGAGTGTACTTTAGGTGTGAAATACCGAACTATCCTACCTTCAGGTGTTGTTTCGGGCGGTCCAATGTACTACCTAAGCCAAGGCCTGGGTGAAAGAGGTTTAGGTGGACTAGGTAAAGTGCTCGCTATTGGTTTCGCATTAATGTGTATTTTAGGCGCATTGGGCGGCGGTAACATGTTCCAAGCTAACCAAGCACACGCCATGTTAACTTACGCATTTGATGTACCAAGTGAATACGGTGTGATCACTGGCCTTGTACTTGCCTCTTTAGTTTTCTCTGTGATTGTTGGTGGTATGCCTTCTATCGCATCGGTAACAGAAAAAGTTGTTCCTTGGATGGCTGCTCTGTATATCGGTATGGCTCTGATTGTTATCGGTTCTAACCTTGATCAAGTTGGCCCTGCGTTCAGCGCAATCTTTACAGGTGCATTTACTGGTGAAGGTGTTGTTGGTGGATTTATTGGTGCGCTAATTCAAGGCTTGAAACGTGCAACATTCTCGAACGAAGCAGGTGTAGGTTCAGCAGCTATCGCTCACTCAGCGGTTAAAACAAAAGAACCAATCACCGAAGGTCTAGTATCACTATTAGAACCGTTCGTTGATACGGTAATCATTTGTACAATGACCGCATTGGTTATCACTATCGCTGGTTTAAACGTAGGTCCATTCGATGGCTCTGGTTTAACGGGTGTAACGCTGACTGCTGCATCGTTTACTGAAACGGCAGAAGTATTCAAATACACACTCGCTCTCGCAGTAATCATGTTTGCGTTTTCTACCATGATCTCTTGGTCGTACTACGGTCTTAAAGCTTGGACTTACCTATTTGGTGAAGGCAAAACAACAGAGCTGATTTTCAAAGTGATGTTCTGTGTGTTTGTTGTTATTGGTGCCACGATTCAATTTGGTGCGGTAATCGACTTCTCTGATGCGGCTATCTTTGCGATGTCTATCTTCAACATTCTTGGTCTGTACTTCTTGATGCCAGTTGTGAAGAAAGAACTGCAATCGTTTGTTGCTCGTGTGAAATCAGGCGAAATCAAAACGTATGAGAAATAACGTTTAGTGGAATGAGGTTTTGCTCTAGTAGCTAACTGCATTCTAAGAAACGACACAGCTCTAAAAACGAAACTGTTCTAAAAATTTTTGTAAGACCCTTTGCTTGAGAAAGCGAGAACAGGACTGCAACTTATCCAAAATCCCTACCAGCTTGGCTTGTGGGGATTTTTTATGTCTGAACGATTAGGCGAATAACTACCTTCAATGCCCTGCTCACTCTTTTCACCCTTTTCACTCTGTTCATCATCGTGTTCAACATCGACACAACGAACCAACTCTTCTACTTTGATCATCTCTTTTTGCGCTAATGGCGAGCGACAATCACGGTGTTTTTCAAGGTAGTTGTCATCATTTGCTTACTTATTAAGCAGCTTCTCTTTCTGGATTTAGGTGAACGTCACCAACAGGCGCACAGTTCCTGATATCACCAGACCACCGCTCAGGCTTTCGCTGTTTTGCAGCGAGCAATACCTCTACACGACGCTTCAAGATCTCTTTATCTTTTCCATTGTGACGCTCTGAAGGCGTGACGTAATTTAGCTGACTGTGCTTGTGCTCGGTGTTGTACCAGCGTACGAAGGCTTCAACCCAACTTTGGCTACTATCGATTGTTTCAAAGCCTTTCGTTGGCCAGCTTGGCATGTACTTTACCGTGCGGAACAATGACTCAACATACGGGTTATCATCACTGACTCTTGGGCGACTATACGATGAAGTAATACCTAACTCTTCCATTTTTGCTTTGAACGTCAACGACTTCATCGGCGCACCATTATCTGAGTGAAGAACCAGTGCTTGATTGAAGCACTGCTCTCGCATCAACGTTCGTTGCAGAAGTTGTGACGCTAGCTCACCGCATTCATGCTCATACACTTCATAACCAACAATTTTTCGACTGTAGATGTCCTCAATGACATACAGGTAATAGTGTTGGCCTCGAACCTTTGAAGGTAAGTAAGTGATATCCCACGTATAGACTTGGTTTGAGTCCGTCGCTGTGTAACTGGTTGGCTTCGCTTGCTTCTGTCTGCTCCGCTGACGACCTCGCTTGTGAAGTTGCCCCTGCGTACTCAGTACTCGATAGTAGCTCGACTCAGAGGCGATATACTCACCTCTATCAAGCAGTGTCGGGACGATTTGAGTTGGAGGCAAGCTTGCGAACTCAGAGCGGTTACACACCTCGACAATCGCATCACGCTCTTCCTGAGACAGCTTGTTAGCAGGCTCAGGTCTGGTGCATATTGGCCTTTTGTCAGCTTGAACTTCTCCTTGCTGATACCAGCGACGATAGGTTCTCAAGTCAATTTGAACTTCATGGCAAGCTAGCTGTAAACGGCATCCGCATTGCTTCGCTTCAAGGATTAGAGTCACTATGGTCTGCCTTTCATCGGTTGAGGTTAGTCGTCCTCTGGCTCTTCCCCGTAAAAGGCTCTCAGCTTTTTTCTTAGTACCAAGAGAGCGGCCGTTTCAGCGAGTGCTTTTTCTTTGAGTCGTAAATCTTTCTTCAACTCTTTGATTTCAAGTTTGTCAGCTTTAGCCTGCTTCTTTGCTTCAGCTTCCTGCTCTTTACTCGACTTAAACCCTTGCATACATTCGCTGCGCCAGCTTTGGATTTGCTCTGGAAAAAGACCTTTTTCACGACAATATTGGCTGAGTTCACTTTCTGTCATTGAGTAGGTTTCAGCGACAATGGCAAGTTTAGTTTGAGCTGACCACTGCTCTGATGAAGTGTTGCTATTTGGCACGGCGGCTCCTGAACGTCTGAGTTGCTGGCGCCAATTATACAGGGTCGCAGTGCTAATTCCTTCCTCTTCCGACACTTCTTTAACTGACATTGAATAGGGAGGTAATAGCTTCTTCAATATAGCTTCTTTTCTTTCTACTGAGATACGAGACACAATTACTCTTTATCGCCCAAACTGGTTAAATTTTAACAGTGACAACTACCCTGCCAGATAGGGATCATCGAAACAATAAGCTATGGTGCAGTTCTCACAAAGATACTCTGGCATCACTCCATCCCTTGTCGTCAAAGCAGCCAAATGCGAGCTTGCAATCGACTGCGTGTTCATCCTGAACAACACTATTATGCAGCGACTCTGAGCTGAAAATATGTATGCAAAGTCATTTAATAGACAACAAGTAACATATCATTGTGGATATACGTAACTATTCACAAATATCTAAGCAAACAATGAAAACACGCAAATAATCAATAATGAGAAAGCACCGGATCTATGCTCTCGACAAACGCAAAACGCCCACATCACGTGTGTGATGTGGGCGTTTCAATATTTAGTGCAAAACTAACGTTAGGTTGGTAAAGCCTTCGGCTTATAGACCCATCTCTTCAGTGAGAGTTTTGATCTGTTTGAGGTCCATGGTGTGGACTTCAATCATTTGTCTTATATCACTCAGTCGAGAGTTAGCGTTATCTTGCTTCTCACACGCGTCAGATTTCGCATCCCATGATGTGCCATCTAAGTAAACATCACACGCTTTCTTAAGAGAACCAAGATTCTGCTCGAGTTGATCTCTTTCTTTCTCAAGTTTTTCAAGTTCTTGAGAAATCTGTAATTCTTTTCGGAAAACTTCACGCGCACGCTCAAACAAAGTCGATTGCATGTCAGCCTGACGATTAAGTTTCTGGTTGTCTTGCTGAGTTTGCTCTAACGTTTGCTTCTGTTCGTTTAGCTGCTGCTCTAACGAGTAGTTCGCTTTCTCTAAAACCGAAGACTGCTTCGCTAGGTCTTGGAGCTCTTTTTGATGTTCTTCTGTTTGTTTTACTAGAGCTGCTTCTACTTTTGCATCGATTTCGGTATCGACTTTTGCCACTTTAGTTTCAACGGATGTCATCAACTGTGTTTTGCTGTCATGCAGTTCTTGATAACGAGTTTCGAGTACCTGATAAGTGGACTCCCACTTCGAAGCCGTGATTGTAGAACCGATCAAGCCACCTAACGCCAAACCTATAACCGCAGCAATGCCGATATAAAGCTGACTGCGCTTATCGCGTTCTTCAATAACAACCACTTCATCTTGTTCGCTTTGTCCAGATTGCTGGTTCACTAGCGGGTACTCCCAAAAATTTGTTTAACGTTACACGGTCACTGACACGAATGCCAACACTGATTGTGAAGGCTCATTTAAACCTATCGCTCAAGCCAGAAGCACTTGAGCTTTACTAACACATTCATCCCACCTGTTTACAGGCAGGCTTAACGAGTTAACTCCGAAATCATCAAGCTGGCAGTATACAAAAGGAAACTGCTAACGATAACTATCACTACCCATTTTTGCAGTTTTTCGTTTGTCCGGTAACGAAATAGTACAAATGCCAAAGCCAATAAAAAAACAATCGCTATTAGTCGAGTCATAACTCCTCCTTGTTTCTCTATTTTATACCATTTAAATAAGCAAGTTACGTTAGAGACTCGTTGTTTGATCATTTAGTTGAACAACATTTGTGCAAACAGATATTTTGTAGCTGACATCACATTTTATATGATCTAGGATACGCCTACAGATTACCTAATTATTTAGGTAATTGTTCCGATGAAGACTGCAGGAGAGTGGTTTTTAACTAAACATTAACATTTAGTTAGATTGACCCGCCGAAGAAGTAAATCTTTCAGGTGCTTTATGCTGGAGAAATCCAGAAAAGTGAGGACTGTCGTTGGAGGAACCTCTGGAGAGAACCGTACTACTTTTTTTGTAGCAAGCGGTCGCCGAAGGAGCAAGCTTAGTGCCCGTTACTTATCTATAAGTGATTCGCTAAGTGAAACTCTCAGGCAAAAGGACAGAGGAGTGGAAAGCAACAGCCTTAATTAACACAAGAATTCTATCTAGAAATCCGTATGTATTAAGTAGTGCCCCCGATCCCTGAGATCTGCACTGCCTTCCCTCTTCTCCTTAAATTTTTAATTTATTAAGGGGAATCTATGAACCACCTACAAGCTACACTACAAACCATCAACCAATTCGTTTGGGGACCACCACTGCTTATTCTGCTAGTGGGTACAGGTATCTACTTTACTTTTCGCTTAGGCTTACTCCAGTTTAGACACCTCCCAACTGCACTGAAAATGGTGTTCAGCAAAGACAAATCTGGTACGGGTGACGTATCGAGTTTCGCGGCTTTGTGTACTGCACTTTCAGCAACCATTGGTACAGGTAACATCGTTGGTGTAGCGACCGCAATCAAGATTGGTGGCCCTGGTGCCCTATTCTGGATGTGGCTTGCCGCTGTATTTGGTATGGCGACCAAGTACGCAGAATGTCTACTCGCCGTTAAATACCGCAGAACCGATAGCAATGGCGAAATGGTTGGCGGCCCAATGTACTACCTGCAATACGGTGTCGGCTCACGAATCTTAGCGGTAATGTTCGCTGTCTTCGCGCTCGGCGTTGCTTGCTTCGGTATCGGTACCTTCCCACAAGTCAACGCTATCTTGGACGCAACTCAAATCTCATTTGGCGCTTCGCGTGAGATGTCTGCTGTCGTTCTTACGATATTAGTGGCAGTGGTTACCCTTGGTGGTATCCAATCTATCGCTAAAGTGGCAGGGAAAGTTGTTCCTACTATGGCGGTTATGTACGTCGTCGCGTGTTTAAGCGTTCTGATTTCAAATGCCGACCAACTACTGAATGCCATTACCCTTGTTGTGACTTCTGCGTTTACCAACACAGCAGCAACCGGTGGTTTCTTTGGCGCGAGCATCATGCTTGCTATCCAATCAGGTATCGCTCGTGGTGTGTTCTCGAACGAATCTGGCCTAGGTAGCGCACCAATGGCTGCAGCAGCGGCTAAAACAGACTCATGTGTGAAACAAGGACTTGTCTCTATGACAGGTACCTTCTTCGACACCATCATCATCTGTACGATGACAGGTTTGGCGCTTATCTTAACGGGTGCTTGGCAGACTGATCTTTCAGGCGCTGCGATGACCACTCACGCATTCGCTGTTGGTCTGAATGCAGATACCCTTGGACCTATGTTGGTTTCTGTTGGCTTAATCTTCTTTGCGTTTACAACAATTTTAGGTTGGAACTACTACGGTGAGCGCTGTGTTGTGTTCTTGCTAGGTACCAAAGCTGTATTGCCTTACAAGATCATCTTCATTGCGTTGGTGGCTTCTGGTGCATTCTTAAAGCTCGACATGATCTGGATAATGGCTGATATCGTGAACGGCCTAATGGCAATTCCGAACCTAATCGGGCTTATCTTGCTGCGCCACGTTGTTATCGAAGAAACCAAGCTATTCTTCAAACCGTTGACGTCTTCAAATGATTGTGAAGCAGTTAAAGCGTAAACTGAAGTGATTGAATACCAAGCCCGCATTCAACTGCGGGCTTTTTTATTTTCATCACATAGCGAAACGTCTTAAATTATTATGCAGCACATATGCCCTTATAAATAACAAGAATATTAAATCGACCACTATGCGATTTAATAAAGAAGATAGAAGACTACTAAAAAGAACACTAATAAAACCAACACTTAATTAGATATTACTTATATTTAACAGATTGTGCGTAGGTGTCAGGCGTTTTGTAACAAACATATTAAATTTCTTTTCGTTTCAACGACACAAAAAACCAGAAGAATAAAACATGTGACTTTAATTCATATATTAGTCAGTTTATAGTCATCTACATTGTAGAGAGAATTATAATAAAAATAAAACGTTGGCTATATGATCAGATTCGACCCGATTAAAAACCGTATTTATAACGATGAACGTTCTATTAAAGTAGGATACCGTGAAACTCGGGTCCTGGAGTTATTACATAAAAACTCACCCGATATTGTTAACAAACAAGATATTATTAGCTTCGCTTGGGGAAACGAGTTCATAGGGGATACGTCACTAGCGAAAAGTATAAGTTTACTGCGCCAAGGGTTCGTTAGATTAGGCATCAAAGAAACCCCAATCGTCACCGTTCCTAAGGTGGGCTATCGCCTTATCGATGAGTGCGTGGTAATCGACTCCCCCATCAATTATGCAGCCACAACTCCCCTTGCTGATGCGAGCAACCTGATACCCGTCGGCAATAACGGTATTGCTATCGGTGCAGCTGTTGCAGTCGAACCTAAGCCTAACCCTAAACAAAGTTCGTCGGCTTACTTTCCCACTGCTGAAAACCGAAACAAGTTGTGCTACTTCACCACTGGCTGCTTACTGTTGGCATCAGCGTTATTGGCTTTTGCTAAGGTTAATGAGAGAAACCTCAGCGATATCAAACCCGTTAACCGGCTCAGCGAGCAATGGATAGGTCAAATACAAGTTTTCCAAGCCCCTGAAATGGCGATGACGCCAGAGCTAGAAAGCATTCTCTATCATTATCAATGTGATTGCGTGGCGTACATTAGCGAAGAAGCGGAATATTCTGAGCTCTCTATTCTGAACAAAGCCACACGCCAGTCCGTCAACATCTTTTACACGCCAACCCAACTAGATCAAGCCAGTACCGAACTGGCCCTATTCCTAGAAAGAGGTCAATTATGATGCCAATCGTTGCGCTCATTTCTGCATTCGTTTTATTGGTTGGCATATGGAGTATCCCTTCGCCCCAACCAAAAGAAGAGCATCGCTACCAGCATAGCGTGGTGGACCTGATAGTGAATGACAATGTATTACGTACCGACGGATTAACGAAAATAAGTAACAACAAGGTGCTGCACCTGATGTCCGTTCAAGACGACAACATGCCCGACCCACTTGTTCTGCGATTCAGAGGAACAGCCCGTCCTTCTCAATCACTTTTCTTTTCTATTTCTGGCACCATTGACTTAGTCTCTGTGCAAAAAATAAATAAAACAATGAATGACAGCCGATTGGCGCCTTACCTGTTAATCAACAATGACCCATTAACGGTAAAGATTGATATCTTAAGTTCGAATGATTTATTTGCCATCATTAAAACGTGTAATACAGGCCGAACGCAACTTCTGGCCAAACGATAATTAGAGATAGTTTAACCACTAGCAACAAGTGCCCTATTATCAAGTAGCAAGCTTTTCCGATATTACACATAAAAAACGGATGGTTATTTTCATTATTTTATCAGTAATACAATTATTACAGTCTTCCTTACTTTAAGTGTTTGCATTTTAAAACCGATAGCAAAGCAAAATATTCAAGTTAGATTTTTACTCTTTGTCACTCACTACCTGCCCACCTTAAAACTACGAGTATTGTGAATGGTTATACCTGTTCTTCTAATTAACCATTCATACAAACGCCAAAAATAACGTCAAATAATTTTGACGTCTAAGCCCGAATAATGGGCCTTCATTTTTCTAAAAACGGTTTGAGCCCCATCAAACAATTTACGTTCAGTTGCATACTCTTTCACCGTAAAAACACTAATGACAATACAAGTCATTGAATTAACTTGGTAATTTAATTCAACCCTTTTCAGTATCTATCTATTTATCAACATGAAAAAGTGAACTTGTCTTGTTAACTGCACGGCACACAAAACATTATCAAAATAGAAAAATTACAAATGAGGGAATTTTTAATGATCACAGTAAACAGAAGTCTCTTAGCAACCGCAGTGTTGTCTGTTCTATCAACCGGTGTAAATGCGAAGATTTACCCAGACCAAATAGTGTTTGACCAACTTGGTGAAGATGTCTGTCGCTCTGGTTATCGTCCTATAGACCGTTATGAAGCAGAAGAGCAGAAGAGTACTTTGGTCGCTCGCATGGGCACTTGGCAGATCACCGGGTTAAAAGGAAACTGGGTAATCATGGGGCCGGGTTATCATGCCGAAATTAAGCAATCAAGCAGTGGGTCAACGTTCTGTTACCCAAACAACGACCAATCTGAAATCCCTAACTATTCCGCCAAATCGGTTCAGGAAGGCAGCGAAATCGATGTTCAGTATGAATTAGTGAACAACCGTAACGACTTTGTACGCCCATTAAGCTACTTAGCCCACAACCTAGGTTACGCTTGGGTTGGCGGTAATAACAGTCAGTACGTGGGCGAAGACATGACGATAAAGCGCTCTGGCAACAGTTGGGTAATACAAGGAAATAACAATGGCTCTTGTAGCGGCTATCGCTGTGATGAAAAAACCAAAATCACCGTCGACAATTTTGCCTACACCGTTAACGACGACAACTTTTGGCATGGTGATGTTGTCGAGTCGGATCGTGAACTAGTGAAAACGGTTTACGCGACGGCAAGAAACAACAGCAACATCGCGCAACAAGTGGTGGTAGACCTAAAAGTAGACGAATCAACAAACTGGTCGAAAACGAACAGCTACGGATTCTCACAGAGCGTTCAAACAGAGAACACCTTCAAGTGGCCTTTGGTTGGCGAAACTAAGCTCACCGTTAAGTTCGAGGCTAACCAAAGCTTTGCTGAAACAAATGGCAACTCCACTAGCGAACAAGTAACACTTCAAGCTCGTCCTATGGTTCCTGCGAATTCGGAGCTACCGATTCGAGTTGAGCTGTATCGTTCAAGCATCTCTTACCCGTACCGATTCAACGCCGATATTAGCTACGATGTTGAATTCAACGGCTTCCTTCGTTGGGGTGGCAACGCGTGGCACTCTCATCCAGATAACCGCCCGTACAAGGCTCATACCTTCACCATGGGCCGTGGCAGCAGTGAATCTGCCGACATTCGCTACCAATGGGATCACCGTTACATCCCAGGTGAAACTAAATGGTGGGATTGGGGCTGGGCGATTAAAGAAGCTGGCTTATCAAGCATGCAATACGCGACTGGCGGAAGCTTACGCCCCTTCCACTCTTACGTGTCTGGAGATTTCTACGCTGAATCTCAATTTGCAGGTACTATCGAAATTGGACAAGCAACACCAATTACTAGCAATCTACGCAGCAAAAGAAGTACTGATTCCGTCAACGAATCTACTGAGCGCATTGGCGACATCGAAGTTACCACCAACTTTAACGCCGATGAGTTGAGTGACTTAGGTTTCGAAGGTGCTGAGATGAACATTAGCGTCGTTGAATAACTGCGCTGTAGAATAAGATCGGTACAAAGATCTACCAGTAATAAAGCACAAAGCCCACGACACATCGTGGGCTTTCATATATTCATGTTCAACTGAAAACGGTGAACTACACAGGCTCTTCCATCAGAAGCTTAACACCCAGCCCAACCAGCACCATGCCCATCACGCCTTCCATCCACTTCATAAAACTCGCGTTTTTGAGCAAATTTTTAGCCGAGTTAAGCGCGCCAGCCAAACCACATTGCCATACCATCGCAATCATAAAGTGTACCGAAGCCATCAACATAGATTGCAATAAAGGCGAACCTTCAGGGTTTACAAATTGAGGTAAAAAGGCCAGATAGAAAACTGCTGTTTTTGGGTTAAGAACGTTAGACAGAAAGCCTTCACGCAAAGAACGCTTTGCACTGTATGCCTGCTGAGCTTGTTCTCCGACCTTCAAACCGCCACCGTTTTTCATCAATGCTCGCAAACTGCTTAAGCCAAGCCAGATGAGGTAAACCGCACCTACCATCTTAACGGCTTGAAAGAGTTCAGCGGATTGGGCGAGGATTGCAGATATACCCACAGCAGAGAAAAACGCGTGTACATACAAGCCGCTACAAATACCAAAGCTCGTCATACAACCGTCAGCTAAGCCAGAGCGGCTAGTATTGCGAATCACCAAAGCCGTATCTAAGCCCGGCGTTAGCGTTAAAATAGTGATGGCAATTAGAAATGCCTCAAAGTTCAAAATATCCATATCATTGTCATTTTTGTTCAGAGATCTATCATCAATACCGTGTATCTGAACAATTCGCAAGCAACAATTGCCACCAGCTATACAACTCACTGATTTTGTGCACAATAGAACAGTTTGATTTGTTAAGAAATAGTAAATTCAAGGCATCGTACCGCCTCATGCTTTTCTCGCTATATCTTCGACTGCGAAGGTCGGCGTCATTAAAAAGCAAAGCCATAATCAAAGTACACGAGATGAACCTTAACGCTGACGCAGCCCTAAGGATCATTTAAAGAAACCAAATTAAGAGTAGTCAAATGAGCGCATTCAAAAAACTAGTCGAACACTCTCAAAAATGTTCACGCTTTCAACACCTAGCTTCTATTTGTGGTTGGGACCAAGCTTCAATGATGCCAGCAGGTGGTAACCAAGCTCGTAGTGAAGCGATGGCCGAGCTTTCTGTTCATATTCACGGCTTAATGACTCAACCACAGCTTGGCGATTGGATTGCAGACGCTGAAAATGAAGCGCTGAACACTGAGCAACAATCGTCACTTCGTGAAATAAAACGCCAGTGGCAACAAGCAAACCTACTTCCAAAAAAATTGGTTGAAGCGAAATCTCTATCGGGTTCAAAATGTGAACATGCGTGGCGTAGCCAACGCGGTAACAACGACTGGGTTGGATTCGAAAAGAACTGGCGTGAAGTGGTTGAGCTTTCTCGTGAAGAAGCGCAGATTCGCGCAGACGCAGCCAACCTAACGCCTTATGATGCGATGCTGGATATTTATGAACCGGGCACCAGCTCTACTTCACTTGATACCCTATTTGCAGACGTTAAAACTTGGCTTCCAGGTTTAATTGATGAAGTGATCGAAAAACAATCGAGCGAGCAATTTAACGCACCATCAGGTATCTATTCGACCGAGAAACAGAAAGCACTGGGTTTAGAAGTCATGAAGCTGCTTCAGTTCGATTTTGAACACGGCCGATTGGATGAAAGTGTTCACCCATTCTGTGGCGGCGTCCCTTCAGACGTGCGTATCACAACACGCTATGACGAAGCGGAATTCGTTCAAAGCTTAATGGGTATTGTGCATGAAACAGGCCACGCACGTTACGAACAAGGCTTACCAAAACACCTAGCAGGACAACCAGCGGGGGAAGCTCGTTCTATGGGCATTCATGAATCTCAATCTTTATTCTTCGAGATGCAAGTCGGCCGCAGCGACCCGTTCATTGGACACTTAGCGAACTTGGCTGGTCAGCAATTCTCAGGCTCAGAATTTGAGAAAGAAAACTTCCAGAAGATCTACACGCGCGTGAAGAAAGACTTCATCCGTGTCGATGCTGATGAACTCACCTACCCTGCACACGTTATCCTGCGTTACGAGATTGAGCGTGACTTGATCAACGGCAAGATCAAACACACTGACGTGCCAGAGTTATGGAATACCAAGATGCAGTCTTACCTTGGTTTAAGCACTCAAGGCAACTTCACTAACGGCTGTATGCAAGACATCCACTGGACAGACGGCGCATTTGGTTACTTCCCATCGTACACATTAGGTGCGATGTATGCGGCGCAGTTCATGGCTTCAATGAAGAAAACGGTAGATATAAACTCTGTGATTGAAAGCGGTGACCTATCCCCTATCTTCACTTGGTTAGAATCAAACATTTGGAGCAAAGGCAGCCTGCTGACCACTGATGACTTGGTGAAAGGTGCAACGGGCGAAACCTTGAATGCGCAATACTTCAAAGACCATTTGAGAAGTCGTTATCTGTAGATAAAACGCCCAACTACATTGAAGGTTTCTACTTGCAGAGCTTGCTGTGTAAGTAGAACCAAGCTGAAAAAAGCATAGTACAAGTATTGTAAGTCAAAAGTCACAATTATGGCTGAAGGGTAGCTTTGGTTCTAACTAGAAAAGGGGCACTTCTGAGTTACGAAGTGCCATCTGTGAAGGTTCTGGACAATTTTGAGTTAGTGCCTTTGCTAATTTAGCAAGTCATAAATAACTACAGGTATTGTAAAGTGAGTTTTAAATAGCTAGTGCATTGAGTAAAATCGCACTAGCTAACAGGCTTGGTTGAGGTGCGTACTAAGTGACGTTATTAACTCCCCAATTTACGCTAGTTGGTCGGATTTATTCTGGTAAGTACATCCGTTGAGATTTTATCTACGTATTCTTTCCTACGTTTGTCTACGCTAAACCAGCATGAAGATTCATTGCAATAATATTCCCATGTCTTCCAACCATTAACACTGTTCTTGGTAATTTCAGTTCCTGCCCTAGAAAAAGAAGTAAACACCTTCCCATTTAAAAAAATTCCTTCGGAGTTTATTTCTGCACAAACATTAGGATTGCTCTTCCACCTAAGCTTCGTTCCAAGCTCGAACGGAATATCACGAATCCTAACCAAAATCGGTTTACTGTTAGTATTAAATTCAGAATCAAAAATTTCAAACAGTATTTTTCGGGATTCTTTATCTAGTCTTGCGACCATTCGAGCTCCCCAATTTGAAAATATAAAATCAGCAACTTCTGTTGCTATTGGATAAACCGAGGTTCGATACATACCTAAAGATGATTGAGCTTCATTAATGGATAGTCCATTCTCTTCTCTATCCTTTCTTCTTTTTTCGGCACTAAGTGACCAATCGTGTGATAGCATCCACAACTCCAAACGAATTAAAAACTGTTTTTACTGGAAAATCAAAACCTTAGCCTGGTGATTTAGATGATTATTGTTATACAAAATCAACAAAATGTGACCCATTGCAAGCGTCAATTTGACCCGACCAATAACCTTCCTAGTAAATTATTTCAAACATAGCATAAAGCCCCCAAGATTAGGTGCTCAAATGCATAGCTGTTTGTATGACTTTAGATTTCTGGCACTTTTGGTCTGTCAGGGCGATTACTAGTACCCCATGCATCCTACAGAGCAATTAGGCAAGTCTTGCATTTTGCCTTTCATTACTTTTTGTATATCAAAGTTAACTGAACATCATTGTTTAAACTTTGAGGCGTAACTCATTTTGGGGCAGATCTGAGCTAGCAGGCACTTTGCAAGAAAAGCGCCACGAGTAAAACTTCAGGCTTATGAAGCCTCTGGACATTTCCGTTTTAGCAAGATTGCCAATTAAGCAAAGCATGAATTATTAAAAGGATAGAAAAAGTCGCTTACGTGATTGTCAGGGATCATTAGACCACTACAACTTCAATTGTCAGTTATAACTAAAACGGCACCTAGCCTTTGAGCAAAAAACCCTATATAACTCATCCCCACCTTCATGCTCTCTTACTCGAAAGAAAAAAATACTCTTCCCTCCCTCCTCATACGCGAGAGCTAGCTCAGCATCATCTCTTATCAAACCTTCAGCTACTAAGTGAACTTCTAATGCATCGAGTGCTTTTTCTTCTAAGGCTTTATCGTGAATTGGTTTAAAACCTCCAAATGAAAGGGAAGAAAAAAAAAGAGCAAAAACAAAAAAAACAATTCGCATAACTATTCCTTTTTTATTAGTTCAATACTAATTCCAGTTTAGTAAGAAATTAAGATTGTCGCAGCAGTGAAACTAAATAGATAGCTCTCGTTTCATGCAATTAAAGTCGGAGTTCATCATTCTTATTATGGTAAATGGGTAAATTAGCTACCAAAAACAACCCTCAGACCGCCTCAAACGCTCTCAGCGAGGATTTGGGGCTTGTTCAAGGCTATGCTCATACTACCTTGTATGTGTGTGACTCTTTCAGTGCGATTTACAGAGCAAAAACTAGCGAATTCGTTTGAGTCAAGAACTGTACTCTGCCCCCACTTTTCGTACTTTGTGAGTTAAGTCGCCCCGTTAGCAAGAATTTGGACAGCCGCAACTACCTTAAAATGCAGGTCACATTCTCCACTGGACGGACGGCGCATTCGGTTACTTCCCACCTTACACATTAGGTGCGATGTACGCGGCTCAGTTCATGGCTTCAATGAAGAAAACAGTGGATGTGAACTCAGTGATTGAAAGCGGTGACCTATCCCCTATCTTCAATTGGTTAGAATCGAACATTTGGAGCAAAGGCAGCCTGCTTACTACTGATGATTTGGTGAAAGGCGCAACCGGTGAAACCTTGAATGCGCAATACTTCAAAGACCACCTAAGAAGCCGTTACCTTTAATGGAAAAAATTGATAGAGGCTGATCAGTTTATTGATTCAGCCTTTTTAATCACATTTTCAAAACATACTTAGATTGATTTGAAGGTTTTATCCCTTCATCGAACTTAACAATCACGGAAGATTCTGGTACCTACTAGCACGAAATTGGACAAAAACGCGTTAAACTCAAAACTCTAATTCACTTAACTAATATTAGAAAAAGTATCTTGAAACCTTAAAGCTGAGAGGTTGATACGGCGACGTTGAACAATGAGTCTTAGATCTCTAATCAATCACGTTAGTATGGGTGAAGCCTGAAAGTGATAGACTTAGAAAGCGTATTAATAATAATCAACAAAAGTCTGGTGAGTGTGTTATCTTGGTTGTTATCCCTACCGCTTAGTGGGGACTTCTTTTCTTTTCCGAACTCACATCTCGGCACTCCTTAGTTGCCCTCCTAAGCCTCACCGCAGGCTTTAATTATGTCCATTTCAACCCAAAAGTTAAGAAACATCTTCAAACTCACTAGAATTGAAAATGTAGAAATCAACAACGATGTACCCCATTTCACACCTTGGTTACCACTTGCTCAAAAAGTAAAACCTGTCATCCCTTCTGCGATTATATATTGCGAAGGTAATTTTGGTAAAATTGATGGTAAAACCGCTAATGGGTTAGTGAGACATTCGTTAAGCTATCGTATTCTATCGGTTATTGATAGTGAGTCTGCTGGCTTAGATGCTGGTGAAGTTCTTGATAACAAAGCCAATGGAATACCGATCCTTGCTAATGCTGAAGAAGCTATCATTCACGCAGAAAGCATTCCTGATTACTTCATTTTTGGCATTGCGCCATCAAGTGGCTTTTTATCTGACTTAGATAAAAGCATCATTTTAAATTCCATGTCACTAGGAATGAACATCGTAAATGGCTTACATGAATTCCTAACCGATGATCCTCTATTTTTAGAAGCCAGTTTAAAGAATAACGTTCGAATATTCGATACTCGCAAACCCAAAAGTAAAGGCGATCTGAAAACGTTTAGCGGAAAAATACACAACGTTAAATGTCCGAGAATTGCTGTAATGGGGACGGATTGCGCGCTAGGAAAACGAACAACAGCAACAATATTGGCGAATGAACTGACTAAAAAAGGCCTTAACGTCGTTCTGATTGCCACTGGTCAAACAGGCATTATGCAGGGCGCACAATACTGCGTTGCACTCGATGCTGTTCCTTCACAATTTTGTGCCGGTGAGTTGGAATCTGTTATTGTACAGGCCTATGAAAAAGAAAATCCAGATCTGATTATTATTGAAGGGCAAGGAGCCTTGAGTCACCCTGCGTTTTCAACCAGCGCTTTTATCTTACGTGGCAGTTGTCCAACGGGTGTGATACTGCAACATGCCCCTAAACGTTTATATCGTAGTGATTTTCCTGATTGCCCAATGCCTTCGATTGCCTCAGAAATCAATCTTATCGAAACGTTTTCTAATACCAATGTTATTGGACTAACACTGAATCATGAAGATATGTCGTTGGATGAAACACGTTGTGCGATAGACACTTACACTACCGAATTTGGTTTACCGGTTACTGATGTCTTGTCACAGCCTGTTGAACATCTACTGCACATCGTAACGTCAGCCTTTCCTATAATAGCAAGTAAACTGGCCGAAAAAGGGTGAACTACCCTAGGTTAGACATCGATTGTGGAAAAGTTCATCATAACGCTCAGTTCCTGGTTTCTCAGCTCTCACTGAAAAATATATCCGTTACGCCTGTAACAAAAGCCTTCCTCGGTCACCCTATCATCGCACAAGTTCTTATTGATGCTGGCGCAACAATGTTAGCCGATTCAAGAATCGAAAATCTTCAAAAGATGACTGAATCTGGCATTGCTACCCCTAAAATGCTGATACGTACACCCATGCTCAGTCAAGTGGCGAGCGTAATAAAATACAGTGATCTGAGTTTAAACTCTGAAGTTGAAGTGATTCAGAGGCTTTCACATGCAGCGGAACAACAAAATTGCTGTCACGGTATCATTATTATGGTTGAGCTTGGCGATCTCAGAGAAGGTGTGATGCCAAATCGCGTGATTGATTTTATCCGAGAGATTATTTCTTTACCAAACATAACGATAAAAGGAATTGGTACGAATTTAGCCTGTCGGTATGGTGTCGCTCCAGATGATCAAAATATGAATATTCTTTCTGATCTTGCCGATGGAATTGAAGCTACATTTGGGATCAATCTAGAAATTATTTCAGGGGGTAATTCTGCTTCAGTTAACTGGGCTCTTCAGAGAACAGGCTTAACTCGAGTCAATCACCTTCGTATAGGAGAAGCCATTTTTTTAGGCTGTGAGCCTTTAGAGCACGAAAATATCAAAGGCTTACATACGGATGCGGTTTCTTTGACCGCTGAAGTGATTGAATCCAAGACTAAACCGACTTTGCCTTGGGGGAGTCGGGGGTTAAATGCTTTTGGTGAAAAAGAAAACCTTCAAGATAGAGGGGAGGTCTCACAAGCTATTCTAGCATTAGGCCGCCAAGATGTTTGTGTCGGCGGGCTTAAGGCTCCGAATGGGATTAAGATCATGTCTTCAACTAGCGATCACCTTGTCCTTGAATCCTCACAGAAACCACTACTTGTAGGGGAAAAAGTCACATTCAGTTTAGATTACAGTGCGCTCTTATCTTCTATGTCTTCACGTTATATCCATAAATATTTTAAGGCACCTAAAGGGAGAAGAAAGGAAGAAGGAGCGCATAATGCTACGAACAACTGTAATTCTCTTCGTCAGTGTCATGCTTAACGGTTGTCAGATAAGCCCAATAAAATCTAATGGACTTGCCGATTATAGAGCGACAGTTATTTCAAGCCAACTTCCACAAGAGTTAGGCTCAATCACACTCGTAAATGCACAGTCAGAGGGCGATAGTGTCACTCTTGTTTTCGTAAAAAAGAAAACTTTGAATATGGACCGATTAGTAGAAAAAGTCGCCGTTAGTTTTTGTGACAACATCGAAATAAGACCACTATTAGAGAGGGGGGTCTCTTATCGAATCATTACCTTAGGCAAAAATGATAACGTAGAAAGCCTTAACGTCATTTCTCTAGCTAAGTGCTCTAATTGAATGCTTAGCAGTCGAATGGATAAAAGCCAATACGAGTTGTTCAATGTACTCAATGACACTATTTTATTGAGGTTTGACCGCCTTACGCCTTGGGAAAAAAACTTTATCACAGAGTTACACCATAAGGTCGTAACTAGACAACTCATTTCAATTAAACAAAAACAGCTTGCTTTAAGAATTTCAATGAAAGCCTATAAATCAAAGAAGAAAAACGCGCGTTCCAACGTTTAATTTAAGCTTGTGTATACCTAATCTGTTTAAGGCCATCTAAACCTTGGACAGATTAGTAGTATTTGCACTTAATGTATTGAAAATAATCAAGTGTAGCGGTGAATGGGTAACAACTTTCAGCGTAATAGCAATTGAAACACCTAAGTATTTAGGTTCCTTTTCGATTAACACTCAGTACCTTCTGAAAGCAACAATGCATCTTCTAATTCAACCCCAAGATAGCGGATTGTATTATCTACCTTGGTATGACCAAGTAGTAGCTGCACCGCTCGGATATTTTTCGTTTTTGCGTAGACTAACGTCGCTTTTGTTCGCCTCATCGAGTGAGTGCCATACAAGTTAGGATCCAACCCCAGATTAGAAGCCCATCTCCTCACTAAGTATCGATAGTACGAATAGCTAATCGGTTGTTGCTTTCGCCTTTGGCTTGGGAAAATAAAATTGCTGTCATGTAGCGAAGCCATCAAAATCCATTTCATTAGACTCTGTTGAGTTCTTGTCGTTATCTCAAATTGAACTTCAATATCTGTTTTGCGCTGGATATGCTTAACGCGGTTAAATATCCTATCTTGCGAAGATACATCGCAAACTCTGAGAACGAGCAAATCACTTGCTCTAAGTTTGCTATCAATAGCTAAGTTGAGCAACGCAAGCTGCATCAAATTATTTTCAATTTCTAATCTGGTTCTGATCCGCCAAATTTCCTCAAGCCGAAAAGGCTTTTTGACGCCACTTCGTTTCGTTTTGTTGAAAACTACCATGATGACCTCCTTTTTAATTTGGTCATCACGATTGTAGTTGGAAGGAAATGGACAAAAACGTTTTAGGTGTACTGCTCTAAACCGTTTCGTTCAGATTAGAAAAAGTCCTTGAAACCTTAAACGCTTGTTATGCGATTGGACACTTTTTCAGAGATCTAGCAAAGTAAAACTCTTTTGCACTTTCGATACTTTGCTTATTTACTGCTGCAACATCAGAGTAATTAAGGAAACTGTCTGGAGTATTAGCTGCAAACGCAAACTTAGGAGAGATAGGCATTAAAAAAAGATCATGATAGCTGTCCGCACATAAGAATTGACCTTTGCTTGCTTGGAGCAAGCCCCACTTTACATCTTTAAAGTCGAGCATGTGTTGGTCGATTCCAGATTGGATTAGATGCCCCGTCAATTGTCTCGCTGGAATTTCACCCTCTGAATTCACAAATCCTGCACGCTTAACCTCAATGATTTCCTGTTGCTCCTTAGTTAAACGAAGGCCGGGCACACCACTAAGTTTTGCGTTTGACAAACGATTTAGATGAGCCTGATGACGTAAACGCCATAAGACAAAATATTTAGATATTGCATGGTGGTTTCTTTCTTTTGAAATACCAAGGTTATCGATTTGCTCATGATAACCATGCTCAATATCTACCATGTAACCACGCTCAGCACGCTCATCCCAATTGCGCTTAGTACAAAATATTTTCGCTCGCTTGTTCCGAGGGAAGGTTAGAGAAGTTGACTTCTCAAATACTTCAACATTGTCGGTATGGTTATAAAATTTACCTATTGAATGCGCTGTATGAAAATGCTGTTCAATTGTAATTCCTAGTGGATTTCTCTTTCTAGGTCTTTCGTATTCCATGGTTCCCCCTTGAATCGCATAACGCTTTATAGACGGACTTTTTCCGTCTATGTTGCTGCTATTTGTTATGAAACTCAAATGTTATCAATCTGTTGTGTGAACTTGTGTATATTTACAGGGGTGAATTACGGAAAAACTCCGTATATGAGACTGAAGTACGGATTAGATTAACTTGGTCTTTTGATGTAATGGCTAGATCGTCCACTCATTTGGTCTGAGAAGCTTTGGGGCATAAATGAGCTATAGCTTCCCCTAAATTAACAATTCAGAGATAACTAAACGTATGGAAAGTCGCTTAACGTAGCATCCAGTATTGACGGTGCAGATCAGTTTAAAACTAGCTCATTTATCGCCAGTGAGCATACCGAAGAAGATCTGTCTCGACTCTGGCGTGTTGTCTCTATGAGTTTCGTATTTTACATGCGCGTTTGCATCAACTGCTTTTGATAGCTTGATGCTCCATAGTGCTTTCATTTGATTTGGTACAATTGAATATCGGACATCGATAATACGCAGCTCGTCTGTTGGGTCCTGAGCGATATAACCATTTGAAAACCAGCGGAAACGTTCTATGTCTTTGGCTTGTTGAGAGTCCGGGTCAAGCCAAGGTAAATCCCTGCTAACATTCAGCTTCGCAATCGACTCTCCGGGATACGTGCTTACCGATGTGCCAACCCGCACTGCGTCTACATGGTAATGAGCCTCTGTTTCGTACACCACTTTCCAAACCAAGATATTCGCAAAGCTTGGTTTTGCCTCTAATCGAATCGGTGTGTGTTGCCTTTCTTGCGCTAATTGCCACCCAATCGCCTCTGCCCTGTCTCGCTGAATCATCCCTAATGTTGGATAAATTAGCGCCCAAGTAAACGCAACACGCGCTAGCCAAGGCGCTCGTTTTAACGTCGCAAACACAAGCAACACTAGAATGGGAAGCGTATAAACAGGATCGATGATTGATATGGTATTCCAAGAAAAACGCGCGTTGGTGAAAGGCCAAAGTAACTGCGTGCCATAGGTGGTACAAGCGTCTAACAGTGCATGAGTACCATAGCCCAGAGCACAAAACAGCCAACTTTGTTTGAAAGAAAGCCCACGTTTTTTTGCAATCAGGTGATGCAGAACCAAAGCGCAGATCAAACTGCCAATGGGAATAAAGAAGAGTGAATGGGTAAATTGTCGATGAAATTCCAAAGCCAACAAAGGGTCACTTTGAGACTTAATCAGTGCATCCAAATCTGGTGCTAACCCGGAGAGCAGCCCTAATACCCCAGCAACAACCAAATGTTGTTTTTTGCTGGCCGATTGTGACAAAGAAGCGCCTAACACGCCCTGCGTTAAAGGATCCATAAATCACTCATTGATAGCATTCCGTTGAATCAAACAAAATACATTTAGCTATAGCGGTGAACTGTTCATAACTAAACGGTTTTATCAATATACTCATGTACATAGCTGTATAAGCATAGACCGATAAACAAAAAAAGAGCAGTTATGAAACTGCCCTTTTCTAATTATTGGTGGTTGATCAATTTATTCGTTTTTGTTCTGTATATTCACACTTGAACGATCTTTTATTAACGAGCAACCATGCTTGCTGCGATAACCACCAGCAGTACTGAGAAGATTTTCTTAATCGTTGGAACCGGTAAATGGTTGGTGGCTTTTGCGCCTAACGGAGCCGTAAACCAAGACGTGCACACAATACCCAACAGCGCAGGCAGATAAACAAAGCCAGCAAAGCCATCTGATAGAGCAAAGTGGCTGCTACCTGAACTGATGTAACCTATCGAGCCAAACAACGCGATCACAATGCCACAAGCCGAGGCACAACCGATGGCCTTTTTCATACCGACAGAGAAGAACGTTAATAGCGGAACCAGCAATGCTCCGCCACCAATACCTATCATGGCAGATAAGCCACCCGTAATGGTTGTCAGCACAGTGAGCACACCTTTGTTCGGCAGTTTTCGTTCCTTAGGCGCATCATTTTTGCTGCTTAAGAACATCTTGATCGCAATAAGAACCACACTCACAGCAAACACAATACGAACGACTTTTTCCGGTAACAACGCCGCCATAAAACCACTAACCAATGCACCCAGAGCAACACCGAGCATGATCCAAGGCGCCAGATCCCAAGGCACGTTGCCATTCTTGTGGTGAGCGAGTGCAGAAGATGTGGAAGTGAACAGTATCGATGCCAACGAGGTAGCAATCGCAGCGACAACAACTTGGTCGGAAGGTAGAACTTCTAAATACAGTAAAATGCTGCTTAACACAGGAACAATGATCAGCCCTCCGCCAATACCTAACAAACCGGCTAGAAACCCAACACCACTGCCCAGTAACGCACAGTAGAAAATCAACAACAGCAATTCACTCATTTCATCCATCTCTTAATTAAATTAATCGTCTTAAATAACACACTATTAATGCGGTTATATTTCCATCAAGCTAATTAATATAACTGACACCGACTAAAATATTCAAACAGAATAGATCATGAATATTCCTCATGTTGAATGTGAAGTAATACCATTGTTAATGGTCAACCTATCAACGTATAAAAACCTTAAGCGATTAACTTTATACGACATTAATTCTACTAAGCATTAATTTCAGACAGCATAGCCTTCGATTCTTAATCCGGTCACAAGCAAAAAATAAAAGCCGTTTTAATACTAAAGACCGAGAGAATCAGAAAAAAAATTGGGATACCAAATCAGCATGAATAAAGAATTTAATTTTACGATTAAGAGCATTAGCCTCGACGAAAACTACCAGCCTGCAGACAGCACGCGTATCACTACCAACTTTGCTAACCTGGCTCGCGGTGACAGCCGTCAAGCGAACTTACGCAATGCACTACAAATGATCGATAACAGTTTCAACGCGTTAGCGCACTGGGATAACCCTAAGGGCGACCGCTACTCTGTTGAGCTTGAAATCATTTCTGTTGATATGGATATTGAAAGCAACGGCGAAGCATTCCCTTCAATTGAAGTGCTGAAAACCAATATTGTAGACCGTAAAACTAACGAGCGTATTGAAGGCATTATCGGAAATAACTTCTCTTCTTATGTTCGAGATTATGACTTTAGCGTACGTCTATTGGATCATAATAAAGGCCAAGATAAATTCAGCATTCCAGAAGATTTTGGTGACTTACACGGTAAGCTTTTTAAATATTTCGTTAACTCTGACGCTTACAAAAAGAACTTTAATAAAAGACCTGTTATTTGCTTAAGCGTGTCAGATAATAAAACCTATTACCGCACTGAAAACCAACACCCAGTATTAGGTTTTGAATACCAACCGAATGAGTCTTCTTTAACTGAACAATATTTCAAAAAGATGGGCTTACAGGTTCGTTATTTCATGCCGCCTAACAGTGTTGCACCTTTGGCCTTCTATTTCTTTGGTGATCTGCTGAACGATTACTCTAACCTAGAGCTTATCAGCACCATCAGTACCATGGGTACGTTCCAGAAAATCTACCGACCTGAGATTTACAACGCGAACGCGGTTGCGGGTAACTGTTACCAACCAAACTTGAAAAACTTGGATCACTCGCTGACTCAAATCGTGTACGACCGTGAAGAACGAAGCCAGCTAGCTGTTGAACAAGGTAAATTCGCAGAAGAGAAGTTCATTAAGCCATACCAATCAGTTCTAGAGAACTGGTCGGCAAATTACGCACTTTAATCGTCTATTGCGCTCTCAAACCACCCAAGGATAGGCAATATTATTATGAAAACACTATTACCGACTTCAACAGCGGGCAGCTTGCCGAAACCGTCTTGGCTTGCACAACCAGAGACGCTTTGGTCGCCATGGAAACTTCAAGGCGATGAACTCACAGACGGCAAACAAGATGCGCTGCGTGTCTCTCTGCACGAGCAACAGCAAGCAGGCATTGATATTGTGAGTGACGGCGAACAAACACGTCAACACTTTGTAACGACCTTCATTGAACACCTGAATGGCGTTGATTTTGAAAAGCGTGAAACCGTTAAAATCCGCGACCGTTACGATGCGAGTGTACCGACGGTTGTAGGCCCAGTTTCTCGTCAGAAATCTGTGTTTGTTGAAGATGCGAAGTTCTTACGTCAGCAAACCGACCAACCGATCAAATGGGCTCTGCCGGGGCCTATGACCATGATTGATACACTTTACGATGCGCATTACCAAAGCCGTGAAAAACTGGCGTGGGAATTTGCAAAGATCCTCAACGAAGAAGCCAAAGAACTTGAAGCGGCAGGCGTGGATATTATTCAGTTCGATGAACCTGCGTTTAACGTGTTTTTTGATGAAGTGAACAATTGGGGCATCGCTTGTTTGGAAAGAGCCATTGAAGGGCTTAAGTGCGAAACAGCAGTCCATATTTGTTATGGCTACGGCATTAAAGCGAATACGGATTGGAAAAAGACATTAGGCACCGAGTGGCGCCAATACGAAGAAGTCTTCCCTAAGCTGCAGCAATCGAATATCGACATTATCTCTTTAGAGTGTCACAACTCTCATGTACCTCTTGAGCTGCTTGAGCTCGTACGAGGCAAGAAAGTAATGGTCGGTGCGATTGATGTTGCAACCGATTCGATTGAAACACCGGAAGAAGTGGCTAGCACTCTACGTGAAACACTTAAGTACGTTGATGCCGACAAGCTCTACCCTTGCACCAACTGCGGCATGGCTCCCCTACCTCGCGAGATAGCCTCAGCGAAGCTTAATGCGCTAAGTGCTGGCGCAGAGATCGTTCGTAAAGAGCTTTCAGCGTAACGCTTTCCTAAAGAACAAAAACTATGCCTTTAAGCCTAAGTATCATATTGATGCTTAGGCTTTTTGTTATGTGAGTTAATGAGCTTTACGCGCTGCTTACCAGGTTTTATCTAGGTCTTGAGCATATAAAGAGATCGCTCGTTGGTACTCTTTAATCGCATCGCTATTCGTCGTGGAAACTAAAAGCTCAAGTAACAGCGATGTCGCTTCTTTATGGCGACCTAGTTCGACACGCTAACATACGGCTCCATTCTTCTTTGCTCATTGCGCCTTTAGAAAGGTAAATATTGTGTTTCTGCATTGCACCTTTCGTGTATGAAAGCTTGATGAATGAGCCAATTTCAAACGGAAGAAAGCTACGCTGTAAAGTCACATCACAAGCAACGCCATTTAAACGTACATGACCGTTCGTGATTTCAAACGAGCTATCGCGAAGCTTCCACCACAACATTAGAATTTTTATTAATGGAGGAACACAAATTATCAGCCCTATGGTTAGCAGCGATGAACGATCACCGTCTGATATCCAATAGACAAGACCTAGTGCAATAACAATAAACAGCAACTCTGAAAATAAGTATTTAACAAAATTTAGTTGGATACGGTTATCCATGACACTCTCTCAATGATGACCCTAAAGGCAGCTCCATTTCAAAGAGCCCTTTCACTTCAGACAACTGAGTAAAACCTTTTGATTGATAAATCTTAATGGCGGGGTTCTCACTGAACACGCGCAACACTAACTGAGCCGATGCTTGATTGTTCGCATGTTCAATAGCCAAATCGAGACACTTAGAGCCAAAACCTTGACCTTGACAGTCAGCTAATATCTGCAAGTCCCTAAGAAACGTTGTACCACTAGCGTAACTGAAGCGAACAACACCAATACGGCGATCCCCCACATAAATTTCATAGTTATCCAGCTCATCCCAGCTGCGTAAAAACTGGCTATGACCCCAAGCGATTCCACGAGCTTGATAGTAACTCGCCATATTCGTTTTGGTGATCGATTCAGCGAACTTAGGCTCTGAACCTTTGACCAACCTTACTTCCATATTGTGTCCTTTGTTTTCAAATCACATCTGAATACGGCATAGCAAAATGCCGTATATGTTGAATCATTTTTAGGTACATACTGGTTTCACTTCCTTCCATTGTGTATCCCATTCTTCGCCTAACAAATTAGAAAGTTTTTCACAGTCGTATAGATAGCGAAGACTATCTTTACAGTACGCAGTAAGTATTTCAGTTAACTGACCAGACGCTTTTTCGTTGTCTTTGAGTTTTCCGTACATCATCAAACCAGTCCTAAAGGTGTCTTGATCGAGGTCAGACGCTTGCTTCGATAACATCCCAAAGGAAATAGCGTTAATAGATAGGGCTAATGCAATCGCATCGCCTTCATCTCCCTCTAATTCACAAGCACTATAACGAGCTAACAAGTTCGATGTTTTAATTAATGGGGCAAGGTCTTTTGTATTTGCATATTTATAGGTTTCAAAACCTTGCCGCACCGCAGCTTTATGACTGTCTTCAATGCTCACAACATAGTCTGTCAAAACATGTAAGCTCGCATATGCACCTAGCCCGAAAGCCACAATGAACACGGCGATTAATCTGATCACTTATCTCTCCTAAAAGAACCTTGTGCTGGTTAATTTTAAACGGCGTCTTGTAGTAACAACCCTACTTGCCATCGACCTTTTCTAGAAACCAACTTCCTTGGCACGGCCCATTGGTTAAGTGCCATCGGCCGTCAAATCTACTGCCACTGCCACGTGCGGAAAAACGATAATCCCATTGGCGATGTTTAGCATATAAACGTAAGTCGCCGTTTTCCGTCACCCAACCCTCTAACGGTGTTCCATTGTAGGTAAGCCTTAGAGTAGCCTTACCCTCACGAATAGTTCCGGTGATGGTTGTGCGTTCACACATATTATTGCCAGTGGTGTTAATACGGCGGCCTAGCCACTCACCGTCGAAATCGATAGAAGGAACAAATTGGGGACTATCCGGAAGTTTAGGAAACGACTCGGAATTACTGGACCCGAACCACTGAAGCTCACGACCAACAAGGAAGAAGACAACAAAGCCGATTGATATCGCTATCACAAATCCCTTTTTCATTAGCCTCTTCCTAATCCGCTGACCTTAAGAAAAGAACCCTAACATAATGAAAAGTAATAACTTACCATCAGTTTAATTAACTTTGATATATTCCACAAATTGCATTCAAATGTTGAATATAGAGAAAGCGGCATCGTACAAAATACCGCGCATTGAGAATCAATTATGAGCAGTGCCGGAAGCTCTGCACAGAAAAACCCTAACCTTCCAAGGCATTGCGCCAATACTGAACGGTTTTATCCGACACCAACCCTGTCTCGGTCGCCGCTGATACTAAAAAGTCACATAACCGAGCCGCAACCTCTTCATTACCCAACAAGTACAAACTGCGAATGGCTCGCGTTAACCTTAGCTGGTTATGGTCATGATTCTTTAACCATACGTGATTAGCCGGGCTAAGTGGTAACGATGAAGATATTTCACTCCCGTTTCGCTGCATACCCCAAAACTCAAGCATCAGGTCAAGCACTTGTAGATGAGCTGTGCGGAGCGCTTCTGAATTAGCAAAAAGCACCTTATCTTCTTGAGTAACCAACGGGGCATGTTGATTAAACTTAGTCCCCTCATCTATTGGGAAGAACACTTGAATGTACTTATGGTCATGCTCCAACCAAAAATGATTGTAAGCCAATAACTGTTCTATATTTCGACCAAATTTGTCCGGCGCTTCACCAGATATAAAGCGAGCAATCTCACTCATTTTAAAATCCTACTGACTATAAACCCCCACTTGTGGGCGAATGCATTATTACGCAGTAAGCCGTCAAAAGCCTAGTCCTTTACGTTGTAAGTACCGATTTGGCTTAGAACTCCACGTCCCACGCGTTAGGAATCACTTTTGAATAATTTCGACTTACTTTTCTAACAAACGACACGGGAACTCTGCGACACATTTTAGCTCTGCTGTATGTTCAGGGAATCGTTCCTGAAGAAAACACAATGCATCCGTTGGCGTTGGCGTAGCGTATGAGTTTTAGACTAAAGCCAGCAACCAGTGTGTTAATAACTGAGTACCAAAACCTGAACGACTAAAAGAGGTAGGTAAAATAAGCAGCGAAAGATTACATCTTTCAAAGAAAAACCCTTCAGAAAGCGTCCTTCGGTGCATAGAATTTCAAGCGACTTACACTAGTGAATAATGTAAGTCGCTAACATAAGAGGCTAACGCAAGCGTCTCAACACAACCTGCTGGTCGAGCTCATTCTGATAGTCCGTGTAATCAAGCCCTTGATCAAATATGTACTCAGTGACAAGAGTACGAATGCACTCAACCAATGTGCTTGCTTGCCAAGGCTTTTCAAAGTAACGGTCGATGCCTGCTGCATTAATCGCATTGATGGTATCAGTATGAGTGGCCTGCCCCGTAAGAAGAATTTTCTTGGTATTCGGAAAGCGACTGTCATGGAACACTTCAGTGAGTAACTCCACACCCGTTTTCCCTGGCATCACATGATCAGACACGATGACGGTAATGTGTTCGCCTTCTGCGTCAAGTTCATCAATGAGATCAAGCACTTCTTGCGCTGATTCACAATCTTCAATATTCAGCCAACTCGCCAGCGGCTCTAAATCTTGTATCACTGCGCTCAGTACTTCTCTCTGGTCATCGACACAGATTAAATTAAGCTTCTCCATGTTCACCCTCTATTGGTAACTTGATTCTAAATACCGTTTTAGAAGCATCACTTTTCACAATAATACTTCCGCCATAACCTGCCACAATCCGCTTAACTACTGATAAACCCAAGCCCAATCCAAACGATAAACCACCTTTTTTAGTGGTGAAGTTGGGCTGAAATACCTTTCTGCGAGTCGCCTCGTCTATCTCAGGGCCGTTATTCGCGATCGTAACTAATATCCTTTTCTTACTTAATCTGGTTTGAATCTCTATTGCGGCATCGTCTGAATTCGACATTGCATCACAAGCATTCTTTATAATGTTGACCCAAATCTGAACGAGCTCTGTTTTCGAGCCTTTAAAAGACGGTAAATCCGCAGGGCTCAATCGCACAGACACTCTACGTAACTCACTTTGTAGCAACGATAAGGCATGGTTAATGGAGTCGTTAATATCAACCGCTTCTTCGGTGTCGATATCAACTCTGCCAAGTTGTTTAACCGATTTTACGATGCCGACGGTGTGTCTAGATGCCAAACGCAAATCATGTAAATCACAGCCCATCTGCCAAAAACGAATCGCTTCTTCTGGTTTTTTCAGCCAATGCTTTGAAATAACGTCTGTTGCAGATAAAGCATCAATTGGAATCGCCTTTGCAAGAGAGCGAGCAATGTTTTTGTCTAAACCATATTTTCTTTCAAATTGTCGCCCACGTGTTCGCGCTTCTGACGACGACGTTTTCTGACCATGCATTAACCCAAAATCGAAAAATTGACTGGCTTCTGGATGCACTTCTTCAAGCAGATCCATGATGACCGTTTCAAGTCGACCAGATTTACTATTTACTACACCAATAGCGTTGTTAAGCTCATGGGCAATCCCTGCAGCCAATTGACCCAAGGTCGTCATTTGCTCAGCAGTATGTAACTTCTCTAGCGCTTTTTGTTTCGCTATCGCTTCTTGTGTTGCGCGGCGTTGACGACGCGACAACTCATTGACAATCACAGGTGTGAACTGTGCGGTAAGAGGACCAAATTTACGTTCATCTTCTGCAGGCGTGTCTTTATCGATCCACGCTAACTCAACATCGGTTTTAGCAACAACCGTTGAAGATGCTGTCCAATTACCTGAAAAGAAGCTATGAACGCCTATAAAAGCCCCACTACCCGCGCTAAATACTCGCACTTGCGGTGTATTCGCATCGGTATAAAACCCTTCCAGTTCTCCACTAAACACATAATATAAACGAGTGTTTAACGCTGATTGTTCAATAATGGTGTTACCGGCACAGCACGTCACCCGACGTTCTGTTTGGTTAAAATAGCGCTCGATCAGTGCTTCTAGCTTTTGTTGATACACGTATCGTTATCCTATGTGACCAATTGAATGTAGCACCCACACCATAACAAAACTCAGTAGCACACCAACCACACCCAAAATAATACCGATTCTGGCCATTTGATTACTTTGCACATGACCAGTGGCATGAGCCAACGCATTCGGTGGCGTACTGATTGGCAGCGACATACCTAATGAAGCGGCAAAAGTCACAACCAAAATTAACGTTAGCTCACCGCCTAGTGGCGTGAGTGAAGCCATAGACGAACCTAATGCCGCCATAATTGGCATTAACAAGTTAGCCGTTGCGGTATGAGACATAAAGTTTGCCATTACCAAACACAAGAACGCCGCTCCGAACAACACCACATAGGGTGAGTAGCTATCAAACGGAATACTGTGTACCACGAGCTTTGCTAAGCCAGTTTTATCGAGCGCTAAACCAAGCGCAATACCACCTGATACAAGCCACAATACGTCCCAAGAAATTTTCTTCAGGTCTTCTTTATTGATGATCCCTGTGAGTGAGAACACAGCGACAGGAATCAGAGCGACGGTGTAAGAGTTCATGCCATGGCTTGAACCCATTAACCAAAGAATGATGGTCAGCGCAAAAGTGACGTACACCGCAATAGCTTTGGGTGTTTTAAGGAATTTACCTTTAATACTTAGTTCGATTTTCTTTTGGTCAGCTTTGTACATAAAGCCGATTAAAAACCACGCTAACGCCATCATAATAATGACAAACGGCACACCAAATGCCATCCATTCGCCGAACGTAATTAGGTTATCGCCAACTAAATATTTAAGTGCGATAGCGTTCGGAGGAGTACCGATTGGGGTACCAATGCCACCAATGTTAGCGGCAACCGGGATACAAAGCGCAAACGCTACACGACCGGGGTCTTTCGGACCAAACACAGCCAGTACCGGCGTTAAAATAGAGAGCATCATTGCCGTTGTTGCCGTGTTAGACATAAACATCGAAAAGATACCAGTGATCAACATTAAGCCGAGCATCACAAACTTTGGGTCTTGTCCAAATGGCTTCAACAACACGCGAGCTAAGTTTACGTCTAATCGATATTTAGTGGCGGCCATTGCTAAGAAGAAACCACCCAAAAACAGCATGATGATTGGGCTAGCGAATGTCGCCATGATATCGCTGTATTTTAACAGCTCACCAAAATGTTCTTTCCCATGCTCAAACCTTAAAAAGATCAGCCCTTTATCCGACAACATCAATAATTGCAGAACGATAATAACAACAGACGTCGCGTAAATAGGGATAGGCTCGAACACCCAGCACAATGCCGCTAACAAAAAGATCGCAATAACGCGTTGTTGAATAATCGTAAGGCCTTCAAATGGAAACGCTGATAGCGGCATTACGAGGATAATGAAAGGAATTAAAATAGGGATAATGTATTTTATATAGGGGCGCATAGCACAAAAACTCTTCCTGAGATAACAACTACTTAGAAATTAGATTTAAAGTTCTAATTTAGTCCGACAACGAATTATCGACCTCTTATCACTATCTCACTATCGGCTAGATCAATGATTATGTGATCACGATATCCCCTTTTTCGATTCTGTGCGCTACCTCTACGTTTGTATGCCATTTATTGTTGCAATTAAATTCAGGAGAGTGGTTTCTGCGTTTCTAGTCATGTCCATAAATTAAGAGCCACTTCTGATAAAAGCGTTGAACAAGCTCACTGGGGTAGGTATACCTGAATGAACTATTGATGCCATAGCGACAAGTTAATATATGGACCACGCTAACCCTGACCTAAAGTATCGGCCATAAGTACTAAACTTACTTGTAGTGAGAGTACCAAGCGTTATGAATCAATCTTAGATTTCTTATTAACTTTTCAATCTATCGATGATCTCAGCATTAGATAATGGAACCCCAATACCACTATTTACCATGTACCCAAATGATTCATCGTGGCAACCTTGATCGTATGAATCGATACACTCTTTTGCCAATATTAAATGGTAATCGCGTTGGTATGCATCGATAGCAGTAACTCTTACACATGCGTGGGTATTTACACCTGCAATTACAATTTCACTAGGTGCCATTTCATTTAAAATTTCATCAAGCTTTGTTTCGAAGAAAGCACTATAACGCTTTTTGATAACTTCATACTCTTGCGGGTGTCGAACCAATTCGTCTAATAGCTCACAACCGCTAGTACCTTCGATAGTCCATTTTTGACTCGATTGTCGTAAGGCTAAATAAGTATCTGACAAGTCTTCTTTGAACACTTGACGTACCCAAATAATCTTCTGACTTTCTCTACGAAATGCGTGTATAAGCTTGTTCAATGAGCAAGTAAATTCTGTTCTTTTTTTAGCAAGCCTACCCTGCTGGAAAAAGTCCTCTTGCATATCAATAACTAGTAGCAATTTAGTCACGATGACCTCCCTGAAAACCGAATGCCTTATTATATGCGTACTAACCTAGCGTTCGGTTCCATGAACGATAATGCCAAGGTAAGATACTCTCTAATGTAGTTAGCTTAGGATAAGGCATATTATGTGTTTTGATCGTTAATAACTTTTCTTCATACTTTTGTTGAAGATGCTCTGGAATAAATGCCCACGGAATCACCTCCCAGTCAACTGGCAAACCACAATCACGTACTAAGGCAGCTTTGAGGTCGCACCAATGCTCATCCCATAAGGCAAAACGTTTCAGTAAACTAGCTAAAGTTTTCGAGTATGTAACCTCACAAAGATACACCCGTTTCTCTTTGAAATTAACAGCAACTAAGTCGCAATACCAATGAGGGCCACTTGTATCAGGGTTTGGTGAGTCGAATAATTGTATGCAGCATTGCGTGTTTACAAATACAGATCTATCTGCCCTTAAATATTCCAAAACTAAGCTTTCGCAGTTATCCATTTCTATGTTTCCCTCACAGGTATACGCCATGTAAAGAGTTCTGCAACGCAATGCCAAAGCCGCCGCAAGCCACCTTAATCACTAATCGCAACGCATGGTAAAAGTGCCACGCGTTGCAAATCAACCTTAAACAGATTGTATGGATAATAAGCGCTCCAATCGGGTAATGTGAGACCCAGGCTTTAGCTGCAACTAAAGCTTTCTATGTAGCAGTTCGTTTAAACGCTGGCTCCTCTATCGAGAGACCGATAACAAACATGAACGCTACATAGGACTTCAAGCATAAACCTCGAATAGTCGACTGGGTCTCGAACCCGCATTACGCAAGCATGAGTTAGCTTATTATGAATACTAAAATCAATCAAAGCATCAACGTTGGAGTTGATACCGGCAAAACACAATTAGACATCCACATCAGGCCACTAGACCTATTTTTCTCAGTAGAGAACAATGATAAAGGCATCAAAAAAGCACTCAAAACGATTAAGAGTCACAGTCCTGAACGAATCGTTATTGAAGCTACAGGCCGATTAGAAATGCCTTTTGTTCTTGCATGTGCAGAGGCTCAATTACCTATTGTCAGAGCAAACCCTGTCCACATAAAACGATTCGCTGGTGCTATTGGCCGCAGAGCCAAAAATGATCGTTTAGATGCAGAATTGATCGCTCACTATGGAGAAGCAATCAAACCAGCTCTTACTGTCATAAAGCCAAAAAACATACGCCTAATGAGTGACTTAGTCATTCGCCGAAACCAGTTGTTATCCATGCAAACCATGGAAAAGAACCGAATCCAGATACTTCCCGCCTCTCTCCATCCGACTATCAAACCAATGCTAACCACGATAAAAAATCAAATCACCAAGTTAGAAGAAAAGCTCGTTAAACTCATTGAAGATAGCCCTGAATACCAAGCTAAAAACACAATATTGCAAAGCGTCCCAGGAATAGGAAACATTGCCGCTGCATCAATAATTAGCAACGTACCTGAACTTGGTTACATCACGAATAAACAAGCAGCATCACTGATTGGTGTCGCTCCAATAACACGCGAAAGTGGGCGCTACAAAGGTAAGCGCGTGATCCAAGGCGGTCGAGCGCAAGTACGAACCGTTTTATACATGGCGATGATGTCAGCCATGCAATGTAACCCCATATTCAAAGCGACTTATGCTCGACTTTTAGCTGCTGGGAAACCTAAAAAAGTCGCAATAATCGCGTGCGTACGAAAGATGGTTGTGACACTTAACTCTATGCTCAGAGATGGCGCCATGTGGGATGAAAACACAGCCAAAAATTAATCATTGACGCCATAGTCGTTTGTTAGGTTTAGTTGACCATTGTGACTGCTTTATCAACTGTGTTCCTACTGAACATCTTTGATTCAATGTCGTCGTTCCCTGTAATTCTTCTGGCACGATATAGCTGCGGTTCCTTGCTGCATAAACCGAGACAATAAGAAAAAACCTCATATTGTTTGTTATCTGATAGCTCGCTTACTAATTCATCATCGGTGACGTAAATTAACTCTTCGTTATTCACGACTCTTTCGATGGTACTAAGCTTTGAATCAAGGGAGTTAATCTGCTTCTTTAACTCTGCATCAGCTTTTTTTCGTTCAATCGTTTCTTGAAGTTGTAATCTCAGCATAGTTTCAACATCAAAGTCTTCATTTGATGGCACAGTTGAAGCATTTTTAAGGTTTGGATGAGTATACTGACCTGTTTCTAATATCTGAGGAAGGACATCTTCCAATACCCACTCTTGGAATTTTAAACAAGCTGGAGAATTATCTTGCAATACAACCCTCAAAAGACCAGCTTTCGTTACATAACTTTCACGAAGGGGATCATCTATGTTTTTAGGAATATCATCACGAATATAAATTTCGTGTGGAAGTAAATGTGTAATATGGGCTCTAAGTAACGTGAGTATTGTCTTAGAGTTCTGACCAGGGGCCAAAACACGGTTTTCTCGTTGAATTGTACGTACAACATCGAACAAAGAGAAATATAACTTACCTTCATAATGAAGGGTTCTTATGCCCTCTTCACCTGCTGCACTGTCATATGAAAACATGACCTCGGATAAACTCATTCAAAATATTCCTTTTAACTGATGACTAGACGATATTACTAGCTGTCTTAATTGAGAACAAGCTACGAGTTAGCGGATTAAATCTAGCGAAACAAAATGAAGAAAACTTGATAACTGCTCTGACTGATATTGTTAAAACAAGTTTACTATTGACAATAAAGACAATATTTCAACTTCCAAAAACCTGCTTATTTACTCATTTGTAGTTAAGGTGAAAACAGAAAAATATCTAAGTTAACTTAGAAACTTTCATTCTATAAATTAAAACAAAGCGGATTTTAATAACTCCAGACCCTTCATACGTTTACGATAAATAATAAAATTAGATTTTATAAAAACAATTTGATCAATAGGGATTTTTGTAAACTTTGAATTACATACTCTAAAATTTAATCTCTAATAAAAACTTGTCATAAGCCGAAATGCTCTTCCAATCTTGATTCGCAACACATGGCACAAGTGTGTTGCATATAGACTTCCTATAAAGCCGTTGGGAAGAAGGAGTTTATATTAAAATCAGGAACGAAAAATGAACCAACAACGTCAACTAAGCTGGAAAATAGCAGCCATTCTAGGTACGTCTTTCGGCTTTACTGCACACGCTGCGGAAATGGTCAGAATCGATAATGATACACTGCTACAACAAAGCCTCGTCGCGCAGTCGAAGAGTGTTGCCCCACTAGAATTAGGTTTTTCTGAAGTAAAACGGGTGGTATTGCCCAATGGGAAAACGAAAGTCCGCTACCAACAAACTCACCTAGGCTTACCCGTCTTTGATACCTCCGTTGTCGCCACCCTTTCCAAGAACCAACCCACTCAGGTATTTGGTTCAATGGCACAGGGGATCAGTGGTGACCTATCCGGCATCGCGCCAAAACTGAATCAAGAGCAAGCGATTGAAGCCGCACTGTCTGCTCATCGCACGTTTACTGTCGGCAAAAAGTCGATTGAAAATAAAAACGCGAAACTGATGGTGAGATTGGATGAGAACCAAGTCGCCCAAGTGGTGTATCTGGTCGATTTCTTTATCGCGTCCTCTATGCCAGAGCGCCCTTTCTATTTTATTGATGCCACGACTGGCGATGTTCTCCAAAAATGGAATGGGCTAAACCACGCTAAAGCATTAGGTACTGGCCCAGGTGGTAATATCAAAACCACTCGATATGAATATGGCAGTGACTTCCCTAGCTTTCCCATCGACAAAACAGGTACCACGTGTAAGTTAGAAAATGAATCAGTTAAGACAATCGATTTGAGGAACGGAACGTCCGGCAGCGCAGCCTACAGTTACAACTGTGCTGATGGAACCAACTACACCGATCATAAGTACATTAACGGGGCTTACTCGCCTCTTAATGATGCGCACTACTTCGGTAATGTCGTGTTTGATATGTACAAAGAGTGGATGAATACGTCGCCTTTAACTTTCCAGCTGACGATGCGAGTTCATTACGGCACGGATTATGAAAATGCCTTCTGGAATGGTACATCCATGACTTTTGGAGATGGCAAAAATACCTTTTACCCATTAGTCGATATTAACGTGAGTGCTCACGAAGTCAGCCACGGGTTCACAGAGCAAAACTCCGGTCTTGTGTACCGAAATATGTCGGGCGGTATGAATGAAGCCTTCTCAGACATTGCGGGCGAAGCGGCTGAATACTACTTACGTGGCAATGTGGATTGGGTGGTCGGTAGCGATATCTTCAAATCTGAAGGTGGTTTGCGTTACTTCGATCAACCTTCAAAAGATGGTCGATCGATTGATCATGCCTCTCAATACTACGATGGTTTGAACGTTCACTTATCTAGCGGTGTTTACAACCGTGCCTTTTACCTTTTAGCGAACAAATCGGGTTGGAATGTACGTAAGGGCTTTGAAATATTCACAGTCGCAAACCAATTGTATTGGACGGCAAACAGTACCTTTGATACCGGAGCTTGTGGCGTAGCGAAAGCCGCAGCAGACATGGGCTATGTGGTTGCCGATGTTGAAGATGCATTCAACACTGTAGGCGTGAATGCAAGCTGTGGTGGAACGCCTCCAACTGGCAATGTGCTGACGAAAGGCACACCGATTGCGAACCTAAGCGGGAATCAATCTTCAGAGAACTTCTACACGTTCACCGTAGATTCTGCATCAAGCGTGACGGTTTCAATGTCTGGCGGTTCAGGCGATGCCGACCTTTACGTTAAATCGGGAAGCAAGCCAACAACATCAAGTTACGACTGTCACCCTTATCGTGCTGGAAACAATGAGCAGTGCAGTGTAAGCGCTCAACCGGGCGTAACCTACCATGTGTTACTGCGTGGATACTCGAACTACTCTGGCCTAACGTTGCGTTTAGATTGAGTTAGAGCGAGCCTCTCAAACAAGTTGTAAATCGAGAACTAGCGGTTAACCGCGAAATAAAAACCTACTCACTTTGAGTAGGTTTTTTTATGACACACCGTAGTAGCTAATAATATTGTAAGTTATTTACTGATACGTTTATTAATTTATAAATATCAAGGTTACTTAGGCATTGTTTTATAAAAACAGTTTAAATTGAGATCCTGTGCTGCACAACGAAACAAAAATAACTGACTAACTTTTGAACACATTCACGTTACTGATAGGTTAATCCTTATAGGGCAAATGCTCTATTAATGATAAAAATTAAAATAAGGATTATTTATGAGACCATCTTTTCCTATCAGTATGGTGCTTGCAACGACAGTGGTTGGCTTCCAGTCTTTTGCGCAAAATATTGAGACAACTGATTCATTAGGTATTGCAGAAAGTAGCGCAGCGCAAAAGCAATCTCTGGCGTTGCAAATCAGCGAGCGTTATTCCGATCTTGAGCTTTCATTGAAGGCTCAGATCTCAGAAAATAACTTATCCGCGCCTGTAGATAAATTGAGCTCTACTCAGCCCTACTCTGCATTTTCAAGCCGGATGCAGAAAGCGGATCTTGGTTATCGCAAGATGAAAGGGATCAACGACTTCAGCAACTCCGTGTTAGAGATTCGCATGGCTGATGAAGCGATGATTGAAGCTTGGAAGAATGGTGAAAACCCGCTGTTTGCGTTTGAACCATCAGGCGACGATTCGAATTGGCAATACATTGAAGCGTATGACGTGTACGGACAGGTTCATGAACTAGATGTGTACCAAATGCCAGACGTCCCAGTGTTTGTGGTTGATAGTAACGGTGCTGAAGAGCTCAAAGCTGGCTTAATGGCAATGCAGGCAGAGATGCAAAAGCTGGGTACTACAACGCAAATCAATGCCGTTAGCGATACCAATGCCGACGAGAGTAAACCTCAAAAACCGTCTTTGATGAACAGGGCACGTCGCTCGATGGCCTTGTCGGAACCTGAGCCGTTGAATACCACACAATTAACCAAAATCCGTTTAGCCGTCGACCAAGAACCTTGGATCTCTGGTAAAGCGGAAATCTACGCTATCGTGACGGGTGTCGATTCAAGTCGTTTAGAGCCCCAGATCGACCTCGTTGAGATGCCTTATCTGGACTACGACAAACAAACGTACTACCCGAACCAGACCGTCATCTTCTGGCCTCGCTACCGTTGGGGCGCTGCAGACATGATCTTAATGGAACACGATGATGGCACAGACTACAAAGCGCTAGCAAAACTCTTAGTTCAAGCCGCAGAAGAGATACTGAAGATGATTCCTGATCCAGAAGTTCAAGGTTATGCGATCATCCCTCAGATCACAGGCAAGATTATCGATGTGATTCCTGATGGCGTATTAGTGAATGATGATGACTTCGTGGATGTGTACTACACCTTAATGCAGAACACGCCTTATGTAGACCGTCCGGGCGCTGGCGGAAATGCTGTCGCATCGTTTGCACCAGTCACGATTTCGCCAACAGAGTAAGTCGTTTCTTATTCAGTTAGGGCTTAATCGCTAGGCCCTAACTCTTCATTATCGAAGGTAAGTCAAACACAAGAGACCTACTCAGAACCTAATTACAGGGAGTAATCAAACACAATGATGTCTTCTAAAAGCGGACGAAACACATCTTTCAGCGCATCATGCTCAGGGTGCGGAAGGTAATTCTGGCGGCCTTCTTCATCGGCGAACGTCATTAACACCGAGTGGGTATAACCTTGATTCTTGTTTTCAGGGCTGTCATTTAATCCCCATTCTACTGAAGTGACCCCTTCAACCTTGTTTGGCATCGCTTCAAACAGCATCTTTAGTTTTTGAACCTCTGAAGCTTCAGCGTTTTCTTTAAACTTAATCAGTAGAATATGACGAATCATTCCCGTTTCTTTTTGAGTCATTCCTTGTCCTTTCGAGTCGTTCGCTTACTGGTTTGTAATGCTTAACCAACACCCAATAGCGATCTAAATTAGAGAACAACAAAATGCCACACGTTACACAACATGCCAAGGCTAGATCGCTAGAGTTTATAAAATACTCCACAACCCAATAACGAAAAATGCTGCACCCAAGGGCGCAGCATTTCTCATGACAATGGTAAGCACATCTTTAACGTTAATCACGACGACCTGTAAGCTGGATCGTTTGGTCTTGATCTACGTTCTTTTGGAATTGGATTCCGCCGTTAGACGCTTCATTTCTTCCTTCCAGTGTTAAGTCAGATTCAACACGCTCAGCCTTTACTTGATTACCTTCGCTTCTTGTCATGTCGATAGTCCCTGTATACGTACCGTCAGCAGCAAAAGCAGTATTCATTGAAAGAGCCATTAAGCCTAGTGCGATTAACTTTTTCATACATCACCTCATATTATTTTTAATTATTTGTTCGTTTGGTATCTGTGTTTCTTTGTTGAGGTAACTTTAACAATCGAACATGAACCATAGATGTGAGCTATGTGATGAGCTGCCGCCGCTCGCCAAAAGACGCACCTTTGAATCAGTGGTTATTCCAAATGTTGAAGTCTACCCTAAAAAACAAACAAGCGTAGTTCAGCATCTAAAGGCCTAAATGATTACCGGGTTAACCGCTTAACTGCTTAGCTGCTTAGCTGCTTAGCTGCTTAGCTGCTTAACGACATAACTCCCCTATCATCCAATAAAGAAAAGGCTCCCGAGGGAGCCTTTGATTAGGGTTCTAGTGACTATTCGCTTATGTTTTTATTTTAAAATGCTTCTTCGAGCGTTTGTTCGTTCTTTTTTTCGGTTTGTTTTTCAACGGTTTCAACCTCTTTCAAGCGCGCAGTGAAGTGTCTTAACACCGGCGGTTCGTAGGTAAAATCGAGCCCTTTCACTTGTCCTGCATTCTCTTTCACTTTTTCGAATGCTTCGATAATGAAGTCCATGTGTGTTTGTGTGTAGGTCGCGCGAGGAATGGTAAGGCGCAACAACTCAGCAGGACATGGGTGTTGTTCACCTGTTGCTGGGTCGCGTCCTTGCAGCAAAGACCCAATCTCAACCGCTCTGATACCCGCGACTTTATAGAGTTCGCACGCCAAAGCATGTGCGGGAAACTGACCAGCCGGGATATGAGGCAGCAATTTACCCGCATCGACAAACGCAGCATGACCGCCTGCTTGCTGGCACACGATGCCCATCGCTTCTAAGCCATCAACTAAGTATTGAACCTGGCCAATGCGGTACTCTAACCAATCTTGGCGCATGCCGTCATAAAGGCCAACCGCAAGACGCTCCATTGCGCCACCTTCTAAACCACCATAGGTTGGGAAGCCTTCTTGCACCACACATAAGGTTCGACACTCTGTGTACACATCCATGAAAGAGTCGTCTTTAAAGCACAGCAAGCCGCCCATTTGTACCATGGCATCTTTCTTGGCAGACATGGCTAAGCCATCCGCGTATTTGTAAGACTCACGAGTGATCTGTTCGATTGTCCAATCTTGATAACCCACTTCTCGTTGTTGAATGAAGTAGGCATTTTCAGCGTAGCGTGCCGAGTCCATGATCACAGGAATATCGTACTTCTGAGCAATTTCATAAACGGCTTTTAGATTGGCGATAGACACTGGCTGTCCACCAGCAGAGTTACAAGTAATGGTGCTCACAATGTAGGGAACATTGGCTGCGCCCGCTTCTAAGATCGCTTCTTCCAGCTTCACCACATCGAAGTTGCCTTTGAAATCCGCGTTCACTGAGGTATCGAACGCTTCTTTGGTATAAACGTTCTTCGCCACACAGCAATTCACTTGGGTGTGGCCTTGTGTTGTATCGAAGAAGTAGTTCGACAAGGCGACCATTTTGCTGCGATCGAGCCCTTTCTCCATTTCACGCTTCTTAATAAGAACCGGAATGTAGATCTGCTCTGCACCGCGTCCTTGGTGTGTTGGAATCGTCAACTCGTAACCGAAGATATCCTTAACCGCATTCGACAATGCGTAGTAACTGCGGCTACCACTGTAAGCTTCATCACCCATTAACATCGCGGCTTGCATACGCTGAGTGATAGATCCTGTTCCGCTGTCTGTCAGTAAGTCGATAAACACATCATCACTGTCGAGCAAAAATGGGTTCATGCCCGCGTCGACAATGGCTTGTTCACGATAGGCGCGAGTTGTTCTTTTTACTGGCTCTACAACACGAATACGAAACGGTTCTGGTAGATGTTTGAAGTTTTCCATAATAATACCTTTCAATACATTCCGATCAGGTCGAAATGTATTTTCTTTAGATGTCACGAGTCCTCACTATTAAATTAATAGTTCCGTATAAAGATACACAGAAAATTAACAGTGAAAATTAACAGTGAAAATAAACAAATTAAATAATGACTTATTAATCAAACCTAAACAGAGGCTAAGATAATTAGCGAGAACGACAAAAAACGAATACCCTACACGGAATAATAAGTGCGACATTCATACGTTCAAAGGTTATCAAAGCTGCTGATAGGTAAACAAAGCTCGCTGCTTTGCTGGCGCGTGACGCCTAGAGGGTACTACTCTGAAGAAAGGTGGAACGAGAGTTGGTGATCTAAGGTATACCAAGCTAACAAGGTTAGCCAAGTTGTTGATTGCCATTTCAGATACATGTTCACAATATATCCCTACGTTGAAATCAAGATGATCCGAAGTTTAAATATAGTGCAATTGTTTTATAAATACAGCTTAAAAAAGTATAAATGTGATCAATATTTAGAATGATGATTAAATACGATAGCGTGTTATATAAAATGTGAATCACAGCTGTTTATATACTATTAAACTAGTTCAGAGAGAACCTTAATAATATCAAATCCCTTTTGAAATCAACACTTCTCTAATAAGGGGCGAAGATAGCTGTTTTCTAAAAAATCCATCATCTAATAAAGCCAAGATCCAAAACTCGCCGATCTAGAAAAGATAAATTCTGATGAGGCTCAAACCTCACCAGAACCGTATTCGCAGTGAATGACTTACTTCTTCTTCACGGCTTGCTTGATGGCCATTTCAGCCAGTTTTGGTGTCGCCGCTTTCAATGCGCTGGGTGCCACCTTCTTACCCACTTTGACTGCTTTATTCAGTTGGCCTTTAACCGACGAGCCTCTTTTCATGGCTTCTAAACGTTGGCGGTTTCTCTGAACGTTATTTGCGTCAGCGATACGCTCTATCAACGTCTGCCTTAAAGTATCTAAACCAAACTGTACCTTTTCTGGCGCAATCGCCAGCGGTAACACGATATCGGTTTGCAGCAATATATGATGGTATTCGAGCGCTTGAGCAATGATCTTCGCTTTGGTCGATGTTGGATTCTCTAAGTCATACGGTGGCTGCCAATCGTCTACAGGCTTTAATCTGTCTACCTGATTCACAACCGACACCACAATCGGTTTCTTGCGTGAGATGTTGTTAGGATCGTCATAGAAAGCATCAAATCTATCTTTCAATTGCTTATCCAAATCACGTGCAGACTGATTGGCTTTAAGCACCCATAGCACCACATCCGCTTGGGTCATCTCTTTCAGCATTAAGGCTTCGGTTTTAGGATTGCCATCAAGCCCCTGAAGATCAACAACGCGAACATCATTGTCGTCGACAAATGCGTTGTATACGGTTGAAGTGTCGGTTGATGGCAGTACATCGACCTCGGCAACCAACTCTTGCTTAAGCGCATTGATAAGTGAAGATTTACCAGAACTGGTTTGCCCCACCAGCACGATTCGCACAGGCTCTAATTCAGGAGCAAACCGTTGTTCGTCGAGTTCAGAAACATCGGACGCTTTCAATGCTTCATCTTCAATGCTGAAACGTCCGCTATAGAGATCAATCGCCACCGCCGCAACTTCATCTAATAAGGCTTGTTTGGCGGCGTATTGCATGTCATCAACCACACCTCTTGTCATTGAAGATGTCGCTTGCTCTCTCCCTAAATCAGAAACAACTTTTAACGGGTTCAAATAGAGGTTTTTGAGGTGATTCCCCCAAATAGCGGCCTTAACGATCTTCTGCCCTAGCTCACCGTATTTATCGTAGGCTTCATAGCCCGCCTTAATGTAAGAAACCTTGAGATACTCAATGCCCGGTATATGCTCTCGCACTACCAGTTTGTAGCGTCGGCTTACCTCTTCGAACAGCTTTAGCCCTTCAGGAATCGAGAAATCGAGCGATTTCTTATCAAACTTTTTCGCAACAAATTCAAGTACCTCTAAACCGGTTTGGTCTAGGTTACCCCACTCTATGTCGACCATTAATTGTTGGCGTACATGGTGTTTTGAATCATTCCAGATCGACAGTTCTTTTTGAGACCAATCAGCCGAAGCCTTAACCAATGCATCGTTGATATCAGCTTTTTTATGCTGTGATTCAGCTTCAGCAGTATCCTCGCCAAGGCCGCCACTCTCTTTATTCGAGAAAGACTCTTTATTTGAAGAGCGGCTTGAAGAACGGCTAGAAATGAATAAAGGAATGGTGAACACCAAGGTACTCACGGCAATGGCAATCGACATTTCGAGTAGATAACCGTATTTGATCGCCAAGAAGACACCAAAACCCATCATGATAATGCTTGGGAAGATCGCCGAAATCAGGGCAATGCCCCAGCGTCCGCTCGATAGCACCGCCAGTAATCGAAATAGGTTTCTAATTTTCTTCATAACCCGACGCCGCCTTTCCTTTTTTCAGAGATTCTTTGTAGATCTTCTGCATCTCTTGTTCAGACACTTCTTCACCTTTGTTCTTATGATAGAAGTAAAAACAAGCCGCGCGACCTAAACCATAAGAGGTGCCGAAACTCATTGCCGCTGCAGCCACCGCACCTACCGTTTGACCATAAACTGGAATCAGCTTTATCAACTGTCGAGTGCCCAGCTTCATTCCGTATTGCAAAGTAAAGCTGCTTCCCAGAGTGCCTATCAACTCACTAAAGACTCTCTTATTCCATTCGACCCCATATTGATTGGCCAAGCTGTGAAGCATTTTGGCTTGAATCGCAGGTACCGACACCAAACCAACACCCGGAATCAGGTCACTCGCTGCGGCACTTCCTGCATACCAAAGCACTTCGTTTTCTACTTGATCAAAGTTGGCTTCTTCTTGCGTGGAATGTTCTTTGTCTTGCACCATCATGCCTATAACAGGAAGTATGCTGGTCAAGCGATCTAACAAGAATTCGAGGTTATAGACATCACCATTATCGGTTTCAAAATCGACCGCTACCGATTCAAACTCTTTACCCCAAGCCTTCTCTACTTGGTTGGTGTTGAACTGAATTTGCCTTGCTCGATCTGGTTCACTGGAAGACAACACCGCCGTATGAACCAGCAACAAGTGTTTAATCTTCTTCTGTTTCTTAATCTGTTTTAGAGCCGTAAGCACAGCGGATTGTTCAGGTTCGTCGGCTTTCATTACAACGACTAACGCATTACCTGCCTGACCAATCTCTTCCAAATCCTCTTTCGCATCGTAATTCGCTTCGCTGAGTCCTCTGGTATCAAGAAACCTCATCACGGGTTTGTCTTGCGGAAACTCATACGACATCGCCGTCATGGTACAAGGCGCAAAACCATTGCCCACTTCTACAGAAGAGTCGCCCGTGACCGCTTGAATAAACGATGACTTGCCCGCCCCCGTTTTGCCCAACAGCCACAATGTAGGAAGATGCTTGCGCTGATATTCATGAGCCTGAGTCAAGTCTGGGTTCTTGCTCGGATTAATGAAGTCTTTTATTTGATCAAACATGTTTAGAGTAACGCTCACTTGATGTTGAGATTCGAGTTGATGACAAAGCAATACTGACTTATATAATCACAAATCATATTAAACTTATGTTTGTTCAGTCGCACAGGTTTACAATGCCTAAACGCTTGTTTTTATTTGCGCGCTCATTTTTATAGACGCTTTTTTATACGTACGGGTATCATCGTATTGATTCGGGTACCTAACGAACATCAACAAACACAGAGAGCTCAAAGAGAAGTATGGAACAAATTTATTTAGCTGGCGGCTGCTTGTGGGGTGTACAAGAATTTATTAAGTACGTTCCTGGTGTTATCAGCACAGAAGCAGGCCGTGCTAATGGAAGCGCCCAGCCAACAGAGAACAAAACGACACAAAGCGACGGCACACAAAGCGATTACAATGGCTACGCGGAGTGCGTACAAATTGAATTTGATCCAAACATCACGTCAGTCACGATTTTGATGGAACACTTGTTTGAGATTATCGACCCTTACAGCTTGAATAAACAAGGTGTCGATGTCGGAGAGAAATACCGCACAGGTGTATACAGCACTAATGCAGAACACTTAACCGAAGCTAAGCACTATATTTCTTCAAGAGATGATGCCGACCGTATCGCTGTTGAGGTGTTGCCGTTGACCAATTATGTTGCCAGCGACGACATCCACCAGCATCACTTAAGTCACTTCCCTGAAGATCACCACTTATGTCATATCCCTTGGGATCTACTGCATAAGTATAAATCACAGTAGTCTCGACGTAAGATTGAGATGATCACGACCTAAGATCGATAAAGCCTCAACAGACATTATCTGTTGAGGCTTTTTAAGTGTTATGGTCAGGACAGCTATCGTGAATTGATTTGGTAGCTCAAGCCATTAACCTTTAGCCATTAGCCATTAGCCATTAACTAATAAATTACTTAGTCGTATTCTCAAGCACGTAGTCTGGACCCGCTGTTTCAGCTGTCACAACCGCAAGTTTAGACACGTCTGCGCCTTCACCTTGGTAAGCGTTAATGCCATTTTCTACAACGACTTTTGGTAGCTCAACCGAGTAGCCTTCGATCAGTTCAGAATCCGTTACTTGACCTACGTAAGTTTCGTCTGTGTAGGTTGCGCCAACTAATGGGAAGTCTTGCGTTGCACGGACACTTACAAATTCAGGTGACTGCGAGTTATCAACCACATTGTGTTTAAACGCCACATCAACACCCGCATAAATGCCTTCCACTTCTGCGTTGTTGAACAGGCTTACACGGTGACTTTGGTTGCCGTAAACAATGCCCCACTCAGTATCAACTAAAGAGTTATTCTCGATCGTGATGTTTTTCGGTGTCCACTGCTTATTAAGCTCTTTGCCTTTCACCGATTGATCTAGCTGCTCACCATTCGCTACGTCGATGATGCCCGTGTTAATAACAATGCCGCCACGTAGGTCAGCGTTGCCTTCAATCACACCATCACGACCACGAGTGTTGGCAATGTAGTTATTGCGAATCACATGATCTTCATCGTAGATACGAATGCCGCCCGTTAGGCGCTTTCCATTGCCAAGAATCATGTTGTTCTCAACTGTGTTGCCTTTACCGTGGCGCAGTGAAATAAGAGCTGCACTTTGGAAGATCGTGTTGCCTGAGATCGTGTTGTCGCCCGACTTAATCGAGATAAGCTCACGCTCACCATCCATATCGATCATTAGGTTGTTCACGAACTTAGAACTTGAATCCCACTGTGAAGATTTAGAATCACCAATACGGATCGCTTCCCAGCTGTTGCCGTTGTAACGAATCGCTTCTTTGATGTCGAATTCGTTGAACTGGTTAGGCTTTTGATCCATGAAGATGTTATTTGCGATCAGGTGGTTGTCAGCTGTGTCATCTTTTTGTACACCAATCAAAGTGCCGCGTTTTTGCTTACCTTCGAAACGGTTGTTGATGACTTTGCCGTCTTTACCCCATAGAGATACCCAAAGGTACTTTGGATACTCAGAACGACGCTCGTCTGGCTCGTACGTGTAATCGTGGTTGAAGTAGTAGAATGTTGAGTTTTGAAGCGTATTGCCATTACCCATCATACGAACTGCACCAAAGCGTTCTTTAGGGCCGCCTTCAGTAAATACCAAGCCATCAAGCGTGATGTCATCGCCTTTCAGTTCAAACTGAATCAACCCCGTGATCCACGCAGAACCTGCTTGCTCGGCCTTGATAGTGATGTCATTCGCCGTGATCGTCACTTGACCTAAGTTCGCGTATTTACCGGCAGGGATAACCACTTCGTCGCCATCTTTTAGGTTTTCAAATTGTGCTTTAAGCTCAGCCACTTGCTCTTCCGAAGCAACGGCTAAAGTGTCGCCATCTACCTCTGTTAAGCGGTCACTGCTCAATAGGTAACTACGGTCAATTTCGCTAACAGCAGGCGTAGCTTGTTCAGCGACACTGACTACGGGTGCTGTTTTTTCTTGTGTTGTACAGCCTGTTGCAAAAGCGAGTGTGAACGCGCTAATAATGCTTACCGATAATAGTTTTTTGTTCATCGTACATCTCACATTAAAGTTTGGATTATAAAAATGACGACCACCCGTTCAGGTGGCCGTGATGTTATTTAGGATGCGTATTAAATTAGCCTTCGGCTGGAGTCACTTCGTCTTGTTGCTCGACTTTGTCATCGACTGCTTTAACAAGTAACAGACCAACAGAGAACACAATCAAGCCACACAGAACGAATACCATGCGTCCCCACATTGGGTTTGGCAGTACGAACATAGTCATTACGCCCACACCCGCTACCGCGATAAGTGAACCCAACATACGACGTTGCTTGTTATCCAGTTTCTTCTGTTCATTACTTTCAGCAACTAGTGGCGTCGCTAGGTTGTTGAAGAACTTGTCTACGTCTTTCTCACGGTGCTCAGCAAGAGGCTTGTAGAACAGTGTTGAAAGAATAAAGAAGCCAGCAGTAAATATGATGTGCCCGATAAGGCCGATAGCCACTTTCAGGTCAGCCCACTCACGGCCAGTTAGTTCATTTAGACCGAACCAGTTTTGAATCATGTCCGCAGTGATAACGAAACCAACGAAGTAAGAAACCACACCACCTACAACTAGCGTGCCCCAACCTGCCCAATCCGGTGTTTTACGGATGAAGAAGCCACAGAATGCTGGAATCGTCATTGGGAAGCCGATCAATGCGCCCACGTACATCATGGTGTCGAAAAGGCTCAGACCTTTAAGAGAGTTGATGAACAGAGCAACCAAGATGATCGCGATGCCGAAGAAAGTAGACGTTAGTTTAGAAACAACCATTAGCTCTTTCTCTGTCGCTTTAGGACGAAGAATCGGCTCATAGAAGTTCTTAACGAAGATACCTGAGTTACGGTTTAGACCTGAGTCCATTGAAGACATTGTTGCTGCGAACATAGCGGCAATCAGAAGGCCAACCATACCTGCAGGCATGTATTCTTGAACGAAGTAAAGGTAAGCGAAGTCAGCGGCTTTGCTGCCAGCTTCTGGGTAAGCTGCTGCTAAATCAACACCTTGACCTGCCATGAACCAAGAAGGCATGAACCAGATGATTGGACCAAGCGTCATTAGTACACAAGCAAGTAGAGCTGCTTTACGTGCGTTATTTGAATCTTTCGCAGCAAGGTAGCGGTAAGAGTTAAGCATGTTGTTGGTGATGCTGAACTGCTTTAAGAAGATGAACACAGCCCAGATGCTGAAGATGCTCATGTAGTTCAGGTTATCACCCGTAATGAATGAATCTGTTGGGAAGTCGTTAACGATCTGCGTAACGCCGCCACCGTGGTAAATCGCAACCACAGCACACGTCACCGTTACCGCCATGATGATAACCATCTGCATAAAGTCAGATGCGATTACCGCCCAAGAGCCGCCTGTTACTGACATTACTAGTACAACCAGACCCGTTAGGACAATCGTCGTTGTCATATCAAAGCCGAAGATACCCGATGCGATGATTGCTAGACCATTCAACCAAATACCTGCAGAGATAACGCTGTTTGGCATACCAGACCAAGTAAATACTTGCTCATTCACCTTACCAAAACGCATACGAATCGCTTCAATTACCGTCACAACACGCAGTTGACGGAACTTCGGAGCGAAGTAAAGGTAGTTCATTAGGTAACCGAATGCGTTCGCGATGAAGATAATCGCTACGGCAAAGCCATCGGTAAAGGCTTTACCTGCTGCACCAGTAAATGTCCAAGCACTGAACTGGGTCATAAATGCGGTTGCACCTACCATCCACCACAGCATATTACCTCCCCCACGGAAGTAATCACTTGTCGTACTTGTAAACGTTCGAAACATCCACCCTATCGCAATTAAGAATAGGAAGTAGATGCCAACTATCAGGGTATTGAGTTCCATCGTTAGACCTTTTATTTATGTTTTTTTGTTGAGGTCACTATAAATAAATGGCAAGTATATTTGTACTACAATAATCCAAATGCGTGACAATGATCTTACAGTCTGACACTCAATTAATCATACAAGTGATCGAGTTCAAAGTTGCACCACCTATGAGCGCAATTCCTCAAGTCAGTGCAGTTATCCGCACTAAATTTCGACCAAAACCCCGAAAAACATGAACAAAGTCTCTAAAAATCGAAGATTCATCGTTAAAAACTATTATTCTTGACGATCAAAGCTTAAAGAAGAGCAGCAAAAATATCGTTAGATATAATTTATAAAAATGAATTAAACCAATATATTTGTAGTACAAATAAGATCGATAATTTGCTTTTAAAAGTTCCCTATATTAGGCAGCCAATAATGAAAACTTGAAAACCACTATTAGATACTGACAGGGATACACGGAAGTGAAATGCTTTTAACACACCCGTTACACTTTCCCCGTCCAATAAAAAGGTGTCATTATGAAGAAATACGTTCCAATCTTAATTGCTCTTAGTACGGTATCTTCTATGAGCTATGCAGCAACACCGCGTGAAGATGCTGTTGACTACTTACAGATGCGTAAAGGCGTGGCTTACCAAGTAAACCATTCAAAACCTTTCACTGGTCAATTTGAAGAGAAGTTCGATAACGGCCAAGTCGCGACCCAAGCTCAGTTTGCCGATGGCTTAGAACTTGGGCTAGAAACTAACTGGTATCCGAATGGCCAAGTCGCTTCTAAAGTGAATTACGTAAAAGGTGAACTGCAAGGCAAAGCTGAAACCTGGTATCCAAACGGACAGAAAAAAGCAGAACTCAATTATAAAGACAATGAACTATCAGGCACCGCGTCTCGCTGGTATCCCAATGGGGAACAAAGCTTGACAGCTGAATACAGCGACGGACAAAAAGATGGATTGGTAACGGACTACTACCCGAACGGTAATAAGGCCAGCCAAGCGAAGTTTGATGAAGGTGAAGTCGCGAACGGAAAACTTACTCGCTGGAATACTAACGGTGACAAAGTTGAAGAACTGACCTTTAAAGATCACAAAGTCACCTCTAAACAGGTGTGGATGCCTACAGAAAGCTAAGCCTCAAGAACAGCTCTCACGGAGCTCTTTGATATAACTAAACGCCTGCTGTTAAAGTTTGCAGCTACACGTCTGCAACTAAGAGACAAGAGAAGAGAAGAGAAGGGAAACGAACATTCATGTGATTAAGCGTGAATGTTCGTGGCTTTGATGCTGTAACAGACTCACTTGAACGCGCTGTCATCAACCTAAAAGCTTAGCTCTTAAGCCGGGCTTACACGTTTTTGCTTATCAAACTATTCTCTACTCAAATTTCAGATAAAAAAACGCTCATGTTGCCTGTATCAACATGAGCGCAAGGGTAGATCTTCGACTACCATCTCCTACCTTTCTAAAGGAAAGCAGAAGTTATAATTAGAATAGTTGGGAGCAATAATCAAAATGCTTTCGCAAGCACTTCAACGATTTCTTCTTTGTCGCTGATGAGAACAACGGGTAACGATTCGAACCCAGTTCATTCCTATCAAGTTCATACTTATATAGCAGGCTATGTCACTACCTTGCCTACTACATTTCAAACCTTCTCTGATTGAGCTTTAAATCACCTCAAGTAAATGTCTCATGTTCTTAAAGCGGTGGATTTAATCCATTTAGCTTCAAGACCACTCTTACTTATTCGGCTTCACACCGTCTGTTCATGCAATCAACACAGCAAAGTTATGTGTTGCTACAGAAAGTTAGTAAATAATAATGTATTACAAATAAAAATAACATCTAAAGATTCAATTTTTTGCTGTAGCGCACATTTATTGATGAACAAAACTCTTCAAAACCATGATCAACAGCCAAACAAAACACTAAAAATCATAAACTTACCAATACAAACTGACTTTGTAACCCTTTGTAAATAGTGGTTTGTCCTCACAACACGATCCAATTCACAGATCATGCGCCTTCAAATCGTTAGCATATTTGTATTATCTTAACTCAAAATAAAAGGCGTAAATATGAAAGCCCCTCGACTCCTACATCTTGCTGCTTGTATTGGTGCTATCGCCTTTGGTTCTCAGGCTATAGCCGCTGAATTCGTTTTCTTAGACGAAGCAACATTAGAAGCGAACCGTACTCTTCTTCAATCAGACAATGCTTCTGAATCAATGAAAGACGCGTACACAAAGCTTATTGAAGAAGCCGACCTAGCAATGAACGATGGTCCTTTTAGCGTTGCTGATAAAGGAATGGTTCCGCCAAGTGGCAGCAAGAACGATTACATGAGCATTAGCCCATACTGGTGGCCTGATGAATCAAAAGAAGATGGGCTTCCATGGATTCGCCATGACGGAAAAACAAACCCAGCATCAAAAACTGACGAAACTGACTCAAAACGTATTGGCCACTTCACCCGTTCTGTTCGTGCATTAGCGGTCGCCTACTATTTTAGCCAAGACGAAAAATATGCTCAGCAAGGTATCGAATACATAAGAACTTGGTTCTTCAACGAAGACACCAAGATGAACCCGAACGTGAACTACGGACAAGGTGTTCCTGGTGTAGCAGAAGGTCGCCGCGGTGGAATCATCGATACTAGAACGCTGACTGATCGCATGTTAGATTCAATCGCTATTTTGTCTCAATCACCTACCTGGTCAGAGTCTGACGAAACACAAATCACCCAATGGTACAGCGAATACTTGGATTGGTTGATCATCGATGATTTATCTGGCGGTCCTAAAGGCGAAGCTTACGCAGAAAACAACCACGGTACTTGGTACGACTATCAAGTTGCAGGTGTTTCTTACTTTATTGGTAACGAAACGCTTGCTAAGCAAATGGTTCAAAAAGGCAAGATGCGTATCGACACTCAATTCGAAAAAGACGGCTCTCAGCCTCATGAAATCGAGCGCACGCGTGCTTACCACTACCACTATTTCAGCCTAGATCCATTGATCGGTATGGCTCAGATCGGTGACAAGGTCGGTATCGATCTTTGGAACTACACCAATAAGAAAGGCGGTTCTTTAGACACAGGTATTCAGCTAATGGCTGATTACAACGACCTATCGAAAGAGTGGCCATACACACAGAAAGACGAACGTCGTCGCGTTGAACGTATGACTCCGCTTTACCTGAAAGCTGGCGTAGCTATGGAAAACCCTGAATGGGTAAAACTAGCAACAGAGACCGATTTCAGCGAATTCACAGTCAAGAAGCAGCTAGCTGAAGTGTGGGCTCAACGAGACGTAGAACTACTTTACCCAAAACTATAATCCCAAATACAACAAAGGGCTCAACGTTGGTCCTTTAGTAACCCCTTTTTATTTAGATACAGTGGAAACAATAACAATGATAAAAACGAATAAAGTAACACTTGCAGTATTAGCGACTCTTTTCGCAGGCAGCGTGTCTGCCGCATCACTCGACGCGCGCCAAGAGTACAAACATGGCTCAGAAGACTGGGCAAGTCGTATCAAGATGAGCGGTTCTGTCGATAACCACTTCTTCGGCGCTGAAATAAAGCAAAAAGGTAAGCCTTTCTCTGGTTGGGAAGCGGCAGACAACGAGTTCGAATACGGTTACAAATTCAAGCTTAACGAGCACTGGTTAATTCAACCAAGTATGCCAGTAACGTTTGGTTCTGATAGCGTAACCTACAAACCGCAAGTACGTGTTCAATACTCTTTCGAATCAGGCCTAAAGGCGAAACTTCGCTACCGTCACGAGTTCCGTGACTACACATCTGACTCTTCAAACGAGAATAAGAACCGCAGTAAAGTTACAGGTAACATCGATTACAACTGGAATGCATGGCAGTTCGGCTTTGAAGCTAACTACGCAGAAGACTTCATTGACAATGAGTGGACTGGCGGCGGTGGTGCTGACAACGAGTGGGATTACAACTTTAAAGTGGGCTACAAAGAGGCTGACTGGAGCTGGCGTCCATACGTTGAGTTAGGTAACGTTCAAGACAGCCGTGACCGTCAATTACGTAGCCGTGTAGGTATTACTTACAGCTTCTAATCGATAGCTATATAGATAATCTAAGATAATTACTGTCCTAATTTTCTAAGACCTAAACAAAAGCCAGCTTAATCGCTGGCTTTTTTTCCTTTAAAATCAGTAAAATAAGAGCCGCGCACTTGCAGCTCTTTTTCCTAGTGACTAATCCGATAGAGAAAGGCAACGGTCACATTATCGTTAGGCACAACTCGCTTCTGCTGAGCCAAAAACAATTCCGCTGTCGAAACGGCATCGGCTAATGCATTGTGGCTGTTGTACTCAGGAAGCCCGTACCTTTCGCGAGTCCCTGCCAAAGTTAAATCTACCTCTTCATGATTACTGATCGCTTTCTCCATAGATTTTTCAATACACAATGTATCTAACCAAAGCAAAGGCACCGTTCTCAATCCGTAACATCGAAGTAGATATTGACTAATGAACTTCTCTTCTACAACACAAGCGTGCGCAACAATGATTTTACCTTTTGCGGCTTCAAAAAAGGTCAGCATGGCATCATGAATTGACGCGCCCTCTTCCAACATTTGCGGCGTAATGTGATTAATAACCGCGGTTTCTGCGTTGATCTGAGAGTCGTTGTTAAGATAGATGTGTTTGGCAGATGCCAAATCAATTCGCCCCTTAACCACATCAACCCACCCCATCGATAAAATCAGATCTTGTTCACTGTCTAAGCCCGTCGTTTCAAGATCTAACACAATATACTCACTATCTTTAGCCAAATCCGCCATCTCTGGACACGGCTGTTCAACAAGATCGTGTAATGCTTCAGGCAGTTTAACCGTATTTAGGTATTGCTTTCGCTTGCGCTTGACTCGCTCAAGCGGATGAAAATAATTTAACAATGCTCTCATTAGCGCGCTCCAAAACGAATTTTCGCCGCTTCTTGAAGGTCAGCAATGATCCTAAAGGCATCTTTCAAGTGTTTACGCTCAAAGCTACCAAAGCTATCTGGGTTGATGTTGTTGTCAGGCACATCCCCGTTCTTCAGCGCTTCAAGTTGATGGCCAAAACGGAAAGAGAGAATGAACTGGTAAGCACCCAGAATGTTCTTGAATGCATCGTCGCTCAGCATGCCTTTTTCATTGGCAGCAGCGAAACGTTCGTCAGTCGCCGACAAATCGCACTCCACAGCAAGGCCATAAATACGCGCTAAGTCGATAATCAAGTTGATCGCGTACTTCTTCACGTTCAACGTTTTCTTATTCTCACCTGACTTCTCTAGCACTAAGCTATTGAAGATGCCAAGTGGCGGGTTGGTATTGACCGCGTCTTTCACTAGCGTGCTTAAAAACTCACGGTTACCGCGAATATTGCTATGCAGCTCATCGCGCAGAATACCTTCGAACTCACTGTTGCCGTAGATAGTACGAATTTCTAGGAACACACTGATATTAAGCAAGCGTTCGTACTCTGGGTTAGCCACCCACTTCTTGTAGTAGTGCTTCCATACACTGAGGGGCTGACACCATTTTGGCGTCGCAGCCATGAATTTACCTGGACATAATGGGTAGTGACAGCTTGCTAAGCCGTTGGTCACCATCATCGCTAAGTGTTTGAAGTAAATACGGTCACTGTCGGTTGCATCGTCAGCAAGAACAATCGCGCTGTCTTGGTCCGACAACATGTGCACTTCATTACGTGCGTGCGATCCGGCTACGATCCAAGAGAAATCACACGGTGGTGGGCCTAACTTATCAATCGCTATTTGAATCAATCGACGGGTGTAGGCGTCCATAATCATGGTCATTACCTTGCCGACGGTTTCAGGCGCCACTTTACCTTCCACCAGCGCTTCAAAAATAGCTTGTCGCTCTGAGGTGAACGAAGACATGGTTTTCACGCTGCCCGCGTATTTGATTTTCTCGATCAAGAATATCGCTTGAACACGGTGGTTTTGAACCAAATGAGACGTAGTAAGAAGACCAACGACCTTATTCTCTTTCACAACGGGCAAGTTACGGATATTAAATTGCATCATGATAGAGGCCGCATGCAGCACCAGATCATCCGGTTTTACAGTAAGTGGAGAGTGCGTCATTACCTCTGAGATCAGGCTATCAGTACTCACGCCGTGGGCAATCACTCGCTTAGTCATGTCTCGGTCGGTGATCAAACCAACAATGGTTTCACCTTCATAGATCACGGCACACGGTGAGCGTTGATGAAGCATTTCAACCGCAACCGACTGGATGGTTTGCTCAGACTTAACAATTGCCACCTGTCCGCTTGCGACTTCTTCAACCTTACGAATGAACAAGCCTTTCTCTTTGTTTGACCAAACCACATCCAGTGCCGATTTCAAACGAACTTGGGCCTGTGAAGCAAAATGCTCAGCACAACTTGGAAAAGCTTTGAAAAGTGTTTGAAGCGCCGAGTGTGGAATAACATAAAGTAAGGTGTTTTCAATTGCGACAGCTCTATAGCCTTTATCATCATTAACTTCAGAATCTAAGAACGTGAAGCCGAACAGATCTTCACTGCCTAACCGTGCACGAAGCACACCGTCCGATTTTCTTTGCTCCATAGATCCTGTTCGAATGATATAGAGCGACTTTTCTTTTCCTGACTCGCATAGATCGACGACATCCCCTTTGGCTAGATAGGTAATCTGAACATTAAAAGCGAGGTCACGAAGCGCTTCTTTAGGGATCTTATCGAAAGGGTCTATCTGACCGATGAACTGAAGAATATTTGGCAATAGAGACTGAGGCATATAATCACACTCGCATTAATTTGATTAGTATTATTATATAACTAACAATGCTGGTTACTAGCGGTTTTAGCAAAACAACGCACATAAGACTAAATATTGGACATCGGTCAAGTTTTCATCAATTTTGGATGTAAAAAAAGCACGTATTAAACGTGCTTTCAATAGATAACTGTCTGTAGTAACAGCAATTTTAGGTTGACTCCACTAGGTATCCAGAGCAACGCTCGATAGAAACGGCTAAGACCTTAGAGTTGAAACCTCACCCAAAACACTAAGCTAGCTTGCTACTGGCAATCTGTGGTTAGTATCTAATAGATGACTTGCAGAAGCTTGGCGTGCTTTATCACTGTTACCCGCCATGATTGCTTCATAAATTTGACGGTGTTCATTAATACACGTACTTCCCTCTTCTGAAGAATGAGAAATAAAGTTAACAAACATTGTCGTTAAGATATTGCCAAATGGAAGGTAAAAGTCATTACCTGTTGCATTGAAGATGAGGCTATGGAATTTCATATCAATATCTAGCCAACTGTCTTGGTTAAACTCTTCAGCACCTGATATTTCTACCATCTGTTGGAAAATGCCCGACAGTTCAATGCGTTGTTCAGCGCTCGCGAACTGAGCAGCCAATGCACATGCTTCTGGTTCAATCGCGCGACGTAAGCCCAAAAACTGATGACAGAATTGGTCTGTATCTGCCAAACCATCCATCCATTCGATCAATTGCGGGTCTAAAAAGTTCCAGAACGCACGGTCAACAACGCGAGTACCGATCTTTGGTCGAGATTCTAGTAGGCCTTTTGAAGTAAGAAGCTTAACCGCTTCTCTTAATGCAGTCCTACTAATTCCAAATTGCTCACACAGAGCCATTTCACCAGGAATGATAGAGCCTTGAGGCAAATTGCCCGACAAAATACCACGTGCGATTTCACGTGCAACTTGCACATGAAGGCTTCGCTTAGAGCCTGAAATCGAATTGAAAGAGCCAGCCATGTGTCTACTTACTTATTAGATATGTATTATTTAACTCGGACTATAGCACTGATTTATATCTGCACCAACTAAGTATAAGAATAACGTGAGGTCACGAATGATATAGGCTAGCGAAGATTTTATGAATATTATAAGTATTTAGTTCATCAAACTAATTAAAAACATTTATTCATACAAATGGTTCTTATTTACACCGTTTTTTGTATGCGCAAACTCACAAAACGACTCTTACTCTCACTATTTATGTCGTTGATGATCAGTTTTGAGATGACTATCCTTGAATACTGCAAGTGTTATTGTATGATTTATTAACGCGAATGATCTACAATATAGGCGACTGTGATGTTTAACGATTTAAAAGGCAAACGCATTCTAATTACTGGCTCTACTGCAGGTATGGGCTTAGCTACAGCACGTATTTTCGCAAAGTATGGTGCAAAAATTGGTATCAATAGTCGTGCTTCTAGCCCAAAAGTTGATGACGTTCTATCTGAACTTACCGCACTGGGTGGCGATGTTGCCTTTTTTCCTGCAAACCTAATGGACACATTAGAGTGCGAAAGGTTAGTCAAAGAGTTCACTGATCATTTTGGTGGCATGGACGTGTTGATTAACAACGCCGGTGGCCTTGGTGGTCGCGCCAATCTAGAAAATATCGATGATGAGTTTTATGAACGAGTAATGAACCTAAATGTTCGTTCTGCGTTAATGACAACCAAATTCTCTATTCCTCACTTACGTGCGTCTGCCGCAGAGTCTGGCCAAACATCGTGTGTTATTAGCACGGGTTCGATTGCCGCTCGTGAAGGTGGTGGTGTGGGTGCTGGTGTATATGCCGCATCGAAAGCTTGGTTACACGATATCCATCGGAACTGGGTAAAAGAATTTGCTAAAGACAATATCCGTTTCAACATAGTTTCACCAGGCACTATCGATACCGCATTTCATGACGGCAAAAGCGATGAGCTAAAGTCGACCATTGCTAGCAATATCCCTATGGGTCGCTTTGGCAGTATTGAAGAAGTAGCACCTACTTTTGCTTTCTTTGCCTCACATGCTTGCAGCGGTTACATCACAGGTCAAATCCTAGATGTTAACGGCGGACAAATAACGCCCTAGTTAGCTGGTTTATATAAGCTCACTCAGCGATTTAAGTTCGCCACACTATATAAGGTTAACAGACCCGAGTAGATGAGGGAAAACCTCACACTAAATTCGACGTATACACTGACACTAAACACCAGATTCGTCTGGCTTTTAGTGTTTTCAAAGTTTCAATTTCAGGTGGTTTAAATGTCAATATTTACATTGGTGGAAGATTCAAGCCGCCGAATTCATGTTCAAGTGGCGAGACAAATTGCTCGCAAGATCTTGTCAGGCGAGTTAGAAGAAAATCAAAAGTTACCCAGCGAAATGGAGCTGTGCGAAATCTTTGGAGTGAGCAGAACTGCCCTTCGAGAATCAACTAAGCTACTTTCGGCAAAAGGTTTAATCGAGTCGAAGCCAAAAGTGGGCACTCGTATCAAACCGAGAACACAGTGGCACTTCTTGGACCCGCAATTGCTGTACTGGATCCAAGATTTAGAAGATACTAAACCCTTCTTGTCTCAATTTTTAGGCTTAAGAAAAGCGATTGACCCGGAAGCGTGTGCATTGGCGGCAACCAACGCAACCGTCGAGCAGCGTAAAGAACTCTCTATTCTTTTCCAAAAAATGACTCTAGCGGCTAACGCCTATGACTATGAAGAGTGGACAACGCACGACCACCTATTTCACCAGACGATCTTCTTATCGACTGGCAACCAGTTTTACATCCCGTTCGCAAACATCTTGTCGACAATCTTCAAACAGTTTATCGACCATTCAGCAGAAGGTGGTCGCTTCTGTTTAGAAGAGCATAAAGCAATATACGATGCGATCATGTCTGGCGATGCCAAGCAAGCTCGAATTGCTTCTCAAGTCCTGCTAGACGATGAGAACCAAAAGCTCTCTAGGGTTGAATTAGCCATCGCATAACCGAGATTAACCAAACTGACTTGTTTTTCAAAGACACAAGTCAGTCTTGTTTTAGCACCCATTTTTTAACCATCAACTACCGTAGTGTTTTCTTCTTTAAACGCTCTACTCCGCCACCTCAGAGAAAGCTTACGGTTATACACATAAGGTGTTGTTTGTGTCTTCACAATCGTACGTAAGGAAAAATTTCTCTCTCGCCTGGCCCCTCGCCTTAAACGGTATCTTGATGCAGTCGATGTTGATGATCGACACACTGCTTGTCTCTCCTCTTGGTGAAATCCCTTTAGCTGCAATGGGGATTGCGACGACTATCGTTGCCTTTGTACTGGGAATTCAAATGGCGCTGGCAAACGGTACTCAGTTAGTATTAAGCCGCGCAGTGGGCTCTGGCATCGCCGCATCATTATCTAAAGCATTTTGGGCAGGGTTATTTATCAACCTTGGCGTAGCAACACTATTTTGGCTTCTACTTACTTTTTTCGAACAACCCTTGATTCAAGCTTTAACAGATGACGCTTCCCTTCACTTAGAAATCAGCCGCTATCTAGACATCTCGAAATACATCGTTATTTTTACCGCGTTAACGCAGGTGATCATTGCTTTATTTAATGCGCTAGGCAGAACTAAAGTCCCATTCAAAGGTTACTTAATTGAACTGCCTATCAATGCTGTACTCTCATATGTGCTGATTCATGGTTTTTCTAATTTTGAAGGGATTGGAGTACAAGGCGCTGCATTAGGCAGCATTATTGCAATAACGATCCGCTTGCTGTATTTGGTTTTGTGCGTGCATTTAAGCTCAGCGATTTCACTCAAATTAGACGCTCAGCGCTCTGAATTCTTTACCAACGTTCGCCGTCACTTTATCGAAATATTCCCTGTAGCAGCGAACGTGACCATGCTTTTGATTGGCGCAACGATATATCAATTGTTGTATTCGCAACTTAACATCAACGCTTACGTAGCGATTACTTTGGTGATGCCTTGGATCAGGGCTGTCTCTCAATTTATTACCGCTTGGGCTCACTCTTCCGCGATTACTATCAGCCAAGCGATTGGCTCCAAAAAGATGGATGACCTAGTCAAAAACGTCGATACCAGTATCGATATTGCAGTCGTCATTTCTTTCGTTTGTGCACTCTTATTCGCAGGATTAAGTCTGGTCATTGGTGACATTTACCCGAACTTGGATGAATCTACCTATCAAGCATTGGCCGTTATCGCCCCACTCTACATATTCTTGCCAATTGTTCGTGGCTACAACACGGTTCATGGGAATGTACTAAGAGCACTAGGAAAAACGACCGCAGTCTTCAAAATCAACTTTACTGGTCAATGGGTAATTTCAATTCCATTGTGTGCATTGATCATCTTTGGTTTAGATGGCTCTATCTTTTGGGCCTTTGCTATCCAACCATTCGAAGAAGTCGTTAAAGCTTTCCCATTCCGTCATTTGGCTCGAAAGTCTCTTAAAGAGTTTGATGCCGACAAAGCTAAAGAGTTGATGTATGACTAAACTCCGTATCGAGTTGCCGTCCTAAAATCTTCCCACGCGTTCTGAATACAACCTTGTCTTTTGACAAGGTTGTATTGTTTTAGCTGTACCATTCATTGGTAGGCTTCAGCACACCCTCATTGATACCAAGGTCACATTAATACCAAGGTCATCTTAAAACTCATATAAAACAAAAAGACCACTCAACATTCGGTTAAGTGGTCTTCGAAAATATTCCTTAAGGACTGCGTCTAGCTAGCCTATTGGTTATGCTATGTGCTATTTACCGTTCAACTTAAGCGCTGAGAAAGTCACACTGTTGTAATCGCCATTCTTTTTATCGACAGCGAAATCGCCAGTACCGCCACAACCTGGCCCCCATACAGGGTGAGAATCGCTCACGCTACATTGGCCGTATGCGCCCGCTTTGTAATAGAAATCATCTTCAGCATAACCCGTTGGTGAATCAAGCTCATCAATACCCTTGCTCAGATCGATTTCATACTTAACCGTATCGTGACGTTCTGTTTCAAACGTTAGGTACATCATGGTGCCTTTCACTTCCACTTTGTAGCTAAACTCTTCACCAAGAGCAATGCCTGCTTCACCCGGTTCCGCTGGGTTTTCCCAAGTGTTACCCCACACTGGATAAGCGATATCGGCACGGTTAGGATCTTTTTTCTCTAGGTTACGCTCATAGTTCCAAAATACTGAACCCATTTCTTGGCCAGGAAACTTCTTATAGAAGATCTTTAGTGGTTCATTACCATGCCCGTAACCAGTTCCAGCTTTGATTAACTCATTATGTTTTTTAGCGTGAATCTGACCAACAACCACCGAGTGAGCTGGGTACTTTTCTGGGAACTTAGCGTTAACTGAGACGTGATTAACTTTTAATGTCGCTTCTAATGTTCCGCCAACAGCACTGTATTCACTAGCCGCTGGGTGACTCGACAGTGCCCACTGGTTTCCTTTATCAGCCGTATCGATAGAGAAATCTGCGCCTCTTGGCATTTGTCGTAATTCAGAACGCGCATTCTTCGAGTTTTTCGTCGTAATCGCTTGGTTCTGCACTTCAAATACAAGGTTGCCGTCTTTATCAAGATGGAAGAAATCACTATGTGAGTAGCTCATCATGGCTACCCCTTCTATTTCATCAACACGACCATCTTCATTAATATCTGAAGGTATGGTTATTTTCCAATTATGCATATCGAATTTATCGGCAGGTACGGGGTAAGAAACACCGTTATTTGCGAAAGTAACCATTGGTACAGTCGCTAATAGCGCCACTGCTAATATGTTTTTCTTAAACATGACTCATCCTTTATTGTTAACAGATACCGAGTACACACTCAGTACAGAAACCACTTTTGAACACGAATTAGTACTAAATATTTTCTCTTCGACTTAAATAAGCCAACCGATAAATAGAATTTACATTTAGCCATTTTGTAACTTTTATTAAACATCTGGCTATGGTTTATATTTATGCCTCTCAACATGCTCCCTATGTTTAAGCCACGATGGTTAAAATCATCATTATTAACATATAGAAACACTTAATATTTGTATTATTTTAACACATGCAAAAAAGTGAGTTTCTAAGGTTTGTGAATATGAGAAGTACGTCATGATTGATTTAATACACAAGCCCTAAATTGAGATATTCATAACATTTAGCTATATATTTGGGCCATTAGTCAGAACTTTTTGATAGATCTCACAGAAATCTGACTCAATAATAAATACCATATTTGTCATACATTAATTTAATACCATGTAAGGTATTGGTTTGTGAGCCACGGGTACATTGGATGTATCCAGAATAAAAAAATAATAGTGAGACAAAGGTATGAATTCTGTTACAAAAATTTCTGCAGCTGTTGCATGTACTCTTTTAGCGGGCACAGCTACTGGTGCATCTCTTGATTATCGTTACGAGTATCGTGCTGCGACGGATTATACAAAAACAAATGGCGACACGGCTCACGTAGACGCTCGCCATCAACACCGAGTGAAGCTAGGTGAAAGCTTTAAACTGTCAGATAAGTGGAAGCACTCAACGGGCCTTGAAGTTAAATTCCATACTGACGATTCTTACTACGACGCAGATTCTGGCGAAGTTAAATCAGCGAACAGCCAGAGTTTTTACGGTGGCAATTGGTACATCTATGGTATGGAAATCGATAACACTGCGACATACAAAATAGATAACAATTGGTATCTACAAGTGGGTATGCCTATTGCTTGGGATTGGGATGAGCCTAATTCTAACGATGGTGACTGGAAAATGAAAAAAGTCACTTACAAACCACAATTCCGCGTTGGTTATAATGCGGATATGGGATTAACGACTGCCATTCGTTACCGTCACGAGTATGCTGATTTCCGCAACCACACTCAATTTGGTGACAAAGATTCAGAGACTGGTGAGCGTTTAGAGTCAGCACAGAAATCAAAAGTCACACTAACGGGTTCTTACAAAATTCAATCTCTACCTAAACTTGGCCTTTCTTACGAAGCTAACTATGTAAAATCGCTAGATAACGTACTTCTATATAATAGTGATGATTGGGAGTGGGACGCAGGTTTAAAAGTAAACTACAAGTTTGGTTCATGGAAACCTTTTGCAGAAATCTGGTCATCTGATATCAGCTCGTCTTCTAAAGATCGTGAAGCTAAATACCGCGTTGGTGTTGCTTACTCATTCTAATAATAAAATAGTCAGAATATAAAATAGCCCTCTCCTCTTGTAATTTATTTGGGCATATTTTAATTACTTTATTTTAAATAATAGGATGTTCTAATCAGAATTAGCTTCATCCTAATAAATATTTAACGACTATTCATTATCTATTTCTTATGTGATTTACATATGGATTTAATATCATAAAGAGAATATTTTATGCAAATTTCTAAAGTCGCTACAGCTGTCGCTCTTTCGACAGGTTTATTATTTGGTTGTAACAGTGATGGTTTACCTATTCCAACAGATCCAGGCGGAACAGACCCTGTTGAACCTGTTGAACCTGTTGAACCTGTTGAACCTGTTGAAGTTTACTCTATAGAAAACGTCTATTGGGATCTGACAGGTGGTGCTGTTGCTGCACAGTCACTCAGCGGAACTTCACCATATCGCTTTGATAATAATGAGGAAGGTACTCGTACTCTAAGCATTTACAGTGGAGACGTAGCTAATGGCTTCACTTTTGAGAGTTCAATATATACTGCTGAAGAAGAAGGTGTTGTTTCCTTTGAAGGTAAGGACTGTACTTACACAGTGACTGAACAACAGCTAGATATGACCTGTGAAAAAGATGACGTAGAAACAGCTTACTCAGCAACAGAGATTACAGATGAATCTGTTATAACTGCATTAGAAAATGCCGATGATGGAAAACCTAAATCAGTCGATGATGTGAACGCTGCGATTGCATCAGCAGAAGATGGCGCGACTATTGATTTATCATCTGAAGGTACGTTTGATACCGGTGTTATTGAGCTAAATAAAGCTGTCACAATTGATGGTGCTGGTTTAGCAACCATTACCGGAGATGCTTGTATTGATGTCACTGCACCCGGTGCAGGTATCAAAAACATGACTTTTGCTAACGACAATTTGGCCGGGTGTTTTGGTAGGGAGTCAGCTGGTACTTCAGATAATGAAACTGGTGCGATCGTTATTGGTAAAATTGGTAAAGATTCAGATCCTGTAGCACTTGAAAACCTAAAGTTCGATGCAAACGGCATTACCGAAGATGATCTAGGTACTAAAAAAGCAAGTTGGTTATTCTCTCGAGGTTACTTTACATTAGACAATAGCGAATTTGTCGGTTTAAGTGGCAGTTTCCAAAATAATGCAATTCGTATTAACTGTAGTAGTGACAACGGGCGATTTGGTTCACAAATCACAAATAATACATTCACTATTAACTCTGGTGGTAGTGATGTGGGCGGAATTAAAGTTGGTGATTCTAGCAGTGCCGTCATAAAGAATAGTGATGATAACCTTGGTTGTAATGTCACTATCGAAAGCAATACGTTCAATGGTTACAAAACCCTACTTTCAGCTGACAACGGTAATGATATAAGAAATACAGCCATCTACGCACAACCATCTGCAGTGAACACTGCGGCAGGTAAAGAAAATATCTTGAACTAAGACTAAGAATATCAAAACAGACAAGTTGACTTGCTGTTTGCTTACCTTAGAACCTGACTTATTCAAAGCCATAGCAACTGCTATGGCTTTTTTTATTTTTAAAACACAGAGCTTATGACACGATTAAATTTAACAAACCAAATATCTATTTTATTAACTCTAATTAAAAACCAAAATAACTCTAGTGCTAATTGTCATTCTGTCTTTCTACTGATCTAGCCCTCTCAAAGCCTGTATCGATCATAGATAGACAAAGTCTCTCAGTTCTATACTAATCCTACAAATTATTATTCAGCGTCACCGTACAACTACAATCAGGGCATTTACGGCCTGCAAGTAACTAACGCTAAAGCGCATAACCTTGAGCTGTTAGAGTCGTTTGATCATCGACTTGAGCCCGCCTAGTATTTCATAAAGCATTGGAACCAATAGAATGGCTAACCCTACCCTTCTAATTATGAAAGAGTTAGAGCACTATTTATGGCTGTTGCTAGGAGCCTCACTAAACAACCCAAGAGTGACGGTTTCAAGAACAGTATGGGTAGTCAGCCGAGCTAACGCTTATTAGTAAACCACGCACATAATACGTTCGTGCATTGGCAAAGCCTTGAGAACAAGGTCAAAGTTTTCGAGCTATGGTGATTCCGATAAACATCACGACATTATTTGGGTTTGAATCCGCGACAGGCTAGCCTATTGGTAACTGAGATTAATCATGAGCTAGGTTAATTGTGATCGGCGCTTGGGGGGTAATAGTGACTGATAATGACTAAAGTTAATACTGAATGAGCTTAATGATAATGTCTTAAACTCTGTGCAACTGATAACTACCCCTCTCCTACTCAATTAAATCATACGCTTAAGCCCAACCAACAGCAGGCACAAAAAAGCCTCCAAACCCTAAGGCTGGAGGCTATTGCGATAGCTTTAATATTAAGTGTTATTCGGTTAGATTACTTTTGGTATTGATCGTGCGATACATCTAGCTGGTAGAAAGTCGCTTGTGAGTAATCGTCTAGGTCGCCGCTGATGTTTTGGTTGTAAACACCTGCTTTGAAGTACATGTACTTGCCGCCAACATCGTAACCGCTGTTACTCATATCAACCACTTGTTGTACGTCGTCATGACCTTCACGCATTAGCGTTACGATCAGATCGTGGCCTTTCACTTCGATGCGGTAGCTGAATACCTCACCAAGTGCGATACCATCCTCACCCACTTCTGCTGTCATGCCACCAACAAGTGGGTAGAAGTTCTCTTTAGTACCGTTTTGACCTTCGTGTGCAAAGTAAACCGCACCAGTCGCTTGGTTTGGCAATTTACGGTAGTACAAACGAATTGGCTCATCGTCTTTGTCGTGAATTTGACCAATGATAAAGCGACCTACTTCATTCGCGTTACCCGTTGTGGTTGCATGGTCAATCTTCAATGTTGCTTCCATTACGCCATCAATGCCAGCCGCCGCTTTTAGGTCAGCTTCTGGTGCCGTTGAGAATACCCAGTTGTTCTTGTTAACACCTTGGGTTTTGATCGACTGGTCACCACGACGCATCATTTCACGTAGCTCAGTACGAGCATACTTAGTGTTTGCAGACGTACGCACACCTTTTACGTAAGATTTGAATACCATGCCGCCATCATCAGCAGTGTAGAAGATCTCTGGGTGCTGGTAACCGTTTGCAAGGTTCCACTCAGAAACGTCATCTGGCTTGCCATTTTTGTCATGATCGAATGGTTGAGATAGGTACCAGTGAGTCAAGTCAAAGTTTTCGCTTGGTGCATTACCTGCAAGCGGTGTTTCAGGTAGGTTAGTCGGTGCTGGCATCGCAGTACGTGTTTGGCACTCTACGGTTGTATCACAAGGGTAAACCGCTGGTGCACCAAAGTTACCGGTACGCAAATCTTTGCGCGCTTCTTTAGCGGCTTTTTCTGCTGCTTTCATTTCAGCGATCATTGTTTGCTCAGCGGCAACCACTGCTGGCGTGATGATATGGCTTGTTGGACAAGCGTTAACATTACAGTTAACCGCCGCCAACTCAGTCAAGCTGTTCCAACCGTTTTTAGTGTTACCGTGACCCACGTATCTCACGTAGCGCGCTTGTACTGCTGGCTCGAATTGGAAACGCTCTAGGCCGATCGCTTTACCTGAGCTCAGTTGGTTTTCAAGTACGGTTGTCCAGGTTTCACCATCGACACTTACTTGAATATCAAATTTAGACTGACGCTCATTACCTTTACTGAAAGCGGCCTGAACTGCGTCAAACTCTTGTACAGAGCCGTAGTCTAGCATTGCCCACTCGCCGTCACCCGCTGAAGACCAACGCGTTGTAAGATCTTGGTCAAGAAGAAAATCTGGGCCGTTACCATCGTGGCTGCTTGCAGTAGCTGCAACTGGCATCAGTAGAGCTTCACCCGTTTCTTTGTTGTTCGGAAACTCAACCGTTGGTGTTGTGCTTGTACAACCCACCGCTAGTAGGACAGAAGAGGCAAGTAAGCTTTTTAGAATCGTTTGTTTCATATTAAACCCATTATTATATTACAAAGGCAGCGCTTGTAAGTGAAATCAAAGTCCGCGAACTCCTGTTATTAAGTGATTTATATTTGGATGTTTGCGAGAACATAAAAATCTTACGTAATCTTATAATACAAATAAAACGTTTCATTGAATAAATGAGACTGGGGACACTTTCTGCTTTATCCATATATTAACTGGATCACATTTCTTATTGACAAAATAGAGAGTAGATAAATTTTGGATCAGCATCTCGTCTAAGCGACGATAATTTTTGGTGGCTATTCACCGGGAAGTTGATCTCGTTATTTAAATTAAAGTCACCTAACCCATTACATTTGAGCACAAAAAAAAGACCACATTGTTAACAACTGATGTGGTCTTTTAATTACGGTTTTTATTTGTTAAACCAGCGCGAGTGTTAAAGCAGCGCGAGCTTAATAATGGGCCGCTCTCACAGAGCTAAAACTCACATCAAATATCTCACCGGCGTACTCGCTGTCTGGCTTAAATTGTGGGTAGATACCCGCTTTGAAGTAGAAAGCGATGTCGTTAGAGGCCCAATCTTGAGTTAAAGAAACGGTTTTGCCATCTTTATCTTGGTAATCCTCTCCCCAACCGATTGAGTGCGAAACCGTGTTGGTGCCATCTAAATCGTGGGTCGCAAGGTAAATACCATCTTGGTCGGCACGAATCGTATAGCGCCACTCTTCACTGGCGGTGTAAGTTCCAAGCTCAACGCTGAATGGCTCACAGTGGCCGCAACTTTGATTGTTGCGTTCAAAATCGTCATTCAGTATCACTCGTAACCGGCTTACCCTCACCTTCCCAAAGCAATTTGACCAATGCTTGATTGATCTTCCAGCCATGGATCTGACCGAGCACTACTTTTGGGTCTTGGCCGTTGATGTTCGGGTAATCTTCAATTCGCAAGCTTGCCGTTAACTCGTGACTGGTTGTGTTGGTTCTGGTGTCGTCCAAATACCAACTGGTATCTTCATCACTGGTGCTGCAATCTGGCTGGTCGTTGCTCTGGTACAGCTCTCTTAATTCGGAGCGGATGTAGTTAGAATTCACTGTCGAGGTGCCATTGCCCATATCGGCTCTAAAGTGCATTCTTCCTTGATCGGTATCGAAATAGGAAAGGCCGATACTGCTGTCGTATACATCACTGTCGTTTGAGAGTAGATCTTTACTCGATTCGCAGCGCGCAGGCTCTAACTCAGCTGCACTAGTGCCGCCACTGCCATACCAAGTATCTTTGCTGGCAGGAATCGTTAACTTCCAGTCATTGATATCCCAGTCGTTAGCGCCATCCATTTGAGTCGTCGTATACCTCAACGCCTGAAAGTAAGCGGTCGCTTCACCATTTTCAAACTGGTTGTAGATCCCGGCTTTGAAGTAACTCAATAGGTGCTGCCAATAGGCGATATCTTGAGCTACTTTGACTTCATCATTCACTTTTATTGACAGTGTATTTTCATAAACGCTCAAATCAAACTTCGTAAAGCTATCAAGATCGGCTTCGCCTAAATCGTAACGATTATAAGAGGTGTTGTAACAGTCTGAAGAGTCGTCAGCGCTACTACAATCAATAGCATTGTTCTTCATTACTGCCCAATAGTGGCCCGTAATACCGTTTCGCTCTTGCTCCCAAACGACACGCAACAGTGGATGAGGGATGTAGCCTGTGCCGCTCTCATCGGTGCCTTTATTGTGTATCTGTAGCAGCGTCACTTCATCATGATCGGCAGGAGAGCTAGCCATTGCATGCTCAATGTCGGGCAAGCTGATCTCGGCATACAGGCTTCGCCTTACACCCGCTTCGTTGATATCAAAATTTTCACCTTCACGGACTTCTGAGCGCATCTTATAGTTCGTCATTTTGAAGATAAGATTTTCCGTCTCTTCATCAGCATAAAAATAATCACTGACATAACCATCGAAGTTACCATCTTTGACTTCAGAGGTTTTATTGCCCTCCTCTCCATTAGGATCAGAGACCTGAAGATCTGAGCTGGAAAGGATGTTTTGATACTTGGTAATATCATAGGGAGCAACAACACCAGCGGGCATTCCTGGGTTATTGGTATCGGAAGGATCACTGCTGTCACTGGAGCTGCTTCCACCGCAGCCATACGTAAGCGAAGCGAGTACTACAACGAAGATTGGCTTATTCACATTTATCTCACTTATCCATAAGAATAGAGTGACAATGTATATTTGTACTATTTTATGTCAATTATATATTTATCAGAATGTGAGATGCGGCAAATGAAGTGGGATGAATGAGTATTGCGTAGAGTTAGACTCAAGAAAAACGCAGAAAGGCCACTCTAAACTCGCAAGCTATTGAGTGGCTCTCAGATCAACAACTAAACTTAGTATGTTGATTTTTAAATATAAATATTAGAAAAGTTAAACCTTAAAGCTGCTCATCAAGTCACTAACGCTGCCGTTAAGTGTTTTGATTTCTGCTGATTCAATCAACTGATCTTGGCTTAGCTTATTAAGCTCCTCAACAAAGCTTTCAATCTTATGCATGTTCTTAGCAATGCTCTGAATAAGGGCGTTCTGCTCAACAGACGAACCCGAAATATCGTTATTAAAACGACTTACCGTTTCCATCTGTTCCGTTAGCTTGGCCAACATATTTACCGCTTGAACCACTTGGGCACGCGTCATTTCACAGTTACTTTTGGTCAACTCAATCGATTTAACCAAACCATCTGATTTAGACTGCAAGCCAGACAGCGCTTCATCAATTTCAGAAGTACTGATTTGAGTTCGGTTGGCTAACGCACGGACTTCATCAGCAACCACCGCGAAACCTCGGCCATGCTCACCCGCTCTCGCCGCTTCAATTGACGCATTCAATGCCAGCAAATTAGTTTGTTCCGCAATTCCTCCAATCACAGACACGATAGACTGGATGCTCTGCGTTTCATTCGCCATTGAGCGAATATCATCAGAGGTGGTGCAGACTTGCTTCTCAAGATCACTGATATAGGTTTCCGTCACGGTGTTAATTTGTTTCGTCTCATCACTGAACACAGCGGCCTCTCTTGCTGCTTCTGCCGCCGACTGAGAACTCTTCTCGACTTCGTTTGATGCTTCAGATAAGCCGTTAATTGCAGAGACCACTTGAACCGTTTCATCAGTGTGAACTTTCAGTACATCGCTGGTTTCTTTACAACCTTCACGAATACTCAGTACCTTAGTATCGAGATCCGAGTTCTTAAATTTGACGTCCTTAACCATCTCTTGCAGACCAATGATGAACAAGTTGATGTCTTTGGCGATATGCCCTAAGTCATCATTCCCCTTCTCAACAAGCCTTTGAGTCAGGTCTCCGTTACCTTGAGATAGATCGTGGACGATTTTTCTCAGTGACACGATTGGGCGGTAGAAGCGATTCAGCAGTAAAATCATCAATATCACCGAGCCAAGCACACATGCCACGATAAGGATACGCGCACTCGACATCACGCCATTCAACTGATTGAGCGCGAGTTCAGGATCGATACTAGATATCATGTACCATTCTTTCTGGCTGCCAATATCCACTTTCTTGGCCATCAAAATTCTCTGGTTGCCATCAATCACACCCTCAATGAATTGGTCAGGCTGTTCAATGGCACTATTGAGTCTCATCTGAGTATCTGCAGAAGATATATTGCTTTGCGGAAGTACGTTTTCGACTGTTGAAGCGACCACCATCCCTTTCTCGTCGATAATAATGCCTTTGGCTTCGTAGATACTGTCCAGCTGTTTAAGCTGAGTTTCCAAATCGTCAAAACGTATGTCGGCCATGATGACACGATCTTGGTATGAGTAGGTCACACCGATCATAGGCACTTGAGTACTCTTAGTGAAAAACAGATCACTAAAAGATAAGCCTGATTTCAATTTGGCTTGTTGATACCAAGGTCGAACGGTTGGATTGTATTTTTCTTTTATCCCTACACCGTTAGGAAAAGACTCTGAAGGACGAGAGGTATAAGAACGGCCGTCGTCAAAACCCACCACAATCTTGTCAATGCCACCCAGCTTTGCAGCATAATGCATGAGTGCTTCATTCGGCACTTGGTATGGGGATTTCATGAACTCTTGTGCAACAGAGTTAACGGTATCGATGGTGCGCTGAACGGTATTTTCTATTTGATTAATTTCTATCGTTAACGAGTGATCAATCTCGTTATAAATCGTTTGGTTTACTTGATCAGTCGCCAAGTTAAGCGTGAACCAGTTCGTAAATGCCAAGGCACTGGAACTGACGATCGCCACCATTAAAATCAATTTTCCTTTAAACCCTAGAGACAATTTTGAATTCATAAAACTCATAATCCATATCAACCTATGTCTATTATTTTTATCCGAATGAAATGGTCATTTTTTAGATATTCGAAGATACGGGAAGCAAAACTTGTTCATGCCGTTCCATCGTCACAACCATCAATTTAATTAATATTGTATGTTTAATTTACTGCACTTTCTGTGAGCAATCTTGACATATTAAAACTGGCTAAAATAGCCCTGTGACATAGTTATCATTTATGCGTTTTGACTTTCATCTCATTGAATAAAATCACTATAAATTTGTAAAACGTCCAATTTCATAGTGAAAAGTCATATTTCTGTCGATAATTATCATCACCAGATTTTACTGTCCCACGCTACCTAATAGTATGCAAAAATGAGTCTTAACTCACACTTCTACCAACTAACCATTCACTAAAGGCATTCAATCTTAAAATTTATTTGTAATACAATAAGCCTTAAGTTATGGTGTATTTGAATCATAACTTAAGTTCTTTCTGGATGCTTTTGTTCAGTTCAAAGTGATAATTGAAGCAGCCGCTTTAAGGTCATTGAACTCGTTTAACGTAGAAACTGTCGGGGGATCTCGTTATTCGTTTTTTCACTTTCTATTGATCATTTGTTTTTCCAGACGGCTCGTCCGAACATGCCCATACAGTCACCAGCTGTGTGGGTTTTTTTTACTTTCTTTTCAGACCCGATATACGAGCGGTGTTAAGCCATCGCCAACAATCAATTAAGTGCACTGGTTTAAGCTTGCGAGGAAAAGTGAGTGAGTTGGTGCTAGAAGGCTTTGAATTTACAAATAGATATAGATATAGATATAGATATAGATATAGATATAGATATAGATATAGATATAGAAACAAAAATAGGAATTGAGGCAGTAACAAAGTTGAACAGAGTTTTGAGTAGGTGTAGCTGAGGAAGTAGAAGTAGAAGTAGAAGTAGAAGTAGAAGAGTTTAACGAGGGAACAAAGGGTTGGGTATGGCAGATAAAAACGAACCTCGCTGAGGTATCGCCGCCTAAAAAGACAGGCAATACCCTAGCGAGGTCGTACGTCGATTACTTCTCTAGTTTAGCGAAGTAGTCGAAGATTACTGGTACGTCGTTGTTACCCATTCCTGCGTCAACAGCAGCTTGTAGGCTAGTTGCAGTACCTTGAGCAATTAGAGACTCAGTACCTAGCTCTTCACAAAGAGCAAGGAAGTAACCAAGATCTTTGTTAGCGTTAGCAACAGAGAAACCTAGCTTCTCTTCGCCGTCTACTGCGTAGAACTTACAGAATTGCATGAATGGTGAGTTAGATGGACCTGCAGACATGATGTCAAACAGTTGTTGGCCATCAACACCAGCGCGTTGAGCAACAGCGAAAGCTTGAGACATAGTCGCAACAGTCGTCATACCCATGAAGTTGTTTACAAGCTTAGTCACGTGACCAGAACCTAGAGCGCCTAGGTGGAATACGTTTTCGCCTTGCTCTTCAAGAACAGGTTTAACTTTGTTGAAAGTTTCCATGTCGCCAGCAGCCATGATGTTCAGAAGACCATCTTTAGCGTGTGCAGGAGTACGGCCTAGAGGTGCGTCGATCATGCCCGCGCCTTTTTCAGCTAGAGCTGCGCCGATTTTCTTAGTAGAAGCAGGGATAGAAGTACCGAAGTCTACTAATACTGCGCCTTCTTTGATGCCAGCTAGAACGCCGTCTTCGCCGTAAACGATTTTTTCAACAACAGCAGAAGTTGTAAGACAAAACTGAACGATATCACTTGCAGCCGCTAGTTCTTTAGCAGAAGTGAATGCAGTTGCGTTGCCGCGATCTGTAACGCGAGCAACAGCTTCAGCGCTTAGATCCATTACGTTTACGTGGTAGCCGCGCTTTTGCAGGTTTTCAACCATGTTGCCGCCCATAAGACCTAGGCCAATGAAACCGATTACAGGTTTAGTCATGTTCAAACTCCAAATATAGTATTGTATGATTATATGGTCATTATAATAACGACGTCTTTTCCGTTACGCAATAGTTTTAGGGTAATCCTTCAATGCTTAGACGCAAGTTGTGACGGGGATTCACTTTACGAGAAAATATGGTCACGCTTTGTACTTACAAGAGCGATATCCCAATCAAAAAATAACCTATTGATGAAATAATGCACTCTAAATGTCATACGATTAATGAGAATAAGCCACTCCAATAACGATTATTAATCTGCCGTCCCTTTTTTCAGACAAGATTAAGGCTGCCCACTGTCAGTAGTTGACAAATTATTGGAAGACAGTCACTGCCCTAGCCTTAGTAAGGTTTACTGAACACGGGTTTTAAACCAAGTTTTGTCGCCACTTACTAAGCCTGGCACTCTTGCTACTTAGCCTCTAACTAACCAACGCAACCTCTTCCCACCTCGTAGGCTACTGCCTGTTCTGTGCAAACAAAAAAACTCCGAGCTTTCACTCGGAGTTTTTAGTATCTAGCTTCTGTTGCTTCAGCGAATTACAGTTCGATTGAAACCGTTTCACCATCAACATTTAGCATTAGCGTGTTGCCTTCAAGCTTGTGAGACACTTCAACTTGCTCGCCTTCGTTCTTATTAGGAACAAGAAGCGTAAGGATGTTGTGCTCTTTTGATGGCTTGAATTCCACTTCAACGTGACGGTGGATTTCAAGATCTTTGAACTCGTATGGGTCAACTTCGCCAAAACCTTCAACATTCTTAACTGACGTGATGTTATCAGCAGACTCGTTGATGAAGTTTACGTCTAGGTGCGCAACTTCGCCACGGATAGTGAAAGACTTGTCTGCCACGTCGTTTGCGAAAGTTGTATGCATTAGCCAAGTCATGTCTTTCTCTTCAGAAAGCGTTGCCTTGTCTTGCATTACGAATACTTTACCTTGAACAAACCAGACCTTACGCTTGTAAGATTCAATTTCAGGAACGAAGTACTTGTAAGATGCCGTTGCATCACCCTCAACCATCTTCACATCAGATTCAGTGTCGAAATCAGAGATGTTGCCGCCCGCTTCGATACAGAAGCGATCTTGGTGGTTTTCGTAGCCCGTGTTCTTGTTCTCGCCGTACTGACCTTTACCGCCAAATAGTGGAAGGTTCTTAGAGAACGTTTGACGACGCCATTTAGTGTGCATATCAACACCGAAACCACCGTAGTAGCCAGTGATTGACGCTAGCGTTTCACCGAATGCATGCAACGTGAATGCGTTTTGGTCACCGTGAGAGTGGCTGATTGAGCCAAACGGAGAACATTTGAATACCATGTGAATATGGTTATCACGCTCAGTCATCTTGTTGTGGAATGCAGCCCAACCCGTGATTGGGAATACTTTCAACAGTGGGTCATTCGATGGTGCTTTCTCTTCAGGTGCATCCCAAAGGAAGTTAAAGCGAAGATCATCGTAACCGAAGTCCCACCAACCGAAGTTGTAGAATTTGGTGTGTGCTTCAGTATCACGGCCTTTCAGTTGGTTGTAGTACCAAACATACTCAGGCTTCTGGTTAACACCTGCGTAATGCTTGATGTTGTAAGCCAGTTTTAGACCTGGGAAATCACCGATTGAAGACTGGTCACAGAAGCTCGCGCGCTTAGAGTGAACAGGCATGCAGTAAAGCGGGAAATCACCTGTGTTTTCGTAGAATGTTTTGTTGAACATGTCTACGCCACAGTATGCTTTCAATAGATCGAATGCTTCGCCTAGGAATGCAGTTTGTGTGTTCCAGTAGTCCGGACCTTCAGCCCAACCGCCGTCTACACCGCCCCATGGTGGGTAGTGTACTGCGTAGTATTCTAGAGCGTATGCAATGTACTCGCCTGCTTTCGGGTGATCGTGGTAAAGCGCGATACACGTTGGGATGATAGCAGAAGAGATAGAACGAACACCGTGGCTGTTCAGTGGGTTGTTCAATAGATCAACCGTCACTTTCAGGTGGTGCATGATTTCGTCTAGACGCTCAATCAAAGCATCTTGAACTTGCTGACGTTCTTCATCTGTAAAGTAACCGTGTAGCCAGTCGTAACCCCAAGCCATAGCCGCGATAACACGGAAAGCTGCTTCATCGTTATAGCCACGAGAAGTCACGCCTTCTGGATCGTACGTAGACAGTTTTAGAGTCCAAGCTTTTGCTTTAGCAATTAGCGCTTCGTCTTCTTTCACAACACCAGCAATTGCTAGGTTACGTGTCGCGTTCAGTGCCATTTGGCAATCAACGTACATTTGACGCCAGTAAGGACGCCATAGAGAAGCTTTACCTACCGTCTCAGCTGGGTACGCTTGAGGCTCTTCGAAAGGAGCAGTCTCAAGGAACTTAACTGTCGAGTTGTTATAGAAATCATCAAACATGCAGTGAGCTTCATCAGCTTTCACTTTCGCTTTGAATTCTTCTAACTGATCTGCTTGAACAAGAAGACGTGGACGTGCTTCGCTCAAGTTGTCTAGGAATGATAGGTCGAAGTCACGTGTTTGGACTTCGATAGGGAGTAGGTCTACAAGATTACCTGCTGAAGTATCATTCTCCAGCTTCATCTTCCTGATTGCATCAAGAGATTTTTGGTCGCTCATTCTAACTCACTTATTTTTCAAGTTGATTGAAAGGAATTAGCAATAATATACGTCTTATTGTAGGACAATTGAATCTATTTCGGTTCGATTGAACCATTTTGTACAGTTTTCGTGATTTAGGTCAGATATCTTCCACCTGACAGTTTTTCCGTTTCGCAGAACAAAAAATGCGACGCCCTTTCGAGTCGTCGCATTCTATTATAAACGTTTTCTCTATATTAGCTTTCGGTTACTGCTTTCGCTTGCTTGCCGCCGTCATCGACCGCTTTAACCAATAGCACACCAACACCACCAACAATCACACCACAAAGGATAAAGACTAGACGTCCCCACATTGGGTTAGTAAGTAGAGCCATTAGCATGATACCGACACCCGCTACCGCAATCAGTTTACCAAGCATTTCACGCTGTTTGTTATCCAGTACTTTCTGTTCTGCTGACTCCGCAACCAATGGAGTAGACAGATTGCCGAAGAACTTATCAACGTCTGCTTGACGCTTCTCAGTTAATGGCTTGTAGAACAGAGTTGATAGGATGAAGAAACCACCTGTCAGCGTAATGTGAGCAATCAGACCGATAGCTACCTTAACATCAGACCATTCACGGCTTGTTAGCTCTTCTAGACCGAAGATTGAAGACACCATTTCAGCGTTAACAACGAAACCCACGTAGTAAGAAACAAAACCACCAACCACTAGCGTACCCCAACCAGCCCAGTCCGGAGTCTTCTTAATAAAGAAGCCAAGGAATGCAGGAATTGTCATTGGGAAGCCGATCAGTGCGCCTACATACATCATGGTATCGAACAGGCTCAAACCTTTAAGCGAGTTGATGAACTGTGCAATAAGGATGATAGCAATACCAAACACGGCAGAAGTAATCTTAGAAACCGTCACTAGTTCTTTTTCGCTAGCCGTACCTTTACGAACGATTGGTTCATAGAAGTTCTTAACAAAGATACCCGAGTTACGGTTTAGACCAGAATCCATTGAAGACATTGTCGCTGCAAACATCGCCGCAACTAGAAGGCCAACCATACCTGCTGGCATGTACTCTTGTACGAAGTATAGGTAGGCAAAGTCACCCGCTTTCTTACCTGCATCTGGGTAAGCTGCTGCTAGGTCGACACCTTGACCTGCAATGTACCAAGAAGGCATGAACCAGATAAATACACCACAAAGCATTAGCACACACGCTAGTAGCGCCGCTTTCTTCGCGTTCTTTGAATCTTTAGCCGCTAGGTAACGGTAAGAGTTAAGCATGTTGTTAGTAATAGAGAACTGCTTCACGAAGATGAAGAATGCCCAAATGCTGAAGATGCTTAAGTAGTTAATGTTGTTACCAGAAAGGAAAGAACCGCCTTCCGCTACAGGGAAGTTATTCACGATTTCACCAACACCGCCACCTTGAACAACAGCAACAACAGCACATGTCACGGTTACTGCCATGATGATAACCATCTGCATAAAGTCAGATGCAATTACCGCCCATGAACCACCCGTTACAGACATTGCCAATACAACCAAACCGGTAATCCAGATAGTTGCTGTCATGTCGAAACCGAAGATACCAGAAGCGATGATTGCTAGTGCGTTTAACCATACACCGGCAGAAACAACACTGTTTGGCATTGAAGACCAAGTGAACACTTGTTCGTTAGTCGCACCGAAACGCATACGAATTGCTTCGATTACCGTTACTACACGTAGTTGACGGAACTTTGGAGCAAAATATGCGAAGTTCATGAAGTAACCAAATGCGTTGGCTACGAAGATGACCGCTACTGCAAAACCATCGTTATACGCTTTACCTGCCGCACCGGTGAATGTCCATGCACTAAACTGGGTCATAAAGGCGGTTGCACCAACCATCCACCACAACATGTTACCGCCCCCGCGGAAGTAGTCACTGGTGGTACTTGTAAATGTTCTAAACATCCAACCTATCGCAATCAAGAATAGGAAATAAATGCCGACAATAATCGTGTTGAGTTCCATCGTGTATCCTTTGTCCGTTGTATTTTGTTACGAGGACTATAGGAAATCTCAAACTTTATTTGTAGTACAATAATCTAAATAAGTGATGGCGATCTTATTTTGATTGATTAAGTTAATTATATATATGACATAGGATGGAATATGGCCAATCCATTAAGGAAATTACTGGTGTTTGAGATGAAAACTCAAAAAACCAAGACCAAAGAACATCATACCCATTAAAATCAAAGACTTATAAAAAAGCGAGACTTTGCACACTTATTAACAAATACAACCAAACACATATAGATATAAAATTCTCAAAAATAATAAAAGCCAAATCAGAGCTGAATCACCCTCATTTATCACACAATAAACCAGTGTTTTATATCAATTGAGAGTAGCTAATTCTATTAGAATTCTACGTAAGTTACTCAATATAGAAGCCACATATCTTGTTGAGATGATGATGGATTCAAAAGATAAAAAATGAAAAATCATGGATGGTGCATAATTATTTGAGGAGAGATCGAGTGTCTAAAACACAAATCTCGCCGCAATATTCTCTTAATTACGATGGTAAAAAGAACTACCGCTAAACGTATACAAGAAAAATTGCCTTAAGAAAGAGTTAATCGGGAGTGAACCAAAACCGTGCTACACATGGTGCAACACACTTCTTAAAAACAAAAAAAGCATTCACTTGGTATACCTTTTTGACTGGTTTTGATGAACCTATAAATGGTTCATCGGGACGTTTAAGTGGTTCACATAATAGTTGAAACACCCGTTTAGCTTAACGGTGGTTAGCGTCTTGCAGGTGAGCCGCTGACATGTTCGCATATAACTCGTTGTGTTATAGGACGCTCGATTATCAAGCCAAAATTTTCTCCCATATGAATTAACAGAACGGCGAGCATATGGTGGTGAGTTTATATCTAGGAAATCAGCCAAAATAAAACTGGATCTGTGTCCATTTACACCCAGCTCAAAAAAAGACCAGAATCACACTATTTCCGCCAGAATATGGTCAAAACAAGATCGAAGTCTTGTTAGAAGACTTTCACTTGTGATCGCTCCCCGCTTCCAAGTCATCGTTAATTGAAGAATTATTGTCATACAATATTCTATATTCATCTACCAAACGTAAGGACATATGGAATGCGATCAATGAAAGATATCACTCAAGACGCTATCGATATCGTTAAACCCTCTATCGACAAGCTGTTTGAAAGAACGAATAGAAAAGAACTGCATATTGTCGTTATGAATCCACACCTCAAGCCTTGGGAAGCCTCTTTTGAAGACGCCATTCTATATGAAGAGTCGTTAGGAGCTCCTGACAACTGGACAATCAAGTTTGATCACCTTGCCCGTAAGAAAGCACAACAAGCGTGGCGAGAATCGACAAGCAATCTAACACTGCACTCCCAACACCCATCTTCACTACGTGACGAAGACTTACTGTTTTATGGTTCGTTTGTTTACGGAAACGTGGTTGTTGCCTGCAGTGGTGTACAACAATGGTATGACATGCTGATCAGTGGCTGGATAGCGGTAGCTATTGAACAGTTAGCAATGCACGAATACCAAACAGAAAAAGCAGAAAACCCTACAAAAACATATCGCTAATAATTAGAAACAGAAGGTACTTATTATGAGTAAACTATTAAAATCCATTATGCTAGCAGCCGGTATACTTGTTTCTGCAACGTCAATTGCAGCTGACTATCCAAGCAAAAACATTCGCTTAGTTGTGCCATTTGGCGCGGGCGGCGGCACCGATGCCGTTGGTCGTACTCTTGCAAATAGCGCGAAAGACATTCTTGGGCAAAATATTTCAATCATGAACCGTACTGGTGGCGCAGGCGCAGTTGGGATGAGCTTTGGTGCTCAGCAGCGTGCGGATGGTTACACATTAACAGTAGTAACACGTGAAATCGCTTCACTTCCTCAAATGGGTTTGATGCGTCATACCGCTGACGACTTTAAACTCATTCGTTTAGTTAACTTAGATCCTGCGGTCGTATTGGTTGCAGCAGATAGCCCATACAACACGATTAACGACCTGATTAAGGAAGCCAAAGAAAAACCAGGCAGCGTAAAATTCGCTTCAACCGCTGCGCCAAACTTCTACCTAATGTCTCTTGAAAAAGATCAAGGCATTAAATTAAACGCTATCCCTTACAACGGTGCATCAGAAGCAATTCCTGCTGTACTAGGCCATCACACAGACGTCACTATGGTTACTCCTGGTGAAGCTATCGCTCAACTTCGTTCAGGCCAACTAAAAGCATTAGGTGTCATGTCTGAAGAACGTATTCAGTACATTCCAGATGTTCCTACTTTGAAAGAGCAAGGCATTGATGTAGTAACAGGTACATGGCGCGGTATTGGTGCTCCAAAAGATACACCTGATGCAGTAATCGAGAAGTTGGGGGCTGCATTTGATGAAGCAATGGCAAGTGAAGAGTTCAAAACTTTCATGGCGAAAGGTGCAATGACGATTCACAATCTTGATGACAAAGCCTTCACTGAGTTTGTTGCAGAAGATACAAAATCATTGACTCAATTAATTCAATAACCTTTGTTCAGAGGCACAGCTTTTATCAGTTGTGCCTCTGTTACTAGTTTGTACCTTTCCCTTGCTTTACTTTTTAGGGGTAAACTCCATGTCTAACTCTCACTCTTACTTAAACCGAAACGTCGTTTTCCCTTCTATCATCATTATCCTTAGCGCAATCGCGTTCGCGCTGATCACTCAATTTGATCGTCCGATGTACCAAGATGCAAGTGTCGATGCAAAATTCTTCCCGATGATGATTGTGATTGCCCAAATTGCTATCTGTATTGTTCTCATCGTTCAACACAAATTAAAAGGTGCCTCTGAACAACAAGAAGCGATGATAAGCAAGATGTCGATTTTCGGCGTTGCTTTTCTTATTGGCTACGCATTACTCATCAGTGTAGTTGGCTACCTTTATGCTAGTTTGATTGCATTTATGTTCTACCTCGTTTACTTCAAAGTGAAGAAGCCAATCTATTACGTTGTCGCCGTTGTCTTTGTGTTCGCGGTTTACTATCTATTTGGCGAGGTGTTCTACATCGCGCTTCCTGAAGCAACGTGGTCTTAGGAGGTCATATGTTTGAATATCTAATCGATGGTCTCGCAACTGCAGTTAGCTTTGCAGTGCTTCCTGTCCTTGTTTTTGGCGTACTGGGCGGCGTTATTTTAGGCGCACTACCCGGACTTACAGCGACAATGGGCGTGGCAATTCTCCTTCCATTTACCTTTGGCATGGAACCGACTTCAGCCCTTGTGATGTTAATTGGTGTATACATTGGTGGGATTTACGGTGGCTCAATTGCCGCAATTTTACTTAAAACCCCAGGAACACCGGCTTCTGCAGCAAGTGTACTCGACGGTCACACTATGGCTGTTAGAGGACAAGCAGCAAGAGCATTAAGTATTTCTGCTGTTGCATCATTTATTGGCGGGCTGTTAAGTACTATCGTCCTCATCGCGATTGCGCCTAAATTAGCGACCTTTGCACTGCGTTTTAATGCGCCAGAATATTTTGCACTCGCTCTGTTTGGTTTAACGATTATTGCGAGTGTTTCTTCGAACAACATTTTTAAAGGGTTACTTGCGGGAACCATTGGATTATTGGTTTCAACTGTTGGACTCGACCCAATCAGCAGTGTGCCAAGATTTACTTTTGACATCATGGATCTTTACAGCGGAATCAATGTCATCCCTGTCTTAATTGGTTTATTCGCTCTATCTGAGGCATTAAACCAACTAGAGAAGCTGTTCTCTGAAAAGAAAGTCGTTGCACCGAAATTTGACCACAAACTATTAAGTAAAAGTGATCTCAAAGAAATGCTACCAACGGCCATAAAAAGTGGTTTGATGGGAACAACTATCGGCTCGGTACCGGGTGCTGGTGCTGATATATCTGCATTTGTTTGTTACAACGAAGCAAAACGTTCGTCTAAGAACCCAGAAGAGTTTGGTAAAGGCTCGGTTCGTGGCCTTGCAGCCGCTGAATCTGGAAACAACGGCGTAACGGGTGGCTCGCTAGTTCCGTTATTAACACTAGGTGTTCCTGGAGATGCCGTGGCAGCGGTTCTTCTTGGTGCACTTATAGTACAAGGACTCACACCAGGCCCACTGCTATTCGCCCAAAACCCCGAAGTGGTTTATGGCGTGTTCAGCTCAATGTTGGTCGCTAACCTTGTGATGTTAGTGATTGGTTTACTGGGTATTCGCTTCTTCTGTCGAATCATTGAAGTACCGAAGATCATCATGATTCCAATCATTGTCTTCCTTTCAATTGTCGGCGCTTACGCAATTAACAACTCGATGTTTGATGTGGGTATTGCAATCGGTTTCGGTCTACTTGGCTTTATCTTAACTAAACTGGATATCCCTTCTTCACCGATTCTGCTTGCGACCATCTTAGGGCCAATGGCAGAAACAAACCTTAGAAAATCACTGCTGATGTACGATGGCAGTTGGTCTTTCCTTTATGAGCGTCCTATTGCTCTCGCGTTTATCGTGTTAGCTGTATTCTCGGTTTATTCAACGTTAAAAATGAAGAAAAAGCAGAAACAAAAGCAAACTTACGAACATCATGATTAGCCGCTTGTTTAAGCTAGAATATTGAAACAACTCAAAGCCAGAGACAACAGTCTCTGGCTTTTTTCATACATGAAAGCAGCCAATTTTCGTAAACGGTAGACAACAAAAAAGGTATGCACTTGGCATACCCTTTTAAGTCGTTTATCCGAGCGTAATGCTGTTCATCTCTATATGAGGTGACTCATCTACCTACGCTCTAGATTATTTCTATTACGCCGTCGCCAGACGGTGGTTGGCATCTTGCAAGTGTGCAGCAGACACAACTCGTGCCTTATCACTATCACCAGCCATGATTGCTTCATAGATTCTACGGTGTTCATTGATACACGTGCTTCCTTCTTCAGAAGAGTGCACGATGAAGTTCACGAACATCGTAGTCAAGATATTGCCGAATGGCAGGTAGAAGTCATTACCTGTCGCATTAAAGATCAAGCTATGAAAACGAGTATCAATATCTGTCCAACGCTCTTGATCAAATACTTCAGCCTCATCCACTTCTACCATTTTTTGGAAGATTTCTGAAAGTTCAATGCGTTGTTCAGCCGTTGCAAATTTAGCCGCCAGTGCGCACGCTTCAGGTTCAATCGCACGGCGAAGGCCTAAAAACTGAGAACAGAATTGATCTATGTCGGTTAGACCATCCATCCATTCAATCAGCTGAGGATCAAGAAAGTTCCAATATGCGCGGTCGACTACACGAGTACCGATTTTCGGGCGGGACTCTAACAAACCTTTAGAAGTTAATAGTTTAACTGCTTCACGTAGTGCCGTTCGGCTAATACCAAACTGTTCACATAACGCCATTTCACCAGGAATAATAGAACCTTGCGGCAGATCGCCAGACAAGATTCCACGAGCGATTTCACGCGCTACTTGCACGTGCAGGCTACGCTTCGAGCCCGAAATTGAATTAAAAGTGCTAACCATAAGTTCACTTATTTTATATGTTATGTTTATGTATTATTTAAAGATTACTATAACAGTATTTCAACCTACAGCCAATTGAGTAAAATCCAAACGAATCACAACCTGCAAATTTTTATAATCAGAGATTTAAAAAACATCCTGTGAGAAACGTTATCTTAAATCACTCATAAATCCGTACTCAAAACTAACCCTCTTTGTATCGGTATGAAAACCACCAGCACAGCCTCGAAAAACCATGGGAAAAAGGTACACCTTTAGAAGCGCAATTCATTAACCGCCAGAGATTATTAAATGAGATCCCCTTCCCAAATTACATCAGCCTCTGTCCTACACGCATAAAAAAACCGAGCAACTCACAACGAGTTACTCGGTTTGACTTATTTCCGATATTCTTTGTCATCGACATTAATTTCGTTCAGTTACTTAGATGCGAACACCCTTACAATCGAACATGATATGGCGCTTCGTTCCCGCAAAGCACCACATCAGCACACACCATCGTTAAACGGTATGTGTGTTGACCATTTACAGTTGAGCAAATGACCCTTCCCACGAGTATGTCTCACCCGCGAACTCAACAGCGTGAGTTGCTTGCTGCGTGTCTTCAGCTTGGTTTGAAATACCGTAGTGGTAAGTGTTACCAGAAGTAGTCTGAATGCGAACAACAGTCCCGACACTGTTATGGCCCACAACAGATACTGATTTAACCAGACCACGAGCGCCTACAGAGGCTTCGATAGACTCGTTAAAGTAACCATGCGTTTCTAGTACAGAAGCAAACACGTGGTTTTGACCAGACTGACGTAAGATGAACGCAGGCTCACTCTTAAGGTTGAAGTCTGGATCGTTAGCACCAGTGCGAGCAAAAATCACTTCGCTGCCCGCATTCGCGCTGGTTACTAGGCTGTAGTAGCTGCTGTCATGTAGCCAGCTTACTAGAGAACCTTCTTCGTTCACTTTGCCTGAAGCAACGTTCCATAAATGTTGGTAACCGTTGTCTTCACCTAATGGCTTAAGCGTTGTTTCCATGTTGTAATCGAAGTCAGTGCGAATGATTTGACCCGAGTGGTGAACTGGTAAGTCGTACTGGTGCTCAGCGTCAGCTTCGATGCGGTACACATCAATTACTAGCGGTTTTTCGAACTCAGGTAGTTCAGCAAGAATCACGCTGCGTTGCATGTCTACGCCAGTGTAGTACTCAGAAATTGTGCCGCTCATGCCTTGTAGAGACTGGTCGTCTGCTACGAAGAAGTGCTTCTGACCAAACTTAGACTCAGCCAGTGCTGTGTTGAAGTTGTTCTGCGTTTTCTGATCAACCGTTACTGTGTTGTGAGCAACCGTCTGCTTACAGTAAGACTTGTTCTCTGGGATGTAACGACCGCCAAACTTAGGCTCCACGTTTACCCAACGACCGAAGCCGTAATCGTGCAGCACTTCGTGGCCACGGTTGAATACGCTTAGGTGTAAGCCATCGTAGTGACCGTGGTCTAGCGCAGAGTGATACTGGTGGTCAGAACCGTGCTGACCAAACCAGATCAACGCCATGGTATCTGCGGTCTTAGGGTCGTCGTCTTTCTCGTCACGGTGACGAAGAATGCTAACGCCGCCTTTCTCGCCTTCAGGGCCGTCCGTTACAAACAGGCTACCCCAGTTAAATGCTTTGATATCGTCTGCTGCATCAACCGCGTCAGACAGTGTTTTACCTGAAGCATGAACCCAAACGTTTTGTTGGTGATCAGCCATACCAAGCAGAGTTTCAGTCTGCTCGTAACGGTGGTAACACACAGACGTCGCCATGATCACGCCTTCATCGTTGATAGAGATCGTCTTCGATGAATCATTTAGAGCTGGCAATGTACCGTCTGGGAATGCGGTTTTGAATACAGAGTACGACGTTGTCTTAATCACTGAATCGTTGAATTCATAGATACCAACTTCAGGCTGACGACGTTCAATTGCTTCAGCGAACAGGTAGATTGGACGTAGCGAGAAACGGTGGTAGTAAGGACCTTCCATGTAGTAGCCGTCTGGCGAAAACAGTTGGTCAAGTTGCGCTAGGAAACCGCCGCTTACTTTGTCCAATTTCAGGCCGTAAAGTGCTTTATCTACAGACTCTTGATCGTTGATCGCGTAACCACAGATACCTACCGCCGCCACTGCCCATAAGCCGTGGTTGTGTACGATATCGAAGTCGTGTGCGTAAGTAACAACGAACATTTCGATCATTTGCTTCAGAAGATCGTCTTCGATAAGACGCTTCTGCTCTTCAGAGATAGTGTGGTAAATGCAGCTGTACGCACAAGAAGCGTAAAGCATCCACATGTTCTCGTTCAACGTTTGGTGGAACAGCTTACCCGGAGGGTTAGTGTCACGGCTTACGTTGCTTTCCAATGTTGGGTATACCGTCGCGTACGCAGTTAGCATATCAACGATGTAATCACGGTACTTTGTTTCCTCTGTGATCAGGAACAAACGACCCGCTAGATCCATATGGATGTAGTTTTGCTTGTGACGATTGTGCTCGTAACCGCCACCTTCGCCATGACCTGGAACTTCGATGCCAACTTCAGCCATGTAAGCGTCAGTTTGTTTAATGTCACGAGTTAGTGCGTTACCTAATAGGCTATCCTTGCCAAGTTCTTTACGAAGCTCTGCTGCTTCTTCAAAGTTAAGTAAAAGTGGTTGATAGCTCATTATTATTTCCCCTGCTCTAAAGTCGTTTCTACTGAGTAGAAGCCTGTCCAGCTGTATACTTTGCCGTTCAGTTCTACTTTGTGTTCAGTGCTGTCAGTTGCGCCAAGTTGGTTACTGATCATCACTGTCACGTTTGATTTCTCTGTCGTAATTTCTACTACTGAACCTACATTCGTGTGAGCAACCACATTGATGTTTTTCACAACACCACGAGCGTTTACTGATTGCTCGAATTCTTCGTTAAAGTAACCGTGCGTTTCTAGCACAGAAGCAAACAATGTTGTTTCGCCTTTGCTACGTAGAATGAATGCAGGCTCTGAACGTAAATTAAAGCTTGGATCGTTAGCACCAGTGCGAGTGAAGATGATTTCTCCGTTCTCGTTCGAACTTGTACCCAACCAAGTATAGTACGTGTCGTTCTGTAACCAGCTAACTAACGCAGTACCATTCACTTCACCACTCGCTACATTCCATAGGTGTTGGTAACCGAAGTCACTTCCTAGTGTGTTTAGCTCTTTGTTTGCTTGGTATTCGAAGTTAGTGCGAATAATTTGACCTTGATATTGATGAGAGTAATCAAACTGGTGGTCGCCTTCGCCGCCTTTTGTCGAACCTAAGCGGTACAAGTCTAACAATAGCGGAGACTCAAGCTCTTCAAGGTTTAGCATGAACACACTGCGTTGCATGTCAAAACCTTCGTAATGGTCGTTAGCAAATGCGCTCATACCGTTAATTTGCTCATCTGCCACTTTGAAGAAGTGAGGCAAACCGTGTACTGCGTCAGCACGCTCAACGTCAAAGTTGTTCTGACATTTCTCATCAATCGTTACTGCATTATGTGCAATCGTTTGACGAGCGTAAGATTTATTTTCATCTAGGTAGCGACCGCCAAATTTTGGCTCAACGTTAACCCAACGACAGAAACCGTATTCACGCAACACTTCTTGACCGCGGTTAAAGAAAGAAATACCCAGCGTATCGAAGTTGCCGTGACCCATGCCGTGTTGACCGTAGTTCATAACAAGTTGAGAAACGTCACCTTTATTATCCTGCATACGGATAAAGCCTTGTGCACCATTGTGGCCTTCAGGACCCTCGCTCAATTCAACACTTGGCCAGAAAGGCATGCCGATTTCTTGTTTAGCTGAAGCCTCTTCGTAGGCTTTAGATAGCTCAAGACCACATGGGTGCATCCATACTGCGTCTTGAATCTTCGCCATACCAAGAATGTTTTGGTCTACGCCGTTTTCAGAAGAGTAATGCTTGCTGTAAACACTTACTGCAACCTGAACACCCATGTCTGTAATACCCATAGTACGAGAAGCATCATTCAGAGCCGGGAACTCACCGTTCGGGTAAGCCGTCGCCAGCATCGCTTGTACTGTGTTACCAATCACGCCGCCTTTGTAGTTGTAGATATCCACTTCAGGCATATGACGGTGAATCACTTCAGCGAACACACACGTTGGACGAATCGCATAACGGTGGTAGTAAGGACCTTCCATGTAGTAGCCAGACGGTGCAAACAGCTGAGAAACTTGCGCTAGGAAGCCGCCAGTGTCGTTACGGTCAATGCCGTACACCGACATTTCAAGGTACTCACGCTTGCCAAGAGCAAGACCACAAATACCGACAGCGGCTACAGCCCAAATACCGTGGTTGTGAATTCGGTCGAAGTCGTGTGCGTATTTAACTGTGAACATTTCTAGCATTGGTTCGAAAATACGAGACTCAATATTGTCGCGTTGTTCTTGTGTCAGGGTTGAAGCAACACAAGAGTAAGCTAAGCTTGAGAACATTAACCAGCAGTGTTCGTTCAGGATTTGGTGGAACAAACGACCTGTAGGGTTAGTGTTTTTCTGTACGTGGTAATCAAACGTTAGGTATTTGTCTGCGTACTCTTCTAGTAATTCAGTAACAAAGTCAGCGTATTTTTGCTCTTTAGTGATCAAGAACATGCGACCAGCTAGATTCATGTACGTGTAATTTTGCTTATGGCGGTTATGTTCGTAACCCCCAGCTTCACCATGACCTGGGACATCAATAGGTAAACGCATGAATGCTTCTAGATCTTTCGCGTTCGCTGCAATGGTTTTGCCCATTAAGCTAGAACGGCCCACTTCAAGATGAAGCTGCTCGATTTCTGCTTCAGTCAACAATACTGGTTTAGTCGTCATATTCTTTGTCACCCTCAATAAAGAGTTTATCTGCTTAAACTTTGATTAAATTTTCAAACTCCATATAAAGTAATACAATATGAGCTTTAATTATACCTATTCGTCGCTAAATGATGAGTAGAGTCACATAATTAGCCATAAGTCATTGATGTAGCTGGCTAATGGTAAATATTAGCCATTTATTAAGTTGTTGATTTATTTACGCTATATAAAGTATCGCTTGATCGATATCACACAAATTTAGATATATTGTATTACAATTAGGCTCATTCCCTTATGATGGATGCAAGTTAAGTAACACTTAAAAGATTTAAACAGATTAGGAGATACACAATGAACTCTTTCTTTATCCTAGATGAAAACCCATGGGAAGAACTTGGTGGCGGCATTAAGCGTAAAATCGTTGCTTACACTGACGATCTAATGGCAGTACACCTATGTTTTGATAAGGGCGCGATTGGCCACCCTCATACTCACGAAATCCATGACCAAATCGGTTACGTAGTTCGTGGTAGCTTCGAAGCTGAGATTGAAGGCGAAAAGAAAGTCCTTAAAGAAGGCGATGCTTACTTCGCTCGTAAACACATGATGCACGGTGCAGTTGCACTAGAGCAAGACAGCATCCTTCTTGATATCTTCAACCCTGCGCGTGAAGATTTCCTAAAATAATAAACAGCGCAACCTCAGTTGCTAAGGTAAGCATATGAAATCATTAAACATCGCGGTCATTGGCGAGTGCATGGTTGAGCTACAAAAGAAACAAGACGGGCTTAAGCAAAGTTTCGGTGGCGATACACTAAATACTGCACTTTACTTGTCTCGCTTAACAAAAGAGCAAGATATCAACACGAGCTACGTAACAGCGCTAGGCACTGACCCATTCAGTACCGACATGTTAGAAAAGTGGCAAGCGGAAGGTATCGACACTAGCTTAATTGCTCAGCTTGATCACAAACAACCAGGGCTTTACTACATCGAGACCGATGAAACTGGTGAACGCAGTTTCCACTACTGGCGTAATGATGCTGCAGCAAAGTTCATGTTTGACCAGGAAGACACGCCTGCTCTACTTGATAAGTTATTCTCTTTTGATGCGGTTTACCTAAGTGGTATTACGCTTGCTATCTTGACAGAGAATGGACGCACGCAGCTATTCAACTTCTTAGACAAATTTAAAGCGCAAGGCGGCCAAGTATTCTTCGACAATAACTTCCGTCCAAAACTTTGGGAAAGTCAACAAGAAGCGATTTCTTGGTACTTGAAGATGCTTAAGTACACTGACACGGCTCTACTGACGTTCGATGACGAGCAAGAGTTGTACGGCGACGAAAGCATTGAACAGTGTATTGCACGTACGTCTGAATCTGGTGTGAAAGAGATCATCATTAAACGTGGTGCTAAAGACTGCTTAGTAGTTGAAAGCCAAAGCGCTCAGTACGTTGCTCCAAACCCAGTAGACAACATTGTTGATACTACAGCGGCTGGCGACTCGTTCAGCGCGGGCTTCCTAGCTAAGCGCTTAAGCGGTGGCAATGCACGTGATGCAGCGTTAGCAGGTCATATTGTGGCAGGGACTGTGATTCAGCATCCAGGTGCTATCATTCCTCTAGAAGCGACGCCTGATCTGTCTCTATAATTACGCACTTTAACTATTAATCAAGGGTTTGCTTAGTTGAAAGCAAGCCCACATTTAACGTGAGAAAGAATTCATGACGACATTAAATGAACAACTAGCAAACCTAAAAGTAATTCCTGTAATCGCTATCAACCGTGCTGAAGACGCTATCCCTCTAGGTAAAGCACTTGTTGAAAACGGCATGCCATGTGCAGAAATCACGCTACGTACAGAATGTGCAATCGAAGCGATTCGCATCATGCGTAAAGAATTCCCAGACATGCTAATTGGTTCAGGTACTGTACTGACTAACGAGCAAGTTGATGCATCTATCGAAGCTGGCGTTGATTTCATCGTAAGCCCAGGTTTCAACCCGCGCACTGTTCAATACTGTATCGATAAGGGTGTTGCAATCGTACCGGGTGTTAACAACCCAAGCCTAGTGGAACAAGCAATGGAAATGGGCCTTCGCACGTTGAAGTTCTTCCCTGCTGAGCCTTCTGGTGGTACTGGCATGCTTAAAGCACTAACAGCGGTTTACCCTGTTAAATTTATGCCTACTGGTGGCGTAAGCTTGAAGAATGTTGATGAATACCTATCGATCCCTTCTGTACTTGCGTGTGGCGGTACTTGGATGGTTCCAACTAACCTTATCGACGAAGGTAAGTGGGACGAACTAGGCAAGCTGGTTCGTGACGCAGTTGATCACGTTAACGCTTAATCTATTTTAGATTGAGTGATGAAGCCTCACCTCGGTGGGGCTTTTTGTTATCTGGCGTTTATTGCGCTGACTAACCGTAAAACACGCTCAATCAACATTATGTTTCCCCCACACCTTATCGCCTTTCTCTCTATGGGCTCGTCCAGCTCCGCGACTAAGACAGGCAATAACAAGTAATGTAAGCTTTCAATCGACTTCAGCACGCATCTAACGAAGCGTTACTGGTGCCCCCTATCGCCTATCCAGCTTCTTATCCAGCCCCTTACCCAGCAATGTTCCTTTTCGATACGTCATCAAGCATCTCTCATGGCATGCACTGAAGACCACAATAGACAAAGTGCACCGCAAAATGTGTCCCGTCCGTCCAGTTTAACGCCCACTCAGTGACAAAAATTCCAAATATGCACCTCTATGGCACGAAAAAATGAATAAATAGCATAGAAAGGCTACAGAGCCGCAGACAAATACAAAATAGCGAAGTGAAAACAATGAGCTACACTTGAAATCCCAATACAGAATTTTTCAGTATAGAGTTCCAAATTAACGTGAATGTCGTCGCACAACACACCAATTTGTAGCACATTTGTTACGGTTATAATTAAAATCTTATAGATACGGCAAAGTAAGCGCTTTTGTTTATATTGTAATACATATAAACATTTAACCCTCAATTTATTTTAGATCTCAAACAAAATACACTCACATTTAAATTCAATTAAAACAAATACTTATATAACCACGTGTTAGAGGCCGAAAAATCAATGCGACCTAGATCATACTAAAGACATATTGTAGTACAAATAAACCTTGAGACGCGTTAATCTAAGCCCAGTTAATTATGATATTTAAAAGGCTGAAAAGATGACTATTGATACTTTTGTTGTTCTCGCCTACTTCTTCTTTTTAATCGCGATTGGTTGGATGTTCCGTAAGTTCACCACCTCTACAAGTGATTACTTCAGAGGGGGCGGCAAAATGTTGTGGTGGATGGTTGGTGCAACTGCCTTCATGACACAATTTTCAGCATGGACGTTTACAGGTGCCGCAGGACGCGCATTCAATGACGGTTTCGTTATTGTAATCCTATTCTTAGCCAATGCTTTTGGCTACTTCATGAACTATATGTACTTCGCTCCAAAGTTCCGCCAACTTCGTGTGGTAACGGCGATCGAAGCTATTCGTCAGCGCTTTGGTAAAACGTCTGAACAGTTCTTCACATGGGCAGGTATGCCGGACAGCCTTATCTCTGCAGGTATCTGGCTAAACGGTCTAGCTATCTTTGTAGCAGCGGTATTCAACATCCCAATGGAAGCTACCATTGTGGTAACGGGTATGGTTCTAGTATTGATGGCAGTAACCGGCGGCTCTTGGGCGGTTGTTGCTTCTGACTTCATGCAAATGCTTGTAATCATGGCCGTGACAATCACTTGTGCGGTAGCAGCTTACTTCCACGGTGGCGGCTTAACTAACATTGTTGCTAACTTCGACGGCGACTTCATGTTAGGTAACAACCTAAACTACATGAGCATCTTCATCCTTTGGGTTGTATTCATCTTCGTGAAGCAGTTCGGTGTAATGAACAACAGCATCAACGCATACCGTTACCTATGTGCAAAAGACAGTGAAAACGCACGTAAAGCGGCAGGCCTAGCATGTATCCTTATGGTTATTGGTCCACTAATTTGGTTCCTACCACCTTGGTACGTTAGTGCATTCATGCCTGAGTTCGCTGAGCAATACACATCAATGGGCGACAAAGCCGGTGATGCTGCTTACCTAGCATTCGTACAAAACGTAATGCCAGCAGGTATGGTTGGTCTTCTTATGTCAGCAATGTTCGCTGCAACGATGTCTTCTATGGATTCAGGTTTGAACCGTAACGCTGGTATCTTTGTAATGAACTTCTACAGCCCGATTCTTCGTAAAAATGCGACTCAGAAAGAGCTGGTTATTGTAAGTAAGATAACGACTATCATGATGGGTATTTTCATCATTGCGATTGGTCTATTCATTAACTCTCTGCGTCACTTAAGCTTGTTCGATATCGTAATGAACGTAGGTGCGTTGATTGGCTTCCCAATGCTTATCCCTGTCCTACTAGGTATGTGGATTCGTAAGACACCTGACTGGGCTGGTTGGTCTACTCTAGTGGTTGGTGGTTTCGTTTCTTACATCTTCGGTATCTCTCTGCAAGCAGAAGACATCGAGAACCTATTTGGTCTAGAAACAGCGCTTACAGGCCGTGAATGGAGCGACTTGAAAGTAGGTCTTAGCTTAGCTGCTCACGTAGTGTTCACAGGTGGTTACTTCATCATGACTTCTCGCTTCTACAAAGGCCTATCGCCAGAGCGTGAGAAAGAAGTTGACCAACTATTCACTAACTGGAACACGCCGCTTGTAGCGGAAGGTGAAGAGCAACAAAACCTAGATACTAAACAGCGTTCAATGCTTGGTAAGCTTATCAGCACAGCAGGTTTCGGTATCCTAGCAATGGCTCTGATTCCAAACGAACCAACAGGACGCTTGTTGTTCCTACTATGTGGTTCAATGGTACTGACCGTTGGTATCCTATTGGTTAACGCATCTAAAGCTCCGGCTAAGATGAACAACGAGTCAGTTGCCAAATAGCTAAACAGCTAAACAGCTAAACAGCTAAACAGCTAAACAGCTAAATAAGCAGCTAACAAGTTAAACCAAAATGAAGCCCATGTTATTCGATAACATGGGCTTTTTGTTTGTCTTCGGTTTATCAAAACGGAATATGAAACGCACCTCGATCAATGCTCACAAACCATAGAAATACCTATCTCCTGCCCTCGTTTCATCTTCTTTTCCAACCTTTCCAATGGTTTGATCTCTTTCTCTGATTGTTTCTGTTACTTTGAATGACAACACAAACACAACAGACAATTACAATGAAAAAAACATCACTATTACTTGCTTCCATTGCTCTGGCACTTTCTGGTGTCGCACACGCTGACCAGCTAGAAGACATTCAAAAATCAGGTACTCTGCGTGTGGGCACCACAGGTGACTACAAGCCTTTCTCTTACTTCGATGGTAAAAGCTACTCTGGCTACGATATCGACGTTGCACAGCACATCGCGGAACAATTAGGCGTTGAATTGAAGATTGTTCGTACCACATGGAAAGATCTACTGGCCGATCTAGACGACGATAAGTACGACATCGCAATGGGCGGCATTACACGTAAAATGCAGCGTCAGTTAAACGCGGAACAAACTCAAGGCTACATGACCTTTGGTAAGTGTTTCTTGGTTGCAAAAGGCACCGCAGAACAGTACGACAGCATTGAGAAAGTGAACCTCTCTTCTGTTCGTGTGGGCGTGAACATTGGCGGTACTAACGAGATCTTTGCCGACGCGAACTTGCAGAATGCAAGCTTCACACGCTACGAGAACAATCTCGACGTACCGAAAGCAGTAGCAGAAGGCAAAGTTGATGTGATGGTAACAGAAACGCCTGAAGGTCTGTTCTATCAGGTAACTGACGAACGTCTTGAAGCGGCACGCTGCGAAACTCCATTCACCAACAGTCAGTTCGGCTATCTGATTCCTAAAGGTGAACAACGTTTGTTGAACACGGTGAACTTCATTATGGATGAGATGAAATTGAAAGGTGTTGAAGAAGAGTTCCTGATCCACAACTCCCTTAAGTAACTCTTTTCAATTTATACCGTAACAAAAAAGAGGCCAGCAATGCTGGCCTCTTTCGTTATGGTTTAATGGTTCGCTTTAACCGTGAGTTATCACATTCTGCTGTACCAATGCATCCAGAATGTCCGAAGGCATGGTGCTACTTAAGGTTAGCTGTGGCGCAAGGTCTTCAACCACAATCACCTGTTCCGTAGTACCTAAGCCATCCGGGTTGATCGTAAGCTCAATATCATCCCCGTCCACTTTCGCGTCTATTTGTTGTAGCAACGCGGTCATGTCTGGAGATGTATTTTTAAGCTCCGGCAACACTTCTCTCAAGTCAATGCTGTCCCCTTCCGATAAATCAAAGTCGGTAATCGTATCTTCAACACCATCTTCGATGTTAAGCCATACGAACGAGTCCATACCATCACCACCAGTCAGAATGTCTGAGCCTCCGCCGCCAATCAGGGTGTCGTTACCGTCACCGCCAACAAGCGTATCGTCACCTGCGCCACCTTCAAGTCGATCATTCCCTGAACCACCCGTTAAGTCAGTCGCATTAGCACCAGCCAGTAACTGAACATCATCGGTTTCCGAAGCCAAGTTAATATCAACTGCGTTAGACACAATGTTCAAGTTAAGGTCAATCGATGCAGAGGTTGCTGTATCGTTGTTGTCAGTCTCTTCAGAAACCGCCTCGACTTTCAGTGTGTAGTTACCTGGAGTTTGAGAAAGCCCAACCGCTTGCAAGCTTTCAATTGCATCTGCCGTTGCTACCCAAACACCACCGCCAAGATCCGTCACAGAACCCGCAGCACTGGTGATTTGAGCGCCAGCAGGTACATCACTGATATGCAGCGTTAGCTCTTCTGTAATGTCCGTTAAGGCTGCGATAATCCCAACTAAAGGAATGCCACTCGCACTCACAGACTGACTCGCAGTAATGTTTCTCACGTAGTTAGTCGCACTATCGATAGACAGGGTTGGTGCATTCGCCACTGGCGTCACCGCGATGTTGTAAACCACAGGTGCTGTCTCTATCGCAATACCTGAAGGGTTGCCGCTGTCTTTGGCAACAACTTCTAATCCAATGCTATTGGTTGGAGACAGGCTCGCATCAAGGAAAACACCATTTGGACTGGTTGGCGTATCAATCAACGCATTCAGGTCACTCAATGTCCCCACTAAGATGACTGAACCCGTGTTGTTGCCGTTAACAACAACCGTCGTCACTGCTGGAAGTGATACATTCAATGTACCGTAATCCACCGTCAGCGTGACGGTCATCAGATCATCAGAAAATGTATCTACATAATCAGGGTCACTGACATTGATACCACTCAACAGTTGACCAGCATCCTCGTCAATAACCGTAGTGACACTGTCACCATTAACGACCGGTGTATCGTTCACTCCATCGACAATCGCGGTGATCTCCGCTGTATCCGTTAGGAAGTCATTAGCGCCGTTGGTTGTACCATCATCCTCTACGGTATAGGTAAACTTAACGTTGCCGTTGTATTCATCAGCTGCCGTAAATACCCAGTATGGGCCAGTGATCGTAGCATCATCAGCACCACCTACGTTCTCGAAGCGTTGTAGTTGACCTTGGCCTTCATCGAGCGCCAGATTAGTCACGGTAATCGTGTCGTTTTCCGGATCGCTCGTCGCAGCAATTAAATCGCCCTCTTTGATGATCAACTGACCTTCTTCAAGGATGTTGCCTAAGTCGATGTCCGTTGCTACAGGAGCGTCATTCACTTCCGTTACTTCAAGACTAATTTCAGCACTGTCGGTTAGGAAGTCATCCGCGCCATTAGTTGTACCGTCATCAGTAATTGAGTAATTGAATTTAACGTCACCGTTAAAGTCGTTGTCCGCTACAAATAGCCAGAATGGTCCGGTAATCGCCGCGTCATCGGCGCCACCTGCATTTTCAAAGCGGGTTAGTTGGCCTTGTCCCTGAGTCAGAGTTACACCAGTTACTGTTAAGTTGTGGTTTTCTGGGTCAGAGCTTGCTGCAATTAAATCCCCTTCAACAATGACGATTTGACCATCTTCTGCAATCGAACCTAAATCAACGTCTGTCGCGACAGGTGCATCATTCACTTCCGTTACGATGAGGCTAATTTCAGCGCTATCGGTCAAGAAATCATCCACACCATTGGTTGTGCCATCATCGATAATGGAATAGTTGAATTTCACATCACCGTTGAAATCATTATCTGCAACGAACAGCCAGAATGGTCCGGTAATCGCCGCGTTATCGGCGCCACCTGCGTTTTCAAAGCGCGTTAATTGGCCTTGTCCTTGAGTCAGGGTTACACCCGTAACCGTCAGGTTATGGTTTTCAATGTCAGAACTTACTGAAATCAAGTCTCCTTCCACAATCACTATTTGACCATCTTCAGCAATCGAACCTAAATCAACATCAGTTGCCACAGGAGCGTCATTCACTTCCGTTACTTTAATGGTGAAAGTAGTTTGGTTGGTCTGTGCTGTATTCGGATCACCCGCATCAATCAAGCCATTATTACCGCCGTCATCGAGTGTTGCATTAATCGTGACTAAACCACTCTGGTTGAGATAGTTCTGGTCTGGGTCTGGTTTGAAAGTCACGGCTCCATTAGTCAATGCGGTATTGATGTCGGCTTCTTTACCGGTAATCACCAATGAGCCACCAGGTTGCAATACAAACGTCACGTCAGGTGAGCTCGTAAACTCAAACACACCTTGCGCTCCCGGAAGTGTTTGATCGACTTGCAACGTAAGAACATACGGAGCGTCTGGATTATCAAAGTTAGCATCAACGTCGTAGATACTAAAGTTGTCGATAGCAACACTAATGTCTTCCGATGTTTCAATATTCGTTACGTTCACAAAGATCGGTTGATCGTTAATAGGATCAATCACCAGATCAACATCGAAGCTGGTTGGCGTCCCCAAATATTCGGTGTTATCAGCGTCAGTATCCACAGAGCGAACGGTAATCTGCAGCGGGCCATTAATGCCTAATACATTACCCGTATCGCTATTGTGTTCACCTGAATTGAATACGATCTTATCGAGCGACTGTGCAGGAACATCAAGTGTCCAAAGCTGCGTAACTGGATCATAACTAGCCAAGGTTGTGCCGTCTGGATAATAGATAGAGGCATCTTGAGGAACGCCCGCAACTTCTACTCGAAGTGTCTCTGGTGCATTCTCGGTATAAGTGCCGTTGCCCGTTGCAGATAGCTCTTTATCCAAAATCGTCGCATTGATTTCGATATCAATGTTTTGACCTTCGTTACCTGTCACAGAATCTGTTGGATTAGTATCAACATCATCACCCACAGGTACCACATGCAGCTTAAAGCTTGGCAGATTTGATGCTGCAGTAGGCACACCCAACAAAGATTCTTGAGTAAATACGGCAACACCAAATTCAGCCGTACCACTGAAGTCCTTAGGCGGTAAAATCGAAATCTCACTCAAGTCGAACGATAACCCTGATGCTTGAGGTAGTTGAACACTCCACTCACCACCACCATTATTCTTCACCGTGTATGCCGAACCAGCATCTGCACGCATCTGGAAGCCATCAGGTACATCTGTAAACTTAATCGACACAAACTGTTCTGAGCCATCAAGGTCAGTCAGTGCAATCGATACAGGCCCTGTGCCCGACAAAGAAATCAGCTGGTCCTCAGTACCCGTAATCTCGATAACATCAGGATCGCTACCCGGGCCAGTGACAGACACGTCATCCACCACAGGAACGACTTCAAAACTGACATTGGTAGAGAAAGTATCGGTATCAGTCGCGCTGCCAGTTGGCGAAGCTGCATCATTGTATGTAGCAGTATCGGTAATCGTCCCGCTGACATTCACTTGCACCTGATTTACGTCATTATCTGTTGGGTAATTTAACGCCGGTCGGAATAGGACATTATCCAACGCGCCTGCATTAATCTCAGCTTCATTAAAGGTCACCGATGTGCCAAGCGATACCCCTGCGCTGGTATAGAAAGCCCCAACACTCGTGTCATTTAACGTCAGTGTGATAGAGGTGAATTTTTCGTCACCACCTTCAACTCCGCTTACTTGGTCATCAATGGTCGAGCTGAAATCAAGTTGGATATAGGTATCTTCGTAGCCGACTGGATCTTGCCCTGCTTGACCGTCGGTATCGACAGGGTTAAACGAATCGTCAAGCGAACCAACGACAGTAACGTCAATATCTGGGTTACCTTCAACATCAGGAGCAACTTTAATGACTACTTCTGTCACTAGAGTTTTCTCATCCCCCGACAATACGTCTTTAGTTACTATCGTCAACGGCAACCTAAAGTCGCCGGAGTAGTCGGCTGGTAAGTTAAGCAGTAGTCCAGAGAGGTCGGTCGAGACCCCTTGATCGACGGTAGTCTGGAATACATATTTGCCATTAACAAAGTCTAGGTCGCTGCTTCCCGATAAACTAATTGGGAAGGTGACTTCGTTCACCGCTCCTGGATTAATGGTCACACTGTCATCAATAATGATGGTCACTTGATCAGTTGAGTCATCTTCGCCCGAGAAAGTAATTAAACCATTCAATGCCGTACCTAGATCTAACTGGGTGTCCTCAATCGCATCAACAACACTGTCTGGTGTTATATCAATATCGGCTGCAACCTTAGTACTCCCAGCCACCACTTGAGGGAATGACAGAGTGACTTCTCCGTCCCTACGAGCGGCCGTAGATGACTCAACCTCAGCACCATCACCTCGGTCTATTACCGTGCTAAAGATATCCATCTTGATGTCATTGAACCCTCCTGCCCCGCTGTTTCCTGAAGGAAGAACAAGGCCGTTTGATGCACTGATGCTAAATATGTCTTCATTCGTTACAACCCAGCGCCCATTGCCTTCATAAGCAGCGCCAATAACGAGCAGTTGATTGAGTACAGCATCTGATAGCTCCGAACCGTCCACGTTTGTTAATTCAATAACTAACTGGTCAACTTCTTCGATAGCGGACGAAGCATCTGTTTCTTGATATCGAATGACGAACTCATCCGTAACCGATGTATTATCGCTGTTGGTTGTGAACTTAAGCACGCCAGTGTTTGCATCAGCAACTACGGTTGCTAGTGCTCCAGTACCCAGCACATCATCGACGATAAGCTTGTTGCTAGCGTCTTTCGGCTCAACGACTGGACGTACGATAACATCAATCGAGCCCGTGATTGTCGCGGTAGCGATGCCCTGACCAGGATCAGTCGCATCAACATACTCATGATCTCGCTCTTCGATCATGACAACCGTATTAAGCGTAAAGTCGGTGCTCGAGTCTTGTTCAGGTGTGATCTGAATAAAATTATTGTTCAGTGCAATTTGAGTAAACTCTTCTGCCGTCTGTCCACTCTTCGGCGTAATGGTTAAAGTGCCTGCTGAAGCATCGTAAACCCAAGTTACATCGCCATTAACCACAACACTTTCAACATCTGTCGGAATGGCACTGATCACAATAGAAGTGAAATGCTCATCATCATCAATATAATCAGTACCCTCTGGGTGCCAATCAATACTGATCGCCGTATCTTCATCGCCATTAGTGACTGTGCTGTACGTCGCTGAGGTATCGATTCTAGGTTCGACCAACACTCGCACTTCTTGGTCAAACGTAAGCGTATGACCGTCATTCTCAGTCACGATCACTTTACCCTGAATGTGAATGTTCTCTGTTGAAGAATCGACAGGTCTGATGCGGATTCCTGAGGTTTTACCTGCGTCAGTGATGTTCGCTTCGTAGATAGGTTTAGAAAGATCGGGGCTACCACCCGGACCGGTTTCGTAACCGACAAAGTTAAGGTCAATAATGGTACCGTCACCGTCTTCCAGAATAACGCCATCAGGAATACCCGAGAGGATAACGGTTATGGATTCTGAACCGTCGTCAGGTAATGGGGTTTGATCTACTGCTGCAGGATCAGGTCTTCTCTCTCCCGACAACACGGTGAAATCAAGCTCGGCGTAGCTGTCTCCATTCTGGCTCTCTTGGATCGTGGTTTGAACACCAGGTATTGTGCCATCGGTGATTGCTGTCCAAGCCGAACCGTTTGTACCGCCATAAGGAATATCTGCAACCCCTTTAACCTCAACGTTAACCGTTTTAGTTCCTAGGATTTCTTCATCAACTTGTGCACCAGTAGAGAGGTTCGCAGTGTCTTTAACCACACCGGTTACATCAAAAGTAAAATCGACATTGCTGTGTTTAGTCGGAACAATCTCTACGTTGGCGAGATCGGAATACGCCACTTCCTGATAATCAATACCGTTAATGGTGATTGTAGGAACTGGGGTCGTAGTTCCAAGGAAATAAAGCACCGCCCCTTCGGTAATATTACTGATACGAACAAATAGCTCTTCAGATCCATCAGTATCAACGGATCCCGTCATGGTGATAACTTCGTCTAACGTGAATGCGTCCTTATTATCAAGAGGACCTAGATAATCAGGATCATCAATGTTGTCTTCGTTGATCCTAATGCGGCTCACACTGAGTTTTCCAGGGTCGGCGTCAGCAGTCACATCAATGATAATGTTTTGTTCTACAGAGCGAGCGGTCGTTTTGTCTACGCCACCATTGGCTGAATCATCGTATGGGTTACGTGTTTCCTCGGTAATTGCCGTTGCTTTGAACTCAATTTGTCCAGAGAAGTTGTCGATTGGGTTAACTACGGTGCTATTGATATCAGCAGATGCGATGATATAAACACCATTAACGGGCGTTAACACATTGCCATTTTGATCAAGTAACTCAAACTTCCCGTCGCCTTCAACTGCTTCAAGTTCATAGGTAATCGTCTCAGTATTACTGTTATCTTGCGACTCTGCGTTCAGCTGCAGCGTCACATTGTCCTCATCTTCATTCACTTGATATTGATAAGTGCTATTCGCATCATCCCAAGTCGCAATGTCGGCAACCGCTTCAATTTCAATTCTAAAGTTTGAGTTTACTGTGTGGTCTAGCGAACCATTATTATCAATCTCGAGTTCGTAGTTGATTCGAACCCCATTTTCACCAGAACCAAAATTCTGGTCTGGGACAAAGAATAAGTTGTCGATTGTCGCGATGGTGTCTAATGGTTGGTTCGTACTTGGAGCAAAGCTCTGCTGCATTTGAGGTGGACCAAACAAGATATCACCGTTTGGTTCTGCCACTAGTTTGTGATATTCCACGCCCTCAAAGTAATAGAATGTCCCTCTGTGATTGCCACTCTGGATCGTCAGTTGGCCGATGGACTCGTTGTTATCTTGGTCCTTCAGGTTAACCTGTAACGCAACTTGTGCAGGGGCATCAGGCAACCCACTTTGATTATCTTGGGTATTCTCTAGGTTTGGGGCATCGCCGGTTGCGTAAGGGATTGTAGAGTCTCTACCCGCATCCTCAAACGTAGTCATCTTGAGCGAGATTACTGAAGACTCTTCATCCGTAATAGTGATGTTCAAAGGCGTAGATGACGTATCTAAATCACTGTCTGTCGCAATCACATTGATCGAGAAGTCGATGGTGTCCCCATCATGATCGAGATAATTGGTCGCTCTAAACTCCACTTCACCATTCGAGTTGATACGCAAAGTACCAAGCTGCCTTTCCTGAGTACCACCATTTCCATCATCGGTTTGCTCATAAACACGGATAGTTCGACGTCCACTTTGAACATTCAAGCCATCGCTAAAGCCAGTATTGTTACCTCGTTGGAAAACAATATCTACACCATTATTTGAGATGCCCTCAATTCGACTCAGTACCGCGCCATCAGCCCCCACATCCGTTGCATTGGCAAACATATCGACTTTAGAACCATTGTAATTCTGACCTTCAATACGAGTGATAGACTGAGTTGTCACTAACGGAACATCATCGGTTACTGTGATTTTTAGATCGATTGCGTTTGATTGGTCTTGGTCAAAATCTTCAGCAATGATTGAAAAATCAAGTTCTATGTTGTTTTCATCGGCACCATCAAGGTGCTTAAGTGGTTTAAACAATTCGAATTGATAGCTGTTATCTGAGGTATCGAAAATAATTTCGAACACTGCTTCATTACTCGTTGCTGTTTGAGCAACGTAAGTAAATGTTGTGCCGCTTTGTGAAACAGCTTGCCACTCTAAACTTTCTCCATCAGAGGTTAAGCCAGTCAGAACCAAATCTTCATCGACCAACTCATACTTCACAACACCATCGGCGCCTTCATCGACCGTGAACAGTCCGTTGATAATTGTGTCTTCAGATTGATCTGAACCAATGCCAGTAAGATCGTCTTCATCGACAACGGTTTCACCGGTCGGCGCCGTCATAACAGGCACATCATCGAGCACCTCGATTGGCAATACATACTGATTAGAATCATCGCCATCACCATCAACGGCAACGACATCGAATGGAATCGTTAAGGTATTGGAGTTCGGGCTTGTTGGATGGTTCAGAGGACCTAACAATGTAAAGGTATAGGAGCCATCATCACCTAATGCCAACGTGAAGATTGGCGTTCCACTTGTCGTCGTACCTTGATAGGTCGTTGTGTTAGCAGCACCTGTGATTTCTGTAATAGAAATCGCTTCAGTTCCAGAGGTCAATGTCGCTTCAAGAGCTGAGATATTACGCAGTTCGTAAACCTCAACTTGGTCGGCACCTTCAGTCGTAACAAATGCACCTGTCGCCTGAGCGACAACAGAGCCTAAATCGTCTTCATCAACGACAAACGTACTCGCAACCGTCGTATCAGTGATGGTTGGCGCATCATCGAGCACCTCAATTGGCAATACATATTGGTTAGAATCATCGCCGTCACCATCAACGGCCACAACATCAAACGGTATTGTTAATGTATCGAGGTTATTTGGTGTCGTAGCGTGATTGAGAGGGCCAAGTAAAGTAAACGTATAAGCACCGTCATCAGTCAGCACTAATGTAAAAATTGGCGTTCCGCCTGGGTCCGTTGCGCCTTGGTAGGTGGTCGTGTTAGCCGCACCTGTGATCTCAGTGATCTTAATACCTTCATTGCCCGACGATAGCGTCGATTCCAGAGTCGAGATATTACGTAGTTCGTAAGCCTCTACTTGGTCTGCACCTTCCGTGGTAACAAACGAGCCTGCCGCCTGAGCGATAACAGAGCCTAAATCGCCTTCATCAACGACAAACGTACTCGCAACAGTCATGTCAGTGATGGTTGGCACATCATCCGTCACCGTAATTTTCAGATCGATCGCATTCGATTTATCTTGGTCGAAATCTTCAGCTACAACAGAGAAGTTAAGGTTAATCGCGTTTTCACCCGCGCCATCAAGGTGCTTAAGTGGTTTAAACAATTCGAATTGATAGCTGTTATCCGAGGTATCGAAAATAATTTCGAACACCGCTTCATTACTCGCTGCTGTTTGAGCAACGTAAGTAAATGTTGTGCCGCTTTGCGACACAGCTTGCCACTCTAGACTTTCTCCATCTGAGGTTAAGCCAGTCAGAACCAAATCTTCATCAACCAGTTCATACTTCACAACACCATCGGCGCCTTCATCAACCGTGAATAACCCATTAATAATGCTATCTTCAGATTGATCTGAACCAATACCAGTAAGATCGTCTTCATCGACAACCATGTCACCAGTCGGCGCCGTCATTACTGGCGCATCATCGAGCACCTCGATTGGCAATACATATTGGTTAGAATCATCGCCATCACCATCGACGGCAACGACATCGAATGGAATCGTTAAGGTATTGGAATTCGGACTTGTAGGATGATTTAGAGGACCTAACAATGTAAAGGTATAAGAGCCATCATTCGCTAGCGCGAGCGTGAAGACAGGAGTCCCGCTTGTCGTCGTACCTTGATAGGTCGTTGTGTTAGTCGCCCCTGTGATTTCTGTAATAGAAATCGCTTCAGTTCCAGAGGTCAATGTCGCTTCAAGAGCTGAGATATTACGCAGTTCGTAAACCTCAACTTGGTCGGCACCTTCAGTCGTAACAAATGCACCTGTCGCCTGAGCGACAACAGAGCCTAAATCGTCTTCATCAACGACAAACGTACTCGCAACCGTCGTATCAGTGATGGTTGGCGCATCATCGAGCACCTCAATTGGCAATACATATTGGTTAGAATCATCGCCGTCACCATCAACGGCCACAACATCAAACGGTATTGTTAATGTATCGAGGTTATTTGGTGTCGTAGCGTGATTGAGAGGGCCAAGTAAAGTAAACGTATAAGCACCGTCATCAGTCAGCACTAATGTAAAAATTGGCGTTCCGCCTGGGTCCGTTGCGCCTTGGTAGGTGGTCGTGTTAGCCGCACCTGTGATCTCAGTGATCTTAATACCTTCATTGCCCGACGATAGCGTCGATTCCAGAGTCGAGATATTACGTAGTTCGTAAGCCTCTACTTGGTCTGCACCTTCCGTGGTAACAAACGAGCCTGCCGCCTGAGCGATAACAGAGCCTAAATCGCCTTCATCAACGACAAACGTACTCGCAACCGTCGTATCAGTGATGGTTGGCACATCATCCGTCACCGTGATTTTCAGATCGATCGCATTCGATTTATCTTGGTCGAAATCTTCTGCCACAACAGAGAAGTTAAGGTCAATCGTGTTTTCATCAGAGCCATCAGGGTGCTTAAGTGGTTTAAACAATTCGAATTGATAGCTGTTATCTGAGGTATCGAAAATAATCTCGAACACCGCTTCACTACTCGTTGCTGTTTGAGCAACGTAAGTAAATGTTGTGCCGCTTTGCGACACAGCTTGCCACTCTAAACTTTCTCCATCAGAGGTTAAGCCAGTAAGAACCAAATCTTCATCAACCAGTTCATACTTCACAACACCATCGGCGCCTTCATCAACCGTGAATAACCCATTAATAATGCTATCTTCAGATTGATCTGAACCAATACCAGTAAGATCGTCTTCATCGACAACCATGTCACCAGTCGGCGCCGTCATTACTGGCGCATCATCGAGCACCTCGATTGGCAATACATATTGGTTAGAATCATCGCCATCACCATCGACGGCAACGACATCGAATGGAATCGTTAAGGTATTGGAATTCGGACTTGTAGGATGATTTAGAGGACCTAACAACGTAAAGGTATAAGAGCCATCATTCGCTAGCGCGAGCGTGAAGACAGGAGTCCCGCTTGTCGTCGTACCTTGATAGGTCGTTGTGTTAGTCGCCCCTGTGATTTCTGTAATAGAAATCGCTTCAGTTCCAGAGGTCAATGTCGCTTCAAGAGCTGAGATATTACGCAGTTCGTAAACCTCTACTTGGTCTGCACCTTCAGTGGTAACAAACGAGCCTGTCGCCTGAGCGACAACAGAACCTAAATCGTCTTCATCAACGACAAGCGTACTAGCAATAGTCGTATCAATGATGGTTGGCACATCATCCGTCACCGTGATCTTCAAATCGATCGCATTCGATTTATCTTGGTCGAAGTCTTCAGCTACAACAGAGAAGTTAAGGTTAATCGCGTTTTCACCCGCGCCATCAAGGTGCTTAAGTGGTTTTAACAATTCGAATTGATAGCTGTTATCTGAGGTATCGAAAATAATTTCGAACACTGCTTCATTACTCGTTGCTGTTTGAGCAACGTAAGTAAATGTTGTGCCGCTTTGTGAAACAGGTTGCCACTCTAAACTTTCTCCATCAGAGGTTAAGCCAGTCAGAACCAAATCTTCATCAACCAGTTCATACTGCACAACACCATCGGCACCTTCATCAACCGTGAATAACCCATTAATAATGGTGTCTTCAGATTGATCTGAACCAATGCCAGTAAGATCGTCTTCATCGACAACCATGTCACCAGTCGGCGCCGTCATTACTGGCGCATCATCGAGCACCTCGATTGGCAATACATATTGGTTAGAATCATCGCCATCGCCATCAACCGCAACGACATCGAATGGAATCGTTAAGGTATTGGAATTCGGACTTGTAGGATGATTTAGAGGACCTAACAACGTAAAGGTATAGGAGCCATCATTCGCTAGCGCGAGCGTGAAGACAGGAGTCCCGCTTGTCGTCGTACCTTGATAGGTCGTTGTGTTAGTCGCCCCTGTGATTTCTGTAATAGAAATCGCTTCAGTTCCAGAGGTCAATGTCGCTTCAAGCGCTGAGATATTACGCAGTTCGTAAACCTCTACTTGGTCTGCTCCTTCTGTGGTAACAAATGCACCTGTTGCTTGAGACACCAAAGACCCAAGATCATCTTCATCAACGACAAATGTACTCCCAACCGTCGTATCAGTGATCGTTGGCGCATCATCGAGCACCTCAATTGGCAATACATATTGGTTAGAATCATCGCCATCACCATCAACGGCCACAACATCAAACGGTATTGTTAATGTATCGAGGTTATTTGGTGTCGTAGCGTGATTGAGAGGGCCAAGTAAAGTAAACGTATAAGCACCGTCATCAGTCAGCACTAATGTAAAAATTGGCGTTCCGCCTGGGTCCGTTGCGCCTTGGTAGGTGGTCGTGTTAGCCGCACCTGTGATCTCAGTGATCTTAATACCTTCATTGCCCGACGATAGCGTCGATTCCAGAGTCGAGATATTACGTAGTTCGTAAGCCTCTACTTGGTCTGCACCTTCCGTGGTAACAAACGAGCCTGCCGCCTGAGCGATAACAGAGCCTAAATCGCCTTCATCAACGACAAACGTACTCGCAACCGTCGTATCAGTGATGGTTGGCACATCATCCGTCACCGTGATTTTCAGATCGATCGCATTCGATTTATCTTGGTCGAAATCTTCTGCAACAACAGAGAAGTTAAGGTTAATCGCGTTTTCACCCGCGCCATCAAGGTGCTTAAGTGGTTTAAACAATTCGAATTGATAGCTGTTATCTGAGGTATCGAAAATAATTTCGAACACTGCTTCATTACTCGCTGTTGTTTGAGCAACGTAAGTAAATGTTGTGCCGTTTTGTGAAACAGCTTGCCACTCTAAACTTTCTCCATCAGAGGTTAAGCCCGTCAGAACCAAATCTTCATCAACCAGTTCATACTTCACAACACCATCGGCGCCTTCATCAACCGTGAATAACCCATTAATAATGCTATCTTCGGATTGATCTGAACCAACACCAGTAAGATCGTCTTCATCGACAACTGTTTCACCCGTTGGCGCACTCATTATTGGTGCATCATCGAGCACCTCGATTGGCAATACATATTGGTTAGAATCGTCGCCATCGCCATCAACCGCAACGACATCGAATGGAATCGTTAAGGTATTGGAATTCGGACTTGTAGGATGATTTAGAGGACCTAACAACGTAAAGGTATAAGAGCCATCATTCGCTAGCGCGAGCGTGAAGACAGGAGTCCCGCTTGTCGTCGTACCTTGATAGGTCGTTGTGTTAGCCGCCCCTGTAATTTCTGTAATAGAAATCGCTTCAGTTCCAGAGGTCAATGTCGCTTCAAGCGCTGAGACATTACGCAGTTCGTAAACCTCAACTTTGTCTGCACCTTCAGTCGTAACAAATGCACCTGTCGCCTGAGCGATAACAGAGCTTAAATCATCTTCATCAACGACAAACGTACTCGCAGCAGTCATATCAGTGATGGTTGGCACATCATCCGTCACCGTGATCTGCAGATCGACCGCATTCGATTTATCTTGGTCGGAATCTTCAGCCACAACAGAGAAGTTAAGGTCAATCGTGTTTTCACCCGAGCCATCAGGATGTTTAATTGGTTTAAACAGTTCGAATTGATAGCTGTTATCCGAGGTATCGAAAATAATCTCGAACACCGCTTCATTACTCGTTGCAGTTTGAGCAACATAAGTAAATGTTGTGCCGTTTTGTGAAACAGCTTGCCACTCTAGACTTTCTCCATCGGAGGTTAAGCCAGTCAGAACCAAATCTTCATCAACCAGTTCATACTTCGCAACACCATCGGCGCCTTCATCAACCGTGAATAATCCATTAATAATGGTGTCTTCAGATTGATCGGAACCAATACCAGTGAGGTCATCCTCATCGACAACTGTTTCCCCTGTAGGTGCTGTCATCACTGGTACATCATCTTTTACATTAACGAGAATCTCAGCAGCTTCTGGTGTGTTCGAACCTCCAGACAGTGCAGAACGGTCGCCATCTGCATCAACAGCATAAATTGGCAATGCAAAAGTTAGCAGCGCATCTTCAGCGCCTTGATGAGAAAGTTCTTCATAAAGATTAAACTCATAGTTGCCCAATGAAGGGCTATCAATTTTAACATCAAAGACCGTAATTCTCGTTCCATTGACCTCAACGTAACCTTCATAAGTTCTTACACCACCGATCTCACCAATCAGCTCAAGTAGCACAGCCTCACCATTTGAAACCAAGGTGCCACCCGTATTAAATTCCGTCGGCTCCAGTTCATAATGGTCGATGATGTCGCTTTCGAAAATATCGGCAGTGATACTTCCGCTCCCCGCTACAGGCGCGGTTCCCTCTTGTGAGCCACCAATGATGCCTGCTTCATCGACACTAATACTGTCGACATTAGTAATGACTGGGCTATCGCCATCAGTGATAACAATGTTGATGTTATTGGTTACAACATCTTGGTCGAAATCGGTAATCGTGATCGGTAAATCGAACGTCAGTGAATCGGTGCCCACTTGTTCTATTGGATTAAACTGCTCGAATTTATAAGTACCATCGGTATCTAGTGAGATAGTGAGAACAACCTCACCTCGACCTTGGATGGACAGAGTAATCGTTGTTCCATCATCAGAAAGTCTGGCAAGCGTATTTTGATTATCACTGAGCAACCCATCAAACTGGTCCAGTGCACCAGCATCAAATACAGCTGATTGAAGATTATCACTACCAATATTGGAGAACGTTCCTTCAATTGCTGCACTGCTAGTTTCTACGTTACTGATATTCACACTTTCAGCAGACGGATCGCCCCCATCAACCACGGCAACTTGCGCATTAATTGGTGTTGCTAATGGGTTTCCGGCGGTGTCTTCACCTTGAATATCAAAAGTGATGTTAATTTGATCGCCTGTATAGGAAACCTGACCGCCACCAACAGACGTTACGTGATCAATTGGTTGAGAAATCGTTGTGGTCAATGAAAGCTCAGCGTTATTTCCAACACTAACAACATCGATGTCGATGCGTAATACTTCATCGGTGCCTTGAACACCAATGATAGAGTTCGTCGCCGCATCATAAGTAAACGTAACGGGTTGACCACTTGAAGTAATATCACTGTTTAGCTCTGTGAGTAGCGAAGCGAGAGACAGTGCTTCTGGAACAAAAGAATCAGGGGAGAGCGCTAAACTACCAGCAATAATCGTTTCGGTAGTTGTAATAGATTGGGGGTAGGTATTGCCAGAAATGGAGCCTTCGGTGAGCACTTCACTGATTGATTGACCTCCCGATGAACGGGTTATTGTTCTGAACTCTTCTCGGTCTTCATCAACCGTTTGTTCTGCTAGACCTGCGGTCTCAAAAAATGTCGACGGATGAGTTTCGGTGTAGTTGTAGTCAATCGTCACAAAGCCAGCGTTTGCAGAACCTAATCCGCCCCCCGCAGCCGTTGCTTCTAAGATTTGGGTCGGATCGGCACCACCTAAAATGGCTTCTTGGATAGCAGCAAATTCATCATCATCAAAATCTCCTGCATCGGCTTGCTGTAAGTCAAAATTAACCTCACCAGCTATTGGGGCATCAGCCCACACTAAGTCTTGATCAACACAGCCAACACAATTACTTGCCACCTCAGTGACACCGTTTGGGTTACCTAATAACAGCTCTGCTTGGTTTGCAGTGATAACAATCTCGTTTTCACGAATAATATCGCCAACTGAAATTTTTCGTGCGCTTCCATCAGACTTAACCGCAATGACTTCTCCACTCACTGCCTCTACAACTGCAGCTTGGCGCGAAACTTCAATACCCATATATCCCCCGAGGTCACAAAATGCTGTATTGCCCAACATCGTGAAAATGATAGTAATAACGGTTTCAGGCTTAAATTATATTCAGAACTTATTCTCTGCATTAACAATCAATTACGTAGACTGATGTATGTGATGAGTCAGTTCCGTTTCGCCTGTTTTTTTTATAGTTTACTTAACTTTAAGCTTAGTCTTCCTTATCCGAAATGTCATGTCTGTGCGAAGTGACTTCTTTTCACAAATCTAGGCATTCACTTTAGTTTGTTCATGGACTAAGCAAAAGTTTATAGGGTGTTGATTAATATGCAATAAAACGCATACCTTAATTACACCTCAAATTTTTATAAATATATACAGTAATAAAGTTGATAAATCATTAGGTTTTATGGGCGATTGATAGGGTCGATATATACCTAAACCCCAAAGAAGAACTAAATCCCATATTTGAGACAAGGTGCAGCATAAAGCTGATGAGAAACTGTTCAAACACCGTATATGGCGTCAATTACATATACAACAGTTAGAGTATTGAATGGGTATACAGGGACAATGAGTAGAAGTTGCAAATGGATATTTCGAGGTATCCAAAAAAAGCCCACTAAGTTGAACCTTAGTGGGCTTTAAAATCAGTATATAGCGTTATGCTGTTAGCAATGACACACAACTATTTAGCAAGGCGATTTGCAGTCCAGACGTAAAGCAGCTCGAGAGCAATCGTCGCACCAGCCAATGCCGTAATTTCGCTTTGGTCATAAGCAGGAGACACTTCTACAACGTCCATACCAACCATGTTGATACCCTGTAAGCCACGGATGATTTTGAGCACTTTATCTGAGTTCAAACCACCACATACTGGTGTGCCAGTACCCGGAGCAAAAGCAGGATCCAGACAATCGATATCAAACGTTAAGTACACTGGCTTATTACCAACAATACCTTTCACTTGAGCAATGATCTCGTCCACGCTCATGTCGTTCGCTTGCATCGCGTTAATAACGTTAAAGCCGTGCCCTTCCTGCTTGTACTCTGTACGAATACCAATTTGCACTGAATGTTCAGGCGAAATTAAACCTTCATTTGGCGCATGGTAGAACATAGTACCGTGATCGTAACGACTACCCTGACTGTAAGTGTCAGTGTGCGCGTCGAAGTGAATCAGAGCCATCTCACCGTACTTCTTGCCATATGCTCTTAACAAAGGCAGTGTAATGAAGTGATCGCCACCTAATCCAAGCAATGTTTTACCGCTATTTAAAATCGCATCAGCCGCCGCTTCTAAACGTTGAGTTAGGTCTTCTGCATCACCGCAATCAAACACAAGGTCGCCAGCATCAATGACCGAGGTGTGTTCAAATACATTGAAGTCCCAAGGGAATTTTTTACCTTCCCACGCCAAGTTTACTGACGCACGACGAATCGCATCAGGTCCCATACGAGCACCCGGACGACCAGACGTCGCCATATCTAACGGCGCGCCCAACACAACCACATCAGCATCGTTGTCGATTGGGTTTTGCACCAATGGACGACGCATAAACGTCATCGCATTGGAGTACAACGAGTAATCTGGTTTCGTAAATAGATCGTTCATTAAAAATCCTCAAGATAGGTGTAACCCATCAAGCCTTGCTCTAACTCTTCAAGTACGCTTTGCTGCTCTTGCGCTGGTACTTTCGCCGTTACCAATTCTTTGTAGTTCTGACGAATTAGGTCCATATCGATATGAACATAACGCATCATGTCTTCAACCGTGTCGCCTTCGTTGATGTAGTCAATGTTCGCTTCTCCGCTCTCATCAACGTTCACCACCACACTGTGCGTATCACCAAATAGGTTATGCATATCACCCAAGATCTCTTGGTATGCGCCTACTAAGAAGAAGCCCATCAGGTAAGGTTCGTCTGGATTCCATGCTGGAACTGGCAACGTTGTTTCAATGCCCTGGCCGTCAACATACTGATCGATCGTACCGTCAGAATCACATGTGATATCCAGTACTACCGCGCGTCGCTCGTCCGCATTGTCCAAACCACTTAGAGGCAATACAGGGAACACCTGATCGATACCCCAAGCATCTGGCAACGATTGGAACAAAGAGAAGTTCACGAAAAACTTATCAGCCAAACGCTCACTCAACTCATCCAATATTGGACGGTGGTAGCGGTTCTTAGTACTCATACGAGAGCTAAGTTCATAGTTAATACGCAAAGACATCTGTTCTGCCCAAGCACGGTGCTGAAGGTTCAGCATGCCTGTCGCAAATTGGTTGTGTGCTTCTGCGATATCACTTTGCGTGTCGTTGTAGATCTCAATCAGCGCGCGGTCATCATTACCTGCATCTAACTCCAAGAAGTTCTTCCACATGTTGTTTAGCAACAGTGGTGCGTCTGCTTCTGGCGCAGCCATATCTTCCGGTGAGTAGCTTTCAGTACCAATCACGTTGGTGATCAACACAGCATGGTGCGCAGTCAGTGAGCGACCAGACTCCGAAATAATCACAGGTTGTGGCTGATTGTAGAGTTTACAAATATCCCCTACTGTCATCACGATGTTACGAGCGTACTCAAGCAAGCCGTAATTCATTGAGTTTGAAGATTGGCTACGCGTGCCGTCGTAATCGACTGCCAAGCCACCACCAACATCTAAGAACTTCAGTTGAGCGCCAATATCACGCAGTTCACAGTAGAAACGAGCCGCTTCACTCACGCCATTTCGCACGTCACGAATGTTTGCCATTTGTGAACCTAGGTGGAAGTGCACGAGTTCAAGTACATCCAGCTGGTCTTCGGCTTTCAAGCGTTCGATAACAGTAAGCACTTGTGATGCAGACAAACCGAATTTCGACTTCTCACCACCACTTGCTTGCCATTTACCTGCACCTTGAGAAGCAAGACGAATACGTAAACCCAAACGAGGTTTTACGCCAAGTGCTTTCGCTTCAGAAAGAACAAGATCAAGCTCAGACAACTTCTCTAGAACGATAAAGACTTTGTGGCCTAGCTTTTCGCCAATCAGCGCAAGACGGATGTATTCTCTGTCTTTGTAACCGTTACACACGATCACAGAGCTCGCTTTTTGAGCCAGCGCCAATACCGCTAATAGTTCAGGTTTGCTGCCCGCCTCTAGTCCTAGCTGCTTTTGCTCTAATTGAGCTTGGCTCGCTAAGATCTCATCAACCACTTCTTTTTGTTGGTTAACTTTAATCGGATAAACAAGTAGGTAACGATTGTCGTACTGATATTCGTCGATCGCTTGGTTAAATGCGTTACAGATATTGTGCACACGTTGATGCACTATTTGAGGAAAACGCACAAGAGCAGGTAAACCAATATTTCTTTGCTCTAACTGTTTTACGATCTTACTTAATGGGACTTGATGATCCGTCTCGCTCGGTGAAACATACACCTCACCGTTATCATCAATTCCATAAAAACCTTGGCTCCAGTGCTTTACATTATACTCAGCACGGATGCGTTCCAAATTAACCGAATTTTCCAATTCTAGAGACCTCACACTATAGGGCCATCGACAGAAGATACCTCTTTGGAATAGCGAGGTATAACCCAACAAAAAGCGTTCAAAAACGATTTGTTGGCTGCATTAACCGATATTATTAAGAGCGAGTCCAACCATTGATATTTGTAGTGACGATTACGTTTTTTTATCGACAGATCGACTTAAAATGACAGGTAAGGAATTACAAGGTTTTAGGGTAAAAAACAGGCTGAAGCGCATTAAATATAAAGCAATTTCTCACATTAAATTAGGGAGAAAAAATGTGCAGAAACCAAAAGATTTTTAGTAAATTGAGTGAGGTTAAGTCAGAGTTGTGACAAATATAAGCACTTCACAATCTGAACTCTCGCTATCACCAACACAGCTTGTGTCCCGCGATTCGATGCCGATAAACACTTCATTCTTCCTACTAGAACTCGCTCACTTCAATGTTGTAACCGCTCAATTTTTGAACTTTTCTCGCGCATATCTTGTATTCGGTTCAATCTTCTTGTAATTTTAACTGACCAACCAATCGGTCAGCCTTCGAATTTAGGGGATACTATGAGCCATAATCTAGACCTTGAACCAAACACGTCGAGCACCAACGACATGGATCAAATATTCAACCGACAACAAGATCACTACCGTAACAACGTTAATCCAACACTTGATCAGAGACGAAATGATCTCTCAGTCTTGAAAAAACTATTAATGCGCTACCAAGAGCAGTTAATTGAAGCGGTATCAGAAGATTATGGCCATCGAGCAGAGCACGACAGCTTAATTGCTGACATCACCCCTTCCCTACACCAGATCAATTACAGTGATAAAAACCTGAAGAAGTGGTTGAAGCCTTCACGTCGAAAAGCCGGCTTGATGCTAACACCAGCCAAGATTACTGTGCATTATCAGCCAGTAGGTGTGGTTGGTATCATCGTGCCTTGGAACTTCCCAGTCATGCTCTCTTTAGGCCCTCTGATCACAGCGTTAGCAGCGGGCAACACGGCGATGCTCAAGATGTCGGAGTTTACTCCAGCGACCAACCGAGTTTTAAAAGCGATGTTGGCCGAAGGCTTTAGTGAAGATCAGGTTGCGATTATCGAAGGCGAAGCTGACGTTTCCGCTAAATTTAGCCAACTGCCGTTTGACCATATCCTTTTCACAGGCTCAACCGCTGTGGGTAAACACGTTATGAGAGCAGCGGCTAACAACTTAACACCAGTTACCTTGGAATTAGGCGGCAAATCTCCAACCATCATTGCCCCTGACTTTGATGTAGCTGACGCTGTTGAACGTATCTTGTTTGCCAAGAGTCTAAACGCTGGCCAGATATGTGTAGCGCCTGATTACATCTTATTGCCGCGAGAAAAATCAGACGAGTTCATCACAGCCTATAAGCGTTATTTCAAGAAGCTTTATAAAGCCGGTATTGAGAGCAAAGACTTAACCTCAGTGATCAACATGCGCCAATACAATCGCTTGAAAGGTGTCATTGAAGACGCACAAGCCAAAGGCGCGGTTATTCACACCGTCACCGAACAAGCACAAGACGATGTAAACCACAGAATGACGCCGCACCTTCTCACCGAAGTGAACGATGAGATGCTCGCGATGCAAGAAGAGCTGTTTGGTCCTGTTTTGCCTATCGTGCCTTATGATTCCATCGAAGAAGCAATCAATTACATCACAGAGAGAGAACGCCCACTGGCTCTGTACCTAATGAGCCATAATAAAGAAACCCAAGACAAGCTTTTATCAGACACGCACTCTGGCGGCGTGTGTATTAATGATTCTTTGGTGCATGTGGCTGCAGAAGACGCACCATTCGGTGGCATCGGCCCTTCAGGCATGGGACACTATCACGGCATTGAGGGCTTCAAGACCCTTAGCCATGCCAAAACCGTTCTAAGTAGAGGAAAAATCAACTTCACCAAGTTAATGCATCCTCCTTACAACAACCCAATCAAGAAACTGATGTTCAAAGTACTCAATAGATGATCACCAAAAGACAAAAAATCCTAGATGCTGCACTCCTGCTCTTCTCTCAACAAGGGCTAGAGGGCACATCTACCGGACAAATAGCGAAAACAGCCGGCGTGGCAAAAGCGACGTTGTTCCACCACTTCGAGAATAAATCTCTATTGATTGATGAACTGTTTCGCGAGCTGAAGCTAGAGCTATTCTCGACCCTTCAACCGCACACTGATGTGGCTGTAGAAGATCGCTACCAAACCTTTAAGTTCATGTGGATCACAGGAATTGAGTGGGCATTAGAGAATCCGGTTGCGATGAAGTTCTTCACCAATGTTCATTTCGACCCAACGACTCAAACTCGAGAAGTGATTGTTTCACAGATGTTCGCATCGCTAGACGAGATCATTTTGAAAGGGCAACAAGATGGTGAATTGATGGTGTTGGACATTAACCTTGTTAGACACTTCATTCATAGCCACTTTCTGATTTGTGCAAACTGGCTGATTGAACAAAGCGAGTCTCCACCAGAGCAAACATCGAAGTACATCAACGATAGCTTTGATATGTGTTGGCGCGCCGTTGGTGGGCAAACCAAGTAGCTTTAGCTTTAAGCCCAAGGCTCTAAGCTCTAAGCTCTAAGCTCTAAGCTCTAAACCCAAAGATATAAGTTCTAGACTCAACTGATTTCCAATAATGATCACTAAAGCGCCACAAAGGCGCTTTAATTATTTGAACACAATTTAATCACCTCAACATATTGACTCAGAGTACTTTCTTTCAGTACCATCCCACCATCATTTCAAAAGAGAATAACGCCATAATGAAGTACTAACATCCTGACATCCGATTTATTTTTATAAAAATCATTTGGACACTCGGGGTTAGTGGGCGTTACTTCGTCATCTATTTTCGCGACAAATCAAGTTCTTAAAGATCCGTATTTTGACAACATGTATCTTGCAGAACTGTACCTCAAAGACAGAAATTGTCTCAGCGCAGCTTTTCTATCTTTGATTGGTCATCTACCTAAGTAACGTCTTGGTGATCTATTCTTAGACTCCTATGTTGGAGTCTATGTAGAAAAGCGCCTCACCCCTTTTACTCGTTTACACGTAAAGGGAGGTATTTTTATGCCTACTATATTAGCCAACAATCTCTCATTCCAGCTCGATACTGGTGAGTGGTTATTCAAAGACATCACCTTTAGTTTGAGCAGTCGCCTGACAGGCTTAGTCGGAAGAAATGGGGCGGGAAAGTCACTACTGCTTTCATTACTGGTCGGGCAAACACAACCCACATCAGGCAGTGTTTCCAGACAAGGCTCGATCGGCTTTTACTCCCAGTTGCCTTCAAAGCTATTGGATAGCACAACCAGCATTGCTGACTTCTTGGGGATCACCGAAAAGTTAGACGCATTACATGCCATAGAACAAGGCAGCTGCGAACTTCAGCCCTTCAATATCGTTGGCGAGGATTGGGATTTAGAGGCGCGTACCCAGCAGTTGCTAGGTACATTAAAGATCACTCGTGATTTGAACACACTTTGTTGCTCTTTGAGTGGTGGGCAACTCGCCCTGTTACAGCTTCATCAGCTATTCGTATCAAATAACGACATACTGATCCTCGATGAGCCTTCGAACCATTTGGATAACGACGGACGCAATTGGCTACTAGAACAATGCCAGTTGTTTGAAGGTAAGGTACTTGTCGTCAGCCATGATCGAAGCTTATTGAGACAAATGGAAGGTACCTACCATCTCAACAGTTTGGGGTTACGTTTCTATAAAGGAAACTACGATGACTACTTCAAACAAATGTCGAATCAGGCCGATGCACTAGATAAACAGATTGCACATCACCAATCCGAAAAGAAACGACTGGAGCGCCAAGCTCAAGCTAATAAGGAAAAAGCACAGCAACGTGAGTCTCAAGGTAATCGACTCAGAAAGTCCGGTAGCCAACCCAAGATATTATTGGATGCGATGAAAGATAAAGCAGGACGAACGCAAGGAGCATCAGCCACTAGTCAAAAGAACTTAAAGGACCAAAACCAACATAAGCTTCAATCTCTTAAAGAACAAAAGGAACAACTAAAACCACAGGCCTTGTATCTACAACAGAGTAATAACAGTAAAAAGAGCTCTTTGTTAACCGTTGAAGATTGCCATCTGAGTTTTGGTTCTGACGCTCGTATCAACTTTTCTATGTCGCAAGGTGAACGGTGTTATCTCACTGGTGCAAACAGCTGCGGAAAGTCGACGCTGTTAAAGGCCATTCATGGGCAACACTCGAACTATACAGGTTCCATTAAACGCTTAGGGTCCACAGTATACTTGGATCAACACTTTGGACTATTAGACACCAACGACACAATGTTCGATAGCCTGGTGACACATAGCGGCAGCATGACAGAAAGTGACGCACGAACCTTGTTAGCTGGTATTGGATTCAGACGAGACTCCGTCTACCGCAAAATAGCTCACCTAAGCGGTGGAGAGAAAATGAAACTGGCGATGTTGATCGTCAGCCATAAACAGGATTCGCCATTACTGCTGCTAGATGAACCAGACAATCACCTAGACATCGACTCGAAGCAAATATTGGCTTCGGCTCTGCGTGAATACCAAGGCGCATTCATCTTGGTCAGTCATGATAGCGATTTTGTTGAGGAGGTCGGCGTTAGCCAAAACCATATCCAGCTTTAACCTTCGTAAATTCGTTCACTTAGTTTAGTTAAGCGAGTATTCTTCCGGATACTCGCCTTTCTTGATTGAGACAAGTAAACTACGCGCCTCGAACATCTATTCATAAGGCTAAGGTTTGCATACTCTAGAACAATTAAAATCAGGGCAACTTAAAGGTATTAAGCGCTTAAAACTGTCGGAAAGTCTCACCGAGTTTCCTCTAGAAATCATAGAGCTTGCAGATTCTCTTGAGATCCTAGACCTTTCAGGTAATCAGCTGTCAGACCTACCAGCCGAGTTATCAAAGCTAACTAACCTGCGTATTATCTTCGCGTCGAATAACCTGTTTACGCACCTGCCTGATGTTCTAGGGTCACTTCCTAAGCTCGAAATGGTTGGCTTCAAAACCAACCAAATCAAAACCGTTAGCGAACAATCTCTGCCGACTCAACTACGTTGGTTAATCCTGACCGACAATGAGATTGAGGCCCTGCCTAGCTCACTAGGTGAAAGACCGCGACTACAGAAACTGGCATTGGCGGGTAACAAGATTCGCGTGTTACCAGAAAGCATGGAAAACCTATCCAACCTTGAGCTAGTTCGCCTGTCTGCAAACCAGTTGACTGAATTCCCAGAGTTCCTTATCAAGCTACCAAAACTGACTTGGTTAGCGTTTGCGGGTAACCCGTTTTGCAAACACCCTAGCAGCTTAGATAGCGTGCCTGCGGTTAGCTCTCAAAGCTATTCACTGAATCAAGTACTTGGCCAAGGCGCATCTGGCGTGATCTCGCATGCAAGCTGGCTAAACAGCGACTTCGATTTTCCACAGGAAGTGGCGGTTAAAGTGTTTAAAGGCGAAGTCACCAGTGACGGCTACCCACATGATGAACTGGAAGCGTGCTTGCAGGCTGGACACCATAACAACTTGGTAAAATCTATCGCCCAAGTAGAGGAACAAGATTACCTAGCTTTGGTGATGGAACTCATTCCAAACAGCTACTACAACCTAGGGCTACCACCAACACTCGAGACTTGCACGCGTGATACTTTCCCAGAAGGTTTCGAACTTTCAATTGCTCAAATCAATAGCATTACAGAGCAGATGATTGATGTGTTTGAACACCTTCATGCCAATAAAGTCTCTCATGGTGATCTATACGCTCACAACACTTTAGTGAACGAACAAGGTCAGATGATCTTTGGTGACTTTGGCGCTGCGACTATCTACGGCTACCTAACTGAAGAACAGCAACAAGGTATTCGCCGAATTGAAGCACGTGCATTGAAGTACTTTATTGAAGACCTACTGACGATTTGTGCAAAGCAAGATCAAGACAGCGAGCTTTATACTCGATTGGCGAACTTCGAAGCTTAATAGAAGTATTCAGTCAGATTGAAGACAACAAAGCCAACATCATGAACTGACCCCCAATAGTTGGACACCAATTATTGGGGGTCTTTTTATGTCCAAATATAGCCGTGAGCTAAAATGTATCATTGCTAAGCAATACTTAGATGGCACGTCATCTCTCTATTTAGCAAAACAATATTCAATTTCTTCAAGGCAGATACGGTATTGGGCTCAAGTCTTTGCCATCCATGGTACTGATTCATTTTTACCAACTAAGCATGCCGCGACTGCTCAAACAAAACGAAAAGCATTGAATTTAATGTGGACGAATGAATGGTCTCTCACGCACACTAGCGCTGTATTAAACCTCTCATCCCCTGGGATACTCTCTGTCTGGCTCAAAAGATTTAATGAGCTCGGTATCAAGGGGCTCAAAATGCGCCAGAAAGGAAGACCCTCAATGAAACAGCAACCTCAACGTACCACTAAGCCTGATAATGAAATGACACTTGAGGAGCTAAAAGAGGAGTTGGTCTACTTACGAACCGAGAATGCCGTTCTAAAAAAGTTGGAAGAGTTGGAGCAGGAAAAAAACCGTCGAACAAAGAAAAAGCGGTCATAGCTCTAACTCTTAAAGGCAAGTACCCGCTGAAGCACTTACTGCAGACTCTACAGCTGGCAAAAAGTGTCTTTTATTATCAAGCTCAAACAAACAAGCGCCCAAATAGCTACGAACGTGAGCTGCGGTTGATAAAGTCAATTTATCATGAACATAAGGGTCGATACGGCTACCGCCGTATTCACTTGGAACTAAAAAATCAGGGGTTCGTGCTTAATCACAAAACGGTTCAAAGGCTTATGGCTCAGCTCAACCTTAAATCGACGGTCAGGATTAAAAAGTATCGTTCATACCGAGGAGAGTCTGGAACAGCTGCTCCTAACCTGCTTGAAAGAGATTTTAGTGCGACTCAACCCGATGAAAAGTGGGTAACTGATGTCACGGAGTTCAAAGTCAAAGAGCAGAAAGTATACTTGTCTCCCGTGGTCGACTTGTTTACTCAGGAGGTAGTTGCTTATAGAGTGGCCAAAAATGCCTGCTTGCCGCTTGTCACGGATATGCTAACGGAAGCCATATCAAAGCTCAAACCCAACTCAAAGCCAATTATACATAGCGATCAAGGTTGGCAATATCGTCATCGACAGTATCAGAAAAAGGTAGCGGAGAGTGGGTTAACACAAAGCATGTCGAGAAAAGGTAACTGCTTGGATAATGCGGTTGCTGAAAACTTTTTTGCTTTACTCAAAACAGAGATGTATCACAACCAAAGCTTTGAAGATGCAGATGCTCTGATAGAGCAAATTAAAGAATACATCGAGTACTACAATACCAAACGTATAAAAGTGAAACTAAAAGGCCTGACTCCGATAGAATATCGAACTCAGGCCTTGAAAGCCGCTTAACAGAAATGTCCAACTTTACGGGGTCACTTCAATCACTGTTGGCTTTTTTATATGCTAATTAAACGAACCAGCGTTTAGCTTTCAACTTGAACAAGCTTCAAGTACGAATGCAGCTCTCCGCTCTTATACTCAACCGCAGAGTGAATATTAAGGTCAGCACGAGCCACAACAGCAAACTGGTAGCAGTTCTCACCCTTCAGAATCTCGACGTGTAACAAACCGTCTTTTAGTTGCCACTGCCCTGTTGTTTCAAATCGGTCGAACAAACGATATTCAATCAAAGAACCGTCAGCATTGAAGTGCACTTCAGTGATGTAACCGCCGGGGCAGCTCTTCACCCAAACTCGATTCTCGATATCACTGACCGTAAAGTTACGCCTTGTGTCACGCCACGCTAGAAAGCCTTCGCTATCATAAAGAGCAATGTCGAGATCAGTTCTAGAGATTAACGGCTGCTCATTTTGCTCACGACAATAAAGTTGAAGCAAAATTTGCTGAACTGTTTCGCTCTGTAATTCACTCATTGTGGCTTCCCTTTATCATTGCTCTGCGTTAGACGCAGTATTGATCAACAAATTCTATTTAAAGCGGGCTACACAAGCTCGTAAGAAACCACATACAGTTGAGAGATACCCGGGTAGATATCTTGAATCACGTCTTTCAGTACTTGCAGCGTCATGTTCTCTTGCTGAGCATGGAACTCACCTAAGTCATCAAACAAAATTGGCTCAACGCTGATGATCTTAAGATTACAGAACACACGGTCTTGCTCTAGCGTCGATACTTCCACAACACTGCCTGGCTGGTAGTCTCGCTCAGATTCATCACGAATAGTAATCGTCTTCTTGCCAGATAGGATGTCAGTTTCAAAACGTTCGAAGAACGTCATAGTGGTCGGTGCGGTCATTTATTTCGGTCGCTTTACATTTAAAGGTTAGGTAAATGTTTATATACCAGAATGCGTGTTCAAGCGAATAAAAATTAGGTGCGGGATGCGAGATGCGAGATGCGAGATGCGAGATGCGAGATGCGAGATGCGAGATGCGAGATGCGAGATGCGAGATGCGAGAGAGTATGGCAAAGCCAAATTACAGGCAATAAAAAAGGAGAACCGAAGTTCTCCTTTTCTTAAACCTTTAAGCTAACTCTAAATTATAGAGATGCTTTCGCTTTTTCAACTAGAACAGCAAATGCTGCTTTGTCGAATACTGCGATGTCAGCAAGAATCTTACGGTCGATCTCGATAGATGCTTTCTTTAGGCCATTGATGAAACGGCTGTAAGATAGACCATTTTGACGAGATGCCGCGTTGATACGTGCAATCCAAAGTTGACGGAATTGACGTTTCTTGTTGCGACGGTCACGGTAAGCGTATTGACCAGCTTTGGTAACTGCTTGGAAAGCTACGCGGTAAACACGTGAACGTGCTCCGTAGTAACCTTTAGCTTGTTTTAGAACTTTCTTATGACGTGCACGAGCTTGTACACCACGTTTTACGCGAGGCATTATGCTTCTCCTAAACTAAACGAATTTATAAACTAAAAAGAATTAAGCGTATGGCATCATACGTAGAACTTGAGCAACTTCACATTTAGGAAGGATCGAGTTCGGACGTAGCTGACGCTTGTTCTTAGTAGTACGCTTAGTCAGGATGTGACGTTTACCAGCGTGCTTAAACTTAATACCACCAGCAGTTTTCTGGAAACGCTTAGCAGCACCTTTGTTGGTTTTCATCTTAGGCATGATGAATAACTCCGCATTGTTGAGTTGTTAATAACATAGTAATTAGGGCGAATAAAACCCCGCAACCTGAGGCTGCAGGGTTCAATTACTTGCAAAGCCGTTAATTACTTCTTTTTAGGGGCCAACACCATGATCATCTGGCGACCTTCAATTCTCGTTGGGAAAGATTCGACTACTGCAAATTCTTCAGTATCCGCTTTCAAACGATTAAGAACGTCAACACCGATTTCTTGGTGAGCCATTTCGCGGCCACGGAAGCGAATTGTTACCTTCACTTTGTTGCCGTCTTCTAGGAAACCAGTCAGGTTGCGTAGTTTTACCTGATAGTCTCCAATATCAGTTCCAGGTCGGAATTTAATTTCCTTGATCTGAACCTGCTTTTGCTTCTTCTTCTGCTCTTTCGCAGCTTTGCTCTTCTCGAAGAGGAACTTACCGTAGTCCATCACACGACAAACTGGCGGCTCGGCGTTAGGGCTGATCTCTACAAGATCCATACCAGCTTCATTTGCAGCTTCCATCGCTTCAGCGATTGATACTACACCAACAGCTTCGCCGTCTGCGCCAGTTAGACGCACTTCACGAACGCCACGAATGTCACCGTTTAAACGGTGCTGGTTTTGTTTGGCCGGTTGTTGGCCACGTCTTCCGCCTTTAATAGCTATTCCTCCAGATTGAGCTTACGGCTTGAAACCTCGGCTTGGATGTATGAAATAAAGTCATCCACTTTAAATTTGCCAAGGTCCTTACCTTTACGTGTACGTACTGCAATTTCGCCGGCTTCCATTTCTTGGTCACCACACACAAGCATGAACGGTACACGTTTCAAAGTATGTTCGCGGATTTTAAAGCCAATCTTCTCATTTCTCAAGTCTGCTTTGACTCTAAATCCACTTTTTTGCAGTTTTTTCGTAATTTCTTGTACATATTCAGACTGTTTGTCTGTAATGCCCATTACAACTGCTTGTTCTGGCGCCAACCACGTTGGGAAAAAGCCAGCGTATTCTTCAATAAGAATACCAATGAAGCGTTCTAGTGAACCTAAAATCGCGCGGTGGATCATAACTGGCGTGTGACGCTCGTTATCTTCACCTACGTAAGTAGCACCTAAACGTTCTGGTAATGCAAAATCGAGCTGCACTGTACCACATTGCCAAGCGCGGTCCAAACAATCATGCAAAGTAAATTCAATCTTAGGTCCGTAGAACGCACCCTCGCCTTCTTGAATCTCGTATGCAATGTCCATTGCCTCTAGCGCTTGCTTAAGGTCAGCCTCTGCACGGTCCCACATTTCGTCTGAACCTACACGCTGTTCTGGACGAGTAGATAGCTTAACAACGATGCTTTCGAAGCCGAAAGTTGTGTAAGTATCGTAAACCATTTCAATACAAGCTTTAACTTCTTGTTGAACTTGGTCTTCAGTACAGAATACGTGAGCATCATCTTGAGTGAAGCCACGAACACGCATAATGCCGTGAAGTGCGCCAGACGGCTCGTTACGGTGACATGAGCCGAACTCAGCCATACGTAGCGGTAGATCACGGTAAGATTTCAAACCTTGGTTGAAGATTTGAACGTGACCAGGACAGTTCATTGGCTTGATAGCGTATTCACGGTTCTCTGAAGAAGTAGTGAACATCGCTTCAGCGTACTTATCCCAGTGACCAGAGCGTTCCCAAAGAACACGGTCCATCATTAATGGGCCTTTAACTTCTTGGTAATCGTACTCAGTCAGTTTTTGACGAATAAATACTTCTAGCTCACGGAAGATAGTCCAACCGTTGTGGTGCCAGAACACCATGCCTGGTGCTTCTTGCTGCATGTGGAATAGGTCAAGCGCTTTACCGATTTTACGGTGGTCACGTTTAGCCGCTTCTTCTAGGCGCACAAGGTGAGCTTTAAGTGCCTTCTTGTCGTGGAATGCAGTGCCGTAGATACGTTGAAGCATCTTGTTGTCACTGTTACCACGCCAATATGCACCCGCTACGTTAAGTAGAGTGAAGTGCTGACAGAAGCTCATGTTAGGCACGTGCGGGCCACGACACATATCGATGTATTCTTCGTGATGGTACAGACCTGGACGATCGTCTTTAGAAACATTCTCGTCCAAGATTTCAATCTTGTAAGTCTCGCCGCGAGCTTCGAATGCGTCGCGCGCTTCCTGCCAGCTAACTTTCTTCTTAACAACCTGATACTTGGTCTTCGCTAGCTCTTTCATACGCTTTTCAATCTTTTCTAGATCTTCTTGCGTTAGAGAGTGCTCAAGGTCGATATCGTAGTAGAAACCGTTATCGATGGTGGGACCGATCGCCATTTTCGCTTCTGGAAAAAGCTGCTTAACCGCGTGGCCTAAAAGGTGAGCACAAGAGTGACGAACGATCTCAAGGCCATCAACTTCATCTTTAGCAGTGATGATTTCTAGGCTTGCATCGTTTTCGATAAGATCACAAGCATCAACTCGCTCGCCGTCTACACGACCAGCAATGGTTGCTTTCGCAAGACCAGGACCGATTGATAGGGCAACATCTAGAGTTGATACAGGGTTGTCAAATTGACGCTGACTACCGTCAGGAAGAGTAATAATTGGCATTATTTGTCCTTTACAGTGGTGTTACACACCAAGCAACACATGAAAATGTTTAATATATGTCTTTCAATCAACGAGTACGCTGATTGGGGATATATGCATAATAAATATACCCACATAGAAGCAAATACAGATGCCACATCTGTGAGTAGCCGAACATTGTAACGAAATTATATGAAATGACAATGTTAGTCCCGCAGCACCACAAAACTATATGACTGAAATGTCTCTTCTATATAGATCCTTCTAACGCCTAACCCATAGTTCAATCAGTAATTCGTTGGCTTTATCTACAATACAAAAAAGCCGAACGGATAAGTTCGGCTATAGAAATCGTACTGTCTTGTCTCTATTAATAGAAAAAGCGACTACTAACAGAAAGGGAACTACGCACTCATGATTCTTGATACAGCGTTGCGAATGTCTGAGTCGGCCGCATTAGCAGGTAAGCTGAATGAGATGTATTGGTCGCCGCGGAAGCTCATTGAGCGGTCGATTTCTGCTAGGCAGTGAACCATTGAACCTTCAACGATGAATGACAGCTCGATCTCTTTATTATTCATGAAGCCGCCGCTGCGAAACTCAATCTCTTGGTAACAGCCCGAACGAGAAGCAAAGCTGTTGCCTTTTAAGAAGCCCTTCTCTACGTCTGCTTTCACCATTGCCATGCCCGATGCTTCCACACCTTGGATAATTTTAGCGACTGTTGGCAGTGGATGAACGGAGATAAAGTCACGGTCTTTAGGATCAATCGCAAAGCCGATATCTAGGTTGGTTTCAACCCACACATGGCATTGGTTCATTTGTGCGTTCAACGCGGTGACTGGTGTTTCATCATTTAACTTAAGACGGAACGGCACCAATTTGGTTTCACCCGGTTGGATCACAAATGGTTCTACCGCTTGAATACGACCCAACGAAAAGGTTTCGTAGCTGGTGCTATCTTCCGTTTCTACTTTTACTTCTGTGTTGAGAACCAAGTTGATCAGGTCGATTTGTTGCTCAACGTCACCACCAACAATGTGAACATTGCCAGACAACTCTCCACCTTGGAAAACTTCAATATTATCTAAGACAGTATCAACCTTTGCTGCACCGATGCCCAACGAGGCCTTTAATTTCTTAAACATATTATTTCCCTTTCTAATTATCTGATTTACGAATAGTTATTGCGTGACAATTTGCGACACTTGCCTCACAGAATCAAGCAATTTGCCCCATCTATGTTGAATAAGGTCACATTGCCCGAGGAAATGTTGAAATCGTGAAAAATTCCGTTACTCTATTTGTATAGTCAAATAAGGTTTCATTATGTCGAAAGCACCGCTCTACCTTCAGATAAAACAGTTCATAGATGACAAGATCAGCAGTGGTCATTGGCCGGTGGGTTACCAAATCACCACAGAACTCGAACTTACCGAGCAGTTCAATGTGAGTCGAATGACGGTCAATAAAGCCATTCGAGATCTTGTGTCTGAAGGCAAGCTCATCAGGAAACCAAGACTGGGGACTTTTGTTTGTGAACCCGACGAAAAAGCGCAATCTCCGTTGCTTGATATCAACAACATAGCGCAAGAGATCAAAGACCGAGGCCAAACGTATACTAGCCAGGTTATCAAGCACGATAGTATCAAGGCTGATGAAAGCACGGCTACACGGTTAGGTGTGATGATTAACGCAGAAGTGTTCTATAGTGAAATCATACACTTTGCGGACAACGCACCGATTCAATTGGAAGCGCGCTGGGTGAACTCTCAAGCCGCTCCAAAATACCTAGAGCAAGACTTTTCAACCTCTACGCCCAACGAATACCTTTCAAAAAGCTGCCCGTTAAGTGCTATCGAGCACACGGTTGAAGCCATTATTCCAGATTCTCAAATCAGAACGTCACTAAAGCTATCTGAATCAGAACCTTGCCTTCTTTTGAATAGAAGAACATGGAGCAAAGAACGCCTCATCAGCTTTGCATTGCTCTACCATCCTGGCTCTAAGTACAAATTAAGCTCCAAGATACTTCTAGATTAAAGAACATCATCCTGATCGCCGATCACATTTTTGCAACATCAACTTGATTCGGGTCAGCGTTTAGCCTATTTATTTGTATATACATTTAATATTTAGCAAAGATCTAGGTGATTATGAATTTGATCCTCAAAAACGCACGAGTGGTCTCCATGAGTTCGGGAGCCGACGGTTATCAGCCCTCTTCCCCTCAAGATATCGTTATCGAAAGCGGTAAAATCGTGTCCATCTCTTGTTCAAACCAAGGCGTACTTGCTTATGAGGTAGAACAACCGAGCACTGATAACTCTGCGGATTACATCACCTATGATTGCAAAAACAAGCTCGTTACCCCAGGTCTGATTGATTGCCACACTCACCTCGTATTTGCAGGCAATCGCGCCAACGAATTTGAACAGCGTTTGAATGGTATCTCTTACACCGACATCGCCAAACAAGGCGGCGGGATTCTTGCGACAGTCACTGCAACACGCGCAGCGCAAGAGTCTGAACTGGTTGAAATGGCACTACCTAGACTCGATGGCCTGCTAAGAAGTGGCGTAACCAGCATCGAAGTAAAATCGGGCTATGGTTTAACACTTGAAGACGAACTCAAGATGTTACGTGCAGCTAAAGCGTTAGAAAATCATCGCCGAATTAAGATCACTACCACTCTCCTTGCAGCACACGCAGTACCGCCAGAATACAAAGAACAACCAGATCGTTACATAGATCTGGTTTGCCAAGAGATCATTCCTAAAGCTGCGGGGCAAGGGCTCGCCGATGCAGTTGACGTGTTTTGCGAATCTATCGGCTTCAACCTAGAACAAACCGAACGTGTATTTGCAGCAGCCAAAGCACATGGCCTCGCGATTAAAGGCCACACTGAACAACTTTCGAATATGGGTGGCAGCGCGCTTGCAGCTAAATACGGCGCACTCTCTGTTGACCATGTTGAATACCTTGATGAAACCGGAGTAAAAGCACTGGCAGAATCAGGCACAGTTGCCACCTTGCTACCCGGTGCTTTCTACTTCCTGAAAGAGACTCAACAGCCACCTATTGCTTTACTTCGTGAACACAAAATCCCAATGGCGATCGCGACCGACCTAAACCCCGGCACATCTCCCTTTGCAGACTTAACCCTGATGATGAACATGAGCTGCACCCTGTTTGGTACGACGCCTGAAGAAGCGCTACGCGGTGTAACTTGTAACGCGGCGGCTGCCATTGGTGAGTCACAAACCAAAGGCAAAGTCGAAATCGGTTATGCCGCAGATTTGGCTATCTGGAACATCGACCACCCTGCAGATCTAAGCTATCAAGTCGGTGTTCCTCACCTGCATAAACGCATTGTTAATGGCGAGGTGTGTCATGACTCAATCTAAATCCAACGCTATCCAAGATAACGCAACAACCGTGCATAACTTTGTGTGGACCGGACGTAATGATCTTGAAGATGGCGCACTCGGTACTCGCGTTCATCACATTACCAAGCAAGTGCAAAGTAGTGAGTTAAGTGACAAGCTGACTGACGGTGATATCGCCTTGGTAGGCTTTGCCAGCGATGCCGGTGTTGCAAGAAATAAAGGACGCGTGGGCGCGAAACAAGCACCTAACTTGATACGCCAAGCATTGGCGAATATGGCTTGGCACAGTGACGCACACATCGCCGATCTTGGTGATATCGAGTGCAATGATGGTCAATTAGAAGTCAGCCAAAAACAGTGTGCTTCTGTGATTGCCAATGCCTTAGCAACCAACAAAGTGATTACCCTTGGCGGTGGTCACGAGGTGGCTTGGGCAACGTTCCAAGGTCTCGCTGAGCACCTAAATAAAATTCAATCAGAACACAATCCTAAGATCGGCATCGTTAATTTTGATGCTCACTTTGATCTTCGTGAATTTGAAAGCGACATCACCGATGTTAAACCGAGCTCCGGCACGCCTTTTAACCAGATCAGTGATTACTGCCACGCACATCAATGGCCGTTTCATTACGCTTGTCTTGGTGTGAGTGCCGCCAGCAATACCAAAGCGCTGTTTAACAAAGCTGACCAACTGGGCGTGTGGTATGAACACGACCGCAACATGACCCAAGTGAATCAAGTCGCTCAACTGATCAAGTTACAAAAATTCATCGTTGAGTGTGATTATCTCTATCTCACCATTGATCTCGATGTTTTCCCCGCAGCTACTGCGCCGGGCGTAAGTGCACCAGCGGCAAGAGGCGTGAGCTATGAAGCGCTTGCTCCTTTTCTAGAACAGATTTTCCAACACAGTGAAAAACTCATTATCGCGGACATAGCGGAATACAACCCAGACTACGACGTCGATGGCCAAACGGCTCGATTAGCGGCTCGTTTATGTTGGGATATTGCCAGTGCAATGGCCAGCGACTAATCCAGCTATACCGATAACTACAACTACAACTACAACTACAACTACAACGATATAACGTGAAACAGAAGGAATTCCAAAATGACGGAACACCACAACAGTGACCCTCGTCTCGACACGACTCGCGAAATTCGCGCACCTCATGGCACCACTTTGCGCGCTAAATCTTGGTTAACAGAAGCACCACTGCGTATGCTGATGAACAACCTAGACCCTGATGTGGCAGAACACCCACATGCACTGGTTGTTTATGGCGGTATTGGTCGCGCTGCGCGTGATTGGAAATGTTATGACAAGATTGTGGAAGTATTGGAGCGTTTAGAGGACGACCAAACCTTACTTGTTCAATCAGGTAAACCTGTGGGCGTGTTCCCGACTCATAAAAACGCACCTCGCGTACTGATCGCTAACTCGAACCTTGTTCCACACTGGGCGAACTGGGAACACTTCAACGAGCTCGATAAAGAAGGCTTGATGATGTACGGCCAAATGACAGCAGGCAGCTGGATTTACATTGGTTCACAAGGCATCGTTCAAGGTACTTACGAAACCTTTGTCGCTATCGCGAAGAAGCACTTCCAAGGTGAAGCAAACGGCAAGTGGGTTCTAACGGGCGGTCTTGGTGGAATGGGCGGCGCTCAACCTCTTGCTGCAACGATGGCTGGCTTCTCAATGATCGCAGTGGAGTGTGATGAATCACGAATCGACTACCGCTTGCGTACTGGCTATGTAGACAAAAAAGCCACCAGCTTAGATGAAGCGATGGCAATGATTAAAGAGTCAGACACGCCAATCTCTGTTGGCTTATTAGGTAACGCCGCAGACGTCTTCCCAGAGTTAGTTGAACGCAATATCACACCTGATGTGGTGACTGACCAAACCTCTGCCCACGATCCTCTTAACGGCTACTTGCCGCAAGGTTGGACGATGGAGAAAGCCGCACAAGAGCGCTCCATTGATGAAGCAAAAGTGGTCAAAGCCGCTAAGCAATCTATGGCGATTCAAGTACAAGCGATGTTAGACCTGCAATACCGCGGCGCAGCGACCGTGGATTACGGTAATAACATTCGCCAAATGGCACTGGAAGAAGGCGTAGAAAACGCGTTTGATTTCCCAGGTTTCGTTCCGGCTTATATTCGACCTTTATTCTGCGAAGGTATTGGTCCTTTCCGTTGGGCGGCACTATCTGGTGACCCAGAAGACATCTACAAAACAGACCAAAAAGTAAAAGAACTGATTCCAGACAACCCACATCTACATAACTGGCTAGATATGGCACGTGAACGCATTCAGTTCCAAGGCCTACCAGCTCGTATTTGTTGGGTTGGCTTGAAAGACCGTGAACGCTTAGGCCAAGCATTCAATGAAATGGTCAAAAATGGCGAACTTAAAGCACCGGTTGTTATTGGTCGTGACCACCTAGATTCAGGTTCAGTAGCAAGCCCGAACCGCGAAACAGAAGGCATGATGGATGGATCAGATGCCGTATCAGATTGGCCTCTATTGAACGCCCTTCTAAATACGGCAGGTGGCGCAACATGGGTTTCTCTGCACCATGGTGGTGGCGTTGGCATGGGCTTCTCACAACACTCAGGAATGGTGATTTGTTGTGACGGCAGTGAAGATGCATCGCAGCGCATTACTCGTGTACTTCACAACGACCCAGCAACAGGCGTTATGCGTCATGCTGATGCGGGTTACGATATTGCCAAGCAGTGTGCTAAAGAGCAGAAGCTTGATTTACCTATGCTAAACGAAGAACTTCGTCGCCTTTAACTTCTGGAGAGAACATGTTGAATTTATTACTTAAACCAGGACTTCTAGGCCTGCCTGAACTTCGAAAAATCAGCCGTAGCCCTGTAAACTTATCACTCGATCCAGCAGCGATTCCTGATATTGAAGCGAGCATGCACGTTGTAGAACAAGTGATTGCTGAAGATCGCACTGTGTATGGCATCAATACGGGTTTTGGCTTATTGGCAAATACCAAAATTGCGCCTGAAGATTTAGAAGTACTACAGAAAAGTATCGTACTTTCTCACGCTGCGGGCATTGGCAAGTTCATGTCTGATGAAACCGTACGCTTGATGATGGTATTGAAGATTAACAGCTTGTCTCGCGGTTACTCTGGTATCCGCCTCAAAGTGATTAACGCTCTTATCGATCTTGTGAACGCGCAGGTTTACCCGTGTGTTCCACAAAAAGGCTCAGTAGGCGCATCTGGAGATCTTGCTCCCCTCGCCCACATGAGTACCGTTCTGCTAGGTGAAGGCCAAGCACGCCACAACGGCAAGATCATCACTGGCTTAGAAGCAATGCAGATCGCAGGTCTTGAACCAATCACACTTGCGCCGAAAGAAGGCTTAGCGCTGTTAAACGGCACACAAGCATCGACTGCCTTTGCATTAGAAGGTCTGTTCGCAGCGGAAGACTTGTTTGCGTCTGCAACCGTATGTGGTGCAATGTCTGTTGAAGCTGCACTGGGTAGTCGTCGTCCGTTTGACCCTCGAATTCATCGCGTTCGTGGTCATCGTGGTCAAATGGATGCCGCGCTTGCTTATCGCCATATGCTTGATCAAAAGAGTGAGATTGGTGAATCACACACTTGCTGTGAAAAGGTTCAAGACCCTTACTCGTTGCGCTGTCAGCCTCAAGTGATGGGTGCCTGTTTACAGCAAATTCGTAATTCAGCAGAAACGTTAAACGTTGAAGCGAACTCGGTATCGGATAACCCACTGGTATTTGCTGAAGACGGCGACATTATTTCAGGTGGTAACTTCCACGCAGAACCTGTGGCAATGGCAGCGGATAACCTAGCACTTGCGATTGCAGAAATTGGTAGCCTTTCTGAACGAAGAATGGCACTGCTGATTGATAGCGCACTAAGCAAACTTCCACCTTTCTTAGTCGATAACGGCGGCGTTAACTCAGGCTTTATGATTGCTCAAGTAACGTCTGCTGCTCTGGCAAGCGAGAATAAAACACTGGCACACCCAGCTTCAGTAGACAGCCTTCCAACATCGGCAAACCAAGAAGATCATGTATCTATGGCAACCTTTGCGGGTCGTCGACTGCGTGACATGGCAGAAAACACCCGTGGCATCTTGGCTGTTGAATACTTAGCAGCAGCACAAGGCTTGGATTTTAGAGCACCAAATCTCTCTTCTCCTCGAGTAGAAGAAGCAAAACAGATACTGCGCGAGAAAGTCAGCTTCTACGACAAAGATCGCTACTTCTCACCAGATATCGAGCAAGCTAACTTATTGCTCAAATTGTCTGTACACAACCACTTAATGCCTGAAGGTATTTTGTGTAGCTTCTGAGTCGTGAAATAACACGTCATATAAACAAGGGCTATCGATTAGCCCTTGTTGCATTGAGCCAGTCACCATATCCCCTCAAAATCGTCACATACCATCCAACGTATTTATCTAATCGACTGATATATAAGCAAAGTTAACTGGATAGACCATTAGAACGAAGTTAGTTAGCTATAATCCACCCCAGATTTGATGACTAATAGCGATACTATGTTTCTGACACCTTACTTTTCTACTGAAGACAATCAATTTCAATTCACTCGTGAACAAGCAAGCCACTTTGCTAAAAAAGTAGCTGGCGATTTCAACCCGATTCACGATGAAGACAACAAGCGCTTCTGTGTACCTGGCGATCTTTTATTTGCAGTACTTCTGCAAAAAGAAGGCATCAGCCAAAAAATGCGTTTTGATTTTTCAGGTATGGTTGGTAACGGTATTGCGTTAAGCGTTGACAACAAGTGTGAAAAAGAGAGCTCACTTATCGATGCAAATGGTAAAGAGTACCTACACATGTCTTGTGAAGGTGAGAAGAGCCATGATCAAGCATTCATCGAGCACGTAGTAACAAACTACGTTAAGTTCTCTGGCATGAACTTCCCACACATCATGGTTCCTCTTATGGAAGAACAACAAATGATGATCAACTGCCAACGTCCTCTAGTGATTTACGAGAGCATGGAAGTTGAATTTACTCGCCTAGACCTGTCTCACCCAGAAGTTGAATTCTCTGGCGCGACTTTTGATGTTGAAGGCAAACGTGGCATCGTGACCCTGAACTTCGATTTCAAAGAAGACGGCGAAGTAGTAGGTAAAGGCGTGAAGCGTATGGTAGCAAGTGGCCTTAAGCCATACGACCAAGCTTCTGTAGACGACCTAGTAAACCGCTTCAACGAACGCAAAGAGATGTTTCTAGCTCAGTTCACAGCCGCTGCTTAATCAGCTCTAGAACAAGATCAATAAAGCCCAGCTTGACAATCTCAAGCTGGGCTTTTTTATTTCGATTACTAAGCCAGCACTCAAATCATCACTAAATCCAGCGTCTAACCTTTTGTTTGTAATCAACATATTCTGCGCCGAATAATTGTTCTAGTGCTCGCTCTTCGGGTTTGATTTGGAAGTAATTCATGTAGATTACGAAGCCAAAGCTAAGTAGTACACTGAAGATATTCTGGAAGAAGTAGCCAAAGCAAAATAGCAGGATGAACAACCCTAAGTACATTGGGTTTCGCGTGTAGCCAAAAATTCCACTGTCCACGACGGCTGAAGCGGTTTCTACTTTGATCGGGTTAACGGTGGTTTTCTGTTTTCGAAATTCCAATATGCCGGATATTCCGATCACACCACTCAATGTGACTCCGATTCCTAACACAATCATTCCATAAGGCAATGCCAGTGTCCCTTGGCTCAACTGTTGAGCGCAGAAGTATGATGCTACGAATACAATAATGAACAGTGCAACTGGTGGTACTTTTAATTCTAGAAATTTCATACTTTTCCTTATTAACATTCCTTTGTTAGTTTAGAAAAAAGCCCAGCAATTGCTGGGCTAAATGTATTAGAGAATTTTTGCTAGCGCCTGTAATGGGTGAGCAAGCTTCTCACCTTCAAAACGCTTCACTTGGCTGCGGCAAGAATAGCCCGTCACCAAGCAACGATCTTTTGGTAAGTCCTGCATTTGAGGCTTCCAGCTTAAACCATATATGTCTTTCGACATTTGTAGCTTATCGACTTCGTGGCCGAAAGTTCCCGCCATACCACAACAGCCGACAGGAACGCTGGTTAACGCCGCCCCAAAGTGTTTGAAGATAGTACCCCACTCTTTTTCAGCGTTCGGCATTTTGGTTTTCTCAGTACAGTGAGCAAACAAGTACCACATATCTTCACTTGCTGAGCGTGCTTCGAACTCACCTAGAGATGGCATTAACCATTCATGCACAGTAAGTACATCAAAGTCGCCGCGCTTGTCACCTAAGATCTCGACGTATTCATCGCGGTAACAAAGCACAAGAGCAGGATCAACACCGACCAAAGGAATTCCGATATCCGCCACCATCGACAAGAAATCCGAAGTCGATTTCGCCTCACGTGCAAAACGATTTAAGAAGCCCTTGATGTGCAACGCTTTACCATTCGGTTTGAACGGCAGCAGTACCGGAGTTTTGCCAAGTTTTTGAGCCAGAGTGACAAAGTCTTCAATCACCTCGGCATCATAGAAGCTGGTAAACGGGTCTTGAACGATCAGCACATGCTGTTTCTTCTGTTCAGAAGACAAGCCTTCTAAATACTGTAAATCGAAGAGTTGCAGCTCTTTACTCGCTAGACGATTTTTGAGCGTAGGCACCGACATCAATGGTGCATCAACATAACCGACCGTTTTAGCTGTTGCCGTTTGGATCCACTTTTGACCCAATGCAGCGTTGACTACTTTTGGCGCTTTCGCCATCAGCGGCAGCATGGTTTCAATGTTGGCAACTAGATAATCTTTTGCAGGGCGCTGGTAACGCGAGTAGTAGATGTTCAAGAATCGAGAACGGAAACTTGGTACATCGACTTTGATCGGACATTGACTCGCACACGCTTTACACGCCAAACAACCGTTCATCGCCTCATGAACTTCATGCGAGAAATCGTACTCATGGCGTTTGTTCATCGTATTGCGAACACGCTCAATCATAGTCTTAACGGGTGTGTTGTCTTTCAACGCTTCTTGCTCAAGGTCGAGAATATCAACGCCTTGTTCAGTCAGTTGACGCAACCACTCTCTTACCAAGCCTGCGCGGCCTTTGGGTGAGTGACGTCGGTCAGCCGTAACTTTCATTGAAGGACACATTGGCGAGCTAGTATCGTAGTTGAAACACAAGCCGTTACCGTTACATTCCATTGCTTGCTTGAAGCTGTCACGAACTTGTACGTCGATCTGACGGTCGTAGAAACCACGCTTGGTATCGGTGACTTTCACCAATTCAGCGTCACTTTCTAAAGGCGTACAGATCTTGCCTGGGTTCATCTTGTTGTGCGGGTCGAATGCTGCTTTAATACGTCTTAATTCGGTAAACAGCTCTTCACCAAAGAAGTCTGGGCCATACTCAGAACGGAAACCTTTACCGTGCTCGCCCCACATTAAACCGCCGTATTTCGCCACCAGCTTAACCACTTCATCAGAGACTTCATGCATCAATGCTTCTTGCATCGGGTCACACAGATCCAATGCTGGACGAACGTGTAATACGCCCGCGTCAACGTGACCAAACATGCCGTAATTCAACTCTTTTGAATCGAGTAACACTCTAAATTCAGAGATGAAATCCGCGAGGTTTTCTGGTGGTACACAAGTATCTTCAGCAAAAGCGACTGGCTTAGCTCGGCCTTTCGCCGCACCTAACAGACCCACTGCTTTCTTACGCATGTTGTAGATTCGGCCAATGCTCGCCAAATCGCTACAAACTTGAAAACCAATCACGCCGGCTTCTTCGCTTTCAACCATGGTTTCAAGGCGTGCAGTCAGCGCTTGAACTTGCTGTTCAACTTCCGCTTCATCTTGGCCTGCAAACTCAACCATGTTGATGCCAAGCATCTCTTTGTTCGGAACATCAGTCAGCAAATCGCTCACGGTGTGCCAAACGATGTCTTGCTTCGCTAGGTTCAATACTCTTGAATCTACCGTTTCAACAGACAGTGCTTTCGCTTCCACCATGAACGGCGCATTACGCAGCGCAGAATCAAACGTGTTGTATTTCACGTTAACCAGTGTGCGCGCTTTTGGAATCTTGGTTAGGTTTAACTTTGCTTCCGTGATGAATGCTAAAGAACCTTCAGCGCCACATAGAACGCGAGTTAGGTCAAAGCTGTCATCTTGTTCGTTGATTGCATTCTTTAGGTCATAGCCTGTTAAGAAGCGATTCAGCGGAGGGAATTTATCTAAGATTTGAGCGCGTTTGTCTCGACAAACCGCCTCTGTCACCGCAAGTGCATGGTGAGCGAATTCACCCTCTACAGGTAAGCCGTGTGATAAATCAGATTCTAGACATGAACCATCTGCGAACACCGCTTGCAGCGACAATACATGGTCAGACGTTTTGCCGTACTTCAATGACCCTTGGCCCGAAGCATCGGTATTGATCATGCCACCCAAGGTTGCTCGGTTACTGGTAGAAAGGTCTGGAGAGAAAAAGTAACCATAAGGGCGAACAGCGTCGTTCAATTGATCTTTAACGACACCAGACTGAACTCTTACCCAGCCCTCTTTCTCGTTAATCTCAAGAACCTTATTCATGTATCGCGACAGGTCAACCACGACACCTTTTGTTAAAGATTGTCCGTTGGTTCCGGTACCGCCGCCACGAGGGGAAAAAGTCACGCGTTCGTAAGCGGATTTAGAAACCACTTTACCGATAAGCACAACGTCTTGCGTTGTTTTAGGAAGGATGACCGCCTGCGGCAATTGCTGATAGACACTATTATCAGTCGCCACAGCCAAACGGCTAGAATATTGAGATTCAATGTCGCCAGTAAAGCCCGCTGTTTTTAGTTCATCTAAAAAGCGTACGACAACTGGATCGACATCAGCATTGAGTTGAAGTCTTGGTAACATTTGCTTCCTGCCCCTACTTCGCTGATCCTATCAGCATTGGGTTATCTGAGATTTTTAATAATTTTCTTTGAATTTCGTCACTTTACTACTATTAAGATCATATAAAAAGGTGATCAAATCAGAATCTCAGTGCAAGAATGGAGAAATAGTCACTTTCGTCTTAATTCAGTAACAATATACTGAATAACATTTTGTTTAAGACATCTCCACGAGCACATCACAATGAAAAAAAACAAAACAGTCACAACTGAAGATATCCTTCTTAAACTATGCCAATCAGTCTCAAGCGTACTGACTTCAGCGACGGCTTCTCAGGTGTCCTATTCAGCCATGGTTCAAAAGATCAACAAGACAAGCCTAAAGCCAGATTTTGGTTGCTTCGTTCTGTTTGACGGCGGCTTTTCTGGTCTCGTTGTTATTAATTTTACGTCCAAAGCAGCGCTAGAGATCTACACCAATTACATGCGCAATATGGGCATGCCTGAAAACGAGCTTGCTGTGCTTCATACTTCAGACGAAGTGGGTGATGTATTGGGTGAGTTGATGAACCAATTAGTTGGCGATTTCACCAATAAAATCCGCAAAGAGCTGCAAACCAACATCACACAAAACCAACCGAAAATGCTGGCTCTGAACAAGCAAGTTAACCTTTCTGTTGATACCAATCTCGACCGTCCACAAGCTCGTCGTGTGACCTTCTCTACCGCTAATAACAACATCTTCTACCTTGAGCTTGCGATGGATAAGACTGAGTTCATTCAATTAGAAGAATTTGAAATCGCAGAAGACGAATGTCCAGATAGCATTCTTGAGGCGACTCAGAAAAAAATGCAAGAAGCGAACAAGCCAGCTCAAAGCTCTGGCAATGATTCTGCGGCAGATCTACTCGATGAACTGGGTATCTAGTTTACGAATGCTCTAGACATATTGAAAAAACTTGTCACTAACGCCATCAATACGCTTGATGGCGTTTTTGTTTTTACCGCCAACTGGGCTCATGCAGTTCAATGTTCACCGCCGTCCTTGTTCATCAAACCAGTTTTGCCTTTCTGTTACCCGCGAAAACATGTAAAATGTTGGACTTTTAAAAATTTGCGGTACTGATTAAATTGTCGATGGATAAGAAAAAAGCCCTAAAGAAAATTGCCAAGTGTCTTGAGCTTGGAAATTCTGCGAACGTCAATGAAGCTGCCAATGCGATAAAAATGGCGCATAACTTGATGCTGAAATATGGTCTCGAAAAAGACGATATTGAATTTATCAAGATGGGGAAAACTCAGTCCAGTCACCTGTTACCTGCAAATATCAGTTCTACACTGCTGCGTGTTATTCGCGGTATCAACACCAAATTTGGCGTAGAAGCCGTATTGCTGAATCATAAAGGCCTCAAGCGTGTTGAGTTCATTGGTGAAGCCGACCGCGCGATCTTCGCAGCGTTCGCTTTCGATATCATTTATCGTGAACTGAATGAACACACCGGCCAATTCAGAAATAGCTTTGCTGGCTCTGGCACAGGGTCCTTAGAAGTGACACGCCGCGTGAACTCGTTTGTTTCAGGCTGGGTTGAAGGTGCGCTTGAAAAGCTACCAACTATTACCCCAGACGACGAATCAAACAACAAGATCAATAATTACATTGATAAAGAATTCAAAAATATCGACCGTGAAACGTTCAAGCAGCAACTGAGAGAAGCGATGAAAAACCTCACCGCCGATTATGAAGTTGGTTTGAAGAAAGGTCGTAAATTGTCTGTTAATCGACCAGTTGGCGGTACCCAGGCAGCTAAAAAGATAACTAAATCATAGAGCCACTTTACATTGCTTCGACGTATTGATAAAAACCATCAATAAGATTTACAGGACTATGTTTGTCACTCGGATTCATTCGTTTGACAGAAGTACATGATGGAGAAATACGTTAAAAAAATCACACTAGCCCTAGCGCTTACTATCGCTTTAACGGGTTGTCAGGCAACTCAACGCCAAAACGCGACAACTGGCGAATCTGAGGCTAACTCTGCAACTCAAGGCGCTCTAATTGGTGCACTCGCTGGTGCTGCAACTGGTGACTCTAAAGACCGTGGTAAACGTGCACTTATTGGTGCTGCCGGTGGCGCCGCTGTTGGTGGTATTGGTTACTACTTTGACCGACAAGAAGCTGCCCTTCGTGAAGAGCTAATGAATTCAGGCGTTCAAGTTGAACGTGTCGGTGAGAACCAACTTCTACTTCGCCTAGAAAACGGCATCGGTTTTGATTCTGGCTCTTACGCTTTGGAATCAAGCATTCACAATACCCTTCGCGGCGTTGCTCGCATCCTAGTTGAATACCCAGACACTAGCCTAGTGATTGAAGGTCACTGACAGCGAATCGACGAACCAAATCCTTTCTGAGCGTCGAGCTGAATCTGTTCGTGCATTCTTGATCTCTCAAGACGTTGCTGCAGGTCGTGCTATTGCTCGTGGTAACGGTGAGCGCTACCCTCTATGTGACAATAACACCTCTCAAGGTCGTGCTTGTAACCGTCGCGTAGAGATTCAAATCTTGCCGCTTAAGTAGCACGATTAAAGCCCAGTCCATCTTTATCTATTGAATTAACCTCTATATAGTTGTTTATCAGTTATGTTACTCATTTAACGTGATAATAATAATCAACGACCATAAAGCGTATTCATACTGACATATCGATTCTGGGCTTTTTTACGAGACTTATCTTTTGCTGATCCTATCCAACATTCTGTCATCATCATTTCTTAGAACACTATTTCTAGCCCTCATCTTTTCCACGATTCAACTGTCCACCACACATTTCGTGCACGCAGCAAGCAGTGATGAATTTTCACTAGAATCACAACCTCAAGATCCAGTTTCTCAATACCAATTGGCTCAAGCTTATGAATCGGGTGTCGACGTTCCTGTTAGCACCAGTGATGCATTGTATTGGTACACGCAGTCAGCAGAAAACGGCAACCCAAACGCGCAATTTAGACTGGGTGAATGGTACTTGGCAGGTACAGGTGTTGAACAAAGTAACAAGCTTGCTTTGGAATGGTTTATTAAAGCGGCGTTGCAAGGTAACCAGCGCGCACCTATCGAGGTAGCAAAACTCTACGAATCCTCGCTAGAACAAGACCTCCTTCAACCATTAGATAAAGCGCAGCTATGGTATGAAGCAGCCTTAAAAGATAATCCACAAGCAGAAGAGGGCTACAACCGCATTTTGGAAGCACAATTCAACCAGCAACGTGCAAAACAGATCTCTTCAATAGAACAGCTCGATGACAGCATCGACTCTGAAATAGACACCAGTCAGGGGGTATCTAAGCACGTTCAATCTAACCAAGCATCACGCTCTAACCTCTCCAGTTCTAACCTAACTAGCTCTGACTATATGATTGGTGCTGCGTTGGCCGTGTTGATTTCAATCATCAGCATTATTGCGACGCTCGTTATCTCAAGAAAAAGACAAGCTCTAAAGTCGGGTGATTCGCGACAGCAACAACAATCACTTGAAGCGCAGCTTAGCTCGAAGGACCTTACGATTAAGCAGCAAAAACGCCAGCTGAACACTATGTTCCACGAATTGAAGAAGCAGAAAAACAGCAAAGGTCTGAGTAATTTGCAGGTGGCCTGCGCGCTATTTGGCTACACACCTAGCTCAATCCCCGACCAGAAAAGCATCAAGATCCGATACAAACAGCTATCAAAGATCTACCATCCAGATGGTCACGGATGTGACGAAGAAATGAAACGTTTGAACAATGCGCTAAAAACCATTTTACAAAATGTTACAAAACCGTAAACAAACACACATCTTCATTTTCCTAGATCTCAAAGATATCGATTTTATTGGTGTTGCAATCGATCCCCCTCTCAAAAATGGGTAACAAACTATTAACTAATGGGTCTTACTTGTGTCATAATTTGCGCCGAAAATACACCTGACTTAAACAGGTGAGGAGAGAATATGTTCACAATAGAAGGCGTTTGTGATTGGTGCAAAAAGCCAAGCCTAGTTAAAAAGCACGACTACCTAGATGGTAAGTGTCATCATGCATGTAACGAGTGCAATGATATTGCAACCATTGATGTTCGCCAGTTCAATATTGGTGAAATGGAAATGAGAGCAAAACTCTCCCAAGCGACATTGAGATAAGCAACACCGTGAAATATAAGAAAGCGCCTAAGGCGCTTTTTTTGTGCCTGTGGTTTTAGATCTTCTTTCTTCTTTCTTCTTTGTTCTCTCTTCTATACAGGTATATACAGTACTTTTCTGCAAAAACCAGTGTATACACCTGTATAAAGCTCACATTTATTCAACTTATGATACAAAACAGCAGATTCATTCAAATTTAATTTATCGAATACTTTCAATGATTTAATCATTTACCATCCATAACCTCAGACGAAATCGTCCAATAATCCCGCAAAAAACGCTTGATCTTATAAGCAACTAAAACTACTGTATACACATACAGCATGTATATAAGGACAGCAAAATGATTCAAGCACACGTTAAAGCACAACACTCTAGCCCGCTAGTTCACTGCGCATTTACATCAGTTTCTCGTAAAAGCAAAAATTCAAACGAGGAAGCGTTGTTTGCAAGAATGGCGTTGCTGTCCAATCAACATCAGTGGTTACTGTTTACGGCTCAAACACCAAGACCATCGGCTAAGCAGCTTAAGCAACATAATGTTTGCTGCGACCGCGTTATTCATATGAAAGCCTCTCATCAAATGACTGAGGTAGAGACTGTCGAGAAAGCAATCCGCTCTAAGAATGCGAGCGCGATTGTTGCAAGTGCATCGATTGATCAGTTCAGCCAACAGTACCTAAGAACATTAGGGTTACGCTTTCAATGTGAAGTCTTCTTTATGGATGCAAATTCAGAGCGTATTCACTAAGCCACCTTGCTTAATAACATTTTGGCTCAAAAACATGGTCCACAAACATAGCTTAATCTTTTAGCTAACAAACTTAATTTAACTTAAGAAACAATTCGCCAAAACACAGTCCAAACATACTGCCTTCCCCTGCCCTACAATTCGCCCATTTTTTAGCGGATTGTTAGGCGGGGGTTTTTATTTAAACAACAGATTTAGCAATCGTTTGCTTTTTCTCTGGAAGCAAATAGTAGATTGGGTATAATGCCCGTCTAATCATGTGCACACCGCACTTCTCTGTATGACGTTTGATAAAAGATAGGAATGTCTAAATGAGCCTTGCTGATCAAGTTCTTGCCGTAAATGATGACCTACCAATCCGTACTGACAAACCTGTCCACAGTGGCAAGGTTCGCTCAGTCTACTGGTTAACTGAAGAAGATAGCCAACGACTAATTAAAGAGAAAGGCTACGACGTAGCACCCGATGCGCCTCTAGCTATCATGGTGATCAGTGACCGTATCTCTGCATTTGATTGTATCTGGCGTGGTGAAGGGAATCTTAAAGGTGTTCCAGGTAAGGGAGCGGCTCTGAATGCTATCTCTAACCACTGGTTCAAATTGTTTAAAGACAACGGACTTGCTGACAGTCATATTCTTGATATCCCTCACCCGTTCGTATGGATTGTACAAAAAGCTCGCCCAGTCATGATCGAAGCGATTTGTCGTCAATACATCACTGGTTCAATGTGGCGTGCATACGCAAACGGCGAACGTGAATTCTGTGGTATCGAGATGCCTGAAGGCCTTGAGAAAGACAAGAAGTTGCCTGAGCTACTGATCACGCCTTCAACAAAAGGGATTCTGAAAGGTATTCCTGGCGTTCCAGAAGCTGACGATGTGAACATCACACGCAACAACATCGAAGATAACTTCGCAGCATTCAACTTTACTCAAGCAAGCGACATCGCGCATTACGAAAAACTTCTTAAAGAAGGCTTCAACGTAATCAGCCAAGCGCTAGCAAAAGTAGACCAAATCTTTGTTGATACCAAATTTGAGTTTGGCTACGTCAACGATGCTCAAGGCAAAGAAAAGCTTATCTACATGGACGAAGTCGGTACTCCAGATTCATCTCGCATTTGGGATACTCAGGAATATAACAACGGCAACATCGTTGAGAATTCAAAAGAAGGCTTCCGTCAGTTCTTGCTTAACTACTTCCCTGATGCCGACATTCTTTTGAATAAAGAGCGTATGCCAGAACGTGAAGCATTGGCTCGTGACAATGAACTTCCACTGGATTCGCTAATGTCTCTGTCTCGCACTTACCTTGATATCGCAGCGAAAATCACAGGTGCGGAGATCGTACTGAGCGAAAATCCTAAGCAAGAGATCATCGATGTACTGCGCGCTGACTATGGTCTAATCGACTAGTCGCTTAATTGCTAATTGCTTAATCGCTTAATCTCAAAATAAAAAGCTCGAAAGCTAATAAGCTCGTAGACTCAAGTTTTAGATACTAAAAGGGCCTCAATATTTGAGGCCCTTTTTACGTGTACGTTTTTACTATTCCTCGAGAGAGATTATAGGCGAGCTGAAGTTACAGCTTAATCGTGAACTCTTCTCCAGAATTACCCGCAATCACTAAATGACTGCGCGATTCAATATACTCGATCTGCTCTTCTTCAAGTGAATATGGCATCACCACTTTGAGCTCATTGATCCCTTCCAGCTTAGCGAGCTTGAGTAAGGTAACAATGTTCGACTCATCACTTTTACGCGTCGACATTGATTTCAATGCCATCTGCCATAAACGATCCTCTGGGGTGCCCAACTCTTTAATGCTATCTCGCCAGACGGTACTGAACACTGGCGCAATTGTGGTGAGTGCTTCCAGAAAAGTCCATTTTTTACTGCATGAGGCGCCAAGAAATGTTGTGTAATCGAACTCTACACGCGTCTCTTCCTGTTTATCCATGATGTCCCCCGACACTTTGGCAACACAATATACTCAATATCTATCAACTCTTTCTTTATAGCAATAGGATATAGAAGAATAGTCTTTTATGACCTTTTGATTGGTTAAAAAGGAATATAAAAATCAAACTTGTAACAAAATAAGCACTGAAAAATCATATATGCATCTATTTGATTAATATTTTAGAGATAAAACTTATCCATCTATTTGATATCAATTATTCGACTCGCTTTTTTGAACTGAATACGCCAACCAGACCATGTCGGTAGCTCCCAACGTTTTGGCGATAACTTTCGGCTACCCGACTGATAATGGACGTAAATCAGCTTTCTTGCGGGCAAGTATTCAACATCGAGTTGCAAGTCGGCAAGGCTCAATGCAAACGGGTATTTTTCCGAAAATTCTGAGTAGAGCCAAGTTGGAATGCCATCGAACGGTATGTCTGCATGATCGAACATTTCCAATTCGCTGACATCAGTAACACCTAGTACTTCAAGCTGCTCTATAAACCATAGCTCAAAGTTAATGTTCTCAATTTCTGGTGTGTATTTAGTTTGTTCATCGAGACCAAGTTTCACATACAACTGCCAGTGTTTGATTTCTTGAGTGCGAGCCTTTGCAAAACCGGGAAGCTGCTCTCCATTTAACACAAGGTCGACGATAGGTTTTAACGATAGTTGCCCTTCAGCGGCGACGAGTTTGGTTGTAATCGTGCGGCCTGCGTACACCAATGCCATCTCGGTAAAAACACCATCATCATTCACAACGGTTTCGCCTTGCTCCCACTCTCCTAGTTCAGCATCAATGAGAAGCTCAAGAGGAATGGGTGTCGTGACCGTCGCTAAGGTCAGTGTTTGCTTAACGCCTCTTCCCGGCAAGCTGTGAGTATCCAAAACCAACATCGCTTGTGCATTATCAGGGAAACGGTTCTGACGACCGAGCACCACTTCTAAAACACCATTGGCAAAGGCTTCTTTCCTTTTCAGTCGGCGCACAAACACCAGTTCAGGATGCAGATTCACAATGGTCTTGAGCAATTCAATGCGTTGGAAACGTGACGCGACTTCTAGCTGAGGAAGTTCAAATACCTCCCGCATTTGCTTCGCCAATCCTTGAGCTTCATTCAGAGCCTGTTGGTCGATGTCTAAATGCGGATATTCTCGACCGCGCACAATCTGAATCAACAGGCTTAAATCACACCCTTCCTTCTCTTGTTGCGCGAGCGCTTCAAGATGTTCTGCATTGTTTGGTAACTGATACAAGCGAGCAGGAACGGACAGCGCCGCAGTGAGATCAACCATCGCCTCTTTTAATGCTTTGGTTTTGATTCGAGTAACGATATCGGCATACAAAGCATCAATCGGCAACGGATACAGCTTTTTACCATGCTCGGTAACTTGATGGTCGGCGTTAATCGCTTCCATCGTCAGCAAGGTTTGAGTTGCACTGTTGAGTGATTTCTCTGGAATAGGGTCAAGGAAGGACAAGCTCTCAAGCGGAGATCCACAACATGCTGCGGCCAACATAGGTTCAATCAGCTCTTCACGCTGCAATTCAGGCGGTGTGACTAACTCTAACGCCGCATGTTCACCATATAGACGCACGCAAACGCCATCCATTACCCTACCCGCGCGGCCAGCTCGCTGTTTGGCACTCGCTCGTGATATGGATTTAAGCATCAGTGTGGTTCTGCCATTACGCTGAACGGTGCGTCTCTCTAATCCTGAATCTATCACCACGCCAATGTCAGGAATGGTTAATGAGGTTTCTGCAACGTTGGTCGCAAGGATGACCTTTCTCAAACCATTACCTTCAGTATTGATATTACGACCCGATAACGCTGAATCTCGCTCTTTATCACTGACCGACGCATGCAATTTAACGACTTGGATATCTGGATTTTTCGCCAAGGCTTGTTCGCATTGCACGATCTCTTTTTTACCCGGCAGAAAAACCAACATATCGCCAGAAGAAGCGATCAGCTGATGATTCACTTCTTCCGCGATACGCTGCTCTAGATGTCGGATATCAGGCAGTGTTCTGGATTCATTCGCTCTGTGCTCAATCTCAACTTGATAGGTTCGCCCTTCACAGCTTATGCGATTCGCATCCAAATAATGAGCAAGGCGTTCACCCTCAATGGTTGCTGAAGTGATCACCAAACGATGACTCGCTTTTTGTTTGAGAATCGCCACCAGCAGATCAATGTCCCAGCGCCTCTCGTGAAACTCATCCACCACGATCACATCAAAACTAGCTAATCCATCTTCTGATAACCAACGCAGCGCGATACCGGGCGTCACAAAAACAACGTTAGTTTGCTCGTTGTATTCCGACTCAAGCTTAATCGCATAGCCCACTTTGCTACCCAACTTCTCGCCTGATCGCTGCGCGAGATATTTAGCCAGTGATGTACACGCGATGCGTCTTGGCTCCACCACTAACACTCGTCCATGTTGAGAGGCCCAAAGTGGCAGGCGCGTTGATTTACCTGATCCGGTTTCCGCCTCTACGACAAGGTGAGAATTAGCGATTTGTTCGTGGAATACGTTTTGATAAGCATCGATGGGAAGTAATGACATAAAATGGCGAGTAGCGAAAAAGTGTGAGCAAAGTATAACGAATTATCGTGTTGAAATTCGATAAGTGTGGGACAGAGGTAAGAATATCATTTTGTTTGCTCAGATCGCGGAGAAACTATTTACAATTGAATAACTAAACCGTTATCATTTTTCAGTTACCCTTTCTCCCATATTAGGCATCTAATGAACAACGATAAACGCCCTCTGTATATCCCTTATGCTGGTCCTGCTTTACTAAGTACCCCTCTTCTTAACAAAGGCAGCGCATTCTCTGCTGAAGAGCGCAGTTCTTTCAACCTTGAAGGCTTGTTACCGGAAACAACCGAAACAATCCAAGAGCAAGTTGGACGTGCATACAAACAATATTGTAACTTCGAAAGTGATATGGATAAGCATATTTACCTACGTAACATCCAAGACACTAATGAAACGCTTTTTTATCGTTTAGTTCAAAACCACATCTCTGAAATGATGCCTATCATTTACACGCCAACAGTTGGCGCAGCATGTGAGAACTTCTCAAATATTTATCGTCGTGGCCGTGGTCTGTTTATCTCATACCCGAATCGCGATCGTATCGATGATCTACTGAATAATGCGACAAACCACAACGTTAAAGTTATCGTGGTTACGGACGGTGAACGCATTCTTGGTTTGGGAGACCAAGGCATCGGTGGCATGGGTATTCCAATTGGTAAGCTAGCGCTTTACACAGCTTGTGGCGGTATCAGCCCAGCTTACATGCTACCAATCGTGCTCGATGTGGGTACTAACAACCCTCAACGTCTTGCAGATCCAATGTACATGGGTTGGCGTCATCCTCGTATTACAGGTGCCGACTACGACGCATTCGTTGAAGAGTTCATCCAAGCGGTTCAACGTCGCTGGCCAGATGCATTAGTTCAGTTCGAAGATTTCGCACAAAAGAACGCAATGCCTCTACTTGAGCGTTATAAAGATCGCATCTGTTGTTTCAACGATGATATCCAAGGTACAGCAGCGGTAACGGTTGGTTCTCTACTTGCAGCATGTAAAGCAGCAAACAGCAAACTGTCAGATCAACGAATAACCTTCTTAGGTGCGGGTTCTGCAGGTTGTGGTATTGCAGAAGCGATCATCGCACAAATGGTATCTGAAGGTATCAGCGATGCACAAGCTCGCTCTCAAGTATACATGGTTGACCGTTGGGGTCTGCTACAGGAAGGCATGCAAAACTTGCTTGATTTCCAACAGCGTTTGGTTCAAACCAACGCTAACACTAAAGATTGGGAAAGTGACGGTACTGGTTTCTCTCTACTAGACGTTGTTCGCCACGCTAAACCAACCGTATTAGTTGGTGTATCTGGTGCTCCGGGTCTATTCAGCAAAGAAGTCATCAAAGAGATGAACCTTCACTGTGAGCGCCCTATTATATTCCCACTGTCGAACCCAACAAGCCGTGTTGAAGCGACACCAAACGACATTATTCGTTGGACTGATGGCCAAGCTCTTGTTGCAACAGGTAGCCCATTTGAACCAGTGGTTCACAACGGAACTACTTACCCAATTGCTCAATGTAACAACAGCTACATCTTCCCTGGTATTGGCCTTGGTGTATTGGCTGTGAACGCTTCACGTATCACCGATGAGATGCTGATGGAATCAAGCCGTGCTCTTGCTACGTGTTCTCCACTTGCCATCAATGGTTCAGGTGCGTTACTTCCACCATTGGAAGAGATTCACACCGTATCTAAGAAGATTGCTCTTGCCGTTGGTAAGAAAGCCATTGAACAAGGTGTTGCGTTAGAGATCACAGATGAAGCTCTTCAACAAGCAATTGACCAACATTTCTGGCAACCGGTTTACCGTCGCTACAAGCGTACTGCGTTCTAATAAATTGAACTGTATTCTAAATAAAGAGCGTTAACGACTCTTACTAGAGCCTCTGCCAATGCAGAGGCTTTTTTCTTTTCACTGTCTTGTCTTTTTAGCTGATTTTTCTCATTTTTATTTGGTATTATCGAGCACTCAAAAATTAATGCTCAGCCAAAGGACCATACCGAGAGTGAAATTTGATTCTCACATTTTCCGTAGCTACTTAAAAAAAGCTTACAAAAAACTACAAGGTTTTCTGTTTGGCGCTTTCCTCGTGTTCTTAGTAGGTAGTGCTGCGGTTATTGCGATTGATTATTGGGTTTCATGGCAAGCAAAAGATCGCATCATCTACCATATCGATGATGTGCCAGAGCGCGAAGTTGCCGTTGTACTTGGTACCAGTAAATACCTAGGTAGAACACTCAACGAATACTACAAACATCGAATTGACGCTGCTATTGAGTTATTCGATCGTGAAAAAGTAGAGCAATTTCTACTGAGTGGCGATAACGCTCATCGTTCTTATAACGAACCGTGGACAATGAAACGTGACTTATTAAAAGCCGGTGTGCCCGATGAACGCATCAATCTCGATTACGCTGGTTTCAGAACTTTAGATTCAATTGTTCGCGCCAAAAAGATCTTCGATACCGATAACTTTTTAATTATCACACAGGAATTCCACTGTGAAAGAGCACTATTGATCGCAAGCTCTTACGATATTCACGCCCAATGTTTGGCAGTTTCAGGTCCGACTCACCACTCTGGAACAACCATACGTTTACGTGAAGTGTTCGCGCGAACTAAAGCGTTCCTTGATTTGTATATTATTGGTACTGCACCCAAATTCCTTGGACCTAAAGAACCAATTCAACCCAGCCCTAAGCAAGAAACACTGCCTATTCCTAGCCCTATCGCAGACCCTTCAGATCCCGATGTGTAGAAACCTACACATTTTGAATTTGTTGCCTCACATTTCCCTACTGTTACACAAAAACACACCAACGCTCCTTTCTTAACTTAAGTAACATTCCCCCAACAAAGTCCGACCCTACATCAAGCTATATACCTCGTACAGAATAAGCACTACTCAATGAAGTCAGTACACCAATAAAACGAGGATAACAAAAGGAGCGTCTTATGACGGCACTTGTTACTACACTGAAACACTGGTTGTTTACCCGCAACAGCATGATATTAATTGGTAATTTCACACTATTTGCACTCTTGCTCAACACCTTACCATTCGAAGCACAAGTGAATACGGGTTTAAGTATTCTCGTGTTCGTTGCTATTTTATGGTTAACCGAAGCGATTCACGTCAGCATCACCGCTTTGCTTGTTCCTCTATTGGCTGTCTTGTTTGGTGTGTTCAATACGCCCGCAGCACTGGCTAATTTTTCGAACCCAATCATCTTTTTATTCATGGGTGGCTTCGCACTGGCAGCCGCACTGAACAAACAGGAGTTGGATAAAGCGATTGCCGACAAAGTTCTGCTGATTGCAAAAGGCAGAATGTCGGTGGCGGTGTTCATGCTATTCGGTGTGAGTGCAGGCTTGTCGATGTGGATTTCGAACACAGCAACGACTGCAATGATGCTTCCCCTTGTTCTTGGCATCATGAACAAAGTTGACCAAAGTGAAGACCGCAACACGTACGTGTTCGTACTGCTGGGTATCGCTTACTGTGCTTCAATCGGTGGTATCGCAACCTTGGTTGGTAGCCCACCAAACGCAATTGCGGCGGCAGAAGTTGGCTTGAGCTTCACAGAGTGGATGGCACTTGGCCTACCTATCTCAATGATCTTACTTCCAATCGCGATGATTATTCTTTACGTGATGACTAAGCCGAAGCTTGACCACAAATTCGAGCTAGACCATGCCCCAGTTGAGTGGACAAACAGCAAGAAAATCACACTGTCTATCTTCCTTCTAACCGTAACGCTTTGGATATTCGGTAAACCAATCAACGTAATGATTGGCGGATTCTCTAAATTTGATAGCTTAGTAGCGATTGGCGCAATTGTACTGCTTGGCGCTTCTAGAGCGGTGGAATGGAAAGACGTTGAGAAGACAACGGACTGGGGTGTTCTTATCCTATTCGGTGGTGGTATCTGCTTAAGTAACATTCTAAAAGCGACAGGAACCAGCGTATTCTTAGCACACTCACTAAGCGGATTTTTAGAAACAGCTGGCGTACTGCTTACGATTCTAGCCGTGGTAGCGTTCGTGGTATTCCTAACGGAATTTGCGAGTAACACAGCGAGTGCAGCACTTCTGGTGCCAGTATTCGCAACCATCGCTGAAGCACTTGGTATGTCGCCAGTTATTTTGTCTGCACTGATCGCTGTTGCTGCGTCTTGTGCCTTCATGCTTCCTGTTGCAACACCACCAAACGCAATCGTGTTTGGCTCGGGTCACATCAAGCAGAAAGAGATGATGCGAATCGGTATGGTGTTGAACCTAGTTTGTATCCTAGTTCTGACTCTGTTCGCTTGGATCTTCTGGTAAACACTAACGTTCTATAAGCGCATGCTTACAGGAATGCTCCCCTAAACTGGTTGAACTTCCCCCGGTTCAACCAAGACAAAAATGCCCGTTCAGCGTAAGCAAGCACTGAACGGGCATATAAAAACAAGAAACGCTTTCCCTTTTGGTGGCCCCGCGCCACCTTTTTTGTTTTGGCTTTTGGGAGAAGAACCATAAAAACGCCACACGTCACATATGCACGTGTGGCTTATAAACTCATCAAAACAATTTTCAGGTTAGTGACTCAAGATCACCTGGTTTCGACCTGAATGCTTTGCTTGATATAAAGCTTCGTCCGCGCGAGCAATGGTCTCTGTCACTCGCTCTTGCTTCATCTCGGCAACACCAATACTGCATGTCAGTGGATCGCCATGAACCCAGAGGTGTTGGCTGACTAAAAGTCGGATTTTCTCGGCCTTTCTTTGTGCTTCGCCAAGATCAGTCTCAGGGCAAAAAACAATGAACTCTTCACCACCCCATCTCACCAATTTGTCGGTAGCGCTGATCGAGCTGCCCACCACCATACTGAACTCACGTAAAATATGGTCACCCATTTGGTGTCCGTACTTGTCATTCACGCTCTTGAAGTAGTCGATATCGAGATACAACATACCTAGCTTGCCATGTCCCTGCTTCACATGTTGTGACTGCATTTTCAACCAATCACGAATCGCGTGGCGGTTTAGTATTCCGGTTAACTCATCACGATGGGCCATCTCTGAAAATTCAAAATTCTGTTCTCTCAGTGCGCGATTGACGTTCTTTAAGTGGTGATGTCTTTTCTCTGCGATCACCATGCGTTTTCTTGAACGGTTTAACTCTGACAGCAAGAATACGGTGCCCGTCCCCACCCACACAAACAGTAGGATCATGAACAAGCTTTCTGCGGTGATATACGAACCTTCGAACTCAATACTGCGGATGACGATTCTGTGGTGACCGAGTTTCGCTCCAGACGCAGTAGCAAACTCAACCATATTCACATTCGAAAATTCAGGGGCCGAATGCTCTAACGCAATGTCGTTGTCAGCCAGCCACCATGTCATCACTTGCAGATTTTTGATCGGGATTTCAATAACACCACCATCGATTCCTGGAGAAAACTCCATCCCATTGTACTTGTGCGTGTACTCGTCATCAGGAACTGAATAAGCAGGGTTGTAGTTACGTAGATAGGTTCTCAAACGGCCACTAGAGTCAGCCTCCGCATGGTAATCAATGTTCACTCTAAAGGTGTGGTACTGAGAAAGGTCAAGGCCCGAGGTGATGTCAGGGTTGATACGAATCGACAGCCCACAGTAAGGCCACGGATACTCAGATTCTTTAAGTTCACAATCGAGAGTGTACTGTCCATTTTCATAGGATAACTGGGACGTACTGACTCCCCTATCAACTTGATCACTGGTCGCGATAAATTCATATTTATCAGGGGTAATTGCCGTTATCACACGATTTCCGCTCACACGGTAATACTGCACAATGGCAAGCGTTGCGATAACTAGAAAGATAACAATCTTATGGATCCACTTCACGTCTAAGCTTCCTGCTTAATATCCCTATAGTTGGGATTTCACGATAAAAAACAAGTTAGATAAATTAGTGATCTTAATACCAATAAATCACTAAAAAACGTTATATCACGCCCGAACAAAATGTCATACTATATTTTAATGCATGTATTTGCTGTTGATTATTCACGGCGAGAATCAAGTAATATTGCGTATAAAAACAGGCTCTATTTGTTATACTCATCGCATAATCATCGTTAACCGTACTGCCTGCTCACAGCGCAATCGAGTCGACGAAATAATAATCAAAATACAACGAGTAATGTCATGTCTTTATTAGCAAAAGGAACACTCAAAAAGATGAGTGCTTCCCTTGATGGCGCGGTTACCTACCGTTTGCCTGTAGGCGAAGAGTTTGTAGAGCTAAACCCTCTGATTGGTAAAACCATCAACCTCACTCACACCGGCAATATTTTTTGCTGCTCATGTGGTAAGAAAACTAAGAAGAGCTACTCTCAAGGCCACTGTTTTGTGTGCATGAAAAAGCTAGCAAGCTGCGACATGTGCATCATGAAGCCAGAGACTTGTCACTACGATGAAGGCACGTGTCGCGAGCCTCAATGGGGTGAAGCGAACTGCATGGTTGATCACTTCGTTTACCTATCGAACACATCAAGCCTAAAAGTGGGTATCACTCGTCACACTCAAATTCCTACTCGCTGGATTGACCAAGGTGCCACTCAAGGCCTACCGATCTTGAAGGTAAAAACACGTCAGATTTCTGGCCTGATTGAAGTTGAGTTAGCCAAACACATTGCCGACAAAACCAACTGGCGCACGCTGCTTAAAGGCGACGGCGACGATATGGAGTTGGTAGAAAAAGCCAAAGAACTATTGCCGTTGGTTGAGGATAAAATCCAAGAGATCAGAGCGAAGTTTGGCGACGATGCAATCGAGATTCTTAGTGAGAACATCACTTCACTCAGCTACCCAGTTGAGCAGCACCCAGTGAAGATTGTTTCTCATAACTTTGACAAGAACCCTGAAGTATCTGGCGTGCTGCAAGGTATCAAAGGCCAATACCTTATCTTGGATACTGGTGTAATTAACATCCGTAAATTTGGCTCTTACGAAGTAGAAGTTTCTGCTTAATAAGCCAACGGTTTTGAGATGTTCGCTGTTTTGATAAACCAAAGCTAAACGGTTTTGATCGGTGAAAGCTAAACGGCTTTGATGAGCTAAAACTAAAATGCCCTCAGCAATTGCTTGAGGGCATTTTGTATCATGACCAGACATTATAACGGGGTGACACCCTAGTTAGCTTTATTTTTATGCTTCTAGATTTATAGCTTAAGCTTTTAGATTGATTGAGTGTGCTAAATTGATCGAGTTTACTCAATAGATTGAAGTCGTCTAGTGCGGTAATGCTTGGCTTATATCGCTGACAAACACTTCTCCGCACACGCAGTTCTTTCCATTCGCTTTGGCTCGATATAACGATTGGTCTGTGAGGTTGACGAGTGCATCGATGGACACTTTTCCTTCGCAAGATCGACTATCACTTACTCCGATACTCACACTCACATTAAAATGAATCTGTTCGCCCACTTTGAACTCGACCTGATTAAATTGCTGTCGGATCTGATCAGAAACTTCTCGCGAAACGTTAGATGACGCATTGGGAATAAACAGAATAAACTCTTCTCCACCCCAGCGGCCTGCCACACCACCCACTCTCTCTACATTACGTTTGGTAATGTTAGCCAATGCGCAAATAACCTCATCGCCCACCATATGGCCGTAAGTATCATTGATCGATTTGAAGTCATCGATATCAAGCAGCATACTGACGACATGAGTATCAGAGGCAATATGTTCCCTTAACCACTCATAAATAGCTCTGCGATTGAGTAAGTCAGTCATTTCATCGTAATTCGCTTGGTGAACCAATTGCTTTTCCAACATCACCTTTTGAGTCACATCTTCGAGCACAACCTGAACGGCCGGCTGACCTTGCCAAGTAATCGCATTATCGTAAATATTGAAGAATCGATGAATGCCATCGAACCCAATATTTTCAACCACAGTGCTGGTTCCCGACAACTCACCCGACACGATCGCTTGATAGTGCTTACTGATGCCATCCGTATTCTGTTTTGGCACCAATGTAAGGATAGAGTCCAGCTTTAAAACTTGTTCTATGGAAGAACCACCCTGCATTTTAACCCACGATTGATTGACCATCAGCGGTTTGAACTCTCGGTGAACCAAGATGCCCTGCCCGGATTGCATGATCATATCGTGATACATCTTATCTTGTTCACGCACCGCATTTTGTAGCTGAATCGCAGGGGAAAGATCGATCACCGTGACTTGCAGTGCTGGCCGACCTTGCCACTCTGTCACATGGTCAATAGAGAACACTGTGAACTCTCGACCATTGCGATCAACATTAACATAGGTGTGGACCTGCGGCTCGCGTTGACCACTGATCGTTTCAAGGTAATTTTGATAGGCTAAAACATGGTATTCTTCTGAGATTAGATCTAGGAAGCTATCTATATTAGTAAGTAGTTCTTCGGGTGATTGGTATCCATAGATGCGAGCATAATTAGCGTCTACACTAACTACATTCATATCTTGAATAGTTATTACACCGTACGTGGATTCGAAATTTATTGAAGACATTGCCAACTCCGCACTCTCGCTATACTCCACAAACTGGAGCATAACAACACATCCTGCCAACGCTTCCACACAATCTATCACGCGCTAGGGACATTAATATGCCATCTAGTATATCGTACTGTTGCGGCCTTCTCTACAACTCAATTGCTAACACGAGTTAGTAAAAGTAGACAAGCATCTCAATCCCATTATTCGCGTCAAAAAACAGAAATAGATAACCTATACCAATGTAACCATTATCTTTTTCTACTTTTGGCCTTGAACTGATGAAAGAATCCGCTCCCAACCACTTCAAATCCTGTTCGCTATTCTTTTAAACCTGCGCACTATTCTTTAAACCTACGAACTATTCATTCCAATCAGAGAAATATGAGACTAAGAAGTCGATAGCTAACCGTGCTCTCTGTGGAAGAAAACGACGGTTCTGATAAACAATCCAACTGCTTGTGCCCGCTCCCCAATACTCTTCTAACACAGGGACGAGTTTTCCATTGCTAAGACTGCCATTGAAACTGCTTTTAGGAAGATAAACGATGCCAAGCCCCTCTTCGCAAGCTTTCAGTACAGCGCTTGAATTGTTGCTTTTCCAACGGCCATGAACTCTGACTGCGGTTAGCGGATTTCCATCGTTCTCGAACAACCACTGGTCACTGTTGGCGATAATACAGCTGTGCAGCTTGAGTTGTTCTGGATTCGCTGGAGCACCAAACTCAGCAATGTAATCTTTGCTTGCTGCTGCCGCCATCGGGCGATCGACGAGCTTTCTTGCCACCAATCCTGAATCGTCCAATCGACCATAACGAATCGCGAAATCGATGCCATCTTCGATGAAGTTAACCATCTTGGTATTGAAATTCATTTCTATGGTGAGCTCAGGATGATCTTTAGCAAACTCCATCATCGCCGCTGCGACATGATTTTCTGCAAACGCGCCTGCCGCACTCACACGCAAAGTACCGCTAAGCTGAGTCTGCTGAGACGTGACTTGTTCATTGGCCTGTTGTAGCCCAATCACCAAGTCTTTGCACTGTTGGTAATAAGTGTGGCCCGATTCAGTCAGGCTAACCATCCGTGTTGAACGCGCAAGCAGGGCCACTCCCACTCTCTCTTCCAACCTTGAAACCTGCCGACTCACATGGCTGGTACTGCAACCTAGCTGTTTAGCGGCTGCTGAAAAGCCGTGGCATTCGGCGACCGCAACAAATTCATTAATCCCTTCAAAGCTATCCATACTTAATCTACTCGCATTCTATCTTTGCTATATAGCAACAATGTTTTGCCTGTTTCGTATATTATCACCTAATCAGTTTGGAACTAGTATTAGATACAACAAGGCGGCGATAGCTAAGTAACAACGCGATACCTAGTGCCTAACGAAAAGCTTCAGTGCTTAACGAAAAGCGTCAGCACCTAAATAAAAAAAACAGCAGCTCAAAGGGACGAATCATGAAAAAAATACTAATACCTGTAACTAACCACGCAACACTAGGCGATACAGATCAAGCGAACGGTACTTACGCGCCTGAACTGACTCATGCACTGAAAGAGATCGTTGCTGCGGGTTTTGAATACGACATCGCGTCTATCAAAGGTGGCAAAGGCCCATTGTACGGAACCGATATTGAAGGGGATTCAGTAAACGCCGAGATCTTGGCTGATGATGACTTCCAGAACCGCATTAATAACACGATTCCTGTAAGCCAAATTAACGTAGAAAGCTACGATGCTATCTTCTACCCAGGTGGTTTCGGTTTGCTTTCTGACTTAGCAACCGACGAGCAATTCGCAGCTATTGCGGCTAAGCATTATGAAGATGGCGGTGTGATTGCGTCAGTATGTCACGGCCCTGCGGCGCTGCTTCCGATTGTTTTAAGCAACGGCGAGAAGCTACTAAGCTCTAAATCGGTGACTGGTTTTACACGTGAAGAAGAAATCGACTTTGGCACCATCAACGACATCCCATTCCTATTGGAAGAGTCTCTTGCTCGCAGCGCAGCGCGTTTCAACAAGGTTCAACCTTGGCAAGAGCTTGTGATTGTTGATGAGCGAGTGATTACTGGCCAAAACCCAACCAGTGCGCACGCAGTAGGTGCAACTCTAGTTAAGCAGCTGTCTTAGTTAAATCAGAAACTTAATCGAGTAACGGTTTTAGTCTTAGTAACCGTCCTAATAGAATAACTGCCGTTAAACAGATATAAGCTCAATCAAATAAAAAGAGCATGCTTCCTACTCAATATTCTTGAGAGAAGCATGCTCTTTTTTCGATCTAAAGGCACAAACAGCAAAGGTCAGTGCCTTCTTATTAATTACTTCTTGCTAATGGCTTCTCGCTAGTGACTTCGCAAGATCCCTTCAAGCACATTGAACAGCAAGTCGATCTCTTCAATCGAGTTGTAATGCATACAACCAATACGCACCACGCCCTGCTCTTCAATACCCAACTGCTTCACCAACCCTAATGCGTAGAAGTGTCCGTTCCAAACACAGATATTATGTTCACCCAACTTCTTGGCGATGAACTCTGGAGAATGGTTTTCAAAGGTAATCGCAAACGTTGGCGTTCTTAAATTCGAATCAAACTCGGTTTTCCCGTAAAGCGTTGCCCCTTCAAGGTCGGCCAAGCGTTTAAGGAAATACTCACTGAGTTGGCTTTCATGCTTATTATAAAGTGCGTAACTTTGCTCTAAACGAGAACGTAATGAATCAGTTGGCTCACCAAACTGCGCCAAGTAATCCACCGCAGCAATCACACCGGCAAGGCCTTCGAAGCTTTGTGTGCCTGTCTCAAAACGGCCTGGGCCGATATTGGTTGCAGGCTCAACCTTGTAAGGCTTTAACGTGTGTAGCCATTGAGGCGCAACATAAGCAATGCCCACATGCGGGCCGAAGAACTTATACGCTGAACACGCTAAGAAATCACAATTCAGTTGCTGAACATCAATCAAATGATGCGGCGCGTAATGAACGGCATCGACATAAACCTGCGCACCATGTTGATGTGCTAGTTCGATCACTTTCGCCATATCAACAATGGAGCCCGTCGTGTTCGAAGCAAACGTCACCGCGACAAGCTTGGTTTTCTCGTTAAGCAGCGATTCAAAATGCGCCATATCCAAACTGCAATCCGACTCGTCTACACGAACTTGGCGAACAATCGCGCCTTTGTCGTCTGCCGCTTGCTGCCAGCTCGATACATTTGAGTAATGGTCTAACGCCGTGACGATAACTTCATCGCCCTCTTTCCAATCGCGGCTGATCGCTCGGCTAAGTTGGAAGGTCAGAGATGTCATGTTCGCGCCGAACACAACGTTGCCAGAAGACTCCGCATTAAGCAGTGCTTGCGCCGCTTCTCGCGCTTGCTGCATTAAGCTTGTGGTCTTTTGGCTAGAAAAATAGTGGCCGCCTAGGTTTGAATTAAAATGCCCTAGGTATTCGGTCATTGAAGCTAAAACATTCTCAGGTACCTGAGAGCCACCCGGCCCATCAAAAAAGGTCACCGGCTTACCGTTATGGTATTGGCCTAGCGCGCTAAACTGCTGGCGCACATCATTAAGAGTGAAGGACATTGCGCGCATCCTTAGCCGTTAGAACAAACACATCCATGTAGCCCATCTCATCGTGGTCTATGGTACGAATCGGCTGTGCGTTGTGCCAAAGCTTGCTGTCGGCCAGCATTGCTACTTCACCGTCTTCAAGCACTTTTCTAAAGAATGGTGCTTCATGTGAATCTTGGTACAGCATGATCTCGCCACCCACAATGTTATGACGGTTAACACCAATTAAAGCGATGTGGTCGAAGCCATCTTGGTGAACACCTTCTGGCGCAACCTGTGTCTCTTCAAAAATGGCAGCGATACGAATTTGGTGGATTTCGATTTCTTGCCCGTCTTCAAGCCCATTGGTTTCAATGAACAACTCACACATCTCTTGCATGCCTTCGCTGCTTAAGATTGGTGCTTCAATTGGTTCGAATTGGCGAACAACGTCACCTTGAAAGTGATTAATGTCTTCAGACTGAACAAAGTTATGTTTGTCTAGCTCTACGACTTGTCCATTACTGAATTGAACCACCGAGTACCTTCTCAATCGAAACTGACCATCCGCATGCTCTGTGCTTGGAAGCTTAGAGAATGACGGTGACAACTCCTCAACTGCGTGGTTACTGAGGTGGGTAATATGTAGGGTATTTTCGTGAGCATGTAACATCATCGACTCCTTAATGATTGTTAATTAACTTTCGATATTTAACGTTTTATTTACATAAAGGATACTTGAAGATATTGCCAAATCAACATTAAACAATCATTTATCCCGTCAAATTTAATAATTCAGACGCTAAACCCAATCGAGAAATAAAAAGCAGTGTATAACACCAGAATAAAAGATGACCAACTCTTAAAACTAGCACACTCCACTAGCTAGTTATAAATCCCTGAAAATTTAAATTTAACGATATTATTAACTAGCAGGCCAGGTTTCATATTGTATAAGCCCTTACCCTTTAATACGCCAGCCTTCTTGCCTGAGTTCAGGCATCACACTCGCCATCATTCATTTCTATGATTTTACACAACGAAATACGACCTACCTATCAATTGCCAAGCTATTGATTATTTACACAACAAACTGAAATTGGTTAATTTATGAGTACGCCAGAATCCACACGCCTTTGCTTGCGCGTCTGGAACAGGTCGAGTTCGGGGGGAACTCGGCCGCCCTCAAATAGAGTGCTTTCTAATAAAACCTACAATTATAAATGATGCGTTTATTTGGAATATGATGGTCTGCCTTTATGTCCTAACTTAGAATTCGTTAAAAATAGGCGACTATAAAGATTGGGAATGTTCTACACAAAACAGATGAGAGGGTAAGCAAGCTTGAAAGATTGGTTGCTAAAAGAGCCACCTTTGGTGACATTTACACCAAAAGTCAAAACGAAAATAAGTTAACTAGACTTAAAACGATTCACTTAGAAAATAGGGAATTTAGCTAACACTCAATTTCACTGGACTGATTTTTAAAACCGTTCTTCGAGCGCTTCTGCTGGTACATTCGCTGGTCAGCTAAGCTCAAACACTCAGAAAAATTGACACATTCAAAACTAGATGCGCTTCCAAAACTGAGGCCAGACTGAGGCCAATCAGCACTGCGAATTTGCTCTTCCACCTGAGTCACTCTAAGCTCAATCTGAGAATAGAGAGCCTCAACTTGTTTCTCTTTATCCACTTTCAACAACCAGATAAATTCGTCGCCACCAGCTCGATAAACCATTCCAAGGTCTGTAAATTTTTCTCGCATCATGCGGCTGGTGTATTCTAAAAAGCGATCCCCTTCATCATGACCATAAGTATCATTAATCGATTTAAGGCCATCACAATCGATGAAGACGATACAATAGGAATGATGTACTAATTGTTTACTCGCATCATTAAAATCCAGCCGGTTTCCAAGCCCCGTTAAACTATCCACCCTCGACTGGATATAGGTTTTCTGATGTTGATGTTGTTGAATCCGCAACCATTCAGTCAGTGACAATAAAATGCAGGTACAATCTATTGCTAATGCAACAACAACGATGACTTCTGTCGATCTCTGAGTCGGCAATGGTGCAAAATGCGCAAAAATGTAATATACCAAAGCCGTGCCATAACAAAGACCACCGATCAAATAATATTTAGCGACAAAGTTTCGTTGATAAACCATCAATACGCCAGTCACTATCATTGTCGGCACCCAGATTGCCGCAATTAAATGGGACATAACAAAAGTCAACGAAAACGGGGCAAAGACATTAATAAACCCGATAATGACACACAGCCAACTAAAGGCCTGAAAGGTAAGATTAATACGAATAAAATGCTGCGGAAATCCAAACAATAATCTTGTGTAATAGCAAGAAAAAGCAACCGCAAACGGAAACAATACCATTCCAAAATAAACTGGGTTCCAGCTTTGGCTTGGTAATAAGTACCCCCAAGCGCCTGAAGCGGCGAACCATCCCAGGCCATGTAGCCCAACATAACCAGCACAAGCCAGTGTGACTGGATGTTTAGTTTGAAAGTAACAAAAAAGAGCGAAAACTCCCAACGTTAGCATGACAGTAATAGAAGCTAATGTGAGCGTATTGTTGCGGAAAACGTGAATATAAAATGGATATTCAGGTTGAAGAGTGAAGTTAACTGCCTTTGGAAATTTCTTTGCTTCCAAGTAGAGCCAAAGTGTTCCAGATTCCTCCGCATTCAATATTAACGGGAAGCTTTGCCTATGCAGATGCAAGATACTCTTGTTACTTAATTGGCCAAAATCAAGTATTCGCCTTACTTGACCATTTGTTGATTGCCAGTAACCCCAACCTTGATCCAAATAGTTTGCATGGAGTGTAACTATTTGTTGTGACGACTTGATATCGGAGTTGGCCAAATCAACTCTCAACCCAAACGCCCCTTCACCACCAAATATCGTTTCAATCCTTGGAGAGGATTCAATGTGTTTTTTTAATATGGGAAAATCGACTGGATCAGATAACAAAGGCATTTCATACCATCTTACAGCTTCATTAGCTAACACAGATTGTTCCCCGCTGACCTGCAGCGGAGAAGCAAAAACCGAATTCAGGCACACAATAAACACATTGATAAAAAGGATTAGAATCTGCATAGAGTTCAAATGATTCCGCGCAATATATAAATATCAATAATAACACATACAAAAAAATAACAACTGATAAACACTCAATAGTTCAAGTATTAACCAACATTACACCTGTTTGTAATCATGCCGTTCATACTAAAAGTGCGTCTTGTGGTCGCTTATCTGCACGCTAATTTTGATGAATTCTTGCAGCGTCTTTTAACGCAAACTTTTTAAAATAAAACATAGGATTCAGGTTCTCTTGTTTTTCTACTCATCAATGTATACGCAAAAAAGTAAATACTGCTATAGAAACACCATGATCAAGAAGGCCCTAAAAGTGAGCAATATGCATAGCTGTTTGCAAGAGCACTTTCCTTGACTTATCGCTATTGATCTAAGACACAGGATTACAAGACCATCATTTAGTTCGGTTATGTTCTAACGTATAACGATTAATTACACTTCTGCCCTTGTTTAACCTTTTATTGCCTCCATATTTTCCATACAATCCTAAGCGATTATAAATTAAAACAATTTCAATTTCGGAGTCCTCATGAGCGACGTAAAGCACTGTAATTTATTGATTCTTGGTTCTGGCCCTGCTGGCTATACAGCTGCAGTTTACGCTGCTCGTGCAAACCTAAACCCTGTACTGGTTACCGGTATGCAGCAAGGTGGTCAGCTTACAACCACAACTGAAGTAGAAAACTGGCCGGGTGATGCTGAAGGTTTAACAGGCCCAGCACTGATGGATCGCATGAAAGAGCACGCAGAGCGCTTTGAAACAGAGATCCTGTTCGACCACATTAACGAAGTCGATCTATCAAACCGCCCTTTCCGTCTTAAAGGCGATTCTGGTGAGTACACATGTGATGCATTGATCATCTCAACGGGCGCATCAGCTAAGTACTTAGGTTTAGAGTCTGAAGAAGCATTCAAAGGCCGTGGCGTTTCTGCTTGTGCAACGTGTGATGGTTTCTTCTACCGCAACCAGAAAGTAGCGGTTGTAGGTGGTGGTAACACCGCTGTTGAAGAAGCACTTTACCTATCTAACATCGCATCTGAAGTTCACCTAGTTCACCGCCGTGACACGTTCCGCGCTGAAAAGATCCTAGTGAAGCGTTTAATGGACAAAGTAGAGAACGGCAACATTGTTCTTCACACTGATCGCACGCTAGACGAAGTTCTGGGCGACGACATGGGCGTAACGGGCGTTCGTATCAAAGATACTCAGTCTGATAAGACAGAAGACATCGAGGTAATGGGCGCATTCATTGCTATCGGTCACCAACCAAACACTGAAATCTTCAAGGGCCAAGTCGACATGAAAGATGACTACATCATCGTTCAGTCTGGTCTTGAAGGTAACGCAACACAAACCAGCATCCCTGGCGTGTTCGCTGCGGGTGATGTAATGGACCACAACTACCGCCAAGCAATCACTTCTGCTGGCACAGGTTGTATGGCTGCACTGGATGCTGAACGCTTCCTAGATGGCCTTAACGATAAGTAAATCTGAGATTGCAGATTTGATTATCGGTGCTCTCGCCTCAGTAGATGCAGGGCGTCATCACATTTTGTTGTAAATCCCTAGAGCCCAGTGGTATATCCACTGGGCTTTCTTTTGTATACTAGCCGCCCTCAACAAATAATAATTATCATTAAGCCTTCATAATGGATAAGAAAAAACAACGCAGCTTGAACAAGTGGCTTAAGCAACAGAGTAAGTTAGCGAAACGCTGGCTTATGATTGCGATTAGCCTTGGCGTACTTTCAAGCGTGTTCTTAATTGCTCAAGCAGCTCTTCTCGCCTCTATTCTTCACCAGCTGATCATCGAAAATGTCGATAAATCTGAACTGGTTGGTCATTTCGCAGGCTTGGCACTATCGGTCGTTGGCCGTGCTGGCTGTACATGGGGACGTGAAATCGCAGGTTATCGCTGTGGTGAACAAATCCGGGTCTATATAAGGCAACTCATCCTTGATAAGTTACGTGAGTTAGGCCCTGCTTACATTAAAGGCAAACCTGCCGGTACGTGGGCAACGCTGTTGCTAGAACAAGTAGAAGACATGCAAGACTTCTTCTCTCGTTACTTACCTCAGATGTCTTTATCGGTAATGATTCCATTCATTATTTTAGTTGTGGTGTTCCCAGTAAACTGGGCAGCAGGACTGATCTTCTTGATTACTGCTCCACTGGTGCCGATGTTCATGGCACTTGTTGGTATGAAAGCGGCCGATGCAAACCGTAAAAACTTCAAAGCGCTGCAGCGTCTTTCAGGTCACTTTTACGACCGTTTGCAGTCAATGACGACTATCCGTCTATTTGATCGCACCAACGCTGAAACAGAAGTATTGAAAGGTGCATCTGAAGTGTTCAGAACGCGTACCATGGATGTGTTAAAAATCGCTTTCTTGTCTTCTGCGGTACTTGAGTTCTTCACGTCTATCTCTATCGCGATGACGGCGGTTTACTTTGGTTTCACTTACATCGGCGAGCTTAACTTCGGCCACTACGGCGTTGGCATTACGCTATTCGCAGGTTTGTTTATCCTTATCTTGGCGCCAGAGTTTTACCAACCTCTGCGTGATTTAGGTACTTTCTACCATGCGAAACAACAAGCGGTTGGCGCAGCGGAAAGTATTGTCGAGTTCCTAGAAACAGACATCACTAAAGTTAAATCAGGCGACACTCAGTTAGACCCGGCTCAAGGCATCAATATTGAAGCTCAAGATCTGAAAGTATTGAGCCCTGAAGGTGTTCAACTGGTTGGTCCTATCTCGTTCGCGCTTAACACTCGCCAATCGACTGCGTTAGTTGGCCCAAGTGGTGCAGGTAAAACAAGTTTGATCAACGCTATTCTTGGTTTCATGCCTTATGAAGGAAGCTTGAAAATCAATGGTATTGAATTGCGTGAACTCGACTTGGCCTCTTGGCGTAAAACCATTAGCTGGGTTGGTCAAAACCCGTTGCTACTGCACGGCAGCATTCATGACAACGTCACTCTAGGTAAGCACGATATCGCTGATCAAGTTGTCGAGAATGCACTTGAGCAGTCTTTTGCTAACGAATTCGTAAATGAGCACGGCTTGGATTATATGATCTCTGATCGCTCTGGCGGTCTGTCTGTGGGTCAGTCTCAGCGTTTAGCTCTGGCTCGCGCAATGATTCAAGACGGTCAGTTCTGGTTGCTCGATGAACCCACTGCCAGCTTAGATACTCGTAGCGAACAGTTGGTAATGAAAGGCATCAATAGCAATATCGAAAGCCGCACTGCCCTACTTGTGACGCATCAACTTGCCCCGCTTCAATCGGTCGATAACATTCTGGTTATGCGCGATGGTGGTCTGGTTGAACAAGGTCATTACTCTCAGCTTTCGACTGCGGGTGGTTTGTTTGAAGAGATGCTGAACGCGAACTTAGCTCAACAAGATAATAAGGGTAATTTAGATGCGTGATTTACTGCCTTACCTGAAACTCTATAAAAAGCATTGGTTTGGCCTATCGCTAGGCATGCTATTGGCTTTTGCTACTCTGTCGGCTTCTATTGGCTTGTTAACGCTATCAGGCTGGTTCATTTCAGCTTCTGCGGTTGCAGGTCTTACGATTGCACGTGAAACCTTCAACTACATGCTACCGGGCGGTGGTGTACGTGGTTTGGCAATGAGCCGTACTGCGGGTCGTTGGGGTGAACGTGTTGTCAGCCACAATGCAACATTCAAATTGTTAACTGATCTGCGTATCTTCTTCTTCAAGAAGCTGGCTCCGCTGATCCCAGGTCGTATTTCAAACCTTCGTGATGCTGATCTTCTGAACCGCTTGGTTGCTGATGTCGACGCGATGGATCACGTGTACTTGCGCTTAGTAAGCCCTGTGACGGTGGGTGTGTTCGGGATTTTCTTCCTGACTCTGTTCTTAATGTGGTTCGATAGCTCACTAGGTTTAATCTTAGGTTCTATCCTTCTGATCATGCTGTTGGTTTGGCCAATCTTGTTCTACAAGCTTGGTAAACGTAATGGTGGTGAGCTAACACAGAACAAAGCGGATCTTCGTGTGACAACGCTAGATTGGATTGAAGGCTACAGCGAGCTAACTCTGTTCGGTGCTGAAGAGCGTTACCGTAATGCGATTCTAGAAACGCAACGAAAGCTGATGGCGAATCAGTTTGTGAATGCTAACCTAACCGGTATGGCTTCAGCTGCGCTAATGCTGTTCAACGGTTTAACGTTGGTTCTTATGCTTTGGCTTGCGGCTGACGGTGTGGGTGGTAATGCACCAGACCCGTTCATCGCGCTAATGGCATTCGCAACCATGGCAAGTTTTGAACTGCTGATGCCTATCGCAGGCGCGTTCCAGCATTTAGGTCAAACTCTGTCTTCTGCTCGTCGCTTGAATGAAGTTATTCTGTCAGAGCCTGAAGTTCAGTTTGCTGAAGAGAAACTCGACATCAACAAGCCGCTTGATATTACGTTCTCAAACGTGACGTTCAACTACCCTGACTCTGAGCGCAGTGTTCTGAACGCTGTTGACCTAACGATCCCTGCCACGCACAAGGTTGCGATTGTTGGTCAAACGGGTTCTGGTAAATCGACTCTGATCCAGCTTCTGACTCGCTACTGGGATCCTAAAAAGGGCTACATATCAATCGCGGGTATTGAACTGACGCAGTGGAACGAATCGCAGCTTCGTGAATCAATCAGTGTAGTAAGCCAACGTGTCGACATTCTAAATGGTACTTTGCGTGACAACTTGTTGATTGCAAGACCAGAAGCGACCGATGATCACTTAGCGAATATCCTAAAAGACGTTGGTCTAGAAAAGCTGCTTGAGAATAACGCACTTGATAGCTGGTTAGGTGACGGTGGTCGTCAACTATCTGGTGGTGAGAAGCGCCGTATTGGCATCGCACGTGCGATTCTTCATGATGCCCCTATCCTGCTTCTCGATGAGCCAACAGAAGGCTTAGATAAGCAAACAGAACACAGCATCATGACGCTGTTCGAGAAGCACTTTGAAGGCAAGACGGTTATCTTCATCACTCACCGTTTGATTGGTCTAGAGTCGATGGATTCTATCGTTCTGATTGAACAAGGCGAGATTGTTGAACACGGTTCTCATGAAGCGCTATTAAACGAAGAAGGACGTTACTTCCAACTTCGTCAGGCAATCTAGCTCCTCATAAGTTATAAAGAAAACCATTCAAAGCCCGAGTTTATACTCGGGCTTTTTTGTGTCTGTGATTCTCCTGAACTACACCCTTCTCCAATCAAACTTGGCCAGTCACTTACAATAAGTACTGACCTTGATGCCAATACCCAAACAGCTTAAAAACTACAAGCGAACGACCCTGCGATGGTTAAATTTATGGAGCAGTACTTCCCTACTCGTGCCAACCTTAAAGCGAAATTCCCTGGCTATCCGAATAACTAGTTAGGGATTCATAACTCTAACTAGCACGCACAAAAAAGCCGAATGTGATAATCACATTCGGCTTTTAAATTACGAGTTAGTGCTTAAAGCTTGAAGCGGCTGATTTCGCTTTCTAGCTCGTGAGACAGCTCAGAAAGTTGAGCGGCTTGCTCTGCAGCTTGGTGTGCTTCGTCTGCTAGCTCGTTAGATACGTCACGGATTCCTTCAGTGTTACGAGTAATCTCAGACGTTACTGACGCTTGCTCTTCTGCAGCAGAAGCAATCTGTGTTGCCATGTCACTGATGCGTTCAACAGCAGCATGGATTTGCGTTAGGCTTGCAGCCGCTGAGTTCGCGTCATCAACACTGGTTTCAGCAAGTGTACGGCTATCGTTCATGATGTTAACCGCTTTGCCTGTTGTACCTTGCAGCAACTCAATCGTTTGTTGAATTTCTTGCGTTGAACCGTGTGTACGTTGGCTCAGAACTCGAACTTCATCCGCTACTACTGCGAAACCACGACCTTGCTCACCGGCACGTGCTGCTTCAATAGCGGCGTTAAGTGCAAGTAGGTTCGTTTGTTCTGCAATACCTTGAATGTTAGACAAGATAGCGTTGATGCTGTTGCCGTGCTCTTCAAGCTCGAGAATCACGTTAGTTGCGATTTGAACTTCTTGAGCAAGGTTTTGGATAGAGCTTTGAGTCTGTGTCACTTGACCAGTACCGTGCTCACACGCGCCAACCGCTTCAGATGAGTTCTGTGCAGTGTGGTCTGCGTTACCTGCGATCTCTTGTGTTGCTGCAGCCATTTCGTTAACGGCTGTTGCTACCATGTTGATCTCGTCTTGTTGCATTTGGATACGAGCACTACGTTCTTCAGCTTGAGAAGCCGTTTGACGTGCTTGGTTGCCTAGCGCAGCAGATACTTCGCTTAGCTTGATCACCATGGTGTGCATGTTACCCACAAAGCGGTTGAAGTTTGCTGCAAGCTGACCAATTTCGTCGTCGCTCTTAGGCTCAAGGCGTTGAGTAAGATCGCCCTCACCTGAAGCAATTTCTTCAAGTGCTGCTGAAACGCGGTTTAGGTCGCGGAATAGGAAGCTTACTAACCAAGACACGAGTACGATTACGATGAGCGTAATAACGACAGCAGTGATGATCAGCTGAGTAAGTAGCGTTGAGTGGTTCGCTTCTTCTGTTGCTTTGTCCATCTGAACCGCGAAGATCCAGTTAGTGTTAGGCACCTTCGTGAAGTAAAGCAGCTTGTCTGCGCCGCGCTCTTTGATGATCTCGATGCTACCCGTACGCACTGCGTTTTCGATGATAGGCATAGAGATATCGTTTGAAAGCTGGCTTACCGGCTTCAAGCTTAGTGCTGAATCTGGGTGTGCTAGGAATGTGCCGTCAGAGGCATCAATTAGCATTGCGTAAGCGTTGTCACCAACATCAAGGCTGATTACATCGTTAACCAACTGGTCGATCAGTACGTCTGCACCAACAACACCAACAAGTTGGCCATTGTGGCGAACAGGTTCTGCGATCGTTACTAGAAGTGCTTTGGTGATTGCATCTTGGTAAGCCGTAGTAATGATTTGCTTACCTGCAGCGTTTGCTTCTTGGTACCAAGGACGTTGACGAGGATCGTAATCTGCACGATTACGTTCAGGATGTGAACGGTACATTCCACCTTCTGGAGTACCTAAAAAGATATCGTCAAAGCCACCCGCTACACGAGCTTGTCTAAGGAAAGGAACAACATCATCCTCTCGTGAAAAGTCATTAAATGCTGATGCGATATCAGTACGGATATCAATCCAGTTTTTAATACCTTCAGATGCTGCTTCAGATACGCTTTCAGCTCGTAGGTATACGCCATTACGAGTCTGTTCAAATAATTGGTTTGCTGACAACCAAGTCAACGCTGTAGCCATAACGACAACAGCAGATAGGCTAGCGCCTATCAACTTCTGCTTTAGTGTTAGTTTCATGTCAAAGTTTCACGAGTGGTGGGAAATCTCGCGCATACTACCCAATATTAGTATTAAATTCGAGCGATTTCACAATTTAATATTGGAATATAATTTTAAGCAAACCATAAGCTTAAGTAATGTCAAATCCTTGGCTTATCGCCAAATTTAAGGCGGTGTTGTCTCTACGGTTATTAACATTTTTATCGCACTTCACATGCTTAAAAGAGACAAGAAAACACGGTAAAGAGGAAACAAAAAAGGCAGAAGAGTTTCCTCTTCTGCCTTCATATTGTTTACCGTTCTACTGCGTATAAATTGCAGTAGATTTCAGCTTAAAAAGCCTAGCGTTTTTCTGTACGCATACCCATTAGCAAGCTCACACACATCAGTAATAGAATGATGGTAAATGGTAATGCCGTCGAGATTGCACCCGCTTGTAGAGCTTGTACTGCTTCAGTACCACCAACCCACAATAGAGCCACAGCAATCGCACCTTCAAGGAACGCCCAGAACACACGTTGAGGCACAGGCGTATCAACTTTACCACCCGCGGTGATGCTGTCGATTACTAGAGAGCCTGAGTCAGACGATGTAATGAAGAATACTAGAACCAATACAACCGCAATGATTGAAAGCAGAGTCCCGAACGGCAGTGCATCAAACATTTGGAACATTGCTAGTGATACATCTGTTAGGCCGTCTTGACCAAGAATACCAACGTTATTCACGATTTGGTCAATCGCCATGCCACCGAATACTGACATCCAAATGATAGTCACTGTAGTCGGTACAATCAGTACTGCTGTGATGAACTCACGAACGGTACGACCTTTAGAAACACGTGCGATAAACATACCTACGAATGGAGACCATGAGATCCACCAAGCCCAGTAGAATACAGTCCAACCGTGCATCCACGTTTCATCTTCACGACCGTGAGGGTTACTCAACGGAATGATGTTTTCAATGTATGCCATCAATGTCGTTGGGATAGAACCTAAAGTCACCGCGTAGCCGATTAGAGCCACTAAGATAAGCAGTAGGAAAGCCACCAACATGTTGATGTTACTGATAACTTTAACGCCACCATCAATACCACGAAGTACTGATACTACCGCCAATAAAGTCACCGCTGTAATCACAATAACTTGCAGACCTAAGCCCGCTTCAATGCCGAATACATGCTGAATACCACTTGCCGCTTGTTGTGCACCAAGACCTAACGATGTCGCCAGACCAAATAGCGTTGCAAGTACAGCAAGAATATCAACAATGTGACCTGCCCAGCCCCAAGCTCTATCACCTAAAATTGGGTAAAAGATAGAACGGATAGAAAGAGGCAATCCCTTGTTGTAAGAGAAAAACGCAAGTGACAGTGCTACTACGCCATAAATCGCCCAAGGGTGTAGACCCCAGTGATACATGGTTGCGCCCAATGCCAGTTTTGCAGCTTCTGGTGTGTTTGGTTCAACACCTAACGGAGTTTCAAACCAACCCGTGAAGTAAGCCGCTGGCTCTGCCACACTCCAGAACATCAAGCCGATACCCATACCTGCGGCAAACAGCATCGATAGCCAAGAGAAGAATGAGTAATCTGCCGTCGCATCAACACCACCAAGGCGGATTTTGCCGTACGGAGAAACAATCAAACCTAAGCAGAAAATTACGAAAATATTACCCGACCAGATGAAAAGCCAATCAAACGAATTGATAATCTGGCCTTTAACGCCATCTAGCGCAGCCTTTGCTGAAGCGGTATCTGTAATAAGAACACCGATCAGGAACAAAGCGATAAGTCCCGCACTAATACCAAATACTGGGTTATGAACATCAAAACCCCATTTTTGGACGTTATCTTGACCGACAGTGTAATCCGTACTGTCGATACTGTATTTATCTATACCTTTAGTCATCATCCCTCTCTACGGAATTCTATTAGGGTCTATTGACCTCGTATTCCTTACTTACCTGCGACTTAATTACAAACTCGAACCTACGATCCAAGTAGTACAAGCTGTTGTCACAATAATTCAAATACTTGGATCTCTGAAGTTTAGCAGGTTAACTTGTTGTTTTCAGTAAACTAGAATCGGTTCGATGGAATTTCAAACAATATTCACGTAATTACTCAATTTTATGACGAAAAAAAGGTCGACCCTGTCGACCTTTTTATCAAAAATACTTTTAACTCAAAGCATTTTGGTGCTTAACCAATTGATTTTCAGTTCGTAAACCTAGCAATAAGCTTAGGCACATAAGCAATAATATGAAGGCAAATGGTAGCGCCATCGATACCGTTCCAGCTTGCAGTGCTTGAATAGATTCCGTACCACCAACCCATAGTAGAACCGCTGCAATCGCGCCGCCCATCAACGCCCAAAATACACGTTGTGGAACCGGTGCATCCACTTTACCGCCAGAGGTAATGCTATCGATAACCAATGAGCCTGAATCAGAAGAGGTGATAAAGAACACCATAATCAAACCAATCGATACCACTGAAAGCACAGAGCTCATTGGCAGAGCATCGTAAGTATGGAAAAGAGAAAGTGTAATATCTTGCAGACCATTCACACCAATCTCGCCCACCTTGTTCGCCACTTGATCAATCGCGATGCCACCGAAAATAGCCATCCAGATGATGATTACTGTCGTTGGGATGAACAATACAGCAACGATGAATTCACGAATCGTTCGACCTTTAGAGATACGAGCGATGAACATGCCTACGAATGGTGACCAAGACATCCACCATGCCCAGTAGAATACCGTCCAACCTTGCATCCACGTTTCGTCATCACGACCGTGAGGATTGCTTAAGGGAATGAAGTTTTCAATGTAGCCCATTAGCGCGGTTGGGATTGCTTTAATACCCGCCATGCCACCAGCGATGGTAACGAAGATAAGTAAGCCCAAAGCAACCAGCATGTTCACATTACTCAGAAGCTTTACACCACCGTTGATGCCACGAACCACGGACATTGTCGCTAAGAAAGTAACCACAGCGATAACAATCAGCTGCATGCCAATACCGCCATCGGTACCAAATACATGGTTAATACCACTTGTTGCTTGTTGAGCACCTAAGCCCAATGAAGTTGCAAGGCCAAATAGCGTTGCAAGCACAGCGACGATATCAACAATATGACCAAACCAACCCCAAGTTCTATCACCCAAGATAGGGTAGAAAATAGAGCGGATTGATAGAGGTAAACCTTTATTGAAGGTGAAGAAGGCAAGCGCTAGAGCAACAACCGCGTAAATCGCCCAACCGTGCAGACCCCAGTTGTAGATGGTTGCACCAAGAGCCAACTTCGCCGCTTCAGGAGAGTAAGCTTCAACACCTAGTGGTGTTTCATACCAGCCAGTGAAGTAAGCTACTGGCTCAGCAACACCCCAGAACATTAAGCCAATACCCATTCCTGCGGCGAATAACATCGACATCCAAGATAGGTTTGAGTGCTCTGCTTTGGCATCATTGCCACCAATACGTATCTTGCCATACGGGGAGACAATGAGGGCAAAACAGAAAATTACGAAGATGTTTGCTGCCCACATGAAGAAACCATCGAAGTTACCAATGACTTTCCATTTGATTCCATCAAGCGCCGCTTTTGCGGTTTCAGGGTCTGCGACTAGAAGTGCCAACAGGAAGATAATGATCGCCCCTGCACTGATTCCAAATACTGGGTTATGAACATCAAAACCCCATTTCTGAACGTTATCTTGTCCTACTGTATAATCGGTATTTTCAATACTATACCTATCTTTTACAGGCTCCATGCTTCCTCTCTAATTTGCAGCGCACAGTTTGCAACATTGCATTCGGCGCTTAAATTTCGAAAAGAAGAATATCAACCTGTCGCAAAAATACTAAAAAAACCTCCATAAAGGAGGCGTAAATTACACATTTAACGTTATTTAGCGTAAGATCAGTCCACAAGCCCGGAGCTGACCGCATATTTAGCAAGCTCTGCCGTAGAGTGAATATCGAGCTTATGCTTAATATTTTGCCTATGGGTTTCTACCGTTCGATAGCTGATATTCAGCGCCTTTGCGACCTCTTTACTGCTCTCCCCTTTTGCGACTAATTTCAGCACAGCCTCTTCACGTCTGCTCAATGGATTCTTGACAGATGGCGTGGGAGTAATCGGCTGAGTAAACAAATTCTGCGTGACTTTTTCACAGAAATAGGTCGATCCTTGATTGACCGTTTTGATTGCCTGTACCATTTTTTCAGCCGAAATCTCTTTCAACATGTAACCGACAGCACCCGACTGCATCACCTTCATGATGTATTCACGGTTGTTATGCATGGTCAGCATCAGGACCTTGGCTTCTGGGTCTTCTTCTTTAATCAGATGGGTGGCATCAATGCCATTCATGATAGGCATGCTGATATCCATCAACACCACATCAGGGCGCAGAGACTTAACGACCTCTACCGCTTCTAGTCCATTGCTGGCCGTACCTATCACGCTAATATCTGGCTCGAGTTCCAATCTCGCCATAAAGCCATCCAGTACCACTTGGTGATCATCAGCAATCACAACTCGAATAACTTCACTCATTCATTAATCCCTCTAGTGTCAGTAACACTGTAATTTCCGTTCCGAGGCCAATCTCACTCATCAATTCAAAGTCACCACCGATGAACTCCACTCGCTCTCTCATGTTACGCAGCCCGATCCCTCGTTTTTCCATCGCTTTATAGGTGTTGAAACCGACACCGTTATCTTGAATCAGTAGTTGCAACACATTACCAATTTGCTGAGCGATAACCGTTACTTTGGTCGCTTGTGCATGTTTTTCTATATTATTCAGCGACTCTTGCACGACTCGATATAGGGTCGTCGCCGCCTCTGATTTTAACTTACCAGGTTGAGTAGCAAACATGGTCTCGACTTCTATGCCCGAGTGCGCCTGAAAATCTAACAGTAATGAAGACAATGCCGCTTCTAAGCCTATGTCATCCAATGAACTTGGACGAAGTTGATGCGAGATGTGCCTCACTTCTTCGATCGCTCGCATCAGTGAATGCTGCGACTTATTCAAATGTGCTTTAAGGTCTTCATTTTGTAGCTTATTACCGAGCAGTTCCAAATGGCAACGACTCGACACTAATAATTGGTTAATACCATCATGCAACTCACGCGCTAGATGCTTCTTCTCGTCTTCTTGGAACATCACCGTCTTATGCGCCAGCTCCTTTAAGTTGTTATCAGCAATCCGATGTTCATGCATGTTAATAGCCAAGGTCAGCACGATGATGACCGCGACCGTTACGCTCAAAATCACCACAATCGAAAAGAACGTGGTTTCAATATTCTTATTTATCGCAGCCTGCATCGAAGCCACTTCTTGGTGTACGTCTTCAATATACAAGCCGGTGCCAATCATCCAGTCCCAACGCTCTAACCAAGCGGCGTAGCTCAGCTTAGACACCACCTCACCCGTCGACGGTTTTTGCCACAAATACTGGTGAAACCCGCCTCCGGTTTGCGCTTCTCTTAACAGAGCCTCTATCAGAAAATCGCCATCTTCATCTTGCAGTTGGAGTAGGTTTTGGCCTATCAATTCTGGCTGAATTGGATGAACCAAGTTGGTCCCGAGGCGATCGTATGCGAAGAAGTACCCATCAGAGCCATATCTAAGTTTAGACAATATGGTTCGAACTTTTTTTTTGGCTTGGGCTTCTTGGATATTTGGATCGTTATAGACGTGTTCTATGGCGTCGAACGCGAGATCAACCGTGTCTTTGAGGGCGTTTTCACGCGACTTGATTAGGCTGTCTCTAAAGATCTCGACTTCTTTAGCGCCTAACGTCTTAGTCTGGTGCAGCGAGATCCAACTAATACTCGCCGTTACCAGCAGCAACGGGAGCAACGTCAGCAAAATCAGCTTGGCTTTTAGAGGCATTCCTTTCCCTCACAAAAAACGGCTTACTGAACATCAATAAGCCGTTTTACTTTAGCAATTTATAGATAGCCGTCGAAACATATCATTCACATTCTTGGCTTCACTCACATTCCATAGAAAGATGGGAAAGCGAGAAGTGATCCAAGTACGAGGATTTGAATCAGAATGAACGGCATCACACCTCGGTAGATGTCCTTAGTCGTCACGCCTTTCGGTGCTACGCCTTTTAAATAGAACAAACTAAAACCAAATGGCGGCGTTAAGAAGGAAGTTTGTAGGTTCATCGCAATAAGGATAGCGAACCATGTCATGTTGATGCCCATCAGTTCAGCAACTGGCGCAATGATCGGCACGATGATGAAACAGATCTCTACGAAGTCGATGAAGAAACCCAGAATCAGAATCACCAGCATGGTAATGATCAGGAAGCCCCATTTTTCACCTGGCAGTTGTAGCATCCACTCTTCAACCAGATAGTCGCCACCAGTGTAGGTAAACGCCATTGAGAATGCCGTTGCACCCAACAAGATAGCAAATACCATCGCCGTTACTTTCACCGTCTCTTTCGACGCCTCGTACACCATCGACCAACTAAATTGACCGTAAAGCAGTGCAAGTATCATCGCACCCGCGCCACCTAATGCGGCTGACTCTGTTGGCGTAGCAACACCTGCGAAGATAGAGCCCAGTACAACAATGATTAACGCTAGAGGCGGAAGAATCGCTTTCAGTGCATTAAACACTTCCTGCTTACGGCTGATGGAGTCATCACGTTCAATAGGTTGAGCCGCTTCAGGGTGTAGCTTTGCGTATATCAAGATATAAACGATGTACGCGCCGACCAGCATCACGCCTGGCCAAATCGCCGCTTGGAACAAGTCGCCTACAGGAACACCTAGAACATCACCCAATAGAATCAATACGATGGAGGGTGGAATGATCTGCCCTAGCGTACCAGACGCACAAATAGTGCCGCAGGCTAAGCCTTTGTCGTAATTGTACTTGAGCATTACAGGTAGGGAGATAAGTCCCATAGCAACAACAGAAGCACCAACCACGCCAGTAGAAGCCGCAAGTAGTGAACCTACTAATACGGTTGAAATCGCGATACCACCACGAACGCCGCCAAACAGTCGCCCCATAGACTCAAGCAACTGCTCAGCAAGCTTGGTCTTTTGTAGAACGAGCCCCATAAAAACAAACAATGGAACGGCCATCAGAACCGTGTTTTCCATAATGGATTGAATTCGATATGGCATGAAGGCAAACATTTCAATGCCCTCAGCCCAAACACCAAAGATTAACGCGATACCACCAAAGGTAAACGCCACTGGGAAGCCAAGTAAAAGCGCAAACAAGGCTACGAAAAACATTACTATTCCAATCATGTTCAGCCTCTACTTGTTTTTTGTATGAATATTGTTTGCATGGATAAGATGCGGATTAAAAATCTTATTCAGTGAATGCAGGATCAAACCTACGCCACTGAGTGCCATCAAAAAGAATGACAGCGGGATCATAGCTTTGATGATCCAGCGATACGGCAGGCCACCGGGATCGCCTGAGGTTTCACCCAGTTCATAACTCTCTTTGGCAACATCGATACCAAACCAAGCCACCAGCAGGCAAAACGGAAGTAGAAAGATAAGCGTGCCAAGCAGGTCAATAATCGCTTGTGCTTTAAAGCTCAATTGCTCATAGAACACGTCAACTCGAACATGGCCACCAGCCTTGATGGCATAAGGAACACCGAGTAGGAAAACGGCGGAGAAAAGGTGCCATTCCATCTCTTGGAAGGCGATAGAGACATCGTTGAAGGCATATCTCATGACAACGTCATACACGACGTTGGCGATAAGTAAAATAAACAACATACTGGAAAGACATCCCAGTGCGTCACCGATACGATTAAACAGGCGTTCAATATAAATTAGACTTCGCATTCCCGACTCCATGGAATTTGAAAAGACATCGCGCAGCTGAGGTAACGAGCTGTAGGACGTAGAAAAGGTTCTTGAGCGTAATACAGGATTTATCCTGCTTAGTTATTATGTTTTAAATGAACCCTCGGCTTATTCACTCTTAAATACTCAATAAGAAAAGCTTCGGGTTCATTTAGATTCAGTTCAACAACTGTCGATTATTTCGCTTGGCTATTTAGGTAAGCTCTGTGTGAAATGTCCGTCCATGAACGTACTTGCTCTAGGTAGCTTGCTTGTGAAGCTTGAATATCTTTTGCTAGCTCATCTTTTTCAGCATGTGCAGCCAGTAGGCGATCGTTCGCTTCTTTCAGAGCAGACATAACCTCTGGTGGGAAATCTTTCACTTGTACATCTGGGTATTCTGTCTTCATTGAAACCCAGTTCTTACCACTTTCGTGCGTTGCTTGCGTGTACATGTCGTAAGCCGCAGTACGCATTGCAACACGTAAGATTTCTTGTAGGTCTTCAGGCAGCTTGTTCCATGTACGCTTGTTCACTAGGAATTGAAGCTCTGAACCCGGCTCGTGCCAACCTGTGTAGTAGTAAGGCGCGATTTTGTGGAAGCCCATTCGTAAATCCAGCGATGGACCTACCCACTCTAGTGCATCAATCGTGCGACGCTCTAGAGACGTGTAAAGTTCACCTGGGGCAATGTTCGTCGGTTTAGCACCTAGCTCAGCAAGAATCTCGCCTGCAAAGCCCGGGATTCGCATTTTCAGACCTTGTAGATCTTCAACGCTGTTGATCTCTTTTTGAAACCAACCCCCCATCTGGATATCCGTGTTACCACCAGGGAAAGACATCAAGTTATGTGGAGAGTAAACCTGCTCCATTAACTCCATACCACCACCGTGATAGAACCACGCGTATTGTTCTGCTGGCGTCATACCGAAAGGCATAGAAGTGAAGTAAAGAGTGTTTGGAACTTTACCTTTCCAGTAGTAAGAGCCTGAGTGACCCATGTCGTATTGACCAGACTTAACCATGTCAAAAACGCCAAGAGGTGCTTTGTGTTTGTTTGCTGAATCGATTCTGATTTGCAGTCGACCATTCGACATCTTCTCAGCCATCGCCGCCATGTTTTTGGTTGCATCACCGAAAACTGGGAAGTTTGGTCCCCAAGTTTCCGCAAGTTTTAAACGGTAAACCTTATCAGCGGCTGTAGCACCAGTAGCGACCAAAGCTAAACAAGCCGCAGCAGTTACTGCAACGTTTTTAAAAACTCGTGTGAGGGAGTTAGAAATGAGACTCATGTTCACGTCCTTTGTTGGGTTAACACTCTTTCTATGAGCATTTTTTATGATTCAACATAAGAGTGCACCGTGATGAGGCAACAAGATATCAGGGAGAGCACGCACGCATGGCGTTAACAAAGTTACGTATTAGACCAAAGGATTAAGTAGAACTACGTAGGAGATGATTGAATAGTGTCGATTTCAAAGGAGTTTGGATATTCACCAAGACAATACGTATTGATAAATACCTAAGTATTAATAATTAAATACTCTTAACAATTGATTGCCATTTCGTGATGAAGCTCTATTCATTGCTGTATTTTAGGGAAAAAAATCAAGGCTTTGCTCTCTTGATCTACCTAGCTAACGCCCTAATTTAGTGCTTGCTGATTCGAAGCTCTGACACGAGACAACACTAATCAGTTAAGCCGTATATCGAATTGGAATTGAGATTATAGAGCCTAGGTTTAGGCTTGGATTTGGGCTCGGACTTGGCATAATGTGCCAGATACAAAAAAGCCTCGAAAATCGAGGCTTAAAAACTTAACGAAGCGAATGTAATCCCACAGGATTAGATAGCTTTGTAGATAACCTTGTTACCTGCTAGCTGCTCTTTCGCTACTAGGTTTTCTTCAAGAAGTTTTTTCAATGCGCCTGTTGCCCATGAAGCTGCTTTCGCGTCTTCTTGACCAGCTTCTAGGCCGATACCTTTAGGGTTAATGCCTTCAGCATTGCTAACAACGATGTCTAGAACTTGTTGTTGCTTAGGAGTCAGTGCTACTGCAACTTCTTTAGTTGCTGCTACTGCTTTCTCTACCGCTGGTTTTGCTGCTACAGTTTTTTCTGCTACAACTTTCTCTGCGACAGGCTTCGCTTTTTTCGGCGTTGCCACTGCTTTAACTACAGCCGCTTTAGTGCGTTTCTGCAGTTTAGCCTGCACCTTACGCTTATGAGCAAGTCTCATTGAATATTTCTCCAGTTCACTGCTCTTTTCGCAGTGGTGAAAATTTGAAGCGCGATTTATACCAAAAAACAGGAGCTATTTGTAGAGTGAAGCGTCGAAAGTCGACGAAAAATACCGATATTGTCTACTAGCGTCTATTATTTAAACATCGACTTATCAATTCAGGGTCATATACACTGGTTATCCATCCAGACAAAAATATGAAAACTTGGTGTTACCTATGGACACTCGTCACCTTAGTAATTTCTCTTTGCCTTCATTCACTCGCTCGTACCGTATCCTCGCCATTATTTTAGGCTTCATTTGCTTGATCGTTTCGCTCTACAGTGACAATCCAAAGTTACTGATCGTGGGTGCTTTTTGCAGTATTGCGCTTCTGGGAACTGGCTACTATTTGATGCTGCGCAGCCGAGTGATGTTCACACTTACCCCGACTCATTTTCAGCAGCACTTTTACAAAGGGGGTTGGGTTTTAAAATGGAGTAACATCCAAAAAATTGGTCTTTGCACTTATGAACAAGATGGTTGGCATCAACCTCTGCCCTGGGTCGGAATTAAAGTAAAAGATTACTCGCCCTACCTCGATTCGATTTGTCCTAAAATAACTTGTGAATTATTGCTCAGCCAACGAGCACTTTTGTACTTAGGAGCCAAACAAGCAGGCAAAGAGTCCAACTTTGAGGATATGGTTCTCGACTCATCGCATTACCATGCGCGTTGTACTGAAAGTGGCTGTGTCGAACTGGGCCAATACAAAGAGTCGCAGAATACCGACAACGTGAATTTCAACGATAACCAATCACAGGACAACCTTGATTCACCGAATGAGACAAACAGTCCAAACGCGGTGATTAAAAACTATTCTGGATTGCAGGCGATGCTTGCCAACAGAATGAAATATCAAAGGGGCTTCCACGGTTATGACATTTTCATATCAACCCATGATTTGAATATGAGTGGAGAAGAGTTTGTGGGGCTGGCTCGACGCTACTTGGCTGCCGCTGAACGTCTTTCTGATTAAGGTTTACCAGTAAGTTCACACACAATAAAAAAGCTTAGCTTTCAGGACAAAAGCTAAGCTTCATTTTCAATCAATCGACACAAATAATCGGTTGGAAAATCAAAGATTTAATTAGTACAGAGGCATTTCATCTGCGACGAACGGGTTTGATGCACGCTCGCGACCGAATGTCGATTCAGGACCATGGCCCGGAACGAATGTTACGTCACTGCCTAGTGGCCAAAGCTTAGTCTTGATTGAAGCGATAAGCGTATTGAAGTCACCTTGTGGGAAGTCAGTACGGCCAATTGCGCCGTTAAACAACACATCACCCACAAACGCTAAACGAGCTTGCTCACTGAACAGTACAACGTGACCTGGCGTGTGGCCCGGCGTGTGAATCACATCAATCACTTGATTACCAAAAGTGACTTTGTCGCCCTCTTCTAACCAAGTGTTTGGTTCAAAAGCTTTACACAGTGGGAAACCAAACATCTGACTTTGATTCTCTAGACCTTGTAGCCAGAAGTTGTCTGCCTTATGCGGGCCCACAATTTCAACCTTCAAGATCTCAGCAAGTGGTACCGTACCGCCAACATGATCTAAGTGACCGTGCGTCAGTACCAAGTTCACAACCTTAACACCGAGTTCTTCAATGATAGCCGCGAGTTGTTGAACATCACCGCCCGGATCGACAACGATGCCTTCCATGGTTTCATCACACCACACAATCGAGCAGTTCTGAGAAAAAGAGGTAACAGGTACAACTTGATACTTAAGAGACATATACAAACCTTAAAGAGCGAATCTGGTGAACAACTCGAATATCGCTATGTTATTGGCAACAAACCCAACAATAACAAACTAAACAGCAACAAACTGAGCAGCAATAAACCGAATTATTAGAACAAACTGAAATTTGGGCAAACTATGACATTGGATGTCTACTTTGACAAGTGCCTACCGTATCACTCAATAACTCAGCTTAGCTCTACCAGCTGCGAACTGGACCAGTATCAATGTGGATGAAGTTACTACGAGCGTAATAACCAACACCACCTGCTTGCAGACTTTTAGCTACGTCTCTCAGTTCCTTTAAATCAACACCATCGATACGAAAATCGATCGCTTTACCAAGCATGTGATAGCTCTTTTTAGCGACACCACTCGACTTAGAGCGCAACGCTTCGTTGGTTGCTGGAGAGCGGTAGCCAGAGATGATTTGAACTTCTTTTTGAATACCCAGTACATTTTGAATCTGAGTGATCTGATCAAACAGGTTCTTATCCATTGGATGAATCTCATTGCGGCGGAAGTCACGGCACAGTTTGCTAAGGCGTGCCATCTCGTCACCAACATAGTTAGTGCCATCGAAATAACAAGTCTCTAATCGTTCACCAGTGTGAAGATTGTTCATGCTAATCGTTCTTGGTTGATCCGGGTATGAAGCGAAAGCGATAGAAGGAGTAAGAGAGGCGACTACAGCAGTACCACCAGCGTAAGTCAGAAACTGACGGCGTGAAAATAAACTTTGAGACATACAGCAAAAAAACCAATTAGATCGAACGAAAAATGCACGATACATAATGGAATTTGCTGCGTCAACGTACAAAAACCGTGCAAAACGTTAGTATTTGTAACCTTTGCACGGTTAGTTATTGATACTCATTATAATTTTATCAATAGAAGCTTGGTTGTCATTTTTCAGTCAAGATCACCTTTCTTGACCATATTTCAATCAACCGCCCTCTTTATCATATTGGTAGATATCACCGCGGTATTGTATGCCTCCTTCTTCAAACAACACGGTTTGATAAATGATATGCACTGGAATTCGCTTCTTGAGACGAACCTTAGTATTGGGCGCAAGTTCATCATCCTGATTCGGCACTTTCTTTACCTTAGTCGCAAATAACAACTCCGCGAGTTCCTCGGCATGCTCAACACGAATACAACCAGAGCTATAAGCACGGAAGTCGTCATTAAACAGGCCTTTACTTGGTGTATCGTGCAGGTAAATGGCTCGCTTATTAGGTGTGTTGAACTTATACAAACCTAATGCATTTCGCGAGCCAGCCTGCTGACGCATCCGATATGGAAACGAATTGAAGTTGATTGTCTGCCAATCGATCTCTGTGGTGTCGACCGTTTCCATTGAACGCCAACCGTCAATCACTTGGAAGTTGTTCGTTTCAAGGTAGCTTTCGTCCGCTTTTACTTTAGGCAGTATGTCTTTGACCATGATTTTCCATGGCACATTCCAAGTCGGGTTTAGAATGACAGAATCTAGGTTTATCTCTAAAAGCGGTGTTTTTCGCGATTTTCTTCCCACGACGACTTTAGACTCAAACACCTCTTCGCCATCTTCCCAGTACTTCATGTCAAAACTCGGCACGTTAACGACGATGAGAGAATCTCGGTCTCTTGGCCACAAACGAACACGTTCAGCATTCAGAGCCAATGAGGTTAATCGATCATCAAAGCCCATATTGATCCATTTGATCGTGTCTGGCCCGATGATCCCATCATCCGTAAGACCGTGCATGCGTTGGAAAGATTTAATCGCCTTTTGCAGATCTCGATCGAACTTGGGAAAATCGACCGCGATCATCGAGGTATCAACACCAACCAAAGCAATGCGCTCAACAAGAACCGTCTTGTCTGAAAGCTCGTCACCCAAGCGCTTCAAACCTTTCTGTCTATATCGTTCAATATTGAGTTCAGAGGCGGTTTCTAACACCGAATAGGTTGCTTTGAATTGGTCAAAATCCCCAACAGGCGGCGCGTAAGACAACACCATCTCCAATAAGTAATCATTGGCGACGCTGCTTTTTAATCTCATCAGGATATGCGGAGAAGGCGCTGGTAATTTGGAATGCAGCTTGCCCGAGAAGTACCAATCTTTACCGGCAAGCGGCGCATTTTCAACGTAGCTCAGGTAGTAGATAAAAGTATCGGTAAGTAATATGTCCAACTCTTGCCATTGAGCATGGGATTGATAGTGACGGATTTGCTTGAGTTGTCGCTCGAAGAGTGGTGCCATTTGCGCTTGTTCAAGAAGCGACAATTGAAATTCAAACGCCTTAACAAGTTCAGGTGAGTCCCAAAGGATAGGCAGAGAAGTGTCTTGATAGATACTCTGTGTGAGCTCTGGATATATAAGCATGAAAGAGAGTTCTGATTCCGCCGGAATGAAACGGCTCTCGTCAGAACTCGCATAGCTCCATGCATGCACGGAAACTAACACCAATAATCCACAGAAGTATTTTGCTAACATGCTTAACTCCGTCACCAGCAATTCCATAAGTATGGCAAAGAAACGGGAGTAAGCATGTTATTTTTTAAGGGATTTATGAATCAAATTGCACTCCAGTGATTATCCCACTGGACCGATGATTGCTGAGTTGATTTCTCATAAGGCTTGCGCTGGCTAACCACACTGCCCGCCCCAGAGCTTAATCGAAACTCACCATCAAACAGCACAGCACCAGAAGCGTCAGATAATGCAGACAGTTCTACTAATTCTTTGGTCTCTTTCGACCAAATACCGTAGCAATTGCCTCTTGGCGAAGTCGCAATAATCCAATCGTCTGACGCCGCAATACTGGCGATATAGTGATTGAACCTTGCCCATTGCTCAGGCTCTGCGTTCAGTGATTCAAACTGGCCGCCTTTAGTATGCATCGCCAATAGCGAAGGATACTCATCTGGTTCACCACGATATTGCTGGCCACAAAGTACCGTTTCAGCACCATCATGGGCTAAATGTCGAATGCTCAGCTTCTTATCCAACAATTCAACCTGATCAAGTAACACACCTTCAGGAGAAACATAACTCAAGCTCGGCAGCATCGAATCGAGGTTTTTCGGTGTTCTACCATCAGTATGAACGCCACCAACGCCGATCGCGAGATTACCATCCGGCATGATGATCACTTCATGTGGGCCGATACCGAAACCAGTGAACTCTTCGACCTTACGATAGCCTTGCGCGACATCGTAAACGCCAATCACGCCTTGGCTGGTGTCCGTTTTCCCTTCGGTGGCATACAGTAACTTGCCATCTAATGAGTAAACCCCATGACCATAGAAGTGGCGGTTGTTACCTTTGACGACCATTTTGATCTGCTGACCGTTTTTATAGTCAAACACCATAAAATAGTCACCAGGACGACGAGCAAAAACCACCGCATGCGATGAGGTTGGGCAAATCGCGACGCCATGGCCACGATTGGGGATGGGAAGTTGGCTCAGTGGCATGCCAAATTCGTCAGCCACAACTGCAGAATATTGACCACGACCATTAAGCGCACAGCCAATCAGTTGGGGATCGTTCGACGCACTCACCCCATCCTTTCGAGTCGCACACCCAAACGGAAGCAATGGAACAGCTGCACAACCCAGTGCAGCCTTGAGTAACGATCTTCGCGTATTATCAGTCACCATCGGTAGCATTAAATCCTATTACCACGCCAAGCTCTATCGCTGCTTCTTCATGAATCAGGTACTTCAAACGTTCTAGTTTGTTGTATTGAGTCAGCACCTCGCGGTAGCCCTCTTTGCTCTGCAATAACTCAAACAAGCTTGAGTCTGTAGGCCAAGTATCTAGCGTCAATGTGAACTGGTCAGCAACGCGATCAGCTAGGTCGTTTAAGCCCTTCTCTCTCAACAAGCCGTCTAGGCCATTGCCACCGGCAAGGTACAAATTCTGAAGTGCTGCTACATTGGCTTTTAGTTGAGTCATCGAGGTTTGTGCACGCCATGATTCTGAGAAGTAAGGACGCGGATGACCAATTTTCGCCATCGGGCGACTCAGCTTTTTCATGCTGTAATCAAGTTGGTTGGTCAATAAAGCGATGTATTCAGACTCCCAACGAGTCTCGTCTAGCGCTAACCAAGGGTTAACCTGCCATGCCTCAGCAATAGAGGCCGATTTCATTGCCAAGTTTTGTGCGATCGCTTGTGAAGATAGACAACCAGACGCTTTGTCTTGCAGTAATGGAGATTGCTCGTCGTACAGAGACCACTCCAACGCACCTAGCCCTTGAACCGTCACACTCTGCTGCGCGATTTCGTCTTGAGTCCAAGCTTTGTTCTGCTGAGTTAACTGACGCATCTTAAGACCCGTCGTGTTCTTTTTGTCTGGCCAGAATTGAACATTCCAGCTCTCTTCAAGCGCTGCTGTTGGACCTCTTTCTTGGCCTTGTAGTGCCATCCAGCTGTTCATTGTGATCTGCCATTGATCTTTCAAAGCGTCTAACTCAACGTTATCCGTTTCACAGTAACCTTGCATCAGAGCTTCTAATTCGCTCGATTGCTTCGCGAATAGCACCGCTGAATCAAACTCTTGTTGATAGACACTGCGACTGATGTGGTCGGTCGTGTCTGCTTGATAAGACACACCGTTAACCTCAGATGAAGCGGCTTGCTCACCCGATGATTGGCAGCCTGCCATAATTAATGCCGACAAAGGCATTAACAAAAATTTATGTGTCATGCTGTTACCTTACTTCCTAATTTTTCTTTTAATTATATGAGTTCATTAAATGCGAAACGACCGCTGGCCTCGTATTGCTACAAGTTCAGCGGTGCTAAGTGGTTTAATAGCGGCTTTCTTAAGTCATTAGCCGTTAACTAAACTGAATTCAACTCAGCTTATAACGAGTTTAAAAACGCCAATAGTGCTTCACGCTCGCTGCTACTAAGATCTAAAACGTTTTGTTTCGCCATTTCTGCTTCACCGCCATGCCAAAGCACAGCTTCCATAACATTTCTCGCACGACCGTCATGAAGTAAGAAGGTGTGACCATTCACTTCTTTGGTATAGCCTAATCCCCACAATGGCGTGGTGCGCCACTCTTGACCGTTTGCTAGATACTCTGGGCGATTGTCGGCTAAGCCTTCTCCCATATCGTGCAGTAACATATCGGTATATGGGCTGATTAGCTGTTTAGACAACGCAGGTAAGCCTTCACGTTCTGCTGTGCGAATTTCAGCTTGGTGGCAACTTTGGCAACCAATAGCTTTAAACAGTTTTTTACCTTGAACAACCGCAGGCTTATCAACGTTGCGACGAATTGGAACCGCCAAATGCTGCGAATAGAACTCAACAAAATCTAGGATATTATCGCTGACTTCAGGTTCACCACCATTTGGAAAATCATCACAGGTTGATTGAGCTGATGTGCAGTTTTCGTTCGGGAACAAACTGCTTGTTAAGCCCAAATCGCCGTTAAATGCTGCAGCATTTTGTTGCATTAGGTTTGGCTGTCCGGCTTTCCAACCGAAACGACCTAGCGCCATTTCATTGGTTTGAACATCAAGAACATAGTTGGCTTTACCTGAAATACCTTGTTTGTCTGCCAATTGCTGCTCTGCAAATCCAAGAATCGTTTCTTGTGGGATACTTTCAAGCAAACCAAGACCAATCATTGGCGGCGCCACTCGAGCTGAAAACTCGGTCTTAGGATGCATCTCGCCGAAAGCAAGTTCAGTAATATTTAAAGTGGGTTTACGCAGAGTAACGACGGTGCCGTCTTTGAATTCAACAGGAACATCCGTGTAGCTAATGTTCACTTTGCCCTCTGGTTTTACACCTTGAAGCGCAAAATCTTGTAGCTGACCGCCGTACGTCGGCTCTGGAATTCCACCATCTCGAATGAAGGCTTGTCGCTGCTCAGGCGTTTCAGCCGGAATGCTTAAACGAACCAACATGGATACTGCGTTCTCATCTCCTTCTTCTGGCGCGTGACCACGACCATCTTTGATGTGGCAGTTTTGACAGCCGTTAGTATTAAATAGTGGTCCTAACCCATCACGAGCATCGGTTGATGACGGTGCAGGAACCCAAGGGTTTCTAAAGAAGCTATTACCTACGCTGAAATCCAAGCGCTTACTCATTGGTAGATTGGCTGCGGGAAGGGAAAAAGCGTTCGCTCCTTCTTTCTTCACGGTCGTTTTGCCGCCAGAGTAGGTTTCATGAGCGTGTAATGGAGATACGAAAAACAGTGCGGTTAATAGTGAGGCTGAGAGATACGACTTCATACATTGCCTTGCTGTGTTTTTGATTTTAGTTTTTATGTGGGTGTGGCTTTCTTGAGGATCAAACAATTAGGGGCTCAATCAGAGCCCTTACATTTGTGTCGGCTCGGGTACTTAGAACTCGTGATCCGCTGTGTCTGGGTTTAGGCTATCAATGCCAATCACACCCGCAGCACGCTCAATAGCCGCTGTTTGAGACACTAGCGCAACAATTGTTTTGTTTACTAGTGCATTACCCGCAGCGTTGTCAGCAGCGATTAGCTGATCGAAGTGCTGGTTGTTTTTCTCTGCAGACGTTACTAATTCGCCTACTTGTGCACGTGCTAGGTCAAACTGCTTTTGAATCTCTTTCGCAGCTTGCTCATCTTTTTGCTCTACTAGGTCGAACAGGCTTGGGCCGGAAAGCAGAGTACCGTCTTCACGCTTGTATAGACCCGTGTAAACGTTGTAGATGCCTTGCTCGTTGTAGTAGTGAGAGTTGTGCGTGTTATCAGAGAAACAATCGTGCTCGTCTTCAGTAGAGTTTGCTTCTAGTGCAACCTTCATACGCTCACCCGCTAGCTCACCTAGAGACAGTGAACCCATGCCAAACAGCATTTTACGAAGACCATTCTCGCTAGATTCAGAAAGCAGTTCTTGACGGTAGTTGCCTTTCTCGCCTTCAGCCCACTGCTTTTCCATCCATTCTAGGTCTTGGATAAGTAGCTCAGCAGATGCTTTTAGGTATGCGCCACGACGGTCACAGTTGCCGTTAGTACACTCAGCGCCAACAACGAAATCAGTGTAAGCACGCTCACCTGCACCGCTGTTTGTACCGTTTAAATCTTGGCCCCAAAGTAGGAATTCAATTGCGTGGTAGCCAGACGCTACGTTCGCTTCAGAACCACCGATCTCGTTCAAGTCTGCGATTAGCTCAGGGGTGATGTTGGTTGCATCAACGGTAGTCTGACCAATTTGGAAAGTCTTGTTAGCCACGATGTTTGCGCTAGCGCCTTCGTTACCAAGTTCATATTGGTAATCAGTCGAAACATAATCAATCAGGCCTTCATCTAGTGGCCATGCGTTCAGTTGGCCTTCCCAATCATCAACAACAGCGTTGCCGAAGCGGAAAACTTCTGACTGTTGGTATGGTACGCGAGACTCAAGCCAAGCCCGTTTTACTTGTTCGAAGTTGCCAGCAGAAGGAGAAGCTAAGAAGGTATCAATAGAAGAGTTCAACGCTTTTGCTGTAATTACTGAATCTGCAAACACTGCATGCGCAATATCTGCGTAATGTTCTACAACTTGATCTTGAGTTACTGCTGCGAAAGAAGAAGCAGAGGCAAAAATGAGTGACGAAGTTACGGCTTTTGTCACTAAAGATTTAATGGTCATGAAGCATCCTTGTTGAGCTTTAAATTATTATTCGTAGTAATAGTGCAAACCATTATCATTTGCACTACGGATTGAAATAATACAAACTTACAATTTTATTGCAAGATAAATACAAAAAAACCTCACATATGTGAGGTCTTTAAACATTTTTATGTTAAGCGTAACAAAGAGGCTAATCAGATATCCAGATTATGCTTACCGTGTGAGACTTTTGCCTTCAGGTAGCTTTCATTACCCGATTTGATATGAGCAGAGGTATTCACCACTTCTTCAATCTCAATACCAAAAGATTTTAGCTCATTGATCTTCTTAGGGTTGTTGGTGACTAAGCGGATTTTTGTAGTACCTAAGGCGCGTAGCATTTCAGCAGCTTCAGTAAAATCGCGTAGATCATCGCCAAAACCTAGGTGGTTGTTGGCTTCATAGGTGTTCATGCCTTCGCTTTGCAGACGGTACGCATCGATTTTGTTGTACAAGCCAATACCACGACCTTCTTGGCGAAGATAAAGGATCACCCCACCCGTCTCACCCATAATTCTAATGGTTTCGTCTAACTGCTCGCCACAGTCACAGCGAGAAGAATGGAAAACATCACCAGTCAGGCACTCAGAGTGCATACGAACAAGAGGTATGTCTTGTGTCTTGTCTGCTGATTTAAATATCACAGCAACATGCTCTTTATCTGTTTTCAATCCATGAAAAGACAGAAGTTCAGCATCTATACTGCTTGTTACCCCTACTTTGAAATCTATTCTGGCACGCACTTCCGCCATAGCTATACTCACTTGAAAATTCGATGTATTTAACAACACTACATTATATGTCTAGGCAATATTTTGTAGCTAACTATCTAATGATAGACACTATGAGGCTGTTAACAATTTTTTTCAAGGTCGACCTTGTACAAATTGTTATAATATAACAATTATTTTTCAAGTAAGAAAAAACCCCACATTGGGATGACCAACATGGGGTTATAAATTAAACAGTTGCGGCTAAAACTACACTTTTTTACAGAACGCTCAACTTACTTGAGTTTGCTTCCAGATGACAAGTTGCACCCAAGCATTCTCTAATTCGGTTAGCTCTTCTTGCGTAAGCGTAGAAATGCTCGACTTAGCACTGTATCTCTCTGCCCATTTATCTGACTGGACATGAGTATGGAACTCTTTCTTTAAATTTGAGATTACGTTATCCACAGATACATCCTTATATAGCAGTGCTTAGCCTTTATAATCGGTTAATGTTACAAAATACAGGTCAGTTGGTAAACAGTAATACACAATTTTTATGAGCTCTTCCTAACACTTTTTACTGATAAATATATAAATAAGAGAAGTAATAGGCTCGGTAGCAACCAAAGTAATAGATTTGAAGCCGTCATTGCCGGTTTATAAAGTACAAACTCACCAAATCTTTCCGTCATATATTGAGTAATTTCACTATTACTCTTCCCTGCTTTCACCATATTGAACACAACAAGACGTAAGTCTTTTGCTATTGGTGAGTTGGATTCAATCAGATTTTGGTTTTGACATTGTGGGCAGCGTAACGTTTTCGCCAAGCTGATAGCACGTTGCTGTTGTTCTGGATTATCAAACTCAAACAGTTCAACTTGAATACTCGTATCTTTATTACTGGCAGTAAAAAGATCTTCAGCCATAGTCGGAAGGCTAATCACTAAAAGCGCTGACAGCATAAACAACGTTTGTATTAGAGACTTCATCATCCATTCACACCATCAAAATACATCGCAAGCTCATCTTTCCATACCGTTTCATTAATAACGCCCAATAGCTTCTTAATGATCTGGCCATTGGCATCAACCAAATACGTTTCAGGTGTGCCGATTACGCCCAACTCTAACGCTAACTTGCCTTGAGGGTCACTGATCACGGTTAAGTACGGGTTGCCATCGTTCGATAACACGTTAATCGCAGCCCCAGAGTTATCTCGATAATTAAGCCCAACGATGGGAATGCCTTTATCGTGAAGTTGAAGCAAAAATGAATGTTCGGTTTTACATATCCCGCACCAAGATGCCCATACATTAACCAGTTGATAAGGGTGCTGCGTGACATCAGTAAGCGTAGTTTTCTGCTGACCATTGACGCCTTCACTATTCACTAACGCAGTCGATGTAAATTCTGGAAATGCCCTTTGTTGTTCAGACACAATCGTCGATTGCTGCTTATTATTGAGCGCAAAGGCAAAACCCAACACCACCATTAATGCCAAGATAATTAACGTGATGAGCTTGTTACGAACGCTGGTATGCATACTGTGACGCCTTAACGGTTTTCTTTTTACGATGAGTCAATGAGAGTAAAGCGCCAAGTTTGGAGAACAACCCACCAAACCAGATCCAGCGTGCATACGCCTTGTATTGCACTCGAAATGCATAAGCGGTGGAATCGACTTTCTCGCCCATGGTGATATAAACATCGCCATGCCAGAACCACTTCATTGCAGGCTCACTCATGTTCATGACTCGAACTTGGTAGTGTCTTCTTTCTGGCGCGATGGTAAAGCTTTTCTCACCAGTATCTAAGTTTAGTATCGCCTTCTCTGCGGTAAAATTTGAAGCAACATACAGCTCAGTATCTCGATGAGAAAGCGTCCAATCCATGAACTCGACTTGTGCGCCTGGGCTTAGTTTATAGCTGCGCTCAAATGAGTGATAGCTATTCATTGCTGCACCTACAGCGAGTACTGCAACCCCGACATGAGCAAAGGTCATCACCCAGACTTTGCGTTGGAACTTAGAACTTCGGGTAACCACTAAGCCGTAAACATGAGTGAGTAACACCCAGAATGCGAGGCCCCAAGTCAGCAGTGCCATCACTTGTAGTTGTACCTGTTCTACTTGCCAAGAATAACAAGCATAACCAAGTACCGATGACGCCACAGCTAGCGATGAAATAACACCTTTAGTCGCTTGAGGTTTAATACTCAGTAAAGGGGCTAAGCCGACGACGGCTAACGCAAGCAAAGCCAAAGGAGCAATCAACAGATTAAAGTAAGGCGCACCTACCGATATGTTCCCCAACCCAAGCAGTTCAAATACCATTGGATAAAACGTACCAAACACCACAACAGCGGTCGCCAGTACAAAAATGAGCACCGCGACTAGGCTTAAAAAGCTCTTACTCGCGAAGCTGGTAATCGGGTTAGATTCAAAAGACTCTCCTCTAATGATAAGCAGAGAAAATGAGCTCACGAGCACCAACACTAATATAAGTAGCAGTGCGATACCTTTGGTTGGGTCAACAGCAAAAGCATGCACCGACGTTAATACGCCAGAACGAACAATAAAGGTGCCTAAGATACTCAAACAAAACGTAATGAAAGCAAGGCTAAGAGACCATTTCAAGAGCTGTTGTTTGCCCTTAGCAACGCCTAGAATGTGCAGTAATGCTGTTGAAGTAAGCCACGGCAACAAGCTGGCATTTTCAACAGGATCCCAGAACCACCAGCCGCCCCAGCCTAATTCGTAATACGCCCACCAAGAGCCAAGAATGATCCCTGCGGTTAAAAAGATCCAAGCGACTAGACACCAACTGCGACAATGGGCAACCCAATCAAACTCAATAGGATCAACCAGCAAAGCAGCAACTGCAAATGCCAGCACCACAGAAAAGCCGACATAGCCAAGGTAAAGTAATGGCGGGTGAAAGATCAGACCGACATCTTGCAACATTGGGTTAAGGTCACGCCCTTCTAGCGGCAAGATCGAATTCAGTTCAAATGGGTTCGAAGCAAATAAGGTAAACCATGCAAATATCGCGAGTAACACATTCATCACCCACAATACGCGGCTCTGATACTCAGAAGAATATTGCTTTTGTAGGGCAATCACACCCGACCAACAGCTAATGGTTAAGACCCAAAATAGCAATGAGCCTTCATGTCCAGCCCACACAGCGGCCATTTTGAAGAAGGTGGGTAATTGAGTATTGGAGTGTTCTGCAACATAGAAGATGGAAAAGTCGTCACCTACAAAGGCATAGCCAAGTAAAACGATAGCGCCAATGGAAAACAAAGCGCTAGAGAGGGAGAAACTGCGAATTAAAGCCACATTTTGTGCTTGTTTAGTTAGCATTTGATACATCGAATACACAGCGATAATGCTGCTGAGAACAGCGACCAAAATTAAACTAAACAGCCCCAAAGAACCGACCATATCACCTCAATCAGGCTCTACCTAAGCAGAACCAAGTTAAACCATTATTGGCATTGATTGCTCAACTAGCTGATGTAACTCAACTAGCTATTGCTACTCAGCGAAAAGAAATTTAGTGAGCAGATGTTTAGTATCCAACATCCACTCACTTATAACCTTGAGCGAAATTAAGCTAACGTTAATTGTCCTGCATAAAGGACAAACGTTCTTAGCATTAATACGCCCATCAGACTCAATGAAGTCACAGAGAAAATATACACAGTACTATGGCGAACCGATGCTGGTGTCACGGCGTTAAGCAACAAGGGTAAAACCATACCCACACCAATTACGCCATACCAGAACCAACTTGCCCAGAAACCACCGCCAATCGCGTTCCATACTGCCTGCTCACTTTGACCACCAGCAAATATCAACCCAGTGAAGAAAGTAACAAGGACAAACAGTTCAAACATAACAACAGGACGTTCGAAGCCGTGGATCCAAGAAATACTCGCACTATGCGGAGACTCCTTAAAGACCAACACACCAAATAAAATACATGCCGCCGCTCCCGAGGATAAACTCGAGAATAAGAACAATATCGGCAACACTGGGTTATTCAGCATTGGGAAGGTATTTAGCGCAGAGAGTAAGAAGCCAGTGTAAGCCGCAAGTAATAGCGCAAGAACAGCTAAGAATATTTCCAAAGCATTCTCAAACACTTCTAATTTGCCAATCCAGTTACTGACGAAATCGAGTCGTCCTTTTAACCATGTTTGGTCATTTAAAAATACGACGATTTGATCTCTAAATATAATGCCGATCCAAAGAAATAAGATCACCATATACACTTGGAATAAGATCACACCCATCGACATCACAGACGTCGGATTATAGAAGATCATGATCTTCCAAAAAGATAACGGTTTTGTCAGGTGGAAAACCAAGATCAGTAGGCCTGAAATGATCCCAAATGGCGCAAGAAAAGCGGTCGCCTTTAACACACCATTATGAGCAGGATCGCCTTCAATGACCTTACGTTTTAGGTAAATGGAGATCATTACGGCACCCGCCGACATCCCCGCGAGAAATAGATAGATAGCTATAATCCAGTCCCATACCACGGTACCAGACTGAAAAGCTGTGTCCCATGCACTCATAATCAGATCTCCCCTTTTTGGTGTGGCACTTTATAGAGTTTTGGCTGAGTACCGAGATAAGCCTTATCTCTGTAAACCACCTCAGATTTAAGCACCTGATTTATCTCACTCTTAGGGTCATTTAGATCGCCAAATACTAACGCATTGGTCGGGCAAGATTCGACACAAGCCGGTAACTTCCCTTGTGCAAGATTGGTATCACGGCAGAAGTTACATTTATCTGCGGATTTGTTCTCTGGATGGAAAAAGCGCACTTGATACGGACAAGCTAATAAGCAATAACCACAACCAACACACTTCTCTTGATGAACATCGACAATGCCGGTTTTTTCATCTTTGTAGGCCGCCCCTGTTGGGCAAACCATCACGCAGGGCGCGTTATCACAATGTTGGCAAGAGTTACGAGTAAAACGGTAATCAACATTGGGATATTCGCCTTGGGGTTCGCTCTTAATAATCTCTAAGCGCGATACGCCTTCAGGCACTTTGTTCACTTCACGACAAGCTTCTGTACAAGCTGTGCAACCAATACACGCGGTTTCGTCATGAATCATTCCATAACGTTTAGCCCCATCCTCTTGAACATTGGCCAACGTTTTACGACTTGTCACCGCTGCGGTTCCCGCAACACCTGTAGTAAAAATAACGGCACCCGCGCCAGCTAAAAAGTTTCTTCTTGAGCAGCTCATAGATTACTCCCCTTCTTTCTTCTGGTTGAAGTCTGAATGGCAATCCACACACAGCTTGATGGTTTGCTTCTTATCTAAGCCCAACACCTTTGCTTCTGTCGCATGAACATCATGGCAGTTTGAACACGTTAAGTTTTGCGCATGAACGTCGTGGGTCCAGCTCGCTTCGCGCAGATCATCAGGCTTGTGACAATCGATACACTGGCTATTGGCATCTAAAATTAAGCTAGGATCTAGGTAAACCTTGTCGGTACCTGGTTGTGATTGAGCCTCACGATACTTCACCACTTTAGGCGCGCCTTCGCGGTGGTCGGGGCTAATAGAACTATGACAGTCGGTACAATTTACTTCACGGCCAAGCAAAGCGTGTGCACTTTCACCATGTGAACCCAATACCGTTTCTTTTGAATCTTTATGGCACTGAACACACTTGTAGTCTTTGTCACGGATTAATTCGACTTCATGTCTTGTTGATTCCCCTACTGGCGTAACAGCAGGCTCAGCAACAGCATGAATGGAATAACCATAGAGGCAGAATGCTAGAAGGGATTTAAGCATTATGACTATGGCCAATTTAATATTGCCCATTTTATCCTTTCCTTATACCGGCATTATTTAACTCTCAACTAAATAATATTCCGGTTAAACAAAAGTACCCTTAAACGATATTATTACCGTTTAAATGATATCAATTCTTATTTTGGATAAGCCACAACGCTTTCTATAGTTAGAATATACCTCTAATTGGGTAATACGAAATTTCGATAGGTTAATCTGTGAACGCAATCACCCTATTTATATCATGGTCAATTTAGGTAATTGATTGTTATATATGATAATAATTCTCAGTTAAATTCTAATTAAACTAACCACCAATACCACTTTAGGGCTATATAAACTTCAACGTGACTAAGGTCACTGCCATTAATTGATCTGGGACAATCTATATCCAACACGTAACAAAATGTGTTTGTTTATGAATTAATATAAACAGGAATTCTCCAGTTCTTAATTTGAATAGCAAACTCACAACGCTTGGTATAAAAATCAGTATATTGGAGATATCACTGTGAAAAAGCATTGGATACGTAATTCGGTCACAGCACTATTAATGGTTAGCGCGTCATTAGCAAGCGCGACCAGTTTTGCTGCGTCTGAACAAAAAGAAATTGGCGATCCTCGTAACGATCAGTTCGAGCAAAACCACCCAGATCAATATCATTCATGGAGACAAACTTCAGAAAGCGAAACCATTGAAGACGCACTAAAAGAAGATCCCAACATGGTTATCATGTGGGCTGGCTACGGGTTCGCAAAAGACTACAACAAAGCGCGCGGCCACTTCTATGCGATTGACGATGTAAGACAAACCTTGCGTACTGGCGGTCCGACCGACGAAAGCTCAGGTCCAATGCCAATGGCGTGTTGGAGCTGTAAGAGCCCAGACGTTGCACGTGTTATTGAAGAACGCGGTGAAGATGGCTACTTCGAAGGTAAGTGGGCACGTCTTGGTAACGAGATCGTTAACCCTATAGGTTGTGCTGACTGCCATGACACCCAAAGCGATGAGTTCAAAAATGGCGAGCCAGCACTGAAAGCGACGCGCCCTTATGTTGAACGCGCTTTCGAAGCGATTGGTAAAAAGTTTGATGAGCAAAGCCGTTTAGACCAACAAGCTTCAGTTTGTGCACAGTGCCACGTGGAATACTACTTCACGGGTCCAACAAAAGGTGTGAAATTCCCTTGGGATAAAGGGACGCGTGTTGAACAGATGGAAGAGTACTACGATCAGATTGGTTTTAAAGATTGGACACATAAAGTCTCTAAAGCACCAATGCTAAAGGCTCAGCACCCAGGTTACGAAACTTGGCGTGAAGGCATCCACGGTAAGAACAAAGTCGTTTGTGCTGACTGTCATATGCCGAAAGTGACCAAAGAAGATGGCACCGTTTATACCGACCATAAAGTGGGTAACCCATTCGACCGCTTCGAAGATACCTGTGCAAACTGTCACACTCAATCTAAAGAGACCATGCTTAACATCGTTTCAAGCCGTAAAGCGCAAGTGCTGAACATGAAGCTGACTGCTGAGAAACAAATCGTAGCCGCTCACTTTGAAGCTGGCGCAGCATGGGAAGCAGGCGCAACAGAACAAGAGATGGAGCCCATCCTACAAGATATCCGTCACGCTCAATGGCGCTGGGATTACGCGATCGCATCTCACGGTGTTCACATGCACGCACCTGAAGTAGCCCTAGAGGTTCTTGGAACGGCGGTTGACCGCGCAGCAGACGCGCGAACTAAGATTGTTCGTCTACTTGCGAAGAAAGGCATTACCGATCCAATCGAGATTCCAGATCTCTCAACCAAAGAAGCCGCTCAGAAAGCGCTAGGAATGGACATGGATAAGATGAATGCTGAGAAGCAACACTTCTTAGACACGGTGGTACCTAAGTGGGAAGAGCAAGCTGAAAAGCGTGAAGCCAACTACGAATACTAGTTTCTTCAATTAGACCATTACGTAAAAACCAGTCACACTATTATGGTGTGGTTGGTTTTTTAGGTTTTTGGGGAATACACATCAATACCTACCTCCGATCTACTCTCCAATTCAAGGAATAAACAATGAAAACCTTATTTTCACTTTCAGCATTGTGCGTTGCACTGTTAAGTTCTGGCGTTCAAGCGTCTGAGCGCGCCGATATAGGTTGGGAGTTAATTGAGAAAGGCGCATTGGTAGTTGATGTCAGAACACCTGAGGAGTTCAAACAAGGGCATCTCGACAACGCCATTAACTACCCACTGTCTGAGGTCGCAACACACTTTGCCAACATAGATAAAGACCAGCCAATCGTGTTGTATTGCCGCAGTGGTAATCGCTCAGGACAAGCCTATCGATTCTTACAAGCTCAAGGGTTTACTCAAATCCACAACGCAGGTGGCCTGATTGAAATGCAGGAAAGTAAATAGCCAAAGGCTAACGATTAACGACTAGCGATTGGGCCAAGCTTAACGGATCATCTGTTTGGCTTGGTTGATCGAATGGATAATAGAAACACGATCAATCCCCTTCTGATTAGAGTCGAGAATTTGAGTCCAAGCATCGATCGCTTGTTGATAGCGCATACTGATGAAGTGATCGGTCGCGATTAACATCAATGCCGTACGATCGTTGGGATCAAGCTCCATGGATTGATTTAAGAGCACTTTCACATCATCACTCATCGCCTGTGAACTTAGGTAATACAAGGCGCTCGCTTTAGCTGCATAAAGCCCTGAAGGCGCCTGTGGGTCTAAACGAATCGCATAGTCGTAACAGGTAAATGCAGCATCAAACTCCCCTTTCTGCATATAAACACCACCAAGCTTAAACCAAAGGTCTGATTGATTAGGGTCTTGCTCCAGGCTCTGCTGAAGTTCATTTTGGAAATCTGTTGCTGTATAGCTGCTGTCGTCACTTGAAGTAAGTTGAGGGGCTTCTTGTTTCATCTGAGACCAAACCAGAATGCTGGCTAATATCGCCACACATGAAATAAGGAGGTTGCCTTTAAGATGACTGGTTTTTCTGTTTGATGCGATCACGATTGCCACTAGAAATAGGCTCATTAGCAGCAAAGCAATCAGTAACCAGATATCCATTCCATTCTCCTTTCATTGACGCTTTACTGTACCTTTTTCTCACTAAAACAATATTGATCGAGGTTTAGCTATTGGCTTTTAAACAAGTCACAGCCAAATTCTAGGTAATAAAAAACCGAGCACAATGGCTCGGCTTTTTGTCTCAACTTCTATTTATAGAAGTGAAAGATTACTCAGTGTCTTGCTCGCTATCAGAAGCGTCTGATGCTTGCTCTTCACTTGATTCAGAAACGACTGCTGCTTCAGCGTTTGCTACTTCAGCTTCGCCTTCAACAATCTCAGCTTCTTCTACTTCGTCGATACGTTGTAGACCTACAACGTTCTCGTCTTCAGCAGTACGAATCAGTGTTACACCTTGAGTGTTACGACCAACTTGGCTTACTTCCGCTACGCGAGTACGTACTAGTGTACCTGCGTCGGTGATCATCATCATTTCATCGCCTTCTTCAACTTGAACAGCGCCAACGACTGGGCCATTACGTTCAGAGACTTTGATAGATACTACACCTTGCGTTGCACGGCCTTTTGTTGGGTATTCAGCTAGCTCAGTACGCTTACCGTAACCGTTTTGAGTCACAGTTAAGATATCGCCTTCGTTAGAAGGAACAATCAACGATACTACTTGATCGTCTTCTGGAAGCTTCATACCACGAACACCAGAGGCAGTACGGCCCATTGCACGTACTTTGTCCTCGTTAAAGCGAACAACTTTGCCCGATTTAGAGAACAGCATGATGTCGCTATCACCGTTAGTGATGTCAACGCCAATCAGTGAATCATCGTCACGTAGGTTAACTGCAATTAGGCCGTTAGCACGTACGTTTGCGAACTGATCCAGTGATGTCTTCTTAACAGTACCGTCACCCGTTGCCATGAAGATGAATTTCTCGTTAGAGAACTCAGAAACAGGCAGGATAGCCGTGATACGCTCACCTTCTTCTAGAGGAAGAATGTTAACGATAGGCTTACCACGAGCAGTACGACTTGCTAATGGCAGTTGGTAAACTTTCAGACGGTATGTCTTACCACGAGTAGAGAAACATAGGATGTTATCGTGAGTATTAGCAACAAGCAGACGCTCAATGTAATCCTCATCTTTCATCTTAGTTGCACTCTTACCTTTACCACCACGACGCTGAGCTTCGTAGTCGCTTAGGATTTGGTACTTAACGTAACCTGCGTTAGAAAGCGTTACTACAACGTCTTCTTGAGCAATCAGCTCTTCCATGTCGATGTCATGAACTGCCGCTGTGATTTCTGTACGACGCTCGTCGCCATAGATTTCACGTACTGCTTCAAGTTCTTCACGGATAACTTCCATCAAACGCTCAGTGCTTGCAAGAATGTGCATTAGCTCAGCGATTTCTTCTAGAAGGGCTTTGTACTCGTCTAGAATCTTCTCGTGCTCAAGGCCTGTTAGGCGGTGAAGACGAAGTTCTAGAATTGCTTGTGCTTGTGTTTCCGTTAGGAAGTATTGACCATCGCGGATGCCGTATTGGTCTTCTAACCAATCAGGACGAGCTGCGTCAGTACCTGCACGCTCAAGCATTGAAGCAACGTTACCAAGATCCCAACCACGAGACACTAAACCAACTTTAGCTTCTGCTGGTGTTGGCGCGCTCTTGATCAGTTCAATGATTTCATCAATGTTAGCAAGTGCTAGAGACAATGCTTCAAGGATGTGTGCACGGTCGCGTGCTTTCTTCAATTCGAAGATAGTACGACGAGTCACAACTTCGCGACGGTGGTCTACGAAGCACTTAAGCATGTCTTTGATGTTGAACAACTGTGGTTGACCGTTATTCAACGCAACCATGTTGATACCGAAAGTCGTTTGCAGTTGAGTTTGAGCGTATAGGTTGTTAAGAACCACTTCGCCTACTGCATCACGCTTACATTCAATAACAATACGCATACCGTCTTTATCAGACTCGTCACGCAGTGCACTGATGCCTTCTACTTTCTTATCTTTAACCAGTTCAGCAATCTTCTCGATCAAACGAGCTTTGTTTACTTGGTAAGGGATCTCAGTAACGATAATGGTTTCTTTACCATTCTTCTCTACTTCGATATCCGCTTTTGAACGCATGTAAACCTTACCGCGGCCAGTCTTGTAAGCATCTACGATGCCTTTACGACCACTGATAAGTGCTGCTGTTGGGAAGTCAGGACCAGGGATATAGTCCATTAGCTCATCAATAGTGATATCTTCATTATTGATAAATGCTAAACAGCCATCAACAACTTCACCAAGGTTATGTGGTGGGATGTTGGTAGCCATACCTACTGCGATACCAGAAGCACCGTTTACCAATAGGTTAGGAATTTTTGTAGGAAGTACTGCTGGAATTTGTTCTGTACCATCGTAGTTCGGTACGTAATCCACAGTTTCCTTATCAAGGTCAGCCAGGAGCTCGTGAGCAATTTTCGCCATACGAACTTCGGTATAACGCATTGCAGCCGCGGAGTCGCCATCGATAGAACCAAAGTTACCTTGGCCATCAACTAGCATGTAACGCAGTGAGAACGGTTGCGCCATACGAACAATAGTATCGTATACAGCACTATCACCATGTGGGTGGTATTTACCGATTACATCACCTACTACACGAGCAGACTTTTTATATGGTTTGTTCCAATCATTACCTAGTACATTCATCGCGAACAAAACGCGGCGGTGTACAGGTTTTAGGCCATCACGCACATCTGGAAGGGCACGACCAACGATGACGGACATCGCGTAGTCTAGGTATGAACCTCTAAGCTCATCTTCAATATTTACGGGCGTGATCTCTTTCGCTAGATCGCTCATAGAGCCATTTTCCCTCTATAGTCAGATCGTATTTTTGAATACGTATAAGACCGAAAAATATAACACAAATTTACCTACGGAGGCATCACTTTCCCTCTCCTTTTACCATCTTGTGACCCTTGTAGCCAATCAATTGATGAGAAATTGCACCTCCGCATCATATCTTGCTGAAACATGGTCACTTTACATCCAATAAACTAGCAAAATTGTAGATCTTCTGGTCAGCGCGAAAAGGCAAGTTATAATGCCTGCAATTTCATGGATGCATTATTTAACTTGGAAATGCCGATTATGACTAAATCACAGAACGTAGACCCAGCAGAAATCAAGAAATTCGAAGACATGGCGTCACGCTGGTGGGATCTAGAAGGCGAATTTAAGCCACTACATCAAATCAACCCACTGCGACTAAATTACGTATTAGAGAAGACTGAAGGCCTATTTGGTAAGAAAGTCCTCGATGTTGGCTGCGGCGGCGGCATTTTGGCTGAAAGCATGGCTGTTGAGGGCGCAGTAGTCACTGGCCTAGATATGGGTAAAGAACCGCTAGAAGTGGCACGTCTTCACGCATTGGAAACTGGCACCAAGCTCGATTATATCCAGAGCACCATCGAAGACCATGCAGAACAGAATCCACAAACTTACGATGTGGTGACATGTATGGAAATGCTAGAGCACGTTCCTGATCCACAATCTGTGATTAGTGCATGTTCAAAATTAGTGAAACCGGGTGGTCACGTGTTCTTCTCTACCTTGAACCGTAACTTCAAATCTTACCTGTTCGCTATTGTTGGTGCAGAAAAGCTACTTAAGATTGTTCCTGAGGGCACTCATGAGCACGAGAAGTTCATTCGCCCTGCAGAACTTATCAAGATGGTCGATAACACTCCGCTGCAAGAACTAGGGATTACAGGGCTGCACTACAATCCTCTTACGGACACTTATCGTTTAGGCACAAATGTAGACGTAAACTACATCGTCCACACGCAAAACTTTGGCTAAAAAATATCGGTAGCCCTACCGTAAAACCTTTTGTAAAAAAGACGAATGAAAAGAGTTGCAATTACCATAACTTTGCGACTTTTTTCAGTCTAAATTTCGTGCGCTAGCTTCCATTTTGACCACCTCGATTTAAATTTAATCGCCTAAAATCAATCGCCCATTTTGGCCAAAGATCAAGGAATTTTTTTTTATGGGCGTGCAAAAATAAAGCATCATTAAAAGCCGACTTTTATACAATCAAGTCACATATAACCTCATCAGTTAGTGGTCACTTACAGTTTTTTTTCAATCCACCACTTATCCACAAGCAACCCCATTTCTTTACCTTGAAAAATATCAGTTGTAGCACTATCTTGTAACCCAACAAACAAATGACCCCTATATGTTGTGTTTGAACTACAATGTATGGGTAGACCAAGATCACAAAGCCGAAACGTAATTTACAAAAATTACACAGAAATACACAAAAACACGGCCTTGTTCAGTTTTGTTAGGGAAATTAAGCAGAATGAACCAACAACTTACTGTTACCAAGCGTAACGGGCGCAAAGAAACGATCGATCTAGAGAAGATCCATCGCGTGATTACATGGGCAGCTGAAGGCTTGCACAATGTTTCTGTATCACAAGTAGAATTGAAAGCTCACATTCAGTTTTACGATGGCATCACCACTACTGACATTCATGAAACTATCATCAAGTCAGCAGCGGATTTAATCTCTGAAGAGACTCCTGATTACCAATATCTAGCAGCACGTCTGTCTGTATTCCACCTACGTAAAAAAGCGTACGGCGAATACGAGCCGCCTGCACTGTATGACCACGTTGCAAAACTGGTTGATATGGGTAAATACGATAGCCACCTTATGGAAGATTACACGAAAGCTGAATTCGAAGAGCTTGACGAGTACATCGACCACAAACGTGACTTAGACTTCTCTTACGCAGCGGTTAAGCAGCTCGAAGGTAAATACTTCGTGCAAAACCGTGTAACGAAAGAAATCTACGAGAGTGCTCAGTTCCTTTACATTTTAGTTGCTGCGTGTCTATTCGCTAAATACCCGAAATCGACTCGTCTTGACTACATCAAACGTTTTTACGACGCATCGTCTACGTTTAAGATTTCTCTACCTACACCGATCATGTCTGGTGTACGTACGCCTACTCGTCAATTCAGTTCTTGTGTACTGATCGAGTGTGGTGACAGCCTTGATTCAATCAACGCGACAGCAAGCTCAATTGTTCGTTACGTATCTCAACGTGCTGGTATTGGTATCAACGCAGGTCGTATCCGTGCGCTTGGTTCTGAAATCCGTAATGGTGAAGCGTTCCACACAGGCTGTATCCCTTTCTACAAATACTTCCAAACAGCAGTAAAATGTTGTTCTCAAGGTGGTGTTCGTGGCGGTGCAGCAACGGTATTCTACCCACTATGGCACGGTGAAGTTCAGTCTCTATTAGTACTGAAAAACAACCGCGGCGTTGAAGAGAACCGAGTTCGTCACATGGATTACGGCGTACAGCTGAACAAGCTTATGTACTCTCGCCTAGTTCAGGGTGGCAACATCAGCCTGTTCTCACCTTCAGACGTACCTGGCCTTTACGATGCGTTCTTCGAAAACCAAGACCGTTTTGAAGAGCTATACGTTAAGTACGAAAACGATCCTTCAGTGAAGCGTGAAACGGTTAAAGCCGTTGAGCTTTTCTCTCTGCTAATGCAAGAGCGTGCTTCTACTGGTCGTATCTACATTCAGAACGTTGACCACTGTAATACACACAGCCCGTTTGATTCTGAAGTAGCACCTGTTCGTCAATCGAACCTATGTCTAGAAATCGCGCTTCCTACTAAGCCACTTTCTAACGTAGAAGATGACGAAGGCGAAATTGCACTATGTACGCTTTCAGCATTCAACCTTGGCGCAATCAATGAACTGGACGACCTAGCAGAGCTTTCTGAGCTGGTTGTTCGTGCTCTAGATGCACTGCTTGATTACCAAGACTACCCGCTTCCAGCTGCATACAAGTCGACAATGAACCGTCGTACTTTAGGTGTAGGTGTAATCAACTACGCATACTACCTAGCGAAGAATGGTGTTAAGTACTCTGATGGCAGCGCGAATGGCCTGACTCACCGTACTTTTGAAGCAATTCAATACCACTTGCTAAAAGCATCTGTTGAACTAGCGAAAGAGCAAGGCCGTTGCCCATCTTTCCACGAGACCAACTACGCGAAAGGCCTACTGCCAATCGATACTTACAAAAAAGATATCGACTTAGTATGTGAAGAGCCACTGCACTACGATTGGGATTCTCTACGTGAAGAGATCATGGAGCACGGTCTGCGTAACTCTACGCTAACAGCGCTTATGCCTTCTGAGACATCGTCTCAAATCTCGAACGCGACTAACGGTATCGAGCCACCACGTGGTTACGTATCAGTGAAAGCATCGAAAGACGGCATCCTTAAGCAAGTGGTTCCAGATTTCCTAAATCTTAAAGAGAACTACGAGCTACTTTGGAACATTGGTTCTAACGACGGTTACCTACACCTAGTGGGTATCATGCAAAAATTCGTTGACCAAGCTATCTCTGCAAACACTAACTATGACCCAAGTGTTTACGACAGCGGTAAAGTACCAATGAAGAAGCTGCTTCAAGACCTACTAACAGCGTACAAGTACGGTGTTAAGACGCTTTACTACCATAACACTCGTGATGGTGCTAAAGACGACCAAGGCGATGCAGTTCAAGTGCCGGAAGAAGATTGTGAAGGCGGCGGTTGTAAGATCTAAACCGCAATAAACATTAAGACCCCAGAGAAGAGTTATCTTCTCTGGGTTTAAAGCATTAACAGGGTCCGTTTTATTACGGGTCTTTAAAGGATTTGAGGCATTTATGGCTTACAGTACTTTTTCTCAGCAAAAAAATGACCAACTAAAAGAACCAATGTTCTTGGGTCAGTCGGTAAACGTTGCACGTTACGACCAACAAAAATTCGAAATCTTCGAAAAGCTTATCGAGAAGCAGCTTTCTTTCTTCTGGCGTCCAGAAGAAGTAGACGTGTCTAGCGACCGTATCGACTACAACAAGCTTCCTGAGCATGAAAAGCACATCTTCATCTCTAACTTGAAGTACCAAACGCTTCTAGATTCAATCCAAGGCCGCAGCCCTAACGTTGCCCTACTTCCATTGGTATCTCTACCAGAAGTTGAAACTTGGATTGAAACTTGGTCTTTCTCTGAAACGATTCACTCTCGTTCTTACACGCACATCATCCGTAACATCGTGAATGATCCAGGCGTAGTATTCGACGACATCGTTGAAAATGAAGAGATTCTGAAGCGTGCTAAAGACATCGCTTTCTACTACGACGACCTAATCAAGCTAACGGCTGACTACCACCGCTACGGTGAAGGCAACCACAGCATCAACGGCGAAGACGTCAAGATTTCACTTCACGACCTGAAGAAGAAACTTTACCTATGTCTAATGTCTGTAAACGCACTAGAAGCGATTCGTTTCTACGTAAGTTTCGCATGTTCATTTGCATTCGCTGAGCGTGAGCTAATGGAAGGTAACGCGAAGATCATCAAGCTAATCGCTCGTGATGAAGCCCTTCACCTTACTGGTACACAGCACATGATCAACTTGCTACGCAATGGTCAAGATGATTTTGAATTCATGCAGATCGCTGAAGAGTGTAAGCAAGAGTGTTTCGACCTATTCAAAGAAGCGGCTGAGCAAGAGAAAGAGTGGGCAGAATACCTATTCAAAGATGGCTCTATGATTGGTCTGAACAAAGACATTCTTTGCCAATACGTTGAGTACATTACCAACATCCGTATGCAGGCTGTTGGCCTAGGTACGGCTTACCCAGCAGCAACGTCGAACCCAATTCCATGGATCAACGCTTGGTTGTCTTCAGATAACGTTCAAGTTGCTCCACAAGAAGCAGAAATCAGTTCTTACCTAGTTGGCCAAATCGACAACGAAGTAAAAGCTGACGACTTTGAAGGATTTGAGCTGTAATGCCAACAATCAAAATCAACAAACTGACTTCAATTGAATCTAACCCTTCAAACACTCTGTTGGAAACAATGGAACAAGCTGGGTTAGAGCCAGAATACAACTGCCGAGATGGTCACTGTGGCGCTTGCCGCTGCACGTTGGATTCTGGTGAGGTCGAGTACGTTGGTTTTGCTATGGCTTACACGCAAGGTAATGAGATATTGCCTTGTATCTGTAAAGCAAAGACTGAGCTATCGCTGAGTAACGTTATTCATAGAAACAAGCAAAAACGCGCATAAGCCAGCTGGCTTTAGGTCACTTTGTTCGAATATCGTCAATAAGAATCAAAAAAGGGTCCGCTTCCTTTAGGAATGCGGACCCTTTTCTATTTATGTCTTTAGGTATCTAAAGCGACTCGTCTATCACTCAACCAAATCTTCCTGTTGGCTTGTGTCATACAAAGCCAAACGTTTATTGCTGAGTCAGGTTAAGAGTCACAGAGCCAATATAACAAGCGCTTCGGCACTCTCCACAGCCGTTACACTTATCTTTGTCCACTGTAGGCAACTCTCCTACTTCGATGTGTATTGCACCAGCTGAACACGCCGTTTGGCATGCTGAACAGTCCATTTGCATGTAATTATTGCAGCTATCCGCAAAGCTCGGCTTGAGGTCGATATAAGGCGTGACCGTTGGATGAAGTGCGCCGGTCGGACACACTTCAGTGCATTTGTTACACATAGAACAACTGTTGTAATCCAAATTCAGCAGCGCACTGCCCTCTAGCATCTCAATAACGCTATTTGGACACGATTGTTCACACAATCCACAACCGTCGCAAAGACGCTCAAACAGCACCTCATCGACCGCTCTTGGCGGTCTTGCATGCAAGCGCTGTGATATCTCTTCATAATTCGCGGCTGCTTTAACCGGTTTAGAAAGTCGAGTTAAGAAACCGCGTCTATTTGAATTTATTTGTTCAGACATTAGTCGATATATAACTTTTTAGTAGCAACGTTTAAATTATATTCAGATATTAAGTACTTAAACCAATCTATTACATCAACCGATAGCTTTTTATAAAAAGATAACTCTGATGCTTTATTTAGTTTTTCTAAATAAACAGAAGACCAAGTTAATAAGTGACCCTCAAGTAATTCACCAGCTGAATTAATATTATTATTTTCTAACAAATACGCATGAGCGAATAACATTAAACCAAATTGATCTTCCGGCTCTCTTAACCCAGTGTCTAATTCAATCTGATTCAATTCTAAAAACTGGCGATACTCAACCGTAGAAGCACCAAACACAACGCGGTCTTTATCTAGGTACACAGAACCCCAAGGCGGAGCTGGCATGTCTCCAACGCCTTCAAACAGGCGGCTGAACTCTGCTGCGAGCGCATCTTCGTCTTCGCTTCTTAATGCCTGCAAGCATTCTTCAGAGAGTACTTCGCTCTCAACCAAAGCTTCGACAATGGTGATTAACTGTTCTTTACTTGTCGCTTGATAAAATAGCGAACCCAACAATTTATGCGTATCGATAATCATTATTATTTATACCGTTATAGGTTTAAAGATAATTATATTAATTAACTCATTTCATTCTTTGATCTATTTTATACATTCAATTCATAAACTTTAAATTCCACACTTATTTGATGCCAATCAATCAATAACTCGAAATAAATACATAAAGAACAAACTACCTATAAAGTGCTAGCTATCAATAGTAAAAGGCATCTTAGAATGACGAATAAGAAAGAATCTGGGGTAATGAATCTTACTCGAAGAGGCTTCATGAAAGCTTCCTCTGCAGTAGGTAGTGCAGCTGCACTTGCGGGCGGTATTGCATTACCTTTCAAATCCAAACCAGTAGCGGCTGCAGTTGCTGAAAATGTGGATGAGAAAATCGTATGGAGTGCATGTACAGTAAACTGTGGCTCTCGCTGCCCACTGCGTATGCATGTACAAAACGGTGAAATCAAATACGTAGAAACAGACAACACAGGCACTGACGAATACGGTCATCACCAAGTTCGTGCGTGTCTACGTGGTCGCTCGATGCGCCGCCGTGTTTATAACCCAGATCGCCTAAAGTACCCAATGAAACGTGTGGGTAAACGTGGTGAAGGTAAGTTTAAGCGTATTAGCTGGGAAGAGGCTTATGATGAAGTCGCTGGCACCATGCAACGCCTTATCAAAGACTACGGTAACGACACTATCTACCTAAACTACGGTACAGGTACGCTGGGCGGCACGGTTACTAAATCTTGGCCACCAGCTCAAACGCTGATTGCTCGTCTAATGAACCTAAGTGGTGGTTACTTAAACCATTACGGTGACTACTCAACAGCGCAAATCACGAAAGGCTTGAGCTACACCTACGGCGGTTGGGCAAACAACAACTCTTTCTCTGATTTAGAGAACACTAAACTTAACATTCAGTTTGGTAACAACCCTGCTGAGACGCGTATGTCTGGTGGCGGCCAGATCCACCACTACGTTGAAAGCAAAAACAAATCAAACGCAAGAACGATCATCATCGACCCTCGCTACACCGATACTGCCGGTGGCCGTGAAGATCAATGGATCCCAATTCGTCCTTCTACAGATGCGGCATTGGTAGCGGGTCTTGCACACGTGATGATCACTGAAGACCTTGTCGACCAACCGTTCCTAGACAAATACTGTGTCGGTTACGATGAGAAGACCCTTCCTGCATCAGCGCCTAAAAACAGCGACTACAAATCTTACATCCTAGGTTTAGGTGAAGATGGCGTAGAGAAGACACCAGAATGGGCTTCTAAGATCACGGGTATTCCAGTTGACACCATCGTTAAGCTTGGCCGTGAAATGGGCACAGCGAAACCATGTGCGATTCACCAAGGTTGGGGCTTACAACGCACTGCGAACGGTGAACTAGCGTGTCGTGCAATCGCGATGCTGTCACTGCTCACTGGTTCTGTGGGCGTATCAGGCGGTTCAACAGGCGCTCGTGAAAGCGACATCAACATTCCATTTGTGCGCTTCCCTACTGTGCCAAACCCAGTTGAAACGTCTATTTCAATGTTCATGTGGACAGACGCGATTTACCGTCACCATGAAATGACCGACATCACTGATGGTGTTCGCGGTGCAGAGCGCCTTAAGAACCCAATCAAGATGATCTGGAACTACGCAGGTAACTGCATCATTAACCAACACTCAGACATCAACAAGACTCACGCGATTCTTCAAGATGAAAGTGCGTGTGAAATGATTGTCGTGGTTGATAACCATATGACGTCTTCAGCGAAGTACGCCGATATCATCCTGCCAGACTTAACAACGTCTGAGCAAGACGACTGGTGTATGGACGGTAAAGCGGCGAACATGCCTTACTTCATCTACGCGCAGAAAGCGATTGAGCCTCAGTTTGAAGCAAAATCTATCTACGAGATGTGTACTCAGCTTGCGAAACGAATGGGCGTAGAAAAAGAGTTCACCGAAGGCCGTACTCAAGAGCAATGGATTGAGCACCTTTACGCAGAAACTCGTAAGAACGATCCAACACTGCCAACCTTCGAAGAGATGAAAGAGCTGGGTATCTACAAACGTAGCTACGACCACCACTACATCGCTTATGAAGATTTCCGTAAAGATCCTGAAGCGAACCCACTGACCACACCAAGTGGCAAGATCGAGATCTACTCAGAGCAACTGGCTGATATCGCGAAGACTTGGAAGCTGAAAGAAGACGAAGTGATTCACCCACTTCCGATTTACGCGGACTCTTTCGAAGGTCATAACGACCCACTAGCAGAGAAGTACCCACTTCAGCTAACCGGTTTCCACTACAAGGCACGTACTCACTCGACTTACGGCAACGTTGCAGAAATCAAAGCAGCAGCACCGCAAGAGTTGTGGATCAACCCAATCGATGCAAAAGAACGTGGTATTGATAACGGCGACATGGTGAGTATTTTCAACGACCGTGGCGAAGTACATATTCCAGCGAAAGTGACACCTAGGATTCTTCCTCGAGTTGTGGCACTAGGCGAAGGTGCATGGTACGCACCAGATGGTCAGAAGATCGACCATGCAGGCTCTATCAACGTGCTGACGACTCAGCGCCCGAGCCCACTTGCTAAGGGTAACCCTCAGCATACAAACCTAGTTCAAATCAAAGCGCTAAAGAAAGCATAAGGTAGGTTGGAATGAAACAATACGGCTTTTACATTGATTCAAGTAAATGCACGGGTTGTAAAACCTGTCAGCTTGCTTGTAAAGATTATAACGATCTAGACATCAAAACGAACTACCGTCGCGTATACGAATATGCCGGTGGTGGCTTCACTCAAGATGGTGATACCTGGGTTCAGAAAGATGTCTTTTCTTACTACCTATCTATCGCTTGTAACCACTGTACTAACCCAGCGTGTGTGAAAGTGTGTCCTTCGGGCGCAATGCACAAACGTGATGAAGACGGTTTGGTTGTGGTTGATGAGAGCGTATGTATTGGTTGTCAGCACTGTAGCAATGCGTGTCCTTACGGCGCACCACAATACAATGCTAAGAAAGGTCATATGACGAAATGCGATGGTTGTTACCAACGTGTTTCTGAAGGCAAACAGCCTATCTGTGTTGAGTCTTGCCCACTTCGTGCATTGGAGTTTGGTGAAATCAATACACTTCGTGAGAAGTACGGCTCTGGTGCGGATGTGGCTCCACTGCCATCTTCAACAGAAACGCTACCAAACATCGTGATTAAGCTGAACAAAAACGCGAAGCCGACTGGCGATACCAGCGGTCACCTAGCAAACCCGAAGGAGGTGTAAGATGATTTTTCATGAGTGGTCTTTAATCTTCTTTACGGTGCTGGCGCAAACTGCGGTTGGTGGTTACTTACTGATTGGCGCACGTGCACTGGTACTTGGTCATGACGAAGAGAAGCTGAACAGCTACAAGGTTCCAATGTTTATCCTATGGGTACTGATGGGTCTTGGCTTCATGTTCTCGACAACGCACCTTGGCTCTCCACTGCGCGCGTTTAACGCTTTTAATCAGCTAGGTTCGGCTTGGTTGTCTAACGAAGTGTTCTTCGGTGCGGCATTCTTCGCTGTCGGTGGCCTGCAATGGTTACTGTCGGTAGTCAAGAAAGGTGGCGTTGCTATCCAGAAAGCACTGATGGTTGGCGCGATGGTACTGGGTGTTATCTTCATGTACGCGATGATCAACGTATACATGATCAACACAGTACCGACGTGGGACAACATCTACACACCACTGAGCTTCATCATGACGATGGTTGTGGGTGGCTTGCTGTTATCTCAGTTCGTGATTGTATTCGCAAACGACAGCCGCTTTACGGTTGACCGTAACATCACCATGTTGGCTGTTATCGCTGTTGCTATCAGCTTGCTTGTGACAGTAGGAAAACTGAACCTAATCGGAGACATCCAAACTTCAGCGGCAAAAGCGTCTGAGTTAGTCGATGGTTTAGGTAGCTATGTGATTCTTCAAGTGGCACTGCTAATGGCAAGCTTGTTGATTTGGATTCTACCTATGCTGAACAAAGCAAAAGCGAACCCAGTTAACCTTGGCTTAGCACTAGTATTGTTCTTGGCTTCAGAGTTAATCGGCCGTGGTTTGTTCTACAGCCTACATATGACAAGCGGTTTGTAATCGAGTTCTTACAGACATGAGTTGCGTGTAAACATCGCTGCTTGTTTGGTTATCTAGAAGGCTAGATAAACAAAAGGCCCAACACCTATTTAGATGTTGGGCCTTTTTATTTCGTTTTTTCTAGCGTTTTTAATACAGACTTAGCGAGTTCGCTTACATCGTTAGCTTACATAGCTACTTAATGATAGCCGCTGGAATAAACATGTCTTTTAATCGCTTAACCGAAGAATAAGTACCAAACATCGGTTTGTTATCTAAATGCCTTCTCAGCATATCGGCGGCAACGGTCTTAATCACGTTGCGTTGGTCTTCACGCGAGTACTGACGATAAAACTCAAGTACCTGCCCCCACTCGCCTGCTTCAGTCGACAATGCAACGCTGAATGTGTTGCCTTCCAGCTTACCAGTCACCAAAGCCAATTCAGTTCCGCACTTATCTCTTGTTGCTCCAGCCAGCGCAAAGGTCGCGGCTAATGGATCGCTCTTTTCAAGTTCGCTCTCTTTTGGCTCAGCCATCACCCATGAGTGTCCGAAGCAATCTTCTATCTGCTCATTCAATTGCAGCCACGCTGACAGTGAACCTTTGGTCGACACTTCAGACACAGATAACGTCTTCTTTTTTTCCGCCATGATGTGTCCAATATGGTCAATCATCGGCTCATCAACACTAACGACATTACTCTCTAGCAGCTTGTAAACCATCTGCAGCAGCTTAACGCGAGTTTCTAAATCCGACTTAGGTCCAAATAGTTTCACTTCAATAAACGGCAGATAAGAGCGGTAACCCAATTCATAACCTTGAGGCAATTTCAGCTGGTCTAACACGTCTGATATGCCAGATTCGGACAAACCAAAGGTAAACAACCTGCTGCATTCAGAAGCGACCACTTGAGGATAAGTACGAGCGAGGTCAGGGATAATTTCAAAGCTCACCATGCGCTTAAACTCACTGGGCACTCCCGGAGTGAAATAGAAAGTCGCATCGTTAATCTTAAGTTTGAAACCACATGCAGTGCCGACAGGGTTATCGACGATTTCCGAGTTTACTGGCAGCAAAGCCTGCTTTAGGTTGCTATCAGGCATCGGCATACCACGCCCGGAAAACATCTCTTCCATACGCGCCAGCCATTCAGGGAACATAATGAGTTTCTGCTCTGAGGCAGCAGCCGCAGCAGCTGCACTCATATCATCGGTTGTCGGACCTAAACCACCATTAACGATAACCACATCATAGTTAAAGCTCAGCATCAGCAATTCTTCAACAAGAGCATTCATTTGATCACCCACAGTTGAGCGCTTAGCAAGCGCAAAACCATGCTGATAAAACTCAGCAGACATCCAAGCTGCGTTTGTATCTACAATGTCTCCATGAAGAACTTCTTCACCTGTGCTTAACATTGCGATTTTCGTCATATTTCTATCCCTTGTTGTCATAAAAAGACACTGCATTATTTACAAACTGGTCTATGGTTGAATTTGGAGCAATTCGCCTTTTCACTAATATTAATAATGTTAAACCTAAGGTTTTCTTAGGAAAAGCAATAAATTATTAGTTCCCTAAATCAGGCATTTAATAGATAATTGTGATCCTGATCAATTCCAAACTTTCTCATGGAGACCCTTGTGGCCAAATCACCGTTACTAGCAAAGGTTACTGCCGCATTTTCAATGCTAATGTCAGTTAACTCGGTTGCAAGCCAATACGACTTCGACCAGCCAATCAACCTTTCTTACTCGGATGAATGTGCTCAAGATTACTGTTTTAATGACAACTTGTACACCTACAAGCCTAGTACCAATTACGCACTGAGCGAATCGAGTGATGAGTACGACTTCTCAATCCAACAACCAAAACACATGTTGGTGAGTCAGGAGAAAGATTGGGATTACCTAATGGGTCAAACCTACACCATTCTTGGCTTGAGTGTCGCGACAGTGGGTCTAATGACTCTGCTCCCTGAAAGTATTACTAAGTGGGATGATGACCAACGTGATATCAGCTCATTAGGTAAAAAGTGGAAAGATAACGTTTCTGCTGGTCCAACATGGGACCGTGACGAACACTTCCTAAACTACGTAATGCACCCATATTTCGGTGGTGTTTACTACACCGCAGCTCGACACGCAGGTTACGACGAGTTTGAGTCATTCTTATACTCTTGGACTATGTCGACGTTCTTCTGGGAATACGGCGTAGAAGCGTTTGCAGAAGTACCTTCATGGCAAGATCTCTTCATCACACCTTTCTTCGGTGCGGTTGTCGGTGAAATGATGCTAGAAGCAGAGCAGGATATCATTGCTTCAGGTGGCGAAGTGATGGGCTCTCAAACCATGGGTGATGTGTCGCTATTCTTCCTTAACCCTGTTGGACACATTCACTACTGGGTAAGTGACGCATGGGGCGGTGATGCAGAAGTTAACCTGAATACTAACCCTTGGTGGGATAACCAAGACGCTGCACGTTTTGCTTACGATGCTGGCGCACCATACGACTCTCAGTTTGTTGGTATGAACTTCAAAGTAACGTTCTAATTCGCCTCTAGTACTACTCAATATAAGTTATTGAATATAAGTTGCTGAATCATCAATCACAGTGACAACTCTTCTAAAAAGCGGCTCTCTAGCCGCTTTTTTTGTGCCCTACTCTTCATTCTCTTTTTTTGCATCGAAGCTTAGTTTCAAAAATTGACCTAGGTCAAACATTGTTCGATGTAACCTTCTACACTGAAATTAAAGAACTTTATCGCGTGATATCAAACATTTAATTAGCAAAGAATAATTGAAACCTTGGGGGCTGATATGAACAGTACATTTATCGTAAACTTTATCGGAAAAGCATCACCAGCAACAATCAAACAGCTTGCTGCGGTTACTCACGAAAACGACGGCAAATGGCTCATCAGTAAAGTGAACTTTATTGAAGACCAAGTCGCAGGCGTACTAAAGGTTCAACTTCCAGCCATCAACGAATCGATTGTAAAAGAAGCGTTCAGCGCCAATCCAGATCTCATCGTGCAGTTTGTCGATTCCGATCATACACACAATGTTCAAGACACGGTCCATCACTTGAGACTCGACTCTAACGACCGAGCAGGTATCGTCAACGAAGTGACTCATGTATTGGATAGACAAGGAATCAGTATTCTCGATATGGATTGTCACCGCGTCTTTATCGCTGGTGGCGGCGGTGTTAGCTCAAGTCTATTCACATCAAAAATCGCCGTTAAGCTGCCAATCGAAGTACAGATCGACGACGTAGTTAATGAACTCGAAACGCTCAGTGAAGATACTCGTGTGATGATTGAAAGCTAAATAAACAAAATTAAAGAACAAAAAAGAGCAGCTCATTAGCTGCTCTTTGTATTGCTCTGAACTTGTGATTCAGTTACTTAACTGACCATTGTGATAATGAGCGTTTGAAGTCTTCATAGCCGAATTCATTTAGCTTCTGAACTTCACCACTGCTACGTTCACAGTAGATTGAAGGCATTTTAAGGCCATTGAACCAGTTCAATTTCACCATTGTGTAACCCGCGCTGTCTAACAGATGCAGCTTTTGACCAATCTTAAGTGGCTCATCAAAGCTCGCTTCGCAGAACTGATCGCCCGCAAGACATGAACACGAACCAATCACGTAGTCATGGCTGCCTGTTTCTGATGCTTCCAATACTGATGCGGGCTCATTGTAGATAAGCGTGTCAAGGCGGTGCGCCTCAGTCGCTGAATCCACAATCGCTGTTTTCTTCACGTTCTCAACAATATCGACCACTGTCACAACTAGGTCGGTTGTTTTAGTGATGATCGCTTCACCCGGCTCAAGATACATCTGCACACCGTGCTTTTCAGAGAAGGCTTTCAGCGCAAGACCGAGTTTTTCGATGTCATAGCCAGGCCATGTGAAGAACACACCTCCGCCCATGCTCACCCAGTCCAACTTATCTAAGTGCTCACCAAACTGTTCTGAGATTGAATCAAGCAGGCCGATAAACGCATCGACGTCTTTGTTCTCACAGTTCATGTGGAACATCACACCATTAATCTCATCGAAAATTTCTGGTTTGATGTGGTCAGCTTGCACGCCCAAACGCGAGAATTGACGTGCTGGATTCGCCAAGTCTTGCCCTGCGTAGCTCACGCCCGGATTTAAACGTAAACCCAGTGAAGCTTTACCTTCAACAATATGACGGTAAGCAGCAAGTTGGCTTTGAGAGTTGAAGATCATCTTGTCGCAGATGTCAGCAACCTCTCTCACGTCATCTTCACTGTAGCCCACACTGTAAGCATGAGTTTCACCGCCAAAAGTTTCGTGACCTAATTTCACTTCATAAGGGCCAGAACTAGTAGTACCGTCTAGGTACGGTTTGATGATGTCAAACACGCCCCAAGTCGAGAAGCACTTAAGCGCAAGTACCAATTTCACACCTGAAATCTCTTTCAGTTGCTTGGCTTTTTCTAAGTTCGCAATCAACTTGTCTTCGTTGATCATGAAATATGGGGTTTTTAGTTCTTCTTTCTTAAACGTCATTTTTGTAAACACTCAAGCAGCATCTATAGATGGAAAGGTAAATTAACAATTTTGGTGTGATTTATTTTGATTTTGTCCTGTCCGAGCACAGTGAGTTACAAAATCAAAATAAATGATACCAAAGCTTCAAGGCTATCATCATCGAAAAGGGAACAATCCATGTCCCCTTTAATTAGCAATCAAAACAAGAAATCAGTTCTTATTTTTTCAGCTCATGAATCACTGGAAGACCTTGGCCTGCTTCAAGCTCTTGAACATGCCAATCTAGACCAATTTCCGGCATAGTTGCTAGGAACGGATCTGGATTTAGCTGTTCCATGTTGAACACGCCTTTATCAGCCCATTCGCCACGGAAGAACTGAAGTGCAGCGGTAATCGCTGGAACACCAGTTGTGTAAGAGATCGCTTGGTGCTCTACGTCTTCGTAAGCCACTTCGTGGTCTGCGTTATTGTAGATGAATACGCTACGCTCTTTACCATCTTTCTTACCTTGAACCCAAGTACCGATACACGTTAAACCAGTGTAACCCGGAGCTAGAGATGTTGGATCCGGTAGTAGTGCTTTAAGAACATGCAGAGGCTGAACCACAGTACCATCGTGCAGTGTTAGCGGATCTGGGCTAAGAAGACCGATATCACGCATGCAGTTGAAGTAGTTCAAGTATGCATCACCAAAGCCCATCCAAAATTCGATACGCTTAGCTGGGATGAACTCTTTCATTGAACGAACTTCATCGTGCGCCATTGAGTAAACTTTGTGAGAACCACAGTTCGGGAATTCAAACTCAAGCATACGAGAGTGACAAGGTACTTGTTTCCACTCTTCATTTTCCCAGTAGAAAGAATCGCCTTGGATCTCAAGCATGTTGGTTTCTGGGTCAAAGTTTGTCGCAAACTTCTTGCCGTGGTCACCAGCATTCACATCCATTACATCAATTGAGTCAATCTCATCGAACAAGTGCTTAACCGCGTATGCAGCAAAGATTGATACCACACCTGGATCGAAACCAGCACCAAGAATACCTGTGATGCCTGCTTCAGCGAACTTCTCACGGTAGCCCCACTGCCAATCGTAAGCTTGTGGTACTTGTTGGCCTTCAGAACATAGGTCAACCGCTACCGATGTATCTAAGTAAGAGACTTTAGTTTGGTAACACGCTTCCATGATTGCCATGTTTACCCAAGGAGGACCAGCGTTGATCACTAGATCCGGCTGAACTTCTTTAATCAAAGCAACAAGCGCATCAACATCATCAGCGTCCACTGAACGTGCTTCTAGTTTCTTAGTTGAATCTTTAAGGTTGTTTTTGCCCTTGATAGATTCGATGATTTTTTCACACTTCGCGATTGTGCGAGAAGCGATTGTGATATCACCCAGTACTTCGTTATTTTGTGCTGCTTTGTGTGCAACAACCCAACCAACGCCGCCTGCACCAATTTGTAGAATAGCCATAGTTTTAATTACCCTTGTTGTTCTGCTAGCTCAATAGCTAAAGTTTGAATTTTGTTAATTAGAGATTTGAAATCTGATGTCGTTAAGCACGGATTCAAGATTGTAAATTTCAGCGCGCTTTTACCGTCGACGACCGTTTCGCCAAGCACGGCAACACCACGAGTCAGAGCTTCCAGTCTTAACGTTTGATTCAGTTTGTCTAAATCTAGCTCACCGTTTGCTGACGGCTTAGATCGGAACAGCACTGTTGATAGTGACGGCTCTGCGAGTAGCTCTAGGTCAGCTTGGTTTTGAATCAGGTCTGCCACTTCTAGCGTTTGCTCAAGAAGATGGTCGTACATATCACCCAACTGCTTTGGTCCAACGCTTTGCATCGTCATGAAGACTTTCAATGCATCGAAACGCTTGGTGGTCGCAATAGACTTATCGACAAGATTTGGCAGCTCATCGTGCTCGCGATTCAAGTAGTCTGCGTGATGCAGTAGGAACTTAAAGTTCGCTTTGTCTTTCAGCAACACAGCACCACAGCTGATTGTTTGGAAGAACAACTTGTGGAAATCAACGCTCACTGAATCCGCTTTCTCGATGCCTTTCAGGCGAGCTTTATGGCTACTTAAGATAAGCGCGCCACCGTAAGCACTGTCGACATGGAACCAAAGATCTTGTTGGTTGGCGATGTCAGCAATCGCTTCAAGGTCATCAATAGCACCGTGATCGGTCGTACCCGCAGTACCGACAACAGCAAAAGGAATCAACCCTTGTGCTTTAAGCGCTTTCACTTCTGTGTCTAGCAAGTCAGGTTTGATAGTGCCGTTTGCATTGGTGTCAACACAGCACACTGCCGCTTCGCCTAGCCCTAGTAGAGAGGCAGACTTTTGAACCGTGAAGTGCGATTTCTTTGAACATAAGATACGCAGCTTACTCGCGTATTCTGGTAAGCCAAGCTTTTGGATAGAATGACCATTGTGCTTATCCGCAACCCAGTCTCTCGCAAGCAATAAACCCATTAGGTTACTTTGCGTGCCGCCGCTGGTGAAAACACCGTCAGCTTGTGCGCCAAGTTGGTATTTTTCGCACATCCAATCCACCACACGCTGCTCAACATAAGTCGCAGCCGATGCTTGGTCCCATGAATCCATTGATTGATTCAACGCCGCGATAATCGATTCAGCTGCTACCGAAGCCATAAGAGGCGGAGTGTGAAGGTGTGCAATACAATCTGGGTGTTGCACGAAGATGGAGTTTGCAGCGACAAGGTCTGCAGTGCTATCTACAACATCAACCAAAGCGTGTTGATTGTTGTCAAGGTCGACAGCATTGATGGCTGCTTCTAGCACTTTTGGTTCTAAACCCGAATAAGGGGTTTCAACCTGTTCAAAAACCGCTTTCATCGCTTGAGTGGTTTGGTTCATCACGCTAGCAAATTCGTCGCTACCGCCTAAACCCGTCTGGATAAAATGCTTGTTCCATTCTTGGTTTGCTTGCTCGCTTGAAGCTGGGTCTTGTTGTAGACCACCACCTGCTGCGATGATCGCTTCTTCCATGACGCGCAATGCAAAGTCAATCTGCTCAAAAGAGATAATCATTGGCGGAAGGAAACGAATGACCGAACCATCACGACCACCCTTTTCAACCATCAAGCCGCGTTCTAACGCTGCTCGTTGAATCGCTAGGGTTAGTTCGCCGTCTGATTGTGGTTCGCCAAACTTGTTAAGCTCACCATTTGGTTGTTTGATCTCAGCACCGAGCATCAGGCCTTTACCACGAACTTCAGCAATACAGCTAACGCGTGATTGAATCTTCTCAAGCCCGTGACGTAAATATTGGCCTGCGATGTTCGCGTGCTCAACTAAGCCATCTCGTTCGATGATCTCCAACGCCTTAGCGCCAGAGACCATTGCTAATTGGTTACCACGGAATGTACCGGTGTGCTCACCCGCTTTCCATGTATCAATGCTCTTATCGAACACAAGCAGCGACATAGGCAGTCCGCCACCAATCGCTTTAGATAAACATAAGATATCTGGATTAACACCAGACTCTTCAAACGCAAATCGATGGCCAGTTTTGCCCACACCACACTGAATCTCATCAAAAATCAGTAGGATGCCGTGCTCATCACAGATGCGACGTAGGCCTTGTAACCAAGATGCTGGAGCAGGAATCACACCGCCCTCACCTTGCACAGGCTCAACGATCATCGCCGCCGGTTTCATGATGCCAGACTCGTCATCATTCAACATACGTTCGATGTAACGAATGCTCGCGTTAGCACCCGCTTCACCACCAATACCAAACGGGCAGCGTAGGTTGTATGGGAAAGGCATGAAGTGCACATCAGACATCAAGCCGCTACGACGCTCTTTAGTGCCGAGGTTACCCATCATACCCATGGTGCCGTTCGTCATACCATGGTAAGCACCACGGAAAGCAAACATGGTGTTGCGACCTGTGGTTTGCTTGGCGAGCTTGATCGCCGCTTCCACAGCGTCAGCGCCAGATGGGCCACAGAATTGAAGAACCGAGTTATTTGAAAAGTCTTGAGGAAGAAAAGCTTTAACTCGCTTGATAAACGTCTCTTTTGCTTGAGTCGTGATATCAAGTGTTTGGTATGGCAAACCAGAATCGAGTTGGTCTTTAAGTGCTTGGTTAATCTCAGGGTGGTTGTAACCCAGAGAAAGTGTACCTGCACCGGCTAAGCAATCGAGAAAGAGTTGGCCACGAGTATCTTCAACTAAAGCGCCACATGCTCGTTTAATAGCAATAGGCAGGCGTCTTGGGTAAGAGCGAACATCCGACTCATGCTGTTCTTGCTCTAGCAAAATAGCGTCAGGTGTTAGGTCGTACGTTCCCTCTAAGATAGGAACCATAGTTGAAAATGAATTTGCGATAGTATTGATATCGACTTCAAAGGCGGTAGTCATAAAAGTCCCCTTGAATGTGTTCATACTCACCTCCATCAGACGCAATTACCCACCAACTCTCGTTAAATTTGGAGAGAGTTCATAGTGAAGTACACGTATTGTCTAGAAATGAGATATAGCTGTACGCTCGCATAAGTCAAATGACGAATACGAAATTAAGCCGTCTTAAGACAGCGATAAATTGTTAGCGTGAGCTCAAGGTTCAGTAATGCTACTGTTTTGAAGAATTGGACATTTTTGCAGGATCGGGCAGCTATGAGGAGCTGGTCCCTTTGGAAATGCAGAGCTGATTAGCAATGTTGTAATTAGTGTGTTCAATGTTGGGTTTCCCATTAACATGACGAACTGCGCCATAAGTATCCCGTCTATCAGCTAAAGGACTAGCCAATACCTACCCTACGTAATGTCCCAATCAGCAAGAATGGTCACTACGCGTATCCCCCAGAAGCAATCGTTGCTCTTCTTGAACATTTTCATTCCGAGATTGCGCGGGAAAGTAACATAAAGTGAAATGAACGATCAATAGTTTTTAGTAATAGCTTGATAAATAGCAGCGGTGGCTAAGCAATTGCTGTAAATATCGTCACACTATCGTTTGGGAAAGAGATCCCCGGTTCATTCGTTCCTCATACCCGAGGATGACGACGTGGGGTTATAAACGTTGCTAGAGAAGCTTTTAGGTCATGGCGTCACTCCCTAGAGCGAGGTATGAATTCATAGAGAACCCCTTACAACATGTCATTGTATTGCTTTATTCAAGAAACTATCTGATGCAATAGATTAAACTGAAGTTAATCAGCAAGCGGCAAGAGATCCCCGGTTCATTCGTTCCTCACACCCGAGGATGACGACGTGGGTGTACAGGCGGTGTTAGTGATGGCTTTGAGGCTGTGGCGCCTTTCCGTCATTCCTTAGCCTGAAGAATGAGTTCATTGGGAGTCCCTTACAACATGTCGATGTATTGTTTTATTCAGAAACTATCTGATGCAATAGATTAAACTGAAGTTAATCAGCAAGCGGCAAGAGCTCCCCGGTTCGCTCGTTCCTCACGCCCGAGGATGACGACGTGGATTTATAAACGTTACTAGAGAGACTTTGAGGTCATACCGTCTTTCCGTCATTCCCTAGCACGAGGAACGAGTTCATAGGGAATCTCGCTTTTAAAAACTAACTTGATTGCAAAATTTGAAACAGAGATAGAAATGAATGTTGAGTGCGGATTCGAACAAGAAGAGTTCTTAAACGTAAAAGCTAAACGTCAGAAACCAAAAAGCCCGAACATTTCTGTTCGGGCTTCTTAATTTGGAGCGATACATCGGGTTCGAACCGATGACCTCAACCTTGGCAAGGTTGCGCTCTACCAACTGAGCTAGTATCGCATTTGCTTTATCGAGATAAAGACTTTAATAGATGGTGCCCCGGGCCGGACTTGAACCGGCACAGCGCGAACGCCGAGGGATTTTAAATCCCTTGTGTCTACCAATTCCACCACCAGGGCACGCAATTCTTTATTGCGATGCCGATTACTGAAAAGTAAAACACCATCTTAATGCTGACGCCAATCAACATTACAAAATTTGGAGCGATACATCGGGTTCGAACCGATGACCTCAACCTTGGCAAGGTTGCGCTCTACCAACTGAGCTAGTATCGCATTTTCATTCAAATTCTTTCTAGAAGAAAGAGAGAATGGAGGCGCCTCCCGGAGTCGAACCGAGGTCCACGGATTTGCAATCCGCTGCATAGCCACTCTGCCAAGGCGCCTTAGTAACTCCAATCGAATCGCTCATTGCCATCCTCTTGGGTACGGCATGCATTCTACGGATTCAGACGATTGAGTCAATATTATTTTTGTATTTTTAATTCGTTTGAATAGATTTCATACGAAACAGGCCAAATAGCTGACTTTATGTTCAAAACACACTGTGAGCGGGTTATTCAAAGGAGATCTATATCACATTAGATATCCACTATTGATAACTTAACCTTAGGTTAAAGATCAAAAAAGCGAGCCTCAGCTCGCTTCTTCATCAATGATGTTTTTCGTCTAACAAATCGTCTTTGGCAGCCATCAAGTATTGTGCCATTGACCAGTAAGTAAGAACGGTGGCGACATACAGTGCAATGTAACCTACCCACACCATCCAGTCGTCGTATCTCCAGATAAGTACCCAAAGAGCGAACATCTGAGAAACCGTTTTGACTTTACCAACCCAAGATACCGCAACACTTGCGCGTTTACCGATTTCAGCCATCCATTCACGAAGCGCTGAAATGATGATCTCACGAGCAATCATGGTCACGGCTGGAATAGTTATCCAAATAGAGTGGTAATGCTCTGTAATCAGGATAAGAGCCGTAGCGACCAACACTTTGTCAGCCACAGGGTCAATGAAGGCACCGAAGCGAGACGTTTGCCCTAACTTACGAGCTAGCATGCCATCTAGCCAATCAGTGAAACCGGCTACCCAAAACACCATCGCAGCAGCGAAAGGAGCCCATTGATAAGGTAGATAGAAAACGACAACGAATACTGGGATCAAAAATAGTCTCAGTAAGGACAAAATGTTAGGTATATTCAAACGCATATTATTGGGCTCTTATTAATTGCGCTTTAATGGTGCGGGATTTTTACTATTGTTTCAATGCTTGATAAATGTTTTCTGCCAAAGAATGACTAATGCCCGGCACTTTGGCTATTTCTTCGACAGTTGCACGCTTAAGTTCTTGTAAGCCACCCATATATTTCAGCAAAGCTTGACGACGTTTAGGTCCTACCCCTTCAATTCCTTCCAAAGCACTGGTTCTGCGCGTTTTACCACGTTTCGCCCTGTGCCCTGCAATCGCATGATTATGGCTCTCATCACGAATGTGCTGGATAAGATGCAGCGCTGGTGCATCGCTAGGTAAATTAAACTCTTCACCTTCAAGGGTTACCAAAGTTTCTAAACCCGGTTTACGCGTCACGCCTTTCGCAATACCCATCATTCTTGGTCTAAACGGCCAATCACCCCAATATTGAGAAATGATCTCATGAGCGCGGTTTAGCTGACCTTTACCACCATCGATAAAGATGATGTCTGGGATCTTGTCGACATCGAGTTGCTTCGAATAACGTCTCTCAAGCGCCTGAGCCATCGCTGCATAATCATCGCCACCTGTAATGCCGGTGATGTTGTAACGACGGTACTCTGGTTTAACCGGGCCTTCTTGATTGAACACCACACACGACGCAATCGTGCTTTCACCCATGGTATGACTGATATCAAAACATTCCATGCGCTTGATAGCATCCATCGACAGCACTTCTTGGAGCTCTTTGAAGCGCTGATTAATCGTCATCTTGTGATTAATCTTGGTGGTAATAGCCGTCAATGCATTGGTATTAGACAATTTAAGGTAACGACCTCGAGTACCTGAAGGGTTGGTATTGAAGTGAATCTTACGACCCGCTACTTCACACAAGGCTTCTTGAATCGGTGTGACATCTTCCATCAAATCGGCATTGAGAATCAAACGGGTTGGGATGGTTCTCGCTTCACTATGCGCAAGATAGTATTGGCTTAAAAAGCTCGAAAAGACCTCTTCTCGCACCGTATTGTTGGGAATTTTAGGGAAATGGCTTCTACTGCCTAAAACCTTGCCTTGGCGAATCATCAAGATATGAATACACGCTACGCCATTCTCTTGAGCAAATCCCAACACGTCCATATCTTCCATTGAATCGTCAGATACGTATTGTTGTTCTTGCACACGTCGAATCGCTTGGATTTGATCACGGAAAGCGGCAGCTTGTTCAAAACGAAGCTCACGGCTTGCCTTGTCCATTTTGTCGATGAGCGTCTCAAGGACTAATTTGTCTTTCCCTTGCAGGAACAGACGAACGTAGTCGATAAGTTCACTGTACTCTTCATCAGAGATGATTGAGCTAACACATGGCGCAGCACAACGACCAATCTGATACATCAAACACGGGCGCGTTCTATTGGCATAAACCGTATCTTCACACTGGCGGGCAGGGAAAATCTTTTGGATTAGGTGTAGCGTCTCACGCACAGCGCCGGAATCAGGGTAAGGACCAAAGTATTCGCCCTTTTTCGTCTTAGCACCACGGTGCATCGACAAACGAGGATGCTTGTGACCGCTAATAAAAATATAAGGGTACGACTTATCATCACGCAAAAGTACGTTGTATTTAGGCAAGTACTGCTTGATGTAGTTGTGCTCAAGAATGAGCGCTTCTGTTTCCGTGTGCGTTACAGTGACATCGATCTTGTCAATATTACTAACTAGAGCGCGTGTTTTTTCACTGTCGACTTTTTTACGGAAATAACTGGAAAGGCGTTTTTTGAGGTTCTTAGCTTTACCGACGTAAATAACGGCAGCCTCGGCGTTATACATTCGATAAACGCCGGGCTGCTCTGTTACTGTCTTGAGGAATGAGACTGAGTCAAACAAGTTGGTCACTATACGATCTCAGTGTTAAAGGGTCTCAGTGTCTAACATTCCATGTCTAATCGCTAAATGCGTCAGCTCTACATCGCCACTGATATCCAGCTTACTGAACAAGCGGTAGCGGTAACTGTTGACTGTTTTAGGACTTAGATTGAGTTGTTCTGAAATATCCGTCACTTTCTGACCTTTGGTAATCATCATCATGATTTGAAGTTCACGTTCAGATAAGTCTGCGAATGGATTTTCAGACGCAGGCGAGAATTGGCTCAAAGCCATCTGCTGCGCAATTTCTGGTGAAATGTATCGTTGGCCACTATTAACCACTCGAATTGCATTTACCATTTCATCCGGACCTGCCCCTTTAGTAAGGTAACCCGCAGCCCCAGCTTGCATCACTTTAGTCGGAAATGGATTTTCCGTATGAACCGTTAAAACGATAATTTTAATATCAGGATTGAAACGTAAAATTTTCTTGGTTGCTTCTAAGCCACCAATACCTGGCATATTCATATCCATCAAAATAACGTCAATATTATTAGTACGACACCATTTGACAGCATTTTCACCGCTTTCAGCTTCCCCTGCTACGTTCATTCCACGGACGTCTTCAATAATACGTCGTATCCCTGTGCGAACCAGCTCGTGATCATCTACAAGGAAAACATTTATCAAACTTGTATCTCCACACTATTAATTGGCTCTGCAACCACTGTGTCATTTCATCTGTTTGAAACAATTGAACAAAGGAACAGTGGATCGCAGCATTGAGTACATCTTAACTTAATTACTAAAAAAAAGCTCTGTTGAATATGTGCTGAAACACGAACTTTAGCAAGTACTTATTAACAAATAAGCTAACTAAAACAACAAGCTTTTTCTAAAAATCAACCAGTTAAAACAACACCCAATAAAATTACATAAGATAAAGATATTTTCAATACCATTGAATAACCATTCGCGACAATTTCACTTATTTGCTTATAGAGTCCCGTTATTTGCCTCTACTAACTAGAATTTAGTTAGTATTTTTACTGCCTTTTGTGCGCAGAGGGTCGCTAGATGGTAGTATTCGATTCCCCATTTCAATAGGTTACTACATTGGATATTCAGCAAGGCTTTGTACTCACAAGACAAGCAAGAGATTTTTCAGGGCGCACACAAATCGACTTGTGGTTAAGCACCCCTCAAGGCCCTACTCTGCTGACGATTCAAAATGAAAAACCGGTATTTTTTGTCGCTCAATCTGACGTTGAGGCATGTCAGGCAATCGCAGCGAAAGAGTCGATCGATTGCCAATTTAAGCCTCTAGAATTAGCCACATTCGAGCAAACACCTCTCGCCGCGTGTTACACCTCACTGTCGAGAAGCAGCTTTGGTTTAGCGCAAGCCTTTCACAACGAAGAAATCCAAACCTTTGAAAGCGATATTCGACTCGCCGATCGATTCTTGATGGAACGTTTTATCAAGGGAAGTATTGAGTTCACCGGATCTGCTGTGCAAAAAAATCAGCATCGTCGAGTCTCAAACGCAAAATGCCGAGCAGGTGATTACTTACCCAGTCTATCTGTGGTCTCGCTTGATATTGAGTGTTCGGAAAAAGGCGTGCTTTATTCAATTGGCCTAGACAGCCCGATGGACAGCCAAGTAATCATGGTCGGCGAAGCACAACAAGCTGAAACCAATATCCAATGGGTTGCCAACGAGAAAGCGCTACTTGAAGCCATGATAGCTTGGTTCTCTGAATTTGATCCTGACATCATCATTGGCTGGAATGTTATCGACTTCGATTTTAGGCTGCTGCACAAACGTTCAGAATGGAACGAAGTGAAGCTCAACATCGGCAGAGACAACCAACCGAGCTTTTTCCGCAGTTCTGCTCAAAATCAGCAAGGTTTTATCACGATTCCGGGGCGCGTTGTCTTGGATGGTATTGATATGCTCAAGACAGCGACCTACCACTTCCGTTCTTGGTCTCTTGAGTCGGTATCGCAAGAGCTGCTTGGGGAAGGCAAAGACATCCATAACGTTCATGACCGTATGGATGAGATAAACCGAATGTTTGAGTTCGATAAACCCTCACTCGCTAAGTACAACCTTCAAGACTGCGTACTGGTAAACAGCATCTTCGAGCACACTCACCTACTCGACTTCGCGATTGAGCGCTCTCGATTAACCGGTGTTGAGCTGGATCGCGTTGGTGGCTCTGTTGCGGCCTTTACTAACTTATATCTGCCTCAAATCCACAGAGCGGGTTATGTCGCACCGAACTTAGAGCCAGAGAATTGGATTGCGAGCCCCGGCGGTTATGTGATGGATTCAATTCCCAATCTGTACGACTCGGTTTTGGTACTCGATTTTAAGAGCCTGTATCCATCGATCATTCGCTCGTTTCTGATTGACCCTATGGGACTAATTGAAGGGTTGAAGCTTGAACTAGGCCCAGCAGAAAACCAAGCCGTTGATGGCTTTCGAGGTGGGCAATTCCACCGCTCTAAACACTTCTTGCCCGAGATGATCGAAAACCTTTGGGCTGCACGTGATGTGGCGAAGAAGAACAACGAGAAAGCGTTCTCTCAGGCGATTAAGATCATCATGAACTCATTCTATGGTGTGTTAGGTTCGTCTGGTTGTCGTTTCTTCGATACCCGGTTAGCGTCTTCAATTACCATGCGTGGACATGAGATCATGAAGCAAACCAAGGTTCTGATCGAAGACAAAGGCTATCAAGTGATTTACGGCGATACCGATTCAACCTTCGTGTCTCTGAACGGCAGTTATGATCAGCAAAAAGCAGACGAGATCGGGAACACACTGGTCGCTTACATCAACGATTGGTGGACGAATCACTTAAAAGAGACCCACAACCTAACCTCAATACTCGAATTGGAATACGAGACTCACTATCGCAAGTTTCTAATGCCGACCATTAGAGGTTCAGAAACCGGCTCGAAGAAACGTTATGCCGGATTAATCACTCAAGGCGATAAAGAAAAGATCATATTTAAAGGGCTTGAGAGTGCACGCACCGATTGGACACCTCTCGCACAGCAATTCCAACAAACCTTGTATGAGATGGTGTTTCACGATCAAGATCCAACCGACTACGTCAGACAGTTTGTTGATGAAACCTCTGCTGGCAAACATGATGATTTATTGGTGTATCAAAAGCGCTTACGCCGCAAATTACATGAATACCAAAAGAACATTCCGCCGCAGGTTCGCGCAGCTCGTATGGCCGATGAGATCAATGCTCAGTTAGGGCGCCCTCTTCAATACCAAAATAAAGGACGCATTGAGTATTTGATTACTCTGAGTGGCCCTGAGCCCAAGGAGTATTTAAAGAGTGGTATCGATTATCAGCACTATATCGACAAGCAGATTAAACCGGTCGCAGAGGCAATACTGCCCTTCATCGGTTTAGACTTTGAAAGAGTTAGTGGGCAGCAGTTGGGTTTGTTCTAGCACTATATTCAATATGCTCTTAAAACGAAAAAAGCAGAGATATGTTCTTCAGCACACTCTGCTTTTTAGTATCAATGGATCGGTTATAAATCTCTATCCGATTCTGAACTCGGTTTTCTGATACTGCTTAATCAACCACTCACCAAAGCCATCAAGAATACCGATCACCGAACGTTTAGGGATTGGTCGACCAGAAAGTAAAATGCCCAACCTTTGGATTTCGACTTCTCGATCTGGGTGATACTTCAAGAACTGTTGGCCACATTCAACAGGATCATCGTACCAATATTTATCGCGGTACATCACCAGTGAGTAACTCGCCCGTAGAAGCTTCTTGGCAATAATCACCTGCGCAGCGACTTGTTGTTCTGGCGTTGTCGCTCGTGCGATCTTGTTGCGATACACCGCCAACCAGTTTTCCGCATCCATATTCCAGTGCTTAGCGATTTCCCAACTTGTTTCAAAATCACCATAGCAGTCTGATAAGTCTTCACCATGCACACACACGGCTAAATGCTTGAGCATAAAACCCCAAGTGAAGATATTGTCGAAATCGACTATCTCACTCACTAAGGTAGTTTTTATCGCCACTTGAGTTACCTGCGGGAAGCTCTTTTGGAAACGCCATTTGATGGTGTTCAACAAAGTGGTTCGTTGGTCAGGAAACGGTCGATGGGTCACCACAACCACATCTAGATTGGAGCGACCGAAGACGGCTTGCTTACGAGCCACACTGCCATAAATATAAATACTGTGCAGATTAGATCCTAACCCACCTTTTAGAAAGGTAATCAGATCGTTAACCACAGGTTGAAATTCAGGTTGAAAAGGCTGTGTTGGGTCAATAACGGGTAGCTGCATAGGTCGTTTCGGTAAATAAAATAATGATTTAACTATAACTCTATGATCGCCTAGGTGACTTTATGATTCAAGCTATTCCTATTTATAGCATCTCCGAGATATAATCAGCGGATAGACCCACTAAGGACAAACACAAAATGCCTAGAGCAAGTGAAATTAAAAAAGGTTTTGCTATCACAGTAGAAAGCAAAACAGTGATCGTTAAAGATATCGAAGTAACAACACCAGGCGGCCGTGGCGGCCAAAAGATTTACCGCTTCCGTGGTAACGATGTAGCAACTGGCGTTAAAACTGAAGTTCGCCACAAGGCTGACGAAATTGTTGAAACTATTGACGTAACTAAGCGTGCAGTAATGTTCTCTTACGTTGATGGCAACGAGTACATCTTCATGGACAACGAAGATTACACACAATTCATCTTCAACGGTGAGACTATCGAAGACGAACTACTGTTCATCAACGAAGAAACTCAAGGCATGTACGCGATCCTTATCGACGGCAACGCTGCAACGCTTGAGCTACCAACATCTGTTGAACTAGTTATCGAAGAGACTGATCCTTCAATCAAAGGTGCATCAGCGTCTGCTCGTACTAAGCCTGCTCGTCTTTCTACAGGTCTTACTATTCAAGTACCTGAATACATCGCGACTGGCGACAAAGTAGTAGTAAACACTGCTGAACGTAAATACATGAACCGCGCAAGCTAAGATACTTATTATGACCGAAGCTAACGACCTAATGTCTTATGACGACGCAATTGACACTGCATACGACATCTTCCTAGAGATGGCACCTGACAACCTAGAGCCTGCAGACGTGATTCTTTTCACTGCTCAGTTTGAAGATCGTGGCGCAGCAGAGCTTGTTGAAACTGGCGATGATTGGGTTGAACATGTTGGCTTTGAAGTCGACAAAGAGATCTACGCTGAAGTGCGCATTGGTCTTGTGAATGAAGCTGATGACGTTCTAGACGACGTATTTGCTCGCATGTTAATCAGCCGTGATCCAGAACATAAGTTCTGTCACATGCTGTGGAAACGCGACTAATACCGCTGTTGACGCTCATCTGCATGAGTAAACAAGTATTCATGTAAGCGAGTTAAAAGTTAGCCGAGCCCATTGCTCGGCTATTTTTATCACGCTATTTTCCATCGTGATTCATCACTTTCATCATCAACGTTAGATTCACTGATTATGACCAAAGCAAAAACAGACACACAATCAAAAGGCTATGCCTGCATTGGCCTAGTTAACCCAAAGACGCCAGAAAACGTAGGCTCAGTGATGCGAGCAGCTGGCTGCTACGGCGCCAACTCTGTGTTTTACACTGGCACACGCTACGACCATGCGCGAAAATTCCATACCGATACCAAAGAAAAGCACTTAGCCCTGCCTTTGATTGGTGTTGAAGAGCTGAAAGATATTATTCCAGTAGGCTGCGTGCCGGTTGCTGTTGATCTGATTGAAGGTGCTAAGCCTCTACCTGATTACAAGCACCCACCACGTGCGTTTTACATTTTTGGCCCAGAAGATGGCACGCTAAAGAAAGAAATCACAGATTTCTGTCGTGAGACGATTTACGTTCCGACCAACGGCTGTATGAATCTAGCGGCATCAGTGAATGTTGTGCTTTACGACCGACTGGCGAAAGGCGATAACTTTTCGAATCATAAGTAAAAGAAACGAGATACGAGATAAGAGATGCGAAAAGCTCGCTTACTGTCACTTATGGCAGCATGTTTTCGATACTCGGTTACTCGCATCCCGCATCTGCTATTTCTCCAGACGTAAAAAAACCTGCTCAATGAGCAGGTTTTTAGTATTCAGTGCTTTCAGCTAATGAAGCTTTACGCGTAAGAAATTACGTAATTACTGACGTGTTCTTGGCTTAGCTGGTTTAGCCGGACGACCGTTGTTCAGTTTAGGCTTACTTTTGTTAGCCTGAGGTTTACCTTTGTTTGCAGCTGGAGCGCTACGACCTGAATCAGGTGTTGTAGTACCGCGAGTTGCAGGCTTCTTACGCTTAGTTTGGTTGCTACGGCCTTTTGGTGCGTTTGCACGCTCTTCGTGACGTTTAACAGCACGACGAATTTTTTGGCTACGAGAACGCTCACGCTTACGAGAAGTGTTTGAAGGATCAAGATCCAACAGTGTCTCTTTCTCAGGCTTAAGCTCAACAAGCTCACGCAGGTAGTTAACTTCTTGAAGATCTAGCTCTTTCCAACCGCCACGAGGCAGTTTCTTATCAAGGTAGATATCACCGTAACGTACACGTTTCAGGCGGCTTACTGTCGTTTCTTGAGATTCCCAAAGACGACGAACTTCACGGTTACGACCTTCGTTAATCGCTACGTAGAAAGTATGGTTCATACCTTCACCACCAGCGTAAACAACATCTTCAAAACGAGCCATGCCGTCTTCTAGTTGTACACCACGAGTAACGTTTTTAACTTTTTGCTCAGTCACTTCACCGAATACACGTACTAGGTACTCACGCTCAACCTGACGGCTTGGGTGCATTAGACGGTTTGCAAGCTCACCATCAGTAGTGAAAAGCAAAAGGCCTGATGTGTTTGCATCAAGACGACCAACTGAAATCCAACGAGAACCACGGATCTTAGGTAGACGATCGAAAACAGTACGGCGGCCTTCAGGGTCGTGACGAGTACAAAGCTCACCTTCAGGTTTGTAGTAAGCAAGTACACGACAAACCACTTCTTCAGAAGCCTTGCCTGAAACAGTATGGCCATCGATACGGATCACTGAGTTCTCGTCTTCAAGACGCTCGCCCAGTTTCGCAACTTGACCGTTAACACTTACACGACCAGATTTGATTAAACCTTCTAGTTCACGACGAGAACCGTGACCAGCTCGCGCTAAAACCTTCTGTAATTTTTCGCTCATTTACTCTTTTCTACCTAATTGTCGTCTTCACAGACGTCGAATGAATTTTTCACGACCAAATCGCGGTCGCGTATTATCGCAAATAACCTGCCAAAAAGCACTTGTTATTTACTGTGGCAGGTTTGCTGTATCGTTACAGACTGTTAATCAGTAAAGCGATTATTCAAACGGCGCAGGATCGCCAGCACCACGACGTAGAACCACGGCATCATCGTCACTGAAGTCAATAACGGTCGTCGGTTGCTCACCTAAGTAACCGCCATTCAAAATCACATCAACCGCATGCTCTAGGCTGTCACGAATTTCTTCTGGATCCGACTCTGTAGTCTCGTTACCCGGAAGAATCAGAGACGTCGACATCAGTGGTTCGCCCATCGCTTCCAACAGGTCGAGTGCAATCTTGTTGTCTGGGACACGAATACCAATCGTTTTACGCTTGGCGTTCATCAAACGCTTTGGCACTTCTTTAGTTGCTTTAAAGATAAACGTGTAAGCACCTGGCGTGTGTGCTTTCAGCAGACGGAAAGCCACGTTATCAACGCGTGCATACAGTGATAACTCAGAAAGATCACGGCATAACAAGGTGAAATTGTGCTTGTCATCGATGCGACGAATTTTACAGATACGTTCAAGTGCTTGTTTGTTTTCAAGCTGACAGCCCAGCGCATAACCGGAATCTGTTGGATAAACCACAACGCCGCCATTGCGAATAATCGCAACCGCTTGAGTAATTAAGCGTGCTTGTGGGTTATCTGGGTGTACATAAAAAAACTGGCTCATTGTTGATCCTCGTTATCGAATCTCTCGACTCTATCATCAGAAGGAGCTGGCTCACCTAAAGACTATTCAGATGGTGAAACCGTTTGAAACTCCCAATCTTTCCATACTTCTTCGACCCCAGAAGGTAGCCAGAGATTGCGTCCAAGTTCCATCCACGGAGATGGGTAATGGAAATCACTGCCTTGGGAGGCTAATAGTTTGTATTGTATAGCATAATCCGCGAGTGTGCGTCTTTCTTGTTGCGCTTGCTGAGGTTGAGCTACTTCCATCGCATCCCCTTTCGCTTCAACAAATGCCGCTAGCAGGCGCTTAACCCACTTGGCTGTAAGTCCATATCGCCCAGGGTGAGCGAGTACGGCTTGTCCACCAGCAGCATGAATAGCCGTGACAGCATCACTCATTGAACACCAAGTTGGCGGCACATAACCTGGGTTATTACGAGTAAGAAACTTTTTAAACACCTGCTGCATAGTTTTCGCATAGCCATTGTCGACTAGCCACTTAGCAAAGTGAGCGCGAGTGATTGGTGCATCACCCGCAATCAATTTAACTTCTTCTAACACCCCTTCACGAGTCGCTTTCTCAAGACGGTGAGCGATCATCTCAGCACGCCCAATACGGTGTTGCTTCTGTTGTTCAATGAGCGCTTTGAGTTCTGGTGACTCAGGATCAACGTTTAACCCAACAATATGGATATCTTTGTTTTGCCAAACAGTCGAAATCTCAATGCCGTTTATCAACTGAATAGGAAGGTTGTTATCCGCAATGTAGCTGCGTGCTTCAGCAAGCCCATCAGTCGTGTCATGATCTGTAATCGCTAGCGCTTCGATGTTAAAGCCAAGCGCTCGGTCAATTAGCTCAGGTGGAGTAAGTCGGCCATCTGAGGCTGTTGTATGACTATGTAGATCAATTCTCATATATTCTTTTTCATTGTTTTCAATTTTTATCGTTATATTTGTGTCAACACACTTGACCCGCAAGCAGAAAACTAGTTAACTAGTACACAAATACGAAGTATCACATTTGATAGGTTCACCATGTTACAAGAATTTAACCAAAACCATAAAGATAAAGTTTTAGAACTTTCTTCAGTAGAAGCAAGTTCAGAGCTTAATTGGTGGCGCACTTGGACAAGTTCTTGGTGGGCTAACGTGTACTTCTAATTAAACAGTTTGTTTATAAAAAAGTTATCACTAAGCCCGCTTTAATAGCGGGCTTTTTAATTTGTCGAACATCTCACATTCAACTGACTAACAAATCATCGAATTGACCATATTCTAGATTGGGTGAAAGGTATCTTTATGCGACTATGTACGGCAGGAAATTTAAAGAATCATAAAGGAGGTCTTGTGAACAAGGCCATTGAAATCAAAAAGCTGGGAACCATTGAGGTCATCAATTCCTCAGTTCCTTACTCGCAAGATCCAACCAGCGTTTTTCATACTTTGTGTGAAAACAAAACTGATAGTCTTTTGTTGGAATCTGCCGAGATTGAATCTAAACAGAACCTGACAAGCCTACTCCTTATCGACTCTGCTGTTCGCATCGTATGTCGCGGACATGAAGTAATCTTTCAAGCATTGACTGAAAACGGTCAAGCGCTTATCGAACATCTCACTCAAAACGTGAAAGCAGAAATTAAATCTGACCTTACTGATAACGTTTTGACGCTGACTTTTATCGAACCAAGCAACGAATTAGACGAAGACTCACGTTTAAGAGAAGCCTCTTCATTCGATGCACTGCGTTTGGTTCAGCACAGCTTTGAGCAAGACGCGGATAACAAACACGCATTATTCATGGCGGGCTTATTCGCTTACGACATCGTGGCAAACTTTGAGCCACTAGGTGATGCTGAAGCAACCAACAATTGTCCTGACTTTGTCTTCTATGTAGCTGAAACACTATTGCGTTTCGATCACCAAGAGAACGAAGGCCTACTTCACGCGAGCTTATTTGCTCAAGATGACAACATCAAAGCGCAATTAACTGACCGTCTAGCCGACATTCAAACTCAGTGTCAGTCCCTGAAAGCCATCACTGAAGTAACGCCGTTAGACAACGTTGAAGCTGTACCTAGCGTTTCAGATGAAGACTTCTGCCAAACGGTTCGTGATTTAAAAGAGTACGTAGTTAAAGGCGATGTATTCCAAGTGGTACCTTCACGCCGCTTCACTCTACCTTGCCCTGCCCCACTGGCGGCTTATAAAGAACTCAAACAAAGCAACCCAAGCCCTTACATGTTCTACATGCAAGACGAGCTGTTTACTCTGTTCGGTGCATCTCCAGAAAGCGCGCTGAAATACGAGATAGAAACCAACCAAATCGAGATCTACCCGATTGCTGGTACTCGTCGTCGTGGTAAGCGCCCTGACGGTCAAATCGATTTCGACCTAGACAGCCGTATCGAGCTTGAACTGCGTACCGACAAGAAAGAAAACGCCGAGCACATGATGCTAGTTGACCTAGCGCGTAACGATGTGGCACGTATTGCCGAAGCTGGCACTCGCCACGTAGCAGACTTACTGAAAGTAGACCGCTACAGCCATGTAATGCACTTGGTTTCTCGTGTTGTTGGTCAGCTCCGTGAAGACTTAGATGCTCTACACGCTTACCAAGCTTGTATGAACATGGGTACGCTAACGGGCGCACCAAAAATCCGCGCAATGCAGCTTATTCGTGACGTAGAAAAAACGCGTCGTGGTAGCTACGGTGGTGCAGTCGGTTATCTAACCGGTGAAGGGACTCTAGATACTTGTATCGTAATTCGCTCTGCTTACGTTGAAGATGGCGTAGCACAAGTACAAGCAGGCGCTGGGGTCGTATTTGACTCAGACCCACAAGCAGAAGCCGATGAAACTCGCGGCAAGGCACAAGCGGTTATCTCAGCGATTCAAGCTGCACACACTAAAAGCGCTGCAGTAAATCAGAACACATCAAACAAGAAGGAGTCGTAATCATGGCTGATATTGTATTCATCGATAACTTCGACTCATTCACTTACAACCTTGTAGACCAGTTTCGTTCATTAGGTCACAGCGTAAAGATTTACCGTAACAACATTCCGGCAAAGGTTGTTGAAGCTGCGATCAACGAACTAGACAACCCTGTTGCACTGCTTTCACCAGGCCCTGGCGCTCCAGCAGATGCGGGCTGTATGCCAGAGCTGATTCAGCTTCTAAAAGGTAAAGTGCCAATGATTGGTATTTGCTTAGGCCACCAAGCGATTGTTGAAGCCTATGGCGGCACCGTTGCAGGCGCTGGCGAAATCATTCATGGTAAGGTGTCGATGATGGAACACCAAAACCATGCGACTTACCAAGGCTTACCTTCGCCATTGGCTATCGCTCGCTACCACTCTTTAGTGGCAACGCATGTATCTGATAGCCTAACGGTGACCGCTGAAGTAGATGATTTGGTGATGTCTGTGGTTCAAGAACAAGACAAGGTGTGTGGATTCCAATTCCACCCTGAATCAATTATGACGACCTACGGTGCAACGCTTCTAGCAAACGCTATCGAATGGGCTCTTGAGAAAAAGACGATATAGGAAACGATCATGGAACAGATTAATAAACTTTACGAACAGCAGTCTCTTACTCAAGAAGAAAGCCAACAGTTATTTGATGTGATCATCAAGGGTGAACTAGACCCAATCTTGATGGCTTCTGCGCTAACTGCACTGAAAATCAAAGGCGAAACGCCCGATGAAATTGCAGGCGCAGCAAAAGCACTACTTGCGAATGCAAACCCGTTCCCGCGCCCTGATTACGATTTCGCAGACATCGTAGGTACAGGTGGCGACGGTCACAACACCATCAATATCTCGACGACTTCTGCATTTGTTGCCGCAGCGTGTGGCTTAAAAGTCGCGAAGCACGGTAACCGCAGCGTATCGAGCAAATCAGGCTCTTCTGACCTACTGGATTCGTTCGGTATTAACCTAGCGATGACAGCAGAAGACACTCGTACTGCAGTCGACGAGCTTGGCGTAGCATTCCTATTTGCTCCGCAATATCACGTCGGTGTACGTCACGCGATGCCTGTTCGTCAGACGATGAAAACGCGCACTATCTTCAACATCCTTGGTCCACTGATTAACCCTGCTCGCCCTAATATCGAGTTAATGGGTGTTTACAGCAAAGAGCTCGTCCGCCCTATCGCGGAAACCATGCTGCAAATGGGTATGAAGCGTGCTGCCGTTGTGCATGGTAGTGGCCTCGATGAAGTGGCTATTCATGGCGAGACAATCGTTGCTGAAATTAAAGATGGCAAAATTCACGAGTACACAGTGACACCGGCAGACTTTGGCCTGAACACTCACCCTCTTGAAGCAATCAAGGGCGGCGAGCCAGAAGAGAACAAAGCCATCACAACCGATATCCTGACGGGTAAAGGCACTGATGCTCAAGTTGGCGCAGTGGCAGTCAACGTTGCTCTACTGATGCGTCTGTTTGGTCACGAAGACCTAAAAGCCAACGCACAGCAAGCAATTGACGCGATGAACTCTGGCAAAGCATACGAGCTTGTACAAAAGCTTGCTGCACACGCCTAACGAACGACGAATCGAGACAAAGAACATGACACAGACTACCGATAAACTGTCGACCCACGTTTCAGTCAAAGAAGCTGAAATGGCGGAAGTATTAGCAAAAATCGTTCGTGATAAATACCAATGGGTTGAAGCACGTAAGCAGACTCAACCATTAGACGAGTTTAAAGCGTCACTAACTGCAACAGACCGCAGCTTTTATGACGCTCTGAGCGGAGAACAAACGGTTTTCATCACTGAATGTAAAAAGGCCTCTCCGTCAAAAGGTTTAATCCGTGACGAGTTTGACCTCGACTACATTGCTTCTGTTTACAACAACCACGCAAACGCGATTTCTGTGCTGACAGACGAGAAGTACTTCCAAGGTGACTTTGAGTTTTTACCTAAAGTTCGCAGCATTGCTAAGCAGCCTATCCTGTGTAAAGACTTCATGGTTGATACCTACCAAGTGTATCTAGCTCGTCATTACTCAGCTGATGCTATCTTGTTAATGCTATCGGTATTAGATGACGAAGAGTACAAAGCGCTGGCGGAAGTCGCTCACTCACTCAACATGGGTGTATTGACCGAAGTCAGCAACGAAGGAGAGCTTCACCGTGCAGTCGCTCTAAACGCTAAGGTGATCGGCATTAACAACCGTAATCTTCGTGACCTTTCGACTGATTTGAACCGTACTAAAGAGTTGGCGCCGCTGATTCGCGAACTGGCTCCAAACGCAGTTGTGATTTCAGAGTCTGGCATCTACACACATCAACAAGTTCGTGACCTTTCAACGTTTGCAGATGGCTTCCTAATCGGTAGCTCTCTAATGGCAGAGAAGAACCTCGAGCTTGCGGTACGCAAAGTAACACTGGGTGAAAACAAGGTGTGTGGTTTAACTCACTCTGACGATGCAGCAAAGGCTTATCAAGCTGGTGCGGTATTCGGTGGTCTGATATTCGTTGAAGCATCTAAGCGTCATGTGGATATCGAAGCGGCTCGTTTGACTATGAGCGGCGCACCTTTGAACTACGTGGGTGTGTTCCAAAACCACAGCGTTACTGACGTTGCGAAAACGGTTTCTGAGCTAGGCCTGTTCGCTGTGCAATTGCACGGTGATGAGTCTCAAGCGTTTGTCGATGAGCTAAAACAGTCACTACCTGAAAGCGTTGAGATTTGGAAAGCTTACGGTGTTTCTCCCGATGCTGAGAGCTCGCTACCAGAATTACTGGAAAGCAACGTGACTCGTCACCTGCTAGATACTAAAGTGGGTTCTCAAACTGGTGGCACAGGCCAAGTGTTCGATTGGAACCTAATCAACAACCAAAGCGCAATCATGTTGGCGGGAGGCCTAAACCCAGAAAATGCTAACCAAGCCGCTAAGTTGGGTTGCTTAGGATTAGACCTAAACTCTGGCGTTGAATCCGCTCCAGGAAAAAAAGACGCAGACAAACTGCAACGTGCTTTTGCAGCGATTCGCAATTACTAGTCCAAACTCGGCGCTAGAAATTAGAAAGCAGAAACTAAAAACATATTTGTGAGCTTTGCCTTTTGCGAAGCTCAAACAAGATTAAATGACTTGGTGTGAATACACATCAGTAGAATTGAAGGAATAACACAATGGCTAAACTCGATGCCTACTTTGGTGAATACGGTGGTCAATACGTACCGCAGATCCTAGTGCCAGCACTAGACCAACTTGAACAAGCATTTATCGATGCACAAGCCGATCCTGAGTTCCGCAGCGAATTCATGACGCTTCTTCAAGAGTACGCTGGTCGTCCAACGGCGCTAACGCTAGCACGCAACCTAACAAAAGGTACAAAAACCAAACTGTACCTAAAGCGTGAAGATCTACTTCACGGCGGTGCTCACAAGACAAACCAAGTTCTTGGTCAGGCATTGCTAGCAAAACGTATGGGTAAGCAGGAAATCATCGCTGAAACTGGGGCAGGCCAACACGGTGTGGCAACGGCTCTAGCGTGTGCTCTACTAGGTCTTAAGTGTCGTGTATACATGGGTGCAAAAGACGTTGAACGTCAAAGCCCGAACGTGTTCCGTATGAAGCTAATGGGCGCAGAGGTTATCCCTGTTCATTCTGGCTCTTCAACGCTAAAAGATGCATGTAACGAAGCGCTACGTGACTGGTCGGCAACTTATGAAGACGCGCACTACCTATTGGGTACTGCAGCGGGCCCTCACCCATTCCCAACGATTGTTCGTGATTTCCAACGCATGATTGGTGAAGAAACGAAGAACCAAATTCTAGCTCGTGAAGGTCGCCTTCCTGATGCAGTTATCGCGTGTGTCGGCGGTGGTTCAAACGCTATCGGTATGTTCGCGGATTTCATTGAAGAAGAGTCTGTACGCCTAATCGGTGTAGAGCCTGCTGGTAAAGGTATTGATACCGACCAACACGGCGCGCCGCTTAAACACGGTAAAACTGGTATCTTCTTCGGTATGAAAGCACCACTGATGCAAGATGAGAATGGTCAAGTAGAAGAGTCTTACTCTGTATCTGCGGGTCTAGACTTCCCATCAGTTGGCCCTCAACACGCGCACCTAAATGCTATTGGCCGTGCTGAATACGACAACGTAACCGATGACGAAGCACTAGAAGCTTTCCAAGCTATCGCACGTAACGAAGGTATTATCGCAGCGCTAGAGTCATCTCATGCTTTGGCTCATGCTGTTAAAATGGCTCACGATGACCCAGAGAAAGAACAGCTATTAGTGGTTAATCTATCTGGTCGTGGTGATAAAGACATCTTCTCTGTACACGACATTCTTAAAGAGAAAGGAGCATTATAATGGATCGCTATCAATCACTCTTCACTCGCTTAGCTGAAAAGAATCAGGGCGCATTTGTACCGTTCGTAACGGTTGGCGATCCTAACCCTCAGCAGTCTCTTAAGATCATGGAAACACTCGTTGAAGCGGGTGCTGATGCACTTGAACTTGGTATTCCATTCTCAGATCCGCTTGCAGATGGCCCGACAATCCAAGGCGCAAATATTCGCGCGTTAGATTCAAAAGTAACGCCAGATGTGTGTTTTGATCTTATTGGTCAAATTCGTGCTAAATACCCAGATCTGCCAATCGGCCTACTGATGTACGCAAACTTGGTGTACGCACGTGGTATCGAGAACTTCTACGAGCGTTGTGCGAATGCAGGTATCGATTCAGTATTGATTGCTGATGTACCAACCAACGAGAGTGGCGAGTTTGTTGCTGCAGCTAAGAAGTTTGGTATTCACCCAATCTTTATTGCTCCACCAACAGCAAGTGATGAGACGCTTCAATCGGTTTCTGAGCTAGGTGGTGGTTACACTTACCTACTTTCTCGTGCTGGCGTAACGGGTGCAGAAACCAAAGCAAACATGCCTGTGACAGCCCTACTTGACCGTTTGAACAAGTTTGATGCGCCACCAGCACTGCTTGGTTTCGGTATCTCTGCTCCTGAGCAAGTAAAAGAAGCCATCGAAGCTGGCGCTGCTGGTGCTATCTCTGGCTCTGCGGTTGTGAAAATCATTGAAAACAACTTTGAACAACCAGAAGCAATGCTTAAAGCACTTGCTGAGTTTGTTACGCCAATGAAAGCGGCAACGCAAAAATAATAAATAGGCTCCCACTAGTGCGATAATTTGCGCTGTGGGAGTTTTTCTCCCAGAACACGTCCAAACCCTCTCAATTGTTAAATTTCTGATAAAAACAACGCCTCATACAAACCTGTAGCGCATCTATAATACCCCACCAAAACATCACTACTATTTATAAAATAATGACAAATCAAAAAGCAATCGTTTGCTTTGGTGTGAAAAATCATCAAATGACATTTGATTACTGCTTTTTGGTGTTCTTTCATCTCTGCTCATATTGATAAATGTAAAGGATACGTGTAAAACTTCTCGCGAAATATTAATCCAATGGTACATCGTACATTGGTGAGTAGTTCTGGGATTTTTATATTTAGTAGCACAGAGGTTATGGAAGTGTTAAAAGAAAAGAGTTTACTAAGCAACATCGGCGTTCAAGTCGTTATTGCAATGATCATCGGTACCCTAGTCGGTGCGATGATGGGTGACAGCGCAACTATGTTCGCTCCACTGGGTGCTATCTTCATCAATTTGATCAAGATGCTGGTTATCCCTCTAGTCGCGGTTGCCCTAATTTCAGGTGCTGCTGGTCTAGGCAACAGCTCATCGGCTGGTAAAGTCGGTGTAACAACACTGGGTTACTTTGCACTAACGTCTGCACTTGCTGTAGCACTAGCGCTAGTAATGGGTGAAATATTCGAACCAGGTCGTGGTATCGATGTTTCTGGCGTTGAAGGCATGTTCTCTTCTGAATATGCTGCGAAAGGCGAACTTCCAACATTCTGGGCAACCATCACGGGCATGATCCCGACCAACGTTTTCCAATCACTGAATGAAGCAAACATTCTTCAAATTCTAGTTTTCTGCTTATTCTTCGGTATTGCGATTTCTAAACAAGCGAAAGAGAAACGTGACCCTATCATCAATGGCGTAAACGCGATTGTTGACGCAATGGTTTGGATGATCAACAAAGTTATGATCATTGCACCACTTGGCGTATTCGGCCTAATGGCAGAAGCTGTGGGTACATTCGGTTTTGGCGCACTTATGGTTGTGTTCAAACTGTTCGTTGTTTACATCGCTGCGATCCTAATCTTCGGCTTTGTTGCTTACCCGCTAATGATTCAAATCTTCACTAAGACTTCAGCTAAGAAGTTCCTAGTAGCAATGAAGAAGCCTCAAGCGGTTGCACTATCAACAGCATCTTCAATGGCGACACTGCCAGTAACAATGGAAACGGTAGAGAAAGAACTTGGCGTTCGTAACTCTACGGCTTCATTCGTTCTGCCTCTTGGTGCGACGATCAACATGTCTGGTAACGCAATTTACTACGGCCTAGTTGCTATCTTCTTCGCACAGCTGTTCAACATCGACCTGTCTATGGGTGCTTACGTTGCTATCATCGTAACGTCTACCCTAGGCGCAGTTGGTCAAGCAGGTGTTCCTGGTCCCTCTTTCCTAGTGGTTGCGGTTCTTCTAGCGGCTGGTATCCCTATCGAAGGTCTACCTCTGTTGTTCGCTCTAGACCGTATCTTCGACATGATCCGTACTGCTCTGAACATCACTGGTGATGCAGCATGTGCAGTCATCGTTGATTCTCTAATCGAAGACGAAGCGAAAGAAACTGAGCTACAAAAACAGCAAGCGTAATATTAAGCTTCAGTTTTGATTAAAAAAACCGCCTTCATATAGGCTAATGCCGTTCACTTAAGAGTGAACGGCATTTTTGTTCTTAGCATACCGTTGTGGTCTGGGTTTAACTCTTCTAGGGAATGTCCTTTCCCTTCGCCCTTCAAGTATTAAGCTTTCAGCCATGTTGTGGAACCCCTTTAGCTGACGAGGTATTGCGCCTGGTGTTGAATAAGGTAAGCCTACAAGTAACGCTGATACATGAGCTAACGTGCCGTTAAAACTCAGTTGATAAGGAAGGTAATTTCCCTTTAAATTGAAGCAGAGCTCGACCATCTGATATCGGATTAAATTGTAAGTAAGCAAGATGCCCCATAACTCCTGCTTGACCAGCTCTGGTAAACGACTTCGCAGCGTAAGACGGTTTCCAAGCATGTATTGTTTTTGCTCTCGGTAGCCCAGCTCTATTTCCCAACGATGCTCATAAAGGCCTGCAATATCTTTTGATGGGTAACGCAGGGAGTCCGTCATGGAGGTTAATATTTGGTAGTCTTTTCCTTTAATTTTACGAGTGACAAGTCGAGCGGTTATCGACTTTGGTAAATCAGGCCATAGCTTTCTAGCTCTTGGATTACTGTGTAATTGAACAAGTTTGTCATTTCGCCCTAAAGATTGAACAATGTCATATTGTGTATTTTTCTTGAGGGGGATAAGCCAATGGCGCTCTGAGCCAGAGTCTTGCCATTTATGTAATAAACCTAAAGAATAGAACCCCTTATCGAACATTGTTACGCTATGGTTTGGTGTTGTTTCTATCAGTTTTTCAGCTAATATCATTTCGTTTGTATTGTAATTATCAAATGCACTGGCCGTAATAATGTGACTGCTTAGTTCCATTTGGCAGACCATTCTCACTTGCGGATATTGCGTCCCTTTTTGTCGAGAAAATGCTTTTTCATTTTGCGGGTTATCGGGCGTTCGCCAAACAACGCCATCGACGCCAAGCAGCGTTAATCCATTCCATTGGGGTAACTTTGCACTGTTTAACCATGACGTAGTCATTCGCTCAAAGACCGCTTTAATTGCGTCTTCACCCAACGTCTTTCGACGTTGAGTTAACGCACTCGGTGCGACAAAAGCTTTACCTGTACGGTCGACAATATCAAGTTGGTTCACTAAATCTTTCATGGATTTACTGTTATAGATAGCCATTCCAACAAGCAGCCACACCATGGATTCTAAAGTTAATTTCCTCTTTCTCATCGTGACAGTATCAGTAAGAGAATAGGCTTCGTCGATGAGTTCAATTGGAAGCAAGTCAGACAAAGTCTCAACGCTGCTAGGTTTCCAATCATTAATTATGTTTAGAGCTTGAGAAACATCCATAAAAAAATCCAAGTGCATTAAATACACTTGGATTTTGACAGCTCTGAAGGATCCTTCAACCGATCGCTTTGGCTTTAACTGATCGGCATTACCTTCATATAGGCGGTTTTTTATTAGGTGATGATCAATATTGAGTCGGTAAATCTTACCCTTGTAAGGCTAATTGATTAATCCAAACGCACGAGGCAGAGCCAAGCTAATTTCTGGAATAAAAGTAATAGCCAACAGTGTGACGATCAGTACGGCACAAAACGGCATGATACTTCTTATAACGTTTTCAATCTTAGAGCCACTGACACTACAACCCACAAATAGCGCCGTGCCAACGGGTGGCGTTGCAATACCAATACATAAGTTGAAGATAATCATCATCGCAAAGTGAATTGGATGCATGCCTAAATGCTCAGCAATCGGCATAAAGATAGGGGTAAAGATCAATACGGCTGGCGTAAGGTCCATAAACATACCCACAATCAGTAGAATCAGGTTCATCAGAATAAAGATGATAATTGGATTATCTGAAATAGAGAGCATCCAATCACTGATCATGGTTGGTAGACCGGTAAACGCCATTGCCCATGACATGATGGTAGAAGCACCAATCAAGAACAGCATAATGCCAGTGACTTGAATCGTTTCTCTACAAATTATCGGGAAGTGCGCCCATTTGAGCGTTCGGTAACAGAGTGACAGTATAAAAGAGTATAGAACCGCTATACATGCTCCTTCTGTTGCAGTGAAAATACCACCAATAATACCGCCAATAACAACAACAATAAGCCCTAAGCTTGGCGTTGCTTGCCAAACAATATTCAGCACATCTTTTGCTGTGAAGCCGTCATTCGCACTTGTTTTGTAGCCCTTCTTTTTAGCGATAAAATAGGCGACGACCATACAACTTAAGCCCATTAAAATACCTGGGACATACCCTGCGATAAACAACGCCGCAACGGATGTTCCACCCGATACCACTGAAAATACGATCAGTGAATTACTCGGCGGTATTAATAAGCCTGCCGGGCAAGATGCAACGTTTACTGCTGTTGCTAAGTTTTTATCATAACCATCTTTTTCTAATTCTGGGCCTAAGGTTTTACCAACCGCAGCTGCTGCTGCAACGGCTGATCCTGAAACGGCGCCAAACATCATATTGGCGAAGATGTTCACGTGAAAAAGTGAGCCCGGGATCCAACCAACCAAGAGCTTTGCAAGGTTGATGAGTCGACTCGCGATGCCACCTACATTCATTATATTCCCCGCGAGGATAAAGAAAGGGATGGCTAATAAACTGAAACTATCAATACCGGTAATGATTTTTTGACCCGCAGTAATACTGGCGACTTCAAACGGTAAGATGAAATACATGATGGTTAAAGATGACATGGCAATTGCAATCGCAATCGGCATGCTTATCGCGATCATGAATAAGAATAGGCCTAGCAGCCAAACACCAATGGACAAATCCATAATATAGAGTCCTTTTAAAACTTATTTTTTGTTGGGTTCACAAAAAAGATCAAACGTATTCATGACCAAATAAATGAGGATAATAACGGCTGAAATCGGCAATATTGAATACACCGTCGACATCGGTAATTGCAGTGCTGGAGAGAGTTGTTGTGTGGTTCTTCCCATTAGGGCGATGCCACCTTGAAGCATTGCTAGAAATACAAATGCGCCAGAAATGATATTGATGAGTACATGTAATGCGATATGTGCTTTACCCTTAAGATAACCATCCAATAACGTTATTGCTAAGTGTCCTTTGATACCGAATAAGTAGCTTGCTCCTAATAAGCCAAGCCATACCATCGCATAACGAGCAAGTTCATCAGTCCAGTTACTTGGATCATTCAAAACATAACGACTAAAGACCTGCCAAGTGACAGTAACGACAAGTAACATTAGTGCAAAAGAAGAGACAAAAAGAATCAGCCTATCAAGTAGGTTTCTGAAAGTTGCTAACATGGTGTGATACCTCAAAAAATTTTGCCTTAGCAAAGCCAAGGCAAAATTATATTTTCACTAAGACTGATTAAAGAGCTTCAATTTTTTCAATGAATGGAGCTAGTTTTGGATCTTTTTTCGCCTCATCAATCATAGGTTTAACAGCTGCACGGAAAGGGGCTTTATCAACTTCAACAAACGTGACACCTTCTTTCATTCCTTTCTCTTTGTTCATGTCATCTGTTGCATCCCAGATTTTGATCTGCTCTTCAAGAGACTCAGCAGCAGCTTCTTTTAAGATCTTTTGCTCTTCTGCCGTTAATGAACCCCATTTGTATTCTGAAATGATGATCACGTCAGGTGTCATCATGTGCTGGTCCATAGAGTAAAATTTGGCAACTTCACTGTGTTTCATTTCAACTAAGCTAGAAATATTATTCTCAGCACCATCAATTACACCTTGTTGCAGAGCCGTGTATACCTCATTGAAAGGTACAGGTGTTGCTTTACCACCAAGTAAGTTAACCATTTCCATCATGGTTGGAGAACCAGGAACTCGAACTTTCATGCCAGCTAGATCTGCTGGTGAGTTGATGGCTTTCTTAGCGTAGAAGCTACGTGTGCCTGAATCATAGAATGTAAGACCGATGAAACCTTTGCCTTCGCTTGAAAGCAGCATCTCTTGTGCAGCTTCACTTCGCATGAAGGTTCTCATATGTGGAACGTCACGGAATAAGAAAGGCAGTGCATTAACCTTAAACGTTGGTTCAAAAGATTCGGCTAACCCACCATTGATTTTGGCCATATCAATCGCGCCAGTAACAACTTGCTCCGCTTGGTCACGTTCAGAGCCTAATTGACCGTTTGGAAAGATCTTAATCGTAAGTTCACCATTCGATTTTTCTTTAACTTTATCAGCCATGATCACCATGCCTTGGTGAGCTGCGCTTTCTAATGACATTGCATGCCCTAACGTCAAAGTTTTTGCTTGAGCGCCAAATGCCATAAGAATTGAAGCCGCTGCAATCGTCAGTAGGTGTTTTTTCATGTTCTTCTCCAGAATCCATTTTGTAAGAGGTACAGTTTTTATATGCAACGCTATAGCTAAGTTTGAAATCTAACGTTCAATTGCACATCGCTCATAGCAGTAACGTTTCATTACAATATTCTTACCCTATGAATCTTGTATTACAATACTATATGTATATTTTGTGAACTAAGGTTTATCTATTGGCCTGAGAACCTAATTGATTGTGATACCAATCATATTTGGGACTAATTAGACCATTAATCAGTTCTACTTTGGATTTTTTTGTAATTTCGATTACTTTCAACTGCTTTAAGAACGATCTCTTAGTAAAAGAGTATCGATCTATTTATGTTATTTTAAGACATTAAATTCAGTTATGGAGCACGACAAAGAAGGTCTCCTCGCTCGAAAACGCGAGTCGTGAACAGTGCTTTGTGAGGTGATGAAGGCAAGGTTTTCGGTTGGATTTAGGTAACAAGAATAGATAAAGGCAATAGAGAGAAGCTTGAGAGGATGAATTGTTTGTAACAAAAATCCGAGAGCCTTACAGCCCTCGGATTTTTGTTTTTGGTGTTCTAATTTTTAGGCGTTAAACGAATTACAAATCAGCGCCATAGATATCAAACGTGAAGTACTTAGCGGCGATCTTGTCGTAAGTACCGTTTGCTCTGATCTCTTCAATCGCAGCATTGAATTGTTTCGCCAATTTTGAATCCTGCTTTCTTAATGCTAACGCCGTACCCTCACCGATGTAGGCTTTGTCGGTAACGGCTTTGCCTTTGAACTCAAAACCCTCGCCTTCTTTCTTATCTAAGAAAGCCAATGACAGTTGATCTGAGTTGCCGAAGGTTAGATCTAAGCGACCGTTTTGCAGATCCAGATACACTTCATCTTGCCCTGTGTAACGCTTAATGTTGGCAACACTACCAAACTTGTCGGTTACGTAGCGATCGTGAATCGTACCTTGCTGAACACCGATGGTTTTACCCGCTAAGCCTGCCTCATCAACGCTGAATTCTGCGCTTTTAGCAGCAACAAATACGGCTGGTGTTTGGTAGTACTTGTCAGTAAATAAGATTTTACGCTTACGCTCTTCGGTAATGCGCATCGAAGCCATGATCACATCCGACTTTCTTGCCAACAAACTTGGAATTAGCGAATCCCAGCTTTGTGAAACCCAAGTACAATCGAGTTTAGCTTGCTCACACAAGGCGTCAGCTATCTCAATATCAAACCCGACAGGCACACCGTCGCTGTTTTTATAGTTGAATAGCGGATACGTAAAGTCCGACGCTAAACGGATTTCTTTCGCCTGTACCGTTGTACCAAGTAAAGCGGCCGCACAAGCGAGTCCTAGTATTATCTTTTTCATCATTGCCATCCTAGATATGATCTTTATCGAGTTGAGATTGAATTTCTTTATGTTGAGCTTGTTGAATTTGTTTGCCTTGTTGACTCTGTTCTAATTCGGTTTGGTAACGTGTTAGTGACGTTATCACTTCTAGCATGCTCTCTTGGCTACCAATACTGATTCGAACACAGTTACGCAAAGCCGGTTCATGGTTTTGGTTCCTTGTCACAATGCCGTCCTTCGCCAAGACACTGAACACTTGGTGCCCTGCTTTTTGACGCAGCAAAATGAAGTTTGTCGATGAAGGGTAAACAGACTCGATGAAATCAAACCGCGTTAGCTCACAAGCAAACCAGTTACGTAGTTCAACCAGCTTTTGCGTCGCGTCTTGCATCACTGAGACTCGTTCATCGGACAAAGCGTCTAGCACGATTTGAGATGAGCAATCTGGCATCGGATACGGTGGAATCAGCTTCGCGACATACTGCATCACATTTTGACTCGCTAAGATAAAACCACAACGAACCGCAGCCAGTCCAAATGCCTTAGACAAGGTGCGAATCACAACCAAATGTGGATAGCGTTCAATAAGACTAACGGCTGACGTTTGTGGTTCAAATTCGATATACGCTTCATCGACGACCACTAGCGACTTCCCAATCGTGCCTTCCAATACCTGAATCAAATCCGATTTAGGAATCACATTGCCCGTTGGATTGTTTGGTGAGCAAAGAAACACGATATTCGCCAGTTCTGCCTTATTCACAATATCAGCGACGTTCAGGCTAAAGTCTTCCTGCAATGGAGAGTCCAAGGTATTAATCGCCAATGCATCAGCGCAAAACTCATACATCGCATACGTTGGAGAGCAGATAAGTATGTTGTCGCACGCCGGTTTACAGAATGTTCTGATCAGCAAATCAATCGCTTCATCTGCACCACGAACAGCCACAGTCGCGGCATCGGTACTACAGTAATCTTGATAAGCCTTAGCAATATCTTGTGGTAAGAAGTCTGGGTATCGGTTGTGACTTGCTTCTCCTTGAAACAGCGAGCTTTCCAATTCATTGGCGTTTAGCCAGACACGTCCATCACCACCAATTCTTCTTGCCGATTGATAAGGTATTAATTTTTTTACAGCCTGAGGCACTAAGCTATCAATAAAAGATGTCAAGAAGCTATCCCTTTCACAAAATCACAATGTCTTCATCATTGCCTTCATATTCAAAAAATGTGACTTATACAAATATTGAATCACAAATGATGATTAAGTATTTACATTCAAACAGAACACTATTGATAAATGAATCGAAATAATCACATAATAGCCATGATAAAAAGTCATAGGTAAAGATATGAATCGCACACTTCCTTCAACCAAAACCTTGCTCGCGTTTTTGTCTACGGCAAGGCACCTCAACTTTACACGCGCGGCACATGAGCTCAATGTTACGCAAGGTGCAGTGAGTCGTCAGGTATTGTCGTTTGAAGAAAGCCTTGGCTGTGATCTCTTCTATCGCCATGCTCGCGGATTGTCTTTAACGCCGAAAGGAGAAGAACTGGTTCCCCTGATACAAGGAACGATTCATCAGCTGCAATCGGCTCTAAATCAAGTGGCTAGCTCTCCGTCTAAGATCAAACTCAACGCACCGAGCTGTATTACCTCTTGGCTACTACCTAAGTTGATGTCTTTTCAGCAAGCCTATCCTGAAATTGATGTCGAACTGACGTCGACCATCAAGCACGTCTTCGAACCAAGCTTTGATCCGTTTGACGCCGTAATTACCTATGGTAAGAAGCCAAACCAACAATCGATTATCAGCCAATTATTGTTTAACGAGCAGCTAGCGCCCGTTTGCCAAGCACAAAGCATTACACAGAGCCATCTTGTCGACGACGCATCGACCATCATCAAGCCACACAAGCTTGCCCAATACACTTGGCTACACGCCAACAATGAGCAAAGTGATTGGCGACTTTGGTTAGAGCACATCGGCAGCCACGACCTTTCAAGCAAGAACAACCAACAATTCGCAACACTCGATCAAGCTATGAACGCCGCCATTCAAGGGTTTGGCATTGCCATAGGCGACATCACGCTGGCCAAGCAAGATATTGATTTGGGTAGATTGGTGAAAGTGAGTGAAGGCAGTGTCTTCTCTGGAAATGGTTACTTCTTGCTGCAACCCAAGAATCGACAAAATACATCCTTATCTACGCTTGTTGATTGGCTCGTCGATTAGCGGCAATCATTGTTGGTAGGCCTCTTTATAAGCGGCAGGAGAGCGTCATAATGAGAATTTTTCCGTTCTCAAAATGAAACTATTTGATGTCTGTTTCGTATTGATTGTCAGAGAATAGAACGTACCTTCCTTTAACTATTTGAAAAGAAGTTCAATTCTATTTAGCCGGGAATTTATTCTGTTCCGTTGGAGAAAATGGCATTCGAGTTGCTTTGTCATAGATAACCCAACCAATATACAGCAGGTTGCACCAGTTTCACTGCAGCTTGTCACGGAGGATAGGCTATGACCTTACAAAGACATACGTATTACGGCTTGATTCACCATGGAATTAAAACCCTATTAATGGACAGAATTGGCCACTTCACAGAGCGTGAATATCACGAGTATCTCGACTTAACGACCGGTAAATCGACATGTTTTGCCATGAGTGAGCAAGAGCTCGAAAACACCTTAGACAGCTTAAAGAGCGAAGGTTACCTTGAAGATATCAAAAAGCTGATACCTCGCTATCAAACCTCGTCAATGCGATAACCTGCTTCAACTCTTTAAACACGATGAGTGGTTAGATTGAATTAATTGGCACCCAATTGTCTCGAGCTATTTAGCATCGAGACAGTTTTCGTTAGACTGTCAGCAACTCAACTAACTGGATAGTCAGTGTCTCATGAAACAAATTCTTGATTTCATTCCTCTCATTATTTTCTTTGCGCTTTATAAGATGTACGACATCTATACCGCGACCGGCGCTTTGATCGTTGCCTCTGCAGTTCAAATTATTTTGACTTATTTCATCTACAAGAAAGTCGAAAAAATGCAGGTCATCACCTTTCTAATGGTTGCCGTATTTGGTGGCATGACCATCTTCTTGCACGACGACAACTTCATTAAATGGAAAGTCACCATCGTTTACGCACTGTTTGCGATTGGCCTGACGGTCAGTCACATCATGGGCAAATCAGCGATTAAAGGTATGTTAGGCAAAGAGATCACACTGCCTGATTCGGTATGGGGCAAGATCAACTGGGCATGGACGCTGTTCTTTACCCTATGTGCCGTTCTCAACGTTTACGTTGCTTTCAGCCTACCGTTGGATGTTTGGGTCAACTTCAAAGTGTTTGGTCTACTCATCGCGACCTTGCTCTTCACCTTGCTCACTGGTGTTTATATCTATAAGCATCTACCAAAAGACCAGCAGAAAGAGTTAACGGATAAAAATACCGACGAGAAATAGCCCTTAGGGATGAGTCCTCATACCCTATTTGATACAATTATTATCAATATGCGATTGGCCAATGATACTCGTGATCATTGGCCGCTGATTATTTGTGTTCGGTGAAGACGTTAAAAATTAGACCACCACGAGTCTCGTAAACACATCTATTTTTATATAAAACAATCAATACCATTAAGAGTACGACAATGACTATTCAATCAACTTTGAACCCGATTGGTTCTTTACTTCTTCGCACATTAGCGATGCCTTCTGATACAAATGCAGCAGGCCAGATTTTCGGTGGTTGGATAATGTCACAGCTTGACCTTGCTGGCGGCATACTGGCAAAAGAGATATCTAACGGCAAGATAGTCACGGTTTCAGTATCGAGTATCGAGTTCAAACAGCCGGTTTCAGTGGGTGATGTTGTGTGTGTTTATGGTGACTGCACTAAGATTGGTCGCAGCTCGATGAATATCGACCTAGAAGTCTGGGTTAAGCCTGTACTTGATCACGGTATCGGCGACCGCTACAAGGTTTGTGGCGCGACATTCAACTACGTTGCGGTTGATGAAAGTGGTAAGCCTCGCCCAATCAACAAATAACACCTTTTATTAAGCGTGTGGCACCGATGGTCTTTAGTTTTTATAAATGAAATTACTAGGGCGTATTGACCTTTCGAGCTGACTTTTGCAGCGAATTGCTGGGTATTTATACAAGGCAGAGGCTTTGATGTGTAGCTAGCCTCCATAAGAAGCCGATAACGTAGTAGAAATGACCAGCAAACGCTGCCCGAAGGGTTCAGCTAAAAGCGTTTTACTCTTTGTTGAGGGAGATTTGCTTAGAATGACTAGGCTACTTCCCCCTCGCCGCGATTAAAACGCTTTTGACTAGGCGTCCCCACCCGAACAAAATTTAACCACGAAAGGTCAACACGCCCTAACGACCATACAACTCTCTCGCACCAATTCACAATTTCTTATCATTAGCCCTTCCAATACCAATTAGTTCGCGTAAATTAGCAAGATAGCGAATTTAAACGCCCCAAATTTAGTGAAGTAAAATAAGGATATCTCAATATGTGGTACGTGATTTTTTCTCAAGACGTCGAAAATTCATTAGAAAAACGCCTAAGTGTTCGCCCACAACATCTAGAACGCCTACAAACACTTCACGATGAAGGCCGACTGTTAACAGCAGGTCCAATGCCAGCGATTGATTCAGATAACCCTGGCGAAGCAGGCTTTACAGGTTCAACTGTGATTGCTGAATTTAACTCTTTGGAAGATGCACAAGCATGGGCAGACGCTGACCCGTACATTGATGCTGGCGTTTACCAAAATGTGATTGTAAAACCATTCAAGAAAGTATTTTAACGTGAAAAAATGGATTATTGGCTCACTGGCTTTAGCTCTGCTTGCAGGCTGTGCTTCAAGTGAGCAAGACGAACAAAGACAGCTAGAGATGATGGCGCAGCACCGAGCTGGCGTTTTATCTGCAGGCCTGCCGATTGAGTATGGCCCACTGTCGGTCATGCGCGTGCTAGCAAAAAACACCGTTATCGAAATCATGATGATCTACAACCAAGATGCAAAAGGTGCTAAGCCTTTAAACCAAGTTGTAGACATGAGTGTGAATAGCTACTGCACCAACTCTGAAGTGAGAGCAAACCTTGATATGGGCTTGGCTTACAACATCAAGATTCGCAACACTCGCGGACAACTGATGGTTGAGAAGTTGATCAGCAAAGAGACGTGTCAGAGCAGCAGCTAGATTCTAGCTCGAGATTCGAACAAGTATAAAACCAGAAGGCCTCGCAAATGCGAGGCCTTTGTTTTATGAAGCAATCAAAATCCTAAGCTGAATTATGCCTCGGTTGATTCCCACTCTTTACGCAGTGCTTTAGTTGCCGAAACTAAGTTAGTCAGCGCCGCTTCCGTCTCTGCCCAGTTCCGTGTCTTCAGCCCACAATCAGGGTTTGCCCACAAACGTTCCGCTGGAATTTTCTCTGCCGCTTTCTTAAGTAAATCAACAATCCACTCTTCTGACGGGATGTTTGGTGAGTGAATGTCATAAACGCCAGGTCCAATCGCATTCGGGTAGTTGAACTCTTCAAATGCTTTCAGCAGTTCCATGTTCGAGCGAGAAGTCTCAATGGTAATCACATCGGCATCTAGCGCGGCTACTGAATCAATGATCTCGTTGAACTCGCTGTAACACATGTGGGTATGAATCTGAGTTTCTGGTTTAGCACTTGCCGCTGAGATCTTAAAGGCATCGACCGCCCACTCTAGGTATTCTGCGTGGTCGCGCTTTTTCAATGGCAGACCTTCACGAATCGCTGGTTCATCGATTTGGATAATGTTGATGCCCGCGTCTTGCAAATCAGACACTTCATCTCGCAGCGCAAATGCCAATTGATTAGTGATCTCTTTGCGTGAAATGTCTTCACGTGGGAATGTCCAACATAAGATAGTGACTGGGCCTGTCAACATCCCTTTCATCTGCTTCGAGGTCAGAGATTGGGCATAGGTCGACCATTCTACGGTCATCGGCTTCTCACGCTCTATATCCGCGACCACAATCGCCGGCTTCACGCAGCGTGAGCCATAGCTTTGTACCCAACCAAACTTAGTGGTTTGAAAGCCTGCTAGGTTTTCTGCAAAGTACTCCACCATGTCGTTACGTTCAGCTTCGCCATGAACAAGCACATCCAAATCCAGTGCTTCTTGACGTTTAACGGCATCCGCAATATGGCCTTTCAATGCAGTGTTATATTCCGCTTCACTCAGTTTGCCAGTGCGGTAAGCACTACGCTGAACACGGATCTCTCCGGTTTGTGGAAATGAACCAATTGTTGTGGTTGGCAATAATGGTAAACCTAACACCTCAGACTGATGTGAAGCGCGTTCGGCATAAGGAGCACTTCGCTCGGTTAGGGTTTTGGTAATGGTGTTAATACGAGCTTGAACCTGCGGCTTATTCACATGAGTCGCGCTCTTGCGTGCAACAATCGGCTGGCTGTAGGTTTCACACGCCAAGATAGCATTGTGGTTACCGTCTAGTGCCGCACCCAATATACTCACCTCGGTCACTTTCTGTTTCGCGAAAGCAAACCAACTCTTCACTTCATCGCTGAGTGAATCTTCTAACTCAAGGTCGACTGGACTATGCAAAAGTGAACATGAACTTGCTACCCAAAGTTTGTCTCCTAGCTTCTCTTTCACTGGTTGTAGTAACTCTAGTTGAGCGGCTAAATCAGCTCGCCAAACGTTTCGTCCATTAATCACCCCTGTTGAAAGTACCCAGTGTTCAGGTAACTTACCCACTACTTCATCAAGTTGCTGTGGTGCTGCTGCTAAGTCGATATGTAGGCCATTAACTGGTAGCTCTACTATCTTATCTAAGGTATCAGTCACCGAATCAAAATAAGTAGTGAGCAGCAGTTTTACATCACCTTGAATCACTTGATACGCCAACTTGAATGAATCTGCCCATTGACTCTCAAGCTCAAGCGAAAGAATTGGTTCATCGATTTGAACCCACTCAACCCCCAACTTAGCGAGTTTTGCCAAAATTGCTTGGTAAGCGGTAAGAAGGCGCGGAAGAAGAGATAAACGATCAAAACCCTCCTCCACTTCTTTACCAAGATATAAATAAGATAACGGGCCTAACAAAACTGGCTTCACCTTATGCCCCGCTTTAATCGCTTCACTCACTTCGTCAAACAGTTGTGGCCAACTCACTTCAAAGGTGTCGTCTTTACTGAACTCAGGAACAATGTAGTGATAGTTAGTGTTGAACCACTTCGTCATATCTGATGCTGCTGCACCATCTTTAGCGCTTTCAGAGCCGTGCTTAGCGCCACAACAAGTTGGCTGCCTTTGAGATTGTATTTGAGTTTGAGATTGACCGCGACCAACGCGGAACAAGGTATCTAAATCTGGGAAGGCTTTTTCACCTTCTGATCCACCAGCGTGACGCTCAGGTACATGACCTAGAAGTAACGTCGTTGTTAGAACATGGTCGTACCATGCGAAGTCACCCGCAGTTGCAAAGCTTAGATTCGCCTTAGCTTGTACATTCCAGTTACGATTTCTTAGTTCGCTACCGAGTTGCTTTAAATCTGATTGGTTAATCTCACCGCGCCAGTATTTTTCTAAAGTGAATTTGAGTTCGCGTTTTTCGCCGATACGTGGGTAGCCTAAAATATGCGTTGTCGTAGTCATGAACCTGTTCCTTATTCAATAATTTTTAGTGTTCGATCAAACTGCCTAGCTTATGGTTTAAGTTCTTTACAAGGCGTCTAGATGGCTAAACTATCTCCCTAATCTGAACGATGAACAACGTCCAAATATTCATCTTGTTTATTAAAAATATTCATCTTGAATAATCTAAAGTTGAAAAATTAAATCCATCTGGACATCTAGACGTTTACAAATGAAAGAAAACCCCGTAGGGTGATTATTAAGAAATATTGAATTGGCTTAGGGAATATGAGGAAAACTCATGATAGAGCTTAAACACCTTCGAACATTGACTACCTTAAGAGACAGCGGCTCGCTAACAGCGACGGCAACTTCTCTTCACTTGACTCAGTCGGCGCTTTCTCACCAACTGAAAGACCTTGAGGCGCGTATCGGTGGTCAGCTTTTCCTACGTAAAACTAGACCAGTTAAGTTCACCTCTGAAGGTGAGATTTTGCTTAGGCTTGCCGATGAGATACAGCCAAGAATAGCTAAAGCGGAGAACGAACTCGCGAGCCTGAAAGAGGATGTGAACGGTCGTTTGCACATGGCGATTGAATGTCACTCATGCTTCCAATGGTTAATGCCTGCTTTGAAGGAATATCAAGTGGCTTGGCCAAGCGTAACGCTAGATTTCTCGTCAGGCTTTGGGTTTGAGCCGCTACCCGCGCTAATGGCAGGCGAGCTAGATTTGGTGATCACCTCTGATATACAGCCTCGCTCTGAGGTTCACTACGAACCACTCTTTGATTTTGAGATGCGTTTGATCACCGCAATCAACTCACCTTTGGCAGAAAAGGCGAGCATTGAACCGCAAGATCTTAGCGATCTCACTATGCTCTCCTACCCAGTTCAAAAGCAGCGTTTAGACGTAGTGAAGCACTTTTTGCAACCAGCAGGTGTAGAACCTAAGAAGTGGAAACAAGCAGACAACACCTTAATGTTGGTGCAAATGGTATCGGCAGGATTAGGTGTCGCGGCATTACCAAATTGGGCGATCAGTGAGTTCTCAAGACAAGGTTTGATAGCCAGCAAACCGTTAGGTAAAGGGCTTTCAAGAAGACTGTTTGCCGCAGTAAGAAACTCAGAAAAAGACAAACGTTACCTGCAAGCTTTCTTTAGCACGGCAAGACAGCAAAGTAAGAGTCACTTAGATGGCATAGAGGTCGTTTAAAGATGATTTATGGCTAAGTTAAGCTCGATCGATTCGTCAGAAACAAAAAAGTCACAGATAATCTGTGACTTTTTTTCTCTCAACACCCACAACACGCGATGCATGTCATTTTCGATAAAAGATGCGCTAATCTTTAGCTTATCTCGAGTAAGACTTAAACTGGTTAGTCAATGGATCGTATTGATAGCCAAGCATATCGAGCTTGCCCTCAACACTTTCTGTATCCATTTCATACATGCTGATCAGCTCTTCAAAGCTATCGCATTCTAGGCGAAGTTTTTCATTAACGATTCCTAGCAAAATAATGCTATCGAAACCTTTGACGTTGCTTAAATCCATCTCGTACTCCTTACGAACACACTGACTAGAGTTAAGTTTAGAACGCTTACCAACGTCACGCTAAAAAACAGATCACACTTCTTAACAAGAATACGTAATTAATGAAAGTGCGTGATTAAAGCGCCCAAACTGGCGTTAAACCCACAACGGCCACCAATAACATCAACAACGAAATACTCAGTTGAAGCTTTTCAGGCGTTCTTGCGAACAGTAAATGCCAACACCACACCACGATTGAGGAGATCAACAAAGCAAAACTAAATAGCAAAGTGGAAATCACAGGTTCTAATTGAGCTTCAGACAAAGAGTAAACACTCACGACGGTCGCCAGTACTACCAACATACCGGTTAGCACGCCCACAACAGGAAGCACTCGATGAAATGCCTGCAACCGTGTCCTTGCAATCGTCAGTAGTAGATGGCCAAACGCTGCTCCTAACAGTACCACTAGCAGCAAAGTAGTAATGATACCAACAGCGGTTGCTTGCTCAGTCGCTTGTATAGCAACATATGACAACGCTAAACCACAGGCCAAGTACATCACCCAGATAGGACCAGAATCGCGAGTCTTCTTGGTTTGAACTTGAGAATAGAAATAAAAGATCGCGAACACGACCAGAAAGGCTTCAATTTTTACTGAAGCGACGGCAAGCCACAGCACGCCAATCGCAGGTAACATCTTGTGGATCCGACCACGCTGCCCCGGACAAATATCCCCTTTCACCAAGATGAGGGTTAAGATCAGTTGGGTTCCTAAAAGCATCGGAGCAAATTGTACTAATAACGTTTCGACCATTGTGGATCTACTTCTTCAGACTTATTTTCGCGAATAATATCAAAAACTGCTGCGAACACTAATCAAAATCACAAATTAGCGACGTTATTCAAGGCTTCAACTATGCTGTTGTATGGCTCTTTTATCGCCATTTACCGTAAAAAGACGAAAGACACCAGAACTAACAGGGGCATGTTCTACTGGCTAGTCTAGGCTCATGCCGCTATAATTCCCGCCTCAAAAATCAGAGGTTGAAATATGTACAGCGATATCACTCCTATTCACGAACACAAAAAATACTGGGCCGAGTGCTACGGAACTGCACCCTTTTTGCCTACCAGTAGAAAGGAGATGGATGCTCTTGGATGGGATAGCTGTGACATTATTATTGTAACTGGTGACGCTTATGTCGATCACCCGAGCTTTGGTATGGCTATCATCGGCCGTCTGCTTGAAGCTCAAGGTTTCCGCGTGGGCATTATTGCTCAACCAAAGTGGGACAATAAAGATGCCTTCATGAAGCTAGGTAAACCTAACCTATTCTTCGGCATCACAGCGGGTAACATGGACTCCATGATCAACCGCTACACCTCTGATCGCAAATTACGTCACGATGATGCTTATACTCCGAACAATGAAGGTGGCAAGCGTCCTGATCGTGCAACTCTGGTTTATTCTCAACGTTGTCGTGAAGCTTACAAAGGCACGCCAATCGTGCTTGGTGGTATTGAAGCGAGCTTACGTCGTGTAGCTCACTACGACTACTGGTCAGATAAAGTTCGCCGCTCTGTATTGTTTGATGCAAAAGCTGACATTCTTCTTTTTGGTAACGCTGAGCGTGCATTGGTTGAAGTAGCACACCGCATTGCCGATGGTGAAGACATGTCTACGCTGACCAATATCCGCGGTACTGCTATCAATCTTCCTGCGGCCCCTGAAGGCTTCAAGATCATTGACTCTTCTCGTATCGAAAAGCCGAACAAAGCGTATGTTCCGGTTAACCCGTACGAAGTTGAAACTCAGTGTGATACCAAGAAAGACGAAAAAGAAGAAGTAAAAGCGCAACCTATTACTATTCGCCCTTCTCGTCACGATGCAAAAACTACAGCGGTTCGTATCCCAGGTTACGAAAAGCTAAACAATGACCGTATTCTTTACGCTCACGCTAGTCGTATTCTGCACCTTGAGACAAACCCGTACTCAGGTCGTGCTCTGATTCAACGTCACGGTGATCGCGAGCTTTGGATTAACCAAGCGCCTATTCCATTGACCACAGAAGAGATGGACTACGTATTTGGCCTTGCGTACAAGCGTGTTCCGCACCCGATGTACGGCAAAGCGAAAATCCCAGCATACGACATGATCAAAACCTCGGTTAACATCATGCGTGGTTGTTTTGGTGGTTGTTCTTTCTGTTCAATCACAGAGCACGAAGGTCGCATCATTCAGAACCGTTCGAAAGAATCTATCTTGGATGAGATCGAAGACATTAAAGATAAAGTACCGGGCTTCACAGGTACTATTTCTGACTTGGGCGGCCCAACGGCGAACATGTACCGTTTAGGTTGTTCAGATCCAAAAGCTGAAATTAACTGTCGTCGTCCATCATGTGTGTTCCCGAAAATCTGTGAAAAGCTAAACACAGACCATCAACACACTATCGACCTGTACCGCTCTGCGAGAAAAGTACCGGGTGTTAAGAAGATCATGATCGCTTCTGGTGTACGTTACGACTTAGCGATTGAATCTCCAGAATACGTTCGTGAGCTTGTGACTCACCACGTTGGTGGTTACTTGAAGATTGCTCCAGAGCATACTGAAAAAGGCCCACTGGATCTGATGATGAAGCCGGGCATGGGCACTTACGATCGTTTCAAAGAGATGTTCGAGAAGTACAGCGCTGAAGCCGGTAAGAAACAGTACTTAATTCCTTACTTTATCTCTGCTCACCCGGGCACAGAAGATGAAGACATGCTTAACCTAGCAATGTGGCTGAAAAAGCACAACTACGAGTGTGACCAAGTACAGAACTTCTACCCATCGCCAATGTGTAATGCAACGTCGATGTACTACTCAGAGACTAACCCTCTGAAACGCGTGAAATATAAGAAGCGTGAAGATGTTCCTGTGCCGAAAGGTGATCGTCAACGTCGTCTGCATAAAGCACTGCTTCGTTACCACGATCCTGAAAACTGGAAAATCATCCGTGAAGCACTGATCAGCATGGGTAAACAGCACCTAATTGGTGACAAAGCAAACTGCCTAGTACCAGCAGAAGACTTTGATGCACAAACACCGGCACAACGTCGTAAGTCTGGTCGTCACGGTTCACAACGCTTTGCGACTAAGCACAGTAAATCTCAGCCAGGTCTTGGTGGCGAAAGCCCACGTAACCACTCTGGTAAGAAACCGGGTGGCAAGAAGCCGAATGGTAACGGCAACGGTAGCCAAGGTAATGCTAACCAAGGTGGCGGTAATGGCAATGCTCGTAAACCAGCGACTGGCTTCATTAAGAAAGGTCCTGGTGGTCAGCAATCACAAGGTAATGGCGGCGGAAATGGCAAACCAAACCGTAACAAAGCGGGCAATGGTCAAGGTGGCAAACCTGCAAGTAACGGCAAGAACCGCCAGCGCGCAGCACAACGCTAATATCGCGAACCGATTGACTTCGCTATCGTAAAAACACAAAGCGCAGCTATTTAGCTGCGCTTTTTTGTGTCTGTTACAAGATAGCCTAACGAGCAAACACCCAATACTGACTAAGCAAATAGTTACTGACCATGCCCACCAAGATGCCAACCGCCATTGCGATAAACACTGCCCCAGTAAATGCAGGCAGCAATTCAGTCATCAACTTAAAGCACAGCAAATTAGGTATCGCCGATATTGATGCAGAGAACATGAACTTTTGCCATTGAATCAGCTTTTCGGACCAATTCCCCTGCCCTTTGAATTCAAAGGTCAACACTCGATTTCCAAACCAGGTTGTCGTTGCTGAAACGATGAAAGAGCCAATTCGAGCACTCATCAAAGGCAGCCCAATAACGTAATGCAGCAATGCAAACACGGCACAATCGACAACAAAGCCACCCGCCCCCACCATAGCGAATTTAATCATCTTATGGTGAGGTTGTAGTTTTTTGTTTAGCGCGTCGAACTTGTGGCTAAACAGTCTCGATGACGAGTTAAAATTGAACATCGCCATCACTTCGAATATAGCTCAACGATAGATTTGGTTTGATATTTTGGCTATGACAACTAAATAGAGCGCGCTTGATCTTCACCGTCGGTTCTAAAATACAGGTTAACGCGTTGTCTTTAATCTTGGTTTCCACTTCCGCTCTTTTACCAATCAGATAGAACTTGTCGATACCATCTAACTGTTTAACATCAAGTAGCTTTTTCGCTTGTCCATGACTGTAAAATTGCCCAGAGAACGGTCGTTTACCGATGTAAAAGCTCGGCGCTTCATCCGTGATCTGCTCGAAGATAATACGGTCACTTTTCTCGTTCGCTTTGCCTAGGTTGAGGTAGACCATCGCAATCATTAACAGCACAGGTAGCACCAAAGCCACACTCGAGAACCACTTCTTATCTTTTTCTACCACAAGCGTTGCCACCAGCAAGCCAAGGGCTGGAATACCCGGTAGGACGTAAGCTGGAAGAATATTACCCGCCATAGTGAAAAGAATTAGAGGAGAGACCAACCAACACACAAGGAATGAAAACAACCCACTATGTTCAGCGTTAACTTCTGCGATTTTCTTACGACGGGCGAAAGTCAAAATAGGCAACACAATCGACCACGGTGCAGCCGCTTGAAGCCAAAACAACCAGATCATGCCTCTTGCTTGGTCATGGGCAGAACCGTATAAATCGCCCTCCCAGCCACTCACAACAAAACGCTTAAAGTGCTCGCCAACAATAAAGTAATCAATAAAACCCGGTGTTGCCATTTCAGCCATGATGTACCAAGGCAAGGCAATCGCCAGCATCACACCTAAGCCAGACAACAGTGGAAAGCGTTGCCATAACACTTTGAAAGCGCCAAAAAATCCATGTTGCAATACTAACCAAGGGAAAACGGCGATACCCATAATCACAATCGCTACCGGCCCTTTTGCCAGCAAGCCTAGTGCTAAGCCAATGAAACCGACATAGCCCCAAGACCGATTAGTCTTCGCGCTCCCTTCTCCCTTCGAACCCTCTCCTCCTAACCAACATAGGTAGAAACCTAACATGGCTATGGTCATCGCTAACGTTAATGCCATGTCAGTCATAACAGCACCCGCCGCGATAGAGAAAATCCCACATGTCGCCAATACCACGGCCGCCACCAAGGCACTTTGTCCGGTGCGTTTAGCCATGTACGCAACCAACAAAATCGTCGCAAAACCTGCTAACCAGTGTGGCGCACGCACAGCAAACTCACTCAAACCAAACAGCTCAATGCCAATCGCGCTCATCCAGGTAAACATCGGAGGCTTACCCCAGAAAGGGATGCCGTAATCAAATTGAGGGGTTAACCAATTGCCGGTTTCTACCATCAAGCGAGCCATCTCACCGTAGCGCGCTTCCGTAGTGTCCATTAAAGGGTATGTCGCCAGAGATAAGAGCCTTAGAACCAATGCAAAAGCCAACAAATACCATAGGTGCGTTCGGTTCAGGCTCATGCTGACTCCTCTAATTTAAAATGCGTTTTTAATGCAGGGGTATCGACCACCGATTGGATCAGATACAAAGGACGGTTCTTGGTTTCAATGAAAATACGACCTATGTATTCCCCCATTAAACCAATACTCAGAAGTTGAATGCCGCCAAGGGCAAGTTGAACCACCATCATGGATGGGTAGCCAGTAATAGGCTCACCAAACATCATGGTTTTGAACACGATGAAGACGCCATACACAAAAGCGGTAAGCGCCACTAATCCACCAACGGCCGTCGCAATACGCAGTGGGCGGATAGAAAATGATGTGATGCCATCCATCGCCAATCCGATGAGTTTCAGGTAGTTCCATTTCGTCTCGCCACAGAAGCGAGCATCGCGCTTAAACTGAATCGTTGCTTGTCTAAAACCTGGCCATGAAAAGATGCCTTTCATGTAACGGTTACGTTCAGGCAGTTGGTTGATATGGTCGACAACCTCTCGGCTTAACAGTCGGAAATCACCGACATTTTCTGGAACATCGATCTTCGCTGCCACGTTCATGACTTTGTAAAAGCTTGCTGCTGAAAACTTCTTAAACCACGTTTCACCATCACGCTGGCTGCGCTGCATATTCACAACGTCATAGCCTTCGCGCCACTTGGCAACCATTTGTGGGATCAGCTCCGGCGGATCTTGCAGGTCTGCGTCTAACAAGATCACCGCTTGTCCTCGGCAATGCTCAAGACCAGCACTCATCGCTGATTCTTTACCAAAGTTACGGCTTAAACCGATCACAGAAATTGAGCTATTGATTGAAGTGAATGAACTCACCAAATCCAAGCTGTTGTCTTTGCTGCCATCATCGACATAAACAATTTCACTGGTGATGGGTAAGCTATCCAGTACCTTGGTTAAGCGAGAATGAAACTCTTCTAACACCTCTTGTTCATCGTAAAACGGCACAATGATCGATAGTGAAACGGCGGGATTGATCCGTGATGTGGAGACTTTAGGTCGGCTAATATGAAGTTCAGACATAATACGTTCTTCTATTTTTTAATCTGAATCCAATCTACCCCCTCATAAGTGAAAGTTATGTTATTGACATATTTTTCACGCTCACTCAGGATAATGTTACCGTCTATTTCTGTATGAGAATCAAAATGAAACGAGTTCTATTAGTCGAAGATAACCGTGAAATCGCAGGTGTCTTGTTTGATTATTTTGAGTGTATTGGCATGGAACTCGATTATGCGGACAACGGCGAACTCGGCCTGCAACTCGCGTTGGAAAACTCATTTGATATCATCATATTGGATCTGATGTTGCCAAGAATGGACGGCCTCACGGTTTGTAATAAACTGCGAGACCAAGGCAACGCGACACCTATTTTGATGTTGACTGCGTTAGATAGCCGCGATGATATGTTAAAAGGGTTTGAGCATGGTGCCGATGACTATCTAACCAAACCTTTTGATTTGGATATTTTGGAAGCCAGAATGAAAGCGCTTGTTCGTCGTTACCGAGGAAAAGTGGCTTCTTCTAAATTGCAGTTTGATGAACTCACCATCGACCAAAAAACGCGTAAAGCTTACCGTCAAGATAAGTTACTCGCACTCAACCCAACCACTTACACCATCCTTGAGATGTTGTGCCAAAAAGCACCAGAAGTGGTTACTCGCGAAGATATTTCCTACAAACTCTGGGAAGAAGACGAACCCAACAATGACGTGTTGCGCAGTCACATCTATCAATTACGTAACCAACTCGACAAGCCGTTTGATACTCAGATGTTGATTACCGTCCCTAAAGTTGGATTCCGTCTGGAGTCATCGAATTGATTTTAAATGTTCTCACGAGCACCAAAACCCTAACCGGCCGCTTAGCGGTTTTCTTTGGGTTAATGGCCGTGATTGTATCGGCCTTTGTCTATTTAGTCTTTGTTGCCGCACTCTACATGTCAGAAGATCGCGTCGGTGAAAGACGCATCCTGATCGACCGTAACTATGCGGTTGGTTTATTCCAAGCAGGGGAAAGCGGTACGTTAAGAATTGATGACCTGACAATCGCCTACAATGATCTTTCATTGATACCTGCCGAATACCTCAAATACATTAAAGGCAAAGAAAGCTTTGTTGGCGAGGTAGGTGAAGAACCTAACTCTCGCATGGTGTATGTTGGTGAGTATTCTGATAAAGGTCAAACCCACCCAATCGTTCTGCTTTCCGAGATCGACCGCGTCGAGTTTGAGATTTACGAACTGGTTTATGCGACCACCTTTGTACTAACATTACTCTCTATTCTAATTTTTAGCTTTGGTGCTCTGCTCTATCGATTATCTAAACGACTGATTGAACCCTTCAATTCTATTTCCGAACAATTGGAATCCAATAAGCTCAACCTCAATGAAGAATTTAGTGTCAATGACGACGCCGCAGTTGAGTTTCGTCAGCTCACAGATCAACTCAATCAGTACCGAAGAGAAATCAATTCCTTACTCAAACGTGAACAAGCCTTTGCTCGCTACTCAAGTCATGAACTAAGAACACCGTTAACGGTCGCTCGTGGCGCAAATAAATTACTGCTAAGAAGCGAAACCACCGAGTTTCAATCTCGCCAGATTGAGCGCATTGATGAAGCCATTGTTCAGATGTCAGAGATGGTCGATGCCCTACTCGGCCTCGTGCGTTACGAAAGAAACAGTGACGATGCGCCACTGCGATTGTTTAGCCAACAAGAGTTAGAGACTATCGTCTCAAAAAACTCAGCACAGGCGGATGAGAAAGACGTCGACACCTCCATGTACGTTCAATCAGAACCCACAATTCAGGCCACCAGCGCGATAATGAATATGTTGGTCGGTAACTTGTTAAGAAACGCGATTGCAGCCACTAATAGCGGTACAGTAACTATTACCCTTTCTCAAGACAGTCTTATTATTGAAGACCAAGGCGAAGGCCTGCAGGAGCAATACAATCCAAATGGGCATGGGTTAGGTTTATTGATTGTCGAGGACTTATGTCAACGCTTCCAATGGGGCTTTGAATTGGTCAATCGCAGCTGTGGTGGATGTACCGCTAAGATCACCTTTCAAACCGATCTATCCGCATCCACCCCAGAGTAAATGAGTTCATAGTTCGAAGCTCAATATCGAACGAAAACTTGATTTAGTTGGTTTACAGCGGTCCCTAGCTACTAGATACTCGTCAGTCCTATTTGAACTATAAATGCTGGCTCTGAGTCAGCATTTTGTCTAAGTGCGATGAAACTAAATAATAGCCCTGTAACTCAACATCAATACAACGAGCACACCTTTTTCTTAAAGCGTGACGATCAGCTTCACTCCCACTTTTGCGGCAACAAAGCCAGAAAGTTCATGAAGCTACTGGAAGACGATAGCCCAAACACCACCACTCTAATAAGCTATGGTTCCGCTCAGGCTAACTCCTTGTTCTCACTCGCCGCACTTGCGAAAATCAAAGGCTGGACGCTTGAGTTTTACGTCGACCACCTGCCTCAATGGCTACAAGAACGCCCACTCGGCAACTACCGTGGCGCTATCGATCTCGGGGCTAAGGTTATTTCAGTCAAAGAAACAGGCTCTGAGCTTCATCCACAAGAGTATATTGAGCAAGTAAGACAACCTGACTCACAATGCATTGTGTTACCAGAAGGTGGACGCTCTCAGCTTTCTGAATACGGCGTGAAGCAACTGGCGATTGAAATACTCAGCTGGACGCGTTTCGAAAACAAACACGATTTCGTGGTAGCACTTCCAGCAGGCACAGGCAGCACAGCTCTGTATCTGCATAAGCATTTAAAAATGCACAACATCCCAGTGTTAACTTGCGCTTGTGTTGGCGGCAGTGATTACCTAACACAGCAGTTCAATGAACTCGGCGAAACCGATCACCCGCAGATATTACCACTTAAAGCCAAACACCACTTTGGTAAGCTTTACCAGCAGGACTATCAAACTTGGTTGGCTCTGCAAGAACAGACGGATATTGAATTCGACCTGCTCTACGACCCATTGATGTGGCAATGCCTAGAGCAATGGCAAGAAGAGAACCCAACAAAAACCGTCATCTATATCCACCAAGGCGGCATCTTAGGTAATGAGTCGATGTTGCCGCGCTATCAACGTAAGTACCCAGAACTTCGAAGTAGTCACACCGCTGATAACGCTACTTGGTAGTAATCCGTTCTTTTCTACTCTAATACCCCCCGCGTTTCTGCGGACCTGAGAATTTCTCAGCACATCATGAACAGCCATCGCACTCCCTTTCGATGGCTGTTTATCAGTAATCGCCACCTGCTATCCCTGCCATACATTTCAAGTTAGAGACATAAATCTGGCGAGAATCATCGCGTTATCTATACTTTCGATTGGAACGTCAATTGTCATCGAAAGGAATTACGCATGCGAAAACTCACTACGCTCGGCCTGTTTTCAGTTTTACTGCCCTTCTCTGCGATTTCAGGAGAAAACGTCACTTATCAAGTCGATGGGATGGATTACGAAGGTTATTGGAGTGAAGCCAGTGACCAAGCGCCTTTGGTACTGCTAATACACGATTGGGATGGCTTAACCGATTACGAAAAGAAACGTTCTGAGATGCTCAACGAACTCGGTTACAACGTGTTCGCCATCGATCTATTTGGTAAAGGCATTCGCCCGACCGAAGTGAAAGATAAAAAGCAACACACAGGCGAGCTGTATAAAGACAGAGAAAAAATGCGTGCGCTACTTAGCGCGGGAGCAATGGAAGCGAAAAGGCTTGGTGGTAACTTAGATAACAACGTGATGATGGGTTACTGTTTTGGTGGCGCAGCCGTTTTAGAAGCCGCTCGTGCGGGTATCCCATCGAAAGCTTATGTTACCTTCCATGGCGGTTTATCGACACCAAAAGGGCAAGACTACTCTGAGACAAAAGCTCCTGTTGTCGTGTTCCATGGCACAGCTGACGCCATGATCTCAATGGAAGATTTTGGCAGCCTCGCCGCTCAACTTGAAACAACCAAGGTTCCGCATGAAATGATCACCTACAGTGGTGCGCCACATGCCTTTACTGTATTCGGCTCAAACAACTATCAACAAGAAGCTGACCAAAAATCGTGGGATAGATTTACCCATGTGCTAGAAACCACCACCAGATAATCTTCTCCCTCAGAACCCATAACCCCATTCTAAGGCTTAAGAATGGGGTTGTTTAATTATCACTGCATCATCTCACTACAAATAGCGGTGGATACTTAAGTCATCAGTTTTAATATCACTAGCTGAGCCACTGACCACGCTTGCCAAGATCTTTCCTGAGCCACATGCCATTGTCCAACCTAATGTCCCATGTCCAGTATTTGTAAATAGGTTCTTGATAGGCGTCTTTCCTATGATAGGCGTGCCATCTGGCGTCATTGGTCTTAACCCAGTCCAGTATTCGGCTTTAGAAAAGTCCCCCGCTTGTGGGAAAAGATCTTTAATCACCATATCAATCGTGGCTTTGCGTTTTTCAGGGATAAGGTAATTAAACCCCGCAAGTTCTGCCGTCCCTGCAATGCGAATACGATCATCAAATCGCGTCATCGCTACCTTGTAAGTTTCATCCATCACAGTCGAGGTTGGTGACTTATCTACATTCACGATCGGCAGTGTTAGCGAATAGCCTTTCACTGGATAAACCGGGATCGACAAATCGACTTGCTTCAACAGTTCTCGAGAATAGCTTCCTGAAGCGACCACGTAAGCATCCGCTTTGAACTCGCCTTGAGTCGTTGTAATACTCTCAATGGTTTGATTCTGATGATTGAGCCTAACCACTTCGGTATTAAACACGAACTGAACGCCGAGTTGCTTGGCTTTTTCGGTCAAGGTTAAACAGAACTGATGACAATCACCGGTTTCATCGTGTGGTAAATACAGGCCGCCCACCAGCTTGTCTTTAACGTCTGCTAAACCAGACTCCACTGACAGACACTGTTCAACATCAAACAGCGAGTGTTCGATTCCACTCTCTGTTAATAGCTTCATATCCTGCTGAATAGCGTCCAATTGTTTTTCGCTTCTGAATACTTGCAAGGTGCCTTTTTGCCGGCCCTCATAAGCCAGTTGTTCACTGGTTCTTAGATGAGTGAGACACTCTCGGCTGTAGTTAGCGACTCGCAACATCCGCGATTTATTCTGTGCGTACTTGGCTTCATTACAGTTGGCGAGCATCTTAGTCGCCCAAGACATTAACTCTGGAGAAAGAGAAGGCTTCACTTTAAGTGGCGCATGTTCTTGGGTAAGCCATTTCATCGCTTTCAATGGAATACCAGGCGCTGCCCATGGTGAAGAATAACCGTAAGAAATTTGCCCGGCATTCGCAAAACTGGTTTCTTTGCCACTGCTATCTTGACGATCGATAACCGTCACCGAGTGGCCCTCTTTCGCCAGATACCAAGCACTGGTCAAGCCAATCACACCGCTGCCAATTACAATTACTTCCATTCTCTTCCCCTAATGCCCGACAAAGCCAAAACCAGCCGAACACAACTGTCAGTGTAAAACTCGTTTCGTTAATGGTTTGTAACTTATTCCGCACGTGTTGACTTAACAATAGAGAGAGCGTTGACAAAAACTCAATTCGACTTAAAAACGAATTCGGCAGTTTGAAAGTGTGATATTGGCGGTATTTGAAAGCTTAGGTAGGAGTCGCTAAGTAAATCAACTAAGCCTAGATATTGTAAGCGTCATGGCTTAAGAAAGTGGCGTTCTCGAGTAAGAAATCCAACAAGGTTTCGGCTTGTAGCGTAAGTGCACGGCCTTTCAAAGATTGAACCTTAACCGTCGCCTTCGATAGCATCTCCAACTCGGTCGCAACCACTTCAATCTGCCCTGACTTTATTTCATCGATCACAGTGAGCTTAGGCATAAAGGTGACGCCCAACCCTGCTGAAACGAAGTTAGTCAGTGCCGTGACTGAGTTAGTTTGAAGTTTTGGCTGCAAGGTAAGATGGGAAATTTGTTCAGCCTGCTTTACTAGCCTCCCCATACCGGTCGAGTTATCGATCAAGGCGAGAGAAGCGTCTTGAATATCTTGCATTACCACTGGTGCTTCTTTCATCGTAAGGAAGTGCCCCTTCGGAGCAATCAATTCGAGCGGATGGCTGCGTTCAACGTGGGAGTGCAGTTTAGGGTGCGGTGCAGACGCATAGGTTATCGCAAAGTCTATCTGTTGATCTTCCAACATCTTGACTGCATCCAATGCCCCAGCGATCTCAATAGAAAGATTGATATCAGGATAACGAGTCATGAAGGTTTGCATCGGTTTTGACACCAAGTTGGTAATAAATCCTTCACCGATAGCAATGCTGACATTGCCTCCTTTGAGGTTTTTAAGCTTAGTTAGTCGAGCAAGTACAGCGGCCTCTCCACGAACAATGGAACGGTAGTAATTCAGCAGTTCATTACCCGCTTCGGTTAACAGTGATTGGCGGTTGTTGCGCTCCCATACTTTCATTTCCGCTTGCGCTTCTAACTGTGTCAACATCCGACTCATCGCGGCAGGGTCAACGTTCATCATCTTAGATGCCTTACGTAACGACCCATATTTTGACAACGCATTTAAATACTCAAGAGCACGGATATTAAAGTGGTGCATTCAACTTCCTTGTAATTCAACTGACACTTAATCAAGCGTCTCACAAATTTGCTGCGAACATATATCCCAATTTATCAAGATCGTAATTGCTCTTACTAACTTGTGCACCGAGTCACTTCAAGACATCACATCAAAGGCTGATATACGTGTTTTAGCTTGCTGTCGATAAAACAAAGGCGACGACTTTCGTCATCGCCTTTGTGGTCATTATCCCGATGTAAACCTCAAGCAGTCAATAACCGGTCACTTCACTACAGACCAACAAAGAAACTGATCACCAATGCGTTGATCAAATCAACAAAGAAACCACACACTAATGGCACCACAATGAACGCTTGTGGGCTTGCGCCATAGCGGTGAGTTACTGCGGTCATGTTAACAATTGCTGTTGCGGTCGAGCCTAGAGTGATACCACCAAAGCCTGAACATATCACCACAGAATCGTAGTTTCTTCCCATCAAGTAATAAACGACAAACACAGTAAACAGCAGCGAAAGCAAGATCTGGATACTCATGACAACAGAGATATAGCCAAACAGTCCATCGAGATCCCAGATACGCAACCCCATCAATGCCATGGTCAAGAACATGCCTAAACAAATATCAGAGATCATCGCTAAGCCTTTGCGGCCTTGAGCGATTTTCTCTTGTGTACGACGTTTCTTAAACAGTGCGCGACCAACGTTTCCGATTAGGATACCTGCGATCAAACAGCTAACGAATAACGGCAGTTTTAGGCCCATCGAGTCGATAACTTCACTCAAGCTGTAACCCAGCATTAGTGTTAAGTTAAGAATCAACCACGCCCACAGAACGCCGTAGTGGCTAAGCTCTGTTTTTGTTTCACTCTCTTGGAATGCACCAACCGTAACCTCTTCTTCATTAGAAGGGCTTACTTTGTGTTTATTGAGCAGGTAGTTCGCAATCGGACCACCAATCACACACGCTGCAATTAAACCAACCGTGTTTGAAGCGACACCAAGTTCGAGCGCGTTAGCAATACCAAACTCTTCCACAAACATTGGCGCCCAAGCTAACGTTGTGCCTACGCCGCCTATCAAGCTAACAGACCCAGATAGCAAGCCTGCTTTCGCATCCATTCCAAAGCCAGAAGCGACTGCCATTCCGACTACGTTTTGCAACACGATAAAAATGGCAGCAAGACACAGTAGGATGAACAACGGTCGCCCGCCTTTAATCAGTGTTTTAATATCCGCTTGGAGCCCGATGCCAGCAAAAAAGTAGAGAAGCAAAAAGTCTCTGACATCTAGGCTAAAAGTGATTTGGATTTCAAAAATATAGTAAAGCGCCGCTACGGTCGCTGCGCAGACAAAGCCACCAATCACAGGCTCTGGCAGTGAATACTTTCTTAATACTTCAGATCGCTCAATCAAACCTTTACCGATAAACAGTAATGAAATCGCGATCGTAAAAGAGAGCATTGGAGAAACTAGGGTTTCTGTCATGAGGTTATGGATTCCTAATAGTTAGATTATTCATAATATTGCGTACTATTAATAATCTAGGTTCACGCCAAAAAATCAAGCGATTATCTATGATAAAAACACCTAATATGGTTAATTCTGCGACGGTATTAATAGAGATTATAACTATAAAGCAATGATTAAAGGAACGGATATTAGGGAGGTATACAGATGAGGTGGGATATAGAGGCTCTAAAACGAGAAAACCCCAGCATTTCTGCTAGGGTTTTGAATAGTGGTGGAAGGATGGGGATTTGAACCCCAGATACGCTATAAACGTATACTCGCTTTCCAGGCGAGCGCCTTAAGCCACTCAGCCATCCTTCCACAAATTGTGTGTTGAGCATGTCACTCAACGAGGCGCTACTTTATTGATTCTGCTTGCTTTGGTCAAGGGGCATTCTCAAAAAAAGTGCCTTTTTCGGTTTGTTCGATTACAAATTAACTCATTAGATCAAAAACAAACCAAATTTCATTCTTTCGCTGCACTTATGCTTGTTGCTTTTCTTAAGCTTGTTGATAGTAGCCAGGAACTCGAAACCATTTACGACACATATCGAGGAAGTAGCCGTAAAGTACGCCCATACCGCACGAGATAACTGCATTACTGGTGACAGCCGTAACGATCTGGTCGCCTGAAGCACCCACTGCCAACAAAATACCCGCATACACTGGAGACTGGAATAACACGTATGCCATCAAATCAGACAAGTTTTTCATCAATGAGCTTTCTGAAAGTTTTGCAACATTGCGTAAGAACCAATCACGAAAAACGCCATAAGGCCAAGCGATAGCAATGTTTACAGGAATAGATAACGTTCGAGAAGCAAGAGATTGCTCAAACGTCATACCAGAAATAAACACTTCTACGATCATGCCAGAAATAAAACAGAAAACGACCATAGCAAATGTATCCGCAGCTGCGTTTCGAATACAAAATGGACCACGAGACTTCATTGACGACAAACCTAAAATATATCACTGCTTAATTAGTGATTTAGTAACATATAAACAAGGCACATTTGCACCTCACCAGATAATGTCGCTATTAAATCACAAGATTAGTAGTCATACACTCCAAATTAAAAATCAAGTTGTAAATTAACAACCAAAAACCACTTTAAAAGCAGTCACTTTCACCAAAAAATCCAACCAAGGTCAAATGTTGGACAGTTCGTCATTTACTTACCGTAATTAAACAACATTTAAGCCATAGGTAGATTTACAGTAATGATATTAATGACATCTTGTGTAGGTGGTGATCCTAAAGCAACCTGCTCTAACGCTTTATCGACTTGTTCAGTAAGTTCCGCGTTGTTCATAGCTTCAACGTGGACACGTAGGCTCTCTAGTGCAAATTGAATCAGTTCTAGGTTGTTGTCTTCTAGCGCCACATACAACGTCACTAACAGCTCTTCAGTGTTATCTTTGTTGCGAAGATCAGGTTTAGGCAGTGACTCGCTTTTACTTTTCGAATCGTGTGGTTTTACGTCTTGGCTTTCGAGCTCATCCGCTTTTACTTCATGGTATTGATAAAGCTTATTTGAATAGCGGAACAAGGCATCATCCAGTTCACGCTCGTCAATCGGCTTAGCAATAATATAATCCACACCTGCCCCCAACATACGCTCACGAGTCTCTTTAAAGACATCAGCCGTACAACCAAACACCAATACCGATGACACATCGCCTATCAAAGCACGAATAGCAGTGGTTGATTCAACGCCATCCATCACAGGCATATGGTTATCCATGAGCACCAAATCAAAGCGCTCAGCAACCACGGCTTGTATCGCAAGTTCACCGTTTTCGACGCTCTTACAGGTAAAGCCTTTACTGCTCATGAAGGCTTCAATGATCACCGTGTTAGTTCGGTTGTCCTCGACGATCAGTACCTTTAAGCCAGAGTAGTCCAACTTCTTATGTGGCAAACTCTCGATTTCTCCTGGCTGACATGGCTGAATCTTCAAGCGAACATCAAAACTCGTGCCTATCCCTTCTTCACTGGTGACGGTAATACTGCCATCCATCAACTGGGCAATTTTCTTCACAATCGCGAGGCCAAGGCCAGTACCGCCAAAACGCCTTGTGGTCGAAGACTCCGCTTGTTCAAACGGTTTAAAAATACGCTTCTGAGCTTCTTTAGAAATACCAATTCCGGTATCACGAACTCGAATGCTCAGATAGGTGTCACTCCCCTCTACAACTTCTTTCAGGTACACCTCAACAAAGCCTCTGGAGGTGAACTTCACCGCGTTGTTCAATAGATTAAACAAAATTTGGCGAAGGCGAGCTTTATCTGAGAAGTACCAACGACCCGAAGTCACCTCAGAGTACACTTTGAATTGAAGCCCTTTCTCGGAAGACAATGTGTAGTAAACACTGTTAATACTGCCGATGATCGAATCAAGCGGGAAACGCGTTTCATCAAGATCCAACCTGCCCTGCTCGATCTTCGAGAAGTCTAAGATCTCGTTGAGTAGAGTCATCATATGATCGCCGGACTCATACAAGCTCTTAAGATGCTTCTCTTGTTCAGAATTTAGAGGCGTTTTTAATAGGATTTGAGCGGTACCCAATACCCCATTCATCGGAGTGCGAATTTCATGTGACAAGGTCGCAAGGAAAGCGGTTTTTGCATTGGTGGATGCCTGAGCTTTAACCTTTTCCGCTTCGAGATAAATGGTCTTTTCGTTGAAGGTTTTAATCAAATGGCCGATTTCGTCATCACTCGAGTAATCCACATCAATGATTTCGCCGGCTTTCGAACTATCAACCTGTGCTGCAATCCTTGTGATTGGACTAATCAAATAACGGTTCAATAAGTAATACCCCGCCATGACACAAAGTAGCAATAGCGGAACAATACCGCCTTCAATGCTCATCACCTGACGAAACACTTCGTCTTCTACTCGTGATTTGGAGTTCACCACATCCACTTGCCAGCCGAAATCACCAAATTGATTGCTACTGATGTAAATGCCTTCAACGAGATTAAAGTTATGCGAAACCAACACTTGGTTAAGCTTATCTCTGAGCGTAATGCCAAGGTTGTATTCTTCGGCGTGGTTCTTGATAAAACCAAGCAGCTCTTCGAGCGAGAGATCCACCGTGGCAACACCGGCAAAAGTACCGTCGTAATAATAAGGGGAAGACGCCGTAATCATTCGAACGTGTGTGTATGGATCGATATACACATCGCTCCAAGAGATCGTGCCTTGTTTTTGGTTGACGACAGAGGTGTACCAATACTCTTCTTGATAAGGGGCATTTTGGGGGTTGTTGTAAGAATATATCTGGTCGATTATTCCATCGTCGGCTTTATTAAAAAAGTAACTGTTGAGAAGCTTTTTAGAATCAAGCGCATAAGGTTCGGGCCAAATACCGGCACTGACAATCGTATCGTCGCTCGCCGCCAACATGGACTTAAAGAGCGGAATAACATCATCACCGTTACGATGCGCTTGAGCAAACCCAACGAGACTGTCTACGAAGCCTCGAGAACTACTGAGTGGCTCTGTAATCAATGCGGATAACAGTTGCGTACGCAAGTCGAGGTTTTGTTGTAATTTGGCGCGCACAGGGGATTCTACGACGTAATACGTCACACTACCGACAATGGCAATAAACATCGCAAGGTATAATCCAAGCGCTACCATGCTTTTTTTCTTTAAAGACGACCGTATCTGCATAATTCTTTTATTGTTTTCTTTTCTGTTAAACCTAGTGTTTATCATCCATGACATCAAGTCTTTTTAGATTGAAGCTTGATTGGCACAAGTTCATTGGTACTATAAGCGCAAATATGTTCCCTTTTACGGTACCTCACTTTGACTTTACAAGATATTCTTGCGCTTCCAGAGTTGGAAGGAAAGCTAATCACAGAACACAAAACAATGGGCTTTGTCACTGCAATGGCAGCGGCACCGAATGTGTTAACCCCGCATGAGTGGCTACCGTTCTTATGGGGTGGCGAAGAAGTCGCACCTTTTACGGATGGTGAACAGCTAGAAAGCTACATTGAAGTTATCATCGAGCTTTGGAATAAAACCCGCCCAGAACTGATTGAAGGGACTTGGGTTTGGCCTGAAGCTTGTCAATTAGACGACGAAGAAGTGGTGAACACTGCCGCTCGTGATTTTTGTGAAGGCTTGCTTCAAGGCTGGCAGATTGCTCGCGACGATTGGGAAACACTAATGCCTGAAGAGAGCGAAGATAACGCACTCGTTGGCGGTGTCCTGCTGTCACTGAGCATGCTTTACGATCCAGAAACGTCAATTGCTACGCTTGCAGAGCAAGGCATCGAAGGCCTAGAGCAGTTCGAAGAGATCTTTAACGCTGTTCCTGTGATGCTTTGCGGACTAACGCAGCGTGGCATTGCACTGGCTGAAGCTCAATAACAGTTAGCTTTATACAAGCCAAAAGGCCTCATTATGAGGCCTTTTTTAGTTTTCAGACGAAATAAAATAGTCGCTTTAGAAGCCTTTCCAATCGAAGTCATCAATTCGCTCATCAGCAATATAAAACAGCTTAGTGCCACTGCTGACCACTTGATCTAACTCTGGGTTGAGTTCAATACCGCTCCCCGTATCAATGGCGATCAGAGTTGCTTGATACTTCTCTTTAAACACTGAGAAAATAGGCGCGACGGTGACAGACTCAGCGTCTTCAGGGAAATACGTTGAATACTGTGTCATGCCTCTTGTTGAGCTCAATAATTCTTGGTGAAGCGCACTGGAACCTGGGTCTACCGCAGCCTTTGCTAGCATCTCAGCACCCACCGCTGGAATACATTCTGAGTTAGGGCAATGCTTGTGTAACAAATCGCTCAGCGCTTCATCTTTAAAGTAAACAAGAAGGTGCGCTTTAGGGTTTCGGTTGGCACAGTAAAGCGCCGCAGATAACGTAATGTCGTCTTCTGGGTTATCAATCAGGATGCAACTTGCAGACTCAATGCCCGTTTTCTCCATCTCTTTGCCATCGGTGTAGCTGTTTACTTTGACGAAATTGATTTCACCGGGTAACGGGTTCTCGATATCTGAACGCGTACATAGCACGATTGGTCGTTTACCCGTTTCTTCGTGTTGTAGCATGCGGATGAGATGAATGGTTCTTTGCTCATTCCACCCCAACATCAAAATGTGGTTGTCCACTCTAACTCTCCTTTTTCCTAGCAAGCCCGCTCGCCAATATTCAACACCTTCTGTCGCCACTTTACCGAGCAACGCGGCAAAAAGGCTCAACCCGCCTGGAATCACAAATAGAATAACGATCCACTGCCCCGCTACCGTGGTCGGTGATAAATCACCATAACCAACCGTAGAAGCCGTCACCACCAAGTAGTAAGCGAATACGGTAACCGAACTGGTTAAATCTGTTTCACCCGCCAAATACAGCATCGACCACGATAAAGCGATGTAGCCAAGAAAAGTGAACAGTAAGTTTTTGCCATTCAAAACAAAGATGTTTGCTTTGATCCAGCGTTTGAGTTGTAACCAGATTATCATTCGAGCCTCTAATCTTTTCCTCTTACTTACATGCTAGAAAAAATACGCGATATCAACAAGATGTATCATCAGAAAAAGATACATGACCACAAGATTGATATTGGCGGCCTATACGCAGATACAAAAAAACCAGCACTATTGGCTGGTTTTTTTATTGGTTAGATAAAAGAACGACTTACGCGTTACCTTTTACCTGCACATTTAACTGCTCTGCAAAATCTAGCATGCGGTTCAATGGAATAAGAGACTTCACGCGTAATTCGTCAGAAACGAAGATTTCGTGTTGCTCACCACCATTCTCAAGCGCGTTTTCAATCGCTTCAAGGCCGTTCATTGCCATCCAAGGACAGTGTGCGCAGCTACGACACGTTGCACCAGCACCCGCTGTCGGCGCTTCAATCAGCTCTTTTTCAGGAACCAATTGCTGCATCTTGAAGAAGATGCCTTTGTCTGTCGCAACAATCATCTGTGGATGAGGCAGCTCTTTTGCTTTCTTGATCAGTTGGCTTGTTGAGCCTACAGCATCAGCCAGTTCAACCACGCTTGCTGGTGATTCTGGGTGAACCAAGATAGCCGCTTCTGGGTATACCGATTTCATTTTCTTCAAAGCATCAGCTGAGAACTCATCATGAACGATACACTCACCTTGCCAAAGCAACATGTCAGCGCCAGTTTGATTTGCGATGTAAGAACCTAGGTGACGGTCTGGCCCCCAAATAATGGGTTTGCCTTCAGCGTCTAGGCTTTCAACGATTTCTAAAGCGATGCTCGACGTAACTACCCAGTCTGCACGAGCTTTAACAGCTGCAGAGGTGTTCGCGTATACAACCACAGTGTGGTCAGGGTGAGCATCACAAAATTCTGTAAATTTGTCAGCTGGGCAGCCAAGATCAAGCGAACATTCAGCTTCAAGTGTTGGCATTAAAATGCGTTTTTCAGGAGTAAGAATCTTTGCAGACTCACCCATGAAACGAACACCAGCGATGATCAAAGTGCTTGCTGTGTGACGGTTACCGAACTTAGCCATCTCTAATGAATCGCCAACGAAACCACCAGTTTCTTCTGCCAGAGCCTGAATTTCAGGATCGGTGTAGTAGTGTGCAATTAGAACTGCATCTTTTTCTTGAAGTAGTTTTTTGATGTTTGCGATGTGGGCCTGTTTCTGAGCGTCGCTCAATGGAACTGGCTTAGGCGGAAACGGGTAAACTGTATCGATTTTATCTAGTATATGACTCATTGCTCTTGCTCTACGCAACTTCTTCCGAGAATCCGAGTATTCTACACAGGACAGCGATTGGGATCAAAAAGGATTGGTTGCAAGCGGTGACTAGCTAATGCTTAAAACGCATAAACAAGGCGATGTGTTGTCATCACTAGCAAGAGAAGTAAACACTAAACGGAAGTGAACAGGTATAAAAAAGAGGCGCCTAAGCACCCCTATTTTGGTTATAAGTGGGTTTTGGCCACTTTAGCCGAAGCACTGTTTGGGTGCTCGGTTACGACTTGTTGGTAATATTTCTTAGCTTGCGTCGCGTTGTTGTTGCGCGCTGCTATGTCACCAAGCTTAACCAGTGCATCTGCTCGCTTGTTTGAGTCTTTGTACGACACAACAGCAGCGAAGCTCTTCACGGCTTCTTTATCTTGCTTCTTAGCGAAATAAAGCTGACCTAACCAGTAATGTGAGTTAGGTGTGAAGGTAGAATCTGGGAAGTCTTTTTGAAACTTTTGGAATGCAGCGATAGCACCCGTGTAGTCTCGTTGCTTTAGAATCATATCTACAGCATTTTGATAAGCAGTTTGCTCATCCACATCAGTACTGAACGTACCTGAAGCGTCTTTAGAGCCTTCGCTCGCCGCTACCGTTGCTGTTCCTGCTGCTTTCACCTCGCCTCTTACGCGATCCAGTTCAATGAACAGTTCACGCTGACGCTCTAGCATTTGCTTCATATCGTAGCTGTTTCGTTCCAGATCACCACGAAGTTCACTGATCTCCAGTGCCATGTCGTCGATTTGCTGTTGCATTTGAAGCTGAACGAGATTGCGATTTTGAAGCAGGCGCTCTAAACGCTCAATATCTGATTCGTTAGATGCTGATCGAGAGGAAGATGATGAATTGGTTGCGGTGCTATTGAGATCGGATACTGGAGCTGGTGCAGCGAACGCGGTGTTCGCTGCACTTGCCAGTAACGAAAGCAAAATGACTCGCTTTGTGTTACTGAACATGAGGCAATTCCTCAATTATATAGTCTACTAAAATTAGTAAACTAGTACTGCGCGACGGTTTTTAGCGTACACATCTTCAGATTGACCTAGAAGAAGTGGCTTCTCTTCACCGTAGCTTACGATAGAGATTTGGTCAGCTTGAACACCTAGAGCTTGTAGGTATTTCGCTACAGCTTGTGCACGACGCTCGCCAAGTGCGATGTTGTACTCAGGAGTACCGCGCTCATCAGCGTGACCTTCGATAGTAACGTTCATGTCAACGTTCTTAACTAGGTATGCTGCGTGAGCTGCTAGCATTTCTTCGTAATCGCCAGCGATAGTAGAGTTATCGAATGCGAAGTAGATTGTTTGAGTTTCACGTAGCGCTTGCTCTTTAAGCTCTTGCTCAGACAGTTGACCGTTAGCGTCAATTGGCGTTACAACAGTTGTGTCTACATTGCCTTCTGAACCTGAAGTTGTTTGGTTGCTTTCAGTACCAGATGTTGCAGATGTTGCTTCATCAGTTGAGCTACATGCCGTTACTGCCATCACTGGTAGTGCAATCATCAAGCCTTTAAGAACTTTGTTAAGTTGCATCTTTTTTTCCTTACGTTATCAAACTTAGTTTCTACAGCGACTAAGAGTGCTATAGATAGTTAAATGCCACAATAGTTAACACTATCAATAGCTAAAAGAATATGTAATTTTCCCTAGAGGAACGGTGACCATGCAGGCGCTCTTACGCGTCCGTTAGTTGCCGGTAATCTAGCTTTAAAACGTCCATCGATAGAAACCATCGATAGTACATTTGTTTTGTTGTAAATAGAGCTATAGATAACCATACCTCCATTCGGTGCAATACTTGGAGACTCATCTAACAATGTTTTTGTTAGTACCTGAACCGCACCGGTTTCCAAATCTTGCTTAGCCAAGTTAAAACCTGAGTTGCTGCGATTCACCATGATCATGAATCGACCATCAGGAGTGATCTGGCCACCTAAGTTTTGGCTACCTTGCCAAGTAATACGAGAAGTCGAATTATTGGACAAATTTACATTATAAATCTGTGGTTTACCACCACGATCCGATGTAAAAATAAGAGACTTGCCATCTGGGTGCCAGAATGGTTCAGTATTATTCGAACGGCCGCGGGTAATTTGAGTCAGCTTACGGCTAGCAAGGTCAAGTGTGTACACCTGAAGGCTGCCCGTTTTCGACAATACCAATGCCAATGTTTTACCATCTGGCGAGAATCTTGGCGCACCATTGTGACGAGGGTATGACGTCACTTTCTCACGTTCACCCGTGTAAATATTCATGATGAATATTTCAGCTTGGCCATTCTGGAAGCTCACATAAGCTAGCTTTTTGCCGTCTGGTGACCATGCTGGAGACATGAGAGGCTGCTTAGAACGAAGTACTAAACGCTCGTTAAAGCCATCGTAGTCAGCAACACGAAGTTGATACGGGTACTTGTCTTTATCGTTCACTACCACGTAAGAGATACGAGTTAAGAACGCGCCTTTCTCACCAGTTAGCTCTTCATACACTAGGTCTGAGATACGGTGTGCGTACTCTCTCAAGCGATTACCAGGAACCGTAGCCTTCTTATTGAATAGAACGTGATCTTTAGAAAGCACTAATTGGCCTTCATCACTCAGCGCACGACTTTGTCCTTTGGTCAGTTGACCACGAACAATGTCGATCAATTGGTAATTCACCACATACTGCCCTTCGGCATTTTTAGTGATACTACCGGTAAGCAATGAGTCAACACCTAGGTTAGTCCAAGCATCAAAGTTAACCTCAGTTTCGCTGTAAGGCGTTTGAGGCATTTTGCTTGTCGCAACTGGGCTGAATTTACCACTGCGCTGTAAGTCAGAAGCGATAACCGCTGATACATCGTGTGGCAATGGCTCTGAGCCTTCCCAACGGAAAGGTACAATAGCGATAGGTCTTGCAGAGTTAATACCGTCTGTAATAACCAGCTCCAGCGCTGCATGTGCAAACTGGCTGCTTGTAGCTATTAAGAAAACAAAACTCAGTAATAGTTTCTTTAACACAAGTTCGTCCTTTTACTCTGGTGATACAGTTAAGTTAATGTCTTTCAGTGAGTTCACAATGTCTGGGTCTTTAGGCAACGGGTAAGATTGTACTTGTGCCACCGCACGCTTGGTTGCTGCACATAAACGGCTATCGCCATCTAAGATACTCAAACTACCCAATATCGCGTTAGAGCCCGTTGGAATCAGCTTAAGGTTCACTCGACATGAGCGTCCTCGATAGCTGTCTTCTAACAACAGGTTCTGTTGAATCAGTTGGGTATAGATAGCCCCGTAACGTTGCGCTTCATCAGTGATAAATTGTTGTCTTGCTGAAGAGTTTTGAGTCGCTTCCGTTTCAAGCCCAGCAAAGATATCGTTCAATGCGGCTTCTTGTTGTTTACGCTCTTTTTCTGCTTTTGCTGCAGCTTCTTTTGCCTTACGGGCTTTCTCTGCTGCGGCTGCCGCTTCTTTCTCTTTCGCTATGCGTTGCTTTTCCGCGAGTTCAGCGGCTTCTTTCTCTTTACGAGCTTTGTCTGCTGCCTCTTTCGCTGCTTTTTCTTTTGCCACGCGTTCTTGTTCAGCTTTTGCGATTGCCGCTTCTTTGGCTTTACGCTCGTTCTCGGCTTTCACTAACGCAGCTTCTTTTAGCTTACGGTCAGCTTCGGCTTTAGCGGCTTTCTTTTGCTCTTGCTGTAAACGCGCTTCTTCAGCTTTGCGTTGTTTCTCTTTCTCAACTCGACGCTTTTCAGCTTCACGAGTTGCTTTAGCTTCTTTCGCTTGCTGTTCTTTTAGCTTGCGAATATTTTCTTCTTCAGCTTTACGATTCTTTTCAAGTCGTTCGCTTTCACGTCTTAGTTTGTCAAGACGCTCTTGCTCTTTCTTGCTTGCCGCTTCTCTTTGTTGACGAATCTGTTGAGCTTGCTGGCGAACCAACTGAGGATCAATCACCACTGCTTGAACCATCTGCCCTGTAGGCTTTGGCTCTGACATCGTGAAATCCGCCCCCCAAATGAGCGCAACGAATAAAATGACGTGCAGCCCAAGAGAAATAAGAAGCGGTGATCTGAAATTATTGGATTTTTTATTATTCGCTTTCATGAATGCTACGGAGCTATTCCCTTATATCCGTTAAAAGGCCAACCTTTGGCACACCTGCACGGCTTAATTCATCAAGTAATAAAACCACTTCAGCGTATGGCGTTGCGGCATCACCGCCAACCGCCACTGGAGAATTCGGCTTCAAAGACAACTCAGCTTTTACTCGGACGATAATATCTTCCATGGATAAGCCACGTTGTACTTCTTCGTCATTCACGCTCAAACCAAGCTCACCGTCTTTGTTCACTTCAACGATAATAAAGCTCGCGTTGTCGTCACCCAGTAGGTCTTGTGCCGATTTAGCCGTTGAAGCCTGAGGCAATTCAACGTCGACACCTTGAGTAACAAACGGCGAAGTCACCATAAAAATGATCAGCAAAACAAGCATAACGTCGATGTAAGGTACAACGTTAATCTCTGCTGTCATTTTGCGTTTTTTAGGTTGGTATCCAGCCATCTATTATTCCCTGCCAGCCATCGCTTGACGGTGAAGAATACTGTGAAACTCTTCAGAGAAAGTCGCGTAGTTGTGTTCTAGCTTGCCTACTCGGCTGCTGAAGCGGTTGTACGCCATTACCGCTGGAATCGCAGCGAATAGACCCATTGCTGTTGCGATCAGTGCTTCTGCAATACCAGGAGCAACCATTGCGAGCGTCGCTTGCTTCACTTCACCTAATGCGATGAATGAGTGCATGATGCCCCAAACCGTACCAAATAGGCCGATGTATGGGCTGATAGAGCCAACGGTCGCCAAGAAAGGTAAGTTAGTTTCTAGTTCATCAATCTCACGAGCAACGGCAACGCGCATCGCACGGCCAGTGCCTTCCATAATGAAGTCAGGTGATGTTGCATTCGATTTACGAAGGCGAGCGAACTCAGTAAAGCCTGCGTAGAAAATTTCTTCAGTACCAGAAAGCTCGTCTTTGCGTTTGTTGCTCTCTTGGTACAGTTTTGCAAGATCAACGCCTGACCAAAATTTGTCTTCAAACACTTCTGTTTGTTTAGAAGCTTGAGATAACACTTTACTTCTTTTTATGATCATCGCCCAAGAAACAACAGACATGCCCATAAGAGTCAGCATGACCATCTTAACTAGTAAACTAGCTTCTAAAATTAGGCCTAAGATTGAGATTTCAGCAGTCACTATTCGTTAGCTCCGTGAGAATAAATGTTGGCATTGCTTTGGGTTTCATTTTTTGATTATCGATACATGCTACCTTAACCATTGCTTTACACAATGCCTTGCCATCAGGATTTACGATCTCTTGACAGAAGACCAAGGTAGCTCGCTTCAACTCGTAAATATTTGTAATGACTTGTAAAGAATCATCAAGACGCGCGCCTTGAATAAAATCAATGTCCATATGTCGGACTACAAAACCGATGTTTTGTTCTAACAATACTTGCTGAGAAACGCCAATTGAGCGCAACATCTCAGTTCGAGCGCGTTCGAAAAACTTAAGATAGTTTGAATGGTATACAACGCCACCCGCATCGGTGTCTTCGTAATACACAGTCACTGGCCACGTAAATAGCTTAGATAATCCCTGCAATTTGCTACCACAATCCAAAACGATAAAGATCTCACTATAACCTAACTCCTTATCATTAATAGTATATCGCTGTGAATTTTTTGATTTGAGAGACGAAAAAAAAGGCCATCTGTATAAGATGACCTCTTTTTGGCTAAAAACCCAACAAGTATAAAGGCTCACGTTGTTATGAACCTAAATCCTTTGCCTTTTATAGAAGGCGCAGCGTCGTTAGGTAGAGCAAAATTGTGAGTGAAACATATGGGCTAAACAGTAGCTGCCACATCCAAGCTCTTGGCTTAAATCCGATACCGTAAACCATGCTTGAGCATACTGCCCAAATGAACATTGGCCCGATGATCGCGTTAAAGCCACCGATGCTTGTCGCATACGCTTCAGGATCCCACATCACTAAACCCACATGCATGAAACCCAATACTAGGGATAAGGCTCTAAGCAGAGTCTTATCCATTGGTTGATGCAGCTTAGCGATTTGCTCTGCGAGATTACTCACTGTCTTTGTCCATCATTTCTGAATGCTCTAGCCATAGAGCATTGATGATGCCGAATGCACATGCTAGAAGTACACCCAAAATCCATGCGAAATACCACATAAAATTTCTCCTAAGTTATTTAACTTCTAGCTTAGTAAGCTGAAACGTCGTTATCTTCGATGTGTTTCTTATCTAGACGACCGAACATTTTGTAGTATGTCCAAGTTGTGTAGCCAAGAATCACAGGAACCATTACCGCCGCAACGACAGTCATAAGACCAAGCGTTAGCTCACTCGCTGTTGAATCCCACATAGTCAAGCTTTGGTTAGGGTTCAGGCTTGATGGCATTACGAATGGGAACATTGCAAAACCAGCCGTTAGAATAACACCAGCGTTCGATAGGCTTGAGAACAAGAATGCGAAACCACCACGCTCAAAGCGAGATGCAATCACAGCAAGCAGTGGCATTGCTACACCAAGGATCGGCGCAGCCCACATTGCTGGATAAGTTTCGAAGTTTGTCATCCAAGCACCCACTTGAAGTGATACTTCTTTGTTTAGTGGGTTTGAGTCAGCAAACGTATCGATAGTGCTCGTAATTACATAGCCTTCGATAGATTGAACCCAGAAACCACCAATAACGAATAGAGCAATAGCAATTAGGCCAGTGATCTGAGCAACGTTACGAGCACGAGCGTGCAGCGCTTCTGTTGTCTTCATTTGAAGCCATGTTGCACCTTGCATCACGAACAACATCAGAGCCAACACACCACAAAGCAATGCAAATGGGTTAAGCAGAGCGAAGAACGTACCATGGTACTTAGACATCATAAATTCGTTCAGTTCAAATGGAACACCTTGTAGTAGGTTACCAAATGCCACACCGAAAATGATTGGTGGTACTGCGCCACTAAAGCAAAGTGCATAGTCCCAAGTTTTGCGCCATTTTGGATCTTCGATCTTAGAGCGGTAGTCAAGTGCAAGTGGACGTAACCAAAGCGCTGCTAACGTCGCGTACATTGCGAAGTAGAAGCCAGAAAACGACGTTGCGTAAACCAGTGGCCATGCAGCAAACAATGCACCACCCGCAGTGATAAGCCAAACTTGGTTACCATCCCAGTGAGGGGCAATCGTGTTTAGCATAATACGACGTTCAGTGTCGCTCTTACCGATAACAGGTGACAGAGCGGCAACACCCATATCAAAGCCATCAGTTACGGCGAAACCAACCAGTAGAACACCGATCAATACCCACCAAATAAGTCGTAAGCTTTCGTAATCAAACATAATATTCCCTCACTTATACTTCAACTGAACGGCTAACTTTGTCTTCAACAGAGTTATCGTTTTGTTCGAAGTGGTAACGGCCTGTCTTCAAGCTACTTGGACCTTTACGTGCGAATTTCAGCATTAGGTAAACTTCAGCAATCAAGAACACTGTGTAAAGTGCCAGGATAGCGAATAGAGAAGTCCAAAGCTGTTCAATAGTCAGTGCTGATGCAGCAACGTTAACCGGTAGGATTTCACCAACCGCCCATGGTTGACGACCAAACTCAGCAACGAACCAACCTGCTTCAATCGCAATCCAAGGAAGTGGGATTGAGAATAGCGCAGCTTTAAGTACCCATGGTTTCTGTTCGATTTTCTGACGACACGTTTGAACAAACGCAGCACCGAATACAAACAGCATGATGAAGCCACAAGCAACCATCAGACGGAATGACCAGAATAGAGGCCAAACTGTTGGGATAGAATCATCCGCAGCCATTTGGATTTGGTCTTCAGTTGCATCAACAACGTCGTCTGTGTAGCGCTTAAGAAGCAAGCCGTAACCTAGGTCACCTTTCACTTCGTCGAACGCAGCCATGTTTTCTTCAGACTTATCGCCTGCACGTAGATTTTCAAGCAGCTCGTACGCGTACATACCAGTACGGATACGATCAACGTGGTCATCACGTAGGTCACGTAGGCCCGTTACTTCAGTATCAAGCGAACGCGTTGCGATGATACCCATTACGTAAGGAATTTTAATTGCGTAGTCAGTATTCATTGTCTCTTGGTTTGGAATACCAAAAACAGTAAATGCGGCTGGTGCTTCTTCAGTGTGCCATTCCGCTTCTACAGCAGCGAGCTTCACTTTTTGAACTTCACCAAGCTCGTAACCAGATTCATCACCTAGTACGATTACTGACAAGATCGCCGCCATACCGAAAGACGCTGCAATCGCGAAAGAGCGACGAGCAAAGGCAAGGTCACGACCTTTAAGAATGTAGTATGAGCTGATACCAAGGATGAACATTGCACCCGTTGTGTAACCAGAAGCTACTGTGTGTACGAATTTAACTTGTGCTACTGGGTTTAGTACAACTTCAGCGAAGCTCACCATTTCCATACGCATAGTTTCAAAGTTAAATTCCGCACCCACTGGGTTTTGCATCCAGCCGTTTGCTACCAAGATCCAAAGCGCAGAGAAGTTAGAGCCAAGTGCTACTAACCAAGTTACCGCTAAGTGCTGACGCTTTGACAGTCTGTCCCAACCGAAGAAGAATAGGCCAACAAAAGTAGACTCTAGGAAGAATGCAACAAGCGCTTCGATAGCTAGCGGAGCACCAAAAATGTCGCCAACATAGTGAGAATAGTAAGACCAGTTAGTACCAAACTGGAACTCCATGGTTAAGCCTGTCGCTACACCAAGAGCAAAGTTAATACCAAACAATTTACCCCAGAACTTGGTCATGTCCTTGTAAATTTGCTTGCCAGTCATTACATAAACTGACTCCATAATGGCAAGTAGAAATGCCATACCTAAAGTCAGTGGAACAAATAGGAAGTGATACATCGCTGTAAATGCAAACTGCAATCGCGACAGATCAACAACATCAATCATGGTAACTCCTTTGTGTCGGCTGAATGACACTTGTGTGATTATTCACCGCAAAAATCCATGTTAAAACAATTTATGTAATTGTTATTACAAATTGAAATTTGTAGCAAAAACGTACCGTTATAGTTAGATTATTGTTAAGCATGAGCTAATATAGCTGGCGCTAATATTACTGGTAAAATCAGTATGTTTCAAAAGGTTTATGGGAGAACCCTGCGTTGATTTGTATCAAATTTATTTGAGCAAATTAGAGTTATTTTTGTACAATTATGATTAAAATCACACCAATTATGCTTGTCTTAATAACAGCGCATGATATCTGTGACAAATGCTCAGCACCGCCTCAACATCCGAATTACAACTACCTATAAAGTATTAACAAAAAATATGACAACTTATTTCATTTCCTGTTATCTAAATCAAACCTGAAATCAAAGTTTCCATTTTTGAAGCTCCCTTTTCGATCTTTTTATCGACTCGCTCAAAGAGTTGTTATTCAGTAAAAAGCAAAAAAAACCAGCGCTTATGCAACTGGGATCTTTAAAAATGAATAATTTAACGATTGGAGGGTTTATCTATTCCAAAGTGTAAATACGCTCTGTCGGTCGCGATTCGACCTCTTGGCGTCCTTTGTAGGTAACCTTGTTGAATCAAGTAAGGTTCTAACACATCTTCAATAGTGTCTCTCTCTTCACCAATCGCGGCAGCCATGTTGTCGATACCTACCGGACCACCACCAAACTTCTCCATAATCGCCAGCAGAAGCTTTCTATCCATGTAGTCGAAACCTTTAGCATCGACATCCAACATGTTTAGCGCTTTGTCAGCAACCTCCGGACAAATATGCCCGTCGCCTTTTACTTCCGCATAATCACGAACACGGCGCAGTAGACGGTTAGCAATACGTGGCGTACCACGAGCTCGGCGAGCAACTTCTAGCGCCCCTTCGGACTCCATAGAAAGACCAAGGCAATCTGCACTGCGCTGAACGATGTTTTGTAGATCTTCAACCTTGTAGTACTCAAGACGCTGAGTAATACCAAAACGGTCACGTAACGGCGATGTCAGTGAGCCAGCACGAGTGGTTGCGCCAATCAAAGTAAAAGGAGGAAGGTCAATCTTGATAGAGCGTGCCGCTGGGCCTTCACCAATCATGATATCTAATTGGTAGTCTTCCATTGCAGGGTACAACACCTCTTCAACCACAGGGCTTAAACGGTGAATCTCATCAATGAACAGGACATCATTTTCTTCGAGATTGGTCAGTAACGCCGCTAGGTCGCCTGCTTTTTCTAGAACAGGGCCTGAAGTCGTACGAATGTTGACATCCATCTCATTGGCAACAATGTTCGCCAACGTGGTTTTACCCAAGCCTGGAGGGCCAAATATCAACAGATGGTCGAGCGCCTCGTTACGCAGTTGTGCCGCTTTGATGAAAATCTCCATCTGGCCACGAACGTGATCCTGACCTTGATAGTCAGCCAGTGCTTTAGGGCGTATTGCACGATCAATGACATCTTCATCTTTGAATACTGGGTTATCCGGTGCAATAAGGCGATCGGCTTCAATCATAAATTCTGCTATTCCTAACTATGCTCTTGTTGACTCTGCGCTTCTTGACTCTGTGTAAAGGCAAAGTGAATGAGTCTATTTTGTCGAACAAGTATATTGGGTATTAAACCATCGATTTCAGAGCTTCGCGAATCAACTGTTCGCTGGTCATGCCATCTTTAGCCACTTGAGAAACCACCTTGGAAGCTTGAGTCGGCTTGTAGCCTAATGCAAGTAGCGCACTTACCGCTTCTTCTTCCGCGTCGTGAACGGTTGGCATAGAATCAATCGGAGCTGCATCTGTCGCTGGAGTAAACAAGTCACCCGCGCCCCACCCTTTCAGGCGGTCTTTCATTTCAACAACCAGACGTTCAGCGGTTTTCTTACCCACACCCGGAAGTTTAACCAGCGTCGAGATGTCTTCACGTTCAACACTTTGAACAAACTGGCTAGCCGTCATGCCTGAAAGAATGCCAAGGCCTAGCTTAGGGCCCACACCGTTCGCTTTGATCACTTCACGGAACAGCGCACGCTCTTTAACCGTGTTAAAACCATAAAGTAGCTGCGCATCTTCACGTACAACAAAGTGCGTGTAGATGATTGCCTCTTCGCCCACGTTTGGTAATTCGTAAAAACAGCTCATTGGCATTTGAACTTCATAGCCAACGCCACTCACTTCGATTAGTAATTCTGGTGGCTGTTTTTCTATTAATGTACCGCGTAGACGTCCGATCACAATTCACTCTCTTGATGGAATATAATTTGAGGGACAGAATATAAAAGAACTGGATGCTTATCCAGTTCTTTGTGTTTATTAAGATGATTTATTTAAGCTTGCTTAGCTTAAGAAACCGAATGATTCTGTCTTCAGAAACGCCATAGCCTATGGTTATCGGTAACGCCCTTTTCTTGCGCCTGTCGCTTTACCCGCAAGAGCTACCAAGGTTTTATTGGTGTTGGCGTGAGTGATCGCTACGCCTAGAGCATCGGCAGCATCGGCCTGTGGTTTAGCGGGTAACTTAAGCATGCTCATCACCATGTTCTGAACCATCGACTTATCTGCACCACCATTGCCTGTCACCGCTTGTTTGATTAGACGAGCCGCGTATTCATGAACGGGGAGATCAGCATTTACCGCTGCCACTATCGCACTGCCACGCGCTTGTCCCAGCTTAAGTGCAGAATCCGCATTCTTCGCCATGAAGACCTGTTCTATCGCAAACACATCCGGTTGAAACTGAGTGATGATTTCGCTCACACCGGCGTAGATTTGTTTGAGTCGGCCCGGCAGTTCTTTTTCAGAGGTGCGAATACAACCGCTACCTAAGTAATATAGATGGCGACCATTTTGACGAATCACGCCATAGCCGGTAATACGCGAGCCAGGGTCAATTCCTAAGATAATAGACATAACTTCAATACTGATTATTTATACATGCTTTATGAGCTTAGTATATCGAACGCAAAAAAAAATGCCCGTCAAATTAACGGGCATTCTCTAATTTACTGGCAAGTCTTGGCTAATTAATTGAGAGCTCTCTATCAACTAGGATCTCTTCATCAACAAGAAAAGATAACAGGCTTACGCTTGCTCTTTTTTCTCTGCCAATTTAACTGCGATTGCTAGCTCTTCCAGTGATGCTGGGTTCGCTAGGCTTGGCGCGTCTGTCAGTAGACATGCTGCAGCTGTTGTTTTCGGAAATGCGATAACGTCACGGATGTTCTCAGTACCACAAAGCAGCATTGCTAGACGGTCAAGACCGAATGCTAGACCAGCGTGCGGTGGCGTGCCGTACTTAAGCGCTTCAAGTAGGAAGCCGAACTTCTCTTGTTGCTCTTGTGCTTCGATACCTAGGATACCAAATACCGCTGTTTGCATTTCTGCGTTGTGGATACGTACAGAACCGCCGCCTACTTCGTAGCCGTTGATTACCATGTCGTATGCATCAGAATTTGCTGCTGCTGGGTTCGCTTTTAGCTCTTCCGCGTTCACACCTAGTGGTGATGTGAATGGGTGGTGCATTGCGTGTAGGTTACCTTCGCCGTCTTCTTCGAACATTGGGAAGTCAACAACCCACAGTGGAGCCCATGCAGATGTGTCTGTTAGCTCTAGATCCGTACCTAGTTTAAGACGAAGTGCGCCCATTGCTTCAGCAACGATGCCCGCTTTGTCTGCGCCGAACAGAATGATATCGCCAGATTCAGCTTGAGTACGATCTAGAATACCGTTGATTACGTCTTCGCTTAGGAATTTAGCAACTGGAGATTGAATACCTTCCATGCCTGCAGCACGGTCGTTAACCTTCATCCAAGCTAGGCCTTTCGCGCCGTAGATGTTTACATGTTCAGCGTAGCCGTCGATTTGCTTACGAGTTAGCTTAGCACCACCTGGAACACGGATAACTGCTACGCGACCTTTTTCGTCGTTAGCTGGGCCAGAGAATACCTTGAATTCAACATCTTTAACCAAGTCAGCAACGTCCACTAGCTCTAGTGGGTTACGTAGATCTGGCTTATCAGAACCGAAACGACGAATCGCTTCAGAGAAAGGCATTACTGGGAATTGACCTAGTTCAACATCTAGAAGTTCTTTCCACATATCGTGAACAAGCTTCTCAGTCACGTTACGTACTTCTTGAGAAGTCATGAAAGATGTTTCGATATCGATTTGAGTAAATTCAGGCTGACGGTCAGCACGTAAATCTTCATCACGGAAACATTTAACGATTTGGTAGTAACGGTCAAAACCAGACATCATCAGCAGTTGCTTGAAAAGCTGAGGAGATTGAGGAAGTGCGTAGAAGCTACCTTTGTGAACACGGCTTGGTACTAGGTAGTCACGAGCACCTTCTGGTGTCGCTTTCGTTAGTACTGGCGTTTCGATGTCTAGGAATAAGTTCTCATCTAGGAAACGACGAACGAAGCTAGAAGCACGTGCACGAAGCTTAATACGGTCGCTCATTTCTGGACGACGAAGATCGATGTAACGGTACTTAAGACGCTGCTCTTCAGAGTTCGTTTGGTTGAAGTCTAGTGGAAGCGCTTCTGAACGGTTAATGATCTCTAGACCCGTCGCGTAAAGTTCTACTTCACCAGTAGCCATGTCTTTATTTACTTGGCTGTCCGGACGAACTCGTACTTCACCAGTAAACTTAATACAGAATTCATTACGCAGTTGGTTAGCGATCGGGAAGATATCTTTCATATCTGGATCGACAACAACCTGAACGATGCCTTCACGATCACGCATATCAATAAAGATAAGACCGCCTAAATCACGGCGACGGTTTACCCAGCCGCACAATTCTACAGTTTGTCCCGCCAGGGACTTGTTCAGGTTACCACAGTAATGGGTACGCATAATGAATTTCCCAATCTCTTAATTATTTACTAATTTCCAAGCTGTCAGTGGTCATTCCACACAACAGAGCAAAGGAACATTTATACGCGGAAACTCGCTTAAAATCGACCTTCCACATTCGAATTTATTGTGTTTTATCTGGCTTTGCTGCTTTTTAGCCCATCAAGTGCGCAAAGATTCATCAAAACCGAAAAAATTGCGATAATTATATCTCGAAAGTACCTTAATCAGCAAAACTCTCGTAAAGTAGATTTTCGTTTCAACCCAAAAACTTTTTGTAATGACTGATGGCGTGATGGATAACGGTGTAATAGATGGATAATCGTGTAATAACAACAGAAACTTTACCTCTAAGACTTGGATTAACTATGTGGTCTCATTCTGAGTGGCAAAGTCAGTTCTACGGTAAAGGCACCAAGCCTGCCGAACGCTTGGAAAAATACACCCAAGTTTTCCATACCGTTGAGGGCAACACCACCTTTTACGCTACGCCAAGTATGTCTACCGTTCACAATTGGAAAGCCGCCAGTCACGATGATTTCAAGTTCACCTTCAAATTGCCCAAATTCATCACCCACCAGCAACAACTGAGACACTGCCAAGCCGAACTCAAAGAGTTCTTGATAACGATGTCGCCACTGCATGACCGTATTGGTCAATGGACGATTCAGCTGCCGCACAGTTTTGAGCCCAGCATGCTGCCTGCCCTACAAAAGTTTTGCACCTTATTCCCAAAAGATATGCAGCTTGGCGTCGAAGTTCGACACTTAGGTTTCTTTGATAAGGGCGATGCGGAAAAACGCTTCAACCAATGGCTGGTTGAGGAAGGCATCAATCGCATCATTATGGACAGCCGCCCCGTTTTCTCTGCGCCACCCACCACAGAAGCGGTGATCGATGCGCATCAGAAAAAACCGCGTGTTCCTGTTCATGCAATTGCTACCGCCAATAACCCGATGATTCGATTTATTGGTCACCCAGACCAAGAACCTAATATTGAGTTTTTTAAGCCTTGGTTTGCCAAAATCCCAAACTGGCTTAATGAAGGCAAGCAGCCCTATTTAATGATCCACACCCCAGACAATAACCACGCACCTGAACTTGCGATTGCTATTTATAAGAGGCTACAAAAGCAAGTCTCTGAAAATACGTCATTATTACTGCCCGAACTGGCTCAGTTTCCAGCTCAAAAAGGCAATCACCAAATCTCGATGTTTTAACCTCTCACTTGTAAGTAGCTTCGAACCTTGAGCTAAATCTCAGTTTTCGTGACAGTGGCGTTTTTTTTACGTAAAATACGCCCCCTTTTATTTGGTACGAATTTTGTGCCAATTACGCTGACTGTCGAGAGAAAATGCTATGAGCAACACAGACAATATCTTTTCCGCTCCTATTGATAAAATTGGAGACTTCACCTTTGATGCAAGGGTTGCTGAAGTATTTCCGGATATGATTCAACGTTCGGTGCCTGGCTATAGCAATATCATCTCTGCAATCGGCATGCTGGCTGAGCGCTTTGTAAAGCCACACTCAAATATTTACGACCTTGGCTGCTCGCTTGGTGCTGCGACACTTTCTATGCGTCGTCACATTCAGCAAGAAGGCTGCACGATTTTCGCGATCGATAATTCAGAGGCCATGGTTGAGCGCTGCAAATTGCACGTTAATGCTTACCGCAGTGACACACCGGTAGAAGTGATTGAAGCCGACATCCGTGAAGTGGAAATCAAAGACGCTTCTGTTGTGGTGCTTAACTTTACGCTGCAATTTCTTTCTCCAGACGATCGATACGCTCTGCTTGAGAAAATTCATGCTGGCCTGCGCCCAGGCGGGATCTTAATCCTGTCAGAAAAATACGTATTCGAAGATGAAAGCTCAAATGAACTGCTTATCGACCTGCACCATGATTTCAAACGTGCTAACGGGTACAGCGAGCTAGAAGTAAGTCAGAAACGTAGCGCAATTGAAAACGTGATGCGCCCGGATTCGATCCCTGTTCACAGAGAGCGATTTGATAAGATTGGCTTCTCAAGCAGCGAAGTCTGGTTCCAATGTTTCAACTTTGGTTCAATGTTCGCGATAAAGTAAACATTTTAGATTACGTAACCGTCGCGACACCGTTAGCACGTACTAAAATGTCATCCTCAAGAGCGAGGAACAAACGAATTGGGGATCTCTTATCAAACACGATAAACGAGATTCCCTAGCATGTTTGTCCACACTCTTAATGGAGTGACAAATTTAATTTCTACACCACCAACTCAGTGAAAACCTATGTTTAATTTTGCCAATTTTTATCAACTTATTGCCCAAGATACTCGCCTTCAGCCGTGGCTAAATGTCCTGCCACAGCAACTGACCGATTGGCAAAATGCAGAGCACGGTGACTTTGACCGCTGGCTACGTGCACTAAACAAGATTCCACAAGACGTGCCAGATCAAGTTGACCTGAAAAATTCAGTGACGATTGGTAGTTCTACGCCATACCACACAGGCGAACTGAAAAAGCTAGAAAGCTTATTGAAGACTTTCCACCCGTGGAGAAAAGGTCCTTACACGGTTCACGACATTCATATCGATACAGAATGGCGCAGTGACTGGAAATGGGATCGTGTGCTTCCACATATCTCACCACTTAAAAACCGTTCTGTGCTCGATGTAGGTTGTGGCAATGGTTACCACATGTGGCGCATGCTTGGCGAAGGCGCTCGCTTAACGGTTGGTATCGATCCTTCCCACCTATTCTTGGTTCAGTTTGAAGCGATCCGTAAGTTGATGGGCGATGACCAACGTGCGCACCTTTTACCTCTAGGTATTGAACAACTACCAAAACTGGAAGCGTACGACACTGTATTCAGCATGGGCGTGCTATACCACCGTCGCTCTCCGCTTGATCACTTGATTCAACTGAAAGACCAATTGGTGTCTGGCGGTGAATTAGTGATTGAAACCTTAGTGATTGAAGGCGATGAAAATGCAGTTCTGGTTCCTGTTGACCGTTACGCGCAGATGAGAAACGTGTACTTCTTCCCCTCTGCTCGAGCTCTGAAACGCTGGCTTGAACAGGTCGGCTTTGAAGACGTGCGCATCGTGGATGAGAATGTCACGACAATCGGCGAGCAACGCACGACAGAATGGATGACACACAACTCTCTACCAGATTACTTAGACCCGAATGATCCAAGTAAAACGGTTGAAGGTCACCCAGCACCAAGACGTGCCATTCTTGTGGCGACCAAGCCATAAATGTGATGCCCGAAAGCCATTATTTAGCCGATAACAGAGTAATGGCTTTTTGGTGGCTACAGCGCCACCTTTTGCTTCGCTGTGAGCTTTCACAAAAATGCGCGCAAATTGAACAAAAATTGACTTATGCTTAATAAGTGAGCTATTTAAAATTACAATAATTGGCGTAGCGCTCACATTGCGATTCAATATGACCAGACTCTTACAATAGGATGCTTCACGCATCCTTTTTTGTGGGCTAAACTTCTAAATAGTCTGAACTATTCTCTAATTTCCAAAGGTTTTTTTATGTTTAAGCGATTATCGCCTATTGTGGCGGTTGGTTTGCTCTCTGGTTGTACCCTTACTAACGGTGCTGCCTACCACCAAGAAACTCTCGATGCTATTGCCCGCTCAGAGACAAACATCGCAAATAAGGTTCAAAATCTTGAACTGCAAGTCAGTAATCAAAGTGATTACATTGAAAGCTTAGAAGACGAAATCATCACCCTTTCAAATCAGTTAGATGTTCATCTAACAAGCATGGAACACAAAGTCATTGAAGAGCTAGAGGAAGAAGAACCCGTGGCAGTTGCAGCGGCTCCTATCGCTCCTACCTCACAACCGACTATCCTTGGCGGAATCGAAAAAGTGTCTATCGACTCAATCAAACAAAGCTTTGATGCGCGAGTGGATACCGGCGCAACAACCTCTTCTTTGAATGCCGTCGATATTAAAGAATTCGAACGAAATGGTAAGAACTGGGTTAAGTTCCACCTAGAAGACCAAGGACAAGCGGCAGAAGACCAAAAATGGATTGAAGCGCCTGTTGTACGTTATGTGAAAATCCGCCAATCAACGAATGATCAGACAGAACGTCGAGCTGTGATTGAATTATGGGTTAAAGTTGGAAAAATCCATGAAAAAGCGCAATTTACATTGGCGGATCGCTCTCAAATGAGTCACCCTGTATTACTAGGGCGCGAATTTATCAAAGACATAGCGCTAGTAGATGTAAGTAAAAAGTACGTACAAACGGAAGTTAAATAACAATAGTAGGGTAAGCTATGACGTCAAGAATTCCATTTTATATCTCTATATTCCTGCTTATCGTGGCAGGCATAACACTGAGTATGTTCAGACATACGACCTACGGTGTACCTTGGACTCCAGGGGAAACCAGGCAGGTTTGGGACGTTGAAGCTCGTATTGAGTTCAACGCAGTAGGCAAAGAAGCAAAAGTTTCCTTAGCGGCTCCTCATACTCAGTCTAACTACACACTTATCGGCGAATCGGCTTCATCACCAGGTTATGGTATTTCTTACTTAAATACTGAGTCAGGTCGTCGTGCAGAGTGGTCTATTCGTTACGCAGATGGCCCTCAAACCATCTACTACAAGACACAATTCCTAGTCGACAACCAAGCTAAAGTGAACGACACACCACCAGAAGGTGAAGTGGTTCAACCAAGCTTCGACGGCCCGGAAGAAGCGGCGTCTCTAGCTCTTATTGACAGAGCAACAAAGCGTTCTGCAGACAATCTAACGTTCACTCGTGAGCTCATCAAAACACTTAATGATCCAGACAGTCAAAACTCTGCGCTGATTCTGAACAACATGACCAAAGTGGAAGCGACACACAAGCTACTTTCAGCAGCGAAAATACACAACAAAGTGGTTGGTGTTATCGAGCTAGAAGATGGCCGTCGTCGTCAATCAATTCAGAACATGATTCAGATTTGGGATAACGATGAGTGGATCCTATTCTCTCCTGAATCCAGCGAACAGCAAGTTCAACCAAACCTACTTATCTGGGACGAGTCAAACGTTTCTCTACTGGATGTAGTTGGCGGTCAAAACAGTAAAGTTCACTTCTCTATGATTGCTCAAGAGGTTTCACCAACTGAAGCAACCAACAGTAAAGTCTCGGCTGACCAGCTGTTAAACCTATCGATTCATAGCCTACCGCTAGAAGAGCAAGCGATGTTTAAAACCATCATGCTGATTCCTATCGGTGCACTTATTGTTGTGTTCTTGCGTGTCATCATCGGTTTGAAAACGTCTGGTACCTTCATGCCAGTTCTGATTGCGGTGGCCTTTGTTCAAACACAACTGGTAACGGGTATTGTTGGCTTCCTGCTTATTGTAGGTACGGGTCTGATTATTCGAAGTTACTTGTCCAAACTCAACTTGCTCTTGGTAGCCAGGATATCCGCCGTAATCATCACGGTAATCATGATTATCTCCGTGTTTACCGTGGTCGCGTTTAAAGTCGGTCTGACTGAAGGTCTATCGATTACGTTCTTCCCAATGATCATCCTATCTTGGACTATCGAACGTATGTCTATCCTATGGGAAGAAGAAGGCGCGAAAGAAGTAATGCTACAAGGTGGTGGTTCTCTATTCACTGCGGTTCTTGTTTACTTAGGCATGACTAACCCGTTCATTCAGCACTTAACGTTTAACTTTATTGGTTTACAACTTGTTATTCTAGCGACCATCTTGCTACTAGGTAACTACACAGGATACCGTCTAACCGAGCTTCGTCGCTTTAAACCGCTAGCGGAGGACTAAGTTATGTTTGATCAGTTTACTTCACCGTTTAGGTTGAAAGACAAAGGCATAATGGGAATGAACAAGCGTAACCATAGTTATATTGGTCGCTACAATGATCGTTCCAAGTATCCACTCGTTGATGACAAGCTTAAGACGAAGATCATTGCTGAACAGGCTGGTGCTACTGTACCAAAACTGATTGGCGTGATTGGTCATCAAGCTGAAGTAAAAACAATCCACAAGATGGTAAAAGAGTGGCCGGGTTTCGTAATCAAGCCAGCTCAAGGCAGTGGTGGTAAAGGTATCCTTGTTGTGACTTCTCACAAGGACGGCGTTTACACCAAGCCATCGGGTTCGACTATCAATGAAGAAGACGTAGAGCGCCACATCAGTAACGCTCTCGCGGGTCTTTTCTCACTCGGTGGTAAGAACGATGTTGCTGTAGTTGAAAACCTCATCAAGTTTGACGAGTGTTTTGACGGCTTCAGTTACGAGGGTGTACCAGATGTACGAATCATTGTATTCAAGGGCTACCCTGTAATGGCGATGATGCGTCTATCGACTTCGGCTTCTGATGGTAAAGCTAACTTGCACCAAGGTGCTGTGGGCGTAGGTATTTGTATCGCTACGGGTAAAGCCGTTCGTGCGGTTCAGTTTGACCACCCAGTCACTCACCACCCAGATACGGGTAAAGAGTTGGCGCTACTTCAAGTGCCGCATTGGGAAAAACTGCTAACACTGGCATCAAGCGCTTGGGAAATGACGGGGCTTGGCTACATGGGTACTGACATGGTTCTAGACCAAGAAGAAGGCCCAATGGTACTTGAGCTTAACGCACGTCCAGGTTTGGCTATCCAAATCGCGAACGGTGCTGGTCTGCTTCCTCGATTGCACCATATTGAGAACCTTGGTACGCCGGCTGAATACCCGAAACCTGCAGAGCGCGTGGCATACGCAGCTAAGCAATTCGGTGTTCACGGTAACGAGATTGTTCCGAACTGAGCTATTTGCTAACTAGGTCACTTGATACCTAATAGAGCTCAATAAATAAGCCGCATAACTCTGAGAGTTACGCGGCTTTTTAGTATCTGCCATTTGTTAACGAATTGGGCTAAGCCTCTGTCGCTTCAATTTCAGGCTCACGAATCGGATCAATGCGCACTGCCGCAACCTTAAACTCAGGGATCTTGGCATGCGGATCGGTCGCCGTTGTCGTCAAACGGTTCACAGGAGACTCCACGAAATGGAAGGGAATAAACACCACACCTTTCTGCATTCGCTTGGTTACAAAAGCCGCGATTTCAATTTCACCACGACGTGTTGAGACTTTAAGCATCTGACCATTCGAGATCCCTAACGCTTCAGCATCATGAACACTGACCATCGCACGTGGCCCAGCTAAGTTATCCAGCCCTTTAGTTTTACGCGTCATGGTTCCGGTATGGAACTGCTCTAGAATACGCCCAGTCGTTAATACTAACGGATACTCTTCATCCGGAAGCTCTGCTGCATATCGAAACGGAATCGCTTCCATCTGACCACGTCCACGAGTGAACTGAGTCTGGTGCATAATACGAGTGCCATCAGGATTGTTTTTATTGCTTGGCCATTGCACGCCATTAACCGTGATGTTTTCCCAACGTAAACCACCATATTGTGGCGTGACGCGAGCAATCTCATTGGTAATGTCCGCAACCGAATCGTAGCTCCAACCACCACCCATTGCATTCGCAAGTAACTGGATAATCACCCAATCCTCTTTCGCTTCACCTGGAGGTAATACCGCAGGGTTGATACGCTGAACGCGTCGCTCGGTATTGGTAAAGTGACCAGACTTCTCGGCGAACGAGCAAGACGGTAGAACCACATCGGCATACTGCGCCGTTTCGGTTAAGAAGATGTCTTGCACCACAAGGAAATCTAACGCTTCAAGCCCTTCAATCACGTGTGCTTGATTCGGATCGCTTAGTACAGGATTTTCACCCATCACATATAAACCACGCACATCTCGATTACACGCCCCATCAATAATCTCGGTCAGCGTTAACCCTGTTTCAGCAGGCAAATCAGCAACGCCCCACTCCATCGCAAACTTTTGACGAACCATTGGGTTGTACACTTTCTGATAACCCGGCAAGTTATTTGGCAACGCGCCCATGTCGCATGCACCCTGAACATTGGATTGACCACGTAATGGGTTGATACCGCCGCCTTCAATTCCGATATTGCCACACAAGAGCTGTAGGTTAGCGATTGATCGAACGTTATCGTGACCAGTGGTATGTTGCGTAATGCCCATCGAGTAGTACACCGCTGTACGCTCTGCAGTACCAATCAATCGCGCCATTGCGAAGATGTCTTCCGCTTTAACGCCAGTTACCAGCTCCACTTTGTCTAGTGAATAACTTGGTGACATTACCTCTTGAAGCAAGGTATCAAAGCCATCCACACGGTCTTCGATATACTCTTGGTCGTACCAACCGTGTTTGATGATTTGCTGCATCACACCATTGATCAACATTACATCAGTACCCGGTCGGTGCGCTAAATAAAGTTCAGCATGGTCAGCAATATCGATTCGTTTTGGATCGGCAACGATCAATCTCGCTCCACCATGTCTCACAGCTTGCTTGATATGCGAGCCAATAATTGGGTGTGCTGACGTGGTGTCGGAGCCAATAATAAAGATCACATCTGAGTGCTTGATGCTTGGAATATCATTGGTCATCGCCCCGCTACCTAGCGAAGCCTCTAAACCAGTAACAGTAGATGCGTGACAAAGGCGCGCACAGTGATCGACGTTATTGGTACCGAGTTCACGACGTATGAATTTTTGGAAGGCATAGTTATCTTCATTGGTGGTTTTCGCCGACGAGAACCCCGCTAAAGCGTTACTGCCAAAGCCTTGCTTAATCGCAGTAAACTTCTCGGCAATAAGCTTAACTGCCTCATCCCAACTTGCAGGTTGCAACCAGCCATCTTTACGAATTAATGGTGTGGTTAAACGCGCATCGCTGCCCACAAAATCGAAGCCAAATCGTCCCTTAACACACAACATGCCTTCATTAACCGGAGAGTCTCCGCCTTCGATATAGCGGATTTTGTTTTTCTGCTCATCGATATGCATGGTTAGCTTGCAGCCGACACCGCAATAGGTGCAGATGGTATCGACTTTCTTGAGTACGTCTGTGTCTCCCTGCTTTCTGTCGCGAGCATCCACCATTGCACCGGTTGGACACACCTGAATACACGATCCACATTGAACGCAGTTTGAGTCGCCCATTAAGGTCTTATCTGCCCCAAAGTTAGGGCGACATTCAGGTCTTGATGCAGGTTTGCCATCCGATTGATTCATGAAGCTTAGAACGCCATGAACATTCTGTTCTCGACATGCTTGAATACACTGGCCACAACTAATACAGCGGTTGGCGTCAAAGATAATGAACTCAGAACTGTCATCGACCGAAAATTTTTGCCTTGTTAACCCGACCTTCGCTTCTTCAGCACGAATCGCCTGCCAACTCTCATTCGAAGCCACATCGATTTTGTACTCTGGATGCGTTTGCGTTGCTTTGTATTCGGTCGAGTAGTCTCGTAGGTCGCAATCGGTATTGGCTTGGCAGCCACACTCTAGACATCTTGCAGCTTCCGCTATTGCATCAGCATTCTCAAACCCTGTTTCTACTTCATCAAAGCTTTGTTCACGCTGCTCGGGCGTTAGTTCTGGCATGATCTTACGAGCCATGCGTTGTATCGACTGGTATTGCTCAGGATCCACCGCTTTGAGCTGTTTGTGCTTTCTTGAGTTAAACGGTTTAGCCGGAATATTTTCCATATCACCATGGAAGAAGCGATCGATCGCTTGTGCAGCAATACGCCCATCCCCAACCGCTTCGACTGCAGTTGCAGGGCCGCGTCGGAAATCACCAATACTGAAAATATTTCCGGTTCCGGTATGCATGGTTTGTGGATCAGCATCTGCGGTATTCCAACGAGTAAGAGGAATATCAATTGCTTCATTGTCCATAAAACTCAGATCAGGCTTTTGTGACACGGCAGCAATAACCGTATCAAACGCTTCAACAAAGAACTCGCCCGTTGGTTTAGGGCTGCGACGACCTGAAGCATCAGCCGGACCCAAAGCCATACGCTCTAATCGTATTTCTGATACATGACCATTTTCATCGGCTATGTTTGCTGCCGGGTTGGTTAAGAAATGGAACTTCACACCTTCATGCTCAGCTTCTTCGATTTCGTAATCTTCTGCAGGCATCTCATCTCGAGTACGACGATAAATCAGCGTAGTATCCGCGCCATCACGCACCGCTGTTCGAGCGCAGTCAATCGCGGTATTACCGCCACCAATTACTGCGACCTTTTTACCTGTGACATACTGCTGATCGGTCACGTAATCTTTCAGATAATCGACACCCAAATAACAACCGCCGAGTTCACTACCCGGGTAATTCATTTCAACCGCTTGTGATGCGCCAACGGCTAAACAAACCGCATCAAAATCGTTACTTAAATCAGACAGTGTAAAATCAACACCGAGTTTTTTACCGCACTCAACCACCATTCCGTTGCGACACATCAACTCGATTTCTTTATCTAGAATCGACTTAGGTAAGCGATATTCAGGGATACCGTAACGCAGCCAACCACCCGCTTTGGGCATCGACTCATAGACACTGACTTCATAGCCTTCGTTAGATAGGTAATAACCCGCCGTAAGCCCACCGGGGCCACTACCAACAATAGCAATGCTCTTGCCTTTATTTGGTTTCTTCGCTGGCATGTAGCTCTCTTGAGCCGCTAGATCCGCATCGGCAGCGTGTCGTTTGAGTTGGCGAATCGCAATGGATTCATCGACCAAGTTACGACGACATTCGGTTTCACAGAAAGCAGGACACACACGACCAATTGAAAGCGGCATTGGCAATGTCTTTTTGATCACTTCAATCGCTTTAATGTGATCATTTTGAGCAATATGGTGCAGGTAAGATTGGATGTCGACCCCAGCAGGACAGGCTGTTTGGCATGGCGCCTCACAGTCAGCGTAGTGATCGGTCATGATGCGATTCAACGCTTCTTGTCGATGATTCGTTAACTGTTTTGACTGAGTGGTAATATTCAGCCCATTAGACACTTCAAGCTCACAAGAGCGAGTAACACCAACGCCATCAACTTCCACAACACACAAATCACACGGCACTTTATCCGCTGTTTTATTCAAACCACATAAAGATGGGATTTCCAAACCACATGTTTTTGCCGCTTCAAGAACGGTTTGTCCTTGCTCGACGATTCGATATTTCCCATCAATAACGATTTGAATCATACCTAAGTCCTACCTTTACCTTTCGCACACGCGAGTTATCAACAATTAAAATTTAAGTAATACAATATTATTAATATTATTAAATCTATGTCATTACCATACATTATTTGTGGTTTTGTGCGTGTGACCTCAAACAAGTTCCATTGATAATAACCATAATGTATGAGTGGTCTTATCAGTGTCGACGAAAGGATTAAGCGGGAGGGGTTCTGCTGTAGAAGTAAGAAGTAAGAAATTAGATTCAAGGTACAAAAAAGCCCCTAATGATTAGGGGCTTTGAACAAATATCATTGAGTCGCTTTCGAGCTTATAGCTAAGCTATCAAGGTTATTGCTCGGCTATCAAGATTATAATTCGGCTATCAAAGTTATTGCTCAGTTTCTTCGATAAGCTCTTGCACCGGAGATGCTGGTTTGTTTTGAGCAAAACCGCGCAGGCCAACAACATGTACGTGTTCGTGGTCTTTGAAGACCTTACGAACCAGTTTGTAGGTTGTACCTTTCTCTGGGCTAATGTTTTCAGGTGCTGCAATCAGAAGTTGCATACCCAAACGGTCACACAGTTCAAACAGCGTAGAGATCGACTTAGAATCCAAACGTGCTGCTTCATCAAGGAACAACAAACGACATGGAACGATGTCTTTACTGCGAAGTCGACGAGATTCCTCTTCCCAGCTCTGAATAACCATCAATAGGATTGACTGACCCGTACCGATCGCCTCACCCGTAGACAATGCGCCCGATTCAGCTTGTAACCAACCATCTGAACCACGGTTAACTTCAACACTCAGCTCTAGGTAGTTACGGTAATCCAGTAGCTCTTCACCAAGAACCTGTGGAGAACGTTGACCCATATCGATATGCGGGTTCACTCGTTGGAACAACTTCGCCATCGCTTCTGAGAAGGTAAAGCGCGTTGATTCAAACAAGTCTTTGTGTTGCTCTTGTTGAGTTGCTAGCCCTGATAGCAAGATCTCGTGGCTTTCACGGATCTTAACGTTCAGACGTACGCCTTTAACCTGACCAAAGTAAATGTTAGATAAACCTTGGTTCAGCATTCGAATACGGTTCTGCTCGCGCTGAATCGTTTTCTTGATGATGCTTGCTACGGACTCAGAGCTGATTGCCAGGCGATTTTCACGCTGCGTCAACTCTTCTGTTAGTCGAGCTAGCTCCACTTCCATCTCTTCGATTGCTTCAACCGGATCATCCGTGTGAATAATATCTTGGCGAATACGCTCACGAAGGTGTTGGTAAACCGCAATGTAGAACAGAACTTTACGCTCTGGATGCGCGTTGTCTTCAGATAAACGCAGCGAATCACGCAGGTCGTCATTGTCGGCTACCGCCAGACGTAGCGCACCCAGTGATTTATCCGACATAGAGCGAAGCTCGCCTGCCGTTAGATAAGCCAGTTCACGTTTATGCAGACGACGTTCAACATCATTCTCACGCGCTAAACGAAGTACTGAACACCAACCCGCTTTCGCTGCAACAACGAAAGTACGAAGCTCGGTGTACTCTTTTTGAACTTTCTTAAGACGCTTAGCCAGTGCTTTCATCTCAAGTTCAGTTGACGTAATCGTACGCTCGTATTCACTCTTACGGCTGCGAGATGTGTGCAGACGCTCTTGAAGCTCGTCACGACGACGTACAGCACGCTCTTCAGCGCCTTCGTCAGCGTTTACGCCGAACTCTTGTAGCTCTTGTTTGAACTCTTGAACCGTTTCTTGCTTCGCTTGATGTGAGCTCTTCAGTGCCGCCAATACTTGGTTGTATTGGTTCATCTGTTCGCGAGCTTGCTTCAAGCCATCGCGGCCTTTGGTTCTTGCTTGTTCAGCTTGAACCAACTTCGCTTTCAGTTGCTCGCTCAGTTCACTGCTCTTATTAAGCAAATCAACAGAATCCGCGTAAGCAAAGTAATGACGACGCTCAATCAGATCAGACAGTGCGAACACTTTGCCTTTTAGCGTTTGTAGCGCGTTGTCTGCTTGACGGTACTCTGCTTCCAAAGCTTCGAATTGCTCTGGGTCAGCGTCTAGTGCAGATACGAACTGTTCTAGAGAAGTAAGCGCCTTGCCGTGCGTATTCAAGTAAGATTTCGCTTCACTTAAACGCTCTAGTTGCGCTTCTAATTCAGCTAAACGCTCAGCCAATGTTTCGTCTTCTAAAATACGAACCATTGGTGCTAATTTATCTAGCGCACCAAGTGCCTGCTTGCTTTGTAGAAGCTGACTGCGTTGCTGCTGCTCTTTAGAGTTAAGCTCAGCCAGAGAACGAACAATTTGATTACGCTTATCACGAATCGCAGCAAGTGCTTGCTCTGGGTCTGCGTTAAACGCAACGTGCAGGTGCTTCGCAACAAAGCTGTTGAATGCTTGGTATAGGCGATTCAGTTTTTGAGAGTCAAACGCTGCCTTCGCGTGGTTTTCAACCACAACGTCACGCTCTTCGCGCAATTTCTCTAGACGTTGTTCACGAGCCGCACGGCCAAACAGTGGGATCTCAGGGAAACGTGAGTAACGCATTTGGCGATCGTTCAGCTGAACACATACTGCGCCTTCAAGCTCATCGGCATTAAATGAACTGTCATCAAACGCGTCGACATCGCCTTCTAGGATGTAAAGGTCTTCTGGACAATCATCAAGATCCACCAGCTTCTCTTTAATACCATCAAGATCAGAAACCACAATTGCGTGACGAGCTGGGCCGTACATCGCACTGAAGTACGGCGCATCACCAATCGTGATGTCATCGTAGATCTCAGAAAGCAACACGCCACCAAGCGTATCCGCCAGACCTTTCAAACGAGGATCGTTAGAGCCACCTGGCGAAGCTAAACGCTCAATCTCTTGCTCAAGTTCAGCTCGGCGCGTAGCCAACTGATCTTTTGCTGCCGCTTGCGATTTCTCATCTTCAAGCACTTGCTGCATTTGAGTCATCACCGCTTGGCTATCTTCTAGCTCAGCGTCTGTTTGATCTCTTAAAGCTTCAAGTGCATCGTTTGCCGTGATCCACGCAGGAGCAATTGACTCAAGTTTTTGAATCTCTTGGTCGTGGTTTTGTTGTATACGACGTTGCTCGCTCTTCGCTTCACGCAGCTCTTCTTGAGCGTACTCAAGGGACTCGATCTGCATAGCATGACGTTCACGTTCTTCATCGAAAACCGCTTCATCAGTCAGTGAGATGTTGTGCTGTTTTTGGTATTCAGTCGCAAGCTCTTTTGCTTGACGCTGCTGAGCCACATCACGAGCCATGTCGCGGTGCTGAGCGCGCCACTGCTGTTCGTTCTCAACAACGTGTTTTGCGTTACGGCCTTTTTCTAAAGCTTGCTTAGCGCTTTGAGACGCTTCTTTACGCTCAACGTCACCCACAATACTTTTAACAAGAGCGAGCGCTTTGTCGAACTGCGCAGAAGCAGCAGAAGACATGTCTAGTTTATGTTTAGTAGACAGCAGCGTTTGAGTGCTTGATTCTTCTTGTGCTTTTAGCTCAGAAACCAGAGTTAGTGCGCTTTCTGCCGTAATAGACTCATCACCAAGTAGCTGCTTAGTTTTCTCTAATGCTTGAACCGCTTGCTGGTATTGAAGTGCACGAGTCTGCTGAACATCCAATGCTTGTTGGTAATCAGCAAGCTGAGTTTTCAGGCTATCCACTTCTTCTTCAGTGATGGTTGCCTGCTCTTCAGCAAGAAGTACTCGCTCTTGAGCTTCTTCCACTACCATCATCTGCTCTTCTAGACGCTCATTAAGCTCTTCTAGATCTTCGCTATAGCGAGCAATCTTCTCTTGCTGGCGAAGTGCAGTTTGAACCAATTGAAGATGATCCGAAGCCGCTTGATAATCTTGCTCTAGTGCCGACTCTTGATCGACCAACAGCTCTAATTCTTCTTGAACACGGTTCAACAAGTTGTTTTGATCATGCAAGGTTTCACGCGAACCAAACAGTTCACCACGGAACTTCATGGTTTGATCAAGCTTGTTGCGACGATCGTTAGCATGGCGCATGTAATCTGCTGCCACGTAGTTCGTAGATTCAGTGATCAAGTGCTTAAACAAATCACGATCCGACTGAGTCGTTTTGATCGCTTCTAGCGTCATACGGTTTTCGCGTAGTGCTGATTCCATGTCTTGGAACGCTTTCTTCACACCACCATTTTGCGGTAACAGGTAATCACGCAGAGAACGCGTAATCGCACTTGAGATACCACCGTAAAGTGATGCTTCAATTAGGCGGTAGAACTTAGAACGGTCGCTGCTGTTACGCAGTTTCTTCGGTACCACACCGTATTCAAACATTTGCGAGTGGTAATCAACAATCGAAGAGAAGGCCTTAAAATGCGTGCCTTCGTATTGTGCAACCGCCGCTTTCACGTCGTTCAACTGACATACGCGAGCGTGGCTGTCTGAAACGTTCTGAATCAACACATCCGTTGGTTTCACATGGCTTGGAAGGCCTTGAATAACGAACGGTTTGATGTCGACTTTCTTATCACGACCCGCAACTTGCTGCAGTTTTACTGCAAACAATAGACGTTGATTACGAGAGTTCACAACATCTAGCGCGGCATAACATGCGCCTGGCTGAAGCTTACCGTAAAGGCCTTTATCACGAGATGACTGCGAGCTACCCGCTTCCGTTGTGTTACGGAAATGCAGAAGGCTTTGGTCAGGGATCAGTGCTGTGATGAATGCCGCCATTGTGGTCGACTTACCCGCACCGTTACCGCCAGAAAGCGTTGTAACCAATCCATCAATATCAAAAGTACGCGCAAAGAAGCCGTTCCAGTTGACCATGGTTAATGATTGATACTTACCTCTTTCAATCATGCTTCACCTTCTACTTTTGTTTGTTCGCCATCGTTTGACTCAAGGTCAAAGTCAGCTTGATCGTTAAAAATGTCTTGTTGACCGTTTTCGTTTACGTCTGCAACTACTTCTGATACAGCTTCCGCTTGTTCTTCATTCAACAAGCTACCTTGGTTAGGCTCTTGGGTATGCACCACAGCTTCACCATCACGGATAAGACGTAATTGCGCTTCTTTCATATCGTCACCAACACGAACGTCAGCGCCAAAGCGGAATACCGCTTCGCTGATACGGAACTTGCCCGTTTCACCAATCGCAATCAGCATGCCGATACGGCGTAAACGACGCAGAGAAGTACGAACTTTTTCGAAGAGCTTTTCTTTATCTAAGTCAGAACCAGATGCACGGTTGGTTGCTAGCTTCATGAGTTTTTTCTCATCCGCTAACGACATCAATTCATCAAACAGTTCTTGATTGGTGAAGATACCTTCATGAGCCAGACGTTCTGGGCTTAGGTATAAGAAACACAACACCTTGCCAACCAACATGTCGAGCTCAGACAACACACTACGACCAATCAGAGACGTAGAACGCGGACGCAGGTAATAGAAACCTTCCGGCGCTTTTACCAGTTCCGTATTGTAGCGTTGATAGAAATGCTGAAGCTCAACTTCAAAATCAGACAGCAACGCGTGGTTATCTAGGTCTTCTGTTGAAACATGCTTACCTGAACGCAGCATGCTATCTAGCGCAGGGAACAGTGGGTTCGCTATCGCTTTTACCAGTTTCTCTGGCATGTAATCATCAGTACTTGTTAATGACATTTGCTTGTACCTTTGCACCGAAATCGTTAATTGCCTGCCAATCTGGCTGAATAGCCTGATAGTCAGACTCTGAGTAACCTAAGCGCACGGCTTGGTCGACAACAATTCTGGCTAAATCAAAATGGTGTGTGCGAGGGTGTGCAGCGAGGTAATCGCGTAACACAAGGCCAAGATCAATTGGCGCGCCTTGCTGTTTGTGAGCTTTTAACATCTCTGCAATTCGATCTGAAAGCAGGTCATTTACTTGCTCAAATTCTTCGTACTCTACGTCGATTGGTGCTTGTCCCATCACTTCGTCATCACGAAGCACAAGCGCTTCATCACGAAGGTCTGTCAGCTTCTCAGCATCGGCGTAGGTCAAAAGCCAAGGCGCATCAAAGTAGTCGGTAACCGACTGACGCAAGCGTTGGCTAAAGGCACGGTTTTTATCCATATCAATCGCGGTACGGATAAACTTGTGAACGTGGCGGTCGTAGCCAATCCATAAATCGATGGCTTGTTGGCCCCAACTGGTTATTCGGTCTAGCTTCATCTGCAAGCCGAACAGAGTTTCGCCAACGAACTCGAGTTCATCGTCACCGTAAACAATTTCTTGAATATCGAGGATCTGTGTTTGCAGTTCATCACCCGCGGCTTGCAAGGTGTCTTGCAATTCTTTTAGCGTGGACGAGGTTTCTGAAAGCAAGGTTTCACAGTTGTTAATCGCCTCTCGCCAATCCTTGTTTAAAAGGTCGGCAATTTGCTGCTTAACGGTTTGCTGCTGCTCATCCATAACACGTTGGTTAAGATCAATCTGATCGAAAATTTCACCAACAGAATACTTGAGCACGCCGTAAACATTCTTTCTCCAATGCCCTGGCGTTCCGCCTTTTTGTGCTGCTTCAATGGCTTTTGCCATCTCGTCCGCAACCATAGAAAGCTGGATAGACAGTTTTAACTTAGAAAACTGACGGTGGCGTAAGTAATAATCTGAAATACCAATCGCCAATGGTGATAAGCGATAAATACTCACACCATCGGTAATTTCGCTGGTAAAGCGGCTAATCAACTTCTGTTTAACTAACTCGTTGATGGCATTGTTGGCACGAAACGCGGACGCTTCGCCAGTATCTTCAAACAGTCGAGTGACGATGGTAAATGCATCGTGCAGTTCACCCTCGCCCAACTCTTCATCGAACCTTTCATTGCTTAGTACTGCGATAGCAATCAAAAATGCTAAGCGCTCTGGTGGCAAGTTTAATGAAAAATCATGCTGCTTGACCCAGCCCACCAACTCATCAATTGGCTGCTCTTCGGCAGTTTGAGTCATTTCACTCATTGTGGTTCCTGTTACTGTTCTTCGTCATATCGAATGTATTAGATATGACGCCTATTTCTTTATGACGCGGGCTTCTTACGATTGCATAGCGCATGTTGTGGCTTCTTTTACCACATTCACCGCTATTATTGCGCAGGTTTTTGAGCCCAAACGTGAATATAACGGCCTAGTGACAGATATGGCTCTTGGCGACATAGCTGTTTTTCCAGTTCCAATACATCTTCAAATTGGTAATCGCCCATGTACTCCATATTACCTATGTAGTCACTGAAAGAGCGAATGCCTGATTTACCACAGATTTCTAGACCAGCGTCTTCTATCCATTGATAAACCTCTTCCGGCTTCAAGCCTTTTTGTGGTTGCAGCTTAAACCGTTTTCGATGTGGCATCCCATTCAATACATGAGGAATGTTGCCACAAATCACATTTTTCAGGACTAATCCGTGGTGGTTGTAAAACATTATCGAGGCAACGCCACCCGGTTTAACTTGTTCAAGCAATAAATCAAGCGCCTCTTTAGGATCGGCTAACCATTCCATTACGGCATGAAACATCACAAAATCGACTTTTTCATCGAGATGTTCTGCGACTTTTTGTACTGGTGAATGAATAAATCGATATTGCTCGAGCAAACCAGCTTCGCTGATACTTTCTTCTGCGAGCTTCAGCATTTCAGAAGAGAGATCACACAGAGAAACGTTATGCCCAAGCGACGCAATTTTTTGCGACATCTGTGCAAGCCCGCCTCCAGCATCAAGCACATGCAGCGGAGAAGCTGATTGCTCAAATTTGCTCAAAGCTTGTTCTAAATCTTCCCATACGATGATCTGACGGATCTCTCCTTTGTCAGAGCCGTAAATATTTTTTGCAAATTTGTGGGCAATATCGTCGAAATTACGGTCTTCAGTCACGGCTACTTGAGTTATTATGTCCTATCGTGCCTGCTATTCTGTCACAGGAATTTCAGGAATAAAGAGGCGATGTCTCTTTTTACTACTAAGTGATGTTTTTTCGGACTATTCGGATATGTTTGAGCTGAAAAAAGTAGTGTCTTCGCTATTGATGCCACTGCCAGCAATGTTAATTCTCGCTTTTCTGGGTTTAGCCCTAGTGATGTTTACTACCAAAAGGAAGACGGGTTGCCTAATCACCCTTTCAGCCCTATGTGGTATTTTCCTAATCGCTTTCCAACCAGTTTCTAGTCAACTTTTAATGCCAATGGAAAGGCAACACACCGCATTTTTACCTGTCGATGAAACCGTCGATTACGTGATGGTTCTCGGAAGTGGTCACGTCGTAGACGACCAAATTCCACCGACATCAGAACTTAGCCGCACCGGCCTGATGCGTTTAAGTGAAGGGATTCGCATTCTACGTCTTTATCCTGGTGCAAAACTTATTTTGTCTGGCTATGGCGGAGCTACTGAAGTCAGTAATGCAAGAATGATGGCTAAAGTAGCGCTAGCTCTTGGCGTCGCAAAGCCTGACATCATTCTGCTTGAAACAGCAAAAGACACCTGGGAAGAAGCCCGTCAAGCCGCTGCATTCGTTAAGAATAAAAGAATGGTACTGGTGACTTCAGCGAGCCATATGACCCGTGCCTTGAATGAATTCCATGCTGCTGGCATGAAACCACTGCCAGCACCAACCAACTACCTTGCTCAACAAGGGGTTTTGCAACCTTGGAATAAGTATATGCCAAAGGCGATCTATCTTGAGCAGACTGAGCGTTACTGGCACGAAACCATGGGGTTGGTTTGGCAAAGCCTGCGTGATTGGCTTGATACAAGCAATGACATTGTTGAAGAGCCGGTTATTCCAGAAGCTTCCAGCTTAGTTGAAGATGACGGTGACGTTTCTGCGGCCCAGCCTCAGTAACCCTATTGAATCTTTAAACTCATATGAGCAGACGAGTCGCCAAATATTTATAGATTTTCTGGTCGTTAACAATAAAAGCTAAGTAATAAAAAAGCCGAGACATCAATGATGTCTCGGCTTTTTACGTTTAAATGTCGTTGTTGATTAATCACTCCCGAAGGAAATCAATCACCAGCGAACATGTAACCTTCACCGTGAACCGTCACAAAGATTTGTGGGTTCTTAGGGTCGAATTCCATTTTAGCACGCATGCGACGAATCAATACGTCGATAGTACGGTCATTAGGCGCGTCCACTCGGTGGCTAATCATATTCAAAATACGTTCGCGGCTTAATACTTGATTAGGGTAAGAAGACAAAGCCACTAGCAGTTCGTATTCTGCTTTGGTCAGTTTCACTGGTTCGCCGTTCTTGCTTAACGCACGACGAGGGATATCAAATGTCCACTCACCAAAACGAACCACAGACTCATCTGATGTTTCTTCTACAGCGCCCGCTGCTGTTTTACGAGCAGCAGAGATACGCCAAAGTAGGTTTTTAACTCGAACTAATAACTCGCGAAGTTCGAAGGGTTTAGTAACGTAATCGTCAGCGCCCATTTCAAGGCCTACGATCTTGTCGATGCTATCCGTGCGTCCAGTAACTAAAATAATTCCAATGTCTGATTGACTGCGTAATTCGCGAGTTAGCATCAATCCATCTTCGCCTGGTAAGTTGATGTCCAGCATAATGAGGTCAACGTTGTTTTCTTCTAACACGTTTCTCATTTGAGCGCCGCTTTCTGCTTCGCTCACTGTGTAACCCTCGTTCTGGAAGTATCCAACCAGTTTACTGCGGGTTACCACATCATCTTCTACGACTAATACGTGATAGCTCATCTACACCACTTTTCTTATTTAATAGTTTCAGTGACTATTCTATTCATAACTAGTAACAATTCTAGTGGTACAGAAGATAAAAGCCAGAAACATGGATTTTTTTTGATACAAGACAATCTTAAACCTTGCTATTTATCGTCCATCGCAATTCAATATAGGCATTACTACTAACGAGTAACTTTGCGTTTCGCAAATAACCTTGTTATTCAGCCTTGGTGTGCTTATGCCCAAGTGACTTCAAGATGCATATAAGCAACATCACAAGACTAAGTCAGGATCTAACAAATGAAAGATACGAAAGCGTTCAACGAGCAAAGAGCAGAAATATACTGGTGGCTATCAAGCTTATTTGCCAAAGAGCTCACTCAAGAAGAACTCGATCACTACCACTCTGTTGCAATTCGTTCTTTCCTAACTGGTTTAGGCGAAAATGAAACACTAAAGCCAGCGATTGATAAGTTAGTGGATGCGCTAAACCGTCTACAAACACGTGAAGATGCTCAGCTAGAACTGTCTGCAGACTTTTGCGATCTTTTCTTAAAGACAGATAAGCACGGTGCTCTTCCTTACGCTTCTATGTATATCGGCGAAACTGGCCTTTTGAATGATAAGCCAGCAAAAGATATGGAAGAGATCATGGCTAAGCACAACTTAGTCGTGAACCAAGATCTAAAAGAGCCAGCAGACCACATTGCTATCGAACTCGATTTCCTTGGTAACTTGATCATTCGTTCAAACGAAACGGATATTGAAGAAGAGCTAGAGAATTCATTTGCCGTTCAACAGCAGTTTATCGAACAACAATTGCTGACTTGGGTACCAAAGTTCAACGTGAAATGTCATGACGTTGATGAATTCGGTTTCTACGCTAGCGTCTCATCTTTGCTACTCGCATTCTGTCAATTAGACACTCAATATTTAGCTGGTGAATAGCTTATTGGATGACTAGGTAAATAAATTCAGTAGAATGTGACAATTCACCCGGATTTCTGGGTGAATTTTATTGCGAGTAATTTCTAGTCAGTCTAAAATTGTGACCGCAAACGATAAAATATGAAACATTCACGAAATGCTATGCTTATTACAGTTCAGAGCATTTCGGTGTTAAGACAAGCCGCTCAATAGCGGTTTTTTGTTTTTTAGCACTTTAGTACCCAAAGAGCCCTACAAATTTAAGCTCTTAGTTAGGTAGCTTAACGGCTACTTTATTCCGTACTTTGGGAAAGTAGCTTCTAATAGGATAAAACCATGGCCACTATAAAAGATGTCGCTCGCTTAGCCGGCGTATCAACAACAACCGTTTCTCACGTAATCAACAAAACTCGCTTTGTTGCAGAAGCAACTCAAGAAAAAGTAAACAAAGCCGTAGATGAACTGAACTATGCACCAAGTGCTGTTGCTCGTAGTTTGAAGTGTAATACAACACGCACCATCGGCATGCTAGTGACTCAATCAACTAACCTATTCTTCTCTGAAGTTATCGATGGTGTTGAGAGCTACTGCTACCGTCAAGGTTACACTTTGATCCTGTGTAATACGGGCGGTATCTATGAGAAGCAACGTGACTACATTCGAATGCTTGCAGAGAAACGTGTAGATGGCATCTTAGTTATGTGTTCAGACCTAACTGAAGAACTAAGAGAGATGTTAGACCGTCACGCTGACATCCCTAAAGTTATCATGGACTGGGGCCCTGAGAGCTCTCAGGCTGATAAGATCATCGATAACTCAGAAGAAGGTGGCTACCTAGCGACCAAATACCTTATTGAACGCGGTCACTCTAAGATTGCATGTTTAAGTGGCCACTTAGACAAAGCAGCATGTGTTGAACGTATTGCCGGTTACAAGCGCGCACTCAACGAAGCAAAGATTTCTGCTGATGAAAATATGATCATCGAAGGCAACTTTGAGTGTGATACGGCTGTTCTTGCTGCAGAACAAATCGTTGAGATGGAAGATCGTCCAACAGCGGTATTCTGCTTTAACGATACAATGGCACTCGGCTTAATGAGCCGCCTGCAAGAAAAAGGCATTCGCATTCCAGAAGATATCTCAGTGATCGGTTACGACAACATCGAACTGGCTGAATACTTCTCTCCGCCGCTAACGACCGTTCACCAACCAAAACGTCGTGTTGGTAAGAATGCATTCGAAATTCTATTAGAGCGCATCAAAGACAAAGACCACGAAAAACGCGTCTTCGAAATGCACCCTGAAATTGTTGAACGAAGTACAGTTAAAACGTTAAATTAGTTGATAATTCGAGTTTAATTTCATCAAGCGCACCTTTAGGTGCGCTTTTTTTATCAGCAACTATAATGAACCCTTATGCATAAATGAAAGATCATTAATTGAAGCAATGTCACATTTTGAAATATCAACTGTGAGCTTCATTCAACAAAAACTTTATTCTATTCAATCAGTCACGCACAGGGCAAACCACTCGAAAGAGTGAGACGCAAAGCTTCCGGCCTAAACCACTCGTTGGTATGGTAGCGGGGTTACCGATGGCAAAATGCAGTAACTACTAATAATTTAGTAATTTACGGCTTATTGACAATTTAATTGCAACATTTTGCTAATCTCTCGGACCTGCTTATTTGGTGGCGTAGTTCAAATACACCGAGATAAATAACATGGATAAACCGATACTAAAGGACTCGATGAAGTTATTTGAGTCCCTAGGAAAAATAAAATCACGCTCAATGTTTGGTGGCTTCGGTCTTTTTGCTGATGACACTATGTTTGCTCTGGTTGTAAATGACCAGTTGCACATACGCGCAGACAAAGGCACAACGAAACAATTCGAACAACAAGGGTTTCAACCGTACGTCTACAAAAAACGTGGTTTCCCTGTCGTTACTAAATATTTCGCTTTACCTGAAGGCCTCTGGCAAGACCAAGAGAAAATCTTGCAGCTTGCAACCACGTCTCTAGGTTTTGCTAAAGAAGAAAAAGCTGAGCAGTCTTCTGCTAAGCCGACCCGACTCAAAGATCTGCCTAATCTTCGACTCGCTACCGAGCGTATGTTGAAAAAGGCAGGGATCGATTCTGTAGAACGTTTATATGAATCTGGCTCTGTAAACGCATTTAACGCCATCAAAGAATCGCATGCGTCTTCTGTCAGTATTGAACTACTTTGGGCGCTAGAAGGCGCGATTAATGGTACACATTGGTCTGTTATACCGCAGCAGCGTCGCGAAGAGCTTATCAATCGCGTCAATTAACATTGTCAGTGCAATCTATATACATAACTAAGCCGCATTTACTGCGGCTTTTTTTATATCTGGTGAAAGTTAATCTATGCTTTGCCTGTCTATCTATACTATCGGTATGCATTGAAAATTTAGAGGAAGTATCAATGAGTAAGAAAATGATATTGGGTATTGTGTTGGTCGTAACCATCGTCTTGTTAGGCATCAATTTCGGCCAGTACTTAACGCTTGAAAATGCTAAGGCCCAACAAGCTGTGTTAAATGACTACATTGACAGCAACTTTATTGCGGCTGCCGCTATCTATTTTGTCGCGTATGTAATGATTACAGCTTTCTCCATTCCCGGTGCCGCTGTTGTGACCCTATTAGGGGCCGCGCTATTTGGCTTCTGGAACAGCTTGCTGCTGGTATCTTTCGCAAGTGCGATCGGTGCGACCTTAGCCTTCTTAAGTAGCCGTTACCTGTTGCGTGACTGGATTCAAACCAAGTTTGGTGACAAATTGGCGACGATTAACAAGGGGGTTGAAAAAGACGGCGCATTTTACCTGTTTTCTCTGCGTCTGATTCCTGTATTCCCATTTTTCCTTATCAACCTATTGATGGGTCTAACACCCATGTCAGTGAGTCGTTACTACCTTACGAGTCAAATCGGGATGTTACCGGGGACGGCGGTTTTCTTGAATGCTGGTACTCAGCTCGCAGAAATTGATTCACTTTCGGGCATCGTCTCCCCTTCAGTACTATTGTCATTTGCGTTATTGGGTATATTCCCAATAGTGGCTAAATGGTTGATGGGTAAGTTTCGTTCAGCGCCCGTAGCTGAATAATTTATAATAACTAAATAACACAGATAGCCGAATAAGGTTCTAATTCAATGAAAATCTTCAGTGCATCGAATCCGACAGAAGCTCATATCATCTGTGGGTTGTTAGAAAGCGAGAATATTGCCTGTGAAGTCCGTGGCGAGGGGTTGTTCGGATTGAAAGGGGAAATCCCATTCACTGAAGAAACTGACCCTTACGTATGGTTATATGAGCCAGAATTGGCCAGTAAAGCTCGCATGCTTGTCAATGACTACCAAAAGCAGCAAGATTCGATCATCTATGAAGAGTGGCGTTGTGGTGAGTGTCATGAAGTCAACGAAGCGCAATTCGGCTCTTGCTGGCAGTGCGGTGCTGCCTCACCTGAATAGCAGGGTTTCAGTGACCTGATAGAACGATTCGGTCAGATACCTCCTCCAATTAAAAACGGGAAGCTAAAGTTAGCTTCCCGTTTTTATTTCAATTCGATTAACTCATCATCTTTGATTTCACGCCTAGAAAATCACTGAATTTGTTTTTGAATAAACGCAATCGAACGCTGATTAAACTCTTCAGGGTTTTCCACGTTACACACGTGTCCACAATTCGGAATTTCTACTAGCTCACTCGACTCATGCGCTGCGACCATTTCTTTTACAGGCTTGATGAACATGTAGTCACGTTCTCCCATTAAATAAAGGGTTGGGATCGGCAATTCTCTGTCTTTGAAATACTTCATCAATGGGTTTACATCAGCCGTTAAGATAAACCAACGCTTAAACTCTTTTTGACACAGCTTTTTAGCTTCGCGGATAAAAAGATGACGAGACTCTTTTTGGCTCTTTTGTGGCATCACAACATAAGCAAAAAGGCTGTATAACCACATGTAAGGAATGATGTGCTTGCTGAGGTTACCCAACTTGATTAACACTTGAGAGCGAGTATTTAGCTTGGTGACAGCGCCACCCAGTACCATTGAACGTACACGGCCAGCCGCTAGTTCCGCAACGTTACGCACAATAATCGTGCCCAAAGACATGCCAACGAAATGTGCAGAACGGATTTTAAGATGGTCTAACACTTTAAGAATATCAAGCGTCACCGATTTGAACGTATAGCGATTCGAAATCAGCCCTTTAAGTATATTGTCTGATTTACCGTGCCCTCTCAGATCAATGAGAAGTAAGTTGAAATGCTGTTTATACGCTTTGATCTGCTTGAACCAGATGGAGGAACTGCCTCCTGCGCCATGCACAAATACAACCCACTCATCGCTCGTAGGGTGAGTAAATGTTTTATGAAATAGTAAACTCTCAGACATACCTATCGCTTTAATTATTGGAATGGAGCTATGCCTCATCACGAGGCGATGACTAAGGATATCACGCTATTAAGAACTTTAAGTGATAATAGTGTCAAACCTATCATTAGTCATGTGAATACCTATCTCACCTTTTCTACCTGACTAAAATGAGTTTGCAAGCTTTGTCTTCGTAAACGTGATGTGCTCTGACCAGGAAACAAAAAGGCACTCTACAATTAGAGCGCCTTCATTTATTACGAGCGGTTGTTGCTCGCCAGCTAATTTTAAAACTAAGTCAACAAGTTAAAGTGCTGAATGGTACATATCCAAGTATTCTTTAGCCGCATCTTCCCAACTAAAATCTTGCTGCATAGCATAAAGCTGAGCACGCTTAATTTCAGATGGGTTTTGTGCGTAAAGCAGTAATGAACGATGTAACACAGCCAATAACGCCTGCGGTGTTGGCTCTTCAAAAGCAAACCCAGTCGCGACTTCAGGATCCTCATCGTAATCATTCACACTGTCTTTTAAACCTCCCACAGAACGAACAATCGGCAAAGTACCGTAAGCCATGCTGTAGATTTGGTTTAAGCCACACGGTTCAAATTCCGAAGGCATCAAGAAGAAATCAGAGCCTGCTTCAACCAAGTGCGCAAGTTCATTATTGTACGCTTCCACGAACGAGAACTTATCTGAGTGAAGCGCTGATAGCTCTTTCAATTGACTCGCTAAAACCGGATCGCCAGTACCGACAATCACGATCTGCAGATCATTTTTCAAAAACTGTTCGATGATAGGCAGTAAGTAATGAACACCTTTTTGATTCGTCAAGCGACAAACCATGCCATAAACCGCGCAGTCGGCAACGGGTAAACCTACATCTTGTTGCAGTTTTTGCTTACAAGCTGATTTTCCGCGAGCCATGCTGTGCTTGGTCGCTTTGTATTTACGAGGCAGGAAAGCATCAGTTTCCGGATTCCAAGCCCCGTAATCACACCCATTCAAAATGCCGAACAGATCAGCCGATCTGTGTTGGAATTCTGCAGCCATACCGTGGCTACCTAATTCCGTTTTCAACTCTTCTGCATAGGTAGGACTTACTGCGTTCACTTTATCCGCGCACATCACACCAGCTCTTAGCATAGTGACATGAGTGTCACTCACTGAAGCTTCAGGCGCATGGTAACTGTGCATCTCTGGCAGGAATTGAAGTTCATCGTATGCGAACACACCTTTGAAAACCGCATTGTGGATCGAGATAACACTGCGCGTATTTTCAAAGAAATCGTGTTCTTGATAACGCGATTTAAGCAAGAAAGGAACGAAACCAGTATGCCAGTCATTTGCATGAATGATATCCGGTTGAAAACCAAGCTTAGGAAGCATATCAAGACAGGCTGCACTAAAGAACGAGAAGCGCTCTCCATTATCAGCATAAGCTTGATTGTTTTCTGCGTACATTTCCGGGCGGTCGAAATACTTGGCACATTCAATACCAAAAACTGGAACGCCTTCTACGCTCAGTTTTTTAACTTGATAAGCCGTATGAGGCCAATGATCGAGTTCAGTCGATAAAATAACTTCTGCTGAATCAATGTTTGGAATGTTTCTATATGCGGGGATAGTCACTCGAACGTCCTGTTCGAGTGTTTGCAACGCTTTCGGCAGTGCCTTGGCTACATCAGCCAAGCCACCACTTTTAATCAAGCCTTCAACTTCAGACGCTACAAAAAGTACCGAGAGAGTCTTAGTAACCAACTCGTGCTCCTTTAGAAATCACTACAACACCATCGTCAGATACGTGGTAATGCTTTTTGTCTTCTGTCAGATTCACACCAATCTGTGTACCCGGTGCGATGTCTGCATCTTTATCAATGATAACGCGGCGCAAGATACAACCCTCACCCACTTTTACATCACCGAGTAAGATACTTTCGCTGATATCACACGCTGATGCGATATTGCTGCGGAAGCCCAATACACTCTTTTCAATACGCGAACCACGTACATAACTACCGCTACACACAAGGCTATCAATGATCTGAATTCGACCATTTGCCGAATCAGTAAACGTAGCTGGTGGTAGTGGCGGGTAATAAGTGTGTAGAGGCCATTTACGGTTGTATAGCGAGAATGGCGCATCTTTCTTAAGAAGGTCCATGTGCGCTTGCCAGTACGCGTCAATCGTACCTACATCGCGCCAGTAAACTTCTTCTTTCTCACCAGTAATACGGTTGGTGCTGAAATCATAAACAAACACGTCACCACGTGGGAACATGTTTGGAATAATATCTTTGCCGAAATCGTGTGTCGAACCTTCTCTATCAGCATCTTCCGTTAGTTCAGCAAAAAGCTCTTTCGCTTCGAACACGTAGTTGCCCATTGAAACGAGCGCTGATTCTGGATCGCCCGGGATCGACTTCGGATTTGCAGGTTTCTCTTCAAAGCCAATCATACGGCCGTCAGCATCAACCTCAATAACACCGAATTCTGATGCTTCAGCAAGCGGCATGCGCAATGCTGATACTGTTAGAGCCGCTTTCTTCTCTTTATGGAAATCAAGCATCTGTTTGATGTCCATCTTATAGATATGGTCTGAACCAAAAATACATACTTGATCAGGTTCTTCCAACTCCATAAAGCCCATGTTTTGGTAGATAGCATCTGCTGTGCCTTCATACCAACGCTTTCCTTTACGCATTTGCGCAGGAATTGGGTCGATAAAACGGTCTGTTATGCCACTGATATTCCAGCCTTTTTTCATATGGTGGAACAGTGACTGTGACTTAAATTGTGTTAATACGTAGATCTTCATTAGATCAGCATTAACGAAGTTGTTCAAAGCGAAATCAATTAAGCGGTAACTACCACCGAAAGGAACCGAGGGTTTGCTGCGAGATTCAGTTAAAGGTCTTAAGCGAGAGCCTTCACCACCAGCAAGAATCATTCCCAATACACCAGCCATTTTATTCTCCATATATCTATAGCTTGTCGATGTTAGTACTCGTAGAGGTATCTTCCTCTGGGGGATGAGCACCAACACTTATTTCGGTATTTAGCGAATATCCATTCACATACAGTGACAATATCCTAAGCCAAACGTTGTTATGTGTGCACTATTCTTTGCACTTGGTTTTATATACGTTATCGACTTTTCGGCCGAATTCAATTTTTAATACGCCATTCTGTGGTACGTAAGCTGATTGCTTTCCTAAGACTTAAAGCAGCTCACACTACACCGTCCAGACGAAACATTACATTAACACCCGACACACATCAGGTATACAACTAAACGCTGATCTGTGAGTTACAATATTTTAATTAAGTTACATTCTCGTTAAAGTTGCATAAGAAGATATGATTAATTGCCGCCATTACTTTGCGGTGTGAATTTAATAAATCCCCACCGACGAAACACCAGGTCAACAAGTTGCATAATTAGTCATATTGAGATCAAAAAAAAGCAGCCATTAGGCTGCTTTTTCATCAATAACGTTCAGTTACTTCTCTTTAGGCTTTTTACGCTTATCCGTAACTTCCCACTTACCGTCGATGTACAACGCAGTCCAACCGGACGGTTTTCCATCTACTTCAGTACGAACGTAGTTTTCTTTAGTCTTACGACTAAAACGAACCACTGTCGGCTTACCATCAGGGTCAGCAACTGGCGCTGATGCTAGGTATTGGAACTTAGGTGAGATACGGTCTTTAAAACGAACCAACTCTTCCACTAATGGTGCACGTGTTTCACGTGATTTAGGGAAGTTGCTCGCAGCCATAAATAGACCAGAAGCACCATCACGAAGAACAAAGTACGCGTCTGAATTTTCACATGGAAGTTCAGGGAAATGTACCGGGTCTTCTTTCGGTGGCGCAACTTCGCCATTTTTTAGAATCTTACGAGTGTTCTTACAATCGTCATTGGTACAATCCATGTATTTACCAAAACGACCGTTCTTCAGAACCATGTCAGAACCACACTTGTCACACTCAACAAGTGGACCATCGTAGCCTTTCACTTTAAATTCGCCGTGCTCAACCACATAACCTTCACAGTTCGGGTTGTTACCACATACGTGCATCTTACGCTTATCATCGATTAGATAAGCATCCATTGCTGTTTCACAAATAGGACAACGCTTTTTAGCTCGAAGTGCTGCTGTTTCAACGTCTTCTTCAAGCACGTTGATAATGCCTTCTTCATCACCAAGGTTGATTGTTGTCTTACAACGCTCTTTTGGTGGAAGTGCATAGCCAGAACAACCAAGGAATACGCCTGTCGAAGCAGTACGAATACCCATTTTACGGCTACAAGTCGGACACTCAATATCGGTTTCCACGATATGATTTGGCTTCATGCCTCCAGCGTCTTCGTCTAAATCTGCTTTTTCCAAATCGCCAGTAAAGTCTTCGAAGAAGTTATCTAGCACGCCTTTCCAGCTTGCTTCGCCTTCTGCGATTTGGTCCAACTTCTGCTCCATACGAGCAGTGAAGTCGTAGTTCATTAGGTCATTGAAGCTGCCGTCTAGACGGTCAGTAACAATTTCACCCATCTTCTCAGCATAGAAACGACGCTGTTCAACTTTTACATAACCACGATCTTGAATCGTCGAGATGATTGATGCGTATGTTGAAGGACGACCAATACCACGCTTCTCAAGCTCTTTAACTAGCGCCGCTTCAGTGAAACGAGCCGGTGGCTTAGTGAAGTGCTGTTTAGGGTCTAGCGCGATCAGATCGAGCTTATCGCCGATCTGTACTGCTGGAAGGATCGTATCTTCGTTCTTACCCATTGGACGCTGAACACGAGTCCAACCATCAAATTTAAGGATACGACCTTTCGCTTTCAACGTGTACTCATCGGCTTTAACGCTTACTGTCGTTGAATCGTATTGAGCTGGCGTCATTTGACACGCTACGAATTGATTCCAAATTAGCGAGTAAAGCTTGTGTGCGTCTGCGTCTACGCCGTTTAGATCTTCCGACTTAACATCTACACTTGAAGGACGAATCGCTTCGTGGGCCTCTTGAGCGCCCTCTTTGCTGCCGTATGCAAGTGCTTTAGGTGGAAGGTATTGCGCGCCGTACTCAGAACCAATGTATTCACGAGCGGCTTCTACAGCTTCTGAACTCAAGTTGGTTGAGTCAGTACGCATATAAGTGATGTAACCCGCTTCATACAGGCGTTGAGCCAGCATCATGGTTTTCTTTACGCCATAACCAAGACGCGTACTCGCCGCTTGTTGCAGCGTCGACGTGATGTAAGGTGCAGACGGCTTACTCTTTGTTGGGCGGTCTTCACGTTTACATACTTCGTATTGCGCTTTTTCTAAAACGCTAACAGCAGCTTGTGTTTGCGCTTCATTTTCAGGTTTAAACGCAACACCGTCTTTCTGCGCTACTTGCAGTCTAAAGTCGGTTTTCTCGGCTGTTTTAGTATCAGCATGCACATCCCAGAACTCTTCAGGGATAAAGGCGTTGATCTCGCGCTCACGCTCTACCAGTAGTTTTACCGCTACTGATTGAACACGGCCAGCGGACAGGCCTCGTGCTACTTTTTTCCAAAGCAGAGGTGACACCATAAAGCCAACAACACGGTCCATAAAACGTCGTGCTTGTTGTGCGTTTACGCCATCAATATTTAGCTCACCTGGAGTTTCGAAAGCTTGTTGAATAGCATTCTTGGTGATTTCGTTAAAAACCACTCGCTTGTATCGCGTTTCATCGCCACCGATGATCTCACGAAGGTGCCATGCGATAGCTTCTCCTTCGCGGTCCAAATCGGTTGCGAGATAAACATGGTCTGCGTTCTCAGCCAGTTTTTGCAATTCAGCGACGACTTTCTCTTTACCAGGTAGGATTTGGTAGTTCGCTTCCCACTCTTTATACGGGTTGATACCCATCTTTTTGATAAGAGCTTTGCGATCTTTTTCTTTCTTGATACGAGCTTTGTCTTCTGGGCTCATACCCTTGGTTGAAACTGCAGCAGCCTTTTGACCAGTACTTTGACCTGCCGTTGGTAAATCACGTACGTGACCTACACTCGACTTAACGACAAAGTCTTTGCCAAGATATTTATTGATAGTTTTAGCCTTGGCTGGCGACTCCACTATAACGAGCGATTTACCCATATTGACTCTAACGTCCTTAATCACGATGCTTCAGCACCAACAATTTAGCTTGTGGGCTTTTACGCATGATATTCTAAATTCATTGCTTCTTTTTTTACTATTGTGCGAGATTACTAGAAGATCAACCGCTTTTTTCAAAATTGGATCTGATCGCTCGACAATTCGACGACTCATAGATAAAAGGGTCACAATATAAAGAAGCTATAAAGTACTCACTAAGAATACTTGCAAGAGCCTATTCATCAGGCATTACGTCTAAACGGGCTCATACTAAGCTTGTCCGCGAATCTAACGCGAGCCCCATTCAATTATTTTTGCCGTAAATCACAAAATAAATTGTGGATGTTTGAAAAGACTCTCTTAATCGGTTGTGAAATCATTGAATTTCTAGTTCGACACCATAAACTCAACGTTATATTCAGTTATCAGAGATAAACTCATGACAAAGAAAGTAATAGCAGAATTTGATTTACTGCTTATCGCAAACCAAATTATCCAATCACATGATGACTACATTGAAGGCATGCGCGCAAACAGCGTAGTAGAAAAAGACGATGTACTCGTCTTCAAAGGTGAATACTTCTTAGACAGCAATGGAATGCCGACCGAGAATACAACCGCGGTATTTAACATGTTTAAATACTTAGCGCACCACCTTTCGAAAGAATTTACAATTCAGCAATAATTAAAAAGCTTGCCACTTAGGCAAGCTTTTTTGTTCCTAAACCTTTACATACTAAGCATTTTTATAGACTTAGCATTTTCAGCTTGTCGAAGTAATCAGGGAATGTCTTTGACGTACAACCTGGATCATTAATCGTCACAGGCGTATCGCTCAAGGCAACCAGCGAGAAACACATCGCCATACGGTGATCATCGTAAGTATCAATCGCCGCATGAGTCAGTTCAGCCACAGGGTTAACAATAATGTAATCTTCACCCTCTTCCACTTCAGCGCCGACTTTGCGTAGCTCTGTTGCCATTGCAGCCAAGCGATCTGTCTCTTTCACACGCCAGTTGTAGACATTACGGATTGCCGTTGTGCCTTTCGCAAACAATGCGGTTGTCGCGATAGTCATCGCAGCATCTGGGATATGGTTATAGTCCATATCAATGCCTTTCAGCTCGCCACAACGAGAAATAACGTAGTCGTCACCCCATTCGATTTCCGCACCCATTTTCTCAAGCGCATCAGCGAATTGGATATCACCTTGGATACTGTTTTTACCAATACCAGTGACCTTAATCTCACCACCTTTGATAGCAGCGGCTGCAAGGAAATATGACGCAGATGATGCATCACCTTCAACCAAGAAATCACCCGGTGCCGAGTAAGATTGCCCGGTAGGAATCACAAACTCTTGGTAATCATTATTGATCACGTCCACACCAAATTGCTTCATGATGTGCAGCGTAATATCGATGTAAGGTTTAGAAACCAATTCACCGTCAATTTTAATGGTCACTTCACCTTCAGCTAAAGGCGCAGCCATCAAAAATGCCGTCAAAAATTGACTAGAGATCGAACCGTCGATAGAAACCGTACCGCTCTTCAAACCGGTACCTGTGATCTTCAATGGCGGGTAGTTTTCGTTCTCTAAATATTCAACGTCGGCACCGGCTTCTCGTAGTGCTGTTACTAAGTGGCCAATTGGGCGCTCTTTCATGCGAGGCTCACCAGTAAGAACGTATTCACCGCGACCTAAACATAGTGCAGCCGCCAACGGACGCATCGCCGTACCCGCATTACCTAAGAAAAGCTCTAGGGCTTTGTCACTTGAAAATGCACCACCAACACCTGTCACTTCACAAACGGTTTTGTCTGCAGACAACTGATAATCAACACCTAACTGAGTCAATGCATTCAACATATGACGAATATCATCACTGTCTAGCAAGTTTGTTAGGCGAGTGGTTCCCGTAGAAAGTGCAGCCAAAAGAAGTGCACGGTTGGAAACGCTTTTTGAACCAGGTAGGTTAACTTCCCCGTTCACTTTTTGAATTGGTTGTAACGTAAGGCTTTCCATTAAATCTTATAGTCCTTGTACCACCCGAAGTCACTGGTGCGTATTTATTTTCGGGTGATGAATAATTCTTCGTACTTGCAGACTAACGAACTTTTCCAACGAACTCCAGAGCTAATCCGGCCCAAACCGGTGATTAATTAGCCAATCAATCGTATTTATATACTAGTACACGAGATCAACTCGAACACCATCTGAAAAATAGAGAATTCGTACATCATCGCCTCGGTTGAACAGCATCGAGTTATCGACATCTTGGATAATGTTGACCAACTTGTCGTCTTTGGTTTTGACCAATAACTCGACCAGTTTGTACTCTACTTTATATTGTGTGTTACCTCGGTTACGAGCAATACCCGCACCTGCTACTGCACCTACAGCTGTCGCCACTTCTTTACCAGTGCCGCCGCCAAACTGGTTACCAATCAAGCCACCAATCGCCGCACCTAACAAGGTTTCCCAACCATTCGCTTTCGACTCAACGATCTCTTGCTGAGTGATGTATCTGACCGTATCAATCTCACCATAAACCACCTCGTTTACTGGTCGAGCTTGGTTTCTGTTGTAAGCTGCATTTGCCAACATGGGCAAAACAAGTAAAATCCAAAGCAACTTCTTCATGGTAAAACTCCTAAAGACCTCTTGGTCAGTGATTAATCTGTAATGCGGTACTTATGACTATATACCTAACCGAACTTGATACTACTAGTATAGAGTTTCCTTCGCCTTTCGACGCGCTTGATGACCCCAACGGTCTGCTCGCCTTCGGTGGTGATTTATCACCAATGCGAATTTTAAACGCTTATAGCCAAGGTATATTTCCATGGTATGGCCCAGGTGAGCCTATACTTTGGTGGAGCCCTGCACCGCGAGCGGTATTTAATCCTAAGACATTCGAACCGTCAAAAAGTCTTAAAAAGTTTCAAAGAAAGCACAATTACCGAGTCAGCATCAACCAAGCGACGGACAGAGTAATTGGTTATTGCTCTTCACTAAGACCCGAAGAAGAAACCTGGCTAAACAGCGACATGCAGTCAGCCTACCGCAAACTCGCTTCATTAGGTTTCTGCCACTCGGTTGAGGTTTGGCAAGATGATGAACTGATCGGTGGACTTTACGGCTTACAAAGAGGCCAAGTCTTTTGCGGTGAATCGATGTTCAGCCTAAAGACCAATGCCTCTAAAATTGCGCTGTGGTACTTTTGTAAACACTTTACCCGATTCGGCGGACAACTGATTGATTGCCAAATCATGAACCCTCACTTGGAATCCTTGGGCGCTATCGAGGTTGATAGGGATGAATTCCTAGGCTCTCTGCAATTACTCAAAGAGTTCTCCGTTGACGATGCATGCTTTAAAACCCAATGGCTAAAGGAAATGCCTTAATGAATCCAGATTTACAACAAATCAGAATTGGATTAACAGACAATCACGCTTGCAGCTACTTACCTCACTTCGAAGAGAGAGTGGCTGTCACGCTTGACGAACACATGCACACCTCAGATAACTATGAAGTTCTGCTTGCGAATGGATTTCGCCGCAGTGGTTCAACCATTTATAAGCCACATTGCGATAATTGCTCAGCATGCCAAGCGATTCGGCTTTCAATTCCTGAGGTTAAGCTTTCCAAAAGCCAACGACGGATCCTTAACAAAGGAAAATCACTACGTTGGGAACTGAAAGATGAGATGGATGACAACTGGTTTGACTTATACAGTCGCTATATCACCGCTCGTCACCGTTCGGGAACCATGTACCCACCCAAGAAAGAAGAGTTTCTACAATTCTCTAAAAATGAGTGGCTTACTACAAAGTTCATGCACATCTATGATGAGAACAAGTTGGTTGGTATCGCCGTAACCGACATCATGGCTCACTGTACGAGCGCGTTTTATACCTTCTTCGATCCTGATATAGACATTTCGATGGGAACACTTGGCGTTCTATTTCAGATCCAACATGCCCAGAAAGAACAAAAACAATGGTTATATTTGGGTTATCAAATCGATGAATGCCCTGCGATGAACTATAAAGTACGATTTCAACGTCATCAAAGGCTAGTAAATCAGCGGTGGCAAGGGTAGAATACGCGACAACTTTACATATTTTGATTTTAACGGCACAATCAAGCCGTTGAAAACCGCCAAATTTCGAAAGAGGATTAGATGGCTAAAGAAGACGTAATCGAGATGCAAGGCACTGTCCTTGATACTCTACCAAACACAATGTTCCGTGTTGAGCTTGAAAACGGTCACGTAGTGACAGCACACATCTCTGGTAAAATGCGTAAGAACTACATCCGTATTCTTACTGGTGATAAAGTAACTGTTGAGATGACTCCATACGACCTTTCTAAAGGCCGCATCGTCTTCCGTGCTCGTTAATTTTTAATTAGCGAATACAATAAGAAGCGGAGCTTAAGGCTCCGTTTTTTATTGCCTGAGCTTTTTACTACACAAGCACATCAATCTCGCATCTCGCATCTCGCATCTCGCATCTCGCAAGCATAAAAAAACGCACAACCTAAGTCATGCGTTTTATATTTAAGCCTTTGATTTATCAATCACTTCGTTAGTGCATGACCTCTTCTTTAGCACCAACATAGATGAAATCCAATTCGTCTTTTTTCAGGGATACTTTAACCGTACCGCCATCAACCAAGCTACCGAACAGTAACTCGTTAGCAAGTGGTTTCTTAAGCTTCTCTTGAATCACACGTCCCATTGGACGAGCACCCATGGTCTTGTCATAGCCTTTATCAGCTAACCAGTGACGAGCATCCTCAGAAACCTCTAAAGACACGCCACGAGCGTCCAGTTGAACCTGAAGCTCGACAATGAACTTATCAACTACTTGGCTAATCACACTTGGGTCAAGGCTGTTGAACCAAATGATATTATCAAGACGGTTACGGAACTCAGGAGTAAATACCTTCTTGATTTCGCCCATCGCATCTGGCGCATGATCTTGTTGGATCAGGCCGATCGATTTCTTCTCGGTTTCAGCCACACCTGCGTTGGTCGTCATCACTAGAATCACATTACGGAAGTCCGCTTTGCGACCATTGTTGTCAGTTAGCGTGCCGTTATCCATTACCTGCAGTAGCAAGTTAAAGATATCTGGGTGAGCTTTCTCGATTTCATCCAGTAACACAACAGAGTGCGGGTTCTTGATTACGGCATCCGTTAGCAAACCACCTTGGTCGTAACCAACATAACCAGGAGGCGCACCAATCAAGCGGCTCACTGAGTGTCGCTCACCGTACTCAGACATATCAAAGCGCAGAAGCTCAATACCCATCAACTTAGACAGCTGAACAGTCACCTCTGTTTTACCGACACCAGTAGGACCAGCAAACAAGAATGAACCAACAGGTTTATTGTCTGCACCCAATCCAGCACGGGTCAGCTTAATCGCTTCACTCAATACATCGATTGCAGGGTCTTGTCCGAATACCAACATTTTCATGCGCTCATCCAGTTTCTGGAGTGTATCTTTGTCTGAAGACGATACTGACTTTTCAGGAATACGCGCCATTTTCGCAACCATTGACTCAATATCAGCCACGCTTACCGTTTTCTTACGACGGCTTGCAGGTGCCAAACGACTACGAGCGCCCGCTTCATCGATTACGTCAATGGCCTTATCAGGAAGGTGGCGTTCATTAATGTATTTAGCTGACAGTTCCACAGCGGCACGCAACGCTTTGTTGGTGTAGCGCACTTCGTGGTGAGCTTCGTATTTTGGCTTCAAGCCAATCAGGATCTTGGTCGTATCGTCTAGCGATGGTTCAATAATATCTATTTTCTGGAAGCGACGAGCTAAAGCACGCTCCTTCTCAAAAATACTGCTGTACTCTTGGTACGTTGTTGAACCGATGCAACGTAATTTGCCACTGCTTAGTAATGGTTTAATTAAGTTTGCCGCATCAACCTGACCACCCGATGCAGCCCCGGCACCGATAATGGTGTGGATCTCATCGATGAACAGAATCGCGTCTTCTTCTTTCTCCAGTTGCTTAAGAATCGCTTTAAAACGTTTCTCAAAGTCACCACGATATTTGGTTCCGGCTAACAGTGAACCGATATCTAGAGAATAAATTACGCTGCTCTGAATGATTTCAGGCACTTGTCCTTCAACGATGCGCCATGCAAGACCTTCCGCGATGGCAGTTTTACCTACCCCCGCTTCACCCACTAACAGAGGGTTGTTCTTACGACGACGACACAGAACTTGGATAGTGCGTTCTAGCTCTTTGTCACGACCGATTAGTGGGTCAATATTGCCCTGCTTTGCGACTTCGTTAAGGTTAGTAGCAAAATTTTCTAAACGGTCTTCAGAGTTAGCTTCTTCAGCATTTTCTGCACCACCAAATGAATCGGATGATGAAGGACTGTCGCCTTCGTTGCTCGCTTTGGTAATACCGTGTGAGATGAAGTTAACAATATCTAAGCGACTAATGTCGTTTTTCTTAAGAAGATATGCCGCGTGAGATTCTTGCTCACTAAAAATAGCCACAAGTACGTTAGCACCTGTTACTTCGCTGCGACCTGAAGATTGAACATGAAAAACAGCGCGTTGAAGTACTCGTTGGAAGCTCAACGTAGGCTGAGTTTCGCGAGTTTCGTCGCTTTCAGGGATAAGTGGGGTCGTTTGATCGATAAAAATATCGAGCTCATTGCGAAGAGCATCGAGATCAGCCTGACAAGCTTGGAGCGCTTCCTTGGCCGCATCATTTTCTAATAATGCTAGTAGGAGGTGTTCGACAGTCATGAATTCATGTCGCTTGTCTCGCGCACGAGCAAATGCGCCATTTAAACTCGTCTCTAATTCTTTATTTAGCATAAGTACCTCCTAAGGGAACAACAGTGTTGTTCGAGCAATTTATACTTGCTCCATTGTACATAGTAGCGGATGCTCATTTTCCTTTGAGTACATCGTGACCTGCGCTACCTTTGTTTCCGCTATTTCAGCACTGTATGTGCCGCATATAGCTTTACCTTCATAATGAACCTTGAGCATCACTTCCGTTGCTTTTTCGATATCTAGTGAGAAGAATCGCTCTAGGATCTCGATTACAAAGTCCATGGGCGTGTAGTCATCGTTATTCAACACAACGTTATACATCGCCGGTGGCTTTACTTTTGTTGCTTCTTTCTCCAGTAAATCTGAGCCTGGAGATGCCCATTCAAAGTTTCTGCTCATATCGCTTTGCTAAGGGTTATTTTTCGGAAGTCGTGAGTGTTTACCTAACTCAAATTTACCACATTCACGCTTTACCGTGTACTAAGAAACTGCACCTAGAAACAGTACCAAAAAATATTCCTCTATACTGAGCCTAATCCACCATTTCCATCGCTGCAAATAAAAGATCTCGATTAACAAGATTAACATATGTGATTGATTAAAAAGACGCCATAACTATTGATACTAACGATAAGATTACCGCCAAGTTACTATTTGGTTAATAGTTTGCGGTTAATCTCGAATGTGATTTGTTATTAAAATTGATCACTTTTATACCAATTTACTATTGACTGTGCTCAATCATTAGCTACATTGGAGCTAAAAGGTTTTTTAATACACTTTTGCAACATGAATTAAAATCAGTAACACGCTTCAAAAATTAACAATAAGGAATAATTACGCAGGGTAGCGTTAATTTCCGTAAGCAATGTACGAGATTCAAGCTATTAGCTGAAATTCTTTAGCTGGTAGGAATGATATCAATCGCACTTACAACAATTGATATAACAACGTTAGTAACAAAATGCATGAGGGATGTATAGCATGGCTACAGGTACAGTAAAATGGTTTAACAATGCCAAAGGGTTTGGCTTTATTTGTCCAGAAGGTGAAGACGGCGATATTTTCGCGCACTACTCCACAATACAAATGGAAGGTTATCGAACCTTAAAGGCTGGTCAGCAGGTCGACTATGAAGTAGAAAGTGGACCTAAAGGCTCGCATGCTAGCTCCGTTGTTCCTGTAGAAGGCAGCGCCGCAAAATAGGCGAATGCAAACTCATGTTAACCTCCATCAGTCGTCATTAACGGCTGACAGGTAAACAGAATATTAAAACCGCTCATTTAATACCTGTAACACAGGATTACGTGAGCGGTTTTTTTCGTTTTGGGGGCTCTAAAGTTGCTCACTGGACAATGAGCTCGAAGAGCTACTCCCCTTAAGCTAGGTCTTAAGAAGTATTAGACAGAAAAAAGACGCTTTAACATTATCGTTAAAGCGTCTTTCGTTTTGACTTTATCTATAACTTAGCTATCAGCCTAAGCAACTCGTTAGCAAATCACGTTCATGAGTGACTAACGATGAGTCCAATCACTATGCATCAATAAACGCGTTTAGCGTTGAGCTTGGGCGCATTAGTGTTGAAACCAATGCATCGTCAAGTAGGTAGTAACCACCTAAGTCGCCAGCCACACCTTGAGCGTTGTTCAGCTCTGCAACGATCGCTTCTTCACTTTCAGCCAGTTGACTTGCCACACCTGCAAACTCAGCAGCAAGATCAGCGTCAGCCGTTTGCTCAGCAAGCGCCTTAGCCCAGTATGCCGCTAGATAGTAGTGGCTACCACGGTTATCAAGCTCACCTACTCGACGTGAAGGAGACTTGTTGTTATCAAGGAACTCACCCGTCGCTTTATCAAGCGCATCAGCTAGAACTTGTGCTTTAGCGTTACCTGTTACTACGCTCAGGTACTCTAGAGATGCCGCTAGTGCCAAGAATTCACCTAGAGAATCCCAACGCAGGTGGTTTTCTTTCTCTACTTGTTGAACATGTTTAGGAGCAGAGCCGCCAGCACCTGTTTCAAACAGACCACCACCGTTCATCAGTGGAACAATCGATAGCATCTTAGCTGATGTACCAAGCTCTAAAATCGGGAACAAGTCAGTTAGGTAATCACGTAATACGTTACCAGTAACCGAAATAGTATCTAGGCCTTCTTTGATACGAACCAGTGAGTATTGAGTCGCTTCAAGTGGAGCAAGGATCTTAATTTCAAGACCATCGGTATCGTATTCAGGAAGGTATGCTTCAACTTTCTTGATAAGCTGAGCATCATGTGCGCGTGACGCATCTAGCCAAAATACCGCTGGAACACCCGATGCACGAGCACGCGTTACCGCAAGCTTAACCCAGTCTTGGATTGGTGCATCTTTAACCTGACACATACGGAAGATATCGCCTTCCTCTACGTCTTGCTCAAGAAGCACAGCGCCTGAAGCGTCAACAACTTGAACCTGACCAGCAGCTTCAAGGATGAAAGTCTTATCATGAGAACCGTACTCTTCCGCTTTTTGAGCCATCAAGCCAACGTTTGGTACGCTACCCATCGTTGTTGGATCGAACGCGCCGTTCTCTTTACAGAAATCAATAACCGCTTGGTAAATGCTCGCGTAGCTACGATCTGGGATCATTGCTTTGGTATCTTTTTGCTTACCTTCTGGATCCCACATTTGACCAGAAGAACGCAGCATTGCAGGCATAGATGCATCCACAATGATATCGCTTGGTACGTGTAGGTTAGTAATGCCACGGTCCGAATCAACCATCGCTAGTGGTGGCTGAGTCTCGTATACCGCTTGCAGGTCAGCTTCGATTGCTTCTTTCTGCTCTTGAGGAAGCGCATCAATCTTCGCGTAGACATCACCGATGCCGTTATTTACATCAACGCCTAGCTCTTCAAACAGCTGACCGTGTTTAGCAAATACGTCTTTGTAGTAAACCTTAACCGCGTGACCAAAGATCACTGGGTCAGATACTTTCATCATCGTCGCTTTCAAGTGAAGAGAAAGCAGTACACCTTGCTCTTTAGCCGATGCGATTTCTTTTTCGAAGAATGCAACCAAAGCGGCCTTATTCATCACTGACGCATCAATGATCTCTTTATCTTGCAGTGCAAAAGCTGGCTTCAATGTTTTCTTCGCACCATCTTTGCCAACGAATTCAATGCTAACTTCTGTAGCACCTTCAATGGTTACTGACTTTTCGCTACCGAAGAAGTCTTTGTCGTCCATACTTGAAACGTGCGACTTAGAATCTGCAGACCAAGCACCCATTGAGTGTGGGTTCTTCTTCGCGTAGTTTTTAACAGAAAGTGGAGCGCGGCGATCCGAGTTACCTTCACGCAATACTGGATTTACTGCACTGCCTTTGATTTTGTCGTAAGTCGCTTTTACTGCTTTCTCTTCGTCAGTGTTTGCTTCTTCTGGGTAATTAGGAAGTGCGTAACCTTTTGACTGTAGCTCTTTGATTGTTGCTTGAAGCTGAGGTACAGATGCAGAGATGTTTGGAAGCTTGATAATGTTTGCTTCTGGTGTCTTAGCCAATTCACCTAGTTCTGCTAATGCATCACCAATACGTTGCTCTTCGTTCAAATAGTCAGGGAAGTTGGCAATAATACGCCCTGCAAGTGAAATGTCGCGAGTATCAACGTTAATACCAGAAGAAGCTGTAAAAGATTGAATGATAGGCAGCAGAGAGTATGTTGCTAGCGCCGGAGCTTCGTCTGTAATGGTATAGATGATCGTTGGTTTTTCAGTAGGCATGAAATTTCCCTATAGTTCTTACAAGCTCATTTAAAGTAGTGAGCGTGTTATAAATTGACCAGTAAGCCACTCTAAGAGTGAAAACTGCTTACTCGATAGTCGTACTCTATCTTATTTTTCATGCAATCTTGATGACAGCATGAACCAAATCCGTGAGTGCTTTGTTTTAATAAAAGAGCCAGTTATAATAAAACACGAAGGTATAATTAAACAAATCAGGCTTAAGAGTCCATCAACTTGTTCTATTTTGTGTCTTTTAGGCGCGCAAATGATAGCTCAATTCCGTTTCAGTGAAAACTTTTCAGCACACTTCGTTTACATTTTTGCAAGGTAGTTAACATGTCTACTCGCTCACGCAGCGCATCTCGTTCAGACAAACCGGCTCGTTCTGGTGCAACATTAAAACAAAGCGGTAATAGACAAAGCCGAAGCAGTGATAAGAATAACACTGGCAATTCGCACAACAAATCTCACTCAAGCAAGCACCGATATAAAGGCAAGCCTACCAATGCAAAACCTAAGGTTGCGCTCGAAGATCGCAAAGTAATTCTGTTCAACAAGCCTTTCGATACTCTAAGCCAATTTACAGATGGCGAAGGGAGAAAAACGCTAGCGGACTTTATTCCAGTGAAAGACGTTTATGCTGCAGGTCGCCTTGATCGCGACAGCGAAGGGTTAATGGTCTTGACCAACGATGGTATTTTTCAAGCTAAGCTAACTCAACCAAACTCAAAATCCCCAAAGACTTACTGGGTACAGGTTGAAGGCGCACCTTCTGAGGAAGATTTAGATAAATTGAGAAAAGGTGTCGAACTAAAAGACGGCATGACACTGCCCGCTCAGGTTGAGGTGATGTCTGAACCTGTTGTGTGGGAAAGAACCCCTCCAGTGCGTTTCAGAGCCGCAATACCGACAACATGGTTAGCGATTACTATCATTGAAGGGCGTAACCGTCAGGTAAGACGAATGACAGCCAATATCGGCTTCCCTACCCTGCGTCTTATCCGTTACTCAATGGGTAATATGAATGTGGGGCAGCTGCAGCCTGGTGAGTGGAAAGAGATTTAACTCATAGCAATATATTAAAGCGAGATTTACGTCTCGCTTTTTTGTACGTGAAGATTGATTACTTTTGGTCAATTAACCATTTTTGGAATGCTTTACGCTCTTCTTCATTTGCTCTTGAATACCATAGCTTAAGTTGAAGCGTATTTTCAGACTCTTGCACAGTACTGTCGGCAGCGACCGTCGCTCCAACTACTGCACCAGTTTGTACCGCCGCTAGCTCTTCTTTCAACGAACGAATCTTCCCTGAATCAAACACTAAGCCTCTTTCTTTATTGTAGTCTTTTACTAGCTGGGGGATATCACCGTAAGGCAGTGCACCTTGAGATGGAGGCAAAACTTCTTGCACGACTTCTGCATCATCACCGTTTACAGAGATACTGAATATAGGAAGTTCTCTGTCTACATTTTTTTCGATTTTAGCGTACTTTCTACTTAGAAGATCAATATCAACATCAGCATTTTCGGGAACATTAACTACCATAATGTAAGGAACTGTACTGATAAACTCGCGTTTGCCTTTATCGCTCAAATACCCTGTGTAATCTAAAACGAGTTGGTTTTCACCTGAGGTGAATACAGCGTCTTCCACATTATCAATCACCTCACCGTTCAAAGTATTTAGAGTGATACCAGAAGCCAGCTCTAGAGAAGCTGTTGCATATGGTGCAGAGAGCAGACAGATAAAACTTAAATACCACTTGTTCATGTACGATTCCTTAATCAATAAATGTAAAAAAGCCAGCTTAACGCTGGCTTTTATATAGCATAGTTAACTACAAATTAGAAAGTGTAGTAAACACCAGCAATAACGCCATCAGCATCTAGAGTTTGTGATGCGTATTCGAAATCAGCAGTTTGGTATTCAGCTAGGAATAGGATGTTGTCACGGAATGCGTAATCAACACCAACAACTAGGTTAGTAGAGTCGATATCAGAGATCTTAGAAGTACCCGCTGCTGTAGCGATTTCGTCAGTTGTTGCTACAGAGTATGTAGTGTATAGACGAACAGCGTCGATTTGGTAAGCAGCTGCGATACCCATAGTTTCACCGTTGCCGTAAGAATCAGCAGCGATGTCAGCTAGATCCCAGTAACCGTAACCTTGGTTGCCTTCAAATTGTGCGTATGTAACAGCTAGGTATAGGCCACCAAACTCAGCAGAAGCAGAAGCACCAGCAAGAGAGTAATCTACGTCTTTAGCAGCGTCACCAGTGATGTAAGAAGCACCGATAGAGAAGTTGCTGAATGCGTAATCTGCAGAGATACCGTAAGTGTTGTCAACGTCTTCAGTAGAATCAGTGTTAACGTCAGCTACGATTGTGAAACCTTCAACGAATTGACCTTTGAATACAGCGCCGTGGCCAGAAGACTCGCGGTGGTGACCACCAGTAGAGCCCATGTAGTTACCTTCGTTTGTGATATCATCTTTCTGGATAGCGTCAGCAGATTCTGCTAGGTCGCCAGTTTCACCGAAAGCCATACCCCAAGTGTCAGTTTTAAAACCAGCTAGAACGTCATCGAACTTAGCGTTGCTGCCGTCAGTTTCGATTTCGAAAGATGCGAATGCTGTGAACTGGTCGTTAAGCTTCTGCTCAGCGTCTAGTTGAATTTTAGCCCAAGTAGAAACGTCAGCTTCGTTTTTAACTGTTTTAGTTAGAGTCTCGTCTACTTCAGATTGTTGTAGGTAGATATCTACCTCGCCTTTTAGGCCAACTTTAGTATCGTCGTTAGAGTAAATTTCTGCTGCGTTTACAGAAGTTGCTGTAGCTGCGATAGCTAGCGCTAATAGAGTCTTTTTCATAATAAATCCACTGCCTTTTCTAAGAATGGGAGATCCTTGCCCGGTTCCCTTTTATTTTTATGACTGGTCATTACCACTCTTTGTTGGTTAATCACCGTCACTAAATTTCGAGGTCTAGATTGCAAAAGATTATCCTGCGTGTCAAATAAACTAAAAACAAACCTAAAAAAAACACAAAACAATCAAAATCAACAACTTACATTTTTTTTCATTGTTTTACGAGCAGCTTATCCTTAGTTTTATCAGGAAATATAATAATCCAAAAAAAGAACAAAACAGCATTTAACACCACAAACAACTTGTAAAAACGCCACATCTCAGGATTTAACACCTACAAGCAAGTCTTTTTTAATATTTATATTTCGCAACATAAATAAAATAGTTAAGTTCCTGATGGTTCAGTTTTTTTTTGTGAACAAGATCTACCTTTGATTCAAAAGCAAGCTATTTCACCGTAAATGTACCGACTAGTGATATGTGCTACTATCCTCGCTCCGTTACGTAGGTCACAGTATGCTAACTACTAAAATTCAAAAATCTATTCGCACCAGTTATCAAAACCTCCAAGATCAGTTGGACAACTTTGTACCTCGACGTGCTCAAAATTACCTTGTTGCAGAAATAGCGAAGACACTTTGTGGTCAATACCACAAAAGTAATCGCATGATTGTTGCAGAAGCGGGAACCGGGATCGGGAAATCACTGGCTTATTTAATGGCTACTATTCCTGTCGCTGTGCTCAATAATCGAAAAATAGTCATATCGACGGCGACGGTTGCGCTACAAGAACAGCTCGTCAATAAGGATCTCCCTCTATATAGAAGACTGACTGATCGAGAGTTTTCTTTCATATTAGCGAAGGGTAGACAGCGTTATTGTTGCTCCGAAAAGCTAGCCGCTGCCTGCGGGGTTGATGGCGGACAAATAGCCATGTTCGAATCTAAGCCAAAGAAGAAAGATATCGAGCAACTTCAAACCATGTATCGAAGCCTAACCCAAGGTAAATGGGATGGTGACCGCGATTCGTGGCCAAAACCCATCGACAACATGATTTGGCAGATGATTGTTAGTGATAAGCACAGCTGTAATAACAGTATGCCTACTCATAGAGACTGCCCTTTCCAAAAAGCGCGCTCAGAGCTAGATAAAGCAGACGTGATTATCGCCAATCACAGTTTAGTGATGGCAGATGCTGACTTAGGCGGCGGTGTGATACTGCCTGAGCCAGAAAATAGCATCTATATATTCGATGAAGCTCACCATTTACCGCATGTAGCCAGAGATCACTCTTCTGCGGCGGCAAGTCTAAAGGGTGCCGCTTCATGGTTAGAGCGTTTAAACCAATCCATCACTAAGCTTTCAGGCCTCGCTGACGAGAAACGTGTCCACCGGTTTCGAAATGAACTGCAAGACTCAGTGCAACAGCTGATCCCTACCCTGACTCAAATGAGTAAACAGTTTGACGCTAACCACTTTGAAGACGGCTTGTATCGCTTCGAACATGGCGACTTACCAGAGTGGCTTGAGAATGAATCTAAAGATCTCAAGCAGCTCACGCAAAAGGCGAGCCAAGCCGTTGCGAAGATTGCAGACCTAATTGCAGAACGAGTTAAAGACGGCGAGCTTTCAGCAAAACTTGCAGAGCCGGCACTGGCAGAAATTGGCTTCTATATACAAAGAACAGAGAACCTTGCTCAAGTTTGGCGCTTAATGGCTGAACCGAAGAGAGAAAAAGGCGCTCCTTTGGCTCGTTGGCTCGAACTGAATAAAGAAAGTGAAGGCGATTTCGTTGTTAATGTTTCGCCACTAGAGGTGGGTTGGCAACTGGATCAGCAAATCTGGAGCCGCTGTGTGGGTGCCGTATTAGTATCTGCGACCATGAGGGCGCTCAACTCTTTCAGCTTTTTCTGTCATCAAGCAGGTATCAGCCAAAAAGCAGAAGATGGCGTACAATTTTTGGCTTTGGCATCACCGTTTGATTACCAGAATCAAGCAGAGCTGATCGTGCCGGCAATGAAGTACGAACCACAAGCACCTCAGTTTACCGAATATCTTATTGAAATTTTGCCTAAGATAATAGAAGACAAAAAAGCCAATCTCGTTCTATTCTCTTCTTACTGGCAAATGAACAAAGTTGCAGAAGCGTTAGCAACAGATTTCGTTAAAAAGTTGTGGGCATTGCAGGTTCAAGGCGATACTTCACGAACTGAAATCCTAAAAAAACATAAAAAGCTAATAGACCAAGGTAAAACCAGCGTTCTTTTTGGAACTGGCAGCTTTTCTGAAGGTCTTGATCTACCGGGTGAGCTTCTTGAAAACCTCGTTATTACCAAGATTCCTTTTGGTGTTCCTACCTCTCCCGTAGAGCAAGCACATTCAGAATATATTGAATCACGCGGTGGTAACCCTTTTATGCAGATTACTGTTCCAGATGCGAGTAAAAAGCTTATTCAATCTGTGGGTAGACTACTGCGTAAGGAAAGAGATTCTGGTAAAGTCACGATCCTTGATAGACGCATAGTAACGAAGCGATACGGAAAGTCCCTACTCGATTCACTACCGCCTTTTAAAAGAACAATAAAATACTAATATCCCCTGCCCTTGAGGTAGTTATGGGCCTTCATCGCTAGGCCCTTGCATTCACAACCCAACATGACTAATCCATAGATTTTTCATGTGGCTGCCCTATCAGCCGATAACGAGAACACTAGCTATTTATGGAAATGATTGAGCCAACCATGTTGGTCATACTTGCTCTGGTTGCATTTGCAGCAGGCTTTATTGATGCTGTCGCAGGTGGCGGAGGGATGTTAACCGTTCCAGCTTTACTGTCACTTGGTTTACCGCCACACATCGCATTGGGTACTAACAAGCTTGCAGCAACCTTCGCTTCATCTACAGCTGCATTCACTTACTACCGTAAAAAGCTGTTCAAGCCTGAGTGTTGGGTCAATGCATTCATATCTACTTTAATAGGTGCGACCATCGGCACACTCACTGTTGATGCCATTAGCACCGAGTGGTTAGAGAAGGTATTGCCGTTAGTCATTCTTGCCGCAGCGGTCTATACCATTTTTCATAAGACTCCAGATGTGAGCCATAATGTGTCTCCTAAGCCATGCCCTGTGCTTAAGAGAAAACAAAAGTACCAAGGATTCATTCTTGGCTTTTATGATGGGGTTGCTGGCCCAGGAACTGGCGCGTTTTGGACGGTAAGCTCTATGGCGCTTTATCGCTTAAACATCTTACTTGCCTCTGGTCTATCCAAAGCCATGAACTTTACCAGTAACTTTACCTCTTTGGTGACCTTCGCGATTCTTGGTCATATTGATTGGGTTCTAGGTTTAACCATGGGCCTTTGTTTGATGGCCGGTGCATTTGTTGGCGCTCACTCTGCTATTCGGTTCGGTGCTACATTTATAAGACCTGTGTTTGTTACAGTTGTAAGCGTACTTGCAATTAAACTGGCATACGAAGCTTGGTTTGTGAACTTATAGGCAGTAGCCAACGGGAAGTGAAATGAATCAATTTTCAAAGCTAAAAAGTGTTATTGATACCTTGATTGGCCATTGCTCGCAGGTTGACAAATCTCGAGGGGCTTATCATCAAGCCTTGTTTGACCGAGCCTTATTTAAATGCGGCGCCTCTGTTTTGCTTCCCTATGCACTTGAAACTCAGGCAACGTACCGCACCATTGTACGTGAACAAACCTCAAATCAACTGACCGCGTCCAGAGCCAACTACCTGACAGAAAAGCTGACCAATCAGATTGCAGCAATCCAAAGAGAGTTAGCCAACCACGATTTACGCTTGGACCGAAAAAGCAAGTCAGGGAAAACCCTGAACGACCTATACAACGAACTCGCCCAGCACCAAGACTGGCAAAAGCGATTGGTCGATTTAGTACGAGTACGAAAGTTAACGTTTGATTCTGCGCCTCGCCACAGTAAGAAAAAAGCGGAAGAGGCTTGGCAGTTAGCAAAAGAGCGATTAGAACGCTGTGAAGACTCAATGAAAAATATTGAGAGACTGATTAACTTAGAGAACCCTAAGCGAAATGAACACTGATAACACACCATCACCACTGGATAACGCACCAGAAGAAGTTAAGTTAGCTGTCGACCTGATCTATCTGCTCGAAAGCAACGAAATCGATCCAAAAGTCGCGTTAGAAGCAATCAAAATTGTCCAGCAAGATTTACAAGCCAAACTAGCATCTAGCATCTAGCATCTAGCATCTAGCATCTAGCATAAAAATATACAGGATTCACATGTACCAACTCAGCTTTTCTATGCCCGAGTTTCTTGAAAACTACTGGCATAAAAAACCAACCATCTTAAAGGGTGGCTTCCAAAACTTCGTCGACCCAATTTCGCCGGAAGAACTTGCTGGTTTATCGATGGAAGAAGAAGTGGATTCTCGCTTTGTCTCTAACCTCGACAATCAGTGGACTGCAGAACACGGCCCATTCTCTGAAGAAAAGTTTGGCGAATTAACCGAAACTCATTGGCAACTGATCGTTCAAGCAGCGAACCACTGGCACCAAGGCGCAAATCAGCTGACTGAGGCGTTCCAAGCGTTACCAAACTGGTTATTCGACGATCTCATGATCTGCTACTCAGCACCTGAAGGCGGCGTAGGCCCACATATTGATCAATACGATGTCTTCATCATTCAAGGTCAAGGCAAACGTCAATGGAAGGTTGGCGCTAAAGATGTTGGCCAATACAAAGAGACTGTTCAAGCGTCTGCACTTCGTCAAATTGAAGGTTTTGACCCAATCATTGATGAAACTTTAGAGCCGGGCGATATCCTTTATATCCCACCAGGTTTCCCACATGAAGGGAGCACGTTAGAGCCGTCAATGAGCTACTCTATTGGCTACCGCTCGCCTAAAGAACAAGAACTGATCAGCAACTTTGCCGATTTTGTGCTTGCTCATGATATGGGTGACGTACACCTGCACGATCCAGAATTCAAAATGCAAGAAGGCTACGGAAAAATTCGTTCATCGGATTTAAGCAATCTCACAGACATGTTGAAATCTGCACTAGAGCAACCTGAAACCATCAGTGAATTCATGGGTTGTCTGCTAAGCCAATCACGCCACCAGCTTGATATCGTTGCTCCAGAGCCACTATGGACTCAAGAAGAGATCGCTCAACACTTAGAGTCTGAAGGTGAGATTCACCGAGTATCAGGCTTAAAGGCGCTCTACCACGAAAATGAAAGCAACACTGCTTACATCAATGGCGAAGTGGTTAAGGTTGATAAAGCGGATTCTTCGTTACTCAACATACTTTGCGATGAGACCATGATTACCTCGGCTACTGCCCTATCTCCTTCGGGCATAACTGTCGCGACTGAATTGGTCAACAAAGGCTACTGGTTTATCGAAGAGTAAGCAGCGTCAACCGCTGGTTATTGCATAGCCTCTAAATAAACAATTAAAAAAGGGACAAATGAAATCTTCATTTGTCCCTTTTTCTATTCAAGAACTGGTTAAGGCTTAATGCTTATACCTTGAACTGATTGACCAACTTCTTTTGTTGTTGAGACAGTTGGTCAATTTCATTGCCGACTTGCTCAGAAGCCGCGGCTTGCTCCAAGATCTTCGCACTCAAATCGCGAATATTAACCACGCTTTGATTTACTTCACCGGAAACCGATTGTTGCTCTTCGGCTGCTCGAACGATCTGACTGTTCATATCACTGATCGCCTCAATAGAAGTAAAGATCGACCCCAGATCTTCAACTGCTTTCTGAACGTGTAGTGCTGTATCGTTAGCTAGGATATTGCCTTCTTGTATTGCTTCAACGACATTTTGAGTTCCAGCATGAACCTTGTCGATCACCGCTCTGATCTCACCAACCGATGACTGGGTGCGACTTGCGAGGTTTCTTACCTCATCCGCAACAACAGCAAAACCTCGACCTTGTTCGCCAGCACGAGCCGCTTCAATCGCCGCGTTCAATGCCAGTAAGTTAGTTTGCTCAGAGATCCCTTCAATCACACTTAAGATCTCGGTGATGTTTCCGTTATTTTTTGCCAATTCTTCAACAATAGGAACAGCACTCGACATACGCTCCACCAGCTTTCTCATTTCACCTGCTGAAAGTTCGATGACTTGTTGCCCTTGTTGAGCAGAACGATTCGCTTCGCACGCTGCATCAACGGCCACTTCTGCATTTTGTACCACTAAGCCCGCAGTTTGAGTCATCTCTTCGGCCGCTGTCGCGACTAGATCCACTTCTTTAAATTGAGACTCGCTGCTTTCACGAGTACTTGATGCTGATGCTTTCGCTTGGCTGGTAGTATTTGCCACTTGTTCTGTGGTGTGAATGACTTCTTTGATTGTGTGTTGCAGCTTATCTAGGAACAGGTTAAATCCTTTTGACAACTGACCGATTTCATCTTGAGACTTCACTTCCAAGCGCTGCGTCAAATCACCTTCACCTGAAGCGATGTCATTCAACCTTTCCACAACCTGACGAATCGGCTTCACAATAGACAACGAGGCAAACGCGATAATGGCTAAGCCAAAGATAATAAACACTGTACCGGCGATCACTTCTGTTTTGATGCCTTCACTTAGCTTAGTGCTAATGATGGAATCCAATTTATTTGCGTCAGCGACGACACTGTCTCTTGGGATCTCAAACAACACCCCCCAAGTTTGGTTAGCTGCAACAACAGGTGCAAAGGCAAGTAACCACTCACCGTTCTCGCTCCATTGCGTTGTCACTTCACCACCAAAGATAAAGTCGGTCATTAAATCACTGTTTGTACTGCCACTTTGGAAAGTTGAACCGACTGCAATGCTTGAATCATCAGAAGCGATGACCGAACCATCTAGACTAACCACGTAAGCTTTACCCGCACCGTTAAACAAGCTCTGGTCAGATTGAGTAATCACACTGGTTAAACCATCAAGTCTTAGATCAATACCAAGAAAACCAATAGCAACGTCGTCAACCAAAATAGGGACTGAAATAGAGGACGTAAGTAGTGCTACACCACCGCTGTTCACGACTCTCGGCGTACTAATACACGTTTGCCCTGAAGACAAAGGACAGTAAAAACGTTCGCTATTGCTGTCATCATTCAAGATAGATTCTGAAAGAACGTTCGCTAGAACATTTTCACCGTTATCTGCCACCTTCCAGTAAGGAGCAAAACGACCTTTTTCGTTAGAACCAACATAATCAGCATCGACATAATTCGCATCTTCACTATCGAGCAAGTCAGGCTTGAAAACTAGATACGCTCCTTGAATAGAGTCGAAGTTTAAAACCGAGCGACGAACCATTTCATCCAAGGCGGTACGAAGCTCTTCACTTGGTGTAAAGTTTTCGTCTGCATTGTTTTTTAGAAACTGAGCACTGGCCGCAAGCATCTCTGCGCGGTAAATAGCTTCGTCTACATAACGTTGAGTTTCTTGAGCGTTTAGCTGAGAAACAGACGCCAGCAACTGCTGAGTTTTATTGATAACTGATTCTGAACTTTGAGATTTGATGACTTGTTGATTACTCGTCGCGTTGTAGATCGAGAAACCAATAAGAGACAGTGACGTAATGATTAAACAACAACCTGCTAAGAGGGTTATTTTCCACTGTACCGATAGAGAGCGCATTTAATATCCTTATTTAAGCCAAAAGACTTCCATAACCATAACTATCACATCGACAACGAATTGCTGTACACAATGTAAATGAGTTAGACGAATAGCTTAGCGGATAATTACAGCACAAATTGCTTACATATAAAACGAAAGTTTATACAAATGTTAATAGAGCGTGTTTTCTTCCTTTTTTCTGTGATTTCAAATGATGTACTCATATAATCATTAGCTGTGTTGCTTAGGTTTTAGCGCTTTGGACATAGCCAGAACATCGATATTTAAAGGAAGCCCACTCCACCCTCTCCCTCTTTAAAATGCAGTAACTTCGGATTAGTTTTTATAATCCAAGTTATAGATTTTTATCTTGCTCAACTTCACACTTTTTGATTGCTAAGCCCGCAATCAAGATCTAATATCTCGCGCCTAGATTCCCTGAACACTTTATTCATTTGGCTCTCCTTTAATGGAGCGCTAAGGCTTTTTACGTCTTAATTTTTGGAGAGATACGCAAATGTCCGCCTCGTTTCCATTAGCGAAACTTACCTTTTTAATCGCTATTCTGACTGCCGTAGGTCAAATGACTCAAACGATGTACGTGCCTTCTATCGGTCATATGGCAGGTGAGTTCTTAGTTTCGGCATCTTCACTGCAGGCAGTGATGGCGTGTTACTTGATCCCTTATGGTCTGTCGCAATTTGTTTACGGCCCACTTTCAGATCGCCTAGGTCGTAAACCGATCATCGTGATTGGTTTGATCATCTACATCATCGGTACTTTGGTAGCATTGTTCGCTCACGAATATGAATGGTTCTTAGCGGGCAGCTTTATCCAAGGTTTGGGCATCGGTTGTGGTGGTGCGATGTCTCGTACATTGACTCGCGACTGTTTTGAAGGCGCAGAGCTGCACCGTGCAAACAGCTTGATTAGCATGTGTGTGATTTTCTCACCATTGATGGCTCCTGTACTGGGTGGTTACCTAACAGAAGTTTTCGGCTGGCGTTCTAGCTACTTATTCCTTGCGCTGTTTGGTATTGCTGTTGTGATCACTATGATGACGAGCATGATGGAAACACTGCCGAAAGAACGACGCAAGCATGAATCGGTTGCCAACAGCTACAAGTTCGTTCTGTCTGATAAACGTTTCCAAGGTTTCTTATTGGTATTAGTCGCAACCTTTGCTGGTGTAGCCGTATTTGAAGCAGCGGCAGGTGTGTTGCTTGGTGGCGTACTTGGCTTACCGGCAACCACAGTAAGCTTGCTGTTTGTCTTGCCTATTCCAGGTTACTTAGTCGGTGCAGGCTTATCTAGTTACATCGCACAACGTCGCTCTGAGCACCGTGCATTGAATGTTGGTCTGGTTGCGATATTGGTAGGCTCAACAGTGGTATTGATACCGGGTCTGTTTGGTCAAACAACAGCATTAACTTTGATTGGCGGTGCCACAATTTACTTCTTGGGCGCTGGCATATTATTCCCAGCAGCAACAACAGGGGCACTTTCGCCATTCCCGTACCACGCTGGTACTGGAGGTGCGATTTTAGGTGGTATGCAAAACCTAGGTGCTGGCATCGCAACACTATTGGCATCGTTCTTCCCAGCTCAAGACCAACTGCCACTCGGTTGCCTGATGATTGCTATGTCATTCATCGCTATGCTTGGTTTACGTTGGGTTAATCGTAAACCTGACCACTCAAACGAAATGCCATTGGCTATTTAACGTAAAACTCGAATCTTGCTAAACAAAGGAAAGGGACATACTGAAAAGTGTGTCCCTTTTTGTTGCACATTTATTCCTTCCACTCTCACGTATCAGTAATTTCATTTAACATTGCTTTGATTTTTTGAAAACAATAACAGACACTTACGATGAAGGTGCATATCCAGAATCCAATTATAAATAATATCACTGGAAGAACACCAACGTACCTGAACTCTCACAACAAAGGATGCTGGCATTAAAACGAGTAAGGTACACACTAAGGATATACAGATGCGTATCGCTTTAACCACATTAGCCGTATCAATAGCGCTTGTCGCCGGATGCAGCAATCAAGGAATCTCAACCATGAACCACTACTCTCAATCACAGCTCGTCGCTCAGCAAACCCAAGCACCCGTTGCTAAGAAAGTCCCTCACGCAATGACGATTCATGGTGAAACCCGAATCGATGATTACTATTGGATGCGCGATGATGCACGCCAAGATCCAGAGATATTGCAACAACTTGAGCAAGAGAATCAGTACGCAGATACGGTGTTGAAACATACAGAAGCAGCACAAAAACAATTATTTGAAGAGATTAAAGGCCGAATCGCGAAAGACGACAATTCGGTACCGGTTCGCAAAGGCAGTTACTACTACTCGAATAAGGTGACAGGCGACAACGAATATCCAGTTCACCTGCGTGAAAAAAACTTTTTAGGCACAGACAAGCAAGTCATCTTAGATGTAAACGAGCTAGCAAAAGAGCATGAATTCTTCAGTATTGGTGGCTTAACGATCAGCCCAGACGAAAACTTGTTGGCCTATGGCGAAGATACGCTAAGCCGCCGCATTTACACCATCAAGATCAAAGACCTCACAACAGGTGAATACCTAAAAGATGAAATTGAAGACGCTTCAAGTGCTATCGCGTGGCAAAACGACAACCAAGCCTTCTACTACATCAAAAAAAATCCACAAACATTGCTGGGTTATCAAGTTTACCGCCACGTGTTAGGCACAGCTCAGGCAAGCGATCAGTTAATCTACGAAGAAGCCGATAGCGCTTACTACACCTCTTTGAGTAAAAGCAAAGATGGAGAACAGGTCTACATTTGGCATTCGAGCACAGAAACCAGCGGTGTCTCAGTCATCGATGCCAACAACCCAAAGGCTACAGCTGAGGCTTTCTACCCAAAAGAGACCGGCATAGAGTACAGCATCGCTAAGCTAGGTGATTGGTATTACATCTACACCAACTACCAAGCGGTCAACTTCCGTTTAATGAAAGTCACAACCGAAGAGATGCATGATCGCTCAAAATGGGTCGATGTCATCCCAGCAGACGATAATACTCAGCTTGTAGATTTCGAGTTGTTTGATGACCATCTTGTCTACGAGCAACGCGCGGATGGCTTGTCTACAGTGAAAGTTCGCCAACTCTCAACAGGCCACGAGTTTCCACTTGAATTTAACGACACCGCATTTGCCGCTTACCTAACGAGTAACTATGAATTAGATAACGCAAAAGTTCGTATCTATTACAGCAGCTTAACCACGCCAGGTACTTACTATGATTTCGACCTAAGTACAGGTGAATCCGAACTCATGAAGCAAACACCCGTATTAGGTGATTTCGAAGCGGATAACTACCAATCAGAGCGAATCATGATTACGGCTCGCGATGGTAAGCAAGTTCCTGTCTCTTTGGTTTATCGTAAAGACTTATTTAAGAAAGACGGCACTAACCCAATCTACCAATACGGCTATGGGTCTTACGGCTCTACGATTGAACCTACCTTCAGCTCAACTCGCCTAAGCCTACTGGATAGAGGTTTTGTTTATGCCATCGCACATGTCCGCGGTTCAGAAATGCTTGGTCGCCCTTGGTATGAAGATGGCAAAAAACTGACCAAACAAAACACGTTCAACGACTTTATTGATGTAACCAAAGAGCTTGTTGAAGAAGGCTACGGCGCGAAAGATAAAGTGTTCGCCGTTGGGGGGTCTGCTGGCGGTCTATTGATGGGAGCAATCATCAACCAAGCACCAGAACTGTACCGTGGTATTGGTGCACATGTTCCGTTTGTAGACATTGTGACAACCATGCTCGATGAATCGATCCCTCTAACCACCAATGAGTATGACGAATGGGGTAACCCGAACGATAAAGCCTACTACGATTACATGCTGGGGTACTCACCGTACGACAACATTAAGGTACAAAACTACCCGAACATGTTGGTAACGACAGGCCTGCATGACTCACAGGTGCAGTACTTTGAGCCAATGAAATGGGTTGCGAAGCTGCGTGAAATGAAAACAGACAACAACGTATTGCTGTTCAAAACCGATATGGAAGCCGGTCACGGTGGCGCTTCTGGCCGATTTAAACGATTAAAAGAAGACGCACTTGAATACGCGTTCTTTTTGGATTTACTTAAGACTCAATAGATTCTACGTAACTGTAAGTATTCACATCATTTAATGTCGCCATTTTGTCTCTACAAAGTGGCGACAGAAATTATTAAGCATGGTTAAATACGATGAACCATGAAATCCACCAAATCAAAAACCTTTAAAAACAAGCAGTGACAAAGGTTTACGAGAGGTATAAAAACAAATGAAAGTAATTAGCTTCAACATCAACGGTCTTAGAGCCCGCCTTCACCAACTGCAAGCTATTATCGACAAACACCAACCCGACGTGATTGGTCTGCAAGAGATAAAAGTGCACGATGAAGCCTTCCCAATTGCTGATGTTGAAGCAATGGGCTATAAGGTTTACTTCCACGGTCAAAAAGCCCACTACGGTGTGGCAATGTTGTGTAAGCAAGAGCCTATTTCTGTGCAGAAGGGTTTCCCAACAGATAATGAAGACCATCAAAAGCGCATGATCATGGCGACGTTTGAAGATGAAAATGGTGAAAAGGTTACCGTGCTAAATGGCTACTTCCCTCAAGGGGATAACATCAAGCATGAAACAAAATACCCGTACAAACGCCAGTTCTACAAAGACTTGATGACTTACCTAAATGACTACCACAACAAAGACGAACAAGTCATTGTGATGGGCGACATTAATATCAGCCCTATCGACGCAGACATCGGCATCGGTGAACCTAATGCGAAACGTTGGTTGAAAACAGGTAAGTGCTCTTTCCAACCAGAAGAGCGAGAATGGTTGAAAACATTGATGGACTGGGGCTTTGTAGACAGCTTCCGCTTGCTGCACCCTGAAGTGAATGATCAATACTCGTGGTTTGATTACCGCTCAAAAGGCTTCGTAGACAACCGCGGCCTGCGTATTGATGTAGTCCTAGCGACTCAAAAGCTTGCTGATAAGTGTACTGAAGCTGGCATCGATTACGAGCTACGTGGTATCGAAAAACCGTCTGATCACGCGCCAATTTGGTCGACGTTCAAGTAACGAGTTAAACAGACACTTTCAATAAAAACGGCGCTCAATGAGCGCCGTTTTGTTAACTATGTAAAATGCAATTAGCTAAGTGGTCTTAGGTAAGCAAGGAAACGTTTCTCTGCGAATTTGAAAATCGCGATGATGATGAACGTTAACGCCATGTAGAACAGACCTGCCGTTAGGAAAGACTCGAATGGAGCGTAGTAACGTGAGTTAACCAAACGTGCTGCACCGGTTAAGTCCATAATGGTTACGATACCCGCTACCGCAGAGCCGTGAAGCATGAAGATGACTTCGTTACTGTAAGCCGGCAATGCGCGACGCAGAGCACTTGGTAAAATGATACGACGGTAAGTCTTCGGTGTACTCATGCCGTAAGCTTTTGCTGCTTCGACTTCACCTTTAGGTAAGCCGTTAATCGCACCACGAATGATCTCTGCGGTATAAGCTGACGTGTTAAGAATGAATGCCACCAAAGCACAGAACCATGCGTTTTCCCATAATGTGTCTTTCACTGGGAAGAATTGGTCCATACCGTAGTAAATCAGGTACAGCTGAACCAGTAATGGCGTACCACGGAAGAAATAGATGAATGACCAAGCAGGAGCGTTAATCAGCATATTTGGGCTGTTACGAGCGATAGCTAATGGTATGGCTACACATAAGCCAATGATCAAAGCTACGCAAACCATCCAAGCCGTTGTCCATAAACCACCAAGGTAAATCGGCAGGCTTTCAATTATCAATGAAAAGTCCATAACTACCTCGCGTGGATACTGAATTTACGTTCAACCAGCTTAAGTAAGCCCGTTGAAACACTGGTGAAGAATAAGAAGATAATCGCCACAGTCATGTAGAAAGTGAATGGCATTTTGGTTGAACCCGCCGCCAGTGCACTAACACGTACCATGTCTTCTAGGCCAATAATCGAAACCAGCGCAGTGGTTTTAAGTAATACCAGCCAGTTATTCCCAAAACCCGGTAATGCGTGACGAATCATCTGCGGTAGCAGTATGCGGTGAAACGCCTTTACAGGGCTCATACCATAAGCTTTTGCCGCTTCCATTTCACCGCTGTCGACAGCCATGATGGCACCACGGAACGTTTCTGCCATATAGGCACCGAAAATAAAGCCTATGGTTAAGACACCAGCAACAAATGGGCTGACATCAATATAATCAGGTAAGTAAGCGGTCCATTCGTGGTTAGGATCACTGGATGCAAACCACTCGTTGAGCCACTCGTTGATGGAATACAAACTGTTGTTTAGAAGGATTTGTCCACCAAAGAAAATCAGCATCATCAAGACTAGATCGGGAATGCCTCGAATGACGGTTGTATAGAGGGTTGCGATAGCGCGAGCCCAACGATAAGGCGCGAGTTTTGCTAAGGCACCTAGCATACCAAGAACCATAGCTAAAATTAGCGACAGCAAGGCAACTTCGATTGTAAGCACCGCCCCTTTCAGGATCGAAGCTTCATATCCTTGTAAATCAAACATAATGAATTCCAACAGAACTGCGAAAAGTTGGTAAGACAGGGAGAGGAGAGCCTCTCCCTTAAGAATTGGCGCTAGAGATTACTGACCGTATACGTCGTAGTTGAAGTATTTAGCAGCGATATCTTGGTAGATGCCTTTTTCACGAAGTGAAAGGATTGCCGCATCTAATTGCTTAGTCAGATCTTTGTCTTGCTTACGTAGAGCAATACCAAAACCTTCACCGAACCACTTAGGATCCGTTAGTGATGGGCCTACAAACTCGTAGTCTTCACCACCAGCTTTGTTTAGGACACCTTCTTCTAGAGCAGATGCATCACCTAGTACAGCAGCAACACGGCCGTTTGCTAGATCAAGGTAAGCTTCATCGAATGAACCGTAACGAACGATTTCTACTGTGTCACCGTAGTTATCTGTCAGGTATTTATCGTGGGTTGTTGCACGTTGAACCGCAATTTTTTGACCACTTAGATCGTCAAAGTTAAGGCCTGCGCCTTTCTTAGCGATGAACTTATTTGGGATAAGTGCGTATTTACCAGTGAAATCGATTTTTTTCTTACGCTCTTCCGTGATAGACATTGCCGCGATGATCGCATCATATTTACGAGCAAGTAGAGAAGGAATAATACCATCCCAATCTTGTGCAACGATCTTACACTGCACCTGCATTTCAGTACAAAGCGCGTTAGCCATATCAACATCGAAGCCTTTCAGTGAACCATCAGCTTCTGTCCAGCTAAATGGAGGATAAGCACCTTCAATACCGAAGCGTACTGTTTTCCATTCTTTTGCTTGAGCTACGCCCGTTGCAGCAGTTGCAGCAAGTGCCGCGACTAATAACCACTTTTTCATATCCCTACTCCTGTGATTTAGGTTTTTATGTTTTGCTAGTTTTTAATATTGTGTTTGTTATTACTGTACTTGTTGTGTTTCATTGTTCACACCGCCGCTGTTTACCTTGGCGACGGCATTTCAATTCTGATTAGTAAATCGAAGAGATAAATTTTTGTAATCGTTCAGATTCAGGTTCCGTAAACAGTTTAGCTGGATCGCCCTGTTCCTCCACTAAACCTTGATGGAGAAACATCACATGGTTTGATACATCACGAGCAAAAGCCATTTCATGTGTTACCACAAGCATGGTTCTTCCTTCTTCTGCTAAGTCACGCATTACGCCAAGAACTTCACCTACTAACTCTGGGTCAAGCGCCGATGTTGGCTCATCGAATAACATCACTTCAGGATCAACGGCTAACGCTCTTGCAATCGCAGCACGTTGTTGTTGCCCGCCAGACAAATGGCCTGGGTAGTAATCTTTGCGCTCATACAAACCTACTTTTTTAAGCAGTAGCTCTGCATTTTCAATCGCTTGAGCTTTAGGTACACCTAAGACATGAACAGGTGCTTCAATAACATTTTCGAGGACAGTCAGGTGAGACCATAGGTTAAAACCCTGAAAAACCATGGCTAGGCGAGAACGGATTCGCTGTACTTGTTTTTCGTTAGCAGGCACAGAAACACCTTGGCGGTTGTTTTTCATCTGAATTAATTCGCCGTTAACCCAAATCTCGCCAGCAGTAGGTGTCTCTAAAAGATTGATACATCTAAGGAAAGTACTTTTACCCGACCCTGAAGATCCGATAATCGATACTACATCGCCTTTATGCGCAGAAAGTGAAATTCCCTTTAAAACTTCATTTTGACCAAACGTCTTGTGTAAATCCTTTATGTCCAGCGCTGGTACATCTTTCATGCGCTTTCTCTCCCAAGTTTGTGAAAATGCAAGGTACTCCGACCTTTTCATGCGATACAAACTAGCACCACACGGATTAACATGCAACAAATTATTAACCTAAGAATTTGGAATAAATAGCGATTCACTCTGACTTATTATGCAAAAGGTAGCGTTTTCCCCTCAATTTAATGAATGAGTTCTATCAATAAGTCGTAATTACCACTCTTACATTGTTTACATAAAGTTAATCAAAATGAGATTTACGTAGCTCGATGTCTTACTAGCAAAACAAATTTTGTGTGCTAGAAAATGTCGCTGACAAAAAATATAACGCTCATAGAGCCATACACAACACACTATAAGGCACAGTAATTTTAAGGTTATTACATTGTAAGCATTTCACTCGGAACAGTTGGGAAGCAAGTAATAGTGAAATAACTCAGTAAGAATTGAGTATTGAACTCGAGCCATGACGACAAAGGCTCGAAGAAGATAGGTAAACGTCAATTTGTGAAAACTAATTACACGATTCATCAATGGGAAGTTAATGAATCGCTGCGTTTTGTAGCTTTCTTTCACATATACTCATAAAGTGATCAAGATCAATCACCCTAAAGGGTAAGCTTGTTAGACTCCTCAGCAAAGAATAAGGCATTAAAAATGCCAAACATTTCTTTTAACTTAGCTGCATAAAGCACAGCAAAACCGTGCAACATAATGTTAATGAGTTATAACTAAGAAATAACGCAATTACGCGAACTTATAGAATTCAATTTTAGAATTACTAACAAAAAATATGAGGAATCTATGTCAGACGTTGTCAATAATGCGAACTCTGAAGTAGAAGAGAAAAGCTATAAAGAGCTACACCGTCCTGCTTCTGAATTTGAGAGCCGCTCAGATTATCTAGATCACGAACTTCAAATCATGAAGCCTCGCCGCTTCGGTTTAAACCTTCCAGGTCGTGACTTCCGCTTTGAACTTGAAGATCTTGTTCCTGCACTTGCTGGTACTATTGGTATCATTGCGATGTACTCTGCAGTAATGATGTCGTGGGCTGATGGCCTAACTCAAGCTTGGGATCACGTAAACCTAGGTAAAGACTTCGCAATTGAAGTCGCTCGTGTAGAAATGCTTATTCCTGCACTACTGTTTTGTATCCTTGCTTCTGGTTTCTTTAACCCTAAAGCAAACCTTGCCGGCAACCACGGCCCAATGATCCCTCTTATCGGTACCATCGCTCTCGCTGGTGCTCACCCTCTTGCATTGGCCATCCTGATCGGTGTGTTCGGTCTCATCCTAAGTTTCCTAAAAGGCGGATCTAAACTTGTTAACCTAACTTCTGAAGGTACAGCAGGTGGCTTGCTCATATTCTTAGGCTTAACCGGTACCATGAGCCAAATCAACTCAATTCAAGCATGGGCGGTTGGTCTTCAATCTTCTACTGTTGAAGCGGGTAGCATGGGTTACGTGGGTCTTATCGTTCTTTCTATTACTATTGCTATCTACGCTTTCTTAGCAAAAGTGAACAAGCGTTGGTTAGCTATTCCAGTTTGTGCGTTTACAGGCCTTGCTATTGCATTAGCATTAGGCGCTGGTTTCGATATCAAATTCGTAACTGAAACAGGCATTCCAAACCTAAACCCAGTTTACTGGTGGGGTTCGACTTCTGAAGGTTGGATGCTTGGCTTGCCAAATGTTGAGCACTTCATCGCTTCGCTACCGTTCGCTATTCTTGCAGTAGCAATGTGGTCACCAGACTTCCTAGGTCACCGTATCTTCCAAGAGCTGAACTACCCTAAACGTTCTGAAAAAGTTCTGATGGACGTAGATGACACAATGACGATGTGTTCTGTTCGTCAAATGGTCGGTACTGCAGTAGGTGGTGGTAACATCACATCTTCTTGGGGTACTTACATGATCCCAGCAGCAATCGCGAAACGTCCAATTCCTGGCGGCGCAATCTTGCTTGGCTCTCTATGTATTATTGTTGCGATTCTTGGCTTCCCAATGGACGTAGCAGTATGGCCACCAGTGATGCGTGTTGCGCTACTTGTAGGTGTATCTCTACCTCTACTTGAAGCGGGTATGCAGATGGTTAAAGATTCAAAAGACTCTCAAGCAGCTGGTATCTGTATCTTCGGTTCAGCGGTTGTTAACCCAGTATTAGCATGGGCACTGACTATGCTTCTAGATAATAACGGTCTAATTGGTGATAAAGAGCGTGCAAAGCGTCTATCATTTGTAGATAAGATTGTTATCCCAGTTGGCGTTTTAGTTATCTGTCTGGTAGCAATGCTTGCAGTTGGTATGCTAGAAAGTCAATATGGCCTAAAAGCTTGGCTATAATGGTCCTTACTACACAAAAGTAGTATTAGGATTAAAAAAAAGTTTGGGTGGCAACCCCTGCCACTCAAATTTTTTCAACTTTTTTTGGCATTTATTGATTTAGTTTAAGGTTTACAGAAATTTTTTAGCGTAGTCTTGAATTCATAGAGTAAAGACAACATATAAAAGGTAGTGACAATATATATAACCATATGACGCTTATATGCTCATATATATTGTTATTAATAAGAGTGTACTACCCTTACGAGGGGCGCTGGCTCAACAGTGTTAATGTACGTATTTTTTCTACTAAAAAGGTAGGTATGTCATGGCAGAGCAATTTGCTAAAGCTTGGGAAGATTTTGCTGCAGGTGAGTGGCAAAGCGAAGTAAACGTTCGTGATTTCATTCAAAAGAACTACACGCCGTATGAAGGCGACGAGTCTTTCCTAGTTTCTGAGGGTACTGAAGCAACTAACAAGCTTTGGTCTTCGGTAATGGAAGGTATCAAACAGGAAAACGCAACTAAAGCACCTGTAGATTTCGATACTTCTGTTATCTCTACCATTACTGCTCACGATGCAGGTTACATTGAGAAAGATCTTGAGACTATCGTTGGTCTACAAACTGAGAAGCCACTAAAACGTGCAATCATCCCTAACGGTGGTGTGCGTATGGTTGAAGGTTCTTGTAAAGCATACGGTGAAACTCTTGACCCAATGGTTTCAAAAATCTACTCAGAATACCGCAAAACACACAATGCTGGCGTTTTCGATATCTACACTCCTGATATCCTAAAATGTCGTAAGTCTGGTGTTCTGACTGGTCTTCCTGATGCTTACGGCCGTGGTCGTATCATTGGTGACTACCGTCGTGTTGCACTTTACGGTATTGATTTCCTAATGAAAGACAAAGCGGCTCAATTCGCTTCTCTACAAGAGCGTTTCGAGAACGGCGAAGATCTTTCTGCAACAATGCAATTGCGTGAAGAGATCTCTGAGCAACATCGTGCTCTAGGTCAAATCAAGCAAATGGCTGAGAAATACGGTTTCGATATCTCTGAGCCAGCTCAAACAGCTCAAGAAGCTATCCAGTGGACTTACTTCGGCTACCTAGCTGCTGTTAAATCTCAAAACGGTGCTGCAATGTCTCTAGGTCGTACTTCGACTTTCCTAGACATCTACATCGAGCGTGATATCGCTGCTGGCAAGATCACTGAAGAACAAGCACAAGAAATGATCGACCACTTCGTAATGAAACTGCGTATGGTTCGTTTCCTACGTACTCCTGAGTACGATGAGCTGTTCTCTGGCGACCCAATCTGGGCAACAGAGTCTATGGGTGGTATGGGTATCGACGGTCGTACGCTAGTAACGCGTTCGAACTTCCGTTTCCTAAACTCTCTATACACTATGGGTCCTTCTCCAGAGCCAAACATCACTGTTCTTTGGTCTGAGCAACTACCTGACGGCTTCAAGCGTTTCTGTGCGAAGGTATCTATCGATACTTCTTCTATCCAGTACGAAAATGATGACCTAATGCGTCCTGACCTAGAGTCTGATGATTACGCTATCGCTTGTTGTGTATCTCCAATGATCGTTGGTAAGCAAATGCAGTTCTTCGGTGCTCGTGCTAACCTTGCGAAAACAATGCTTTACGCAATCAACGGCGGTGTGGACGAGAAACTTAAGATGCAAGTTGGTCCTGTTTCAGACAAGATCACTGACGAAGTTCTTAACTACGATGACGTAATGGGTCGCCTAGACACATTCATGGACTGGTTAGCTAAGCAATACGTGACTGCACTAAACAGCATTCACTACATGCACGACAAGTACAGCTACGAAGCGTCTCTAATGGCTCTTCATGACCGTGACGTTCGTCGTACTATGGCTTGTGGTATCGCTGGTCTATCTGTTGCAGCTGACTCACTATCTGCAATCAAGTTCGCGACTGTTAAACCAATCCGTGACGAAGATGGCATCGCAACTGACTTCGAAATCGAAGGCGATTACCCTAAATACGGTAACAACGACTCTCGTGTAGATGATATTGCTTGTGAACTAGTTTCTACGTTCATGAACAAGATCCGTAAGCTTAAGACTTACCGTAACTCTATCCCTACACAGTCAGTTCTTACTATCACGTCTAACGTTGTATACGGTAAGAAAACTGGTAACACTCCAGACGGTCGTCGTGCTGGCGCTCCTTTCGCTCCTGGTGCAAACCCAATGCACGGTCGTGATGAGAAAGGTGCTGTAGCATCACTAACGTCTGTAGGTAAACTACCGTTTGCTGACGCACAAGATGGTATCTCTTACACGTTCTCTATCGTGCCAAACGCACTAGGTAAAGAACAAGACAGCCAACGTGCTAACCTTGCAGGCCTAATGGATGGTTACTTCCACCACGAAGCTGGCATTGAAGGTGGTCAACACCTTAACGTTAACGTTCTTAACCGCGAAACTCTTGAAGACGCAGTTAAGCACCCTGAGAAATACCCTCAGCTAACAATCCGTGTATCTGGTTACGCTGTTCGCTTTAACTCTCTAACTGCAGAGCAACAAGCTGACGTAATCGCACGTACATTTACTGAGTCTCTATAAGCTCACGCTCAATAGACAGTAAATAATATTAGCCTCGCCAATGTGCGGGGCTTTTTTATATCTGAAATAAATCGCACTACACTCACCTATCCCGCGAAATGTTAGGTTGAGCAAAAAAGCACCCTGCCATTCACTTTTTTTCCACAAATTCTGTCAAATTACGGTAATATCGCGGTTCATAATTTAAGAGTAACTGCTCCATGAAATACCTGCGTTGTTTACCCCTGATTCTTCTCTCTTTCTCATCTTTAGCCTCTGAGCGTTCTACGTTAACTTTTGCTTTAGATAATGATGGTATTTTTGGTGTCGACCAAGACTATACCAACGGCTTATTTCTGGGTTACACATCATCAAGTATTACGCCATATAACTGGGTAAAACCATTGAGTCTTTCCTACTGGGGCGCAAGCTCTCTAGACAAGTGGGAAATCACCATTGGCCACAAGATGTATACGCCTTCTGACATTGAGTTAGAAACGCCATCGCCTAATGATCGCCCATACGCAGGTTACCTTCACACTGAATTCAATTACATCAGCTTAAACCCACAGCAAGCCCAGCGTTTTAATATCACGTTTGGTACTACGGGCGAACGTGCACTGTCTGAAGATGCTCAAAAGCTGGTTCACTCGATCACAAAATCAGATGAGCCGATGGGTTGGGAATACCAAGTTGATGATGAGTGGGCGGGAAGCGTTGGTTACCTAAGCCATTTCAACCTAATGCGTAATCAAGCTCTTGCGAATACTGACTACGAAATCTCTAACGTTTCTGAAATCAACGTCGGTAACTTTAGAAGTGATATCTCGACTGGTTTTATGTTCCGTTGGGGTACGGACTTAGGCGGTAACTTTGGTGCTGCTAACATCACCACAGAAAACCCATTCAAACCTGGCATGATCGGCGCATCAAACGCTGGTTGGTTTACCTATGCCGGCCTTGAAGGTCGCTACCGATTCAACGACCTGACTATCGAAGGCGATCGTTCTGAAATCGAAGATAATTGGCCGAATCCAGAACAATACGATGTGACTTTAGAGAACATTCAGGCTACTGCTGTGCTTGGTGTGGCTTGGTATAACCAATACGTTGGTGCATCTTTCGCGCTAACAGCAAAAACACCGGATTACGAAGAAGCGAAAGAGTCAGTGTACACCACTGGCGGTATCACAATGTTTGCTTTCTTCTAGCCACCAGTAAGGGCTTTCGTCCTTTACTTTTCAAGTTTAATAAAGGCAATCATCTTCACAGGTGGTTGCCTTTATTTTTAAAGGTCTCGTTACCATTTGACCCTATTTTATGTACCGATTTTGTAATAAAATAAACGGTATAAATTCCTCTACGAGAATAGCTCATGTCTACAACTGGTCGCATTCACTCATTCGAATCTTGTGGTACTGTCGATGGCCCTGGTATCCGCTTTATTGTGTTTCTTCAAGGCTGCTTAATGCGTTGTATGTACTGTCATAACCGTGATACATGGGATCTTCATGACGGAAAGGAAGTAACGGTCGAAGAGATCATCAACGAAGCAAAATCATACCGTCATTTCATGAAAGCATCAGGCGGTGGTATCACCTGTTCTGGTGGTGAAGCGATGCTACAACCTGAGTTTGTTCGTGATTTTTTCCGCGCAGCTCAAGCTGAAGGCATCCACACTTGTCTTGATACTAATGGCTACATTCGTAAGCACACTGAAGTGGTTGACGAAGTACTAGAAGCCTCTGATCTAGTGATGCTCGATCTTAAGCACATGCGAGATGAGATTCACCACGATTTCATTGGTGTATCAAACAGACGTACTCTGGATTTTGCGCGCTACCTACACAAAATCGGTAAGAAGACGTGGATTCGTTATGTGATTGTCCCTGGCTACACGGACACGCCTGAAGATGCTCATCTGCTAGGTGAATTCATCAAAGACATGGATAACATCGAGAAAGTAGAGCTGCTTCCATACCATAAGCTGGGTGCACATAAGTGGGAAGCACTTGGTTTTGACTACCCTCTTGAAGGTACAAATCCGCCAAGCAAAGAGAAAATGGATGAGATTGTTGCTGTTCTTAGCCAGTATCATTCAAACGTAAAATACTAATACTGCAGACGATGCTCAACCTCTATTTTAAACGCCTCAATTTCGATTGGGGCGTTTTCTTTTCTAGCGCTAACTATCCTTTCACTTTTCTTTACAACTTTTGTTTATCAATTAAAAAAATCATATTAAATCCGTGTTGAGATCATGTTTCCACGCGTAGGAATGCTGTTACTCTTACTGCAACAAAAGAATATAACATTTAGTTTTTTAGTGAGGCTCATCCCATGGAAATGACCAATGCTCAGCGTCTAATTCTATCAAATCAATACTACCTAATGTCTCAAATGAACCCTGAGAACTCGGCGAAATACCAGCGTCTACAAACGATTGTAGAACGTGGTTACGAACTCCAAATGCGTGAACTTAACAAAGAGTTTGGTTGTTTGACTGAAGCAGAATGTCGCGAAATTATCGACATCATGGAGATGTACCATGCAATGCAAGAGTCGAACAAAATGCTTGCAGAACAAGAGCGTGCTGAAGTAGACCAACGTCGCCTGCAGTTCTTAGGTTTTGATATCGCTTCTGAAGCGCAGATCGTACACTACGTGCGTTTCCTTGTTGATTCTGAAGGTCTTTACCCTCAATTCGACAAAGCCGATCACCACTTCAATAGCCAGATGCCAATGCTAGAGAAGTACCGTCGCATGCTAACAACATGGCGCAACTGCCCTCGTCAGTACCACCTATGTGCGACAGAGCTATCTCAAATCTTTAGCGCTTAATTCGTTAATAGATCAGCGATAACTTTTAAAAAGTTTCAAGAAAAAGGGTTACTCATCATGAGTAACCCTTTTTTTAATGTTCGCACACAAAGAGAAAAACCAAAGCAACTAGAAAACGTAAGCAACACCAACGTTCGCGGCCATATTGATACCACTTTCAAGTATTGGGCTATTCTCTATATCACCTTCAAGGTTGGTATAACGAACGCCACCAGTTACTCGAACATTTGGCGTAACATGCAGATAGCCACTATTTTGAACCCATTATTCTTCACTACATCTACCTATTTATTGAGCAATTTTTGATAACTTCGCGCATTATATGGTACTCCATTCCAAAAATCAATAGAGCCCAGTTATACATTTAATGCACATAAATCCATTGTGAGTATTGTTAAGCGACCTAAAATCTCAAAACAAACGGCCAGATCCCCTCGAATGTAAAATAATTTGATTCTACGCGCCTCAAGTTGCCTATTGCGCTCGCCACGTTTTTCACACGCAAAATTGTAAATAAATACATAATTGTTAAGCAAAATTGTGGAAGCGGGTCTAACCTTAAAATGTAGGGAGAGCCTATTTTTCAATCGCTCGTCAGTTTTGACTGGTTAACAAGGGGAATGTGACTATGAGTATCTTTGACCACTATCAATCACGTTATGAAGCAGCCAAGGAAGAAGAGCTGACATTGCAGGAGTTCTTAGGGCTGTGTAAAGACGATAAAAGTGCTTACGCTAATGCTGCCGAGCGCTTATTACTAGCCATTGGCGAACCAGAGGTTATTGACACTGCTCAAGACCCTCAACTGAGTCGTATTTTCTCGAACCGTGTCATCTCACGCTACAGCGAATTTAAAGATTTCTACGGTATGGAAGATGCGATTGAACAGATTGTTTCTTACTTAAAACATGCTGCGCAAGGTTTAGAAGAACGTAAACAAATCCTTTACCTACTTGGCCCTGTGGGCGGTGGTAAATCTTCTCTCGCTGAAAAACTCAAAGCCCTGATGCAGAAACTACCAATCTATGTATTGTCTGCTGACGGTGAACGAAGCCCAGTAAACGATCACCCATTCTGTCTATTCGACGTTAACGAAGACGGCGACTTATTGAAGAATGAATATGGCATTGAGAAACGCTATCTTCGCTCAATTATGTCTCCGTGGGCAGCGAAACGTCTGCACGATTTTGGCGGTGATATTTCCAAATTCAAAGTCATCAAACTGCGCCCTTCTATTCTCGATCAAGTTGCGATCGCGAAAACGGAGCCAGGTGATGAAAACAACCAAGATATCTCGTCTCTGGTTGGTAAAGTTGATATTCGTAAACTTGAACACTTCTCTCAAGATGATCCTGATGCCTACAGCTACTCTGGAGCGCTTTGTAAAGCCAACCAAGGTGTGATGGAATTCGTGGAGATGTTCAAAGCGCCAATCAAAGTATTACACCCTCTACTTACGGCAACACAAGAAGGTAACTTCAACGGTACCGAAGGGCTTTCTGCACTGCCATTTGACGGTATGATTCTCGCTCACTCGAACGAATCTGAGTGGCAGACCTTCCGTAACAACAAAAACAACGAAGCATTCCTCGACCGTGTGTACATTGTAAAAGTCCCTTACTGTCTGCGTGTGTCTGAAGAAGTTAAGATCTACAAGAAACTGCTTGAGCACAGTGAGCTATCCCAAGCGCCTTGCTCACCAAGCACACTCGATCTGCTATCGCAATTCAGCATTCTTTCGAGACTAAAAGAGCCTGAAAACTCATCTCTATTCTCTAAGATGCGTGTTTACGATGGTGAGACTCTAAAAGACACCGATCCAAAAGCGAAGAGCTACCAAGAGTACCGAGATTATGCTGGCGTTGACGAAGGCATGTCTGGGCTATCAACGCGTTTCGCCTTTAAGATCCTGTCTCGTGTGTTTAACTTCGACCAAGCCGAAGTGGCCGCGAACCCAGTGCACCTGTTCTACGTTATTGAGCAGCAAATCGAACGGGAGCAGTTCCCTCAAGAGACCGCCGAGAAGTACCTAGAGTTCTTGAAAGGATACCTAGTGCCACGCTACGTAGAGTTCATCGGTAAAGAAATTCAAACCGCTTATCTAGAGTCTTACTCTGAGTACGGTCAGAATATCTTCGACCGCTATGTCACCTACGCAGATTTCTGGATTCAAGACCAAGAGTACCGCGACCCAGAAACAGGCCAACTATTTGACCGTGCTTCTCTGAATGGTGAACTAGAGAAAATCGAGAAGACAGCCGGTATCAGTAACCCTAAAGACTTCCGAAATGAGATTGTGAACTTTGTGCTTCGTGCCAAAGCCAACAATAACGGTCAAAACCCAGTGTGGACGAGCTACGAGAAACTGCGCACTGTGATTGAGAAGAAAATGTTCTCTAACACAGAAGAGCTACTTCCTGTTATTTCGTTCAATGCTAAGACCTCAACGGATGATCAGAAAAAACATGACGACTTCGTTGCTCGTATGATGGAAAAAGGCTACACCGAGAAGCAAGTGAGACTGCTATCTGAGTGGTACCTAAGAGTTCGTAAATCCTCATAACTAAACGGTATTGAGCTGCTCAACTGAGCAGCTCGTATAAACCAATAACTTTTATACCTTAGTAAATCAATAACTCTTATACCCGAATAAAAAGTAGGATCGCGACATCAGCTGAGAGGGAGTTCTTATGGCACAATTTATCGATCGGAGGCTCAATGGCAAAAATAAGAGTGCTGTGAATAGACAGCGTTTCTTACGACGCCATAAAGAGCAAATCAAAGAATCTGTGGCCGATGCAGTTAACCGACGCTCAATCACCAATACAGAAACAGGTGAAGACGTCACTATTCCCCATAAAGACATCAAAGAGCCGAACTTTCACCAAGGTCAAGGCGGCGTAAGAGAGCGCGTTCACCCAGGTAATGATCAGTTCATCACTGGCGATAAAATCGAACGCCCTAAAGGTGGTGGTCAAGGTGGTGGCTCAGGCCAAGGCGACGCAAGCCCTGATGGCGAAGGCCAAGATGAATTTACCTTCCAAATTTCAAAAGATGAGTATCTTGATATTCTCTTTGAAAATTTAGCTCTACCTAATCTAGAGAAAAATCAGGTCAACAAAATCACCGAATGGAAAACTCACCGCTCTGGTTACCAAAGCGCGGGGATTCCATCCAACATCGCTATCGTTCGTTCACTACAGCAATCTCTGGCTCGTAGAACCGCGATGACAGCAGGTAAAAAGCGCGAGCTTAACCTACTGATGGAACAGCTTGACCAAGTTAAAATGACGGAGCCGGCACAACCTTTTGAGGAAGGTCGCCTCAAAGAAGAGATTGCCGAGTTACGTAAAAAGATTGAAAGCGTGCCGTTCATTGACACCTTCGACTTACGTTTTAAAAACTATGAGAAGCGCCCTATTCCATCTAGCCAAGCGGTCATGTTCTGCTTGATGGATGTGTCCGGCTCAATGGACCAAGCGACTAAAGACATCGCAAAACGTTTCTACGTACTGCTTTATTTGTTCCTCAATCGTACCTACGAAAACGTCGATGTGGTGTTTATTCGTCACCATACTCAAGCGAAAGAAGTCGACGAACATGAGTTCTTCTACTCACAAGAGACGGGCGGCACCATCGTTTCTAGCGCACTGAAATTAATGAAAGAAATTGTCGCAGACCGTTACCCAGCTAATGAGTGGAATATCTATGCGGCACAAGCATCTGATGGTGATAACTGGGCTGACGACTCGCCTCGTTGTAAAGAGCTGTTGGTCAACACGCTTCTGCCAACTTGTCAGTATTACTCTTATATCGAAATTACACGCCGCTCTCACCAAACGCTTTGGCACGAGTATGAGAAGTTAGAAGCAAGCTTTGACAACTTCGCCATGAAAAACATTAAAACGGTGGATGATATTTTTCCTGTGTTTAGAGAACTGTTCCAGAAAGAGACAGCGTAAGGGAGTTTGCCATGACAGCGAAATCAAACGTTGCAGAGAAAAACAAAGCTGCAAAAAAGAAAAACGACAAGATGCTGCCTGATGGTCCAGATTGGACGTTCAACCTCTTGGAGAAATACCACGTAGAAATCAAACGTGTTGCGCAGCATTACCGTTTAGATACTTACCCAAACCAGATTGAAGTGATTACTTCAGAACAGATGATGGATGCCTACTCGAGCATTGGTATGCCTATCAATTACAACCACTGGTCTTTTGGTAAGAAATTCATTCAAACCGAGCAAAACTACAAGCATGGCCAAATGGGCTTGGCATACGAAATCGTAATCAACTCCGATCCTTGTATCGCTTACCTGATGGAAGAGAACACGGTCACAATGCAGGCGCTGGTAATGGCTCACGCTTGTTATGGCCACAACTCTTTCTTTAAAGGCAACTACCTGTTCCAAACATGGACCGATGCCAGTTCCATCATCGATTACTTGTTGTTTGCTAAGAAGTACATCAGTGGTTGTGAAGAGAAATATGGTGTTGCTGAAGTCGAGCAGCTCCTTGATTCTTGTCACGCACTGATGAATTACGGCGTAGACCGATACAAACGCCCTGAGAAGATTTCCATTGCAGAAGAGACAGCAAGACAAGAAGAACGCGAAGCTTATCTGCAATCTCAAGTGAATGAGCTATGGCGAACCGTTCCTCAAAATAAAAGTAAGGAAGAAGAGACCAAGATCCGCTTTCCTAGCGAGCCTCAAGAAAACATTCTCTACTTTATCGAGAAGAACGCACCACTGCTTGAACCTTGGCAACGAGAGTGTGTTCGCATCGTTCGCAAAGTGAGCCAATACTTCTACCCTCAAAAACAAACTCAAGTGATGAACGAAGGCTGGGCAACCTTCTGGCATTACACCATTCTTAACCACCTTTACGACGAAGGCTTGGTGAGTGATAAGTTCATCTTAGAATTCCTACACAGCCATACCAGTGTCGTCGCACAACCTGCCTACAACAGTCCTTATTTCAGCGGGATAAACCCTTATGCGCTTGGCTTTGCGATGTTTAGAGACATCCGACGCATCTGTGAAGAGCCAACCGATGAAGATAGAGAGTGGTTCCCTGAGTTAGCCGGAAGTGATTGGTTAGAAGCGGTGCACTTTGCGATGCACAACTTCAAAGATGAAAGTTTCATCAGCCAATACCTTTCTCCAAAAATCATTCGAGACTTTAAGCTGTTCTCTGTACTCGACGACGACCGTAAAAATACCATTGAGGTGAGTGCTATTCATGATGATCCGGGCTATCGCCTGATTCGTGAGAAGCTTGCGGCGCAATACAACCTAAGTAACCTTGAACCAAACATTCAGGTGTTTAATGTCGATGTTCGTGGTGACCGCTCAATGACACTGCAATATGTGCCTCACGACCGCATCCCGCTTGATAAAGGCTACGACGAAGTGATGAAGCATCTCTATCGCTTGTGGGGCTTTGATGTGATTTTGGAAGAGCTCAAAGACACGGGTCATCGAGAAATCCTGACGACTTGTCCGAAACGCAATGACTATGGAGCCAAGATTTAATACCCATCATAGTAAGTAGATTATGGGTATAAAACTCCGCTCCCCCTACAACATAGTGGTCACCCGCTCGGAAGTGGAGCAATAAAAAAGCGCATAAGTCTGATGACTTATGCGCTTTCTTTTTAAGGCTCGAACTAAATAAGCTTAAACAATCGGCTTTTGACCGCGTTCAATCAGCTTCATCAACACGCTGTCTGCAGATTTACCTGCCACGCCCGCTAGTTTGTCTGAAAGCTTTTTCTTCTGTACGTAGTGGATCGCTAGAACCGTTTTGTCCTTACATGCCGCTACGACTAAGTCATCAGAAGTGCTGATCTCATCCACCAGTCCAAGTTCATGTGCTTGTGTACCAAACCAGTGTTCACCCGTTGCTACTTTTTCAAGATCTAACGCAGGACGATGGTCACGGATGAAGTCTTTGAATAGGCCATGTGTCTCTTCTAGCTCTTCTTTAAACTTCTCACGTGCTTTATCGCTGTTCTCACCAAACATAGTAAGCGTGCGTTTGTACTCACCCGCCGTTAGCTGCTCGAACTCAATATCGTGCTTTTTAAGTAGTTTGTTGAAGTTTGGCAGTTGAGCGATAACACCAATAGAGCCAACAATAGCAAACGGTGCAGATACAATTTTGTCTGCGATACATGCCATCATGTAACCGCCGCTTGCCGCCACTTTGTCTACCGAGATAGTCAGAGGCAAACCTGCCGCTTTGATACGATCAAGTTGAGAAGACGCTAAACCATAGCCGTGAACCATGCCACCGCCAGACTCAAGTTTCAGCAATACTTCATCACCTTCACGAGCCACAGCCAGAACCGCCGTTACCTCTTCACGTAATGAAGCCACTTCTTTCGCATCAATGCTGCCGTTAAAATCAAGAACGAATAGATGTGGTTCACGCTTACTATCAAGCTCACCCTCTTTCGCTGCTTTCTTCACTTCTTTACCGCGTGATTTTACTTTCTCTTTTTCCGCTTTCTTTTCTGCTTTATCCCGGGCTTTGATGAAAGCATCATCATGTAGATGGTGCTCTAGTTGTTCAATCGTCTGTTTATGATGTTCAGATAGGTTCGTGATTTCCAGCTCACCTTTAATCGCGCTTGATTTCCCACCTACAGATTTAGCAATCACTAAAATTGCGATGATGGCGATTACAACGGTCGCAATCTTGGCTAAAAACAAGCCGTAGTCCAACAAAAATTCCAATGTCATATCCCCTATTGTATGAATTAGTGTATTGTAACCATCTTGTCACGATTACCAAGAATTTCTCATCATTCCTGCGGTTATCTGTGTGATTAAACATCAATGGAATGACGAACATAATAAAAGAAAGAAGGATAAGCACAGTGGATTACCCAATCTCTACAGATGCCCTCAAAGATAAAGTAATTTTGGTTACAGGTGCCGGTGCTGGCATTGGTCGCCAAGCAGCACTAAGCTTCGCTCAACATGGTGCAACTGTCATTCTGTTAGGCCGCAATGTTAAAAACCTTGAATTCATTTACGATGAAATCGAAAGCGCTGGTTACCCACAACCTGCGATTATCCCATTGGATTTAAAAGGTGCGACAAAGCAGAACTACGTTGATATGGCTGAAACCATTGAATCACAGTTCGGTCGTTTAGACGGTCTACTGCATAATGCTGGCGTTCTTGGCACTCTAAGCCCGTTTGAGCAGATTGATGAAGAAACCTTTGATGATGTTATGCAGATCAATGTGAAATCTGAGTTCTTGATGACTCAAGCTCTGCTACCTGCACTTAAAAAAGCAGAAGCGGGTCGCATCGTATTTACCTCTTCAACGGTTGGTCACTCTGGCCGCGCATTCTGGGGCACTTACGCGATTTCTAAGTTTGCTACCGAAGGTATGATGCAAATCTTAGCGGACGAGCTTGAAGACACGAACATCCGTGTTAACGCAATCAACCCGGGCGGCACTCAAACACGCATGCGTGCAAAAGCGTACCCAGGAGAAGATGCGAATAAGCTAAAAACGCCACTCGACATCATCCCACTGTACCTACATTTAATGAACCCAAGCGTGACAGATATTAATGGCCAATGTATCGATGCTCAACCTAAGTAACTGATATCATTAACCAACAGTAAAAAGTCGCTTCCATAGCGACTTTTTTTGTATCTAAATCAACCATCTAATACTTACTGCCGCTAATTTTCATCATTTCTCTTTGCATCTTTTTCATTGTTAAATATACTGTATAGATATACAGGTATTTAATTATGCATGAACTAATAAAAAACTTACAAGACCGCCAGCTAATCTGGAAAGGGTTACAATCAACAACGCAAGGAAGTACCACTTCAACAGGCTATCCTCAACTGGATAAACAGCTTGATGGCGGCTTCCCGACGCACGGCGTTATTGAAGTTGAATCACAACAAGGGATCGGCGAGCTTCGCCTCCTTACGCCCTATTTATCTCAACAAAACTCGCAAAAACTGGCCATATTCATTAATCCGCCAGGGAAGATCTGTGCCGAGTTTTTTAACGGCCAAGGCATTGAATTAGAGAATATTCTTGTTATCCAGCCTCAACGCGATCTCGATGCGTTGTGGGCGGCTGAGCAGTGCCTCAAAAGCGGTGCTTGTCACTCTGTATTGCTATGGGGAGCCGATCTAGAAATACACCAAACCAAGCGCTTACAAGCAGCAAGCGAAACCGGTAAGTGCCTGCAGTTTCACTTTAAAGCCACCAGCCATAATCAACTATCCCTACCCGTTTCTTTAAGCATGAAGCTGTCTTCTCACGCCCAAGGATTGAAGGTAGAGGTAACAAAAAGAAAAGGCAGTTGGTCGTATGGCGGCTTTATTCTAGACATGACACACAACTGGCCGTTACTCACAGAGAACGTCATTCATGAAGACAATTTAGATCGTGCTTTGTCAGGTAACACTGTGCTGGCTTTTCCTATTGCGAAGCAAGGCTAGCGTATGTTGTGGCTTTATCTGCACTTTCCGTCCCTGCAGTTGGATACCTTGTTTAACTCTAATGAATTGGGTTCGAGCGAAGACTCACGCGAACAACCCATTATCATCGTGGATGAAAAAGATCACCGAGTACTGCAAGCAAACCCAGTTGCGTTGCAATCGGGAATTTCACTTGGTACGGGCTTAGGATCTGCGGCGGCGCTGTGTCACAACTTACACGTCCACCCTTACAGTATTGAACTGGAGAAAAGTAAGCTGAAAGAGATAGCTCAATGGGCGTATCTGGTCACTTCTGATATGGCGTTATTGCCACCTAATGGTTTGTTGATTAAAGCCTCTAACATGCTGTCACTTTACGACGGGCTAGATAACTATTGGCATGAACTCAAAAGCCATTTAGAAACGCTCAATATTCAGTTCAACTTTGCGACGGGTTATTCACCGCTTTCTGCGATCCTTTTGGGTAAGCAAGCGATCAACCAAGCAACAAACAATGTTCAACAGATGAAGACTTGGGTTAATCAGCAAGCTCTAAGTTCTAGCGAACTGCCGCCTAAACAAGTTGAACGCTTAAATCGTGTCGGCATTAATATCATTGAAGAGTTATTGAAGCTGCCTTTGCAAGAGGTCGCACGCCGCTTTGATATCGACTTGGTGAATTATGTCGGTCGCCTTAACGGCCAGTTCAAGCACCCGATTGATTTCTATCATCCACCAGAGAATTTCCAGCAATATTTGGAGCTATTGTTTGATATTGAAAACATCCTATTTATCGAAAAGCCGTTGCTGAAATTACTGAATCAACTCGAATGTTTTTTGAAGCTACGCGATCGAGTGGCTTTCGAGTTAACTCTGACTTTACACCTAAGAGATAAAGACGATCACCCTGTCTCTTTTTATTCGGCACAAGGTGATTACCTTGCTGAAAAATGGGCGAACCTTACTCATCTCACCTTAGAGTCACTCAAGCTCACCGCACCGGTTCAAGGACTGACCCTCAGCTTGGTTCGTCATGGAGAACCCCAAATGGCCTACCATGATCTTTTTGATGGTAATACCGGAACACTTGCCGCGTTAGATTTGCTCTCACTACTGCAAGCAAAGCTTGGACAAGCCTGTATTCAAACACCAAAAATACAGCACGACCCAAGGCCAGAAAAGGCCAATCAGTATTCGCTCCCAACACTGAGTAAGTCTGTGACAAAAAGGCAAGCGCCCTCAAGGAGCGAGCAACAAACCACAGCTCTCAGCGTCGTTCAACAGCGGCTCAGGCCCAGTATTTTACTGCCAGAGCCCGAAGCCTTAACCGAAAGCGTCACCTTATCTCAAGGCCCAGAGCGCATTGTGTCTGGCTGGTGGGACGGAGAGAAGGTCATTCGTGACTACTTTATTGCTCACAGCGAAAACGGTCGGTGGCTCTGGATATTTAGAACGCCAGATAAACAGTGGTTTTTGCACGGCTTATTTAGCTAGTCGGTAAGAACGTAAGTCAGCAAGAAACTTTGTTAGCTCCTCCGTTCTACTTATTCAATTTCAGCGTCCCTTTTCAATCATGTTCACTCGCAATAGTTAAGTGAGATCACATTATGTCTCAGCAATACTCAGAGCTTTTCTGTCAAAGTAATTACTCCTTTCTAGAGGGAGCTTCGCATGCGGAAGAGCTTGTTTTACAGGCCGACTTCTTACGTTACAAAGCACTCGCGGTTACTGATGAGTGCTCAGTCGCGGGCATCGTTAAGGTTCACTCTGCAATCAAGCAACATAAACTGTCACTCAAGCAAATTGTCGGGAGCATGTTTTGGTTAAATGAAGAGTGCCAAGTGATCTTGATATGCCCAAACAGACAAGCCTACGCCGAGCTGTGCCGTATAATTACCAACGCGAGACGTCGTAGCAATAAGGGACATTATCAGCTCTCTGAGTGGGATATCATGTCGGCTAAGCACTGCTTTATTCTTTGGCTTCCTCAACAGAAAAATGAAGACGCGCACTGGGGGCAATGGCTATCTCAGCACCATTCAGGTCGGCTTTGGATCGGCTTACAAAGACACCTAAAGCAAACCGACCAGCAGTACACAGATTACTGCGTTGAGTTGTCACAACATCATCAACTGCCGATAACAGCTTGTGGTGGCGTGCTAATGCACAATGCTAACCGCTTACCCTTACAGCACTCACTCACTGCGATAAAGTACCAAAAGCCCATTACCGAAGTGGGCAGTCACTTACTCGCTAATGCCGAGCGCTGTTTACGAAGCATCAATAAGCTCTCACGTATTTTCAAAGCGGAGTGGCTAGAAGAGAGCAACCGAATCTCAGAACTGTGCGAATTTGAGTTAAACAGTTTGCGCTACGAATATCCAAGCGAGCTGATTCCTCAAGGTGAGACGCCCATGAGTTATCTGCGCATGTTGGTCGAAAGAGGGAAACAAGCTCGCTTCCCACAAGGCGTGCCTCGCGACATTCAACAAATCATAGATAAAGAGCTCGGGCTGATTGATGATCTCGACTACCCTTTCTTCTTTCTCACCATTCATGACATCGTCATGTTTGCCAAAAGCCAAGGCATTCTTTACCAAGGTCGAGGTTCAGCGGCCAATTCCGTGGTCTGTTACTGCTTAGAAATCACCTCTGTCGACCCAAGACAGATCTCGGTGCTGTTTGAGCGTTTCATCAGTAAAGAGCGCGATGAGCCGCCTGATATTGATGTCGATTTTGAACACGAACGTCGTGAAGAAGTCATCCAATACATCTATAAAAAATACGGTAGAGAACGGGCTGCACTTGCTGCAACAGTCATCTCTTATCGCTTCAAAAGTGCGGTGAGAGATGTGGGGAAAGCATTAGGGCTACAAGAAACTCAGCTCGACTACTTCATCAAGAACACCAATCGCAGGGACAAAAGCTTAGGTTGGCAGGCTCAGCTCACTCAATTAGGGCTACAACCTGATTATTTGAAGGGGCAGCAGTTTATCCACTTGGTTAATGAGATTATCGGCTTCCCACGTCACTTATCTCAACATGTCGGTGGCTTTGTCATATCCTCAGGGCCTTTGTATGAGCTGGTTCCCGTCGAAAATGCAGCGATGCACGATCGAACCATTATCCAATGGGATAAGGATGATCTAGAAACCTTAGGCTTGCTGAAAGTTGATGTGCTCGCGTTGGGTATGCTCTCTGCGATTCGTAAATGTTTCGACCTGATCAAACGTATTCACGGGCGATCACTGACCATTGCTGAGATCACTCGCCTTAAGGACGATCCTCAGGTTTACGGCATGATTCAGCGAGCAGACACAGTCGGGATATTCCAAATTGAGTCACGCGCACAAATGAGCATGCTGCCAAGGCTTAAACCGAAGACTTATTACGACTTGGTGATTCAAATCGCTATCGTACGCCCAGGCCCTATTCAGGGTGATATGGTGCATCCGTTTCTCAAGCGTCGAGATGGCATTGAGCCAATCAGTTATCCATCTAAAGACGTGGAATCAGTACTGTCGCGCACCTTAGGTGTACCGATATTCCAAGAGCAAGTGATCAAACTCGCGATGGTCGCTGCAGGGTTCACAGGCGGAGAAGCAGATCAACTCAGACGGGCAATGGCCGCTTGGAAGAAAAATGGCAACGTCTTTAAGTTTAAAAACAAACTCATCGAAGGAATGCAAAAGCGCGGCTATGAGACAGAGTTTGCTGAGCAGATCTTTAAACAGATATGCGGCTTTGGCGAGTACGGTTTTCCTGAAAGCCACTCCGCTTCGTTTGCGGTGTTAGCGTATTGCTCCGCTTGGTTGAAATGCTACTACCCAGAGTGCTTCTACGCTTCTCTGTTGAATAGCCAACCGATGGGGTTTTATAGCCCTTCACAGTTAGTACAAGACGCACAACGACACAATGTGGTGATACTTCCGGTATGTGTGAACGCTTCTCAAAACGACCACACGGTTGCCCCTCATCAGAATGGTCTAGCGATTCGCTTAGGGCTGCGACAAATCAAAGGATTCAGCGAGCATGGAATTCAAAGCGTGCTCGCCAATCGTCCACCATCCGGTTATCGCCACCCTAGTCAGGTGAAACAGTTATCGATGAATAAGAAAGATATCGAGCTACTGGCATCGGCCAATGCGCTACATAACGTTTCTGGAGACCGCTTCCAGACTCGCTGGGCGATCATGGACTCGGCGTCGGATTTACCTCTGTTTAGCCAAGCCTATGACGATGCTGAGGCAGGACATGACGAACATGTACTGCACAAGCCCAATGAGATGCAAGATCTACTCGAAGACTTCACCAGTGTCGGAATTTCATTGAACAAGCACCCCATCACTTTACTCGAAGAAGCAGGACGATTAGGTCGATTCACACACATGAAAGATTTAATACAGCAAAGACACAAATCTATGGTCACCGTTGTCGGATTAGTCACAGGTAAACAATCTCCCGGCACCGCGGCAGGTGTCACCTTTGTTACGCTGGAAGATAGCACTGGCAATATTAATGTCGTGGTATGGGGAGCAACCGCACGCGCTCAACAGCAAGCTTATCTCACAGCCAAGGCGTTAAAAGTACAAGGGATATTAGAAAAAGAAGGTGAAGTCGTGCATGTTATCGCGGGAAAACTTATCGATATTACCGATGAAATTGTTGGCTTGAAAACCAAATCTCGGGATTTTCATTAGCGAAGTACCAACTGTTCTCAATCGATCATTGGCTAAAGAAAAGAGAGAAAGAAAAACGAAAAAGGGAAGCATCCGCTTCCCTTCAATTCCAGTTGTTGAGTTATGACTCAACTTCAGCTTCCGTACGTCTTTTCTTAAATTCCCTATACAGTAATAAGCTCAAAGTCATGACGACTTTAGACGTTAACCATATCATTAAGAGGAACTACCTTAGATTGTGTGTGAAAAATTACGCTAGTAGTTGAGCATATTTCGTTAAGAAAAATATGCTGCGTGAATATTAGCAAGCGTTTTCTATAAGGTCACTCAAAACAAACCGTACAGCAGCATTAATTATAAAATCTGACGCATTCGCTCTTGAGTCACTTCAACCAAGAGGTCTGGCTGGAACTTAGAAATAAAGCGGTTACACCCTACTTTCTCAACCATAGCTTCATTAAAACTTCCACTTAATGAAGTATTTAGCGTGATGAATAGGTCATGCATTCTTGGGTCAGTACGTACTTCGTGTGTCAGCTTGTAGCCGTCCATTTCAGGCATTTCAGCATCGGTGATCATCAACAATATTTCTTGATTGATGTCTTTGCCTTCATCACACCAGCCCTTAAGTAAGGTCAGTGCTTCTAAGCCATCACAACACTCAATAATGTTCAAACCCAACTGCGACAAGGTGCCTTTGATCTGGTTACGCGCTGTTGAAGAGTCATCAACGATAAGCACATTGCGTCCTATCATCTCCTGAGCTAATTGTTCATCTAAAACGCCTTCAGAGATCGAGACATCGTAATCAATGATCTCAGCCAACACTTTCTCAACATCGATGATCTCGACGATCTTGTGCTGCTCTTCTTCTTGAATATGCGTAATAGCGGTTAGGTAGTTTGCACGGCCTGTTGTCTTTGGCGGCGGCTGGATTTCTGTCCATGTCGTGTTCACGATATTACGAACTTGCCCAACCAAGAAACCTTGTACGGTTCGGTTGTATTCCGTAATAATCAGGTTGCTCTCTTGAGACTCCGCACGAGATGGCGGAAAGCCAATGGCACTGCGTAAATCGATAACAGGCACCGATTCACCACGTAAAGACGCAACACCCGTAATATGATGATGAGAGCCCGGTAAGCGAGTGAGTACTGGCACTTTGAGGACTTCTTTCACTTTAAATACGTTAATCGCAAATAGTTGACGACTATTTAAGCTGAATAACAAGAGTTCCAGACGGTTTTCACCGACCAGTTTGGTTCTCTGATCAACCGAATTTAAAACGCCAGACATACAACACCTTAGTGACAAATAATAACTGTGGCTACAATAGCCTACTTCAATAGGTTAAAGCAAAGCGCCAATGCACAGAATGCTTAAACTAAGTACAACAAATGATGTTATACAAAGCTTAAGTACATGGAAAGGTTCAAGGTAAAGCTACAAGACGAGAAAAAGGGGTTAACCTTCAATAACTTTCATTAACAGTTGGCCATCGTATAAGGCCTGCTTGATGAGCGCAGCACCTGGCATGGTTGCCTGCTTATAAAAACGAGATTCCACCAGCTCTAAGTCTTTATGGTAAACCGATAGACTCTGCTCTTCGATACACTTTTGAATCGCCGGGTATAACACGCTCTTCGCCTGATTGATAACACCACCCACCAAGATTTTCTCTGGGTTGAACAGGTTAATCACAATCGCAATCGCAGAACCTAGATAACGGCCTAACTGTTCAATCACTTCGACAGCCAGCGGATCCCCATTAGCAGCGGCAGCACAGATCTGTTCAATAGTGACGTCTTCAAACACCGTTAGCGTTGATTCTTCACCATTTACCAATCGCTCTTTGACTTGCTCACGGATTGCCTGAGAACTCGCCACCGTTTCTAAACAGCCTCGATTACCACAGTGGCAAAGCTTGCCTTCCTTGTCGATCTGGATATGCCCCAACTCACCGATGTTACCGTGACGTCCTTGCAGAACGCGACCATCAAGAATGATCCCGGCACCTAAACCGTGGTGAATCGAGATAAGAACAGAGTTGTCGTTGTCTTGTGAGTTACCAAACAGCTTTTCTGCTAATGCCCACGCTCGGGTATCATTGGCAATAAAAACTGGCAAACCGGTTTCTTTGTAGATCTCCGGCCCCAACGCTAAGTTTTCAACGTTATAGTGCGGCATCTGCAACACAATACCTTGCTCTGAATTCACCAGACCTGGCAGTGTGATAGCGATACTCGTCACCCTGTCGAGTTGCTCGGCATAGGTTTGGAAGAACTCATCGATTTCATGGAGAAGACGCGCAAGCACATCGTCTTGATCACGTTCATGGATATCAATCTTGGTATCGATAAGCACGTCGCCGCCCAATTCATGGAGCGCGATCGTCAAGTATCCGCGACCAAGACGCATCGACAAAAATTGCCAACCTTCGTTATTGGTTTGCAGACCGACAGCAGGACGCCCACGAGTAGTGGCTTCTTGAACCGTCGTTTCGTGAATAAGGTGAGCTTCAATGAGTTCACGGGTAATTTTAGTAATACTCGCCGGAGCCAACTCACTTTGCTTGGACAGATCGATACGAGAAATAGGACCTTTAAGGTCAATTAGTTTATATACACGACCAGCATTGACCTGTTTGATATGATCAATATGGCCCGGTTGAGCCATGTACATTTTACGCTCCAGAAATCATCAACGAGGTAATTTTTTTACTTTGCGAAGTAATTGTGAAGTCACTTGGTATATCGCCGTGACCAGTATCACGTATATACATGAATCTTTGTGTATCGAGTCAAATAGTTCGAGGAAAATTAACACCCACATCGATAATTTGCGACTTAATTTTCAGAATAAAACATCGCATTTGAGCCCTGAATTCAATAATTAAAGGCAAATCAAGAAATATCCTCCTAGCTCCCAATAAATTATCAATTAATGCATATACTTAATTCAGTCTTTTAAAAGATTACTTGGCCTCACTCTAGGAGTATTCATGACAGCCGAATTAAGAAAAACGAAAATCGTCACAACGCTAGGCCCTTCTACTGATAAAGGTAACGTGCTTGAAGAGATCATCAAAGCCGGTGCCAATATTGTTCGTATGAACTTCTCTCACGGCACCAGCGACGACCATATACAACGCGCAGAAAAAGTCAGAGCAATAGCAAAAAGACACGGTACTCAAATCGCCATTCTCGGAGACTTACAAGGTCCCAAGATTCGTGTGTCGACATTCAAAGATGGCAAAATTCAACTTGCCGTAGGTGACCTATTTACTCTCGACAGCAGCCTAGGTTTAGGTGAAGGCAATCAAAAAGCCGTTGGCCTTGATTACAAAGAACTGCCTAACGACGTATCCGCCGGCGATATACTGTTGCTTGACGATGGTCGTGTTCAACTCAAAGTAACCAAAGTGGAAGGCTGTCGCGTTCATACCGAAGTCATCATTGGCGGCCCACTCTCAAATAACAAAGGCATCAACAAAAAAGGGGGTGGCCTTTCCGCAGAAGCGCTAACAGAAAAAGACAAGCGCGACATCGTCACCGCCGCACAAATCAAAGTGGATTACCTAGCGGTGTCTTTCCCTCGTAATGGTGAAGACATGCATTATGCTCGTCAGCTTGCACGAGAAGCCGGCTTAGAAGCTCACCTCGTCGCAAAAGTGGAGCGAGCAGAGACAGTAGCTACAGTTGAGAACATGGATGACATCATAATGGCCTCAGATGTGGTCATGGTGGCTCGTGGTGACCTCGGAGTGGAAATTGGCGACCCTGAGTTAGTCGGAGTACAAAAACAGCTTATACGCCGTGCCAGAGCGCTTAACCGAACTGTCATCACCGCAACTCAGATGATGGAATCAATGATTTCTGCGCCAATGCCAACCCGTGCCGAAGTTATGGATGTTGCCAACGCCGTACTCGATGGCACCGATGCTGTGATGCTGTCTGGTGAAACTGCAGCTGGTGACTACCCAGTCGAGACCGTAAAATCGATGGCTGAAGTCTGTATTGGTGCGGAAAAAATGGCAGGCATTAATAACCAATCCAATTACCGTATTGACCGCACCTTTGTTACTGCCGAAGAAACCGTTTCGATGGCGACCATCTACTCTGCAAACCATATGGAAGGCATTAAAGGCGTTGTCACTCTCACCGAGTCAGGCCGCACCGCACTGATGATGTCTCGCCTGAGTGCCGACATGCCGATCTACGCGCTGTCTCGTAACGAAGGAACGCTTAATCGCTGTACCTTATACCGAGGTGTGACACCTATCTACTTCGAGACAGAAGCCGAAGACAGCTTTGACATTGCACTATCTACACTCACTTGCTTGAAAGAGAAAGGACACCTTAAGTTTGGTGACCTAGTGATCGTCACTCAAGGCGACATTATGGATGTAGCAGGGTCAACCAACTGTATGAGAATCTTGCCTGTCACCTGATATTTGACCTTAAGGCGAAACGATTCGCCTAATCTCAAAAACTTAAAAGGGTTATCGAACCAAGTTCAATAACCCTTTTTCATTTCAGAACACGACTCACTACAATCTGCTTAAACAGCATAACGAGCTCACAGTATGCTAGCTCATCAACTTCGAGAATTACTTGCCAGCAGCAATGGTGGCTAACTGTGGCATATGAGAATTGCGCGCGTTTTCCGTTGAGGTATAGGTCTCCACAAATCGGTAACCGGCTTCTAAACCCAATTCGTAATCATGCAGTAAATCATCTTTATGACTCATTAATGAGCTCGATTTAAGCGTTTGACTAGGTGCTATCTGAACCACAAACGCGTCGTCTGGTGGCGAATTCAAAAAATCCTGAGTCAATGAGTAGGTCTGATAATGCACCATTAGCATGTCAGCCAAGCCTGAATCAAACTTATCTCCGATTAAATGACTTAAGCGATAAATATCATCTGCACCAAATAGCCAGCGACCACCGTTCAGCAGGTCTAAATGCCCACGGTCACGCTTCTGCTCTTTTGAGCGCATAATTTGTTGTTGGAAGAAAGAGGTCCAGTCGGTTTTCCACTGTTCCACTTTCTGTTGCCAATGACCTTGAACACTGTCAAAAGATTCGCGGAACCATTCCAGTTCTTCGGCAGAGATTGGTTTAGGCGCTTTGACTGAAGATCCCTTGACTGGAGCTTCAACCAAATGGTTATTGCCTTCCTCCACCACTGGCTCAGTACGAATCACCACAATAGAACGAGCTTGTCTTCGCCAGGCTTCTTGAACTGGGATACACGCCGATACACCACCGTCCACATAAGCACTGTCACCAATAAAGACTTCGTCATTGTACAAGCGAGGAATAGCACAGGTCGCAATCATCACCTTGTACCAATCTTCGCCCAATAATGGGAAGTAGTGGTCTCGTAAGTCTTTGGAATCCGTTACAGCCGCATAGAAGTGGCGATCGCCTAGCGTTTGTCGCCCTAAATCCAGATCGAGCTTATATGGGTAAGCCATAATTTGTTCTAGCGCCCATTCTAATCCTAGGTTCTTTCTGTGTCGTATATAGGAAAAGAGATTGAAGAACTCTGGTGAGGTTGTGAGGTCGAGAACAAAAGAACGTCCAAGGCCTTTATCACGGCACAGATAAGCACATAAGTTGAGAGCACCTGCTGAGGTACCAAAAAATTCGTCGAAGGGGTCAAAATTTGAGAGAAGAAAGGCATCCAGCACTCCAGAAGTAAAAATACTTCTCTGTCCGCCACCTTGAGCGACCAGTGCTGTTTTTCCAGCAATAAACTTAGCGTAATAATCCAAGTCTATTGCTGTATCAATATTGGTTATAATCCCACTATTCATTATTCCCTGAGTATCAAAACTCAGCCTCGCAATAGATGGTATTAACTACCAATCGCAATAAAGCCAAATGAAAGAATGATCATGTAGATAAACACGGTAATTTGTAGGGCATTTTTCAGATTATGGTCCATAGACACCTCTGGCTTATTATTAATTTGTCGAGTCTCTATTTAAGTACTATCAGGTGTGTGAAGTATCTTCAAGAATCGTCGAAATTAGTCGCACAATATTGATGTAACCATCACAATTAGTAAGTGTATGGATAAGGATATACTCATGAATAACAAAGCAAATATGATGGCACTGATTACGCTTCTCTCCGTTTCAAGCGCGTATGCTTCGCCGGAGATCATCATTACACCTATGGTAGGTTATACCGGCGGTGGCAGTGTCGAAGACCAGGACGGTAAAACCTATGACATGAAAGGCTCTGAAAATTACACCTTTGCCATTGAAACGCCACTTGAAAAAGGACGCATCGGCTTCTTCTACTCCAATCAGAGCTCGGAATTAGAAACGCTCAACCTAAGCTCCTCCATCCAATACCTGCACCTTCAAAGCAGCATCTACTACCCTGCTTCGCCTGTGTTGTCGGGTTATCTAGGGCTAGGCCTGGGTGCTTCTTACGTCGATGTAGACTGGGCAAAAGATAAGTATGGATTCTCAACTTCTATCTTTGGTGGCTTAGAGTACAAATTTAGTGACCGACTAGCGTTGAACACACAAGTACGTTGGTTAGGCACGGTTGTCGACAACGATACCTCCGGTGTTTGTAATATCCCAAATAACGGGCAAGAGTGCATCATTCGCTTTGATACTGACTGGATGAACCAATTCCAAGCCAATGTCGGACTGAGTTTTACTTTCTAAGTGGCTCAATGAAGCAAAATATAAGATCGGCCCAAACGAAAAAACCAGCTAAATGCTGGTTTTTTCATTATTAAAACGGTTTTAGTTCAGGTTAGAACTTATAGGTAACACCTAAAGCGCCGCCTATTTGCAACTCAACACCTTTATACATATCGAGTTCAGGGTGAACTTGAGCGTAAGCATTCCAACCTTCGTAGAAATTCACTTTCACGCCTAACGGCAAGCGTAAGCCAAAGTCGTCATTCCATTCAGCCCAAGCACCAGCACCGACGTACCAGCTCAACGGAGCTTCAGTCTCGAACTGACCACGCTTCAAAATGTAATCAAAGGCAGCGCCGTCATTGCCAATCGTAGCACGGTATTTCTGATCAAATTCCACAACGACACTCAGGTCTTGGTCAATGGCAAGTCCAACTTCCAAAGCTGGAGCTTCAGAAGCGTGAGCAAACGAGGCTCCGCTGCAGCACATAAGGCCGATCAAGTAACGATGTTTCATAATATTCTCAGACTGTGTTTAAAAGCGGTAGTTTACTGGAATAATAACGAAAGGTGTCATCGCTAGGTAAAAGATAAAAGACACGAAAAATTTAAGAGCAACCATCAACTGATCGAGTTGAATGATAAGTATCTGAGTTAATGGAGATTAAGCACAATAGATCTTTCATAGAGCAGAAAACAAAAAAGGAGGCCTTTCGGCCTCCTTTCAATTTATTGAATCAGAGAATTAACCGTTGTTACGGATCCACTCATCCATGTCTGTCTTAAGGTTGTCAGACTTAGTACCGAAGATAGCTTGTACGCCACCCGCTACTACTACAACACCTGCAGCGCCTAGTTTCTTCAGCTTGTCTTGGTCAACAAGAGCTGTATCAGCTACTGCAACACGTAGACGAGTAATACAAGCGTCAAGACCAGTGATGTTCGCTTTGCCACCGAATGCAGCAACTAGCTCACCAGCAAGTTCAGAACCAGTCGCAACTGACTCTTCTTCAGTCTCGTCTTCACGGCCTGGAGTTTTAAGGTCTAGAGCTTTAATCACAGTGCGGAATACGATGTAGTAAATTGCAGCGTAAGCAATACCACATACAACCATTAGGCCCATCTTAGACGCGTTGCCAGATAGAACTAGGAAGTCGATTAGACCGTGTGAGAAAGATGTACCGTGTACAAAACCTAGAGTGTTCGCAAGAACGTATGCAGAACCAGCTAGTAGAGCGTGGATTGCGTACAGTACTGGAGCAACGAATAGGAAAGAGAATTCGATTGGTTCAGTGATACCCGTTAGGAATGAAGTCAACGCAGCAGAAGCCATGATGCCCATTACTTTAGCGCGGTTTTCAGGCTTAGCTGAGTGTGCAATCGCGATTGCAGCAGCAGGTAGACCGAACATCTTGAACATGTAACCACCAGCTAGCTGACCGAAGCCATTGCCCGCTGCACGAGATGCGTCATCAGCAACTAAGTAACAAGTAAGAACACCGTTTTGAGTTTCGCCAGCAGCGTTTACACAAGTACCAGCTTCAAAGAAGAAAGGTACGTTCCAAACGTGGTGAAGACCAAATGGAATTAGAGAACGCTCAACGATACCGTAGATACCAAACGCCACTTGTGGGTTTTGGTGAGCAGCCCAATCAGAGAACGCAGAGATAGCGCCGCCAACTGGTGGCCATACTACAGATAGTAGGATTGCTAGACCAATCGCAGAGAAACCTGTGATGATTGGCACAGCACGCTTACCAGCGAAGAAGCCAAGGTACTCTGGTAGTTGAATACGGAAGAAACGGTTGAATGCCCAAGCAGCAACACCACCGACTAGGATACCACCTAGTACACCAGTATCGATTTTATCAACGCCCATTACACCAGCCATTACGCCAAGTGTAGCAGTCATGATGCCATAACCAACGATAGCAGCTAGACCCGCTACACCATCGTTGTTAGTAAAGCCAAGTGCAACACCTACTGCGAACAGTAGTGCCATTTGACCGAATACTGAACCACCAGCTTGTTCCATTAAGTTTGAAACGATTTCTGGAATGAAAGGAAGATCTGCTGCACCGACACCTAGCAAAATACCCGCAACTGGTAAAACTGATACTGGAAGCATCAGAGACTTACCAACTTTCTGCAGGCTAGCAAAAAGGTTCTTAAACATGTTTATGCTCCTGATAAAGATAAAATAATTATATTGGGTTCTAACGGCACACCCCCGTAGCCTATATGTTAGCACCCTGCGAAAATGTAACCATGTATTGCATTATATTTTCTGCCGCTAAATATATATTGATGGGGAACTAACTTTCTAGTCACTTACGAAATTTAGTTTCAAAACACGTCTTGGATCACATGTCAAATCTAGAAATGCAATGCTTTACAAGTGTTTAATGCATTGAAATATATAAGTATTTTTCAAGAGCCCTATTATTTTACTGGGTAAATAAAATAGGAGCGAATGTTATTTTTAGTAACAAAATTACAAATGTTATAATTAGCGCTCTCAAGTTCAACATAATTCGTAAACATTAAAAAAAAACGTATTTTTGGTGATCAAAAACACAAAAAGGGAGCTTTTGCTCCCTTTTATTTGTTTACTTAGATTTTTATCGCAAAAAAAGTTTTTGGTAATTTTTGGTCGTTTGTTCGGCAACCTCTTTCATCGACACACCTTTTAATTGCGCAATGTAGGCCGCCACTTCGACGACATATGCAGGCTGATTCTGCTTTCCACGATATGGAATGGGCGCCAAGTATGGAGAATCCGTCTCGATCAGCAACCTGTTTAGCGGTAGGTTTTTAACAACTTCTTTAAGTTCTGTAGCCTGCTTAAAGGTCACAATGCCTGAAATTGAGATATAGAAACCTAGTTCCATTGCTGCTTCTGCGAATGCTTGATCTTCGGTAAAGCAGTGAATCACACCGCCACACTTCTCAGCTCCGCCATCACGTAAAATAGCTAATGTGTCTTCACGTGCGTTACGAGTGTGAATGATCAAAGGTTTATTCAGCTCAACGGCTAACTCAACATGCTGCTTAAATCGTAGCTGTTGCAGCTCCGCCGTCTCTGGTTGGTAGTGATAATCTAAACCTGTCTCTCCAATCGCCACAACCTTAGGGTTGCTCGCGTATTCACGCATTGTCTCTAGGCTGAAATCACTTTCAACATCGAGAGGGTGAACGCCACAAGAGGCTTTAACGTTATCAAACGGCGAGATCATCTCGAGCATATTTTCAAACGAATCGAGTGTCACACCGACAGAAAGCAATTGGTCTACATTAGCAGCCTTCGCCTTGTTAACCACATCTTCTACGCTGGTGTGTAAATCTTGGTAATCCAGTTTGTCTAAATGACAGTGGGAATCTACGAACATGTTTCCTCGCAAGTGGCTATCAGCCAATTCATTATGAGTAGCTCCGTATTGAGCCCAGGGTGTTGCTTTAACTGCTCAATCAATGTCAGCAGTTTATTCGATGCTGCATAAGCACTTTGATAAGACATCGCCTCACACAGTGCTTTCGCACTCGGAGTGAAAGCCTGATTCGCCAAACCAAAATGCAGCTTCTGTACATCTGACAATAGATGCCAAAGCCAGCCAAGTTGAATCAAAGGGTCTTTGCTAAGCTCTGTAGAGAACTTTAGCATGTCAGGTTGAGTGCCTTTTATCACATTCACAAAGCCATCGAGCGCTTTTGTTGAAGCTTCAACGCCACCTTGCTCAAACATCGCTTTTGCTTTTAAAGGCGCGTTGTCATTGAGTGCTAAAATATACTGCGGTACCGCTTTGCCCACTTCACCATCTAACCACGCTGATGCTGTCTCTAACTGCGGACTAACCACATTGAATTGCTGACAACGGCTAATAATAGTCGGCATTAAGCGATTACTGTTACGAGTAGACAGAATGAAGATGCACTTGCTTGATGGCTCTTCCAGAGTTTTCAATAGTGCGTTGGAAGCCGATTCGTTCATTGCTTCAGCAGGGTTAAGCAAAATAACGCGCAAACCACCTAACTGAGAAGACTCTTGAGCCCAGCGGTTACTGGCACGCACTTGATCAACCGTGATCGACTTACCTTCTTTCTCGGGTGAGATCACATGAAAATCAGGATGACTGCCCGACTTCATTAACTCACAGCTGTGGCAAAACCCGCACGACTCGCTTTCATAGTTCGTGCACATCAATGCGTCGGTAAGTTGGCTAATCAAAGCATCAACGCCGAGCCCTTCCGGTGCATTAACAATCACAGAGTTAGGAAAACGCTCCGCATCGAGACTTTTTTTCCACTCACTCCATACCGGTGTGAGCCAAGAATACACTTCAGCCATGACTACCTACTGTTTGTCGAGCCAAGCAGTTAGCGCGACTTTAATATCAGCGGCTACTTGCTCAATTTCTTGCTGCGCGTTAATCACAAGTACAGAATCATCTTGTTCTGCAATTTCTAGATAGCGCTCACGCGTGCGGTCGAAAAATGAGATGTCCATCTTTTCAATTCTATCAAGCTCACCACGGCCTCTAGCACGCTCTAGCCCTACTCTAGGGTCTAGGTCCAAATATAGCGTTAGATCGGGTTTAAAGCCGCCTAGCGTGGTTGCTTTCAGTGATTCCATAGTCGTGCGCGCGATCTGGCGACCACCACCTTGGTATGCCTGTGAAGACATATCATGACGATCACCCAATACCCATTGACCATTGGCGAGTGCCGGCTTGATGACGTTCTCGACTAATTGAACACGTGCTGCATACATCAACAGCAATTCAGTCATGTCTTGAAGCTTCTCGCCTTCGTGCTCTTCTTTAACCAATGAACGCATTTTTTCAGCTAAGACAGTACCACCCGGCTCGCGAGTATTAACAATATCTTCAACACCCGATGCTTTTAATGTCTCAACGATGGCATTGATTGCTGTGCTTTTGCCAGCGCCTTCAAGGCCTTCAACCACGATAAATTTCGACTGATTCATAATTATTTCTTTATTTGTTTTTTCTTAATTGCTTTAAGTAAGCTCGTACTGCACGGTTATGCTCAGTCAAACTCTTTGAAAATACGTGACCGCCAGTTCCACTCGCAACGAAATACAGGTAGTTGCTCTTCTCTGGATTCAGCGCAGCATTGATAGACGCTTTGCCCGCCATTGCAATCGGCGTCGGTGGTAAACCACTCATTGTATAAGTGTTGTATGGCGTTGGAGTACGTAAGTCTTTCTTACGTATATTGCCTTTGTAACTGTCGCCCATGCCGTAGATAACCGTTGGGTCAGTTTGCAGACGCATACGCTTGTTCAAGCGATTAACGAACACAGAAGACACACGTTCACGCTCTGACGCTACTGCAGTCTCTTTCTCAATGATAGACGCAAGAATTAGCGCTTCGTATGGCGATTTAAGAGGCAGCTTATCCGCTCGATTTTCCCACTCTTCATTCACCACGCTCATTAGGTCTCGATGCGCGCGCTTCAACAAATCTAAATCAGTGGTGCCGTAGGTGTAGTGGTATGTTTCTGCTAAGAAGAGACCTTCTAGCTTTTCGTTTTCAATACCCAACTTTTCAGCGATCTCTTTTTCAGAAACGCCATCCAATGTCTGTTGAATGAATTCGTTGTCTTTTAGCTGAACAAGCCATTCGTCAAAACGACTGCCTTCAACAAAGGTAATAGTAAACTGGTGTTCTTTCCCTTCTACAAGCACCTGTAGCGCTTGCTCTAAGGTTAAACCCGGTTCAAGCAGGAAAGTACCCGCTTTTACGTCTACAAGCTCAGGATGTAACTTACGGATTAATTTCTCGTAAGGAGAAGCCTCAAACAGCCCCTCGTTAATCAACTGGGCTAGAACGCGGTTAAAGCTGCTACCTGAAGCAACAGTCACGACTTGTGGTTTTTCTAATTGAATAACTTGTTTCAGGTTATCTTGCGCTTGGTTGTAAACATAAAAACCAGCAGCACCGGCTGCAATTAAGCACAAGATAATAAAAATAAATAACTTTTTGATCACGAGTTTAGTTGTCCTTGAAGGCTACGAGTAATGGTTCCAATGTTAAATTGGGTATCACTAATACGGGTAACTGGGGCAACCCCTAAAATGGAGTTTGTCATGAAAACCTCATCAGCTTGCATGAGTTGAGATAAGCAGTAGTCACTAATTGTAACGGAAAGTTCAGCCTGATTCAGCGCGGTTAACACTTGCTTACGCATAACCCCCGCGACACCACTTTGAGTGAGTTGAGGTGTGTATATCGACTGACCTTTGCGCCAGAACAGATTGGCCATGGTGGTTTCAATCACATTGCCCGATATATCAAGAACCACGCCATCCACTTCATTAGCTTGATCCATTTCATCTTTCATCAAAATCTGCTCAAGGCGATTATTGTGCTTATGGCCAGCCAGTAGTGGGCTCAAACCTAGCGCTTGATGGCAGATACCGAGTTCAACACCGGAGTCTTGCCACGCTGAATAATGGCTTGGGTAATCAAAGGTACTGATGGTGATTGTCGGCTTGGCGATATTCTTGGTACTGTAGCCACGCCCACCCGCTCCACGACTAACGTGCAGCTTGATCCCTGCTTTTTGATTATGAGGCTTGTTGGCGTTATGGAGCTTCTTTGAACCATCAAGGCTCTTTGTGCCATGAAGAGCGTTATGTTGGATGTGTTGAAGCGCAGTATCGAGCCAAAGACTAACAACATCCCAATCAAGAGCAGAAATGCGTAGTGCTTTAAGGCACTCGTCGACACGGTGCTGATGATCGTGAAGATGTTGTATCTCACCATCACTCACGAGCATTGTCGTAAAACAGCCGTCTCCGTACTGAAACGAGCGATCCAAAATATCGATAGTTTGCTGGCTTTCTCCATCAACCCAAAACATGTTTTTCCCCATAAAAAGAAACGGCTCAATGCTAAAGCATCAAGCCGTTTAAAAACAAGTCTAATTGTGACTATCTACGAGTGTTTACGTCTTTAATAAGATGATTAAATCTTTTTGAAGATCAAACAGCCGTTTGTACCACCGAAACCGAATGAGTTACATGCAGCATATTCCATGTTGCTAACTTCACGCGCAGTGTGAGGTACTAAGTCAATATCTAAGCCTTCTTCAGGATCATCTAGGTTGATTGTTGGTGGAACAATTTGGTCAACCAGAGACATAGCCGTGATGATAGCTTCAGCAGAACCAGCAGCACCTAGAAGGTGGCCTGTCATTGATTTCGTAGAAGAAACCAATACTTGCTTGCTGCCTGCTTCGCCAAGAGCACGCTTGATGCCCTTAACTTCCGCTACGTCACCTGCAGGAGTCGAAGTACCGTGTGCGTTTACATAACCGATTTGTTCACCAGTAATGCCAGCATCACGCATAGCCGCTTCCATTGCTAGTGCGCCACCTGAGCCATCTTCACTTGGAGATGTCATGTGGTAAGCGTCACCCGACATACCGAAGCCAACTAGCTCACAGTAAATCTTAGCGCCACGAGCTTTCGCATGTTCGTACTCTTCAAGAACCATCATGCCTGCACCGTCGCCAAGAACGAAGCCATCACGGCCTTTGTCCCATGGACGAGAAGCTTTTTGAGGCTCATCGTTACGAGTAGAAAGTGCTTTAGCCGCACCAAAACCGCCCATACCTAGTGGAGTTGATGCTTTTTCAGCACCACCCGCTAGCATTGCGTCTGCATCGCCGTATGCAATCATACGAGCCGCGTGACCAATGTTATGTAGGCCAGTCGTACATGCAGTAGAAATCGCGATGTTTGGACCGCGTAGGCCACGCATGATAGACATGTGACCAGCAATCATATTCACGATCGTCGACGGTACGAAGAACGGGCTGATCTTACGAGGGCCTTTTTCAGTTAGAGCTTGGTGACCGGCTTCGATCAAACCAAGACCACCAATACCAGAACCGATAGCAACACCCACACGTGGAGCGTTTTCTTCAGTAATAGTTAGGGCTGAATCATCTAAAGCTTGAATACCTGCTGCGACGCCGTACTGGATGAACAAGTCCATCTTACGAGCATCTTTTTTAGTCATATACTCTTCGCAGTTAAAGTCTTTAACTAGACCTGCAAAACGAGTTGAGAAATTGGTTGCATCAAAATGATCGATATTAACGATACCACTTTGACCAGCTAGCAGGGCTTTCCAAGAAGATTCTACAGTGTTGCCTACCGGTGACAACATACCCATGCCAGTGACAACTACACGACGCTTGGACACGATTTTACACTCCGGGGATTGAGGTGATTTAAGATGAGGATAGATGAGTTAGATAAAACACAGGCGGTCGAGGTGACCGCCTGGGAGAGATTATTACTGAGCGCTAGTTACGTAATCGATAGCTGCTTGAACAGTAGTAATTTTCTCAGCTTCTTCATCTGGGATTTCAGTGTCAAATTCTTCTTCTAGAGCCATTACTAGCTCTACTGTGTCTAGAGAATCTGCACCTAGGTCATCAACGAAAGAAGCTTCGTTTTTAACTTCAGCTTCGTCTACACCTAGCTGTTCAACAATGATTTTCTTTACGCGTTCTTCGAGGTTGCTCATTTTTTCTTTTCCTTTACAGAGTTCGCTTTATGCGATGTTTTCCGTAGTTTATTCAATCTATTGAAAGTTGCAAGGTCAACTTTTCTGGTCAAACCACAATTTTCACGATTTTAACCGAAATTACGTATGATCTTGACTTAAATCATGCACAAATGTTGCACATAATTTACACCATGTACATACCGCCATTGACGTGAAGTGTTTCACCTGTGATATAAGCTGCCGCAGGTGACGCCAAAAATACCACAGCTTCAGCGATTTCGCGAGGGTCACCTAGTCGACCTGCTGGTACATTCGCCAAAGTTGCTGCACGTTGGTCATCATTTAGCGCTTTAGTCATGTCAGTTTCGATGAAACCAGGAGCTACAGTGTTCACTGTAACGCCACGAGACGCAACTTCACGAGCCATTGATTTAGTAAAACCAATTACGCCTGCTTTTGCAGCTGCGTAGTTAGCTTGACCAGCGTTACCCATTGTACCTACTACAGAACCAACGTTTACTATACGACCTTGACGCTTCTTCATCATGCCACGCAATACAGCTTTAGACATGCGGAAGATAGGCGTTAGGTTAGTATCGATGATGTCATTCCATTCGTCGTCTTTCATACGCATAAGTAGGTTATCACGAGTGATACCAGCGTTGTTAACTAGAATGTCAATCGCACCGAATTCATCGTTGATGGTTTTCAGTGTAGCAGCAATTGAGTCAGTATCCGTTACATTAAGAGCAAGACCTTTACCGTTCTCACCAAGGTACTCGCTGATTGCAGCTGCGCCGCCTTCAGATGTCGCAGTACCGATAACTTTAGCACCACGCTCAACTAAAAGTTCAGCGATTGCACGACCGATGCCACGGCTTGCGCCTGTAACTAGTGCAACTTTGCCTTCTAAATTCATCATAACTTCTCTATTAAGTGGTTATTTACTTAGCAGCTTCTAGTGATGCAGTGTCATTAACTGCAGCAGCTGTCATAGTTTTTACGATTCGTTTTGTTAGCCCAGTAAGAACTTTACCAGGGCCTAATTCAAGTAGCTTCTCAACGCCTTGCTCATTCATCGCTTGTACGCCTTCAGTCCAACGAACTGGGCTGTACAGCTGACGAACAAGTGCGTCTTTAATTTTTGCAGGATCTGTTTCAGCGATAACATCAACGTTATTGATAACAGGCAATGCTGGCGTGTTGAACTCTAGAGCTTCTAGAGCCACCGCTAGCTTGTCTGCTGCTGGCTTCATCAGTGCACAGTGAGACGGCACAGAAACAGGTAGCGGAAGTGCACGCTTAGCGCCCGCTTCTTTACAAAGTGCACCAGCACGCTCTACTGCCGCTTTGTTACCCGCGATAACAACTTGGCCAGGAGAGTTAAAGTTAACTGGAGACACAACTTCGTCTTGCGCAGCTTCTTCACACGCTTTAGCAATCGCTTCATCGTCTAGACCGATGATTGCGTACATTGCACCAACACCTGCAGGAACCGCTTCTTGCATCAGTTGACCACGTAGTTCAACCAGCTTGATCGCTTCTTTAAAGTCGATAACGCCGGCACATACAAGTGCAGAATATTCACCTAGGCTGTGACCTGCTAGATTTACAGGTTGCTCTAGGCCAAGCTCTTGCCATACACGCCAAATTGCAACAGACGCTGTTAATAGAGCCGGTTGAGTGCGAAAAGTTTCATTTAGATTTTCTACAGGACCATCTTGAACCAATGCCCATAGATCGTAACCAAGTGCTTCTGAAGCTTCAGCAAATGTCTTTTTAACAACATCATACTGTTCGCCTAGGTCAGCAAGCATACCGATAGCTTGAGAGCCTTGGCCTGGGAATACGATAGCAAATTTGCTCATTGTAATTTTCCTTTAAGCAAAGCAAAAAATTGAATAAGGCACATAAGTTATGTGCCTTGTTTGTTGATTATCGCTTGGGGTTAGAATTTAACTAACGCAGAACCCCAAGTGAAGCCGCCGCCAAATGCTTCAAGTAGAAGCGTTTGACCACGTTTAATTCGCCCGTCGCGAACAGCCTCATCAAGGGCCGTTGGTACGGTAGCTGCCGACGTATTGCCATGCTTATCAAGAGTAATCACAACTTGGTCAAGCGACATCGTCAGCTTTTTAGCGGTTGCCGAGATAATACGGTAATTCGCTTGGTGTGGAACTAACCAATCAAGCTCTGACTTATCCATATTGTTCGCCGCTAATGTGTCTTTAACTAGCTTAGAAAGCTGAGTTACCGCCACTTTAAATACTTCGTTGCCCGCCATGTGCAGCCATTTGTCTGCATCACCGCCACGCTCTGGTACTTCTAAGCTTAGAAGCTCACCGTATTTACCGTCAGAGTAAATATGAGTAGACAAAATACCTGGCTCTTCGCTTGCGCCTACAACCACCGCGCCTGCTGCATCACCAAATAGGATGATAGTAGAGCGGTCAGTCGGATCACAGGTTTTTGACAGTGCATCCGCACCAATTACCAAAACGTTCTTACACATGCCAGTCTTGATGTGTTGATCAGCAACAGACAGTGCGTAGACAAAACCAGAACACGCTGCAGCCAAATCAAACGCAGGGCAGCCTTTGATACCAAGCTTGCCTTGTACCTGACATGCCGAAGACGGGAATGTGTGGCTACTGCTGGTTGTCGCAACGATGATTAAATCAATCTCTTCTTTGTCGATACCTGCCATTTCAATGGCATTTTCAGCAGCGTAAAACGCCATATCAGCAACGGTTTCGTTTTCCGCTGAAATACGACGCTCTTTAATACCCGTTCTAGCAACGATCCACTCATCGCTAGTCTCTACCATTTTCTCTAAGTCTGCGTTAGTACGCACCTGAGATGGCAAGTAGCTGCCAGTACCTAAAATTTTGCTATACATGAAGACTAATAATGCCTCTCGAGTAAAACCGCTTCCAAACGATCGCTAATGCGGCTGGGGACTTGTCGTTTGACCTCGTGTACTGCTTCACCAATCGCGTTGACGACTGCAGACACATCAGCACTTCCATGACTTTTAATGACAATGCCGCGCAATCCTAACAAACTTGCGCCGTTATACTGGTCGGGGTTCAAGGTTTTTAATTCAGTAAATAGCTCAGAAAACAGCATTCTGGCTATCCAACCCTTTATTGTTGAAGCCATCATGCGCGTTTTTAGCTTATCAATAAAGAGCTGAGCCGTACCTTCGCACGTTTTTAAGCAGACATTGCCCACAAAACCATCACATACGACGACATCAGCAGCATCTTGAAGTAATTGATTACCTTCAATATAGCCTATGAAGTTCACAGACTGGGTATTAGACAACATTTCAGCGCATCGTTTTACAAGGTCATTGCCTTTAATTTCTTCTGCACCGATATTCAAGATAGCGACACGTGGTGCGCGACCTAAATGTTGTTCTGCTAATGCACTGCCCATGACAGCAAACTGAAAGAGTGAATCTGCGTCACTAGAAACGTTCGCCCCTAAATCAAGCATCCATGTGCGATTTCCGGATGCAGTAGGCAAAGCTGAAACCAATGCAGGCCTATCAATACCGGGAAGAAGCTTGAGTCTGAAACGGGATAAAGCCATCAGTGCGCCAGTGTTACCACCACTCACACAAGCATCAGCCTGTGATTCGGCAACCAGATCGATAGCGGCACGCATAGAGCTACCCTGACTATTACGTAAGGCTAGTGAAGGTTTTTCAGAATTGGAAATGACTCGATCACAATGCTGGATACTCAAACGAGAATCAGGCATTCGACCTAATGAAGATAATTGAGATGTGATCGCGTTTCGATCACCTATTAGAATGACTTTTAGCTCTGGGAAATACGACAGTGCCTGCACGGCGGCAGGCACTGTTACACGAGGACCGAAGTCCCCGCCCATTGCATCAAGCGCAACGGTTAGATTTTGCAAAGGTCAACCTTACTTGTTGATAACCTTTTTGCCGCGGTAGAAACCTTCGGCAGTCACGTTGTGACGTAGGTGAGTTTCACCTGAAGTTGCGTCTACAGAAAGTGCAGCTGTAGTTAGCGCATCGTGTGAACGACGCATGCCACGCATTGAACGTGATTTCTTGCTCTTTTGTACGGCCATTGACCCTACTCCTATGTAAATTCTTAAAGAAGCAATTACTTCTTTAAGCTTTTTAAAACATCAAATGGATTCGGCTTTTTGTCTTCCTCAATTTCTTCAGGAAGTTCACCAAACACCAAGTTATTTGAGTTAACGCTACATTTCGCATCGTCGTGCATTGCTATTTGTGGCAATCCAAGGATGAACTCGTCTTCAACTAATTGAATCAGGTCTAACTCACCGTACTCGTTCAGATCTACCAAATCGTACTCTTCCGGTGCTTCCTCTTCACTTTTCTCACTGTAAACAGGAGTATAAGTAAATTGGACATCGCACTCATGTGCGAAAACCTCATTACAACGTTGACACTCTAAATCGACTTCGACGTTAGCTTTACCAGAGATAACGACTAATCGTTGTTCATCAAGCCCAAATGACATTGAGACTTGCGCGTCACGTTTTACGCCTTCAGTTGCTTCAGTTAAACGCTTCAAAAGACTGACCTGAATGATACCATCCATATCGAGTCGTTTTTGAGCCGTTCTTGCCGGATCAACTGTACGCGGTATTTTTTCCTTTTGCATAGGGCGCGAATCTTATCTTCCAAATCGTGTTTAGTCAAAGGAAATGGCAAAAAAAATGTACTTTCCTGCCTTTCCTATTCAGAGCATTATGAATAGCAGGACAAGTTACGTTATCCTGAGATAAATGCTTCCTTGAATTGTAAATTAAAATGAGAAATTACCAACTAGTTTTAGCCTCTACATCACCATTTAGGCAAGAGATCCTCAAAAAACTACAGTTAAGCTTCATTACAGCCAAGCCAGACTGCGATGAAACGCCGCTTCCAGAAGAGACACCACAACAGTTGGTGATGCGCCTTGCTGAGACCAAAGCTAAGTCTTGTGTTGTGGAGCAACCTAGCTTAGTCATCGGTTCTGATCAGGTTTGTGTGATTGATGGAGAGATCATAGGTAAGCCTCACACTCGAGAAAAAGCGATCGAGCAGTTATCTCGTCAAAGCGGCAAGAGCATTACTTTTTATACTGGGCTTTCGGTTTGGAACAACGAAACCAATGAAGCTGACACACGTCTCGACACCTTTGTAGTGCATTTCCGCGATTTAACTAAGCAACAGATCATTAGTTATGTTGAAAAAGAGCAGCCTTATTACTGCGCAGGTAGCTTTATGTGTGAGGGGTTAGGCATCGCGTTGTTTAAACAGATGGAAGGGAAAGACCCAAATACTTTGATCGGCTTACCGCTGATCGATCTAGTCGATATGTTAGAAGCGCAAGGAATGGGTGTACTATAACGGATACGCTCTCTTTGTTAGAGATTCCCTACTCCTTCCTTCGTCAGTCTAGGGAATGGCGGAACACGCAATTTTATCTAACCAACTAATGATATAGAGCGTGATTTTAAAAAGTCGTCATCCTCAAGGGCGAGGAACGAGCGACTTGGGGATCTTCTACAACAGATGAAAACAAAAAAGGTTGACGATATTCGTCAACCTTTCTCATTTATGGATACTGAAGAACAAATTTAGAGGCACTCTATACCTTCGTATCTCGTATCTCGTATCTCGTATCTCGTATCTCGTATCTTCTTAAAGCTTACGTAAACCAGTTAGGGCTTTCTCTAGCCTTCTTTCCATTGGCGCCGAGATATCCATCTTCTCTTCACTACCTGGGTGTGTGAACTTGATGTTTGCTGCATGTAGGAACAGACGATCAAGACCAACCTTACCCGTGTAAGCATCAAAACGACGATCACCGTAGCGATCATCCCAAGCAATTGGGTGACCAGTATACTGAGCGTGCACACGAATTTGGTGTGTTCGGCCTGTAATTGGGCTTGCTTGAATCAACGTCGCCTCTTGGAATTTTTCTAAAACCTTAAAACGGGTTTCAGAAGCTTTACCATTCGGGTTAACTCGAACAATGCTGTTCACTTCATTTTTCAACAAAGGTGCGTTGACGACTTTGCAGCTGTTCTTCCATTCGCCCATAACTAAAGCGAAGTAGTATTTTTGAACCGTTTTTTCACGGAACTGTGCTTGAAGGTGTCTTAGCGCCGAGCGCTTCTTAGCAACAAGCAAAATGCCAGACGTATCTCTATCGATACGGTGCACTAATTCAAGAAAACGAGCATCAGGGCGAAGAGCACGTAATGCTTCAATCGCGCCAAATTTTAATCCGCTACCACCATGAACAGCAGTGCCAGACGGTTTGTTAAGAATTAGCATGTGATCATCTTCATAAATGATGCACTGTTCTAATTCTGAAACCTTGTTGAGTTTCGTGCTCGGCACGTTCTCTTCTGTTTTCTCTTCAATAGTAACCGGAGGGATACGAACTAAATCGCCAGCTTTTAGTTTGTACTCAGCCTTAATGCGTTTTTTATTTACGCGGACTTCGCCTTTACGCACGATTCGGTAAATCATGCTTTTCGGGATGTTTTTTAATTGGTTGCGTAAGAAGTTATCAATACGCTGACCAGCCATATCTTCGTCAATGTCGACGAATTGGACTTGGGTTCTAATTTCGCTCATTGCGCTATTGTATCACTGTCACTTTTGATAATTGATATTTTCTTAGCCCTATTCCGAACTTATTTATCCCTAATCCTTACCGATCTATCCCAAAATGGTCATTGAAGTTCTATATTTCTTTGATTCTTCGAACAAAAAAGCATCAAGATTCCTGCAAATTAAAATATCAATTGATAAATTATTTATAGACAGTGAGTTAGAGCTATCAAAACCCAAACAAAAACTGTTTTTTTTACAGCATTCCGACAAAGCAGATTGCTGTGTTTACCGACCGCTGCTATAGTTCACAGCTGCTATCAGTGGTTTGACTATTATTTAAACAGTTAACCATTCATAAGCAAGTAAATGAGTAGATAACTCAGATTAGACAGTGCTGCAATCGGCGTAAGACACGGTCAACTGAGTTCCTTATCGCTCTACTCACGTACACTCATGTTGAGTATTCACCGCCACATCGCGGATCATAGGCTAACTCCCTATGATGACTGACGTGCCCCAGAGCATCCCTCTCCAGCCGGGAGGCTGCACCGATAAAGCCATGGGATCTGGCACCATGAGAAACGAAATAAAGCGATAAGAACAATGATGAAAATAAGAAAAGACAATGAGAATTTCTAAATGAAAAGAATGTTAATTAACGCAACTCAAAAAGAAGAGTTGCGTGTCGCTTTGGTTGATGGCCAACGACTGTTCGATCTAGATATCGAAAGTCCAGGTCACGAGTCAAAGAAAGCGAATATCTACAAAGGACGTATTACCCGTATTGAACCAAGCCTAGAAGCGGCATTCGTTGATTACGGCGCAGAACGTCACGGTTTCCTCCCTCTTAAAGAAATTGCCCGCGAATACTTCCCTGAAGGTTATACATACCAAGGCCGTCCTAGCATTAAAGAAGTGCTAAAAGAAGGCCAAGAAGTAATCGTACAAGTAGAGAAAGAAGAACGTGGTAGCAAAGGTGCTGCACTGACAACTTTCATCTCTTTGGCTGGTAGTTACTTAGTTCTTATGCCTAATAACCCTCGTGCTGGCGGTATTTCTCGTCGTATCGAAGGTGATGAACGCACTCAACTGAAAGCAGCATTAAGCACTCTTGAGCTTCCTCAAGGTATGGGCTTAATCGTGCGTACAGCGGGTGTTGGCAAAAGCGCAGAAGAGCTAGAGTGGGACCTGAATGTTCTATTGAACCATTGGGGCGCTATCAAGCAAGCTTCTGATTCAAATGCAGCTCCTTTCCTAATTCACCAAGAGAGTAACGTTATTGTTCGCGCAATTCGTGACTACCTACGTCGTGATATTGGCGAGATTCTAATCGACAGCAATACTATTTTTGAACGTGCACAAGCGCACATTCAATTAATACGCCCAGATTTCATGAATCGCGTTAAGAAATACGATGGTGAAGTGCCACTATTCAGCCATTACCAGATTGAAAGCCAGATCGAATCTGCTTTCCAACGTGAAGTTCGTCTTCCATCTGGTGGTTCTATCGTAATCGACCCAACAGAAGCACTGACTTCTATCGATATCAACTCTGCTCGTGCAACAAAGGGCGGCGATATTGAAGAAACAGCACTTAACACTAACCTAGAAGCTGCCGATGAAATTGCACGTCAATTACGTCTACGTGACCTAGGTGGTCTTGTTGTAATCGACTTTATCGATATGACCCCGGTTCGCCACCAACGCGAAGTAGAAAGCCGTCTACGTGATGCCGTTCGTTTAGATCGCGCACGTGTTCAGATTGGTCGTATTTCTCGCTTTGGTCTTCTAGAGATGTCTCGTCAACGTTTGAGCCCATCACTAGCAGAAGCAAGCCACCACATTTGTCCTCGTTGTACAGGTACTGGTGTTGTTCGTGATAACGAATCTCTAGCACTTTCTGTTCTACGTTTGATTGAAGAAGAAGCTCTAAAAGACAACACAGCACAAGTACTTGCTGTTGTGCCTGTTCCAATCGCTTCTTACCTTCTGAACGAAAAACGTCGCTCAGTAAACCACATCGAGAAGAACCAAGAAGTTAAGATCACTGTTGTTCCTAACTCAGACATGGAAACGCCGCATTTTGAGGTTATCCGTGTTCGTGAAGGTGAAGAGTTCGATCTACTATCTTACTTGCTGCCTAACAAGCTAGAAGCTCTAAAAGAAGCGGAAAGCAAAGAGCCTGCTGAACAGACTATTCGTCCTAAGAAGATCGAAGAACCTGCTCTGAAAGGCTTCGCAGCTCCTGCTCAATCAGCACCAACTCCTGCTCCAGCACCTAAAGCTGTAGAAGAGAAGAAAGCTGAACCAGCAGCGACTCAAGAACCAGGCCTAATTGGTCGTTTCTTCAAAGCTATCGGTAGCTTCTTATTTGGCTCTTCAACTCAAGAAGAGAAAAAAGAAGAAGAGAAGAAAGAAGAAGAAAAACCTAAAAACAATCGTAACAACGGCAACCGTCAACGCCGTGATCGTAACGATAACCGTCGTCGTAACCAACGTGGTGAGCGTGGCGAACAGCGTAACGACCGTGGTGAACGTGGTGACAATCGTAACGAAAACCGTGACAACAAACGCCGCCGTAAGCCAGCTCGTGATGAGAAGCCTGAAGAGCAAAAAGAAGCAGCTCCACAGCAAACTCGTCAGCCTCGCAAGCCTAAGCAAGACCGTCGCAACAAGCCACGTGATGAGCAGAAGCAACGCGAAGAGCAAGCACCATCTAAATTAGCAGAAGAAGGTCTACAGCTAGCAGCAGAAGCACAAGCTGGTAAACCGGAAGCGCCTAAGGCTAAACCTGAAGCGAAAGCAGCTAAGATTAAAGAGCGTCGTCAGCGTCGTAAACTGAACAAGCAAGTTCGTGTTAAAGACCAACAAGCTCAAGCTGAAGATAACGCTTCAAAAGAGCAGGTTGCTGCTAAAGAACTATCTGTTTCAAAAGAACAGTCAGTAGCTCAAGAGCAAAAAGTTGCGGAACAAGTAGAAGCAACTCAAGCGAATGCAGAGCAAACTGAACAGGAAGAGCCGAAACAACGTCGTAACCGTCGTTCTCCACGTCACCTACGTGCAAGTGGTCAACGTCGTCGTCGCGGTCGTGATCGTCGCCCTAACCCATTCCGCCTACGTAAAGGTGGTGTAGCTTCTCCAGAGATGGCTATGGGTAAAGTGATGCCTCGCTTCATTCCAAAACCTCACCACAAGCAGGCAAAGCCTGAAGTGGCTGAAGTTCAAGTAGCAGCTGAAGCTCAAACATCTGTTCAAGAGCAGAATGTTGCTCTAGAGACGGCACCACAAAGCAACGTAGCAATGACTGGCGGCTTCGCATGTCCAGAGCTTGCAATGGGTAAAGTTATCATCCGTCGTGAAGATGCTGCTGTTGAAGCTCAAGTAGCTGAGACTCCTGCTGTAGTTGAAGCTCCTGCAGTCGTTGAAGAAGCACCAGTGGTTGCAGAAGCGACGAAAGTTGAAGCGCCTGTTGTAGCAGAAGCTGTGCAAGCAGAAGCAACACCAGTTGTTGAAGCTGAAGCGCCTAAAGCTGAAAGTGCAAAAGTTGAAGAAGCACCTGTTGTTAAAGCAGAAGCTCCTAAAGCGGCACCAAAGGCAGCTGTTGCTAAGAAGCAAGCCGGTTCACCAATGACTAAAGCTCCTGGTCCTCAAGAGATCAAAGAGATTGAAGTGATTGCAGCTCCGTTCCGCACTGAACGTTTTGTATCGAAAGGTGCAGGCAGTCAGGCAGCGTCGAACAAAGCTGGCGCGGCGATGACTAAGCCAAACTACTAGTGATTACTGATAGGTAATCGCGAGTAAATAGAATCAAAGGCTGCTTATTAAAGCAGCCTTTTTCATATCTACTAATCGAATAAAAATTAACAGATATATTACTCAAAGTTAGGTTCAACCTTGAACTTAATCACATTTTTGGGTAGCATTCGCGCACTTATCTTTTCGACACTTCGCTATTGCCGCTCTTTTCCATCACTGTTTGGCTACGCAATACACCCGTGTCGGTAAATCCATCTTAAGCATAGCTGAGCAAACATGTTCGAATTCCCACAATTTTCAAAGCACTCTGTAAAGAATGACGTGCTTTCAGGTCTTACAGTAGCCCTGGCTCTGGTACCTGAAGCTGTAGCATTCGCCTTTGTTGCTGGCGTTGACCCAATGGTTGGTCTTTATGCAGCATTCATCGTAGGTTTAATCACTTCTGTCTTTGGCGGCCGTCCAGGTATGATTTCTGGCGCAACCGGCGCAATGGCCGTTGTAATGGTGAGCCTAGTGGCAACCCATGGTGTTCAATACCTATTCGCAGCCGTTATGCTGGCTGGCCTTCTGCAAATTGCAGCAGGTGTATTTAAACTAGGTAAATTTATCCGTATCGTTCCACACCCAGTAATGATTGGTTTCGTGAACGGTTTGGCCATTGTTATCTTCCTAGCTCAGCTTGGTCAGTTTAAAGCGCCAGACGTAACAGGTGCATTAACTTGGCTACCAAGCGGTCAAATGACACTCATGCTGGGTTTAGTAGCCCTTACAATGGCTATCATCCACTTCCTACCTAAGCTAACAACAGCGGTACCATCTTCACTGGTTGCTATTGTTACAGTAACGGCTTTGGTTGTCGGTCTTGACCTTGAAACTCGCACTGTTGTCGACTTCCTACGTACAATGTCTGGTGACGAAGCTGCTACGCTAGCGGGCTCTCTTCCAACATTCTCAATTCCTGCTGTTCCGTTTTCTTTAGATACACTACAGATCATCCTGCCTTACGCAATTATCCTTGCGGCTATCGGCCTGATTGAATCTCTGCTGACACTGACAGTACTAGACGAAATGACAAACACTCGTGGTCAATCTAACCGTGAATGTGTTGGTCAAGGTATGGCTAACGTAACGTGTTCTGTATTCGGTGCGATGGGTGGTTGTGCGATGATCGGTCAATCGATGATCAACGTAAACTCAGGTGGTCGTGGTCGTCTTTCAGGTATCGTCGCCGCAGTTGCACTACTGATGTTCATCCTGTTCGGTTCTGCACTGATTGAAATGATTCCTCTAGCAGCACTTGTGGGCGTAATGTTCATGGTTGTTATCGGCACATTTGAATGGGCAACCTTCAAGCTTGCGCGTCGCGTTCCTAAACAAGACTTCTTCGTTATCGTTCTTGTTACCGTAGTAACAGTACTGACTGATCTTGCTGTGGCAGTAGGTGTTGGTGTTGTCGCTTCTGCGCTAATGTTTGCTTGGCAACATGCTAAACACATCTACGCAGATACATCAGTAAACGCTGAAGGCTCAAAAGAGTACAAAGTTAACGGCCCAATCTTCTTTGGTTCAACGGCTAACTTCCTAGAGTTGTTTGACGCATACAACGATCCACAAGATGTAATCGTTGATTTCGCAAACTCACGCGTGACTGACCACTCTGCAATTGAAGCGATCGACACGATTGCTGACCGTTACGCGGCGCTAGGTAAAACACTTCACCTTCGCCACCTAAGCCAAGACTGTGTTGCTATGCTGCACAAAGCAGGTAGCTTAGTTGAAGCGAACGTTGCAGAAGACCCAATCTACAAAGTAATGTCTAAGTAATCTTAGCTGTAGCTTTAAGTTAGATTTAGAGAGGCCGACATTCAATGTCGGCCTTTTTTATACCTATCGGTCAGCCCTTACGCTGATAACAAAACGACGTACATTGTTCCTACACTACATCGAACGCAGTATCGCTTCGCTAGACTCTTCGATTAAATCCAACACCAATTCAAAACCATTTCCCTCACCATAATACGGATCGGGGATCTCTTGATATTGTGACTCTCCAAAGCTCAAAAATAATGCGAGCTTGTATTGGAGGTGAACTGGGCATTGGCTCATTAAGTCGTCTAAATTCGCCCTATCGGCCGCGAGTATCAGGTCAAATTCTTCGAAGTCATTATCTACCACTTTACGAGAAGTAATCCCCTTAAAGCTGTAGCCTCGCTTCTCTCCTGCAGATTTGGATCGCGAGTCTGGCGGGTTGCCTTGATGAAAACCAATCGTCCCCGCAGAGTCGACCACAACATCAATATCCAGCTGTTGCGCTTTCTTCCTTAGCACCGCTTCACCTGTTGGCGAGCGGCAAATATTCCCCATACAAACTACGAGTATCTTTTTCATCCCTAATCACCTGTTCTTCCGATGGTTTTTGCTATCGTTAAGTTAGGCTATGATAGACGCAATCACAACTTAAAAGGATTTGTTATGTCGACTGAAGACAACAAAGAACAACGCCACAAAGCAAGACAACAGAAAGTAAAAGAACAAGTCGATGCACGTGTCGCTGCAGCACAAGAAGTAAAAGGCCTATTGCTGGTCATCACGGGTAACGGTAAAGGTAAATCAACATCCGGTTTTGGTACGATTACACGTGCAGTTGGTCATGGTAAGAAATGCGCCGTTGCTCAGTTTGTTAAAGGTACCTGGGATAACGGCGAAAAAAACGTTCTGCAAAAGCTTGATGTCGAGTTCCAAGTCATGGGCACAGGCTTTACTTGGGAAACTCAGAACAAAGCGCAAGATATTGAAGCTGCGCAGCGTGTATGGAAAGAGTGCCAACGCATGCTGGCTGATGAGTCGATCGATGTGATTCTGTTTGATGAACTGACTTACATGGTTAGCTACGGTTACATCGAACTCGATGAAGTGGTTGAGGCGTTGAATAACCGCCCGAAGATGCAGTCTGTCATCATTACAGGTCGTGGCGCGCACCGTACTCTTACTGAGATAGCAGATACAGTATCTGAAGTTCGCAATGTGAAACACGCTTTTGAATCTGGTGTTAAAGCGCTACAAGGCGTTGACTGGTAATCACCTTCAACCAGAGGTCCCCGACTCGGTCATTCTTCCCTCTCGAGGATGACGACCACTAGGCCGTTACGCTCTTGAACAAAGGACGACGGCCTATCGTCATTCCCTAGAGCGAGGGACGAGTGTCATAGGGAATCTCTCTTGAGTATTATCGAGCCAAAAATAAAAAGCGCCATTCCTACAACAGGAGTGGCGCTTTGTTCATTTTTAAATGAGATGAAGACTAGTTAAACAAACCTTTTAGTAGACCGTTTACTGCGTCTCTTGTTTTCTCATCTTTGATCTTGTCACCGTACTTTTCGTCTAACTTTTCTAAACCACGATCAATTTCTTTCTGTGCTTTCTGTTTCAATACATCATCAAAAACAAGTGCAAATTTCGGGGCTGCCCACTGACCTGTTACCTTAATTGGGATAGTCACATCTTTCAGGTCGTCGATGCTCTTACCGCCCTGACCTTCAAGTGAACCCACAATTGATGTACGCACAAGGAAGTCGACCGTTTCATTGATGAAGTTTGCTTTACCTTGACCTGTCACACGTAACAGTGGCGACTGTGCTGATAAGTCGTTAGTTGAAACCCAACCTTTATCCACTTTCAGCGTCGCTTTCATTGCACTGAAGTCCGTTTTTTGAGCTTCATTTGTGCTTTCAACTTTCTCGCCCTTGATCTTAGCGTAGTTTTCTCGAATCAGTTGAGCTACGTTGATGCCGTTAACTGCACCATCTTCAAAGTTAATCGCGATAGTACCGACTAGGTTTTTCTTGATACCCGTCGGAGTTAGACTCTTACCTTTCACGTTGACATCAATATTACCGGTACCTTCCAGCATATCGTTATCTGCAACATCAACCAGTAACGGTTGTACTTTCACGCCTTTGATTTTCTTCTTAGCCGTGTAAGTCGCTGGTGTTTTACGAGCGTCTAACTTTGCAGTAGCAGAAATAGAACCTTGGTAAAGATTCGAGGTGAATGAGGTTAGCTCTGCGATACCACGGTTAACCGAAAATGCGGTTTTAACATTCTGCATCTTCGCGTTGTTCGCCTTGAACTTATCAATCGTGATGTCACCTTTCACGTCTAACGTTTTCAGAGCCGACAGATCAGGTTCCACTTCTTTAGCTGGATCTGAACTACCAGAACTTGACGTTGAACCACCAGCAGAACCAGAAGGCGCTGTGCTCGCTGTTTCTGTTGTATTGCCTAAGCCTAAGAATTCATCTAAATCAATATTCGGGCTATGAAGAGAGAAACGAACCTTTGGTATTTCAGATAGGATTACGTCTGCTTTACCGTCTAATGCAATAGCGTTAGCTTGTAGCTTCTCTAACACAAAGCTCAGGTGGCTCTTGTTAAGATCGAAGCTTAAGTCAGACAGCATGTCGACTTTCATTGGAGACTGAGGAAGCGTGTCGCCTTTGAATGTTGAGTCTAACGTTAACTTGTTCAGCGTTACTTTTGAAATCGCGCTATCAACAGTAAGTTCACCGCCACCTTTAAGATCAAGGTCAAGGCCAGCTGCATTACCGATTACAGCGTAAGTCAGTTGGTTTACCTTATCGAACTCAAACGTATTCAAGCCAATTTTTGCTGACTCAATCGACGTCGCTGGATCATTGAACTTAGCGTTTAAGTCGATATTACGAAGTGCGTAACTTGCAAAGCCTTCAGCTAATTTGAATTCTGCACTGCCTTGTGCAGAGAACTTCTGTTGATTGTTCTCACCAGAAGCCGCAAATGTCGCGGTTGTCCATGTATCAACGGCAAACTCAGAAAGATTCAAAGACACATCGTATAGCTTAGTGAATGAACCCGCTTGCTTGTCGTCCATTTCAAACAATGCGTTTGATACAGTTACGCCTGCAAGGTTGATCGTCCAACCCGATGCGTCTGTGGTAGTTTGCTCTTGAGGGGCAGGCGCTGATTCAGAACTTGTGCCTGCTGCAGGCTCAGATTCTTGAGGCGCTGACGCTTGCGTTAGTGCATCAATGTTCTTGCGACCATCTTTAAGCGTTTCTAAATAGAATTCTGCACCATCTAGAGTAATGTTGCCGATCTCTAGTTGGTTGCTAAATAGCGGAGTAACCGAAACGTCAACGCCAACGGTATCAACCTTAAATAGGTTAGGTTGCGTAAAACCTTCAGGGTTGCGTAATTCAGTTTGACCAAGTTCAAAGCCAATGGATGGGAAGAATTGCCAGCTGATATCACCCTCGATCACTAGCTCTAGGCCTGTGTGTTTTTGGGCTTGTTCGACAATTAATGGCTTAAATTGGTTGGGATTCACTAACAGCACTAGTGCCAGAATTGCTGCAACGACAACAAACACTGGTACAGCTATGAAAATGAGTAGTTTCTTCATCCGCATATTCCTTGCTTAGATTCCAAAAGAAAGTGGCACTATAAAAGTGCCACTGATTCGGTAAAAAATAAAGCTAAGTGAGTCACTTAGGCAAAATTTTATTCGATTAAGACTTCAACAACTTCGCAATGTGCGCTTTTAGCACATCAATCGCAATACGGTTTTTACCACCACGAGGAACGATGATGTCTGCATGTTGTTTTGAAGGCTCGATAAACTGCATGAACATTGGACGTACTGTTTCTTGGTATTGCTTAAGTACAGTGTCCATTGTACGACCACGCTCTTCTACATCACGCTTAACACGGCGTAATAGACAGATGTCTAATGGTGTATCCATAAACACACTTGCGTGCATTAGTTTACGAAGACGCGGGTCTGTTAGAAGCAGAATACCCTCTAAAATGATCACTTTCTTTGGAGTAAGTGTAGTCGTTTCAGAAGTACGTGTGTGCTCTGTGTAGCTGTATTCAGGAACTTCTACGGCGTTGCCACTCATTAGCTGCTGTAGATGTTCACATAAAAGATCATGATCTAGTGCATTTGGGTGATCGTAGTTAGTTTTAACACGCTCTTCCATACTCAAGTGGCTTTGGTCGCTGTAATAGCAATCTTCCGTGATAACACCAATTTGATGGTCGCCTACTTTTTCGCGCAATTCATTATAAATTGTACTAGCAATCAGACTTTTTCCTGAAGCTGAAGCGCCAGCGATACCTACGATGACACATTGATTATTATCAGACATTAATTTTGCACCCGATATGGTTTGGTGGTGGGAAGAGATAAACCGCCTGATTATAGGGGCTAAAGCACATAGATTCTAGTCGCCATTTTAGCTAATTGCAGTCAAATTGATGATATCAATGCATTTAATGAATGCAATCGTTTGCTTTCAAATAACTTGCCTACAACTATTTGCACAAGCCCAATGGATATTGACTTAAATCCACCGCTGTTTATCTAATCCAAACTATATTTAAACGACTTTGTGATTAACTTGCGCTATTCAACCATAGATTCGTTATTCAACCATAGAGAAGTTAATCGCTTCTGGTCTCGCCTTGCCGGTCCAGAACATCTTCGCAGCCACATTCTCTGCAAGCTCTAAGTAGTGACGTGTATGTTCACTATCTGGACGACGAATCACCGTCGGGCAACCTGCATCGATATCTTCTCGCACATCAATATGAAGAGGGATCTGTGCCAAAATATCGAGGTAAAACTCTTCTGACATAGCTTCGGCACCACCAACACCAAAGATATGCTCTTTCTCACCACAGTGACTACAAATATGATAGCTCATGTTTTCAACTAAGCCTGCGACTGGCACACTCACCTTATCAAACATCGCTACGCCTTTACGTGCATCCGCTAGCGCCAAATCTTGAGGAGTGGTCACCACTACAGCCCCGGTCACTGGGATCTGTTGCGATAACGTCAGCTGAATATCGCCCGTGCCCGGTGGCATATCAATAACTAGATAATCCAACTCTGGCCATACGGTTTCGTTAACAAGCTGACCTAAAGCCTTGGCCGCCATTGGACCGCGCCAAATCGCAGCGTCATCTTTCGACACAAGATAACCGATAGAGTGAGTGAAAATACCGTGCGCTTCGATTGGCATCATCCACTTGTTATTCTGGACTTCTGGTTTCGCATCTAATTGGCCAAGCATCATAGGTACAGAAGGACCATAGATATCCGCATCCAACAAACCCACTTTTGAACCAGACTTAGATAAAGCCAAAGCAAGGTTGACTGAAGTGGTCGATTTACCCACCCCACCCTTTGCAGATGTCACGGCGATGATGTTCTTCACCCCCTTCAATGGTGTCGCAACCGTGGTTTCTAACGCAGACGGCTTCACCTTCACTTCAAACTGAAAAGCGCTAACAAGCTGTTGTTCAATCTGAGAGTGAATCCACTGTTCCAATTCAACCGCAAGCTGATTAGCGGCAAAAGGTAAGGTGATAACAAATGATCCACGCGGATCAACCGATACAATATTTTGGTGTAGCGCCCACTCTGGGATGAGGATTGGTGACTCGAACTCATTCAACCATGAACAGAAATCTTGCTTAGAAGTAAAGTTACGCATTGGGACTCCTTTTTTTATTTATGCTATCACCCACGAGATGAAGACTGAACCCCTAAAAAACTAGGGGAATCCTTAGTCTGATACCTTGGCGTATCACACGTTATAAAGTAGTATTACCTCTCAAATTTATACCTATCAAAAAAGCGAATTATTAAGTATGGCAACTGATCCAAGACAACTTTTGGTAACTTGTGCGCTTCCGTACGCTAACGGCTCTATTCACCTTGGCCATATGCTTGAGCATATCCAAGCTGATATCTGGGTTCGATACCAGCGTCTACGTGGCAACACTGTAAACTTCATCTGTGCTGACGATGCTCACGGCACGCCAATTATGCTTAAAGCTCAACAGATGGGTATCACGCCAGAAGAGATGATCGCTGCTGTTAGTGAAGAGCACCAAAAAGACTTCGCTGGCTTTGATATCAGCTTTGATAACTACCACAGCACACACAGCGAAGAGAACCGTGAACTGGCTTCTCACATCTACTTAGAACTTAAAAAGAACGGCTTCATTTCTAACCGCACTATTTCTCAGCTTTTCGATCCTGAGAAAGAGATGTTCCTACCAGACCGCTTCGTAAAAGGTACTTGCCCTAAGTGTAAGTCAGAAGACCAGTATGGTGATAACTGTGATAACTGTGGTGAGACATACAGCCCAACTGAGCTAATTAACCCTAAATCAGCGGTTTCTGGCGCAACTCCAGTAATGAAAGACTCTGAGCACTTCTTCTTCGACCTACCTCAGTTCGAAAGCATGCTTAAAGAGTGGACTCGTTCTGGCTCTCTACAGAATGAAACTGCAAACAAAATGCAGGAATGGTTTGAGTCTGGTCTGCAACAGTGGGATATCTCACGTGATGCACCTTACTTCGGCTTTGAAATCCCAGGCGAAAAAGACAAGTTCTTCTACGTATGGCTAGACGCACCTGTTGGCTACATGGCTTCTTTCAAGAACCTATGTGACAAACGTGACGATCTAAACTTCGATGAATACTGGAAGAAAGACAGCACAACTGAGCTTTACCACTTCATCGGTAAAGACATTGTTTACTTCCACAGCCTATTCTGGCCAGCAATGCTAGACGGCGCAGGTTTCCGTAAGCCAAACAACGTATTCGTACACGGCTACGTAACAGTGAACGGTGCGAAGATGTCTAAGTCGAAAGGCACATTCATCAAAGCAAGCACGTACCTAAACCACCTAGACCCTGAGTGTCTACGTTACTACTACGCTGCGAAACTAAACAGCCGCATCGATGACTTAGATCTTAACCTTGAAGACTTCACTCAACGTGTAAACGCTGACGTAGTAAACAAGATTGTTAACCTAGCTTCTCGTAACGCTGGCTTCATTACTAAGCGTTTTGAAGGCAAGCTAGCTGCTGAATTTGCAGAGCCTGAGCTATACAACGAATTCGTTGCTGCTGCTGAGCGTATCGGTGAGCTATACGAAACTCGTGAATTCAGCCGTGCTATCCGTGAAATCACTGCACTAGCGGATAAAGCTAACCAGTACATCGACGAAAAAGCACCTTGGGTTCTTGCAAAAGAAGAAGGCAAAGAAGCTGAGCTTCAACAAGTTTCTTCTGTAGGTATTAACCTATTCCGCGTACTGATGGCTTACCTGAAACCAGTGATGCCAGAGCTTGCAGCTCGCACTGAAGCTTTCCTAAACGAAGAGCTAACGTGGGAAGCGATTGCTACTCCGCTAACTGATCACGAGATCACTAAGTTCAAAGCGCTATTCAACCGCATTGACCCTAAGAAAGTGGAAGCAATGGTTGAGTCTTCTAAAGAAGATGCAGCCGCTGAAGCAGCAGCGAAAGAAAAAGCAGAAGCTGAAAAAGAGCAAGCAAGCCAAACTGAGCTAGACAAAGAGCCAATCGCAGACGAGATTGAGTTCGATGCCTTTGCAGCAGTAGACATGCGTATCGCTCGTATCATCTCTTGTGAAGAAGTACCAAAAGCGAACAAACTACTGAAGTTCCAACTGGACATCGGTGGTGAGACTCGCCAAGTATTCTCTGGCATCAAATCAGCATACAAACCTGAAGAGCTAGAAGGCAAGCTAACTGTAATGGTAGCAAACCTAAAACCTCGTAAGATGAAGTTTGGTATGTCTGAAGGCATGATCCTAGCAGCGGGTCCTGGCGGCAGCGACCTATGGATCCTTGAGCCACACGAAGGTGCTCAACCTGGTATGCGTGTAATGTAATTCTGGCTCCTGTCAGATAACAAGCACTCATCACTAAATCCCTAATGCATTTTTGACTTGAAAGAGTTAATCAGCATTGGGGATTTTTTATATCTACCGAAAATTAACGTTCTCTGTTAGAGTCGCCGTCAACTATGCTATGTAGAGTAGAAATTGGTTCGTCGACAAAAATAGGCTAAACCAACACCTCTTTACTCTAAAACCCTTTTTAGGAATCCCCAGTGACTAACAACGAAATCTTGCGTCGTATTCAACACGCACTAAACCTTAAAAATGCACAAATCATCAAAGCTATCGAACAAGCTGATGTGACTGTTGCTCATGACCAAGTGATTAACTGGCTAAAAGATGACAACGACAAGTCATGCTCTAAGATGAAAGATAAAGAGTTAGCGGTATTCCTAAATGGTTTCATCAACCTTAAGCGTGGCAAAAAAGAAGGCGAGCAACCTAAACCTGAAGTTGCACTGACGAACAACATGATCTTCATGAAGCTTCGTATCGCATTGAACATGAAAGCAGAAGATGTTTTGGACGTACTAGAAGTGGTTGGCATTAGCTTGAGCAAGTACGAAATCGGCGCTTACTTCCGCAAGCCAGAAAACAAAAACTACAAAGTGTGTGAAGACCAACTACTTTGCGATTTTCTAAACGGTGTGCAATTTACCAACCGTCCAGACTCAGAAGAGTTTGCGGGTTAAGTTACTACTCCTAGATAAATTTTAAGTTGCTACACATAGATAAATTACTCGTCATAGGTAAGTAACTGACCCACTGATAATTTTCTAGTAACGACAGATAAATAAAAAGCGGCGAGATAATTGAATTATCTCGCCGCTTTTTCGTTTTCTTTACGTCACTGACTAAACAGGAACAACAATAGTAAACCTATGCCTTAGCTGTCGTCTTCAGTGAAGTTCGTCGGCAATGTCGTTTTCATTTCATTCCAAACTTGTGCACTTGCGATACCGTAGTTACGAATCACTAATGGCAAAGTTTCGCGCTCGCCACTTTCACAGATAATGAACAACTCTTTATAAAAGTCCATCGCTAAACGTCGTGCTTCTGGGTTAGAGAAGTAGTAGCTACCGATACGGTCATAAAGTTTACGCACACCGTTAAAGATCAGGCCGTAAATCTGGTTGCCTGAGTGGAATGCCAAACGTTGGAAAAGCATGTAATCATAGAAGTTGAAAGTCTTCGCGATTAAGATCGTCTGACGTTTCGCTTCATCTTTTTCTGAATCTTCTTTTACCGCTTGTTTGATCTTGTCAGCGTATGGCGACGATTCTAGGAACTCATCCCAAGTTGGTGCCGCAAGTAGCGCTTCACAAGATTCAATCACGTTACTGATAGTACGCTCTGAAGCTTCTTTGTTTGCTTTGAATGCATAACGCATAAAGATCGGGCTGATATTAGTACGAGCAGCAAGCAGGTCTTCTACCATTTTGCTTGCGTTATCAACGTCCAACGTCATTAGCGTATCAAGGATATGAAGACCTGAGGTTTCCATAAACTGGTTAACTTTAGTTGGTTTGCCATGTTGGATTGTCAACCAACCATCACGAGCAAGACGTTGTAGTACTTCACGAAGCGTAGTACGTGTAACACCAATCAGCTCAGAAAGCTCACGCTCTGCGGGCAAGATAGAACCTGGAGGGAAACGGCCATTCCAAATACTTTCAATGATATACTTCTCTGCAAATCCTGCCGGGCTCTTCGCCTTAATGACCATCTACACTTCAATCCAATTTAATTATTCTGTTCTAATTTACTCATCATACCACTAGTTCACACCTAGCGGAAACACCCTCAAAAATTTTACTCCCCCTAAACACCGTTAGAGTTATAACTCTAAAGTTCAGCACACGTTTGCACCTCAGGTTTGTAAAGCAAGCGACTCTAAACCACCATTTAAACAAACCGTTAACACAACAATTTTTCTTTAAAATCAATGGGATTGGTCATATTTTTAAAGCTATTAATTTGCAATATTAAGTTGTAATAATCATATATAAGCCGTCGTTATTCTGTGATTTTCAATCATTTCGCTGAAATATTGATTCTAGTCGGTTTTTATCACATTTTAAGTGGTATGCTTGCGCTACTTTGATCGCGTTTCTCAACAAAAAAGAGGTATTTTTAGGGCTACAGGGCTTTTCCTGTTGACTAAATGTTATCTAAGAGTAAAGTTGCGCTCAAAAATAAGCAGTGCTTGAGTTTCTAAGGGAGTGACTTGGCAAGACCACAGAACATTACATGGAATGTAGTTTTTCTAAGTCACTGTTAGTCATAGTTTTTAACAATTTCTATAGCTCGATTCTCAAAATGTTGTATTGCTTGTCTATTCATAATCAACATAAAAGAGTATTAACATGCCGATGTCTCTCGGAAACGCTTTTATCAAGAACTTCCTTGGTAAAGCTCCTGATTGGTATAAACTTGCCATCATTTCCTTTTTAATCATCAACCCGTTTGTTTTCTTCCTAGTTGACCCATTTGTTGCGGGCTGGCTATTGGTGGTTGAGTTTATTTTCACTCTAGCTATGGCTCTCAAATGCTACCCACTTCAACCGGGTGGTCTATTAGCTATTCAAGCAGTCGCCATTGGCATGACCAAACCAGAAATGGTTTATCACGAGCTGCAAGCAAACCTTCCTGTATTACTCTTGCTCGTATTCATGGTTGCTGGCATTTACTTCATGAAAGAACTGCTTTTGTTCATTTTCACGAAGATCTTGCTTGGCATCCAATCTAAAATTTTACTCTCCGTTGCCTTCTGTGTTGCTGCCGCTTTCTTATCAGCATTCCTAGATGCACTAACAGTAATCGCCGTAGTTATTAGCGTTGCGGTCGGCTTCTACTCTATCTACCACAAGGTTGCATCAGGCAAGGGCACAACGTCTTCGCACGATCATACTCATGATGAAGAGATCTCAGAGCTAACTCGTGATGACCTAGAAAACTACCGTGCTTTCCTACGTTCACTGCTAATGCACGCTGGTGTGGGTACAGCACTGGGTGGTGTAATGACCATGGTAGGAGAACCACAAAACTTGGTAATTGCTAAGCAAGCAGGTTGGGAGTTCGGTGAATTTATCATCCGTATGCTGCCAGTAACACTACCTGTTTTCTTCTGCGGTATTTTAACTTGTGCACTTGTCGAGAAATTCAAAGTGTTTGGTTACGGTGCTCACCTACCAATGAATGTTCGCCAAATCTTAGTTGAGTTTGACAACAAAGAACGTGCAAACCGCACAAAGCAAGACGTAGCAAAACTATGGGTTCAAAGTGCAATCGCAGTTTGGCTTATCGTCGGCCTTGCACTTCACGTTGCTGAAGTAGGTTTGATTGGCCTGTCTGTGATCATCTTAGCTACAGCATTTACGGGTGTTATTGAAGAACACTCTATGGGTAAAGCCTTTGAAGAAGCGCTGCCATTTACTGCACTTCTTGCCGTTTTCTTCGCTGTTGTTGCTGTGATCATCGACCAAGCTCTATTTAAGCCAGTCATCGATGCAGTACTTCACGTTGAAGATAAAGGCGCACAGCTCGCACTCTTCTATATTGCCAACGGTATTTTATCGATGGTTTCAGATAACGTGTTCGTCGGTACGGTTTACATCAACGAAGTGAAAACTGCACTGGTTGAAGGCATTATCACTCGTGACCAGTTTGACCTACTTGCTGTTGCTATCAACACTGGTACTAACCTACCTTCTGTTGCTACACCAAATGGCCAAGCTGCATTCCTATTCCTATTAACATCAGCACTTGCTCCGTTAATTCGATTGTCTTACGGTCGCATGGTTATCATGGCGCTGCCATACACCATCGTATTGGCACTGGTTGGCCTAGCAGGCATTGTGTTCATCGTAGAGCCAATGACAGCATGGTTCTACGATGCTGGTTGGATCATTCAACGCACTGGTGAAGTCGTCGCTCCAGTTATCTCTGGTGGTCACTAAGCTAAACACTGTGTCGCAAACCACAATAACTATAACTAACTAATCAAAAATATTAGTTGATTAGGAAACTTATCCAAGATAAAAAGCTCTGAGTAATCAGGGCTTTTTTATTTTATAGACAGGATTCAATTCGTGAACTTTTTAGCAATGATCAAAGACTTCTCTAAGGGACGTTTATCTTGGCTTTTACTGCTGGCTTTTATTGTCTTTTTTGAAGCGTGCGCTCTCTTCTTCCAACACGTGATGATGCTTGGTCCTTGCGTGATGTGTATCTATGAGCGCGTTGCTATGCTCGCTATCGGTGTTGCCGCCATGATTGGTGCGATTGCCCCGAATAACCCAATATCACGCTGGTTAGGCCTTGCTAGCTGGGGATTTGGCGCATACAAAGGTTTGATGCTTGCTTTAGAGCACGTCGATTACCAGTTCAATCCGTCCCCTTTCGCAACCTGCGACTTATTCGTAACCTTCCCTAGCTGGGCGCCTTTAAACCAATGGGCTCCGTGGATGTTTGAGGCTTACGGCGATTGCAGCAAGGTTGTGTGGCAGTTCTTCGATCTTTCTATGCCTCAGTGGCTAGTAATTATCTTTGCAGGTAACTTGGTTGCTTTCGGTATTGTGGTTATTTCTCAATTTGTGAAGTCGAAAAAGGACTTGCAGTAAGCCGTTGACACTTGGACAACAAAAAAGTCGACCACGAGGTCGACTTTTTTATTACTTAAGCTTTTGAACATATTAAGAGAGTCTGTTATTCACACAAACTAAGTTGCTCAACAAGCCGTGATTAGCTGCTTTTACCGCAGCATTGTTTAAACTTCTTGCCGCTTTCACAAGGGCAAAGGTCGTTTCGACCAATGTCTTTAAACGGGTTCACGCTCTGGGACTTATTGCCCAACATAGCTTCATCCGCTGCCATTGCCACTTCTGAGATCATCAGATCGACTTGACCCACTAAATCGGCAAGCGATGGTGGGTTAGTAAGCCCTGCAGCGATCATTTGTTGTTGAGTTTGCTCTTCATCAATCGCAAGCATCAAGGTGGTTAAGAGCGCTTGCAACATGCGCAGAGTACCATCCGCGACTGTCACGCTCTGCCACTGCTCTTCCACTGTTGGCCAAACCATCATGAAGCCTTCAGAAAAATCAGCGAACTGTTCGTTAAAGTCACCTTCAGCCAGTACGTCTGTTAATAGGTATTCATTACGCTGAATCAGGTTGTGCTGGCGATTAATCTGTTCTGTCACCGTTGTTACCAGCTCTTTACCCGCTTCAGGCGCAACGATAACCAGCCACTCTTCTGGATCGAGTGGTTTGGTCGCTAAGTTAGAGGCAAGGATTGCACCTTCCATAAACTGCGGAGTAATGTCAGTGATTGATTCTGGTAGGCTTAATAATTGATATGTCATGAAAGCTCTGGATATTGGGCATTTTCGATATTATAACGCCATCCTCCCAAAGATGTCGCTATTAAGAGACGAAACCATCATTAAGACATGCACCACACTCATAGTGACAATTCTGTAAGCACACCGTACAATCACGCCTCGAATTTTTCGGTTCATTCAGTTTTGGTAAAGCAACATGCGCGTAATACTTGGCCCTATGGAGGGCGTTCTAGACCACCTAATGCGTGAAATTCTCACAGAGATTAATGATTACGATCTCTGTGTGACAGAGTTTGTGCGCGTCGTAGATCAACTTCTTCCCCCGCATGTGTTCCACCGTATTTGCCCTGAGCTACATCAAGGCTCTCAGACCATGGCTGGTGTGCCAATCCATCTCCAACTTCTAGGGCAACACCCAAATTGGATGGCCGAGAATGCTTTTCAAGCTGCTAGCTTAGGCGCGAAAGGGATCGATCTTAATTTTGGTTGCCCAGCAAAAGCGGTCAACAAAAGTAATGGTGGCGCTTCATTGCTAAAAGAGCCAGAGCTCATCTATCAAGTGGTGAACGCCTGTCGAGAAGCGGTACCGGCACACATTCCTGTGTCCGCAAAGATTCGATTAGGTTGGGAGCATCCGGAAGAGTGCTTTGAAATCGTCGATGCCATCGAACAAGCCAAAGCTGACGAACTCACCGTGCATGCAAGAACCAAAGTTGGCGGCTATAAAGCCAGCGAAATCAAATGGGACTTCATCAATCAAATAAGAGAAAAAACATCTCTGCCGTTGATTGCTAATGGGGAGATCTGGAACTATCAAGATGGTCAAGATTGCATAGAAGCAACAGGCGTCGATTCATTAATGGTCTGCCGTGGTGCTTTCAATATTCCAAACCTTGGTAACGTCGTTAAGCACAACCACCAGAAAATGCCGTGGGATAAAGTCATTGAACTTTTGCTGCGCTATTCAGAGTTTCAAATTAAAGGGGACAAAGGCATGTACTACCCCAATAGAGTGAAGCAGTGGTTTGTTTATCTAAGTAAAGGCTACCCTGAAGCGAACGAACTGTTTAAAGAAATTCGTACTTTCAAAAAGGCGCCACCGATTGTAGAACGCCTTCAGCGTTATCAAGAAGAACGCCGCCAACCTGTTTAAGATTATGTTTAGGGTTAAATACCCAACGCTACAAACGTGTTTACCGGTGCAAATAAGCTTTGCTTGGTAGACACGTTCGCTCTTCCCTCTTTCATTTTCATTTTCATACAAAGCATCGATTCAATAACGTGGTTAAAATTTAAGACGGTCTTTGCCCGTCGTCTTAGCCACGTACAGCTTTTCATCGGCGTACTTAAATATCTCATCGAAGTTAAGTTTACTTTGCTCAGTTTCAACAATGCAGACACCGCCAGACACCGTAAATCCATTTGGAATAATGTCGGCTGAAGTGGAACAAATCGCATTCTTCACTCGCTCTAATGTTCTCATCAAAGTTTCACGATCTTCGCCTTTCATATAAACGACAAACTCTTCACCGCCAAACCGTGCTGCAACGTCACTGCTTCGAATACTGTTGCTGATCTGACGCGACATATAACGAATCACATCATCCCCCTTATCGTGGCCGTAGGTGTCGTTAATTGACTTAAAATAATCAATATCGAAGACGGTTAATGCAAACAGTTGATCGTGCTCTACACTGCGCCAGAACGCTTCTAAGCCACGACGATTCAATAACCCTGTCATAGGGTCTTTGGCTGCGAGATCTTTGAAGTAACCACGTTCAATATTGGAATTGACGTAGAAGAAGATGGTTACTGAGAACAGATACACAATGATGGCAACAATAAGGCTGTCTTTCTCGTAGACGAAAAAGTGCTCAACCTCTTTCGCGATGTCTAATTTGTAATACATCGCATGGTGAGACGAGACACCATCCAGTTTGATCTCGTGATAAAACGCCGCAGAATCTACCGGAGTCGCTAAAGTGGTATCAATGATATCGATCCGACCTGCAAGATGCTCATTCGAGTTTGCGAGCAGCTTGTCAGCATTAATATCCACCGACAGCATCCCTTGGTGAACGCCTTTATGGAATACAGGGATCGTCATACTGATTATACGGTCTAGAAACTCAAATCGATAAGCGGGACCAGTTAATGTTAATTGTTCTGGATTGTTGGCTGTTTTTTGCCAATAGGGACGACTTTTTATGGTTGAAAGTAATTCCTTACTCAGTTTCTTAGCAAAGCCTTCAGGCGACGAGATCACATAACCACGCGTATCAATAAAGTGCACACCGTTATGGAATTCATCAAGTTGGGATAAAAATGAAAGAATTGGCGCAAGAGCAACTTTCTCAGATGCACTTTTGTAACTATCACTGGTTTCGGAACAAAGGGACTCTTCACCGACCAACATATAATCTATATCGACAGAGGGAATATCTGAGGTTTTACCATCAGCGAGAATTAACACGTCGATCGGCCAAATTTGGCAAAGACCATCCACAACTTGTTTGTTGTGCTCAAGAAAGAGAGGGCTTCCTGATTTGTAGTAGTTGGAGAAGCTGTAGTCTAAGGCTGTCACCACCTTTGTGGTTCGTTTGAACACCTCTTCAATACGCTGGAATTCACTGCCAATGTCTTTCTTCACCAAATCAAAATGATTCTTTCCTATTAGGCCAAGTAACATTGCGGCGATCACAGCGGGAAACCCGAAGACAAAGGTTAGGCTAAAGTGCCTATTTACTTTCATATAATGTGCTCTTAGCGTTCAGCTATTTTCATTTACCCCAATAATATTATTACATTAATTGCCATTTTCCTCGAGGTAAAAGAGTGTAAATTGATATTAACGACACACCTAACGGTCAAATAACCGCTTACAAATGAATAAAATAGAGAAGCGCCGACATATAGAGCAGGTGAGTTTGTTATCTGAGCCCATTTCAATGCTGTTAATAATATGACTTATGGCCTATTAGCTCACCTAACACCAAACTCAATTCACCGGCTAATGACCGCACGCTCAATCACAGATTGAGGCACTGTCACACCAAGCTCACGAGCAGCATCTAGGTTGACCACCAGCTGAGAACTCTGCGCAGTTTTGACACTCAACTTCCCGGGCTTCTGTCCTTCCAGAATGGCTGCGACATAATCCGCGGTCTGAACCCCAACATCATAATAATCTAGACCTAAACCAGCAATCGCTCCCTTTCCGACATAAGATGTGGCGCCTGCGACGACTGGCGTATCTGCATGGTTAGCCGCTTTGATAAGACCCTCCATGCCGCTTGCAACCGTATTATCGGTCAAGGCATAGATAACATCGGACTTCTTAGCAATGGATTCTGCTTTTGCTTCGACATCGTCAACAGTCAGCGCTTTTTCGGTGTGAAGTGTATAACCGAAATCTCGAGTTGCCTTTCTCAATAACCCAACTAACGCAACGGCATTTGCTTCTGCTGGGTTGTAAACTACACCGATTGAATTAGCTTCAGGGAGCAGTTCTTTGATTAATGACACATGCTGAGTGATCGGAGATAAGTCAGAAAGCCCCGTGACATTACGCCCCGGCTTTTCTAATTGTTTAACGAGCCTAGCGCCGATAGGATCCGTAACCGCGGTAAACACGATAGGAATCGAGCGAGTCGCCGACACTAAGGCTTGTGAAGTCGGTGTCGCGATACCAACAAGTACATGTGGATTTTCACTGACGAGCTCTCTGGCAATCTTGGCTGCCTGAGCCGGGTTACCATTCGCCATTTCATAGGAGAATTCTAAGTTCTTACCGGGTTCATAACCATTGGCTCTCAATCCTTCAAGAAGCCCTAAACGTGTCGCATTTAGATCTGGATGGTCAACAACTTGTGAAACCGACACTTTGGCAACGTTTGCCATTGCATTGCCAGTCCATAGCAACATCAAGCAACTTAAAACCGCTGCCAATACCTTTCTTACAGAACTCATTATCGCTCCCTGAATCAAGCTCTACCCGTCATTACTCGCTCAAAGAGAACAACATCAAAATCACTATTGACATTATTACCAGTAACCATTGATAACTTGAAGTGATATTTAACAAAAATACAACAAGGCTCGAGTTATGTGAGAAAGGTTATATTGACTTCGGAGGAAGGTAAGAAACCAAGTGAATAAGGACAGGTAAGCTAAACGGAAAGTAAGCGAGGTAACAAAAAGAGGAGCAAATCTGAGAACAAGCTATAGAAGATGAATAGTTGTTCTCAGACAAGAGGGAGAGCTGGGATTCTTTAGAACCAACGCTCCATTGAGGATTTATCTAACTGACGAAAGGCACGATTTAAAATGATTGCCAATTCTTTATAGCGAGGGCGCGGCTTCATAGGCTCTAACGCAAAACCCGTTTCAGTGATCTTTTCATGCAGTTCGCGGTACCACGATACTAGTGCCGGCGGAAGTTGTGTATTTGAGCGGTTGCCTAACCACCACATACCTTGTAGCGGCAAGCTGATCGCAAACAAAGCCATAACCACAGCTTGCGGCATCGCTTGGTAATTATTAAAGACCATTTGTGTAAGAACACTGATAGCGGCAATCGCAGGCATCACTTTCACGCCAAAACGGGTCGCTTTAATAATGCGTTGTTCTGGGAAGATCGCGTTTAACTCTTTTCGGACGGGCCAGAGATCCATGTACTTTTGGCCATCTTTTAAACTACTAGCTAAACCAACTCTATTGCTCATATGAGTCTCCCATTAAAAAAAAGTTGAAATCATCAACTAAAAACACAAAAATTTGACGAAAAATAATATTCTTTCAAATTTTTTTGTTATATTTGCACAATATCGCTATTATTTGCAGACCTCAATCTCATTGTTGCCCTTATTTACAATTTAAGCAACTTTGGGACGACTTCTGCAAGGAATGCAAGAGCCTCTTTTCTTAAAAAGTGGCTTTCACTTTAATACGGAAATTAACGTTTTTTTGACCAAGGCTAGTACGCAAGCAACAGTGCTTCGTCTATTCTTGAGATTAATTTTCATCCTTAACTGATTTCGATCAGAAAAATAAACAGGTAGTCATTAATGTCTAAGCTAGTTTTAGTTTTAAACTGTGGTAGTTCTTCTCTTAAATTTGCTGTTGTTGATGCAGAAACAGGTGCTGAGCACCTAACTGGTCTTGCTGAATGTCTTGGTCTTCCAGAAGCTCGTATGAAATGGAAACTTGACGGCAAGCACGAAGCACAACTAGGTGCGGGCGCAGCTCACGTAGAAGCACTATCTTTCATGGTAGAAACTATTCTTGCTTCTAAGCCTGAGCTTAAAGCTAACCTTGGCGCTATCGGTCACCGTATCGTTCACGGTGGCGAGCAGTTCACTTCTTCTGCACTTATCACTGATGAAGTGCTTAAGGGTATTCAAGACGCTGCGACTTTCGCACCTCTTCACAACCCAGCTCATCTTATCGGTATTGAAGCGGCTCAACAAAACTTCCCAGGCCTTAAAAACGTTGCTGTTTTTGACACTGCATTCCACCAAACAATGCCTTCTGAGTCTTACCTATACGCTCTGCCGTACAACCTGTACAAAGAGCACGGCATCCGTCGTTACGGCATGCACGGTACTTCTCACCTATTCATCACTCGTGAAGTTGCAGGCCTACTAAACAAGCCAGTTGAAGAAGTTAACATCATCAACTGTCACCTAGGTAACGGCGCTTCTGTATGTGCAATCAAGAACGGTAAATCTGTAGACACTTCTATGGGTCTTACTCCTCTTGAAGGTCTTGTAATGGGTACTCGTTGTGGTGACCTAGACCCTGCAATCATCTTCCACCTACACGACGCACTTGGTTACTCTGTTGAAGAAATCAACAACATGCTAACTAAAGAGTCTGGTCTTGCTGGTCTAACTGAAGTGACTTCTGACTGTCGTTTCGTTGAAGACAACTACGGTGAGAAAGAAGAAGCAACTCGTGCAATGGACGTGTTCTGTCACCGTCTAGCTAAGTACGTTGCTGGTTACACTGCAACTCTAGAAGGTCGTCTAGACGCAATCACTTTCACTGGCGGTATCGGCGAGAACTCTGGCCCAATCCGTGAAATGGTTCTTAACCGCCTAGGCATCTTCGGCATCGAAGTTGACGGTGAAGCTAACCTTAAAGCTCGTTTCGGCGGCGAAGGTACTATCACTACAGCTAACAGCCGTATCCCTGCAATGGTTATCTCTACTAACGAAGAGCTAGTAATTGCTGAAGACACTGCGAAACTAGCAGGTCTTTAATTGATTTTCCTGACTAGCTTCACTCGAAGCTAGTCAGTTTTTCATATCAAGAAAATGGGGCTCAACTTCTATTCCTACCCCAATTTTAATATCGGTGGGAATAGCAGTTGAGCTTTTTTTATTTCCAATAGTTAAAGGTGTTCGTCAATGTCCCGTACTATTATGCTTATCCCTACAAGCGCTGGTGTTGGTCTTACTAGTGTTAGCATGGGTGTTCTTCGCGCTATGGAGCGTAAAGGCGTAAGTGTTTCTTTCTACAAGCCAATCGCTCAACCTCGTAGCGGTGGTAACCAACCAGATCTAACGTCTACTATCATCAGCGCAAACAGCGACATTAAGATTGGTGAGCCAATCGCAATGACTAAAGCTGAAGCTTTGATCGGTAGTGAAAAAATGGACGAGCTTCTTGAGTCAGTTGTTGAGCAATACAACAAGATCAACAAAGACGCAGAAGTTACGCTAATCGAAGGTCTAGTACCTACTCGTAAGCACCCATTTGCTAACCAAGTGAACGCGGAAATCGCAAAAACACTTGGCGCGGAGATCGTATTCGTTGCGACTCCTGGTACTGACAACCCTACGCAGCTTAAAGAGCGTATCGAAGTAGCATGTTCTAACTTCGGCGGTACTAAGAACAAAAACATCAAAGGCGTAATCATCAACAAGCTTAACGCTCCTGTTGATGAAGCTGGCCGTACTCGCCCTGACCTATCTGAAATCTTTGATGATGCAGACAGCGCTCAGCAAGCGAACCTTGAAGTAATGCAAATCTTCAATTCTAGCCCTATCCGTGTTCTTGGCTGCGTGCCATGGAGCATCGACCTAATCGCAACTCGTGCGGTTGATATGGCTAAGCACCTTAACGCTGAAATCGTTAACGAAGGTGAAATCTCAACTCGTCGTATTAAGAGCATCACTTTCTGTGCACGTTCTCTACCTCACATGATTGAGCACTTCAAACCAGGTTCACTGCTAGTAACTTCTGCAGACCGTCCTGACGTTATCGTTGCTGCGGCTCTTGCTGCGAAAAACGGTGTTGAGATTGGCGCAATCCTGCTTACTGGCGGTTACGACATTCCAGAAAGCATTGCTAACCTTTGTGCACCAGCATTCGCTTCAGGTCTACCGATCTTCAAAGCGCAAGGTAACACTTGGCAGACGTCTCTAAACCTACAGAGCTTCAACCTAGAAGTGCCTGCAGACGATAAAGAGCGTATCGAGTTCGTTAACGATCACGTTGCAAGCCACATTGATGGCCCTTGGATTGATTCTCTATCTGAAGGTACTCAAGGCATCCGTCGTCTAAGCCCACCAGCATTCCGTTACCAGCTAACTGAATTTGCTCGTAAAGCGGCTAAGCGCATCGTTCTTCCTGAAGGTGATGAGCCACGTACAGTTAAAGCTGCGGCTATCTGTGCTGAGCGCGGTATCGCAACGTGTGTACTTCTAGGTAACCCTGAAGAAATCCGTCGCGTTGCAGCACAGCAAGGTGTTGAGCTTGGCGCTGGCGTTGAGATCATCGATTCTGCATCAGTTCGCGAAAACTACGTAGCTCGTCTAGTAGAACTTCGTGGCGCTAAAGGTATGACTGAAGTTGTTGCTCGTGAGAAGCTAGAAGATTCAGTATTCCTAGGTACTATGATGCTTGAAGCTGGCGAAGTTGATGGCCTAGTTTCTGGTGCTGTTCACACAACGGCGAACACTATCGTTCCTCCGTTCCAGATCATCAAGACTGCTCCTGATGCTTCTATCGTATCTTCGATCTTCTTCATGCTTCTGCCTGATCAAGTTCTTGTATACGGTGACTGTGCGATCAACCCAGATCCAACAGCTGAACAGCTTGCTGAAATCGCTATCCAATCTGCAGATTCTGCTGCGGCATTCGGTATCGACCCACGCGTTGCTATGATCTCTTACTCTACTGGTGAATCTGGTAAGGGTGCAGACGTAGATAAAGTACGTGAAGCGACGAAGCTTGCTCAAGAGAAACGTCCAGATCTAGTGATCGATGGTCCTCTACAATACGATGCTGCTATCATGGAAAACGTTGCTGCTTCTAAAGCACCGAACTCTCCAGTAGCTGGTAAAGCGACTGTATTCGTATTCCCAGACCTAAACACTGGTAACACGACTTACAAAGCGGTACAACGTTCAGCAGATCTAGTATCTATCGGTCCAATGCTTCAAGGTATGCGCAAGCCAGTAAATGACTTGTCTCGTGGCGCTCTAGTAGACGACATCGTTTACACAGTAGCTCTAACGGCTATCCAAGCAGACCAAGCTGCGCAAGCTGAAGAAAAAGTAGTTAACTAATTTTCTTTTTCAGAAAGCAAAAACCCTAGATGTTTATCTAGGGTTTTTTTACGCCTGAAGAAAAGCGGATTAATTAATGATTCTAACCACGTCCGTGAGGCGAATCTAAATCCAGATCAGGCCCTTTAGGCACCACTTGAGTCGGGTTGATGCCCGTATGGCTGTAATAGTAGTGGCGCTTGATGTGGTAGAAATCCGTCGTCTCTTTAATACCCTCTATTTGATAGAGCTCTTTTAGATAACCTTGGATATGTTTGTAATCCGCAATTCGTTGCTTGTTACACTTGAAGTGACCCACATACACAGCATCGAATCGAACCAGAGTAGTGAACAAGCGCCAATCCGCTTCAGTAATCTGCTCTCCCGCTAAATAACGTTTCTCACTAAGATGCGCATCCACTTTATCTAACGCTTCAAATAACGCTTCATACGCCTCTTCGTAGGCTTCTTGTGTTGTCGCAAAGCCGGTTCGGTATACGCCGTTGTTGATGTTTGGGTAGATATAATCATTCCACTCATCAATCTTCTTGGACAACTCCCACGGGTAGTAATCATCGGTGTTACCCGTTAGCTCATTAAACTCTGAGTTAAACATGCGAATGATTTCAGACGACTCGTTACTCACAATGGTGTTGGTTTTCTTATCCCACAACACAGGCACCGTTACTCGACCTGAATAGTCCGGTTTGGCTTGAGTGTAGATTTGGTGCATTCGGGTATGACCAAACAGAGGTTCAGGTAACCCCATTTGCCAACCTTCACTCATCATGTCTGGGCAAACGACTGTCACGTCAATGTGATCGGTTAGGTCTTTCAGCTCGCGGAAGATAAGGGTTCTGTGCGCCCAAGGGCAAGCTAACGATACGTATAGATGGTAACGGCCGCTTTCCGGCTCAAACTGCGCGCCCGGTTTATTCTCTACCCAGTGACGAAAGCCCGCATCTTCACGAACGAACTTACCACCGCTTTCTTTGGTGTCGTACCACACATCGTGCCAAACACCTTCAACTAACTTACCCATATCCAAACCTCTGTCATCCAAGCTTTTCTCTAGTATAAAAAAAGCCAACTTTTTCAAAACTAGAAGAAGTTGGCTTAGTTGTTCGAATTATTTGATGAAGCTTATTTAATATGGATCTTTAGATACAAAAAAAGCGCAACTCATAAACAAGTCGCGCTTAAGCCTGTCACAGGCTGAACCGGTTTAAATAGGCTCTAGACTTGTACGTGCAAGCAAGATACTGCGTGAACGTCATCGCCTTGGATAGTTGGCTTAGTTTGCGCACACGCCTCTGTTGCTTGTGGGCAACGAGTACGGAACACACAACCTGATGGCGGATTGATTGGCGATGGGAGATCACCTTCCAGCATCTGGATAGTTTTACTACGCTCTAAGCGTGGGTCTGGAATTGGAACTGCAGACATCAACGCTTTGGTGTATGGGTGCTTAGGATCAGAGAACAATGCATCTGATTCGCCAAGTTCTACCGCATTACCTAGGTACATCACCAATACGCGATCAGAGATGTGTTTAACAACCGACAAATCGTGCGCGATGAATACCAAAGACAAACCTAGCTCTTTTTGTAGCTCCTTCAGAAGGTTAACTACTTGAGCTTGGATAGATACATCCAGTGCAGAAACAGGTTCATCACAGATGATCATCTTAGGTTTCAAGATAAGCGCACGTGCAATACCAATACGCTGACACTGACCACCAGAGAATTCATGAGGGTAACGGTTGATTACGTTGGGTAGTAGACCAACCTTTGCCATCATCTCTTTAACTCTGTCCTTCACTTCTTGTTTAGAAAGTTCAGGGAAGAAAGTCTCTAGAGGCTCAGCAATAATATCGCCTACTGACATACGTGGGTTAAGCGATGCTAGCGGGTCTTGGAAGATCATCTGAATCTCTTTACGAGTCTCACGACGCTTCACTTCCTGCATCTTAGTTAGGTCTTGACCTAACCACATCACTTGACCTTCAGTCGCTTCAACCAAGCCGATAATCGCACGGGCAAAAGTCGACTTACCACAACCAGACTCACCTACTACACCCAGAGTCTCTCCTTCGTAAAGGTGAACATCAACACCATCAACCGCTTTAAGGTTTGATGGTTTTGCCCAAGGCCAAGCAGACTTAGCTGCAATGCTAAAGTGAACTTTCAGGTCTTTAATATCTAATAGTAATTCTTTACTCATTTTGTCCAAGTCTCCCAGTCTGAAAAACAAGCACGCTGACGGTCTTTAGCAAATGGCTGCAAAATCGGTGCTTCTTGCTTACAACGGTCCATTACACGGTGACAACGGTCTTGGTAAGGACAACCTGTTGGTAGGCGAAGTAAGTTAGGTGGGTTACCTGGAATCGTCGGTAGAATTTCACCTTCGGTATCCAAACGAGGAATCGCTTTAAGCAGGCCTTCCGCGTATGGGTGGCTTGGCTCGTAGAAGATTTCATCAACCGTGCCGTACTCCATTGTACGACCCGCGTACATCACAAGTACTTTGTCACAAGAACCAGCAACAACACCCAAGTCATGGGTGATCATAATGATTGCTGTATTGAACTCATCTTTTAGTTCGTTCAGCAATTCCATGATTTGCGCTTGAATGGTTACATCCAGTGCCGTTGTTGGTTCATCAGCGATAAGCAATTTAGGACGACACAGCAGTGCCATTGCGATCATCACACGCTGACGCATACCGCCCGAAAACTCGTGCGGGTACATAGTGATACGCTTGCGTGCTTCAGGGATTTTCACCGCTTCAAGCATGCGTACTGATTCTTCAAACGCTTCTGCTTTACCCATGCCTTTATGCAGCATAAGTACTTCCATCAGCTGATCACTTACTTTCATGTAAGGGTTCAGTGAGGTCATTGGATCTTGGAAGATCATCGCGATCTGTTCAGCACGAACCTTGTTCAGTGCTTTTTCAGGCAGGTTGAGAATTTCATTGCCTTCAAACTTTGCACTGCCCGAGATGATGCCGTTCTTAGCCAGCAGCCCCATCAGTGCAAATACCGTTTGTGATTTACCTGAACCCGACTCACCAACAATACCCAGCGTTTCGCCTTGGTTAAGTGAGAAGTTCAAGTCGTTTACTGCGGTTACGATACCATCTTGTGTGGTAAATTCGACGCGCAGATCTTTGACATCTAATAAGCTCATTATTGCTTCCTTAATCTTTTATAGCTTTTAATTGCTATTTCGTTATCTGTCTTTTGGATCAAGCGCGTCGCGCAGACCATCACCTACGTAGTTAAAGCAGAACAGCGTAACTACCATGAATGCCGCAGGGAATGTCAATTGCCAGATTGCAACTTCCATTGTTTGCGAACCTTCTTGAAGCAATGCGCCCCAGCTTGTCATAGGCTCTTGAACACCAAGACCAAGGAAAGATAAGAATGATTCTGTAAGGATCATGCTTGGAATAAGCAACGTAGAGTAAACCGCTACGATACCCAGTACGTTCGGTACGATGTGACGTGTAATGATCTTCCATTTGCTTACACCACATACGTGTGCAGCTTCAATGAACTCTTTACTACGTAGGCTCAACGTTTGACCACGTACAATACGCGCCATATCTAGCCAAGCAATCGCACCAATAGCAACGAAGATTAGGACGATGTTACGACCAAAGAACGTTACCAGGACGATTACTAGGAACATAAATGGTACCGCGTACAAGATCTCTAGGATACGCATCATCACTCGGTCAGTACGACCGCCGATGAAACCTGAAGCTGCACCGTAAAGCGTACCAATCAGTACCGCTACGAATGCGCCCATCACACCAACCATCAATGAGATACGACCACCGATAAGAGTACGAACGTACAAATCACGGCCTAAGCTATCAGTACCAAACCAGTGGTCCGCGCTTGGCGCTGCATGCATTGCGTACCAGTCAGTATCATCATAAGTGTACTGAGCAAGCATCGGTAAGAAGATAACCGCCAGTACCATAAGCGTAAGAATAAACAGGCTTACCATTGCCGCTTTGTTTCGCATAAAACGAATGCGGGCATCCTGCCACAAACTGCGACCTTCAATCTCTAAACTCTCAGAGAACTTTTCGATCGCTTCTAAATTTTCTTTTTTCTTCAACATAACCATGCGTCCCTGTTAGTAGCGAATTTTCGGGTCAATTAGCGCTAGCAAAATATCAACGATTGCGTTGAACAAGATGAATAGGAAACCAATCAAGATGGTTACACCCATTACTAGCGAGTAGTCACGGTTAAACGCGGCGTTAACAAACAGCTTGCCGATACCTGGTAGGCCGAAGATGGTTTCAACAACAACAGAACCTGTAATGATACCTACAAACGCAGGTCCCATATAAGAAACGACAGGCAGCAGTGCTGGCTTCAATGCATGTTTTAGAACGATGTAACGGTAACTTAGGCCTTTTGCACGAGCAGTTCGGATAAAGTTACTGTTTAGCGTTTCAATCATGCTACCGCGAGTAATACGAGCAAATGTGGCTACGTAAAGAAGAGACATCGCGATAACTGGCAGGACGATGTACATATAAGTACCGCCGTGCCAACCACCTGCTGGGAATATGTTCCAGTGCAGAGAGAACAGGTAAATAAGCGCTGGAGCCAACACGAAGGATGGCATTACTACCCCGAGCATAGCGGTCGACATTATGGTGTAGTCAATCCAGGTGTTGTGCTTCAAGGCGGCAATCGTCCCGACCGATACTCCCATAATCAGGGTAAAGATAAAGGCAATAAAACCTACCTTCGCAGATACTGGAAGTGCGACTGCGATCAGCTCATTTACGGTGTAATCTTGATATTTGAATGATGGACCAAAGTCACCTTGAACGATGTTAGTCAAGTACGTGGTGTACTGTTCAAATACAGGTTTATCTAAGCCGTATTTAGCTTCGATGTTAGCCATAACTTCTGGCGGTAATGGGCGTTCGCTCGAAAACGGGTTACCCGGTGCAAAACGCATGAGAAAGAAAGATATAGTGATCAACACCAACATGGTTGGAATCGCTTCGAATATCCTTTTCATAATGAATTTAAGCATAAACTCACTCTTTTCAGTCTGTGACAATTAAAAATTAAATAGACACTGCGTGCGATTTCTCGCACACAGGTCTAAGTTAGTTATATTTTATTTTATTTTTATAGGAGGTTATTTTGCTTTGATATAAAGATCTTTTGAATAGATCTTATCTTCGGCGTTACCTTCTGGGTAACCACCTAGCTGAGGTGATACAAGACGTGTTGTAACGTACTGGTAGACTGGAGCAATTGGCATGTCTTTAGCTAGCAATTTTTCTGCTTCGATGTATAGCTTAGTACGCTCTTCTTCTGAAGTAGAGCTTAGTGCTTTATCGATAATCTTGTCATAGTCTGCGCTCTTATAGTGCTGACCAGCAGTTGTATTTTGACTAACCATCAATGTTAGGAATGAAGATGCTTCATTGTAGTCACCACACCAACCTGCACGAGCAACGTCAAAGTTACCAGTATCTTTACTGTCTAGATATGATTTCCACTCTTGGTTTTCGAGTTTCGCGTTAATACCAAGCTCTTTCTTCCACATTGATGCGATTGCTACAGCAAGCTTCTTGTGGTTTTCAGACGTGTTGTAAAGCAGGTTAAATTCAAGTGGGTTGCTCTTCGTGTAGCCCGCTTCTTCAAGAAGACGCTTCGCTTCAGCAATACGCTCTTTTTGAGAAAGTTGACCATACTCTGGAGTTACCGGGTCAAAACCAGCAGTAATTTCAGGAGTCAAGAAGTAAGCTGGTTTTTGACCTTGACCAAGAATCGCTTTCGTCACGATGTCACGATCCATCGCATAAGACATTGCTTTACGAACACGTACGTCGTCGAAAGGTGCTTTCTGTGCATTAAATTGGTAGTAATAAGTACACAGGTTACCCTTAATGTTTACATCTTCTGGGTATTCTTTCTGTAAGCGACGGAAGTGCTCGTTAGGAACTTCATATGTGAAATCTAGTTCGCCAGAGAGGAAGCGGTTCATTTCCGCTACTTGGTTTTCGATTGGTAAGAATGTTACTTTGTTAAGAACTGTATGTTCGTTATCCCAATAATTTTCGTTGCGTACTAGTTCAAGACGCTCGTTAACTACCCATTGATTTGGAACAAATGCACCATTACCAACAAAGTTTTCAGGCTTAGTCCACTGGTCACCGAATTTTTCAACAGTTGCTTTATGTACTGGCTTCACTGTTGTGTGACCCATCATCATTACGAAATATGGGACAGCTGTATCTAAAGTCACTTCTAACGTGTAGTCATCTAAAGCTTTAACGCCTAGTTCACTCTTGTCTTTCTTACCCGCAACGATGTCTTTCGCATTCGCCATCTTGGTATATTCCATGTACCAAGCGTATGGAGAAGCAGTTAAAGGATCAACCGCACGTTGGAAGCTGTAAACGAAGTCATTTGCCGTTACAGGATCGCCGTTAGACCATTTTGCGTCTTTACGTAGGTGGAAAGTGAATGTTTTGTTGTCTGTCGTTTCCCAGCTTTCAGCTACTCCTGGGATAGTATTGCCGTCGCCATCTTGGTTCACTAAACCTTCTAGAAGGTCACGAATTACGTGAGATTCTGGTACACCTTGAGATTTGTGAGGGTCGAGTGTTGCTACTTCAGTACCATTACCGCGAACCAGTTCCTGAACTTTTGCTAGTTCAGTGCCTGCTGGAACTTCAGCAGCGATAGAAAGAGTAGAAGTGGCAGCCACTGCCAAACCAGCACCTAGAAGAAGGGCCTGAGTGATTTTATTCTTGTACATTTAATAAACTCCAAGTTTTCCGTATTGCATCCATGACTTCTTTGCTTGGTTCACTGAACGGCAGTGATTTAGATTTATTTAGCTCAAATTTTAAGCATAAAAATCTAAAACCTTACAAAGATTGAGGCACACACTATCAACCATTGAAGTAATTTGCCATAAACAAGTCGCAAAAAATCGGATAATTCTCCGAATTACTCAAGGTAACAGTGTAAATCTCTAATAAAAACCTAATGAATAGTGAGTTACACATAGGGATTAATTAAAAAACAGCCTTTAGTGTTGATGTATCTGTATTGATACTTTTTTTTAGCATCTTATGCTAGAACACTGAGCGCAAATTAACATTAATGCCACATGAAATCTAATTGCACATCACATATCCCCTAAATAGACTCCACTATTTGTGAGGATTATCACTTTATACAAAACAGCATAATGCACTGCACCAAAACAGATTTAGAAATGCACCAAGACAGGCAAAATCACGTACCGAATTTATATGCAACTTGAATGATTAACCATTTATTAATACACCACTTATTTATAAATAGCTTTGTAGCACGTACAAAAAAACCGACTTTAATAGTCGGCTTTTAATATTCGTTCTGAAGGTGAGTAACCTTGGGTGATTATTTTACCCAGCGCTCTGCAGCTTTCGCGTCTGAGTCTCGAGAGTCAACCCAACGAGTTGCTTCAGTGGTGCGTTCCTTCTTCCAAAACGGCGCTTTGGTTTTTAGGAAATCCATCACAAACTCACAGGCTTCAAAGGCCGCACCGCGGTGTGCACTGGATACACCAACGTAAACAATCTGGTCACCGATATCTAGGTCACCAACACGATGGATAACTCGCATCTTTTGGATTGGCCAGCGTGCCTCAGCTTGATCACAGATCTCGCTCAGTGATTTTTCTGTCATACCCGGATAGTGCTCCAGAGACAAACCAATCACATTGTCGCCAAGGTTCATGTCGCGAACTTTACCAACGAACGTCACAATCGCTCCGGCAGCTGTACCTTGAGCCAAGTAGTCGTATTCGTCGCCTACCGAGAAGTCCTCAGCTGTCACTAATACTCTTGGATCCATGCTTAGCCTCCAGTCACTGGTGGGAAGAAAGCAACTTCATCACCGTCTTTCACTTCAGTCGTCAAAGGCACGATAGATTGGTTAAGCGCAGCCAGAAGCTTGCCCTCTTCCAAAGCGATATCCCATTTGCCTTCTTGTGTCACAAGATGACTACGAATCGCTTCAATCGTCTTAAATTGTGCATCAACTTCAACGCTGTCCACACCAACAAGTTCACGAGTTTGAGCAAAGAAAAGTACTGTAATCATGACTCCACCTTAAAGTGACCAGATTTACCACCTGTCTTCTCTAGCAGGCGCACGTTTTCGATAACAATGTCTTTCTGAACAGCTTTACACATATCGTAAATCGTTAACGCAGCCACAGAAGCAGCCGTTAGCGCTTCCATCTCTACGCCCGTCTTACCCGCAAGCTTACAAACAGATTCGATGCGAACCTTGTTTTCAGACTCGATAGCTTCAAGCTGCACTTCTACTTTAGTTAATAGCAGAGGGTGACACAGTGGAATCAGATCCCACGTCTTCTTAGCCGCTTGAATACCTGCGATACGTGCCGTTGCGAAAACATCACCTTTATGGTGGCTACCAGAAACAATCAGCTCTAGCGTTTCAGCAGACATTTGAACGAATGCTTCCGCTCTCGCTTCGCGTACTGTCTCAGCTTTAGCCGATACATCGACCATGTTTGCTTCGCCAGACGCGTTAATGTGTGTAAATTGGCTCATGCTCAAACCGCCTTATACAGAAAGATGTGGCATGAAGTTGCAAGGACGGTGGCTAGCATCCATCTGTTGCTTGATGATCTTAGTCCAACCAGTACGACAAGCACCTGTAGAGCCTGGCATCGCAAAGATTACTGTGTGGTTAGCAAAGCCCGCAATCGCACGAGATTGAATTGTCGAAGTACCGATCTCTTCGTAAGATACTTGACGGAATAGCTCACCAAAGCCTTCTACTTCTTTGTCGAATAGTGGCTTAAGCGCTTCAGGCGTGCTGTCGCGAGAAGTGAAGCCCGTACCGCCAGTGATCATGATCGCTTGTACGCTTTCATCAGCGATCCACTTAGATACGATCGCACGGATCTTGTACATGTCATCAATAACGATTTGCTTATCAACCACGTTGTGACCCGCTTCTTTAGCATGCTCTGCTAGGTAACCGCCTGAAGTGTCGTTTTCTTCTGTACGAGTATCTGAAACCGTTAGTACTGCGATGTTTGCTGCTTGGAATTTGCTTTCTGCGTGACCCATTTGTTCACCTATATAAATTTTTCATTAGACTGATTCGCCCAGCCTGAAGAAGCTGAGCGATAAAATGCTTTAGAGTGTGTAGCGGGTTAACCGCCGATTGACGCCAAGTTTGGAGTCATGCCGCTGTTGCCATCGTGTAAGAAGTGGCTAACGGACTTGGTTTGAAGCTGAGCCTGAATTCGATCAATGAGTTCTTGCTCTTGTTGATCTTCTTGAATCAGATCTCTCAGTTCAACACCATGGTCGCCAAACAGACATAAGTGAAGTTTACCGGTCGCAGAAACGCGCAGTCGGTTACAACTCTCACAAAAGTCTTTCTCGTAAGGCATGATCAAACCGATTTCACCCTTGTAGTCTGGGTGGACAAACACTTGCGCCGGGCCATCGTTAACGGCTTTGACTTTTAACAGCCAACCATTAGCAATAAGCTGGTTGCGAATCGCAACGCCAGACACATGATGTTTATCGAACAACTCGTCCATCTCGCCGGTTTTCATCAGCTCGATAAAACGTAATTGAATAGGTTTGTCTTTGATCCAATTAAGGAAGGCTGGTAATTCCTGACTATTGAGGTCTTTCATTAATACGACGTTGACTTTGACTTGTTCAAAGCCAACCTCAAACGCTTTATCAATGCCTCGCATAACCTCAGTAAACTTATTCTCACCAGTGATCTGATGGAACATGCGCGAATCTAAACTATCCACGCTCACGTTTATATGGGTTAAACCAGCATCACGCCATTGCCCTACTTGTTTCTCCATGCGGTAGCCATTCGTTGTGGTGGCCACTTTTTCGATGCCTGGAGTAGAAGCAACGGTATGTATGATTTCAGGAAAGTCTTTACGCAGACTCGGCTCTCCGCCTGTAATGCGGATCTTTGAGGTACCACAATCTGCAAACGCTTTAACAACGCGTTTGATCTCGGGAACACTTAAAAAAGACGAGTTTTTTTGCCCTGACGGTTTGTAACCATCTGGCAAGCAGTAAGTACATTTAAAGTTACAGACGTCTGTAACCGACAAGCGCAAGTAATAAAACTTGCGATGGAATCTATCTTCGAATTGTTGCGCCACGGAACACCTTTCCAAACACGGGAGGCATAATCATTTCCAATTAAGCCCTTGTGACAACATGTCACTGGCTCTTGATGCGTATCGGTACAGCAAATACCACTGTGCGACTTAGCATGCGAGAGCTCGGAGTTATGGCAACTGAGCGTTATATTCACACGCGCAGTAGCTGATTAATAAAATACTTAATATTTGTACGTGAATCTAGCTCTGATGGTAAAAAACGGGTCACATCGGCAAAAAAAACGTATCAAACGCTCAAAATAACTCTTGTTGAGTATATAGCGAGAAGCATTTAACCTAAATTATAGTTGGTAATAACCTAACAAGAACAATAAATGAATATTTACTCTTCAAAGAAAGTCGTAGCAATCGGCGGTGGCCATGGCTTAGGTCGCATGTTAGCTGCATTAAAAGACTTTGGTAACAACGCAACTGGCATTGTTGCAACGACAGATAACGGCGGTTCCACCGGACGTATTAGAGATTGCCAAGGTGGCATCGCATGGGGAGATACACGCAACTGTATCAACCAATTAATCACAGAGCCTTCAATCAGTTCGATGATGTTCGAATACCGCTTTCGTGGTCAAGGTGAGCTAGACGGTCATAACTTGGGTAACCTAATGCTGACGGCGTTAGACAACCTTTCCGTTCGCCCATTGGAAGCAATTAACCTGATTCGAAATATGCTCAAGGTCGATGTCAATATCGTGCCGATGACTGAGCATCCTTCAGACCTCACGGCTCTATCAATGGACGGCCGCTGGGTTACCGGCGAAACCAACGTTGATGACATGACGGAAAAGCTGCGCATGATGGACTTGTCTCCAGAAGTGCCAGCAACCAAAGAAGCCGTTGCTGCCGTTGAGCAAGCAGACTGCATTGTCCTTGGCCCTGGAAGCTTTTTAACCAGTGTGATGCCCCCTCTTCTCCTTCCAGAGATTGGCAAAGCAATCTCTGAGAACACCAAGGCAAAAGTTATCTTCGTTGAAAACCTTTCACCAGAGCACGGTCCCGCAGGGAAAATGACGCTTCAAGAGCAATTGGAGTGGTGTGAACGTACCTGTAAGGCAAGGAAAATAGACATCGTGTTAGGCAATGAACCTCACCCGGAACTAGAAGTGCAATGGAATTGTGTGACCACAGATCTTGCATCGGCAAACCGAGATTGGCGACACGACCGTGTGAAGCTTCAACAAGCCATTGAAGCCCAGTTGGCGTAGCCATAGGTTCAAGCGACAAACAACAAAAAAGGAGCATGCTGCTCCTTTTTTAATCTCAGTAATAACTCGCTGTTTTAAAGGTCCGTCATCAACTGCTGATATTCAGTGTACGTCGATAACAGGAGGTCTTGCATATCTTGAAAATCAATCTCGGTTACAGGCAACGCTTGCTTCACTTTTGCGTCTAAGCTAATCGCAAAACTACACAAAGAATCCGCACCAAAGCTTGCTGCGCTGCTCTTAAGCGCATGACTGATATCAGCCAAGTACTTAGAGGTATCCGACTCTTTATTTATCTCTAGGTGTTCGTAGTAGCCTTTCAACTCACCTAAAAAGATTTCCAGTAAAACCGGGACATTCTCTTGGCCTATTTCGCCGGCAAGCTCATCAACTTTTTGCTGATTTAATACTTTCGTCATTATTATTTTCTTATTGTTTGTTGATTACTGCTTCGCATTCCACGTTTGCAACTTACGGTATATCGTCGATGGACTGACATCTAAGAAACCTGCCGCACGAGGGATGTTGCCATCACACGCTTTAATGGCCTGCTCGATAGCCGTTTTCTCAGTGATCCACAATGGGAAAATATCTTTTACCGTGATGTCTTCATTCTGCTTCTCTTTCAATCGCAGACTGTTTTCAATCGGTTGGTTCAACGGTGGTGGAAGCATGTTGAGAGTAATCTCTTTGCCGTTATTCAAAACCACCACGTTCCGCAACACGTTTTGTAGCTGACGAACGTTACCCGGCCACTCATATTGATTAAAGCGATCAAGTACTTCCTGAGCAAAACGTACAAACGCCTTCCCCTCCTCGACCGACATATAGCCTAGCAGAGAATACGCGATCTCGATGACATCTTCACCACGCTCACGCAATGGCGGCAAGTGCAATGGAATCACGTATAAACGATAGTATAAATCTTCTCTAAAGCGACCTTCTTGTACTTCTTTCCAAGGGTCACGGTTGGTCGCACACACAAAACGAACGTCGACACTCTTCATCTTCGAAGAGCCGACTTTTTGGAAAGTACCGGTTTGGATAAAGCGCAGCAGCTTGGTTTGCAGCTCTAAGTCCATTTCGCACAGTTCATCAAGGAACAGTGTCCCACCATCAGCAAGCTCAGCAGCACCTTGGCGATCGGTCGCCGCACCGGTAAAGGCACCTTTAACGTGGCCAAACAGCTCACTTTCAATCAGGTCTTTAGGGATAGCGGCACAGTTAATCGCGATGAACGGCTTATCGCCACGCTTACTCGCCGCATGAATGGCTTCTGCACATACCTCTTTACCGGTACCACTTTCACCAGTAATGAAAATGCTCGCCTTACTCGATGCAGCAGAATCGATAGTTCGGTAAACCTGCTGCATGGTTTGGCTGCTGCCGATAAAACCTTGGTAGTTCTGGTTTCCCGGGTGTTCCGAGCTATTTTTAAGCTTGGTGGCTTTGCGGATCGCATTATTCACCGTAATACGGAGTCGGTCGGCTTCACACGGTTTGATAAGGAAATCTTGAGAGCCATGACGCATCGCTTCTACAGCGGTATCGATAGAGCCGTGAGCCGTCATGAAGATAACTGGAACTTCAGGGTATTTTTGTTTTACAGCAAATAGTACGTCCATACCCGTCATATCAGGCAGACGTAGATCTAATAAAATAAGGTCTGGGATTCGATGATTCAAACTCTCGATTGCATCGCGGCCAGTGCCGACAATGTTGATATCAATTTCGAGCGGTGTAAGATACGAGCGATATAAAGCTGCTACCGAAGCGGTATCCTCTACCATCAACAAATACTTCGATTTGTTATCTAGCGTTTTTGATTGCATATCCTAGCCATTTATAATTTGCATTTCTTATTATAGTCGCATTCCGCTTTGCATTATGCAAATTAGCCACAGTATTTGTAGTGTGTTTTTTTACTTGCTTCAAACAATCAATGTTTTATCTATCTGGCACGAACGATGCAACGGTATAAATGACCTTCGGGTCACCTAGCCAACTGACGTTGTTAGTGGACCGATTGTTCACAAACGTAAGCCAGTAGAACATTTACTACTGGCTGTTTTTTTGTCTGAAACACTCTCAGTTCTTGTGTTGAGGGGGATCAATTCTCGAGCGAAAAGTGAGATTAGCTGTTGGTAATAAACTGCTTTCTTAACTGATCAATTTCATCACGCTTCTGTGCGGCCAATTCAAATTCCAGATTCTGAGCATGCTGATACATCGCAGATTCTAGCTTGCTGATCTCTTTATCAAGCTGTTGCGGCGTAAGTACTGCATAACTTTCAGAAGGCTCTGCCACCTTAGATAGTGGAACTTGTTTCGATTGGCGCTGCTGCTTCGACTTGGTTAGATCACCCAGTTCCATAATGTCTTTGATATTGCGTTTCAACGCTTGCGGAGTGATGCCTTGCTCTTCGTTGTAGGCTTGCTGTTTCTCGCGACGACGATCGGTTTCATCAATCGCTTTTCTCATCGACTTAGTAATCGAATCACCATAAAGGATTGCTCGACCTTCCAAGTTACGAGCAGCACGACCAATGGTTTGAATCAGAGAACGCTCAGAACGCAAGAAGCCCTCTTTATCTGCATCAAGAATCGCCACCAGCGACACTTCAGGCATATCCAAACCTTCACGAAGTAAGTTAATGCCCACTAACACATCGAACTTGCCCAAACGTAGGTCTCGGATGATCTCTACACGCTCAACGGTATCGATATCCGAGTGCAAGTAACGCACTTTAACGCCGTGCTCACTTAGGTATTCGGTTAAGTCTTCTGCCATTCTCTTGGTCAACGTGGTAACCAAAACACGCTCTTCTTTCACTGAACGGATTCTGATTTCAGACAGCAAGTCATCCACCTGCGTCGCGACAGGTCTTACTTCGATGATTGGGTCTAACAGACCAGTAGGACGTACCACTTGATCAGCAATCTCGCCATCTGATTTTTCAATCTCGTAATTACCTGGTGTTGCCGACACAAAAATCGTTTGTGGGGCTATAGACTCAAATTCTTCAAACTTCATTGGACGGTTATCCAATGCAGAAGGCAGTCTAAAACCAAACTCGACCAAGGTTTCTTTACGAGAACGGTCACCTTTATACATCGCACCAATTTGCGGCACAGTCACGTGTGACTCATCGATGATCAGCAAACCATCATCAGGCAGGTAGTCAAATAACGTTGGCGGCGCTTCCCCTTCCGCACGGCCGCTCAAGTATCGTGAATAGTTTTCGATACCGGAACAGAAGCCAAGCTCAGTCATCATCTCAATATCAAACTGAGTTCTTTGAGAGATACGCTGCTCTTCCAAAAGCTTATTGTTGTCTTTTAAGTATTGAGCACGATCGCGCAGTTCGTCCTTGATGTTCTCAATCGCCTCAAGGATTTTTTCTCTTGGCGTTACATAGTGAGTTTTTGGATAAACCGTAAAGCGCGGCAAGTCTCTTTGTTTCACCGCACCAGTCAGAGGATCAAAAATACTAATGCAGTCCACTTCGTCATCGAACATCTCAATTCGAACCGCATCTTGGTCAGATTCAGCCGGAAAGATATCAATCACCTCACCACGAACACGGAACTGACCACGTTCAAAGGCGACATCGTTTCTTGAATATTGCAGCTCAGCCAATCGACGCAGGATGTCTCGCTGATCCATCACCTCGCCACGACTCAAATGAAGCATCATCTTCAAATAAGACTTAGGATCACCCAGACCGTAGATAGCCGACACAGAAGCCACAATGATGGCGTCTTTTCGTTCTAATAAGGCTTTGGTTGCCGAAAGCCTCATTTGTTCGATATGAGCGTTCACAGACGCATCTTTCTCGATGAACGTGTCCGTGGTTGGAACGTAGGCTTCAGGTTGGTAGTAATCGTAGTAAGAAACGAAATACTCAACGGCATTGTTTGGAAAGAAAGATTTCATCTCACCGTAAAGTTGAGCCGCCAATGTCTTGTTAGGCGCTAACAGAATCGCAGGTCTTTGAGATTGGGAAATGACGTTGGCAAGGGTAAAGGTTTTACCTGAGCCCGTTACCCCTAGTAGAGTTTGATGTGCCAAACCAGAATCTAATCCGTCTAGTAATTTGGTTATCGCTGTCGGCTGATCACCGGACGGGCTGTAGTCCGATACCAAGTCAAAGAGTTTACTCATAGGTCGCCATTTCCATACTGTTTTTTTAATCAGGTCATTGTCACTCTAGGAGGAGTGTCGTTGCAACAATTATCTAGAGAAATGCATCTTAAGATCAGAGATCAGTTATAGCTTTTATTTTTAGAACTTGGTATTATCCGTGCCCTGCAAAGTTTCCCCAGCTAAATTACTCGAATTTTAATCCACTACTTTTCCCCAAAAAACCTAAAAATACCGCTTGTTTTACTGTTCGTTTTATAATCTACAAAAGTTATACAATTGCGACATTTTGCTATAAATCTTTTAAATACATTACGTTAGATAAGGTTTTTACATTTTTCGATTTATCCCGATTATTGTTGTTAAAGTTTCACACACACACTTATCCACAATTTTGGTGGATAACTAAAGCAAAGCTAAATCCTATAAGGCGTTCAAGAAAGTAAAGTTTTTTATCTTACTTTTTTCTGATATTTTTTATTGACAGAAATCCGGACAATTATTAGAATTCGCGTCGCTAACAAGCAATTCCCCTTTAGTTCAGTTGGTAGAACGGCGGACTGTTAATCCGTATGTCGCAAGTTCAAGTCTTGCAAGGGGAGCCAAATTCAGAAAAAAGCTCAATCGAAAGATTGGGCTTTTTTCGTATATAACTGCGACTAACTTGTTCCAAGTTAATGTCACAAACCTAGCCGCCCGCGTTCAAGTCTCGACAAGGGGGCCAAATTTAAAGAAGCCGCATCACTCGATGCGGCTTTTTGCGTTTTAGTGCTTTGGGCTCGTATTTTACTCTCCTCTTTTTGATAGTTCTGAGCACAAAAAGCCACAAATATGACCCTATTCGTAGGAAGCAAATCGAGTTCAATTCAAGAATGATCTTATGAAAGATCCAATTCAACTACTCCTACAAACTTGTCTCACGAAGTAAAAATTGGCCGTCTATACTTACGGTAACTTTAATAATCAATCGATTACCTGATGTTTTTTTCACCAAGTGTCTAAATCCCTAGTGATCCTTGGTTGTTATTAGGTGAGCAAAGCAGGATAATATCGGGATCGGAATCTCAAGAATTAATCCATTATGACCGAATACCTTTTGTTGTTGGTTGGCACAGTGCTGGTCAATAACTTTGTGCTAGTGAAGTTTTTAGGGCTATGTCCTTTCATGGGAGTCTCCAAGAAACTGGAGACTGCGATTGGCATGGGCCTCGCGACGACTTTCGTTCTGACGTTAGCGTCGGTATCTGCATACCTAGTAGAAACCTACATCCTTACCCCTCTGGGTATTGAATACCTGCGTACCATGAGCTTCATTTTGGTTATCGCGGTGGTCGTTCAATTTACGGAAATGGTCGTTCACAAAACCAGCCCGACTCTTTATCGCCTATTGGGTATCTTCCTGCCTCTTATCACCACCAACTGTGCGGTATTAGGTGTGGCACTTTTGAACATCAATGAAAACCACAACTTCATTCAGTCGATCATCTATGGTTTTGGCGCTGCGGTGGGTTTCTCTCTTGTATTGATCCTATTTGCTGCGATGCGTGAACGTATTGCGGTTGCTGATGTTCCAATGCCCTTCAAAGGCGCATCGATTGCGATGATCACAGCAGGCTTAATGTCTTTGGCATTTATGGGCTTTACTGGGTTGGTGAAATAAGCATGAGTACCATTTTAATTGCGATCATTGCGCTAGCCGTTTTAGCCGCTGTTTTTGGCGCTATTTTGGGCTTTGCTTCTATCCGCTTTAAAGTTGAAGCCGATCCTATCGTCGATCAAATCGACACCATCTTACCGCAAACTCAATGTGGTCAATGTGGCTACCCAGGTTGTCGCCCATACGCAGAGGCGATTGCTAACGGAGACAAGATCAACAAATGTCCTCCGGGCGGCCAAGCAACTATTGAGAAGCTAGCAGACTTAATGGGCGTAGAAGTTGAAGACTCCGCTCATGATTTAGATAACAAAGTAAAAACCGTTGCCTTCATTCATGAAGATATGTGTATCGGCTGTACTAAGTGTATTCAAGCCTGCCCTGTTGACGCCATTGTTGGTGGTACCAAGGCACTACACACAGTAATTAAAGATGAATGTACAGGTTGTGATCTATGTGTCGCACCGTGCCCTACTGACTGTATCGAAATGATTCCAGTGGCAACAACGACTGAAAATTGGAAATGGCAGATGAACATCATTCCTGTTACTGATATCACTAACCAAGCCACTGATGCGACTGCATCAGAGCCAAAAGCATAGGGTTAGTTGGTATGATCTCTTTAATTGAACAAATTCGCACGGGCTCTATTTGGGATTTCCCGGGCGGCGTGCATCCTGCTGAAAACAAAAAACAGTCAAATACTACCGATATCACCCATGCAAGGCTTCCTGAAGAAATCGTTCTTCCAGTGAAACAGCACATCGGTAAGCCCGGTAACCTATTGGTTGCTGTTGGTGACACCGTACTAAAAGGTCAACAACTGACGGCCTTAGATACGGGTTTTACTTTGCCAGTACATGCACCAACTTCGGGTGTGATTACCGCTATTGAACCAAGAACCACCGCTCACCCTTCAGGTCTGAGCGAAATGTGCGTGGTTATTAAACCTGATGGCTTAGACACTTGGATTGAAAAAAATCCAGTTGAAGACTTTTCTAAAAAAACCTCTGACGAACTGCTGGATGTGATTCGCCAAGCCGGTATTTCAGGCATGGGCGGCGCGGGCTTCCCTACGGCTAAGAAGCTTCAATCAGGTTTAGGTCGTACCGACATTTTGATCGTCAACGCTGCTGAGTGTGAACCTTACATCACCTCAGATGACAAGTTGCTTCAAGAGCATGCCAACGAAGTTTTAAAAGGCATTGAAGTGGTTGAACATATCCTTCGACCAAAGCTGACCGTTATCGGTATTGAAGACAACAAACCTGATGCAATAAAAGCACTTGAGGTTGCAGCGAAAAACAAAGACATCGTCATTCGAGTTATCCCAACTAAATACCCTTCGGGTGGTGAGAAACAGCTCATCAAGATCCTCACCAATAAAGAGGTTCCAGCTGGTGGTATACCTGCAGATATTGGTGTTTTGGTTCAGAACGTCGGCTCTCTTTACTCGATTAAGCGAGCGGTAATTGACGGCGAACCTGTGGTTAACCGCGTTGTGACATTAACCGGTAAAACCTTTAAGCAACCTCGTAACGTTTGGGCGCTATTAGGCACACCAGTACATGAGTTACTTGAAGAGTTTGGCTACAAAGCGGATAAAAAACTGCCACGTTTGATTTTGGGCGGCCCGATGATGGGCTTCACCTTGCCGCATGCCAATGTGCCAATCACTAAAACGTCGAACTGTATTTTAGCGCCAACGCGTCGTGAGATCTCACCAAGCACTTACGAAATGGAATGTATCCGTTGCAGCGCATGTGCTGAAGCTTGCCCTGCGTCTCTACTTCCTCAACAACTGCAATGGCACGCCAAAGCCAACGAGTTGGATAAGTGTGAAGAGCTAAATATTAAAGACTGTATTGAATGTGGTGCATGTGCATTTGTCTGCCCAAGCGAAATCCCTCTTGTTCAGTACTATCGCCAAGCAAAAGCTGAAATCAAAACTCGAAAAGATGAAGCCGCTGCTGCAGAACGCGCCAAGATTCGTTTTGAAGAGAAGAACGCTCGTATGGAGCGTGATAAAGCCGAACGTGAAAACCGCTTTAAAAAAGCCGCAGATAACCGCCGTAAAGATATGAAAACATCCGGCGGTGATGATGCTATTGCTGCTGCGATTGCTCGTGTTAAAGCACAAAAAGCCGCTGCGGATCAGGCTCCGAATGAAGAACCAGCAGTGAAACCTGCGGTTGCTGCCGCTATTGCGAAGGCAAAAGCGAAACAAGCTGCAGCTCAAAAAGCGGAAGGCGCTGAACCAGACAACTCTGAAATGTCTAAACTGCGTGAAGAGCGCAAGCGTCAAGCGAGAGAGCGCAAGGCACAACAAGCAGCAGCCGATACTCCTGCAGAAAGCTCAGGCGATACGAAGAAAGACGCCGTTGCTGCTGCGATTGCTCGCGCTAAAGCGAAGAAAGCACAGCAAGCGGAATCTGCTTCGGATGCTCCTGTTGAAAGCTCTGGCGATGCTAAGAAAGATGCTGTCGCTGCGGCCATTGCTCGTGCTAAAGCCAAGAAAGCTCAACAAGCTGAATCTGCTGCTGAAGCTCCTGCTGAAAAATCCGGCGATGCCAAGAAAGATGCTGTTACTGCCGCTATCGCTCGTGCTAAAGCCAAAAAAGCCCAGCAAGCGAAGCAAGCAGAAACATCTGAACCAGTGGTTGAAGTTGAAACCGAGACTCAATCGGAGCAAGTCGACCCTAAGAAAGCTGCTGTTGCTGCGGCCATCGCTCGCGCTAAGGCTAAGAAAGCACAGCAAGCGACACAAGAAACAACCGAAGCTCCTGAACCTGCAGTTGAAACTGAAGCTGGAAGTTCTGGCGATGCTAAGAAAGACGCCGTTGCTACCGCTATAGCCCGTGCTAAAGCAAAAAAAGCACAGCAAGTTAAGCAAGCAGAAACATCTGAACCAGTAGTTGAAGTAGAAACTGATACTCAATCTGAACAGGTCGATCCGAAGAAAGCTGCTGTTGCTGCAGCTATCGCTCGTGCTAAAGCGAAAAAAGCCCAGCAAGCGAAACAAGACGAAACAGTAGAAACGCCAGAGCCAGTGCTCGAAGTGGCAGCTGAAACTCAATCTGAAGCTGTTGACCCTAAAAAAGCAGCCGTTGCTGCCGCTATTGCTCGTGCTAAAGCAAGAAAAGCACAGCAAGAGCTAGATAAAAAGAACAATGAGGAGAAAGAGTAGTGGCCTTCTTTATCGCCAGCTCACCGCACGCGCATAGCCGTAGAAGCACCCCAGATCTAATGAAATGGGTGGCTATTTGTGCATTGCCAGGTCTACTAGCTCAAACCTACTTCTTTGGATGGGGTACCCTCATCCAGTTAGTATTTGCTATTGCACTTGCTGTTACCTTTGAAGCAGCCGTCATGCTATTGAGAAAACGCCCGCCAGTAATGGCACTGCGTGATTACAGTGCTGTTGTAACCGCTTGGCTACTGAGTGTCGCGATTCCCCCACACTCTCCGTGGTGGATCCTCGTCATTGGTATGTTCTTCGCTATTATTATCGCGAAACACTTATACGGCGGCCTAGGGCAGAACCCATTTAACCCTGCGATGGTCGCTTACGTTGTTTTGCTGATTTCATTCCCAGTTCAAATGACCAGTTGGAATGCTCCCGCGAGCCTGACAGCAGAAGCAACAAGCTTTATTGACTCATTCTTGATGATCTTTACTGGCTTCAATAACGAAGGTTTGTCTCTGCAACAAGCACGCCTTGGCATTGATGGCACCACAATGGCGACGCCGCTTGATGCATTCAAAACGGCATTAACGGCAGGCAATACTGCCTCAGAAGCACTATCTCAACCTCAATTTAGTTGGTTAGCTGGCGTAGGCTGGGAGTGGGTAAACCTTGCTTACCTAATCGGAGGTTTAGTGCTGATTAAGCAACGTGTTATTCAATGGTATATCCCTGTGGCTTTCATCGGCAGTCTTACTCTGTTTAGCTTAGTGTTCTTAGTGCTCACTCCTGGTGAAACCGCTTCTCCAACCATTCACCTTCTGTCTGGCGCGACTATGCTTGGTGCATTCTTTATTGCAACCGACCCAGTTTCAGCATCCACGACAGTCAAAGGTCGCTTAGTGTTTGGCGCTCTGATCGGCGGTTTAGTCTTTATCATCCGCAGTTGGGGTGGTTTCCCTGATGGCGTGGCGTTTGCTGTATTGTTAGCCAACATGTGTGTTCCACTGATTGACTACTACACCAAACCTCGCACATACGGTCACTAAGGGAGCGGATACCATGCTAAATGCAATTAAGAAAAACGGCCTTGTACTCGCGATTTTTGCGTGTGCTTCGACGGGTTTGGTCGCGGTAACTCACTACCTGACCAAAGATCAGATCAAACAACAAGAACAGGCTCAGTTACTGTCTGTTCTTAACCAAGTGATCCCACACGATCAGCACGACAACGAGCTGTTTTCGTCTTGTACTTTGGTTCAAGCAGAAGAGCTTGGTACTGAGCAAGCGATGCCGGCTTACATTGCTAAGCTTAATGGTGAGCCAAGCGCGATTGCGATCGAAGCGATTGCACCAGACGGCTACAATGGCGCGATTAAAGTCATTGTTGGAATGAAAACTGACGGTACTATTTTAGGTACTCGCGTGCTTTCTCACCAAGAGACTCCGGGCTTGGGTGATAAGATTGATCTGCGTGTGAGTGATTGGATTCTTTCGTTTGCAGGTAAGCAAGTGACGGATTCTAATCTAGACCGTTGGAAGGTTCGTAAAGACGGTGGTGATTTTGACCAGTTTACTGGCGCTACTATCACGCCAAGAGCAGTCGTGAAGTCAGTCAAACAAGCGGTCCAGTACGTTAACCAAAACAACCAAGCATTGCTTGCTCAACCTCTAAATTGTGGTGGTGAATAATGAGTGACCATAAAACATTGATCAAAAATGGCATGTGGGCCAATAACCCTGCCCTAGTGCAACTTCTTGGGTTATGTCCGCTGCTGGCTGTATCGTCAACAGTCACTAACGCACTTGGGCTAGGCATTGCTACCTTGCTTGTACTGGTCGGCTCAAACGTTTCTGTTTCTTTGGTTCGTAATCATGTGCCAAAAGAAGTACGTATCCCAGTATTCGTAATGATCATTGCCTCGCTAGTAACCTGTGTTCAATTGCTGATGAACGCTTACGCCTATGGGCTTTACCTCTCTTTGGGTATCTTCATCCCGCTGATCGTAACCAACTGCATCATCATTGGTCGTGCGGAAGCCTTCGCTTCAAAAAATGAAGTGCTACCAGCGGCTCAAGATGGTTTCTGGATGGGTCTAGGCATGACATCAGTATTGGTCGTGTTAGGTGCGATGCGTGAGATTATTGGTAACGGGACCCTATTTGATGGCGCAGACCTGCTGCTTGGTGACTGGGCTTCGGTGTTACGAATCCAGATATTCCAATTTGATAACAGCTTCTTGTTAGCCCTGCTTCCACCGGGTGCCTTCATTGGTGTTGGTTTCTTAATTGCTTTGAAAAATATCATCGATAACCAAGCAAAATCTAGACAACCAAAACAAGAAAAACCAGTCATTGAACGCGCTCGCGTTACCAATGCCTAATAAGTTAAATTAGCTTAAACCTCGCTGAGTTAGCTCAACCACTCAGCGGGGGGAAATCAGATCTAAACAGTACATATAATAATGACGCTCATAAGAGCGCGTAACCGATGATAAAGCAGAAGCAATCCAAGCTTCATGCCCTAACTATTTGAAAGTAATGTCGCTATGAACAATGTAAAACGAGTAGAAATACTTGAGCGTTTAAGAGAAAACAATCCAAAGCCAGAGACTGAGCTTAACTGGAACAGCCCATTCGAGCTGCTGATTGCCGTTCTATTGTCTGCACAAGCAACCGATGTCAGCGTGAACAAGGCGACGGATAAGCTGTACCCTTTAGCCAACACTCCGCAAGCAATTTTCGACCTAGGTGTTGATGGCTTAAAAGAGTATATCAAGACCATCGGCCTATTTAACTCAAAAGCAGAAAACACCATCAAAACGTGTCGTATGCTGCTTGACCTACATAATGGTGAAGTACCGGAAGATCGCGCTGCATTAGAAGCCCTTCCAGGTGTCGGTCGTAAAACAGCAAACGTAGTGTTAAATACCGCATTCGGTTGGCCAACCATTGCCGTTGATACTCACATCTATCGTGTATCAAACCGCACTAAGCTAGCGATGGGTAAAACCGTCGACGATGTCGAAGCAAAACTACTTAAGGTTATCCCAAAAGAATTCAAACTGGATGTCCACCATTGGCTCATTCTTCATGGACGTTACACCTGTGTCGCACGTAAACCACGCTGTGGCAGCTGTATCATTGAAGACCTCTGTGAATTCAAAGAAAAGAGCGAAGATTAGTCTTTCCGTTCACAACGATTAATCAATACGGCAGCGCTTAAAGCGCTGCTTTTTTATTGCCACTCTCTAGAATCCGCCTCTACATAAGTTTTCACTTCTAATTCTGCGTTCCCAAGACAACAGGCATAAAAAATCCCGCCTTTTATGGCGGGATTCAATTATTTAGCTAAGAAGTCTGTCTTAGATAAACTCCACTTTAGTCACTTCTTTGATAGCAGATAGAACAAATGTTGGTACTGCTGCAATGAAGATTAACGATATTAAGTGATTAAACTCTAGCGCTTCTGTTCTGAATACCAACTGACCGAAGCTTGTGTACACAACGCTTAAAGACAAGATAGCCGATACTGCCACCGCACCAAGTAGGTAGTGGTTAGTGAACGGATTCTTACGATAAATCGTTGTAAACGTACGTGCATCGAACAAGCTCCAAAGTTGAGCAAAGATCAGTGTTAAAAACGCAACGGTTTGTGCGTATTGAGCACTGTAACCACCGTCGAGTGCGTAAGAGAATGTCACAAAGCTTAGACCACCTAATGCGAGACCACGAGTTAGGATACGAGCGCCTAGACCATTAGAGAAGAAGCCTTGGTCACGTTTGCCTGGCTTACGCTCCATGAGATCTTTCTCTTCTGGCTCAACACCGAGTGCGAGTGCTGGTAGACCATCAGAAACGAGGTTAACCCATAAAATCATTAGTGGAGTTAGCGGAAGTACTACATCTGGTCCCATGAGTAGGAATGCAAATAGGATTACCGAAACCTCACCCACGTTCGCTGTAAGTGCTTGGCGGATAAACTTACGTAGGTTATCGAAAATTTGACGACCCTGACGTACCGCCTTCACGATAGTACTGAAGTTGTCATCCAACAGGATAAGGTCACCTGAGTCTTTCGCAACAGACGTACCTGTAATACCCATCGCAACACCAATGTCTGCACGACGCAGTGCTGGCGCATCGTTCACGCCGTCACCGGTCATAGAGGCAACTTCATTGTTCTCTTGCTGCGCTTTTACGATACGCAGCTTGTGCTCTGGAGTAACACGGGCAAATACTGCAACCTGAGAACAGATAGACAACAGCTTCTCGTCATCCATTTGGTCAAGCTCAGCACCCGTTACCACTAGATCGTCTTCGCTACGGATGATTCCGATTTCACGAGCAATCGCTGCTGCCGTGACTGCGTGGTCACCGGTAATCATTACCGTACGAACACCAGCGCTATAACAGCTATTTACTGCATCGCGTACTTCTGGGCGTGGTGGATCCATGATGCCATAGATACCCAGGATGCTGACGTCTTTTTCAAGCTCAGGGAAATCTAACTCAAGCTCTTCTTCTTTTAATTCACGGAAACCAACGGCAAGTGTACGCAGAGCATCACCACCAAAGGTTTGGATTGCCGCTTCAAAGTTTAAATGAAGCTCTTGAGACGGTGCGGTATCGAGAGCCAAGTTGCCTGAAACTTCACAGCCAACCGTTGGTACGAAACCACCGTCAACCATGAAGCTGGTTGATTTACCAAGAACAACATCTGGCGCACCTTTCAATGCTAGGAAGTGCTTACCTTGTGGGTCACGAACGATAACAGAAGCCATCTTACGACCAGAATCGAACGGGAACTTCTTAACGATTGAGTAGCCACCCGTTGATAGCATTTCATCTTGTTTAAGACCTGCTTTTGCAGCTGCAACAATTAGTGCACCTTCTGTCGGGTTGCCACGAACCGTCCATTTACCATCAGCATTTACATATTCAGCATCGTTACAAAGCGTTGCAACAACAAGACCTTTCATCATTGCAGGGCTGTTTGTCGCTTCGACATTGTGACCTTTGGTAATGAATTCACCCTTAGGATCAAAACCTTTACCTGACACATCCCAGTAACGACCAGACACATCGTACGCTTTCATCACCTGCATTTGGTTTTGTGTTAGCGTACCGGTTTTATCTGAACAGATAACGGTTGTAGAACCAAGCGTTTCGATTGCTGCTAGCTGTTTAGCCAAAGCATTATTCTTAACCATCTTAGTCGAGCCCATCGTTAATACGATAGTAACCACCGTTGGTAAACCTTCAGGAATAGCGGCAACCGATAAAGAGATACCTGTTGTTAGGATTTCTAACCATGGCATACCGTGGTAAACACCGATAGCACAAACAATAGCAACAACCACAAGAGCAACAACCAATAATGCGAGTGCGATGGTGTCCATACGCTCTTGCATTGGTGTTTTCGTCTCTTCCGTTTGGTTCATCATATCAGCGATGTGACCAACTTCAGTTTGCATACCTGTGCTTGTTACCACAGCAAGGCCTGTACCTGTAGTCACGATTGTTGTCATGAAGCCCATGTTCTTCTGATCGCCAAGACCAAGGGTCTCATCTTCAAGGCGTTCAGACTGCTTATTCACTGGCTCAGATTCACCGGTCAGTGCAGCCTCATCTACCGTCAGACGGTTTGACTCAAGAATACGAACATCAGCAGGCAGAATATCGCCAGTATTAATTTTGATGATGTCACCAGGAACGAGGTTTTTAGCTGGAACACTGATCCATTTACCATCGCGCATCACTTCGGCTTCTGGAGCTGCCATTTCTTTTAGCGCTTCCATCCCTTTCTGAGCTTTAAATTCTTGCCAGAACGCGATACCAGTATTGATAAGGATAATCACTGCAATAGCCATAGCATCAATCGCGTGGCCAGTAGACCAAGAAACGATTGCACCAACAGCTAGAATAAAAATCAGTGGGTTTTTATATTGATGAATATACAGTTCCCACGCAGAAGCTGACTCTTGTGCAGTCAGTTCGTTAGTGCCGTGCTTCTCTAAGCGTGCATCCGCTTCAGAAGTTGATAAACCTGTCGTTTGATCTGCGTTCAGTTCGTTTAAAACATCTGAACTTTGTTGTGTAAACCATTTACTCGTCATTTGAGTACTCCACATCAATGCCTCACGCCGAGGCTAATGTAATAAAATAATACTTATTCTTATGTGATAGAAAAATCGCACAAATCAAAAGTGAATATTTAGTCGATTTGGTGCGCTTGAAAAACTATATAGTAAGGATTGTCTATTTAGCAAAGATCGCAAAAGATACACTTGATACACACTTGACAACTACTTTGAAAACACAACCACATCAAACATAAAACATAAAACAAACAATACAAGCCCAAACTATTGTTTAAAAAAGATAAGCACAAAAAATAGACACCCTTTTCACTTTCGTAAAAACCATTGGTTATCGGCGTATTTTATCGAAAATTCCTTAATAACGAAGTAAAACATCGGAATAACCTTTCTATAAACAGGGAGATGTTGGCGTAATCATAAATTGATAAAATGGAAAGTTAGATGCCAATTGTAAAAACGAAAGGAAATCAGCAACAAGATGGAGATATAAGTCACAATTCAACAACCAAGGCCATTCTTGGCCATTACAAAAAAGACCAACACTCAAACTTACTATTTATGCAAAACTGCGAATTAAGCGCTAGTGACTGACAAATTAATAAGGCCGTCGATCTTTAATTTCTTGTAATACAAATAAGAAAAAAGGCAGAGGGGGAGAGTAAGATAGATGATGAGAATAAGAAAATATGACCAAACTCATCATCTCTTTGGTGTTGCTTATGAGCTTGCTCATATATAGTGCTATAAAAGAAACAACCAATAACAAGCTAGGAGCAAATCATGTCAAACGGTCGTATTTTACACACCATGCTACGCGTGGGTGATCTAGACAAGTCTATCGAGTTCTACACCAATGTAATGGGCATGCAGCTATTACGTAAGAACGAAAACAAAGAGTACGAATACACACTGGCTTTCGTTGGCTTTGGCGACGAATCTCAAGGCGCAGTGATTGAGCTGACTTACAACTGGGGCACCACGGAATACGATCTTGGCTCTGCTTTTGGTCACGTTGCTATCGGTGTTGATGACATCTACACAACGTGTGATGCGATTAAAGCAGCTGGCGGCAACGTAACGCGAGAAGCGGGTCCGGTTAAAGGCGGCTCTACACACATTGCGTTCGTGAAAGATCCTGATGGCTACATGATTGAGCTGATTCAGAACAAACAAGCAAGCGCAGGTCTAGAAGGTTAATTCCTTAACCTCTTTGAGAAGTTGGGTTTGAACGCCTGAAGAAATGAAAAACGAAGCGAGCACTATGCTCGCTTCTTTTTTATCACTCTCACCATAATCGATATTCTTTACCAATTATTCTTAACAATCTCATTGATGAAACTTTACATGATAATGATTATCATTTAAATTAACCACCTATTGATTAGTGAGGTAATACAATGATTAGCGAATGGGAAAAACACACGTTACTTGCCGATACTGCATTGCAGCTCGACGATCCTGTACGAAGTATTCTTCATTATCAGCAGGCTTTGAACTTAAGTGAAGAAATTACAGAACGCACCGATATTCAAGCCGATGAACGCTTACTGATCTCGGTGATTTCTTGCCACAATCTTGCTCAATTCTGGCGTTGGGCTGGCGACACTGAATACGAGCTCAAGTATCTTCAACTGGCTTCCGAAAAGGTACTCACACTGATCCCTCAGTGCCCTAATACTCAATGTTCAAGCTTTATCGATTCTATTGGTTGCTGTAAGAAAGCGCTGATCGATTTCATGAAACGCCACCCAAACCCTAAAATTGCCTCTATGGTGGAGAAGATCGATACCGCGACCAACTGTGAAATGATCGCCCGCTTCCGCTTGAACTAAACAAGTTACGTCCAAACAACGACTCCAAATCTAAAACATAAAAAAGCCCGTCATCAAGACGGGCTTTGTCATTTCAAAACAAGCTATTGTTTAGCTTAAACCTGTGTACGACCTAAAGAGATCACAACACGTCGGTTCTTGTCTTTACCAATTGGCGAGTTATTGTCTGCAATCGGACGACGCTTACCATAGCCTTGTACTTGAATACGATCTTCTGGCAAGCCTAGAGATTTGAAGTACTCTCTTAACGATTCCGCTCTGCGCTCTGAAAGGTTTTGGCTAATCCCTTTGCTGTCGACAGAGTCGGTGTACGTTGCCACCAGCACAAGGTCGATGTCTTGATTATAGCGAACGTAATCAGCAATCTGGCTCAGCCTTTTACGCGACGATTTATTCAGCTGATCGCTGTTGCGGTCGTAATGCAAAATAGTGAAAGAGATATCTTCAAAGCTGTAAGGCAGCAGGTTAGCAACACAGTCACTGAACACATTGTATTTTTCTTGGAACAACACCGACGACAACGACACTTCGATACGTTGATCTCGGCTCTGCCACTCTTGGTAGCTGAATGTCGGATAACGCCCTTTCTCCAACTCACTCAAGATGCCCCAAGCTGTTTGACCGCCGACATAGCCGTCAAATTGCTGGAAGAACTTAATGGTTGTCATACGATCAGCACTTTCACCCGGACGCCAAGGTGGCGGCATAGAGATCAAGCTTACATTGCGCGTCGCACCCATTGGACGGCGCATTTTAAGCTCAAAGTCCAAAATGATTTTTTTACTCGCGCGAGATGAGAACTCAGCATCACCAAAGTTTGGAATTGGGTGGACCAAGCGACATTCAAGTGGCGTGTTGGCTACCATCTCCCATGTCGACTGTTGAGGAGATGCTCCGTAACGCTTTTCTTGTGCCATGACCGATGACGACACAAGTAGCGAAAATAGCATTGAACCTGTTATGAGTTGTTTCTTCATAAAGTGGAGTATCTCTTAAGCAATTCGTTTAACAATGCAGCCAATTGCCGCATTTTTCTCTCACGTTTAAATATGCAATTATCAAGCCGCAATGGGTTAGGTAATTTAAGATTTATTGCCCTTCCCTAGTTTTTATCACTGCTATTATCTGCAATAATGCAGCCTTAATCACACTTATTTGGGCTAACATGACTGTAGAAAACGAAGCTCTGACCCTAAAAAAACGCTTTCGCGGCTATTTTCCAGTGGTCATCGACGTGGAAACCGCAGGGTTTAACGCTGAAACCGATGCATTATTAGAAATCTGTGCCATTACATTAAAAATGGATGAGAACGGAGATCTGCACCCTGCATCAACGCTTCATTTTCACATTGAGCCTTTTGAAGGCGCAAATATAGAGCAGGCAGCATTAGACTTTAACGGAATTAAAGACCCATTTAGCCCATTACGTGGTGCTGTGTCGGAACAAGAAGCCCTTAAAGAAATCTACAAGCTAGTGAGAAAAGAACAAAAAGCTTCAGATTGCAGTCGTGCAATCATGGTTGCTCACAACGCTACATTCGATTTGAACTTCGTTAATGCGGCAAGTGAGCGCTGTAAGCTTAAACGCGTCCCTTTCCATCCATTTGCTACTTTTGACACTGCAGCTCTTAGTGGTCTTGCCTACGGTCAAACCGTTTTGGCTAAAGCTTGCCGCACTGCAGGGATGGAATTTGACAACAAAGAAGCACACTCTGCTTTGTATGATACGCAAAAAACCACAGAGTTATTTTGCGGCATTGTAAACAAATGGAAAGCCCTTGGTGGTTGGCCTCTTGTTGACGAAGAATAAAAAATAGAGTCGGTAAACGTTTTTCGTATTGCCTTCATAAAAAACACAACATCCCGAGAATAATATGAATCCTGTTGTAATTTCAGTTTGCATCATGCTTGTTTTAGCTTTGATGCGCGTAAACGTAGTCGTTGCTCTGACGTTCAGTGCAATTATCGGTGGCGTAGCCTCTGGTATGAGCTTGAACGACGCAGTCGCGGCTTTCGAAAGTGGGTTAGGCGGCGGTGCAACGATTGCACTTAGCTACGCTATGCTTGGTACATTCGCTGTTGCTATCTCACGTTCTGGTATCACAGATCTCCTTGCTCAAAGTGTTATCAAACGCATTCACGGCAAAGAGAACAGTGCAGCATCGACTGGTCTTAAATACGGCATGCTTGCGTCGTTGATCTTAGTGACCATGTCTTCGCAAAACGTGATTCCGGTACATATCGCCTTCATCCCAATCTTAATCCCACCTCTACTAGGCGTATTCGCAAAAATGAACCTAGACCGTCGTCTAGTTGCGTGTGTGCTGACTTTTGGTCTGATTACACCTTACATGGTGTTACCGATTGGTTTTGGTGGCATCTTCCTAAACAACATCCTGCTTAAAAACCTTCACGACAATGGTCTTGAAAACGTTGTAGCAAGCCAAGTACCTATGGCAATGTTGTTACCAGCAGCAGGCATGATCTTCGGTCTCCTTACTGCAGTATTCTTTACTTACCGTAAGCCTCGCCAATACAAAGAAACCTCTCACACTGTTGTTTCAACAGAAGTGAAAGAGATCAACAAGAAGCACATCCTAGTAGCAGCAGCTGGTATCGTAGCAGCGCTAACAGTTCAACTATCGACTGGCTCTATGATCATCGGTGCTCTAGCGGGTTTCATGGTATTTACCTTCGGTGGCGTTATTGCTTGGAAAGAGACACAAGATGTCTTCACCAAGGGCGTTCACATGATGGCAATGATCGGTTTCATCATGATTGCAGCAGCAGGTTTCGCGGCAGTTATGAAGCAAACAGGTGGCGTTGAATCTCTGGTTGAAGCACTTTCAACAAGCATCGGCGACAACAAGCCTCTAGCAGCACTACTTATGCTAATTGTTGGTCTATTGGTTACTATGGGCATTGGTTCTTCGTTCTCTACGATTCCAATCCTTGCAACTATCTACGTTCCACTAGCAGCAGCATTTGGCTTCTCGCCAATGGCAACAATCGCTCTAGTAGGTACAGCTGCTGCACTTGGTGATGCGGGCTCTCCGGCTTCTGACTCAACATTAGGTCCAACGTCTGGTCTAAATGCTGATGGTCAACACGAGCACGTATGGGAAACCGTAGTACCGACGTTCCTGCACTACAACATCCCACTGATCGTATTCGGTTGGATTGCAGCCATGGTTCTGTAATTAGGTTCTGTAGTTAAACAGTCCTACGCTCACTTTTATAAAGACCGCCTCGTGCGGTCTTTTTTGTCTCTGAGATTCATTCTACTCTTCCTTCCGCTCACTCTCATTGAACTAGCGACACCAAACAAAAAAGGCTTACTCTGATGAGTAAGCCTTAGAAATCATTGCGAATACAGATGACTCTCGCTGAATTACGCAGCGGGAGCATTACTCACTAAAATTTCGCGAATAGACTTAAGCGTCGCTTCCGTTGAATGATAATCCAATTCAACTTCACTAAAGATGCCGTTCACTTCAAGCATTAAGGTCGGGTAAGAAAATACACCCATTGCTTCTTTAAAGCCTAGCTGGTCATCTAACTCACTTTCCAATAACTTGCTAGAAAGGTCATTTTCAAACTGTTGAACATTCATACCTAGCTCTTCAGCCAACTGCAAATGTGTGTCTTGGCTATGTGGCAAGATCGCACGAAGGTAGTAAGCATGTTGAATCGCTTCAAGCATCGCTTCGTAGTGGTCTTGAAAACCTGCAGCAATCACGGCACGGCACGCAGGGTAAGTACTGCGAACAGGTTGGCACTTTGTCCAAAAATCATGGTTAAACTCAGTACCCAACTTAGCTTCGATCTGCTTCCAAATCGCTTGCAGCTTGCCTTTCATCTCTTCTGACATTGGCTCATCAGAATCCGGGGCCAAACCACCCACTACATAGTTAAACTCAATGCTCGCAGGCAATTGTTGTTTCAATAACTCAAGTGTTGGCTTGTAACCCCAACACCAGCTGCACATTGGATCATGCACATAATGAAGTTTTACGTTCATTGTTCATTCCTTATCGAGTCAATGATTCGATCAATTCAAACAAAAAAGGAGCCTGATTAAGGCCCCTCATTTTAACTATTCAGCGCAAAGGCTAGAACTTATTCAGCGTCATCGCCAGCAACTTTAGCCGCTGCTTCTTTGATGATTGGCTGAAGTTCGCCTTTTTGGAACATCTCAAGAATGATGTCACAACCACCGATTAGCTCACCTTCAACCCAAAGTTGTGGGAAAGTTGGCCACTGTGCGTAAGCAGGAAGCTCTGCACGGATATCAGGGTTTTGTAGGATATCTACGTAAGCAAATTTTTCGCCACATGCCATTAGAGCTTGAGACGCTTGAGAAGAGAAACCACAGCTAGGTAGCTTAGGAGAACCTTTCATGTACAGTAGAATAGTGTTTTCTTCAATTTGCTGTTTGATTTTATCGATAGTTTCCATTGCTTCCTCGTTAATGGATTACGGCTTTTATTGCCTTTATTCTACCCCAAACTAAAAGAATAAAAACCATATAAAAAAAGCGGTTAACAAGCTAAGCTAACAATTCACACAAAAGTAATGAAATAAGCTTTTAATAAAGTAAAAACTTGCTAAACTATATCGCAAGTCAGCAAATTGACCATGGTTGGCAGTATAGCGAGCCATGAATAATAATATCACTGGAAGCAATCGAAAGAGTTAACTCTTTCATATCAATGGAGAATTGAGCAATGGCATTTGAACTACCGGCTCTTCCTTACGCGAAAGACGCGCTAGAACCACACATCTCAGCAGAAACGCTAGATTTCCACCACGGTAAGCACCACAACACTTACGTTGTTAAGCTAAACGGCCTTATCCCAGGTACTGAGTTTGAAGGCAAAACACTAGAAGAGATCGTTAAGACTTCTACTGGTGGTGTTTTCAATAACGCTGCTCAAATCTGGAACCACACGTTCTACTGGCACTGTCTTGCTCCTAAAGCGGGCGGCGAACCAACTGGCGCTGTTGCAGAAGCTATCAACGCTGCATTCGGTTCTTTCGAAGAATTCAAAGCGAAATTCACTGATTCAGCAATCAACAACTTCGGTTCTTCTTGGACTTGGTTAGTTAAGAAAGCTGACGGTTCTCTAGACATCGTTAACACTTCTAACGCTGCTACTCCTCTAACAGAAGAAGGTGTTACTCCACTTCTAACTGTTGACCTATGGGAACACGCTTACTACATCGATTTCCGCAATGTTCGCCCTGACTACATGGCTGCATTCTGGAACCTAGTAAACTGGTCTTTCGTAGAAGAGAACCTAGCTAAGTAATTATTGCTTACGCTGCGCTATTTATAGCGAGTTATCTATTGAAAGCTCATGCCTCGGCGTGAGCTTTTTTGTATCTGTCGTGTTCCACAAAATCTAAACATTTCGTAATAAACCCGCCAATAGCGCTTACTTCTCGAACTATTGATAGCCTTCTTCCCAACCCTACATAAATTCTCTATTTGCCTGTAATTAAACACTAAAGTTTGCCGACTCCATGCCGTTAAAGGTGTATCCAATGAGAGGCGACATGCAAATACATACTTTAGACAAAGCAGGAATCATCAACGAACTGAAGTTCGGCATCGGGATCAGCCAAGCGGTTGAGCAAGGTCGCCGTGCAGATTTCGCGTTGCTGTTATCTATGTTTTCTAATGATGTCCGTGATTGCACGCCAATTGACACCATTGAAATCACAGAGACAAATGAAGATCGCCTGCGCAAACAATTTGGCGTAGCAGAACCTCAACAACTGCGTTCAAACCAGTCTTCATATGAGATTTCAGCTCAGCTATCGAATCATTTTCATCAAGCTAGCCTTGCCAGCGCCAAACTCAGCCATTACTTGAAACCTGAAGCGCTTGCCTTCATGCCTGAAGATACAGCCGACTTACCCGAAGAGGTTTACCAAAACCTTTCTGGTCATGACCGACGCAAACTCGCAAACAAGCATTTACCTGATTTGCCACATGCCACGCTCTACAATGAGCTAACCACCGCGCAACGTCGGTATCAAATTCAAGCTCAAGTATAGCGATCACCTACCTTTCCCTTTTTCGCTGTCTATCCATAGCTCTTCTTCGACTAACTCGCACACTTCAAAGTATTCACACGAATGATATGAACCACTAGCCTTAGGCAACCTAAAAACACCTGATGTCGGTTACCGCTTGAAGTTACTACAAAATGTGACTTGCCACTAAGTTCATAAAAACTTATTAATTGGCACACCTTAGTTTGAACCAATTCACACCCGTTGTATAAATTTTAACCCATCCTTATCCGACATGGACGATTTGTTTAGGTACTGGGATGGAAATAAAAAGCTCAATCATATTGGTGACATCTGCCGGCTCGCTACTGGGGGGGGCGATTGCGAACCACTTTGTTAACCTTGGAGCCACCGTCATCCTTTGTGATAAAGACACGGAAGCACTTAAAGCGACGTATCTACAGTGTGCCCGGTTTTCTGACTCTGTTTACCACTACACGCTCAAAGGCAATGACAGCCAAGCGATTCTCAGCGTATATGATTTTATTCAAACCACCTTCAACACGACACCCGATGTGCTGGTCAATAACTGGATAAGCTCCCCAATGCCTAGCCTAATTGGCGATCAGCCTGTGAGCAGCTTTATTAATGATCTCTCATCGATGGCATCGACCCTGTTCGCATTTGGGCAAATCAGTGCTGAGAGATTGCGAGAGGAAGATAAGGAAGGCGTGATTGTGAATGTGATATCTCATGATGACTTTCACGATGTGTCTGGCTTAGAGAGCGCAAACTCAATGATCACTGGCTTTACCCATAGTTGGGCGAAAGAGCTGACTCCCTTTGGCATTCGAGTCGGTGGCGTTGTTCCCGCCGTTCATAACTCCGATGGCAAGCTCAACCGATGTCACTGGGCGCAGCTGCAAGACGAGCTGACCAGAACAACCGAATACATTGTCTCGAATGACTACTTCAGTGGGCGAGTTGTCGCGGCAGAGGTTTAACTCCCTATTCCAATTGAACATGACTGGCTCAGCTCATATTAAGTAGCAGAGCTATTGCCTCTCAATCCGTTTTACAAACGAACCAAACATAAAAAAAGCCCCAGTCTCTCGACTGGGGCTTTCATCTTTTCCCGATAGATAAGTATCGTGCTAGCGAAAACTTATCTCAAAACTAATGCTTACTTATTATGCGTTAGCTTTTTCTTTTTTAGCTTTTGGCGCTTTCGCTTCAGCTGGCTTTTGGTCTGCTTTCTTAAGGATAACTGTAGTACCTTCGAAAGTTTCGCCTTCAACGTATGGTTGGCCGAAGTAAGAAGTTGTTAGAACTTCTTTTAGCTCAGTGATTAGAGGGTAACGTGGGTTAGCACCTGTACACTGGTCATCGAACGCTTCAACAGCTAGCTCGTCTAGTTTAGCGATGAAGTCAGACTCGTTAACACCCGCAGCTTGGATAGATAGTGGGATGTCTAGGTCAACTTTAAGCTCTTCTAACCAAGTCAGTAGACGTTCAATCTTCTGAGCTGTACGGTCACCAGCTTGGCTTAGGCCTAGGTGGTCAGCAACTTCAGCGTAACGACGACGTGCTTGTGGACGGTCGTACTGAGAGAATGCAGTCTGCTTAGTTGGGTTATCGTTCGCGTTGTAACGTACAACGTTTGAGATAAGTAGTGCGTTAGCAAGACCGTGTGGTAGGTGGAACTCAGCACCAATTTTGTGAGCCATTGAGTGACACACACCTAGGAATGCGTTCGCAAATGCTACACCAGCGATAGTTGCTGCGTTGTGTACTTTCTCACGAGCTATTGGGTCAGCCGCACCATTTTTGTAGCTTGATGGTAGGTATTCTTTAAGCATCTTAAGAGCTTGAAGAGCTTGACCGTCTGAGTACTCGTTCGCTAGAACAGATACGTAAGCTTCAAGAGCGTGAGTTACTGCATCGTAACCACCGAACGCTGTTAGAGACTTAGGCATGTTCATTACTAGGTTCGCATCAACGATAGCCATGTTTGGCGTGATTTCGTAATCAGCTAGTGGGTATTTAGCACCAGTCTTGTCGTCAGTAACAACAGCGAATGGAGTAACCTCTGAACCTGTACCTGAAGTTGTAGTGATACATACAAGCTCAGCTTTTTGACCCATTTTAGGGAACTTGTAGATACGTTTACGGATGTCCATAAAGCGCATTGCTAGTTCTTCGAAGTGAGTTTCTGGGTGCTCGTACATAACCCACATGATCTTAGCAGCATCCATTGGAGAACCGCCACCTAGAGCAAGGATTACGTCAGGTTGGAAGCTCTTCATTGCTTCAGCGCCTTTCTCAACAACAGATAGCGTTGGATCCGCTTCTACGTCGAAGAAAGTTTGAACTTCGATGCCTTGTGCTTTAAGCAAGCTAACTACGTCATCTGCGTAACCGTTGTTGAATAGGAAACGGTCAGTTACTAGGAATGCGCGTTTCTTACCTTCTAGGTCGCTCATTGCGATTGGAAGGCTACCACGACGGAAGTAGATAGACTTAGGTAGTTTGTGCCACAACATGTTTTCAGCTCGCTTCGCTACAGTTTTCTTGTTGATAAGGTGCTTAGGACCTACGTTCTCAGAGATAGAGTTACCACCCCATGAACCACAACCTAGAGTTAGAGAAGGTGCAACGTTGAAGTTGTACAGGTCACCGATACCACCGTGAGTAGTCGGGATGTTGATTAGGATACGAGCAGTCTTCATCTTGTCACCGAAGTAACGGATGCGGTCTGCGTTAGTATCTTGGTTAGTGTAAAGACCAGATGTGTGACCGATACCACCGATTTCAACCATAGTTACCGCTTGAGCAACTGCGTCTTCGAAGTCATCTGCGCGGAATAGACCTAGAGTTGGAGATAGTTTCTCGTGAGCGAATTCGTCATCGTAAGAAACTTTACCAAGACCTTCACCTACAAGTACTTTTGTATCAGCAGGAACTTTAACACCAGCCATTTCAGCGATTGCTGGAGCAGGTTGACCTACGATTTTAGCGTTTAGGTTGCCGTCGATAAGCAGAACTTTACGTACTTTATCAGCGTCAGCTTTAGATAGAACGTGAGCTTTGTGAGAAGCGAAACGCTCTTTAACTTCGTCATATACTTCGCTAACTACGATTGCAGCTTGCTCAGAAGCACATACTACGCCGTTATCGAAAGTCTTAGACATAAGGATAGATGCTACAGCACGTTTGATGTCAGCTGTTTCATCGATAACGACAGGAACGTTACCAGCACCAACACCGATAGCAGGCTTACCAGAAGAGTATGCTGCTTTAACCATGCCTGGACCACCAGTAGCAAGGATAAGTGCGATACCGTCGTGCTTCATCAGCGCGTTAGAAAGCTCTACAGATGGTTGGTCGATCCAACCGATGATGTCTCGTGGAGCACCCGCTGCAACAGCTGCGTCTAGAACTAGTTTCGCTGCGTCGTTAGTTGAGTTCTTTGCACGTGGGTGTGGCGAGAAGATGATGCCGTTACGTGTCTTAAGAGAAATTAGAGATTTGAAGATTGCTGTAGAAGTTGGGTTCGTTGTTGGAACGATACCACAGATGATACCTACAGGCTCAGCGATAGTCATTGTGCCTAGGTTGTCATCTTCTTCTAAGATGCCACATGTTTTTTCGTCTTTGTATTTGTTGTAGATAAATTCAGATGCAAAGTGGTTTTTGATAACCTTATCTTCAACAATACCCATTCCAGATTCAGCAACTGCTTGTTGAGCAAGTGGAATACGAGCGTGGTTAGCAGCAAGAGAAGCTGCGCGGAAGATTGCATCTACTTTCTCTTGAGAGAATGTTGCAAACTCTTCTTGTGCTGCTTTAACGCGAGCTACTAGAGCATCAAGTTCCGCTAAGTTAGTTACAGGCATGGTGGATCTCCTAAAATAATAAATATTAAAAACTTTTTATTAAACTCGCTGCTTGCCGTTAACCTTAAACACCAACGTTCTTAGTAAATTGCTTTCAGGGCTGAGTATATTATTTCACTGTGTGAAAAAAATTGACCCAGATCAGTTACCCAAAAAGAATTAACCAGAAAGTAGTAAGGCAATCGCAAAAATGAACTTAAGAGCATGATTTATATAGATTAAACTCACACTTTTCGTTCGCGAAAAAAACAAGCAAACAGACAACTTTTTTCTACATAGCGTAATAAACTGTAAAAAAGTTTCATTTTTAGTCCGTTAAATTACATGTATACAGCTATATTCGTGCTACTGAGAGTATATCCATACCGTTGTACGGGCTAGATTCTGACATAATTTTTATTAATTTCGTGCGTCGGTTAACAGTTACTCAATAATAAATTACAAAATTAAACACTACCAACTAGCTTGCAACAGGCTTAAAACAAAAGTGAGATTCAATTAGTTTTTCTAAAAAGAATCACCCATTTCAAGTTAGTTTTTTTCATTCGCGTAAATCGAGTTTGTCCCTTACATTACGCGCCTAAACTATTCACAGATCAACCCTTCAACCTTAAGTACGCTAACTGGAGATCGCTCTCATGCAAGGCTTAGAACTCGCAATTTTTATGCAATTCTTCCTTGGGCTTGTTGCTGCCGTAAACCCAATCGGCATCATGCCTGTTTTTGTTTCTCTTACTGCTCATATGCCGCCAGAAGAGAGGAACAGGACAGCCTTACAAGCAAACATTGCTGTTGCCGTGATCCTCATTGTCTCTCTTGTTGCGGGGCAAATGCTGCTTGATATGTTTAGTATCTCGCTGGACTCATTCCGTGTTGCAGGTGGTTTACTATTACTGAGCATCGCATTTTCGATGATGAGCGGTAAGCTCGGTGAAGATAAGCAGAACAAACAAGAGAAGTCTGAATACATCAGCAAAGAGCAGATCGGCGTTGTTCCACTTGCTATGCCGCTAATGGCAGGCCCAGGTGCAATCAGCTCGACCATTGTTTATGGTTCTCGCTATCCAGCCGCGATTGATACGGTCGGCATCGGCATTAGCATCATCGCATTCGCAACGTGCTCTTGGCTTTTGTTCCGTTCAGCGCCGGTTATCGTTCGCTTTTTAGGTCAAACGGGTATCAACGTGATCACTCGTATCATGGGTCTGATTCTTGGCGCATTGGGCATCGAGTTCATCGCCAATGGCCTACGTAATCTGTTCCCAGGCTTGGCATAACGTTTAACAACATTTCGGTTGCTCTATAAAGGGCAACAATATTGAAATATAGATGAGGCGAGTAAAGCAATTGGGCTTTCACTCGCCTCGTTATTATGAAGCTTGTATAATGACTGTTAATGCATTTAACAGAAGACGAACCTCTCCTTATGTCACGCAAGCCACTCAAGCATCATTTGTACGTCATTATCTTTGGTACTCACACGCCAGCCGGACGTGCATTTGATATAACTCTGATCGTTGCAATCTTGGCTTCGCTGTTGGTTCTGATCTTAGAATCCATCCCTAATGTGATGACCGAATGGTCACAACAGCTGCGTTATATCGAATACACCTTCACTGCACTCTTCACTCTTGAGTATTTGTTAAGGCTCTATTGCTCCCCAAAGCCAAAATCTTACGCCACCAGTTTTTATGGTGTCGTTGACCTATTGGCGATTCTTCCGACCTACCTAGCAATCATCTTCCCAGGCGCTTCATTTATGGGTGTGGTGAGACTGCTGCGTGTGATGCGTATCTTCCGAATTCTAAAGCTGGTTCGCTACCTGCAAGATTCCAATATTTTGTTGCGCTCACTATTAATGGCACGACGAAAGATACTGATCTTCTTTAGCACCGTCGGCATCTTGGTGGTTATCTTTGGCGCCTTGATCTTTGTTATTGAAGGTCCTGACAATGGCTTCACCAGTATTCCTCACAGTATCTATTGGGCCATCGTGACTATCACTACGGTAGGTTATGGTGACATGGTGCCGCAGACCGCGCTTGGTAAAGCCATAGCATCACTGACCATGCTATTGGGTTACTCTATCTTAGCAGTGCCAACCGGGATCATTACTGCAGAACTCAGTAATGAGATGAACTCGCACAAAGAGTTGGTTAAGTGCCCGAATTGTAACCGAGCGGGTCATGATTCAGACGCCATGTATTGCAAGCACTGTGCTAGCGAATTAGCGGATCCAGACAAGCGGGTCGTCACCGACGAGAAATAAAAGCAGACACGAGATTCGAGTAGCGAGATGCGAAGAGATTTAAGGGCAGTTTCGAGGGCCGAATAACGAGGTAGCAATAAACTAAAAAGGGTTGACGTTTGTCGTCAACCCTTTCGGTTTATCAGCTAATAGAATTTAAGCAATCTTGCCTATTACGCTTTCTCAGCAAGGATAATGCGCAGAGTACGACGTAGTGGTTCTGCAGCACCCCAAAGTAGTTGGTCACCAACCGTGAAGGCGTTTAGGAAGTCGTTACCCATCGACATCTTACGCAGACGACCGACAGGTACAGACATTGTGCCTGTTACTTTCGCTGGTGTTAGCTCCTGTGCCGTGATGTCGCGGTCATTAGGAATCACTTTAACCCAATCATTGTGCGTTGCGATGATCTCTTCGATCTCGTCCATTGGCACGTCTTGCTTAAGCTTGATCGTTAGTGCTTGAGCGTGACAACGCATTGCACCGATTCGTACACAAGTACCATCAATTGGGATTGGCTGACCATCTAGACCAAGAATCTTGTTCGCTTCAACACCGGCTTTCCACTCTTCTTTACTCTGACCGTTTTCACGCTTCACATCGATCCAAGGAATCAGTGAGCCCGCAAGCGGAGCACCAAATTGGTCTGTTGGGAATGAAGATGAACGAATCGTATCAGCCACTTTCTTATCGATATCAAGAATTGAACTTGAAGGGTTCGCTAACTCAGAACTTACGCTGTCGTTGATCACACCCATTTGTGAGATCAGCTCACGCATGTTCTTAGCACCCGCACCAGAAGCTGCTTGGTAAGTCATGGCACTCATCCACTCAACCATGCCTTTCTCGTACAGACCACCTAGAGCCATAAGCATTAAGCTCACAGTACAGTTACCGCCAACGAACGTGTTGGTGCCGCTGTGAATGCCTTGCTGGATTTGAGCCAAGTTAACAGGATCAAGAGTGATGATTGAATCAGCATCCATACGCAGAGTAGATGCTGCATCAATCCAGTAACCTTTCCAACCTGCTTGACGCAGTGCTGGGTATACTTTTGATGTGTAATCGCCGCCTTGACAGGTAATCACAGCATCAAGCTGTTTTAGGCTATCAATATCAAAAGCGTCTTGAAGTAGACCCGCATCTTTACCACCTAAAACAGGGGCAGGAATACCAATCTGAGATGTGCTGTAATAAACAGGCTCAATCAAGTCGAAGTCTTTCTCTTCAACCATACGTTGCATCAGTACAGAACCAACCATACCGCGCCAACCAACTAGACCTACTCTCATCGCTCACTCTCCATGTATAAATTAAAAATTGCTCTCCCCCATCTATAAGTTTTTCAGAAACAGAACTCAAGTGCTTTTTGTCAAAAAGTGTAACTTTTTCGTTTCTTTTAAGTGAACGTAATGAATCGTGCAGTTATCTCTGTATCGACATTCCATCTCCACCTCATTGATTAAGCGTCCATTATCGTCAAATTCAAACATTTACATCGCCAAAGTCGATTCAATCGACGCTCATCACAAACAGTAAATCCCTCTTTTAAACCAAGGTTAATCAGAGTTTTATTTTACAAAACGAAAACAACGCGCGACAGATTTCAACATGTAACAATCATGAATGTAACAAAAATTTAGATTATGAAACCACAATTGATTGAGTTAACAGTCAAATATCACAACTTGGGCGTATTTTTTCGATATAATAAACTAATTACTGTAGTGTCCGTTTTGCACCACACACTATAACGAAGCACTATAAATACTCGAAATCACAAGAGGCTTTTATGAAGCAGAGTAAAACTCGCCTACCGAACCTATTGCAGGTATTCATCGCGTTAGGACTATTTCTATCCCTTGCTTTTTCCTTTACTGCAAAGCTTGACCTTCCAATTCAACTTGCCTTGTATATTGGCTGGTTCATTATCATGGTTCTTGGTATTCGTCTTGGACACCAATACAAAGACTTAGAAAAAGCAGCACTCAAAGGAATATCCAATGGCTTAGGCGCGGTTTTAATACTTTTAGCCGTTGGCGCTCTTGTTGGTACTTGGATCTCAGGCGGGATCGTACCTACTATCATTTACTATGGTCTGAAAGCTATCCACCCTTCTATCTTCCTTTTAGCGACCATGATCATCTGTTCTCTAACTGCATTGGCGACCGGTACTTCTTGGGGTGCTGCGGGTACAGCAGGTATCGCGATGATGGGTATCGGCCAAGGCCTAGGTGTTCCAGCACCGATTACTGCAGGTGCCGTGCTGTCAGGCTGTTACTTCGGTGACAAGATGTCTCCTCTTTCTGATTCAGTGATTCTGGCTTCTTCAATGTCTGGTGTTGAAGTGGTTGAACACATCAAGGGCATGCTTCCAGTTGCGTTAATCAGCTACGTGATTACAGGCATCATGTTTACTGCGTTTGGTTTCCACTACGCGGGCAACGTTGACATGAGCCAAGTAGACTCTGTCATCAAAGCGATGGAAGTTCAGTTCTACATCACGCCTTACTCATTCGTTCCGGTACTTATCGTGCTTGGTCTGTTGGCTTTCCGTATGCCTTCATTCCCGGTCATCAGTTTTGGTTCTCTGCTAGGTATTATCTGGGCAGTCATGATCCAAGATATCGACTTCCTAACGGCATTCAACACTGCTTGGGCACCGTTCTCAATCTCATCTGGCGTAGAGTTTATTGATTCGATTCTTAACCGCGGCGGCATGTCTTCAATGCTAGGTTCAGTTGCGGTTATCGTATTTGGTCTAGGTTTCGGTGGCTTACTGGATAAAGTGGGCGTACTAGAGACAATCGCTAAGGTGTTTGAGCGCCGCGTAAACAGCGCAGGCTCACTAGCGACGAGCACAATTGGTACGGCCTTCATGGGTAACGTGTTCGGTTCTGCAATGTACGTATCGTTAATCCTTACACCAAAAATCTGTGCGAAAAACTACGACCGTTTAGGCTACAAGCGTAAGAACCTATCTCGTAATGCTGAGTTTGGTGGCACGCTAACGTCGGGTATGGTTCCCTGGAGTGATAACGGTATCTACATGGCGAGTATTCTTGGTGTTGCGACGCTGTCTTACGCACCCTTCATGTGGTTAAGCTTCATCTGTATCATCGTGACTATCGTGACATCTTACATGGGTTGGTTCGTTGATAAGTGTGAACCAACAGCACCAGCGTTTGAAGCTGAAGAAGCGACCGAGTTAAGCAAGCAACAAGCTTAAGTTCAGGAGCTAACGCTTTCGAACGTAACTCAAAACGTTAATGGATAAATGCAAAAAGAGCGCCCTAGAGCGCTCTTTTTTGATCTGCTGATTTACTTATTTATCTATTTATTGGCGGTTCGTTTACCCAACCAGTAACCGATGCCTAACGGTGCAAAGAACACTACTAAGATAAACAGGATGAAGTAGATAATCACACCTTTGATTAACTCCATTAGCTTATCAATCGCCAGTACCACCACCTCTTGAGAGACGCGATCAAGGTCTTGCGTGAACAGTTCTCTTTCTGAAGTCACAATGCCGGCAATCTCGATGCGCTCTTTCGCAATCATCTCTACTAGAGCTTCTCTCTCACGTGTCACCATTTTTTCTAATGCCACACGTTCATCACTCAGCATCGCTAATTTTTGGTCGGTTTTATCACTGAGGTCGTTGAGCAATGGTTGCATTTCTGTCGACATAATAGAAGCCAGTGTTTGCATGTACTCCGGATTGTTCTCAATGAAGTCTTGCATGCTTGCTGATGTTTGACGAAGGCTTTCCAGCGTCATCGATAGGTCTTCACCCGTTAGTGAGCTATTCAATGCAACCAACTCCGCCTTCCACGACATCAGTTTTGGTGTCTGGTCAGCCATAAGGCTTAAACGATCAGATGCGTCACTCATGGCTTCTGGCATGGTGCCTAAGCTCTGAACGATTTGCGATTCGTCTTTACCAAGGTAATTTAGCCATTCACGGTAAGCAGGTGTGCTTCTGAATGTGAGGTCTTTAAATGGGTGGCTAGCAGAAAACTGCGCAACGAACGCTTTGCTGTTTTTGAAATCACTCGAGCTCAATACACCCTTTGCCAGCTTCTCGGCTTCTTGATCAAGAAAACGAGCGGTCTCTACTGCATCATCCGTCGCGAACAGATCCGCGCCGTCGCCTTGGCTATAAAACTGATTCATTTGGGCAGTGAAAACCCACGAGTCAATTAACGCAGACATAGGGGAAGTTTGGTAAGCCGCTTGTTGTAAGCCCTGCTCTGCATGGATCTTCCAAAGCAACACATAAGATTGATGTAAGGTGTCATCAGCAGGGTAAGATTGCGCGATGAGATCGGCCGAATCTTCTACTCGTGTAAAGAACATCTTGGCGTATTCACGCGTCATGATCCGAGCATTTAACTCTTGTTGAGTGAGAGGCGTCGTTTGACTATCTAACTTAACTTCTAAGAGAGAACAACCACTTAGCACAATGCTAAGCACCAACACCATCCAACTTCGACTCGAAACTCGTAACATATAAACCTCTGGCAAAGACTAAGGGCGCTGATTGTATGAGCGCTTCGTCAGAGTATTGTCAAAAATCCTGTAAAAGTTAACGCTGACTGTCTAAATATTCATGAGCAGAATCCACAGAGGCTTTTATAGCCTGCTCTAGTTCAGCTAAATCATGTTCACTGATCGCTCTGGACTGCTTCATTGTCATTTCAATACTTGCGGCAATGATGGCTAACCGAGACGCTTTAATACTGCCAGCCACGCCTTTTAAGCTATGTACAATGCGAGCCGCGGAGGTTTCATCTTTGGTCAACAAAGACTTAAACTTCTCGTAGTCACCTGCGTGGTCTTGTACAAACACACCAAGCAAGAGTTCGACAGACTCAGCATCACCATCGAGCGTTTCTAACATGTCTTCGATATCAATCGCAGGCTTTGAATCTGTGACACTGGCAACGTGTTTCTCTACTACTGGCGCCTGTTCAGGGACTTGCTGAATAGAGTATTGCGGTACAACGGGTTGGCTTGTAACGTTAACGCTCTGCGGAGGTTGAGAGTCGGAAGACTGGCGCGTTGGCCTGTTCTCGGATACATAAGCGTCACTATCTGCTTGTTTCACTGCTGAGGAAACAACATCGCTATAAGAAGCGTCTTCCTTACTTGAATTAATTTCTAGTTCAGAGCTGAGTTCTTGGTCTGCTTCTTTCATCGTTTTTGTGGACCTAACGCCCCAAAACACTATCCCGCTCATCGCCACCAAGCTTAAGCCTAGCATCACCAACAATAGGTTGAATTGACGATCATGGAACTCAGCTTCGAGTTTTATGATCTGTTCATTTACTGAGTTTTTCTTAATCTTATCAACCAAATAGTTAAGCTGAGCGTAATCACTCAACAATGCTGACGCATCAGCCAGTAGTTGTTGGAGTGCATCTTGTTCTTCGTTTTCTAAGGAATAAGATTTTTCTAGAATGGAATCAAAGGCGCGATAAGTCGCTGACGAACTTTGATTTTCAGAATACATGGCTTCAAATACCACAACACCGAATTCGTTGAGGAGCGGTTTTAGCTGAGGGGAAAGCTCTTTATCAGCACGCAAGATCTTAATGTTATCAACGATGTCTTGAACTTGGCTTTCTATTGGAATGAACTCATCGAACTTTTCTAGGAACTGATCAGCTACGTACAACAGTTGGTTGACATCAGGACGAAACAAGGCGTGTTGGAAATCAGATTCAATCTGCAGTCGGATCGAATAAACCAACTGAGCATCGAGTGCGAGATCATTGATACGAGAGACTCGAAGCGGTTCTGAGAAATAAAGCGATTGCCTCAATTCGTTGACTCGAATACCGAGCTCTTCGATTTGAGCTAGAGAATTGGTGTAGGAACGGCTTAGATTAAGAAGAGCCAATGAAGGAAGTAACCACAGAGCCAAGAGCACAACCAAAAAGGTGGCTGGTTTTTTAAAGCGTTTGGGCTTTGCTACTGATTGTTCCATCTATATTCCTTGTGCGTGTTAACTTGAAGCCATGACCGTAGCTAAAAGATTAAGCACAAAATAAGCGACAACGTCCTGCTGCCGCTTTTATCCGTTAACTTCGGACTATGACTTATTGCGAGTCAGTTGGTCACGTAAGTTCGGTGGAGTGCCTTTAATCGTTAGCGTGTCTGTCTCCGGATCGTAAAAGATACGTTCGCCTAGAAGCAGACTATCAAAACTAACATTCAAACCGCCACCAGCACCAACAAATTTTGTTAGTTTACGCATAGTTGCGCGATCGGCTGGGAAGCTGTCTTCTAACTCGTAGCCTTGCTCACTAGTATAGTCAAAGAAGCTTGTGCCATCAGTGCTTGCTGGCAACTCACCAGAAAGTTCACGAACTTGTACTTCATCGCCCGCTTTAAGCTGCTCGTTACAGTAATCCGCAACCTGCTTTTTGTAGCTGATCGCTTCTTCTTTCTCTAATTTAGAGTCAGAAACAAAGTCTTCTACCGCTTGCATCAGTACTTGGTTCTGCTGTTTCGCATCCAAACCAACTTCAGCTTGTAAGAAATCTAAGAAGAAATCCGCGACTTTACGGCCAACACGTCCTTTAATGTAAGTTAAGTAACGGTTTGATTCTTTATCAGTCTCATAAGTTGAAAGGTCTAGACGAGCCGCGATATCCATTTTTGAGATATCAAGGTAGTCAGTCGCACTAATATCAAGCCCTTCAGTTACCTTTAGGCTTTGGTTTGAAGGCAATAAACCAATGAAAAGGTAATCTGTTGCAAGTGACTGATATTCAGCCATTACCAAGATACCTTCGTCAGCGAATGGGTACTTTGATAGTTCGTCTTTTAGACGTTGCGCACTCTTTTGAGAAAAATCGTAAAAGTTTGTCTCACCAGCACGAAGTTGATGCAACCACTGCTGGAATTCGCTGTCAGATTTGAAAGAACCAAACCCTTTGCCTGCTTTTGAATTAAAAACACGGTGAAGTTCAGCAACTAGGCTTTCAGATGAAGCATCGTTTTCTAGAGATTCAGCACGATAGTTAACAATCAGCTCATCCTGATCGTTCTTGCTCAGCTGGTGTAAAATTACGTTGGAAAGGTGAAGGCTCATAGTGAAAATATTACCGTTCAGGTTTCAGTTGTCGTGCATAGTAGGTTATCATAAGCCGCTTTTACTATCATTATTAGAGTCCTTATGCCGATTATATCTAAATACACAGATGATCAAGTTGAAAAAATCCTAGCTGAAGTAGGTGCTGTACTAACTAAGCACAAAGCTTCGCCAGAACTTTCACTGATGATCGCTGGAAATATCGCAACCAATGTCTTAAATCAGAATGTTGCTGCTTCACAACGCAAAGGAATTGCTGAAAAATTTGCCGAGGCTTTAATTTCTTCTCTTGAAGATAAAAAGTCTCACTAAATTTGATTGACGGATAAAAGAATTATAAATGGTAGACAGCGCAAACTCATATAGCGATCGTGTATCTCGACTGGTTGGTTGGGGTCACTGGTTTGCATTTTTCAACATCATTGCTGCGATGTTGATTGGTACTCGTTATATTACTCAATCTGCTTGGCCAGAAACCTTGCTAGGCCAATTCTATTTGGCTGCATCGTGGGTTGGTCATTTTGGCTTTTTAGTGTTCGCGCTCTATCTATTAGTGCTGTTCCCGCTCACTTTTATTCTTCCGTCGAGGAAGTTATTACGTTTGGTTGCCGTTATCTTCGCGACCATAGGTTTAACTGTCCTACTGATTGATACCCAAACGTATCAAAATATAAACCTCCACCTGACGCCTGTCGTGTGGGAGGTTTTATTCAGTGGAGAGGAATCTGCATTCACGTCTGATTTGCAGCACCTCTTCATTGTTATGCCGCTTATCTTCTTGCTGCAACTCGGTCTATCTGAGTGGGTTTGGCGTAAGCAGCGTAAACTGTCTCATAAACACATTGGCCGTCCGATTACTGCCGTCTTCTTCTTGTGTTTCATCAGCAGCCACTTGACCTACATGTGGGCTGATGCGTACTTCTATAACCCAATTACTAGCCAGAAAGCGAACTTCCCACTGTCTTACCCTATGACAGCGAAAAGCTTTATGGAAAAACATGGCCTATTAGACCGTGAAGAGTACCTTGAGCGTTTAGAAGCGAACAAAGAGAATGTAAACCTAGTTAGCTACCCGCTAGAAAAAATTCAATACAACCGCCGCAGTGATGATCTTAATATCCTGATGGTGAGTGTGAACAACCTTCGCTCTGACGCTCTTAATGCGACAGCGATGCCAAACAGCTATGCCTACGCACAACAGTCGATCAACTTCACCAACCACTACAGTTCAAGTAACGATATGTTTGGTATTTTTGGCTTGTTCTACGGCCTACCGAGCAGCTACGCAAGCAGCATTGAAGCTCAGGGGTCAAGCGCAGTATTGCTCGATGTTTTAGAGAATCACGATTACAAGTTCGCTGCTTTCAGTGGCGACAACTTTAGTGATGCACTGTACTCGGATATCATCTTCCGAGGCCGTGATGTGATGCCAGAGCAAGCAACTTATGATGACCAGAGTGCCATAAAAGCTTGGTCTAACTGGATTCAATCACCGCAAGCTAAACGCCCTTGGTTTAACTTTATTGAATTAACCACACTGGATAACTTCGCCAGCTACGATTCAAGTTCAGAGTCGGACTCTACGCTAACGACAGCAGAGCGTTTTGCAGCAGACTATCAAAAGTCGGCGACAGCGGCCGATGCTCAGCTAGCAACTATCTACGCTGAACTGGAACGCTTAGAGCTTGCCGATAACACGGTGGTTATCATTACCTCTAACCACGGTACTGAGTTTAACGAAACCAAAACCAACAGCTGGGGTGCAAACTCCAACTACAGTCGTTATCAGTTACAAGTACCACTGTTTATCAGCTGGCCTGGCAAGTCTGCTTCTGAATACACCCACCGTTCTAGTCATCTAGACGTGTCAGTAACACTGATGCAAGAGCTATTGGGTGTATCTTCGAACCCAACAGATTTCAGTAGTGGTCGCAGCCTGTTTAATGAACGTAACAGAAAGTGGATTCTCGCGGGCGACTCTCGTGAACTTGCTCTTGTTACTGACCAGCAAACAACGGTGTTGGATAAATTTGGTAACTACAAATTGTACGACCAAAATTACAAGCGCCTGAAAAACGTAAGCCCTCGCTTACCTGTGTTGATGCAAGGCCTGACAGAGCTACAGCGTTTCTACACAAAAAATGACTAAATAATCAGCAAACAGCAAAGGGAAGCCAATGGCTTCCCTTTTTTATTGCCGTGAATGATTAGAAAACAAGCAACAAAACAAAATTATGAAAATTAAGGGTTTACAAGATCCTCCACCCCTTATATTATTCACGCCACTGGAGGGATGGCTGAGTGGTCGAAAGCACCGGTCTTGAAAACCGGCAACCGTTAATAGCGGTTCTAGGGTTCAAATCCCTATCCCTCCACCACTTTAAAGAAAGCCGCTGAGAAATGAACTGACCCCCAATAGTTGGACACCAATTATTGGGGGTCTTTTTATGTCCAAATATAGCCGTGAGCTAAAATGTATCATTGCTAAGCAATACTTAGATGGCACGTCATCTCTCTATTTAGCAAAACAATATTCAATTTCTTCAAGGCAGATACGGTATTGGGCTCAAGTCTTTGCCATCCATGGTACTGATTCATTTTTACCAACTAAGCATGCCGCGACTGCTCAAACAAAACGAAAAGCATTGAATTTAATGTGGACGAATGAATGGTCTCTCACGCACACTAGCGCTGTATTAAACCTCTCATCCCCTGGGATACTCTCTGTCTGGCTCAAAAGATTTAATGAGCTCGGTATCAAGGGGCTCAAAATGCGCCAGAAAGGAAGACCCTCAATGAAACAGCAACCTCAACGTACCACTAAGCCTGATAATGAAATGACACTTGAGGAGCTAAAAGAGGAGTTGGTCTACTTACGAACCGAGAATGCCGTTCTAAAAAAGTTGGAAGAGTTGGAGCAGGAAAAAAACCGTCGAACAAAGAAAAAGCGGTCATAGCTCTAACTCTTAAAGGCAAGTACCCGCTGAAGCACTTACTGCAGACTCTACAGCTGGCAAAAAGTGTCTTTTATTATCAAGCTCAAACAAACAAGCGCCCAAATAGCTACGAACGTGAGCTGCGGTTGATAAAGTCAATTTATCATGAACATAAGGGTCGATACGGCTACCGCCGTATTCACTTGGAACTAAAAAATCAGGGGTTCGTGCTTAATCACAAAACGGTTCAAAGGCTTATGGCTCAGCTCAACCTTAAATCGACGGTCAGGATTAAAAAGTATCGTTCATACCGAGGAGAGTCTGGAACAGCTGCTCCTAACCTGCTTGAAAGAGATTTTAGTGCGACTCAACCCGATGAAAAGTGGGTAACTGATGTCACGGAGTTCAAAGTCAAAGAGCAGAAAGTATACTTGTCTCCCGTGGTCGACTTGTTTACTCAGGAGGTAGTTGCTTATAGAGTGGCCAAAAATGCCTGCTTGCCGCTTGTCACGGATATGCTAACGGAAGCCATATCAAAGCTCAAACCCAACTCAAAGCCAATTATACATAGCGATCAAGGTTGGCAATATCGTCATCGACAGTATCAGAAAAAGGTAGCGGAGAGTGGGTTAACACAAAGCATGTCGAGAAAAGGTAACTGCTTGGATAATGCGGTTGCTGAAAACTTTTTTGCTTTACTCAAAACAGAGATGTATCACAACCAAAGCTTTGAAGATGCAGATGCTCTGATAGAGCAAATTAAAGAATACATCGAGTACTACAATACCAAACGTATAAAAGTGAAACTAAAAGGCCTGACTCCGATAGAATATCGAACTCAGGCCTTGAAAGCCGCTTAACAGAAATGTCCAACTTTACGGGGTCACTTCAAAATCAGCGGCTTTTTTGCATCTGAAGCTTTTTAAAATATAAAGCTCATCTAACAAAACTCTCTACAGTCCCAGTTTCAAACCCATTCACTTTATACCTAGTTTTAAATTCCGATCTCACCGTTCTAAACTAAAAGTTCATGCGCCTAAGCCACTCCCCTCATAACTTTACCTGCAAGCCAATTAGATACTTTCTTTTTTAATAGCACAGAAACACTTCACGTATAACAAAAGTTGGGAATACTTGGCTTATTGAATATTAGATTTTGTCGGCTTCTTAATAAACCGAACAATAAATAATCATTCAGAACAAAAATACCAAAAAGCGTTCATAAAAAAAGCAGTCAGTTAATAAGGGTATTTACAAGCGAAAGCCACCCTTATATTATACGCGCCACTGGAGGGATGGCTGAGTGGTCGAAAGCACCGGTCTTGAAAACCGGCAACCGTTAATAGCGGTTCTAGGGTTCAAATCCCTATCCCTCCACCACATTAAAGAAAGCCGCTGAGAAATCAGCGGCTTTTTTGTATCTGGCGTTTACGTAAAGAGCTTACGTAGTTTCTACTACGCCACCTTTCGGCTCACTTCAAAGCGTCCAATCAATTGGTCTAAGCGGCTCAATGCATTGCCCATCAAAGAAACTCGACGTGCGAGTTGCTTAGTAGACAGTTGTAAGTCAGATATTGAACGTTGGGCTTTATCTGCCGTTTGTCCGTTTTTCTGACTGTTCTCATCTAAGTTAGACATCGTGGTAAAGAGGTCACTCACCGCTGCTTGAATTTGTTCACTGCGGGTGTTTGAGTCTACTGTTAAGTTTCCCTTACTCACATTCTCCACGCCTCGCTCCATAGACTCAACAGCACTGCGAGACTTACTATGCAGCTCTTTCATTAGGTCACTAATATGGTTAGCAGCTTGTGAAGTTCGGTCAGCCAGAGTTCTTACTTCAGAAGCGACGACAGAGAACCCTCTCCCGTGTTCACCTGCTCTTGCCGACTCAATGGCCGCATTCAAGGCCAAAAGGTTAGTCTGCGCGGTAATGTCAGTAATGATATCTATAATGTCAGACACCTTAGTCATTTCATTATTCACCTCATTCACGCTATGCGCCGAGCTTTCTACGATATTGCGAACAATCTCCATGCCTTCGACGGACTGATTGTACTCCTTATCTGCGCTCAGGACGGCTTGTTTCATCACCGTGTCCATTTGCGTTGCTGAGACACTCGCATGAGTAATTTCGCTCTGTTGATACTGACTCAACTGAAGCATATTGCTTAACGCTTGTGATGCATCATCACTGGTTTGCTTCATCACGACACTGCGACGAAACATCGATTCCGAAACCTCTCTAACTTCGTGACTCGCATGGATCAACTCACTCACCGTGTTATCTAAATTGTCGATAAAACTGTTAGTCCAGCGCCCTAAGTTGCCAAGTTCATTATGACTGAATGTGGTGGGATCAAGTCTCCGACTTAAGTTGCCATCACCTTCAGCTAAGGTCTGCATTACCCCGGTCATTTCATGAATCTTCTTCGCTAGTGGTTTGGCGCTAACTAAACGGAATAAGCCCAATGAAAGCAACGCGCAAGCGAACATAATGCCACTCTGCATAAAAGGTGTGAGTGTATAAAGGTTGGCAAACAGTAATGGAACAAATAGAGGCAGTAGCATGCAGCTGATAAAGTGCTTAGATAAGGTATAACTTAGACTTCGGTCTCTGTAGACCTCTTCTAAATCGGACTCACACATCATGCCAAAGGTATCTGGTGAACCATCCAATTGAAAAGTGATGCCTTTGCCAATAACGGGTATGTGGCGATAGTCAGAATACCCCGGATAACCAATAAACAAGTTATTGCCATTTTTAATGGTTTCTCTTACGCCTGGGTGAAGCTGATTAGTGGCTGGGTCTGTAAAGCGAATCTCAAATTCGGTGCGGTGCTGGATCTTAACCGTTCCCCAATCAGTATGAACCCCTTGCTTTAAGTTCTCGCCGTGTGAAAAGGTATTATCTTCAAAGCGAGAACGAGAGAGCGCAACACCCGGCTGAGTATGAGGATCATGAATGGAGTCGACCATAAAGATATAGTTATCACCCGACTCGCTATAAATATGCCCCGCTTCTCTTTGAATAATGTCACCAATAACATCATTTGGAACACGACCACATAGGAATTGCGGCGCCCCTTCATCCCGAGAAAAGGGGACATAAAACATCAGCGTTACTTGGTCATGAAACGATGAACTCGAAGCCCCTACGTTCAACGTGCGCTGATCCATATACGGCCCATGCAGATAACGCTTTGAAGCCCCTTCAACTAAAGCCTTCTTGTCTCCAAGGTTAACCCCTACATGCTCATGATAACTCGATGCTTGTGCTATCCCCTTAGCATCGACGATCGCCAACTCAGAAAAATCCGTACTGCGTTTAAGAAGGCTAGATAACGTCCCCTGTGCTTGCTCTTCCGTTCGACTTGCCAAATAAACAGCAGAGTCTTCTAAAAAGTCCCATTGATTCTTGACCCAGTTATGCAGAAGTTGAACTCGCGTGTGAGCAATACTTTCAAAAGCTTGTTCAAGCTCCTCCGTCCTACTTCGATTGAGGAAACAAGCTCTGCGCATAGCCAGTTTTCCTGTTGCGCCAAACCAATTAAGCCAACTACGTTCCTTGTCCGTCAGGTTCATTTTTATCCCTTGTGTTTTTATAGACACATGGGTCAAGCAATTTACAGACCACAATTAACCACACAAATACGTAATTAATAAAAAAGTACTTTATATGAGTCACAATGGTGCAAGCGTGTCTTTTATGGTGCAAAATGCGCTTATTTCACACCATCATTTCAATGAACTATCAGCCGCTAATTTGAGAGGTTAACCGTGAACATGATAGGCCGCTTTTAACAGCTGCATGTGAATCGGCACCAAATCTTGATGTTGAGTTCGATATCCGCCACCGACTACGCAGGCCATCGGAATAGACTCTGATTTCGCTAACTCAATCATCAAACAGTCGCGTTCAAATATCCCTTTTATCGAAACATTCAAGTAACCCAATTCATCGTCTTGATGGATATCGATCCCCGCATCATAAATAATCAGGTCAGGTTGATGGTGAGCAATCGCTAACTTAGTGACTTGTTCAAAACAACGTAAGAACTCTTCATCCTCTGTTTCACGACTTAACGGCACATCTAAATCAGACAGCGGTTTTCGTGCAGGGAAGTTTTTGTCGCAGTGGAACGACAGAGTAATGATGTCGTCGTTCTCTTGGCAAAGAGTTGCTGTGCCATCACCATGATGAACGTCGCTATCGACGATCAGCACTTTATCGATATGTTCAAAGGTCAGTGCATGCTTTGCCGCTAACACCAGATCGTTCAACAAACAAAAGCCACTGCCAAAATCATGATGCGCATGATGATAACCACCACTCAAATGAATCGCTAAACCACTCTCTATTGCCATTTCAGCGGCCAAGCAGGTTCCACCACTTGAGTAGAGTGTTCTCTCAATAAGTTGTTCACTCCAAGGGAAACCGATACGTCTCATCTTTGCTGCGGGCAAATTACCAGAAACAAGCAAATCCACATACTCACTATCGTGAACCTGTTTTACCTGTTCAACCGAAACCGGCGTTGGTTGGAAGATTTCAAACTGACTCTTCCATAGAGGATCTCTATCCATTAACGCTTCAACAGCACTGTGTAACAACTGATATTTGTTAATTGGGTAACGGTGACCTTCTGGTAAAGGTAACTGCGAATAGATTGGGTGGTAAATTAAAGGAATCATAATCAGGTTAATTGCGTATCTTTCTCAAAATCATAACAGTCTCAGCCTAGGCGACAACCTTAATTGATGATAATAGTTATCATTAACTTGATTTTCAAAAAGAGACAACAATGAAATACGTAATACTCATCTTTGGGGTGATCTGCGGCTCAGCGGCAGCAGTAATGATTTTTGTAGGAATGCTAATGGCCAGTTGGTGGAGCGTTGATTTTCTCGTGTTAAGCCATCAAACTTAACTAATTGAACTAAAAAGGAATCACCATGAGCGTTATTTTCATTACTGGAGCAAATCGCGGCATTGGCTTAAGCCTGACTCAACAATACTTGGAAGGTAGCCACAAGGTGTACGCGACTTATCGTGATGCCAACTCAGCAAAAGAACTGCTCTCTCTCGCAGACCACAACAGCAACCTGACCTGCATTCAATTAGAGATAACCGATTACCAAGCGGTGAGCCACCTCACTTCGCAAATAGAGTCGATTGATATCTTGATCAACAACGCTGGCTACTATGGTCCAAAAGGTTATGGTCTGGGTAATACCGATGTCGAAGAGTGGCGCCGTGTATTCGAAGTCAACACCATTGCGCCATTGAAGCTTGTCGAGACTCTATTACCTCTTATAGAAATTAGTGACGTCAAAAAGATCGCCTGCCTGTCTTCTAGAGTCGGTAGCATGTCCGAGAACACCTCAGGAGGCGGCTACATCTATCGCTCCTCCAAAGCCGCTCTAAACTCCGTTGTGAAGAGCCTAAGTAACGACTTAACCGATAACGGCGTTACGGTGTTAGCTCTGCATCCTGGTTGGGTACAGACCGAAATGGGCGGCCCTAATGCTCTGATCGACACCAACACCTCAGCTTCTGGTCTTATAAAAGTCATCGAGTCTGCGAATACTGAAGTAAGTGGTCACTTCTTCAATTTCGATGGCAGCGAAATAGATTGGTAACCCGCAGATGAATGATGGCCCTCTCTCAAACCTAGTTAAGCACTCAACACTGTTTTGTCTGACTGTGATGCTAGCTGGCTGTTTCAGTGATGGCCCCGGAGACTTGTTCGACGACTACCAAACCAAGATAGCCAGAGTACAAGATGCTGACGAGATAAAAGAGAAATGGGAATTTGAAAGCCTACCGAGAAAAAGAGAGCTGCTGCTTGACGTGCCCTCGCTTTCTATTGGTCTCATCGACAGCTACCAGCTTCGCCAGTGTGGATTGTTCAATCTGATTGCAGAAAGAAATTCGGTTCTTGGGAAAGTCGCGGATGAGTTTCGCAATTACGATTATCAAGTCGCCCTACTTGCAGGTGTTGGGAAATGTTTATCCAGTAGCGAATTAGACCCTGAGGTCGTAGAGCTACTGAAAGAAATCGAGCAGCAGAAACTCACACAGTTTCCGCGGCACCAGTGGAATCTAATCTATGCCAGCGATGCCATGCAGTCACAAATGCGTGGTAGTCAGTGGTTACGTGCTGATATCGGCGATCAGGTACGACAAACCAGTGATGCCTTAGAACATATCAATCAAGCGTTAAACGTTCCGCTCGTTTCGGGAAAGACTACTGAGGTTCAAGAAGTATTAGAAAAGAGCTCTACGCTCGGGGATTTATACTACTCGCTCACGCGAGCTTCGGCCGAACTTGATACCATCACCAAACAGCTGACAACTTTTGATCACAATATCATCTGTGGTAAACAACGAGACACCACTAAGTTTCGTTATCTCAACAATGTGTTCGAGCAGCAATACATAGACAAAGTTCAGCCGTACATGGCGCAATTAGATGGCTACTATCAGCAGCTAGCCCCGCAACTTGGTATGTTTGACGCGCAACCTGACCTACACAGTTATTACTTTCCCATCAAAGATGCGCATCACGCCTTTCGATCATCCACTCGCCGCCATGTTGATTATTGGCAGCAGCTGTTTAAACGTTGTGGGCGCAAGGTCGGTCGTTAATATTGATTTCCAATATCAATAATGGGTGTTGTTAGCTTTCAGTTTCTAACTGATTAACTTTTAGCGCCTTTCTTCGCGTAAGTCTTCTTCCTTGTCCCACCACCTTTACGGCGCTTGAATGCTGGTCTTTCAACTTTAGGAAGATGACGCAGGGATTCAGGGACTTCACCTGTTTTTACCTTGCCCATTAAGCCATCGATCTTACTTTCTAGCGCTTGCATGAAGGGTTGATACGCTTGGTTTCGTTCAGCCATACCTTGCAACTGATGCTCCCAGTGAGCCGTCATGTCGGGAAAGGTCGAGTCCTCAGGTAAGGCATTAATCAAACCTCTCCCCGCAGGACTGCTATGAATACTCTTACCTTGTCGAGTTAGCAACTGCCTCTTAAACAAAGTATCTAAGATACCCGCTCGGGTTGCTTCCGTTCCAAGACCATCGGTCTCTTTCAAAATGGCTTTAAGATCTTTGTTCGCGACAAAGCGCGCGATACCTGTCATCGCTTGTAGCAAGGTCGCTTCCGTGAAGTGCTTTGGTGGTTCGGTTTTCTTATCGCCAATAATGCCTTCACGACACGTCAACACCGTACCTTTATCCAATGGAGGCACCGTATCCGTGCCATCACCTTTTTCTTCAGTGTCCGTTTTCCCCATCAACACTTTCCAGCCCGGGTTGATAAGCTGACGCCCTTTTGCGATGAACACGCCACCAGCAATATCAAAGACTAACTTGGCATCGGCAAAAATAGCAGGTGGGTAGAATTGCATTAGATACTGGCGAGCGATTTGCTGATAGATTTTCATCTCGTTGGCAGACAGGCCGTTCACCGATGACTTCTTCGGAGTAGGAATAATCGCGTGGTGAGCATCGACCTTACTGTCGTTCCATGCTTTTGATTTAAGAGAAAGGTCCGCACCTTGAGCGCCACTTTGCAGCTCTTTCGCATTGTTAGCGATAGCATCAACGATCGATTCTCGCTGCGAGTAGTGCTCTTTAGGTAGATAGCGGCTATCAGAACGTGGGTAAGTGATGAGTTTGTGTTTCTCGTACAATGACTGACACGTATCTAACACCTGTTGAGCACTCATACCAAAACGCTTAGACGCATCAATCTGCAAGGCTGACAGCGAGTAAGGCAGTGGCGCAGCTTGTTTACTTTGCTTTTGCTCTGATTCCGTCACCGTCGCGGGTTGATTCGCAATTCGGTTAGCCACATTCTCAACCAGCTTTCGATTGAGCACGCGCCCTTCTTCATCTTGCCATGGTTTACATGCTTCGCTTGGCTTCCAACGCGCACGAATATCAAAGCTCTGGCCGTGATTTTGATAAGGGATCAAAGCGTGCAAAGTGAAGTAATCTTTCGGAATAAAGTTTTCGATCTCTTCATCGCGCCTTACCACCAAACCAAGTACAGGCGTTTGTACTCGCCCGACCGACAACACACCTTGGTAGCCAGCCTTTTGACCGAGTAAGGTATAAGCACGAGTCATGTTCATGCCATACAGCCAATCGGCTCTAGAGCGCGCTAATGCGGAAATAGAAAGCGGAATAAAGTCACGGTTGCTGCGCATTTGAGAAAGTGCACGTTTTACGGCAGGTAAGTTCAAGTCGCTGATCAGTAGCCTGTCCATCGACTCTTTCTTAGCCTTAGAGACTTTGCAGTAATCAATCACTTCATCAACCAGCAACTGCCCTTCTCTATCCGGGTCTCCGGCGTGAACAATTTGAGTGGCGTCCTTCAATAGCTTTCGGATCACCGTGAGCTGTTTGCTTGAAGTCTTACGCGGTCTTAGCTGCCATTGCTCCGGCACGATAGGAAGATCGGCTAAATTCCACTTCTTATAACGGTCGTCATAAGCATCCGGCTCAACCTGCTCCAATAAGTGTCCAATACACCAAGTCACCACATCCCCATTGCCACATTTGATAAACCCTTGGTCTTTCTTTTGTGGATTAGGTAGTGCAGCGGCGATCGCGCGGCCGAGGCTTGGTTTTTCAGCAATAATAAGGCGAGACATGTTTTTCCAGATGCTACAAACAATTAGAGCCACATTATCTAATGTGGCTCTAATAAATCAAGAAAAACTGGTTGTTTATACAGTTAGCATTCCACTATTCAAGCTTCAGCTTTCTTTATAAAAACTCAACGAACTTAGAGAAGTCGCGCTCTGGCACTTTCATTGGTGTACAGCCTGGAGTGCCTAGGTATAGGAAGCCAACAATTTCATCGTCGCCTTCTAGGCCAAATGCTTGGTGTACTTCTGGGTGGAACATCCATTTACCTGAGCGCCAAAAGCCTTGGAAACCTTGTGCGACTGCGGCCATTTGCATCGCCTGTGCAGCACAACCCGCAGACAGATGTTGTTCGATAGCAGGCACTTTCTCGTGCTCAGTTACTTTGGCAATCACAGTAATCACCATCGGAGCTCGGAACGGCGCTTTTTTTACTTTCTCGATAACCGCTTCTTCGCTGTCATCCGCTTCAGCGGCGCGCACCAAGATGTCTGAAAGCTTTTGTAGGCCTGAACCTTGCGCGATAACAAAGCGCCATGGTGTTAGTGCACCGTGGTCTGGAGCACGCAGCCCTGCTTTGATGATGTTTTCTAACGCCACACCTTCAGGTGCCGGATCAGAGAGTTTTGCGATTGAGCGTCTGTTGAGCAATAGATCCAAAGCATCCATTTGAAGTCCTTACTATTTCTTTATTATTTGTATACTTGAACTTTAGCACAGAATACAAACGATAATAAATCTCAACGGCTGTCCATTTAGGCTAGATTAGAAACAATAAAGGCTCCTAAATCTATGACTTAGGAGCCTTGTTCAAAATCTAACTCAGCAAATTAAGTAACAATATCTACTGATAAGATTACAGTTTGATAGCTGATTCTATAACTTAATCGCTAGCTCAACACCTTGACGAATTGCGCGTACTGCATCCAATTCACCCGCGTAATCGGCGCCGCCTATCACATGCAGTTTGCCACCAAACTCTTGCCACATGTCTTCGAATGGACGAACTGACACCTGACCTGCACATACGATAACCGAGTCAGCATCCAGCACCTGCTCTTTCTTACCAACGCTGATATGCAGACCTTGGTCATCAATCTTGTTGTAGCTCACGCCACCCAGTAGATTAACACCGCGTTTTTCTAGTGTGCGTTTGTGAATCCAGCCTGTAGTTTTGCCCGGACCTTTACCAACGCGCCCCGCTTTACGCTGCATCACCCAAACCGTTTTGTCGCTGAATGAATCCGGGTAAGGATACAAACCACCTGGGTGTTCCATGTTCTTATCGATGCCCCACTCATGCAGCCAATCATCTAGGCTGTGTGACGCCGGCTCGGTGAGCATGGTTGCCACATCGACACCGATACCACCAGCACCAACAATCGCGACCTTTTCGCCTACTGGTGTCTTTTCGCGAATCAAGGTTTGGTAATCGACCACGTTTTCTTGGTCAATGCCCTCAATATCGAGCTTTCTTGGCTCTACGCCAGCAGCCATCACCACTTCATCGTACTTCAACAACATCTCAAACGTTGCTTCCGTATCCAGTTTCAGATTCACGCCGGATGCATCGATTTGGTTAGCAAAATAACGAATCGTTTCTCTGAACTCTTCTTTGCCCGGTATCTGCATTGCTAATCTAAACTGGCCGCCGATACGGTCATTTTTCTCAATCAAGTCAACCTTGTGTCCACGCTGGGCTAGTGTCGTCGCACAAGCTAAACCGGCTGGGCCTGCGCCAACAACCGCAATGGTCTTAGTCGCTTGCGCTGGCTGAACAACAATTTCAGTCTCGTAACAAGCGCGTGGGTTCACCAAACAGCTCGCACGTTTACCTTTAAACACGTTATCAAGGCAAGCTTGGTTACAACCGATACAGGTATTGATGAACTGAGCTTGGTCTTGAGCTGCTTTATTAACAAAATCCGGGTCTGCCAAGAATGGACGCGCCATAGACACCATATCAGCCTGCCCAGAGCTAAGAATACGTTCGGCCTCTTCTGGCGTATTAATTCGGTTACATGTCACCACTGGGATCGACACGTATGGTTTCACTTTTTCCGTCACCCAAGAGAATGCACCACGTGGTACTTGTGTCGCGATAGTCGGAACACGCGCTTCATGCCAACCGATGCCGGTATTGATAATAGTCACGCCTGCTTCTTCCAGCTTTTGAGCCAATAGAACAACATCTTCAAAGGTGCTGCCTTGCTCAACCAAATCCAGCATCGACAGTCGGAAAATAATAATGAAGTCGTCACCCACTGCTTCGCGAATCGATTTAACAATCTCCAGCGGGAAACGCATGCGCTTCTCATAAGAACCGCCCCATTCGTCGTAACGCATATTGGTACGTTTACAGATGAATTGGTTAATCAAGTAACCTTCAGATCCCATAATCTCAATGCCGTCGTAACCCGCGACTTGGGCGAGTTCGGCACTGTTGGCAAAGGCACCAATGGTCTTTTTAATCTGACGAGGGCTCATCTCACTTGGAGCGAACTTAGCGATAGGCGCTTTAATGCCAGACGCACTTTGCGCGAATGGGTGCATGGCATAGCGGCCAGCATGCAGCAACTGAAGGGCAATCTTACCGCCATGCTTGTGCACGGCCTCGGTAACAACTTGGTGAGCTTTTGCATGCTTCACTTTACTGAATTCAGCACTAAATGGGGTTAATCTGCCACGTAAATTAGGAGAGAAACCACCGGTAACAATAAGGCCAACGCCTCCTTTTGCTCGCTCTTCATAAAACGCGGCGAGTTTGTGGAGACCTTCTTTATTTTCTTCTAAACCTGTATGCATTGATCCCATCAATACACGGTTACGTAACTGGGTAAATCCAAGATCGAGTGGTTCAAGTAAATGTGGGTACATGGCAGACATCACTTCTATTATTTTATCCTTGTGGTCTGACCACAGTATAGTTCAATTACCAAAAGTTCAAACAGCCGTTTACATTTTTGTAACACCGATCATAATGCTGCACGTATTAATCGTTCAGAAGCCCTTAATTTGACTACACTTAATGAGAATATATATCGATTAACAATTCTTGGTGTAGTTTGAGCTTGGGAATTATCGTAGGATACTAAGCAGTTCATATTATTGAGATTAATGGTACTACGGCTTGTTAAAGCGACGTGATCTCACTGCGGAGACAGAATGAAAAAAATATTCAAATTTATAGGCATGTTCTTTAAAGGGATTTGGAAGCTCATTACGTTTGTACGTCTTGCGCTGGTTAACCTAGTCTTTTTACTCAGTATCGCCATCATCTACTTTGTGTACTTCCATTCAGATACGGCTCAACCGACGGTTCCTCAGGATTCGGCTTTAGTGCTTAATCTGTCTGGCCCTATTGTGGAACAAAGCCGCTATATCAATCCGATGGATTCGGTCACAGGTTCACTGCTTGGCAAAGACCTTCCAAAAGAGAACATCCTGTTTGATATCGTTGAAACGATTCGCTACGCAAAAGACGATGACAAGGTTACTGGTATCGTTTTAGCACTCAAAGAGCTGCCAGAAACCAACCTGACCAAGCTGCGCTACATTGCTAAAGCATTGAATGAGTTCAAAGCATCAGGCAAACCGATTTATGCGGTGGGTGACTTTTACAACCAAAGCCAATACTACCTAGCCAGCTACGCAACTAAGGTATTCCTATCACCAGATGGTGGGGTTCTTCTTAAAGGCTATAGCGCTTACTCGCTTTACTACAAAACGTTGTTAGAGAAACTAGACGTCAACACGCACGTGTTCCGTGTAGGCACTTATAAGTCAGCTATCGAACCTTTCATTCGTGATGACATGTCAGACGCAGCGAAAGAGTCCGCTTCTCGTTGGTTAAGCCAACTATGGGGTGCGTACGTTGATGACGTCAGCAACAACCGTCAAATAGACGCTAAGACACTGAACCCAAGCATGGACACCTTCTTGAAAGAACTTGAGTCTGTGGACGGTGACATTGCAAAACTGGCCGAGAAACTTGGCTTAGTGGATGAGCTAGCGACACGCCAGCAAGTTCGACTAGAGCTTGCCGATGTTTTCGGCAGTGACGGCCAAGACAGCTACAACGCGTTTGGTTACTACGAATACCGTACAACCATGCTTCCAAACATGACTAGTGAATCACACGACGTTGCCGTGATTGTAGCGAGCGGCGCAATTATGGATGGCAAGCAACCACGTGGCACCGTTGGCGGCGATACCACAGCAGCCCTACTGCGCCAAGCACGTAACGACGATAAAGTGAAAGCGGTTGTACTTCGTGTCGATAGCCCAGGTGGCAGTGCCTTTGCTTCTGAAGTTATCCGTAATGAAATAGAAGCGATCAAGCAAGCGGGTAAACCGGTTGTTGTGTCGATGTCGAGCCTTGCTGCTTCGGGTGGTTACTGGATCTCGATGGGTGCGGATAAGATCCTAGCTCAGCCAACCACACTAACGGGTTCAATTGGTATCTTCAGTGTTATCACCACCTTCGAAAAAGGGTTGAACGATATTGGTGTTTACACTGATGGCGTTGGCACCTCACCTTTCTCAGGTCTTGGTATTACAACTGGACTTAGCGATGGCGCGAAAGACGCGTTCCAAATGGGCATTGAAAACGGATACCGCCGATTCATCAGCCTAGTTGGAGAAAATCGCGGTCTGGAAGTCGATGCTGTCGACAAGATTGCTCAAGGTCGAGTTTGGACAGGTCAAGATGCGATTCAGAAAGGCTTAGTCGATGAGATTGGTGATTTCGATGATGCGGTTGCAGCTGCGGCTTCACTTGCAGAGCTTGAAAGCTACAACATCTACTGGGTAGAAGAGCCACTTTCGGCCACTGAACAATTTATTCAAGAATTTATGAACCAAGTTCAGATGTCGATAGGCCTAGATATTCAATCGATGATACCAAGCAGTTTACAGCCTGTTACTCAGCAGTTAGCTCAAGATAGCCAGCTGTTAGGCAGCTTTAACGACCCACAAGGCCGATACGCTTTCTGCTTAAATTGCCAAGTTCAATAAGTTGAGCCAATAACTCAATGACTAAGGGGTACCTCTGTGTGAGGTGCCTCTTTTTATTGCATGATAATTCGCTATAATCGCCCCCCTGTTCCCTACATCACACTAAGTATTAATCGCCATGGAAAGAAAACACATCTATATCGCGTACACCGGCGGCACAATTGGCATGCAGAAGTCTATTGACCACGGCTATGTTCCAGTCGCAGGTTTCATGGATAAGCAGCTAGCTGGCATGCCTGAATTCCATCGCCCAGAGATGCCTGAGTACACCATTCACGAATACTCTCCATTAATGGACTCTTCAGATATGACGCCACTTGATTGGCAAACTATCGCTGATGACATTCGCGCGAACTACGATAAGTACGATGGTTTCGTTATCCTGCATGGCACAGACACTATGGCTTACACTGCCTCTGCACTGTCTTTCATGCTTGAAAACCTCGGCAAACCTGTGATTGTTACGGGCTCTCAGATCCCATTAGCAGAGCTTCGTTCAGACGGACAAGCAAACCTGCTGAATGCGCTACACATTGCAGCAAACTACCCAATCAACGAAGTGACACTGTTCTTCAACAACAAGTTGATGCGTGGTAATCGCAGCACAAAATCACACGCAGATGGCTTCAATGCGTTTACCTCTCCAAACCTGAATCCATTGCTAGAAGCGGGTATCAATATCCAACTTAGCAATAACGTAAAGGTAAACGAACAACCTAAAGGTGCTTTCAAGGTTCATAACATTACTCCGCAACCTATCGGCGTAATCACAATGTACCCAGGCATCTCACACGAAGTTATCCGTAACACGCTATTACAACCTGTTAACGCGATGATTCTGCTTACTTTCGGTGTGGGTAACGCACCACAAAACCCAGAACTGCTTCAGCACCTGAAAGATGCCTCAGAGCGCGGTGTTATTGTGGTGAACCTAACTCAATGTTTGGCTGGTAAAGTCAACATGGGTGGTTACGCGACAGGTTGTGCACTAGCAGAAGCGGGCGTGGTGAGTGGTTACGATATGACACCAGAAGCGGCACTGGCGAAGTTGCATTATCTATTAAGCCAAAACCTAGGCTACGAAGAAGTGAAGGCTCAGATGCAACAAGTATTGCGCGGTGAGATGAGCTTATAACCTGTTCAAGGATTCACGTTAAAGCCAGTTATTCTATGAAAGTAACGGCGGCTTAACGTGAACTAAATCGTTTTATTGCTTATAAATAAACGAGTTAAACTAAAAGGGGTGGCACATTGCCACCCCTTTGTTGTAATTTAAGCTTAATGATTCGGGTTAACCCTAACAATATCTTCTTGATCTGACTTAAACTGTTTCTTTAGTTCAGACTTAGATTTAAAGCTAATCTCACCACCAGCTGCAATTGTCATATGTTGAGCTTCAGAGTTATGTTTAGATTGGTATAACATAACCGCTTGCATACACGAGTCGCGCTGTTCTTTTGAGAGCGCCGTACCTTCTGGCCATTTACCCGTTTCAACTGCGTAGGTTAAACGTTCGTAGACCTCGGGTGTCATTGCGCTAAGAAGTTGTTCTGCATCCATGGTAAAGCCTTAGTTTTAACAATTTTCACCAGAAAATAACCCGTAACAGAATTGAGTCAAGAACCTGACCGATAATAAGTGCATCTGATCACAAGTGAAGGAATATGAAAATTATGAAATGGTTGGCGATTAGCCTATTGCCTTTCACTCTGGTTGGGTGTCTTGAAGGGAACAAAAATACCGATCAACTGTGCCAAAGCAATCCGGGTCTTCAGTGTGAACAATTGAACATGAACGATGGGCAATGTCGTGTCGCACGTACCGACCTCATCTGGCATCGATTTGAAGTTCAGAAGCAACCCACCGAAATCAACAAAATTAAAGAATTCGAATTAGTCACTGCCTACAAAAAGTGCCTAGAGCTCGCGGCACAGATCGAGACCATTGACCAATCCCAACTTCAAGAACGTCGCTTTACGGCATTAATGCACAGTATTGAAGAGTCAGAACGAATCGTTAGTGAGCTATCTCAATCAGACACACCAGAAACACTCTACTTCTTGTGGTCACAAACTGGTGATACTAATGCAAGACGCAGCTTCTTACAGTTAGAAGGAACTGAAGCATTAAATACGGCGGAGATGCAATATGCTCTAGCGACTTTCTATACCACGAGAGATCATGCCAAGACATTGAAGCTACTCAATAATGCGCTAACCTTGTCGAATAACTCGGTTGTTAATACTGAGATATTTAAGTCCATGGCTAGCATCAATCACAGCTTAGGTCATAGAGAAAAGGCGTACGTATGGGCAATGGTAGCCAAAGAGTTTGATGTGCCGATTGCTTCTGAAGCGGAGTTGGCCGTTCTCTATAACTTCGACGCCCCAAGATACAAGCAGTTAAATAAAGACGCAGACAAAATTGTCGAAGCCATTGAAGATGGGGTTTACAGCCCTTCAATCGTCCCGAGTTACTGATCGCTTCATTTATAGTGTTCTTACTTAAGCTTCTTATTCACCTGCTTTCAAATAAAAACAGCTACCTTTTTGGTAGCTGTTTTTATTTGTACTAGAGTTAAGTCTGAAATCTTGGGCGTTTCAGCATTCCTAAATCGACAAATGCGACCTGTAAGGATTAGACAATAGTTACAAGTTATTTCGTACTTTCGTCATTTTTGTTGAAAATTAACGACACTGAATTAACACAGAACCGTTCACCTGTGGTCTTCGGGCCATCTGGAAAAACGTGACCTAAATGGCTATCACAGGCGGTACAACGGATCTCTACACGCTTCATTCCGTGACTTAGATCTTCTATATAGCGTACTGCTTCATCATTCACTGGGGCATCAAAGCTCGGCCAACCACACCCAGAGTCATATTTGTTATCCGACAGAAACAAAGGGCTTTCACAGCATGTGCAGCTATAGACGCCAGTCTTATGGTTGTGCAGTAACTTGCCGCTATATGGGGCTTCAGTACCACGCTCACGACACACTGAAAATTCGTCGTCCGTTAGGCGCTCACGCCAGTATTCATCAGGCTTTATCATATTTCCTCCCTTTTGAATCACGTTAATATCTCTCCACATTCTCAGTTATTATATTTACTTTTTTCTATAAAGGCTTGCATATGAGTCGTTTTGTAGCACATACTTTCTCACCAGGAAACATTGTACATATACACTCATAAGTGAATCATCATTTAGGGGTATTTTACCCAACTGGAAGGGTACAGAGCCACTTGCAATGGTCAATTTTCAATCACTTACACCCAATTGTTAAGAAAAGCGTCGCTTTTTTTTGACATTAAACAAGTTAAGTCGGATTATCTATTGCAGATGTATACTGGATTCTGTAATTTTACTACCAGTTATCTTTAATCAGAAATTAAGTTGTGGAGCAACTACAATGACTATCAAAGTAGGTATTAACGGTTTTGGCCGTATCGGCCGTTTCGTATTCCGCGCAGCTCAAGAGCGTGCAGACATCGAAGTAGTAGGTATTAACGATCTAATCGACGTAGAGTACATGGCATACATGCTTAAGTACGACTCAACTCACGGCCGTTTCAACGGTACTGTTGAAGTTGAAGGCGGTAACCTAATCGTTAACGGTAAAACTGTACGTGTTACAGCTGAGCGTAACCCAGAAGACCTTAAGTGGGATGCTATCGACGTAGACGTAGTTGCTGAAGCAACTGGTCTTTTCCTAACTGACGAGACTGCACGTAAGCACATCACTGCTGGCGCTAAGAAAGTAGTTCTGACTGGTCCTTCTAAAGATGCAACTCCAATGTTCGTAATGGGCGTTAACCAAGCATCTTACGCTGGTCAAGACATCGTTTCTAACGCTTCTTGTACTACTAACTGTCTTGCACCTATCGCTAAAGTACTTAACGATAAGTGGGGCATTGAGTCTGGTCTTATGACTACAGTTCACGCTACTACAGCAACTCAAAAAACTGTAGATGGCCCTTCTGCTAAAGACTGGCGCGGTGGCCGTGGTGCTTCTCAAAACATCATCCCATCTTCAACTGGTGCTGCTAAAGCTGTAGGCGTTGTTCTTCCAGAACTAAACGGCCTTCTAACTGGTATGGCTTTCCGTGTACCAACTGCTAACGTATCTGTAGTTGACCTAACAGTTAACCTAAAAGAAGCTGCATCTTACGAAGAAATTTGTGCTGCAATGAAAGAAGCTTCTGAAGGCGAAATGGCTGGCGTTCTTGGTTACACTGAAGACCAAGTAGTATCACAAGATTTCATCGGTGAAGTTCAAACTTCAGTATTCGATGCTAAAGCTGGTGTTGCTCTAACTGACAAATTCGTTAAAGTTGTATCTTGGTACGACAACGAAATCGGTTACTCAAACAAAGTTCTAGACCTAATCGCTCACATCTCTAAGTAATTTCTTTTTAGAAATCGCTTTAGATAAGCATTAGCGAAGACTGTTTTGAGCAGACTTTGAAAAAGGCGACCTTAGTGTCGCCTTTTTAATGCCTGCTATCTTTTAGACCGCGTCTGTCTAAGCTCATCAAGATAGCCCAAACGCAAAATTCAATTCTAATACTGACTCTGCTTGTTACTCATGAAAACACAAGCATCACTCTAGTCAGCATTTGAATTCAATTTCCTTAGAAGGATCATGTAATGGATTTATCTACTCTACCTGCACTGGCGGTACTTTCTGACAACGTCACTATCGTTGAACACGAAGGTGTAAAACTGGTTCGCGTTATCCACGATAAAGCAAACGCAGCGATTTCACTGTTTGGCGGCCATGTGGTGTCATTCCAACCGCAAGGTCAAGAAGACCTAATTTGGATGAGCCAACAAGCTAAGTTCGATGGTAAAACGGCTCTGCGTGGTGGTATTCCAGTATGTTGGCCTTGGTTTGGTCGCATTGCAGCACCAGCACATGGTTTTGCCCGTTCAAGTGAATGGCAATTGGTTGAACACCGTGAAAGCGAAGCTGGCGTGATTGTTAGCTTAGGTCTGAAGCCAAGCGAAGAGACGCTAGCAGTATGGCCTCATCAGTTTGATGCTCGCTTGAATGTTGAGATCGGCGAACAACTAAAAGTAACGCTGGACGTGAAGAACACTGATTCTCAGCCATGGACTTTCTCTGGTGCACTACACACTTACCTAAACGTTGGCGATATCCACAACACAACCACCACTGGTATGGGTGCTGAGTACATTGATAGCCTGCAAGGTGGCAAGAACTGCCAAGGTGGATCTGAACTGGTACTGACCGACACGATTGACCGCGTTTACACGCAACCAGAAGCGCAAATCTTTGTTGCTGACAAGAAGCTGGATCGCACGCTAACAGTTGAAAACCACGGTCATAACTCTGCAGTACTGTGGAACCCGTGGGCAGAAGGCGCTGCAAGTATGGGCGACATGCAAGACGATGGTTACCTAACTATGATGTGCGTAGAATCAACACTGCACGCGCCAAGCCTAGAAGCCGGTAAAACACTCCGGCCGGGTGAAAACCACCAACTGATCACTGTGATTAGTGCCCAATAACCGTATAAATACAGTTATAAAAAACGATTTTTGAGCGGCTTTATGTCGCTCTTTTACTTTTTGGTTTTAGCTCGTTACACTTGCGCTGTCTATTCTCCTTTAGAGGTCTCCATGACTTACCAATGCCCTTTGTGTCACCAACCTTTATCTCAAAACGATCGTACGTTTAAGTGTGAAAAGAACCATCAGTTCGACCTAGCGAAAGAAGGCTACGTCAATTTGATGCCTGCGCACCACAAACGCTCAAAAGATCCAGGTGACAACAAAGAGATGATGCAGGCACGTCGTCGCTTCCTTGAAGGTAACCACTATGACCCAATGCGCCAAGCGGTGGTGACGTTGTGTTCTCGCTATCTACCAGAAGAGACGCCTAGCCTATTGGATATTGGTTGTGGCGAAGGTTATTACACCAACGAAATTGCTGTGAATCTTCAAGAAAAGAATGGTGCTACTTTTGGCCTAGACATTTCTAAGATTGCTATCAAATACGCCGCTAAACGCTACCCTGCTGTCGACTTCTCAGTTGCATCAAGCCATCGCCTACCCTTTGCTGAAAACAGCTTAGACGGCATTCTACGCATTTACGCGCCTTGCAAGGCTGAAGAGCTACAACGCACCATCAAAGACAGTGGTGTGGTGATCACCGTGACACCAGCTAGCCGACACCTGTATCAACTGCGTGATGCAATTTATGATGGCGTTCGCTTGCACGATGAAGATCCAGAAGTGATCGAAGGTTTTACGCTTGAGCATCAAGAGCAACTAAACTATATGATGGAACTATCGGGGTCAGATGCATTCGACCTGCTACAGATGACGCCGTTTGCTTGGAAGGCGAGTGAAGAGTTTAAACTACAACTCACCGAGGCAGAGCAATTCAACTGTGAAGCTGACTTTATGCTGCGAGTGTACCGCAAACAAATTTAATTGATATTGATTATCGTTTGCATTGAAATCTTATCTTGCCTCCTTTAGTATGCGTGTTCTTCAAGGAGGCATTTCATGCAACGTATTATTCTTATCGGATTAGCTACTCTTCTCACGGCTTGTGCTAGTCAACCTGCAAAAGACACTTCTCAAAAAGTGGCTCAAACGGAATCCGTTTCCACATTCTATGACTACCAGTTCGCTTCTCCACAAGGCGAAACACTTTCTCTCGATGCATTACCCGAGCAGCTGATTGACGCTGATGTGGTTCTAATTGGCGAATGGCACACGCATTCTGCCATTCACCGCTTCCAAACCGACTTCTTAAAAGCGCGCCGCAACGCAACATCAAACATTGCGCTTTCAATGGAACAGTTCACTCGAGAGCACCAAGCCACACTTGACCAATACTTAAACGGCGAAATTGGCGAACAAATTCTCATGTCTCAAGCGGCAGCTTGGCCAAATTACGAAAGTGATTACCGCGCGTTAGTTGAGTTCGCAAAAGCCAACGACGTCGATGTTATTGCGGCAAATGCACCAAAGCCATTCGTGCAGTGTATTGGCCGTAAAGGATTGCCTTACCTAGACCAATTATCGACCGAGCAACGCCAATGGATTGCTGCCGAAGTGGATACTGGCGATAGCCCTTACAAAGAAAAGTTCATGGCTTCTATGCATCACGGTACGCCAGAGCAAACAGAAAAGCAGTTTGCCGCTCAGGTTACCTGGGACGAAACCATGGCTGAGTCGATTGTGGATTACCTAGCATCAAACCCTGATAAACAAGTGATTCACGTGGCTGGCAAGTTCCACACCGAGGGTGGTTTAGGGACGGCGGCATCAATTCTACGTCGTAACCCTGATTTAAAAATCGCCATCATCAGCCCGGTTGAAGCGATCTCATCGGATAGCGGTGATTATCAGCTTGAAGTGCTTTCGCCGCCGGCTCGCTTTGTAAAGAAAGAGAACCGAATGAAGGCATACAAGCATCTGTCAAAACGTAGCGCTAGCCTAGAGTGTGAGTAGGATCTGTTGATCCACTCTTCTAAGCTAAAGAGTCGATGGGCTAATCCTAGATAATTAGCCCATCGTCACAACTTGATCACGTTCCCGTCATTCATCCTAACTCTATCTAAAATCAAACATTCTTATCGGCACAAGACTTGCTTAGTAAATAGACGATTTAACCAAGCAGACGAAAATGTAATGTGCGAATAAAAAAACATCACTATCGATGATTAATTGCACAAGTTTTTCACACCTCTGCCGATACTATATTTAAGGATAGGTAAGGAGAGCTATATGACGCCAGTAGGAACGAGTAATACTCAGCTGTATTCGCCTTCGCAGATGAACGCTAAGAGTTCAGCTAACGAAGCTGAAAAGCCTACACCGCTTAAGGTTGAGCAAAATACGGTTAGGCTTTCTGATGAAGGCAAAGCACTCTTATCTGCCCTAAAAGAAATTGATAAAGAAGCGAAGAAAGTCGAAGCAGAAAACGCGACAGTTACCGATAAAGTTGAGTCATTCGCTCATGGTGCCTTGGGTATGGATCACCCAGATAAGATTGAAGAAGAAGATGATGGTTCTTATTCAGCGGGGCAATACCTGTCCGCAGCGGCAACCGTAGGCGGTATTCTTCTCGCACTCATTTAGCCTTGCCAACCTATCGCATTCTCTAGAATAAAAGCGATTTATCGTTACGACAATAGACCCGATTAGGTCTAAAAAACGAGTTCATTCCATAATTCCGCTCTCATTTTAATGGAATAATACTCGTGAAAAACACTTTTGAGCTTATCGATAAGCCAACCTTTTTTGGTGCTATAGCACTCCTACTCACGATAGTTTTCCCGCTCATTTTGTTCCCTGCACAGGGCGCAGACTGGATTGCGGTTGCGAAAACATTCATGACTGATCAACTCGGATTCCTGTATCTTGCTCTAGGTCTCGCAGCCTGTGCATTTATGGTGTACGTAGTATTCAGTGATATGGGACAAATTAAACTGGGCGAAGCTGATGAAGAGCCTGAGTTTAAAACTGCATCATGGGCTGCCATGCTATTTTGTGGCGGTATCGGTGCAAGTATCTTGTATTGGGGCTGTATTGAGTGGGCTTACTACTACCAATCACCGCCTTTCCAACTAGAACCTGGCAGTGAAGAAGCAGTACGCTGGGCTGCGACCTACGGCCTATTCCACTGGGGACCAATCGCATGGTCTATCTACCTAATCCCGGCAATTCCTATCGCTTACTTCTTCTACGTACGTAAACAACCTGTTCTAAAGATTTCAAGCGCATTAATGCCTGTTCTTGGTGAACACCGTAGTAAAGGCGTACCAGGAAAGATCGTTGATATCCTATTCATTTTCGGTCTATTAGGCGGCGCTGCAACAACATTAGGTTTAGCCGCTCCTCTGATCACTGAAGGTCTAAATCATCTATTTGGTCTACCTAAAAATAACCTAACGCAAGTGATGGTGCTTTTAGTGTGTACTGCGATTTTTGCTTACTCATCTTATGCTGGATTGGAAAAAGGCATCAAGATACTAAGTAACATCAACTTCTGGGGTGCGATGGGTCTACTGGCTTTCGTTCTGATCGCGGGTCCAACAATCTTCATGTTAGAAACAGGCTTAGACTCAATTGGTCGTCTACTGTCTAACTTCTTCGTGATGGCAACGTGGGCTGAACCATTTGGTGGTTACGGTACATTCGAAAACACTCACTTCCCACAAAACTGGACGATTTTCTACTGGGCATGGTGGCTAGTATTTGCACCGAGTATGGGTCTGTTTGTTGCGCGTATCTCTCGCGGCAGAACCATCAAACAAATGGTGTCAGGGTCGATCTTCTTTGGTTCTCTAGGTTGTTTCCTGTTCTTCATGATCTTAGGTAACTACGGCCTATCACTGCAGCTTTCTGGTGAGCTAGATGTCGTTGCCATTTTGAATGCGGAAGGCGCAACCAAAGCTATCTTCTCGATGCTTGCACAATTGCCAATGAGCACGCTGGTTATCGCTGTATTTACAATGCTGTGTATCATTTTCACGGCAACAACATTTGACTCTATCTCATACATCCTAGCGTCTGTTGTACAAAATAACGTGACCGAAGAGCCAATGCGCTGGAACCGTATGTTCTGGGCATTTACTCTGTCGTTCTTACCAACGATTCTAATGTTCTTAGGCGGTCTAAGTACGCTACAAACGGCGGCGATTGTTGGTGGCTTACCACTGCTTGCTATCTCTGTGATGCTGATGATTTCAGCGGTTCGTGCGACTAACCTCGACCTACGCCATCAAGATGCGTATATCGAGCCAACGATCAACATCGAAGAACTGCCAGACATGGACCCTTGGTCTGCTGAAGGTATGGCGTTGGCTCAGTTTGAGAAAGAAAGAGATGCAGCACAAGAAGCCGCAGAACTTGAGCGTGTTGCTTACACAGAACTTGCCGCAGTGAAGAAAGAAATTCGCGCTTATGTGTTAGAACAAGGTTCACAAATGGAAACTCACGAGTTACCAGAGAACCTACAACAAGCACTTGAGCAGGCCGAGAGTAATCTTAGTGCCGCACAAGCGAAAAAGATCGAGTTATCTGAGCAAGCTCAGAATGCTCGTATCACGTTCAATCAGGTGGTTGCAGACTTACCGCTTGCTTGACATTAGCCATGACACAGTCCATTGATTTGGACTCTCCTAAATACGACAAAGGCTCACAGAAATGTGAGCCTTTTTTTATGTTTTTCTGAAAATTTGAGTTATTGCTCAATTTCATATTGATGAAACAAATATGAAACGACTTTGACACAAATCGGTGTTCTAATCATTCCGCTTATATAAAAAGGGATAACTAATGAAGCACTTTATGAAACCAATTGTTACCGCAGTGGTAACCTCTACACTCTCATTCAACGTACTTTCAGCAGAAATCAAAAATGTCATTCTGATGATCGGCGACGGCATGGGACCTCAGCAAGTTGGCTTATTGGAAACCTACGCAAACCAAGCGCCAAATTCCATCTATAAAGGGAACAAAACGGCCATTTATCAACTTGCCCAAGAAGGGGTTATTGGTTCATCCCTAACGCATCCGGAAGACGCAATCGTAGTGGATTCAGCTTGCTCTGCGACCATGCTTGCAACGGGTATTTACAGCGGTTCAGAAGTGATCGGTATCGATTCCCAGGGTAACCATGTTGAGACAGTACTTGAGAAAGCAAAAAAAGCAGGCAAAGCGACCGGCTTAGTTTCCGACACACGCTTAACTCACGCGACCCCTGCTTCTTTCGCCGCTCACCAACCTCACCGTTCTTTAGAGAATCAAATTGCATCTGACATGTTAGCAACGGGCGCTGATGTGATGCTCTCTGGAGGACTGCGTCATTGGATTCCTAAATCGACCAACGACAAAGGTGAAACCTATAAGCAACTTGAGAAACTGACTCAAGGTGATGTTTACCTCAAATCGAAGCGTAAAGACGACCGTAACCTGCTGACTGAAGCAGAGACAGACGGCTACCAGCTGGCGTTTAATCGCAATATGCTAGACGATGCTAAGGGCGATAAACTACTTGGCCTATTCGCCTACTCTGGCATGGATGATGGCATCGCTTACAGCAACAAGAAAAAGAGTGGCGAACGAACTCAGCCAAGCCTGAAAGAGATGACACAAAAAGCGCTCAACATCCTATCCAAAGATGAAGATGGCTTTTTCCTAATGGTCGAAGGTGGCCAAATCGACTGGGCGGGACACAGTAACGATGCAGGTACCATGCTGCATGAACTGCTCAAGTTTGATGAAGCGATCCAAACGGTGTATGAATGGGCAAAAGATCGTGAAGATACGATCGTGATTGTTACCGCAGACCACGAAACAGGCTCTTTCGGTTTCAGCTACTCTTCTAACAACCTACCAAAACCACAGAAACGTTCTGGCGAAGCCTTTGCTGATCGCGACTATGCACCCAACTTTAACTTTGGTGCATTCGATATTCTTGATGGTTTATACAATCAAAAGCAAAGCTACTACGGTATGATCAGCGAATTTCAGAAGCTAGATAAAGCGCTGCAAACACCTGAAAAACTGGCTGAGATCGTCAACAAGAATAGTGAGTTCCCTATCACTGCTGAACAAGCAAAAAACGTGTTAGCCAGTAAGCCGAATCCATACCGATTGGCTCAGCACAAATACTTGTCGGCAGAAGAAGTGCCTGCTATCAACGATTTTGATGCATTCTTCCCTTATAACGACCGTGGCAACCTGCTTGCTCGTGAACAAGCAACAGGCCAAAACATCGTTTGGGGTACAGGTACACACACTCACACACCAGTGAACGTGTTTGCTTGGGGTCCTGCTGAAAAGATACTGCCAGTTTCGAAAATCATGCACCACTCAGAACTGGGTGAGTACATTAAACAACAAGTAAACTAGCCTGAATCTTTTTTGCTCGTTTAAATTTAGCGCCCTTCGGGGCGTTTTTTGTTTTAAGCTTTTGAGCTAAGTGAGTAATTGAGTAATTGAGTAATTGAGTAATTGAGTTTTAAATTTAGGCGACGCCAAATAGTAAAACAGCCGCTAAAGAGCGGCTGTTTTTATAATACTTAGCGATTTGGGTGATTCAAAATGTGATCTTCCCAATCGACAACATCGATTTCGTATACCACTTTGTTACGAACACTTTCACCTGCAGCATGCATCTCTGATTTAGAACCCGTAATCAATGGGTGCCACTCAGGAATCGGCTTAGATTCAGATAGAAGACGGTAAGCACAAGTATCTGGTAGCCAATGGAATTCATGAATCTTGTCACGAGTCAGCTTCAAACACTCTTCACCTGAAGTGAAGCGGTTCGGGTAGTCTTTACAAGAACATGTTTTGTCGTTTAACCAGCTGCACGCCACGTTGGTGTAGTAAACTTCATCGCTATCTTCATCCATTAGTTTATGCAGGCAACACTTACCACAACCGTCACACAGTGATTCCCACTCGTTCTCGGTCATTTGCTCTAGTGTCTTTTCTTGCCAAAATGGATTCGTCATAGGATTACTTCTTACTCTTTTACTGGGGTGCGTGTTATACCGCTAGCCCATAAAAAGTTCAAGGATAATAATTGTTCATTCTTTGATTCAATCAACAGCTGTCACTCTCATCATTTTTTGCTACTATCGCGCACCCTGTTATTTAGTGAGTTTAATTTGATGGAATGTCGCCTAGGTTGTGGAGCTTGTTGTATCGCTCCAAGTATTACATCTGCTATTCCTGGAATGCCTAATGGTAAGCCTGCTGGCGTACGCTGCATTCAATTAAATGAGCAAGATCTATGCAAATTATTTGGTCAACCTTCACGCCCGAAGGTATGTCACCAGTTCAAAGCCTGCCCTATCATCTGTGGTAAAACAGACCAAGAAGCGCTTGATAACCTTATTGAGCTCGAAGCAATAACCTAACAATACTTTTCTTCTTATATATGCCCAAGATTTCACAACTTTGATAGATCTAAACTATCTTATTGATACTGGTAAAGATTAATAAGGATAGTTATGAATAAGTATATCGCAGAAATGTTCGGTACGTTTTGGTTGGTGTTAGGTGGTTGTGGTAGTGCCGTCTTAGCCGCGGCTTTCCCTGATGTGGGAATTGGTCTACTCGGAGTTTCCCTTGCCTTTGGTTTAACCGTACTCACTATGGCTTTCGCTATTGGTCATATATCCGGTTGCCACCTTAACCCTGCTGTCACCATCGGTCTATGGAGTGGTGGTCGCTTTGATGGCAAGGATGTTGCGCCTTATATTATTGCCCAAGTGATTGGCGGTATTATCGCGGGCGGCGTGCTATTTGTGATTGCTTCTGGTCAAGCAGGTTTTGACGTTGTCTCATCAGGCTTTGCTTCGAATGGTTACGGTGAACACTCACCGGGCGGCTACTCGCTCACAGCAGCTCTCGTTTGTGAAGTGGTCATGACCATGGTGTTCCTATTCGTGATTATGGGCGCGACGGATTCGAAAGCACCCGCTGGGTTTGCACCTATCGCAATTGGTCTTTGTTTGACCCTAATTCACCTTATCAGTATCCCTGTAACCAATACCTCGGTGAATCCTGCGCGAAGTACTGGTGTAGCCGTATTTGTCGGTGATTGGGCTGTTTCGCAACTATGGTTATTCTGGGTTGCACCGATTATTGGAGCCGTGATTGGAGCCGTGATATACAAAGCAATACGTGGGAAGGATTAAGCATTAAATAGGTATGAGTTTAAAACAAATAAAAAGCCGCTCAATGAACTGACCCCCAATAGTTGGACACCAATTATTGGGGGTCTTTTTATGTCCAAATATAGCCGAGAGCTAAAATGTATCATTGCTAAGCAATACTTAGATGGCACGTCATCTCTCTACTTAGCAAAACAATATTCAATTTCTTCAAGGCAGATACGGTATTGGACTCAAGTCTTTGCCATCCATGGTACTGATTCATTTTTACCAACTAAGCATGCCGCGACTGCTTAAACAAAACGAAAAGCATTGAATTTAATGTGGACGAATGAATGGTCTCTCACGCACACTAGCGCTGTATTAAACCTCTCATCCCCTGGAATACTCTCTGTCTGGCTCAAACGATTTAATGAGCTCGGTATCAAGGGGCTCGAAATGCACCAGAAAGGAAGACCCTCAATGAAACAGCAACCTCAACGTACCACTAAGCCTGATAATGAAATGACGCTTGAGGAGCTAAAAGAGGAGTTGGTCTACTTACGAACCGAGAATGCCGTTCTAAAAAAGTTGGAAGAGTTGGAGCAGGAAAAAAACCGTCGAACAAAGAAAAAGCGGTCATAGCTCTAACTCTTAAAGGCAAGTACCCGTTAAAGCACTTACTGCACACTCTACAGCTGGCAAAAAGTGTCTTTTATTATCAGGCTCAAACGAGCAAGCGCCCAAATAGCTACGAACGTGAGCAGCGGTTGATAAAGTCAATTTATCATGAACATAAGGGGCGATACAGCTACCGCCGTATTCACTTGGAACTAAAAAATCAGGGGTTCGTGCTTAATCATAAAACGGTTCAAAGACTTATGGCTCAGCTCAACCTTAAATCGACGGTCAGGATTAAAAAGTATCGTTCATACCGAGGAGAGTCAGGAAAAGCAGCTCCCAACGTTCTTGAAAGAGATTTTAGTACGACTCAACCCGATGAAAAGTGGGTAACTGATGTCACGGAGTTCAAAGTCAAAGAACAGAAAGTATACTTATCTCCCGTTGTCGACTTGTTTACTCAGGAGGTGGTTGCTTATAGAGTGGCCAAGAATGCCTGCTTGCCGCTTGTCACGGATATGCTGACGGAGGCTATATCAAAGCTGAAACCCAACTCAAAGCCAATTATACACAGCGATCAAGGTTGGCAATATCGCCATCGACAGTATCAGAAAAAGGTAGCGGAGAGTGGGTTAACGCAAAGCATGTCGAGAAAAGGTAACTGCTTGGATAATGCGGTTGCTGAAAACTTTTTTGCTTTACTCAAAACAGAGATGTATCACAACCAAAGCTTTGAAGATGCAGATGCTCTGATAGAGCAAATTAAAGAATACATCGAGTACTACAATACCAAACGTATAAAAGTGAAACTAAAAGGCCTGACTCCGATAGAATATCGAACTCAGGCCTTGAAAGCCGCTTAACAGAAATGTCCAACTTTACGGGGTCACTTCACAATGAGCGGCTTTTTTAGATCTTATGACGACCGAGTAAGGAGTGCGAAAGCGTGGTGCCATCCACCAGCTCTAGCTCACCACCAACGGGAACACCATGAGCGATACGGCTAGCGTTCACTTCATGGGCATTACATAGCTCAGCAATGTAGTGCGCTGTCGCTTCCCCTTCAACTGTTGGGTTAGTCGCTAGGATTACTTCAGAGATATCACCACGACGCAGGCGGTAGTCCAAAACATCAAGACCGATGTCGCTTGGACCAATACCATCAAGTGGTGAAAGATGACCCATCAATACAAAGTAACGACCTGAATATTGGCCAGTTGCTTCGATAGCTGCAATGTCTGCTGGGCTCTCTACTACACAGATTTGACCATTTTCCTGACGTTTAGGATTGGTACAAATGTGGCAAGTATCTTCTTCAGTAAAAGTACGGCACTCATTACAGTGACCAATTTCGGTCATTGCTTGGCTAAGAGCTTCAGCCAACTGTAGGCCGCCTTTTCTATCGCGCTGTAACAAATGAAAGGCCATACGCTGCGCCGACTTGGGGCCAACCCCAGGTAGACAACGTAAGGCCTCCATCAAATGCTCCAGCATATGACTGGTACGCATATTTAACCGTTCTAATGTTCAGGTAATAGCCTGTTCAACACAAACCACCACCTGAATTAACCTTTAAGAATAAGTTACTTAGAAAGGCATCTTCATACCTGGTGGAAGTTGCATTCCGCCAGTTACGCTAGCCATTTTCTCTTTTTGAGTTTCTTCAACGCGACGAGCCGCATCGTTGAAAGCAGCAGCGATAAGATCTTCAAGCATCTCTTTATCGTCTTCCATTAGGCTTTCATCGATATCAACACGGCGAACGCTGTGGCTACCAGTGATCGTTACTTTTACAAGGCCAGCACCTGACTCACCTGTAACTTCCATATTTGCGATTTCTTCTTGAAGCTTTTGCATGCGCTCTTGCATTTGCTGGGCTTGCTTCATCATGTTGCCCATACCGCCTTTACCAAACATGTTAATACTCTCTGGTCTAATTGGTTTATTAAAATTAATTAAGCTATACGAGCTTAAATGGGGGTTAAAACAGTGTGATTCAACCCCTCGATGTTCAGTTCTCAGATTTGCTTATCTGGGATGATATGCCGGTCACTAAACAAGAAAACGTTCTAGATAGGACGAACGCTGTCTCTGTCGAGTTCAGCGGCAAAACGTCTTTCAATGAACTGTACGTTGGCATCGTTTTCTAAAGCGGTAAACGCGTCTTTCAACTTACCTTGATACAGTCGTTCTCGTAATTCTAGCGGCGTTTCTCCACCATCACCGACTTCAACACTCAAATGACACTCTTCTCCAAGCACAGTATTGAGAGACTGCAATAGCTCACTCTGCGCACGGTCGGTATTCAAATGAGCTTGGCTCGCTCTTAACGTTAAAGTGATTGATGTGTCGTTTTTAGCAAACACTGAGTTCAATGCTAACTGTTCAACAAGCTTGGCTGTCTCTAGCTTTTGAATCGTGGCGGACCATTCATCTTGAGCAATCGACTCTTGAAGCAATTTGTCGACCATTTCTGGTGTCTTAATATGCTCTAACGCACGCTTGATCTGAGTAGGTGTAAGCTCTTTGCTCACCTCTTTCACTACAGGTTTAGACGGTTTCCAGCGATAAGGTTCATTATCGTTGGTCACATTTTCTGTCGAAGAGGCTGATAAAGAAGCTGGCGACACCCGCTCAGAACCACCGTGTTGCTGAGCAACTCGATCAAGAACTGAAGTTTTAGCTGGTGTCGCTTTAGCCTTTTTTGGCGCCGAGCCTTTGTTTTCTGTTGCCGCACTGCCTCTACGTTGAGAACGTAATTGGTGGCGTAAACCACTCACAGGCGAAGTTGCACGCGCCGGCTGCTCTTGCGGAGCAGAAGGTGCAACGCTTGGCTGTTGAACCGGGCTCTGGTTTTGATAATTCGTTTGTTGCTGCTGAGGTTGCTCTGCACCGTAGCTTGGACGCTCATCATAAGCAGGAGGCGCGTCATACTGGCTATGTGGGTAATCCTGTTCTGGATAACCTTGGTTACCTGAATGATCAGCGTAACCTTGCGAATCTGAATACTGTGCTGGATTCTGCTGCGGAGCCTGTTGCACCGGTTGCTGCTGCATAGCTTGCTGTTGAGGCGCCTGTTGTTGCATCTGAGGCTGTCTCGGAGCTGCCATTGGCGCAGGTTGACTCACTGACTGAGCAACGTTCTGAGCTTGAGCTGCTGGAACTGGCGCTGGGCTTGCCGACTGAGTCGAGATTGCAGTAGCAACCGCTTGTTCAGCAGGTCTAAAGGCCAACATGCGTAAAACTACCATCTCAATACCAACACGAGCAGTTGGCGATAACGGTAAGTCTTCACGACCTTTCAATACGATCTGGTAGTAGAGTTGAATGTCTTGTGGGCTAAGCGCTTTGCTCAGTAGTTCAAGCTTCTCAGCGTCAGGCTGTGCCTTATCTAATGTAGATGGCAAAGCTTGGAACATCGCAAGACGATGCAGTTGAGTCGCAAGCTGATTCAGCAAACCGTCCCACTCAACACCGTTCTCAGCAAGGCTTTGGATACACGCCATCGCTTGTTGCGGCTGCTTACTGCTAATCGCTTCAAGCAAGTGGATAGCTTGGTCGGTATCCAGTGTCCCAAGCATATGAGCAACAGTATCTGTTACGACATTGCCGTTACCTAATGCGATAGCTTGGTCTGTAAGGCTTAGTGCATCACGCATACTGCCATCAGCAGCATGAGCAATCATTCCAAGCGCACGAGACTCAGACGTCACATCTTCTTGTTCAAGAATATGATCGAGCTGCTCGTGAATATTATCAACGCTGATCGGCTTAAGGTGGAACTGCAAACAACGCGACAAGATAGTCACTGGAAGCTTCTGTGGATCCGTTGTTGCGAGCAAGAATTTCACATACTCAGGCGGCTCTTCTAAGGTCTTTAGAAGCGCATTAAAGCTGTGCCTAGAAAGCATGTGGACTTCATCGATTAGGTAAACCTTGAAGCGACCACGTGCAGGCTTGTACTGAACATTGTCCAGAAGCTCGCGGGTATCTTCTACCTTAGTACGTGATGCCGCATCAATCTCAAGTAGGTCAACAAAGCGACCTTCATCGATTTCTTTACAGGTTGCACATTCACCACAAGGTGTTGAGGTAATGCCTGTTTCACAGTTGAGCCCTTTAGCAAACAAACGGCCGATGGTCGTTTTACCGACACCTCGTGTACCGCTGAACAGGTATGCATGGTGCAACCTGTTCTGGCTAAGGGCATTCTCTAATGCTGTTAAAACATGGGCTTGACCAACCACTTCTTTGAATTTGGTTGGTCGCCATTTTCGCGCTAACGCAAGATAGCTCATGAATAATTCCGAAAAGGATTAGTGACCGTCGAATTCGCAGATGCTAAACACTTCTAGACCTAAGCCTTGTAAGCGCTTGTCACCACCGATTTCTGGAAGGTTAATAACAAATGCAGCGTGTTCTACCACACCACCAAGCTGACGAATCAACTTTGTTGTTGCTTCAATCGTACCGCCCGTTGCTAGCAAATCATCAACCATCAACACTTTATCGCCTTCAACGATAGCATCAGTATGGATTTCTAGAGTGTCGGTGCCGTACTCAAGCTCATAAGATTGTGCCACAGTTTGACGAGGCAGCTTGCCCGGCTTACGAACAGGAATGAAGCCAACACCTAGCTCAAGTGCCAAAGGCGCACCAAATAGGAAACCACGAGCTTCAGTACCAACGATCTTAGTAAAGCCCATGTCCTTGTATGTTTCCGCTAGCAGGTCGATAGTCGCTTTGTAAGCTACTGGATCTTCCATCAAGCTTGTTACGTCACGGAACAAAATACCCGCTTTAGGGTAATCAGGAATGCTTTTGATGCTTGCTTTGATCAGAGAGATTTTTTCTGTGTTCATAATCTTATGCACTTCATTAGGCCGCTTTCCAAACTCTCGTTAACGAATCAAACATCAACGCTCGGAATTAAGGAAAGGTACGATTGGTATTCATTGCAACGAGAGTCATAACTCTGATTGCTGAAATAATAAACGCCCGCTATACAAGCAGGCACACTGGCTTAATGGTAGTGATTTTCTTTGCTGTCAGCAACCAACTCATGGGTTGGAAGTCGCATAAACCATGTGAGAAGAATAACAAGTACACAAATTAGGAAAGCCTTGACCCAAATGATAGGGGCAAAGTAGATGGATAACGCAAAACTCAACAAGATAAAGAATACGCCACGCGTTTTAACTTGTTTGGTGACGGCACCGTGTTGATACCAATTGTTCAGCAAAGGACCCAGCGTTTTGTGCTCATGCATCCATTTATGAACTTTCGGATTGCTTCGCATGAAGCATGCGCTGGCAAGAAGGAGAAAAGGAGTGGTTGGCAGAACGGGCAAAACTATCCCTAGAACTGCGAGAAATATACAAAGGCCACCAGCAATATTGAGGCTTAAAACTCGAACGCTAATTGTGGCCTCCTTGAGTTAGCTATCACCAATCGGCGACGACAGCTTAACTAGAATGTTGCGTAACCATTGAATACACGGATCAACGTAAGTGTTGCTGGTAGCAATGGAATCATTAAAAATGCGGCTAAAAATCCTAAAAAGTAGAATACATTAAACGGGTCTTGAAAGTCTTTGTTATCTGCCATGATTGCTTCTTGTTTTTGTTAGTGAAGGTAAGTATCCGGCGAACCAAACCCGCTTTGCTAAATCGACATTTAACAAAAAAGGCATAGCCACACCATTTGCGCAACTATACCTTAATCAATTATTCACAAAAACCGAGGAAATATAGGGTTAATCAGTAGACCCTTGGTGTATGTCTAAACTAAAACTTGCCGCTCCAAGTAGGCTCAACGACAGTTGGCAGCCCTGTTCGATCGGAAGGTCCCGCGTAATAAAGTTCTTCTTGCAGTTCTCACCCAAGCGCTCACCTGCTGCAATATATTGATTCAATTCACCATTCGACCATTGCCCGTCTAGACCCGCAGGCAAAATGGAGATGGTTCCCTCGGCAAGGTCAGCAACACCAAACAAGGCATTCACTGGGGTGGAGCATTTAGAGCAACGAATCCCCTTCTCTAAGATTTCAGCAATATCTTTGAGATCAACATTAAAATCTTTTCTGTTTCTTATGTAATCGTGGAACAGCGCTCTCACTAACAATGTTGTCGCGGAGCCGCCATTATCAGACGACGATGAATCGACGAGGTAAAAAGCAAACTGCCCGTTCATCATCCACGCATAGTCAAACACAAGTGGCATCATCTCTGTTGATTGCAGTAACCGGTAACTGCAACGCCATGAGCCTTGTCGCGTATCTTTCTCTGGAAGCAGCGCATGCAGTAAGTCTTTTGCTGCGCTTGGGTTATCTTGAAGGTAATTCAGGTGCCAATGCAGTTCTTGGTCTTCAGGGATCTCTCCCCCATCATCCACACAGAACCATTGGCTCGAAAAATCTCGTTGGTCTGAAATGTTATCGAACGAATCTGTCAATGTATTCGCAATCGCACTTCCTAGGTGACGGTGATCCTCTAACGGCTTCGCCAAGAAGTCTTTAATACCAAATCGCAAGGCTTTCGCCACGTCAGACATATCATCAGTGCCAGACACAACGATCATAGGCAGTGACGGGTACTCTAAACTGAGCTCTTCCACAAGCTCTATGCCATCAAGTATTGGCATTGATAAGTCACACACAATTAAATCTGGCGTTGAGTCTCTAAGTTTCTGCAAAGCGTCCAGTCCATTTTCAGCCTCAACCACTTTATAACCGACCTTGTCTAGGTACGCGCTGGTTATACGGCGAAAAATAGGATCATCATCAACCAACATCACGCATTTTTGGTTAATTACTTCCTGAGCCGAGGTCATTACTGGCTGACTGTGAGTTTTGTACATAATCTATAACCTCACAAAACTAAGTCGAATTATTATTGTTATCTGTTCTAAGAACTAATATAAAACTTAGTAATAAAATGCTAAATACACAAATTTGCACTCTTTACTGGTAATTCGTGACGAGGGTTGGAATACTTGTAAATAGTGCAACGAGTTGACGTAACGCAAACATTGATCTCACTGTTACGTATAAATTAGATGAGATTGTAAACAAATGTGTCTGGATTTATGAAATTAGATGATTTAAACCTCTTTCGACTCGTCGTTGAAAATGGGAGCTACACCGCAACATCGCGCAAGACTATGATTCCGGTTGCGACCATCACACGACGCATCCAAGCCTTAGAAGATTCTTTGAACCTTAGGCTTCTCAATAGACACGCGCGTAAACTTTCTTTAACAGAGGCAGGCGAACGTTTCTTCAATGAATGCTCTCCGCTGTTGCAACGTCTCTCTTCTACTGCAGAAGAGTTAACTGACGTGTGCAAAGGCGCTTCCGGTAAGATTCGTATTACGGCACCCTCAAACCTGACCAAGCGCATGATGATGCCAATGTTCAGTGAATTCATGATTCAATACCCTGATATCAATATTGAGCTGATGATGAACAACCAAGCGGATCAGCTGGATCCAACGGAGTGGGACGTAATTTTCCGAGTCGGCCCTCAGCGTGATTCAAGCCTAATCGCTCGAAAAATCAGTGAAGTCAAAGATATTCTTATCGCGAGCCCTGAGTACTTAGCGAAGAACCCAGCTCCAAGCCATGCTGAAGAGCTAGCGAACCATTCGCTACTCAAAGGCTACCCGCTGATTAAGTGGCAGCTGAGTAATTCGAATGAAGAGACGGTGGTGAATAGCGAGAAAGGCCGTTTCAACGCCAATGCGCTTAATGTCGTGAGACAAGCGTGCTCAGAAGGCCTAGGTATCACCCTGATGCCTGACGTGATGATTCGTGAATACATTGAAGATGGCAGCTTAGTGCAAGTCTTAGAAGACTGGAGCGCTAACCCTCGTGATATTTACATGCTTTATAACCACAAAGACCATCTACCAGAGAAAGTGAGATTGTTTATTGATTTTGTGATCGCATACCACATTCATTAAGGTCAATCCCCTTCTCTATAAACAAAAAACCAGAGCCGATGCTCTGGTTTTTTATTTTCTGTATCGCTAGCGAAACTCTGTATGACTAACGAAACGCTAGTTAAGCGCCTTCGTTGTGTAACTCTAAGTTAGCAAGATCTTGTTGAATCTCACGCTGAACCTTTGAGTCGTCATTACGCAAAGAGTCTAGGAAATCTAGGTACACTTGGTCGATATCGCCCGTTACATACTCGCCGTTAAATACAGAAGTATCAAAACGAGAGATGTCTTGATTGCCCATGCCCACTGCAGAAATCAGATCTGGTAGCGTTTGGAAAATCAAGGCGTCTGCGCCAATCTGCTTACAAATCGTTTCGTTATCACGACCATGAGCAATCAACTCTGTCGCGCTCGGCATATCAATGCCGTAAACGTTAGGGAAGCGAACCTCTGGAGCAGCTGAAACCATGAAGACCTTATTTGCGCCAGAATCACGAGCCATCTCAATGATCTGCTCTGATGTTGTGCCGCGAACGATAGAATCGTCAACCAGAAGAACGTTCTTACCTTTAAACTCAGAGCGAATTGCGTTGAGCTTACGGCGAACCGACTTCTTACGCTGTTGCTGACCTGGCATGATGAACGTGCGACCAACATAGCGGTTTTTCACGAAACCTTGACGGTATGGCTTATTGATCGCTTGAGCGATTCTTAGCGCAATATCGTTTGATGTTTCAGGGATTGGGATAACCACATCAATGTCTAAGTCTGCGTACTCTTCTTTAATACGCTTACCAAGCATCTCACCCATCTCAACGCGTGCGCTGTAAACCGAGATTTTGTCGATGAATGAATCTGGGCGTGCAAAGTATACAAACTCAAAGATACATGGGTTCAGTTGTGGGTTGTCTGCGCATTGCTTAGTGAAAAGCTCACCGTCGAACGTTGCGTAGATAGCTTCACCTGGCGCTACGTCGCGCATGAAATCGAAACCAACAGCATCGAGTGCTACCGATTCAGACGCAACCATGTACTCTGTTTTACCTTGAACTTCACGCTTACCAAGACACAGTGGACGAATACCATGTGGGTCACGGAATGCGATCATACCGTGGCCGATGATCATCGCAGTTACGGCGTAAGCACCACGAATTGTACGGTGCACGTTTGCCACAGCACGGAAAACATCATCTGAAGTTACGTTACCTTTAACAGTATCGATCTCATGAGCTAATACGTTCAGTAGAACTTCAGAGTCAGAGGTTGTGTTTACATGACGACGGTCTTTTTCGAACAACTTCTCACGAACTTCGTTTGCGTTCGTCAGGTTACCGTTGTGCGCCAACGTAATGCCAAAAGGAGAGTTTACGTAGAAAGGCTGAGCTTCAGACGCACTTGAACTACCCGCAGTAGGATAACGAACATGGCCAATACCAACTTCACCTTGTAGGCGCTGCATGTGTTTTGCTTCAAAAACATCTTTTACTAAACCGTTCGCCTTACGCAGACGGAAACGATTGCTTTCTATGGTACAAATACCAGCGGCATCTTGGCCACGATGCTGCAATACCGTTAAAGCGTCATAAATAGACTGGTTTACAGGTGTTGAACCCACGATTCCAACAATACCACACATGTCCTAATCCTCGATTTTTCGACATTAACTGGCGCTAGAGCGCGCCAGATAAGAAACTAGATGTTGCTTGTAAATGCTCGAAGAACGGCGCAATGATTCGACTAAATTCTGGAACCAATTGCGAATTCTTCCACCACTCAGAACTTGGGAATGCAGTAAACGCATCCATGAAAAACAACACTGCAGAAACAATCAAAACACCACGTAAGCCACCAAAGACGACACCGAGGATTCTGTCTGTACCTGACAGGCCTGTTTTCTGAACTAGTTGACCGATGACATAGTTAACTAAGGCACCAACAACTAACGTCGCAACAAACAATGCTGCTATCGCAGTTCCGTTTCGAAACATCTCATCTTCGATATTGGTGAAGTACATGGCTAATTTAGCGTAGTACTGGCTAGCAATAAAAAATGCTCCAAACCAAATAACGAGTGACAAGGCTTCTTTAGCGAAACCACGAACTAAACTGATCACGGCAGAGAAGCCGATCACGCCTAAAATGACAAAATCTAACCAATTCATGAATTCTTCATCTTAAGTTGGCGCGCATTTTAACAGAAAAAATGCTGACGCAAACGTTTTCTTATGGATTTAACGGTTTAAATTTGAGCAATTGGCCTTTTGAACCCGTAATTTTTTCTAATTCCTTAATTTGTCGCTCAAGTTTGGATTTAGAGACATCCGGGCCAATAATTACTCGCGTAAACGTTTTTTCTTGCTTGGTGTGAGCCTGGTAACCACGCTTTTGCAGATCCTTAACAACGTTTTTTGCGTTGTCAGCATTCTTCAAAGCCATCAATTGAATAATCCAAGCACTGTCTTGGTATTCATTTTTTTCCGGTACTGGCTTAACCACCACTGCCACTTTATCCGCTTCTTTGTTACTGGAAGCCGACGCAGTTTGCTTATCTGAATTATCAACACCACTTTCAACCACTCGCTCAACCGGAGAATCCGGCAGTGCAATCTGATCTTCAACAGGGTCGAGTACTTCAAAAACTTCTACATTACTATCAAGCTCTGGCTTAATCGGAATGCTTGCAAACTCTTCTTTATAGTGGAGCTTCTTACCATCCAGCACATCGGGCAATACAATCACACCAATGGCCACTAAAATGATGGTACCGACTAATCGGCTTTGGAATTTACTTGCCATTTAGTTTCCTTTTTTCTGCCAATGCTCCAATACTTCACCCACAGTATGGAAAGAACCGACCACCAGTACAACATCGTCACCTTTAACAGAAGCTAAAGCCGCTTCAAACGCTGCTACAGGGTTTGAATGCTGCTCTACACCTTGAGGTAGGCTTTGACACAATTCAGCCGCTGTTGCGGCTCGTGGGCCGTTCAGCGAAGCTGGGTACCAATGTGTTGTGATTGGTGCTAATACTTCCAATGTCGCGGGGATATCTTTGTCATGAAGCATGGCGACTACAACGTGTAAATTTTTGCCTGCATACTTCTTCGCGACTTGCTGCGCAAAGTACTCAGCAGAATGCGGGTTGTGCGCCACATCAAGCACAATCACCGGTTGTTCGCTAATTTGCTGCATACGACCTGGAAGCTGCGCATTCTTCATGCCGTTAACCACGTTCACGTCGCTAATACTAAGCTCTGATGTGCCCAATGCCATCAACGCTGTTGCAGCGTTAGGTAACGGCAGGCTTGGAATAGGTAGTGATTCTAGTTGGAATGCACCACTGCGCCAGTTCCACGTATCACCGTCAACATCATAAGTGTATTGAATACCGACTTGGTAGAACTCAGCCTTAATGTCATCAGCGTGCGCTGCAACCGTAGCCGGTGGCTTGGGTTGACCACAGATAGCGGGTTTACCGCTACGATAAATGCCCGCTTTCTCAAAACCAATCACATTGATGTCATCACCTAGCCAGTCAACATGGTCGACAGCCAAACTAGTAATCACAGAAACATCATGCTCAACGATATTGGTCGCGTCTAAACGCCCGCCTAAACCCACTTCTAAAAGCACAACATCAACCGCTTCAGTTTGAAATGCACGTAACGCCGCTAAAGTGCCATATTCGAAAAAACTCAGGCTGATTTCGCCACGCTCTTTCTCAATGAAATCGAAAGACTGAACCATCTTTTCATCAGATAGATCTTGGCCGTTGATACGAACACGTTCGTTATAGCGAATTAAGTGAGGAGAGCTGTAGACACCAACTGAGTAACCAGCGTCCAATAGAATCGCTTCCATCAGTGCACATGTTGAGCCTTTGCCATTGGTTCCGGCAACAGTAATAACATGTTGAGCAGGTTTGGTGAGGTTTGCCTTAGAGGCGACGGCCTGAACTCGGTCTAATCCAAGATCAATAGCGCTTGTGTGGATGTTTGATAAATAATCAAGCCACATCTCCAAAGAGGATGTGGCTTGAGGAATAGGTTGTTGACTCATCTAACTCATAACCATAATTAAGTTGGTTTGTTAGAAGGTACTTTACCCTTTTTCTGGCGCTTCTGGTACTTCATAAGTAGCTTCATTCGGTGAATCGTTCACAGAAACTACTAATGGTGAAGGCTGGTTGGTCATTTTAGCAACAAGGCTTGCAACGCGCTGACGCATCTCACGACGGTCAACAATCATGTCGATAGCACCGTGGTCTAGTAGGAACTCACTGCGTTGGAAACCTTCAGGAAGGTCTTCACGTACCGTTTGTTCGATTACACGACGTCCAGCAAAACCGATCAGTGCTTTTGGTTCACCAATATTGATATCGCCAAGCATTGCCAAACTTGCAGAAACACCACCCATTGTTGGATCAGTCATAACTGAAACAAACGGTAGGCCTTTCGCAGATAAACGCTCAAGCGCAGCACTGGTTTTCGCCATTTGCATTAGAGACATCAATGCCTCTTGCATACGAGCACCACCACTTGCAGAGAAACACACTAAACCACAGTTGTTCTCGATAGCAGCATCTACCGCTTTCACGAAACGAGCACCAACAACAGAACCCATTGAGCCGCCCATGAATGAGAATTCAAAAGCACACGCTACGATAGGTAAACCCAATAGTTCGCCTTTCATTGCAACTAATGCGTCTGTTTCACCACTGTTCTTTTGAGCAGCAGAGATACGTTCTTTGTAACGCTTAGAGTCTTTAAACTTCAGCTTGTCTTGTGGCTCAAGATCAGCACCTAGTTCAACACGCTCACCTTTGTCTAGGAATGTATCCAGACGACGACGTGCTTTCATGCGCATGTGATGGTCACATTTTGGACATACTTCTAGGTTACGCTCTAGTTCAGCATGGTACAGAACCTGCTCACAAGAAGTACATTTCGTCCAAACACCCTCAGGGATAGACGCTTTACGAGATGTTACGATGTTGCTTTTTTCTAAAATCTTTTCAAGCCAACTCATGGAAGACCTTTTTGTTTCGATTCTTCCGCTTGATTGCGAAAGAAATAAATTTGGGAATTATGCGTGGGAATTAAAGCACATAAAACAGCGACTGTAGATAAAAAACTGGTTGTACCTATTTTCTGGGACTATCTTACGCACTAAACCGTAATAATTTTTGAACCTAAGTCTCACATTTAGTTCAAATTATCCGGTAAAAATAGAGGACCAATTGGCTCTCGTGGTAGCTCAAAATGTTCAGGATAATCAACATCCACCAGATACAAACCTTCCGCTTTTGCAGTTGCGCCGGCTACTTTTCGATCTTTAGCTTCTAAAAGCCACTGGATCCACTCTGGTTTCTGCTCACCTTTACCTACGGCAATAAGGCTACCCGTAATATTCCTCACCATGTGGTGAACAAACGCATTCGCTTTAATATCGATCACAATGTAGTGTCCATGACGAGTCACGTTCAAGTGAATCATGTTTCTCCATGGGCTACGAGATTGACAGTGTGTTGCCCTGAACGAAGTGAAGTCATTCTCACCAAGTAAGTACTGACCCGCTTCATGCATTTTTTTCTCATCAAGATGACCATGATAATGGCTCACACCTGAATTCAAAATGCCTGGGCGTAGTGCATGGTTAAAGATAATGTAGCGATAACGGCGGGCAGTAGCCGAGAAACGAGCATGGAAATCCTCATTCACTTCTGTCGCCCAACGAACCGCAATATCTTTTGGCATGTTGGCATTCGCGCCCATTGTCCATGCCACCATTTTACGATCGACATTAGTTTCAAAGTGAACGACTTGTCCCGTACCGTGAACACCGGCATCTGTACGACCTGCGCACATAACTTCTACAGGGTGATTCGCGACAACTGAAAGAGCCTTTTCCAATTCTTCTTGGACACTTTTCACGTCTCGTTGGCGCTGCCAACCAAAGTAGTGGGTACCGTTATATTCAATACCTAAAGCAATTTTCATGTTCTTGTTCTCTTTGAAAATGGGCGAGAATTATATACGGAAATCAGTGCTAGCCCAAATAGGATGGGGCTAAAACTTCAATAAACAATCAGCATCGACCGAGACGATGCTGTTGAAAAACCAAATGAAACGATAGCGCTCTGTATCGCCTTAAAATAAAGGGTAGCCAACGCTACCCTTTCTGATTTGTAAATTTATCGACCGTTTAACGTATCGATAAGATTTTTTGCCTCTCGACGAATATCATCGCTGCCGTCAACGATTGCCTCTTCTAGAAGCTTAATTGCCCCTTGCGAGTCACTCATCTCGATGTAGATTTTGGCCAAATCAAGCTTACCCGCAGCTTCTGCATTGCTGTCGACATCATAATTGCCAATATCACCGATAACATCAGGGAATTCGTTAAGACCCACATCCAGTTTAAGCTCTTCATCGTCTGGATTAATGACTTCTTCACCTTCTTGCTCGACTTGAGCCATTAGCTCATCAATCGTCATGTACTGCTTATCACGACTGTTGCCTGATTCGGTTAGATTGTCTTGTTCAGCCCAATTCTCTTCTTTGATTTTCGGTTCAGCTTGCTGTTCAGCCGATGCCCAAATCTCTTGTTGGTCATCAGGCACATCATTATGCATGCTCGATTGTTGTTCTGGCGCTAGGTTAAAGCCTTTCCAGTCTTCGCCGCCGACTTCAAGCATGGCGTCAATATCTAACCCTGCGCTATCAATCGAAGTTGCGTCCAATGGCTTATCGAACATGTTGTCGACAGAGTCTTGAACATCTTCAGAAAGCAACTCAGCTAATGCTGTCTCATCAAAGTCATCAAAGCCTTCTAGTGGCTCGTCTTGAACCGCTGCAGGCGTTGAGTTTGGCTCTGAAGCCGCGCTCAGTGATTGTTCTGGCTGTGCAAAACCAGCCGGTTCAGAGTCTTCAGCATTCGAGAAATCATCAGCCTGACTATAGCTCTGCGGATTTGAGAACAGATCATGCAACGCATCTTGCTCTTCGCCTTGTGGGCTGAAAGAAGTCAGTGGTGTTGGCTTCTCAGCAAACGCATCAGAGATGGCTTCATCTTCACCATATTCCGGTAAATCAAACTCATCGAACTCTACGCCTTGGGCTTCCGCCACCGGCTCGGCATTGCTTTGCTCAATATCATCTAAAACAGAGTCTGCTTTTGCGCTTTCTTCATCGTACTCCGGAAGATCAAGGTCATCGAACTCGAACTTCTCTGTGTCAGGCGCTAAGTCTTGCTCTAACTGTGCTTCATCTGGTTCACTCACCACTTCCGCTAACGCATCGTCTTCACCAAACTCTGGTAGTTCGAAGTCATCAAGCGAGAATTCTTCTTCGCTTTCTGGTTTCGCAGTTTCAACTTGTGGTGCAGCATCTAACTGAGGCTCAGCGGTAGGTTGCGATTCAACACTTGATTGAGAGTCTATAGCAGGCGTTGCTGGCTCTGTTGTTGATTCAGCATCAGCTTCCGCTAGTGCGTCTTCTTCACTAAACTCTGGTAAGTCGAAATCATCAAACGAAAACTCTTCGTCGTCTTGCGCCTGAGCTATAACTTGGGCTTCAGTTTGAGGCTCAACACTTGGTTGAGCATCAATAGCTGGCGTTACTGGTTCTGGTGTTGATTCAGCATCAGCTTCCGCTAGTGCATCTTCTTCATTAAACTCTGGCAATTCGAAGTCATCAAACGAGAATTCTTCTTCGCCTTCTTGTCCTAGAACTTCAGCTTGTTCTGCTACTTCCGCTTGTGGTGTAGCTTCAACTTTCGGTTCAGCAACAGGTGTCACTAGCTCTGGTGTTACGTCAGTTTCCGCTAATGCTTCTGGTTCAGACACCTCATCTTCAATCAGCCAATCATCGTCTTCTGGCACACCAAATTCATTTGGAATGATCTCTGGCATGTTTGCAGCACGAACTGGCTCTGGCTCTGGCTCTGGCTCTGGCTCTGGCTCTGGCAAGGATTCAACGACATCTTCAAGCTGATCGCTACCTTGGATTTTCGGTTCAAAGTCAAAATCAGAGTCAATGTTCGCTGGCGACTCTACATCGTCGATGGCTTCAGCTAACCAGTCTTCAACCGTTTCTTCTTCATCTTCAGAGATATCGTTCAAAGACGATGGCGAAGCTTGCTCTTGTACGTCGGCTTCTTTCGGCTCTGGTTCTTGTTGTGCGCTTTCTTCTTTAACTCGCTCTTCAAAATCTGGTTTGTCAAAATCAGAATTCTCAGATAACAGCGAGTCGATATCCAGTTCATCATCTTCAACCGATGATGCGGTTTCTTGCGCTGATACTTCGTCGCTGTCTAAAAGAGACGCTTGCTCTGGTTCAACCGTATTGTCAATTGATGGTTCAACAGGCTCTTCTATTGCTGGCAACAAATCATTGTCATCAGAAGTCATTAACTCATCAATCAACGCTTCGTCTGTTGTTTCTAGCGAGTCATCAAGCAAAGCATCCGTTGCCGGTGCGACACCGAACAAATCATCGATAAAACCATCACGATTAAAGGCTTCATCATTATCTGGCTTAACGTCAGCACTTTCTTGGATCAGTTTCGAATCTAACGATTCATCACTAACGGCTTCAGATTGTGGTGTTTCACTAATATCCGACGCTTGCTCAGGCTCAACTTCAGATGTTTCAGAGGTTAACGGAGTATGCTCAACGTCTGCGTTATTTGCAGACTCATCGTTAGCGTTGTCAAAACCAAAGGCTGCGTCTAGCTCTTTATCAAACGCCTTCTCTTCAGATTCAAGCTCGTCTTCAATGCCAGTTGTCAGTAAGTCATCAAACGGGTCTAAAGATTCCGCTTTTGGGGCATCTGCTTCGTCTACTGACAGCCCATCACCTGACAATTCACTATCAAGGAAGTCATCCAATAAGTCGGTACTTTCGGCATCAAGTTCGAAATCATCATCGTCAGAATCACCTATCAGTTCATCCAAGGTTTCCGTGCTGTCTTCTGCGATGTTTAGGTCATCATCGGTCGATAAACCAGAAAGCTCTTCAAGTTCAGATAATGAATCAAAACCTAAAGGCTCACTTTCAGACTCATCACCCGATTCGTCTTCCAACATTTCATCAAGAAGGTCGGTCGAGTTACTTAGATCAACGTCATCCCCAGCCAATTGCTCATCAAGCAGATCAACGCTGTCTTGAGGTTCTTCATCTACGATTGGCTTATCGAACTGAGACAAAATGTTTTCGATATCATCATCAGACGCTAAACCACTGTTTAGGTTAGTGGCAATCTCATCGTCGTTATCGAGGTTGAAAGGGTCATTCGCTTGGTCGTTCTGAGCGGCAACCTGGGCAAAGATGTCATCAATATCATCATTTGCTGTCGGTGACGCAGGCTCAGGGCTCTGTTGTTCAGAGATTAAAGCATCAATGTCAAAATCATCGCTTGCTGGTGTTTCAGTGCTAGAAGGCGAATCACTTTGCTCTTCCGAAATCAGAGCATCAATATCGAAGCTGTCGTCATCTTCGTCATCAAGAGCAAACAGATCATCTAATAAAGATTGGTCTAGCTCGTTGGAACCGAGATCTTCAGTTTCAGACTCTTGAGATAGTAAAGCTTCAATGTCATCAGCAGACATTGCGTTATCATCAGAAAGATCAAAGTCGACATCATCAGTATCGACGGCGCTTTCCGCTGTTTTGTCTAGCGCACGTTCCATCTCTTCAAGGCCAAGCGCTTTCTCTTCGCCATTAACACTAATGCCGTTGCTGCTGTCTAAATCTAGATCGTCGAAGTTGGTGTCTAAATCACCGTTTTCGCCAATGCTAGCAAATGGGTCATCGTCTTCACCATCTAGATTGAAATCGAGATCAGATTCATCTAAACCAGCAAAGACATCATCCTCTTCGGCTAGCGCTTGATCGTCAAACAGCTTGTTGGCGTCATCTTCCGTACCAAACAAGTCATCATCTAAAGACAGCTCGTTAAGGTCGTCCATCTCGTCGCCCAATGTAATAGGTGCAACGGTACTTGGTTCTGGCTGGAGCGGTTGTTCTTGAGTCGTCTGCTGTTGCTCATCATTTTTAGAACGACGGCCTAACAGCATCACAACGATCAAACCAATGAGCAGACCTGGAATAATCGCAAGAGCCGCCACTAACCAACCATTCGATAACAGTTCGTCCATGACACTTGGTGCCATCTTTTCAATTTCGGCGTTCTTTCTGCGCTCTTCATCAAGCAGCTTTTCCACTTCGCTACGAATGCGGTCTTCATCACTGAGCTCTGTTTTTAGCTCATCCACTTCCGATTGAACATTCGATAACATCAAACGAAGTTGGTGATTTTTCTCTTCAAGTGACAGCAGTTCAGTTTCTGAAAGCTCTAGCTGCTTCTCTAACTTGTTCATCTCTTGGGTTGGTGCAGATTGAGCTAGAGATGATTGAGTTGGAGACAATGGCTTTTTAGCAGTTTCAGTAGTGCTTACTTGCTTAGCAGGAGTAACATTTTTTGCATCAGAACTCGGCGCTTTGGGTTTTGAAGCGACAGGCTTACTTGCAGGAGCATCAAGCTTAGCAAGATGTGAGTTCATGATGTTGATAGCTTGCTGCGTCGAGCTTGCACGTGCTTGCTCTAAAGAAGGCACGCGTAGATTGCTCGCAGGCAGCAGGCTATGGATATTCTGGTTTTCAAACGCTTGTGGGTTTAAGCGATAAATAGCCAACAGAGTTTGTTGGACTGAAACGGAGTTATCAGGGCGTAACTTTGAGGCAATAGACCACAATGTTTCTGAGCCGCGAGTTGGACCATAGAAACGTGAAGGCTCAGCGCTATTTGATTGCGCTCTTTGAAGTGGTTCTGAAAACGTAGGCGCTGATTGTATCTGGCCATTAGGCCCTACAACTCGAATGGAATCTGCACGAACAACGGAAATCTGAGTCGCAATGATAAAGGCAAAAGGCATTAACCACGGCTTGAAAATTTGAAACATAAAAGGCTCAGCTAGGTGCTTAAATTCGGAAAAGTGATGATCTATTAAATATATCGGATAAATGACGTAAAACTATAGAGATGAAAACAAAAAATGTGTTGCAGCAACAATATTCGCAGCAATTTCACACAATTTGACTAACAATATTTTTAATCGATTAAAAAAGCCCCACTAAAGAGTGAGGCTTTTTTATCAAAGCAATAAAGCTTAGAAGTAATCGCGAATCAGAACTTCAGCGATTTGAACTGCGTTTGTTGCTGCGCCTTTACGAACGTTATCAGCGACAACCCACATGTTTACGCCACTGTGATGGCTGATGTCGTTACGAATACGACCAACCATTACGTGGTCTTTACCACCTGCATCACGAACTTGAGTTGGGAAGTCTAGCGCTTGGAATACTTCAACACCTTCTGTGTTCTCTAGAAGCTGAACCACTTGCTCTGCAGCGATTGGTGCGCGAGTTTCAATGTGTAGAGATTCTGCGTGACCGTAAAATACTGGTACGCGGACACAAGTCGGGTTCACTGTGATTGAAGAGTCAGCAAAGATTTTTTGAGTTTCCCAAACCATCTTCATCTCTTCACGCGTGTAGCCGTTCTCTGTAAATTCATCGATTTGAGGAATACAGTTGAAAGCGATTTGTTGTGAGAACGCTGAGTTTTCAGCTGGCATACCGTTAAGAAGCTTAGCCGTTTGACCCGCTAGCTCATCGATACCTGGCTTACCTGCACCAGACACAGATTGGTAAGTTGAAACGTTAATACGCTCAAGGCCCACTTCATCGTGAATTGGTTTTAGCGCTACTACCATTTGGATAGTCGAGCAGTTAGGGTTCGCGATGATGTTACGGTTACGGAACTCAGCAATCGCTTCAGGGTTCACTTCAGGCACAACCAGAGGGACATCGTATTCGTAACGGAAACGTGATGTGTTATCGATAACAACCACACCTTCGTCAGCGGCGATTGGAGCCCAACGTTCTGAAAGCTCGCTACCTGCAGAGAAAAACGCAATATGTACTTGAGACCAATCGAAGTCTTCTACGTTTTGTACTTGTATTGTTTTGCCGTTAAAACGGGAAGTTTTGCCTTCACTACGTTCACTTGCTAGTAAGTGCATTTCACCGACAGGGAATTTACGCTCTTTAAGTACTTCAAGAATGGTTTCACCAACCGCACCAGTCGCACCTAAAATAGCAATATTAAATTCTTGGCTCATTGTTTCTCTCTTTTATAAAGTTGGCTTTACCATAAAACCGAGTTTAGATAACGGCGTTAAATTACAAGATTCATCGCCCGTTAACTCGACTGCACTGTACTCTCTGCGGTCCCAATATTCTTTACGCATCTTGTCAAAAGAACCCGGCGTAACGATATTGCGACGGAATAAGGCGTCGTCTTTGCGCACATCATAGATCAACTGAGTCAAATTGTGCAGTGTTGCTTCATCCCAAGCTCTATCTAATTTCATTTGAGGTACAGGCGCTGTCGGCAATAAGTCGCTTGCATACGCACGCTGTTCAGTACCTAAAAATTCACAATAACTGTTGAAGATCATCGTGGTACCACGCGCTTTACCTTCTAAACCGTAGCCCGCTACGTGAGGCGTTGCAAAAGCGAGTAACGGAAGAAGCTCAAAGTCGACTTCAGGTTCAAACTCAAACACATCAAGCACTGCAGTGAAACCATCGGCTTTTTGCAGGCGAGCTTTTAGCGCTTGGTTATCAACCACAGGACCGCGAGCTGCATTAATCAGGATTTGATCAGCACGTAAGTTGTTCAGCACTTGCTCACTGATCAAGTGATGCGTTGGATACTCACCCGTCTTAGTGATTGGCGTGTGTAATGTAATAACGTCTGATTGTTCAAGCAAAGTCTCTAACTCAGTAAATTCGCGAGTATCACCCTCTTGCTGTTTTAGAGGGTCGTTCAGCAGAACTTTGATACCAATACCTTCAAGGCACTTCGCTAAGTAACTGCCCACTTGACCACAGCCGATAATACCAACCGTTTTATCAAAAACAGAAAAGCCTTGCTGTTGCGCAAGCACCATCATCGCACTGAATGCGTACTCAGCAACACCCACCTTGTTACAGCCAGGCGCCGCAGTAAAGAAAATGCCACGCTCTTTCATCAATTCTTGGTCAACATGGTCCATACCAGCCGTCGCAGTACCAACAAACTTCAGCTTATTGGCTTTGCTGATCAATGACTCGTTTACCTTGGTAACAGAGCGAATCATCAATGCGTCTACGTCAACTAGGTCGTCAGCTGTTAATGTGCGACCAGACTTCATTGTCACTTCCCCTAGCTGGCTAAAAAGCGCTTCAGCGTAAGGCATATTTTCGTCGATTAAGATTTTCATTTGGCGAGTACTTTTGTTGGGGTCTATCGACCTAAATGTGAATTGAAATGATTGTGCAAAATTCCACACACGGTGTCGAGTAGCAATTGGAATACATTATAAATAAAGGGCTGAATCACCTAACCTTGGCAGACAAGAACCGAAACCAGAGTGAACACCCAAGATCAAACGGCTAAAACGAAAAATGCCCGATTGAATAAACAATCGGGCAAACATCCAGAACAAAAGGATCCTATCTCGCTCTCCAGGAGACAGAGTCTTGCGTCTGTTCAACCAGTACTAACCAAAGTCAGTACTGGTCAAGCTCTGGAAACCTTTCAATCTCTAAACCCAGATTTAAAAACTATGTTCAAAAAACACGTTTACCAACCTGCGTCTAAAAACTTTGTTCTGATGGTCATTATTACTGGGTGACCTGTGCGTGTTGAATCGGCACTAGCGCAACCCTTTAACGATTAACCTTGTCTCTGTAACTCAAGCTTAAGTTAAGCTTGGTACTTTTTGATTACTAGCGTTGCGTTCGTACCGCCGAAACCAAAACTGTTAGACATAACTGTAGTTAGCTCTTGATCACGAGCTTCAGTTACGATGTCTAGGCCAGCAGCAGCTTCGTCTAGGTTCGAAACGTTAATGCTTGGAGCGATAAAGCCGTTATCTAGCATTAGCGTTGAGTAAATAGCTTCGTGTACGCCAGCAGCACCTAGAGCGTGACCTGTCATCGCTTTAGTTGCAGAAATTGCTGGGCTGTTGCCACCAAATACTTCTTGGATAGCGCCTAGCTCTTTAACGTCGCCAACTGGAGTTGAAGTACCGTGAGTGTTCACGTAATCAACGCCATCAACGTTTTGCATCGCCATCTTCATACAACGAACCGCACCTTCACCAGAAGGAGCAACCATGTCGTAGCCATCTGAAGTTGCGCCGTAGCCTACGATTTCACCGTAGATTTTTGCGCCACGAGCAACAGCGTGCTCAAGCTCTTCGATAACTAACATGCCGCCGCCACCAGAGATAACGAAACCATCACGGTCTGCATCGTAGGTACGAGAAGCCAGCTCTGGCGTGTCGTTGTACTTAGTAGAAAGTGCGCCCATTGCGTCGAACATCATAGTCAGAGACCAATCCAGTTCTTCACCGCCACCAGCGAATACAACGTCTTGCTTACCAAGTTGGATAAGCTCCATTGCGTGACCAATACAGTGTGCAGATGTCGCACATGCAGAGCTCATAGAGTAGTTCACACCACGGATTTTGAAAGGAGTTGCTAGACAAGCAGAAACCGTAGAAGCCATTGTACGTGGAACCATGTATGGACCAACGCGCTTCACGCCTTTCTCACGGATGATGTCTACCGCGTTTACTTGGTTTAGAGATGAAGCACCACCTGAACCCGCAACGATACCCGTGCGGTCATTAGATACTTGATCTTCAGTTAAGCCAGAATCAGCAATTGCTTGCTCCATTGAAAGATAAGCGAATGCCGCTGCATCACCCATAAAGCGCATTTTTTTGCGATCGATATGGTCAGCAGGGTTCATTTTTAGGTTACCCCATACTTGAGAGCGCAAGCCATTTTCCTTGAACTGCTCTGAAGCGGTAATACCAGATTTACCCTCTTTCAGTGATGCTAAAACTTCTTCGACGTTGTTACCGATACTTGAAACAATACCCATACCGGTGATTACGACTCGTTTCATGTGACATTCCTATAATTCTAAATTCAGCTAGATGATAACTAAGAAGCCTAACAAAAGTGGTCAGCTTTCCTAGAAATTCGTACAATCCCTACCAACATATCGCTTCAAATCACAAAATGATAGATTTTATGACTTCAATTACTAATGCAGAACTGGAATGGAATGAGTCTGGCACGCCAGTTTCAGACCAATTTGACGACGTTTACTTCTCCAATGTTAACGGTTTAGAAGAAACTCGCTACGTCTTTTTAAAGCAAAACCACCTTCCAGAGCGTTGGCTTGAACATGAACAACGCCGCTTTGTGATTGCTGAAACCGGCTTTGGCACAGGTTTGAACTTTCTTGCAGTTTGGCAATGGTTCGATGCTTTTCTTAAAGATAACCCACAAGCGATGACCAAAGAGTTACATTTCATCAGTTTTGAAAAATATCCTTTAAATAAAGAGGATCTGATCAAAGCACACCAATCGTGGCCAGAATTAGCCGAGTATGCGACGCAACTCCAAGAACACTACCCTATTGCTCTACCTGAATGTCACCGCATTGTGCTGGGCGACGGTGCAATCACGCTTGATTTGTGGTTTGGCGATATTAAAGATTGCATGCCCAACGTACCAACCCCGCGTGAAGGTTTGGTTGATGCTTGGTTCTTAGACGGTTTTGCTCCGAGCAAGAACCCAGAGATGTGGAATCAAAACCTATTCAACGGCATGGCTAAGCTCGCTAAGCAAGATTGTAGCTGCGCCACCTTCACCGCTGCTGGCTTTGTTCGCCGTGGCTTAATTGAAGCTGGCTTTGAAATGAAAAAGGTCAAAGGCTTTGGTACTAAGCGAGAAATGATCGCCGGCCGACTTGGCGAAAAGCACGCTCACACCAACATCAAACCTTGGTATGGCCTCGCTCAACACACTGAATCCCAAGACATTGCGATCATTGGTGGTGGTGTCGCCAGTGCTGCATTAGCCAAAACGCTAAGCCGTCGTGGTAAAAACATCACCCTTTATTGTGAACATCCACAAGCTGCGGGCAATGCCTCAGGTAACAACCAAGGTGCGATTTACCCGCTATTAAGCGAAGCGACCTCGAACGTGTCTCGCGTGTTTGGCCCGGGATTACTGTTTGCTCGTCAATTTATTAATCAAGCGGCTCAGTCTATTCAATTTGATCACAGCTTGTGTGGCGTGAACATCTTGATGTGGGATCAAGGCTCCACTAAAAAGCTCAACCGCATGTTGGAAGGCAACTTCCACACCGACCTGATTCAGCGTTTATCGCCAGAGCAAGCCAACGAAAAGATTGGCTTACCCGTCGATAAAGAGAGTGTTTACTTTCCGCTGGGTGGTTGGTTAAGCCCTCTTCAACTGACTCAAGGCTTGATTGGCAAGCTAGAAGAGAGCAACCAAGTGAGCGCACACTATCAACATCAAGTAACGCAACTTGAGTGGCTCGAAGCTGAAAAACAATGGTTACTGACGATTGAGGCACCTCAAGGTGAGATTCAAACTAAGCACGACCAAGTAGTTGTCGCAAACGGACACAAGTTCACTCAGTTTGAACAAACTCAGCCAGTACCACTGACTCCGGTTAAAGGCCAAGTGAGCCATATTCCGACCACGGAAAATCTCAGCCAGCTAAAAACCGTGTTGTGCTTTGATGGCTATTTGACGCCACAGAACCCCAACAATGGTCATCACTGTATTGGTGCGAACTACGACAAAACCAATATCGACCAAGAATTTGATATTGAGGTTCAGCAGCACAATGGCGAGCGCCTACATGGGTCACTACCAGACCAAGCATGGACAAAAGATGTCGATACCAGTGACAACTTAGCGCGCCAAGGTATCCGAAGCGTAAGCCGTGACCACCTTCCGTTTGTCGGAAACGTTGGTGACTTTGAAGCCATTAAGGAGCAGTACCAAGATCTCCACAACTTCAACCCGCAGCGTGACTCGGTTGAGGATGTAGAAACGGTAACAAGCTTCCCTAACCTTTATTGCTTTATCGGACTGGGTTCACGTGGTTTGAGCTCTGCACCATTATTGGCTGAAGTATTAGCATCACAGATCTGTGGCGATCCGCTGCCCTTGCCTGTTGATGTGCTTGAGGCGATTCACCCAAGTCGAATGTGGGTACGCAGACTGCGTAAAGGTAAAGCATTAACCGCTGGCTGGGTTGCTGACAAGCATTCTAAATCAAAGCCGTAGTTTCTAGTTCAGCTATTTTGAACATCTGAAATTTCTGAATATCTGAAACTAATAAGTTAAAAGCTAAAAAGCCCGAGTTCATTGTGTCGATCGAGCTTTTTGTTATTCGTGTTGCTCTAAACTGATGTTCTAAACGAAGCTGTATTTACAGCTTAGCAACCGCGTCTTTAATCTGTAGAACGATCTCTTCGTTGCTGATAGAACCAGATTCAAAATCAAAGTTATCGTAGAAGCTTGGTACTGAAACTGACGCTTGCACGTTTCCACCGAAGTAAGGTGCAGAACCTGTCGCTGCGCCAAGTACCGTTTGTGCGCCGCCAGGGCCTGGTGAAGTCGCTAGGTAAACCGCCGGCTTCTCGCCAAATACTGAACGCTCAATGCGTGTCGCCCAATCAAATAGGTTTTTATACGCAGCTGGGTAGTGACCATTGTGTTCTGCGAACGAGATAACAAACGCATCAGCTTCAGCTAGGTCGCGCAAGAATGCTTGAGCGCCTTACGCTTGGCCAATCTCTTTTTCAGTGTCTTCACTGAACATAGGAACATTGTAATCGTTGATGTCTAGGACTTTTACTTCAGCACCTTCAATCAAGTTTGCTGCGTAAGTTGCTAGTGTTTTGTTGATTGAGGTAGAACTTGTGCTTGCGCCAAATGCGATAACTTTCATGATGTGACCTTTCTGTAATTCCGTTAAGTGGGATTAGAATAACGTAGTAAGAAAATGTAACCATCACAAGAAATGAACGGACTCATTCAAAAATTTCGAACGAGTCTCAAATAAACCAGTTCGCTCAGCAAAATGGGAAAGGAAGGGACTGAGCGGATAGTATTAATACATCGAGATTAAGCTTGGTTTTGTAGCTCAACCCAAAGGTCATTAACGATAGTGCGGTCTGCTGGTGTTAGTTCAGAGCGAGCGTCGTCTAGGCTCTGTTCAATACGAGCTTTTACTTCAGCCACATCTTCAATGCCTTCTTCTTCACATGAAGCCACTGAAAGAGAAATATGACCACGTAAGTAACCACCAGCAAACAGTTCATCGTCTGATGCGTTTTCAATGCGAGCATCAATTACTTCAAGTAGTTTTTCTTCAAATTCGATAATCATAATATTCTCTTATTTCACAATAAATTGGCTAGCACATAAAGGTTCTACATCGTAGAAGCTGCGTAATGCTTCAGAGAGCATTTTCACGCGAGGCGGAAAGCCTACTTCAAAGATACCCATAACTTCGCTATGTACTTTATTCATAAAGGCCAAACGATCTGGCTCAAAATCGCCGTGTAGATTGTCACAGCTGACATTAAAAGGAAAGCCTGCGCTCATCGCAATGATCCATTCATACGCTTGTGGGCGAATTTCTACTTTTTCAAACTCAGCTTGAACCGATTCCGTTCGACCGTCAGGTTCATACCAATAGCCAAAATCTTCCAGTAAACGACGCTCAGGCCCAGCAACGCACCAGTGTGCGATCTCATGGAGTGCAGAGGCGTAAAAGCCACGTGCGAACACGATTCGATGGTGTGGGATAGTATCATCAGCAGGCAAATAGATCGGCTCATCAGCCCCTAGCTCTAGTTTGGTATTAAAGCTTTCAAAAAAGGTCTGATTGAAGATATCGATAATGTCTGAGTATTGGTGTGTCATAAAATCAAATTTAAGTAAAAATAACTGGGGCATTTTGCTTTTTTTTAAGCGCTCGGTAAAGCCCTATCAAGCGTAATGACATCGGGTTCGCCATTATACTTTGCAGTGACAATCGATTGCCATTCCCAGATTACACCACTTTAAGGTGAATGATTAGTTTAGCTAATCTGAAACGCCCATTCACGGTACAAATATTCATTCGTCAACAAGCATTTTTACTACTACACTCGCGCTTCATTTTATATCCCTAAGGCCTATAAGACTCGAGTTTATAGACCTAAATTATAGAGCTACAGCAATGCTACTAAGTGTTTTGTATATCATTGGCATCACGGCAGAAGCCATGACCGGCGCTCTCAGTGCAGGCAAACAAAAAATGGATTGGTTTGGTGTAATGTTGGTTGCGAGCGCAACGGCAATTGGCGGCGGTACAGTACGCGATATCTTACTTGGCCATTACCCTTTAGGTTGGGTTGAAAACCCTCAGTATCTGGCCATCACCTGTATAGCAGGTGTTATTACAACCGGACTGGCTAAATGGGTTATCAAGCTCAAAGGGCTATTCATTCGTTTGGATGCACTAGGCCTAATCGTATTCAGTATCATTGGTACCAAAGTAGCGATGACCATGGGTCTGCACCCGATGATTTGCATGGTATCGGCATTAGTGACAGGTGTCTTTGGTGGTTTGTTACGTGACCTTATCTGTCGTCAAACACCATTGGTGTTACATGAAGAGCTGTATGCCTCTGTCGCACTTGTCGCTTCAGGTTTGTACCTAGGTTTGCTTGAGCTTGGCATCAACGACGTCACGGCGACAATTGTGACGCTTGTAGTTGGTTACTTGCTGCGCATGGCGGCTGTAAGATTCAAATGGAGTTTGCCTTCGTTCCAACTTGATCCTGAAAGTTCAGTGCATTAATGGATTAAGAGCCTTAAGCTGCTAGCTGTCTTTAATGACGATAGTCGCTAACCGGACGAATAATCCTGCTAATGTGAAAAAGGGTTACTTCATTACGAAGCAACCCTTTTTTGTTTCTACCAATTCTATTCTAAATAAAAAGAAGCAGAATTAGATTTGTGGTGTTTCAGTTGTCACACCAAAGTTTTGACCACGATGACGTAGCAAGTGGTCAAGCAGCACGATAGCCAGCATTGCTTCTGCAATAGGTACCGCACGGATGCCAACACATGGATCGTGACGACCTTTCGTGATTAACTGCGTTGCTTCACCATCTTTCGTGATTGTGTCACCAGGTACAGTGATGCTTGATGTTGGTTTAAGCGCAATGCTTGCCACAATATCTTGACCAGTAGAGATACCACCTAAGATACCGCCAGCATGATTACTGCTGAAACCTTCTGGAGTTAATGGGTCACGGTGTTCACTACCGCGTTGATTAACCACATCAAAGCCATCACCAATCTCAACACCTTTCACAGCGTTAATGCTCATTAGAGCGTGCGCGATGTCAGCATCTAGACGATCAAAGATTGGCTCACCAAGGCCTACTGGCACTTTAGTCGCAACCACTTGAATCTTCGCACCGATCGAGTTGCCTTCTTTTAGCAAGTCACGAATCAGTTGATCAAATTCTGGTACTTTGTCGGCATCTGGACAGAAGAAAGCGTTGTTTTCAATCTCGTTCCAATCCACTTTATCAATTGAGATATCACCCATTTGAGAAAGGTAAGCTTGGATTTCAACACCAAATTCTTGTTTTAGGTATTTCTTCGCAATTGCACCTGCAGCAACACGCATTGCAGTTTCACGAGCTGAAGAACGACCACCACCTCGGTAATCACGCACACCGTACTTTTGATGGTACGTATAGTCAGCGTGGCCAGGGCGGAACTTGTCTTTAATTTCGGAATAGTCTTTAGAGCGTTGGTCTGTATTTTCAATCAATAGACCAATAGAAGTACCCGTAGTTTGGCCTTCAAATACACCTGATAAGATTTTCACTTCATCCGCTTCACGACGAGCCGTTGTATAGCGAGAAGTACCAGGGCGACGACGATCCAAATCTCTTTGAAGGTCTGCTTCGGTAATTTCTAATCCTGGTGGGCACCCATCTACGATACATCCTAGTGCGATACCGTGACTTTCTCCGAACGTGGTCACGCGGAAATGTTGTCCGATACTGTTTCCTGCCATTACTTCCTCTAAATCAGCTATTGAGCAGAAGGTTTGATTCCTAAACCGACTGGCTAATAGCTTTACTTGTCTATTCTTCGTGAATTCATAGTGGCTTTATTACCAAATGATGTAAACCCCAAAAAACGAACAATTTTAACTTTCTATTACATAAGCCGAATGAAACGAATAACAGAAGAAAATGAGTCGCGCTTGAAAAGAAGTGTTTTATGATGTGTAAAATGCAAAAAACCCGACAACTCGGAGAGTTATCGGGTTTCTTTAAATAATGGCACGCCCTGAAGGATTCGAACCTTCGACCACCTCCTTAGAAGGGAGGTGCTCTATCCAGCTGAGCTAAGGGCGCGCTACAGGAACGAATTATACGAATTCGAATCAGTAAAGCAACGGCTTTATGTAACATTCTGATCTAAGTGGGTAAAAAAAGGCCAACAAACATATAAGTGTTGGAAAATAGAGCAAAGCAAACGTTTGCTTGATGGTAATCAAAAAGATTTTCTGGAATAATGCGCCAAAAACATCAGCCACTAACTTGAATATCAATACTAAGGAAATTCATGACTGCTCAAAATATTGATGGAAAGCTAATTTCTCAAACGGTTCGCTCCGAAGTTGCTGCACGTGTAAAAGCTCGTACTGAAGCTGGATTACGCGCTCCGGGCCTAGCGGTTGTTTTAGTGGGTGAAGACCCTGCTTCTCAGGTTTACGTTGGAAGTAAGCGTAAAGCGTGTGAAGAAGTTGGCTTCGTATCTAAATCTTACGACTTGCCAGCCACTGCGACAGAAGACGAATTGTTAACACTTGTAGACCAACTGAACGACGATCCAGAGATCGACGGTATTCTTGTTCAACTGCCTCTACCAGCAGGCATTGATAGCACTCACGTTCTTGAGCGTATCACGCCAGAAAAAGACGTTGATGGCTTCCACCCCTACAATGTCGGCCGTTTGGCTCAGCGCATGCCTAAGCTTCGCTCTTGCACGCCAAAAGGCATCATCACGCTGCTTGACCGTTACAACATCGACTTACGTGGTAAGCACGCGGTTGTGGTTGGCGCATCAAACATCGTAGGTCGCCCAATGACGCTAGAGCTTCTTCTAGCAGGTTGTACGACGACAACATGTCACCGCTTCACCAAAGACCTTGAAGGTCACGTGCGTCAAGCAGACGTTGTTGTAGTTGCCGTTGGTAAACCTAACTTCATTCCTGGCGCTTGGATTAAGAAAGGCGCTGTTGTGGTCGATGTGGGTATCAACCGTTTGGAATCTGGCAAACTAGTGGGTGACGTTGAATACGACGTAGCGAAAGAAAGCGCAAGCTTCATCACACCTGTGCCGGGTGGTGTTGGCCCAATGACGGTGGCGAGCCTAATCGAGAACACCATGATCGCTTGTGAGCAATTTCACTCGAAATAGTCCGCAGCGCATATAAATAAATTAGAAAGCCGCAACGTGATGAACGTTGCGGCTTTTTTGATGCTTTGGTACTTAGCTATTCGTTTTTAAAACGGGGTGACTCGCTTTTGATGAAGCGCTCGTTGCTACTTATCTGGACTCTCAACTTTTTCCGTCTGTTCAGAAGGCGGTAATAAACTAATAAGCTCACACTCCGTTGATATAAGTTTTTCCAACTCAGATCCTTGTGTCATTAAACGGAAATCACCGCCAGTGATCACCCCAAGAGGAATGGCTTTAGGATACAAAGCATTAAACTCTTTTAAATCAAATGCCTCGGTCAAACCTGTACTTTTAATTTGGCTACCCTGAGCCATCAGTGAGTTAAGCTTAGAATAGGTAATCCCTTCCGAGAACAGACTTCGATTGCCATTGCGGCTCACTTGATGTCTTTCATGCTTAGTCTCTGACGATTCAAGCTCAAACACCTTATTGGCACCAAACTCGTCTTGGTAATGCATGCTGACTAACGGGTTGGTTTGACGATAAGGCGAGACGATCATCGCACGCCCTATCCCATCGAGTTCCAAATTGTTTTCCGCGTGGCTTGAAGCTGGGTTACCAAAGTAAACATTCAAGTTATCCATACGAGCTAAGCGAATGCTTTCCCAGTTAGTATCAGCAAGCACACTGTTGATGTTGTGTGTCGCCAACACTTTGGCAAACTGGCGTGAAAACTGAGTGGCGCCAAAGAAGATAACCCCTTGCGCTTTCTCTTGAGTGACCCCTAGCCTTCTCGCCCACCAGCTCGCGGTTAAGCTCTGAATCACAACCGTACCAATAATGACTAAGAACACCATGGGCACGAGCAGATCTGCGCCTTCAATCAATTGCTTCTCTTGCAGTTTTATCGCAAACAGAGAAGAAACCGCGGCTGCTACGATCCCGCGAGGTGCCATCCAACTCAAAAACCATTTATCCGCCGAATTAAGATCCGTACCGATCCCGCTGATCCACACGCTTAACGGGCGAGCCACCAACATAACCACCGCTAGCAACCCAATACCGCCCCAACCTATCGAAAGGAAAGCCCCCGAATCGAGTCGACTGGCTAACAGAATAAACAACGCAGAAATAAGTAACACGGTCAGGGTTTCTTTGAATTCGATGATGTCTTCGATGTCCAAGCCCTTCACGTTGGCAAGCCAGATCCCCATGATGGTCACGGTTAATAAACCCGATTCTTCACTCAGATCATTAGAAAACGAGAACGCCGCCAACATTAGCGTCAGCACAGCCACATTACGTAAATAGTGCGGTACCCAATGCCCTTGCAGCATCTTGGCAATCAAATGGCCACCGATGATCCCTAAGCCTAAACCTATGACTAACGTCAGGCCCAGAGCTGACAGAACGTGTCCGGTAGGGTCGGCAGAAGAAACAATGTACTCGTAGACGAGAACCGCAAACAGAGCGCCAATCGGATCAATTACTATCCCTTCCCATCGCAAGATACTGCCTAACGAAGATTTAGGCTGAATACTGCGAAGCATGGGCACGATTACCGTAGGGCCAGTTACCACAACTAATGCACCAAACAGTGCGGCTAACGGCCAACTGAAGTCCACAAAGTAGTATGCCCCCACCACGATACACGCCCATGTAATCAACATGCCGAAACTCACGAGGTGAGTCACCATCCGGCCATGGCCTCTGATTTCTTTGAAATTTAGGGTCAATGCTCCTTCAAACAAGATGATGGCAACCCCTAAGGAGATCATAGGAAACAGCACATCACCGAAAATGGCATCGGGATTTAGAATATTCAGGCCGGGACCTAACAATAGGCCAACGATAAGGAGAGGGAGAATGGCGGGAAGACGTAAACGCCAGCCGAGCTGCTGACAAGCTAAAGACAAGAGTCCAATTAGCGCCAAAGAAGAAGTAATCGACAAATCCATTTATGCCCCTAAATAATTTGTGCCACACCCTGTGATACAAACCTATTTGCTAAAACAAGAAAGCCTACGTCATTAAACTATAGGCTCTCTTTTTCGTGCTGACCGAATATTATTGCGATTAATCAGTCACTTTACTATAGGGGAAATAAAGTGACTGACTCATCCACTCGGTGCTTAATGATTAAACTAGGTACTTACAGTGAAAGTACCACGCCAGCAATCGCGGCACTCATTAGGTTAGCAAACACACCTGCACAAATCGCTTTAAAGCCGTATTGTGAGATGAAAGAGCGACGCTCTGGTACCAAGCTACCTAAGCCACCGATAAGAATCGCCATGGTAGAGATGTTAGCAAAGCCACATAGAGCGAAAGTTACGATCGCTTGCGAGTGCTCACTTAGTGCCTCTTTAGCATCCATTAGTTGGATGAAAGCCACGAACTCGTTCACGACAATCTTGTTACCGATCAATGAGCCCGCAACCACAGCCTCAGACCACGGTACACCGATCAGCCATGCAACGGGTGCAAACACATAACCTAGGATAAGTTCGAAGCTTAGGTTTACGCCAAACCAGCCGCCAACGATACCTAGCAAGCCATTCAGCATTGCAATCACACTGATAAAGGCAAGAAGTGTTGCACCCACCGCAACGGCAATACGAAGTCCAGACATAGCCCCATCTGCCATCGCCTCAACTACGTTTGTTGCTCGTGGAATTTCTACATCAGACTCAATATTTTCTTGAGCGTCATTTGGGCTGCCAGGTACTAAGATTTTAGCCATCAATAGGCCGGCTGGTGCAGACATGAATGCCGCAGCGATCAGGAAGTTTAGGTCAACGCCAAGCGATGCATAACCCACTAGCGTACCACCAGCTACAGACGCCAAACCACACACCATCACAGCAAACAGTTGTGAATCTGTCATGTGTTTTAAGTAAGGCTTAACCACCAATGGCGCTTCAATCATGCCGACAAAGATATTGGCAGTCGCAGACAATGATTCCGCACGACCTGTGCCCAAGAACTTCTGTAGCGCACCACCAATAAGGTTGATCACCTTTGGCATAAAGCCGATGTGGTACAAGCCTGAAATCAGTGCAGAGAAAAAGATAATGATGCCAAGAACATTAATCGCGAAAACAAATCCGTTATTAGTTAGGCCACCAAATAGGAAGTTAATCCCCTCTTGACCGTAGTTGATCAAGCTAGATACCGCACCCGTGGCTGCATTCAACGCTTCTTTACCCATTGGTACATACAGAACCAATAGCGCGAATGAGATTTGTAATAAGAAAGCCAAAGAGACTGTTCTTAGTGGAATATTTTTTCTGTCCGTAGATAGTAACCAAGCGGCAACTAAAATAGTGATAATTCCAAGTAGGGAAGCCATGTGCGTCAACCTAAAAGTTGTAGGTAGGAAAGGCGACGCATTCTATAGAGGAAATCGTTTGCGGCAAGCTGAGGTTGTTAATGTGATGTTGGGGTAATCACGATTTAACTATGAGTATAATTAAGTTATTGAATTTTAATAATTAACTTTGATTAAAAAGCGTACTTTTTCCATATGGAAATTATATTTATAGATTAGGAAACAGTTAACGATGCAGTTCAACGCAAGTTTTGAGGTTTTTGTCCCAATACGTCGGCGACCCAATATGATCTTTGATGAACTCAATCACAGCTGAAAGCTTCTTAGGCATGTTCTTTCGGCTTGGGTAAACGGCATAAAATGGCATCAGCTGACTAGCTCTCCACTCTGGCAATACTTGAATGAGCTTGCCCGTTCTAAACTCTTCTTTCACTAAGTAAGTCGCCAAATAAGCAACACCCCACCCTGATACTGCCGCGTCTCGCACTGCCTCAGCCAAATCGACTGAGTAATCGCCCGCGACTTTGACGCTGAGGTTTTCTTGCCCGTTATCAAACGCCCACGATGTGTAATCTCGTTCACGGCTGCGATAGATAAGACAGTTATGGTCAATCAAATCGGAAGGTACATGTGGCGTCCCGGCCTTAATCAGATAATCCGGTGACGCAGCCACCACAAACTGGCTGTCTGCTAAACGCTGCGCAATGTAACCTTCAGGCAAGTCTTCATTGTTGGTGATCCAGAGATCCAATCGCTCTTCAATCATGTCCACCTTATAGTCGAACAAGTGGACCTCGATTCTCAATTGAGGATAAAGCTGTCTGAGTTGATCAATCGCCGGAATGATATGGAGTGTGCCAAATGACTGCGACAACCCGACGCGTAGTATTCCAGAGATATCATCGCGCTGGCTGTCCATATCCATCTGAGCTGCTTTCACCGTGTTAAACAGCTGCTCACAATGTTGATAGAACACGTCTCCCGCTTCAGTCAGCGTTAAGCTTCGTGTTGTCCTTTGCACCAGCTTGATGCCTATAGAGTCTTCAAGCAAAGCGACTTGCTTACTGATATGGGACACCGAAACGTTCAAGCTTTTTGCAGCACTGGTAAAGCCTTCGTGCTTGATCAGCGCATGGAATATCACCATCTGTGCAGCTCTATCTGTTAGCACAAGATCACCTTATTAAATCTCTGAAATATAAAATCAAAAAGGACTCCGAAGAGTCCATTAGTTCGTTCTGCCTATGGTAGGCCAAATGCTATTCAAAGCGACTTAGGTCTGTTAATCAAACTTAATTCTGTCGGCTAGATGGCTTACTGCCAAAGCAAAGTAGTAAGAACGATTCCACTTCATTAACACATTGTAGTTGTTATAAATGAGGTACGAACGTCCGGTTTCATCATCCGGCATGATTAACCAAGCTTTAATGTCTTCATCAAGTGTTGGCAGTGGGCGATCGTCATAGCGTTTAATACCGAGTTCAGACCACTCTTTTAAGTATTTCGCTTTGTCTTCGTCTCGACCTTGTAAATCGATCGACACAGTTGACGGAACATGAACCTGACGACCCCAAGTATATTTGTCATCCCACCCTGATTGGCTGAGATAATTGGCCGCCGAAGCAAATACGTCTTCTTCAGTGCCCCAAATGTCTTTCTTGCCATCACCACTGCCATCAGCGGCGTAAGCTAAGAATGAGCTTGGCATAAACTGAGGTTGACCCATCGCACCAGCCCAAGAGCCTTTCATCTCTTTTGGTGCAATATGGCCTTGATCAAGAATCTTCAATGCCGCCATCGCTTCGCTACGGAAGAAAGCTTCTCGGCGTCCTTCATAAGCCATGGTCGTTAGGGCGTCGATAACGCTGTAATTGCCCGTGAACTTACCAAAATTACTCTCAACGCCCCATAGCGCGACAATGAATCTTGGTTGAACACCATATTCATCACCAATACGCTTTAACGCGGTGTAATGCTCCTTGTAGAGTGACCTTGCTTGCTTCACTTTCCAATCTGGAACCGCTCGTGGAATGTATTCATCCAGAGTCAGTTTTTTCTCAGGTTGGTTTTTGTCGGCTTTTACCGCTCTTGGCTTAAACGTTACACCATCAAAGGCTTCATCAATGATCGCTTCAGAGATGCCTTCTTCACGGCCTTGTTGTTTTAGTTTTTCTACATATTGCTCGAAGCTCAGTTCTTCAGCTTGTATTGAACTTATGGTCAGGCTATTACCCAATAGTAATGCCGACACAGCCAATATGGTTTTCGAAAATTTACTCAACGATCACTCCTCCTTGAATTGAGGTGGCTATCACTCTTCGTCTTGAGATTTCTGTTGAGCTTTACGCTCTTTATGAAGCTCAAGTTCGTTAACTGGTGGTGGCGGAACCTGTAAAAAGAAACCATCGGTATTCAGTGATTCTTTCACTTTTTCGATGTTTACTTGAGCCAGTTTACGGCCATCCATTTTAATTACCATTACAAAACTAGGTTTACCAAACATTTGCATCAATGCGTCAGGAACTTGTGAAAAATCATCCTTCTTAGGGATATAAAGGTATGTTCCTTCTTTCTTTGAGCTTTTATATATAGAACACAGCATGACAAACCTTTTAATTGATTATGACTACAAAACTCTCACTTGCGAGATCAATAGTTTATGTTAGGGAAATATTGGGAACAAAACGTCCATTTGACAACAAGATTACTTGCTGTGCTTGGTTTGGGAATATAACATGATAAACCTAGTTTCAGGCAATGCCCTTTATTTTATTGATAAAGAAATTGTACTAATCCGCTATTGAGGTCCTGTAGTTTTTCGATGTCTAGTAACCCAGATCTAAAAGGTAGCAGCTTTACGCTATCTGTTTTGCACTTATCCGATGATCAAGTCGAAAATGCAGTCTCTTTTCTTCAAGAGAAAGTAGACCAAGCACCTACGTTTTTCGCTGCCGCACCTGTTGTTATCAACATCAGTAAAGTCGCGGGCGATATCGATTTTGTGCAACTTAAAAATGGTATATCTCAAGCGGGCATGATCCCGGTTGGTGTGGCAGGCTGTTCTGATAAGCGAATGCAAAACCTCGCTAAAGAAGCCGGTTTTGCAGTGATGACGGCAAGCAAGTCGCCATCTCAAGCTCCAGCGAAAATGGCACCAATCAAAGTGATTAGAACCCCTATTCGTTCTGGTCAGCAGGTTTATGCGAAAGATGGCGATCTATTGATACTCAGCCATGTGAGTGCAGGCGCGGAAGTGATTGCCGATGGCAGCATCCATATTCATGGCACTTTACGCGGCCGTGCGATTGCAGGTGCAAGTGGTCAAACTGAAGCAAAAATAATTTGTAATGACTTACAAGCCGAGCTGGTTTCCATTGCTGGAAATTACTGGCTCAGCGATCAAATTGAAAGCGAGTACTGGCAGAAGAAAACCATGTTCAGTATGGCAAACGATGTATTACACGTTGATGTCCTCGCAATATAAGAGAAATAAAAGGAAAACAGAATGGCACGCATTATCGTTGTAACGTCAGGTAAAGGCGGGGTAGGCAAAACGACCTCCAGTGCAGCTATTGCCTCGGGTCTGGCTTTAAAAGGAAAGAAAACCGCAGTTATCGACTTTGATATCGGTCTGCGTAACCTAGATTTAATCATGGGTTGTGAGCGTCGTGTTGTGTACGACTTCGTTAATGTTATCAATGGTGAAGCGACGCTGAACCAAGCGATGATCAAAGACAAGCGCACAGAGAACCTGTTCATTCTTCCTGCTTCTCAAACTCGTGATAAAGACGCACTAACAAAAGATGGTGTTCGTCGTGTATTTGATGAACTGGATGAAATGGGCTTTGATTTCATCATCTGTGATTCTCCTGCGGGTATCGAACAAGGCGCTCTTATGGCGTTGTACTTCGCTGATGAAGCGATTGTAACCACCAACCCAGAAGTCTCTTCAGTACGCGATTCAGACCGTATTCTAGGTATTCTTGACTCTAAATCTCGTCGTTCTGAAGACGGCTTAGAGCCAGTGAAAACACACCTTCTATTGACTCGTTACAACCCAGCACGTGTAACTCAAGGTGAGATGCTCAGTGTTGAAGACGTTGAAGAAATCCTGCACATCTCTCTACTGGGTGTAATTCCAGAGAGCCAAGCGGTACTGAACGCATCGAACAAGGGTGTTCCAGTTATCTTTGACGAAGCAACCGACGCAGGTATGGCTTACAATGATACTGTAGAGCGACTACTGGGTAGCCAAGTTGACTTCCGCTTCTTAACGGAACAGAAGAAAGGCATCTTCAAACGACTGTTCGGGGGCTAATGCACAATGTCATTATTAGAGTTTTTTAGACCACAGAAAAAGACAACCGCAAACCTAGCCAAAGAACGTTTGCAGATCATTGTTGCCGAACGACGCAGCCATGACGACCCAGCGCCGTCTTACCTGCCGCAACTAAAAGAAGACATCTTGAAGTGTATTGCCAAGTACGTTGAGGTCGATCCATCAATGGTTGATCTGACTTTTGAACACAAAGATGACGACATCTCAGTGTTAGAGTTGAATGTTAAGCTTCCAGAAGAAGATCGATAATCTTTCTGAACAAGATTGGCAGGTAATACACTTGCTTGTATTGATTGAATAAAAAAGAGAGCCTAGGCTCTCTTTTTTGTATCTGCAGTTTATAACTGTAACTAAGTTAGGCTTTAAAGCAGCAAGCGGTTATTTGATCGCTTTACTCAGCTTTTCGCCAACCACATCTAAACGCCAGCCTTGCATAACATCAGGCAGCTTTTCTGGGTTACGATCGTGCTTCCACACCCAGCTTAACATTTGGTTAAGTTGCTTCTTCGATGCCAAGAATTCCGTCGCCAAACCACTGTGTTGTGATGCTGTTTTCACTTCATCTTTCAGCACTTTGAAGAGTTGCTTGTAGCCAGGGAAGTCCATTAGACGTTCTACTGGTGCTGGGTACTCTTCTTCTGGTGTATGTTCAGCTAACTTAACAATTGAGCTGATCTTCGCACCATGGCGACGCACAGAGCGGTAATCAAAACCCTCTTGCTCCATGTGCTTGGGATCTTTCATCGCAAAACGCGCCACAGCCCATAGGTCTTGTTCTTTGAAGACAAAGTTCAGCGCTAAATCGCGCTTGATTGCTTCTTTTAGACGCCAAGTTGCTAGAGGTCGTAAGATCGCTAATTGCTTAGGTTTAAGCTGCCACGCCCCTTTAATATCAAGGTAGGCTGTATCTGGGTTTACTTTACGAATGCGCTTGGCAACTTGTAAATCAGACTCTTGCTGAGCCGCTTCCCACCAGCCAGCTTCCATCACTTTTTCTAGAAGCTTGTTGTACATTGGCATTAGGTAATGCACGTCTGCTGCTGCGTAGTCCAATTGTTTTTGAGAAAGCGGACGCGCTAGCCAGTCTGTGCGAGATTCACTCTTATCGAGATCGACACCGACAAACTCTGAAACCAGAGCAGCAAAGCCCGTTGATAAACCATGACCTAAGAAAGCCGCCATGATCTGTGTATCAACCATTGGTGTTGGTGTACAGCCAAATGCGTTCTGGAACACTTCCAAATCTTCACCGCACGCGTGCAGCACTTTCAATACTGATGCGTCTTTCAACAAGGTAACGAACGGTGTCATGTCATCAAGAGCAATAGGGTCAATCAGTGACAGCGTTTCACCATCAAATAACTGAATCAAGCCTAATTGAGGGTAATAGGTTCTAGTACGAACGAACTCCGTATCAAGCATAACGACATCGGCTTCACGTGCTTGTTGGCAAACTCGCTCAAGGTCTTTCAATTGGGTAATGATTTGATAATCCACAAAAACTCTCACAGGTTTCTATTTGATCGCCGGATACAAAAATGCCGACATTAACTGTCGGCATTCTAACACCATTTTTCAGCGCTCGCTTAGATTAAGCGCCTCAATGGTTTTGGTGCAGTACTTTCGCGCAAACGGGCTAATTATTCGCTAGCGCGTTTCGCAAGTTCTGCATCGTTTTCTTCACGCAGTACGCGGCGTAAGATCTTACCTACGTTAGTCTTTGGAAGATCATCTCTGAACTCGACTAATTTAGGGATTTTGTAACCCGTTAAGTGCTCACGACAGTGCGCGATAATGTCTTCTTTGGTCAGGCTAGGGTCACGCTTCACAACGTAGATCTTAACCAATTCACCAGACACTTCATGAGGTTGACCGATAGCTGCTACTTCAAGCACTTTACCATGCAGAGCCACAACGTCTTCAATCTCGTTCGGGTAGACGTTGAAGCCTGATACAAGAATCATGTCCTTCTTACGGTCAACGATGTACAACAAGCCTTCGTCATCAAACTTAACGATGTCACCTGTCGATAACCAACCGTCTTGATCGATCACTTCTTTGGTCGCTTCAGGGCGCTGCCAGTAACCTTGCATAACTTGAGGGCCACGAACTTGTAGCTCGCCTACTTGGTCATTAGCAATAACCTTACCTTCATCATCAACAATACGAACTTCTGTCGATGGTACTGGTAGGCCGATAGCACCTGTGTAGTCTTTCAGGTCGTATGGGTTACCCGTTACCAGTGGTGAACACTCAGTTAAGCCATAGCCTTCCAATAGGTGAATGCCTGTCGCTTTCTTCCATTGCTCAGCAACAGCGCGTTGAACCGCCATGCCGCCGCCAACAGATAGGCGTAGGTTACTGAAATCCAACTCGTGGAAATCTTCGTTATTAACTAGCGCATTAAACAAGGTGTTTACGCCGGTAATTGCGGTAAACGGAACCTTTTGCAGCTCTTTAATAAAGCCAGGAATGTCACGAGGGTTAGTAATTAGAAGGTTACGACCACCCATCTCAACAAACAGTAAGCAGTTCACCGTCAGTGCAAATACGTGGTAAAGCGGTAATGCCGTTACAACCAACTCGCGGCCTTCTTGCAGAACAGGACCGTAAGCCCCTTTCGCTTGAAGTACGTTCGCAATCATATTGCGGTGCGTTAGGATTGCGCCCTTCGCTACACCTGTTGTACCACCAGTGTACTGTAGGAACGCGATGTCATCACCCGCCATGAACGGTTTCACATATTGAAGACGACGACCTTTGTGCAGCGCTTTTCTGAATGAGATAGCACCCGGCAGATCATACTTAGGCACCATGCCTTTTACGTATTTCACTACAAAGTCGACAATTGTCCCTTTCGCGCGTGGCAGCATTTGCCCTAGGCTAGTTAGAACAACGTGTTTAACCGGCGTGTTATCAACGACTTTCTCTAGCGTGCTCGCAAAGTTAGATACGATAACAATCGCCTTTGCACCAGAATCGTTCAGTTGATGTTCAAGCTCACGAGGTGTGTACAGTGGGTTGACGTTCACTGCAATCATACCTGCACGCAATACACCAAATAGTGCAATTGGGTATTGCAGTAGGTTTGGCATCATTAGCGCGACGCGATCGCCCTTCTTCAGTTTCAAGTCATTCTGTAGGTAAGCGGCAAAAGCACGGCTGCGCTCTTCAAGCTTACGGAATGTCATAATCGAGCCCATGTTCTCGAATGCAGGTTGGTCCGCGTACTTCTGTACCGACTGTTCAAACATTTCTACAAGAGATGGGTACTGATCTGGATTGATCGTTTCTGGTACGTCACTTGGATAACGTGAAAGCCAAGGTTTATCCACGATGTTACTCCTCGTTTATCAGCTGACGACTGCTTCGCCGCTTTTTATCATTGCGGTATTACAGCACAGCTTTAGTGCATGAGCACTAAAAGGCTCAAACACTTGTTTAAATTTTGTTAACTACACCAAGAATTAGCTCTGAAACTAACTCTGGGCTCTCTAAGTGACAATGATGTCCGCCAGGAACAGTCTCTATATGCAGAGGACTATGCACTGATTTGTAGCGATTATGCTGCAAATGTCGGAATCCACCATTCCCTAGGATTATTAATTGAGGGCATTCAATAGCCGCCATAATCGCTTCAGCGTGCGCCTGTGACATTCGATATAACGAGTCACATTTTAGATTAGGGTCGCATCGCCATTGCCAAGAGTTCTCGAACTCGACAATACCTCGCTCAACAATAGGAGCGATTAATTCAGCATTAATTTGGTTGGCGTGAGCTCTCAGCTTAATAGCATCCTCAAGGCTTGCCAAAGGACGTGAAGGCTTTCTTCGCTGTCGAAGACGACTGAGTACCCCATCCCTCAAGCGAGAGACTGTTTCGTGGGGAGCTTCAGAAAGAGGTCCGTGACCTTCAATTTGAATTAATCCTGACACCTTTTCAGGAAAGGCGGCACTATAGCAACTTGCTATCAATGCACCAAGTGAATGTCCTACCAGTACCAGTCTGTTTGGCGATAATTTAGTCACCAACTGATGCAAGTCATCAATATAATCATGAAATGGGTAGTAACTTCCCGATTTGTGCGACGAGAAGCCGTGTCCGAAGAGATCGATAGCAACAAGGTGAGCATTGGGCGCAAACTTGGCGACTTGCTGCATAACCGGATTAAAGCTGGACGAATTATCCAACCACCCATGAATAAAAACGACCGTCGTTGCGGTCGTTTGTGGGTTGCCAATCTGTTGTGTTGCAAGCGTCCCGCTAGCAAGGGAGTATGACTTTTCAATCATCAAACACTTAGTTCCATCTGTTTGCGCAATCAACGTCTAAAAAGTTAATTACTCTACGTCCTGTATCACTCGACCTTGTCTTGGCATCGTTTGAAAACTGCGACAATGTAAACTTCTGCACGAGTAGTAGGTTGGTGCAAAATCGTTAACAACAACACGCTCAGTGATGTTCCACAGTCGTTGGTTGTCCACTTTCATCACAGGGAAGATGTAAGGGTATTCCCCTATTTTCCCATCTTCACTTCCGCTTGACTGACCAACCAGTGTAATCAGACGGCCTTCTGCAAAACTTAGAGGCTCAACATACCCTTCAATATAACCAACAAAACGTCCGCTTGGCTCTGCGTCTAGGTCTGGCTTACCGCTACTCGAAATCGGCATATTAGCAACTTCGATTCGAGTCTTATCTTTCAAGTTGGTTACTTTAGAGATAACGCCACCCAATCGAACACTTTTCGCCTCCGGTAGTTGGTCGACCCACTGTTGGTAATCACTAATTACAGGCTCTGATTTTGCTTCAAGTTCGCTAGGAAGTGATGAACACCCGGCAAGTACCAAGACACCAAGAGAAAGGGCTATTAAGCGTAATTTAGAGAGATAATTTGACATGGTTCTGGTCCTTAAACAGGCATTAATAAGAAGCTCTAGATGTAGATATCGACACCGATAAGCTTTGCAAGTTCTTCTTTCTTCGCCTGATTCATTACATCCATATACTCTTCCATAGCCTTACGTCCTCGGCCTTCTGGAAGATCATACTGGATTTGAGCCTTGTGTAGTTCAGACTCTTTAACTTGACGAATAGAGTGAGAAACAGCATTAGCGACCTTAGTCGGTTGCCCAACCGCAGTGCTAGCATCAGATTTTTTTGCCTGCTCCTTCTTTTTAATTCGATTCGGCTTAGACGTGCTGCCTATCGAAGAAGGAGGTAAGTTGTTAATTGATACCATGACTAAATATCTGCCCTCTCAAATCTAAATAATACGCATTTAGACCTAATTTGCATCAGAACCTTGTAAAAATTATTCGCGACCTGGCAGTTTCTTCCAAGTCACTTTGTCACGAAGATAAACTGGCTCAGATTCTTCTGCTGCAACCGCTTTACCTTCTGCGTAAGCAAATTGAGCAAGGAACGCCATATCTTGAGCTTCTGGGAATAGCACTTCACACGCTTTGGTGTTGATCGCAAGTGTATCCATATGCTCGGCATAAGCTTCCCAGCCGGTACCGACTTTCGCCCATATTTCAGAATCTGCTTCTAACTGCGCAGCCAGTTCACTTGGTGGCGTTACACATTCGGCATCAACCGCAGTCCAACGACCATCTTGTTCGCGGCTGTAACGAGCCCAGTACACTTCGCTCATACGCGCATCAATCGCTGTTGCTACATGAGTTTCACCAAATTTACGGTAGCTGCCTTGCGCCATCGCTGCCAGTGTAGAGACACCAATCATTGGTAAATCCGCACCAAAAGCCAAGCCCTGAGCAATACCAATACCAATACGCACACCCGTGAAACTGCCTGGGCCTTGGCCAAACGCGATAGCATCGATATCGGTTAAAGCGACATTCGCTTCTTTCAGTACTTCATCCACCATAGGTAGAATTTTCTTCGTATGGTCTCGAGGAGCCTCTTCGCTACGTGCGAACACCTGGTCACCAATTACTAATGCAACTGAACAGTTTTCAGTTGCGGTATCTACTGCAAGAATTTTCGCGCTCATTTGTGTCTCAAATATTCGTTATCTAATCTAAAAATAATGGCTAAACTCAACAATGCCAATTACTCAGCAGCGGTTGAATGGTCTTTAGCTAAGAATTCTTTAATGACCCCTAAGTCACGTGTACGAGGGATAGGCGGTAAACTCGCCAAAAATATGCCACCGTAATCGCGAGTCACCAATCGGTTATCGCAAATAATCAAAGCACCATTATCGCGCTTGTCACGTATCAATCGGCCGACACCTTGTTTCAAGGTAATCACAGCGTCTGGCAACTGTACTTGTGCAAAAGGATCACCCCCTTTTAGCTTACAGTCCTCGATTCGAGCCTTAAGTAAAGGGTCATCAGGGGCTGTAAAGGGCAATTTATCGATGATAACACAGCTTAATGCGTCGCCCCTAACATCTATCCCCTCCCAGAAAGCACCTGTAGCCACCAGCAATGCGTTACCTAATTCCATGAATTCGGCTAAGGTTTTTTGCTTACTTGTCTCACCTTGCAATAGAACGGGAACCGAGAGGGTTTCACGGAATCGCTCCCCCAACTCTTTCATCATGCTGTGTGAAGTACACAAGAAGAAACAGCGGCCTTGGTTTTGCTCAATCACAGGAGTCAGCATTCTTACTAGCTTATCCGCGAGACCGGGGCTATTCGGTTCTGGAAGATAACGAGGCACACACAAGCGCGCTTGATTCGGATAATCAAACGGGCTCGGCAGTGAAAACTGTGCCGACGGTTTTAACCCTAATCGAGAAGTAAAGTGTTCGAAATCATCCGACACCGCCAAGGTTGCTGAGGTAAACACCCATGCGCCCGGCTTCAGCTCAATCTGTTCGTGGAATTTATCGGCGACAGAAAGCGGTGTGATATGCAGAGCAAAGTGGCGCGGTGTAGTGTCATACCAATACGAATAGCCAGTGATCGACACATCGCACACACGTTCGATACGCGACTTAATCATATTTGCGCGTTCGAAAGCGGTATCTAACAGCTGGCTTCGCCCAAGTGCTAACTTCAATACATCAACAGCAAGTTGCAGAGCATCTTGCAAACGAACTAACTCGCGTGCAATCGACTCGGATTTCAAAGCTTCGCGCCAGTTACCACGAAAGCCGGTATCACCAAGCACAATACGCAGATCGGCTGACGATTGAACGAGCCTATCCCCTACTTTCTGTAGCTGACGCATGTCTTTGGCTTCAGTTCGGTAAGCAATTTCAATGTCTTTGGCTAACTCTTGGATCTGTCGACTGGAAACCGATTGTCCGAAGTACTGGCTGGCGATGTCAGGAAGTTGATGTGCTTCATCGAAAATAAACACGTCAGCTTCAGGTATCAATTCGCCAAATCCGGTTTCTTTGATCGCCAAATCAGCTAGGAAAAGGTGGTGGTTTACGACCACCACATCGGAATCCATCGCTTTTTTACGCGCTTTAAGCACAAAGCAATCGGTATAGCTTGGGCACTCTTTACCCAAGCAATTATCATTGGTCGAGGTAATGGTTGGAATAACCGGGCTGTCTTCAGCGATATCATCACAATCGCCTAAATCACCCGTTTGAGTGGATGACGACCAACTACGAACTTTGACTAACTGAGCCAGCAGCGTTGGATCGGTATGAGCACCATGACTCTCGATCATTTGGCGGCTGAGTCTGTCCAAACACAAATAGTTTGAACGTCCTTTGAGCAACGCAACTTGACCATAAAAGCCAAGCGCATCGACCATCAAGGGTAAATCTCGGTGAAACAGCTGTTCTTGAAGGTTTTTAGACCCCGTACTAATGATGGTTTTCTTGCCACTAAGCAGCGCAGGCACTAGGTAAGCAAACGTCTTACCAGTACCTGTTCCAGCCTCAACAACCAACTGGCTTTGATTTTCAATAGCTTGTGAAACCGCTTCAGCCATGTCTAACTGAGCTTGTCTTGGTTGAAACCCAGGGATAGCTTTGCCCAGAGCGCCATCAGCAGAAAACGTTTTAGATATCATAGAGTACGAAGTTTAGAAAAAGAGAAGGAGAATTATGGCAGGTTTAGTGAGCCGGCGCGAATCAAGAATGACTTCGCACCGGAGGTGTTTGGTTTGGCTTGACGTGGCTTAAGTTACCTTGAAGGTAAGAATTGAAGAAGTAGGAATTAGAGAATCGTTTTTATTTTCGACTGAGATAACGTGATAGCCAAGGAGCACCTTCAAAATGGTTATCACCAGGCTGTATGGCTTTCGCTGCATCGGTTGGTGAGGTCTTACTTTCCCACATTTCATCTAGAACATGACCATCTAATTCGGTACCTCTCGCCAATGAATTCACTCGCTTGCAGTACAGTTTTTTGGCTAGTAACTCTTTATCCATAAGTATCACCTCTATTTTTGGCCAAGGCGTAAATGCCTCGGTTGAAGTTCAAATGCGTACTACGGTCAAAACTTTTAAAAATGAAGCTTCTGCCTGTTTTTCTATCTAAAAACTGATATTTCTATATCAAACAATTTATCAAAGCGATAAATGAGCAGCAGAATTTGTTGAAACCAACTTGATAATAGATTAATTATAACGGTGATATTGCGGCTCAGTTCACCGTTCGACGGCCTGCATTAAATTTGAAGAATCCCGATTTCATATAATAAGTGCAACATTTCATGGAAGTAAGATGCAAATGGAAAGAAAAACTTTACTAACACATTGTACTGATGCCCCCGGCCTCATCTCTAAGATCACCAATATTTGTTATAAGCACCAACTCAATATTATTCACAACAATGAGTTCGTAGATAACACAAGTGGCCACTTCTTTATGCGCACCGAGCTTGAAGGCTATTTCAATGACGAAACCTTACTTGCCGATTTAGATCAAGCCCTGCCACCAAATACGAAACGTAAGCTTGTTGATTCGTCTCGCAAGCGTGTTGTGATACTCGTGACCAAGGAAGCACACTGCCTTGGCGACATTCTAATGAAGAACTTCGATGGCAGCTTAGACGTTGAAATTGCGGCCGTTGTCGGTAACTACGACATTCTACAAAGCCTAACCGAGCGTTTTGACATCCCTTACCACCATGTTTCTCACGAAGGGCTAAACCGTGAAGAACATGAGAAGAAGATGCTAGAAGTGATTGACCAGTACGAGGCGGATTACCTTGTTTTGGCTAAGTACATGCGAGTGCTGACACCAGGTTTTGTTGAAAAATACCACCACAAGATCATCAATATCCACCACAGCTTCTTGCCAGCATTTATTGGCGCGAAGCCATACCAACAAGCGTATGAGCGCGGCGTGAAGATCATTGGCGCAACGGCACACTTTGTGACGAATGATTTGGATGAAGGTCCAATCATCAAGCAAGATGTTATCCCTGTGGATCACAACTTCAGCGCGAAAGACATGGCACAAGCCGGTCGTGACGTAGAGAAGAATGTATTAAGTAAGGCGTTAAACAAGGTGATCAATGATCATGTGTTTGTTTACGGCAACAAGACTGTAATTCTGTAAATCGGATATTCGATTTCCGGTAAGACTTCCAGTTAGAACCCAATAAAAAACGCGCAATAGGGAAAGCCCATCGCGCGTTTTTTGTATCTGATGATCAGACTCGCTTTGAGAGATTCCCGACTACGCTCCTTCGTCGCTATCGGGAATGACGAACTCGGTGATGAACCTTCGAGCTATAGGCTCTAACATACGCTCTCGAACGCTCAGTCTGTCACTATCCAAAGATAGACTCTGGAAAATTTCATCGAACACCCCGTCATTCCGACGAGCCAAGGCGAGATCAGGAATCTCTTTCCTAGCAACTCTCTATTCAAATTAAGCCTGTTCTGATTCCACAATCTTCTTCAAAGAGTGTGGATGCAGCTTGATGCAAATCCCTTGATGTTTAAAAGCCACTGTTGGGTTATTCAAGCGTTCACCCTCGCCTTTCGGGCTAGAGAGTTTGATCTTAACGCCTTGCTCACCCAGCGTTTCAAAGTTAGCAGCGAACTGCGGGTAAGTTTCTTTAAGATCCGCTAGATACTCATCAGCTGTTTGGGCATGAGAAGGAATCACAAACTCTACATGTTCCCAATCTTGGCTTGGGTAAATCTTACCTTCTGCTGGATATGGCAGCTCCAAACATTCAATTTTCCAGCCAAGGCTTTGCAAGGGTTCATCGAAAGCCAACACCACAATTGGACGACCATTAATCATCGCCTCAGAAATCATAGAGCCGTACTCAGACCACGCTTGATGGGCAGATTTCGCTAGCTCAGTGTCATTGATTCGCAGCGCAATATGATCCGCTTGAGCAAAGCTTAAATCCAAACCTAATGTATTTCCTAGGCTCTCGATTTTTGCCATAAAAGTATCAAGGCGGGCGATCATTTGTTGTGGTTCTAGTTCAGCTTGCTTCAGGCTCATCATCATTGTCTGTGTTCTCCAAATAATGGCTGCATGTTATCAGTTTTGCCTTTTGCAACAAGCGTTGCTTTTACAAAAAACACTCAATAACTATGTTCTTTTCGCTCCTTAAACATGCAAACGCGTCTTGCTAAAAGTCGATTGTCAAAAACCACTCAGGAAATGTTAATTTTCTATCAATTCGACCTATAAGAAACCGCACAAAATTGGTATGATTACCGCCATTTCTGTGAACTTAAACAGAGTCTGCTGCTGATTTTGGCATTAAATCGTTAACTAGAAGCATAATTAACCAATTTAATGACCAAGAATTAACGGCCACTCTTATCATCCTTGAATTGAAGGAAACGCGTGTGAATATCCAAGCACTTATTAATGACAAAGTATCTCAGGCTCTAGAAGCCGCTGGCGCACCTGCAGGCTCTCCTGCTGCTGTTCGTCAATCTGCAAAACCACAGTTTGGTGACTACCAAGCAAACGGCGTTATGGGCGTTGCTAAACGACTAGGCACTAACCCACGAGAATTTGCTCAAAAAGTATTGGACGTTCTAAACCTAGACGGTATCGCGTCTAAAGTTGAAATCGCAGGTCCGGGTTTCCTAAACATCTTCCTAGATGAAGCTTTCCTAGCCAAACAAGCAGACGCAGCATTGGCTGACTCTCGCCTTGGTGTTGCCGTTGCTGAAACGCAAACTATTGTTGCGGATTACTCTGCGCCAAACGTTGCTAAAGAAATGCACGTTGGTCACCTACGTTCAACTATCATCGGTGATGCAGTAGTTCGTACTCTAGAATTTCTAGGCCACAACGTTATCCGCGCTAACCACATCGGTGACTGGGGTACTCAATTCGGTATGCTTATCGCAAACCTTGAGCGCGTTCAGGCTGAGTCTGGTGAAGTTTCAATGGAACTTGCTGACCTTGAAGGCTTCTACCGTGAATCTAAAAAGCTCTACGATGAAGACGAAGAGTTCGCAGTTAAAGCACGTGGCTACGTTGTTAAACTGCAAAGCGGCGACGAGTTCTGCGCAGAGATGTGGAAGAAGCTTGTTGACGTAACAATGATTCAAAACCAACGCAACTACGATCGTCTAAACGTGTCTCTAACACGTGATGACGTAATGGGCGAAAGCATGTACAACCACATGCTTCCAACTATTGTTGCGGACCTGAAAGAGCAAGGTCTTGCTAAAGAAGATGACGGCGCACAAGTTGTATTCCTAGACGAATACAAAAACAAAGATGGTGACCCAATGGGCGTTATCATCCAGAAACGCGACGGCGGCTTCCTTTACACAACAACCGACATTGCTTGTGCAAAATACCGTTTTGAAGAACTAGGCGCAGACCGCGTTCTTTACTTCATCGACTCACGTCAACACCAGCACCTAATGCAAGCTTGGACTATCGTTCGTAAAGCAGGTTACATCCCAGAATCTGTTTCTCTTGAGCACCACGCATTCGGCATGATGCTAGGTAAAGACGGTAAACCATTCAAGACTCGTGCAGGCGGTACTGTTCGTCTTGCTGATCTTCTTGATGAAGCCGAAGTTCGTGCAGCGCAGCTAATCGAATCTAAGAACCCAGAACTAGCAGAAGACGAGAAGAAAGCGATCGCGAACACTGTTGCTATGGCAGCGGTTAAGTACGCAGACCTTTCTAAGCACCGCACTACTGACTACGTGTTCGATTGGGACAACATGCTTGCATTCGAAGGCAACACAGCACCATACATGCAGTACGCATACACTCGTGTTGCTTCTGTATTTGCTAAAGCTGGCATTTCTATGGACTCGCTTGAAGGTGAAATCAAAATCACTGAAGAGAAAGAGAAAGCGCTTATCGCGAAACTTCTACAGTTTGAAGAAGCAGTACAGTCTGTTGCTCGTGAAGGTCAACCACACATCATGTGTAGCTACCTATTCGAACTAGCTGGTCAATTCTCTAGCTTCTACGAAGCTTGCCCTATCCTAGTTGCTGAAGACAAAGCTGTTAAGCAGAGCCGTCTGAAGCTTGCTGCACTAACAGCGAAGACGATCAAGCAAGGTCTATCGCTTCTAGGTATCGACACTCTAGAGCGCATGTAAGCGATTCGAGATTCGAGATTCGAGATTCGAGATTCGAGATTCGAGATTCGAGATTCGAGATTCGAGATTCGAGAAAATTAGAAAGGTTGACGTGAAAGCGTCAACCTTTTTTTTGTCTGGAGGTTTGTTTACTCGATTATTTAAGCGATTAGCTAACCTACACAGCAAGAGATCTCCTATTACGCTCATTCGTCGCTCTAGGAGATGACGAGAATAGGTGTAGTGAATCCAAGACAACATCAATGATGCGCCATCAAACCACACCAAATCGTTATCCCTCTTCTCACCATCATTCCCTACAGTGAGGGACGAACGTGATAGGGAATCCGCTTATTGAGAACGTAAGCCCTAGCCACATTCAAACTCCGACCTTATACTCATGTAAAACAATTAATTGGAAAGATCATGAGCTTCGAACTTCACCCGCAACTTGCGAAAGACACCACACTTATCGGCGAATTTCCACTGAGCTTAACCCTGCTACACAAAGATAACGCAGTGCCTTGGGTTATCTTGGTACCAAAACGTGCCAACCTAAAAGAGTTGCACCACTTACCAATGAAAGAGCAACAGCAGTTCCTACATGAATCTCAGGCGGTAAGCCAAGCATTAGAAGCAACGTTCCAACCAGACAAATTGAACCTTGGTGCGCTGGGTAATATGGTGCCACAACTGCACATCCACCATATTGCACGCTTCAAAGACGACATTGCTTGGCCCGGCCCAGTATGGGGTAATACAAAAGGCGAACAGCGCAGTGAAGAAGATCAAGCCGCTATCCTGACTCGTATCCAAAACGTTCTGTCACTGAGCTCTATCTTCAAGAAAGCATAATTCGAGTTCATCTCATTGAGCTTTAAAGCAAAACACTTCAGAAAAGACACATAACAAAAAGCCGCTCATCTTAGATAAGCGGCTTTGTCATTTTCTAATCTCGCCTTTTTCAACGAGAGTCTGAAGACCGAACTACATCATCACGTTAAGCGACAAACCATCTTGTTTGCTGATGGTGTAGCGAATACGCGTTGTATGACCATGCTTATTCGTATCGACCAAGCGAGAAACTTTCCCTTTCTTGACCCAAACACTCAGCATCGCATCGACGCCATCTTCACTCATGCCAAACTTTGCAGCGAGCTCTTTACGAGCCGCAACGCCGTGGCTATCAATGTATTGATGAAGTTCAGTTAAAATCATACTACTTGCACCTCTAGTGCTTTCTGCTTACTGCCCACTTTCTTGAAGACGCGATACGTCACCACAAAACCACCAGCAATCGCCACCATCCATACTGCACTTGTCACAGGATGCGCAGCAAAGTTTGCCGCTTGGTAGTAGAAAGTCGCACCAAAGTAACCAAGAGCCATCGTCCAAACCGCGATGAAGCGTGCAAACGTCTGACCAAATTCACGAACATAAGCACCCATCGCGGCCACACAAGGCGTGTAAAGCAGGATAAGAATCAAGTAAGCGAATGCCGCATGACCAGATACAAACTTGTCTTTCAAGTTACCAAAGATAGAGGTATCGACTTCTTGGTCAGCTGCTACAGAATTAGAGTCAGACAAGTCGCCAACTTCAATACCTAATGGATCTGAGTAGCTCAATCCGGCTAGGTTTTCAGGGATCGTCATTACCGCTTCTTGCAGGCTTGCTGCTAAGTCAAACTCAGCTGCTTCTTCATCAGAAGGCGTTGTATATAGGCTATTTAATGTACCAACAACGGCTTCTTTAGCGAAAATACCTGTGATGATACCAACCGTTGCAGGCCAGTTCTCTTCAGTAATACCAATTGGTTGGAATACAGGTGTTACAACTTGAGCTGCTCTAGACAGTACTGAGTTTTCGCTATCTTCGTTACCAAAGCTGCCGTCCATACCTAGAGAGTTTAGGAAGCTAAGAATAGCCACAACCATCACGATTGTTTTACCTGCACCAAGTACGAAACGCTTCAGCTTCTGCCAAGTTTTCAACATTACGTTTTGCACTGTCGGCAATTCGTAATCTGGCATTTCCATCACTAAGCTATCACTGCTACCTGGGTAGATCGTGTTTTTCAGGAACAAACCCGTAAATACAGAAGCAACGATACCCATGATGTACAGAGCGAATACTACGTTTTGTCCTGCACCTGGGAAGAACGCCGCCGCGAACAGTGCGTATACCGGTAAACGAGCACCACATGACATAAACGGCGCCATTGATGCTGCTAGTTTACGTTCGCGCTCTTGGTCAAGAGTACGAGTTGCCATGATTGAAGGCACGTTACAACCAAAGCCCAGTACAAGTGGGACAAATGCTTTACCCGGTAAACCAATCTTCTGCATCACTTTATCAAGTACAAATGCAGCACGAGCCATGTAGCCTGAGCTTTCTAGTACCGCTAAGAATAGGTAAAGCGCTGCGATAACAGGAATAAAGGTCGCAACCGTTTGGATACCGCCGCCAATACCATCAGCAAGTACAGTGACTAACCAAACTGGTAAATGGCCATCTAATAAGTGGTGTCCACCATCAACTAATATTGCTCCAACACCAATATCGAAGAAGTCGATAAACGCACTACCGATATTGATAGAGAACATGAACATTAGGTACATGATAACGAAGAAGAAAGGAATACCGACCCATTTGTTCAAAATGAATTGGTCTGCTTTCTCTGTAAAGTTACGGCTTAGTTTGCCTTCGCTGCGACGAACACGTTTACAAAGGTCATGTAAGAAAGTGTATTTAGCGTCAGCAACAGCAAGGTCAATATCGAAATCGGCACCAAGACGCACGCTATCAATTTGAGTGCGAGTTTGTGGGGCTAAACCATTCAATACCAAGTAATCATTTTCTAAAGCACGAATCGCTAGCGCTCGGTGAGATACGTCAGCATCATCAAATAGTGACTCAACAGAAGGGATAAGAGCTTCTAACGCGGCATCGTAATCAATAGAGATAGGGTCAAGGCTCACACCTTGCACAAGCAGTTTATGCAGACGCTCTTTAAAGCGAACCACTTGACCTTTATCGTTTGCAGACAAGCTTAGAACTGGGCAACCTAGCTCTTTCTCTAGTGCTTTAAGGTTAATCACCTGACGTTCGCGCTTTAATACATCCATTTTGTTCAACACAACGATCATTGGGCGACCCAACTCACGCAGCTGTAATGTCATATATAAGCTTCGTTCTAGACAGCTAGCGTCGACAACATTGATGATCACATCTGCTGGGTGAGTTAAAACAGCGCGAGACGCGATAGACTCATCGATGCTGTTCGCATCATTACCACTGTCTAGTGCGTAGATACCCGGTAAATCCGTTAGTTGAAACTGATCACCAGCGTGCGAGTATAAACCCGTCTTCTTTTCAACAGTGACACCAACCCAGTTACCAACGTGCTGCTTAGCACCAGTCAGTGCGTTGAACAGTGTTGTTTTACCACTATTCGGGTTACCAACGGTAAGAACTTGATAATCCATTTAGATAACCTCGATTTGTTCTGCAATGCTTTCACGAATGGCGATAGAAACACCTCTCACTTCAACTTGAAGCGGATCACCCATAGGTGCACGGCGGATAAGCGTCACCTCGGTTTTTGGCAACATACCCATGACCATAAGTTTCTTCCTTACGTCTGGTGTTAAACCTGTTAGTGCAACAATAGAAGCCGCCTTTCCTTGCTCTAGTTGTGAGAGTTTCATAAGTACCCAATTCGTGACTGATAATGAGAAAGATTGTTATTAACGCTATGATACACATACATGCCCACAATTCTATTGTGTGAAATCAATGTTTTCGAAAATACATACTCGTAAGTTTCGTTAAAAACGTTTACGTCAAAAACGTTACTTTCAACAACTAGCGAGAACTACCTCACTAGTACAAACCCTCCCAAACAAAAACAAATCATTAATTATCAATCACTTGAGACAATGTCGGTTTTCTCATAGGTATCTGTCGTTAATTTTATAAGTAAAATAAGTAGCTGGACGTATAGTTACTCCATCGAAGAGAAACTACTTCTCTTTAATTTTATTCCAGAGGTGATATGGCTTTGCTATATCACTCCGGCAGCAAGCGAAGGTGTCGTTGGCACCCGTGGTATAGTCCCCCCGGCTATGCCACGATATTTTTTTTCTTCCCTTTGTTTTATCCCAACAACCTTTTTAAACTCCCCATTTATCTCGTATCTCGTATCTCGTATCTCGTATCTCGTATCTCGTATCTCGTATCTCGTATCTCGTATCTCGTATCTCGTATCTCGTATCTCGTATCTCGTATCTCGTATCTCGTATCTCGTATCTCGTAGAAGCATAAGAAAGCCCCAACACGAATGTCGAGGCTAAAGTATCTTTATTTATGTTCTAGCTGAGTATCCGCTGCGTGCTACTCTTCGTTGTTTTCAGCAAACTTAGATGGTGACATGCCAAAGTGGTGCTTAAACCTTTGACTGAAATAGGAAGGGTCATTGAACCCCGAATCAAACGCCACATCAGAGATCTTCTCTCCAGCGAGTAAGCGCTCACACGCATGCTCTAGACGTACTTCATTCAAGTGCTCTTTGAAGGTCTTGTTGTAAGCCGATTTAAAGCGTCTCTGTAAGCTTCTCTCAGACATAAACAAATACTTAGCGGCAGTTGCAGTACTGAACTCGGCATCAGCGTAGTTTTCACTCACAAGCTGCGACACTCTGTTCTTCCACTCTTGTTCCGCTGTCAGTTTTTGTTGCTCTGGTGTTGAGGCGGCAAGCTTAATGGTTTCAATCTGTTCAATTGTGCTGGCTTCGAGATTGTCGAGTACTTGATACTCAATTGGCCACGAAAGCTGAACCTTATTTTGAGACTCCGAAACAAAGGCATTAAGCTCGCCACCGCTCTGATTCATCAATAGCGGCAGCTTTTCGATGTTAAGGTCGGTCGACTTTCCGGTATTGTCACCCATGCTTGATGCCAGTTTAGGGAAAGGCATGCCATGATCTCGAATGGTTACAACAAGATGCTCCTTAACCTCTTCAACCAGAACCACCATACTCTGCGACTTAAAGTTTCTCTTGATGATGCTCCCGACCAAGCTATTGAAGATAATATCGAGATTAAAATACAGCAACGAGACATATCGTTGTTTTGTTTCGACTTTAATATCCAGTTCAATACCGGCTTTGGTTAAGTCATCCTGCCAAGCTTTGAGTACCACCTCTAAGATTAAAATTATATCGTAACAAACTTGCCCTTCTCCTTGAGGCGTATTACTCAATTGAGCTAAGCCATTTTTCAAGGTTAGAATCGGCGACTTCCCGAGCTCGTCATTCCAATTCGGGAGCATCGCAGCAATATGATTCACTTCAGAAGAGAGTTCATTGGCAGTGTGAGACACAAGCGCATTCTTCACGGATAGCTGCTTTTTAAGCTGTTGATTAGTGGCGAGTAATATCCGGCTTTGGTGCCTCAATTGGTCTGTCTTCAGTGCAACTTGCGCTTTTAAGTGCCGGTTGGCAAAAGTGACATAACGCGAACGCCAAAAGACTAAGATAGTCACAACGCCAATCAGTAATATCAGAGAGCTTGCTGCAGCCCAATTGGTCAGATACCAAGGCTCCGCAATCGAGAAGCTTTGATTGGTTGACACAAAGCGATAATGGGAGTCTTTAACCGGCTTCACTTCAAGTGTGTAATCCCCTGGAAGAAGATGATCGAGCGTTAACAAGCCCCCTTCAAACTCACTCCAAGGTTCATCGTCGCTCAGTCGGTATTCCATCGCAGGTGCGAACGTTGCTGGTAAGATACCTAGCTTAAACCCCATCGATGAACCATAAGGAATCTCATCCAGCTCTGCCGTTTTCCCGCCAAGTGATACCGTTTGTTGGTCGACACTTATCTTACTCAACAAGGCACGGCTATGAGGTGTAGTTGATACCAGTAACTCGTTAGATAACGCGCTGACTACACCATACTTTGAGCCGAAAACAAGCCTCGAAGGTTGGCTATCTTGACTGTAAAAAAGAGCACACGCTCCTGCCGCCAGTTCATTGGTGATCAAACCAAATGGCGAACCTATGTGTTTATGCAGTTGCCCATCCAATCCGTAATAACTGATGCCTTTCGAAGAGCCTAACCAAACACCATTGTCATCGCTTATCAGGCAGTTGGGGCTAATATTGTCTTCAACAAGAGTGATTTCTTGAATAATAGAGCTGTCATCCGGGATTCGATACACGCCATAACTGCTCGCAAACCACTGCGCTCCATCCTTCGCTTTTTCAATATCGACGACTTTGCCAAACCGTTCGCTGGAACGACTAAAGCTAATTCGTTTATCAATGAACGAGTAGAAGCCATGATCCGTTCCTATATAGATGCGACCTAGCAAGCCTACATTGAGAGCGGTGATCTTCGCAGGCAAGAACTTGTCGACTAACCAGTCAGTGCCATAACTCGTCAGTTTCATGGTTTCGATAGATAACGAATAGAGGTTTTGCCCAGAGGTCATCCAAAGAACGTTATCGGCTTGAAGCGCAAGGTTTTCAACACGCACTCCCTCAATTGGCCTTGGTAAATCAAGGGCTTCGGGTTGTAGTGTTTCCGTATTTAGACTGATGATACCTTGCTCGGTCGCCAACCAAATGGAAGAGCCAAAGATCTCAAAATCATTAACAGGGTTAGAGTAAACACGAATTGGGTTCTCTTCACTTTCAGAATCAACCAAGTAGAGCCCCATTGAAGACGCGACCCAAGATAACTGGTCACTGACAGGCAGTACTTTATTGATCACCACACTACTCGAATGCATGCCCATTCCAGTTAGGGGTGTTCTCGAGAAGGTTTTGCTGAACAGTGAGAAGTATCGGATACCGTTGTTTGTCGCAACCCACATACCACCAGCATGATCGTTTATCAACGAATATATTTTCTCACCCGGTAACGAGAAGTCTTGACTAGCGGCTTGTTCGAATCGAGTAATTTGTCCCGTAATAAAGTTGTAGCTAATAAGGCCGTGCTCTGTACCAATCCAATACTGGTCCGAAGTTTCGGCCAACGAGAGAACATGCGACCCTTTAACGATGGTCTCTTTGTCTGGGTTCGCGAGATCAACAATCACAGCACCATTTAAAGTACCGATCACTAACTCACGTCGAGCATTCGAAAAATAAACCGTCTCAATATGGTTTTTGTCTGATGCGGTGACATGGGTAAACTCTTGATTCTCTGAAAGGTAAACGCCAGAACTGGTCGCTAGCACCCACTTTGATAGTACCCACTCAGCGTCGTTAATCGCAATGTCACTGCTGTTATTGTATCGGTACAGTTTAAGTAGAGAGTAGGTGTTGAATTCTAAAGATTGAGTGTTGTAGGTATAGAAATTACTGCCGTCAGTAACCCAAATATAATCGCCTGATGCACCGATATTCGCTATTTCAGCGCCGGGACTTAGGCTAAACGCCAATTCGTTGCCAATTCCAGGGTTATGTCGATAGACCTCATTGTCGAAAAATGTCCAAAACTCATCGTTCAGAAAGGCGACTCTTTCCGAAGAAAATTGCAGTAAGCTTCCCTTGCGAGGGAATAGAGTTCGACCATCGTAAAAGAGTACTTTTCCATGCACATCATGAACCCAGAGCCCACCTCCGGCACCTAAATACAAGTTTTTAGCCGCAAGGAAATTCCCTTGCGCTTGAGCGGGCAAAGGATAGAAAACGGAGGGCGAGGTATTTACCGCTAGAACGCTAAATGAAATGCTCATTAACATGAACATTTTGAAGATAATTCGATACAACTCTTAATCCTGAACAGCAACAACACATGAAATTTTGGGTACCACAACGTCTTATCGTTGCTAAACCAAAAACTGAGTTTTTTTGTGCTTATTATTATCTTTCCATTTTAGCGGAAATTAGAAAAGGAGAAAGGAGGTTTGTTATTTGTTAGGAGGTTTTATCTTAGCGGTCACGAAAATGCCGCAAAAAGCGGCATGATTCATAAATTAACGAGAGCAAAGTAGAGTAAAGAATACTCGTTTATGACTTACTTCTCGTCTAAGCAACTTGTATAGCTATCTGTAAGTTGCTGAAGAAAATCGAAATAGCTTCCACTCTTCACTTCAACTGTTGAACCGATAGGGTCAAGCTGACCTTGTTTTGCGTTACTTCCGCGCGTCACTGATTCAATCACAGCAGGAGTGAATTGAGGCTCAGAAAACACACATTGAACGTTTTCACGTACTATCGTTTTCTTAATAGCGATCAGGCTTTTTGCACCCGGCTTACGCTCTGGGCTCACCGTAAAGTGACCTAAGTTATTTAGCTCAAACTCTTGCTCAAAGTAACCATACGCGTCATGAAAAACGTAGTAACCTTTGTCTTTCACGGGTGCAAGTTGCTCTCGAATAGACTGTTGCTTCTCTTTCAATGCAATCAGGAATGAATCGAGATTCTCTTGGTACGCCATTGCGTTGTCTGGATCAGATTCAATCAACTTAGCTGAGATGTATTTTGCAGCTACTTCAACTTGCTCGATACCTAACCAAAAATGCGGGTCATGGCTACCGTGGTGGTGCCCTTCATGTGCATCGTGGTCATGCTCTTCGTGTCCGAACTCTCGCAAGTTGATTCCGGGAATATCACTGATCTTGATAACATTTTCTTTTGAACCAATCACCTTAGTCAGAAAGGCTTCTAGGTCAGGGCCGAACCAGATGACCATATCGGCACTATGAACTTTTTTGACATCCGATGGCTTAAGCGCATAATCATGCGGCGAAGCATTGCTGTTCATCAACACATCCGGCTCACTAACGCCTTGCGTTAATTCTGTCACAATCATTTGAATTGGTTTAAAGCTTGTTAGAATAGTATTGGCACTTGCGACACTTGGCGCTAAAAGCAAAGTAGCAAGTATAAAAGATGAACGTGACATAATCCCTCGATAATAGAAAAGTAGCTTAGGCTTGAGGTAAATGTTACATTATAACATTAGCGAATTGCAAATGAGTTCTATTCATGGATAACTTAATCCAACTAGATTCTGTGAGCGTCGAATTTGACGGTCGAAAAGTTCTAGACAACATCTCTCTAAATTTAGAGCGCGGCAGAATCACCACCCTGATTGGGCCAAACGGTGCAGGAAAGTCGACATTAGTAAAAGTGGTACTGGGTTTACAGACCAAATTTTCAGGCACAATAACAAAAGCTAAAAAACTGAAAATTGGCTATGTACCACAAAAATTAAAGCTCAATGATTCCCTACCGCTCAACGTAGAGCGTTTTCTAAAACTCACTGGCAATTTCAGTCAGCAAGAGATCCTTGAAGCATTGAAGCTTGTTGGTGCTGAACATCTGCAGAAGAGTAACATGCACCAGCTATCTGGCGGAGAAAACCAACGTGTGCTCATTGCTCGTTCATTGCTAAGAAGACCAGATCTACTGGTTCTCGATGAACCGGCTCAAGGCGTCGACGTTCAAGGGCAAATAGACCTGTATGACTTGATTGACACCATTCGCCACCGCTTTGGTTGTGCCGTATTTATGGTTTCACACGATCTGCATTTAGTGATGGCAAAAACAGACGATGTTATCTGTTTACACCACCACATCTGTTGCTCAGGCGCACCTGCAGACATCAAACACCATCCTTCGTATATTGCGCTCTTTGGCACCGCGACCCAAGAGACGCTAGCGTTTTATCATCACCAACACGAACATCACCATCATGATCTCGCAGGCCAGCCTGTCGAAGGCGACGTGCATGAATGTTCAAACCATAAACACGGACACCACTAATGCTTGAGTTTCTTCTTCCCTCTATTTTGGCGGGTTTGGGTATTGCACTAATTGCAGGCCCACTAGGTTCATTCGTGGTGTGGCGTAAGATGGCTTACTTTGGTGACACGCTTGCTCACGCTTCTTTGATGGGCTTAGCACTTGGCTTTCTGTTCAACATTAACTTGTATTTCGCGCTGCTGATTTGTTGTTTGATGCTGGCCGTGTTGCTAGTGACTTTACAAAAACAAAAGCTGGTCGCGACCGATACCCTACTCGGTATTTTGGCGCACAGTGCGCTATCACTTGGTTTGGTTGCTGTCAGTTTCTTAGATAACGTTCGTGTTGACCTAATGAGCTACCTATTTGGTGACTTGCTGGCAGTATCTCCAACGGATTTAGTGTTCATCTATGCGGGTGCTGCTGTGATTGGATTAGTACTTGCTATCTTTTGGCGACCACTACTATCAACGACGGTTAACGAAGATCTCGCGGCGGTTGATGGCATCAACATTGATTTAATGCGTCTGATTCTGATGCTATTGGTCGGTATCGTGATTGCTGTCGGTATGAAGTTTGTTGGTGCGTTAATCATGACATCGCTACTGATTATTCCTGCAGCAACGGCAAGGAAGTTCTCGAGCACACCTGAGCAGATGGCCTTCCTTGCATCAATTATTGGCTCTATCGCTGTATTCGGTGGATTAAGCTTGTCTTGGTTCTATGATACGCCTGCTGGCCCGTCTGTGGTTATCAGTGCGGCAGCAATGTTTATGCTATCTCAAATGGTTAGAAGTCGAGCTTAGCACTTAGCAGTACGATCTCGTATCTCGAAAACATAAAAAAAGGCTTGGTCAGTGACCAAGCCTTTTTAATATCGTTTCAATTAACTTCTATCTCAATCGATAAAAGCCAGCTGATTACCAACCCGTGATTTCACGTAGGCCTTTACCGATGTCAGCAAGAGACTTAACAGTCTTAACGCCTGCTGCTTCTAGTGCTGCGAATTTATCTTCAGCAGTACCTTTACCGCCAGAGATGATTGCGCCTGCGTGGCCCATACGTTTGCCCGGAGGAGCAGTAACACCAGCGATGTAAGATACAACTGGCTTAGTTACGTTTGCTTTGATGAAATCAGCCGCTTCTTCTTCCGCAGTACCACCGATTTCACCAATCATTACGATTGCTTCAGTTTCTGGGTCTTCTTGGAAAAGTTTCAAGATATCAATGAAGTTTGAACCTGGGATAGGGTCACCACCGATACCAACACATGTAGACTGACCAAAGCCTTCATCTGTTGTTTGCTTAACTGCTTCGTATGTCAGAGTACCGCTGCGAGATACGATACCTACTTTACCCTTCTTGTGGATGTGACCAGGCATGATACCAATCTTACACTCGTCTGGAGTGATAAGACCTGGACAGTTAGGACCGATCATGCGAACGCCAGTTTCTTCTAGCTTCACTTTAACGTCGATCATATCTGTTGTAGGGATACCTTCAGTGATCGTTACGATCAGTTCGATACCTGCATCAATCGCTTCTAGGATTGCATCTTTACAGAAAGGAGCTGGTACGTAGATAACTGTTGCTGTTGCGCCAGTTACTTCTACCGCTTCACGTACTGTGTTGAATACTGGAAGGCCTAGGTGAGTTTGACCACCTTTACCAGGTGAAACACCACCAACCATTTGCGTACCGTATGCGATAGCTTGGTCTGAGTGGAATGTACCTTGACCGCCAGTGAAACCCTGACAGATTACTTTAGTGTCTTTGTTAATTAATACAGACATTATTTAGCCTCCGCAGCAGCAACAACTTTCTGAGCAGCATCTGTTAGAGATTCAGCTGCAATGATATCAACATCAGAATTAGCAAGTACTTCGCGACCTAGGTCTGCGTTTGTACCTTCTAGACGAACAACTACAGGAACTGTTACGCCGACTTCTTTAACTGCACCGATAATACCTTCAGCGATCATGTCACAACGAACGATGCCACCGAAAATGTTTACGAGTACTGCTTTAACATTGTCATCAGAAAGGATGATCTTGAATGCTTCAGCTACACGTTCTTTTGTCGCGCCGCCGCCTACATCAAGGAAGTTTGCTGGCTTGCCGCCGTGTAGGTTTACGATATCCATCGTACCCATCGCAAGGCCTGCACCGTTAACCATACAGCCAACGTTACCATCTAGTGCTACGTAGTTCAGTTCCCACTGTGCTGCGTGTGCTTCGCGCTCATCTTCTTGAGATGGATCGTGCATTTCACGTAGTTTAGGCTGACGGTACATCGCGTTTGAGTCGATGTTGATCTTGCCGTCTAGACAAAGCAGGTTGCCTTCGCCAGTAATGACAAGCGGGTTGATTTCTAGTAGAGCTAGGTCGTACTGAGAGAACATTTGGCCAAGACCCATGAAGATCTTAACGAACTGTTTGATTTGATCGCCAACTAGACCAAGTTTGAACGCCAGTTCACGGCCTTGGTAAGCTTGAGGGCCTACTAGAGGATCGATCGCTGATTGGTGAATCAACTCTGGAGTTTCTTCAGCGATTTTCTCAATGTCCACACCGCCTTCAGTTGACGCCATGAATACAATTTTACGCGTTGCGCGGTCAACAACAGCACCTAGGTAAAGTTCGTTAGCAATGTTTGATGCTTCTTCAACTAGGATCTTAGTTACAGGCTGACCATTAGCGTCTGTTTGGTAAGTCACTAGGTTTTTACCTAGCCACTTTTGTGCAAACTCTTTAACGCCTTCTTTGGTGTCATGTAGCTCTACGCCGCCCGCTTTACCGCGGCCACCAGCGTGTACTTGACACTTAACGACTTTCTTGGCTGTACTGATACGACCTGCAGCTTCGAAAGCTTCTTGTGCAGTATCACATGCGAAACCTTCTGGTACAGGCAAACCGAATTCTGCAAACAGCTGTTTGGCTTGGTATTCATGCAAATTCATTTTGATATTCCGTTTATTTTCCCTTAAGGGATTATTATTTCCATAACGACACAGTTTCCTGTGTTACGTCTGTAGGGTCTTCTCAAAACAACTGCTGTCCATTTTCTAATGGCTTTACAGTTCAATTGAAGGCCAGACGTTGAGCAGCCTAGCCTTTGAAACTTTTTACGTCTAGCTAACGGGGTTAACTAGACGTTTTAGCGATACTAAACGTCTAATAGCAGACGTGCAGGATCTTCTAGAAGCTCTTTGATGGTCACTAGGAAGCCAACTGATTCACGGCCATCGATTAGACGGTGGTCGTAAGAAAGCGCTAGGTACATCATTGGTAGAATCTCTACCTTGCCATCAACAGCCATTGGACGGTCTTGGATTTTGTGCATACCCAAAATTGCCGCTTGAGGCGGGTTGATGATTGGCGTAGACATTAGAGAACCAAATACACCACCGTTTGTGATAGTGAAGTTGCCGCCCATCAGTTCATCAACCGTTAGCTTGCCGTCACGACCTTTGATTGCTAGCTCTTTGATGCCTTTTTCGATATCAGCGAAACCTAGTGTGTCACAGTCTTTGAGTACTGGAGTCACTAGACCACGTGGCGTAGATACCGCCATGCTGATGTCGAAGTAGTTGTGGTAAACGATATCTGTACCATCAATAGAAGCGTTCACTTCTGGGAAACGTTTTAGCGCTTCTGTTACTGCTTTCACGTAGAAAGACATGAAGCCAAGACGCGTGTCGTGACGCTTCTCGAATTGGTCTTTGTACTGCTTACGAAGGTCCATGATTGGCTTCATGTTCACTTCGTTGAAAGTAGTCAGCATTGCTGTGCTGTTTTTCGCTTCTAGAAGACGGTTTGCAACTGTCTTACGCAAGCGAGTCATAGGCACGCGTTTTTGGCTGCGAGCCGCTGCTGGCGCTTCAACTGCTGGTGCAGATGCTGCTGCCGGAGCCGCTTTCGCTGCTGCTAGGTGTGCGTCGATGTCTTCACGAGTAATACGACCACCAACACCAGTGCCTTTAACGTCAGCTGGTTGTAGGTTGTGCTCAGCAAGCAGGCGACGAACAGCTGGGCTTAGTGCGTCGTTGTTCTCTTCTGTTAGCGCAGCTTTATGGCGCTTATCAGGAGATGCTTCTGTATCTTCAGTGGTGTCTTTCGTTGGTTCACCAGCGACAGCACCCGGCTTGATTTTAGCCAAAAGCTGCTTAGAAAGTACCGTAGCACCCTCTTCTTCGATGATAGCTTCCAGAACACCCGCTTCAGGAGCCGGTACTTCTAGAACTACTTTATCTGTTTCGATATCTACAATGACTTCATCACGTGCAACCGCTTCGCCCGGTTTTTTGTGCCAAGTAGCAACTGTTGCATCAGCCACAGATTCAGGTAAATCTGGAACCAGAATTTCAATTGTCATGTGCGTATTTTCCTTTTACTTCTAGTTCTTAAGTAGGGTCAAAGCGTCGTCAACTAACGCTTTTTGTTGTTTCAAGTGTACTGACATATAGCCAACAGCTGGTGATGCTGATGCAGGACGACCTGCGTATTGAATATCAGCGCCTACTGGGATAGCAGCTCGGAAATTATGTTGGCTACTGTACCAAGCACCTTGGTTTTGTGGCTCTTCTTGACACCAAACGTAATCGACTACATTTGTGTACTGTGCGATGGCAGCTCTCACGTCCTCATAAGGGAACGGGTAAAGTTGCTCAATACGTACAATAGCGACATCGTCTTGCTCGTTCTTACGTCTTTGGTCAAGCAGGTCAAAGTAAACCTTACCTGAACAGAACACGACGCGTTTTACGTTCTCAGGAGCCAGATCATCAATTTCTGCGATAGCTGGTTGGAACGTGCCTTCTGCCAAATCTTCAAGAGAAGAAGTACACAGAGGGTGACGAAGCAATGACTTAGGTGACATTACAATCAGTGGACGACGCATTGGTCGAACAACCTGACGGCGAATCATGTGGTAAACCTGAGCTGGTGTTGAAGGAACAACAACCTGCATGTTTTGTTCAGCACATAACTGAAGGTAACGCTCAAGACGTGCAGAAGAGTGCTCTGGGCCTTGGCCTTCATAACCGTGAGGAAGCAGCATAGTTAGACCACATAGACGTGCCCACTTTTGCTCACCTGATGAAATGAATTGGTCGATAACAACTTGTGCACCGTTTGCGAAGTCACCAAATTGAGCTTCCCAAAGGGTTAGACCGCTTGGCTCTGCTGTCGCGTAACCATACTCAAATGCGAGTACCGCTTCTTCAGATAACACAGAGTCAAACACTTGGAATGGCCCTTGTTTATCATGAATGTTCGCAAGAGGAACATACGTGCTTGCATCTGATTGATTGTGCAGTACTGAGTGACGGTGGAAGAACGTACCACGACCTGAATCTTGGCCTGAGATACGAATACGCTTACCGTCGTCAACAAGTGTTGCGTATGCCAGAGTTTCAGCCATACCCCAATCGACTTGTTTCTCACCATTCACCATGGCAGTACGATCGTTGTACAGTTTATTTACTCGGCTTTGCAGCTTGTGGCTGTCCGGGTATTGACAAAGTTTGGTACCAAGCTCTTTCAGGCGCTCGATATCAATCTTGTTATCCCACTCGATGTTCCAGTCGTGACCTAGGTAAGGAGACCAGTCTACTGAGTGAAGTGCCATTGGACGCCACTCTTTAACCACAACTTCACCGTGATCAAGTGCATCACGATATTCGTTAACTAGCTGAGTTGCTGTATCAATACCAAACTCACCGCGCTCCATTAGCACGTCAGCGTAAAGCTTACGTGGTGTTGGGTGCTTCTTGATTTTTTGGTACATCAAAGGCTGTGTTGCATTCGGCTCATCGGCTTCATTGTGACCGTGGCGACGGTAACAAACCAAATCAATAACAACATCACGCTTAAACGTATTACGGTAATCCAATGCAAGACGCGCAACAAACGCAACCGCTTCTGGATCATCAGAGTTAACGTGGAAAATCGGAGCCTGAACCATCTTCGCGATATCGGTACAGTACATCGTAGAGCGTGTATCGCGAGGGTTAGACGTTGTAAAACCAACTTGGTTGTTTACAACGATACGAACCGTACCACCTACACAGAAACCACGAGCTTGAGACATGTTAAACGTCTCTTGTACTACACCCTGACCAGCGATAGCTGAGTCACCGTGGATAGTAATTGGAAGTACACGGCTACCATCATTATCACCAAGGCGATCTTGACGTGCACGTACTGAACCGATAACTACCGGGTTTACGATTTCTAAGTGAGATGGGTTAAATGCTAGTGCTAAGTGAACGTTGCCGCCTGGCGTTGCGAAGTCCGCAGAGAAGCCTTGGTGGTATTTCACATCACCAGTACCCCACGTGTCATCGTGCTTGCCCGCAAACTCGTCAAACAGGTCTTGTGGCTTTTTACCAAGCACGTTGACCAACATGTTTAGACGACCACGGTGAGCCATACCAACAACAACTTCACGCATGCCTTGTCCGCCAGCATGACGAATAATTTCTTTCGTCATTGGGATAAGAGCATCACCACCTTCCAACGAGAAGCGTTTTGCGCCTGGGAATTTCGCACCAAGATAGCGCTCAAGACCTTCAGCAGCAGTTAGCTCTTCTAGGAAAGCTTGCTTTTCTTCTTTGTTGAAAGAGGGTTGACCAGATACAGACTCTAAACGTTGTTGGATCCAACGCTTTTGCTCTGTATTTGTCATGTGCATGTATTCAGCACCAATAGAGCCACAATACGTTTGCTTTAGAGATTTGTAGAGATCTTTAAGCACCATCGTCTCTTGGCCAATGGCGTAAGAGCCGACGTTGAACGTCTCATTGAGGTCATCTTCGGTAAGAGTGTGGAAAGAAGGGTCCAGTTCATCAACTGTCGCTCTTTTCCATAAACCTAGGGGGTCTAGATTTGCTGCTTGATGCCCTCGGAATCGATAGGCATTAATAAGTTGCAGAACCTTTACTTGTTTCGCATCGACATCTGGATCACTAACTTGGACACTGTAATGCTTTGTTTCTTGAGCGAGTCGACGGAAGTATTCACGAACACGAGAGTGTGGTTGTTCCACTGTCTCTGAAGCTTGCACAGGCAGTTCTTCAAAAACACTTCTCCATTCGTCACTTACCGAATCTGGGTCACTTAGATACAGTTCATAGAGTTCTTCTACGTACGTTGCATTGGCGCCAGCCAAGTGTGAAGACTCGAGCCATGCCTTCATCACGCCGTTGTGCATATTTTCCCTTAACCAGTAGTTTTCACGTTTGCTGCGGTCTATGCCGAGCTATTAAAAGGCCGCCCCAAAACTTCTAGGGCGGCAATTTTTATATAACTTAAACCGAACGATTCACTAGCATGGTCTTGATGTGACCAATAGCTTTCGTCGGATTTAATCCCTTAGGACAAACACTTACACAATTCATGATGCCATGGCAACGAAAAACGCTAAATGCATCATCAAGATCGGACAAACGTTCGTCTGTCGCTGTATCTCGGCTATCAATTAGCCAACGGTACGCTGCAAGCAGGCCTGCTGGTCCGATGAATTTGTCAGGGTTCCACCAGAATGATGGGCATGACGTTGTACAACATGCACACATGATACATTCGTACAATCCATCTAAATGAGCACGCTCATCAGGGCTTTGTAAGTTTTCACGAGCCGGTGGCACATTGCCATCAGACACTAAGAATGGCTTCACTTTTTCGTAGTTATCGTAGAACTGAGTCATGTCTACAATCAGGTCACGAACAACGGGTAAGCCAGGCAGTGGGCGAATCACAATCTTGTCTTGGCCCGAAAGCGCAGACAATGGCGTGATACACGCTAGGCCATTTTTACCGTTCATGTTCAAACCATCCGAGCCACATACACCTTCACGGCATGAGCGACGGAATGAGATTGTTGGATCTTGCTCTTTCAACAGAATAAGCGCATCCAAAAGCATCATGTCTGAACCTTCATCCACTTCTAGAGTGTATTCCTTCATATAAGGTTTCTGGTCGACATCTGGATTGTAACGATATAAAGAGAAATTCAGTTTCATGGTCATATCTCCTTAGTACGTACGTGCTTTTGGTGGGAACGCTTCACGATGGATAGGTTCCATGTTTACACCACGCTTAGTCATGCTCTCTGACTCTGGGTTGTAAAGTGAGTGGCATAGCCATTGCTCATCATCACGGTCAGGGAAATCGAATCGAGCGTGTGCGCCACGGCTCTCTGTACGGAAATTTGCAGCAACAGCCGTTGCGAATGCCGTTTCCATCAAGTTTTCAAGCTCTAGACACTCGATACGTTGAGTGTTGAACTCTGTAGACTTATCAGATAGGTGTGCATTTTTCAGACGCTCGCGAATCGCTTTTAGCTCTTCTAGGCCTTCAGCCATTGCTTTGCCTTCACGGAATACTGAGAAGTTGTTCTGCATACATTGCTGAAGATCTTTACGGATTTGCGCTGGATCTTCGCCGTCTGTGCTGTTTTCCCAACGGTTGTAACGCTCTAGTGAACGCTCAATGTCAGCTTCAGTTGCAGGTTTCGCTTCGTCTTGCTTCTTCAGTGTCTCACCTAGGTGTAGACCTGTCGCACGACCAAATACCACTAAATCAAGCAGTGAGTTACCACCTAGACGGTTGGCACCATGTACTGATACTGATGCGATTTCACCACAAGCAAAGAGACCTTGGATTTCAACATCGTTGCCGTCTTCGGTTTGCTTAATAGCTTGACCAGAAACTTGTGTTGGAACACCACCCATCATGTAGTGACATGTCGGGATTACTGGGATTGGCTCTTTCACTGGATCAACGTGAGCAAAGGTACGAGAAAGTTCACATACACCAGGAAGACGAGATTCAAGTGTCTCTTTACCTAGATGATCAAGCTTAAGCTTGATGTGTGGACCCCAAGGGCCATCGCAACCGCGACCTTCACGAATTTCAACCATCATTGAACGAGCAACAACATCACGACCCGCTAAGTCTTTAGCGTTTGGTGCGTAACGTTCCATGAAGCGTTCGCCGTCTTTATTGAGAAGGTAACCACCTTCACCACGACAACCTTCCGTTACCAATACACCTGCACCAGCGATACCCGTCGGGTGGAACTGCCACATTTCGATGTCTTGCATAGGAACGCCAGCACGAATCGCCATACCAACACCGTCACCAGTGTTAATGTGTGCATTGGTTGTTGATGCGTAGATACGACCAGCACCACCAGTCGCAAGGATTGTTGCCTTCGCTTTGAAGTAGCAAACCTCGCCCGTTTCCATACAAAGCGCGGTAGTACCTAAAATTGCACCATCTTCGTTTTTAACAAGATCCAGTGCATACCACTCAGAGAAAACCGTCGTTTTGTGTTTAATGTTTTGTTGGTAAAGCGTATGAAGCAGTGCGTGACCAGTACGGTCGGCTGCAGCTGCGGTACGAGCCGCTTGCTCACCACCAAAGTTTTTAGATTGACCACCGAAAGGACGCTGGTAAATAGTACCGTTCTCAAAACGAGAGAAAGGCAGGCCCATTTTTTCGAGTTCGATTACCGACTCAGGACCGTTTTTACACATGTATTCGATAGCGTCTTGGTCACCGATGTAATCAGAACCTTTTACTGTGTCATACATATGTTGTTCCCAATGGTCTTCATGCGCGTTACCAAGAGCAACAGTGATGCCGCCTTGCGCTGAAACCGTATGAGAACGAGTAGGGAAAACTTTAGAAAGCAATGCACAAGAAAGGCCTTGCTCAGAAATTTGCAGTGCGGCACGCATACCTGCACCACCAGCGCCGATCACTACGGCATCAAACTCACGAACAGGAATAGTCACTTACGCACCCCACAAAATAAACAGACCAGAGAAGAAATATCCAAGAAGAACTGCAACAACACCGACTTGAAGACCAACACGCAGTTTTGCGCATTTGATGTAGTCAGTTAGTACTTGCCATAGGCCGATCCACGCGTGAACCAAAACAGAAGTAAGCGCTAACATGGTGAAGACTTTAGTGAAGGTTCCACCAAAGAATTGCGTCCAAGATGCGTAAGAGATATCACCAGAGAAAGCACAAAAGCTAACTAGGTAGATAGTGTAAAGCGTCATAATGATGGCAGTAGCACGAATCAATAGATAATCGTGGACACCATTACGACCAAAAGTAGAAACGTTGTTTACCATACTAAGATCCCCGCTAGTAGAGACAATACCGCTGTTGCTGCGAATGCAACCTTAGCGCTCTTCGCGCCAGATTCCAGCTCTTCAAAGTGACCAAGGTCCATAAGAAGGTGACGAATACCACCAGCAATGTGGTAAGCCAAAGCGGTTAAAATGCCCCACAGAATAAACTTCACGAAGAAACCATCGACAATGTCGCTAGCTTCGGCAAAGCCTACTGGGGATGAGAGGGAAATGGATAGTAACCAAAGCAAAATTCCAATCGCGACAAAAGTTATCACCCCAGACACACGGTGTAGGATGGAAGCTATTGCTGTGATTGGAAAGTGGATGGTCTGTAAATCTAAATTAACAGGTCTTGTCTTTCTTTCTTTCACGGGCTTGCTCACTCAGCTCCATTGAGCATTATGGTCATTAAATAACCTTATGATATTGTTATGGACAAAATTTGATTGCAAACCTTCAAAATTTAACATTAACTTAACAAATAACTGAAGTTGAGCCTTAGATAATTGTAAAATAATTGTTAACTGCTCGATTAAGAAAGACACCTCACATTTCTTCTTAGCCTTGCATTTATAAGGTTTTAACCAAACTTTTCAGCGCCACTATACGGCTGGCAACATTCTAATACAATTGATGTAACAAATAATGCTACACAGACCAGATTTTTAACGAATTTAATGTAAAAAACACTAACAAGTGCACACAAAGCTGTAGAAAAATTGACTTTCCCACGTAAGACCAGTAAAAAAATGGCACATAAACATCCTGGACGGATTAATAATAAACAAAGGAGATTGTTATGGCGGATAAGAAAGCTACCCTTCACATTGAAGGTCAAGCGCCAATCGAGCTGCCGATTACGGAAGGTGTACTTGGTACTCCAGTGATCGATGTTCGTACACTAGGTTCTAATGGTTTTTTCACTTTTGACCCTGGTTTTCTTGCCACTGCATCTTGTGAGTCTCAAATCACTTTTATTGACGGTGGAAAAGGTATTCTTTTACACCGTGGTTATCCAATTGACCAACTTGCCAATAACGCTGATTACTTAGAGGTATGTTACATACTTCTTTACGGTGAAGCCCCATCTCGAGCTGAATATGAAAAGTTCAAGACTACCGTGACACGTCACACTATGGTGCACGAGCAAATCGCTAGTTTCTTCCACGGCTTCCGTCGTGACGCTCACCCTATGGCTGTAATGTGTGGTGTTGTAGGCGCTCTAGCGGCGTTCTACCACGACTCACTTGATGTCAACAACGATACACACCGTGAAATTGCGGCATACCGCCTGATTTCAAAAATGCCAACACTGGCTGCAATGTGTTACAAATATTCAATCGGTCAGCCGTTTATCTACCCACGTAACGACCTAGGCTACGCAGAAAACTTCTTACACATGATGTTTGCAAACCCATGTGAAGAGTATGAAGTGAACCCTATCGTTGCTCGTGCAATGGATAAGATTTTCACTCTACATGCTGACCACGAACAGAACGCTTCTACGTCTACAGTGCGTCTTGCTGGTTCATCTGGTGCTAACCCGTTTGCGTGTATCGCAGCAGGTATCGCATCACTTTGGGGCCCAGCTCACGGCGGTGCAAACGAAGCTTGTCTGCGCATGCTTGAAGAGATCGGTAGCGTAGATAACATTGAAGAATACGTTGCGAAAGCAAAAGACAAAGATGACCCATTCCGTTTGATGGGCTTCGGTCACCGTGTTTACAAGAACTACGACCCACGTGCAACAGTAATGCGCGAAGCGTGTCACGAAGTGCTTAAAGAGCTAAACATCCAAGATCCATTACTAGACGTGGCGATGGAACTTGAGCGTATCGCTCTTTCTGATGAGTACTTTGTTTCTAAGAAGCTATACCCGAACGTAGATTTCTACTCAGGTATCATTCTGAAAGCAATCGGTATTCCAGTATCTATGTTTACAGTAATCTTCGCGATGTCTCGTACCATCGGTTGGATTGCTCACTGGAACGAAATGCACAGCGATCCGACGAACCGTATCGGTCGTCCTCGTCAGCTATATACTGGTGAAGAACAACGTGACTTTAAAGCACTTCACGAACGTGAATAGTTGCTATAAATCATAATGTTAAAAGGGGTTGATGTGAGAACATCAACCCCTTTTCTTTTGTACGCTCTCAACTTCGTCATCCTCAAGAATGCGAAGTGAACGAATAAAATAATATCGTCATCCCCAAGAACGAGGGACGAATGAGTTGGGGATCTCCTTAAGCGAGCAGATAAACTATACAGGTTACCTGCTCAATTCTAGAGAACGACGCATACACTCGACTCGTACCCCTTATCTCGCATCTGCTCTTAAACTGGGTTATCGATATCAATAAACTCAACATCCAAGCCATGTTCTTCCGCTAACCATTCACCTAACGCTTTTACACCGTATCGCTCAGTCGCGTGGTGGCCAGCAGCAAAATAATGAATGTCTTGCTCGCGTGCTGAGTAAGTAGTGCGCTCAGAAATTTCACCAGAAATAAAAGCATCAATGCCTTGAGAAGCCGCTAGCTCAATGTAGTCTTGACCACCACCAGTACACCAACCGACGGTCGTTATCATTTTGTCTTGGTTTTCTGGAGCGATATGCAGTGGTTTACGATTTAGAGCTTGATCGATTTTTTCTGCGAATTCAGTACCTGTCATTGGTGTTTTTAATCTACCAAACATAGCAACCGATTGTGGGTGCCCTTCCAAGCCACCTTCTACTTCAATATCAAGCAGTTCAGCGAGTTTGGCGTTGTTACCAAGTTCAGGGTGGATATCGAGAGGTAAGTGATAACCCAAAAGGTTAATGTCATTCTTTATCAGAGTGCGAATGCGTTTGCCCTTCATGCCACGAATTGCCTCTGACTCACCTTTCCAAAAGAAACCGTGATGAACCAACAAAGCGTCTGCGTTCAGTTCTACCGCTTTATCAATCAAGGCTTGAGAAGCTGTTACACCAGTAACGATTCGCTTCACTTCTGTCGCGCCTTCAACTTGAAGACCATTAGGACAGTAATCTTTAATCTGCTGTGGCTGCAGTTTTTCGTTAAGTAGCTTTTCTAATTGTAAGTTAATCATTTTTCTTTCCAGCTTACCTTTATAATAACGTCGTTATATCAATTTACGGGTAGAATGTCGAAAGCCCCACGATGAGTTTATGAGGAAGAGATGACAGCACTGCAACGTTTTTACCAATGGGTCATCGACTCACCGCCATTACTAGAAATCAAGCCACCGGTTTCGGATCTCAGTGCATTCTCTAGCAACCATGCCATCGACTCATCACATACTTATGAGGGTAATCCTAGATTAGGTTTCCTCTACCAATATCTATGCGAGCAAGTGATCGCTGCCTCACCGAATTACTCGATAAAGCACGACGAGATTCAGATCAATGTGGAAGGCAGAACTCTCGGTGCAATCGACTTTATTCTTAAAGAAGAGAGCAGCCAAAAGCTGGAACATTGGGAAGTGGCGATTAAGTTTTATCTGCTCCACGAACAAACATGGTTTGGACCCAACTCTCACGACCAATTGGATAAGAAACTCGACAGGATGCTCAGCCACCAACTCGAAATGTCCTCTTCTGCCGCCTTTGTTGAGCAATATCCAGAAATCGATGTCGACTCAAAACACTTACTGATGCAAGGTCGTCTATATACCAACCCTTTCTTAGAGCAAAACATACCGACAAAATGCTTGGGCTATGACATTAACCCAAGCCAAGTAAACGGCTTTTGGTGCTATCAAGATCAGGCTCATTTAATCAGTGAACCACTGTATCCACTCACCAAAGAGCAATGGGCAGCAGGGACGGATGATTTCAGCAGTCAGCCGATCACCGAGTTCGGTGATCGCTTCGTCCATGGGCAAACAAAGTCGGGGCAATTCTGGTTTGTGATGCCACAAAGTTGGCCACACGGTTAGTCGTCTGAGCTAACTCAGTTACCTTTTCCCGCTTATACGTAACTAACACAAACAAAAAGGGTTGATGCTTTCACATCAACCCTTCTTCTATTTACTTAGCAACTCTAGTAATCGAGATTCGATTATAGGCCAGCGGCTGCAAATACTTGGTTAACAATCTCTTGAGCTTCTGCTTCGATTGCTTTCAGGTGCTCTTCACCCTTAAAGCTTTCACAGTAGATCTTGTAGATGTCTTCAGTGCCTGATGGACGCGCAGCAAACCAGCCGTTCTCAGTTGTCACTTTCAAGCCACCAATCGCAGCACCGTTACCTGGAGCGTGTGTTAAGCGTGCAGTAATTGCATCACCAGCCAACGTCTCAGCAGAAACCATCTCTGGAGATAGTTTCTTCAGCACGTCTTTCTGTGCACCATTTGCTACCGCTTGAATACGGTTGTACTTAGATTCACCGTGTTTAGCGGCAAGTTCTTCGTAGTATTCTTGTGGGTTCTTACCTGTCACTGCTGTGATCTCAGCCGCAAGCAAGCAAAGAATCAGGCCGTCTTTATCTGTTGACCAAGGCGTACCGTCTTTACGTAGGAAAGAAGCACCTGCGCTCTCTTCGCCACCAAAACCAAACTGGCCGTTGTATAAGCCATCAACGAACCATTTGAAACCAACTGGCACTTCACAAAGTTCGCGACCTAAGTCAGAAACTACGCGATCGATTAATGCACTTGATACTAGTGTCTTACCAACAGCAACGTCTTTACCCCAACCTTCACGGTTACGGTATAGGTAATCAATACAAACCGCTAAGAAGTGGTTTGGATTCATCAAACCTTTAGGTGTCACGATACCGTGGCGATCGTAATCTGGGTCGTTACCAAATGCTAGAGCGTACTCGTCTTTAAGCGCCAGTAAGCCTGCCATTGCGTATGGAGAAGAACAGTCCATACGAACTACGCCATCTTTATCTAGAGACATGAATTGGAATGAAGGGTCAACCGCTTCACTTACCAGAGTAAGATCTAGATTGTACGCTTTACCAATTTGACGCCAGTAATCAATACCGCTGCCACCCAGTGGATCAACACCAATCTTGATGTTTGCTTTCTGGATCGCTTCCATATCCACGACGTTAACCAAATCAGCGACGTATGGCGCGACTAGGTCAACTTCTTTTACTAGCTCAGACTGTTTAGCCTGTGCGATAGGCGTACGCTTAACACCTTGCATTTGCTCAGCAATGATCACGTTCGCACGGTCTTCAATCGCTTGAGTCAGTTCAGCTTCAGCTGGGCCACCGTGTGTCGGGTTGTATTTAATACCGCCGTCTTGAGGTGGGTTATGTGAAGGCGTGATAACAATGCCGTCGGCTTTTTTGTCATTCACTAGGTTGTGCGTAAGAATCGCGTGCGAGATACCAGGTGTTGGAGTAAAGCCGTTGTTTTCTTGAATAATAACTTCAACACCGTTCGCTACAAGCACTTCGATAACCGTAGAGAACGCAGGCTCAGATAGAGCGTGAGTATCTTTACCTAAGAAAAGAGGGCCAGTTGTACCTTGCTCGGCACGAACTTCAGCAACCGCTTGTGCAATTGCTAGAATGTGGTTTTCGTTAAATGTTGATTTGTCTGCTGTACCGCGGTGACCTGAAGTACCGAAAAGTACTTTATGATCTGGGTTCGTAGCATCCGGTTGCTGTAAGAAATAGTTAGCAACTAAAGCCGGGATATTATGAAGATCTTCCTGCTGAGCTTTCTGCCCAGCACGAGGGTGCATAGCCATTTTTCGACATCCTTATATATAAAATTTTAAAACAAAAAAACCTCATAATATCTTCTTATCCATGGATATTATGAGGTTTAAATCAGATTTCGTTAAATTGAACCTGTTACTTTTTCTATCAATTCTGCTTGGAAATTCATGCGGCTCATAAGCTGCTCAACCATCTGTCTTTTTCGGCTTGTATTGTTATTAGTAATAACCCAAAAAGGACTTTGTGGAATAGCTTTAGGCTTAGTCGTGTTGCCGTTTGCTAGCAACGTCGCTTCGTTATCTGCAAAGTAAACGCGCTTACGGCCTTTTACTTGAGTTGCTTCTGAAAAGCTTAAAGGGTCGATTTTATGCAGTGTTGATAACACAAGCATGAAACGATCAATGGCTTTCTTTAGTGATGCAAACTCATCTGATATTAGTAGTGAGCGCATTTCTTTAACGCCATCGAACTTCTCTGGAGTAAAGCCTACCTCTTTGCTAACAACGATACCTTTTGGCTCAACGATCTCTTCGATCGGAGCTATGCCTTGGCTATCAACCTGTAACAAGCGGCGCAGAATATCTGAAGCGCTTTCGCCAATACGTTCTGTCTGACCCGCAATAAAACGGTATAGGTCCTCATCAACCTCAATTGTTTTCATTCGCTTTTCACAATCTCAATGTTTAAACTCTGGGGGATTATAGCGAGATCCGCGCGGATACTCTACGTCAAACCCACCATGAATAAGATAAAAATGTCAGTACAGCTCAACTATAAAATTGAAGGTGAGGGTCACACCATTGTTTTGATCCATGGATTATTCGGTAATCTGGACAACCTTGGCTTGCTCGCTAGGGATCTAAAAGCCGATCATCAGGTACTTAGTATCGATCTCCGCAACCACGGTCAATCCTTCCATAGTGACACTCATAACTATCAAGCGATGGCACAAGACGTGGCTCAACTGCTGCATGATCTTAAGTCAGAAGACGTCACTGTGATTGGTCACTCGATGGGTGGCAAAGTAGCGATGGCACTGACACAACATCTTGCGCTGCATAAATTGATTGTCTTGGATATGGCTCCGGTCGCGTACACTCAGAGTCGCCACGACAACGTATTCGCAGGCCTGCAAGCCGTGATAGAAGAAGAGCCGACTTCACGCTCAGATGCACTCAAGGTTCTCGCAAAACATATCGAGATCGATGGCGTTCGCCAGTTTTTAACCAAATCTTTGTTCAAAACAGAGCAAGGCATCATGGAATGGCGCTTCAATGTTGCTTCGTTATTGAGCAACTACCCACATATTATTGGTTGGGAACCGATCGAGAAAACCTCGGTCAAAACCTTGCTCATTAAAGGTGGGGATTCAGATTACCTCACCGCAGAACATCAAGCAGCCGTTCAGCAGCAATTTTCTAACGCAAAAGCGCATGTCATTGCCAACACAGGTCACTGGCTGCATGCTGAAAAACCAGCAGAAGTACTTAGAGCAATTAGAAAATTCATCGCTTAACTGCGCTTTTTCGTGCAGATAAATGAGAGCTGTGTAATTACTGCAGATTAACTTTATCTCACAACAGTGATATAGTGCGCCCAAGCAAAATTGGTATATAAGGTTCCCATGCTTTACGACTACATGAACATCATCGAATCTGTTGGTTTAGATCTCCTGTTTGCCGCGATTTTCTTTTTAATCGGTATGGCAATTAAGGACGTTCTCAAGCAGGGAAATGTTCCTCCATTTGGTCGTCGCATCGTATGGTTAGTACTTTTCCTTGGCTGTGCGGGTTTTATCGCCAAAGGGATAATCCAACTAAGCTGGGAAGGAACTGGGATCTAACGATTCTCTTCCGAACTTTATTACACCGACAACAGACAAAATGAAAGGTAATGATTCTATGGCAAGTGTAGGTCTCTTCTTTGGTAGCGATACAGGTAACACTGAAGCTGTTGCTAAGATGATTCAAAAGCAATTGAGCAAACAGCTCGTTCACGTTCAAGACATTGCAAAAAGCAGCAAAGAAGATATCGATAACTTCGATCTACTGCTGCTTGGTATCCCTACGTGGTACTACGGCGAAGCACAATGTGATTGGGATGACTTTTTCCCAGAGCTAGAAGCTATTGATTTCTCAACTAAGCTTGTTGCTATCTTTGGTTGTGGCGACCAAGAAGATTACGCAGAATACTTCTGTGATGCTATGGGTACTATCCGTGACATCGTTGAAGCGAAAGGCGGTACTATCCTAGGTCACACATCAACTGAAGGCTACGAATTCGAAGCATCGAAAGGTTTAGTTGAAGGCGATGACAACCAATTCGTTGGTCTATGTATCGATGAAGACCGTCAACCTGAGCTAACTGATGAGCGCGTATCTAACTGGGTTAAACAAATCCACGAAGAGATGTGCCTAGCAGAGCTAGAAGACTAATTCTCTAGTGGTTGTTAATTGTTACAGTTAATAACCATTATGTAGATATGAAAAAACCTCCTTATAGGAGGTTTTTTGCTATTTAAAATCTATTAATTAGCACTCAGCCTCTAATGCTTCATCATCATCTCTAAATTGCGGCTTCTTTCTTACATAGAGGGTGCGTTGAATTTCTGAAACCACATTACCCTGCTTATCTTTCACGTGAATAATAAATTCGGGGAAGCACTTTTCACCGAGTTGCGTCTGACGATAGATATCGTCAAGCTGCCCTTGCCTTATCTCAAAATCTGCATACAAGTCCGATTGCCCCGGCTTGATGAAGTTAATGCTCGCTTCTTTATCCCAAACATAATATCGTTCACCTAAAATTCCCATTAACATCAATGAGTAAACGGGATCGGTAAGAGAAAAGATACTGCCGCCATATTGAGTACGATTGGCGTTCTTATTCCACCAGCGTAGCTTAAGTACTGTCTTAACAACCCTAAAGTCAGTGCTAATGTGGGCTATTCGAATACCCGCTCCCCAAAAGGGAGGCCAAATATTAAGAGCAAATTTTACAATGTTGGGTTTATATATTTTTGCGAGTTGCTTATTCATAACAACATTCCATGTTCATATCAGAAACACCTTCACCTTGACTGGTCGTACCTCCACTATAAGTGAGATACTTCCAATTTACAAAACAGATTGTGATGTCAGTAAGTAACCCTTTGAAGTTCGTGGTTTATTGTTATGCCTGACTAAACTATAATGGTATTAATATTGAATTCTGTTAATTGCTGCAGATCATCAACAGGAAAGTATATGTCAGACAATAATCAAGCGCTAAAAGATGCAGGTCTTAAAGTGACCCTTCCACGGCTCAAAATTTTAGAAGTATTACAACAGCCAGACTGCCAACATATTAGTGCTGAAGATTTATATAAGAAGCTGATCGACCTAGGTGAAGAAATCGGTCTTGCAACCGTTTATCGAGTACTTAACCAATTCGATGACGCTGGCATTGTAACTCGTCACCACTTCGAAGGCGGCAAGTCTGTATTTGAACTTTCTACACAGCACCACCACGACCACCTTGTATGTTTAGATTGTGGCGAAGTGATCGAATTCTCTGATGACATCATCGAAGAAAGACAGAAAGAGATTGCTCAGCGTTACAACGTGCAACTAACAAACCACAGTTTGTACTTGTACGGCAAAAGCATTAACGGAGATTGCAAAGGCAATCCAGACGCGCATAAAGCGAAGTAGTAATACAGAACGCTGGCTTAGGCCGGCGTTTTTTATATAGGGCATCATAAAGTATCCATGAAAAGAATCCCGCTAGTTAAGGCTTTTACTTTAATTGAGATGTTGGTTGTTGTAGTGATTATTGCAGTGCTTGCTATTGTTGCCCTTCCCCGTTTTCTTAACATTCAAACCGATGGCCGTATCGCTCTGTTTGACGCTGCTCAATCTCAATTTCAAACTGCGATCACGTTTGCTCACAGTAAATGGCTGGTCAGCGGCGGCGGCAACGCTGAAATGAATGACATGCCAGGTTTTGGGGAAGACGGAGACGGCAATGCTCAATTGGACATAAATGACGTCGGCTACCCACTCGGCGTCGATAAAGGCAACCCTATGGGGCAGCCTTACAACATAGGTCAAGGTGACCAAGGGTGTGTGTCAATATGGAATGCCATTATGACAACCGACCTGACCGCTACTACAGACCCGAACCAGTCCAACAATTTTGATTTTATTACCCGCCGTCAAAACCATAGTTTTGTTGCCAAAGACGGTACTCCTCAAAACAAACTCGCGCTTTGCTACTTCATCTACACTGGAGTCGATTTCGACAGCGATCCTGGTAATGCAGGTTATGTTTTCTGGTACAACTCACGCACGGGTGAAGTAACCCAACAAGACCCTAATAATCCCTAAAACTCTGGCTCTAGTGCTTAAAACGCTAGTTGGTCACTAGAAACACCTTGGTAATCAAATTTAAGACACAAAAAAACCGGCTCTAAGCCGGTTTTTTATTGGGTCGTTTTTAACAAACTAAATACTCAAGCATTAAGCTTCAGTTTTACCCCATGTGTCACGTAGACCAACCGTGCGGTTGAAGACTAGTGCATCTGCTTTAGAGTCTTTCGAATCCACACAGAAGTAACCTGTACGTTCAAACTGGTACGCTTGCTCTGCCACACCTTCTGCTAAGCTAGGTTCAACAAAACCATTTAGCGTAACAAGAGATTCAGGGTTTAGCGTTGCAGCGAAGTCATCAGCAGCGGCTGGGTTTGGCACTGTGAATAGACGATCGTACAAACGAATCTCAGCAGGCAGTGCTTTATCAGCAGATACCCAGTGGATAACGCCTTTCACTTTGCGGCCATCTGCAGGGTTTCTTACCCAATGTTTCATTGTCGTAAGAACAGAAGATAGTCGTAATGTTGCCTTCTGCATCTTTTTCGATACGTTCAGCTTTGATCACGTAAGCACCACGCAGGCGAACTTCTTTACCTAGAACCAAACGCTTGTACTTTTTGTTTGCTTCTTCACGGAAGTCGTCACGTTCGATCCAAACTTCGCGTGTAAATGGAACTTCACGAGTACCCATTTCTGGCTTGTTCGGGTGGTTTGCAACCGTTAGCGTTTCTACTGTATCTGCTTCGTAGTTTTCGATAACGATCTTAACTGGATCCAGAACAGCCATTGCACGAGGTGCATTTTCGTTCAGATCATCACGGATGCAAGATTCAAGTGAACCGAACTCAATCATGTTCTCTTGCTTAGTTACACCAATACGCTTACAGAATTCACGAATCGAGCTTGAAGTAAAACCACGACGACGTAGGCCAGAAATAGTAGGCATGCGTGGGTCATCCCAACCTTGAACTAGGTTTTCAACCACAAGTTGGTTCAGCTTACGCTTAGACATCACTGTATATTCAAGATTCAGGCGGCTAAACTCGTACTGACGAGGTTGGCAGTCAATCGTGATGTTATCTAGAACCCAATCGTACAAACGACGGTTATCTTGGAATTCAAGCGTACAGATAGAGTGCGTAATACCTTCCAGCGCATCAGAGATACAGTGAGTAAAGTCGTACATTGGGTAAATGCACCACTTGTCAGCCGTTTGATGGTGGTGAGCAAAACGAACACGGTAGATAACAGGATCGCGCATAACCATGAACGAAGAGCTCATGTCGATCTTAGCACGTAGACACGCTTTACCTTCTTCAAAGCCACCGTCACGCATTTTTTCAAACAACGCTAGGTTCTCTTCAGGGCTGCGGTCACGGTATGGGCTCGCTTTACCAGGCTCTTTTAGCGTCCCACGGTACTCACGGATTTGATCAGGACTTAGCTCGTCAACATACGCTAAGCCTTTATTAATTAATTCCACAGCATAAGCATAAAGCGTATCGAAGTAGTTTGATGAGTAACAAATATCACCAGACCATTCGAAGCCTAACCAGCTTACATCATTCTTAATTGACTCAACGTATTCAACGTCTTCTTTTTCAGGGTTTGTATCATCGAAACGAAGATTACATTGTCCCTGGTAGTCCTGAGCAATACCAAAGTTCAAGCAAATAGATTTAGCGTGGCCAATGTGCAGGTAGCCATTTGGCTCCGGCGGGAAACGAGTATGCACGCTACTGTGTGTACCATCCGCTAAATCTTTATCAATAATTTGGCGAATGAAATTCGATGGACGAGCCTCAGCTTCACTCATCTATAGCACCTCTATGTATTTAGTATTGTCAGAGAAAGTTATCTTTCGTCCCCAAGAAAACGGTCGCTTATAGCGCCAGTCAAAGATAGAAAGATCATTGTTGCTAATCATCCACAATTCTTAGCCTTTGCACAATAAGAACCGTCCGTTAATTGCGATTATTTCTGCTATTCGATGAAGAATAGAACGAACCGTGTTCGCTGGTCTTAAACTGCAGGCACAAAAAAGCCTCCCATGTGGGAGGCTTTCAATTTGACACTTACTTAAGAGTAACTTTACGTCTTAACTAAGTACTTCCCTTACTGTGGAAGTTTTACATCAGATAGGTCTTCGCCTGCACCAATAGCTTTCATTTCGCCAGCTACGATTTCAGCTAGTGGGCCTAGGATAACCTGTAGGTTGTTTTCACCTAGTTTAACCACACCTTTAGCACCAAGTTTCTTAAGAACAACTTCATCTGCAACAGAGCGGTCTTTAAGAGTTAGACGTAGACGAGTGATACAAGCGTCGATTGAAGTTAGGTTGTCGTGACCACCTAGAGCTTTAAGGTATTGACGTGCAAGGTCGCCCTTTGGTGCTTCGCCAGCAGGAGCTGCAACAGCTTCGTCATCATCTTCACGACCTGGCGATTTCAAGTTGAAAGCGCGGATTGCGAAAGAGAAAGTGAAGAAGTATAGAGCACCGAAGCCAAGACCGATTAGTAGTAGTACGAATGGTTTAGTTGCTAGACCCCAGTTCAATACGAAGTCGATAAGACCAGCAGAGAAACCGAAACCGTGCAGAGTACCAAACATGTTAGCAACTACTAGAGACAAACCTGTAAATACAGCGTGCATTGCGTATAGAGCAGGAGCTAGGAATACGAACATGAATTCTAGCGGCTCTGTGATACCTGTTAGGAATGAACAGAATGCAACTGAGAATAGTGCGCCACCAACTTGGCTACGTTTTTCAGCAGGAGCAGCTAGGTACATTGCAAGTGCAGCACCTGGTAGACCGAACATCATTACTGGGAAGAAACCGTTCATGAATACGCCAGCGCCTTTATCGCCGCCGAAGAAACGGTGTAGGTCGCCAGATTTAACTGTTTCAGTTACTTCTTTAACAGTTGCAACAATTTCTGGGTTAACTGAGTTAGCAAATTCAAATGTGTACTCTTGACCAACAACTAAAGTTTTAGCTAGTGCAGGGTCAACACAAAGTTGAGAGAAGCCTTCTGCAGCAACTACGATCTCTTGACAAGAGCCCATACCGAACCAGAAGTACGAGTTCAGTACATGGTGTAGACCTACTGGGATAAGTGCACGGTTAAGAGTACCGTAAACAAATTGACCGATAGCGCCAGACGTTGAAACTGCGTGAGCAAGTGCATCTAGACCAGATTGAACAGCAGGCCATACAACACCAAAGATTGCGCCAGCAACTAGAGCAAATAGACCAGCCATAATAGGAACTAGACGTTTGCCAGAGAAGAATGCTAGCCACTCTGGAAGACGAGTCGCGTGGAATGCATTGTAAGAGTGACCTGCGATGATACCTGCAAAGATACCGCCGAAGAATGACATATTTACACTAGCATCGATGTTTGTTGCGGTTGCTGTCAGAACAAAGTAAGCAACTGCACCAGCAAGACCTGCTGCGCCGTTACCGTCTTTAGAAAGACCAATAGCTATACCCAAACCAAACAATAATGGTAGTTGACTGAAGATTGCGTTACCAGCAGATGCCATGAATGCGATATCGAGTAAGTCTGGTTGACCCAGACGTAGCAGCAATGCCGCAATCGGAAGCGTTGCGATTGGTAGCATTAACGCCTTACCAAGCTTCTGCGCATATCCTAGAATATTCACCAGTTGTTTCCCCCTATAGGATTTTTTAGAATTCGTTTGAGAAACTTATTTTAGTCGCTCAATTTAGTCCTATTCAGTGTATTCAATTAATTTTGCCCCGCAAATTAAAACCTTACCATTTGTGATCCTAATCACCAGTTTTTACCAAATCCAGAGGTTTTTGCTAGCGAGATCATAAAACTTATTTTATCATTCAAAAAAATGAACATTTATGGATAAAATCCAAATCTAATCATTAGGCAAAAAGATGGTAACTCCGGGCTTATAGAGCACCGTGAATAATCATTATTGATGAACCTAAATGTATAATAAAAATCAATTGTTCATATGTTTTTCAACAACTTAAATCGCTTATCATTTTGAAGCCGTTTGCCCATAAAAGATAAATCGTTACGTAAATGATGCTCGCAAACTAAGTCCGCATTTAGGTAACGAACGAATTTAAAAGATCTCACGAAATAAGGATTAGCTGACTATGTACGCGCTAAGTAACTGTAAAATTTACACTGGTAGTGATGTTCTAACCGATCATGCTGTTGTAATCGAAAACGAACTGATCAAAAAAGTCTGTCCTATCTCTGAATTGCCAGAAGGAATCGAGCTTCGCGACCTAGACGGAGCAAACCTAAGCCCAGGTTTCATTGACCTACAACTGAATGGTTGTGGCGGTGTAATGCTTAACGATGAGATCACTGCAGAAACCATGCAGATCATGCACAAAGCAAACCTGAAATCTGGCTGTACTAGCTTCCTACCAACGCTTATCACCTCTTCAGACGAAGATATGCGTGCGGTTATTACGGCAGCTCGTGAATACCATAACCAGTACCAAAACCAATCTTTAGGTCTGCACCTTGAAGGCCCTTACCTAAACGTTGCGAAAAAAGGCATCCATAGCGTCGATCACATTCGTAAATCTGACAACGAAATGATTGAGCTTATCTGTGAGAACCGTGACCTTGTTGCAAAAGTAACATTGGCTCCAGAGCTTAACGACCCTGAACACATCGAACGCCTGCACAAAGCTGGCGTTGTCGTTTCTATCGGCCACACCAACGCAACTTACGCAGAAGCGCGTCAAGGTTTCGAATCTGGTATCACGTTCGCCACTCACCTGTTCAATGCAATGACGCCGATGGTTGGTCGTGAGCCTGGCGTTGTTGGCGCGATTTACGATACTCCTGAGGTTTACGCTGGCATTATTGCCGACGGCTTCCACGTTGATTACGCAAACATCAGAATTGCGCATAAAATCAAGGGAGAAAAGTTGGTATTAGTGACGGATGCCACAGCTCCTGCAGGTGCTGACATGGAATACTTTATTTTTGTCGGTAAGAAAGTATATTACCGTGATGGTAAGTGTGTTGATGAAAACGGCACACTGGGCGGCTCAGCTCTGACTATGATTGAAGCAGTTCAGAATACAGTTGAGCACGCTGGTATCGCTTTAGACGAAGCTCTTCGCATGGCTACGCTATACCCAGCTACGGCTATCGGTGTAGAAAGCAAGCTAGGTCGAATCAAAAAAGGCATGGTTGCAAACCTAGCTGTATTTGACCGAGACTTTAACGTTAAAGCGACTGTTGTTAACGGACAATACGAGCACAATTAAGTATGAATGGCGGACAAATAGGTAACGTAGACTTAGTTAAACAACTAAACAGTGCGGCGGTATACCGACTTATAGACCAACAGGGGCCTATCAGTCGTATACAAGTGGCTGATGTAAGCCAACTCGCACCGGCAAGTGTTACAAAAATTACCCGCCAACTTTTAGAGCGCGGCCTAATTAAAGAGGTTGCGCAGCAAGCGTCTACTGGCGGTAGACGCGCTATCTCCCTAACCACAGAAGTAGAGCCTTTTCATTCTGTTGCTGTGCGTTTGGGTCGAGACTACATTCAAATAAGCCTGCATGACCTTGGTGGTCGTGAATTGGCTTTCCAACAGCAAGACCTGAATTATTCAGACCAATCAGACCTTACCCAAGGCTTGGTCAATAACCTCAAAGCTTTCATTGCTGAGCATCAACCAAAGATCGATCAACTGATTGCTATTGGTGTCACGCTTCCAGGCTTGGTTAACCCAACGACCGGTGTTGTTGAGTACATGCCGAATACCGACATCGATAACCTCGCATTAAGCGACATTATTCGCGATACATTCCATGTTGCTTGTTTTGTTGGTAACGATGTTCGTGGAATGGCGCTTGCTGAGCACTACTTCGGTGCAAGTAAAGATAGCCAAGATTCTATTTTGGTCAGTGTTCACCGTGGTACAGGTGCAGGTATTATCGTTAATGGTCAGGTTTTCCTAGGTCATAACCGTAATGTGGGTGAAATTGGTCATATCCAAATTGATCCGCTAGGCGAGCAATGCCAATGTGGTAACTTCGGCTGTCTTGAAACAGTAGCGGCAAACCCAGCTATCGTTGAACGCGTGCAGAAGCTGATTAAACAAGGCTATGAGTCTTCTTTAACAGAGCTTGAGCATATTACGATTCAAGACGTTTGTGACCACGCGATTAATGGTGATGAGCTAGCCAAGCAAAGCTTAGTTCGAGTAGGAAACCAGTTAGGTAAGGCTATCGCGATGACGATTAACTTATTTAACCCTCAAAAAGTTATCATTGCTGGTGATATTACCAAGGCACAAGAGATTGTTTTTCCTGCAATTAAGCGCAATGTAGAGAATCAGTCGTTAACGACTTTCCATAGCGGCCTGCCTATTGTAGCATCACAGATCGATAAACATCCTACGATGGGAGCTTTTGCTATGATTAAGCGCGCCATGCTTAACGGCGTGTTACTGCAGAAGCTTCTCGAAGACTAGAGAAAACAATTCTGATTTTCCGCGGGCCGTGTTTGTATAAACACGGCCCGTTTTTTTAAGCTAGGGAACTACAACAACAAGTTATGGAACTTATATTAATATCCACTGCGTTTATCGCAGGATTTATTGCTTTAAAGTGTCACCTTCCCCCATTAGTTGGTTTTTTGGTTGCAGGCTTTGGGCTTTTTGCCTTTGGCTTTGAAACCAATGACACCATCATTACTTTAGCTGACCTTGGTGTCACGCTGCTTCTATTTACTATCGGCTTAAAGCTCGATATCAAAACCCTATTCTCTAAAGAGATCTGGGCTGGCGCGACAATCCACAACCTTTTGTCCACTCTGTTTTTCGCCGTCGCCCTGTTTGGCTTTAAGTTCTTAGGTATTTCATCGCTAGCTGCCATGTCGGTAGAACAGATCGTTCTGCTCGGTTTTGCTCTTTCATTCTCTAGTACTGTATTTGCGGTTAAGACTCTGCAAGAGAAAGGCGAAATGAATGCGACCTACGGAACGTTAGCGATTGGTATCTTGGTCATGCAGGATATCTTCGCCGTAGTATTCTTAACGGCTTCTACGGGCAAAATACCTGAGTGGTATGCAATTGCTCTGTTTGCCCTACCCTTATTACGCCCACTGTTCTACAAAGTGCTCAATTGGGTTGGTCACGGTGAGATGCTGGTTCTTTCCGGCATCTTCTTCGCATTAGTCGTCGGTGCTGGTTTATTCCATTTGGTTGGTGTGAAACCAGATTTGGGGGCTCTTGTTCTAGGTATGTTACTTGCTGGTCACCCAAAAGCCTCAGAATTATCAAAGTCGCTGTTTAACCTTAAAGAACTTTTCCTTGTCTGTTTCTTCTTGAATATTGGTCTGTCAGAGCAACCAACCATTCAAGGCTTTATGCTCGCAATCTTGTTCTTGCTGATGCTGCCAGTGAAAGGTGTTCTCTACTTCTTGGTACTCAACCGCTTCAAGTTCCGTGTTCGAACGTCTCTACTTGCCTCGCTATCACTGTTTAACTATAGCGAGTTTGGCCTCATCGTTGGTGGTCTCGCCTTCAAGATGGGTTGGATGTCGGGTGATATCTTAGTTGCCGTTGCCATTGCAGTTTCACTGTCTTTTCTAATCGCTGCTCCTTTAAACCGAGCTGGTCATAAGCTTTATCAGCAGTCAGGTAAATGGCTAAAAGAGCATGCGTCAGAAAAGCTTCACCGACGTGATAAGCGAATTGACCCTGGTCGTGCCCAAGTGCTTATTCTAGGTATGGGCCGAATTGGTACCGGTGCTTATGACGAATTACGTACTCGCTATGGCAAGGTCAGCCTAGGTGTAGAAGTGCGTGAAGAAGCCGCGCACAACCACAGAAGCCAAGGCAGAAACGTGATTTCTGGCGACGCGACTGACCCAGATTTCTGGGAGCGAATTCTAGATACAGCAAACGTAAAGCTGGTGATTTTGGCAATGCCTCACCACCAAGGTAATCAAACCGCTTTAGAACAATTAAAGTCACGTAACTTTAAAGGCCAAATTGCGGCTATTGCTGAATATCCCGATCAACTCGAAACACTGAAAGAGAATGGCGTTGATGCGGCATTCAACATTTACAGCGAGGCTGGTAGTGGTTTTGCTCGCCACGTTTGCGAACAGTTAAATCCAAATATCAATAAAATCTAGTATTAGACAGTGTTCAACTAAACCTCTCAAAACTGACTATTTTTCGCACTTTTGAGAGGTTTTTGTTTAAAAAACCAACCGCAATTAAACATCACACACCAAAAGCACATAAAAATTAGATAATTTCTAACAGAACACCCTTTATATTATTTTTTTGCTCACATCCGGTTGCTTTTTTTAGCCAGAATGGCAAATTGAATGCAGTTGATTTGGAAATTATTTAAAAGGAAGTTCTATGTGTTCAGTATTTGGCATTCTCGACATTAAAAGTGATGCCGCAGCACTTCGCCCTATTGCTTTAGAAATGTCTAAGAAGCTTCGTCACCGTGGTCCAGACTGGTCTGGTATCTATGCTGGTGAAAAAGCAATCCTTGCTCATGAACGTCTTGCTATTGTTGGCTTGAACAGTGGTGCTCAACCACTATACAGTCAAGACAAAAAGCACATTCTTGCAGTAAACGGTGAAATTTATAACCACAAAGAACTTCGTGCACGCTATGAAGATAAGTACCAGTTCCAGACTGATTCTGACTGTGAAGTTATCCTAGCGCTATACCAAGAGATGGGTGCAGACCTTCTAGAAGAGCTTAACGGTATTTTCGCATTCGTTTTATACGACGAAGAGAAAGACGAGTACCTAGTGGGCCGCGACCATATTGGTATTATCCCGCTTTACCAAGGTTACGATGAGCACGGCAACTACTACGTGGCTTCAGAGATGAAAGCATTGGTTGAAGTATGTAAGACGATCAGTGAATTCCCTCCAGGTAGCTTCTACTCTTCGAAAGATGCTGAACCTCAACGCTACTACATCCGCGATTGGAACGAGTACGCTGCGGTACAAGGCAACAGCACAAGCAAAGAAGAACTGACTGAAGCGCTAGAAGCAGCCGTTAAACGTCAACTAATGACTGACGTTCCTTACGGTGTACTTCTATCTGGTGGCCTGGATTCATCAATTACTTCAGCAGTTGCAAAACGCTTTGCGGCAATGCGTATCGAAGATGATGAGCAATCTGAAGCTTGGTGGCCACAACTGCACTCGTTCGCTGTTGGTCTTGAAGGCGCACCAGACCTTATCGCTGCTCGTGAAGTTGCGGACAAGATCGGAACTGTGCACCATGAGATGACTTACACTATTCAGGAAGGCCTAGACGCAATCCGTGACGTTATCTACCATATCGAAACTTACGATGTAACGACGATTCGTGCATCAACGCCAATGTACTTGCTGGCTCGTAAGATCAAAGCGATGGGCATCAAGATGGTACTTTCAGGTGAAGGTGCTGATGAAATCTTTGGTGGTTACCTGTACTTCCATAAAGCGCCAAACGCGAAAGAGTTCCACGAAGAGACAGTACGTAAACTGCTTGCTCTAAGCATGTTCGACTGTGCTCGTGCAAACAAATCGCTAGCGGCATGGGGTGTTGAAGGCCGTGTACCATTCTTGGATAAAGAGTTCATCGATGTCGCAATGCGTCTGAACCCTGAAGATAAGATGTGCGGTAACGGTAAGATGGAGAAACACATCCTGCGTGAGTGTTTTGAAGACTACCTACCAGATTCAATCGCATGGCGTCAAAAAGAGCAGTTCTCTGATGGTGTTGGCTACGATTGGATTGATACATTGAAAGCAACGGCTGAAGCAAAAGTAACGGATCAACAAATGGAAGCTGCTAAGTTCCGTTTCCCTTACAACACGCCAACAACCAAAGAAGGTTATGCTTACCGTGAAATCTTTGAGGAGCTATTCCCTCTAGAATCTGCGGCAGAGTGTGTACCTGGTGGTCCTTCAGTTGCTTGTTCATCAGCGAAAGCGATTGAGTGGGATGAGTCATTCAAAAACTGTGTCGACCCATCAGGCCGTGCAGTACAAGCCGTTCACAACGATGCTTACAACGCTTAGAGCGTTTTGAACAAATCCTAAAGACTAAAAAAGGCGCATTATGCGCCTTTTGTTTTAAGCCTATTTTTATTACTGCAGTTATGCGCGAGCTTGTAGTGCTTCGTTCTCAATACTGATTGGAACGACTTGGCTGATCATTTTCACCAGCATAATCGATCGAGCCTCACCGTCTTTCTGATCGAAAATAGCTTCAACCCCAGCAAATTGGCCACTCTGAATCTTAACTACCTGTCCAGATTCAAACTCAACACAACAATCTTCCACTTCGTTACTGCAGCACTTCTCAAACTCTTTAAGTTCAAACACCAAGTCTCCTTGGACCTCGTGCGGCAGTGAACCGAACTTAATAAAGTCCACAACGCCACGTGTTGAACGAACGGTCGTGAAGCTAGGACCTTGCTCATAATCGAAGCGAACAAAGATGTAAGACGGAAACAGCGGTTCTTTGACCTGCTTTTCTTTCCCTCTCACCACCTTTTTGACTTCTATTTGAGGGTAAAAGCACTCTACCCCCTGATTCTCTAAGTGCTGCTGAGCGCGTTTTTGATCACCACGCTTACAGTAAAGCAAATACCAACGTTTCATTTAACTAGCCATTTTATATTTTTAGATATTTTACCACATGCCTAAAACGGTTGAATCGCCATTAATAAAATGAATCGTTGCTAACGAAAAATAATGCGTAGCAGACCAATTTATCAACAAAAAGTTATAGGTGTCGGAGTGGTTAAGCATTGTACAGAGATCATTTAGAGATCAAAAGACTCATTGTTGTAAGCATATGTATACCCCACCTAATGAGCACACCACTCCCTTTAAACTCAAAATGATACACCAGAGCAATGCATCTAAAGATTTTTATTCAACACGACTTTAATAAAGGTTATTAACCAACCAGCTCAAATCTGGAAAATTAGTTTGCAGCACACTTAAAATGGGCAACATTAAAAATAAAGATGATTAATATCAATACCTTAGCTAAACCAAGTTGTCGTAACCATAAAATACGTCTATTGCAGACTTTTATCCCACTGTGTATACATGAATGACCATAAAATCTTTTAATACCTAAAATTAGTAAAACTTATGCCAAGCAACCACAACATCTTTGGCCACCCTAGAGGCCTATTTCTACTTTTTAGCACAGAGCTATGGGAACGTTTCTCTTACTATGCGATGCGCGCCATCCTTGTCTTATTTTTGACTGACACTACCCTCAACGGTGGACTGGGTTGGTCAACGAAAGACGCACTCGATCTCTACGGTATTTACACCGGTTTAGTCTACATCACACCATTAATTGGTGGCTGGATTGCCGATAACTACCTAGGTCAGCGTAAATCAATTCTGATTGGCGGTGTATTAATGGCACTTGGCCAATTTACACTGGCTCTACCTAACGGCTTCATCGGTTTAAACCAAGTGAACGCTCTGTACCTTGGTTTAGCACTGCTAATCAGTGGTAACGGTATGTTTAAGCCGAACATCTCAACCATGGTTGGCGATCTGTACCAAGAAGGCGATAACCGCCGTGACGGTGCTTTCACCATTTTCTACATGGGCATCAACTTAGGTGCGCTGCTTGGTGGATTAATTTCAGGTGCTGCTGTCGATTCATTCGGTTGGAAAGCAGGTTTCCTAGCCGCTGGTATTGGTATGGTTATTAGCTTGATCATGCAAGTGACAATGGCTCAGTCTTGGTTAGGCAACATCGGTTCTGTACCTGCTGCTGCAAGAGCGAAAGCACTGAACAAATCTAAAGAAAAAGCGCCACTGACCAAAGAAGAGTTCGACAGACTAAAAGTGATTCTTATCATGGGTCTGTTCGTGATTGTATTCTGGGCGGGCTTTGAACAAGCTGGCGGCCTAATGAACATCTACACTCAACAATATACTGACCGTATGATTGGTGGCTTTGAAGTTCCTGCTGCGTGGTTCCAATCTTTGAACCCATTCTTCATCATTACACTTGCTCCAATCATTGCTGCGTTCTGGGTGAAACTGGGTAAGCGTGAACCCAACTCTCCTGTGAAGTTTGCAATGGCATTGTTCTTCTTAGCACTGGGCTTTGTGTGCATGATGGGCGCGGTAATGGAGCAAGGCGGTGACCTAACAGTGAAAACATCAATGCTATGGCTAGTCGGCGCTTTCTTCTTCCATACCCTTGGTGAGCTTTGTCTATCTCCTATTGGCCTGTCGTTGGTCACTAAGTTAGCTCCGCTTCGCCTAGCATCATTGATGATGGGTGCATGGTTTGGCTTCAATGCGGTGGCAAACTACGTGGCAGGCCTGGTTGGTTCTCACGTTGGTGAGCTTGGTGCTATGTCAATCTTCAGTGGTATTGCTATCACAGCAACGGTGAGTGGCATATTACTGCTGCTTTGTGCTGGTAAGCTTGTGTCATGGATGCACGGCGTAGAAACCAACATGACGCTTGAAGCAGAGCCTAAAGCTAAGCAAGCAACAGAGACATCTGCGGCTTAACTCTCAAGCTGTTTCAAAACGAAATATCCTGATCAAAAAGGGCTGCTCAATGAGCAGCCCTTTTGTTATTTGTATTATGCGCCTTAATGCTAACGATAAGTCATAATCAAGGCTCAGCATCTGTTAGCGATACAGCGCCACTAACTCTGCCATCATATCGATGTGCGAATCTCTGTCGTTCAGACACATAATGTAGCTAAAGTCCGAACCACCAGCGTCAATGAAAGTCTCTTTACACTGGTCTGAAATCTCTTCCAACGTTTCCAAACAGTCAACCGAAAAGGCAGGTGCCATAATGTCGATCTTCTTGATGCCTTTACTCGGCAGTGATTCAAGTGTCTCGTCAGTGTATGGCTTCAACCACTCTTCTCGACCAAATCGCGATTGGTATGTCATTGTGATATCGTCCGCTGACAAACCTAACTCTGCCGCAAGCAGCTTTGTTGTCGCTTCACAATGCTGAGGGTAGATATCGCCTTCATCAGCCAGTCGCTTCGGAATACCGTGGAAAGAACACACTAAATGATCGGCTCTGCCATTTTTATCCCAATGACTGCGGACGCTTTCAGCCAATGCTTTGGCATAGCTTGGGTGCGCGTAGTAGTCGCGAATAAAGCGATAGCTCGGGATAACTGGCATCTGCTTAAAGGCTTTGGTTAAACCATCAGAAACCGCCGCTGTGGTTGTACCAGAGTACTGCGGATATAAAGGCAGTACGATGATGTCCTCAACGCCCTGCTCCATCAGTTGCTCAACACCAGTCTTTAGGCTTGGGTTGCCATAGGTCATACCCAGTGCAACAGGCATCTCTAGCTTCTTCTGGAGCTTTTCAGCTTGTCTTTGAGAGTACACAAGCAGTGGTGAGCCTTCATCCATCCAGACAGACTGATACAGCTTAGCAACTTTAGGCGAGCGAATCGGTAAAATCACCCCATGTAATATAGGACACCAAAGCCAACGCGTTAGGTTTACAACTCGCTTGTCGTGTAAGAATTCACTCAAAAATCGACGAACGCCAGCGGGGGTCGCCGAATCTGGAGTTCCTAAGTTCACCAGTAAAACACCCTGCTTTTTATTATTTTCCATAGATACCTGAGACCAATATGTGATTTTCTGGAAAGTAATATACTAATCTGCATAAGTTTAAGATCATTGCGCCTCAATGAAAGTCTGAATAATCACTCTTCATATGAGATACACAACATCCACTCTCAATTGCTAGCCACTGCCATCGGGTCTGAACCGTTCTGAATCATGTGCAATCAAATTATCTAGATTGGTATCGTACTAAAAATTGAAACAAAAAAAGCGACCCTTAAGGTCGCTTCCAATATATCAAATTCTAAAACTGGCTGTTAGCCAATTATGCTAGTGCTTTCTCAAGTTCTGCACTAACTTCAGCAACTTGCTTAGTACCATCAAACTTAAGGTACTGAGTGTTGCCTGCTTCAGCTTCTTTACCGTAGTAAGAGATTAGCGGAGCTGTTTGATCGTGGTATACACCTAGACGTGCACGAACTGTTTCTTCTTTGTCGTCATCACGTACCACTAGGTCTTCACCCGTTACGTCATCTTTACCTTCTTCTTTAGGCGGATTGTACACAGTGTGGTATGTACGACCAGAAGGAAGGTGAGCACGACGACCAGCCATACGCTCAACAATCACATCGTCAGCTACGTCAAATTCAACAACGTAATCAACAGCGATGCCCATTTCTTTTAGGCCATCAGCTTGTGGGATTGTGCGTGGGAAACCGTCTAGTAGGAAACCTTTCTCACAGTCATCTTGAGCGATACGCTCTTTGATAAGACCAAGGATAATTTCATCAGAAACTAGCTGACCAGCGTCGATTACTGATTTTGCTTGCTTACCAAGCTCAGTACCCGCTTTGATAGCAGCACGTAGCATGTCACCAGTTGAAATTTGAGGGATACCAAATTTGTTCATGATGAAGTTAGCTTGAGTACCTTTACCCGCGCCAGGAGCACCTAGAAGAATGATGCGCATGTTTAATCCTCTTATAAAATTATGATTTATACCGAAGCTCACTATCCCTCCATTCTTGCTCATTTTTAGGATGAACAGAAAGCGTTAAGTAACCATTGAGGCTAAGCAAAACTGTGAACAGAAGCAAAACGGTAAGTTTCGGTATAACGTTTAAAAATCATACAACTGGAGATAGTCGCTTCTTAGCCCCAGCTGATTAGGTCGAGCATTCTATCACATTAATATTCAATTTGGCTGAATTTACGACTAAAGAATGCATCGACAACATTTGTTGTGACGATAACGGTGACGTTGACCACGTTAGGTCAATTTTCAACGACGTTCATAAAAAAAAGCCCGCATTTGCGAGCTTTTTATTGTAATTGTTGGCTTAACCTAAAGTCGAAAGACTAACGCTTTGTTAGTAGCTCGTTGATTGCACCCAAGAATTGTGACGGATCTTCCATTGAGCCCTTTTCAGCCAGCATCGCTTGACCAAGTAGCAACTCAACCCAACGACCAAACGCTTGCTCGTCTGCTTCGTCAGCCATCTGTTTAACCAGTGCGTGCTCAGGGTTAATCTCGAAGATGTACTTCACTTCCGGTGCCGCTTGACCCGCAGCTTCAAGAAGCTTCGCCATTTGCGTGCCCATTTCGAAGTCGTCAGTCACAACAACCGCAGGTGTTGTTGCTAGCTTGAAGGTCGTACGAACTTCTTTAACACGACCACCTAGGTAAGATTGAGTGCGCTCTACAACAGATTTGAACTCTTCTTCTGTCTCTTTTTGCTTCTCTTTCTCTTCTTCACCTTCAAACTTGCTTAGGTCTAAGCCTGCTTTAGTGATCGATTGGAACTGTTTACCGTCGAAGTCAGTCAGGTAGTTCATTACGTACTCATCAATACGATCGTACATTAGAACCACTTCAATACCTTTAGCTTTGAACTGCTCCAAGTGTGGGCTGTTCTTAGCGGCAGCGTAGCTATCTGCTGTCAGGTAGTAAATCTTATCTTGGCCTTCTTTCATGCGCTCAACGTAAGATTCTAGGCTGATGGTTTGTTCAGCAGAATCCACTTCCGTTGACGAGAAACGAAGTAGACCAGCGATCTTCTCTTTGTTCGCCATATCTTCAGCCGGGCCTTCTTTCAATACTAGGCCGAACTCTTTCCAAAACTCTAGGTACTTATCATTGTCATTCTTCGCCATGCGCTCAAGCATAGTCAGTACACGCTTGGTACATGCGCCACGAAGAGACTGAGTTACCTTGTTGTCTTGCAGGATTTCACGAGACACGTTCAATGGCAGATCGTTTGAGTCAATCAAGCCACGAACGAAACGCATGTAAGATGGCATGAACTGCTCTGCGTCATCCATGATGAATACACGCTGCACGTAAAGTTTCAAGCCACTCTTGTGGTCACGGTTCATCATGTCCCAAGGTGCTTTCGCTGGGATGTAAAGCAGGCTTGTGTAATCGTTCTTACCTTCAACCTTGTTGTGGCTCCAGGTTAGTGGATCAGCAAAGTCGTGAGATACGTGTTTGTAAAACTCTTGGTACTCTTCTTTCTCGATATCAGACTTGTTACGAGTCCAAAGTGCTTGCGCCTTGTTGATCTGTTCCCAATGTTTCTCTTCGGTGTCTTTACCTTCGTCATCTTTCACTGCTGTGAAGATAGAAACAGGAATGCCGATGTGGTCAGAATATTTACCAATCACTTCACGCAGACGCCACTCATTTAAGAACTCTTTACCGTCTTCACGCATGTGCAGAACGATGTCAGTACCACGAGACTCTTTAGTGATGTCTTCGATTGTGTAATCGCCTTCACCTGCAGAGTGCCACTGAACAGCTTCATTGTTCGGCAGGCCAGCTGCACGTGTGCGAACCGTTACCGCGTCTGCGACGATGAATGCAGAATAGAAACCCACACCAAATTGACCAATCAGTTGAGAGTCTTTGCTTTGGTCTTCAGACAGCTTTGAGAAAAAATCTGCAGTGCCTGACTTAGCAATCGTACCTAAATGCTCAATAACGTTGTCGCGGCTCATACCGATACCGTTATCAGAAATGGTTAACGTGTTTGCTTCCGCGTTGAAAGAAAGTTTTACACCTAGATCTGCATCACCTTGGTAAAGGTCACCGTTCGATAGAGCTTGAAAACGAAGCTTATCAGCCGCGTCAGATGCGTTAGAGATCAGCTCACGTAGAAAGATTTCTTTATTTGAATACAGTGAGTGAATCATTAGATGAAGTAGTTGTTTTACTTCAGATTGAAAGCCACGAGTCTCTTTATTTTGCGTTGCCGTTTCGCTCATTTTTACTCCAAAACATCTATACTTTATGTTGAATAATCATAGGGGCGTAACACTTGATGCCACTCTTCTGTTCATTAACATGAGGATGACAAATGTAAATTCAAGGTCAAAAATCATAAAAACACTGTTTTTTTGATCTGTTTTTATTATCCTTGAGTCTGATAAATATAAAAGAACATAAAAGAAGCCATGATTTGGTGAAGAATTAACGGAACTTCACCTGAGATTTGTCTATTTCGCACCCAAAACAATCAAAAATAGAAGAATTCAATGAGCAATATCGGCACAAAGTTTATTCTCGCACAGCGGTTCGTATTCGACCCAAACAGCAATTCACTTGTTGATCAAATGAGCGACGGTGAAGTCGTTCGTCTTGGTAGCAATGAAAGCCGCATTCTCCTGATGCTGTCAGAAAGACCCAATGAAGTTATCACTCGCAATGAATTGCATGAGTATGTTTGGCGAGACCAAGGCTTTGAGGTGGATGACTCAAGCTTAACGCAAGCCGTATCGACTCTGAGAAAGATGCTCAAAGACTCGACTAAATCTCCTGAATTCGTAAAAACAGTACCAAAGCGCGGTTACCAATTTATTGCGACCGTTGAGCGCTCTGCGCCACTGTCATCAAATGATCAGCCAGTAGCCGCTGAAATTGCAGAAAATGACGTTGAACCTATCCTAACGTTTGCAACGCCTGCAGCGACTGAACAAGCAATCACTGACACATTTGAACCTGAGCCAATTACAAAAGTTCAACAAACTAAAGTGGCAGTAGAACCAGCAACCGCTCCTGTTGTAGCTCCAACTAAAAGCACCAATAAATGGTTAACATTTTGGTTACTGCTTGCCGCTTTCATCATGCCGATTCTCGTTTTAACGTTTACTACCCCGGTGGAGTCCGAGTTCACGGTTTTGACTGAAGTGGATGGTGTAAAGGTTCAATCACCGGTTAACCACCCAGACCTCAGCAGTTGGCTGCCAGCAATAGAAAAGTGTGTATTAAGTTACAACACGAGTCACACTGGTGTGTTAAAGCCGGCTGAAGTGATCGCTACAGGAGGACAAACCAATAACCTTGCCCTCAATTACATTCACCCGCAAGATTACTCGAGCGAAAATGTAACCCTAAGAATTTACGCAAACCAGTCGGATGTAAACGACATTTGTAATGGTGGTAAGTAACATGAAATTAAAAGTATCGATTATCTTACTGGTTCTATCGGCATTTTTGAGTGGTTGGCTATATTGGAGCAGCAATGCAAAAGTAGAGCGCTTGCTCACTCAGCATGAATGGCAGTCGAGAATGGTGACGCTGATTAGCGATAACAAGCAAGCTGACTCAATCGGCCCACTTCGTAGAGTTGAACTATCATCGAATGCGAAATACCTACCAAATGGTACATATTTAAGAATGTCAGTGGTTAGACTTTACGGTAATCAAACTGAGCCTGCGAATGTCATCAACATCTCTGAAACGGGTCAGTGGGATATTAACGATAACTACTTACTGGTTTCGCCAACGGAGTTTAAAGATGTAACTTCGGCTGAGCGCCAAGACTTTTCGGAAGAGCAACTCGAGCTGATCACTCAAGTCATTAAGATGGACGCAGAGCAAAGCCGCCGCATAGATATTGTTAACCCGAAGGCACTGCTACTGACTAGCTTAAATCATGGTTCTACCGTATTGTTTTCAAACTAAGATTGGATCGCTATTTACTGTTTATGAATAGCTGAATACCATGAAACGGTAAACCAATAGAAAAAAGGGGCATGAAGCCCCTTTTTTGTTAGCCGTTGGTATCAAATTACGGATGTAGCATTTTAAGGATTAACCATGAAAACGGAACAACCTAATCTGGCGCCAGCGAAAGAGACAGCAACAAAAGCCACAATCGCGATACACTATTGCCGTCAATGCAATTGGATGCTTCGCTCTAGTTGGTTATGCCAAGAGCTACTGCATACCTTCAGCGAAGAAATTGAACAAGTGAGCTTACACCCAGACACAGGAGGCAGGTTCGAAATCTTTTGTAATGGTGTGCAGATTTGGGAAAGAAAAGCAGATGACGGTTTTCCAGAGGCGAAAGTTCTGAAGCAAAGAGTACGAAACATCATTGCTCCAGACAGAGATCTCGGCCACGTGGACTCAAAATAAGCCTTTCACAGCCGATCCAATGATTTAAAGCTGACCACTCACGAGAACATCACCTTCAAGGCTAATGACTTTGAAGGTATTGTTTTCATAGATGCCATAGCTTGCCGCGTGTCCCTCTCGTGGGAATGTCACCGAGCTAGGGTTAAAGATAAAGATGTCATCTTGGTATTCGGCGACAGGAATATGGGTATGACCGTGTGCAATGATATCGCCCGCCTTCAACGCAGGGCGTTTATTGGTGTTGTACAAATGGCCATGCGTTAGGAAGATACGCTGGCCTGATTCTAATAGCACCCACGAGTAATCCATCATCATTGGAAAAGACAACAACATCTGATCCACTTCGCTATCGCAGTTACCACGAACGGCAATGATCTCTTGAGAAAACGCATTCAACTTATCTGCAACCGCCGGCGGGTTGTATCCTTCTGGAATCGGATTTCTTGGTCCATGATTCAGAATGTCACCCAATAGAACTAAATATTGCGCACCAGATGCTTGGTAGAGTTCTAATACCTTTTCTGTTGCTGGCAGCGAACCGTGTAGGTCTGAAGCAAAAAATAATTTCACACGTACTTCTCCATAAAATTTATGAGCCTATTGTACGTATCTAAATGCTACACGTCATCTCTCGCCATACCATTGATCACGATATTATTGTAACTAACCATACCGACTATCTTGTTATCACGAACTACTGGCGCACGACTGATACCAAAGCGTTCAAACAGGCGAGCGCAATACTTTACGTTCATCTCAGCAGACACGCTTAGCGCTGGCTTGGTCATGATCTCATAAACATTGGTTCGCTTTGGAGATCGGTTCTTAGCCAGTACTTTCTTGGCAATGTCATTCATCAATACGATGCCGTATTCGTCATCTTCGTGGCGCTTATCGACAATAATTGCTTTCACTTTGTGCTTCTTCGCCATCTCTATCGCTTCTAACACTGTGGTTAGCCCATCGATAATCACGTACGTATTGGCCATGACATCACCTACTCGGATTTTTTCACTGGTACTCATAACTCATCCTCCACAACCTTAGTTAATGTCTCGACTTGATGCGCAACCCCGACTGCATCTTCGATATCGATCTGCACCGCTATACCTTGTCCTGACTCTTGGTCAAACTCACCGACTTCGCCAATAGTTTCAAGAATATGCCTCGCTAAGTGTTCCTCAACCACAAACAGCAACACATCTTTTTGTACCTCTAGCGTTAGGCCAAAGAAGGTGGTTTTTTGGTTTAAGCCTTGCCCTCTGGCGTTGTTAATCACCGTTGCTCCAGTCGCGCCCGCATCACGCGCGGCATCGAGCACAGTGTCGGTCTTGCTCTCTTCTACAAACGCTAAGATAAGTTTAAAGCGCATCTTTGCTCTCCTTAGAGGTGTGTAAACGGTTTAACCATTGTGTTATTTGGGCATAGCCCATCACTGAAATGATGGGAAATAAGCTGGCAAAGGCGATCAACCCAAAGCCATCAATAACAGGGTTTCTTCCTGGTACGGTTGAAGCGAGTCCAAGCCCGAGCGCCGTCACTAAAGGGACTGTCACCGTTGATGTAGTGACGCCACCCGAATCGTAGGCCAATGGAATAATGAGTTTTGGGGCGTAAAAGGTTTGAATGACCACGACGACATAACCAAAAATGATGTAGTAGTGGATCGGGTCACCCGCAACGATACGGTAGCTGCCCAGTGAGATACCGATAGCAACGCCCAATGCCACGGCGATCCTCAGCCCATTGACGCTGATACTGCCACCGGAAACTTGGTTCGCCTTAATCGCTACAGCAATCAAAGAGGGCTCGGCTATCGTGGTGCTGAAACCAATACAAAACGCGAAAAGATAGACCCAGTAATAATCAAACCAAGCCAAAGCAAGACCAGAACTGATCTTAAACTCAGTCAAAAAACTTGGCTCGGTGAGTTGCATTGCCATCGTCTCCCCTAGAGGGAATAACGCGAGTTCCAATCCCATCAAAAAGAGTGATAAGCCAAGAATGACGTAGAAGAAACCGATCAGCACTTTGGCTAGGTTATTGACTGGCTTTCGTAATACCGCCAACTGAAAACCGAAGATGATGATCGCAATCGGGATCACATCCATCACAGTGCCGAGAAAGGTGTCGATAAATTGCTGCACACTGATCATGTCACCACCATCCCGTACACCATGACAAACATCATCGGCAGCAGTGAAGCAAAGGCGATCAATCCAAAGCCATCAATCATCGGGTTTCGTCCTTTAATCGCCGAGGCTAAACCCACCCCTAATGCGGTCACTAACGGAACGGTGATCGTCGATGTTGTGACACCGCCAGAGTCGTACGCAATCCCAATAATGTTTTCAGGGGCGAAAGCGGTGAGCACCACGACTCCAATATAACCACCGATGATCATGTACTGAATTGGCCAGCCTTTTAAGATCCGAAGTACTCCTAATAGAATGGCAATACCGACCGATAACGCCACGGTGAAGCGCAGGCCATCGGCATATTGTTCCCTTTCATCTAAAGAGTTGGGAATAACACCACCTTCAGCTGCAACTTCTGCTGCTTCAGCAGCCACTGCGGTTAACGCGGGTTCGGCAATGGTGGTACCAAAACCTAAACAGAAAGCGAAGGTCAATAACCAAAACACGCTCCCCTTGCGAGCAAAAGCTTGAGCCATCGACTCGCCGATTGGGAACAGACCCATTTCAAGGCCAAAGATAAAGAAAGTCAGCCCAAAGACCACCAACACTAAGCCAGTTAGAATAGACAAAAGATGAGGGAGTGTTTCTTGCAAAACAGCAAGCTGGAAGAAAGCAATCACCGCCACGATCGGCAAGAGATCCCTTAGGCTACCTAACATGGCTCGAAACAAAGCAAGCACTGCCGTCATCGCAACTCCTTGTGACTGAAATTGTGTCTGGTTATTAATTACTAATAATCATGGCAAATCCTTATCATTCCTTATGTGACAAATATTACGCAGTTGGTAACATATCGGAGTAAAGTGCATAAATGTGATAGCGGTATATACCCAAGTAACCTCAAGATGCGTGGCTCAGCGAGAGTTGCCTAGTTTGCAAACGAGCTAGGTGGATTTAATTTCACTCCTGAGTAAATTGCATAAGGCGTAAATTAGGTATCACACGATTGAAACCAACTGATCGTTATAGTGATTTTTTCGTATTGATTGGCGATTAAAAACAAGCCATGTCTATAATTATGTTTAATAGGGAGATTGGTATGAAGATATTGTTAACGGGTGGTACGGGATTTATTGGCTCTGAATTGGTCAAAAGTTGGAACACTGACGACGTGACATTGTTGACGCGGAGTCCTGAAAAAGCGAAGCAAAACCTAAATCACCTCAACCAGAACAACCTTCATTACATTCAATCTCTTGATGGACTGAGCGATCTCAATGACTTCGATGTAGTGGTCAATCTTGCTGGCGAACCTATCGCTGACAAGCGTTGGAGTACGGAGCAAAAAGAGAGGATCTGTAACAGCCGCTGGCACATTACTGAAAAACTGGTCGAGTTAATTCATGCCAGCAGCAACCCGCCGAAGGCTTTTATTAGCGGCTCAGCCGTGGGTTACTATGGTGATCAACAGCAACATCCGTTTGACGAATCACTACAAGTAGAAGATGAAAGCTTCCCTCACAAAGTTTGCGCTCATTGGGAAGAGATAGCCAAGAGAGCACAATCAGAAAGCACACGCGTGATACTACTGCGAACAGGGGTTGTACTTGGCGAGAATGGCGGCGCACTCAAGAAGATGCTATTGCCTTATAAACTCGGCGTCGGTGGTCCAATAGGTTCAGGTGAGCAGTACATGCCATGGATTCACATTCTCGATATGGTGAGAGCCATCAATCACTTGTTGTCACTCCCCCACGCTCAAGGGGAATTCAATATGTGTGCCCCTCACCCTGTGACCAACAAACTGTTCAGCAGCACGTTAGCGAAACAATTAGGCCGACCGCATTTCTTATTCACGCCGAAATGGGCAATGTCGATTCTCATGGGGGAATCATCTTGTTTGCTATTTGACAGCATTCGCTCCAAGCCGAAGAAACTCACTGAGATGGGATTCATCTTTAGTTACTCAAGAATCGAGCCAGCACTAAAAAACTTGTTACAACATCAAGACTAATTCTTTACCCTAGAGCGATAGAGACTCTAATAAAGGATTAAGTGTGAACAAGTCGATTCTGATTACCGGTTGCTCAACAGGTATTGGCTATACATGTGCTCATGCACTTCAAAAGCGTGGTTTTCATGTCATTGCATCTTGTCGTGATCCACAAGATGTTCAACGCCTTCAAGATGAAGGCCTCACCTGTATTCAATTAGATCTTTCCAACCAAGAAAGTATTGAGCATGGCGCCAAGCTTGCTATTGATCTCGCACCTAATGGATTGTATGGATTATTCAATAACGGTGCTTACGGTCAAGCAGGGGCACTAGAAGACTTACCGACCCAAGGACTCAGAGAACAATTCGAAACCAACTTCTTTGGTTGGCATCATCTCGTCTGTCAGATCCTTCCGCACATGCGCGAGCGTGGCGAAGGTCGAATCGTACAAAACAGTTCCGTATTAGGTTTTGCAGCCATGAAGTATCGTGGTGCTTATAATGCTTCTAAATTCGCGATTGAGGGTTGGACAGATACCTTACGATTAGAACTGCATGGCAGCGGTATACAGATCTCATTACTGCAACCAGGGCCAATTGAGACTCAATTTAGAACCAATGCCTTGAAAGCGTTCAATAAATGGATCAACATTTCTGGCAGCGCCCACCAAGACGCTTACCAACAACAAAAAGATCGACTCGAAAAAGAATCATCGAATAACGCTTTTGTCCTGCCTCCAGAAAGTTGTATTGAGCCGTTATTCCATGCTCTCACCGCCGACAAACCCAAGCTAAGATACCGAGTTACGACCCCGACTAAAGTGTTCGCGGTATTGAAAAGGATTCTACCGAGTCGCTTGCTAGACCCTATTTTGAGAAAAGCTGCATAAATTACTAACTTTGATTGCAGAGTCGCAAACTTTAATGTAACGATGTAATTTTTCCGTAACAATAAGATGTCATGATTATCCTATCCCATCAGTTATTCCCAATTGATGGTTCTACTCTGGAAATCTCATGACTTTAAACCGCCTTAATTGGGTAGGTGTGGGTCTGGCGATTACGTTGTTTATTCTGTTTTGAGTATCTCACGCAACGCCTCACTGACTACCTCGATGATAACGCTATGCCTTCCATGTTGAGATAACAATTATATCAACATCGAAGCATAGCGTTTTTCTATTTTTGGTTCTTTTTATCCGAGATAACCGAGTTAGATCTTGAAGTTACCGACTAATCCCCCCATATTTGCAACGTATCCACAAAACAAACCTCAAGGAACGTAAATGCAATCTCCGCATATTGTTGAACTTAATGAGCAGAACTTTCGTCAAGTATTAGAAGGTTCGATGCAGACCCCTGTACTCATCCATTTTTGGGCACCAATGAGCCAAGAGAGCGCCCAAGTCATTCCTGAACTGCAAACTTTAACTCAGCAATACAACGGTGCCTTCACCTTAGCCCTGCTCAATTGCGAACAAGAGCAAGCTATTGCTAGCCAGTTTGGTGTTCAAGCACTGCCCACTATTGCACTGTTTGTTAATGGTCAGCCAGTCGATGGGCTCGGTGGCCCTCAAAGCATAGAAGCTATTGTCGATATGCTCAGCAAACACCTTCCTAGCCAAGATGAACTTGCTTTGCGTCAGGCTCTTGAGCAAATGCAAGCTGGCGAGCACACACAGGCACTAGCAGCAATGCAGCAACTTCCAGCAGAGCTGACGAATAAAGGTGAAGTAAAACTGGCGATCGCAGAGTGTTTGTTAGAAACGCAACAATTTGACCTTGCTGAAACTCAGCTAGCAACTATCCCTCTTGAGTACCAAGACAACTACTACAAAGGCTTAGTTGCAAAGCTTGAACTTCATAAACAAGCAGCAGACAGCCCTGAAATACAAGCATTAGAAGCAGCTCTTCAGCAAAATCCGAGCGACGCTAAAACAGCATCTGAATTAGCATTGCAATATCACCAAGTGAACCGCAGTGAAGAAGCTATGGATCTATTATGGTCTTTCCTAGCCAAAGATCTTAATGCTCTCGATGGTGACATGAAGAAAGAGTTCATGGACATCTTGAGTGCGCTTGGACAAGGTAACCCAGTTGCCAGTAAGTACCGTCGACAACTGTACTCTCTGCTTTACTAGTTAAACCTAAAAAGCCGTAGATTAAACATCGAAAATTGACAATTCAATCAATTAGTTTATCGCATAATAGAATGTAAAATGGGCCATAAAATCAATATTTTATGGCCCATTTCTCGTTTATAAATTTGCTCAGAATTTAAATATGAGCCAGTATCAATACTGAACTATCAAAAACTCAAACTTGCAAAGGATTTTGTATGCCTATTGATACCTTGATTACTATCGGCGTCTTTACTGCCGTCGCACTGTTATTTATCTTCGCTGGCGTAAAAACCGTTCCACAAGGCAACAACTGGACCGTTGAACGCTTCGGGCGATACACACACACCCTTAAACCGGGTCTTAACTTAATCATTCCATTTATTGATAAAGTTGGACAGCGCATCAGCATGATGGAGCGTGTTCTCGACATCCCAGCACAAGAAGTCATCTCCAAAGATAATGCAAATGTGGTTATCGATGCGGTTTGTTTTGTTCAAGTTATCGACGCGCCTAAGGCAGCTTATGAAGTGAATGACCTTGAACATGCGATCCGTAACTTAACCCTCACCAATATCCGTACTGTGCTTGGCTCGATGGAACTGGATGAGATGCTGAGTCAGCGTGACATGATCAATACCAAGCTACTGAACATCGTTGATGAAGCGACAAACCCTTGGGGCGTAAAAGTCACCCGTATCGAAATTAAAGACGTACAGCCACCAGCAGACCTTACTGCTGCGATGAATGCCCAGATGAAAGCCGAGCGTAATAAACGTGCTGATATCTTAGAAGCAGAAGGTGTACGACAAGCTGAGATCTTGAAAGCAGAAGGCCACAAGCAATCAGAGATCCTGAAAGCAGAAGGTGAGAAGCAAGCGGCAATATTGCAAGCAGAAGCCCGTGAGCGTGCCGCAGAAGCAGAAGCTAAAGCGACAGAAATGGTATCAACGGCAATTGCTCAAGGTGACATGCAAGCGGTCAATTACTTCATTGCACAAGGTTACACCGACGCATTGAAATCTATAGGCCAAGCTGAAAACGGCAAGATCATCATGCTACCACTCGAAGCAACTGGCCTTATGGGTTCTGTAGCGGGTATCGCGGAGATGTTTGCACATAAGAATGACAAAGGTAGTAAGGACTAACTTATGGTCGAATTACTAGAACAAGTAAACCACTGGCATTGGTTAGCGTTTGGTCTAGCATTGTTAGCGCTTGAGCTAATTGGAACCGCTGGTTACTTTTTATGGATAGGCATATCTGCCATGCTGGTCGGTGCCCTATTAGGAGCATTACCAATTGGTTGGCAGATGCAATGGCTGTCCTTTGCTAGCTTCTCTCTTATTACCACTTGGTTGTGGTGGAGAAGACAACTGTCTAATGACAAGCAGTCAGATGCAGGGCGAGAGTTAAACCAAAGAGAGAAACAACTGGTAGGTCAAACAACTCGAATCGATACTGACATTAAAAAAGGCAAGTGTCGTATCCGTCTAGGTGATACTACGTGGTCAGCTGTTAGTGCTCACAACTTAAAAGCAGGCACAGAGGTGATCGTCACTGCTGTAGATGGCATAGTATTAACGATTACTCCAACTAAAGAGTAATTCAAGCATTCCTTATCTGAGCCATAAGTAGCCCACTTATGGCTTTTTCTCTACAAGCGAATCAATGATCGGGCAATGGCTATTTGAGTCACCTGGACATTGTTCAATCCACTCTTTCAATGTCTTCTGAATTGCCAAAAGATCTTCAATTTTTTTGTTTACTTCTTCCAGTTTACTAAGCGCTTTCGCTTTAACGTCGGCACTTTCACGACAAGGATTGTCAGCTAATTCAACAAGCGCACGGCACTCATCGAGTGAAAAACCCGCGCTTCTCGCTTTCGCAACTATACCAAGTTCTTTGATCTGCTTCTTGTCGTAGCTTCTATAGCCATTTTCCGAGCGTAAAGGGGCTGTAATAACCCCCTTGTCTTCATAAAGACGAATAGACTTCGTTGATAAGTTAGTAAGTTTAGCGGCTTCACTTATGTTCATGATATTACTCTAATAAGCTGATGTATCTTCGGCATTAATTACCTTTGAGGCGCTAGCAAATAGTACACCTAGAACACCTGAATGCATAATAAATATAATTTAAGAAAATAAAGTCTGCCACTTATAACTGTTTTACCTTCAATAAGGTAAATAACTTGCATTTATAGACACTTATCACAACCAGAAATCAATAAGTTACTGATTGATATATTTAAATTAGCTATTGTTATTTTTCATTGAAAATTTTTATATAACTTTGACCTTTCATCAACCATATACATAATTGAGTATTAAGCATGACATTTGAATGCTGTTTATTTTATTTTTTTGGTAAGTATGAAGGATGGAAAATATGAAACTTGTAACTTTAGCACTAGCTTCAGTGTTTATTTTTTCAGCTCCAGTCTCTATTGCACAAAACAACGCAGGAAAAGTATTTGGTGCAGGTGTCCAGTGCACATTCAGTGACGGAGCGATTAAGCAACTGCCCCGTGAATTGTGCAAAGCGTATGGTGGTAAACATCAATAATGACAATAGGTAGGTTTAAGTTAATCGTTTCTAAGCCTACCTAAACTTATAGAAATCAGCACCAATAAATGCGTCCCAGCCTCTTTGCCACTCTGCTTTGATCATCACCTCCTGAGGCATATCGGCACATTGATCTGTATACCTTGTTCCTTTGATGCCTTTTTCAAATGCTTTGTAGGGATCACAGAACTCTAATTTTCCTTTTTCATAACCGGCAAGATAAGCAGGCTCATCAAACTCCACCTTTTCTTTAATATCAGCCAATGAGTCATTATCGATCACGTAGCCACGGGATCCAAAGCGCTCACCTTGACCATACCAAAATTCAGACGCTGTTTTCGGTGAAGAAGTGCATGCAGCTAAGCTAAAAGCCATTAATATAATGGGAATAATACTTTTCATAAATATCTCCTAAAAGCAAAAAAGCTGAGCAAATGCCCAGCTTTTCTATTTCGTATCTAACTTACTTAACTCCGAAAGGAATTGTTAATGCTAGTTTGAAATCGGTCTCATCATTGAATCCGTTAGAGTAAACAGCCCAATCATTTGCGTTAGTGTCATTGTAGTAGTTAGTGTAGTAGAAGCTGATATTGGCATCTTTCAGTGCACCAGCTTGAATCGCGTAGTTCGCGAAGAAACTGTATGCATACTCTACTAGTTCATCGTAACCATCAGCTTTAGCACCCGCGCCATAAGCACCACTTACACCTGCACTAAAACCAGTACCACCAATATCAGAGAAGTCACGAGATGATGATAGGAAGAACGCATATTCGCCATCGTGGTTAAAGTCAGAACGGTTGTTCCACCAAATATCATAAGCGCCATTAGAGCCACCATAAGCCTCTGTTAAGCGGTATGACATATTACCAACATTGCCACGAGTATCTTCAGAATCAGCAACTGTGTATGTTGCTTCTGCACGGAAGCTGTATTGACCCATAGACATAGATGTCAATAACGCAGTTTGGAATGCTGTGCTATCAAATTGATTGTCATCATCTACTACGTATAATTGAGGAGACCAGTATAGGCCACCATCGGTTGTACCTTTAACTTTAACATGGAAGTTCTTACGGTCACCATCTGTCAGAGCACCGTAACCAACGTCAAAAGAAATACCGTTATCTAACGCATAGCGAGCACCTAATGAGTATACTTCACCAGCATCATTGCCAGCACCATCTTGGAATTCGTAAGTTTCTTTGAACCAAGGAGCTTTGTAATTATCGGCCACAACAAGACCAAGAGAAAGATCACCAAAACTAGCTCCAACTTCACCACCGCGGTATGTACCAGGAGCGAATGACCAGTTGACACCTAATGAGCTTGGTACAGAAGGTTGGAAATAACCGAGCTGAGCATTGACATTCTCGCCAAACTTAAACTTCATGGCTGCTTTTGCAAAGGAAACACCATTATCAGTGTTATCACCACGACCATCTTCCCAACAGTCTGTAGAATAGACTGAGTCACATTGGAAGAAGTTCATCTCGTGACCACCACCCCATTTTCCAGCTTCTTGCCACATATCAAATGTGCTGTATACAACAGCGTCAACACCAACGACGTCCGCTACATAACCAGAATGGAAACCCAAATTCGCAAAAATTGAGCCGTGGTCTAAGTTAGCAGTTTTTGCTGTGTCATTACCGTTTGCATCTTTACCAGCTCGGTCACGAGCACGCATGAAAAAGTTTAGGTTACCGCTAATTGTCGACTCAGCAAAGAACTCTGACGCCTGACTTGCATACTCCGGACCGATTGGGTCTTCAGCCATAGCTGGAGCAGCAGACAGCGCACCTACCATTGCTGCTGTAATCGCAGATACTTTAAAAAATTTGTTTTCCATGGAATAAAACTCCTAAAAATGGATATAGCTGTTTGAATATTCCCCGCCTAAAGTTGGCCGCCGTAGAGAGAAATACCTTTTCTTGTTTGAGAACCCTAAACTCTGAATTCTCTATTTCCTTTCTGGTTATACACATCATGTGCATCCATGGCATTAAGACTAACTTCGCCCTCAAAAAGATCAATGAGAACTTAATTTTCATCTAAAAAAATATGAGTTGGTGCAAATTTAATAGGTACTTAGTGATCCAGATCGATAAATAGAAAAATCCTCACCAAAACAAAATCAATACCAATAAATTCAACAACTTGAGGTAATTATCACTTTGTAAAAATAGATATGACTCGCATTTTTGATACAACTACAATGGTATTTCATTAATGTTGAGCAGCGTCACTGTCCTGATTTTAGAGTTCGTATAGGAACAAAATTCTCAACAATTAAAAAGCCCTCATTTTTATATCAGAAACCAAAAAGGCACTCCCTTGAAAGGAGTGCCTTTGAGCTTTTTTTATCTGTATTTACTTACGAAATAAGGGCTATTAGATCTTCTTCTGTTCTTATTTCGATACCTAAATCTTGTGCTTTAGTTAATTTAGAACCCGCAGCTTCACCGGCAAACAAGATGTCCGTTTTCTTCGATACGCTACCCGTCACTTTCGCACCTAATGCTTGTAACGCAGCTTTAGCTTCACTTCGACCTAATTGCGACAATGAGCCTGTTAACACAACGACTTTACCTTCTAATGGTAGCTCTTGGTCATCGGCAGCTTCTTTGATGATTGGCCAATTCACACCTAGCTCTATCAGCTGTTCGACGACCGCTCTGTTTTTCTCTTGTGAGAAGAAGCTGGTGATATGGCTAGCAACGATGTCACCAATATCTGACACTTCAACTAATTGTTCATGAGTAGCTGCTTGAACCAGTTCCAACGTCTTAAAGTGTTGCGCTAAGTTCATCGCTGTCGCCTCACCGACTTCACGAATACCGAGTGAATAGAGGAAACGCGCTAACGTCGTGTCTTTAGCTTTATTCAACGCACTCACGACGTTCTGTGCCGATTTAGGCCCCATTCGGTCAAGAACAGTAATCACGCCAGCACTTAGCTTAAATAAATCAGCAGGTGTTTCGACCATTTCACGGTCCACAAGCTGCTCAATAACTTTCACGCCCAGTCCATCAACGTCTAGCGCCTTTCTAGAAACAAAGTGTTTAAGTGCTTCTTTACGCTGCGCCTGACAGACTAAACCGCCAGTACAACGCGCTACAGCTTCACCTTCTACACGCTCAACCGCAGAACTACATACTGGGCAAGCATCAGGGAAAACAATGTCTCTAGCCGTTTCAGGGCGACGATCTAGTACAACAGCCACTATTTGTGGAATAACGTCACCTGCACGGCGAATAATAACGCTGTCGCCTACCTTCACGCCTAAACGCGCAATCTCATCGGCATTGTGTAAAGTGGCATTGCTGACCGTCACGCCACCAACGAAGATAGGTTCAAGTTTAGCAACCGGCGTAATAGCGCCAGTACGGCCCACCTGAAATTCAACGTCATTGAGCAGTGTAATCTCTTCTTGAGCTGGGAACTTATAAGCAATTGCCCAACGTGGCGCTCGTGCAACAAAGCCAAGTACTTCTTGAGCCGCGATATCGTCGACTTTGATAACAACGCCATCAATCTCGTAAGCCAGAGCATCACGACAAGTCATAATATCTTGGTAATAGGCTTTCACGTCTTCGAGAGAGCTCAGTTGCTTAGTCTCGGGGCACATAGGTAAGCCCCAACCTTTAAGCTGTAAAAAGCGTTGGTAGTGACTATTTGATAGCTCAGCGCCTTGTACAACACCGACACTGTATGCGTAGAAAGCTAGCGGACGTTTCGCAGTAATACGAGAATCAAGCTGACGCAGGCTACCTGCGGCGGCATTACGTGGGTTAACAAATACTTTCTCGCCTTTCTTCAACGCCATCTCATTCAACTTATCGAAACCCGCTTTTGGCATAAACACTTCGCCACGAACTTCAATACGCTGCGGCAAGCCTTCACCTTGTAACTTAAGTGGGATAGAGCTGATCGTACGCACGTTTTCAGTGATGTTTTCACCCGTCGCACCGTCACCACGTGTCGCAGCCTGAACTAAAATACCATTCACATAGAGTAGGCTAACTGCAAGGCCATCAAGCTTAGGTTCACAACAGAAAGTCTTGAGGTTAGCGGTTGGCGCTCTATCAGACATTCGCTTATTGAACGCATCCAAATCTTCATCAGAGAAAGCATTGTCCAGAGAAAGCATTGGGATCTCATGAGTCACTTGAGTGAAACCATCGAGAGGCTGACCACCAACACGTTGGCTCGGAGAATCTACCGTCACTAGTTCCGGGTTCTCTTCTTCGATCTTTAGCAATTGCTGCATTAATCGATCGTACTCGACATCAGGGATCTCAGGGCTATCTTCTACGTAATAACGAACGGCGTGATAATGCAGAGTTTCTCTTAACTGCTCTAAGGTAACTTGAATCGATTCTTTCATATCATTCTCTATCGTGATTGAAATATCAAAAAGGGCTCCCTTAGGAGCCCTTTTCTATAAATATAGATTATTTACAAGGCTAAACAATACGGCTAGGCATTCGATGCCGTCATAAAGTCTCTGATTTGCTTGCGGTAGTCAGATAAACGGTTTGGTGTCATTAAGTTGCGTGACTCATCCAACACGTTTCCGCCCATATCGTCAGCAATTTTCTGCGCCGCACTCAGCATCACATTGAAGTTTTGATCAGCTTGACCATAACAAGGCAACGTCATAAAGAACGAAATACCTTTAGTCGTGAAGTCAGCAGGATCATCATGTTCTAGCGTTCCTGGCTGCATCATGTTTGCAACGCTGAAAATAACCTTTGGTGCATCTGTAGATTGTGCAAAGCAGTGGTAAATAGACATCTCACCATAAGTTAAACCGTTGTTCTCCATGCTGCGGAAAAGTTCAGTCCCAACGAATGGGATCTCTCCAGCACAGTGAACATTAAGAACGATCACTTCTAAACCAAGTTCTTCATCTGGTTTTGCTTCTTCAACAGTCGCACTTTGCGGAGTCACGACTTCTTTCGCAACAACGGGCTCTCTTTGAGTAAGCGTTTCGTTTGGAACGACTGGCTCATCAACTGTTTCAGAAGGCTCTTCAAACGAACCGTACTGCACTTTAAAGCCGGCATGGTTTTCTTTTTGCTCGTCAGTCAACTCAAAGCTTGGAACTTCAGGCTCAACGTCCTTCTCTTCCTCAATCACTTCAGGTTCACTTTCAACCTTAATTGGGTCTTCTACGCTGAAAGAAGGAAGATCATTTAATTCGATATCATCTTCGTAAGCTTCTTTCGCTTGTGGCGCTGTTAGCGGATCTGAGTCGATCAGCGGATCAGTATCAGAGGGTGAAACAGCAAAATCCGGCTCTTTACGTTCTTTTCGGATTATCTCAAAATCATCTTCTGGGGCGAATGAACGGTTTGGAATAGTTTCTGCTTCATCTAAGCTGTCGTTATCAAGCTTACCGAGCGGCTTATCTCCAAACTTTGCTTTCCCTTCTTTTTTACTCGTCCATAGACCATGGAACAATAATGCGGCGATAGCTAATGCGCCAACAATAATGAGTACAAATCGCAATTCCTGCATTTTTCGCTCTCAGCTTTCTTAGTCAACTAGCTATAAACACGCTGTCACTAAGTTGGGTTAATTTGGCTAATCTCACTACTCTATCAAAAGTAGCCACTGTTTTAGAACAACTTAATACAATTAGTTCCTTACATGGTGTGATTTTCACCACGCTTTTTTTCTTAATTTCGGTCGAGTACACTAGACATGTTTGCTATTTAACCAAATTCACATGTGACCTAATTTAAATATGACTATTGAATCTGTTCCCCGCTCCGGCTTTGGCTATTTTATTTTCGGAATAAAAATCGCTTTATCACCGAGCATTCGTAAGTTTGTACTAATGCCACTTATCGCGAACGTGTTACTCGTTGGTGGTGCCTTGTTTTATATCTTCTCCAACCTAAACACTTGGATTGAAGGTTGGATTGGTGCATTGCCAAGTTTCTTGTCGTGGTTGTCATACATTTTATGGCCATTACTTGTGTTAACCGTCTTGGCCACATTCTCGTATTTCTTTAGCACGCTCGCTAACTTCATTGCCGCACCGTTCAACGGTTTACTCGCGGAAAAAGTTGAAGAGTTGTTGAGCGGTAAAAAAGTTAATGACGATGGTTTACTTGATGTCCTCAAAGATACCCCACGTATATTAGCGAGAGAATGGCGCAAGCTTGTCTACATTCTGCCAAAAGCGATCGGTTTATTCCTACTTTTGTTAATTCCAGCACTAGGGCAAACCGTTGCTCCGTTTTTATGGTTCATTTTCACAGCATGGATGTTAGCGATTCAATACGCCGACTACCCGTTCGATAACCATAAAATCAAATTTGATGACATGAGAAACAATTTGAAACAAAAACAAGGCAAGAGCTACAGCTTTGGCGCGCTTGTTTCTGTGTTCACCACAATTCCAATTCTAAACCTGATCGTAATGCCCGTTGCCGTTTGCGGCGCGACGGCAATGTGGGTTGCTGAGTTTAAAGACCAAGCTCTGCGTTCTCGTCTATAATTCTCGTCTATTACCCCGCCTATACTTCCTAGTTTCGCCTATCTTTTTGAAGTTCTGATTTCAATAAAGATAGGCGTGAATTCTGCTACATATCTATATGATATAACTTTTTAATCCTTTTACCTTTTTTTCAACTTGTTTAATCTAAATTCAAGCTGAATAAACATCGTAAGACACTAGACGGTAAAGTGATTGATATACTACGTTTAGTTCTGTCATTAAATGAAGGAATATCGCATGAGCAAGATCTACGAAGACAACACCCTAACGATTGGTAACACACCTCTAGTCCGCCTTAACAAAGTAAGCAAAGGTAACGTCCTAGCTAAGATCGAAGCTCGTAACCCAAGCTTCAGTGTTAAATGTCGTATCGGTTCAAACATGATCTGGGAAGCAGAAAAAGCGGGTACGCTTAAGCCAGGTATCGAGCTTGTTGAACCTACCAGTGGTAACACAGGTGTTGCACTTGCATTCGTAGCAGCAGCACGCGGTTACAAACTAACGCTAACTATGCCTGAATCAATGAGCCTAGAACGTCGTAAGCTGCTTAAAGCGCTTGGCGCAAACCTAGTGCTGACTGAAGCACCAAAAGGTATGAACGGTGCGATTGCTAAAGCAGAAGAGATTGTTGCTTCAGACCCAGACAAGTACCTACTACTTCAACAGTTCAACAACCCAGCCAACCCACAAATTCACGAGCAAACGACTGGTCCTGAAATTTGGGAAGCAACAGACGGCGAAATCGACGTGTTTGTAGCGGGTGTTGGTACGGGCGGTACTATCACAGGTACAAGTCGTTACATTAAAGGTGAAAAAGGCAAAGCGATCACTTCAGTAGCGGTTGAACCAGCAGAGTCTCCAGTGATTGCACAGGCACTTGCAGGTGAAGAAATCAAACCAGCTCCACACAAAATTCAAGGTATCGGTGCAGGTTTCATCCCTGGAAACCTAGATTTAGAGATTATTGACCGTGTTGAATCGGTAACTTCTGAAGAAGCGATCGAGATGGCTCAACGCCTAATGAAAGAAGAAGGTATTCTTGCTGGTATCTCATCTGGCGCGGCAGTAGTAGCAGCGAACAGAATCGCCGAACTACCTGAATTTGCAGGAAAAACTATCGTTACTGTACTACCAAGCTCTGGTGAGCGTTACCTAAGCACAGCCCTATTTGCTGGCATCTTTACGGAAAAAGAGAACCAACAATAATATGTGGTCAAATCAATTTTTCGTCCAAAAAAGCCCCGTTTAGGGGCTTTTTTGTTGATCCCTGCCCCACCTTTGGTAATATCAGGTCTGTTTTATTTTTCGCTTCAAAATAAAAGAAGCAATAAACAAATTCTGAAAGTCATGAGTACTCAGCAAAAGACGACCATGGCTGGATAAAAATTTATAACCAGTCTAAGTTCTAACACGAACATGGCGTACTAGCCTCTAGCGCATTTGGGCTAAAGCAGTTAAGCTAATCTGGTTACAAACTTACAAAAAATAAATTAATTGGGGTATATAAAATGTACGAGAAGCAAGTAGAAATCACAGCAGAAAACGGTCTTCACACTCGTCCAGCTGCACAGTTCGTTAAAGAAGCAAAATCTTTCGACGCTGACATCACAGTGACTTCTAACGGCAAAAGCGCTAGCGCGAAAAGCCTGTTCAAACTACAAACTTTAGGCCTAGTAAAAGGTACTAACGTTACTATTTCAGCTGAAGGTCCTCAAGCTCAGCAAGCAGTAGACCACCTAGTTGCTCTTATGGATCAACTACACTAATACGGTCTCCTTCTTTCAAAGCCATTTTGCATAGCAAAGTGGCTTTGTTCGAAATAGATAGGAATAAGCGCGACATTAGTCGACGACTTAAAGTCACACACTCTCCCGTTTACAGTTGAACAACTAAGGTAAGGCTATGATTTCAGGCATCCTAGCATCTCCTGGTATTGCTTTCGGTAAAGCACTACTACTTCAAGAAGATGAAATTGTCCTAAACACTCAATCTATCTCTGACGACCAAGTTGAAGCAGAAGTACAGCGTTTCTTTGACGCTCGTAACAAATCTTCTCAACAACTTGAAGTTGTTAAGCAAAAAGCACTTGAAACTTTTGGCGAAGAAAAAGAAGCAATCTTTGAAGGCCACATCATGCTGCTTGAAGATGAAGAGCTAGAAGAAGAGATTTTAGCACTCATCAAGAAAGACAAGATGCACGCAGACAACGCGATCCACACTGTGATCGAAGAGCAAGCTGTTGCACTAGAGTCTCTTGATGATGAGTACCTAAAAGAACGTGCAACTGATATCCGTGATATCGGTACTCGTTTCGTTAAAAATGCTCTAGGCATTAACATTGTATCTCTAGCAGATATCAATGAAGAAGTTATCCTAGTAGCTTACGACCTAACGCCATCTGAAACTGCACAAATCAACCTAGACTACGTTCTTGGTTTCGCTTGTGACATCGGCGGTCGTACATCTCATACTTCAATCATGGCACGTTCTCTTGAACTTCCAGCTATCGTTGGTACTAACGATATCACTAAGCAAGTTAAGAACGGCGACATGCTTGTGCTAGACGCGATGAACAACAAGATCATCATCAACCCTTCAGATGCTGAATTAGCAGAAGCTAAGAAAATCAAAGAAGATTTCGAAGCAGAAGCAGTTGAACTAGCAAAACTAAAAGATTTACATGCTGAAACTCTAGACGGTCACCGTGTAGAAGTTTGTGGCAACATCGGTACAGTAAAAGACTGTGACGGTATCCTGCGTAACGGCGGTGAAGGCGTTGGTCTGTACCGTACTGAATTCCTATTTATGGACCGTGACGCGCTTCCTACTGAAGAAGAGCAATACGTTGCTTACAAAGAAGTAGCAGAAGCAATGGAAGGCGAGTCAGTGATTATCCGTACTATGGATATCGGTGGCGACAAAGACCTACCATACATGGACCTTCCACAAGAGATGAACCCGTTCCTAGGCTGGCGTGCAGTACGTATCAGCTTGGATCGTCGTGAAATCCTACGTGACCAACTACGTGGCATCCTACGTGCATCTGCACACGGTAAACTACGTATCATGTTCCCAATGATCATTTCTGTTGAAGAGATCCGTGAACTGAAAAAAGCAATCGAAGAGTACAAAGTTGAACTTCGCGCTGAAGGCCTAGCTTTCGATGAAGAAATCGAAATCGGCGTAATGGTTGAGACTCCAGCAGCTGCTGCAATCGCACACCACCTAGCGAAAGAAGTATCTTTCTTCTCTATCGGTACTAACGACCTAACGCAATACACTCTTGCGGTAGACCGTGGTAACGAAATGATTTCTCACCTATACAACCCACTATCTCCTGCTGTTCTTACAGTAATCAAGCAAGTGATCGACGCATCACACGCTGAAGGTAAGTGGACTGGTATGTGTGGTGAGCTTGCTGGTGATGAGCGTGCAACGCTACTTCTTCTTGGTATGGGTCTAGATGAGTTCTCTATGAGCGGTATCTCTATCCCTAAAGTTAAGAAAGTAATCCGTAACTCTAACTTCGCTGAAGTTAAAGCTATGGCTGACGAAGCACTATCTCTACCAACAGCTGCTGAAATTGAAGCTTGCGTAGAAAAGTTCATCGCTGAGAAAACTCAGTAATCGCCAATCGCTTAATAACGTTAGACGGCTAAAAATAGTCGTCTAATTTGTTAGATTGGTATAGTATATTCTACAGAATAAAACTAAACGTTAGGAGCATGACACAATGGGTCTGTTTGACAAACTGAAAAAGCTTGTATCTGATGACAGCGCTGATGCTGGTGCAATCGAAATCATCGCACCTCTTTCTGGTGAAATCGTAAACATCGAAGATGTGCCAGATGTAGTTTTCGCTGAAAAAATCGTTGGTGACGGCATCGCGATCAAACCAGCTGGCGACAAAATGGTAGCTCCAGTTAACGGTACTATCGGTAAGATCTTCGAAACTAACCACGCATTCTCTATCGAGTCTGACGACGGTGTTGAGCTTTTCGTTCACTTCGGTATCGATACTGTTGAACTTAAAGGCGAAGGCTTCACTCGTGTAGCTGAAGAAGGTCAATCTGTTAAAGCTGGTGACACTATCATCACTTTCGACCTAGCGCTTCTAGAAGAGAAAGCAAAATCTACGCTTACTCCAGTTGTTATCTCTAACATGGACGAAATCAAAGAGCTGAACAAGCTTTCTGGTTCTGTAACTGTTGGCGAAACTCCAGTTCTTAAAGTAACTAAGTAATCTCGATTACTTATCTGCTTTAATTAAAACGCTACCTAAGGGTGGCGTTTTTTGTGCCTGCTATATAGTTCTAATGCCAGATTACCAGCCGCTTTGGCCTTATACCTAACAACTACAAATCCCCTTCTTCTTTGGGCCTCTCACGAACAGAGATCCCTGACATCTCGCTCGGTTCGATTCTGGGATGACGATTAAACACTATGGTTTAAGCCTGAGTGATTGTTACTCAAACCGACCTCTTCTATACAGTTAGCTATAGAGTCACCAATACCCAACTCCCGTCATTCCCTACAGTGAGGCACGAACGTGATAGGGAATCTCGCTTTCCAATCAACTACCAACACCACAACTCCCCTCTCTTCTCCAAATTTCAGGCAATAAAAAACCCAGCCGAAGCTGGGTCTGTTTAGCGCTCATCTCTCACCACGAGCTAATTTGTGGAAGCCTAACGTCAACACTATCGGTCAACGTGGCTTTTCAATCGATTAACCTAGTAGGCTAAGTGCCGAGTTCGGTGCTTGCTTCGCTTGAGCAAGAATCGAGCTTGAAGCTTGAGAAAGGATCTGAGACTTAGTCATCTGAGTCGTTTCTTTCGCGAAATCGGTATCTTTAATACGGCTCTTAGATGCGTTAACGTTCTCGTTAATGTTGTCTAAGTTGCTGATAGCGTGGTCGAAACGGTTTTGGAAAGCACCCAATTCAGCACGGTGGCTGTCTACATACTTAAGTGCCGCATCGATAATAGCTACAGACTCTTGTGCGCCGCCAACTGATGTTACGTCGATAGTATCAACCGTTACGTCTTTGCCAGGTTGCATGCCTAGTTCGCCAGCCAGGCTGCCAGAGAATGCCACTTCGCCTTCAACCTTGTTGTTACCAGTAAACATTTGTAGCTTGCCGTCTTCAGTTACAGATGCTTTAACAGAATCTTGTTGACCGTTGATGTACGTTGCTAGCTCTTCAATGTCGTCACCCGCTTTTGCGCTGATGTCGATTTCTTGTGCTTGACCGAAGTTATCAGTGAACGACATTTTTAGGTCGTTAGAGCCTGATTGAACGTTCCAATCTTTATCTTTCGCGTTCTCAGTTTGGTAGCTCTTACCACCCATCTGAGCGTTATCAGAGCGCATGTCTTTCAGTTGAAGCATTACCGCTTCACCGTTGTCCGCACCGATTTGGAATGACTGAGTTCCGTAAGTGCCATTAATGAGTTTGTTACCACCGAAAGATGTGGTTTCTGCGATACGGTTAAGTTCATTGTTAAGCGCAGTTACTTCTTCTTGAATCGCTACACGCTCAGATTTTGAGTTTGAGCCGTTTGAAGACTGTAGAGACAAATCACGCATACGTTGCAGGATGTTAGTCGTCTCATTCATTGCACCTTCAGCTGTTTGTGCAATTGAGATACCGTCGTTCGCGTTACGTACAGCAACATCAAGACCACGACTTTGAACGTTCAAACGGTTCGAGATTTGTAGACCCGCAGCGTCATCTTTTGCGCTGTTGATTTTTGAGCCAGAAGCTAGACGCTCCATTGATGTTTGTTGTGCGCTGTTTGCGTTGTTTAGGTAACGTTGCGCTGTCATCGCTGAAACGTTTGTATTTACATTCACTGCCATGGTGACTTCTCCAATTGATTTTCCGGTATAGCGGTTTCCGACGTCTCGGAAAACCAAGTAGTTATCTCTAAGTTACTTTTAATAACGGCGTGATTGGCGAAACCTTTAGGAAAAAAACAACAAATTTAAAGAAATAGCGGTAAAACAGAAGAAAGCGTGACTGGTCGTAAAATTATCGAAAAAAGATGAGAAAATCGCTAAAGTTGCCGGGAAGTCAGTCGAGTGAGAAATTGTATTTTTATTCGCCAAAAAGCACCGGCCAAGCTGAAATGCTTTTATAAGATTGTAGGTAATTCATTAACCTAATAACGTTAAAGCTAGATTCGGCGCTTGCTTGGCTTGAGCGAGTATCGTTGTGCTCACTTGCTGCAGTATTTGTTGCTTGAGCATTTGAGTGGTTTCTTTGGCGTAGTCGGTATCTTTGATTCGACTGTTTGATGTCGCCAAATTCTCATGAACATTTTCAAGATTGTTAATGGCATGATCAAAGCGGTTTTGCATTGCCCCTAATTCAGAGCGATGGCTATCGACATACTTCATCGCCGTATCCAAAATAGAGACGGCGCGCTGAGCACCACCCACATCCGTTACATTGATGTCATTAACTGACTCGTAATAGCCCGCTGACATCGAAAGCTCACTGGCTAATGAACCTGAAAAAGAGATGGTACCCACGGTATCTTCACCTGACATATAAATCTGAAGTTGTCCGTCATCATTAACAGAAGCCGATAAGAGATCCGTTTGACCATTGATATAAGTCGCTAGCTCTTCAATGTCATCGCCCGCCTTGGCATTAATGTTGATCTCTTGAGGCTGACCAAAACGATCGGTAAACGCCATCGTCATATCTGTCTGGTTGGATTTAACTTCCCACGAGTCATTTGCCATGCCATTGGCAACATAGCTAAAGCCGCCCATGTTGATATCATCGGTGCGCATGTTTTTCAAACCTATCTGCACCGCCTCACCAGAGCTGCCACCGATTTGAAATGACGAGCTACCAAAGCTGCCGTTAAGGAGCTTTTTCCCACCAAATGAAGTGGTTTCCGCAATTCGGTTTAACTCATCATTTAAGGCGGTGACTTCTTCTTGAATAGCGATTCGTTCCGATGAACTATTCGAGCCGTTACTCGCTTGTAGGGATAAGTCTCGCATGCGCTGCATGATATTAGTGGTTTCATTCATAGCTCCTTCTGCAGTCTGCATAATGGAGATACCGTCGTTAGCATTTCGAACAGCAACATCAATGCCACTCATCTGTGCTTCTAATCGATTTGAGATCTGTAAGCCAGCCGCATCGTCTTTTGCACTATTAATACGGCTCCCTGAAGCTAAGCGCGCCAAAGATTGGTTCAGCATGTTGTTAGCATTAGAGAGGTTTCTCTGGGCCACCAGCGCTGAGACATTTGTATTAACAGTTATAGCCATAGACCTTCGCTTACAAAAAGATGAATAAAACTCACGATTGCTCTTATATCGACCAGTTCATATAAAGCTTTAATAAAAAAGGAGCCCTGAGGCTCCCTTTCTTTGCTGCAGATGAGGTGATTTACTTAATCGTTAATACACTCAACATGTCAGTTGAAGGTGCAAAGTAGTAAGCGCCAGTCACTGCTTTGGTAAAGCGAAGCAGTTGGTCTGTTTTGCCATCTGTTGTGCCGTACATGCTCTCTAACATCGCATCGAAGTTATGACGAACGTTACAGTAAGCAATGAACAATAAGCCGTGGTCGCCCGTAGCAGTACCGTAAGGTAGACTGTGGCGAACAATCTTAAGCCCCTTGCCTTCTTCTTTGATATCCACACGGCCAACGTGAGACGCCGCAGGAACATCATCTAACTCAATTGAATCAGGTTTAGTTCGGCCAATCACTTTCTCTTGTGCCGATACATTCAAACGATTCCAAGCTGGCAGGTTATGCACAAAACGCTGCACCATTACATAACTACCACCAGCGAATTCACCCTCAGGCACAATAGCGACTTCAGCACGTTGTGCGTCTTTCGGGTTTTCAGTGCCATCAACAAAGTCTGTCATGTCACGAGAGTCTAGGAAGCGATAACCATAAGTTTCATCAACCACTTCAACATCAGCTGCTACTTCAGATAGCAATTTACGCAAGATAAAGAAGTGCAGATCATGTCGGTTTGAATGACAGTGAATCAGAACGTCAGACAGTGTGCTCGGTGCTGTGATATCACCTTCACCCAGCACAGGGAAGTCGATCAAATCAGCGGGCGCTGCTTGCTCGAACCTATCCCAAAAAGCTTTTGAGAACGCAACCGATGCCGTTAAGTTCGCATCAGGCTGAGTTTGGTTTAGTTCGTCGATTAGAGTCGGAAGCTTTTGAATTTCTGCTAGTACATTAGCAGTATTAGCGTTCACTTTAAGTTGAACGTAAAGCGCGAAAGGCCCAGCTTCAGGCAAAATAGCACTTTGAACGTTAGGCTGCTCATTTGAAACATTAAGCATAGATTATTCCTTCCAGTTTTAGCTTCTAAGTATAATTGTGAATGGGACAAATGTTTTGATGAGAATCAGTCTTCGAGCTCAACCACTTTAAAGCAATCCCTTGCAGCATGGCTATTGGTTAGATAAAGCGCTAACCACAGCAGCAACAATAGGGTGATGCCATTTGACCAACGGAACCATCCGTTATCCAAATAGATTAAATAAATCGTATGGGAGCCCTGTGCCAAGATAGCCATCATGGTAACCCAACGTCCCCATGACACGACTTTGTTAAGGCGCTTTCTATCTGGCGATCTTAGCCCAAATAACCACATCAGCAGCAAACTAGGCACACTCAACGCGATCCCGACATAAAACATCTGATGGTCTGGGTAGATTATCTCAAGAATATCGGTTCCCGATTCTCGGCTTGCGCCTGCAACAATGAAAACGACCAAGGCTTTCGCAAGAAACAACCAACCTAGCCAGAGCAAGATTGGAGCTTTCAAAAAGCCGTGCTTGTCGTATTGTTCTATGGAGTACCGCACAAATCTCACTTTCACTTATTTTCAAACCAACACTTTAACGCAAATCATTCATACTTAACTAGCTTTGCGTTATCTTAGTAGCCAATCCGTTTTAATTGTCGAACTCAGTATGAAAAACAAAACTAATACGCCCTCTGTTGAATCTCAACAGGAAGCACTGAAGATAGCCAAAGCGACTCAAAAGCCAGCTCAAACCAAAGAACAAACTAAACTGATTGCTCAGGGTATCGAGAAAGGCATCGCACTGTACAAGAAACAGCAAAAAGAACGCAGCCGCCAAGCCGATAAAGCGAAGAAGCGCGTACAGAAAGAAAAACAGACTCAACAAGCGAATCAACACCAAGAAGACACGATCGAAACAAGTGTTGAAACACCATCAAATCACGCCACTAAACTGCCGTGGTTACTACTGTTCGCAAGCTGGGTAGGCTTCGCGATTTATTTGATGAAATAACAGGATAAGCGTATGAAAAAGGAATTAATCGCTTTGGCTATGAGTAGCGTGTTACTCGGTTGCACGACACCGACATCAACGCCTCATAGCGAAGCTGCCAACGTGCAAATGGATTACCATGGCGTGATTAATATCGATAAATGTCAGTATAAAGGGGAAGTCACAGGCAGCGAAGGCCATTGGTACAACTACCTGTTTTACCCAAATGACACATTGATTCAAGGCGCCATGAATCAACTCAAGTCGAATACGATTGAGCTAGGCGCAGATACCGTGATATTCACACTTCCCCAAGATTTTTCCACATCCGTGACTATGCTGGGAACTGCCTATCTGTGTAAGTAAATAGAAACGTAATGGGGTAGCTCACAACTCATATTAGCGAGATGCTCCCTACTATTTCTATTCTAAAAAAAGAAAGCCAGCTTTCGCTGGCTTATGCACTAAATCCAAGGCTTGTTGCTATATCGCCTTTACGCTGGATAACCCATTGACTGTCAAATGGCCCCCAGTCGGATAACTGGTAATAGCCATCATTATGACGTCGCCCATCTTGAACAAACATAAGTTCGATACCGATCCCCGGTAACGCCTTGAGTACATCTTGAATAGTACGACGAGGCCACCCCGTTTTTTCGATGAGTTTAGGCACATTTGGCCTATCAAGGCTTTCCACTAACAATGCTAAATATAGCCGCCTTGCAAAAACAGGACTCAACTCCATTGACACCTCCTATATATGTGCAGCTCAATTATTTCTTTTTTCGCTGACAACATGTTGAGGCTGATCAATAAGTCTCCAATAGTGACATTTTCTTACGCTTTTTTTTCACTCTATGAAATATTCATCACTCTATTTTGTCTGAGTTGCTGCTTCCTGATAGGATTCAACCCATAACAATGAAATAAAATCACTCAAAGGAAGAATAATGACTATCACCATGTTTGGTATCCCAAATTGCGACACCATTAAAAAAGCAAAGAAATGGCTCGAAGCTGAAGGTATCGAGTTCGAATTTCACGATTATCGCAAACAAGGCATCACAGAAGAGCTAGTAACAAGCTTCTGCTCTGAGCTAGGTTGGGAGCTTGTGCTAAACAAACGTGGTACGACTTATCGCCAACTTTCTCAAGAACAGAAAGACACCCTAACAGAAGAAAAAGCGGTGACTTTGCTAGTTGAACAACCTGCCATGATCAAGCGCCCAATCTTAAAAGTTGAAGGTAAGCTTCACATCGGATTTAAAGCCGACCAATACGCGGCTATTTTTGCTTAGATCGTTGTATTTACATAGACAGACAACTGGACGTTGATCATTGAATCAGCTTCTAAAAATTAATGACTAGACGTTTTATTTAAACAAGGAATTCAAGGATGACAGATAGCCCAACTTTGGCTCTGGCAAAAGACCTAATCAGCCGTCAATCGGTAACACCAGAAGATGCAGGCTGCCAAGACCTGATGATTGAACGCTTAAAAGCACTCGGTTTTGAAATCGAAGTGATGGTATTTGAAGATACGACCAACTTCTGGGCTCGTCGTGGTACTGAAGCGCCTCTGTTTGCTTTTGCTGGTCACACTGATGTGGTACCTGCAGGCCCAATCGAACAGTGGAACACTAAGCCATTCGAACCGACTATCGTAGACGGTTTCCTACATGGCCGTGGCGCTGCTGATATGAAAGGCTCTCTGGCTTCAATGATTGTTGCCGTCGAGCAGTTCATTGCCAAACACCCAGACCACACAGGCTCAATTGGTTTCCTGATCACTTCAGATGAGGAAGGTCCTTTCATCAACGGTACTGTACGTGTTGTTGAAGCATTAATGGCGCGCGGTGAAAACATCGATATGTGTATCGTTGGTGAACCATCGAGCACTGAGTTCGTGGGTGATGTCGTGAAGAACGGCCGTCGTGGCTCTATCACTGGCGACCTAACGATTAAAGGCACACAAGGTCATGTTGCCTACCCTCACCTAGCAAACAACCCAGTACACAGCTCTCTGCTTGCTATTAATGAGCTAGCAACAACTGAGTGGGATAAAGGTAATGATTACTTCCCGCCAACCAGTTTCCAAATTCCAAATGTGAGTGCGGGTACTGGTGCTTCAAACGTGATCCCTGGTGAGTTTAATGTTCAGTTTAACCTACGCTTTAGTACAGAGTTAAGCAACGACATCATCGTTGAGCGCATCACAACGACACTCGACAAGTATGATTTCGAATACGACCTAAGATGGACATTCAATGGCGACCCGTTCTTAACAGACGCAGGTTCACTGCTTGATGCTATTGTTGATGCAGTGGGTCACGTCAATGATGTGAAACCAGCACTGCTAACGACTGGCGGTACATCTGATGGTCGCTTTATTGCACGTATGGGCGGACAAGTGGTTGAACTAGGCCCTGTGAATGCAACGATTCACAAGGTTAACGAATGCGTGAAGGTAGCCGATTTAGAAAAGCTAACTGACATGTACGAAAGAACATTAGTGAACCTATTCGCTAAATAGTCTTTCATCAGCGATTCATAGCATCCAATTATTGAGAGACTCGTTATGACACCAGAGCAGCTTACCGGACAATCAGATTCTCATCTAGAGCCTAGCCTGATCGGCACCAAGACCTTCTTGGTCCACAGTGAGGTTAAGAATGACCTGAATAATTTGATTGAAGCTGCTCAGCTCGCTGGTTTTAAAATGGAGATTGCCAGTGGCTTTCGCGACTATGAAAGGCAATCTCTGATTTGGAACCGTAAGTTTTCTGGCGAAGCTCCGATATTAGATTCAGAAAGCCAACCTCTTGATGCTTCAAAACTGACCGAACAACAAAAGCTATCGGCTATCCTGAGATGGTCTGCGCTTCCCGGCGCGAGTCGTCATCATTGGGGTTGTGACTTCGATGTCTTTGCTCGTAACCACTTACCTGAAGGCATACATCTGCAATTAGAACCATGGGAATACCTTACTGGCCACCAGCAATCGTTTTACCAATGGCTATCAGTTCATGCTGCACAATTTGGTTTCTTCTTTCCTTACAGCCAAGATTTGGGTGGTGTGGCGATCGAACCATGGCATATCAGCCATCGCAAAGTATCGGAGTCGTGTTTATCACAGTTATCTCCGACTTTACTTGGCAAGCAACTCCAATCTAAGCCAGTATTAGGGTATGAGATTATTATGGAGCAGCTAGACGAGATCTATGCACGCTTCGTAGCGAATATCAGTCATTAGGAGCGCTTATGTTGGAGTGGCTTACAAACCCTTGGGTTATCATCATCATCGTAGTTAGCGTTGTTGTGGGTAACATCGCAGCGCTCAAACAGACAGCCAATATGGATCTGACGGGGCGTGGTAAAACTGAGCGAGATTTAGATAAGCTCAATCGCTTGGATAAACTTAACCAAGAGAAAGCTGAAAAAGAAGAATCCAAAGACAATAAAGACGCATAGCCTTTTGCTTTGGCTAATCAGCTTGATTGACCAATTTTGATTGACCAATGTAGCCTGATGACAACGAATACAATAAAAAAGAGGACACAGTGTGTCCTCTTTTTTATTTGCTTTTGCTAATCACAAGGCTGATTTAACTCAGCTTGTGACGGCTTGAATGACTACTCAGCTTTCGCTTCTTTGTCATCTTTGGTTTGGTCAGCAATATGCGCTAATACCGGAACCATAGACTTAAGCAGCTCTTCTTCTACTGGCTTACCTGATGCATCCGTTACGTTGATTGACGTACGGTTGCCAAGGTCACCAAATAGGAAGTTGTAAGTGCCTGGCGCTAAGTCGATAGGCTGTAGGCCAATTTCTTCCCAGAACTCATCATCTGGTGCTGCGTACTTCGCCTTCACCGTACCCTGAGATTGATTGCGTTCTTCAAGCTCAAAGCCCATTTCAGGCAACAAGTTAGGCAGACGCTGCCAGAATACATTGTATGGCGTACGAGCAATAATCACAGGGAAACCACTACGGTCAGCACCCATTGAAATTGGAATACGCTTCACCAACTCTTGCGCTTTCAGCGCCGCTTCAGCACGAAGGTTTTCATCGTACTTAGCCATAACTAGGTTGGTCAGGAACGCGTTGTAACGCTCTTTATTGGTTGCCGTTACTGTTTTCTCTTCAGTACCTTCACGCCAATCAATCAGATTAATCTTGAAGCCATGACGGTTGTTTGCTTGGAAGCGAGAGATAGAGTAACGACTACCAATCTCTACGTCTTCATCTTCAGAAACCCAAGTTACCCAATCGGTCTCAATCTCATTCTCTGATTGCTCACGAATACCAATACCACGTTGAGCCAGCATATCTACAGCCGTTTGCCACACGCGGTCTGCCTCTTCTGCGCGAAGAAGCCATAGTGTCACTTCACCGTTTTGACGCTCAGCACGAGCACCCGGGATCAGTTCAAGAACCTGTTGCGGTGGACGAATATCCACTTCACGACCAGTACCACCACTGAATTCACCGCTTGGGATGTCAAAATTTGGGTAGAACTGAGGCTGAGCATCTACAGGCAATTGCCATTGTGAAAACTCAGGTGTTTCTAAGTATTCGAAATCATCTTTGGCTTGGCGACGTTGAGTCGGGTTGCCAGAACATGCTGTAAGAACGAAAACAGCCAGTGACCCAATCACTAGCTGGTGAGAATACTTCATTTATACTCCTAAATGCCGAAGGTTCGCTTCGGCATCACTTCATACGTTTTAGTAAATGCACGCTTCAGTCATTGCTTGAGCAACAACAGGTTGAGCTGGCTCTGACAGTTCAGTCAGCGGTAGACGTAAGCCACCTTCAGCAATCAGACCCATTTTATGAACCGCCCATTTTACGGGAATAGGGTTAGACTCAACGAACAAATTCTTATGTAGAGGCATCAAACGCTCATTGATCGCTTCCGCTTCTTCAAACTTACCTTCTTTTGCTAGCTTGAACATGGTTGCCATATCAGCGGCTGCAACATTGTTCGTTACAGAGATCACGCCATCGCCACCACGCTTAACAAATTCTAGGCCTGTTAAGTCATCACCACTTAGTAAGATAAAGTCTTCGCCACAAAGTTCACGGTGAATTGCAATTCTGTCGAGATCACCCGTCGCATCTTTCAGTGCAACGATGTTTTCGATCTCAGCAAGACGAGCAACCGTTTCTGGCAACAAGTCTACCGCAGTACGACCTGGAACATTGTATAGAATTTGTGGAACGTCACTGACTTCAGCAATCGCTTTGTAGTGTTGGTACAAACCTTCTTGAGTCGGTTTGTTGTAGTAAGGCGTTACGCTCAGGCAACCAGCAATACCAGAACCATTCAACAAACGGCTGAATAGAACAGATTCATGAGTTGCATTTGCACCTGTACCAGCGATAACGGGAATACGACCATCAGCAAATTCAACGATCTTGTTGACGACTTTGACATGCTCTTCAATAGTGAGTGTTGAAGACTCACCTGTTGTGCCAACCGCAACCAGACCATCACTACCTGCAGCAATATGGTGCTCAACTAACTTTTTAAGGCTGTCGAAATCCACTTCACCATCTGTATTAAATGGCGTAACTAGCGCAACTATACTTCCTGAAAACATGTCTATCTCCCTTAATTTATTCTTTTTGCATGTTACTGTAAGCCAATCAATAAACACAAGACATTAAAGTGGCTTACCGGCAACATCTGCATTAAATATTGTCGTATGTTTGAGGTAAAACGACTTCTAACGGCGTTCTACCTAGAATTTGGGTAACCTGCACTCAATCTAGCGGATAGCACATCACTGGATGTCAGTAACAAGTAAGCTGTGCTCTCATCGCTCTATCTCATTTTTTAACGCGCTCGATATTCTTATCATTGGTTGCATGTTCGAAGCAAGGTCGCACATAAAAAGCCCCGCACGCACGCTTATTCCACGAGCTAACTGTGCTAACATGCATGAATCAATGGAATATAAAGAGACGTGATTTTATGACTCAACATCTAGTAATCACAGCTGTGGGCACTGATCGCCCAGGTGTATGCAACCAAGTGGTTCATTTAGTCACCCAATCAGGCTGTAACATTATTGATAGCCGTATCGCCCTGTTTGGCGAAGAATTTACGCTTATCATGCTGCTGTCTGGAAAGGCAAACAACATTACCCGCGTTGAAACCACCTTGCCCTTGCTTGGACAAGAGCACGACTTGATTACGATTATGAAGCGAACCTCAACTCATGATGTTATTGAGAACTCTTACACAGTAGAGGTGTTCGTTGAGTCAGACGATAAAATCGGACTTACTGAGCAGTTTACCCAGTTCTTCGCAGACCGAAACATCGGCCTCGATTCGTTAAGTGCACGAACCATCAATAAATCTAAGGTTCAACTCGACAACGACCAATTCCATATCTCTATTACCGCTTCTGTGCAATCAGAATGTAACTTGATGCAGCTACAAGAAGAATTCGATTCGCTGTGTCAGAGCCTATCAGTCCAAGGCTCGCTCAACTTTATCAAAAACAGTCTTTAAAAAGGAAATGTCATGAATACGCTAACGGCTGGTGTTCCAGCACCTGCTTTTTCTCTTCCAGATCAAGATGGCAATATCGTATCTCTTGGTGACTTCAAAGGTAAAAAAGTACTTTTCTATTTTTACCCTAAAGCAATGACTCCAGGTTGTATTGTGCAAGCGGAAGGCCTGCGTGATATCAAAACACAGCTTGATGACCTAAACGTGGTTGTTCTAGGTGTGAGTGTTGACCCAGTAAAACGTCTACCAAACTTCGTTGAGAAGAAATCTCTAAACTTCACCCTGCTATCTGATGAAGACCACAGCGTTGCTGAACAGTTTGGCGTTTGGGGCGAGAAAAAATTCATGGGTAAAATCTACGACGGTCTGCACCGTATTAGCTTCCTAATTGATGAAGAAGGTCAGATTGAACATGTCTTCAACAAGTTCAAGACTAAGACTCACCACGAAGTGGTTCTAGATTACTTCAATCAAGAAGCTTAAGGGCGATTTGAGTGAGTTAATGACTTAGATTCATCACTTTCTAAGGCAATAGCAACACTCATTAAGCTAATTATTAAGCTAAGAGCAAAAAGGCCGAACATCATGGATGTTCGGCCTTTTTCTATAACAAGATCAATTACTTTTGATGTTCGGGGTCATCGTCTAATGCGTGACTCGGTAAGGCATTCCAAACCGCCTTAACTAACGTTGCCAACGGGATAGCAAAGAACACGCCCCAGAATCCCCACAGTCCACCAAACACTAACACGGCAACAATAATGGCCACTGGGTGCAGGTTCACCGCTTCAGAGAAAAGAACAGGAACGAGCACGTTACCATCTAGCGCTTGGATAATACCGTAAGCGAGAAGCAACCAGTAAAACTGAGGTTCTAATCCCCACTGGAACAAACCGACAATCGCGACAGGAACGGTCACAGCCGCCGCACCGATATAAGGAATCAGTACCGAGAAGCCAACCGCGACAGCCAGCAGAGCTGAATAACGTAAATCTAGAATCGCAAAGGTCACGTAGCTGACACCACCGACGATCAAGATCTCAAGGACCTTGCCGCGAATATAGTTCGAGATTTGTTGGTTCATCTCAACCCAAACCTTGGTCGCTAGACGACGGTTTTTAGGCAACACGCCACTCGCCATGCTGATCATCTCTTCTTTATCTTTTAATAAGAAGAAGATCAGCAGCGGCACAAGAATCAAGTAAACCGCAAGCGTAGCCAAGCTCACAAGAGAAGCCAAAGAACCTTTAACAACACTTTCACCAAAGCCTAATGCTTTGTTTTTCGCGTTAGACACAATCGATTCAACGATCTGCAAGTTTGCTAACTCAGGATAGCGCTCAGGAATCGTCGCAATGAAGTTTTGCAAGCTGCCATACATGCTTGGGATATCATTAATTAGATTGCCCACTTGTTGCCAAATGGTTGGTACCAAGCCAAAGATCGCAAGTAGCATCACGCTAAAGAACATCATGATCACCAACATCACCGAAGGCGTTCTTGGAACACCGAGTCTTTGAAGTTGGGTAACAGGCCACTCAAGCAAATAAGCCAACACAATCGCAACCAAGAGTGGTGCAATTAGGTGACCAAAGAAGTAGATCGTAATAAAGCCGAAGAGAATGATGGCAACCAAACTGACAGCATGGGGATCAGAGAAACGTCGTTTATACCAACGATTGACCATTTCAAGCATCTGACTGCAATTCCTTTTTAGTGACGAGGAGATGATGGTAATTAGAGCAAACCTCAGTGATGACGTCATAGGCTTGCTTAGACAAATAAGTAACAATATCTTTCATCGAACTGTTATCAGACACATAAATTGACAATGACTGCCCTACTTCTAACTTTACACTGTGACGCTTGGCTAATAATAGCGCCATTGGACAGCGCTCTTGGCGTAAATCTAGAATATTAGGTGTCATTCTTGAGCTCGATGCTTATTATAAGGGTCGTATTGTAATCTGTTTTTGAAAACGCGCCATCATTCATTCATCCTCCTTCATGATAGCGCACGCACTTGGCAAAGGTTAAATCAGATAAAGAACCAATTTCCATTGCACTTGTCTTACTGTCAGAAGAAACGGAGTATTACTGACTAATATGTTTAAACGCGCTCGCTCAATTGCTTGCTTATGCATCGCAGCTACATTAAGCACCCCAACTATGGCGAATACCAATAGTTTGGAGCTACCAGATATCGGTACCGCTGCTGGCGGCACACTCACTATCGACCAAGAGCTTATCTATGGTGATGCCTACATGCGCATCATCAGAAGTAGCCAGCCTATCGTAAACGACCCAGTTCTAAATCTATATATTGATACTCTTGGCCATCGTCTGGTCGCGAACGCAAATGATGTAAAGACACCTTTCCAGTTCTTTATGATCCGTGACCGCAACATCAACGCCTTTGCTTTCTTTGGTGGTTATGTTGCTTTGCACTCAGGTCTATTCCTGCATGCACAATCTGAAAGTGAATTAGCTTCTGTATTAGCGCACGAAATCGCGCACGTAACCCAACGTCACTTAGCGCGTAGTATGGAAGACCAAGCGCGCCGCTCTCCAGCAACCATTGCAGCGCTAGCAGCCTCTGTATTACTGGCAATTGCAGCTCCTGAAGCCGGCATTGCAGCCCTAACGGCAACGACTGCGGGTAATATGCAAAGCCAAATCAACTACACCCGTAGTAATGAAAAAGAAGCCGACCGCTTTGGTATCAACACGCTAGCAAAAGCTGGGTTTGATGTGAATGCGATGCCACGTTTCTTTGGCCGTTTAGCTGATGAATATCGCTATGCGAGCACACCACCGCCAATGCTACTGACTCACCCATTACCAGAAGACCGAATTACCGATTCACGTGCTCGTGCTCGTAGTTACCCGCCACTGAAACTGGCTCCCTCTCTGGACTACCACCTAGCAAGAGCCCGCATTGTTGCGCGCTATGCTGGCATTAATAATGATGCTGCTCTTGATTGGTTTGAGCGTCAGCTAAAGAAAGCCCCTAAAGCTTTGGTTCCGTCATTAGAATATGGCCAAGCACTGGTTTACCTAGACTCTAAAAAATTAGACAAAGCAGAGCCCATCCTGAACAAGCTGATTAACAGCGATCCAACCAACCTGTTTTATCTAGATGCTATTTCGGATCTGCACATCGAGAAGAAGCAGCCTGAGATTGCGATTAAAGAACTTAAATCGGCACTGGTTCGTCAACCAAACAACCCGGTTCTGACCATTAACTACGCCAACGCACTGATTGAAAATGAAGATCTTCAAGAAGCGGTTCGCGTATTGCAGCGTTACACGCACGATAACCCGAATGACACCAATGGCTGGCACTTACTTTCAAAAGTAAATACGAGCCTTGGTAATAGCGACGAAGAACTGGCTGCTCGTGCAGAAATTTTGGCACTGCAAGCCAACTGGAACAAAGCGATTCAGTACTACACGCAAGCAAGCCAAATCGCAGAATTAGGAAGCCTAAAACAAGCACGCTACGACGCTCGAATTGATCAGCTAATGATTCAACGAGAGCGCTTCTTGTCGCTACAATAGAGTGTTTACTGGTAACAGCTCGTTACCAGAATAAAAAGAAAGCTCAACGTTACACAAAAAAGAAGTCACCTATGGTGGCTTCAGCTAAACAACTAAATCAAAAATAATAATGAGGAAGAACCATGTCTGTCGTGATTTATCATAACCCACGCTGCTCAAAGAGCCGTCAAACTCTAGAAGTGCTTCAGGAAAACGGCGTACAGCCAGAGGTCATCAAATACCTGGAGACTCCGTTAACAGTTGAACAGCTGAAAGTACTGTTCACTCAGCTTGGTTTTGACAGTGTTCGCGACATGATGCGCACCAAAGAAGCGGATTACAAAGAGGCTAATCTTGGCGATGCATCAGTTACCGATGAAGATCTATTCTCAGCAATGGCGACAAATCCAAAACTGTTTGAGCGCCCTGTTGTTGTTGCGAACAACAAAGCAAAAATTGGTCGTCCACCAGAGCAAGTGCTAGAGATTCTGTAATCCAATATGAGCATTAACATTCTTGTTCTTTATTACAGTCGCCACGGCAACACACAAGCTCTAGCAAGGCAGATTGCACGAGGGGTTGAATCCATCCTGAACTGCGAAGCTATGCTAAGGACGGTGAACGACGTGTACACAGTAGAAGAGCAGCCTGATTCGCGTTATCAACCAACCGATCCTATTGCCTCGTTACAAGAACTTCGATCTTGTGATGGTTTGGCGCTAGGCAGTCCGGTTTGGTTTGGTAACATGGCCGGGCCAATGAAGCACTTTTGGGATAGCACGACATCAATGTGGATCAATGGTGATCTCATCGATAAGCCAGGTTGTGTATTTACCTCTTCTTCATCATTGCATGGTGGTCAAGAGACAACACAACAAAGCATGATGTTGCCCCTGCTTCATCACGGCATGTTAGTCGTGGGCATCCCCTACTCAGAACCGGCGCTGCACACCACTCAAACTGGTGGTACGCCTTATGGTGCAAGCAGTACTGGAGAGAGCGCTTCACTTAGCAAAGAAGAGATTGAGTTGGCGCAAAACCTAGGTAAACGCCTAGCGCGCATCGCAATAAATCAGAAGGGAATTTCTCAATGATGTATATGCCAGAGAAGGCTATGTCTCCCAAAACCAAGCTATTTCGCTACCTTGCTTTAGCGGGCAACTTGTCACTGTTATTCTGGGTGGTGGCTTGGCAGATGACGCTTTCACCGCACCCTCATCTCAGTAATGTCACACTGGCGATTGCTTGGGCTATCCCGCTGTTATTGCCATTACCGGGCATTTTAGCAGGAAAACCTTATACGCACGCATGGGCAAATTTCGTCTTGATGCTCTATTTCCTACACGCATTAACTATCTTGTATGTAGACGATGGTGAACGTTTATTAGCGGCTGTAGAACTGCTTCTGACGACTCTAGGTTTCGCGGGCAATATCTTATTTACTCGCTTTAGAGCCAAAGAGTTAGGCATCAAGTTGAAGCGCCTTTCCGAAGTAGAAAAGAGAGAGAAAGCTAAGTTCGAGCAATAATATTGAGCCCATGCTTTTAAACTGACCGCTTACAAACAAAAAGCCCTGCGAGATTGCTCTTGCAGGGCTTTTTTCAAGTTTTCATTTCAATCAGTCATGTCAGCTGACAATTATGAGCGAACCCACTCGTATACCAAGCTTGGCTTAGCATGTACTGGCGCAGTGATGGTTAGATCTTCTGTACTAGAATCCTCTAACGTTGTGTCAGGCGTATTCGTTAGCTCAGCATCCTCAGATACCTCGTTGCCCTTAATCACTTGTACGCCTGAGTCAGTTTCGTCACCAACGACTTCAGCAGCGTCTGTTGAATCATCACCTACAGACATTGTGTTGTCTTGAGTTTCAAATTCAGGGCTCACTTCAGGCTCAATGTAAGATTCTTCAACCTTCGCAACTTGGCGAATACTTGCTACTTCTTGCTCAAACTCTTGTTGAGTCGACAATAAGTGAATTCGGAAAGTGACTTCGTTGTTCTGAATCTTCAGAATATCTAGGCTTGCCACCGAGTTTAGACGCTTAAGTGCGTTCTCTAACTGGAAGAAGTCTTGAGCATTATTCAGGCTAATAAACTGCGTTAAAATCGATTCTGATGACTCACTCGCTACCGTCACAGCACTTTTGCCTGCGTAGTAGTTACTGATTTGGTCAACTAACTTCTTAGAAGTCGTGTCGCTGTTACCCGATAGTGAACCACTTACAGGCGATGTTGGTGCACTCGTCAATTGACTTGGCTTTTGATCGTATAGAGCCCAACGTAGGCCTGAAGATTGAGCCTTTATCACCAACACAGCATCAACAGGATAACGCTGACTCGCTTTACTGATTGGCGTAACAAAGCTACCCCACAAATCAGAAGTCGCAATACCCGTAATATCGTCAAAGTCACCCACAGGCAGCGTTAGAGGCAAGCCACGCTCTTTTGCGTTCGCTTGTAAGCTAGCTGCTAACTGTGAGTTAGAGTGTTCCCATACGATGTTCTTGTCGTAGTTGTCCTCTTCCACAAGCCAAACAAGGATGTTTGAACGCGTGTCAGGCCAGTAAGGTAACTGTGCTTGAGTCAACAGAGAACGGATTTGAGCACCGTTAAAACGCATACGCAATGTTGATTGGTCATTGCTTTCGCCAAAACTCATTTGAGACATGTACTGCGAACTCTTGCGCATCGCCTTTTGAATCGTCTCATTCGAAGCGACATCAGTTTGGCCAGTCGCACGTATCAATACCTGCTCCATACCTGTATTTCTTGCCACTTGTTCTGGCTGTTTGTCTTCAGCGTTAATCGCAACTTCAGCACTAAAAATATCTACTTGAGTTAAGGCATAACTCGGAGAGGCTAATAGTCCCATCAACAACAATGCTATGTAGCGCATACTGATCCTAATATTCAAATCTTGTGCCTAGATGATAAGCAACTATGGATTGAGGGGCAAGGTCGATAGCGCCCACTGTGTTTAATAACCACAAAATATCACCTGGCCATGATAAATCGCTCACTTATAAACTGAATTTCTAGGGCTTAGATGGATATAAAACATCACTAAGATAAATAAATTTGATCTATTTGGTGTAGCAATCGATTGCCAAGTGATAGAATCCCGCGAATTTTATTTTTCGCTTTTCATATAACGACCATTTTTAAGGACATAACATGAAAAATGCTCTGCAAGGTGCGCAAATGCTGTTTGTAGCATTTGGTGCGCTTGTATTAGTGCCGCTACTGACTGGACTCGATCCCAACGTTGCACTGTTTGGCGCAGGTATCGGTACCCTTTTATTCCAACTTATTACACGCCGTTCAGTGCCAATCTTCTTAGCATCTTCTTTTGCTTTCATCGCGCCTATCATGTTTGGTATTCAAACTTGGGGTGTTGGTGCAACCATGGGCGGCTTGATGGCGGCGGGTGTTGTGTATGTACTAATGGGCGCGTTAATTAAAGTTCGTGGCGTTGGCTTCATCCATAAACTGCTTCCACCAGTCGTTGTTGGCCCTGTGATCATGGTTATCGGTTTAGGTCTTGCACCTGTTGCAGTTAACATGGCGCTAGGTAAGACAGGCGATGGTGCGGTTCAGCTTGTTGATGCAGACGCTGCCCTGTGGATCTCTTCAATTTCACTGTTAGTGACGATTGTCATCAGTGTGTTTTCAAAAGGCTTCCTTAAGCTACTGCCAATCTTCGGTGGTATTGTTGCGGGTTACATCACCAGCTTGGTATACGGCGCGGTAGACTTCACTCCAGTAGCGCAAGCATCTTGGTTAGCACTACCTAACTTCACAGCACCAGAATTTAACATCAACGCTATCTTCTTTATGGTGTTTGTTGCTATCGCACCAGCCGTAGAGCACGTAGGGGACATGCTTGCTATCTCTAACGTAACCGGTAAAGACTACCTTAAAAAGCCAGGTTTACACCGTACTATCACAGGCGACGGCGTGGCTACAATTGCCGCTTCAATGCTGGGCGCTCCGCCAAACACAACCTACAGTGAAGTAACAGGTGCAGTAATGCTGACCAAAGCATTCAACCCAGTGATCATGACTTGGGCTGCTGTTACTGCTATCGTTCTTGCATTGGTTGGTAAGCTAGGCGCACTACTTCAAACGATTCCGGTTCCTGTAATGGGTGGCATCATGATTCTACTGTTTGGCTCTATCGCAACAGTGGGCCTTAACACACTCATCAAGAACAACGTTGACCTGCATAAATCACGTAACCTTGTGATTGTGGGCATTACTTTAGTCTTTGGTATTGGCGGCATGGCCTTTGGTATCGGTGACTTTAGCCTACAGGGCGTAAGCTTGTGCGGTATCGTTGCGATTCTACTTAACCTAGTACTTCCAGAAGAGCTAGGTGACAACACTGTGGTAGATAAAGCTCAAATCGATTAATGAGTCGGTAAGGCTAGATTCCAAAGAATCACAACCTAACAAGATCAAAAAAGGGAGAGCATCGAATGCTCTCCCTTTTTATTAATACGGTTAATTCAGCGAGTTAAGGAACTGTTTAGAGTCACTTAAGCTGAAACCGAATTACTTAGTACCGAAGATCTTATCGCCAGCATCGCCAAGACCAGGAACAATGTAGCCCTTGTCGTTTAGCTTTTCATCGATTGCAGCAGTGTAAAGTTCAACATCTGGGTGCGCTTTTTCTAGAGCCGCAATACCTTCAGGAGCCGCTACAAGAACAAGAATCTTGAAGTGCTTACAACCTTTCTCTTTCATTAAGTCGATAGTCGCGATCATAGAACCACCCGTTGCAAGCATTGGGTCTACCACTAGAGCGATACGCTCATCGATGTTAGATGCAAGCTTGTTGAAATATGGAACTGGCTCAAGCGTTTCTTCGTCACGGTAGATACCAACAACGCTGATACGTGCGCTTGGGATGTGCTCAAGAACACCGTCCATCATGCCTAGACCAGCACGTAGGATTGGCACTACTGTTACTTTTTTACCTTTAATTTGGTCAACTTCAACTGGACCGTTCCAACCGTTAATCGTCACACGCTCAGTTTCAAAGTCTGATGTCGCTTCGTATGTTAGAAGGCTACCCACTTCTGTCGCTAGCTCACGAAAACGCTTAGTGCTAATCTCACCTTCACGCATCAGGCCAATTTTATGTTTTACTAGCGGGTGTTTCACTTCAACAACTTTCATTTCCAACTCCGGCAATATTTAAACAAACCTGTAGATTATACACGAACTCTAAGGTTATTTCAGAATCTTTATTCTAATAAAAAAAACCGCGCAAACGTTTGCTCTTCATATTCAAGCCCTGTTAGAATAGCGCCGTTTTCACATCCAACTTAAGTTCGAGGACTATCCCGTGAGTGGTAATACTTCTTCTCTAAGCTACAAAGACGCTGGTGTTGATATCGACGCAGGTAATGCACTAGTAGACCGTATCAAAGGTGCTGTTAAACGCACTCGTCGCCCTGAAGTAATGGGCGGTATTGGTGGCTTTGGCGCCCTATGTGAACTTCCAACGAAATACAAAGAGCCGGTACTTGTTTCAGGTACTGATGGTGTTGGTACTAAACTTCGCCTTGCTTTGGATCTGAAAAAACACGACACCATTGGTATCGACCTAGTGGCAATGTGTGTGAACGACTTAATCGTTCAAGGTGGTGAACCGCTATTCTTCCTAGACTACTACGCAACAGGTAAGCTAGATGTAGATACAGCAGCAGACGTTGTTTCTGGTATTGCTGAAGGCTGTGTTCAAGCTGGCTGTGCACTAATCGGTGGTGAAACGGCTGAAATGCCAGGCATGTACGAAGGCGACGACTACGATGTAGCTGGCTTCTGTGTTGGTGTTGTAGAAAAAGCGGACATCATTGACGGCACTAAAGTAGCAGCAGGCGACGCACTTATCGCTGTTGGCTCAAGTGGTCCACACTCAAACGGTTACTCTTTAATTCGTAAAGTCCTAGAAGTTTCTGGTGCTGATAAGAGTGAAGAACTAGAAGGTCGCACTATCGGTGAGCACCTACTAGAACCAACTAAGATTTACATCAAATCGGCACTTAAGATGATTGCAGAGCATGACATTCATGCTATCTCACACATCACAGGTGGTGGTTTCTGGGAAAACATCCCACGCGTACTTCCTGAAGGTACTAAAGCCGTCATTGATGGCAAGAGCTGGGAATGGCCTGCTATCTTCAACTGGCTACAAGAGAAAGGTAACGTGGAGACATTCGAAATGTACCGCACTTTCAACTGTGGTGTAGGCCTAGTTGTTGCTCTACCTAAAGATCAAGCAGACGCTGCTGTTGAACTACTGAAAGCTGAAGGCGAAAACGCTTGGGTTATCGGTGAGATCGCAAACGCTGAAGCTGGCGAAGAGCAAGTTGAAATTAAATAAGTGATACGCTCACTTACTTAGTTAATCAATGAGGACCTAATGGTCCTCATTTTGCTATTTAGCCCGCAGAAAACCTTAGTTTATGTAGGTACATTGTAAACAATTCAGTTAATCAATCGTATGACCCACTCTATGAAAAACAATCACTCAAATAAAACCAGTCACTCTCAGAAAAACATCGTTGTGTTAGTTTCAGGAAGCGGAAGTAACTTACAGGCTATTTTAGATGCCTGCGATAGCGATATGATTGATGCATCGGTTAAAGCTGTCTTCTCAAACAAAGCAGAGGCTTTTGGATTAGAACGAGCGAAAACCGCAGGTGTTGACGCTCATTCAGTGAATCCAAAAGACTTTGGTTCACGTGAAGAGTTTGACCATGAATTGATGGTTCAGATCGATGCTTACCAGCCAGATTTAATCGTACTCGCTGGCTACATGCGAATCCTGAGTTCAGAGTTTGTTCGTCACTATGCAGGGAAAATGGTCAACATCCACCCTTCTCTGTTGCCGAAATACCCAGGCCTACACACCCACCAGCGTGCCATTGATGCGCAAGACAAAGAACACGGTACTAGCGTCCACTTTGTTACCGAGGAGCTCGATGGCGGCCCTGTGATCTTGCAAGCTAAGGTGCCGGTATTTGAAGATGATGATGCTGATATGTTGGCAAGCCGAGTGCTTACTCAAGAACACTGCATTTACCCTATGGTCTGTAAATGGTTCGCCGAAGATCGTTTATCAATGCTAAATGGGCAAGCTGTCTTAGACGGTAAGGCATTAGGTAAACACGGTTACGCAGAAGAGTAATTCTTCAGAAACTAAATCAAATCCAAAAAAGACCGCTTACTGATTCATTAGTTCAGTAAGCGGTCTTTTTTATGAGGTTCAAATCATACTATTCGGGATACTTAGCTCAGCTCAATGGTTCAGTTGGCGCTTGGCTTGCTACCTTCTTCGGCGCATAAGCGACATCTTCCAATGCTTTATGATTGTTGCCTATCAGCTCACCAAAATGAAACAGCGCATATTCGCCCGGCTTCATTCTAAACCACTCTTCATTGTCTGTTAGAGGCTGGGTTGCCACCACTGTAACCACATCATTAGGTGTAGTTTCTTCTTGGAAGTTAATCTCAACATCTTCATCAATCAGGCTCGCTTTACCAAAAGGTGCGCGCCTTGTTATCCAGTACAAATGGTTGGTACAGAAGGTCATCACATACTCACCATCACTGAGTAACATGTTGAAAACGCCTTTCTCACGCAGCTTGTCACAACACTCAGCCACAAAGCGAAACATACCTTCCATATCTTGAGGTGGCTCAGGAAAACGCTCTTCGAGTTGTTTGAGTAACCAACAGAAAGAGAGCTCACTGTCTGTCTCGCCGACCGGTCTGAAACGACCACTGATCAGATCGTCGTAATCCGTTAATTGACCATTGTGAGCGAAGGTCCAGTATCGCCCCCAAAGCTCACGAGTAAAAGGGTGTGTATTTTCTAGATTAACACCACCACGGTTCGCTTGACGGATATGACTGACAACGGCTTGGCTTTTAATTGGGTAGTTTTGAACCAACTCAGCGATCTTAGATTCACAGCTAGGGTTAGGATCTTTAAATGTACGAAAACCCTTTCCTTCATAGAAGGTAATACCCCAGCCATCGCGGTGCGGGCCAGTATTGCCTCCACGCTGCATAAGACCAGTAAAGCTAAAACAAATATCAGTTGGCACATTCGCGCTCATACCGAGCAATTCACACATGGTTTAATCTACTCCCTATTAAAACCAATGGAGCCTAAGCTGGGCTCCAAATGTCTGTAAAACTATTATTCCATCTCTTTTTCAACAAGCTGAATCACAATATGAATGATCTTAATGTGAATCTCTTGGATGCGATCTGCGTAACCAAAGTGTGGCACTCGGATTTCGATATCAGCACAACCCGCCATTTTGCCGCCATCTTTACCCGTCAATGCAATCGTCTTCATGCCTTTAGCTTGAGCAGCTTCAATCGCTTTTAGAATATTGGCAGAGTTACCTGAAGTCGACAGACCGAACAACACATCACCTTTACGACCTACCGCTTCTACATAACGAGAAAATACGTGGTCGTAGCCAAAATCATTACTCACGCAAGACAAGTGGCTTGGATCTGAAATCGCAATACCAGCGTAACCTGGACGGTTTTCACGGTATCGGCCTGTTAGCTCTTCCGCGAAGTGCATTGCATCACAGTGTGAGCCACCGTTACCACAAGAAAGCACCTTGCCTTCTTGCTTGAATGAGTCAGCAATCAGTTTTGCCGCCGCTTCAATTTGAGCGATGTTATGGTCGTCACTCAAAAACTTGTTAAGAACGTCAGCAGCTTCGTTTAATTCACTTTTGATTAGGTCTTGGTACATAAGGCTTATCTCTTATTTTTTTTAACGCAACTTAAAGTGCGTGAAATGAGAACTGAGGGTTTTCCCCTCTTTATAACTGAGTTTACCCACAAACATGAAATAGTGTCGACACTTAAGCCCAAAGATTGCCACCTTTATTAACCAGTCACTGTCGATCCGCCCAAATATTCACCACCAACCTCTCACAATTAGAATTTTAACTCTATTCAGATCGCTTTTTATCCAATTTAGAGTTTTACAAATATTTAATATTTTGTTTACACTTAACTGGTTAGACCTCTTACCTAAAACTTAATAACAATAAGTGATCTCTGAAAAGGAAATCGATCATGAACATATTGCTCTCCCTACTCGGCATGACCGTCATCTTAGGCGTCTGTCTTTACCATAGAGTTAGTCTTGTGCGTGCATTAGTTGTACTAACCTGCGCGATGATAGCACTCACACTGTTTGGCGGCGTCGCGATTACTGGCTGGCTTTGTTACCTATTAGCCGTTGCGATCTTTGCTGTACCGACCATTCGTCAGACACTGATCAGCCAAAAAGCACTCTCTTTATTTAAGAAAGTTCTACCGGCGATGTCTCAGACAGAAAAAGAAGCACTAGAAGCCGGCACAGTATGGTGGGAAGCAGAGCTGTTCAAAGGCAAACCTGAATGGAAGAAACTTCAGAACATTGCTGACCCGAAACTCTCTGAAGCTGAGCAAGCGTTTTTAGATGGTCCAGTAAATATCGTGTGTGAAATGGTCAATGATTACCAAGTCACTCATGAGCTTGCTGATTTGCCACCAGAAGTATGGCAATACCTGAAAGACCATAAATTCTTCGCCATGATCATCAAGAAAAAATACGGCGGCTTAGAGTTCTCAGCTTACGCTCAATCTTTGGTTCTACAGAAGCTAACAGGCGTTTCTAGTGTATTGTCATCGACGGTTGGCGTACCTAACTCATTAGGCCCTGGTGAGCTTTTACAACACTACGGTACAGAAGAACAAAGAAACCACTACCTGCCTCGCCTAGCGGAAGGTAAAGAGATCCCTTGTTTCGCACTAACTAGCCCAGAAGCTGGCTCAGACGCTGGCTCTATTCCAGATTACGGTGTGGTTTGTAAAGGCGACTGGCAAGGCGAAGAAGTACTCGGCATGCGCCTAACTTGGAACAAGCGTTACATCACTCTCGCGCCTGTCGCGACGGTATTAGGCTTAGCTTTTAAACTTCGTGACCCGGATGGCCTGCTTGGTGATCAAAAAGATCTTGGTATCACTTGTGCGCTTATCCCAACGGATTTAAAAGGCGTAGAGATTGGCAACCGCCACTTCCCACTAAACGTACCTTTCCAAAATGGCCCGACGCAAGGCGACGATATCTTCGTGCCTATCGATTTCATCATTGGCGGTCAGAAAATGGCCGGTCAAGGCTGGCGTATGCTGGTTGAGTGCCTGTCGGTTGGTCGTGGTATCACACTGCCTTCAAATTCAACTGGTGGCATCAAGTCTGCCGCGCTTGCAACTGGCGCTTACGCTCGTATCCGCCGTCAGTTCAAACAGCCTATTGGCCGCATGGAAGGGGTTGAAGAGCCACTTGCACGCCTTGCAGGTAACGCTTATGTAATGGACGCTGCAAGTAACCTAACCGTTGCGGGCATCGACCTTGGTGAAAAGCCTTCGGTTATATCTGCAATCGTTAAGTACCACTGTACTCACCGTGGCCAGCGCAGCATCATTGATGCGATGGATATCGTCGGTGGTAAAGGCATTTGTTTAGGCCCATCGAACTTCCTAGCTCGTGGCTACCAAGGCTCGCCTATCGCGATTACGGTTGAAGGCGCAAACATCCTGACTCGTTCAATGATCATCTATGGTCAAGGTGCGATTCGCTGTCACCCTTACGTACTGAACGAAATGGAAGCGGCTTATTCTGAAAGCAGCGATGCGCTTGATAAGTTTGATTCAGCGTTAGCAGGGCACGTTAGCTTTACGATGAGCAACCTAGTCCGCAGCTTGTGGTTTGGTTTAACCGATGGTCGTGGTTCTGATGCGCCAACACCTTCAAATAAAACAGATAAACAGACACAGCGTTACTACCAACAGCTAAACCGCTACAGTGCAAACCTAGCGCTACTGTCTGATATTTCAATGGCAGTTCTAGGCGGATCACTGAAGCGTAGAGAACGTTTATCAGCAAGACTGGGTGATATCTTAAGTCAACTTTACCTCGGTTCAGCAACGTTGAAGCGCTTTGAAAGTGAAGGCAGCCACGCTGAAGATCTACCGTTAGTACATTGGGGGATGCAAGATAGCTTACGTCAGACTGAAGTGGCGATTGATGAATTCTTAGCGAACTTCCCTAACCCTGTGATTGGTCGTCTGCTTCGTGTTGTGCTAATGCCATTTGGTCGTATCCGTCGTGCTCCAAACGACAAGCTCGATAGCAAAGTTGCGCACATTCTACAAACACCAAGCGAAACACGCTCTCGTATAGGTCGCGGCCAATACCTAGAAGCGACGGAATACAACCCAGTAGGTAAGATTGAAAAAGCGCTAGAAGTGATTCTTCAAGCTGAACCTCTGTTCGACAAAGTCTGCAAAGAGACACATCAAAAACGTGCCTTCTTACGACTTGATCTTGTGGCTCAATTAGGGTTAGAGAAAGGCATCTTAACGCAAGACGAAGCAGTTCTGCTGATTAGCGCCGAGGAACATAGACTGTACACGATTAACGTTGACGACTTCTCTCCAGAGGAGCTTGCAGCAAAGTCTCAGTACCCAGACCAATCGATTGATAACGTCGCTTAAGGTTAGAAAAAGAAACAAAAACGGGACTCCTATGAGTCCCGTTTTTTTTTGTTCATGACATCGTTGTCACAAATTTTAATGCTTTATCTAGCGGCTTATTCTCTCTAGACAATCTAATCATCTAAGCGAGTTACTTGGGCGCCTTGAGCTGCATCTCAGGTAACGCTTTTTTCTTCGCCTTGACCTTACGAACCACAAACCAAATCAATAAGCCCAATAGAATAGCGACCACATTACCCACCGCAATAATGATCATACTGCGCTGTCTGTCATCTTCACGTTTTTGAAGGATCATCAACTCTGTTGCGATACGCTTCTGTTCAGCAAGAGCTTCTTCTTGAAGACGTCGTGACTCTGCTAAGTCGATATCTTCAACAACGCTGTACGACTGCTCGGTAATTGGAAAAATCAGCGGGCGCTGACTTGAAGCATCAGTGGCATAAACCATCCCTGACCAATTATAAATTCCTAAATCGCCATTATAAGGCACCTCTAAAGCGACTTTCATTGCGTCGACTTCAGCTTGCCCCTGCTTGTACATCACATATTCATCAGGAGCCTTGTGCTCAACATGAACCGCTAATGAGCTCGGTGCGATCATCCCCTGTTCACCAGACACCACAATAGTATGAGGTAAACCCTCTTTTCGTGATTGAATGAAGGTGCTAGTGATCGGTGTTGGGTAAACCAAGACTTCTTGCTCTTGCGCTCGCAGGAACACGCCATTACCAGAGGTAATACGCGCTCGGTATTTACCGGGCTCGATATCAATTGGCAAAGAGACAGTGAACACACCATCTCCGGCCTTTTCATCAAGATCAGCGCCATCATCGGCAAACTCGCCCATCACAACCGGCACCGGGCGCGCTTCTCTCACCAAAGACTCTTCGTTTTCAACAAACTTAGTAAAGGTAACCTTAAGCTTCACGCGATCGAGAAAATCGCGCAGCACCAGCGGCTTGCCATCAGAAGTCAGTCGAGCGGTAAATTTGATGCGCTCTGTTTGATACAACTTATCTGGGAACTCATTAGCATCCAAAACAAGATGAGACAGCAGCTTGATATTGTTCTTAGGGGAAACTTTACCTATCGCTTGCCAAGGGCCGGGCATCGGATTGTCGATAGAGATAATGTCCATGGACGATTCTTCGTACCAACGGACATTATCAGCATTGCGCCAAGAGTAGTATTTCTTGCCATCAGGGCGAACCAAAACGACAGGTTTAGAGTTATCGGCTCGATAAATCACAAAGGTGACTTGTTCAATACTGGGATCAACTCGAAAACGGTTGTCCAATAAACTCATTGCGGATTCTGTTGCTGCATGTAAGCCAAAACTTAACAGCAATAAGCAACCGGTAGCCAATACCCTTAACATACTTTCTCCCTACTGACGCCAGAGGCAGCTTCCGCTTTTCTCGACGAGATCTAAACGACTTTGATGCGCTTCTACTTCATCGGCCGTAGCTCGTAAAACCTTTAGGGATTTTCGACCACTTTCTGCTCTTCGTATACTTTCACCTTCACCTTCCTTTTGACCGGCGTTAAATTGCAGCGAAGTTTGCCCACCCGTCATCAATAAATAGACGTCGGCTAGGATCTCCGCATCGAGCAATGCGCCGTGGAGAGTACGGTGCGAGTTATCAATACCGTAACGATCACATAAGATATCTAGGTTGTTTCTTTTGCCTGGAAATATCTTCTTCGCCATGGCCAAGGTATCGGTAACTTTACAGTAGTCATCCGTTTTACCTATCGCAGGGTTGAGCTTCTCAAATTCATAGTCCATAAAGCCCGTATCGAAGGGCGCGTTATGAGCTACCAGCTCAGCACCTTTGATAAAGTCGAGAAACTCTTTATGTATGTCTTGGTATTCTGGCTTATCAATCAAGAATTCATCGGTAATACCGTGAACGCCAATCGCCTCTTCTTGAATCGCACGATCGGGCTTTATATAGACGTGGAAGTGACGCCCGGTCAGCCTACGGTTGATGATCTCTACTGCACCAATTTCAACGATGCGGTGACCCATATAGTGAGGGCCACCTTCTGTATTCATACCGGTGGTTTCGGTATCGAGTACAACAATGCGCTTATTTTCGTTCGAACTGTTTTTTTCGTTCGTGCTTTGTTCTGGAGTGCTACTGGTATTCATAAGGATAACTGTGTCAGACTATGCCGATAATGTGCTTGAGGTAATAGTATCAAATCATGACGAAACAAGTTGAAATTTTCACTGATGGTTCTTGTTTAGGCAACCCTGGTCCCGGCGGCTATGGCATCGTACTTCGCTACAAAAAAGTCGAGAAGACGCTAGCAGAAGGTTTCACGCTAACAACCAATAACCGTATGGAAATGCTCGCCGCTGTCGTTGCTCTCCAAGCCCTCAAAGAACCTTGCTCTGTGATTCTGACCACAGATAGCCAATACGTGCGTCAAGGCATCACACAGTGGATTCATAACTGGAAAAAGCGTGACTGGAAAACAGCCGACAAGAAACCGGTTAAAAATGCCGATCTGTGGCAAAGGCTCGATAAAGAAACCGCTCGCCATAGCGTTGATTGGCGCTGGGTAAAAGGACACGCGGGACACAGAGAAAACGAAATGTGTGATGATTTAGCGCGAAATGCAGCGGAGAATCCGACTCTAGAAGATACGGGCTATCAACCAAGCTAATCGTCTTTTTAATTAGACGCACATTTCAGAAAGCGATTTATAATTTCTTAAACTAATTGACAATTTCTCAATCGAATTGATAGATGAAAAGCCGACAACTAATCGGCTTTTTCTGTTTTTAGCGGATATGACGCTTTGGCTGAATCCATTGTACGGCGCGTATTGGTTCTAAAACTTGCCCCAACAGGCGAGAAACGTCGCTTAAGGTGCCAATGTGGTTTGATGGGTTTTAGCGGGTAAGTACGCTTACGAGCAACAATAAAGTATTGGCTTCCGGCGAAGGATGCACAACCACCTAAGCTGTTCTCCAACCACGTCCACATCGCTTGATACTTACTCATCGGAAACAGCGCGTAGGTGTCACAATGAATTACTTCATAGTTAAGTACACCTAACCAGTCTTTAATTCGACTTGGCGTGTACATACGCCCACTCCAAGGCAAGCTGTTCTTTCGCCAAGGCATCAAACTGGCAAGCCCAGTGACACTGATTGGGTTGAAGCCCGTGATAATGATATAGCCATCGTCCATCATCACTCGATCGACTTCTCTCAATAAGCGATGCGGGTCATTGCTATAATCTAGCTGATGACTCAGTACTACAACATCAAAGCTTTTCTCCAAAAAGGGTAAATTATAGCCATCCGCTATCACATTATGTAATGGGTTCTGGATATCTAGGTTTACTTGATGTTGAATGTTGCATGTGCAGCTAGAAATCTCACTACTGAGGCCACCGAGCTTGAGCATATGGTAACCAAATAGCTTTGGGCACCACTCATCGAGTCGAGTTTGAATAGATTCTCTCAACCAGTCCCCATTGTGCAATTGCGCCCAAGTGTAAGGACGTTCAAACTTCTTTCTGCTACGTGCTGGCTTCATCAATAATCTGTCTCACTTATTCTGTCGCACTAATAGTGACTGGAGAACCAATAATGTTACATATCAAAAGCATACCTGCATTTAACGACAATTACATCTGGCTGATTCAAAATAGCGATCGCCGTTGTGCTGTCGTCGACCCTGGTGATGCGGCTCCAGTATTAGAGTACTTGGCACACCATGAGCTAACTTTAGATGCAATCTTGATTACACACCACCACCACGATCACATTGGTGGTGTTCCAGAACTCGTTAGACAATTTCCCGGCGTGGATGTTGTCGGTCCAAGGAATGAACCTATCCCTACCTTAACTCATCCGGTCGATGATGGTGATCAATTAGAACTGTTTGGCGAAGTATTCCTCGTCCTAGGGCTCAGTGGCCATACTGCGGGTCATATTGGTTATGTGGGCGATGCCAAACTGTTTTGTGGTGATGTGTTGTTCTCTGCGGGCTGTGGCCGAATCATGGAAGGCACACCACAACAGATGTTCGATGCACTGAATAAGATCACGGCTCTGCCTCAAGAAACCGAAGTTTATTGTGCACATGAGTACACTGCAGCCAATATCGCTTTCGCATTAGCCGTAGAGCCTGATAACCAACATTTGCAGCAATATCGCGACCAAGTGAACCGACTTCGCGCTCAAAATAAGTCGACCATCCCCACAAATTTGAGACAAGAGAAGTTTGTGAACCCCTTCCTGCGCTATACCGAGCCAAGTGTAGTGAAATCAGTGTCTAATCGCACCGAGCAGACCGATCCTTTATCGGTATTCACCGCTTTACGTGCGTGGAAGAACGAATTTTAACAAATACAGACTTGTCACTCATAGGGGGTGGCAAGTATTATCATCGGCCGTTAATTAAAAAGGCTGTAACATGCGAGTTAAGTACAGCTGGGCTTTGGTATTACTACTTTCTGGTTGCCAATTAACTCAGTCAGAGAATCCAGACCAAGCTTCCGAGCAAACCAACACATCTCCTACTAAAGAAGTTTCTCAAGCGAACGTTTCATCAGAAGCAACAGCCAAAGAAGATCAAAAAGTTGAAGCACCTGTCGTTACTCCACAAACACAAGAAGATGTTTGGAAACGCATTGCGATGCAACTTGAAATGGAAGTGCCAGACCAAAAGAAGGTCGACTACTACCGAACTTGGTATCTCAAGCACCCGAGTCATCTAAAAACAGTATCAAAGCGTGCTGAACCTTTCTTGTATCTGATCACGACTAAGATTGAAGAAAAAGGCTTACCACTAGAATTGGCACTACTACCCGTTGTAGAAAGCTCTTTCGATGCATTTGCCTACTCTCATGGCAGTGCTGCTGGTCTATGGCAATTCATTTCAGGCACTGGCAAAGACTACGGGCTTGAACAGAACTTTTGGTATGACGGCCGCCGCGATGTTGCCGCCTCTACCGACGCCGCATTGGACTTCCTCTCAGATCTTAACCGACGTTTCGATGGCGACTGGAATCATGCGATTGCTGCCTATAACAGTGGTGGTGGTCGAGTAAACAGCGCAATCCGCAAGAACAAGAAGCTTGGCAAGCCAATCGACTTTTTCTCTTTGGACTTACCAAAAGAGACCAGCAGCTATGTACCTAAACTGCTTGCTCTAGCAGATGTCATTGCCAACCAAGAAAAGTATGGCATCGATATTCCGGCGATCCCGAATAAGCCAGTGCTGACTCTGGTTAACCCTGAAGAACAGCTTGATTTAGCCATTGCTGCGAACTACGCAGGCATTCCTGTCAAAGAACTTCAAGGTTACAACCCGGCTTACAACCAATGGGCAACGGCACCAGAGAAACACCAACAACTATTACTTCCTTTAGATTCAGTTGAGAAATTCAACAAAGAAGTCGCTGCCAATAAAGGCAAAGGCATGAAGTTGGTGCGTTACAAGGTTCAATCTGGTGACAGCATTAGCGTACTGGCAAGCAAATATAACACCACCAGCAAAGTGATCCGCTCTGCAAACGGTTTGAGCAACAACAATATTCGTATTGGCCAGCACTTACTTATCCCAACATCCACCAAAGACGACAAGACATACGCCCTAAGCGCCTCAAACCGCCTAGCAAGCACACAGTCGAAGAGTCGTGGTCAATATAAGCTCAGCCATACTGTAAGAAGTGGTGACAGCCTATGGACGATTGCACGCGCAAATAAGGTCTCTCATCAATCACTGGCTAAGTGGAATGGCATGGGACCACGCGACACGCTTAGAGTTGGTCAAGAACTGGTCATTTGGAAGAACGGCTCAGACGGCGCCATCATCCGTACGATCTTTTATAACGTAAGATCAGGTGACACAGTCAGCGGTATTGCATCAAAGTTCAAAGTAAAAAGTACAGATGTTGTAAAATGGAACACTTTGCAGAACAAAAAATACCTACAGCCAGGACAAAAACTGAAGCTGTATGTTGATGTAACTAAGGTAAGTGTATGAACCCGTCAAGTAACCCACTCGTCATGCTGTTGGATATATTCCGTTCGCCAACAGCTTGTTTCTTAGCGCTTTATCAACGAAGTGCTTGGGGATGGCAACCCTACGTCGTATTAATGCTCAGCCCATTTTTGTTTTGGGGTGCTTATTTTTCGAATGTAGATTTTGCATGGTTAAGTGCAGAGCTCTCGCAGCAACTGGCTCAAACGAACCCTGACCAATTGGCGTTACTTGACAGCAATACCTTACTCGCAAGTGAAATCATCAGCGACGTATTTGGCCGAACATTAACCATCGTTCTATTGGCATTCTGGTTTAACCTAGCAACCAAGCCAAGCCAACATCAGCACAGCTTTTGGCGATGGTTTGCAGCGGCATCGGTTGTTATATTCCCAGCTGTTTTAGGTGATGTAGCAAGCTACGCAAGCCTGATACTCAAGCATGGACATGTGATGAACTACGCTGCCGACTTGAACAGCTTAAATGGCTTGATCAAGTTACCGCTAACTAATGATTGGTCACAGTTTGCTAGCTCATTACCACTGCTTCTGCCATGGTACATCGTGCTAGGTTATGCTGCGGTATTAACGTGGACTGAGTTTGAACGCGGGCAAGCGCTTGTGATTTCAGGCTTACCATGGGTTGGCTACTACCTAATCTGGGCGCTCTACATTTTAATCTTTTAAGTAGAAGAGATAAGGCTAGCGAAGACTCTCTAGCCTATTGTTCCGTTAGATTTCCCAAGGTAACCACCGTGCGAATGGTTAAGTTCCAATGACTAATAGCTAATCACTATTTAGCCTTAAAGGTCACTCGCATAGGGTTATGATCAGAAGCGTCCGTAATGGGCGCTTTTGCTTTTTCTACCTCTAGCCCTCGATAGAACACATGGTCGAGCACCAGTCCTGTAATGAACTGAGTTCTGTTATCTGGCTCAAAGGCAACTTCCGTCAAACCAACCTTCTCCAACGCATCTTTCAATACAGCAAAGCGAGCTTCACTCCAGCTATTAAAGTCCCCAGCAAAAATAACCGGCCCACGATACTTTTGCAGATTGTCAGTTAAGCTCTTGAGCTGAGCCTCGTAATCTTCCGTACCAAAGGTAAAGTTCACAGCGTGGATATTAATCACAGCCAGCTCTTCGCCATTGTTTAGTTGGTAACGCGACCAAAGCGCCGATTTAGGCAGTTGAAGCCAAGGTTCTTCATGAGTATAAGCACAAGCTTCGATCGGTAAATGGGTTGCTAGGTTGAGTACCCCAGCACTTTGCTCAAAGGCCTCAAACGCATTAACACGTGTGCTTCCCCACTGTCCGCTCATTACCCATTGGCGAAGTCCTTCTGTCATACTAGCTTCTTGCAGCAAGACTAAATCGCTACCTGCCGACAGCTTATTTAACTCACTCTGCCAATTATTTCGGTTTTGCTTGTAGATATTCCACACCGTAATGTCTAAGCCATCAGACACATCAATCGCTTTCGGTGCAGAGTTTTGGTAGCAACTGTAGATGTCGTTACTGGTACTTTGAGAGGAAATGATCAGGTTGGGTTTATTCGGGATCACGAAGATAAAATGAAAACTAACGACAGCAAGCGTTATCAATAACGTGATAACAATGATGGTTTTCTTAAACATACAGCACCCTACCAGAGATGAAAAAGGAGCGATAAACGCTCCTTTTAGGGTAATAGTTTTTTTATACGGCGTCTTCGTCTTCTTCGCCAGTACGAATACGTACCACACGTTCAACTTCAGTAATGAAGATCTTACCGTCACCAATTTTACCTGTTTGAGCCGTCTCAATGATGGTATCAACACATTGGTCAGCCACTTCGTCGGTCACAACGATTTCTAGTTTCACTTTAGGTAAAAAGTCGACCATGTACTCTGCGCCGCGGTATAGCTCAGTATGACCTTTTTGACGTCCAAAGCCTTTAACTTCAGATACTGTCATACCCGTAATACCCACTTCTGCAAGTGCTTCACGTACATCATCAAGTTTGAATGGCTTGATAATGGCTTCAATCTTTTTCATGTTCATCCCTTAAACTGTGCGAATGGCTCATTATCGGTTAGCTATAGTAAACATTCAATGAAAAAAGCCAGAGCTTTAAAGCTCTGGCTCGAAATTTATCATCTTGTTTAATCAGCGCTTTGAGAAGGTTTTACTTAAGGCTTGCGTAGTAAGCGGCTAGATTCGCGATGTCTTCATCACTCAGCATTGAAGCTTGAGCCTGCATTACAGCGGCCAAACCGCCGGTGCGCTGGCCATTCTTATAGGCCTTAATTGATGAAGCGATGTATTGCTCGTTTTGACCTTTAAGGTTTGGATAGCCAGGGATCACTGCGATACCGTCTGCACCATGACATGCCGCACAGATTGCTGCTTTAGCTTGACCCGCAGCAACATCAGCCGCCAGAGCGTTACCACTCAATAGTCCAAATCCAAGAACTAATCCTAGTGTAATTTTCTTCATTGCATATTCCATTAATTATTTTTATTAAAGTGACGGTGAATTGTGACATAAACTTTTTCTACTTGCTCCAAAGCGCTTCACAATCTTGACCTTCGTAGTTTTTATCTACGAATAAGCCTAAAACAGCGATCACTCGATCGCCATCCATTAATATCGGCGTTCTGCGTCTTAACCAACTGGGTACTTGGTACTCTTGAAACAACTTCTTAAGCTTCCTGCTATGACCGCGCCCAACAGGGTGTGCTGACAATCCCTCAGGGTTAAATATCACTCGCAGTGTTCCTCTCGTTGTGTTGAGACTAAAATGTTGCGCATCACAGTGGTTAGATACACCATCACTCGCCGCTGAAGTTAAGTGTAGTTCCCCTAAACCGTCAGGCAAAACTAAGCTCTCTTCCATCGAGATATCACTTTGCCAGTTCGACAAGTCTTTGGTCTCTTTGACGACATAGAGCTGATGATTAAAACGTCTAACCTCAACCTCATTCAACACCAGCTTAGGGTTGGCGTCTGCCTGAGCACATGCCACCTCATCCCATATAAGTTTGAGCTGCTTTTGGCTCGGCATCGGTTGATTACAGCGGCTCAGCCACATTCTTAATAAGCGTGCACGCAGTAAATCAGAGTGCTGAGATAATACCTCAATACTTAAGCTGTGCTTCTCAGTCAAAGCTTGTTGTAAGTGAGATTCTAACAACTCATCCAACAGTAACTCTTGCTCTGCACATAGCTGAGCACTACGACTGACCGATTCTCGAAAACTAGGCCAACGCTCGGTCAGTGTCGGAGTGACTTGATGACGAATAAAATTACGGTCAAAGCGAACGTCTTGATTACTCTCATCTTCTACCCAAGTTAAAGCCATATCGCGCGCCGCCCCTTCAATATCCGTTCTCGTCACCGACAGCAGTGGGCGAACGATATGAGCACCTGAAAATGGCATCACTTTCGCCATTGAAGAGAGCCCTTTCGGACCACTGCCACGCTTAAGAGCTAACAAGAAGGTCTCGACTTGGTCATCGATGTGCTGGCCTGTCACTAACACATCACCTTGTCTAATATGCTTTTTAAGGGCTTGGTATCGCGCGTCTCGAGCCAGCTTTTCAACGCTTTCTCCACGGCTAATATCTAGCGAGACTCGTTCAATGAACAAGGATACCGACACAGCATCACACCATGTTTTGCACTGCTCTGCCCAATAATCAGCATTGTTGCTTAAGCCGTGGTGAACATGTACCGCACAGCAATCGATGTGATGGGACTTAGCGAATTGGGCAGCCAACTCCAACAACACTCGTGAATCGACACCACCACTGAAAGCGACGATCAACCGACAAGGCTTAAGCGCGCTTTGATCAAGTACAGATGTGAAGGTATCAATTAAGTGTGTCATGAGGCTAATAAACCAAGAGATCGTGTGTTAAGGGATAATGTTTTAATAATAAAAAAGGGTTGGCACTGAGTCCAACCCTTTCATCATTTGTTCGTATAGCTAGCCTTATCGCTAAGGCAAGTTATCAGCAGTAGCCGTAGCTCATTAGACGCTGGTAACGACGCTCAAGCAGCGTTTCGTTATCAAACTGCTCTAGCTCTTCTAGCTGTTTAACTAACATGTCTTTCATGTTTTGAGCGGTTTGTGCAGGGTCGCGGTGCGCGCCACCTAGAGGCTCAGGAATGATTTCGTCGATAAGCTCAAGCTCTTTAAGACGAGGAGCAATCAGGCCCATCGCTTCAGCTGCTTGTGGTGCTTTATCTGAATCGCGCCATAAGATTGAAGCACAACCTTCTGGAGAGATTACTGAGTACGTAGAGTACTGAAGCATGTTCACGTAGTCACCAACACCAATCGCTAGTGCACCACCAGAACCGCCTTCACCCACAACGTTACAGATAACAGGAACTGAAAGGCCAGCCATCACTTTTAGGTTTTTAGCGATAGCTTCAGATTGACCACGCTCTTCAGCACCAACACCTGGGTATGCGCCCGCTGTGTCGATGAAAGTAATAATAGGCATGTTGAAACGCTCAGCAGTTTCCATTAGACGTAGCGCCTTACGGTAACCTTCTGGCTTTGGCATACCAAAGTTACGGATCACTTTCTCTTTAGTCTCACGACCTTTCTGGTGACCAATAACCATAACAGGACGGCCATTTAGACGAGCCATACCACCCACAATAGCTTTGTCGTCAGCGTAAGCGCGATCGCCCGCCATCTCTTCAAACTCTGTGAATGCATGCTCCAGGTAATCTTTGGTGTAAGGACGTTGAGGGTGACGAGCAAGTTGAGCTACCTGCCATGCACCTAAGTCACTAAAGATTTTCTGTTTAAGCTCTAAGCTTTTTTTCTCTAGTTGTTCGATTTCTTTGTCTAGATCTACCGCTGTGTCACCACCGTGACGCGAAACGTCACGTAGCGCTTCGATTTTTGCTTCAAGTTCAGCGATAGGCTTTTCAAATTCTAGAAAGTTCAGGCTCATCTATGAATCCTTGTTGATTCAGCTCCGCATTCGCGAAGCTAAATTTTAGTTAAATTCGAGTTCTACTTGGCTATTTCCAAGCAGCTGTTTTAATTCGTCTAGTAATGTATCACTTGGCGTCACACGCCATTCTGTGCCCAATGTTAACCGCGCTCTAGCGTCGGCACGCTGGTAGTATACATTGACTGGGACCGTTCCGGCTCTATAAGGTTCTAAGATTTGACTAAAGCGTTCAAAAAATTGACCGTTAATTTGGGATTGGTCGATAGATATCGACACCCCACGAGCATATTTCTCACGGGCGCTTCCTAAGTCCATGACCTCGCGCGCGGACATTTTAAGCCCGCCATTGAAATCATCAAAGCTGACCTGTCCGGAAACGACCACAATTTTGTCTTTTTCGAGCAATTCTGCGTAGCGATCGAGCGCATCCGAGAACAACATCACTTCCATTCGGCCCGATCGGTCATCAAGTGTCATCAAACCGATTCGCGTACCGCGCTTAGTCGTCATTACTCTCGCAGCAATCACCAAACCGGCAATTGTTAGTGATTGGTCACGACGCGTTGGCGTGGCATCTTTCAAACGACAGCTGGTGTATTTCGCTAACTCTTTGATGTAAGCGTTAACCGGGTGACCCGTTAAATACAAACCAAGCGTTTCACGTTCACCTTCAAGCCAAACCTTCTCAGGCCATTTAGGCACTTGGGTATACTTGTGTTCAACCTCTTCCGGAGCGTCGGTCAACACGCCAAACATATCAGATTGACCAAAAGACTCGGCATGGTGATGTTGACTCGCTGCCTTCACCGCATCTTTCAAAGATGCCATCATCGCCGCTCGGTGAGGACCTAATCTATCTAAGGCTCCGGATAGAATCAACTTTTCGATAACACGTTTATTAACCTTCTTCAGATCAAGACGTGCACAGAAGTCGAATAAGTCTTTAAAGTAACCACCTTTATTTCGCGCTTCAATAATCGCTTCAATAGGGCCTTCACCGACCCCTTTGATCGCACCGATGCCATAAACAATCGCGCCATCTTCATCCACGTTAAAGCGGTACAGACCCGAGTTGATATCTGGTGGTAAAAGCTTGAGCTTCATACGGAAACATTCATCAACAAGGCCAATAACCTTCTCGGTGTTATCCATATCTGCCGTCATTACCGCAGCCATAAATTCCGCTGGGTAGTGCGTTTTCAGCCATAGCGTTTGATAAGAAACCAGTGCATATGCTGCGGAGTGAGATTTGTTAAAGCCGTAGCCCGCAAATTTCTCTACCAAGTCAAAGATCTTCATGGCCAGCTCGCCATCAACACCATTGGCTTCAGCACCCTCTTTAAAGGTACCACGCTGCTTTGCCATCTCTTCTGGCTTTTTCTTACCCATCGCACGACGCAACATATCCGCTCCACCAAGCGTATAGCCAGCAAGGATCTGTGCGATTTGCATTACCTGCTCTTGATACAGGATGATGCCGTACGTAGGTTCTAGCGTCTCTTTCAGCGATTCGTGTTGCCACGTTTCATCAGGGTAAGAAACCGCTTCACGGCCGTGTTTACGGTCGATAAAGTTATCTACCATGCCTGATTGCAGAGGACCCGGACGGAACAGGGCTACCAATGCGATAATATCTTCAAAACAGTCGGGCTGTAGACGTTTGATAAGGTCTTTCATACCACGCGATTCCAGCTGGAATACCGCGGTGGTTTCAGAATTTTGTAATAGGTTAAATGACGCTTGGTCATCAAGAGGAATCGACTCGATACGAACCGGTTCTTTCCCCTCTTTCTTCAAACGTGGATTCACTAGGCCTAACGCCCAGTCGATGATGGTCAGGGTACGCAGCCCCAAGAAGTCGAACTTAACCAAGCCAGCCGTTTCAACGTCATTCTTATCGAACTGCGTTACTGGGAAGTTACCTTCTGCGTCGGCATAGATTGGCGCAAAATCGGTGATCGTGGTGGGTGAGATAACAACACCACCTGCGTGCTTACCGGCATTTCGCGTACAACCTTCAAGGATGCGACACTTATCAATCAGCTCACGAACTTCTTCATCGCCATCGTAAAGCTCTGGCAATGCAGGTTCAGCAAGGAATGCTTTCTCTAGCGTCATACCCGGGTCTGGCGGTACAAGCTTTGAAATTCGATCGACGAAACCAAACGGGTGGCCCAATACACGGCCTACATCGCGGATTACCGCTTTTGCCGCCATGGTACCAAAGGTGATGATCTGAGAAACGGCATCACGACCGTACATTTCAGCCACGTGATCAATAACTTGGTCACGCTTATCCATACAGAAGTCGATATCGAAATCGGGCATGGATACACGTTCTGGGTTCAAGAAACGTTCGAAAAGTAGATCGTATTCAAGTGGATCGAGATCGGTGATATCCAAGGCGTAAGCGACTAGAGAGCCGGCACCAGAACCACGGCCAGGACCTACTGGCACATCGTTGTCTTTTGACCACTGGATGAACTCCATTACGATCAAGAAGTAACCTGGGAAACCCATGTTGTTAACAACTTCGAGCTCAATCTTGAGTCGCTCATCGTATTCCGGTCTGCGCTCAGCACGCACTTTTTCATCTGGGAATAGGAACGCTAGACGTCGCTCAAGGCCTTCTTCAGATTTCTTGATCAAGAAGTCTTCAATCGCCAAACCTTCCGTTGGGAAGTTAGGCAGGAAGTACTCGCCCAGACGAACCGTTACATTACAACGCTTAGCAATCTCAACACTGTTCTCAAGTGCTTCAGGAATGTCTGAGAACAGCTCACACATCTCTTCTTCACTACGTAGATATTGCTGCGCGCTGTAGTTCTTAGGGCGACGAGGATCGACCATAGTGAAACCATCATGGATCGCCACGCGGATTTCGTGAGCATCAAACAGGTCTTCAGTTAGAAAAACCACTTCGTTGGTTGCGACAACAGGCAGGTCTTCCTGTTCAGCAAGCTCTAACGCAAAGTGTAAGTATGACTCTTCATCTGGTCGTCCGGTACGAATCAGTTCCAAGTAAAAACGATCGGCGAAGTACGTTTTGTAAAACTCGACGCTGCTTGCAACCAAGTCACGGTTACCTTTCAGCAACGCCTTACCAATCTCACCTTCTTTGGCGCCCGATAGAATGATCAGGCCTTCTGCATTCTCAATTAGCCACTCTTTATCAATAACAGGCTGATGTTGAACATGACCACGAAGGTAAGCTTTTGAGATGAGTAACGTTAGGTTGTTATAACCTTTATTGTTCGTTGCGATAACGGTGAGCTTGGTCAACTCGTCACCAAATTCTGGAGACTGCATCAAGAAGTCAGCACCAATAATAGGTTTAACCCCACACCCATGGGCAGTACCGTAAAACTTCACTAAACCACACAGGTTGGTAAAGTCGGTCAATGCTAGAGCAGGCATACCCATTTCAGCGACTTTTTTAACTAATGGTGGCACCTTGGATAGGCCATCCACCATCGAAAAGTCACTGTGTACGCGTAGGTGAACAAATTTTGGATCTGACATTATTTTTCCTGAGTTCTAGGTTTGAGCCTAGGATTACAACTGTGTGTATTCTATTTTTTTCTAATACAAGTTAGCAACTTTATTCGATGCTAAGCTCTAGTTAACGTAAAGCTCTAATCTATACCAAGAATACGTTTTACTGGCTTAAAGCTCTTGCGGTAATGCTCGGTTACACCATGTTTTTCAATCGCTTCGAAATGCGCTTTGGTCGGGTAACCTTTATGCTTAGCAAAACCAAACTCTGGATGAAGTTTATCAAGATCTTCCATCTCTTGGTCACGAACGACTTTTGCGATAATAGACGCCGCACTGATTTCAGCCACTCGCAAGTCCCCCTTCACAATCGCAAGACCATCCATCGGCAGTTCTGGGACTCGGTTTCCATCTATCAACGCCATATCAGGTTGAACGCTCAACCCCGCGATAGCTCGCTGCATAGCAACCATCGTCGCTTGCAGAATATTCAACTCATCAATTTCTTGTGGAGAACAACGACCGACAGACCACGCCAAAGCTTTCTCTTTGATTTCAGGAAGTAACGCAAGACGCTTTTTCTCAGACAATTTCTTTGAGTCGTTCAAGCCTTCGATTGGGTTGTTTGGATCAAGGATAACCGCAGCGGTCACCACGTCGCCAACCAAAGGGCCACGCCCTACTTCATCCACGCCAGCAAACAGCTGGTAACCTTGCGGGTATTCAAATGGAGGAAGCTCTTTTTTTTCTTTTACTGCCATAACTAATCTCTTAATGTTCTGTAAATAAGCGCTTTATGCTTCAACAAAAGGTCGGTCAATCAATTTCAATACTGCGTTAGCGGCTTGTTTGTCTGCGTCTTTACGGATCCAGTGATGCATCTCGGTAAAGCGTTTGATCAAGGCACTGTTATCGGCTGATAGCATTTTATCGACAGACGGGAACAAAAAGTCTGGGTGGCACTCTTCAAGAATATGCTCTTTCACGATCTCTTCACCAGCCAAAATATTCGGCAGTGACACAAACTCAGTGATCGCCAACTTCTTAACAATGTAACCCGTCAGCTTATTTACTTTGTAACCAACCACCATAGGGCGTTTAAGCAACATACATTCAAGAGCCACGGTACCTGAAGCCAAGAGCACAGAATCAGCGGCGGTAATCACGTTGGTTGCCGTATCTTCGACTAACGTGAATTCAAGCTCAGGTGCGGTCGATTGCCAGATTTCAGTAAACTGCTTTTTACGCTGCTCGTTAACGAGCGCAACAACAAAATTGATATCCGGATACTTCTGCTTGATACGTTGGCAAGTTTCGATAAATGGCTGAGCAATCAAACCCATCTCACCACCACGACTACCCGGTAATACGGCTAACCACTGCTTGTCTTGATCAAGACCTAACAGCTCTCGAGCATCTTGTTTACTAGGCTCTAAAGGAATCGCGTCTGCCAACGTGTGACCAACAAACTCACAGGCAACGTTATATTTATCGTAGAACGCTTTTTCGAACGGCAAGAAAGCCAAGACTAAGTCGGTTGCTTTGTCGATTTTAAAGATACGCTTTGGACGCCAAGCCCACACTGAAGGGCTCACGTAATGCACCGTTTTGATACCAGCGTTCTTAAGGTCTAACTCAAGCCTTAGGTTGAAATCGGGCGCGTCGATACCGACAAAGACATCGGGTGGATTTTGAGTGAAATACTTAACCAGCTCTGCTTTTACTTTTAACAAGCGAGGTAAACGGCCAAGCACTTCAACTAAGCCCATAACGGCCAGCTCTTCCATCTCGAAAAGAGACTCACAACCTAGGGCTTTCATTTTCGGCCCGCCAATGCCAACGAACTCTGCATTCGGGTATTGTGATTTGATCGCTTTGATAAAGCCTTCACCAAGCGTATCGCCAGACAGTTCGCCGACAACAATGCCTACGCGCAATGGTTCATTCGAAACGAAGTCCGAGCTATTGGTTGCTGCTTCTTGCTGTGCCATAGTTTTTCAATTCCCTTGTTGCCTAAAACAAAAAAGACCGCCTAACGAGTAGCGATCTTTTTGTTATACCATTCTGATGAAGTAGTTATTGCCATACTCACATTGATTGGTACATAACCATATCGAGTATTAACGAATAATACCGCGCTCAGAGTTCTCTAGCATTTCAAGCATAGGCGCTACCGAAGTAAACTCTTTTGCCATTTCAACTAAAGCCGCTTTCGCTTCTTCAAGTGTTTTACCTGAACGGTATAGCTCTTTGTACGCCTTCTGTAGTGCACGAATTTCAGGTTTTTCAAATCCGTTACGCTTCAAACCTACTAGATTAAGACCGAATGGAGCCGCGTGGTTACCCTGTGCAAGCACGTACGGCAGTACATCTTGAACAACTGCAGAACAACCACCAATGTATGCGTAAGCACCAATTGAGCAGAATGGGTGAATCGCAGAAAGTGCCATAACACCAGCGTAGTCGCCAACCGTTACATGACCGCCAAGAATAGCGTTGTTACCAATGTGAGTGTGGTTACCAACAATAACATCGTGCGCTACGTGAGCATTAACACAAAGTAAGTTGTCATCACCAATCACTGTGGTTGCTTTGTCTTGAACCGTACCACGATGGATTTGAACCGCTTCACGAATTACGTTGCGATCACCGATCACAACTGTTGTGTCTTCGCCGCCGTATTTCTTATCTTGGTTTTCTTCACCGATAACAGCGTGTGGGAAGATACGGTTTTCTTTACCAATGGTTGTGTGACCTTTGATCACAACGTGCGACATCACTTCAGTGTCGTCACCAATTGTCACGTTACCAGCAATGTAAGTGAAAGGCCCAACCGTCACGTTAGCACCGATAGTTACATCACCTTCGATTACTGCTGCCGGGTGAATTTTCGCTGTTTCATGAATCATATTAAAACTCTCTACGAGCACATTTAAGTTCAGCTGAACATACAACTACGCCGTCAACCTTAGCAACACCATTAAACGATGCGATGCCACGACGTTCTTTTAAGAATTCAACTTCGATAACCAGTTGGTCACCAGGTACTACTGGCTTACGGAATTTTGCTTTATCAACACTTGCAAAGTAGTAAAGCTCGTTGCCAGAAGGCGCACCAAAAGATTTAAATGCTAGAAGGCCTGTTGCTTGTGCCATTGCTTCTAAGATCAACACGCCTGGGAATACAGGAAGTTGTGGGAAGTGGCCTGTGAACTGAGGTTCGTTAACAGAAACATTCTTAATTGCGGTCAGTGTTTTTTCTTTTTCAAAGCTAGTCACACGATCAACCATTAAGAATGGGTAGCGATGAGGTAGTAGTTCCTGAATTTCAGTAATGTTCATCGTTGTCTGTTCAGTAGTCAAAGTCGTATTCCTATGTATATTCTTTATTTAATTAGAAGGATTATAAACGAAAAAGACTCGCTGTACGCGAGCCTTTTATTAGAAATGCTGGAATTATGATTCCGCGCTCTTCTCAATAAGTTTTTCAACGGTTTTCAAACGCTTGTTCATTTCATCAATACGATGAACTCGCGTCGCTGTTTTACGCCAGTCTTTATTTGGCTGTAAAGGAATACCCGAAGAGTACATGCCTTTCTCAGTGATGCTGCGCATTACCATCCCCATACCGGTGATTGTAACGCCGTCAACGATTTCAATGTGACCATTAATCACACAACCACCACCAATAATACAGTACTTACCTATCGTCGTGCTGCCTGCAATGATAGTACCACCAGCAAGAGCTGAACCATATCCGATGTGAACATTGTGAGCAATCTGGAGTTGGTTATCTAGGATAACGTTGTCTTCGATGATTGTGTCATCTAATGCGCCGCGGTCGATGGTAGTACACGCGCCAATTTCTACGCGGTTACCAATGCGAACAGAGCCGACTTGCGGGATCTTAACCCATTCACCTTTCTCGTTCGCATAACCAAAGCCATCAGAGCCAATAACAGTACTTGATTGGATCAGACATGCTTCACCAATCACAACTTCATGGTAAACACTTACGTTAGCCCACAGCTTAGTGCCTGCGCCAATTTTTGCATTTTTACCAATAAAGCAACCAGCACCGATGATCACATCATCACTAAGTACTACACCAGACTCAATCACAGCGTTCGCACCAATAGACACATTTTGTCCAATAGTTGCATCGCTAGAGATTGAAGCAGAATCAGCAATAGCCGCTGCGGGTGCAGGAGTAGTATCAAGCGCTTGAGCAACCTTAGCAAAAGCAACGTAAGGGTCACTAACCACAATAACGTTGGTCTTACACAATTCGCGCTCACTCTCTTTAACCATAATAGCGGACGCTTTACAGTCACCTAGGTGCTTGCTGTACTTCACGTTAGAAAGGAACGTAATGTTACCTTCTTGCGCTTTATCCATAGGAGCGACTGCTGAGACGGTAATCGTACCGTCTCCGTGTAGCTCTCCCCCAGTAATCGTTGCCAATTCGGCTAAAGTCAGGTTCTTCATAAAACTTATTTCAGTGATTTAATTACTTGCTCAGAGATGTTGTATTCAGGCTTACCGTATTGTAGAGCTTGAATATCAACGATCATGTCGTAGCCTTCTTTCTCTGCAACTTTAGTTACAGCATCTTGAATCACTTTGAACAGCTTCTGCTTCTCTTGTGCTTCACGACGTTGACTTGCTTTTTCTAATGCTTGAGCTTTGATTTTGTACTTGCTGTCTAGTTGGCCAACTTCGATACGAAGCTTCTCAACTTCTTCAGGACCTAGTAGCTCGCCATCACGCTTAAGCTTTTCAATCTTGGTTTTCGCTTCAGCTTGAATGCTCTGTAGCTCAGCCGCTTTATCTTTGAACTCTTCCTGCATTTTTTGAAGAACAACTTCACGCTGAGGTAGAGCCTGGAATACTTGTGCAGTGTTTACATAACCCACTTTTTGCGCAGCTTCAGCAGCTGTTGCAAAGAAAGAAGAGCTAAGAACTACAAGGCCTAAACCTGCTGCTTTAATCATATTTTTCAAAATATTGTCCTTTAAATATTAGAAAGTTCTACCAATGGTAAATGTGAAGAATTCCTCATCATCACCTTCGTAAACTTTAATTGGTTTCGCTAGAGAGAAAACCAGTGGGCCCATTGGTGACATCCATTGAAGAGCGGCACCATAAGATGAACGGTAATTTGTTGGGTCAGAGTAATCGTAGTAGTACTGGCTGCCACTATTTGGTGCGCCGCGGTCTACGAACTCTGTGTCCCATACACTTGCCATGTCGAAGAAAACACTGGTACGAATTTGGCTGCGCGCTTCATCAGAAGCAAACGGCGTTGGTACAATTAACTCTAAGCTTGCTAAGGCAACCGCGTTACCACCCACTGAATCATCAGTAGCGGTATCATAGGTTGGGTTATTACCTGTGCTGCTGCCGTAAACGGCTTTCGGGCCAGCTGAGTTAGAGCCAAAACCACGTAGGGTTGTAAAACCACCTGCGTAGTAGTTCTCGTAGAATGGGAACAAGTTATCGTTACCATCTGTTTGACCATAACCATTACCATAGCCTAATCGGCCGCGCATCAATAGTGTGAACTCATGCTTTTTGGTCAGCGGGATGTAATGTTTTACATCGTACTGCATTTTGAAGTACTGAGCATCAGAGCCTGGTACCGTCATTTTAGCGAAAGCACGTTGGTGGTTACCCTCAGTTGGGAAGAAACCACGGTTCAAATTGTTACGCGTCCATGAAATATTGATATCGAAGTCATCGGTTAAGATGTGCTCGTCACCGTATTGGTCGATACTTCTCGCGAACTGTTCAACTTGGATATAAGTCGGTACGTTACCGATCTTGTTGTGCGTATAGCCCACACCAAACTCGATACGGTTCAGCTCATCCATAGGGAAACCCCATGTTAGGCTGGTACCGTAACTTTGGTTGGTATAGTCGACGATGCCCGCTTCAGAGGCTTCAAATTCGTTGTAGAAGATCTTACCGCCTAAGCTCACACCATCAAGGTTCCAGTATGGGTCACGGTAGTCTAAGCTCACGTTCTTTTGGTAATCATTCATCATGGCACTTACGCCAACACGGTTACCTGAACCTGCAAAGTTATCTTGTTGCAAACCAACTTGGAAACTAACACCTGATTCAGTACCGTAGCCAACACCAAAGTTGATACTGCCTGAGTTCGCTTCCTTAACGTTGTAAACCAAATCAACTTGGTCTTCACTGCCAGGAACTCGCACTGTTTGTACATCAACCGTTTCAAAGAAACCTAAGCGGTTAAGACGGCTCTTACCGGTATCAATGGACTTAGAGTTAAGCCAGCTGCCTTCCATTTGACGCATTTCACGACGCAGTACTTCGTCTTTCGTTGAGTTGTTACCCGTGAATCGAATATCACGAACATAGATACGGCTGCCCGCTTCTACATTGATAACCAACGACACTTCTTTGGTCTCATCGTCAAATTCAGGAATCGTGCGAACTTGTGGGTACGCGTAGCCAGATTCACCAAGAATTCGTTTTACGTTCTCTTCCAAAGACGTTACCGAAGAACCGTTGTACGTATCGCCGTCTTCGAATGGCACTAACGCTTCGAAGTCAGCCTCACGACCGATTAATTCACCACGGAAAGAGACATCTTTAACGGTGTAGGCTTCGCCTTCATCGAGGCCAAGCGTGATGTAAACACCTTTTTTGTCTGGAGAGATCGCCACCTGCGTAGAGTCAACCTTAAACTTAAGGTAACCACGGTCAAGGTAGTAAGATTTCAGCGCTTCGATATCACCGGCTAATACTTGCTTTTGGTATTTTTCATCCGCAAGGAAATTCCACCATGCAACATCAACATTCAGATTGAAACGACTAAGCAGTTCAGAGTCAGAGAAGACTTCATTACCGATAAAGTTGATTTGCTGAATCTTAGCGGATACGCCCTCAGTAAACACAAACTTAAGGTCAGAACGGTTACGTGGCAGAGGTGTCACAACCGCTTTTACTGTCGCGTTGTACTTACCAACACTGTAGTAAAAATCTTCAAGGCCTTTTTCAATGTTACTCAGCGTAGTACGGTCAAGGGCTTCACCTTCACGAACACCAGACGCATCTAGGTTCTGCTGAAGCTGTTCTTCTTTAATCGCTTTGTTACCCGAGAATGAAATGCTTGCGATGGTCGGTCGTTCTTGAACTTGAACAATCAATACACCTTCATCACGAAGTACTTTAACGTCCTCAAAGTTGCCCGAAGCATACAATGCACGAATGATCTCAGACACATCGCTTTCATCCACTTCATCGCCAATACGTACTGGCATTTTCAGTAGAGCTGCACCAAGTGCAACACGCTGTAAACCTTCGATCTTGATATCTTGAACTACAAAGTTTTGTGCTCCGTTCGCAGCCACACTAGTGGCCAATAGACTTGCGAACAGAATTTGCTTAATCGCCATACTTATTCTAATTATTCCTTGCTACTACCAATGCCTGTGAGAAACCATTCACAGACGAGTAAAATCGTTAAATATTGCCAGAGCCATCAATGAGAAGAGGATTGCCCCTCCCACTCTGTATCCCATTTCCTGAACTTTCTCAGGTACCGGTTTACGAGTAACGGCCTCAATAGCGAAAAACAGCAAATGTCCGCCATCAAGCATAGGCAGCGGAACCAAATTAATAATCCCTAAGTTAACACTAATCAGAGCCAAAAAGCCCAAGAAGTAAACCAGACCATAATCGGCGGTTGTACCTGCACCTTTAGCGATTGAAATAGGGCCACTCAAGTTGTTTAAGCCAACATCACCAACGATGAGCTTCTTAAGCATTGTCAGTGTCAATCCAATGATTTGACCTGTTTTATCAAATGCTTTTCCTACAGACTCAATTACACCAAATTGTAACTCAAAGCGATAATCTTCTGGCCATTCTGCGACTTCCGGAGCAATACCTGCATAGCCGATTGTCGAACCATCAGAAAGCTCTCGACTTTTTGGTGTCATAACCAATGACTGCTCGGCACCATTTCGCAATACGACCAAGTCCAATGATGTCATTGGATTAGCACGAATTAACTCAACAACCGACTGCCACTGTTCAATAGGTTGCCCGTTAATCTCAACAATTTTATCGCCAGCTTCAAGACCTGCATCGTATGCAGCGCCATCATCAATGATTTGAGCCAGTACGGTCGATATCTCTGGAGAATACGGTCTAAAGCCCAGCGTTGTCATTGCAGATTCAGTTTCTGGGTTGAACGACCAGTCTGAAATATCCAATGTCATTTGTTGCTCAAAGCCGATGTCGTCTTGAGAAGCAACCGTCACTGTCATGGATTGATCACCAATGTGCGATATCAACCCCATATTGACTGATTCCCAATCTGCGGTTTTGATTCCTGAAATAGATTTAAGTTCCATTCCAGTTTCAATTCCGGCTTGTGCAGCAATAGATTGTGGAGTGACTTCACCAATCACGGGCTTAACCGCGGGTACGCCAATCAAAAATACTAACCAATACGCGAACACCGCAAAGATAAAGTTGAATGCAGGGCCTGCACCCACAATCGCCGTTCGTTTCCAAAGCGGCTTCTTGTCGAAAGCGTATTGCTGTTGATCTTCAGAAAGATCGTCAACACGACCATCGAGCATCTTAACGTAGCCGCCCAGTGGAATCACTGACAAGCTGTATTCAGTACCATCACGGCCCACTTTACTCCAGATTGATTTACCAAAACCAATCGAGAATTTTTCAACTTTCACACCACAACGACGAGCGACCCAGAAGTGTCCAAACTCATGAACAGCAACCAGAATGCCAAGCGCTACGATAAAAGATGCGAAGTTCCACAGAATTCCACTCATGCTAGCTGCTCTTTAATAAATTGAATGGCTATTTGACGAGACATATTATCGAGCTCGAGAAGGCTTTCCAAGCTATCTAAACCCTCAGAGTTATGTTGTTCACATACTTTGCTCATAACGTGTTCGTTAATGACAGCAATATCGGTAAACTTCACCTGATTGTTCAAGAAAGCATCGACCGCGATCTCGTTTGCTGCATTAATGGCTGTTGTCGCATGCTGACCTAAGTAGCACGCTTCAATCGCTAACCTCAAACACGGGTAACGACTGAAATCTGGTTCTAAGAAGGTAAGCTCACCCACTTTAGTAAAGTCTAAAGGCTTAACACCCGCCTCGGTACGATTAGGGTAAGACATCGTCAAAGCGATTGGCGTTGCCATATCTGGTTCGCCCATTTGAGCAAGCACAGAGCCATCCTTGTACTGAACCATCGAGTGAATCACAGACTGCGGGTGAATGATGACCTTTAACTGCTCCTGAGAAGCATTAAATAGCCATTTCGCTTCAATGTACTCTAGCCCTTTATTCATCATAGTCGCAGAATCGACAGAGATCTTAGGCCCCATAGACCAGTTAGGGTGTGCAATTGCGCGTTCAGGAGTCACTGATTCGAGTTCAGCCACATCGGTATAACGGAAAGGACCACCAGAACCAGTCAGAAGAATATGGTTAATGCCGTTTTCTTCAAGGTTACAGCGGCCTAGGTTAGTTTGTACGTTCTGCGGAAGGCATTGGAAAATAGCATTATGCTCGCTATCGACAGGAAGCAGCTCTGCACCGTATTTTTCCACGGCGTCGATAAACAACTGCCCAGACATCACCAAAGCTTCTTTGTTTGCAAGCAAGATACGCTTGCCCGCTTTAACCGCAGACATAGTAGGAAGTAAACCAGCGGCACCAACAATCGCGGCCATTACCGTGTCCACTTCCTCTAGAGAAGCAACCTGACACATGCCTTCAGTGCCTGAAAGTACTTTTACGTTAGGGTAACTCACGGACAACACTTCAGTCAGTTGAGACGCTGCATCAGAGCAAGCCATAGCAACATAGCTTGGTTGCCACTTTTCAACTAACGCCAGCATCTTTTCAACATTCGAGCCTGCAGCCAGTGCAACCACTGAATAGAGATCTGGGTTTTGTTCAACGACTTTTAGTGTACTTGCACCAATTGAGCCGGTAGCGCCAAGGATAGTTAGATTTCGCATCACATATGACCGTAGAAATGTAATAAAGGGCAGAATCACTGCCCTTTTTTATTAGAATGCTAAATAAAGCAGAGCAAAGACAGGGAATGCAGCCGTTAAGCTATCTATTCTATCTAGTATACCACCATGACCAGGAATCAGATTACTGCTGTCTTTCACCCCAGAAACACGCTTAAACATGCTTTCAACAAGGTCACCTAGAACAGAAATAACAACGGTCACAAGGGTAATAACAATCATGTGAAGTGGGCTTGTGAATTGGATATCAAACAAATCAGCAAAGATCCAAGCCACGATCACCGCAGTAATAATGCCACCGATAAGACCTTCAATCGTCTTATTAGGGCTTACCGCTGGTGCCATTTTACGCTTACCAAAACTCTTTCCTGAAAAGTATGCGCCGCTATCTGCAGCCCAAACAAGCAAGCAAACAAACATCACCAGTTTAGCACCGTGGTAAGGATCAGCATCGATACCGTTAGCACGCAGGATAACCACACTCCAGAAGAATGGCAGCAGAGTCAGCACACCAAAGGCGTGACGAAGAAGAGAAGAGTCTTTCCATGCAGGCATAGACTTAGGATAAGTCACCGCCATGCCACTCGCGATTACCCACCAAATCGAGCCAATCGTTAGAATGGCGTAGTGAGCAGTAGACAAGTTATTAAGGCTAAATGCATCAAAAGGGATAAAAGAAAAACTTGCAGCACTAACCACAACCGTTGGAATCAACGCTAAATAACGCGATTTGCTTTCCACAAACTGAGTCCACTCCCAAAAACCCAATAGCGAGATTACCGCTAGTGAAAGAATAAATGTAGGAAGTGATAACTCGAAAATACCTAGAATAACTAGGGGAGCTAAAATCAACGCCGTAATAATTCGTTGTTTCAAACCAAAAAATCCTTATTAACTGTCCATCAAAGCTTTAATTTGCTCACCGGTGCATCCAAAACGACGCTCACGGTTAACAAACCAAGTCACAGCTTCTACTAAGCTGTCTTCATTAAAGTCTGGCCAGAATTGTTCAGTGAAATACATTTCGGCGTAAGCCAACTGCCAAAGCATAAAATTACTAATGCGGCATTCGCCACTGGTACGGATAAGTAGATCAACCTCAGGAATATCTGCCATCGTCAGGTGCTGTGTAATCATAGCTTCATCAATGTCATCTACATTAATATCGCCAGACTTTACCTGTTGAGCAATAGAGGTCATTGCTTGCTGAATATCCCACTTACCGCCGTAGTTAGCTGCAATATTAATAACCATACCCGTATTGGTGCTAGTCAAAGCTTCCGCTTCTTCTATCTTCTTTTGTAGTCGATCATTGAAACGACTTTTATCACCAATAACACGAAGTTGTAGATTATTTTTATGAAGCTTTTTAACTTCACTCGACAGCACTGAAATAAACAGTTCCATCAAGATACCGACTTCTTCTTCAGGACGACGCCAGTTTTCGCTACTAAATGCAAAAAGAGTAACGGCTTTAATGCCAAGTCTGGCTGCAGAAGAGATAGTTTTACGAACGGCTTGAACACCGTTTTTATGGCCAAAGACGCGAGGCTTGCCCTGAGCTTTTGCCCAGCGACCATTACCATCCATAATGATAGCAATGTGTTTAGGAAGAGAGTCTGTGAACGCTTGAGAATTATGCATAAAAGAGTGAATCAAATTCTAATAGTCGAACAGAGTAGCATAAAAAAACGCTGCACCGTGAGTACAGCGTTTTTCCGGAAAGAAAAGAATATGGAAAATTAAACTTCCATCAACTCTTTTTCTTTAACAGCTAGAACTTCGTCTACGTTCTTAACCGCAGCGTCAGTTAGCTTTTGAATTTCGTCTTGTGCTTTACGATCTTCATCTTCAGAGATTTCTTTATCTTTAAGAAGTGCTTTTAGATCGCCATTCGCGTCACGACGGATGTTACGGATAGCAACACGGCCACCTTCAGCTTCGCCACGAACGATTTTAACTAGGTCTTTACGACGCTCTTCCGTTAGCGGTGGAAGTGGAACACGGATAACTGTACCCGCAGACATAGGGTTTAGGCCTAGGTCAGATGTCAGGATTGCTTTTTCAACTAGAGGAGTCAGTGTTTTATCAAACACTGTAATAGCTAGTGTACGTGCATCTTCAGCGATAACGTTAGCTACTTGAGTCAAAGGCGTTGGAGCACCGTAGTACTCAACAGTAAGACCAGAAAGTAGGCTCGGGTGCGCACGGCCTGTACGAATCTTTTGCAGGCTGTTTTTTAGTGCATCAACACTTTTTACCATGCGCTCTTGAGCGTCTTTTTTGATTTCGTTAATCACAATTTCACCTTGATTATGTTCTTTCTTCAAGAAAGCTTTTTATTTGGAGTGATAAGGATAAGCTTACCAAGGTACAACACCTCAGTAAGCCCGAAAAATTAGTCAGCGTCGCTGATTAATGTACCTTCAGTTTCACCCATAACCACGCGACGTAGTGCGCCTGGTTTATTCATGTTAAATACACGGATTGGCATTTTGTGATCACGTGCTAGCGTAAATGCAGCCAAGTCCATTACTTTAAGTTCTTTATCAAGAACCGTGTTGTAAGACAACGTATCATACAACTCTGCGTCTGGGTTTGCTACAGGGTCAGAAGTAAATACACCATCTACTTTTGTCGCTTTTAGAACTACGTCAGCTTCGATTTCGATACCACGTAGACATGCAGCAGAATCCGTAGTGAAGAATGGGTTACCCGTACCAGCAGAGAAGATCACAACGCGACCTTGACGTAGTTGGCTGATTGCATCTGCCCAGTTGTAGTCGTCACACACACCTTTAAGAGGGATTGCAGACATTACACGTGCGTTTACGTAAGCACGGTGAAGAGCGTCACGCATTGCAAGGCCGTTCATTACCGTTGCAAGCATACCCATGTGGTCACCAACAACGCGGTTCATGCCAGCTTCAGCAAGACCAGCACCACGGAACAAGTTACCGCCACCGATAACAACACCAACTTGAACGCCTAGTTCAACCAATTCTTTTACTTCTTGAGCCATACGATCAAGGATCGTTGGGTCAATACCAAAACCTTCTTCGCCTTGTAGCGCTTCACCGCTAAGTTTTAACAGAATACGTTGATACACTGGTTTAGGGTTCGTAGTCATGGAGTTTACCTTCCAAAGAGTTGATGATTAACAGTCATGGATAAAAACTGAAGAGCTCAGTTTGCATTCATAACAGCTAAAAGTCGGAAATAATTCATTATTCATAAAAAGACCGCAGCATTTGCCACGGTCTTTTTCAAACAATACGCTAAGGATTAACCTTTTTGTACCGCAGCAACTTCGTCAGCGAAGCTCATTTCAGCCGCTTTCTCGATGCCTTCACCAACTTCTAGACGTACGAAGTCAGATACTGAAGCGCCTTTCTCTTTCAGGATAGCGCCAACAGTTTGCTTAGGCTCCATGATGAAAGCTTGACCAGTTAGAGAGATTTCGCCCGTGAATTTCTTCATACGGCCAACAACCATTTTCTCTGCGATTTCAGCTGGTTTGCCTTCGTTCATAGCGATTTCAACTTGAACTGCTTTTTCTTTCTCAACTACGTCTGCAGGTACGTCTTCTGGGTTTAGGAACTCAGGACGTGATGCAGCAACGTGCATTGCAACGTGCTTAAGCGTTTCAGCTTCGCCTTCACCAGCAACAACAACACCGATTTTCTCGCCGTGACGGTAAGAAGCTAGTGCAACACCTTCAACGAATTGTACGCGACGGATGTTGATGTTTTCACCGATCTTAGTTACTAGTGCAATACGCGCTTCTTCAAATTTAGCTTGAAGAGCAGCGATTTCTAGACGTTCTGCTAGAGCAACTTCAGCAACTTCGTTAGCGAATGCAAGGAAACCTGCATCTTTAGCTACGAAATCAGTTTGGCAGTTAACTTCAAGAAGAGCAGCTGCGCCGTTTGCTTCTTTGATGATGATTGCGCCTTCAGCAGCAACGTTACCAGCTTTTTTAGCTGCTTTCGCTGCGCCAGATTTACGCATGTTTTCAATTGCTAGCTCGATGTCGCCTTCAGCAGCAACAAGTGCTTTTTTACATTCCATCATGCCCGCAGCTGTGCGTTCACGAAGTTCTTTAACTAGAGCTGCAGTTACAGTTGCCATTCTCTATTCCTCAGTAAATTCTAAAAAAGATAAAAAACAGGGGCCTAATTAATTGGCCCCTGATATTGACTGTATTCAGTCCGTTAAGCCACCGATTATGACCGCTTAATATGAACTAAATATGGCTCAGAGCCGCTATTATTCAGCTTCTACAAAACCGTCTTTTTCAGCAGCTACAGCAGCAACATCTTTGTTACGACCTTCTTTAACCGCGTCTGCAGCAGCGTTTAGGTAAAGCTGTACTGCACGGATTGCATCATCGTTACCTGGGATAACGAAGTCAACGCCGTCTGGGTTAGAGTTAGTATCAACTACAGCGTAAACTGGGATACCTAGGTTGTTTGCTTCTTTAACTGCGATGTGTTCGTGATCAGCATCGATTACGAATAGAGCGTCTGGAAGGCCGCCCATGTTCTTAATACCACCAAGAGATTTCTCTAGCTTCTCCATTTCACGAGTACGCATTAGAGCTTCTTTCTTAGTAAGCTTGTCGAAAGTACCGTCTTGAGCTTGCGCTTCAAGTTCTTTCAGACGCTTGATAGACTGACGAACAGTTTTGTAGTTCGTTAGCATACCGCCTAACCAGCGGTTGTTAACGTAGAACTGGTTGCTGTTGATAGCAGCTTCTTTAACAGCTTCAGATGCAGCGCGCTTAGTACCAACAAAAAGAACTTTACCTTTCTTCTCGCCAACTTTAGCAATTTCAGCTAGAGCGTCGTTGAACATTGGTACAGTTTTTTCTAGGTTGATGATATGTACTTTGTTACGAGCACCAAAGATGAATGGCTTCATTTTTGGGTTCCAGTAACGAGTTTGGTGACCGAAGTGAACACCAGCTTTAAGCATATCGCGCATTGATACAGTTGCCATTTTAAAATCCTCTATGGGGTTAGGCCTCCACATCCCCCATGAATCCGACCCCTAACAACTAACCACTTTTCAGCCGTTATCTATGTTGTTGAGGCACCCCGGAACATGTGTCGGAATGTGTGTGATTTAAAGAAATAAGTTAGTGGACACAAAGCTTGTTTCGCCAAGTGGAGAAAACAGTCCTGATGTCCGGCGCGCTTTATACCATATTTTGTCTATCTATGGCTAGAAAAAATTCTAAAAATGGCGACTGCTATACTGAACCGTGGCGGCGAATTTCCTCTGTAAAATAGTGTCCTATTCAAATCACGCTGCACCATTAAACCGAACATTATCCACTCAGATTGAGCAGTATCCACCAATATTGTACGGACATGGTAATGTTGCGCTAAAATGCTGCACTGATAGAATAGCCCCAATATGCACACTTAGGTGCTACCAAATTAAGAGATATGCAATGGCTGTAAAAATTAAAACTGCTGAAGAAATCGAAAAAATGCGCGTTGCCGGCAAACTGGCCGCTGAAATTCTAGAGATGATTGAACCTCACATCCAAGTAGGTACAACGACAGAAGAACTGAACAAAATCTGTCACGAGTACGCTCTAGAAAGAGGCGCATACTCAGCACCACTTGATTACCACGGTTTCCCTAAGTCAATCTGTACGTCTATCAACCACATCGTGTGTCACGGCATTCCAGCATCACAAGATGAGACAGGTAGCACAGGTCAATTCAAACCTGCAGTATTGAAAGATGGCGATATTCTAAACGTTGATATAACTGTGATTGTTCCTGATGATGAAAATGCAGACCTAAGCGTTCGTCCACAAGGTTACCACGGTGACACATCTAAGATGTTCCTTGTTGGTGAGGTTTCACCGGCAAACAAGCGTCTATGTATGGTTGCTCAAGAAGCACTTTACGAAGGCATGCGCCAAGTTAAGCCAGGTGTTCAACTTGGTCAAATCGGTACTGCTATCGAGAAGTACATCAAAACAAACAACAAGAACAACCCACGCGCTAAGTTCTCTATTGTTAAAGATTACTGTGGTCACGGCATTGGTTCTGAATTCCACGAAGATCCACAAGTAGTTCACTACAAGAACAGCGATCGCACCGTGCTAAAAGCAGGCATGTGCTTCACTATCGAGCCAATGATCAACGCGGGTAAGTTTGGCTGTCGTCTTGATGACGAAGATAGCTGGACAGTATACACAGCAGACAGCAAGAACTCGGCTCAATGGGAGCACACTCTGGTTGTAACTGATACTGGTTGTGAAGTACTAACACTGCGCAGCGATGATACAATCCCACGTATCATGAAGAACGCTTAGTTCACCGAACTGAGCGCATCAGCCTTTTAAAAATATCCTCGCATTGTCGAGGATATTTTTTATCCACTCAATTTCGATTTTCCATCAGCTTCTGTTAAATTGTTTACTATTCTCATTTGCTTGCACGGATAGCAGACTATGCCTTATCAATGCCCTCTTACGTTCAATGACGAACAAATTGAAATCTGCGAATTAAAAAATCAGCTCGAGATCTTCACGCAGTATCAAAAAAATGAATTTCTGAACCACCATCCCGTCACCGATTTGGTTCTACTGCGCTCCGAATACATGGATTTACTTCTCAATCGTTTGTGGGAAAATTTCGGATTCAACAAACTGCCTCATATTTCACTTGTCGCAGTGGGTGGTTATGGTCGTGGCGAACTGCATCCTTTGTCTGACATTGATATTCTCATTGTCTCGCAAAAAACACTACCACCAGCTCTTGGTGAAAAGGTCAGTCAATTCATTACTCTACTTTGGGATTTAAAGCTCGAAGTTGGCCATGCTGTGCGAACTATTACTGAGTGTCTCGATATCGGCACCGATGATTTAACCGTCGCGACCAACCTACAAGAGTCGCGATTGTTATGTGGTAGTGAAGACACTTTCCAAGAACTAAAACTGAAGATTCATTCCGATTCATTTTGGCCAAGTGAGACGTTTTACAAAGCCAAGATTCAAGAACAGAGAGAGCGTCATGCTCGCTACCACGACACCACCTATAATTTAGAACCGGACATCAAATCGACTCCGGGAGGGCTCAGAGACATCCATACCCTGAGCTGGGTTGCGCGTCGCCACTTCGGCGCGACCTCTTTGTTAGAGATGAGCAAATACGGCTTTCTGACCGATGCTGAATATCGTGAGCTCGTTGAGTGCCAAGATTTTTTATGGCGTGTTCGCTTTGCATTGCATATTGAACTGCGCCGTTACGACAACCGTTTAACGTTCGCGCATCAAGCTCAAGTCGCTGAACATCTGGGTTATACGGGTGAAGGAAACCGTGGTGTTGAGATGATGATGAAAGAGTTCTACCGAACCCTTCGTCGTGTTGCTGAACTGAATAAGATGCTGCTTAAGCTGTTCGATCAAGCGATCATCAATGGCGGTCAAACCCAAGACGCTGAAATTCTCGATAGTGATTTCCAACGTCGAGGTTCGTTGATCGAAGCGCGCAAGCCTGCCCTATTCCAAGCAAGACCAGAAACGATTCTCGATATGTTTATCCATATTGCCAATGACTCGACTATCGAAGGGGTAAGTCCACCAACACTGCGACAACTGCGTACGGCACGCCGTCGATTGAACCGATTCCTGCATACCATTCCTGAAGCTCGTGACAAGTTCATGGATCTAGTTCGCCACCCTAATGCCCTGCACAAAGCCTTTAGCTTAATGCACAAATTGGGCGTGCTCTCTGCGTACTTACCGCAGTGGAGCCAGATCGTTGGTCAGATGCAGTTTGACCTATTCCATGTTTACACCGTGGATGAGCACAGTATCCGCCTGCTCAAGCACATCAACCGCTTTGGTCAAATCGAAAACCACGATAAGCACCCTATCTGCTGTGAAGTCTATCCTCGAGTACAGAAGAAAGAGTTGCTGATCCTTGCCGCTATCTTCCATGACATCGGCAAAGGCCGCGGCGGAGACCACTCTGAGATAGGTGCGGTTGAGGCTTACTCTTTCTGTATTGAACACGGGCTATCGAAGCCTGAAGCCAAACAAGTCGCGTGGTTGGTACAAAATCACCTATTGATGTCAGTAACGGCTCAACGTCGTGATATCTACGACCCAGATGTGATCACCGAATTCGCCAAAAAAGTGCGTGATGAAGAATCACTCGAGCTACTGGTTTGTTTAACCGTTGCCGATATCTGTGCGACTAACCCTGAGCTATGGAACAGTTGGAAACGAACCCTGTTAGCTGAGCTGTTCCACTCAACGCAGCGAGCACTGCGCCGCGGCTTGGAAAACCCTGTCGATGTCAGAGACCGTATTCGTCACAACCAACAAATGGCATCAGCACTGCTGCGTAAAGAAGGCTTCACCGCTCGTGAGATTGAAGTGTTGTGGCAACGCTTTAAGGCCGATTATTTCTTGCGTCACACACATAAACAAATCGCTTGGCACTGTGAGCACTTACTTCGCCTAGAAGACCCAAGCCAACCGTTAGTGCTGATCAGTAAGAAAGCGACGCGCGGTGGCACAGAAGTGTTCGTTTATTGTAAAGACCAAGCAGCACTGTTTGCGACCGTGGTTGCCGAACTCGACAGACGTAACTTTAACGTTCATGACGCGCAGGTCATGGTTAGCAAAGATGGTCATGTTTTAGATACCTTTATCGTACTAGACCAGCACGGCGAAGCGATTGATGAAGCAAGACACAAAGCCGTTGCTAAACATCTGACTCATGTATTGACTGATGGCCGCCCGACTAAGATTAAGACGCGTCGCACGCCACGTAACTTGCAACACTTTAAGGTCAAAACTTTAGTTGAGTTCCTACCAACCAAGAGCAAGAAACGTACCTTGATGGAGTTAAGAGCTCTTGATACGCCGGGGTTATTGGCTCAAGTCGGTGCAACCTTTGCGGAGCTAGACATCAACTTGCACGGTGCCAAAATCACCACCATAGGTGAGCGAGCAGAGGATCTGTTTATTCTGACCAGTGAAGCGGGAGGAAGGCTGTCTGAAGAACAAGAACAGGCACTAAGAGAACGATTAACCGAGCACGTTTCTGAACTCGCACCTTAGAAAGCGAATTCAGTCTAAAAACAGGTTTAATAACCAAATAAGTGTGGGCAAAGATAGAGAGCGATCTTGCCCACAACTTACAATCAATTCACAGATATCAACTATCTAGCTCGTCGTTAGGCTGCTACATTGATCAAGTCAATTACATAAAAGTATTACATTCATAACCTAGAGGTCGCTTATGTATCCAAACCTCACTGGCTTAGGTATCCACGAACCTAAACAGATTGAACGTTACTCCCTTCGCCAAGAAGCGCACAAAGATATCCTGAAGATTTACTTTCGTAAGCAGAAAGGGGAACTGTTCGCGAAAAGCGTTAAATTTAAGTACCCACGACAAGTAAAAAGTGTGCTTGTTAGCGGTGGCAATAATCAATACAAAGAAGTGACAGAGATTAACCGCAACCTCACTCTTGTGATTGATGAACTCAACAAAATCACCAAACCGACGCCAACGGCTGAGGTGGATGTGAAGCAGAAGATCCTTACCGACTTACGCCATCTAGAGAAAGTGGTATCAAGCAAGATCGCTGAGATCGAAGCTGATCTAGAAAAGCTAAAATGATCCCGCGACTAACTATTACTGTTAACTAACCAACATTAGTTATGCCGTTAAGGTTATACAGATACAAAAAGGGCTGATATCACTATCAGCCCTTTGTTTTTTTATTCTATTTTCTCTATTCACTTAGACTGGAGATTGCCTAAACACGCGAGACTTACTTAGACAAGCAAGTTTGAGCATCGATTAAGTTAGTATCCCACTCAAAGGTTTCAAACAACCTTAGCCAAGTTTCATCAAGGTTGGCCTTCATCACCAACTCTTCTTTTGTGAAAGGATGGATAAAGCGAAGCTCAGAAGCGTGCAACAACAAACGATGCGAATCTAAATCATCACGGAACAGTCGATTGTGCTTACCATCACCATGTGAAGTATCACCGACAATCGGATGTCTTAGATGAGCCATGTGACGACGCAGCTGATGTTTGCGACCTGTCTTTGGCATCATCTCAACCAAGCAGTAGCGGCTCGTAGGAAAGCGTCCTGTTGAATATGGCACTTCTACTTTTGCTAGCGGTTCATAGACTGTCACTGCCTCTTGCGCTTCTTTGTCTTCTTTCGCGAACTTATCTGCGATCTTATCCAGCTCAACCTTAAGTGCATAATCGAGCGTATCGCCCTCTTCTATCCAACCACGGACAATCGCATGATAGGTTTTTTGCATCTCATGATTAGCGAACATTGGCATCACCTGTGAAGCAACCTCACTCGACAACGCAAACACCAACACACCCGATGTCGGTCTGTCTAAGCGGTGTAATGGAAATACATGCTGACCAATTTGATCGCGCAATGTCTGCATAACAAATTGCGTTTCGTGTTTATCCAACCATGAACGATGCACTAGCATGCCAGCGGGCTTATTCACCGCGACAAAGTACTCATCTTGATAAATGATCTCTAACATTACGCACATACCTCATCAATGCTCTGAATTGTCACTAGCAGTTCGACTTTGTCTGCCTCATTTTTCCACACTTCACCAAAATAAGGATGGATAGCAAAGCCTTTCGGTAGGCTCATTTGGGCATCCATCATTGCGTTGATCTTAACGATAAAGATCCACTGCAACCACTCTTCCGGTTGTAACGAATCAATCCCGAAAGGTTCAACGCTCGCCAGAGCTTCATCCGAAGGCGGAAGCGTGCTCCATAGCGAACATTGGCGCATTTGTTCTTCTAATTGTTGAAGTAAAAGAGGTAACTTTGTGGCTGCTGTCATTTTTCACCAAGTTATTTATCTAGTGACCTTGAAATTGGGGCATAGAGTACCATCTATTTAGGAAAGAAAGTTAGGAGCTTTATTACTATGGAAACCATTCACACGCTCACTCAGTTGCTAAAGAATAGCGGTTGCCAATATGATATCTACGATCTAGGTCGTCGTATCCAAAAGATCGACAACAACCTATTCTCTGATGTTGAGCAAGGGAAACAGCCGTACCCATTTCCACTTCAGAAACAAGCTCACTTAGCGATTAGTTACTGGAACGAACACAAGCAACCTTGGATCTGGTTCCTAAAATTCAAACTGGACGAAAGAGGCCTATTACATCAAGGTGATGTCGGCAATTTCCTTAAGTTTGTTATCGAAGCGATGGGCACACGTTTGAACGGTGAGATCAGCGAAGAGCAACAACAAAAGCTGTCAAACAACCCATATACCTTCAAGCCTTCAGAAGACAAAATGGCCGTGTTCCATAGCCAAGTAAGAGCAGGTTTAGACCTTGCAACGAGCCAATACTACGAACACGCTCAACACTACTTCACAGGCGATCTAGGCTGGGACAACTGGAAAACCGTTGGCCTACAAGGCATCACTGATATGTGTGCTCGTTTAGGCAGCCAACAAAATGGTGTCGCGATTCGCAAAGCATTGAATAAGCTGCCTTCAGAACCTCTATACGCGACTCTCGGGGCGCTTGAGCATACGCAAATCAATGACAAGCTCGCTCAACGCTTACAAGAAATGGCAGAGAATGAGATTAACAGTCAAGAGCCAGATCTGTTCTTACTGTCAGCACTGGTACGTGCCCTTTCTGGCGCAGAGCAAAGCACAACCAACGCCGTAATTAACCAAGTTCTGGCTAGCCCGCGCTTAAGCCACCAAGAAGTATTGATTGGTTTGGCTGGTCGCAGCTGGCACGCACTGCAAGATCCTGCGATTGCTGAGCAGTTCTTGCTGCGTCTCGCACAAACGGGCAACCAAAACTTGTTCAATCAGTTATTTGCAGATTTAGTGATGATTCCGACACTGAGAATGGTATTTTTACCATTATTGAACTCGAACCCATCACCAGAACTCGCCAATGCACTTGTAGAATTACAACAAGCGGCTAAGTCGCAATAGATACCAGACAGAACAGCTCAGTAGCTCATAACAAAAAGCTCAAATCACGAACGGAATAGAGAGATAAAAGGAAGTATGGATTAAATGATAGATAACTTATTGGCTATTTTGATGCTGTGCTTCTTTTGCTTTCTGTTTTGGCAACAGCGCAGGCAATCCGAGCTTGCGAAAGCTGCCATTGCGAGAAAATGTAAAGAGCTCGACTTACAGCTATTAAGTGTTGCCTTTAGTGGTCATAAACTTAAGATGCGCCATGAGCTCACCACCATTTGGCGCTGGCACACCGTGTATCAATTTGAGTTTTCAGCGTTAGGTGATGACCTGTACCAAGGGAAACTGACCATGGTGGGCTTCCGTTCTATGCGGTTTGAGCTACAGCCTCATAGAATGTAACGTCGCAATACGCGGTATAACTATATTCATGATAAGGGCCAAACTGATCTTGTTTGGTCTCTTTAAATGCAAAGCCTAACTTTTCAAGTAACTTAATTGATGGGTTATGACCAACATTAACGGTCGCGACAACATTCGTTAGGTGTTCTTCAAAACAAACCAAACTAAAGAAAGGTTTTAGCACTTCACTAGCAAGGCCTTGATTCCAAAACTCCTTGTCCAGAATAAATCCCAGTTCATGCTTCCCTTCTTCAGACGAAACAAACAAATGCCCGAGGTATTCGCGGGTTTGGTTGTGGATAATGGCTCGGCAAAAACCAACGTTGTCGTTCAGTATTTCTTGAAATAGGTGTTTTGCAGAGGCAATAGAATGCGGCCCGTTCATTTCAGCACGATTGATGGGGCAGCAATTCAACTTGATAAAGTCATGTTCTAACTGCTCGGTATAAGGTACCAACAGCGTTCTTGAGGTTGCTATCGTCATAAAACACTCCTTGTGTTGACCATTAGCAGAAAAGCAGATGTCGCGTGCTTAGATAAAAGCTCCTGAATTAAAGAGAGCCCCTAGATAGAGAAAAAGCCTTAGGAAAAGAAAAGCCCCGACACCGAAGTGTCAGGGCTAGGGTCTTACTCGCAGCAGTCCGGCTACTAATTAATGCTCCATGCATCATCCATAATAGTGGCTGTAATCCTTCAGCTCTTTCCTTTACTTCGCCGTCCTAGCGGTGTCCAATCATCCTGAAAGCTAACAATCCTAGTTAGCGCACATCACTTGTTCCGTGAGCGGTGTCCTTTACATCGTCCTGATGCTAATCCAACCCTTTAATCCTAAAGGTGTCCATTGTCATTCCGTTGCAGCTAACTTCCTGTTAACTGACTGTATCCCTACAATGTCCTTACGCTCCATGCTTGATCACTCAATCCTAAGTAACCAAATCTTCATCCTGAAGATAACCAAATCCTTGGTGCTTTCCTGTTCCGTGTCAGAATCCTTCCGACAAGGTTTAATTTACGCGATTTAGGATTTCGGACAATAGATTTGCATCACATTTTGAATTCAAGAAAGTTGTTAATTATATAAAACAATTAAAATTCAACACCTTAACCATGTGAGCATCAATCTCTCTAGCGATGTATTCGTGTTATCTCACAACCTTTGTAAGAGATCTCTCACAAGCCATGGGCGGTTTTATGATTCGCTATCATTCACCAGAGCGAGTAAAATGACTAAAGACTAAAAATGGAGATCAACATGCTGACAAAAGATGTTTCTGAAGAGTTGAAATCAGTGCTTGAAGGACTGCAAGCGCAAGGGAAAGAGCCGACAGTTGCTTTAGTTAAGGCTCGTATGAGCACATCCGTTCCGATGCCCGCTTTAATCACGACCATCAAGAGCTGGAAAAGCGCAAATCGTGTTCCTAAAGTTGAAGTCGCGACACAAGAAGAGCCAGCACTTGATCGTGTTAGCCAACTGGAAAAGCAAATCCTTGAACTCACTGCTCGCGTTGCCATGCTTGAAGCTAAACTAACTGATCAATAAGGCAACTGAGCAATAAGTTGACCGATAAATAAGCTAACAGAGAAATAGAACACTATGAAGATATGGGTTGATGCGGACGCTTGTCCAAAGGTTATCCGTGAAACAATCGTACGCGCAGCTGAACGCACAGGGGTGGAATGTACCTTTGTCGCGAACCATTTGGTTCCCGTTCCTAAACGCAATAACATTCACTCAATTCAAGTGCCAAGCGGGTTTGATATTGCAGATGATGAAATCGTAAAACGCACTGAACCCGGCGATCTCGTGATTACCTCTGACATCCCTCTGGCTGATGAAGTGATCACCAAAGGTGCGCTTGCTTTAAGCTCTCGCGGCGAGCTTTACACCAAAGAGACCATTAAAGCACGTCTCAACATTCGTGACTTTATGGATACTATGCGTTCAAGCGGCATCCAAACTGGCGGACCAAGCACCCTTTCTCAAACCGACCGTCGTGAGTTCGCAAACCACCTCGATCGCCTGTTAGCTAAACGCTAACCACAGCCTTTCTAATGACGACAACTTTAGAAGTCGTCATTTAGTCGCTATAGCCCCGATGAAATTTTAATCGACATACTCCGTTCTTGATATTTATTACAATAACGGAGTATTGCTTATGATTCGCCAAATAGCCCTCTCACTATCCATTCTTTTTGGTAACACCCAACTTTCTTTTGCTGATGAAAGCTTTGCCGATGAGCACTTTACTGATCAAGAGTTCGGAATCATCGGAGGCAGCATCACCTATGGGGAAAGTGTTTTCTCCACTAAAAGTGCCCCTCAATTTGGCGCGACACCCAACCTATTCTATTCAGGCCCGAAAGGCTTTATCGATGGTAGCTTAGCCAATTGGCAACTGCTGCCTTACGTCGGGTTATCTGGAAATTGGCGCTTTGCTGAGGTGTCAGACACCTTCGTTGACCTACCTAACGGCATTCAAGACAGAGATGGCAATGGAGAGCTGGGGATAACCTTAGGAACGGTAGGCGCACGCCTCACCTACTTACACGATGTGACTTCAGAACATAACGGCTACGAAGTTCAGCTTCACTTAGGCAGAACGTTAGAAACTTGGACACAGCCATTCACCATTACGCCCTACCTAGAAGTCGATTATCGTGACAAGAAACTGTCCAATCACCTGTATGGTATTTCTAACACCGAATCTTCTGCCTCAGGGTTAAATCAGTTTGATGCAGGGTCAACGTTTGTTTATCAAGCAGGGTTAATCGGGCTTTATGAGTTTACGCCAACTTGGATTGGTATCGCACGCGCAGACTTGATTCATCACGACAGCGACAGCGCGTTGATACAACGAGACTTGGGCTGGTCATTCGAACTAGGCGTTACCTATCGGTTTGCGGGGTTGTAAGTTTACTGACTAAAACAAAAAGAGCCTGCATCAATGCAGGCTCTTTGGTATCTCGTCTTTTATTCAGTTGATAAGCGAATCGAAATGTTCGCCTATCACCGCTCACTAAGGCGTGTAGTACGTTGCAGCGCCTGGACCTACTGGTAGACCAAATACGAATACCCATAGGTAGAACAAGATGCTCCAACCGAACATGAATACCATTGAGTAAGGCAACATGGTTGCGATCAGTGTACCGATACCAAGGTTCTTCATGTAGCGAGTCGCTACGGCAAGGATAAGACCGAAGTAGCTCATCATTGGTGTAATGATGTTGGTTGTTGAATCACCGATACGGTAAGCCGCTTGAATCGTTTCCGGTGCGTAGCCTACTAGCATCAACATTGGAACGAAGATTGGCGCCGTTACTGCCCACTGTGCAGAAGCTGAACCGATCATCAGGTTAATGAAGCCACACATTAGGATGAATGCGAAGAACAACATTGGACCCGTTAGGCCAATATCCTGAAGGAATGTTGCGCCGCCTACAGCGACCACTTGACCGAAGTTCGTCCACTTAAAGAAAGCAACAAACTGTGCAGCAAAGAATACAAGAACGATGTACATGCCCATTGAAGACATAGACGTTGCCATTGCATTAATCACATCACGGTCATTCTTCATTGAACCCGTAACTTTGCCGTAAACAAAGCCAGGAATAGCAAAGAATACAAAGATAAACGCGACGATACTTTTCAGGAATGGAGAACCTGAAATCGTACCGGCCTCTGAACGCAGAACACCGTCAGCAGGAACCACAGTCCAAGCTAAAAGTGCACTCACGATTAATACAGCAACACCCGCTAGCTTAAGGCCTTTCTTCTCAATAGCAGTAAGTTTACCCATCGAGTCATTTGAAAGATCTTCAGATGCGTCTTCATCGTTGTATTTACCTAACTTAGGTTCAACAATCTTCTCTGTTACCAATGCACCTGCAATCGAGATAAAGAAGGTCGAAACAAACATGAAGTACCAGTTTGATTCAGGGCCAACAGAGTAAGAAGGATCAAGCATTTGTGCCGCTGTTTCTGTAATACCAGAAAGCAGTGGATCAACCGTACCGATAAGTAGGTTTGCAGAATAACCACCAGATACACCAGCAAATGCTGCCGCTAGACCTGCTAATGGGTGACGACCCAATGAGTGGAAAAGCATTGCTGCAAGAGGGATAAGAACTACGTAACCCAGCTCAGATGCCGTGTTAGAGATAATACCGGCAAATACCACGGTTACAGTAACCATGCGCTGAGATGCGCCCATTACCATGCCGCGCATTGCCGCAGATAATAGACCTGAGTGTTCAGCAATCGCAACACCTAGCATTGCAACAAGCACAGTACCAAGTGGCGCAAAGCCAACAAAGTTCGAAACTAGATTCGTTACGATGAGTTGTAAGCCTTCAGCATTAAGTAAGCTTACAACGTGGATCATGCCATCAGCAGCACGACCGCTAGCACCTTCTGGGCGAGGATCCATTACAGATACTTCGAAGTAACCAGCAATTCCTGAAGATACTAGGATTGCGACACAGAAGATTGCGAAAAGAGTGATTGGGTGGGGTAAAAGGTTCCCCAAATATTCAACGCCATCGAGAAAGCGGGTAAAAATTGGTTTCTTTGGCGAGTTGTTTTTTATTGAAGCTGATGAACTCATCAGTTCCCTCCTTGTAGTGATTCCTGTGCAATTGTGACAAAAATGTTCAAATTGCCAGCGCAGAGTACGCGACAAAATTATCAATTAGAAATTCAAAATGTTACAAAATGTGTAACAAATGACTACTTTTAACTCTATAAGAACAATTAATTAGCAAATAAATCTACATTAAATACAAAAACTAGATTTATAATTCACAAGAACACATTCACTACAAAAATAACTGGCGATATAACTCATTGATTCATTTAAAAATAAAACACAACATACGCTAATTTAACACGCAATATTCTGCAAGGTTCCTCTCGAAGGAAAAGAAAAACAGACAAATGAATGAAGTTTGACTTTCCCCTCGTTTTTACACTCGTGTCACATCAATTTGACTGACTATTTTTGAACCGCTTTGAATCTCGGGTTGGATTTACAGATGACATAGTGACGGCCTCTGCGCTTTACTATTTGGCAATCTGGATGACGGCTTTTCGCACTTTTAAGTGATTTTATAACTTTCATTCTATTTCGCTCCCTTACCTAATTGACCAAAGCGACGAGTAAAGTTAGCAACACGTCCCTCTTTATGTAGCACTCGCTGTTTACCCGTATAGAAAGGGTGCGACTTTGCAGACACTTCAATCGTGAAATAAGGGTAAGTATTGCCATCTTCCCATTCGATAGTACGTTCTGTTTTCAGCGTAGAGCCTATTAAGAAGTACTCATCAACGCTGGTGTCATGGAACACCAATGTGCGGTAGTCAGGGTGGATATTCGGTTTCATTGTATTTCCCTAAATAATTAAATTGATACGTTATAACATATCAAATGATAATTATTATCAAAAGAAAAACAAGCGATTTTATGATATTTTTCCGTCTTAACTGAAACCAGAGAACACCTTGCTATGTACACCATTAAACCTGTTGGCTTTATTGAGTCTCCTTATAAAGAGAAGTTCGCTGTGCCAAGACAGCCTAGGTTAGTACCAACATCCACCTCAAGAGTCAGGTTGGTTGACGCAGCAAACTGCCTTGAATCTGTTCGAGATATTGAGCAATTTAGCCATGTGTGGTTGTTGTTTTTGTTCGATAAGAACCTTGAAGCAGGCTGGAAACCAACCGTGAGGCCACCTCGCCTTGGCGGCAATGAACGTATAGGTGTATTCGCGTCTCGTGCCACATTCAGACCCAATGGAATTGGCATGTCTGCGGTTGAACTCAAAGGTGTGTCTCAAGAAAAGGGACAAACTTGGTTGGACTTAGGCAGCGTCGACTTAGTAGACGGTACACCGATCATCGACATCAAGCCTTATATCCCCTATTCAGATTCGATTCCGGATGCATTGGGAGGGTTTGCCGCCGATGAACCAGAAGTGCTCGACGTTAACTTTTCGCAGCAAGCGCAAAGTAAGCTCGCAAGCCATCCACAAGCGCGCCATATCATTCAGGTGATCAAAGAAGTATTAGGCCAAGATCCGCGACCTGCCTATAAAAAAGGCAAGCCTGACAACAAGGAATATGCGGTAAATTTGTTCAATCTTAACGTGAAATTCGTGGTTGAAACGCTTTTCATCAATGTAACTGACATTGAACGCTTTTGAGATCCCAAATAGGCTGATATTATATGCGGCTATATCAGATTTGCTGTGGTTACGAACGACAGCAAGTTTTCTTTTATCAATGATGAAACGGATACCATAGAATGCGTACCAGTAACTACCTTCTTTCTACTCTGAAAGAGACTCCAAACGACGCAGAAGTTATCAGCCACCAGCTGATGCTACGTGCAGGTATGATCCGTAAGCTAGCTTCAGGTTTATATACTTGGCTACCTACTGGTCTACGTGTACTGCGTAAAGTCGAAAATATCGTTCGCCAAGAGATCGATAATGCAGGTGCCGTTGAAATCTTGATGCCCGTAGTTCAACCGTTTGAGCTTTGGGAAGAGACTGGCCGTTCTGAAAAGATGGGGCCTGAGCTACTTCGTTTCACAGACCGTCACTCTCGTCCATTTGTTCTTAGCCCAACAGCTGAAGAAGTGGTAACGAGTCTAGTACGTAACGAGATCAGCTCTTACAAACAGCTACCTCTAAATCTGTACCAAATCCAGACTAAATTCCGTGATGAGCGCCGCCCTCGTTTTGGCGTAATGCGTGCACGTGAATTCTCTATGATGGATGCGTACAGCTTTGATATCGACAAAGAAGGCTTAGAAAAGTCTTACCAAGCGATGCACGATGCTTACTGTAAAGCATTCGACCGTATGGGCCTTGAATACCGTCCAGTATTGGCAGACTCTGGCGCAATCGGCGGCAGCGGCTCTCAAGAGTTCCACGTTCTTGCTGAAAGCGGCGAAGACCTAATCGCATTCTCAACTGAGTCAGATTACGCAGCAAACATCGAAAAAGCAGAAGCACTTGCTCCTACTGAAGATGCAGCAGCACCAACTCAAGAGATGGAACTGGTTGATACACCAAATGCGAAAACTATCGCAGAATTGGTAGAGCAACACGGTCTAGCAATCGAGAAGACAGTTAAGACTCTATTCGTTAAAGCTTCTGATGAAGTAGACGCTGATATCATCGCGCTAATCATCCGTGGTGACCACGAACTGAACGAAGTGAAAGCAGAGAACCTTCCACAGGTTGCTTCTCCGCTAGAGATGGCTTCTGAAGAAGAAATCCGCGCACTTGTTGGTGCAGGTCCTGGTTCACTTGGACCTGTTGGCCTAGAGCTACCATTCATCGTTGACCGCTCTGTTGCTGTAATGAGCGACTTTGGCGCTGGTGCAAACGTAGATGGTAAGCACTACTTCGGCATCAACTGGGGTCGTGACGTTGAGCTTGCTCAAGTTGAAGACCTACGTAACGTAGTTGAAGGTGACCTTAGCCCATGTGGTAAAGGTACTATCCAGCTTAAGCGTGGTATCGAAGTGGGTCACATCTTCCAACTGGGTAATACTTACTCTAAAGCAATGAACTGTAACGTGCTTGGTCCTGATGGTAAGAGCGTAATCCTAGAGATGGGTTGTTACGGTATCGGTGTTTCACGTGTTGTTGCATCTGCTATCGAGCAAAACCACGATAAATTCGGTATCACTTGGCCAGACGCACTAGCGCCGTTCCAAGTTGCTATCGTACCAATGAACATGCACAAATCTGAGCGCGTTAAAGAAGCAGCTGAGAAGCTATACGCTGAATTAACAGCTATGGGTATCGAAGTTTTATTCGATGACCGTAAAGAGCGCCCTGGTGTTATGTTTAAAGATATCGAGCTTGTGGGTATCCCTCACACTATCGTTATCGGCGATCGCAGCATGGACGAAGGTAACTTCGAATACAAAAACCGTCGTACTGGTGATAAAGAAGCTATCGCAATGGACACGGTTATCGAGCACCTTAAGGCTCAACTAGCTTAGTAATCCGATTACTGACTAGATAAACATTGAAAGGCTGCCGTTAGGTGGCCTTTTTTGTGCCTGTCATTTCGCTTCAAACTCCCTTCTATTTATCAGTAGAGTAAATAACGTAAGTTAATCCCCTGTTCATCTTTAAATCCGTATATTGGTGTCATCAACTTTTTGGACATGCTCACCATTGGAGGTATCGATGGATATCAAAAGCTTACTGAACCAAGCACTTAAATCAGATCTCGTAAAACAAGGTACTCAGAAACTTTCACAAGGGTCTTCAAGTTTAAGTGGCCTTTCTCAAGGCAGCAATAGCAAGAGTAGCAGTAAAAGTACACTCGGAGCCTTCGGTGCAGGCGCAGTTGGCGGAGGACTGTTAGGTGCGTTAATGGGCTCTAAGAAGACTAAGAAAATGGGTAAGAAAGCGGCTGGGATTGGCGGCGCAGCAGCACTGGGCGCTTTGGCTTATAAAGTCTACAACGACTACCAATCCAAACAAGGCCAGACACCTAACGCCGAACAGGCTCAATTTGATGAGAACGACTCAAACCATAGTGTGCTGATTCTAAGATCGATGATTGCTGCGTCCAAAGCCGATGGTCATGTCGATGAGGAGGAGATGGCAAAGATCGAGCAAGCGGTCGAAAATATGGGCGCGGACTATCAACTGACTAAACTGGTCTCTGAAGAACTGCACAAGCCACTCGACCCAAGTGAGATTGCTCAGCTCGCAACTTCACCTCAACAAGCGAGTGAGATCTACTTAGCCTCTTTGATTGTGGCTGACGAGCAGAACTTTATGGAGAAGGCCTACCTCAAAGAGTTAGCTAAGCAACTCAACCTTGCAGATGAAGTTACTTATCAACTTGAACAGCAGATATCTGGTTAAGCGGTCAATATTAGGCTAATCAATAAATATCATGCTAAGCCGCAAATACACGCTAAGTAGCAGACTAGCAAAGTGATACGCTGAGCATTAACAGAATGAGATATTGAGCAAGAACAAACTAACTCTGAACTTAATCAGATCCACTTTGTTTTTGCTTATCTCTATGTGTATATTGAGATCAGTTATCATTTGGTTAGGTATAAAAATGAAAGTATACGATTGTTGTGATTTGGTGCGTGAACTGTATTCTCAAATTGGCAGTGGCGACCAAGGCTATATCCCTAAAGCGATCACCTGCGCGGTAAAAACATTGAATGACCTTGCTGCAGATGAATCTCTTCCTAAAGAAGCGCGTGAGCGTGCAGCCTTTGCCGCTGCAAACCTGCTGATCTCAGATTTCGAGGACTAATATGAACCTCGCTAATTTTGAAAAAATGGATCCTGTAATGTTGATGAGTATCGTCAACATGAAGCTACGTGACGACTTCGGTGGTGATTTGGATCGAGTGGTCAACTTCTACGAGATCGACAAAGCAGCATTGATCGCAAAGCTCGCGTCTGCTGGTTTTGAGTATCTTCCAGAAGCTAAACAGTTTCGATAGTCGTTTAAAAAATCTTCCTATTTAAAGACCAACCTCTGTGTTGGTCTTTTTTTGTTGGTGATACGTAATAAGGAAACACGCAGCAAACCCATTATAAATTATCTGTATGCACCTATACTTTTATATCTTAGAGTCAACGAACGCGCCTTGAACCAAAGCGTATTGTGGCATAGGCTACCTAAACTAGCATATAAAACTCATCACTCAACTTGATGATAGTAAAGGATTAACAATGAAAAGACTCGGACTTTTAGCCGTTATCGCAGCCGCACTCACCGCAGGTTGCGCTTCAAATACTCAGCAAGACAACTTTCGCGAAGCCTCTTTTGAGCTGTGTAATACTGAAGTCGATATTTACTCTGTAAGCCATGATGAACGAGTTCGTATCGTCTGTTCTGATGGCTCTAAATTCGCTTTGAACAGCGAAGACACATTAGAAGTGATGCGTGACATCAACATCGACTACTGTGATGGCGAAGGCCTAGGTAAGTTCAGTGAAAGCCGCCACTACTACTCTTTCAAGTGTAAGTCAGGCACCCTACTTAGCATCAAAAAGTAGAATCGACACTACCAAATACCAAAGGGTTAATGTGAAAGCATTAACCCTTTTTAATACCCGCTTTTCTTTACTCTTAATCCCAAATCCACCAGCCACCAGCCACCAGATACAAAAAATAGCTCCTTTAAAGAAGCCTCTAGTATCATTGCTTTTCAAAGTAGTTGTTTGAAATTCTAAGAGAGCACGCAGAGATTACGGGTGTAAGTGAGCATGCTCGACAACAATTTTAAAACTTCCAAGTACAAAAAAGTCCCCTATTAAGGAGCCTCTAGTATCAATATTTTTCAAAGTAGTTGTTTGAAATTCTAGGAGAGCACGCGGAGCTTACGAATGTAAGTGAGCATGCTCGACAACGTAATACCCAAAAAAACAAAAAAAGCTCCCAACAGGAGCCTTTCAAATCGTATTTTTCAATCAAATAGCTTTAGTTCAAGGAAAAGGCGCGGAGTTTACGAATGTAAATGAGCACCTTTGACACAGAAATTAAGCTATTTGAGCCAGAAAAATTAAGCGTAAACAGGTAGACGCTTACAGATCTCTAGTACTTTTGCTTTAGTCGCTTCGATAACAGACTCGTCACCCATGTTATCTAGGATGTCACAGATCCAACCTGCTAGCTCTTTCGCGTCTGCTTCTGAGAAACCGCGACGAGTGATAGAAGGAGAACCGATACGGATACCTGAAGTAACGAATGGGCTACGTGGGTCGTTTGGTACTGAGTTCTTGTTTACAGTGATGTTTGCTGCACCTAGTGCTGCATCTGCTTCTTTACCTGTGATGTCTTTGTTGATTAGGTCAACTAGGAACAGGTGGTTCTCTGTAGAACCTGAAACGATGTTGTAACCACGAGCTAGGAATTCAGCAACCATTGCTTTTGCGTTAGCAACAACGCGTGCTTGGTATTCTTTGAACTCTGGCTCTAGAGCTTCTTTGAACGCTACTGCTTTACCAGCGATAACGTGCATTAGAGGACCACCTTGGCCGCCTGGGAATACTGCTGAGTTCAGCTTCTTGTAAAGATCTTCGCCTTCGTTAGAAAGGATTAGACCACCACGAGGACCCGCAAGCGTTTTGTGCGTCGTTGTAGTTACTACGTGAGCGTGTGGCACTGGGTTCGGGTAAACGCCTGCAGCGATTAGACCTGCTACGTGAGCCATATCTACGAACAGGTAAGCACCTACTTTGTCAGCGATTTCACGCATGCGCTTCCAATCACAGATTTGAGAGTAAGCAGAGAAACCACCGATGATCATCTTAGGCTTGTTCTCGATAGCCAGCTTTTCCATCTCTTCGTAATCGATTTGACCCGCTTCATCGATACCGTAAGGGATGATGTTGTAAAGCTTACCAGAGAAGTTTACTGGAGAACCGTGAGTTAGGTGACCACCGTGTGCTAGGCTCATACCTAGAACCGTATCGCCTGCATTTAGTAGTGCCATGTATACAGCGTTATTTGCTTGAGAACCTGAGTGAGGCTGTACGTTTGCGTACTCTGCACCAAATAGTTCACATGCACGTTCAATTGCTAGAGTTTCAACTTTGTCTACGTACTCACAACCACCGTAGTAACGCTTGCCTGGGTAGCCTTCAGCGTATTTGTTTGTTAGCTGAGAACCTTGAGCTTCCATTACACGTGGGCTTGTGTAGTTTTCTGAAGCGATAAGTTCGATATGCTCTTCCTGACGAAGAGTTTCTTCTTGGATAGCTGCGAATAGATCCGCATCGTAATCAGCAATGTTCATGTCACGCTTAAGCATCTGTATCTCCTGACTCAGATTGTACTGAAAGTTTCAAAAAAACCACACAACGACCGAAAGCAAACGTTTCCGTCACCGTTTTGATGTGACGCATTCTACATAATTTGATCTAGGTCATAAAGAGCTAATTGCAATTTTATCATGCAGTTTTTTCATAATCACAAATAAGATTCATCATGGTTATTTGGCTTATCCAACCAAAGATGGCGCTTACTGTCAATTTTACGCTTTACACCCTGTAAAACGCAGATTACATAGGTTTACCTTAATTTTGCCCCTCAAGCTACCGAAAGCTAAGGTTTTTCTCTACTATGCACGCCTTTATTGGTTAGGTAATTATAAAAACGATGGAAAAACACTCACGTAAAGAAGATTGGGTAGCGATTCTCACTGGCACGTTTTTAGTGGCGTTAGGCGTCTTCTTTTTACAGTCAGCGAACCTGCTTACCGGGGGCACTACTGGCTTGGCTCTGCTTTTGAGTCAATTCTTGCCTGTAACCTTTGGTATTTTGTACTTTGTTGCCAATTGTCCATTCTATTTATTAGCATGGAAACGATTCGGCCGTAGCTTTGCTATTAGCAGTGCGATTTCTGGTGCTTTAGTATCTGTGTTTGCCGATCATTTATACTTAGTTATCTCGCTAGAAGTTCATAACGAGATCTATTGTGCTGTTGCCGGCGGCTTATTAATGGGCTTAGGTATGCTAATCCTATTCCGTCACCGCTCAAGTCTGGGTGGCTTCAACGTACTGTGCTTGTTTATCCAAGACCGCTACGGTATCTCGGTAGGTAAAACACAAATGGGTATTGATGCATGTATTCTGTTTGCATCGTTCTTCTTCGTGTCACCTTGGGTGATTGCCGTTTCTGTATTAGGCACCGCAGTATTGAACATCGTATTGGCAATGAACCACAAACCAACTCGCTACTCGGTGAATTACGCGTCTTAGAGTTCATTACCTGCTCTGTCGTTGCTGGCACTCGATACTCAAACTTCTCGCAAGTAGACTCGAGGCACGATATTCCAGCCATCACTAAAACAAAAAAGGCTTTGGGGAGCACTCCAAAGCCTTTGTAGAAGCCCAATCCTTTAAGGGGAATAAGAATCAAGCTTCTTAAAATGAAACAAGGTTAACCTTCAATCAAGAGAATACGAGTCTCGTAAGGACGTAAGACTTGATGATGTAATGCAACTGAAGTGTTCGCTTGTTGATAGTTAGACAACAGACTCTTCGCCTTAGTCATATCAAAACGTTCCGGTAAAACGCACTCCGCCTCTTCACCATAATAGTTGTTAATACACAGCAAGGTTTGCCCTTCGTTCTCACGTGCATATGCAAAAATGGATGAGTGATCAGGTAATAGATCTTGATAGCTGCCATCTGTAATCACTGGCACTTGTTTACGTAACTCAATCAAACTCTTATAGAAATAGAAAACAGAGTCTTTGTCTTCCAGTGCTTGCTCAGCGTTAATCCCAGGGTAATTATTCGCTACATCAAGCCATGGCTGAGCTTGTGAGAACCCTGCGTAAGGCTCACTGTTCCATTGCATTGGTGTACGAGAGTTATCACGAGACTTCTGCGCCAAAATCGCCATCATATCTTCATGAGCCACACCATCACGGTTCACCATGATGTCGTACATATTGGTACTCTCAACATCACGATACTGGCTAATTTCAGTATAGCTAGGGTTAGTCATGCCAATCTCTTCACCTTGATAGATATACGGCGTGCCTTGCATCATGTGTACAGACGCAGCCAGCATCTTCGCCGACTCAACACGATACTGCAGATCATCACCTAAGCGGCTCACCACTCGCGGTTGGTCGTGGTTACACCAGAACAATGCGCCCCACCCTTTTCCGTTCAAGCCTGTTTGCCAATGATTGAAGATCGACTTGAGCTGTAAGAAATCAAACGGCGCATTAGTCCACTTCTCACCATTGGTGTAATCGACCTTAAGGTGGTGGAAGTTAAACACCATCGATAGCTCACTGTTATCAACGTTTGAGTATTGCTGGCAGTGTTCCAACGTGGTTGAAGACATCTCGCCTACGGTCACGCTGCCGTACTTCTGAAATACGGCTTCGCTGATCTCTTTCAGGTATTCGTGTACACGTGGACCATCGGTATAGAAACGACGGCCATCACCGATATCATCATTAGGAAAGTCTTGCTGCTTCGAAATCAGGTTGATCACATCCAAGCGGAAACCATCAACGCCCTTTTCTGCCCAAAAGCTGATAACGTCTTTCACTTCTTCTCGTACAACCGGGTTCTCCCAGTTGAGGTCAGCCTGTTCTTTGGCGAATAAGTGTAGGAAGTATTGCCCAGTCGCCTCATCTAGTTCCCACGCATTACCACCGAACTTAGACTGCCAGTTAGTTGGTGCTTGACCATCTACGGGATCTTTCCAGATATAGTAATCGCGGTAAGAGCTGTTTTTGTCGCCCAAAGCAGATTGAAACCATGCATGCTCTGTCGAGGTGTGGTTTACCACGATATCCATCACGATACGGATACCACGTTGGTGCGCTTCAGACAGCAATAAGTCGAAGTCTTCCATGGTGCCGAATTGAGGATTAATCGCGTAGTAGTCTGAGATATCGTAACCATTATCGATCATAGGAGATGCGTAAACCGGGGTTAGCCAAATCGCATCGACACTCAAATGTTTGAGGTAATCCAGTTTCGAAATGATCCCTTTGATGTCGCCAGTACCTTTACTGCCACTGTCGCAGAAGCTCTTTGGGTAGATTTGATAGATGGTTGCGGTTTTCCACCAGCTTTCATCATGTTCAGTCATCGCCATCTCTAACACTCACTTACCAGAAAATATAAAATAAAAATCACCATGTGAATCATGGTCGAATAGCCGTTATAACTAAAAGAAAAAGCTATAACTAAGAGAAAAAGCGATAACTCATTTTGGAGTCATCGCTTATTCAATGCATTACGCGTTCGCGGTTTCTAACTCACCCTTGGATTGGGCTCGCTTGTAGAAAAACAGGGTTAGCGTGATAGGCAGTACTATCGCCACCAGCATCGCGACTAGGTAAATCGACCAATATTGAGGTTGAATCGATAGGATGCCCGGCAAGCCGCCGACACCGATACCATTCGCCATCACACCCGCGCTACCACAGATTGCGGCTGCAACAGCACTACCAATCATTGCGCTCAGCATTGGGAATTTGTATTTAAGGTTAATACCGTACATCGCAGGCTCTGTTACACCTAAGTAGGCTGAGATTGCCGCAGGAACCGAGATATCTCGTTCACCTTCACGCTTACTCAAGATAATGATGCCGACTACTGCCGATGCTTGTGCAATGTTTGATAGTGCAATCAAAGGCCAAATTGGTGTCCCGCCTAAGTCTTGCATCAGTTGCAGATCCACCGCGTTGGTGGTGTGGTGAATACCCGTGATAACCAAAGGTGCGTATAGGAAACCAAAAACCACTGAACCAAGAATCGCAAAATCACCTGTCATTGCAGCTTTAGCCGCGAATGCCACACCATCGCCTAACATACGACCGAATGGGCCAATGAAAGCGTGCGCTAGAATCACAGACAAAATAATCGATACAAATGGCACAACCACTAGGTACAAGTAAGCAGGGACGATACGCTTAAGATTGGTTTCAATGAACGCCAAAGCCACACCCGCTAACATCGCTGGGATCACCTGAGCCTGATAACCGACCTTCTCAATCACGAACAGCCCAAAATCCCATACCTCAGGTACCGATTTACCTATCATGTATGCGTTCATGAGTTGTGGTGAAACTAAGGTCACACCGAGCGTGATACCCAAAATAGGGGTTCCGCCAAGCTTCTTAACCGTTGCCCAACACACACCAACCGGAAGGAAGAAGAAAATAGCTTCGCCGATCAACCATAAGAAAGAGTGAACCGTTGCCCAGAATTGACTGATTTCAACTAGGGTTTTGCCGTCGAACATGCGAATGTCGCCAATCACATTACGGAAACCAAGAATCAAACCGCCAGTAATGATGGCAGGCAGCAGTGGTACAAAAATTTCGGCTAAATGGGATATACCACGCTCAAGGAAGTTCATATTTTGACGAGCAGCCAACTTCGCCTCATCTTTTGATGATGCATCTTTACCAGTTTGCTCAATCAAAAGTGCGTACACCTCATCAACCTCGGTGCCAATCACATGTCTCGTCCTAAAATACGTTGACAGTATTTCTACTAAGCCAACAGCATCAGCTGTTGGCTTTTTTCATGCACCTCATTTGGAGTTTTCATCCTGAGACTAAGGTGCGGCCTCATATTGTTATAGGTACTTATAGACTCTTTTACTAGTTGTTTAAGCTCTCCGAGGTTTTTACACTTATTAAGTAAGAACTCTTGTTTCAGTATTCCATTTACTCTCTCTGCTAATGCATTTTGATAGCAGTCATAACCGTCTGTCATCGAGGGGCTTATGCCGCTACTTTTCAACTTATCTTGATAAACACCGGAGCAATACTGGAGACCACGATCAGAGTGATGGATACACGAACGATGATATTGACGCCCCTTAATAGCCATATCTAGCGCTTTCACAACATCCGTCGCCTTCATTTCGTTGCTCAGCTCGTAGCCCATAATTTTCCGACTAAACGCATCAGTTACCAATGAGAGATAGTGAATGCCTTCATCTGATTGGATATAGGTAATATCACTTACTAACACACCCTCTGGAGTGCATGGTTTGTAGTTCTTTAATAAGTTCGGATGTTTTTTCATCCAATGCTTACTGTTTGTCGTTTTCGTAAAACTACGTTTAGGTCTTACCAATAACCGTTCATCACGTAAGTAGTTGAAAAGAGCATCCCGACCTAACTTGATACCTTGTTCTTGCAACTTTGGCTTAAGTAAAAAGTAGAGCTTTCTAGTGCCAACCCGAGGCATATAACGTCTAATATCCAACACCATTTGTTTGATGGGTTTAAGTTCCAACTGGCGATGAACAGCTCGCTTTTCTCGTTGATAAACGCTTTGTCTCGTTATCCCGCATAGCTTACATACTCGAACTAAACTTATTCCTTCTTGTTCTTGAAGGCTTCTTGCTCCTTGGTGAGATACTTTTTTCTGAGGCTAGTTCCGTGTTCAGCATCAAGAATATCAACCACTCTATTTAAAAAGAGATTCTTGATTTTTTCGTCTTCCAGCTCTTTCTCAAGACGCTTTATTTTCTGTGCTGGTGACTCTTTAGGCTTAGTTGATTGGTGCATGGTATTCATCCTTGGAGTTTGCGCCCAATTCATCTTACCGTGCTTTCGAAGCCAAGTTAAAACAGTTGAACGGCCTTGGATACCATAAATGGTTTGGGCTTGTTTATATGTCATATCGCCTCTTTCTACAGCGGCGACGACCTGTAATTTAAAGCCTAGTGTGTAATCACGCTGAGTGCGCTTAACGTAGGTATTATTTGAAGTAGCCATAATTCGTCCTCAATGTGTAAACACATTTCAGGACGGGACAACAACTTGGAATTGGCCTGCATTAGTAAAACAGCCTTTTACTAGCTTCAGTTTTTCGAGTTCAGCTTTGTTGGCCTGCTCTGTATCGTTCAATACAAAACGCAGTCGAGTCAGACAGTGGCTGACACTCGCAATGTTTTCTTTACCACCGACTAACTCGATAAGACGCGCAACGTCTTGCTTCGCTATCTTACTCATACTACCCCACCCTGGTTTCATTCAATTACTCATCTAAACCATGCAAGCTATAATCACTCAGACTTAGATTTATGGGAACATTCCCAATTACGGTTATTATAATGCCCGTATGAATGATAAATTAAAATGGGAACAATCCCATTAATTAAAAGAGATCACACTCTAATTTTAATCTAAGCCGTTCAATTTCGCTTAATTGAGTGGATTATAGAATAGGAGATTGCGTATGATGAGAGATCTCTGAATTGCCTAAAAGCTGAGAGATCAATAGATTAGCAGCCAACTTACCTGCAGATTGGTAACCAGGATCAATGCTAAATACTCGTGGGAATAAGAAAGAGAGAAGATCATTACCACCAACGCCAGTGACGACCACATCTTCACGTTGTAGTTCTTGCAGACGCTTGATTACACCAAGAGCCAGCGTATCACTGGCACAAACGATCGCTTGAGTCGCGGGAGTTAACACCTCATCCACCAGCTGATAAGCACTTTCGTGATGAAGTTGACCAGTACGATAGTTTGCCACTGAACCTGTGTTTTCACACCAATCGAGATAAGCCTTAAGACGCAGTTCACCGGTTGATTTATCACTAGGATCAACCCCGATAAAGCCAACGTCAGAGATCCCTTGATCCGATAAATGCACCAACGCACTATTGATCACCTGTTGGTTATCATAGTTAATCGACGTCACGTTCTCGGTATCCAGAGCAATCACCACCGCTTTGTGTTCCCAAGCTTCGATTGCCGGAATATCGCAGTCAGTAAAACCAAATACAATAATACCATCAACGTTACGACGCTTTAGAACTTGCAGGTGCTCATTGGCTTTATCTCTATCAAGTTGGCTTTCCATGATCACGACATCGTAATCCGCTCGATACAACTCGGCCAGCATCGTACTTACCGCTTTGTTTTCAGAAGGAGAGTCCAAACGAGAGATAATCACGCCGATGACTTTTTGGCTGCCACCGCGCATCGATTGCGCAGACTTTGAAGGCGTGTACCCAGATTCTTGAATTACTCTTTCCACCCTTTCACGGGTTTCAGGTTTCACTTTTGGATCATTGGTCAGAACGCGTGATACGGTTGACTTACCAACACCGGACAGCTTTGCAATATCAAGAATAGTGAGTTTTTTGCTCATAAAAAGTCTAACGTTAAAGAGAAGAGAAGAAAAAGTGAGGGTAGATTCCCTCACTTAACTGTTTGTAAATACTAGCAGTTCTTACTATGACTTACTTTTGGCAATTTCGATAGACTACGCGACCAAGTTCTAGACGCGCATTGTCACCTTTCGTGCGCAAAGTGATGCTGTTAATCATCTCTGAAGTGCCATCATCTAAGATGTATTTGGTTCCTGAGCCCGCTGGAACTTGAGTCAGGCGGTATTCATTATCAGGCAAGCGTAGTACCGCTTTTTCATTATCAAGGTAAGACACATCAAACGAGACGTCAGACTCACATTGATAAGTCGCGAATTGATCATTCGATGTTGCGCTATCAGTCTCAGGGGCTGCTGATTTAGAGCACCCAACCAATGCTACTGTACATAGAGATGCTACCAACATAGCTTTCATACTTCGTTCCTCATCTTTATATAGTCAACGACACTTAGCCTATTCACAGGTTCGAACAAACCTAATGTAAGTGCCTAATGATAGGTCCATACCTTAGTGATAAATAAAACGTTTAGCCTTTTAAGAAAGCGGGTACGTCTTTAATGCTATCAAGTACCACGCTAGCCAACGCTTCACCTTTTTCAGTGATGGGTTTACCCGTTCTTACCAAGACTTTAGTACCAACACCTGCTGCTTCTGCAGCCATCATGTCTTCCGCTTTATCGCCGATCATGACCGAGTTAGCCATATCAATCTTCAGAAAGTCACGAGCAGAAATGAACATGCCTGGCTTTGGCTTACGACATTCACAATCTTGCTTGTAGTCACCAATACCGTGCTCAGCGTGGTGAGGACAGTAATAAATGCCATCGAGCTCGACACCATTATCAACAAAGTTCCAATCCATCCACTGCGTTAAAGAAAGAAAACGGTCTTCACTAAACATGCCGCGAGCAATACCAGATTGGTTGGTCACTAGCACCAATAAATAACCCATATCTTTAAACGCTTTCGCCGCTTCAAACACACCATCGATGTATTCAAAGTCATGCTCATCATGTACGTAGCCGTGATCAACGTTAATCACTCCATCACGATCTAAAAAAACAGCAGGTTTAGACAAAATTTTGTTCTCTATCAACTCTCTATTAATCATTAATTATTACACGCTTTATTTGCTTCATCACTATCTATTTAGTTTTGCGTTCGTTAACGATTTGTTTCTAGCTTAGCCATACAATCGACGTTTAGCCGTCTAGACGTAAAAATATCTATTGACTTAGATCATAGAACACCATAGCATCGTCTGTAAATCGAGCGAGCTATCGACATATTATTCTGTTCTACCTGCACGGGTTTCTCTATGATTAAAGTGAATCAAGTCAACAAGGTTTTTTATCAAGGTACTAAAGAAATCAATGCCTTAATTGATATCAACCTCCACATTCCTCAAGGTCAAATCTTTGGAGTCATCGGCTCTTCAGGTGCAGGCAAAAGTACCCTAATCCGCTGTGTAAATATGTTGGAAGCCCCGACTTCGGGTGAAGTGATTGTTGATGGTATCGACCTAACAAAACTCAGCAAATCAGAGCTTAGCGAAGCGCGCCGTAACATCGGCATGATATTCCAGCACTTCAACCTGCTGTCTTCTCGTACTGTATTTAACAATGTAGCACTGCCTCTAGAACTTGCTGGTAAAGATAAAGCGATTATTGAAGCGAAAGTCAGCGAGTTACTTGAACTGGTTGGCCTTGCTGATAAGCGTGACACCTACCCGGCAAACCTAAGTGGTGGTCAAAAGCAGCGTGTGGCGATTGCTCGCGCACTGGCCTCTGACCCGAAAGTACTGCTATGTGATGAAGCCACCAGCGCATTGGATCCAGCAACAACTCAATCTATCCTTGAGCTGCTGCGTGAAATCAACCGCAAGCTGAACATCACTATCCTGCTTATTACACACGAGATGGATGTGGTTAAAAGCATTTGTCACGAGGTTGCGATCATTGGCGGCGGTGAATTGGTCGAGAAAGGTACAGTCGGTGACATCTTTGCTCATCCGAAGACAGAGCTAGCGCATCAGTTTATTCGCTCAACGTTGGATCTGACGATCCCTGAAGATTACCAAGCACGTTTGCAAGAGACTCGCGTAAACAGCAGCTACCCGCTGGTGCGTCTTGAGTTTACTGGTGCAACGGTTGATGCTCCGCTAATGACGCAAATCGCACGTAAATTCAATATCGATGTCAGCATCTTAAGTTCTGACCTTGATTACGCCGGTGGCGTGAAGTTCGGCATGATGGTCGCTGAACTGTTCGGTAATGAAGCAGATGATAATGCTGCTATCCAATTCCTACGCGACAACAATGTAAAAGTAGAGGTGCTTGGTTATGTCCTTTAGTTTCAACGAGATTGCTGACTGGATCAGCCTTAACGGTAACCTTCTATTAGGCGCAACAGGCGAAACGCTTTACATGGTTGCTGTTGCAGGCATTGTTGGCTTCGCGGTCGGTATTCCACTAGGCGTGATTCTGCATACGACTAAAAAAGGTGGCCTGTTAGAGAACACCAAAGTAAACAAGATTCTAGGTGCGATTGTGAACGTGGGTCGTTCAGTACCTTTCTTAGTTTTGATGGTTGCGATTATTCCACTGACTAAGATGCTGATTGGTACCTTCATCGGTACAACAGCAGCGATTGTTCCACTGACGATTGGCGCTATCCCATTCGTGGCTCGACTTATCGAAAGTGCACTACTTGAAGTACCAACAGGTCTAGTGGAAGCGGCCCAATCAATGGGCGCAACACCAACACAAATCATCAATAAGGTTCTGCTTCCAGAAGCACTACCGACTATCATCAACTCAGTAACGATTACGCTAGTGACTCTGGTGAGCTACTCAGCAATGGCCGGTACTGTAGGCGGAGGTGGCCTAGGTGATGTCGCGATTCGTTACGGATTCCACCGCTACGATGTGACCATCATGGCTGTGACAGTAGTGATGTTGATTGTGCTGGTACAAATTATTCAATCAATCGGTGATTCATTAGTTCGCCGCGTTGACCACAGATAAAGACTCACGCACAAAGATTAGAGTCGTCTGAACCCAATTAAATAGATTTATTAAAAGGAGATTATTATGAAATTTAGCCTTAAAGGTTTACTAACTATCGCAGCAGCAGCTTCAGCGCTAGTTCTAGCAGGTTGTGGTGATAAAGAAGTGGATACTTCTAAAGTAAAAGTTGGCGTAATGGCAGGTGCAGAAGCGCAAGTTGCTGAAGTGGCAGCTAAAGTAGCGAAAGAGAAATACGGCCTAGATGTTGAGCTAGTAACGTTCACAGATTACGTAACACCAAACGCAGCTCTAGATGATGGTTCTATCGACATCAACGCATTCCAACACGCACCGTACCTAGATCAGCAAGTGGCTGACCGTGGCTACAAGCTAACTATCGCTGGTAACACGTTTGTTTACCCAATTGCGGGTTACTCTAAAGAAGTGAAATCAGTAGACGAAATCCAAGACGGTGCTCGTATTGCTGTACCAAACGACCCTACAAACCTAGGTCGCTCTCTACTTCTTCTTGAGCAACAAGGTCTTCTTGAACTTCGTGAAGGCGCTGGTCTTCTAGCTACAGTTCGCGACATCGTGGGTAACCCTAAGAACCTAACGATTGTTGAACTAGACGCAGCTCAACTGCCACGTTCTCTTGATGATGTTGCTCTATCTATCATCAACACAACTTACGCGAGCTCTATCAACCTGACTCCACAAAAAGATGGCGTATTCGTTGAAGACAAAGATTCTCCTTACGTAAACCTAATCGTTTCTCGTGAAGACAACCTAAACGCTGAAAACGTACAAAACTTCGTTAAAGCTTACCAAACTGAAGAAGTGTACAACGCAGCTTCTGACATCTTCCAAGGTGGCGTCGTTAAAGGTTGGTAATCAACTAAACGACAGCACTGTATAGATACCCGAAGGGGCTGACATAACGTCAGCCCCTTTTTTAATGATAAAGATTTGCTAGAAAGTAAAGCATCTCAGATTTAAGCGAAACAAAGTCGATTACTTCAGGTGATCCCAAGAGATGTTTGACACCAATCGGCAGTCATCACACTTGAAATAGAAAATATCGTGGATAGGCGCATCTAGCAGCCATTCACCACCACATTGCGGGCATTTGCGCTCTTTTTCATCTTTCAGGCTGATCCCACCGACACGGTATAAGTAGTAGTAGGTTGGAACCTTAGTCAGATACTCAATGCGCCCTCTTAGACCCCAACCGCGTTTAAACAGCACACTCTTCGTGTCACTGATCTCGGTTAGCGTTGCATGTTCCGCGCGACAACCACCACCCATTTGTACTTCATCACAGGCTTGCCATTCGGTCTGCCATTTCAACACGGCTTTATGGTCGCCATTGAAGGTAGGTGGATTGCGATACAAAGGGATTGGTAGCAAGCTATCGCCACTACGCAGCGGTGAACAGGTGTGCACGAATGTCGTGTATAACACCTGCCAGCTTGGTGTTTCATCTTCTGCCACTTCTTCTGAGTTCAGATCTCGACCTAGCAAACGCATTTTAGGCGCTAGTAGGCTCGCGTTAGACAAGCGATCAAAACACACTTTCACAAAGTCTGAGTGATTCCGCGGGTGCAAGCTATCTTGCTCCGGGCACACAACGCGAACATAGAATTCCCCATCGCCCATCACGATTGGGAACTCACGACCTAACACTTGTCCGTTATAACGAAGTGCATCCATTAAGCCATTAACCGCCTTGTCGACAGCGCTTACCGTTGTGTTATCAAAACACTCAAATTGAAGTTCTAGTACGTACATCTATTTATACCGCTGGTTGTAGCTTTTCTAAAAATTCTGCCAATGTCTCGGCGAGCACATCACGATTTTTGGTACCTAAGCGCTCCAAAATCACGTTACCCGTTAGGTTACAGATAGAGATAACATCCAGCTCAGCATCGGTCGCGGCAATGAAAACCGTTGGTTTTAGCTTCAAGCGACGCTGAGTTACTAGGTGACCCAAAATGTTTTCTTGTAGGCATTCGAAGTCTTCATCACTCCAAATCTGTAACAGAGTCAATTCGTTACCATCGAAAGTTGCGTTCATATCTGCGCTGAATTGTGCGCCGTAGAAAGTTTTGATGTCTTCATGCAGAGTCAACTCAATACCGGTTTCAACGTTGGTGAAATCCGCGAATTGCTCACGTGGATAGTGCTTCCACAACACGGCATCGCCACTCTTTTCTTCTACGCATGGCGATACGATGTCCACCAACTCCTCATTACGAGGTAAGCTTTGGTGTTTCTGCTGCCACGCGTCAACGTATCGCTGACTAAAAGAAAGTAGTGCGTCTTGAGCACGTTGAGTCATGAAAATCTCCTAAACACAAAATAATAAATAGAATCCGAGCCCTTTCCGCGCCGATTAAGCGATGACTTAATGACAGGGTAAGGGGGATTCAGTAAAATCGACCCCATTCTAATCGAATTTGAAACGAAAGTATGAGCAAATATTCTGACGCAAAAGAGCTAGCGGGTTTAACCCTTGGCCAAAAAACTGAGTACTCTAACCAATACGATGCAAGTTTATTGCAACCAGTGCCTCGTAGCCTTAATCGCGATGATCTTGCGCTAAACGGCGAGCTGCCTTTTGTTGGTCATGATATTTGGACGATGTACGAGCTTTCGTGGCTAAACACCAATGGTCTACCACAAGTGGCTGTCGGTGAAGTTTTCATCCCAGCAACCAGCCCAAATTTAATTGAATCAAAATCTTTCAAGCTGTACCTGAACAGCTACAACCAGACTCAATTTGAAAACTGGGATCAAGTAACCGAGCGCCTGACCCAAGATTTGTCGGCATGTGCAGGCGAAACGGTGATTGTGAATGTAAACTCAGTAACCGACTACACTAACCAACCTATCGTGACGATGGAAGGTGACTGTATCGACAACCAAGACATCCAAATCACTAGCTACGACTTTGAAGCGTCGCTGCTTGAAGGCGCTGCTGGCGAACAAGACGTTGAAGAAACACTGCACAGCCACCTATTGAAGTCGAACTGTTTGATCACCAATCAACCGGATTGGGGCAGCGTTGAGATCGCATATTCTGGTAAGCAAATTGACCGTGAAGCTCTGCTACGCTATTTAGTTTCTTTCCGTGAGCACAATGAATTCCACGAACAATGTGTTGAGCGTATCTTCACTGACATCATGAAATACTGTGCACCTTCGAAGCTAACTGTGTTCGCACGTTACACACGTCGTGGTGGTCTGGATATCAACCCATACCGTTCAACAGAGCAAGATAGACCAAGCCACAATAAGCGTATGGCTCGCCAATAATCAGGCGAGAACCACCCACACTTATTTGAACCTACCAAATCTTTAAAGGGACATTGAAATGCGTTGGTTATACGTTGTTAGTCTATTTATTTTAAGCTTAAGCACATCGGTCAATGCGTCGGTTTATTCGTCGGCGCTACTCAATGAAGCCAATAATTTGGTTGAGATCGATCCGAGCCAAGCAAAACAAATGGCCAACAGCTACCTAACGCTGCGTGTCCTTTCTGATCAACGCGAGAAAAGCCCTTCAGCTATTTCTCGCGAAGAGACAGACTCCTCGATTCGAACACCAAACAGCAGTATCGATGCGTATAAGATCTTAGCCAAAGCGGAATACAACCTTGGCAATATGCGTATTGCGATTCAGCACATCGACAAAGCCTCCGAGCTAGCGCAAACCTATAAGCTTGATTACCTAAAAATAGATCTTCAGATCCTAAAAGTTCGCTTACTTTGGCTGAGTGATAGAAAATCAGCCAAAGCAAAATCAGAGCTCACTAACATTGAAACAAATCTAGAGTCGGTGAATAAAACCTTACGCTTAACGGAAGGCATTACCTATCGCTTGATCATGTTGAAAGCCGACATCGCCTCTTACGACAACAAGATCGATGAAGCCGAAAAGTTCTATCAAGAAGCCAAAACCTATCTCGATCAACGTTACTCTGAAAAAGTCACCATCGACTACCATATCTCCGTCGGCGAGTTTTATCTGACTCACAAAGAGTACAACCACGCGTTATCCGAGTTGTTGTATGGCTACTGGAAATCAGTAGAGGGCAATCTTAGTTCACGTTTGGCCAAGGTCAACCGCCTACTTGCGCAGCTTTTCTTTGAGCGCCAAGTGTTGGATAAAGCGTTAGAACACCTATCTCAAGCCGCTGATTTCTATGACAACTTTGAAAACTCGCCTGTCTTAGCACAAGTGCTTAAGAAAATGGGGGATGTGTACTTCTATCAAGGGAAATATAACCTTGCCTTGGTACACTTCTTCAACGTTCTTGATCACGAAAGCACTGACCGAGATATCCACCAAGTCATTGATATCCGACTAAGTCTATCGGCGACCTACTTACGCCTTTATAACTACCCTCTAGCAGAACAGTACCTAACCCGTGCCCTTGAGCTGCTGGAATATACCGACATTCCAAAGCTGGAAGGCCGTGCTGCACTGTTATCTGCAGGGTTAGCGTATCACCTACAAGAAAGCGAAGACGTGATAAAGCATGCGACACGTGCACTTGAGATCTCACGCCAGATAGAGAACATGCGCCTTTCACAACGCTCGTACTACTTACTTTCTTTGGGTTATGAACAGGCAGGTCGTCCACAGCAAGCATTGGCAAACCTCAAGCAATACAACAGCCTTGTCTCTCTAGAGCAGCAAAAACTCAACCGTGTTGGCGAAGACGCGTTCCGTCAACAGAAAGAATTTGCCGAACAAACCCTGCACTACGCAGGCCAAGCGCAAGAGCTAGAGCAATACAAACTGGAGCATCGTAAGTTCCAAAAAATATCGTTCGCCCTATTCCTGTTCAGCATTGTCTTGTTCTTCTTTGTTCTGCGCCGTGGCTATCTCATTCAAACCTTAGCCAAAGAAGTGGACTCACTGCGCACCGACCTATTTACGCACTCACGATCTAAGCTCCCGAACCTCAGAATGCTCAATGCCAAGCTGTCCAATTCGCTAGAACAAACCAGCCAGACCTTCGAACAGTGGCAACTTGGCGAATTGATTCATGAGCCACTCAACGACCGCTTACGCTTCGTGATGATTGATTTACCGTTCTTACGCAATATGTACACGCAGAACGGTTACAAAGCCGGTCTAGAACTGGAAGACGCTTTCGGTGAATTCCTAAAATCTAAGCTTGAAGGCCCAGCTCGTGTCTACCACTTCTCGGATGCGAACCTGCTTTATATCGAGCCAAACGCGGACCGTGATTTGTCGCCTGAGGACATGTTCAGAAAGATTCAGTCTTGGGTGAATGACTTCGAAACAGAGCGAAACATCAACCGAACGGTCCGTATGGGCATCGCTGACTACCCATTCTTGCCACGCGCTTACACCGCAATTAACGATCAAGAGCTGCTCGACGTATTGTTGATGTCGACCAATCTCGCCCGTGAGATCAGTCTCAAAGAGCGCAGTAGCCAATGGGTCTATCTAAAAGCTATCGATAATGCACCAGCAGCGAGCCTTGCAACTGGTAACATAAGAGAAGCGTGTAAACATGCGATTAATCAAGGGTTAATAAAAATACAATCCTCGTACCAGAATGAGGACAACATCAAAAAAATGCTAAAAGATGACTGATTTGCGAGCGGTTAAGAGCAGCAAGTCGTGACCTTATTTTTAGTTTTGTTATTATCGATGTAACGGAATTTCATCAAAATGATCGAGATCGGTCTACGCGGCGCTAATAAATACATCTATGGGCATTCTTGAAAAAGACATTCAGGCGCAACTCCACCAGCTGAAATCTCAGTTGGAGCAGGTCCGTTTGACGCAAAGAGACACCTCGTTCAAGTTTATTAGAGAACAGAAAGTTCTAAAGCGTATCGTCACGTCTTTAAGTGATGCATGTGTTGGTAGTAACAGCCATTTAGATGAAAACCTCATTGCCCTTAGGGAAGAGCTAGAAAAGCAAAAAGACATTAGCTCAATGATCCCAAAACTGGCAGTATTAGAAAGGATGCTTAAGCAGAAAACGTTGGCTATGGATAAACAGAACGGGTATCTGGACGATAGCATTAAGCACAGTGGGGAAACGCTGCAGCGCATAACTGGCCTTCCAGCACAGCTCAAACGCGACCTACGAAACTTACTTAGCTTCTCCGAATGCAATGGCAGTCAGAAAGTCGACCACGCCATGAAACTTCTCGGTATTTATGAGCGTGCCATAAAGATTATGGCGAATAACTCACGCACCCATTTTGCTGACGCTGCGCACTCTCCGGAACAAGAGCTCCTTTCCGACCTATCAAACGAACTACAACATCTGATCACTGAACTCGACTTCGAGGGTGAATCGGGTGATCTGCTTACCGATATTCGAGCGAAGCTGCTGCTTGGTGTTTCCACACAAAACCTACTTGAGCTAACACTTCAGATCCTCAAACTGGTTATTGAAGGCACCAACCTAGAACGTAAGAAGTCTGAACAATTCATCGATCAGCTTAATTCTTCTTTAGCGTCCAGCATCAAAACGGCAGACCAAAATGCCGACCAGAGCCAGAGCTACTTTGAGCACCGACAAGGTCTAAACTCTGAGTTAAATGAACTAGTCACTAGAAGCCAAAGCTCGGTAGATAAAGCGAAAGATATTGATAGTTTAAAGCTGTCGATTAATCCGCTACTCAGTGAAATCGCCTCTCTTTCGGAAAGGCTGAACCACGCAGAGCAAAAAGAACAAGCTCTGATAGAGAGAATGAGTTACGGAAAGACTCAGTTAGATTCACTCTATGAAGTGACGCAAGATTACCGTAAGCGCTTGGAAGATCAGGCTCAGCGTATGCTGCTTGATCCTCTAACCAAGGTTTACAATCGCACTGCCTTTACTGATCGCTTAGAGCTTGAGTATCGCCGCTGGATCCGCGCGCAACACTCGCTACGCGTAGTACTGCTCGACATCGACAACTTCAAAGCAATTAACGATAGCTTTGGTTACACCGCGGGCGACAAAGCACTCAAGATCATCGCAAGAACTATTACCAAAGAAGCAGGCACCACCGATACTGTGGCACGTTTTTCAGGTGAAGAGTTTGTGTTATTGCTGCCAGAGCAAACCGATGAATATTGCCATCAGGTGATTCAGAACATTCAAACTCAAGTAAGCCGCCTGCCCTTTAAATTCCGTGACCAGCAAATCACGATCACTTTATGCGCGGCAAGTACTCAGTTTAAAGAGTCAGATACACCTGAAGAAGTGCTAGAGCGACTCAATAAGACTCTAAATAAAGCAAAACAACGCGGTACCAACCAACTTGTTTGGCACTAGGCCAGCCCTAGATTTAATTTATTTCATTTTTTCAAATACTTATCACATACCATTTCCCTCAATGTTTGCTAAGCTAATGATTAACATTCGCCTAACAAGCATTCATGGCAAGCAACGCTGTCGTATCCGTTTCGTCTGGTTAACTCTCTCCTACCTTTAACCAAACACTTTCAACGTTTGCTTCTCACTCTCGAGCCAGAGGGTCACTTCAACGTCCCCTGCTCTTTTCAACAAGGAGGCACTATGATCACTCATATCAGCCCTGCCGGTAGCATGGATTTACTCTCTCAACTTGAGGTTGAGCGTCTTAAGAAAACCGCGTCTAGTGATCTGTACCAACTGTATCGCAACTGTACGTTAGCGGTCCTGAACTCGGGTAGCCATACCGACAACTCCAAAGAGTTGCTCGACAAATATCTGTCGTTCGATGTCGAAGTCGTTCGCCGTGAGCGTGGTATTAAGCTCGAACTAAGCAACCCACCAGAGCATGCCTTTGTCGATGGTGAAATCATCAAGGGTATTCAAGAGCACCTATTTTCAGTGCTGCGTGACATTGTTTACGTCAACATGCACTTAGCCGATAACCAAAGGCTCAACCTGACTAATGCCACTCACATTACTAACCTTGTGTTTGGTATCTTGAGAAATGCAGGTGCGTTGACGCCAGGCATCGAGCCTAACCTGATTGTATGTTGGGGTGGTCACTCTATTAATGCCAGCGAATACCAATACACTCGTGAAGTCGGTAATGAGCTCGGCCTCCGTGAACTGAATATCTGTACCGGTTGTGGACCGGGTGCAATGGAAGGCCCAATGAAAGGGGCTGCCATTGGTCACGCGAAGCAGCGTTACACCGATCATCGTTATCTTGGGCTTACCGAGCCTTCGATCATTGCGGCTGAGCCACCAAACCCAATCGTCAACGAACTGGTGATCATGCCAGATATTGAGAAGCGTCTTGAGGCGTTTGTTCGTATGGCACATGGCATCATCATTTTCCCAGGCGGCCCCGGCACGGCCGAAGAGCTGCTGTACATCTTAGGGATCATGATGCACCCGAATAACGCCGAACAGCCAATGCCGATTGTGTTAACGGGCTCGAAAGAGAGTGAGGCTTACTTCCGCTCAATCGATAAGTTCATTGGGGAAACTCTAGGGCCTGATGCTCAGAAACATTACGAGATCGTGATTGATGACCCAGCACGCGCTGCGAAAATCATGAAACAAGCGATGCCAGATGTGCGTTCTCACCGTAAAGAGACCGGTGATGCCTACAGCTACAACTGGTCACTGCATATTGAGCCTGAGTTCCAACTGCCATTCGACCCAACACACGAATCTATGGCGGCGCTTGATCTTCATATGGACCAAAAAACAGAAAGCCTAGCCGCTAATTTACGTAAAGCGTTCTCAGGCATTGTGGCTGGTAACGTCAAAGCAGAGGGTATTCTGGAGATCGAGAAGCACGGCCCATTCCTAATTGATGGCGACAAAGAGCTAATGACCAAGATGGACCAACTGCTGAATGACTTTGTTGAGCAACATCGAATGAAGTTACCGGGAGGGACCGACTACGTGCCTTGCTATAAAATCGCCTCACGTGATTAAGGCGTTTACGTTACCAACGTTTCAACTCACCAAGTGATACGTTACTATAAGGGGCTAGCAGCCCCTTTTTTATTGCCTATTTAGTGGAAACTTATGTCTATCCATCTTGTTATTATCGATGCCTTAAACCTCATCCGACGCGTGCACTCTGTTCAGCCGGATCCAACCGATATAGCAAGAACCATTACCACCACAATTCGCACTCTCAATAAGATTCTGAATGAATCAAAGCCCACCCACATCATCGCGGTATTTGATCACCATTTACAAGACCGTGGCTGGCGCGCAGATGTGCTTCCTGCTTATAAGCAGAATCGTAAACCGATGCCAGAACCATTGATGAAAGGCCTTGATGCTATTCAACAAGCTTGGTGGGAGTTAGGCATTGATTCACTGCTGTCTGATGGCGATGAAGCGGATGATCTCGTCGCAACACTGGCAAAGAAAGTGGCTGACCACGGAGAAACCGTCACCATCGTCTCGACGGATAAGGGCTACTGCCAACTGTTGTCACCAACGCTTCAGATCCGAGATTACTTCCAGCACCGCTGGTTAGATAAACCCTTTATCGAAGCTGAGTTTGGCGTTAAACCTGAACAACTGGCGGATTACTGGGGATTAACGGGCGTAAGCTCAAGCCAAGTACCGGGCATCCCAGGTATCGGGCCAAAAGCAGCCAAAGAGATATTGACCACTTACCCAGATATCGAAGCGGCCTATCAAGCAGAAGATCTGCCGAAAAAATATCGTAAGAAGTTCGACGAACACATCGAATCCGCTCGTGTATGTAAGCAAGTATCGGCACTCAAAACCGATATTGATTTAGGGTTCAACCTACAAGATATTCGTTACGAAGCAAACGCTTAAGTCGCTGTGACTCGATAATATTGATACAAAAAATGCCCCTTAAAGGAGCATTTTTTATCACTGACACACTAACGTAAATATTAGTGCGGTGAGATGTTTGAAAGCGCCTGAATGTGGACCGTGATCTCTTCGCGATCGTGGTAAAGGTGCTTAGCCTGCATCTTGAACTTCACTTTGTTCTCAATCAGGAACACTTTTAGGTTCTCGATATCTTGCAGTACTTCATCGTAACGGCCTTTCATAGGCAGTTTAAGGTTGAACAGTGCTTCTTTCGCCCAGCCTTTGATGATCCACTCACCCATAAGGTGAGCAACACGAGCTGGCTTCTCAACCATGTCACAGATAATCCAAGTTACGTTCTTACGGTCTGGTTCAAACTTAAAGCCATCCACCATGTGGTGCTTAATTTGACCTGTTTCCATTAGGCTGTCTGCCATCATGCCGTTATCAACACAGTGAACGAACATCGAGCGCTTAACCAATTGGTAAGTCCAACCACCTGGACATGCACCTAAATCAACACCCCACATACCTGGAGCCAAACGCTCGTCCCACTCATCACGAGGGATGAATACGTGGAATGCTTCTTCTAGCTTCAATGTAGAACGGCTTGGCGCATCTGATGGGAACTTCAGACGAGGGATACCCATAAAGAACTGGGAGTTGTTCGTTGGGTAAGAGTAACCAACAAAACAGTGGCCCGGAGCGATGAAGCATAAATGAAGCACAGGCTTCTTAGCGTTATCTTTCGCTGTCATCAGGCCTTTACCACGCATCGCTTGACGCATCGGCACGGTAAATTTACGGCAGAACTTCAAAAGCTCTTTTGCTTCGTTAGTATCTGGCGTTTCAATACGGATATCACCACAACGAGGGAAACCTTCTTTCTCAGAAAGCGCCTCAAGAATTGGAGAAATACGGTCATCGGTTGGCAGGTCTTTAATTTCAACAGCCACTGCCAACATTTGACGAGCAAAGATCAGTGATTGGAAATCGATCTCTTTGATCAACTTGTCCGCTTCACCTGCTTGGTAACATTCAAACAATACAAAACCTGTATTGTTCTTTAAGCGAGGAAAACCAAACACTTCCAGTTGTGTTGCCTTGTCTTGAATTTCGCCAGCACATTCTTTTTCAAAACCAGAGCGACAATAAAGTAGTACGTGTTTCACTGAGTTACCTCTTTTATATTCAAAGCAGCGAAGGAGAAGACTCCCCAACCAATGATAAATAGTAGACCACCAAACGGAGTGATAGGGCCAAACCATTTTATTCCTGTCAGTGCCAAGCCATAAAGGCTGCCACTAAAACAAAGGATGCCGATGATAAAGCAAATTGCCGCAATGAAAAAATATTTTTGTGATTTAGCGCCAAGTTTCATCTGCAGCAGAGCGCCACACGCCAATATCGCTAGAGTATGGATAAATTGGTACTGAACACCCGTCTCAAACACGCCTAGCAGATATTCAGACAAGATAGCTTTCAAACCGTGAGCTGCAAAGGCGCCAAGCATCACAGCAATCGCACCAGAGATGCCAGCAAACGTGAGTAAATACTTACTTCTCATTGAGTACCTCTTTGATAAACGCTGATAACTTCTCAACGGTTAACGCAATATTCTGCTGCTCGGTGTAACCAGAACTCTTACGAGGTTTAAAGCTGTGGTCGCCATCGGGAATAAATTCAACACGAATAGAATCAGACAGATCAAAATCAGCAAACTCTTCACGCTTACCAAAGGTATCGCGCTCACCTTGTAAAATGAGGCATGGCTTTGCTAACTCAGCCAGATGCTCACCTTTGTATTTCTCGGGTTTACCTGGTGGGTGGAAAGGAAAGCCTAAACACGCCATTGCGGCCACCTTATCAAGTTCAGACAAATGGCTCGCCATACGCCCTCCCATCGACTTACCACCAATCACAAGCTTATCGGCATCAACCTGCTCAATAATCTCTTGATAGGCTTCAAGTAGCTTAGGCGCTCTGTCAGGTGGACGACGCTTACCATCTTCAGCACGTTTAATCATGTAAGGGAAGTTGAAACGAATCACTCGTATCCCTTTAAAGGCTAACCCTTTGGCTACCGACTGCATGAACTCATGCTCCATGCCTGCGCCAGCACCATGGGCAAAGATAAAGGTGATGGGATTGTCTTCACCATCAATGATGACGTTATTCATCGAGTAAGTCCTCTTGTTCACTTTGCGCTTTCGCTAGCATCCAGTCGCGGAAGGTAGCAATACGACCCATGTCGGCTTGTTTCTCATGACAAACCACATAGAAGGCGTTCTTACTCACCAACACTTCATCAAAAGGCGCAATCAAACGACCCGCTTCGATTTCAGGCTGCGCCAACACGTTGTTACCCAGAGCAATGCCCTGGCCGTGAGCCGCTGCCTGCAGCACCATGGTTGAGTGACTGAAGATAGGGCCGTGATTAACGTTTACCCCATCGATGCCATTTTGCTTAGCGAACTGTTTCCAATCTTTTCGAGAAGTATCATGCAATAGCGTATGACATGCTAAATCACTGAGAGATTCTAATGGTTTTACTCCTAGCAGCACGGAAGGTGAGCAAAGAGGGATCAAGTATTCTTGGTAAAGCTTATCGGCTCTAAGCCCCGACCAATTACCTCGGCCATAATAGATAGCGACGTCTACATCATCGGTTAGCGAGCCTTCATCCATATCAACGGCTTTGATTCTTACATCAATATCAGGCTCTTGCTGATTAAAGTCAGCGAGCCTTGGTACCAACCATTGAATAGCAAAACTCGGCGGTAAACTGATGGTCAATGCGCCCTTCTCACTTCGCTCCAGCACTTTGTCTGTCGCTTCTGCTAGTGATGTGAAAATATCTTTGATATCTAAGAAGTAGCTTTGACCTTCTTCAGTTAGCAGCAAAGAGCGGTTTCTTCGGCGAAACAGCTTCAAAGATAAGAATTCTTCAAGCGCTTTGATCTGATGACTGACTGCCGCTTGAGTAACAAACAACTCTTCTGCAGCACGCGTAAAACTCAAGTGTCGAGCTGCAGCTTCAAACACTCTTAGCGAGTTTAATGGGGGTAATCGACGAGACATAGTTACTCTCTAAATAAGCATTAGTTTTTTTTATCTGAAACATTATAATTTGTCCATTGCCTAGCAGCCAGAGAAATTCTATATTTCATCCCGCAGCAGCTAGCCTGAACGGCTTGATTCTCTCTAGAATCAATTGGCTTAGCTCCTGCGATGTTGTGTTTGCAAACTCGTTCTTTTCGAGTTGGGTAGAGTTCTACCAAATGTTTTGTTGCAGTTTATACTGAAACGAGGCATGTACTTCCTGTATTTATTTTGACCTGTCTGTCAAATTTGTTTACACCGCCTTATGGGCGGTGTTTTTTTATGTGCAAAGAAATGTAACAACAAGTTTATCAATAGCTGTGCTAATTAATCTTTATTATTTTTCATCGCCAATCACAGAATCAGACACCCACTCAAATAATCAACTGAACACATACAAATAGCATCATTGAGTTGCACTAAAAAGTAACAGAATACTTCAAGATACTCACACTTCTTCGGTACTTATAAACCCGTTTAGAACACACTCTTTCTATCAATCAAAAATTTCAAAGCTGAGCATGACGATAGCACGCCCAAACTCACGCCTCTGTCTGACTACTGTAAATCATTCACAATAGAAAATAAAAAAGCCGCTTACTTTTCAGTAAACGGCTTTGCAAAATGATTAACGCTTGGTCAACACACCACTATGGGCGGTAAACCTTAACGTTATGGAAGCCCTGCTCTTGTAGGTAAAGTGCCTGTAGACGGCTCATTACACCACGGTCACAGTACAGCAAGTACTCTTTCGCTTGGTCTAGGTCGCCAAACTGAGTCGAAAGCTTGAAGAATGGGATGTGTTTAATTTCAACACCCTCGATCACTAATGGGCTTTCGTCTTCTTCTTCTGGGCTACGGATATCAAGAACGATAGCGTGCTCAGCAACAGCTTGAACTTGTTCAACTTCAGGCGCTTGCTCTTGGCTCTCTTTCTCGATGTCACGGATATCCATAACACGAGCGTTCTCGATCACTTGATCCAGCACTTCAAAGTTAAACTTAGCTTCTTCTGCTTCCAGTTTGCCTTTCTTCGCTTTCACTGTTGGCTTCTTAGAAATAACACCACAGTACTCAGGCATTACCTTAGCGAAGTCTTCAGTACCGATGATACGAGAAAGGTCGATGATGTCTTCTTTATCCCAGTTGATCAGTGGACGAAGGATCAAAGTGTCCGTCACGTTGTCGATATGACGCAGGTTAGTTAGCGTTTGGCTAGAAACCTGACCAAGAGCTTCACCCGTTACTAGTGCTTCGATACCGAAACGCTCTGCAACCATACCACCAGCACGCATGAACATACGCTTAAGAACAACGCCCATTTGGCCATCTTCAACGTTCTCAAGGATTTCAGCAACCACAGGTTCAAAGTCTACAGAAATGAACTTCACCTTTGCAGATGAGCCGTATTTATTCCATAGGTAGTGAGCCACTTGTTTAACACCAATCTCGTGCGCTGGGCCACCAAGGTTGAAGAAACAGTAGTGAACCTTAGAGCCGCGTTTGATGTGCAGGTAGCTTGAAACACCAGAATCAAAGCCGCCAGAGATCAAGCTCAGTAGATCTTCTTGAGTACCAAGAGGGAAGCCACCGAGGCCTTTGTGACGAGCTAGAACTTGGTTTAGCTTGTCGTTAGCCACTTCAACCTTAACGGTTACATCAGGGTTCTTAAGTCGAACTTTCGCTGACTCAACTGCTTGGTTTAGACCGCCGCCTACGTAGCGCTCAAGTTCAATAGAGGTAAAGTCATGCTTACCACGACGCTTAGCACGTACAGAGAAAGTCTTGCCTTCAATGTCAGCACGGCTGCGTTCTAGTACTTGCTCGTAAATATCGTGCAAGTCTTTGAATTCAGACTGTTGAACTTCAAGAGAGTGGTGAATACCTGGAGTGTGAGTCAGAGCCTCTAACACTTCTGCGTAGTACTGGTCACTCTCAGACGTCACTTCAATATGATCGCGACGGTTGAATACCGCAACACTTTCACAGCGACGTTGAATAACGTTACGAATGTTGCACTCTAGAATCCTTGTGAAGCGCTTACGCACCGATTCACTTTTTACAAAAATTTCCGGATGGGGCTTAACAATAAATTTCATAGTACTTTCACAACATTAATGTTCAAAATTTTGAAAACGCTCATCGCCAAGTAAATTAGAGAATTTACACAGCACTTGAAGCAAGAATAGATCATATCTAAATCTAAGGGCGCGAATTATACATGAGAAAGTGAAGCAAGGAAAAGAGTGCTTGCTGTAACACCATCATTAAACCGCTTGTTATTAACAGTAGCAGGTTTCGAAACGACATAAATGCCGCAGAGAGAACCATTGAAGACCAGCAAACAAAAAGCCCAACCTCATTATAAGGTTGGGCTTTCGATGCTATCTGCATGCTACCGTGTGTACACGTATCGGCTATTCATTAATAACAGGCACTTCGTCACTGTAAAGCGGCTCGCCCTGCATGATGCTGATTTCAACGCGGCGGTTGAGGCTACGTTGCCATTCAGTATCGTTCGGCTCGACTGGCTCGGTATCCGCCATGCCGCGTACTCTCAAGCGTTGATGAGAGAAACCACGCACCTTTTCCATCTCTTGAGCAACAGACACTGCTCGCTGTGATGACAAGTCCCAATTAGATCGATAAAGCTCGGAATCAAGACGTTGATTATCGGTGTGCCCTGAGATTCGAACGATACCCGGAACATCTTTCACCAACTCAGCAACCTGTCTCACCAAAGGTCGGAACTTAGGCTGTAGGAAAGCAGAACCCGATGGGAATGCACCCTTCTCACGAATTCGAATCACAATCTGCTGGCCAAGGTTTTCAACTTCAATCGCGCCTTGGTCTATCTCTCGCTCCAACGCCTTCTTGATGCTTTCCATCAAGGTTTCCATCTCTTGCGATTGAGCTTCAGCTTGTTGTTGCTGTTGGTCTGACTCAGAGTTTTGATTGTCGTGAGTCGAAACCTCTGGCGACTTGCCTCCGGTCATCTTGCCTTGATCACGCATGGTACCGCCAGCACGCTCAGATTCACCTTCATGAAACTCAAGCGTTTGCTGCGTAATATCAATCGTCTGCTGCATGATCACATCAATCGGTGTCGGCTCTGGACGACCAGGTCGAAACTCTTGTGCAATGATGCTGGTGCCTTTAGGAATGTCTTTCACTTCCAAGCGGTTTTGTACACCAAACGCAAATTTCATCGAGCCAGCGATCTGTTTGAACTTCAGTACGTCCATCTCAGAGAATGAGAGCAGCAGTACGAAGAAACACATCAGCAGTGACATCAAGTCAGCAAATGTCCCCATCCATTGAGGCAATCCCGGAGGAGGACATTTACATGGATTTTCTTCATCCATCTTCAACTCCTCTTACGCAGGTTCACCATCAATCGTACGCTTACCTTCGTTTAGGTAGCTCTTCAGGTAACCATCGATTACTCGTGGGTTCTGACCATCTTGAATCGCGAGTACGCCATCCATAACCAAACGACGGTTGAGTGTCTCTTGGTCACGACGCAGCGCAAGCTTGTCGGCAATTGGGAAGAACACCATGTTCGAAAGAATCGCACCATATAGGGTGGTTAAAAGTGCCACCGCCATCGCAGGGCCGATCGCTTTTGGATCATCCATGTTAGAAAGCATGGCAACCAAGCCAACCAAGGTACCAATCATACCCATCGCGGGTGCTACATCACCAAATGCAGAGAACACCTTCGCGCCCTGCTCATGACGCTCTGTGGTTAATGCGATGTCTTTTTGCAGTGCAGCACGAACTACATCTCCATCATGGCCATCCACCAAAAGATCGATGCCCTTTTGCATGAAACTGTTGTTAATTTCCATCTCTTCCAGTGCTAAAAAACCACCTTTACGAGCCGCATCAGCCATCTCTACAACTTTCGCAATAAGATCTTCAGGCTCATCCGCTTTAAACATAAAAGCTTTGCCTGCGATTTTAGTCGCACCAAAGAACTGTCCCATGGTGAACTTCATTAGAACAACAAAGGTTGAGCCCCCAACTACGATCAAAATGGATGTCGTGTCATAGAACATCCCTAGGCTTCCACCTAGGATCATTGCCATAATTACAAAGGCAAATCCACCAATCAAACCTATTAGGGTTGCTAAATCCACTGAGCACTCCTCATGCTTTTTTGTAGCTCTATGTCGACGATAATCTTTGTATCGGCAAGACTATAAGATCTTTTAGTAAATTCTTGGCCTAAGTATCACACTTTTCGTTTTTGAATCCCAACTATTGGCTTACTTTGCTCTTATACGTAGCGCATAAACTCGATAAAGCTAAGGTTATTCAAGCAAAGTGCGTTCAAGCCCCTTAAAAACGAACTTTCTAGCAAAATTTCTTGGTTACATTTGACCATCTCAGCGGCCTAGGGTAACGTTCGTTCATCTTTCCAAACGCAGATTTATTATGGCTACTAAGAAACCTGAAAATATGAGCTTTGAAGCAGCAATCGAAGAGCTTGATGGCTTGGTTGATCAACTAGAAAATGGTGATCTAGCTTTAGATGATGCGCTGAAAAAGTTCGAACGAGGCATCTCCCTCGCTCGTGCCGGTCAAAGCAAACTAAACGATGCTGAACAGCGTGTTAGCATCCTACTGCAAAATGATGAAAACGCAGAACTTAGTGACTTTAACCCACAACCAGAATAACGAATTGTATGAGATCCCCTATGATTGAGACTTTATTGTCTTATCAAGCACGTAATAACGAGCAACTGAACCTTTGGCTTGATCGCCTACCACACCAAGATCAGAACCTGATCAACGCGATGCGTTATGGGTTACTTTTAGGCGGTAAACGCGCACGTCCATTTCTTGTCTACATTACAGGGGAAATGCTCGGCTGCACCGCTGAAGAACTCGACACTCCAGCATCTGCAATCGAATGTATTCATGCCTATTCTCTGATTCACGACGACCTTCCAGCAATGGACGACGATGAACTGCGTCGTGGCCATCAGACTTGTCACATCAAATACGATGAAGCAACGGCAATTTTAACTGGCGATGCACTACAAACTCTCGCGTTTACTATACTTGCGGAAGGTACATTAAGTGCTGACGGTGAAAGCAATCGCGTTCGAATGATTCAACGCCTAGCCGAAGCCTCTGGTGCACAAGGTATGTGCATTGGACAAGCACTTGATATTGAAGCTGAAAACCGCTCTGTCACGCTAGAAGAGTTAGAAGAAGTTCACCGCAATAAAACGGGCGCGCTAATGAAATGTGCGATTCGTTTAGGTGCTCTCGCTGCTGGTGAAAAAGCGTTTGAAGTGATGCCTCAATTAGACAAGTACGCCGACGCCATTGGATTAGCATTCCAGGTTCAAGATGATATTTTAGATATCACTGGCGATACTGAAACTTTGGGTAAGCCACAGGGTTCTGACCAAGAATTGAACAAAAGCACCTACCCTTCTTTGCTAGGTTTAGAGGGCGCTCAAGAAAAAGCGCAGACTCTGCTACAGGAAGCACTTCAAGCTTTAGCTGCAATCCCATACAATACCCAGTTACTCGAAGAGTTCGCCCGATACGTCATCGAGCGCAAGAACTAAGACAATAAGCGCGCATTACCTATGACTCTTGATATATCAAAGTACCCAACTCTTGCTTTGGCTGATAAGCCAGAGGATTTGCGTCTACTTCCAAAAGAGACGCTGACACAGCTTTGTGATGAATTACGTACCTATCTTCTTAACTCAGTGAGCCAGTCAAGTGGTCACTTAGCGTCAGGCTTAGGTACAGTAGAGCTAACCGTTGCTCTGCACTATGTGTACAACACGCCTTTTGACCAGTTGGTTTGGGATGTTGGCCACCAAGCATACCCGCACAAAATTCTTACAGGTCGTCGCGACCGCTTGTCGACTATCCGTCAAAAAGATGGACTGCACCCATTCCCATGGCGTCAAGAGAGCGAATACGACACCCTTTCTGTTGGTCACTCTTCAACGTCGATCAGTGCTGCACTTGGTATGGCTATCAGTGCGAAGAAAGAAGGCAAGAACCGTAAAGTCGTGAGTGTGATTGGTGATGGCGCGATTACAGCAGGTATGGCATTTGAAGCCATGAACCATGCGGGCGATATTCACAATGACATGCTGGTTATCCTGAACGATAACGAGATGTCGATCTCTGAAAACGTAGGTGCGCTAAACAACCACCTAGCTCAAGTTCTTTCTGGCAGTCTTTACACGTCAATTCGTGAGGGCGGCAAGAAAGTGCTATCAGGCGTTCCGCCGATTAAAGAGCTGGTTCGTCGTACAGAAGAACATCTAAAAGGCATGGTTGTCCCTGGCACCATGTTCGAAGAGTTAGGCTTTAACTACATTGGCCCAATTGATGGTCATGATGTCAATGAGCTGATTAAAACGCTTAAGAACATGAGAGACCTTAAAGGTCCTCAGTTCCTGCATATCATGACTAAGAAAGGCAAAGGCTACGAGCCAGCTGAGAAAGATCCAATCGGTTACCACGGCGTACCGAAATTCGATCCAGCACACTCAAGTCTGCCTAAGAGCACCAGCTCTAAACCAACTTTCTCTAAGATTTTTGGCGACTTCCTGTGTGATATGGCCGCGCAAGATCCTAAGCTGATGGCGATCACGCCTGCAATGCGTGAAGGCTCTGGCATGGTGCGTTTCTCGAAAGAGTACCCAGAACAATACTTCGACGTAGCGATTGCTGAGCAGCATGCTGTGACGCTAGCAACCGGTATGGCGATTGCGGGTGATAAGCCGATAGTCGCTATCTACTCGACGTTCCTACAACGTGGCTACGATCAACTGATCCACGATGTGGCTATCATGGACTTACCTGTCATGTTCGCTATCGACCGTGCTGGTCTTGTCGGCGCTGATGGTCAAACACACCAAGGTGCGTTCGACTTAAGCTTTATGCGTTGTATTCCAAACATGGTGATCATGGCGCCAAGCGACGAAAACGAATGTCGCCAAATGCTTTACACCGGCCACCAGCACACAGGTCCAAGTGCCGTTCGTTACCCTCGCGGTAATGGTATGGGCACTGAGATACAAAGTGAATTTACCGCGCTTGAGATTGGTAAAGGTCGTATCGTTCGCGAAAGCGAAAAAGCAAAAGATGGCTCGAAAGTCGCTATCTTAAGCTTCGGTACTTTCCTTGAGAGTGTACTTCAAGCCGCTGACGCCATCGATGCGACAGTTGCAGATATGCGCTTTGTGAAACCGCTCGATGAAGCTCTGATCAAACAACTTGCTGCTGACCACGATATTCTGGTAACTATCGAAGAGAATGCGATTGCAGGTGGTGCGGGCGCAGGTGTGATTGAATTCTTGATGCAAGAGAAACTGCTGATGCCAGTATTGAACCTTGGCCTGCCAGACAAGTTCATTGCTCAAGGTACGCAAGGTGAACTGCACGAAGAGCTTGGTTTGGACGCGCAAGGCATTGAGAAGTCTATCTCTGACTATCTTGCTAAGTAGCCTTAATACGTAAGCTCGTAAGCTCCGCAAACAAAAAAGGTTGGCCCTAGGGTCAACCTTTTTAGTATCTGCTAATTAGTTTGGTGTATCGCCAACTAAACCTTAGCCCTTCAGTTAACTCACACTAACCAACCTGCGAAATGTGCCACGGCATACAACGAAATAGCCGCCATAATACCCGCTACAATATCGTCAATCATGATACCCAAGCCGCCGTGAATTCGCGCATCTAGCCAACCAATCGGCCAAGGTTTTACCATGTCAAAGAAGCGGAAAAGCACAAAACCAGTCAGAAGCCATTTCCAGTCATCGGCAGGGATATTCAGCATAGGCACTAAGCTCATGGTGATCCAAAAGCCCGCAAACTCATCCCAAACGATAGAACCGTGGTCATGCACGCCCATATCATCAGACGTTACTTGGCAGATCTTAATACCAATAATGCAGCTTACCACCACCACGGCAACGTAAGCAGGAAACGGTAGCTGAACCAACAATAGGTACAACGGAATTGACGCAAGCGTGCCCATTGTGCCGGGAATAATAGGCGATAAGCCACTGCCAAAACCCGTTGCTAAGAAATGCCAAGGATTTTTAAGAGAAATAAGAGAAAGTGGGTTTGTCATCAATTAACCTTAAAGTGATCGTAACCAGTTAAGTTCCAGCTTAGTGGTTCACCATTATTGTGTAATTCAAAATATTCTACAGGTCTTATCTGGCCAATGCAGGTGACTTTTGTACCAGTGTGTGACAAAGCACTTTCCAGCGACCCTTTATTCTCTTCTGGTACAGTAAAGCACAGTTCGTACTCTTCACCACTCGTTAGCGCATACTGCTGAGCTGAAGTGGTATCAGGAGCGAACTGACGTAACTCTGGAGAGATAGGCAGCGTGCTTACATCAATACTCGCGCCAACTTGAGAACGCTTAAGGATATGTTTTAAATCAGCAATAACGCCATCAGAGATATCAATCGCAGATGAAGCAAGGTTCACTAGAGCCTGACCCGCTAACACTCGTGGGGCGCTCACATAATGTCTCTCTTCAAGTTCAGCAGCATAGGGCTTCGCTCTGTTCTGCTCAGGGTTAAGTAACACTTCTAAGCCAGCTTTGCTGTCACCTAGATTACCTGTTACGTAAATCCAGTCGCCCACTTTCGCGCCATCTCTGCGCAGCGCTCGTCCTTCAGGAACAAAGCCCTGTACCGTCAGTGTCAGGCTTAGTGGACCTTTGGTTGTGTCGCCACCAATTAACTGAATACCAAAGTAGTCTGCGAGTTTAAAAAAGGAGTCACAGAAGGGAGCAAGCCATTCTTCATCGATTTCAGGCATGGTTAAAGCAAAAGACACCCAAGCAGGCGTCGCGCCCATTGCAGCAAGGTCACTGATATTGGAAGCCAACGCTTTGTGTGCCACCCAAGCCGGATTCGCCTCAGCTAAGAAATGGGTACCAGCCACTAAGGTGTCCGTGCTGATCGCTATCTCAACATTACCCGGCGCTTTGACCAAAGCACAATCATCGCCAGCAGCTAGAAGAACGTCTTTACGTTGTGGTTGTCGATTTACAAAATATTTTTCAATCAGGTTAAATTCGCCAGACATCACATGCCCTATCTTTAGTCTCATAAAAATCGCCGTAATCATGGATATTACAGAAATTTAGTTACAAAAAAGGCCAGCATAAAAGCTGACCTTTAGATTCAATATACGAACGTCTTATTTCTTACGAACGTGCGGTGCAGCTTTATCAAGCACACCGTTAACAAACTTATGGCTGTCTTCTGCTGCAAATACTTTTGCAAGCTCGATAGCTTCGTTGATAACCACTTTGTATGGTACATCTTCGCGACGAGTCATCTCGTACATAGCTAAACGTAGAAGCGCTAGTTCCATCAGATCCAGATCTTGCATAGGGCGAGATACGAATGGACGAAGCTTGCTATCAAGTTCCATGTGGCTAAGAGCAACACCAGTTAGTAGGTCGCGGAAGTATGCAACGTCTGTTTCTGGCATAGCAAGAGCAGGCTCTGCAGCATGATGCTCTTCTTCATCATACTTACCACCAGATAAGAACTGTTCTTCAACGGTAGCAATATTTTCTTTAGTAATTTGCCAAGAATAAATTGCTTGTAGAGCAAATTGACGTGCGTTACGACGTGCGGCTGGTTTCACACTGGCCCCCATTAGGAATCGATTTCAGAAAGAACGTTGATCATCTCAAGTGCGCTAAGTGCTGCTTCTGCACCCTTATTACCAGCCTTGGTTCCTGCGCGTTCAATAGCTTGATCGATCGTATCAACAGTAAGAACACCAAACGCTACTGGAAGAGAATATTCCAGAGACACTTGTGCCAAACCTTTATTACATTCACTACAAACATAGTCAAAGTGAGGTGTACCGCCACGAATTACTGTACCAAGAGATACAATCGCATCGAACTTACCTGTTTTTGCAACGCGCTGCGCTACAAGTGGAAGTTCTACTGCACCAGGGCAACGAACAACAGTGATGTTGTCTTCGCTTACTTGTCCATGACGCTTTAAAGTATCGATTGCACCAGAAAGTAAACTTTCGTTAATAAAACTGTTGAAACGAGCAATAACGATAGCAATTTTTGCATTTGGCGCTGGGAAGCCACCCTCGATCACTTTCATAAGCCTTCCTTTAACTATTTTCATCAAGTGAGAATCGCCGGATTCTAGCACAAAACTGTGAGCAATATCTAATGGTAATTTAGAAGAACAGACACCGGCAATGTAAAGATGATAATGCAGCGCTGATCCCAAGCATATAGGAACAGCGAGTAACCAAGTTTGTGTGTTGAACACGTTTTGAGTCGGACTTGGCTACTTTGCTCTTTTGGCAAGATTTATCACCAAAAGAGCCACTGAAATCATCGGTAAATTATGTTGCTACAAACGGAGAAACGTCTGCTTGCTAACGCATGGTTTATTCGCAAACGTACTCAACAACGTTAAGGCCAAAACCACCCAATGCGTGGTAACGCTTAGTGCTTGAAGAAAGCAGACGCATATCGTGCACACCTAGATCTTGAAGAATCTGAGAACCGACACCAACACGACGCGAGGTACCCAGCTTCTTCGCCATAGTTGGCTGCTCGTTCTTGTCTTGCGCTTCGAATGTCTTCACTTTGTGAATCAAAGAATCAGACGACTCTTCGTTGCCAAGAATAACCAACACACCGCCTTCGTCGCCAATACGCTTCATCGCTTTATCTAGCGACCAGCTGCGTTCAGTACCACGGTCTGAATGAAGCAGATCGGTGAACGTGTCATGCAGGTGAACACGTACCAAAGGAGCACCTTCAGATAGGTCGCCTTTTTGCATCGCGTAGTGGATCTGGTTATCAATTGTATCGCGGTAAGTCACCAGCTCGAAATCACCAAACTCTGTTGGTAAATGGCATTGTGCTACACGCTCAATCGTTGTTTCTGTGTTGTTGCGGTATTCAATCAAGTCAGCAATCGTGCCTAGCTTGATGTCGTGTTTTTCAGCAAACACTTCAAGGTCAGGGCGACGAGCCATAGTACCGTCGTCGTTAAGGATCTCAACGATAACCGATGCTGGCTCGCAGCCTGCAAGACGTGCTAAATCACAACCTGCTTCTGTGTGTCCTGCGCGAGTCAGAACACCGCCATCTTGCGCTGTCAGTGGGAAAATATGACCAGGTTGAACAAGGTCAGCCGCTTTCGCATCTTTCGCCACTGCAGCTTGAACCGTCACTGCACGGTCTGATGCAGAGATACCCGTTGTTACGCCCTCTGCCGCTTCAATCGAAACAGTAAAGTTAGTGGTGTACTGTGCGTTGTTATCTAGAACCATAGGCGCTAGGCCCATGCGGTTTGAACGCTCTTTAGTCAACGTTAAACAGATTAAACCACGGCCGTACATCGCCATGAAGTTAATCGCTTCTGGCGTCACATGTTCTGCTGCCATGATCAGATCGCCTTCATTTTCGCGATCTTCATCATCCATCAGGATAACCATTTTTCCTAGGCGAATGTCTTCAATAATTTCTTGAGGAGTACTAATTGGCATTGTTCTATATCCTTTGAAATGGTTCTGCTTCCTAGAACCGACACTATTTAAACCTGATGATATTGCTTCGCTTTACAAAGTCTCGCTTAACGCACTTTGTATCAACGGTTAGGCAAAACCATTCTGCTGTAAGAATTCCATCGTTAATCGAGATTCAGGCTCAGATTCTTGTTGCTGACCTTGCAGTAAACGCTCCATGTAACGTGCTAATACATCAACTTCTAGATTCACTTTACGACCGACATTGAATTGGTCGATGGTGGTTTCTGAAGAAGTATGAGGAACGATAGTCAGCTTGAATGCGTTCTTACGTAAATCGTTCACAGTCAGGCTAATGCCATCAACTGTTACTGAGCCTTTTTGAGCCACGTATTTTGAGATTTCTGCTGGCATTTCTACCCAGAATTCAATCGCACGGCCAACTTGGTTACGTTCAACAATCTCACCCACGCCATCAACGTGACCAGACACTATATGTCCACCGAAACGCGTGGTTGGTAACATTGCTTTCTCAAGGTTAACTTTATCGCCCGCTTGGTAATCGACAAAACCCGTTTTTTTCAGGGTCTCAAGCGAAAGATCTGCACTGTAGCTGTGGTCGTTATATTCAACAACTGTCAAACACACACCATTGGTAGCGATACTGTCGCCTAACTTAACGTCAGCCATATCAAGCTTACCAACATTAACCGTTACGGTGATGTCTTCTCCGCGGGGAGTGATTGCACTCAATGTACCTACGGCTTCTACAATTCCTGTAAACATTTTAAAACTCTTTTTGTTGTCAACGACACGTATGTAGTTGGAGTAACTATTTCCACTGTGGTTTCGTTACTATCTGTTTCGAAATACGGGTTTCGCAACGATGCGAATATCCACACCAACCTGTCGAACATCTTTAATTTCTAGGTCAATAACGTCAGACATTGAAGTGAGCCCTAATGCACCCATCAAACCTCGTCCGTCACTGCCCATAAGTTTAGGTGCTAAATAAAGGATTAGCTCATCCACCAGCTGCTCTTCAATCAAGCTTTTTGCCAATGTTGCGCCCGCTTCGACCCAAATATGGTCGATATGATTGGCAGGTAATTGACGCATCAGATCGTGCAAATCGAGCTGACCTGCATCTGTGGTTGCGACTTCAATATCAGCAGATGCTTCGGCAACTCTCAACACCGATGTTGGAGTCTGGAATAACTTGAGTTCAGGACGCAGTTGGTTTTGACGATCAAGAATCACGCGAATCGGCTGACGCAGCTCGTCTTCAGCGTAATGACCTTTGATACTGCTTGGCAACTCTGCCCAACGAACATTCAACGACGCGTTGTCTTCAATCACCGTCTGGCTAGTTGACAACACAGCGCCTGATTTTGCTCGGTAGTTCTGAACATCACGACGTGCTTCTGGCGATGTGATCCACTGGCTTTGGCCATTTTCCAATGCCGTTTGCCCATCAAGGCTAGCGGCCATCTTTAACTGAACGAATGGCATGCCAGTTTGCATACGCTTGATAAATGCAGGGTTCAAGTCGAGAGCGTCTTGCTCTAGCAAACCGATTTCAACCTCAATACCCGCATCGCGTAGCATTTTGATACCACGACCTGCGACTTTTGGGTTTGGGTCCTGCATGGCACAAATCACTTTGGCTACTTGAGCCTTAATCAAACCTTCAGCACAAGGCGGCGTTCGACCGTAATGAGAACAAGGCTCTAGCGTGACATAAGCCGTCGCACCTTTTGCTTTGTCGCCTGCCATTCGCATGGCATGTACTTCAGCATGAGGTTCGCCAGCTTTGGCATGAAAACCTTCACCAACGATCTGACCGTCGGTTTGTACAATGACACAACCCACATTAGGGTTTGGCGCAGTAGTGTAAATGCCGCGTTTTGCTAACTGAATAGCACGCGACATCATTTGAAAATCTAGGGGAGTAAAGTTTGACATGATTGAGGAGTTAATCCTCTAATTTAGCGATTTCTTCGCCAAACTCTCGGATGTCTTCAAAGCTGCGGTAAACAGAGGCAAAACGAATGTACGCCACTTTATCCAATTCTTTCAATTGGCCCATCACAAGATTACCAATCATCTCGCTTGGTACTTCACGCTCACCAGTTGCACGGAGTTGTGACTTAATCGTACTGATCGCAAGTTCAATCGCGTCAGCACTCACTGGGCGTTTTTCTAGGGCGCGCTGTACACCACCCACCATTTTATCTTCATTAAATGGTTCGCGGTTTCCATTCGACTTTATGACTTTAGGCATCACAAGTTCTGCCGATTCGAACGTAGTAAAACGTTCACTACATGCAAGGCATTGACGGCGACGACGAACCTGATGGCCATCGGCTACCAGTCTTGAATCGATTACTTTAGTGTCGTTCTCTGAACAAAAAGGACAATGCATATCACCTCCAAATAATTGAATATCAGTGTAACGGAATTGCCAAACGTTAGGAAAGAAAAAGGGCCAATTAAGGCCCTTTTGTGTGGTGATTCATTGATTATTGCTACTCGACCGCCATTTCAAAAATGAGCTGAGGAGTAAAATTAACGACCAGCGTTAACCGCGGACTAAATAGTTCGCTTTACCTACCCATTTGTAGCTTGTCAGCTCTTCTAAGCCCATTGGGCCGCGAGCATGCAATTTCTGAGTAGACACGGCAACTTCAGCACCTAAACCAAACTGTGCTCCATCAGTGAAACGTGTTGATGCATTCACATAAACCGCTGCAGAACCAACAGAGTTAATGAAACGCTCTGAGCTCTCTAAGCTATTGGTCATGATCGCATCTGAATGACTCGCGTTGTGTACACGCATGTGGTCAATCGCTTCTGCCACATCCGCTACCACTTTCACGCCTAGCGTGTAGCTTAGCCATTCAGTGTCAAAGTCGCCTTCAACCGCATCACGTTGGTCTTCAAAACCCGCTAGCAGCGATTTTGCACTGGTATCAGCAACTAAGGTTACCTTGCCGGCTAAACGCTGTTTCAGCTTAGTTAGGAAAGCTTCAGCAACCGCTTCATGCGCTAGCAGTGTATCTAACGAGTTACACGCCGATGGACGTTGAACTTTTGAGTTTTCGACCACATCGACAGATTTCTCAAGATCAGCGCTTTCATCAACGAAGATATGGCTGATACCAAAGCCGCCGATGATTACTGGGATGGTGCTGTTCTCTTTACACATCTTGTGCAGACCAGCGCCGCCACGAGGAATGATCATATCCACGTAGTCGTCCAGTTTAAGCAGTTGAGAAACGAGTTCACGATCAGGCTTCTCGATGTACTGAACAGAAGCGGCTGGAAGCTCCGCTTTCTCTAATGCAGACTGGATAACCTTAACCAGTTCCATGTTCGAGAAAAACGTCTCTTTACCACCACGTAGAATGCTTGCGTTACCTGTCTTCAGACACAGAGCTGCAATATCGATGGTTACGTTCGGACGCGCTTCATAGATAACACCCACCACACCAAGTGGCACGCGGCGGCGAGACAGTGACATACCGTTTTCTAGTACTTTGCTGTCAATTTCGCTGCCAACTGGGTCATTCAGGCTAATCACGTTACGAACATCGTTAGCGATACCGGTTAAGCGCTCTTCGTTAAGAAGTAGACGATCGAGCAGTGCGTCAGTTAAACCCGCTTCACGACCCAGTTCGATGTCTTTCGCGTTCGCTTCTAAAATCGTTGTTGCGTTTGCTTCTAGCTCATCAGCGATAATCGCCAATGCTTTATTCTTTTGCGCCGTAGATGCGGTCGCTAGGTGGAAAGCAGCGTCTTTTGCTGCGATACCCATGTTAGTTAAATCCACGTTTAACTCTCCCTAAATTCTGTCTGTCTTTGGATGCAAAAAGGTGATTCACCTTATCATCACGAGCTACTCTTGGATTACAACTAGGTCGTCACGGTGAATGACTTCTGACCCATAATCGTATCCAAGGATGTCGCCAATATCTTTACTGTGCTTGCCTGCAATTTTTGCTAGGTCTTGGCTTGAATAACTGGCGATACCACGCGCAATTACTTTGCCTTTGCTGTCTGTGACTTGGGTAACTTCACCACGAGAGAATTCGCCTTTAACTCGAACAACCCCTTTCGCCAACAAGCTGCTGCCTTTGGTGTTGACTGCGTTTACTGCGCCGTCGTCAACCACGATGTCACCTGCTGAAGCAGGGCCCGCTAAAATCCAGCGTTTACGGTTTTCAAGCGCTTCCGCTAAAGGCAAGAAACGTGTGCCTTGTGGGTTATCACTCAGTGAATCAAACACCACATTTTCAGCACTGCCCGCAGCAATAATCACTTCGATGCCTGCGCGACGAGCAATGTCAGCCGCCTGCAGTTTTGTCGCCATGCCGCCAGTACCCAACGTAGTACCGCTGCCACCTGCGATCTTACGCAGCGTGTCATCAATGGTTTTCACTTCTTTGATGAGCTCAGCATTTGGATCTTTACGAGGGTCAGCCGTAAACAGGCCTTTTTGGTCTGTTAGTAGCAAAAGCTTATCAGCACCGCACAAAATACCCACTAAGGCCGACAAGTTATCATTGTCGCCCACTTTAATTTCGTTGGTTGCTACTGCGTCGTTTTCGTTTACTACCGGAATAATATCGTGCTCAACCAGTGCGTTGATCGTGTCACGTGCATTAAGAAAACGCTCGCGATCATCGAGATCAGCACGAGTCAGTAGCATCTGGCCAATCTTAAGGCCATAGATAGCAAACAAAGACTCCCAAACTTGAATCAACTGACTTTGCCCAACTGCCGCAAGCAACTGTTTGCTCGCCATTGAGTTGGGAAGTGCGGGGTAACCAAGGTGCTCACGTCCTGCTGCAATTGCACCAGACGAAACCATAACCACAGAGTGGCCTTGTTTTTTTAATTCAGCACATTGACGAACCAGCTCAACCATATGAGCGCGGTCTAATGCCAATGTTCCACCAGTTAAGACACTGGTACCCAGTTTAACAACGACAGTTTTACGCTGTGTTGTTGTCCCGCTTTGATGATTTGTTGTCATGAAGTCTTTTATGGATAAAACAAATAAGAGGTGATGTTTTAGCAATCAAAAGGGGAATTCACAAGCAGAAAAGGTGCGAAATCGCACCTTTTTGCTTTATATAGAAGAGTAACCTTTAAAATTAGACGAATTCGACAGACTCTTCGTCTAATTGGATACTGATTTCAAACTTACTTTGAAGTTCATCAACCAGTTTCTTGTGGAAGGCTTCTTGAGTTCGAGAGACCTCAGCGACCGCCTTTTTAGGTAACGGCAAAGAATCCCAGTTACCATCGATGTTGTACTTGCCGATATTGTACTTCGCCGAATATCCCTCTTCCGACTTATCCAATTCCAGCCACCAGCCCCAGAACTCGCGTTCTTCTGGTGATTTTTTATCGTTCACACATACAGACAAGCAATCAAAGATATAGTGGCCTTCTTCTGATTGCGGTTCCCTTAAGTAAGGCCCGATCGCCTTTAAAACATTCAACAAGCGGTAATGCGTAGGTTGTTGTGTCACTTCTGACATATTGAATCTCCATTTTCAATGTTAAGAATGACGTTACTCAGACTGTTATACGTAGAAACTACGCATTTGGATTTTATAAATGACCTCTGAGTATCAGGTACTTAGTTTGTACATTTTTCATGCTTAACTAATTTAGGAGAAATGTCATCTAAATAATTCATCCTCAAGCCACTTTATCGCCAATTCGAGGGATTGCTCATAACCTTGTGTAATTGACTTAGCTTTGATTTTCTTCGCTTTTCCGTAATCACTGTAAATAGCAACCAGTTGATTATCCATTGGCGGTGAAACCGGGTCGCCTTCCAGAGCCAATGCCAAGATAGGAACACTGGTTTTACTGTTTGACAGCAAACCTTGTACCTTGAGTGACCACGCCATCAACTGCCCAGAAAGGCTATTGATATCGACCGCCCCTTTACCAAGGCGCGAAGCCAACACATCTAGATGCATTTTAGGCATCTGCTTAAGTTTGTCTGCATGAACAAAGATATCGTGAATTGGCGCGCCTAAAGAAATACACGCTTTAATCTTATGTTGCTCGAGGAAAGATAATCTCACCATCGCATTGCCACCGAAGCGGAAACCAAACAAGCCGACTTTGTGGTGATCGACCCATGGGATGTTAGGCAATTCATTCAGCACTGCTTGGTGAAGACAAGATGAGTCTTCTGTTAACGGCCAATGTGCACTGTGCCCTATTGATGGCATGTCTACCGTTAACATAGCAATGTTCTTAGGTGCTAAATAATCCCTAAACAGGCGCCACATATCGGTTTGCAAGCTATCTAGACCCGCGCTGACAATCACAACCGGTTGTGGTTTATCTGTCTTGGTTAGATGCAAGTTCGCTTTGATCTTCTTGTTTTGGTATGGAATATCAATCTGCTTGACGATCAACTTAGTGTGCTTGATCGCTTCAGAATACGCTGCGTTGGCCAACACTTGAGCCTGAGCTGCCAAGTTGTCGTTCTTGAGGTGTGGGTAACCCGCAATACTGAAGCACAACGATGCGGAAAATAGCTCTTCAGCCATCTCTTCACCATTCTTCTCATTAGAACGATTTTGATGCTGCATACCCAGCTTGGTCCATTCGTATGCCCAGTTACCACTTCGGTAACCCATGACCGTATCAAGCCACTCATCGGTTGTACGAGAGTTATCTGATGACGCGATGCGAGCCAATACCGCTTCCTGCTCTATTGGATTAACGCCTTGCCATACCCACTGAAGACGTCTTAGGTTTCGATACCATGATGAGTTTTGCTGTTCACGTTTCTCATCCAATAGCGCTTCAGAGCTTGGCATGTATTGTGTCAACATTGAGGTCTCTTTCGCTTGCTTGTGCTTTACAAACAAAGTTTCCGAAAGGTTCGAGCTCGTTTCTTCTGGTTCAGACATTGGGATACTTAATAAGAAATGGTTGTCACTAATAATATAAAAAAAAATGACCCTATAAAGGGTCATTTCTCAAAAAACTAAGTTTACGCTTATTTTGACTTGCGATTTACTGGCTCTACGTAGCTTAGGCTAGTATCCCAAGGTTGCTCAATCCATGTGTCTTGAGCGATATCAACAATGTACTCGTCTAGCAAATCAGCGCCAGATGGTTTTGCACATACAGCGATCAGTTTCGCTTTAGGGTACATTTCGCGAAGCTTACGTGCAGTGTCACCACTATCAACCAAGTCTTCAACGATTAGGAAGCCTTCGCCGTCACCTTCAGGTGCTTTAACTACTGTCATATCACGTTGGTGATCGTGGTCGTAGCTAGAAATACAAATCGTATCTACGTGACGAATACCTAGCTCACGAGCCAAGATTGCACCAGGAACCAAACCACCACGGCTTACTGCCCAGATGCCTTTCCACTGCTCTGCTGGCATTTGCTTTTCAGCAAGTTGACGGCAGTAAGTCTGCATGTTGTCCCAAGTGATAACGAATTTGTTGCTCATAGTATAAAACCTAATAATTTTGTCATGTTATTAGAGGCTATTTCAAACATAGCCTCTTCAGCGATTAAGCAGAAATCTAGACGATTAAGCGAAAATGTATTTAAGAATAAAGATAGCCGACATTACCCACACAGCAGGTGAAACGTCGCGACCTTTACCACTTAGCAGCTTAATTGCAGCGTAAGCGATGAAACCTAGTGAGATACCCTCAGCGATAGAGTACGTCAGCGGCATAAGCAGACATGTTACCACGACTGGTGCTGCTTCCGTAAGATCACGCCAATCAATGCCAACTAGGCCAGACATCATCAGAATTGCTACATAGAAAAGTGCACCTGATGTTGCGTAAGCCGGAATCATACCTGCAAGTGGCGAGAAGAAAAGAGCCAGTAGGAATAAGATACCAACAACAACAGCCGTTAGACCGGTACGGCCGCCTTCAGCAACACCCGCAACACTCTCAACATAAGAAGTAGTATTTGATGTACCTAGCAGTGCACCAATAGATGTTGCTGTAGAGTCAGCAAGCAGTGCTTTGTTCAAGCGAGGTAGTTTGCCGTCTTCTTTGATTAGGTTTGCTTTCGTTGCAACACCAACCAGAGTACCCGCTGTATCGAACAAATCGACGAACAAGAACGCGAATACCACTGAAATCATACCGATTTCAAATACAGCAGAGAAATCAAGCTGCATGAATGTAGGAGCAAGGCTTGGTGGTGTAGACATGATGCCGCCGTATTGAACGTCACCAATAACAATGCCAAGAGCTGTGATAGCTAGAATCGCAATCATTACTGCCCCTTTCACGCCACGGTGAACAAGAGCAATCGTTAGGAAGAAACCAATTGAGCCTAGGATAGGAGCAATCGCGGTAATGTCGCCCAGTGAAACTTTAGTTGCTGGGTTAGAAACAACGATGCCTGCATTGCTAAGCGCAATAAACGCTAGGAAAAGACCGATACCTGCAGAGATACCAACACGCAGAGACATAGGGATCGAGTTGATAATCCATTCACGGATCTTAAAGATGCTTAAGAAGATGAAGATTACGCCTGATACGAAAACCGCTGCCAGAGCAACTTGCCACGTATAACCCATACCCATTACAACAGCGTAGGTAAAGAATGCGTTCAAACCCATGCCTGGAGCTTGAGCAATTGGGTAGTTAGCAACAAAGCCCATGATGAAACAGCCAATAGCAGCCGCTAAACAGGTTGCTACAAATACAGCGCCATGGTCCATACCAGCATCAGCTAGAATCATTGGGTTTACAAAAATGATGTAAGCCATTGTTAGGAAGGTTGTTAGACCTGCGATGATTTCAGTGCGCACATTGGTGCCATTTTCACTGAGTTTGAATAGCTTTTCGAACATTATCGAATCCTATAAGGGTAAAAAGTAAACGGTTGCGTAATCGATTGGCTGTGGATTATAAAGTTATCAAATAACAAATTCCAGATAGAATTAAGGCTCTAATCGATATTTATCAGAATGCCGTATGAAACAAAGCGATTAAAAATGAAGATATCATCGATAAATAACCATTAAAAACAAACAATTAACAACAATAGACTCACTAAAACTAGTTGGTTGTTTTTTCTACCATCGGTTATTTTCATTGATAATCTAGCCAGTAAATTCTGAATTCAAACTCACAATAGTTATGTATTTTTCAACAGGATCAGTAATAAGGCGCAAATTGATATTTCGGCGTTTAAAAAACAACCACGCAGAACAGCAAGGAAAGTGACAAGCGAAAGCGGTTTGGAAAAGTAGCAGGCAAAAAAAACGCCACTCAAAACTGAGTGGCGGTAGAATCTGTCAACCAAAAGGGCTGTAAAAGAATTCCAATATATAGGGGTGAACAAAACTGTTCGAGTTACATGCTTACGGTATTAGTAACCAAAGCTTGTAGGGTATGCAAAGTTGCTAGTGTAAACAGAGCTGTTAATCCAGAACATTGCAGATGGTAAACCTTTCATAACTATCACCTTAATAAATCAATAAAAAACGAATTTGATTTCTCGGTTCCTTGGAGGCGATAAAACGGACTCATCCTTTGAGCATTTACTCTTCATCTCAGAAGTTGGTTATTAATATACCCTAAAGAAAAAAGATTACAAGTATTTTTTGCTATACGTCACATTTTTGGCCATTTACGGTTATTTTGCAAACTTATTTTTGTAATAAAATTACAGAATAGAATTAAACAAACGTTTGCCTGCTCCATTTATAAGCATCAAGGCGCTTAGCTGTGATCAGATGGACAAGATCGCTTTCAAAATTTGAGCTATTTGAGGTTTAGAACCGCTACTCGTCAAAACGCTCAAGTGGTATGCTGTTGCCATCAAAACAGACCCATATTTTAGATTTTTGTTCTAGGTTTTTCCCCATACAAAACCTAAATATATGGTTATTAAATAAAAAAGGAGTCATCCGTGTCTGAATTCCATTCTGAGATCAGTAAATTATCCCCTGCCCCTATCTGGCAGTTCTTCGATAAGATTTGCTCAATCCCACACCCTTCTAAGCATGAAGAAGAGCTTGCTCAATACATTATTGCTTGGGCAACAGAGCAAGGCCTAGATGTACGTCGTGACCCTACGGGTAACGTATTCATCAAAAAGCCAGCAACGGCGGGTATGGAAAACAAAAAAGGTGTAGTGCTACAAGCTCACATCGATATGGTTCCACAAAAGAACGAAGACACAGTTCATGACTTTGCTAAAGATCCAATTCAACCATACATTGATGGTGAGTGGGTTACAGCTAAAGGCACAACGCTTGGCGCTGATAACGGCATGGGCATGGCTTCTTGCCTAGCGGTTCTTGCTTCAAACGAAATTCAGCACGGCCCTATCGAAGTTCTACTAACAGTAGATGAAGAAGCAGGCATGACTGGTGCTTTCGGTCTTGAAGCGGGTTGGTTAGAAGGCGATATCCTTCTTAACACCGATTCAGAGCAAGAAGGCGAAGTGTACATGGGTTGTGCTGGCGGTATCGACGGCGCAATGACATTTGAAATTGCTCGTAATGCGATTCCAGCTGACTTCGTAACACGTAAGCTAACGCTAAAAGGCCTAAAAGGCGGTCACTCTGGTTGTGACATCCACACAGGTCGTGCAAACGCAAACAAACTGCTTGCTCGCTTCCTAGCGGGTCACGCAAAAGAGCTAGACCTTCGCATCGTCGAATTCAAAGGTGGTAGCCTTCGTAACGCGATCCCTCGTGAAGGTTTCGTAACGGTTGCTGTTCCTGCGGCAAACCAAGAAAAACTGGCTTCACTATACAACTACTACACTGAGCTGCTTTCAACAGAGCTAGGTAAAGTAGAAGACAGCATCGTGACTTTCAATGAAGAAGCTTCTGTAGAAATGGGCGCACTTGCGTCAGCAGACCAAGCTCGCTTTATCGCGGCACTTAACGCATGTCCAAACGGCGTGATTCGTATGAGTGACGAGATTGAAGGTGTTGTGGAAACGTCTCTAAACGTAGGTGTTATCACAACAGAAGAGAACTCAATCACAGTACTTTGCCTGATCCGCTCTCTTATCGATTCAGGTCGTAGCCAAGTAGAAAGCATGCTTCACTCTGTTGCTGAACTAGCAGGCGCTAACATCGCGTTCTCTGGTGCTTACCCAGGTTGGAAACCAGACGCAGATTCAGAAATCATGCATATCTTCCGTGACATGTACGAAGGTATCTACGGTCACAAGCCAAACATCATGGTTATCCATGCTGGTCTTGAGTGTGGTCTATTCAAAGAACCTTACCCGAACATGGATATGGTTTCTTTCGGCCCAACCATCAAGTTTCCGCACTCTCCTGATGAGAAAGTGAAGATCGACACCGTTGAGCTATTCTGGAACCAAATGGTTGCATTGCTTGAAGCGATCCCAGAAAAAGCTTAATTCGATAAGCTATGTTTGTTCAGTAAATGGTGTTTTACAGTAAACACCGTTTATCTGAGACAAAATAAAACAGGTACTCAATGAGTACCTGTTTTTGTATCTAATCTTTGTAGCTACTACTTGTGACTAAATAAACAATTAAGCGCGTGAAGCCGCGTAGCTTTCTAGCTCATCAATTGAAGTTTGTGCCACAACTTCGCCATCGATGAAGTACGTCACCATCTCGCCATCACGAACACCGATTAACGTCGCACGCTCACCAGACTGGTAAGTAATGTCCATTTGGATCGTGTTTTCATCAATCTGCTGCATTTGACCTTTTTCGATCACATCTGCACTCGTGATAGGACCCACTGGCGCTTCCGTTAGAGACGGATCAAGTTGGTGGTTGATGTCTAGGTAAGTATCAGTCTTTGTATCAAAGATGTGCGGAGAACCAGTTAGTGGGTTGCTACCAGTCCAGAACTCTAGTGAGTTGAATACCAGGTAATCGGCAGCAACTGTTAGGCCGTAAGCAGGCGCTAGTAGCATGTTCAAGCCACCACGTGCGTAACGGTTATCAACAGCCTTAACGTTAAACTTCATTAGGTAACCGGTTACTGCGTTACTACCAACACAGCCAGATAAAGCGACAGAAACCACCGCCAGTGCAACGACTTTTGAAATTGTTTTTTTCATTTTTATCTCGATATATGAATTTGGCCGCCAAAAAATGGCGATGAATAATACCAACCAACCGAACAATAAATATCAGCGTTAAATCAATGTATTGTCAGGAAATTCACAATTCTAAACCCCTTCTAACTAGCCAAATCAAAAACAGAAACCAATTAAGAAACGCCTCCATAAAAAAGTTTTGTCGTCACCGTAAAGCGATTGATTCGTACTAAAAATCAACGATTGATACATTCCGTGTTAACGAATTATCACCATGTTGAGAACAACCTAAATGGCAAGACTAAAACCTAATCAACCCTTCGAATTACTTGGTTATACTGTTCAGCCAGGACAACGAAAAGAGATTGAACTACAGGCAGCTCAGCTTTACACGCACTCTCCACTTTCGATCCCGATTGAGATCATCCACGGTCGCCAAGCAGGCCCAACACTAATGGTAAACGCTGCTATTCACGGTGATGAGCTAAACGGTGTTGAGATTGCACGACAGTTAACTAACGCAATAGAACCTAATAAACTGAAAGGTACATTAATTGTTGTGCCGATCGTAAACGTATTTGGCTTCATTCATAAATCTCGTTACTTACCAGACCGTCGCGACCTAAACCGTTGCTTCCCAGGTAGTGAGAAAGGCTCATTGACATCACGCATCGCTTACACCTTCTTCGAAAACGTAGCGAAGCACTGTGATTACATTTTGGATCTACATACAGGTGCTATTCACCGTACTAACCTGCCACAGATTCGTGCAAACCTATCAAATCCAGAAACATTACGAATTGCGAAAGCGTTCGCAACGCCAGTAATCATTGATTCACCTTTGCGTGATGGTTCACTGCGTAGCGAAGCTGAAAAACTGGGCATCCCGGTACTGACTTATGAAGGTGGTGAAGCGCTGCGTTTTGATCCTTTAGCGATTCGTGCAGGCTATCTAGGCGTTCATCAAGTGATGAAAGAAATAGGCATGTTGCGCCCTAACCGTAAGAAGTTGCCAGAGCCAGTATTGAGCAAATCCACCAGCTGGATCCGCGCTGAATCAGACGGCATCTTGCGTAATATGGTAAGACTTGGTGAGCAAGTTGAGGCTGGGCAAACTCTAGCTTACATCAGCTCTCCTTTGGGCCACGAAGAAGGCCAAGTGATCACAACCAAAGGTGGTATTGTGATTGGCCAGCAAACGCTGCCTCTTGTCAACGAAGGTGATGCAGTATTCCACATTGCTTACTTCAAACAAGACGATGAAGAAGTAGGCCAATCAGTAGAAAGCTACATTGAAGAAGTAGCAGAAGACGATTGGCTAACCACACTGAACAACTGATTAAAGCTTGATAGAGCGACGTTAAAAGCGATAAATAAAAACCGTCGCTCTTAGGCAAAATAGAAACGAACTCCACAAACGAAAAAGCCCCAATATAGTCACCTATATTGGGGCTTTTTTATAAGTCCCTTATCTTAAAATTAAGGGACCTATAAGTTAATCGTGCACCGAATTACTCAGCGTCTTCCTCTTCTGCACGAGCTTTAGCGCGTGCTTCACGAGCTTGCTCAGCTTTAAGCTCTTTAGTGTGACGTAGTTCGTCACGCTCTTTACGCTGCTCTGATTTACGCTCGTTACGTTCTGCTTGGTTTGCGATGAAAGATGCTAGTTCTTTCTCTGCCCACTCTTGTGCTAGAGCTTCAGTTTCGAAACCAGACTCACGCTTAGATACTGTAGTACTGCGAGATGTTACTTGACGAGTAATCTCTGCACACCAACCGTTGCGTTTTTCTGTAAGGCGGATATCAAATTTTTTGTTCTTAGACATGTTCTATTTTTTCCTAAGGGAGATCATTACGGGATCGGTCAACTTTGATAACTCCATCTAAGTGGGTATCTTTTAACACCATCCCTTGGTAAGCGCGGTATTAGAGCACAAATCAACACATATTGCTGCAAATATTTGCAGCGGATCACACTCTAGTGCGGTAAATCGTTTGCGAGTCATTTCAATTCGTTCATAACTCCAAAATAGCTTCCAATTTACGGGGCACTTTCTCGATAACGAGCAAATGAACTATGCTCAAATAGAGATAAATGAAAGAGATAACCTGCAGGCTCAGGTTTACAGACTCTACTGTCTCGCCTACTCCGCCCATAATTAAAATAGCTAAGGAGTTGCTATGGATAGCTTCATCAAAAATTTACCCAAAGTTGAGCTGCACTTACATATAGAAGGCACATTAGAGCCAGAGCTGATGTTCCAACTCGCCAAGCGTAATAACCTGTCGATTCCCTTTGAGACCCCAGACCAAGTTCGAGACGCGTACCAGTTCCACAATCTTCAATCCTTTCTCGATATCTATTACCAAGGTGCAAACGTACTGATTCATGAACAAGATTTCTACGACCTGACGTGGGCTTATCTGTTGAAGTGTCAGCAAGATAATGTGGTTCATACTGAGATCTTCTTCGACCCTCAGACTCACACTGAACGCGGCATTGACTTTGAAGTCATCGTTGGCGGGATTACTCGAGCTTTGAATCAAGTGGAGCAAGAGCTTGGTATCAGCAGCCAACTGATCATGTGCTTTCTGCGTCATCTCGATGAAGACAGCGCTTTTGAAACACTCAAACAAGCCCTTCCTTATAAAGATAAGATCATTGCCGTTGGGTTAGATTCATCAGAACAGGGCAATCCACCAGAGAAGTTTAAACATGTATTCCAAGAAGCGATCAACCAAGGCTTTCTGACTGTCGCGCACGCCGGAGAAGAAGGCCCAGCACAAAATATTAGCGACGCACTGAGCTTGCTAGGCATTACCCGAATTGATCATGGCGTTCGCTGTGTAGAAGATGAAGAGTTGATGGAACAGCTAATAGCAAAACGTACACCACTGACCGTCTGCCCGCTGTCGAATACCAAGCTCAAGGTGTTTGAGACCATGCAAGAGCACAACATCGTCGAGTTGCTGAGAAAAGGGCTGTGCGTCACCATCAATTCCGATGATCCGGCTTACTTCGGCGGCTATATGAATGATAACTTCCTCGCCGTCGCCAATGCTCACCCAGTGACCAAAAACGAATTGGCGCAGTTCAGTATTAATGCCATCGAAGCCAGTTTTATCTCGCCTCACGCCAAGGAAGATCTCATCACACAGGTACGCCAATACCTTGCTGCGAGTACTTAATGAGTTATCAAGATCAAAAAGGGAAGCTCTGAGCTTCCCTATCTATATCAATAGATAACTAATTGGCTTAGCCCGGGTGACCATCCACTCTTGGCGTTAACAGCATCATGCCGAACTTCCAGATAAACAGCCCGAACGCTAACGTCCATAAACCGGCGCTGATGTTGACCATCTCAAATAAATACGCAGGGAAGAATGTCACACCTAAACTACGAACGAGTGCCGCGATAAAAATAGCCGAGAACGCCAAAGCCATACTTGGCCCTTTATAGATAGCACGACCAGTATGTCCCATTGTCACGCGCGTAATCATCGCCAGAATTAACCCACTCAAGCCACCAATCGCAAACAAGTGCAGCATGTTGTGGCTCGCGAACGGGTTGTCTAACAGACCACGTAACAGCAAACTGAGAGGGATACATAGGTAAGCCGCATGCAGCGACCACACCAAAGGCTCAGACAAGGTTGTCCAAGGCTTCCAACGGATAAAGCGAACTAACTGAGTCACGCCAGCAAACACCATTAACTCATTACCTACTTGAGCAAAGGTCAATGGGAAGAAGCTCAACACAAATAAACCAACCAAAGGCAGATTGGCTAACCATTCCAACCAAACCAATGGCTGCGCTTTTTCAAACTCAAAACGACGTGCTGTGAAGAATGGGATCACTCGCCCACCCATCACTGATAACAGCAAGGTAAACCACCACAACATAGACTGCCAAACTGCAGACGATGGGAATGGAGGCATCCCCTTAATGGTCGCGTAACTAGCAAAGTTCGCCACGATAGCCAATATAAACAGTGGCACAAAGAATAGATTCTTCCAGCCTTTCGACTTCACGACTCGGAAACCAATTTCGTAGGCGGCGAAGATTAAGAACAGCGCCTCAACCGACGAGATCAGCCATAACGGAGCGGGTGTCCAAAACAGAATACGAGGTGCGAGCCACAAACCGACTAGCGCAGCTAATCGATAATGCTTGGTGCCATTGACACCCGTCCACGTTTGTACTGCCGTTAACACAAAACCGACCACTATCGCCATTGAGAAACCAAACAGCATCTCATGCACGTGCCACCACAGTGCGGGAACTTTTAAAATCTCAGGCTGACCGTTTTGGAACATGATGACCCAAGCGACAATCGCGATCACTGCATAGAGACTGCCTAAAAAGAAGAAAGGTCGAAAGCCTAAACGCAGGTAGGCTGGAATCGCGTCTTCTACACTTTTATCTGTGATATTTAACAAACTCGCTCCTAATTCTCAGATAAGCGGCCAAGGTATTACCTAAACCAAATTTTGTGTGCATCAAATCCGATGCAATATGCAGATCACATTGCATGAAACGCGCCAATTAGATAAAACCAGTAAAAACAGCGACTCACGAGATTCAATAGCCAATAAATAAGTCAAAAAAACACAACCAAAAGAGTCATAAAGACATATACATGTATAAATAGAAACTTACTGACTTTTGGTATCTCGCCACATATAGTAAGACTAGACTTAAATGGAACAACTCAGACAAGGAATGCGATGTATATTTTTGGTTATGGCAGTTTAATCAACTCATCTTCACGTCAGCTTACCGGTCAGACAGGGCAAGCGATCCCTGCGATTGTTCATGGCTTGATTCGCCATTGGAGCAAGATCGATGACAGCTATGTCTTATCCCCTTTGATCGTCAATCTCGGCGAAGGACAAGTGAATGGTGTGTTGCTTGAGGTGGATGATATTGCACTGGCTGAGTTTGATCGCCGTGAGCGTGGTTATCACCGTATCGAATTAAAGGCCTCTCAGATAGAAAGCCAAGATGAATTCAAACAGGATCAACCGATCTGGGTTTACATCAAAGACGAGATTGAAGCACCTTGCGAAAACAGCCCTATCGTTCAAACCTACGTCGATACTGTATTAGCAGGATGTTTAGAGGTGTCTGAAAGCTTTGCGGCGCACTTCGTTAAACACACACAAGGTTGGCATCACCCATTAGAAAATGATCGCCACCAGCCTAAATACGGCAACCTTGCTGGGGTTTCCGATCACCATCACAGTGTGATTGATGGCTTGATACTAACTGTACGCAGCTAGTTGATTTAGGTTGGTGAACACATTGACTCACCAACCTAAAGTGAGCTTAAACGACACGAATACCTGCTGGCATCGCACGTTCAGGTGTTAGCAATACACTTTCAGATTCATCTTCCGTTTCTGCACAAAGCAACATGCACTCAGAAGTGTGGCCTCTCATCTTCGCCTTCGCTAGATTGCACAAAACAACAACCTGCTTACCCATCAACTCTTCTTCTGTGTAGTAAGGGACTAGGCTGGTCACCGTTTGCAGTGTCTTGTCACCAACATCCACTTGCACTATGTAAAGCTTGTCGGCGTTTTCATGACGCACAACCTCAATGATCTTACCCACACGCATTTCTAACTTAGCAAAGTCACCATAAGAGACAGTATCCATTTCTCACTTCCTATATTGGTTTATTTTCATTCATTAAATCATTTACTAAAATTAAGTAAAATGTAAATGTTTACACTAGCATTAAGCCTAATAATTACAAGCGGTAAAGATCTCATTACTGGAAGTAAAATGAGAGTTTCGTTGCCTTACTATCATTGTCGGTGTTAAATAGATGAAGCAATGTATAGAGGTTAAAAATGGCAACAATTAAAGATGTAGCAAAGGAAGCTGGTGTTTCTGTTGCAACCGTATCTCGAGTGATCAACAAGTCTCCCAAGGCGAGTGCAAGCTCGGTAGAGTCTGTAACTAAAGCGATGTCTAAACTTGGCTATCGACCGAATGCCAATGCTCGAGCGCTGGTAAGCCAAAGCACGAACACTGTTGGTGTATTGGTCGGTGACATCTCCGATCCCTTTTTTGGCACGCTGGTTAAGGCTGTCGACAATGTCGCTCGTGAGAACGGAAAACATATCCTTGTCGGTAATGGCTCGCACGATCGTGAAGAAGAGAGACAAGCGATTGAATTGCTGATTAACAGCCGTTGTGACGCCCTGGTGATCCACTCTAAAGGCCTCACCGACGAAGAACTGATTGCCTATGCAAAAGAGGTCAAAGGCTTAGTACTGATCAACCGTTATATTGCTGAGATTGCCAACCACTGTATTTTCTTAGACAACAAAAAAGGTGCGTATCTTGCGACGGAATATCTGATCCGCCATGGCCATAAGAACATTGCCTGTATCGCCTCATCGCATAGCATTGAAGATGCCGATGAGCGTATCCAAGGTTACTTAGCGGCACTCTCAGATTACAAAATAGCGCTCTCTGACAGCTATATTGAATACTCAGCGCCGACCAGTGACGGTGGCGAATACGCCATGACTAACCTTCTGACTAAGTCACTGCCAATCACTGGCATTGTGGCGTACAACGATTACATGGCAGCTGGTGCTTTGTCTGTCCTTGATGAAAACGGTATTCAAGCGCCAGACAAAATGTCGATCATCGGTTTCGATGATGGTTTGATTGCCCGCTATGTTCATCCAAAGCTCACCACTATTCGCTACCCGATTCAGATGATGGCAGAGAAAGCGACACGACTCGCGTTGCACTTAGCCAAAGGTGAAAACACCTCAACTGAACCAATGATGTTCTCTCCAACTCTGGTACGCCGTAATTCGGTAGAGAAAGTCTAGGTTCTGGTCGACTCATCAAGCAATAAACAAAAAAAAGCCCTAACAAAATCGCTTCTGTTAGGGCTTTCCTACCTTACTCAGATACTCAACAATCGCGCTTAATAAACCGCACTCTTGTTGAGCGCCACTTTTGCTCATCCCCCAAGAACAACGCGATAATTCACATCGTCCTATTCACAAACAAAAGATATTGACGTAACCGCTTTGAGCTAGAGCGTACTAGTTTGAAGAATCCCCCGAAAATTCAAACTGGTAACAGGTACTGTAGTTATATTCTTGTTCAGGCTTGAGAATACAACTGTCCTGCTTCCACTCTGGGTGGTTAGGAGAGTCAGGTAAGAACTGGGTTTCTAGCGCCAAACCAGCGTAGTCTTCATAGCTACCACCACTTCGGTTTGGTGTGCCACCAAGCCAGTTTCCGGTGTATAGCTGCATCGCAGGTTTGGTTGAAAATACTTTTAGTGTGACGAGCGCATCTGGTGAGGTTACGGTAGCGGCACATTGAGTGCGCTTGCAGCCGTCAGCCAATAAGAAAGAGTGGTCGTAACCCTTTGCTGCTTTCTGCTGTTCATCACCCAACAAACGCTCTGAGATCATCATAGGCTGATTGAAGTCGAAGCTGGTCGATTTCACCGATTTAAGGTTACCTAATGGAATACCCACCGAATTGGTCGGTAAGAATTGATTGGCGTTGATGCTGACAATGTGTGACAAACAATCGTGTCCGGCTTCTGCGCCAAGTAGATTGAAGTACGCATGATTCGTTAGATTAACCACGGTCGGCTTATCGGTGGTTGCAGAGTAATTAATGGAAACTCGATTATCTTCGGTGATGTCATAACGCACCGACACATTCAAATTCCCCGGAAATCCTTGGTCGCCATCAGCAGACTCTAGACTGAACACCACTGACGTTTCGGTTTTCTCGGTAATATTCCAACGACGTTTATCAAAACCGTTCGGACCACCATGCAAGGTATTGCCCGCTTGGTTGGTTTCCAGCTTGTAGTTCTGACCATCAATTTTAAAGCGACCATTGGCAATGCGGTTAGCATAACGGCCAACGGTTGTGCCCATATAGCTGGCTTGTTTATCGAAGTTCTCCATTGAGTTAACACCCAACAACACTTCTCTTTTGTTTCCCTTTACTGGCAGGATACAGCTCAACCATGTTGCACCAATATCCATGAATGTCACTTGAATCCCATGCGTATTTGATAGCGTCACTAACTGAGCGGGTTGGCCATCATAGGCTGGAGTCTGCGCCATGGATTGATGCAGGTTTTGCTCTTGTGTCATTCTAAATTCCTTCTAGTGCCAGTAAAAAGCCTCTACCTGAAGTAAAGGCTTTAGCATTTGGCCTACCATGATCTTTTTACTTGGTAAGCTCTATATTAAGTCTCGAAGCCGTTAGATTACTTCAACTAAGCCTGCTCCGTCTTTCGCTTGGCACACATAAATAGATTCTTTTAGCCCCGTCGCCGCTTGATATTTCTGTTCAACGGTTGTTTTGATTTCATCAACCAATGCAGGTGGAACCAATGCCACAATACAACCACCGAAACCACCGCCAGTCATACGCACGCCACCTTGTTCACCGATCACTTCTTTGACCATATCAACCAGCGCATCAATCTCTTTCACCGTGATTTCAAAATCATCACGCATTGATGCATGCGATTCAGCCATCAACTCGCCCATACGCTTCATATCATGAGTGCGTAGAGCTTGAGCCGCTTCAACAGTACGGTCATTTTCAGTAATCACGTGACGAGCACGTTTCGCGACCATTTCATCCAATTCAGACTCTTTCGCTTTGAATTGCTCAATGGTCACATCACGAAGTGCCGGAACACCAAAGATGCGCGCCGCTTCTTCACACTGTTCACGACGTGTGTTGTATTCGCTGTCGACTAAGCCGCGTTTCTTGTTTGAGTTAATGATAACCACAGCCATATCTTCTGGCATTGAAACCGCTTGAGTCTCTAGGCTACGACAATCCAAAAGCATCGCGTGGTTTGCGCGACCTTCTGCAGAGATCATTTGGTCCATGATGCCGCAGTTACAGCCCACAAATTCGTTTTCGGCCTGCTGACCATTTAGCGCCACTTCAGCTTGGCTGATCTCTAGGTTATAAAGCACCTTGAATGTCTGACCGATGACAACTTCTAGTGCCGCAGAAGAACTTAAACCTGCACCTTGAGGCACGTTGCCCGTTACAGAGATGTCTGCACCTGTAAATTCAAAGCCGCGACCTTTTAAGCACTTCACCACACCACGAATGTAGTTCGCCCACATCTTGTCTTGTTGGAATGTGATCTCTTGAGTTAAATCGAACTCATCGACTGCATTACCGTAGTCCACTGATACTACGCGAACAATGTTGTCGTCACGCTTAGCCGCGGCGACTACCGTTTGGTAGTTAATGGCACACGGTAGAACAAAACCATCGTTGTAGTCAGTGTGCTCGCCGATCAGGTTCACACGACCTGGTGCTTGGATAATATGAGTCGCTTGGTAACCAAGGACTTGCTCAAAAGATGCTTTCACGTTTTGGATTAGGTCAGACATAAGTAAACTCTCTGGTTAAACTCTTTGTTCAATTGGTTATGGCCCCTTCACGGCACCACTTTAATTCTTTTAGATTCCCTATATCGTTCGTCGCTCACGGTAGGGAATGACAACATCAGCGACTAAACTTCTATACTTCTAAGCTTCTAAGCTCTTAAACTTATGGGCTTCTCACCTGTCGTCATTCCAGAATCGAGGGACGAGATATCAGGAATCTCACTCGTTATCTACGAAACAGGCTATTCCTGATCTTTATAGTGAACGTCACTCAAATCACGAAGACGCTGCGCCGCTTGTTCTGCGGTTAAATCACGCTGAGACTCAGCCAACATTTCGTAGCCGACCATGAACTTGCGAACCGAAGCACTACGTAGCAATGGCGGGTAGAACAACGCATGCAGTTGCCAGTGATCGATGTCCGTGCCTTCTTCAAAGAACGGCGCATAGTGCCAACCCATTGAGTACGGGAATGAGCATTGGAACAAGTTGTCGTAACGACTGGTCAGCTTCTTAATCGCAAGCGCTAAATCATCACGCTGCTCGTCAGTCAGTTCGCTCATACGGCGAATGTGTGTTTTTGGTAGCAACATGGTTTCAAATGGCCACGCCGCCCAATAAGGAACCACAGCAATCCAATGTTCAGTTTCAACCACAGTGCGAGAGCCGTCTTTCATTTCAGCTTCAACGTAATCCACTAAAAGATTCGAACCTTGTTGTTCGAAGTACTCTTTTAAGAGTTTCTCTTTGCGTTCAATCTCGTTGGGTAAAAAGCTGTTTGCCCAGATTTGACCGTGTGGGTGTGGCTGAGAGCAGCCCATGGTCTCACCTTTGTTTTCAAACGCTTGAACCCACAGGTAGTCTTTACCTAGCTCTTCAATCTGTTCATTCCAGGTATCGATAACACCACGGATCTTGTTTACCGGAAGCTCCGGCAGCGTTTTGCTGTGGTCCGGAGAGAAACAGATCACGCGGCTCAACCCACGTACACCTTGAGTCTTGAATAGAGGGTTATAAGACTCTGGAGCATCAGGTGAGTCAGGCATCAACGCCGCGAAATCATTACTGAATACATAAGTGCCGTCGTAATCTGGGTTTTCATCGCCCGAAATACGCGTATTGGTTGGGCACAAGAAACACTCTTTCTCATACGCAGGAAGCTGCGCAGTCGATGGTTTTTCATCTTGGCCACTCCAAGGACGCTTTGCGCGGTGCGGTGATACTAAGATCCACTGACCCGTTAATGGGTTATAGCGACGGTGCGGGTGGTCTACTGGGTTAAATTCAACTTTTGACATGTTTAGATTGCTCTCAAATTTTGTGTCTTGGTCAATTCACCAAGATGAATAATTCTTCTACAAGGAGATTCCCTATCACGCTCGTTCCTCGCTGTAGGGAATGACGTGTGATCTCGTTGTGCTATTTGTGCAAAGGCAACCGCTTCATAGCCTTATGCTCATCCGTCATTCCAGAATAGAGGTACGAGATATCTAGAATCTCTCTTCATCTGTATTCCCCAAAGAAATTGAAGTTGCAGCTAGGCAGCAAGATTTCCAATATCCATGAGCATAGATCTTCTATGTGATTGGAATTGGTAAGCGCAGCTAACAACGCTGCGGCTTCAATTACGAAGGGGAATAGCCGTTCGGGTTATTTGACTGCCAATTCCACGTATCTGCCGTCATCTCCATCACGCTACGCGTCGCCTTCCAGCCAAGCTCGCGCTCTGCTTTTTCAGTGCTTGCCCAACATTCAGCAATATCACCAGCGCGGCGTGGGCAAAGTTCATAAGGAACTGGCTTACCCGATGCTTGTGCGAAGGCTTCAACCATCTCGAGTACGCTTGAGCCTTTGCCCGTGCCTAGGTTATAAATATGTAAGCCCGCCTTCTCGCCAACCGCTTTCAATGCGGCTACGTGTCCGTCCGCTAAATCCATAACATGAATATAGTCGCGAACGCCTGTGCCATCGACTGTTGGGTAATCGTTTCCAAAAACAGCCAGTTTTTCACGGCGACCTACCGCTACTTGAGCAATAAACGGCATCAGATTGTTTGGGATACCTTGTGGGTCTTCACCCATAGTGCCCGATGAATGGGCGCCAACTGGGTTGAAGTAACGCAGTAATGTCACACTCCAGTCGTTTTCGGCGTTGAACAAATCACTCAAACATTCTTCGACCATGTACTTACTGCGACCATAAGGATTAGTTGTTGCACCCGTTGGAGAGCTTTCAGTAATTGGCACCACTTCTGGATCACCGTAAACGGTAGCCGAAGAGCTAAATACAATGCTCTTCACACCCGATTTCTTCATGCTGCGAGCTAACACCAATGATCCATTGACGTTGTTATCGTAGTACTCCAAAGGCTTAGCCACCGACTCCCCAACCGCTTTCAGGCCAGCAAAGTGAATCACGGCTTGGATATCGTTTTCTGAAAACACGCTATCTAGAAAAGATTGATCACGAATGTCGCCAAGATAAAAAGTTGGTCGCTTACCGGTCAATGATTCGATTCGCTCCAGTACTAGCTCTTTGCTGTTGCAAAGGTTATCAACAATGATTGGCTCCATACCCGCCTGTATCATTTGAATACATGTATGACTTCCGATATAACCCATGCCGCCCGTAACCAGTACTTTCACAATCAACCTCTCTTTGTCGTCATTCTTGGACTAACTCGAACTGACATTCAGCTCAGTAGCACCGTATGCCAGAAATAGTAGCAGCCATTTTGACTATAATTCTGTGATCAAAACCACGAAGTGTAAACGTTTACACTAACTCATATCATTGTTACTGAACGTGACATAGGGAGAACCTATAAACAAACACATCTAATTCATTGAATTTTAATAAGATAATTATAGATAGTTAGATTTGAGACATCATAGAGGAGTTGAGCATTTATTTTACTAAAAGTTAATGCAATGACTTCCAGTTTGATTACAATAGGTCTGTAGAATAAAGAGGTGCATTGCTTTTTTACTAAATACCAATTTCAAAGCAGCGCAATGTTCCAATAACAGGAAGTGAGTATGGCAACGTTAAAAGATATCGCGACTGAAGCGAATGTATCATTGGCTACAGTTTCAAGGGTTCTCAATGAAGATCCAACATTAAGCGTCAAGGAAGAGACCAAAAGGCGTATCTTTGAAATTGCAGAGAAGTTGGAATACAAAACCAGCAGCTCACGAAAAGCCGTTAGCAGTAAAAAACAAAATCATCACTTCCTTGCTCTGTATAACTACAAGCAAGAAGCTGAAGTGAATGACCCTTACTATCTATCGATTCGCCACGGGATTGAAACCCAATGTGACAAGATGGAAGTTAAACTAACCAACTGTTATGAAAGTAAAATACACGTAAATTCAGCACCTATTACTGGTGTATTGTTGGTGGGAAGAATGACACCGGAGGTTATCGAACAAGCCAAAAAGCTAAGCGATAATATTTGTTATGTCGATTTCACTGATCACTCTGAACCTTATGACTCTGTCGATATCGACCTGGCTTTGATCAGCAAAGAGATCACCAACTTCTTTATCAGCCAAGGCTATCAACGCATTGGTTTTATTGGCGGACAAGATAACGTCAACACTCCTGATATTCGCGAAGTCGCCTTTGCTGAATACGGTAGCCTTAAGAACGTTGTCAGCGAGCAAGACATCTATCGTGGAGACTTCTCTAGCTCTTCAGGTTATAAGCTTGCAAAACAGATGCTAGCGACTGGCGACTACCCTAAAGCCATGTTTATTGCGTCAGATTCCATCGCAATTGGTGTTTTACGAGCCGTTCATGAGCACGGATTAAACATTCCTGAAGATATTGCGCTGATTAGTGTAAATGACATCCCAACAGCTAAATTTACCTTCCCATCTTTATCGACTGTTCGTATTCACTCTGAACTAATGGGAATTCAAGGCGTTAACCTGTTGATTGAGAAAGTACGCGACGGCCGTACTATCCCACTACGTGTCTATGTACCAAGCAAATTAAAGCTGCGTGACACGACAAAATAGTTAAATATATCAATCAGATAAGTTAAGGCTACCTTTGTTGACGGTGGCCTTTTTTGTACCCATCACATACGCCTATATACACATACATGCCTCTTTAGCCTGCTTCATAAAACAGCCAATAGCATTCTTTTAAGTGGATCACACAGCACTGTAAAAAGACCATAAAAAACGTGATGAAGTTAAAGTAAAACGTTTTCACCAATTTCATTTAGTAAAAGTTTTACTAATAATTACCTCAGTCCAAAAATACTCGTATTCACTACGACCCAATTACGCATAAGAACGTCGGTCAGCAAATTGCATCTAGGCCGAGAGAGAGGCAACGTGAACAACTGGGAAAACTTCCTGAACTTACATGAGAATCGTATGGCACCGCGTGCATATTTCTTCTCATACGCATCAGAAAAGAATGCAAAAACGTTTCAGCGTGAACTTAGCAGCCACTTCCAACTATTGAGTGGCCAATGGAATTTCAGCTATTTCACCAATCCGCTATTGGTTCCTGAAGAGTTCTATTCTCAGGAAATGAGCGACTGGGGAAACATCACGGTTCCAAACATGTGGCAAATGGAAGGCCACGGCGATCTTCAATACACAGATGAAGGTTTCCCATTCCCAATTGATGTGCCTTTCGTACCATCAGACAACCCAACCGGCGCATACCAACGCTCTTTCTTCCTTGGCGAAAGCTGGGACGAGAAACAAACCATCATCAAATTTGATGGCGTTGAAACTTACTTCGAAGTTTACGTAAACGGCGAGTACGTGGGCTTCAGCAAAGGCAGCCGCCTAACCGCTGAGTTCGATATCTCTAGCCAGGTAAAAGCAGGCAACAACCTACTTTCTATTCGAGTGATGCAGTGGGCCGACTCTACCTACATTGAAGACCAAGACATGTGGTGGACAGGCGGCATCTTCCGTGATGTTTACCTTGTTGGTAAAGAACAACTTCACGTTCAAGACCTAATGGTTCGTACTGATTTTGACGACGCTTACCAAAGCGCGACCCTTTCGTGCAACGTTGCTCTAGAAAACCTAGCAGCAGCGACTAACGCAACTCTTGAGTACGCATTGCTTGATGGCAGCCAAGTTATCTCCCAAGGCTCAGTAGATAACTTAACTGTTCCTAACCAACAGACTGGCGGCAATGCGAACACTCAATTCTCTATCGATGTCGTGAACCCTGTTCAATGGAATGCTGAAAACCCATACCTTTACCAACTGTTGCTGACGCTAAAAGACACAGACGGCGAAGTGCTAGAAGTGATTCCACAGCGCGTTGGTTTCCGAGACATTAAAGTTCGCGATGGTCTGTTCTACATCAACAACAAATACGTGATGCTGCATGGTGTAAACCGTCACGACAACGACCACCTGAAAGGTCGTGCTGTGGGCATGGATCGCGTTGAGAAAGACTTGGTGTTGATGAAGCAACACAACATCAACTCAGTACGTACTGCGCACTACCCGAATGACCCACGTTTCTACGAACTGTGTGACATCTACGGCCTGTTCGTGATGGGTGAAACCGATGTCGAAACTCACGGCTTTGCTAACGTTGGCGACCTAAGCCGCATCACTAACGATGCAGCATGGGAAGCGGTGTTTGTTGAACGTATCGAACGTCATATCCACGCTCAAAAGAACCACCCTTCTATCATCATGTGGTCTCTAGGTAACGAGTCGGGTTACGGTTGCAACATCCGCTCTATGTACGATGCAGCAAAAGCAATTGATGACACGCGTCTGATTCACTATGAAGAAGACCGTGATGCTGAAGTGGTCGACATCATTTCAACCATGTACTCACGCGCTCAACTGATGAATGCCTTCGGTGAATTCCCACACGAAAAACCACGCATCATCTGCGAATACGCACACGCAATGGGTAACGGCCCGGGTGGTTTAACTGAATACCAAAACGTGTTCTACAAGCATGACGCAATTCAAGGTCACTATGTTTGGGAATGGTGTGACCACGGCATTCTAGCGCGTGATGAAGCAGGCACAGAGTTCTACAAATACGGCGGTGACTACGGTGACTACCCGAACAACTACAACTTCTGCATGGACGGTTTGATCTACCCAGACCAAACGCCAGGCCCTGGCTTGAAAGAGTACAAGCAAGTGATTGCCCCAGTGAAGCTTCGCGATTTCGATGCACAAACGGGCACCTTCACGGTAGACAACAAACTTTGGTTCTCAAACATCGATGACTACACCATCACTGCGGAAATCCGTGCTGAAGGTGAAACCATTGCTGTGCAACACATCAAGATTGAAGAACTGGCAGAAAACTCGAGCCGTGAACTGACACTTAACTTGCCACAACTTGATGAGCGCGAAGTGTTTGTGAACTTTACCGTGCGCAAGGATTCTCGTACGCCTTACAGCGAAGCGAACCACGACATCGCGGTGTATCAATTCCAAGTGAAAGAGAACACAGCACAGCTAGAAGCCTTCACTAACAACAATGCGACAGCACTGAATGTGGAAGAGTCTCGTTTAGCTTACCTAATCAAAGGCCACAACTTCGCACTGAACTTCTCGAAAGTGAACGGCAAGCTGACGTCATGGTTGGTCAATGGCGAAGAGATGATTAAGTCAGAACCACGAATCAACTTCTTCAAGCCAATGATCGATAACCATAAACAAGAGCACGATGGTTACTGGGAGCCTGCACACTTGCAAATTATGCAGGAGCACTTCCGTAGCATTGACCTTGAATGCGTTAACGTTGAACAGGTAAATGGCAAGGTAGAGATCACCACCACCAGCATCATTGCTCCACCAGTATTCGATTTCGGCATGCGTTGTGAATATCGCTACCAAGTTAATGCTGAAGGCCAATTGAACGTTGAGCTAAGCGGCGAACGTTACGGTGAGTACCCTCATGTAATTCCTGTGATTGGTTTTGATATGGGCATCAACGGCGACTTCGACCAAGTCCAATATTACGGACGCGGCCCTGAAGAGAACTACCAAGACAGCAAGCAAGCCAACATGATTGATGTGTACCAATCAACCGTTGCAGACATGTTCGAGAACTACCCGTTCCCACAGAACAACGGCAACCGCCAACACGTTCGTTGGGCTGCGCTTTCAAGCCGCGCGGGTAATGGTATTGCAGTAAAACCACAGCAAGAAATCAACTTCAGCGCATGGTTCTACACCAACCAAAACCTGCACCAAGCACAACACACCATTGAGCTAGAGAAAAGCGGTTACATCACGTTAAACCTAGATCACCAAGTGATGGGCTTAGGCTCTAACTCTTGGGGCAGCGAAGTGCTCGATTCTTACCGCGTTTACATGGACGAGTTCCGCTACGGTTTAACTCTGATTCCATTCCAAGCAGGCGATTGCGATGCGCAGCACCTAATCAATCACAACTTTGGCGATGAGTTTTTTACGGTGAATGCACCAAAAGCTCAACCACAACTGAACGAGGCATAAGCGATGATCGTTTTAGAGAACTTAGAACAATTTAAAGTCGTCTACCGCGATGGTCGTAAATGGCAACGCTGTGTAGAAGCGATTGAAAACATCGGAAACATCAAAGATGGCGTGATGTATTCAATTGGTGATTCACTGGCTTACATGATTGAAGACGGTGTGGCTCGTAACACAGAAAACTTCACCGGTAATCGTCGTTACTTCGACGTGCACTACTACCTAGAAGGCCGTGAAACGGTTGAATTCGCAGCGAAATCAGAGCTAGAGCAGATCCAAGCTTATAGCGATGAAACCGACCGCGAACACCTAATGGGGAACGGTGAAACTCGTGAGCTAGCTGAAGGCCAAGTGGCGATCTTTGACAACAATCAGGCTTACCGTTTCCACGGTGATAACCGAGTTCGAAAAGTGGTACTGAAAGTGACCATTGAAGACGGTTACTTCCTCAATAAATAAACAATAACGCTATCTATTCACAGTATGTATCGAGCCTTGCCGTTCAAGGCTCCAACATGCTGAACAAAGCCTCAACGCTTCCTCCCTACAAGGAAGCATTGAGAAATAACGACTATAATTACGTGATTCCTCGGAGGACACTATGTCTGAATCTGTACGCGGTAAGTTAGGCAAATTTGCCCTACTCTCCATGACATTTGCAGCGGTATTTAACGTTCGCAACATTGTAAACAACAACATCGAATTGGGATTGAGTTCAGCCCCTATCTTTTTGCTCGCTACCCTTATTTACTTCATTCCATTCGTGTTCATCATTGCTGAATTCGTATCTGCAAATAAAAATTCTGAGTCAGGCATGTACGACTGGCTTAAAAAACCGCTAGGCTCAAAAGCAGCCTACCTAGGTTCGTTCCTATACTGGTTCGTAAACCTTTTCTGGTTTGTATCTCTGCTACCAAACGTAATCGCTTATGCGTCTTACGCGATGTTGGGCTATGAATACGCCTTCTCGCCAGTCGTCACATCGGCTATCTCGATTGCTCTGTTTGCAGCAGCGACACACATCTCAACCAAAGGCGCGAGCTGGCTAGGTAAGATTGCCGAGATCGTGGCCTACGGCGTATTCGCTCTGTTTGCAATCTACGTTATCGGCGCACTAATGGCACTGGGCGGCAACCATGAACCAGTAGAACCAATCACGCTTGAAGCAATGACACCGACCATCAACTGGGCAACGCTAGGTATCATGTGTTGGATCTTCCAAGCAGCCGGTGGTGCTGAAACCGCAGCCGCTTACCTAAACGATGTTAAGGGCGGTCACAAGTCTTTCATCAAGGTTATCATTGGTGCAGGTATCGCAATCGGCGCAATGTACGCAGTTGGCTCTCTTCTAGTAAACGTATTCGTTGCTCGTGATGAACTGACCTACGCTGGCGGCATGGTTGAAATCTTCACAGGTATGGCAAACTACTTCGACATCTCACAATCTCTAACGGGTCGCTTCGTCGGTATTATCCTATTCGTTGCCATGTTCGGTTCGATGATGATGTGGACAGCAGCTCCAGTAAAAATTCACTTCTCTGAAATTCCTAAAGGTGTTTACGGCGAGAAAACAACAGAGCTTAACGAACACGGCGTGCCAGTACGTGCAGCTTGGTGGCAGTTCGCGTTTGTATTCGTGATGCTTGTGGTTAACGGCTTCGGCTCTGAATCAGTACAAGACATGATGAACACAGCAATCAACCTAACCGCTGGTACCGCAATGCTTCCGCCTATCTTCATCATGGTGGCGTACTTTGTATTCCGTTTGAAGCATGACGACACACCACGTGATTTCCGCATGGGTACTCGAGTTCAAGGTATGGCAGTGGTTTCGGTACTGATTGGTATCTTCATTGTGAGCATGACAGCATCGGCATTCCCGACAGGTGTTGACCTTGTTCAAGCCTTCTTCATCAACGTCTTCATGACAGCGGTATTCTCTGGTATCGCATGGTGGTGGATCTCTCGCTTTGAAAAGAAGCAAGCAGGTAAAGAAGCAAAGCTAGAAACGGCTAAGCAGTCGTAATCCAGAATCTATACATCTAGTTAAAAGCGCCTTAATTGGCGCTTTTTTGTTTTAAATCAGATAATTAAAATAAAAATCCCAAAAATAAAACGGCGTTCCGTCAAGGTTTCAGTTCACGAAAAACACCAATTAATAGGTAATAAAACTCAAATAAAAACCAAGGTAAAACATTAACTAAATTTATTTACTCAAGGTCACATATTTGATCAATTTCGATTAACTTCCCGCCGCTTAATCTTTAATCTTCTTGCTGAAGAGACAAACTGATTCATATAAAGAAAGCGACAAAAAAGCCCCTACACGCCTTATAAATCGTCGCTCATGAAACAAGCAATCTCTTCAATGAACTTCTTAATCTTTAACTCTTTGTTTTGGTAATAAGTTTACTGAAATACCAAAGAAAAAAACCCCAAAGAAGTCCGATCGTAAATCTATAAAAACAACAATGAGCCAACCCTGACAAAACAAAGCGGGTGTTTGCCAAACCAACATAACAATAAAAGTGCGGCCTAGAGCTTCCCTCTCTAGGACCAAGTTATAACGATCATCAACGTGATTCACCGGAGAACATCATGTCCGAAAATAAACGCAGTACGATAGGCAAATTTGCCCTACTGTCTATGACCTTCGCGGCGGTATACAGCTTCAATAACATCATTAATAACAACATCGAGATCGGCCTTTCCTCGGCACCGATGTTCTTTCTAGCAACCATCTTTTACTTTGTGCCATTTTGTTTGATCGTTGCAGAGTTTGTGTCACTGAATAAAGACTCTGAAGCGGGTGTTTACTCTTGGGTTAAAAGCTCTCTAGGCGGCCGCTGGGCGTTTATTTCAGCTTACACCTACTGGTTTGTTAACCTGTTCTTCTTCACCTCTCTGCTCCCTAGAATCATCGCTTACGCGTCGTATGCGTTCTTAGGTTTTGAGTACATATTCACGCCAATGACCACCGCAATTCTAAGTACTATTTTGTTTGCGGTCGCGACTCATATCTCGAATAACGGTGCGAAATTACTGGGCCCTATCACCTCACTAACATCATCACTGATGCTGCTGCTAACGATGTCTTACATCTTGCTATCTGGCGGTGCTTTGGTAGGCGGTATCGAGCCAGCTGACCCAATCACCATTGAAGCCATGACACCAAGCTTCAACTGGGCATTCCTTGGCGTAATCACTTGGATCTTCATGGCGGCAGGCGGTGCAGAATCGGTCGCGGTTTACGTTAACGACATCAAAGGCGGTCACAAGTCTTTCGTTAAAGTCATCATCATTGCCGGTATCTTCATCGGTGCGCTTTACTCGGTAGGATCTGTGTTAGCAAACGTGTTTGTTTCGCGTGAAGAGCTTAAATTCACAGGCGGCTCAGTTCAGGTATTTGAAGGGCTAGCAAGACACTTTGGCCTGTCTGAAATCTTGATGAACCGTTTCGTTGGTGTGGTTTCATTCACGGCGATGCTGGGCTCTCTGCTGATGTGGACGGCAACACCCGTTAAGATTTTCTTCTCTGAAATCCCTAAAGGTATCTTCGGTGAGAAAACGGTCGCTCTAAACAAACAAGGCGTTCCAGAGCGTGCGGCTTGGATTCAGTTCTTGATTGTGATTCCACTGATGTTCATTCCGACACTGGCGTCCGATACGGTTCAAGATCTGATGAGTACCATTATCAACATGACAGCTGCAGCATCGATGTTGCCACCGCTATTCATCATGATCGCGTACCTTAATTTACGTTTGAAGTTGGATCACTTACCTCGTGATTTCAGAATGGGCTCACGTATGACAGGCATTACCGTGGTCTCGATTCTGATCGGCATTTTCACTGTTGGCTTCTTTGCGTCAACCTTCCCAACAGGTGCTGACATCATGACCATCATCTTCTACAACGTGGGCGGGATTGTTATCTTCCTTGGCTACGCGTGGTGGAAGTACGGAAAATATGAAAAAAGCTTATCTCCAGAAGAGAAAAAACTAGAAGCAAAACCTGAACCGGCGAACGCTTAGTTTACCCTGCACTCTGATTTAAACTTCGGGCACTCTGACTTAAACTTCAGGCACTCGCATTTAAACTTCAGGCACTCACATTTGGTGAGTGCCTTTTTATTTGTCGGTACATTTCCACTAACCATCTCGATTAAATCAAAGCCATTCAAGAATCAAAACATTCGAACCAACAATCTAACCACCCATCAAACAATTCACCTCCCGAATACTTATAACCCTAGCCATACCTCTGCAAATTCAACTGAAAGTCAAAATAAAAACAAAGTAAATATTTACTAAAAATAGATCACACTTTTAAACTTAATTAATTTTAAACATCAAAATTATCATTAATATTGGTTTTGCGATCGTAAGTAACCTGACCAATACGCCTTGAAGAGCACCCCATATTAGAAGTCAGAACTGCTTGCGAACCTTCATTTATAACCCCGACACAGAAGTGATTAAAATGAAAAGTAGTTTTACTAAAAACACTCTTATTACAAGCTGTATTCTTGCTGCCTTAAGTACCACTGCCCACGCGGAAGAGTCCGCAGCAAACCACAGTGATACTCAGCCTCCTCAGACAGAAACTGAAACCCTATTTAACTTTTATGGTGAGCTTGGCCTTGGTGGTCACGTGGCACTCGAAGGTGATGATAAAGGCCGCTACGCAGACGGTACTTACATTGAAGCTGGCTTGGCTATCGAGCACGGTAATTGGTTTGGTCTTGCTTATATGGAGGGCTGGACAGTACAAGCCGATGACGAAGGCAATGCTTGGGCAACGGGCCACGGCTGGGGCGGTTTTGAAGGTGGTTTCAACCGCTTTTACGCTGGCTACCGCACAGATAACAAAACAGAATTCATGATTGGTCGTATGGACTCTTCATTAGATGACGTTCAATGGTGGGGTGACCCTACGGTTGAATACGGCTACGCGATCTCAAACACGCGAGACGTGCACCTTGGTGTGAAGATTCAAAACCTAGAAGGCAAGCTTCGCTACAGCGTTTCTTTCGCGCCAGAGTCTGACTTCTCGGAAGACGATGCTCTTGTTCACTTCGGTAAATACGACAGCTTCGCAGACCAATGGAAAGATAAGAACGCCATGGTCAATGGTTACCTTCAATACGATCTGACCGACGACTTAACCCTAATGGGTGGTGGTGAAGTTCGTAACAACGATGGTGGTGAACTATTGCTATTGGGTGCTGAGTACAAAAACTTCGCCACTCGTGTTTGGCACGATACAGATAAAGGCAACCAAGAGTCTTTCGGTAGCGAGTCTGGTATTCAAACCAGTGCATGGTACGAAGCGGCACAAGGCGTTTACCTATCTGCAGCCTACAACTACGCAAACTTTGACGGTGACAATGGCGACAAAGAAATCACCTCTTACATCAATGCTGGCGTTTGGTATGAATACGGCAACGGCGCGTTTGCGACTGCTTTCGATAGCCGCTTTGGCGTAGGCAGCGACACTGAAATCGGCGACGCTCAGGTGTTCGCAATGCAATACTTCTACTGGTAATAACAGGAATTGATCATGAAACTGAATAAATCATTCGCAGCTCTCGCTATCGGTGCAGCCCTTGTCGTTACTGGTTGTGCTTCAAACTCAATCTCTGGCTCAGGCTCTGACACAGAGCAACTGCAAGCCAACGAATTTAAGAACGTTATCGACCGTACTGGCTCACCTGAATACATGCGTGACTACGACTTCGATGACCACCAACGCTTTAACCCATTCTTCGACCTAGGTGCATGGCACGGTCACCTGCTGCCAGACAGTGCAGAAGGCATGGGCGGATTCCCAGGTACAGCCCTGCTTACCGAAGAATACATCAACTTCATGGCTGATAACTTCGACCGCCTAAGCGTGTTCAAAGACGGCAAAAAAGTGGCTTTCACTATGGAAGCTTACAGCCTACCGGGCGCATTGGTTCAGACGCTAAAATCTGACGATGTGACCGTAGAAATGACGATGCGTTTTGCTTCAAACCGTACCTCTCTGCTAGAAACCAAAATCACTACCGACTCACCGGTTGAATTGGTGTGGGATGGTGAACTGCTAGAAAAGACGCACGCCAAAGAAGGCGTGGCACAAACCGACAAAACAATCGCTGAAACTTACCCTGAGTATGACCGTAAAATCGTCGCAACCGACGATGGCCTAAAGGTGACCTTCGGTAAGGTTCGTTCGACATGGGATCTACTGACTTCTGGTGAGTCTGAATACCAAGTTCACAAGTCGATTCCAACGAAAACCACGGTTGATGGTTTAGCGTTTACTTCAACGGCAAACATTGAAGCATCGACGACTATCTACACCACATACTCGCATGTTCTAACGGCAGAAGAAGCGCAAGCGGAACAGCCTGAAATCAAAAAGATCATGGCAAACCCTACCGACTTCTTAGCGGCATCAGCAGAACGTTGGGAAGGCTATCTTGAGATGGGTTTAACCAACCCGAACGCGACACCAGAGCAAGAGCGTGTTGCGGTTAAAGCGATGGAAACCCTAAACGGTAACTGGCGTGGCGCTGCAGGTGCGATGGAGTTTGACTCTGTGACACCATCCGTGACGGCGCGTTGGTTCTCGGGCAACCAAACTTGGCCTTGGGACACATGGAAGCAAGCCTACGCAATGGCTCACTTCAACCCAGATGTAGCGAAAGATAACATCCGCGCGATGTTCGCTTACCAAATTCAGGCTGACGATGCCGTTCGTCCTTGGGATGAAGGTTACGTGCCCGATCTACTCGCTTACAACCTAAGTCCAGAACGTGGCGGCGATGGCGGTAACTGGAATGAACGTAATACCAAACCAAGCCTAGCAGCATGGGCAGTAATGGAAGTCTATAAGACCACCAGCGATGAAGCTTGGCTCGAAGAGATGTATCCAAAGCTAGTGGCATACCACGATTGGTGGCTGCGCAACCGTGACAACAACGGCAACGGCGTACCTGAATACGGCGCAGCACGCGATAAAGCACACAACACGCCTGAAGGTGAAATGTACTTCACCGTGGTTCGTGGCGATAAACACGAGACAGTTATAGGCCAAACTGCACTGGATAAAGTGATTGCTGAAGGTAACTACGATTACATCGAAAGCCCAGCACAAACTGCCGCGTCTTGGGAGTCAGGTCGTGACGATGCAGCCGCATTTGGTTTCATCGATAAAGACCAGCTAGACGCGTATGTGGCGAATGGCGGCAAGCGCAGCGATTGGGATGTTGAGTTCGCTCAAAACCGCGCTGAAGATGACACGCTACTGGGCTACTCACTACTGCAAGAATCTGTCGACCAAGCAAGCTACATGTACAGCGATAATAAGTACCTAGCAGAAATGGCTGACATTCTAGGTAAAGACACAGAAGCGAAAGAGTTCCGTGAAAAAGCTGAGCATCTATCGAACTACATCAACACCTGTATGTTCGACGAAGGCACTAACTTCTTCTACGACATTCGTATCGAAGACAAACCACTAGCGAATGGCTGTGCAGGTAAACCGATTGTAGAGCGTGGTAAAGGCCCTGAAGGTTGGTCACCACTGTTCAACGGTGCAGCAACACAAGCTCACGCTGATGCCGTGGTCTCTGTGATGAAAGATACCTCAGAGTTCAACACCTACGTTCCACTGGGCACAGCAGCGCTTTCTAGCCCAGCATTTGGCCCAGATATTTACTGGCGTGGACGTGTATGGGTAGATCAATTCTACTTCGGCCTAAAAGGCATGGATAGCTACGGCTACCGTGACGATGCGATTGAAATGGCAGGTGCGTTCTTTGACCACGCCGATGGCTTGGTACAAGACGGTCCTATCCGTGAGAACTACAACCCGCTAAACGGTGAACAACAAGGTGCTCCAAACTTCTCTTGGAGTGCTGCCCACCTATACATGTTATACAACGATTTCTTTACTGACGCAGAGTAAGTAAAAACCTATACCTGTCTTCTGAAATTCAATGAAAATCTAACCTCATAAATTTCAGACTTTGGCACTCAGTTTCTCGCTGAGTGCCTTTTTTATATCTGAAGTAACGTAAGCGAAAAACAAGCACTTAGACCATTTGGCCTACCATGATCCTTTTACTCTGTTCGTTGTACTCAGCTAACACAGGCAAGCTTTTACTCACAAAAAGCAAAGAGTGCTCTTGCTATGAAATCCCATTCAAAAATTTCATCACCCTCACTGAAATATTGAATTCTGAAGACTTATTCGAATTTTATTTATCCTTATTAGCCTTCCGGACATTAATTTGATAGTCGTTTACTAAATAATAGCTAAACTATAGCGTCGCCTACCCCTTTTTTGAGAAAACCTAAATGCCTAATGCTGATTCCACCCTAAACAAACGTATGGGAATCGTTGCGCTCACCTGGCCAATTTTTATCGAAGTTCTTTTAAGAACCGCACTCAACACCAGTGATGTATTCATGTTATCGGGATACTCGGACAAAGCCGTGTCTGCCGTTGGTGTTATTTCTCAGATATCCTTTTTCCTGATCATTGTCTCGACCATGGTCAGCAGTGGTACGGGTATTCTAATCGCGCAATACAATGGTGCTTCCCGCACTCAAGAGAGCGCTCACGTGGGTGTAGCAAGTATCATTCTGGCCATTATTGCCGGTGTGCTACTGAGTGTGATTGCCGTTCTTGTTGCTGAATATTTTATCCCGCTTTATCAACTCGAACCTCAAGTCGAACAGTACGCGCAAGAATACCTGTTCATCAGTGGTGCTCTCACCTTCAATGTAACCATAGGTGTGGTTCTCACCACTATTTTGCGCAGTCATGGCTATTCAAAGTCACCGATGGTGATCAATATGATTGCAGGTGTCATCAACGTATTCGGTAACTACTGTGCCTTATATCAACCTTTTGGTTTGCCTGTATACGGCGTGCAAGGGGTTGCGACCGCGACCGTCATTAGCCAAGTAATCGGAATGTTGATCTTGATTGGTGTGGTCAGAAGCAAAGGGATTTATCTACCAGTGAAGCAGTTTAAATCTGTGCCGAAAGCCATCTATCAAAAAATCATGAAGATCGGCTCGATGAACGCTGGAGAAGTGCTCTCTTATAACATGGCTCAGATCAGCATTACCTTCTTTGTAGTGCAGATGGGTACGTCTTCACTGGCTGCGTTTACTTACGCACAAAACATCGCTCGCCTCTCTTTTGCGTTTGCACTGGCAATTGGTCAAGGCAGCCAAATCCAAACAGGCTATTACATTGGTAAGGGTTGGATCGACGAGATTACCAAGCGCGTGCAACGTTACTTTGTGGTTGGCTTTATCGCGTCAACCGCGATCACCTGCATGGTGTATGTGTTCCGTTTCGAAATTCTCGATCTGTTCACGCAAGATCCAGAGATCATTGCGCTAACGGCGGCACTGATTGCAGGTTCCATCATTCTTGAAGCTGGACGAGTATTTAACCTTATCTTTATCTCTTGTCTAAAGGCTGCTGGCGACATTAAATTCCCGATCAAAATGGGCATTCTCAGCATGTGGGGCATTGGGGTTGCCATGAGCTATTTGCTTGGCGTGCATTGGGGTTATGGCGTATTGGGTGCTTGGATGGCAATCGCGATGGACGAGTGGTTCCGTGGAATCATCATGGCCTATCGCTGGCGAGCTAAGAAATGGACTCGATTCTCTTTTTAGGTTGTTGTTGATACGTCGAAATTTATCTCGACCAAAAGAAAAAAGCGCTAGGGGGAGCTAGCGCTTTTAAGACCAACTAAGTCCGTTTAGCCTGGTAGATTTTTAAGCTATATCATGAGGATATAACCAATTTTTTTACTTAGGTAAATCAAAAAGCCTATTCTTTACGACTGCTTTAAGTCGTAAATTAAGTATAGTCGGGTTCTTATAATAAACCGGATTTTTCTAAAATTAATTCATATGAATTTGACGATTAACCGACACAATAAACTATTCGGAAATCACAGATGAGATCGCATTAGTAATCAGCTTTCTAAGTAGTTTATTTTTATCATCTAAATGCTTTGCCTTTCTATAAACAAGCTGGATATCAAAATCTGGAACATCAATTGGTGGATTCACAGCTAGTAAGGTTTCTTCACTATCCATATCCTTGCGCGCGACTAGCTTGGGGACAATACACAATAGTTCTCTGCCACGAATGAGTCGTTTAACAGTTAAAAAGTTACTGGAAGATATCGCGACTTTCCGGCTTAAACCGAGTTCACCTAAACGAGTGTCCACTCCCGTCTTTAAAGCCCCTGCAGGGGAAACAAGCGCGTGCTCGACAGCAACAAATTGTTCTAGCGACATCGGCTCCTCAATGGATAGAACCGATTGATCAAGTAAACAAACATGTCGCTCCGTATACAAATGCTTTGTTCGATATTGCTTTGGTACCTCACCAAAGCTGCCTATCGTCATATCAAGCTTGGCATCGTCAAAGACTTGCTGGTAGTTACTCCGGTTTACATTGAACAACGCTACTTGGGAATAAGGAGAGGATTGCTTAATCAGGTCAAACAATATTGGAGCGAACATCTGCTCGGCATAATCAGTGAGACCAATCTTCCAAGTCCCTTTATAAGTCTCTGCATCAAACGATTTAGATAACAGAACTTCAGACTGGATGGTATTCAGTAGCGCGTCCACGGTACTTGATAGTTCAATGGCTCGGTCGGTTGCCTCCATCTTGCTACCCACCCGCTCAAACAAAGGGTCATCAAACAACTTTCGTAGCCTTTGTAAGCTATGGCTCATCGCAGATTGGCTGACATAACAACGCTCAGCAGCCTTACTCACGCTATTTGTTTTATACAAAGCCTGCAGTGCAATCAATAAGTTAAGGTCGATCCCTTTCCAATTAAAATCAGCCATTCCAAACAACCCATTTCATTCATAGTTATAATTAAAATAATTAATTTGAATCATAGTTCAACTCCACCTAAATTACGCTAAACATTTATCTGGAATCGATCATGCTTTCAATTTTTAAAACCTTTTTCTGGCTTGGCTGGATTAGCTTTGGTGGGCCAGCTGCGCACATTGGCTACTTCCGTAAAACCTTTGTTGAGAAGCTGAATTGGCTATCTGATGAAGAGTACGGGCAAATTGTCGCGCTTAGTCAATTTCTACCCGGCCCAGGTTCAAGCCAAGTTGGCTTTGCGGTTGGCTACAAAAGAGGTGGCTTAACGGGTGCGATTGCTGCGTTTATCGGCTTTACTTCCCCGTCTGTCATCTTAATGTTGATATTAGCTTTGGTGAGCAATCAACTATTGGAAGCACCTCTGTTTAATTCAATCATTCACGGTTTGAAGCTACTCGCAGTGGTGGTGGTTGCTGATGCCACATTTGGCATGTACAAAAACTTTTGCCAATCGAAAGTCGCGACCGCTTTATGTGTCATGACTGCCGTGGTTCTCCTGTTGCTTCCTGGGATCTGGCCACAAATCTTGGTACTTCTATTTGCCGCAATCATTGGCAGCAAGTTTTTGACCTCACAAGACATCAAAACGGTTCCATCAACACACAAGATCTCCATAACACCGCTCGTTATTTTTGTTGCGCTGTTGGTTGGCCTTCCTCTGTTCAGTGCATATTCTCAAGGTATTGAAGTATTTGGTCTGTTCTATCAAGCTGGCAGCTTAGTATTCGGTGGCGGTCATGTGGTACTTCCATTGTTGCAGAATGGTATTGGTGACCAACTATCCCAAGATGCGTTCCTAACGGGCTATGCTGCAGCACAGGCTGTACCTGGTCCTATGTTTACCTTAGCGACATACCTAGGCTATGTATTAATGCCATCGGCACCAATTACTGGCGCTTTGTTGGCGACAATCGCCGTGTTCTTACCGGGCTTCTTATTACTACTGGGGGTATTGAAAAACTGGCAGGCAATCGCAAGTAAACCTTTAGTGGCTGGCGCTCTTACTGGTGTGAATGCGGCGGTTGTCGGTTTATTGTTGGCAGCGCTATATCAACCGATTTTCACAAGCGCAGTGAGCAGTGGTTTAGACTTCGCTTTGATCATTGTTGGCGTGTGGCTACTAAAAACAATGAAGATGCCAATCGTATGGATGGTAGCTCTGTTTATTGCAATAGGGTTTGGACTCGGAGTCATTTAATATAATGCCCACTAATTCTAATTAGTGGGCATTATAATTTTCGGATTATGAGACCGTTGAGATAGTGGTTATTCTTCTATCTGTGTAGAGGCTGGACTGGCATCGTCTTGGTTAAAAGACTCTGGGGGAATATACACATCAGCACGTCTGTTTTGAGCTCTACCTTTTGAGGTTTTGTTACTTGCGATTGGCTCAGACTCACCCAATGATTTCAGGGTCATTTTCTCTTTTTCAACACCGTAAGTGAAAAGCTGTTTAGACGTACTTTGAGCTCTCTCTAGCCCCAACCCTTGGTTGTAAGCTTCACTGCCCACCCAATCGGTATGGCCTTCAACGGTCACTAGGTAGTCATTGTCTGCGAGATGTTTTGCCACATCAGCAAGCACTTCACGAGCAAGAGGGGTCAGATAATAACGATCAAAGGCGAAGTTAACACGAGCAACGAGCTGCCCTTTGTCACTATCGAAGCTAGCAATACCAAGGTTTGATATATAAGTGAGACAATCACTTGGATCAGTGATCAACTGTGAGCGCTTAAGAAGCTCCCACTTGAGAGCTGGATCATGACTTCCCTCATGAATTTGCCAATAGCCATCACGATGACTAGCCACCCCTTGAACTTCACCAATTTCGATGGTGTGAGAATACTCTGAAAAAGTATTCCCACAATATTCTACTACCTGATCACTAATCTCCTGCCCATAACTAGAGAAAGAAACAAGCATACCTAGTGCTAGCATTGTATTTTTCATCTTTACTCACCCGTATAGTCTCGATACACCAGTACCTCGAGATCCTTTCTCAATTAAATTTTGAATACGTTCAATCAATTCTTCGCGACTACGTACATCGATAATATCTTCATCAGGATTTAAGACACACTTCTGAAATCCATTTTGTTTAGTCGCATCAAAATCAACACCTATAACACCTATATACAGGCTGCCATTCTCAGATTGAAAGTGCTCTCTTGCAGCATTGCACATATTGGCATCAACTAAGTCGGGTAAAATACTCGTATATGGATATTCTTGACCATCACTCAAAATAATCATAATTTTGACTCTTTGACTGTATTCATCAATCTCCTGCTGACTAGCCGAATTACTTGGCATGCCATCATTAAGTACTTGAAGCCCTCTTAAAATACCTTGATATGAAGCCGTATTGCCTCCTGAATTCATATCCTGCATTTCTTCAATCAAATCAGAATCACTGGTAAGAGGAATCACATAGTGACCTATGCCATTAGTCATCGTCATTGAGCTATTGTAAATAACATTAGTATCCGCTCTAAAGTCAAATTTTAAATCTGTATTATCTCTTTTATAGTTAAACATATCATCAACAGATTTCTGATAATCTATATACTCTGGTATTTCAAGACGTCTAGATTTAATATTTAAAACATCCAACACTCTCTTAGCTTGTTTGTGCTGATTATTATTCCCAATATTAGGGCAATCAAATATATCATCGGCACAATCTTCGACTTCACTTAATGTTCTTTTTGACCAAAAACGCCAATTGACTTTTTCATACGTTTTAGAGGAAACAGAAGAGTGGTAATCACTTCTATACCTCAACTGACTTCCTGAGAATAAATTGTTATTAATTTTATCCTGAACTCTGAGGTTAAAAGGAACAATCGCTAGACGGTTAAGCACTGTAGAATCACCTTCACGCACAACCAAAATATTATCAGCAAGATCTGAAACAGCTAGTTTGAGAGTTTGAATCTTTGTATTTACATCACCACTTGCCCCACTCCAATCCCGATTCATTGATCCTGAAAAGTCAGTGACTAGCACAATGTCTACTAATTTATCACCTAGATAGTAAGGATATTTCGCGGCGAGCGCTGAGCCTGCAAGCTTTTGATTTTCATCGAATGAGGGAATTAAATTACTCGCAAACCACGAATTATGGGTAGTCACTGCTGCAACTTCATATTGAATTTTCTCGGTATCATCATTCGCCGCAGTTGGCTCCTCATAAGTCCTTACTGTCGTGATATCTATATGCTCGATACTACGCACATAATCATCAACATATCGAGTCGCTAAAGCATCTGCTTCATTCGATTTATCATCAATTGTTATTGCAAGGGCAGCAGCTTGTGCAGCATCTCTCAAACGACTTGTTTCTTGTATATATCGAGTTCCCTCGAGTGCAAAAACTGACACGCCTAACAAAGGTATTAACGTCAGTCCAAGCCAAATTGCGGCAATACCTCTCTGACGATGAGGACCGCGATTAAATGTATTTGGGTTTATCATATCTACCTCCCAACCATCACCGAACTCGATGAAATGGTTATTTCTGATAAATTAGCAATCCCCAACAAACGTGCAAACCAAGATGAATTACTTTCACATAATGACACTTGGTAAAGAGGGAAAGAGACTCCGTTCTCTACAGGAACCAAAGCCTCTTTCGATGAAATTAATGGTACATTACAACCTAAGTTGTTGAACTGGTCACTTTCGAATGAATCAATATTTGCAGCAGAGCCATCGTGCATAGCTTCAACTCTCAGCGCTACGCTTTCTGGAGCTGTGTTTAGCAGACGAGCGGCAATAATGACCATTTTGTCTCTATCATCACCAGTTAAGATGACATTTTCATCATAATATCGAGTGCGCTCTTTCATTACGTTAACCAGAGCAAAACTCACTCGGTCGAGCTTTGCTCTAACCAATAACTTATGACTCACGTCACTCATAAAATAAAATATGGCTATAACGACAAATAAAATGAGTGCTAACTCAATGGTAAAGGCGCCCCGCTGCAGTGTTGAGTTGCGTTTTTTTCGAAAGCCTCCATTATTTGTTAATTCCGATATGTTCATCTAACACTCTCCCAACCCTCGTGCTCGAGAGTAAGTAACACTGAAGATGAAATGATTTCAGAATTTCCACCAAGCAAAGGTAAAATAGGTTCATATTGATAACTCAATGATATTTCGGCAAAGGAATATCCCGAATCATCAATCAGCATATCGCCATCATTACGATAATTATCAGATAAAAGATCCTCATAACTCACATAATATTTGCCTGCCATTGAAAAGTTATCAACAGGCGTCAGTGAAGACCATAATTTACTTTCATCATTCATCACGTTGAAAAAGCTGGTATTATAACTGGTGTATGAATTATCTCCCTGAAAAACAGTCGTTGACCTAACCGATTCTCTGAGCGCAAACTCAACCAAATTTGAGACGTAAATCCGATACGCCATTTCGAATATCATTACCGTCGCCGTGATGAGAATGATGATGCCTAAAGCCACCTCGACGGTTAGAGACCCCTTAGCATACTTGACTATTCTTCTCATATTGAACTCCCAGCGCCTGAAGATAGGCGTCTAGACATGGTTGTAACTTCATTGATTGAATAACTACTACCTAAAACATCACTGGCTTGTTTAACGTGACCTAACTTAATCAAAGCAATAGCTAAATTTGCCTGAACTTTTTTATTTTTAGGATCAGACAAGTACAATGGAAGTAATAAATCAATCACTTCTTGATATCTTCCATCAGCAAACTTAATCAATGCCAAATTATTCTTTATCGCAGTATCATTGTAACCTTTGATTCTGGCATTATTAAAATATTTCTCGGCTAACTCATAATCTCCATTCATGCAGTGAGATATCCCCAATAGAACATCTACTTCTGCCGTATTATTTCCCAACTCAATAGAACGTAGATAAGACTCTACCGCCAAAGCATCGTTATGATCTGCATTATAAACTTGACCTCGTAATTGAGATAACTCCCAATTAACCACTTTCAAGCCTAAAAGATAATCACTATAAAACCTTGCTGATTCGATATCACCCTTATCAAAATAAACTTTAGCTAGCTCCTGCATAGAAACTGTATCGTTGGGTGATTCTTCAAGCTTACCTTTATAATAGTTAACTAAACCATCATAATTACCCACTCGCTCCATGCTATCGACTTCATTGTCTAGACTTAGTTCAGATTGACTTGAAGAGCAGCCAATTAACGACACCAATAAAAGAGTAAAAATAAAATATCTAGCTCTCATAATTCACTCCTAAACAAGTCCCATCTGGACGACTCCAGGTGCTAAAATTAAGATGACAATAGGCATCATAATAAGTAAAATCAAAGGTATACTCATTTTAGCGGAGAGTTTCCCCATCTTTTCCTCAACGGTAAGTAACTGCATTTTACGCATATCCTCAGCCAAATCAGATAAGATCATGGAAATAGAAGATCCGTATTGAATATTTTGAATAATAGTCAAAACAAAGCTCGACATTTCAGGGGAAGGAACGCGTTCAGACAAGTTGTATAAAGCTTTATCGATACCCTGAATCTTGCCAAAGTCTGACGTTTTTTTTATCTGATAGCATAAATCACGATCAAAGGTTTCTAGTTCCTTTGACAAATAGGCAAAAGATGCCTCTATTGTCATACCGGTCTGCACACAAACAGACATCATATCTAGTAAATAGGGAAGATTTATCGAAATCTTTCTGACAACCGCCTTTTGCTTTAAACTTAAGATAAGGTCAGGGAGGAGTACAGCTGTGATCACACTAACAACCACTAATATAAACTTAGTTTCTATAGCAATGTCCGCTATCCAAACAAAGAATAAGAGAACCGCGAAAAATAAAACTTTAATTGGAAAATAATAAATAGCCAGTTGAGGGCTGTGAATACCAGCATCCCTAACTTTCTGCTCTAACTCCCCTCGGTATTCTTTACCAAACTTGACAATAAATGAGTTAATTCTAGATGATCTATGCTTTTTTTGTGTTGCGCTTAGCAGAAATTCTATTCTTTTTTCTCTCTTCAAATCAACTAACATATTAATTGCCATATACAAACCAAAAGCAAAAACAAATAGTATAATAATAGTATTCATAATTTCACCCTTTTAACAAGAAGCCACACTATAAATAAACCTAACAATTCACTACCTAACACATAATAAAGTATCCATTGACCTTCTGGATCATGGAGAATAAATTTAATATTGTCTGGGTTCAAAAAATTTAGCATTATTGCAAAACACAATGGTATGGCTGCCACTATTTTTGCTGATATCCTCGCTTCAGATGTCATCGCCATTTTTTTTCTTTCCATTGCACGAGCATCGACTAACACTCTAATCAACCTAGCTAATACTCCCTTAAGTTGGCCTCCACGATTCAGATTGGCTCTTATTGCAATCGTAAAAAAAATGTATTCAGGGTAGGGAAAGACCTCACAAGATCGCTTTAAAACATCCTCAGAATTTTCACCTAGACGAAGTCGGTCACCCATTAACTTAAATTCTCGCCCAACTTCACCATCCATATTCCCCCCAACGAATATAAATGCCTGCATCAGGCTTTCACCAGCAGTCACCGCACTCATTAATATATTCAGAGCATCAGGAAATGTCCGCTGAAATGTTTTTCTTCTAACCGTTTTAAGCCTAAAGTAACCGAAGAATAATAAACACAAGATTGAAACAATCATAATAAACATTGAACGAATATAGAAAAAATGATAAATCAAATAATAGGATATAAAAACACTGAAAATAACATAAAATAAAACAATTAGTTTTGCTCTTGAACCTAATATTCCTATAGTTGGATGTAGGTCTCTTCTAATACTTCTCCAACTTGCTCTAGGCAGCAGTCCACTGATATCAATCACCGAAATATCATCTTCTTTTTGCGTCTTTTTCAATTTTGGAAAAAAATTAACCACTTTTGATTTTTCATCATCAAAAAGTAAAAATATGGCAATCCCAAATAAAATAAAAGATATCCAAATGATCATGTCCCTACCCCTTTAAAGGATTCCATCAGTTCATTATATAAACCGAAAAAATGGGCTTTTCGTACCAAGTGGGATCGTTGCATGATACCTTCTGTAACAAACTTGCCTTTTACATTCTCACCATAATTGACTTCATCATATTGGAAGGAAAATATCTCTTCCATGACAACACTATCCCCTTCAATTCCGACAATTTCTGAGATGCTTGTTACTTTTCGAGAGCCATCTCGTAAACGGTTCACTTGCACAACCAGTTCAATTGAGCTGACGATAGCCTTACGAATAGCATCCAATGGCTGGTTTAAGTTTGCCATCATAATCATAGATTCGACTCGGCTGATAGCATCTCTTGGTGTATTAGCATGTAGGGTAGACATAGACCCTTCGTGACCGGTGTTCATCGCCTGCAGCATCTCAAACGCTTCTGAACCACGACACTCACCAAGAATAATGCGATCAGGTCGCATACGAAGCGCATTAATCACCAAATCTCTCTGTGTCACTAGGCCAGTACTTTCAATACTCTTAGTTCGCGTTTCAAGTCGAACTAAATTAGGCTGTTGAAGCCGAAGTTCAGCAGCGTCTTCTATTGTTATCACCCTCTCATCATCACTAATATAATGTGATAAAGCATTGAGTAACGTTGTTTTACCTGAACCTGTACCACCAGAAATCAAAATATTTAACCGACAACGAGAAGCAATCGATAACGCCCTTGCCATATCTAAAGACATAGAATTAAATTCGACCAAAGATTCCATTGTGATATTTTGCTCACGGAACTTACGAATAGAAATCGTCGTACCATCTAAAGCAATCGGAGGAATAACGATATTTACTCGGCTACCATCTTCGAGTCGGGCATCCACTGTAGGGGATAGCTCATCAACTCGGCGACCAACTCGAGAAGCGATCTGTTTAGCAATATTAAGAAGTTGGTCTTCATTGACAAAAGTAATATCTGAACGTTCCAATTTACCGTACTTTTCATAAAATACTTCATTTGGGCCATTAACAAGTATGTCAGTTATCGAAAAGTCTTCAACAAGCGGTTGAATAGGTCCTAATCCAAATAGCTCATCTAGCATACTTTTAACAATACTTGACCGCATCATTGCCGTTACTGGACGCTCATTATTGCTAGAAAGTACATCAACAGCACTTCTAACTTGTCCCTCTAAATCATTGCGATTCATGGTTTGAATCGCTTCGACATCAAGCGCTTCAAAAATCTGAGTGCGAAAAGATATATATAGCTCTTTAGTTGTGCTCATCGTGCCACCAGTCTATTTAACCAACCCTGATGTTTTTGCACTGATTGACCATTTATTAAGTTTGATAGGTCCTCAATTGTTTTACGAATGCTTTTCTCATGTTTATGAGCTCGCTTACCTTCTACGATTAAATGAGACAGCCTTTTACAATAAGGCATATCAATATCAACTTTTGATTCAAGGTATTTTGTTATATCACCTTGTCCAATAACGAATGTACTCTCTGGTCTATGATGGTTGGCTAAAGTTATAATTCGAGTGCGACGACTTTGTGACACTTGATTTTGTTCGAGTGCTGATAGCAATGTACGTGCATTTCTTACTGATGAAACGGAAGGTTCTAGGACAACGATGATTACATCATAAATTTCTATTAATGCATGCGGGGTAATTTTAAAATCGATACTTCCAGAAAAATCCTCGATAATAAAATTAGCACTTCTATTTAATAGTTCACATAATGTTTGATTATAATCATAAATGAATTTTTGGTCTTGCTCTCCTTGCAATGACAGCAGTCTAAAATTTTTCCTCACTTGCGTTAAATAACTTAACGCTCCATCATTATCTAATTCGTGAATTGGGACAGAATATTCATCAATCAATCTAGATTGAAAATTTTCCAAACCAATTAACACATCGATATTTGAGTCACTGTATTGGTGATCGACTAATATTGTATCAATACTTTGCGTAGATAACATTGAACTCAACTCAGTGGAAATCAGAGAAGTACCTACCCCACCTTTACTACCCACAACAGCAACGCGCTTTGCCTTACGCTTTTCACTCACACCAGAAAAAGATTCTAAATTTGCTTGAACATTTAGTATAAAGTCAGAAAATTCAAACTTATTAATAGGCCAATATAGATAGTAAAATCCCATTTCTTTTAATTCACGAAGCTTAACTATAGAGTCCTGCTGTCCTATAATGATCAGCCCTTTTCGGGTAGGAAGATGACTAGCGAAATTTTGAGCATCGTCCGCCATTGTTTCTGAGTTACATAACTCCAGTAAAACAATGTTTGATTTTTGTTCTTCATAGAACTTTTTATTTACATCCGTGTTTTTAATAAATTGTGGTTCATCCCAACCTTCAAATTGAAACATTTCTTTTACGAGATCAACGCACTCCTGCGATTGATACACTAATACGCAATCAGATGGACCATTATTAATGCCTGACAAATCTTCCGAAGCTGCGGACTCTTTCATTGTTTTAACTAAATCAAACATTATAATCCCTCCACGAGCCTTTCCTTGTGAATAACCTGCCCCACTCTTGCCGCTTCCACAAAACAGTTTTGGCTTACATCAACACCTTCTACAGAAGCAAACTTACATTTTTCCTGTAATAGAGAGTGGTAGATCACTGTAATTTTAAGATCTTTGTCTAATTCGATATTTTTATGCACACTGAACGCCTCAGCAGACAGTGGTAACTTTTCAAATTCATTCACAACATTGTCAATCAAATTTTTTGAATTTCTATTCCTATACTCAAACTTATAAGAGGCTCCGGGATCTATATCGTTAACTTTAGCGATAAGATTACTTAACTGCTCTTTGGTTTCAGGAATAGATTTGACACTAAATTTATAGATATGAGTCTCTGGGTAGACTAAGTATTCACTACCTTTGCCATTAAGATAACGCTCCGCGCAACCCGAGATAAGAAACATCATGACCACTATTACAATTAATTTCTTCATTGTATAAATCCTCCTTGAGATAACAGTTCAATTGTAGGATCACTACCACTGTTTGCTTCAGCTGGAGAATCGATATTAAGCCAACGATGAAATGTAGAAGTCTTATGCATTTGAGGCAGCTGTACCTTCTTACTTTTTATTGGTTGAACCAAATTCACTGTCGCGACAATTAACAATTCGGTTCTTCTTCTATCTGTCGAAGATTTTCTAAATGCCGCGCCTAAAATTGGAATATCACCTAGTAGGGGGGTTTTCTGTAACTCTTCCAAGTCAGAGCTACTCATTAGCCCGCCCAGTACGAAACTGTCACCATCACCCAACTCGATCGTCGTCATGGCTCTACGCGTTGCCAATTGTGGAACCTCAATGCCTGCCGCTCGAATATACCGCTCGACTTCGCTCACTTCGGGAAGCAACTGCATACGAATACGCTCTTCGCTCATCACATTGGCCGTCAAACTCAAACGAACACCGAACTCTTTAAACGTAATGTTTATATTATTGTTCGTGGTTACGATTACGGGAATTTCCCCACCGACTAAGAAGCTCGCGGACTCACCGGAAATAACGGTCAGATTTGGTTCTGCTAAAATTTGCGCGACATTTTCATTGCCCAATGCTGTAATAACAGTTGTAAGGTCAGCAGCGTCGAACTGTTGGAATAGAAACTCTCCGACACCCGCCCCCACGCTTGACCAATCAACACCGACTGTCTGCGCAAAATTTTCAGTTACTTGAGCGACCGAGATTTTGACATTAACCTGCTGCGCTGTTGCGACCTCAAGTAGCTCTAAAATCCCATCCCAAGTCATATTTCTAGCAAAAACCATATCTTGTGGTTCTGGAATATCGATAAGATCGGTTTCTATTTCAAGCAATCGAGTCGCTTCATACTTTGCGACTTTCTCACGCCCCAGTAGGGTTGCGACCATCCGATATATATCATCACGCTGCTGGTTAGAATCAACCACACCGCTTACCGCAACTTGCATTCCGACGGACTCTAGCTTAATGTCTAGCTTTGGATAATGGAGTTTCATCTGGCGACGAACTTGGCTCAGATCCACATCGACGATGATTTTCTCGGACAATAGTAATTTATTGTTTTTGCCATAGATTTCGAGTCGCGCTTGCCCCACTTCTTTCGCAAAAACGACAATTGTTTTTTCATCGATAACATTATAATCGGCTATATCTGGTGCGCTAATAAACACTGTTGTGATCGTTTCATTGAGAGAGATATGCTGTCCTTCAAATTGAGTAATATATCGCTGTGAAGCGAATACCATTGAGTTTATCAACAGCAGATTCATCACTAATACCCATCTCGTTATCTTTGCTGTTATACCCATTACAGTTCGCCCCCTTGAACGGTCTGACGTCTTGAACCTCTTAACTCCGACACTCCACTATAATTTTCAATAACATTTCTAACGTCAGCATCAATCGGAACTTCATAGCTATTACTGCGATACACCTCCAAGTGCATCGTTTTTTCAGCAAGCGACACTCTTGCAATATCTACCGGATCAATCTCAATAATGACAACAGCTTGCCCGGTTTCCTCACCTGCGGATGCCGCCGGCTGAAACGTAGAATCGAGATTACCATCATCACCTTTGCTGCCACTCGACGTACCGAGCACCTTAGCTCGCTTAAGAAGCAAATTAGCATTAACACCATTAAAGCCAATACGTCTATCAAGGTCACCGGACAGATTTTCCACCGGCGAGCTTATTGATAACACATCAACATAAATTCCAGGTCTTATATAATCTAATATTAGGTTAGTACTGCTGACTAATAGTGGGTAAGGCTCTTTACCTTCTGATATAAGCAAATCAATATATCCAGGAGAACCTTTTTTATTTTGGTATTCGGGTAAAACCAAATCACCTTGGGATAAATTTCTATTAAGTAATGTGGCTGGAGAAAAATCTAAATTTACATCAGCCTTAATCCCTTCCCCAATGGCCAAACTCTTAAGAATTTGCTCTCTCTTAACCAAAGAAGCATCGATCGGTTTCCCCTTAACGAGTTGGATGTTTGCTCGCCAGACCTGAACGTATTCTTCAGTTTTTTCAACCGTAGGTTCACTCGTCTTATTTAGGTTCTGATATATTCCATAACCGCCGATTGCAACAGCTGCTACAGCAACAAACAGACTGAGACTTTTTTTCATACAAAACCTCCTGTTACAACATTTTTGAAAATGACCAGAGCAAAACCACTACAGATCGCAACGCCATATGGAATACCTTCATTCGTCGGTTTTAAAGTGCTTAATCCATCCCAAATATTGGAACCATATTTCCCACAAAAATGAAGTAGTAGATAAGTAACAGAAATAACTCCACCAATCAAAATCACCAATATAGTGGCTACAAACATATCGTTCGCTGGTATCGCTAAAGAGAAAGCCAAAATAAGCTTAACATCGCCCCCACCAATAAAATTTGCTAACCAAAAACTAATAAGAACGACACCTAAAACAAAAACAATCAATATCTTACTAAAATCTGAGGTCGTAAACCCTAAAGTAAAAGAAGCTATCGCAATAATTACGACATATAAATTAGGTATTTCTCTCTCCGTTATATCTTTAAAACATATTATCAAACTAAAGAAAATAAGAGTAATAAATGCGGATATATATAACATAATTTACTCTCATAAAAATTTACAAGTAACACTTTATCAAATGAAGTTATTAGCTACCTAATGTCAAATTTCGGTAATATTAGGTAGCTAATCAAACCTAAAATTAGTCGCCAAGGCTAAGATTTGTTTTAATAGTTGCAAACGACGTTTCCAAAGTGTCTACAAAACTAGTCGCATCTGTATAAAAAACTGCGATTAACATGGTTGCCATTGCAACAGCGATTAACCCATATTCAATCGCGGTAACGCCTTTTTCATCATTTTTAAGTTTATTCAAATAATTGAGCATATTTACGTAAAGTTTAGTAATCATGATGCCATCCTTTTTTCATGCTTCTAGTGCAAAGCAATTAGATCTTAGTAATCAGATCACTTTCTCACATTCGGTTACTATCGGTTTCCCCGATATCAAAACCAAAAATACACGCGATTTAAAAGTGGTTATTTTTTCATATTACCTATCTAATTAATTTTAAGGGATTTAGCTTCTAAATTAATATTTATTCTTGAAAATTAAGTTCATTGCACCCAAAGTTAAAATGTGATCTACATCACACTTTAAATTCAAATAGTGCCAATTCAGATTATTAGTATTAGCCTAATACTTACGGTGCAAAGCCTGTAGGAGGGAGATATGAGGCTCACTTTAGACAATTTAATCTCATTTCATACTGTTGCCTCTGAAGGTTCGTTCAGTTGTGCTGCGAGGAAACTAGGTAAATCGCAATCAACGATAAGTGGAGCGATAAAAAATCTAGAACAAGATTTAGGATATTTTCTTTTTGATAGAGGTGGTCACACCGTATCATTAACCGATAAAGGAAAAAAAATATATGCGCTAACCACACCAATAATAAGCAAACACAAAGAGTTAAGTAACATTGCTAAAAATCTATCAAATTCAAATTTAACAAAAATAAAAGTAGGTATTGACCTACTAATGCTAAATTCAAATGTAAGAAATGCTCTTATTGAATTTTCTGAGGAGTTTCCAGAAGTTGAGATAAACGTTGTAACAAAACCAAGCTATATTTTAGGTGATTATATCAATCGTAAGAAAATTGATATCGCGATAGGAAACCCCTATCACAAAACCATCTATAACTTTAATATAGAAGAATTATTTTTAGTTAATTGCATTTGGGTGGCGAGTAAAGAAGTCGTTCAAAACTCAAAATTCAATTCAAAAAACAATCGATTGTTATTGCTTGATGGATATAAAGATATTATTGATTATTCCATCATTTCAAGCCATAACATTTGGGTATTGGATGATATTAGTACTATCCTTGAACTCTGTAGCGCAGGGAAAGGGATAGCCCTTCTTCCACAGCATATCATTGAAACCAAAACAGTAATGAACAAATTAATAAAAATACCCAGTGATACTCAATTGTTTGGTAAGCAAATATATGCGTCCATGATCTGGCCATTGCACAGTGAGTTTGGAAAATATCATCAGTGGATTCATAACAGACTAAGAAGTACCTATCACCTATGAAACATGAACAACAGCTCTATTAAAATATGAAGTATCTCTGTCTTTCAGCTTCATTGATATTAATTAGTTTTAATAGTGAGATCTCAGCGAAAGTGACTTATATGAGAGACTCGATAAACTCTTATGAAGAACTGCAAGAAAATCAAAGATTGCAGCGAATTGTGGTTCCGAAAAGCAAAAGAATACACGAAATACGAGCTTCCAAGACCGATCCACCCGTACTTCTATCCCATAAAATCACTGACAGCGTCAGCAATAAATATACAATATATCAAACTCACATTGAGCGTTCTGCAACAAAGTGGGAAATTCCATCATCATTAATCGTTGCTATGATACACGCCGAAAGTTTCTTCGACCCAAATGCTGTTTCCCACGCCTCTGCTATTGGATTAATGCAAATTCTTGTTAATGGTGGGGCTGCTGAAGTTTCACGCGAACTTTATGACAATAGACCTATCAGAGCACAAGATCTCTTTATCCCTGAATTCAATATTGATGTAGGGACCGCTTATTTGCATCTCTTGGAGACGAAGTATCTCAACAACATTCGCTCCTCTAGCGCGAGAAGACTACTAGCAATTGCTTCCTATAACTGTGGCTTATCTAATCTAATGAAATACTCCTTCGGTGATAAAGACATCAGTTCATTCTCCAAAAATATCAATAAGTTATCAGTTGATGAGTTATATACAATGCTAACAACACAATTACGTATTGCAGAAACAAGAACTTACGTAGCAAAAGTGTACAAACTAAACAAGCAATACCAAGCCTTGCTCAACTGATGCATATATTCTTATATGGCGATGGCGATCATTAAATTTCTAACCTAAAATTTGAATTAATAACAGCTCTGGTGATGGAATACAGTGTCAGGGTTGTTTCGATAATGTCTTATAATAAACCGTGGACTTACACGTAGCGGATACCGAATCAAAAATAGCTGTAATTTCTTATCAATGTGGCTACAAGGATGTGTCGTATTTTTCAAGAATTTTTAAGAAAAGGACGGGCGTAACCCCTGCAAGCTACAGACGTGCCTGCACAGATAACAGAAAACGCTAATTTTACTCCCTAAAAGAAAAAATCATGGTACATTTAACATGATTTTAACAAAAATAACCAAAAATAACTTAGCGAAAAACATGGAGTTAGACAATGATTCAGCCTAACGAGTTTAGCCAAGAACAAGCAACAGCTCTCCCTACACCCAATGACATGATTTTAAAATGGGCAGAAGAACGCCCAGATGAAGTCTATTTGAAACAGATTATTAACCGCCAATTTGTCGAATTTACTTATAAAGAAGTAGCCGACAAAGCACTGAAATTGGCGTCAGCATTAGAAGGACTCGGAGCCCAACCAGGCGATCGAGTCGCTCTCGTATCAAAAAACTGTGCAGAGTGGTTCATCTGCGATCTTGCAATGATGTTAGGAGATTTTGTCAGCGTCCCAATCTTTCCAACAGCGGGTGCAGATACCATTCAGTACTGTATTGAGCATAGTGAAAGTAAAATTGTGATTGCGGGTAAGCTTGACGATCCTAAAGCCACTCAAAAAGTACTTGATGACAATCCGAGCTTGGTGAGTATTTCACTGCCATACGACAGCGCAGCGAAGTGCCAACACACTTTCGAGAAGCTCATTGAGACACATGAACCATCAACCAAACGCCCTCAGCATCACGACGATAAGCTGATGTCACTTGTTTATACATCGGGTACATCAGGGTTACCAAAAGGCGCAATGCTCACCTACGGCGCGTTTACTTGGTCTGTTCAAAGGTTGATTGACCATATTGGGATCCAACCTGGCGATCGCCTGTTTTCTTACCTACCGCTTGCTCATATTACAGAACGCGTTTACATCTTTGGTTCTTCAGTAATGGGGGGCGTGGTTACGGCTTTCCCTGAATCTTTAGACACCTTTATTGATGATGTGAAAATGCATCGCCCTACGCTGTTTATTTCAGTTCCTCGCTTATGGACTCTGTTCCAGCAGCGAATCCAAGACAAATTGCCACAGAAGAAACTGAACTTCTTACTGAAGATTCCGTTTATCAACAACATCATTAAGAAGAAACTTGCTGATGGCTTAGGGTTAGACCAAGCTCGCGTTCTTGGATGTGGTTCTGCCCCTGTATCACCTGCTCTACTCGCATGGTATGAGAGCGTTGGCCTGCACATTACCGAGGCATGGGGCATGACAGAGTCTTTCGCCTACAGCACGCTCAATTACCCATTCAGAGCCGATAAAATTGGTACGGTTGGTAATGCAGGTCCAGGGATCGAACTCAAAATAGCTGAAGATGAAGAGATTCTAGTTCGAGGCAAAGGCTTATTCTCTGGTTACTACAAGAATGATATTGCAACCCAAGAATCTTTTAACTCGGATGGTTGGCTTCATACCGGTGATATCGGTGATATCGATAGTGAAGGTTACCTAACGATTCGTGGGCGTAAGAAAGATACCTTTAAAACCGCTAAAGGTAAGTTTGTTGCCCCTGTACCAATCGAAAACAAACTGTTTGAGTACAGCCGCGTAGAAATGATGTGTTTGATAGGTCTAGGCCTACCAGGACCAATCCTACTTGTGGTACCGCATGACTTCCCTAATTTCGATAGAGCTCGCTATGAGAAAACGACAAAGCGCGTTATCGAGAAAATGAACGAGCAGCTTGGTTCACACGAGAAGATCAAAGGTGTATTGATGATTAAGGAACCATGGAGCATTGAGAATGGTGTGTTGACCCCGACTCTCAAAATCAAGCGACATATCCTTGAGCAGAAATACCATGAAGTTGGTCATAACTGGCCGAAAGATAAATTGGTGGTTTGGGAAGAATAATCAAAATCGAGAGGGAGCCATTATGGCTCCTTTTTTGTAAGCTCACATTATAAGTACTTAGTATAATCCGCAGCATCACTACTCTCGCAATCTAAACCGACATCCTTTTTCATTCGATGACTTAACGATTTAGAGCAAACAACTTGTCTAGATTTAGCCCCCTTCCTCACCTTAGTATTATCATTGATTTTAAGTACCTGAGTAACAAATATTCCGACCCAACAGGTTATTGCTTTCATGTTCTCTCTCTTGTATTCCCTTTGTATTTATCGCTATTATGAAAACAACCTGTTCGATAATCGAACAACCATTATTAACAAGAACTATAAGCTGAGATTATGGACAATAGACTGCGTCACCTTTCAGGTCTCCGTTACTTTGAAGTTGCGGCTCGCTTGAGCAACTACAGCAAAGCTGCTGAAGAGCTGTTCGTCACTCAAGCAGCCGTCAGCCAGAAGATTCGACAGTTAGAAGAACAGGTTGGATGTAAGCTTTTTATTCGTAAGGGGCGTGCAATGACTTTGACGCATGAAGGGCACACACTTTTTAGACATGTCTCTGATGGATTTCAAGATATTCTGCTGGGGTTAAACAAGATCCAATCAGAACCTATTCAAGGGCTACTTGTTGTTAGAAGTCCCCCCCTCTTTTGCTTCTCGTTGGTTACTGCCTAGGCTGTGGAAGTTCTCGGTAAAGCACCCAGAGATCCCAATTAAGATACTAACAGGGTGTGATACACCAAATTTAAAACATGGCGAAATTGATGTGGCTATTCGACAAGGTGAAGATCTATGCGTTGAAGAAGGCTTGATTCTTGAGATGCTAATCAACGAACCGGTTTACCCTTTTTGTTCCCCTAAACTCGCAAACTCTTTGAACTTCACATCACCTGAACAACTCCTCAAATGTTGGCTGATTCAGTTTGATAGCGGTTGTTTCCCGTGGGATGAATGGTTTAGGCAAGCAAACATATCGACTCAAAGCAGCACCATTCAGTGGATGGAAGTCGGTACCTTTGATATGGGGCTAACCACGGTCATGGCGGGACATGGGGTTTGCTTGGCAACAGACAGCTTAGCTGGTGACTTCATCGAACGCGGCTTACTAGTGAAGCCCTTTGATATAGGCATGACACCTGGGGTTCAAGTCAACCTATGCTTTGATCCTAACTCCCCGAGAGAAGAGCGTATTACCGCGTTCACCAATTGGTTGCACGAAGAAGTAAACGAGCTATTGGAGAGTTAAATCTCATCTCCCACTTCTTTATATAAACTATAAACTTAACTCAACATAGAACGGTAACGTAAACCTGCCGACACCGACAAAACTATGTTGAGTTAAAGCAACGTCGAGTTAAAAGCTACGTTGCCTTGAATCACTCCCAAAATGACTTCTTCAGTTCTTTCTCGACTTGTTCCGACGTAATCCCGATATCTCTAAGTAAATAATCGGGTAGCTCAGACAGTTGCTTTCTGGTTCTACGATTTTGAAAGTACAGGCTTAATTTAGAATAGAATTTCTTAATTGATAATGATGACAAAAATGAATGGTTGGTATTTGCTGTTGCTGTGATCGTATTCATAGCCTTTCTCCTGTTGATCTTTTGCTTTGTTGTGGTCAATAATCAACCAGCAGAGCAACGTCGACAAACGATAGATACTGGCATTCAGTTAAGGAAAACTAATGTGAGAGAGCGTACCCCACCATTCCAAGGGATCTACTATTTTTATACGGCAGCTGAAACAGGCAGTTTCAAGCTCGCAGCAGAAAAGCTATTTGTCACGGCTGCAGCAGTCAGCCAACAAATTCGCCAACTTGAAGAATGGTTAGGCGCAGACCTGTTTATTCGCCAGCACCGAAAAATAGTATTAACTCATGAAGGTGAAGTGCTCTATCTACAAGCGAAGAAAGGCTTTGCTCATATTCAAGATGGAGTAAGACGAATAAACCAAGACCCCAACCCCACTCAGTTATCGATTTCGACCGTACCCTCTTTTGCACAACATTGGTTAGTGCCTAGAATAGGCGACTTCCGCGACCGTCACCCAGATTTATCTATGTTAATAGAACCGACCAACAAACTGGTTACCTTTGAAGACTCAGCTGTCGATGCTGTGTTCGATATGGTCATGGTAACTACCCAAATATTGAATCACGTTGGTTAATGGACGAAGTTGTTTACCCTGTCTGTCATCCTATCTATCAAGAAAAATATGGAATCTATGACATCAGCGATCTGCATAAAGCAGAGTTAATTGAAGACCGTTGGCCTGATATGGATTGGAATCTATGGTTAGACGTTGCTGGGGCGAAGGCAGGACGTTCATCATTGCAATTTGATGGCTCTCATTTTGTGCTAGAAGGTGCGCTATCCGTTCAAGGTGTCGCGCTTGTTAAACACAGCTTGGTATACCGCTATTTGCAGGAAAAGAAACTCGTCCGAATCGGTAATATCGCGCTGAAGCCTAAATACAATTACTTTTTATGCGCGCCTCCAGGTTACTTCCATCGAGAGAAGATAAAACGTTTCGAAGAATGGATGCAGGCTCAGGTTAAATTATTTGGTGATACAGGTAGAGAAGAGCTTTCGATTATCCACACCGATTACGAACTCAAATGGTCGGATAATTCATAAAGCGAAACTGGTATACTTAGCTCAAATAAATGGCGAGAACATCTCATGACACAAGACAATAATCCACTTCACGGTATCACTCTACAGAAGCTACTGACTGAATTAGTTGAACATTACGGTTGGGAAGAGTTGAGTTACATGGTGAACATCAACTGCTTTAAAAAAGACCCGAGCATTAAATCGAGCTTAAAATTTTTGCGTAAAACAGATTGGGCTCGTACCAAGGTAGAGCAGATTTACATCGACTTAAAGCGTTAATCTCTCCCTACTTTATCTGTCCCGTGTTGATTAAATACGGGACAACCCCTGTGTCTACTTTTTAGGGGCCATATCAATATCACATCTCGCATCTCGCATCTCGCATCTCTCGCATCTCTCGCATCTCTCGCAGTATGTTACAAGCAATAAAAAGCCCCGCAAGCTTTCACTTGCGGGGCTTTTTTAGCTAATTGAGAAAAGGGCTAATTACTTACCAGCTTCTTTTTCTGCTTTAACTTTTGCAATCACTTCGTCAGCAACGTTAGTTGGACATGGTGCGTATTGTGCGAATTCCATAGAGAATTGGCCACGACCAGAAGTGATAGTACGTAGGTGACCGATGTAGCCGAACATCTCAGAAAGAGGTACGTCAGCTTTAATACGAACACCAGTAACGCCAGCTTGTTGATCTTTGATCATGCCACGACGACGGTTAAGGTCACCGATAACATCACCAACGTGATCGTCTGGAGTGAACACGTCAACGTTCATGATTGGCTCAAGAAGTTGCGCGCCAGCTTTAGGCATAGATTGACGGAATGCGCCTTTCGCTGCGATTTCAAATGCGATAGCAGATGAATCGACTGCGTGGAAACCACCATCGAAAAGTTCAACTTCAACGTCTAGAGTTGGGAAGCCAGCTAGTACGCCGTTTTCCATCATAGATGCGAAGCCTTTCTCAACTGCAGGCCAGAATTCTTTAGGAACGTTACCGCCCACAACTACAGAGTTGAACTTGAAGCCAGAACCTGCTTCGCCTGGTTTGATACGGTAATCGATCTTACCGAATTGACCAGAACCACCAGATTGCTTCTTGTGCGTGTAGCTATCTTCAATTGCTTGAGTGATAGTTTCACGGTAAGCAACTTGAGGAGCACCTACAGTTAGGTCAACGCCGTATGTACGCTTAAGGATATCTACCTTGATGTCTAGGTGAAGTTCACCCATACCTTTCAGGATAGTTTCGCCAGTCTCTTCGTCAGTCTCAACTTGGAAAGATGGATCTTCTGCAACCATTTTACCGATAGCGATACCCATTTTCTCAGAACCGCCTTTATCTTTTGGAGATACAGCGATTGAGATTACTGGAGTTGGGAATACCATTGGCTCAAGCGTTACTTGGTGCTTAGGATCACATAGAGTGTGACCAGTTTGCACGTTCTTCATACCAACGATCGCAATGATGTCACCAGCTTGTGCGCTAGTTAGTTCGTTACGGTCATCAGCTTGCATCTCAACCATACGGCCAACACGTTCAGTCTTGCCAGTGAATGAGTTAAGAATCGTGTCACCTTTGTTCAGTTTACCAGAGTAAATACGAACGAAAGTTAGAGCACCGAAGCGGTCATCCATGATTTTGAATGCAAGCGCTTTGAAAGTCTCATCTGTAGAAACGATAGCGTGTTCGCCAGTTTCTTCACCGTTCTCATCCATTAGAGGCTGAGGGTCAACTTCAGTTGGTGCTGGTAGGTAATCTACTACAGCATCAAGGATAAGTTGCATACCTTTGTTCTTGAACGCAGAACCACAGAACGTTGGGAAGAATGCGATATCACGAGTACCTTTACGGATACAACGCTTAACGTCTTCAATAGAAGGCTCTTCACCTTCCATGTAAGCTTCCATTAGGTCATCGTCTTGCTCTACAGCAGTTTCGATTAGCTCTTCACGGTATTGCTCAACGTCATCAACCATGTCCGCTGGAACATCTTTGATTTCGTAGTTTTCAGGAAGACCAGTGTCATCCCAAACGTATGCTTTACGGCTTAGTAGGTCTACAACACCAACGAACTCGTCTTCACGGCCGATTGGTAGAACCATTACTAGAGGAGTTGCACCTAGAACGTTTTTAACTTGGTCAACAACGTTGTAGAAGTCTGCACCCATACGGTCTAGTTTGTTAACGAAGATCAGACGAGATACTTCTGATTCGTTAGCGTAGCGCCAGTTAGTTTCTGATTGAGGTTCAACACCACCAGAACCACAGAATACACCGATACCGCCATCAAGAACTTTAAGAGAACGGTATACTTCAACTGTGAAGTCAACGTGTCCAGGAGTATCGATAACGTTTAGACGGTGATCGTTCCAAAAACAGCTTACAGCTGCTGATTGGATAGTAATACCGCGCTCAGCTTCCTGTTCCATGAAGTCAGTCGTTGATTCGCCATCATGTACTTCACCAGTCTTGTGGATTTGACCAGTTAGCTTAAGGATACGCTCAGTGGTAGTTGTTTTACCCGCATCAACGTGCGCGAAAATACCAATGTTTCTGTATTTCGATAAATCTGCCATTGTCTTACTCTGTTAATAGGATATAAAATGCGCGCAGAGTATATCACAATCTGTGAAGACTGATAGCTTTGCATGCATTTGGGACTAAAAAACTTTGCCTTTTTCTAACATATAGAAAAAGGCACTCAGTAGTAACAATCTAAATGATTGTTAATTATAGTGCTAACCTAAAGCCTAATCGGCGTTAAGGTTAGGCTGAATTGCTGCTGTATAGAGTAGCTGAAGTGAGTTCAATTACAACTCATCAAAAGCATTAATTGCTTCCGATAATTTTTTCACACCGTGGATCTGCATTCCTGGAATGCCACCTTTAGGCATGTTAGCCGCCGGTACAATCGCTTTCTTAAAGCCGTGTTTAAATGCTTCATTTAAACGCTCTTGTCCGCTCGGTACAGGTCGAATCTCACCCGCTAGGCCTACTTCTCCAAATACCACCACATCTTTTGGCAATGCGCGATCTCTGAAACTAGAAAGTAGAGCCATCACCAACGCAAGATCAGCACTGGTTTCGGTTACTTTAACACCACCGACGACATTCACAAACACATCTTGGTCAGCCATTTGTAAGCCGCCGTGTTTATGCAGCACCGCTAATAACAAAGAAAGCCTGTTTTGCTCTAGGCCGACAGCGACGCGACGTGGGTTAGCCAGCTGTGAATAATCCACCAGCGCTTGGATTTCGACAAGAAGTGGACGCGTCCCTTCCCACACCACCATGACAGAACTGCCCGAGGTTTCTTCTTCACCACGAGACAAGAAGATAGCGGATGGGTTGCTGACTTCTTTTAGCCCTTGGCCTGTCATCGCAAACACACCCAGTTCATTCACTGCACCAAAACGGTTTTTGTGGCTGCGTAGCGTTCTAAAACGGCTATCGGTTCCGCCATCTAATAAAACAGAACAGTCAATAATGTGCTCAAGTACTTTTGGCCCTGCTAAGGTGCCGTCTTTAGTTACGTGTCCAACTAAGAACACAGCAACGTTATTCTGTTTTGCGTAGCGCGTTAATGCGGTTGCCGATTCACGAACCTGTGCAACACTGCCCGGAGAAGATTGAACATCCGCAACGTGCATAACTTGGATCGAGTCGATAACCATGATCTTAGGTTGTTCTTTTTCTGCAACCTGACAAATCTTATCCACGTTCGTTTCTGAGAGCATCTTTAGGTGCTCTTTTGGCAATCCAAGTCGAGACGCACGCATCGCGACTTGTTGCAGAGATTCTTCCCCGGTTACATAGAGAGTCGGTAATTGAGAAGAAAGCTGACACATGGTTTGTAATAGCAGCGTTGATTTACCGGCACCCGGGTTACCACCAATCAGGATCGCAGCACCCGGTACGACACCACCACCAAGTACGCGGTCTAGCTCTTTAAAGCCACTGCTAAAACGTGGGACTTCTTGCAGATCGATTTCTGACAGCGTTTGAACCGAAGATTCAGTTGCACCGCCCGCATAACCACTCAATCGTTCATTACGTGCGACCTGAGGTGAAGCGGCTAACCTAACTTCTGTAATCGTGTTCCAAGCACCACATGCATTGCACTGCCCCTGCCAACGTGGAAAATCGGCACCACAGTCATTACACACATAAGCTCGCTTTGCCTTCGCCATAAAACCTCAATAATTTACTCAATTACACAATGATGTTGTCAATTTGTGACTTATTTGACCGTACGGATGAAAATAAAAGTTGCAGTCATACCACTTATACTTAAAGATCGATTTAAACTAGTCGATAACATAAACGCACCGTCCATTCTAACAAGAAAAGTATGCAGCAATCTGAAATTCTATCTGTAGCAGAACGTTTAATCCCGGCTTACCACGCCGAAGATTTCGAATTCCTTCTTTCTCAAATGACAGAAGGGGAATCGCCGTCTCTGAAGCTGCTCGTTAAAATGGAACTGAATCGTATCATGGCTCCGTGTACAAAGAGCATTGATTTACGCGGGCGTATTGATAATGAGTGTCGTCAGTTCACTCTCGATGGCCGTAAGCACTGGCTCGATGATATCGCTTTAAACGCATATCAACGTGGTACGAAAAAGTTTAAAGGTTACACAGAAGGCGCATGGGAGTTAGTAATGACTCCGCGAACTCAGCCTCTGAGCGTTGTTAAAACATCTTCTCAAGGTAACCACGACATTACTAGCGCCAATAGCCCGTACGAAGCGGAAGCTATTAACCTAGGTTACGACTTAAAACGCCAAGAGAACAGACTCAAGATTAGCTCGCAGGTCGAGATCACCACATCGAAAGGGCAAAGCCTACATGGTGTAACGGTTGATATCTCCCCGTCGGGTGCAAAGTTCAAAGTACCGAGCGCCTTTCGATACAACCTCGGCGAGATCATCAGCGTTAAGTTCTCAGAGCTTATCGAAAAGTCCCAAGAAAACGATGTTAACCAAGCGGTTGAATTTCGTGTTTTGGGTATCGACGAATCTTATGAGAACAACGCGGTCAAATTTCTAAGAACCATCAAGGTAAGCGACAACAATATTGTGGCTCGCTTACTCGATGAGTCTTTAAATAGCACCAGTAAGAAAACCAGCCATGAGAATCAAGATAGGATTATTCGAACTCGTACTCGAGGAATCGAACATACCTATCTAAAGCATACTTGTAACCTACCCCTGTTTTTCAGCGGCAGCGAACTAAAGCTTGCCCTACTGACGGATAACAACCATCCATTATGGCAATATTGGCACGACGAACGAAATCAACAAGCGCTGGGTACCCTGTTCAACGAGCAACGTATGAACCTGTTGGCGAAACCAGGAGTGAAGGGAACCAGTAACGTTATCTACTCTTTTACCCATGAACACCAAAACAAGACCTTGTTCTATTCAATGATGCTGCCTGAAGCCTCTCGTGAACAAAGACAGCTGTTCTGGCACATCGGTGGCAAACGTAAAAGTTGGAAGGCGTTCAAGTTCTCGGTTTTCGAACTTTCAGACACTGAGCGACAAGCATTAGCTAAACACTCGGATACGCTGGCTCAAAGCTCAGCTCAACTGACGCATTGCGGAATCTTGCAAGAGATTGGCGATCACGAAAGTGCGGCGGACTATCTTCTGAGTGAAAAGCCACGCATTCCAAGCAGTGAATTGAACCGCTTCCGTCACCCGCGTACTGTCGTCGGCAATATTCAAAGCATCTACTTTGACTCTCAGACTCGTCGTAAAGAGCCGAGATACCAATTTAAGTCACCGTTGCAACTTACATCACAAGATGGCACAGCGGCGAACGGACACACCTTAGATATTTCGAAGCGTGGACTGAGCATTAGCCTTGAACACCCAATGGTACTCAAGATTAATGATCCGGTATTAGTGAACTTCAATGAACTGCAGCTCTATGACAAGAACCTGCCACTGAGCACAGTGCCTTACCACGTAATTCGAGTGAGTCCGAATGGTCGCAACGTGCAGTTGGTTATTGCCGAGAACGCCAAGACAATGCGTACCATCGCTTTCCTTAATGGGCTTATCGATCAAAACCAAAGTAAGCTGATTAAGAAGCAAGAGATACTGCCAACACATTCGCTACTCGAATCACTGCACAACATTTTGTTGAGCAAGATGGTCAGTAACCCAATATTCATTGATAAGCCAAGTTCAACGCTGCGCTGTAAGATCATTGGTGTGAATTTCCCACTGAATAAGCATCTAACGTTACTTGCTAAGCTTGGCCATAATCAAAAGTTCTCACTCGAGCCAATCTTCAAGGGTCACACCAACTCACTGTTGGCTGAGCCACTAAAAAGAATTGAAGGTGCGGAGCCTAAGCATCATGACGTGTACATTGCTGCAGTGAAGTTTGGCGACAAAATCCAGTCGGTACACACCAAGTTGGTCAAAGACTTCGCCTCAGCAAAGGAACGCATCTTATTCATCAAGAAAGCGCAGCACTTAGGTGATGTGTATGTATTGCGAGTCACCACGGCACCTATCTTTAATCCGCTAACGAGTTTATTCCAGTCGGATTTAGAAGAGCTTTCACGCATCAGTATGCATCAAGCTAAGAAGCTAGAGAATGAGGTGACGGCGTTTATCGGTTATGGCGAGATAGAGGACATTACCGATGAAGTGCTGATTCGATTGGAGCTAACACGCTAGCCTCGAGTGGCGTATTAACTTAAGCATGAAAATTGAAAAAGCAGGCTGATAGCCTGCTTTTTTTGTGTCTGAGCCACTATTGCTAAATAAGATACATAGCCAATAGCACTTAGGTAGAGCCCCTAAGGTTTCGCTTGCCAGCTGATCTTCTGTTGCTTAGCCAATACACCCGACAAGATACACAGCACACCGCCTAAACCTGCGTAACGAACAGCAGTTTGAGCTTGCTGCTCTACTTTTGGTTTTGCGTGGTAGGCAATGCCTAAACCTGCAGAGCCCATCATCACCAAGTCATTGGCACCATCACCAACGGCAACGGTATTATGTAGTTCCAATTCGTACTCTTCAGCCAACTCTACCAAGATATCCGCTTTGGTCTGCGCCGAAACAACATCGCCTAAGACTTCACCCGTCAACTTACCGTTGACGATCTCAAGCGTGTTTGATTGAGCATGGTCTAGATCAAGGGTATCTTTCAGGTAGTCAGAGAAGTAAGTAAAACCGCCTGATGCAATCGCCGTTTTCCAGCCAAGCTTATTTAGAGTATTCACCAGCCCGACCAAGTCTGGCATGAATGGCAATGACTGACGCACTTGCTCTAATATCGATTCATCCGCACCTTTCAGTGCTCCTACTCGCTGGCGTAGGCTCTGTTCAAAGTCGAGCTCGCCTTGCATTGCTCGTTCTGTGATTTCAGAGACTAACTCTCCCACTCCAGCTAGCTTGGCAATCTCATCGATGCATTCAATTTGAATCGCTGTGGAATCCATATCCATCACGATCAAACCTGGCTTAGATAAGTCTGGTACCTCGCTAAGGCAAGCATAATCAAGCTTTAGCGCTTGGAGGATTTCTTCGTGTGCTGGCGTTAGATTGCCTGACATCAAAGCCACTTCATAATGCCCAACCTTCCACGTATCGAGGATGGTGTTGTAAGTGCCAGTGAAAAAGTCGATGTCATCGAAAGATTGTGGAGATAGGTACTCACCAAACACAATCCAATTGGCCTTGGATTTAGCGAGTTGAGAAGCGAAACGAGTCTCGGGGAGTCGAGTTAATAATGTCGTATGCCTTTTTATCGGCAGATATTTCTGAGCGTCCATGTGTATGATTCCTAATTAACTATGCTAAACGTTAACCTATTGCAATTTGAAAACGCAAGTCTCAATATGTCTTAATCATAACATTTGTTTATTTCAGGCTTCGTGAAACATGAATGAATCATTGTTCTCAATACGTAACGCTTTACGAATGCTAGCCCTCATTTTGTTGGCTACCATGTTCGTTGTAACGATTAAAAATACGGTCGTGATCAGTAAAGGTAACGAGAAGATCCAAGCAAAACAGTTGGAAACTCTTACCAAGCTGCTTATCTCTCAGGCATCACTTTCAGCCAGCAAGATGATCACGCAACAAGACCAAGAGCGATTGCTTGATCTGACTAACCAGCTATCTCAAGACCGACTGGTGTTCGATACCACCATCTATGATGCAGAGGGTATTCGACTGGCTTCGAGCGAAAAAGCCCTCTCGGTACGTGAGGTTCTTGGCTTAGATACACCACTTTCAACAGCAAGTATCGGCAGACAACAGTTAGTTGAACCTATTTATTCTCCAGAGAAAACGATCATCGGCTTTATTCGAGTGACTTTTGAAACCGGTAAGATGACGGCGATTTCTGATCACCACTACCGCAAAAGTGATCGCTACATGATCGGTATGGTGTTGATGGGGTTTGTGAGTGGCGTGTTGTTCATCATGCTGATTCGCAGAAGACCAACTAAGTCTGGTGAGAACTTACTATTGAAAAATGTAAGCTCATAAACACACTAGGCTGACAATAAATACTAGACTCAGAATAAATACAGCAATCCAATAAAAAGCCCCGACGCTCAGGCAGCAACGGGGCTTTTTGTTATCTGTTAACTTATCAAGCTAAGACAAATCAAGATTATTCTTGGTCACCAAGCAACACTGAGTCTAGTGCGATAACCATCATGTCGTTGAAAGTCGTTTGACGTTCATCTGATGTCGTTTGCTCACCAGTCTTGATGTGGTCAGAAACAGTACAGATCGTTAGAGCTTTTGCGCCGTATTCAGCACATACACCATAGATGCCAGCCGCTTCCATCTCTACGCCAACAATGCCGTATTTGTCCATTACTTCGAACATCTCTGGATCTGGCGTGTAGAACAGCTCAGCCGAGAACAGGTTACCGACTTTTACGCCGACACCGAGAGCTTTGGCTGCATCTTCTGCCGCGCGCACCATTTTGTAATCCGCAATAGCCGCAAAGTCATGATCTTTAAAGCGAATACGGTTCACTTTAGAGTCAGTACATGCGCCCATGCCGATCACCACATCACGCACTTTGATATCTTCGCTCACTGCACCACAACTACCTACACGAATGATCTTCTTCACACCAAAGTCTTTGATCAGCTCAGTCGCGTAAATAGAACAAGATGGAATGCCCATACCGTGTCCCATTACCGAAACCTTACGACCTTTGTAAGTACCGGTGTAACCAAACATGTTGCGAACGTCGCACACTTGAACCACTTCTTCTAAGAAGGTTTCAGCGATGTATTTAGCACGTAGCGGGTCACCTGGCATTAAAACTACGTCAGCGAAATCACCCATTTCAGCATTAATATGTGGAGTAGCCATTGAAAATATCCTTAATCTCAAAACAAAAAAAGAAGAGAGAGGTTTCCCTCTCTCTTCGTTAACTATTATAGAAAGCTTGTACCGTGTCCCATTGGCGATGTACCAAAGTATGACGCTAAGCTTTGACCGATATCAGCGAACGTATCGCGACGGCCTAAAGAACCGGCTGGAACCTTCTGACCGTAAACAATCACAGGGATGTGCTCACGAGTATGGTCTGTACCTGGCCATGTCGGATCACAACCGTGGTCAGCAGTTAAGATAAGCACATCGTCTTCTTTCATCATATCGATGATTTCATTGATGCGACCATCGAAGTACTCAAGTGCCGCTGCGTAACCAGCAACATCACGGCGGTGGCCGTAAGCTGAGTCAAAATCAACGAAGTTAGTGAACACGATAGTGTTGTCGCCCGCTTCATTGATCGCATCTTTGGTTGCTTCAAATAGCGCAGGGATACCTGTTGCTTTGGTTTTCTGAGTGATGCCACAACCCGCGTAGATATCAGAGATCTTACCGATTGAGTGAACGTTACCGCCCTTCTCATCAACCAACTTCTGAAGAATGGTAGCTGCAGGTGGCTCAACAGAAAGGTCACGACGGTTACCAGTACGTTCGAATTGACCTTTACCTGGGCCAATGAACGGACGAGCGATAACACGACCAATGTTGTAATCTTCTAGCTCTTCACGAGCAATCTGACAAAGATCTAATAGGTTTTGCAGGCCGAATGTCTCTTCGTGACAAGCGATCTGGAAAACAGAGTCTGCAGAAGTATAGAAGATTGGCAGACCAGTCTTCATGTGCTCTTCACCTAGGTTATCTAGGATTTCCGTACCAGATGAGTGGCAGTTACCCAAGAAACCAGACAGGCCTGCACGCTCAAGGATGCGGTCAGTCAGCTCTTTTGGAAAGCTGTTCTCTTTGTCGGTGAAGTAGCCCCAGTCAAACAATACTGGTACACCAGCGATTTCCCAGTGACCTGATGGCGTATCTTTACCAGAAGACAGTTCAGCAGCGTGACCGTAAGCGCCGATGATTTCAGCGTCTGCATCCATACCAGGAGCAAAACGACCTGTAGACTCTTTATGAGCCATTGCTAAGCCTAGCTTAGACAGGTTTGGTAGCGTCAGAGGACCTTTACGATCTGCATTGTCGGCAAGACCTTGGTCACAATGATCTGCGATGTGACCCATAGTGTCAGAACCTACATCACCGAATTTATCTGCATCCGCTGTTTCACCGATACCGAATGAATCTAAAACTAAAATAAATGCTCTTTTCATTTTCTTCACCAACTTATTGCTCTTTGCACCAGAACTCTGTTTATCGGTATACACGAGGTATACCGATACCTGTTATTTACACGTCTTCAGAACGAATCTGACGGTAAACATCTGGCGTTGCTGTATATTCTCCGCCCACAGTGATTGCATTTTGTAATGCTGTTGCAGCTTCTTGCCACTGTTGTTCGTTGCGAGCATGAATCATTGCTAATGGCTTATCTTCACTTGCTACTTCACCTAGGCGAATGAAGTGTTCAAAACCGACGGCGTAATCAATGCTGTCAGTTGCTACGCGACGACCACCGCCCATACCAACCACAGCCATACCAATTGCACGAGTATCCATTGCTGATACCACACCGCTTTCTAGCGCGTACACTGGCTTAATAATGTCTGCTTTTTCTAGGTAGTTATCGTAGTTCGTTACGAAATCAGCTGGACCACCAAGACCCGCTACCATCTTACCAAAGCACTCTGCTGCTTTACCGTTATCCAGTACTGCCATCAGTTTTTCACGCGCTTCATCTGAATCTTTTGCTAGGTTACCCAGCACCAACATTTCCGCACACGATGCTAGCGTGATTTCCAACAAACGTGGGTTACGGTATTCACCAGTTAGGAATTGAACCGCTTCACGGACTTCAACTGCGTTACCCGCTGAAGAAGCCAGAACTTGGTTCATGTCCGTTAGGATTGCTGTTGTTTTAGTTCCTGCACCGTTTGCTACTGCAACGATAGATTTTGCTAACTCTTCAGATGCTTCATACGTTGGCATGAATGCGCCTGAACCGACTTTTACGTCCATTACTAGAGAATCAAGACCAGCGGCCAGTTTCTTAGATAGGATTGAAGCGGTGATCAGTGAGATGTTGTCTACTGTTGCTGTGATATCACGAGTTGCGTAAACACGCTTGTCAGCAGGAGCTAGATCGCCGGTTTGACCGATGATCGCCACGCCAGCTTCTTTGGTTACGGCACCAAACACATCGTTGGTTGGTGTAATGTTGTAACCAGGGATAGATTCTAGCTTGTCTAGCGTACCGCCAGTGTGGCCTAAACCACGACCAGAGATCATTGGAACGAAACCGCCACATGCTGCCACCATAGGGCCAAGCATCAGAGAAGTAACGTCACCAACACCACCAGTAGAGTGTTTATCAACGATTGGGCCATCAAAGTTCATGTGGCTCCAGTCAATCACCATGCCTGAATCACGCATTGCACACGTTAGTGCGATACGCTCTGGCATTGTCATTTCATTAAAGAAGATAGCCATTGCGAATGCTGCAATTTGGCCTTCAGAAACCGTGTTTTTAGCGACACCTTGAATGAAGAAGTTAATTTCTTCAGCAGTTAGGACTTCGCCATCACGTTTTCTGCGAATAATTTCTTGAGGTAGATACATTAGTTCCTCCCAAACTCTAGTGAGTATGGTTTGTAGGGAAAGAGGTAATGTGGAGTGGCTTGACGCCACTCCATCAAACAGACTTATTATGTTCAATACTCTAAATATTTGGCGTTGCAGTTAGGCGACCAGTGAGTTCATTCCTATGAGCATAGAGGCTCTATGTGATTAGGAGGAACTTATGCAGTCAACAACGCTGCGGTGTCAAATATGACGAGTAAATTAGTATGCTGCTGGATCAGCAGTCTGGTCTGTCACTTCTAATGTATTAAGAAGGTTAGTTAGTAGGCTTGAAGCACCAAAACGGTAGTGCATGTTGTCTGCCCACTCAGCGCCTAGTAGCTCATCAGCCATTGCTAGGTATAGTGCTGCATCTTCAGCAGTACGTACGCCACCAGCAGGTTTGAAACCAACTGTTTTAGCAACGCCCATGTCACGAATAACTTCAAGCATCATGCGCGCGAACTCTGGAGTCGCGTTTACTGGCACTTTACCTGTTGAAGTTTTGATGAAGTCTGCACCTGCTTCGATACAGATTTGAGAAGCTTTCTTGATTAGTGCTTCTTCTTTCAGTTCACCTGTTTCGATGATCACTTTAAGCGTGATGTCACCACAAACTGCTTTACACTGTTTAACTAGCTCAAAGCCAACTTCTTCGTTGCCAGCAATAAGAGCACGGTATGGGAATACTACGTCAACTTCGTCTGCGCCGTACGCTACCGCTGCTTTTGTTTCTGCAACAGCAATTTCGATGTCGTCATTACCATGAGGGAAGTTAGTTACAGTCGCAATGCGTACTTCTGGAGTACCTTGCTCACGCAACGCTTTCTTAGCTGCTGGGATAAAGCGAGGGTAAATACAGATTGCAGCGGTGTTGCCTACTGCAGTCTTCGCGTCATGACAAAGCGCCACTACTTTTTCAGTAGTATCGTCGTCATTTAGCGTAGTTAGGTCCATAAGTTTAAGTGCACGTAGAGCTGCTGCTTTTAAATCGCTCATTTCTATCTCCGATCAATATATTCAAATAGTTAACTACTTCGCCCTCCATCCAGTATAGATGGATATTTTAGTAATGCTCAGTAGCCACAAATGAACGGACTTGGTTCCCTGAAGACTTGATAACTTTCGCTACCAATTGCAATCCTTGTCACCGCACAGTACCAGTTTGGTCTATGGCACAACAAATCAGTCATGTTGTGTCTAACATCTATAGCGTATCGCTAATTTTGGCTTAATCCCAGAAGAATAACGTTCGAGTTGATTTCGAGGTTACTTTCTTGCCAACAGAGACATCCTATCCCTTTAGCTTATACATTATAGGTATCCATCAATAAATTGTAGTGCTCCTTAGAACGCAAACGGTTTGTATCTCAAAAAAACATTCTAGACCCATTATCGACTTCAAGCTGATGCTTATGCTCATCTCAAAGAATCACTAGGCCTAAAAACAAAAAAGCCCCGCAGCAATTTCTTGCTACGGGGCGATATTATTATGGCGTCTATATATCGATTTCTAACTAATTAGAAAGACAGGAAGAAGCCAGCAATTGTTGCTGCCATCAGGTTAGATAGAGTACCAGCAATTACCGCTTTAACACCCATACGTGCGATGTCGTGGCGACGGCTTGGTGCAATACCACCTAGACCACCTAGAAGAATCGCAATTGAAGAAAGGTTTGCGAAACCACATAGTGCGAATGCGATGATGGCTTGAGTCTTCTCAGACATCACTTGACCAGTTGCTGCAACAACTTGAGCGTTTTCACCAACGTATGGTACGAAGTTTAGGTATGCAACGAATTCGTTAACAACTGTCTTCTGACCAATGAAAGAACCAGCGATAGTTGCTTCTTCCCATGGAACACCAATGATGAATGCTAGCGGTGCGAAGATCCAACCTAGAAGAAGTTCTAGAGTTAGGTTTTCCATACCGAACCAACCACCGATGCCACCTAGGATACCGTTGATTAGAGCAATTAGACCGATGAATGCTAGTAGCATTGCACCAACGTTAAGTGCTAGTTGTAGACCAACTGATGCGCCACCTGCTGCTGCGTCGATAACGTTAGCTGGTTTGTCATCGCCACCGTCCATTTCGTCAGCGATGTTGTCGTCTGGCGTATCTGTCTCAGGCTTGATGATTTTAGCGAATAGTAGACCACCAGGTGCTGCCATGAATGACGCTGCAACTAGGTACTCTAGAGGTACACCCATAGATGCGTAACCTGCTAGTACACCACCAGCTACAGAAGCCAAACCACCACACATTACTGCGAATAGTTCAGAGTTAGTCATTTTAGGAACAAATGGACGAACAACTAGAGGTGCTTCAGTTTGACCAACGAAGATGTTTGCTGCTGCAGACATAGACTCGGCGCGAGAAGTACCTAGAGCTTTCTGAAGACCACCACCAAGAACTTTGATTACAATTTGCATAACACCAATGTAGTAAAGTACAGAGATAAGTGCAGAGAAGAAAATCAGAGTTGGTAGTACTTGGAAAGCAAAGATGAAACCGATACCGTCAACTGAGAAGTTAACTAGGCTGCCGAATAGGAAACCAGTACCGTCTTTACCGTAGTCGATCACGTTTGCTACACCAGCAGAGAAACCTGCAAGTAGATCACGACCCCAAGGGATGTAAAGTACGAATGCACCAAGTGCGAATTGGATAGCGAAAGCGCCACCCACTGTTCTTAGATTAATAGCTTTGCGGTTGTCAGATAGTAGTACTGCGATTGCGATCAGTGCAACCATTCCGACTAGGCTCATAAACAGGCTCATAGTTTATGACTTCCTTATTAGTTATTTATTGGCGTGTTACAAAATGGGGCTATAAAGCGGAGGCAATTATACTCATGCGACCACTAATAAAGTAATGCCGTCCTCACACTTTCGTAGAAGATTCATGTACCATTCACACGCAAATGTGACCCAAATCACAAGCTCAGTGCAATTTACGCAAACGATAAACAAAAACCTTCGATTTTATTCACATATACCGAATGCGCGATGGCTATTTTGCCAAATTTGCGCTGCAATCGATTGCTCTGGCTCTTTTCTAAGCAAAAAAAGTTCATTTAAGATCGTAACTAAATATTTGGAATGATTAACATTTCCTTGGTTTCCATACATGGGCATGTCCGGAGCATCCGTTTCCAATACCAGACATTCAAGGGGCAATTTTGCGATGGTTGTGCGTGTTTTTTGCGCTCTTGGGTAAGTTATCGTTCCACCGACGCCAATATAGAAACCGAGCTTGATCCACGCCAAAGCTTGCTGTTCACTCCCAGAAAAACCGTGAATCACACCACCTAAGGTGAACTTATGCTGCTTTATTAGCTCGATAAGTCGGTTGTAAGACTTCCTCTCATGGATGATTAAAGGCAGGTCAAACTCCTTCGCAAGCTCCATTTGTTGGATGAAAAAGCGCTCTTGTTTCTCTCGTTCAACGTCCACAAAAAAGTCGAGCCCGCACTCACCTATCGCGACACATTGGCTGTTTTTTGAAGAGAGTAATTGGCGAAGTTCCGAAAATTGTTCGTCATTGGCCTGCTCTAAAAAGTAAGGATGGAAGCCTAATGCATAGTAAACATTGGGGTGAGATTGAGCGATTTCATCGAGCTTCCTCCAGTTACTTTGGCCAATAGAAGGGATGATTAACTTCTCGACTTGAGCTTGCTTTGCTTCTTTAAGATAGCCATCAATACTTTGTTCAGGTGTAAAACCTTGCTCAAACGCCTCAAAATCCGCGTGGCAATGAGTATCAAACAGCGGAAAGTCACTTATTTGCTGTGTCATCTTCCCTACTCTCTGTTTGTTTCCCTTGAGGATCACGGCGATAAGCAACACAACTGCGCTTGTTCTCAGGCGTTAACCCAAGCTCTTCACACCACTTATCGTATCTTTTAACCCAAGTTTTTATCCAACCCAACATAACTGCCTCTAACCTCAGCCTTTAAACCTCAAATAAAACGCATTAAAAAACGCCTATTGCAGAACAATAGACGTTTTTGTTTAACTCTAATAGATCGCGGAGAAATTAGTGCTCGCGCGTCGCTCGGAATTGAACTTCAGGGAAACGTTCAGAAGCTAGGTTCAAGTTCACCATAGTTGGTGCGATGTAAGACAGGTTGTCACCGCCATCTAGCGCTAGGTTAGATTGGTTCTTACGTTTGAACTCTTCCAGTTTCTTAGCGTCGTCACACTCAACCCAGCGAGCTGTTGCAACGTTAACACCTTCGTAGATAGCTTCTACGTTGTATTCCGCTTTCAAGCGCGCTACAACCACGTCGAACTGAAGTACACCAACCGCACCAACGATCAGATCGTTGTTCTGCATAGGACGGAATACTTGTACTGCGCCCTCTTCTGAAAGCTGAACTAATCCTTTTAGAAGTTGCTTCTGCTTCAGTGGATCGCGTAGACGGATACGACGGAATAGCTCAGGTGCGAAGTTAGGAATACCAGCGAACTTAAGGCTCTCACCTTGAGTAAAGGTATCACCAATCTGGATAGTACCGTGGTTATGTAGACCGATAATATCACCCGCGTATGCTTTTTCAGCACGAGCACGGTCACCCGCCATAAAGGTTACCGCATCAGAGATACTTACACTCTTGCCTGTACGAACATGGTTCATCTTCATACCTTGGTTGTAAGTACCCGAAACGATACGCATGAATGCGATACGGTCACGGTGTTTAGGGTCCATGTTTGCTTGGATCTTGAAGACGAAACCAGAGAACTTCTCTTCGGTTGCTTCAACATCACGCTCGTTCGCTTGACGCGTTTGAGGTGCTGGAGCCCATTTCGTTAGACCATCAAGCATGTGGTCAACACCAAAGTTACCCAATGCAGTACCGAAGTAAACCGGCGTTAGTTCACCCGCTAGGAACAGTTCATGATCAAACTCAGGACAAGCACCGATAACAAGCTCTAGCTCTTCACGTACGCTTTCCGCAAGATCAGCACCTACTGCTTCATCTAGCTCAGGGTTATCTAGACCTTTGATGATACGAACTTCTTGGATCTCGTGGCCGTGGCCAGATTCATACAAGATCGTTTCATCACGGTGAATGTGGTAAACACCTTTAAACTCTTTACCGCAACCAATTGGCCATGAGATTGGAGCACAAGCCATACCTAGCTCGCTCTCTACTTCATCAAGCACTTCCATTGGGTCACGAACGTCACGGTCAAGTTTGTTCATAAACGTTACGATTGGCGTATCACGCAGACGTGTTACTTCCATTAGTTTACGAGTACGATCCTCGACACCTTTCGCAGCATCGATAACCATCAAACATGAATCAACCGCTGTTAGCGTACGGTACGTATCTTCCGAGAAATCTTCGTGTCCTGGAGTATCTAGTAGGTTTACTAGGCAATCATTGTATGGGAATTGCATTACCGACGTAGTTACCGAGATACCACGTTCTTTTTCCATCTCCATCCAGTCAGATTTAGCGTGCTGGTTAGAGCCACGGCCTTTTACGGTACCCGCTTTTTGAATCGCGTTTCCGAATAAAAGAACTTTTTCAGTAATCGTGGTTTTACCCGCATCCGGGTGAGAGATAATCGCAAACGTTCTACGTTTGCTCACTTCTTGTTGGAAAGACATAGTCGCCCTTTGCTGATCTAAAGCGTAAAAAGGGCAAGTAGATAATACTTGCCCTTGAATTCTGTGTGCGGATTATACAGAAAGCGTATCACTTTCTAAAGGGTCAGTTTACACCCTATTTTTTGGCTAATTTTGTGATTAGCTATCTAGTTAGCGAAAAGACGTAACATGACTAGCTAAAAGACATAAAAAGATAGCTCATAATGATGGCATCTTCGTTGCCTTGTTTAGTTGGATAGTAATTACGACGGCGATCAACTTCGCTGAAGCCTGCCTTTTCGTAAAGATTAAACGCGTTCACATTACTTTCGCGAACTTCCAGCCAAGCGCTTTCAGCGTCAGCTTGCTCACACATATCAAGGAAATGTTCCGTTAACGCTTTTCCATACCCTTGGCCTTGCTGGCTTGGGTCTACCGCGATATTAAGCAATGTGACTTCGCCAACGATGTTTTGCGCGAAGAAATAGCCCACCACTTGTCCATCAACTTCAAGGACATGATGACAAGCGCCTCGGCTATCAAGATCTCGGATCATATTTTCAGACCAAGGGTGAGAATGCGCGGCCTGCTCTATCTTCCAAATGGCGTCTAGGTGTTGTTGTGAAGTCGGTAAAAATTGATTAGTCATAAGCACAAATTTGTTGCCATAAGTCGCGGCGGTGTTGGTTGTTACCGTTAATGTCAGACAGTAATGGCGATTGAAGTGTTTTAGCCTTCAGCTCTTGAGCCGACTCACAACCAGCAAACCATATCCACTCAACCGAACCTAAATCCACAGTAGACAAGTGTTGCGGTTGAAGGTGTAAAGCCTGAGATAAGTCGAGCTTGATACTTTTGAGTACTCGCTCAAACATCACGGCGAGATCTTCCTGAGGTTTTTCAGGCGAAACCAACAGTAACTTGCAATCGCTCGAGAGCGGAGTCAATTCAGATTCATAACCTGCTAAACGCTCTGGGTGACTTAGTTCCCATTGGCTAATTCCCATCTCATGTAGGTATTGCGCGTGTGTTTGTGACATATCTAGCGGTAGTAACCTTAAGTTTATTGGAGCCAAAGTTTATTGAAACCAGAAGTTTGTTAGAACTAGTTTTGTGAAAGCTGCCTCTATTGAAAGAGCGCTTATTAGAGCAGGGCTGATACTAACAAAAAATAAAGGAGCATCAAGCTCCTTTATTTAGACTAAATCAGTTTGTATCTTGTTGCGTGATAAATCAGCTTATAAGTCGTTGAACTCAGGACTGTAAGCAATCTCACCAGAATGCCCTGCAAGCGCACCTTCAACTAACTCGATAGCTTGGAAAGCTCCTTCAGGTACATCCCAAGTGCAGCTCAAACCAAATTCACTCGCAGCCTTGAAACCAAAGCGACCGTAATAGGCAGGATCACCAAGCACGACACAGGCTGGGTAACCAAAATCAACCAAAGTAGAGAAAGCATCTTCAACCAGTGATTTAGCAATGCCTTGGTTGCGGAACTCTTCTTTCACAGCAAGTGGTGCAAGCCCCTGCCAGTTGTGATCGTCACCTTTAAGGGTAATTGGGCTAAACATCAGGTGACCAACCACCTCGCCTTCGTCAGAGCAAGCCACCAGCGATAGCGTTAAATGACTATTCTCACGCAAGCTCATAACCAAATTAGCTTCTGCATCCGTTTCAAAAACAGATTTCAATAGACGATCAATGACAAGTATATCTGCCGGTGCTTCAGTTCGAATAAGCATTCATTACCTCACTTTGTGTATCTGGGGATTGTACTCCCTTCTGCACAAAATCAGCTAATTGATTTAACAAAGTTTTCATAGGAGTCGGCAATAAGTCCAAATCTACGCTATCCATCAAGTTTTTAACTTCTAAACCGAGCTCGGTATCGCCTTCAATAGACAGTCTACGTTGGAAGAAAAGCGTATCTGGGTCTTCTTTACGCCCCGCAATCAACACAAGATCGTTAAGATTGCCGCTAAAGCTTACATCTTCAACCACCTCTTTATCAGCTACAACCAGCTGCTCATTTTTGTAGCTAATACACCAACTTAACCCCATGTCTTTTATTGAGACTTTCAGCCATTTGTCTTCTAAAAACTCAAAGTCACCGTCCTCTAAAGCTTCCTTGAATACATTCTTAAGCGCCTCCAATAAGGCTCTTTTTTGTACTGTTTTAGGCAATAACTGGACTGGAGATCGCAAAATTGATGCGGCATTTTGAACTAGTTGAGTGCGAATCTTGTTTATCACGTGACTTATCCGTAACTTTGTCAATAATATGGAATGCATCATAGATGATGTTGAGATCTCAGTTACTGTTATGTATCAAATTAACTTCTGTTTGATACTCGACCTTTAATATCCTGAAAATCACAGTTATAGTAACTCAGGTAATGAGAATTACAGCGGATCGCTGCACTCACAGGTAAATATCGATAGCCACACAAAAAGTAATAAATATTTATCGATAGTGAATATTCAAGCTCTTGGAGAATTGGTAGTACTTTGATGCCTCCCCAACAACTACAACATTGGTTTACCCAGCTAACTGCAAATAGTCCGTTCTTTTTTGCAGTACTTGATGCTCAACATAACTATTTTATGGTGAATGAGCGTTACTGCGATATTGCTGGTTTGAGTCAAACAGAGCTTGCAGGCATGAATGATCGCCAAACATTGGGCGAACAGTTCTACCAACATCTCAAGCCTTACTATGAGCGTGCATTCAGTGGCGAAACGATTGAGGCCGAAGTCACCCTCAACGAAACAGACCTCGATACCAGCCTTCATTTCAGCCTATCTCCGCTTACCAATGGCAACAAAACCGACTACATCGTCTTTCACGCCTTCGACACATCAGAAAACCAAGTACTTGTCCGTTCTTTAGAAGAATCCGAAGCCAAATTCCACAAACTATCTCAACTACTTCCAGATGGATTACTGCTCGTTGAAAGTGACTACATCTTGTCATCTAACCCAGCAGCAGCGCGCTTGCTTGGCTTTAACTCAACCACAGAGTTAATTGGTGAAGAGTTGGGACGCCTATTTATCGATGAACAAACCAAAACAGTCTTCAATAATAACCTCAGCTCTATTATTTCTGAGTCTGGTTTGGTTTGCTTAACGGGTGCACGATGCGGCTTTGAACGTAAGGTTCAGCTCAACATCGACTCCACCACTGTTCTTGGAAGCAACACTCAGTTGGTGCTTATCCAAGACGCACAAGAAACCGCAAAACAATACACACCGGCAAACAGTGAAGATGCCTACATCGATGCACTGACCCAACTCTACAACCGAGTTGGGTTTACTAAGCGTCTTGAGCAGTTCATTCACAACGATACGCCGGTGGTGATGCTCTACTTAGACATTGATAACTTCAAGAATATCAATGACTCACTTGGTCATCACATCGGTGACAAGGTGATAAAAGAGGTCGCTTCGCGCCTTAAACGCTTACTGCCTCGTAAGGCCGTGATTGGGCATTTAGGCGGGGATGAGTTTGGTATTATCTTGCCAGAACCTGAACATCAGCGAACACCTGAAATGCTCGCTGAAAAGATCATATCCCTTATCAACCAACCCTTCGATCTTCACCACTTTAGCAAACGCTTAGCCTGCTCAATTGGTAGCGTGAGCTTTCCTCAAGATGGGACTGATGCTCGTATCTTGCTGCAAAATGCAGACACAGCAATGTATGAAGCCAAAGATCGTGGTCGCAACCGCCTGATCAAGTTCAACGAACAGATGAACAAAGAAGCGCGCATGCGACTGTGGCTTGAGATAGAGCTACAAAAGGCGCTGCAACAAAATGGACTTGAGGTTTGGTATCAACCTAAGGTCAATGCCCGTGACTTCACCATCAACGGCGCTGAAGCTCTAGTACGTTGGAAGCACCCTGTCGAAGGTTATATCAGTCCTGCTGCGTTCATTCCTGTGGCAGAGCGAGCTGGACTTATTGAACAACTTGGCCGAGTGGTAATGCGTGAAGTGTTTGCTACGGTTAAGCGCTGGAAGATGCAAGGTATCCTTCCAGGTCGTGTCGCGATCAACCTATCTCCAGAACAGTTTGGTAACCCAAAGCTGATTGATTATATGGAAAAATTGCTGCGTTCGACCGAGCTTGATCCAAGTGCGATTACGTTTGAGCTAACGGAAAGCGCGGTAATGAGTGATAGTGAACACACACTTCAAATGCTTAACGCCATCAAGAAACTTGGCTTTGCTCTCTCCATTGATGATTTCGGTACAGGTTACTCTTCACTGTCTTACCTTGCTCGCTTCCCAATTGATGAGCTTAAAATAGACCGTGCTTTCATCTCTGATATCGATACCCTACCAAAGCAAATTACCGTAATTGAAAACATCATCAACCTAGGTAAATCTCTCGATTTGACCGTGGTTGCAGAAGGTGTCGAAACCAGTGAGCAAGCGACTCTGCTGTCTAACCTCAACTGTAGTTCGATTCAAGGCTTCCACTTCTATCGTCCGCAACCAAAACAAGATGTCGAAGAGTTGTTTGCTCAAAACCGCCGTCATAAGAACTGATTAGACGATTCCAATACGCACCTCATTCAAAACCAAAGCAACACACAAAACTACCACTCGTCAGTACCTCAAACGGAGTAAAAGCAGATTTATCCATCTAAACCTGCCTTACATCAATTCCGTCATTCACAATTCTTCATAAAATGCTCGCTTCAACTTAATTCTACTGGTAGTGAGCAAATGGAACTCTTATGCCCAGCGGGTAACTTACCTGCTTTGAAAACCGCTATTGATTGTGGTGCGGATGCTGTCTATATCGGATTCAAAGACGATACCAATGCCCGACACTTTGCAGGCCTAAACTTTGCGGGTAAAAAGCTCGATCGTGCTGTGCAGTATGTGCATGACCACAACAAGAAAATTCATGTTGCCCTAAATACGTTTGCTCACCCAAATGGCTTCGACCGTTGGACTAATGCCGTAGACAACGCCGCTGCTCTGGGTGTTGATGCGCTGATCATCGCAGACATCGCGGTGCTTGAGTACGCAGCAAATAAGTATCCAGATCTCGAACTGCACCTATCAGTGCAAGCATCTGCGACCAATGCGGCGGCTATCGACTTCTACCATAAAAACTTCAACGTTAAGCGTGTCGTACTACCGCGTGTGTTGTCGATTCATCAGGTCAAACAGCTTTCTCGTAACATCACTTCTGACGTTGACCTTGAAGTATTCGCTTTTGGTAGCTTGTGCATCATGGCAGAAGGCCGTTGCTACCTATCTTCATACATGACAGGCGAATCACCAAATACCGTTGGTGCTTGTTCTCCGGCGAAATACGTTCGCTGGCAAGAAACAGAAACTGGCCTCGAATCTCGCTTGAACGAAATCCTTATCGATAAATATGAAGCAGGTGAAAACGCAGGTTACCCAACGCTGTGTAAAGGCCGCTTTGAAGCAGATATCGATGGTGAACGTAAGCGCTATCACGCACTTGAAGAGCCAACCAGCCTCAACACGCTATCCATGTTGCCTGAGCTTTTCGCGGCGAACGTTGCCTCAGTGAAGATTGAAGGTCGCCAACGCAGCCCGGCTTATGTTGAACAAGTCACTCGTACGTGGCGTGCAGCTATCGATCGCTACTTAGCGAACCCAGAACAATACCAAGTGGAACAAGCTTGGAATGCGACACTGGCGAATGTATCTGAAGGTACACAAACCACGCTTGGCGCTTATCACCGTAAATGGCAATAGAGCCAAATGGAGAACTCAATGAAATACGCATTAGGCCCTCTACTTTATTTTTGGCCAAAACAAGACGTTGAAAGCTTCTATGAGCAAGCGAAATCAAGCTCTGCCGACATCATCTATCTAGGTGAAGCTGTGTGTTCAAAACGTCGTGAGATGAAAGCGAAACACTGGATGGACATTGCTAAAGAGCTGTCTGCTTCAGGTAAGCAAGTCGTACTTTCCACCATGGCATTGCTAGAAGCACCAAGCGAAGTCAACATCATGAAGAAGTACATCGATAACGGTGACTTTGCGATCGAAGCCAATGATGTGTCTGCAATTCAACTGGCCAGCGAAAGCAAAGTACCTTTCGTGGTTGGCCCGGCAGTAAACACCTACAACGCACGCACCCTGAACCTATTCTTGAAACAAGGCATGACGCGTTGGTGTATGCCGGTTGAGCTTTCTCGCGAATGGCTAAGCAACGTAATGACCCAGTGCGAAGAGCTAAATATTCGTAACAAGTTCGAAGTTGAAGTGTTTAGCCACGGCTACCTGCCGCTTGCTTACTCAGCACGCTGCTTTACCGCTCGCGCTGAAAACAAAGCTAAAGACGATTGCGAAACCTGCTGTATCAAGTACCCAACAGGGCTACAAGTAGAAAGCCAAGAAGGCCAATCAGTCTTCAACCTTAACGGTATTCAGACGCAATCAGGCTACTGCTACAACCTAGTCAATGATTTGCCAAACATGCACGACCTGGTTGATGTGGTTCGTTTAAGCCCACTCGGCATCGATACCTTCTCTGAAATCAATAACTTCAGAGCGAACGAGCAAGGTCAAAAACCGATGAAGATTGAAAGCCGCCAATGTAATGGTTACTGGCATCAGCTTGCAGGTTTAGACGTTAAGAACATCTAGTTCCTCGCATTGGACTAACCAGCAACAGATACAAAAAAGGTCTAGCGTTCGCTAGACCTTTTTAATGCGACTTAAGAAACACGGCCTATGCCGTCGCTGTTTCCATCGGTGAGGCATCGAGCTTCTTTAAGTCTTTGTAGAGCATTACCATCACCACCACACTTAGTGCGATGTTAGACAGTGGGTACGCAATCCAGATCCCCGGCACACCATACAACTTAGGCATAATGTACAAGAACGGTAGTTGGATAAGCATATTACCTATAGTCACAAACATCGCCTTGCTGCCCTTGTTCACCGCTTGATAGTAAGCAGCTGCGACTACCAAGAAGCCATCCAGCGCCAGTGCAAACATGTGAAGGCGAATACCCAACACGGTGTACTCAACCAACTGAGGTTCGTCTGAGTTAAATACTGATACAAACTCACGTGGGAACGCATTGAGAAGCAGCACGAACGCCACACCAATCAATACCGAACTCATCATCGCAATCTTAAGTAGCTTGCGGATGTTTGCTTGGTTACGCGCACCATGGTTGTAGCTCACCAATGGTTGCATGCCGTTGGCGATACCTTCAGCCGTGAGATAATAAACCGTCACGATGTAGCCCAAAATCGCGTAAGCACCGATCATCAACTGGTCGCCATATTGAGAGAACAACGCATTGTGCAACGCCACCATCATCGAACCATAAGCGTACATAAAGAAGCTTGATGTACCAATGGCGAAGATTTGTGGAATCACATCCAGCTTCAATCTCAACTCATTCCAACGTAAACGTAGGTTTGCTCGACGCGAGAAGAAGTAAGCCAAGCCGAGAGCCGTTACTACAAACTGGGCAATCGCTGTTGCTAATGCTGCACCCATCAACTCCCAGCCATAGAGAGCGATAAACAGGTAATCGAGCACGATATTAATCACCGCACCAACGATCATCAGTATCGTCGCTAAGTTCGGACTGTCATCGTTACGCAGTAGAAACGGCATCGCGATCGAACCTAGCGTGAAGACACTAGCACCAATCAGAATGTGTAAGTACTGCAGACCAAGTTCATACACTCGCCCTTCAGCGCCCTGCCAAAGCAAGAAGTTATCAGCAAACAAGAACAGCAATGCAGAGACAATAGGCGTTATCGCTAACAACAAGGTTAAGCCCGTTGCTAAGATCTGCTTAGCGCCTTGAGTATCTTTTTCACCTTGGCGAATCGAGACAAGCGCACCTGTGCCCACACCCACCAACATACCAATACCAAGAATCGAACCAATCACAGGCCACGCAACATTGATACCTGCAAGTCCATCAGCCCCCACATAGCGGCCAATGAAGATGCCATCCACCACTTGGTACAGGCCATTAACCAACATGGCCGCCACGGTAGGGATTGTGTATCGCCAAAATTGACGACTAATTGAGTTACTCATTTCTTACTCTACTTTCATTTGTGAGTCGCATATCAACAAGATATGACTCGAAAAATTAGTTAACAAGGCTAACTAAATATCTAAATTATTTACTTTAAAGCTTTATTTAATAATAGGTTTAACTGCTGAGATTCTTGCTCAGACAAACGGCTTTCCAGTATCTGCGCCATGACCTGATAGATCTTACTTTCTTCTTCCAAGCCGACTTCCGCTTTGCTGGTCAGTACGACCAACTTAGACCTCGCATCTTCGAGCGAAGCTTTACGCTCAACGAGACCTTTTCTCTCTAACCTTTGAACCATAGTAGTTGCTGAAGGCTTGGTTACTTGCATTTCAATCGCCAGATCTGTCAATCGGATCGGTTCAGGAGAGGCTTGAATGACCTTCAAATAGTCATATTCATTGAAGCTCAATTGGCAAATAGGATCTTCATTTACCTGAGTGCGCCATATCTTAGAGGCGAAGCGCTCAATCTTTTCTAAATTCTGGTTCAGCATACTCACCTAATCAAAGAATGGCATTTAGTTAGCAAGACTAACTATTTTAGTGTTGTTTAAATAAAAAGCAATCAAAACGAGATGAAGATCATAAAAAAGGAGCATAAAAAAACCGCTGACAGGCAGCGGCTTTTCGGAATCAAAATGTGTTGCTTACTTAGCATTAGCTTCTTCTTCGGCCTCAGCCAATTTAACTTGCGCTAAATGCTCGGCTTTAAGCGTGGTGAAGATACGGCTTAACTCTAAGAAAGAGTAACGATGTTCTACGTATTCATACACGTTAAAAGAAACCGCCAACTTATACAAAGAGATCGCATTCGCGTAATCACCATTCATGTGGTGACGCTTAGCAAGGTAGAAGTACGTTTCCGTCAGACGTTGAGCTAGGAGCGTGTTGTCGCGAGTCCCGGTTAGAATAGCTTTGAATGCCTGCTCTTCGGTAATATCGTCAAGCATGATGGCAACTAATACCCAGCCCCACTGCTCATCACGACTCTCGTAACGCTTTTGCAAATCAAGCTTTGCTTGTTCTGGTGTGAGTTCATGCTGAATGATGTAAAGCCACAGAGCGCGAAACGGATCGCTAGGATCGTCGGCATAGTGCTTCATCATCTCTTCATTGGCTAAGTCGTAACGCTCGCCATAGTAAAGCGCGATAGAGCGGTTCCTTTCTGCGTAAGAGTTTGCAGGATCAAGCTCTAACGTAGAATCAAAAGATTCATAAGCCGCATCAAACTCCCCTACCTGCGTAAAGTAAACACCCAAAAGATTGAAGATATCAGGTTGAGCAGGGTTCAATGAAAGAGATTGGTTGAAGTCGAGACGCGCGAGATCACGCAGGCCAACACTGTCGTAGTAGTTACCACGTTCAAACAGCATCTTAGCTCGAACTTCATCGTTCAAATCTGGGCGCTGTAATAACTGACTAAGACGTGCAATTTGAACTTCTTGCTGAACGCTTGGTTGCAGTGGCACAGCCATCGGTGGATAAACCCAACTTGAGGTGTTATCTGATGTTGTCGCACAACCTGTTAGTACAAGCAGTAAACACATACTCGCGGTTTGAAACCATTTCACAAATAATTACTCCTGTTATGACCGCAATAAAAAAGGGGAGCGATATGCTCCCCTTTATAACATGCTTTGTTGACGATAGGTTAGAAATCACTAAAAAGCGATATCACCATCGACACACTGAGAATTACTCAGCAGCAGGTGCTTCGCCTTCAGCTGGCGTTTCAACTGCTTCTTTCATGCTTAGACGTACACGGCCTTGACGGTCAATTTCAAGAACCTTAACAGGAACTTCTTGACCTTCAGTTAGGTAGTCAGACACTTTCTCAACGCGCTTGTCAGCGATTTGAGAGATGTGTACTAGACCATCTTTACCTGGAAGGATAGTAACGAATGCACCGAAGTCAGCTAGACGAGCAACTTTACCTTGGTAAATGCGGCCAACTTCAACTTCAGCTGTGATCTCTTCGATACGACGGATAGCTTCTTTAGCAGCTGCGCCTTCAGTAGCAGCAATCTTGATTGTGCCATCGTCTTCGATTTCGATTGTAGTACCAGTTTCTTCACAAAGAGCACGGATAACTGCGCCGCCTTTACCGATAACATCTTTGATCTTATCAGAGCTGATTTTCATTGTGTGGATACGTGGAGCGAATTCAGAGATATCTTCACGAGCACCAGAGATAGCTTCATCCATTACAGAAAGGATGTGCTTACGTGCACCTTGCGCTTGGTTAAGTGCAATTTGCATGATCTCTTTAGTGATACCTTCGATCTTGATGTCCATTTGAAGTGCAGTGATACCAGCGTTAGTACCTGCTACTTTAAAGTCCATGTCACCTAGGTGATCTTCGTCGCCAAGGATGTCAGAAAGAACAACGAAATCGTCGCCTTCTTTAACAAGACCCATTGCGATACCCGCAACAGAAGCTTTGATTGGAACACCAGCATCCATAAGAGCTAGAGATGTACCACATACAGAAGCCATTGAAGAAGAACCGTTAGATTCTGTGATTTCCGATACAACACGAACTGTGTATGGGAATTCTTCAACAGAAGGCATTACTGCTTGGATACCACGTTTAGCAAGCTTACCGTGACCAATTTCACGACGCTTAGGAGAACCAACGAAACCAGTTTCACCTACACAGTATGGAGGGAAGTTGTAGTGTAGAAGGAAGTTGTCTTTCTTCTCACCCATCAGGCTGTCGATGATTTGAGCATCACGTTGTGTGCCAAGCGTTGCAGTAACAAGTGCTTGAGTTTCACCACGAGTGAATAGAGAAGAACCGTGTGTACGTGGAAGAACACCAGTACGTACGTCTAGCGCACGAACCATGTCTTTTTCACGGCCATCGATACGTGGGTTGCCAGCGATGATGCGGCTACGTACTACGTTTTTCTCTAGAGAACCAAGCATGCCGCGGATTTCGCGCTCATCTAGGTTTTCGTCTTGTGCAATTAGAGCTTCAACAACGTCGTTCTTGATTACGCCAACTTGCTCGTAACGAGCCATTTTCTCAGTGATCTGGTACGCGTCAGATAGACGAGTTTCAGCAAGTTCAGCAACTTGAGCTTTAAGCTCAGTGTTAACTGCTGGTGCTTCCCAGTTCCAAGATGGAGTTGCAACTTCAGCAGCAAACTCGTTGATTGCTTTGATTACAACTTGTTGTTGGTCGTGACCGTAAACAACAGCTGAAAGCATTTCTTCTTCAGATAGGTTATCTGCTTCAGATTCAACCATAAGTACTGCGCCTTCTGTACCAGACACAACTAGGTCTAGTTTAGAGTTTTCAAGCTCAGTATTTGATGGGTTAAGAACAAGTTCGCCGTCGATGTGACCAACACGTGCAGCACCGATAGGACCATTGAATGGAGCACCAGAGATAGCAAGCGCAGCAGATGTTGCGATCATAGTGATCATGTCTGGGTTTACGTCAGGGTTGATAGAAACAACCGTAGCGATAACTTGAACTTCGTTTTTAAACGCACTTGGGAAAAGTGGACGAATTGGGCGGTCAATCAGACGAGCTGTTAGTGTTTCGCCTTCAGATGGACGACCTTCACGCTTGAAGAAACCACCAGGGATTTTACCCGCAGCGTATGTACGCTCTTGGTAGTTTACTGTTAGTGGGAAGAAGTCTTGACCTGCAACTGCTTCTTTCTTAGCAACAACAGAAACGAATACTGAAGTATCGTCCATAGTCGCCATTACAGCAGCAGTAGCTTGACGTGCAATTACGCCCGTTTCTAGAGTAACGGTGTGGTTACCGTACTGGAACGATTTTACAACTGGTTTTTCAAACATTGTATATCCTTAGCTCTAAAGTCAGACTTTAGATTAAGTGAATAATGACTCAAGACATTACCAATCGCGACTAGTGAAAAGGGACTTAGGATGGTGACTCTTTGTATGTGTTCATACGCCGAATTAAGACCAAATCCGCCTTTGAATAGTCGCGACCTATTGGCCGACATCTGTGACTGTAATCTCTTGAGAGGTTGATTGCCAAACGCTGAAAACGCTATAGGCGGGCGTAGTATAAACTATTTTTATTAGGAGATATATTTCCTATCAGAAAAAGCCAGATGATATTCTGAGCATCCAGCCTAGCATTTTCTTACAGGCACAAAAAAAGGAGCATAAATGCTCCTTTTCTTCAAACTGTCTTTGCAGACATCGCTATTAGCGACGTAGGCCTAGACGCTTGATTAGGTCTTGGTAACGAGCAAGGTTTTTGCCTTTCAAGTAATCAAGAAGCTTACGACGGCTAGAAACCATACGTAGTAGACCACGACGGCTGTGGTGATCGTGTTTGTGCGCTTTGAAGTGACCTTGTAGGTGGTTGATAGAAGCAGTAAGTAGTGCTACTTGTACTTCTGGTGAACCTGTGTCGCCTTCAGATTGTGCGTATTCTGCAACGATTGCTGCTTTAGTTTCTGCATTCAGAGACATAATTCTCTCCTGATAAGAGTAAGTTTATATTTGTAGCAGCCAATCTCTGATTCAGCCGCTACGCGAGCCGAGGATTATAGGGAAGTTTGTCAGTTGGTGCAATAACAATCGAACCCATTAAAAACGAAAAAAGCGAACCACCTAAATTAGGCGTTCGCTTTCTATCTTATTTGCTCACTTTTCACGACTCAGCGCTAAGATCCGATGTAAGCGCTACGCTTGTGGCTCTTCATCTCTGAAAACAACCAAACGCTTCGGTGCAACTCGGCCATCTTCAGCAATCTGAGCTACGCCGACAAACAGCTTCTCTTCGCCACTTGTCATACGAACCGTGCCTTCAGTTGGCGCACCAGCAACCTGAACTGGCATACCGTGCTGAACTAGGTCAGTCAGTTCCGCGTTCAGGTTTACTTCTGGTAAGTCTTCAACGGCAGTGTCCATTGGCATCAGCAGTGGATCAAGCAGCTCTTTCGGTGCAATTTCTTGCGCCTGTGCTTGCTCTAGGATCTCGTTTAACTGCTCCAAAGTCACCATACGCTCGTATGGGTACTTTGCGACACCTGTACGACGAAGCATGGTCACGTGAGCACCACAACCTAGCATTTCACCAAGGTCGTCGGTAATTGTGCGGATGTATGTGCCTTTCGAACAATGCACTTCCATTTCAACTTCATCACCTTCAAAGCGAAGCAGTTCAATAGAGTACACAGTGATCTTACGAGACTCACGAGGAACCTCAATACCTGCACGTGCGTATTCGTACAAAGGCTTACCTTGATACTTCAATGCCGAAAACATTGATGGTATCTGATCGGTTTCACCCTTGAAGCTCGCAATGCAACGCTCAAGCTGTTCTTGAGTCACGTTAACATCACGTGTCTCTACCACTTCACCATCAGAGTCAGAGGTATTGGTACGCTCACCAAGCTTAGCGATAACAACGTAGCGCTTATCAGAATCTAGAAGAAACTGAGAGAACTTCGTCGCTTCACCAAGACAAATTGGCAGCATGCCAGTCGCAAGAGGATCCAGAGCACCGGTGTGCCCTGCCTTCTCTGCAAAGTAAATACGCTTTACTTTTTGCAGTGCATCATTAGACGAAATGCCAGTCGGCTTATCTAATAGAATTACCCCGTTGATAGGGCGACCTTTACGACGGCGAGCCATTACTCTTCGCCCTTAGACTGAGCTTCGTCAGTGCGGCCAGCTTCTTCTTGCTTACGCTTATCATCGTTCAGAACTTCACTTACTAGGTTAGACATACGCATGCCTTCTACTAGTGTGTTGTCGTAAGTAAAACGAACTTCAGGCGTTAGACGGTGGCGAATACGCTTACCAAGAGCCATACGAACTGGCACTTCATGCTCTTTAAGAGCTTTAAGGCATGATTCAGGAGTTTGCTCACCAACACACAGGAAAGTCACGAACACTTTTGCGTAAGCAAGGTCACGAGACACTTCTACGTCTGAGATAGTTACCATACCAATACGTGAGTCACGAACTTCACGTTGTAGGATAAGAGCAAGCTCTTTTTGAAGCTGCTGAGACACACGTTGTGTGCGGCTAAATTCTTTTGACATTTTCTTTTCTCACTTAGAAAGATGGGGGGCTTGGTAATTACCAGCCCCCCATGGTGTATTCAACAACCGATTACTTATTACCTTTACTAGTAATGTTAGTAACCTTAGTCAATATGTCGAGTCGTACAGACTGATTAGTCTAGAGTACGTTTAACCTCAACGATTTCGAATACTTCGATCTGGTCACCAACGCGAACGTCGTTGTAGTTCTTAACGCCGACACCACACTCGTAACCGTTCTTAACTTCTTGTACGTCATCTTTAAAGCGACGAAGTGACTCTAGTTCACCTTCGTAGATAACAACGTTTTCACGAAGTACGCGGATTGGGTTGCTACGCTTAATCGTACCTTCAGTCACGATACAACCAGCGATTGCACCAAGTTTAGGTGACTTAAATACGTCACGAACTTGTGCAAGACCAATGATCTCTTGACGGAATTCAGGAGCAAGCATACCGCCCATCGCCTGTTTAACTTCGTCAATTAGTTGGTAAATGATTGAGTAGTAACGTAGATCTAGGTTTTCGTTCTGAACCGTGTTACGCGCAGTTGCGTCAGCACGAACGTTGAAACCAAGGATGATAGCGTTAGAAGCTGCAGCAAGCGTTGCATCAGTTTCAGTAATACCACCAACACCAGAACCTACGATGTTCACTTTCACTTCGTCAGTTGACAGTTTCAGTAGAGAGTCAGCAATCGCTTCTACAGAACCTTGAACGTCAGCTTTAAGTACCACGTTAAGCTCAGCAACTTCGCCAGCCGTCATGTTCGCGAACATGTTCTCTAGTTTCGCTTTTTGTTGGCGAGCTAGTTTAACATCACGGAATTTACCTTGACGGTAGTTCGCAACTTCACGTGCTTTACGCTCATCACGTACAACAGTCGCTTCATCGCCTGACGAAGGAACACCAGAAAGACCTAGAATTTCTACAGGAATAGATGGACCTGCAGTTTCGATGTCTTTACCGTTTTCATCACGCATTGCACGAACACGGCCGTACTCTTGACCACAAAGAACGATATCGCCTTTGTTTAGAGTACCAGACTGTACTAGTACTGTTGCAACTGGACCACGACCTTTATCAAGACGAGATTCAACAACAACACCAGACGCCATGCCTTCTTTAACCGCTGTAAGTTCAAGAACTTCAGACTGAAGAAGGATAGCTTCTAGAAGACCATCGATGTTTGTACCCTGTTTAGCAGAGATGTGAACGAAGATGTTCTCACCACCCCATTCTTCAGGGATAACGTCGTATTGAGCTAGCTCATTCTTAACGTTGTCTGGGTTTGCACCCTCTTTATCGATCTTGTTCACAGCAACAATCAGAGGAACGCCTGCCGCTTTCGCGTGCTGGATTGCTTCGATTGTTTGTGGCATTACGCCATCGTCTGCTGCAACTACAAGTACAACGATATCTGTCGCTTGAGCACCACGAGCACGCATAGCTGTAAACGCCGCGTGTCCAGGAGTATCAAGGAAAGTGATCATACCGTTGTCAGTATCTACGTGGTAAGCACCAATGTGCTGCGTGATACCGCCAGCTTCGCCAGAAGCAACGTGTGCTTTACGAATGTAATCAAGTGTTGAAGTTTTACCGTGGTCAACGTGACCCATGATAGTAACAACAGGAGCACGACCTTCAGCGATAGCATCGCTATCACGGTCAGCTAGTACTGCTTCTTCAAGTTCGTTTTCTTTACGTAGGATTACCTTGTGACCCATTTCTTCAGCAACAAGTTGTGCTGTTTCTTGGTCGATCACTTGGTTGATAGTCGCCATAGCGCCCATCTTCATCATTACTTTGATAACTTCAGTTGCTTTAACTGACATTTTGCTAGCCAGTTCAGAAACAACGATAGTTTCGCCGATAGCAACGTCAGATTTAGCAACAGTTGCTGACTTATCGAAGCCTTGCTGCATTGAAGTTGGTTTAGCAAGCTTACCTTTACCGCCACGACCACGTTGGTTACGACCACCACGGTTGTTTGCAGGTTGGTTAGCAGGAGCTGCTTTCTTCTTGCGACGACGAGGTGCTTTCTCATCTTTCTTATCTGCCGCATCTTCAGCTTCACGAGCGTAAGTAGAAGTAGTCACATGGTAATCCGCAGATTTCTCTTGCTCTTTCTTCTTCTTCTCTTCTTCAGACCAACGTTCTTGGTTCTCTTCTGCTAACTTACGAGCTTCTTCAACAAGCTTAGCTGCTTCAGCTTCTGCTTTACGAGTTGCTTCTAGCTCTTGACGAGCTTTAAGTTCATCCGCTTCTTTTTTCGCTTGTGCGTTAGCGTCTGCATTTTTTGAATTCATGTCTTTTTTAGCCTTTTCAGCTTGTGCGCGTTGAGCCTTCTCTTCAGCTTCACGTTTTGCATCCGCTTCACGTGTTACTTTTTCTTCGGCTTCGCGCTGTGCTTTCTCTGCAGCATCACGTTTCGCTTGCTCTTCAGCATCGCGTTGTGCTTTCTCTTCCGCTTCACGATTAGCTACTTCCTCAGCTTCACGTTTCGCTTCATCTTCAATAGTGCTGCGCTTCACGTAAGTACGCTTTTTACGTACCTCTACTTGAACATCCTTACTCTTACCGCCTCCAGCGGCAACACTTAGCGTGCTGCGGGTCTTGCGTTGAAGAGTTAAACGAGTCGGTTCTGTTTCGCCTGAAGTATCGCCGTGCTCCTTTTTAAGGTGCGTTAGCAATGTTTGCTTCTCTGAATCAGTCACTTGATCCGACCCTGCTTTCTTCATGCCTGCATCAGCAAGTTGTTCAATTAAGCGGTCAACTGGCGTACCAATCTCTTCACTCAGTGCTTTAACTGTTAATTGTGTCATACCGCTTTCTCTCCTTGCTGAATTATTCTTCGTCGCCGAACCAACAGATGTTACGCGCAGCCATAATTAGCTCGCCTGCACGCTCTGCAGTTAGGTCTTCGATGCCTTCTAGTTCATCAACGCCTTGGTCAGCTAGGTCTTCCAGTGTCGCAACGCCTTTTGCTGCTAGCTTGTAAGCCATTTCACGCTCAAGACCTTCAAGTGCAAGTAAGTCTTCAGCAGGCTCAACACCGTCGAAAGTTTCTTCTTTCGCTAGCGCTAGAGTAGTCAGTGCGTCTTTTGCGCGGTTACGTAGTTCTTCAACGATACCTTCGTCTAGACCGTCTACTTCAAGAAGCTCGTTCACAGGAACATATGCTACTTCTTCAAGCGTAGAGAAGCCTTCTTCAACAAGCATTTGAGCAAAGTCTTCTTCAATGTCTAGGTGCTTCATGAAGTTTTCAATAGAGGCAACTGCTTCTTCTTGGTGCTTCTTCTCAAGATCAGCAACAGTCATTACGTTCAGTTCCCAACCAGTAAGTTGAGACGCTAGACGTACGTTTTGACCGCTACGGCCAATCGCTTGTGCTAGGTTATCCGCTTCAACAGCGATATCCATAGAGTGTGCGTCTTCATCAACGATGATTGAAGCAACATCAGCAGGAGCCATTGCGTTGATTACGAATTGAGCCGGGTTATCATCCCAAAGAACGATATCGATACGTTCACCACCAAGATCGTTAGAAACAGCTTGTACACGTGCGCCACGCATACCAACACACGCACCAACTGGGTCAATACGTTTGTCGTTTGTTTTCACAGCGATTTTAGCACGAGAACCAGCGTCACGTGCAGCACCTTTAAGTTCAATTAGCTCTTCACCAATCTCAGGCACTTCAACACGGAATAGTTCAGCTAGCATTTCTGGCTTCGAACGAGTAACGAAAAGCTGGAAACCACGAGCTTCTGGTTTAACTGCGTAAAGAAGACCACGAACACGGTCACCTGGACGGAAGTTTTCACGAGGAAGTTGGTCATCACGAAGGATTACCGCTTCAGCGTTGTTACCTAGGTCTAGAATAATAGTGTCACGGTTAACTTTCTTAACTGCGCCAGTTACTAGCTCGCCTTCGTTATCGATGAACTGCTCAACGATTTGAGCGCGTTCAGCTTCACGTACTTTCTGTACGATAACTTGCTTAGCCGTTTGAGTCGTAATACGGTCAAACGTTACTGATTCGATATCATCTTCAATGAAACCGCCAAGTTCGATCTCTGGGTCATCGTACTTTGCAGCTTCAATAGAGATTTCTTTTGTTGGGAATTCAACTTCCTCAACAGCTTCCCAACGACGGAAAGTTTCGAAATCACCCGTTTTACGGTCAATTTCAACACGAACTTCAATTTCTAGTTCGCTTTTCTTTTTTGTTGCCGTTGCAAGCGCGATTTCAAGCGCTTCAAAAATACGCTCACGAGGAACTGCTTTCTCATTTGAAACAGCTTCTACTACCGCCAAAATTTCTTTGTTCATTAATCTAGCCTCTTAAGCTCTTCTCTCTAGGAGAACTAAAATTTAGGGATCAGGTTAGCTTTCGCAATATTGCTCAGGACGAATTCTTCTTCTTGTCCTTCAACCAATACTTTCACTGTCTCGCCTTCGATAGATTGGATATCACCTTTCCATTTACGACGGTTGCCGACAGCCATTTTCAAAACGATGCTTACCTCGTGACCAATAAATTGTTGGTAATGCTCTGCTTTGAACAGTGGTCTCTCTAAACCTGGTGAAGACACTTCAAGGTTATAAGCCACTGAAATTGGATCTTCAACGTCCATTACGGCACTTACTTGGTGACTAACTTCAGCGCAATCATCTACATTGATACCGTTTGGTGAATCGATGTAAATACGTAGCGTTGAGTGCTCACCAGCACGAATAAATTCTAATCCAACTAACTCATAACCTGATGCTGCTACTGGAGCGTCAAGCATTTCAGTAAGTTGTCTTTCTAAACCAGTCATTTAACCACTCCAGAAACAAAAAAAGGGCTCAAAGCCCAATTTAAATTCCAAGCAAACATTATCTAAATACATTTACAAATGCTTAGATAACAAAAAACCCCGTATAAGCCGGGGTTTTTGTTGCTGGACCCTTATATGTTAAGTGCCATCACATTCGATATCGCACTTAACTCACAGTGAGGTTCACACTGTGCAAACTTGCTACCAATACAAGCTATATAATAGCATTGAAATTGGTTGCGGGAGCCGGATTTGAACCGACGACCTTCGGGTTATGAGCCCGACGAGCTACCAAACTGCTCCATCCCGCGTCCGACTTGCGAGCATTATACGCCCAACAAGATGTTTTACAAGTTTGTAAACATGGTGCCGAGAGAGGGACTCGAACCCTCACACCCTAAGGCACTAGCACCTCATGCTAGCGTGTCTACCAATTTCACCATCTCGGCATCAAATCTTTACAGATTATTGTGGAATTTCGTCGCCTTGCGCCGGAACTTCACTCACTGCATCATCAGCTTGTTGAATCACCTGACCTTGGGTCGGGTCAATCCATTGTGACTCAGTTTTATGTGTAGACATATTACCAAGCACTAAGCTAAGGATAAAAAATGTAGTTGCAAAAATTGCAGTCATTCGGGTAAGGAAATTTCCTGAGCCACCAGCACCAAACACAGTGTTTGAAGCGCCAGCACCGAAAGAGGCTCCCATATCTGCGCCTTTACCTTGTTGAATCAACACTAGGCCAATTACACCAAGCGCTGCCAACAGGTAAATCACAAGTAGAACTGTAAACATTTTTCCACCTATGTTCCTAATTGTTGAGCCAGCGCCGTTCAAAAAACTATTTTTAAGAACAAGGCTAGCGACCTCCTAACTGAAGGCCGAGCAATACTAGCGAATGCGACGATGGCTGACAAGGAGAATTTGCTAAAAAATAAGCCTTTACCAAGTGAATGGTCAAAAAAAGGTCAAAAGCGACACAAAACTCATTTATGTCTCTTTTGACCGTTCTGTAACTCAACCAATCCTAATAACAGGTACATATCATTGCACCTGCTAAATAAAGACTAAATTAGCAGTTTGCTTTTACTGCATCAGCAATTTTAAGTGCCGAAGATTGAACTAACTCAGCGTCTTCGCCTTCTACCATTACGCGCAATAGTGGCTCTGTGCCAGATTTACGTAATAGCACACGGCCTTTCTCGCCAAGTTCCGCTTCCACTTCAACCACAGCCGCTTTAACCGCCTCTGCTTCTAGTGGGTTTGAATCTCCGCTGAAGCGAACATTTTCTAGGACTTGAGGGTATAACGTCATACCTTGAGAAAGTTCATTCAATGTCATTTCGCTATCAACAACTGAAGCCAATACTTGCAGAGCAGCAACGATAGCATCACCCGTCGTCACTTTATCTAGTAGGATAACGTGCCCCGAGTTTTCAGCGCCGATCTTCCAGCCTTTAGCAAGAAGCTGTTCCATTACGTAACGGTCACCAACAGCAGCACGTACAAACGGAATACCTAACTGCTTAAGGCCGTTTTCCATACCCAGGTTGGTCATTAGTGTACCAACAACGCCGCCTTTCAACTCACCGCGACGCAGTGCATCACGAGCAATAATGTAAGCGATTTGGTCGCCATCAACTTTGTTGCCTAGCTCGTCAACCATGATGATACGGTCACCATCACCATCAAAGCCAAGACCTAATGCCGCTTTTTCTTCAAGCACTTTTGCTTGCAGAGCACGTACATCCGTCGCACCGACTTCGTGGTTGATGTTAGTACCGTTTGGCTCAACACCAATCGCAACGACCTCAGCACCCAGTTCTTTAAATACAGCAGGCGCAATGTGGTAAGTCGCACCATGTGCACAATCGATAACGATCTTCATGCCAGCTAATGTCATTTTATGTGGGAACGTACTTTTACAGAACTCGATGTAACGGCCAGCCGCATCGTTCAAACGTACTGCTTTACCTAGCTCTGAAGAATCAACACATTCGATGTCTTTATCCAACTCTGCTTCAATTGCCAACTCGATATCGTCCGGCAGTTTTGTTCCCTCAGAAGAGAAGAACTTGATACCGTTATCGTAGTATGGGTTGTGTGATGCAGAGATAACAATACCGGCTTCAGCGCGGAAGGTTTGAGTTAGGTAAGCCACAGCAGGTGTTGGCATTGGGCCAGTAAACGTAGCCTGAAGACCAGCAGCAGCAAGGCCAGCTTCTAGCGCTGACTCAAGCATGTAACCAGAGATACGAGTATCTTTACCAATGATGACTTTCTTTGTGCCTTGCTTCGCAAGAACACGACCCGCAGCCCAGCCAAGCTTCAGAACAAAATCAGGTGTAATCGGGTACTGGCCTACTTTGCCACGCACACCATCTGTGCCGAAATAACGTCTTTTATCAGACATAGTGATTTTCCTTAATTATATTTAGTGATTGTTGTTCATCACTTCGATTATTTTCATCGCTTCCAGTGTCTCCTCGACATCATGAACGCGAATAATTTGTGCGCCTTTCATCGCGGCAATCGTCGCGCAAGTGACGCTTGCGACCATGCAGTCGGCCGGAACCTTGTCTAGCAATTTAAAGATCATCGATTTTCTCGACATCCCCGCTAAAACAGGTAAGCCTAACGAATGAAACTTTTCAAGGTGCGCTAATAGGTGGTAATTATGCTCAATGGTTTTACCAAAACCAAAACCAGGATCCAGAATCAGCTGATCTTTTGATATACCAACAGCCTCACAAGCCTCCACCCTTTCTTTTAAGAACGCTTCAACATCCATTAGGACATCATCGTAATTAGGGTTAGCTTGCATGGTTCTTGGCTGACCTTTCATGTGCATCAGGCAAACGGGCACATTAGCATCGGCGGCCGCTTCTAAAGCTCCGGGCTCTTGCAGTGCGCGCACATCATTGATCAAATCAGCCCCCGCTTCAACGGCTTGGCGCATCACTTCAGCTTTACTGGTATCAATGGAGATCCACACATCAAACTTAGCGCGAATTGCTTTAATGGCAGGAATAACGCGAGCGAGCTCTTCTTCTAAAGGAACGTCAGGCGCTCCCGGGCGAGTTGATTCACCACCAATGTCAATAATGCTAACACCAGCTTGAATCATTCGCTCTGCTTGCAGTAAAGCATTATCTAATGAATTGAATTTTCCGCCATCAGAGAAAGAGTCAGGCGTAACATTGAGGATACCCATCACATGTGGGCGGTCTAAAACGAGCGTTTTATTATGTGCTTTTAATATCATGGAAGGTGGGTCTTAAAGGTAAAAACATCTAGGGCTAGAAACAGAAAAACCCTGAGCGTACTCAGGGTTTTAATTTATAACTTAGCGATTAAGAATCTTTGTTTTGAGCATCATCTGTTTCAGATTTAACTTCTTCAACTTTCGACTCTTCAGCTTTTGGTTCCGCTTTAGCTTCTTCTGCCTTAGCTTCAGGTTTTGCTTCTTCCTTTGTAGGTTCAGCTTTTACCTGATCACCCCAACCAGCTGGATCACGAATCTCTTGCTTACGCTCCATCAAGTCATCAATTTGACCTGCATCGATCGTTTCGAACTTCATTAGAGCGTCTTTCATCGAATGCATGATATCCATGTTATCTTCAAGAATCTTCTTAGCTCTATCGTAGTTACGGTCGATAAGGATACGAATCTCTTCATCGATAAGCTTAGTCGTGTCATCAGAAACGTGCTTAGCTTGGCTCATGCCGCGACCTAGGAAAACTTCACCTTCTTCTTCTGCGTAAAGAAGAGGACCCAATTTCTCAGAGAAGCCCCACTGCGTAACCATCTTACGAGCAATATCAGTTGCACGTTCGATATCGTTAGACGCACCAGTTGACACTTTGTCTTTACCGTAAATAAGTTCTTCAGCAAGACGACCACCGTACAGGCTAGAAATCATAGACTCTAGATGTTGGCGAGACATGCTCACACGATCTTGCTCTGGCAAGTACATGGTTACACCAAGCGCACGACCACGTGGAATGATTGACACCTTGTACACTGGATCGTGTTCAGGTACCAAACGACCAACAATTGCGTGACCCGCTTCGTGGTAAGCCGTTGACTCTTTCACTTCTTCAGACATAACCATTGAACGGCGCTCTGCACCCATCATAATTTTGTCTTTCGCAAGTTCAAACTCAACCATAGATACATTGCGCTTGTTACCACGAGCAGCAAATAGCGCCGCTTCGTTCACAAGGTTCGCAAGATCTGCACCAGAGAAGCCTGGAGTACCACGAGCGATCAGCGACGGTTCAACATCACCTGATAGTGGCACTTTACGCATGTGTACTTTAAGAATCTGTTCACGACCACGTACATCCGGTAGACCAACCACAACTTGACGGTCAAAACGACCAGGACGAAGTAATGCAGGGTCTAGTACGTCTGGACGGTTAGTCGCAGCGATAACGATAATACCTTCGTTACCTTCGAAACCATCCATCTCAACCAACATTTGGTTCAGTGTTTGTTCACGTTCATCGTGACCACCACCAACACCAGCGCCACGTTGACGACCTACAGCATCAATTTCATCGATAAAGATGATACAAGGTGCCGCTTTCTTCGCTTGTTCGAACATGTCACGCACACGAGATGCACCAACACCAACAAACATTTCAACGAAGTCAGAACCAGAGATAGTAAAGAACGGTACTTTCGCTTCACCGGCAATCGCTTTTGCAAGCAATGTTTTACCCGTACCAGGAGGACCAACCAACAGGATACCTGTCGGGATCTTACCACCTAGCTTTTGGAAGCGGCTTGGGTCACGAAGGTAGTCCACAAGCTCTTTCACGTCTTCTTTTGCTTCGTCACAACCAGCAACATCAGCAAACATGGTTTTGATTTGTTCTTCGCTCATCATTCGAGCTTTACTCTTACCGAAAGACATCGCGCCTTTACCGCCGCCGCCGCCTTGCATTTGACGCATGAAGAAAATCCATACACCAATCAGTAAGATCATTGGGAACCATGAGATGAAGATAGTGCCAAGCAGGCTCTGCTCTTCAGGTGGTGTACCCTGAACTTTTACGTTTTGATTAATTAAGTCATCAAGTAGCTTTTGATCATAAACAGGCATGTAAGTTACATACTTAGAACCACCACCACGACGTGTGAAAGTGATTTCGCTGTTATTGAACTGTGCGTCTTGAATCTGGCCTTGGCCAACTTCCTGTACAAACGTGGTGTAATCTACTGCTCTGCCATTACTTTCCCCAGGGCCGAAGCTCTGGAATACCGACATCAACACTACCGCGATAACAAGCCACAGAATTAAATTTTTTGCCATGTCACTCAAGGTGTAAGCCTCTCGATAACTAATTGTAATTAAAGGTAGGGTACTACAGTTTGTAACCTGTAGCCATGTTGTTAACTCTCACTCTTGGAAGAGAATCGTTAACCTTTGTAACCAGTGGCTACGATAAACACTTCACGAGATCGAGCTCGAGAAGAGTCGGGTTTTCTAACTTTTACTGTTTTAAACATCTCGCGGACGTCCTTAACGTATTGGTCAAACCCTTCGCCTTGGAATACTTTTACAACAAAACTACCATTGGTAGCTAGAACTTGTCGACACATATCCAAAGCTAATTCAACTAAATACATAGCTCTTGGCTGATCCACAGAATTGTTGCCTGCTATATTAGGTGCCATATCTGACATCACGACATCAACCATGTTTGGTTGTATACGTTCCAACAAGGCATCTAGCACAGCTTCTTCGCGGAAATCGCCTTGTAAAAAGCTAACACCAGCAATCGGATCCATTGGTAACAAGTCACACGCAATGATTTGTCCGTTGTCTCCAACAATCTTAGCAGCATATTGAGACCAACCGCCAGGTGCTGCACCCAAATCCACAATGGTCATCCCAGGAGACAGCAATTTATCTTTCGTTTGAATCTCTTCCATTTTGAAATAAGCACGTGAACGATAGCCTTTCTTTCTTGCTTCATTTGCGTACTTGTCGTCGAAGTGTTCCTTCAACCAACGGCCTGAACTGGCCGAGTGTTTCTGTTTGCTCATTGGATACCTAAATTGGAGGAAAGTACTAATTGCTGAATAAATTATAGTCTTCAGCTTTAGATGGCGTTAAAATAGGTTTTTTCAACCCTAATAGTAAAGAAAATTGGCCGCGTAATGAACCTAAGTACCAAACAAAAGCAGCATCTAAAGGGCCTAGCTCACAGTTTAAAACCTGTTGTGCTAATGGGCGCAAATGGACTTACTGAAGCTGTTCTAGCGGAAATCGAATTAGCTCTAGACCACCACGAACTGATCAAGATTAAAGTTGCATCAGAAGACCGTGAGACTAAGCAACTGATTATCGATGCAATTGTACGTGAAACTAAAGCTGAGAAAGTACAGACTATCGGTAAAGTTCTAGTACTGTTCCGCCAGTCAGAAGCACGTAAAATCGAGATTCCACGTAAATAAGCGAGTTTGATATAAGCTAACTTCACTAATAGGAAGCCACAGCGCTTATCTTTTAGTGTAGCGTGAGAAACGAAAAAGGTCGCATTTAGCGACCTTTTTACTTATCAGAAACAAAGAAAATTCAATTAGATATATTCTACTTTGTCGATTTCGAAGTCTTTGTCACCACCAGGGGTAGAGATCATGACTTCGTCGCCTTCCATTTTACCGATAAGACCGCGAGCAATTGGCGATTTCACAGAAATGCGACCCGTTTTGATGTCTGCTTCGTCTTCTGAAACGATTTGGTAGCGGAACTCATCATCGGTATCCACATCAATCAGTGTCACTGTCGTACCAAAGATAATCTTGCCCGTATTATCCATTTGCGTTACATCGATGATCTGAGCCAGTGATAGCTTATATTCGATATCACGGATTTGAGCTTCACAGATACCTTGCTCTTCACGAGCGGCGTGGTATTCAGCATTCTCTTTTAAGTCACCTAGTTCACGTGCTTCACCAATAGCTGCTGAGATAACAGGGCGTAGCTTAAGTAGGCGATCTAATTCATCACGTAGCTGCTGAGCGCCACGTACTGTCATTGGAACCTTTTCCATTTTTTACCTCTATGCCAAAGCTTTCTTTGGCCAACATAAATACACCCAACGTATTTATTGGGTGATAGAAACAAAACGATTTGGCTTAGTGTAAACAAACTTTATGGCTAAATCACCTTTATTCCACTTTGCGTTATAAAAGCTTTATCTAGGTCTAAATTACAGACATCACAAAAATGAATAATAACCTCCCCATCAATAAGTTGAGAATTAAATACCTAAAAAAACAAAAAACAAACAAAATAAACACAGATCACACTTTTATAAAAATCACTTTAAAACAAACACTTAATCAACAAGAGATATAATAAAACAGTGTTCATTTTTTAGTTTTATATCATTTTACTAACTGACCATGGAACTTTAGAGGTAAAAAGTAACCCATGGATTGCACTGGCATTTTTCAGACTTCTGTTCTAATCATGATTATGAAGCCTGATTAATACAGGCAATACACAAAAGGGTTCAAATCCTTGATAAAACTTCTATGGACAGTAATTAGGAAATAATAACATGAACAAGACTATGATCGCGCTTGCTGTATCTGCTGCAGCTCTTGCTACTAACGCAGTGGCAGCGGACGGTAAACAAGCTGGTGGTATCGAAGGTACATCTGTATACAGCTCAAACGGCACTTCTCTAGAAATCGGTGGTCGTGCGGAAGCTCGTCTATCTCTAAAAGATGGCAAAGCACAAGACAACTCTCGTGTACGTCTAAACTTCCTAGGTAAAGTTGAAATCCAAGATGGCCTATACGGCGTTGGTTTCTACGAAGGCGAATTCGTTTCTAACCCAGAAACTGTACTAAATACATCTGGCGAAAAAGTTACGGTAGACAGTTTAGACAACCGTTACGCTTACGCTGGTATCGGCGGTACATTCGGAGAAGTGACATACGGTAAGAACGACGGCGCTCTAGGCGTTATCACAGACTTCACTGATATCATGTCTTACCACGGTAATTCCGCAGCAGACAAACTTGCAGCAGCAGACCGTACAGACAACATGCTTTCTTACAAAGGTCAATTCCAAGACCTAAGCGTAAAAGCAAGCTACCGCTTTGCAGATCGTACAGATTCAGCAACTGACAGTGGTTACGACGACAACGGTGAAGATGGTTACTCTCTATCTGGTATCTACGCAATCGGCGATTCTGGCTTCAAGCTAGGTGCGGGTTACGCTGATCAAGACCTAGACAACGAATACATGCTAGCGGCATCTTTCCGCACTGAAGCTCTATACTTTGCAGGTGTATTCACTGACGGTGAGAAAGAAGCTGACACTCTACGCCGTACTGTAGATTACACAGGTTACGAATTTGCAACTGCGTACACGCTAGATAAAACTGCGTTTACTCTAACGTACAACAACGCAGAAACTAACGATGAGACTTCTGCAGATAACGTTGCAATCGATGCAACTTACTACTTCAAGCCTAACTTCCGCACGTACATCTCGTACAACTTCAACCTAATTTCTGAAGGTGACAAGATCGGCGGTACATCTCTAGTAAACGGTAATGCATCTAAAGCTGACGCTGAAGACGAAATCGCTCTAGGTCTACGTTACGACTTCTAATTCTGATTATCTAATTGATTAATTAGTTAATTGAGAATCAAAACGCCCGCTATCTAGCGGGCGTTTTTTATATCTGTATACTGAAAACATCAGCCATCCAAGAAATCTTCTATGCGCCTTCTATCCACACTACTTGTATGTAGTTTTTCCATTAGCGCTTTCTCAGTTAACGCTTTCGCTTACCCCCCTCTAGATAAACTGCCTGATGGCAGTAGCACCAGTGTAATTTTGGAATCCCTGAGAGGCGATTCATACAAAATGAATTCCAACAGTGATGGCTTCTACCCTCCCGCCAGTACTTTAAAGCTGGTCACAGCTTTAGCAGCGAAGTTGGAATTAGGGGATGACTTTCACTATACGACTAGCATTGCTCGTTCTAATAAAGATGTTGTGCTCTCATTCAGCGGCGACCCGACGCTACAAAGAGAGCAGTTAAAAAGGCTTTTAGCTCAATATACTAAATCACAATCTAAAACCATTAACGGTAACCTGTATCTCGATAACTCGACTTATACGGGCTATCAACGCGCGGTGGGTTGGCCTTGGGACATTTTAGGCGTTTGTTACAGCGCGCCTTCTAGTGCAATGACCTTGGACAGCAACTGCGCACAAGCCTCTATTTATACAAAAGGTAATGGCAGCACTCGCGTTTATATTCCCGCTCACTATCCGATAGACGTGACGACCACCGCTGCCACGGTAACTCGCTCTGGGCAGAAGGCGACACAATGCGACTTGGAACTCATCACCACACCAGATAACGCTTACAAGCTCTCTGGTTGCTTGGTTGAGCGTAAAAAGCCACTGCCACTCAAGTTCGCGATTCAAAATCCAGAACTTTACACCTATCAAGTCGTGACATCGCTTCTCAAAGAACTGAAAATAGAAGTAAAAGGTGATGTGATTATTGGTAAAAAAGCGAAAGCAGACAAAACCACGTTAGTCGCTAGTCACAACTCAGAAAAGCTTCCTGAACTGCTCGATATCATGCTCAAGAAGTCGGATAACCTTATCGCAGATAATCTAACTAAAACGCTAGGAGCGACATTTTATGTTCAACCGGGTAGCTTCAATAACGGTACTGAAGCGATAAAGCAGATACTGCTGACCAAGGCTAATATTGACCTCAGTAAAGCGCAGCTCGTCGATGGTTCAGGGTTATCCAGAAACAACCGAATGAGGTCACAGACCATGGCTCAAGTGCTTCGTTATATCTGGGAAAACGATCAACAGCTCAACCTGATTGAGGCTATGCCTAGATCTGGCACTGATGGAACGCTCAAATACCGTCAAAGCATGAGAAAAGCACCGATTCAAGGCAACATTATCGCCAAAAGTGGTTCTCTATACGGCAGTTACAACATGGCGGGATACGGATTGGATAAAGCGGGAAAACCAAACTCTCTGTTTGTGCAATTTGTCCGTGATTACTTCCCTGAAGAACAAGATCCAGACAAACCAGTGGAAGCACCAATCACCCAGTTTGAACGTGCTTTCTACAAAGATGTGGTCGAGTTCAGTCAACCACAAAGCAAATCTAAGTAATGCTTAGCTTTGTGTAAGCTTCTAGTTTAATAATAAAAATGGCGCTGAAGACCTTCAATCTGCAGCGCCATTTTTATTTCTCAGATGTATTTAGCTATTTTTATAGATGCCTATTTTTATAGGAGCTAAGCGATACCGAGGAATGAGTTAACCACAGTGAAGTAGATCCACATTCCTGAGATATCAACTATGGAAGCAAGCACTGGGCTCACTAACACCGCTGGATCAAGCTTAAATAGCCTAGCAACTATCGGCAATCCGCCACCCAGCACGGTTGATATGGTCACCTGAATAAACAGCGCTACCGCAATAGCTAACGCAATCATGTTGATATCATAACCACCTGTCGCTTGGTTTTCACTAAAGAGCAAAATACGTCCAATCATCACTACAGCAATCGCTAAAGCTAAACAAATAGCAACTCTAAACTCTTTCCATAGAACGTTAGCCCATTGGCGTTTTTTCAACTCACCTGTGGCTAAGGCTCGGATCACCAAAGTCGCTGCTTGTGTTCCGGTGTTACCACCAGCAGCAGCAATTACCGGCATGTAGATTGCCAAAAGTACCAACTGACTGAGAATGTCTTCATACTGAGCAATGATAAGCCCTGAGACGATTCCCAATAGTGCTAACGCAATAATCCAACCGATACGCTGCCTGACGTGGCTCATGACGCCAGTCGAAAGGTAACCCTGTTGAGGTTCTACCTCAGAGTAGATCAGCCCTAGTTGGTGAGCTAGATGTCGAGAGCGCTTCTCAAAGCCCTGCTCTTCTAGCTCACTAAGTAAAGTCTGAATCGTACTCAAAGAGCATTGCCCCAGCACTAGCACCGCATCTTCGAGCGGCATTCGATTCAAAAGATTAATTTGTTGTTCACGTCCGTACTGTTGAAATGCATTCGATACAGCTTGGATGTCTTGCTCTGAGTACAGAGCTTCAATAGATAAAAAAGTGTTGTTCATTACCGTCATGGCGAATCTCCCGATTGGCAAAGGTAACGACCATCAAAACAAATAGCCTATAGCTAATACACCAAGAGCGTACAGCTAAGCGCACCAAGAGCTGAAAGCTACTGATGTGTCTACTTGTTAGAATCTAGTGTGTGGAAAAGAATGCGGGGGAAAACAAAGATACCCTACCTGAACGGCAGGACAATAGATCAATACCGAGACAGGTTATTCTTCTCCATTCAAACTAGGAGGATGGTCGGTATTGTTCATAAAAATCTCCAGAATTACTGTCAATTTGACAGCGCGCATAGTGTAGCAATAGGCGTTTCAAAGTTTCGTCAACTTTAAGTCAATAAAAAAGGCATCCGTGGATGCCTTTGGTTCAATTATTGATGTGCATTATTACTTAATAGTAATACGAGCAAACTTACGCTTACCTACTTGGTAAACGGCAGTACCTGCTTCAGGCACGAATTTGCTGTCTTCAATCTTCTCGCCTTCAAGCTTAGCAGCGCCTTGCTTGATCATACGCATCGCATCAGAAGTCGAGTTTACAAGACCCGCTTCTTTTAGAACGTTCGCAATTGGCAGGCCTGCTTCGAATTCAAACTCCGGCATTTCATCAGGAACTTGGTTCTTAGCAAAACGGTTAACGAACTCTTGCTCAGCGGCTTCAGCATCTGCTTCACTGTGGAAACGAGCGATGATCTCTTTAGCAAGAAGCACTTTAACGTCACGCGGGTTCTTACCTGCATCAACGCCAGCTTTCAGTTCCGCAACTTCTTCAAGAGGACGGAAAGACAGCAGCTCGTAGTAGCTCCACATTAGATCGTCAGAGATAGACATGATCTTACCAAACATCTCGCTTGGTGCTTCGCTAATACCGATGTAGTTATGCGCAGACTTAGACATCTTCTTAACACCGTCTAGACCAACAAGTAGTGGCATCATTAGTACCGCTTGTGGTTTTTGACCTGCTGCTTTTTGCAGTTCACGACCCATTAGAAGGTTAAACTTCTGGTCAGTACCGCCAAGCTCAACGTCGCTCTCTAGTGCAACAGAGTCGTGACCTTGTAGAAGTGGGTACATGAATTCGTGGATTGCGATCGGTTGACCACCAGCGTAACGCTTTTTGAAGTCATCACGCTCAAGCATACGAGCAACAGTTTGGTTAGAAGCAAGACGAATCATGCCTTCAGCGCCAAGCTCAGATAGCCATTCAGAGTTGAAACGAATTTGCGTCTTCGCAGGATCTAGAATCTTAAATACTTGCTCTTTGTAAGTTTCAGCATTCTTCAATACGTCTTCGCGGCTTAGCGGTGGACGTGTTGAGTTTTTACCTGATGGGTCACCAACCATTGCAGTGAAATCACCGATAAGGAATGTCACTTCATGACCAAGCTCTTGGAAAGCACGAAGCTTGTTAAAGATAACCGTATGGCCTAGGTGGATATCTGGAGCTGTTGGATCGGCACCCAGCTTAATGCGTAAAGGACGACCTTCTTTTAGTTTTGCAATCAGTTCGTCTTCTGGAATCAGTTCTTCTACGCCACGTTTGATCTCGGCTAGTGCAGCTTCAATACTCGCCATTCTTGTTCACTCCCACAGATTTGGCAAAAATACATTAATTAGACATCTTACTTGAATAGCGATGTATTTTGAAACCAGTTACACTATTCCGTCGTCGATTTTCATAATATTTACAGAACGAACCGGAACATGTTGTCTATTTTTGCACGCCTTCCTATTTTGCACCGGGCTTTTATCGCATTTTTTAGTGCCATAATTTTCGTCGCGATTTTCTTACTCCCCGACGTCAACAGTTTGCGTGACGATTCGGGCGCTTTAGTTGTGGGAAAACATTACCCACTGACTATCAATGCCTCTGCACTTATTAGCTCAAGTGACGCTCCACCGACGGCAGTGCTCAATTGGGAGAAATACACCGTTCGCTCTGGCGAAAGCACCTCTGTTTTATTTGAACGTATTGGCCTCTCATACCGTCTGCTGATCACGCTACTCAATACCAATAATGATATTAAGAAGCAGCTGTCTAACCTAAGACCTGGTGATGTCTTGCAGTTCGGCTTTGATGAAAACAACGACCTTATTCAGTTAAAACGACAACTTAGTGCGTTTGAAAGCTTCAAGATCACTAAATCTGGCGATTCTTTCTCATCAAGTTTCGACAAAAAAGAAGTGGTATACCAATACAATTATGCCGAAGCCAACATCACCTCTAACTTCTGGAACGCTGGCGTCAGCGCAGGTTTAACCGCAAACCAAATTATGGAACTGGCCGGCATCTTCGGTTGGGATATCGACTTTGCGTTAGATATTCGTAAGAACGACAGCTTCAAAATCTTATACCAAGAGAAAGTGGTTGAAGGTGAAGTAGTTGGTCGCGGTAAGATCATGGCAGCCGTGTTCAAAAACCAAGGCGATTCATTTACCGCGGTATTGGATGATAAAAGCGGCAACTACTTCGATGAAAATGGTCGTGCGATGAAGAAGGCGTTCTTGCGCTCACCAATTGATTTTCGTCGCGTAACATCGAACTTTAACCCTACCAGGAGACACCCAGTAACCGGTAAGATTCGAGCTCACCGCGGTACTGACTACGCAGCCCCTGTTGGCACGCCTATCTGGGCAGCCGGTGACGGTATTGTTCAGAAGTCAGGTTACAACCAATTCAATGGTAACTACGTGTTCATCCGCCACAGCAACACCTACATCACCAAGTACCTGCACATGAAGCGACGTATGGTGAAAACCGGTCAGCGCGTAAAACAAGGCCAAACCATTGGTACTTTGGGCGGTACAGGCCGTGTGACTGGCCCGCACTTACATTATGAATTCTTGGTTAATGGCGTACATAAAAATGCGCGTACCGTGAAATTGCCTCAATCCAAGTCGTTAACTGGTAAAGCAAAAGCAACCTTTATTGCCAACTCAGAGATTCGATTAAGAAACCTTGAGCGATACGGTCAGTTACTAGCGACTAACTAGGCGTTTGTAGCTTCACTGCAAAATAGAAAAATGCAAAGAGCGCCCATCAAGGCGCTCTTTTTTATGCTCACATACCACAACTAGCTACTGTTTTTCAGGTTTGTTGTTCCGTCCAAGCATTAACAAACAAGGGGTTAATACTAAAGTCAGCACCGTGGCAAACGCCAAACCACCAGCAATAGCGGTCGCAAGCTGTGACCACCATTGTGTACTTGGCGCGCCAAACTCTATCTTTTGATTAATCAGGTCGATGTTCATCTCTAACACCATCGGCATTAAACCTAAGATAGTCGTAACCGTCGTGAGCATTACTGGCCTTAAACGCTGAACACCGGTTCTTAGAATCGCATCTCGCTTGTCCAAGCCTCTTTTGATGAGCTGATTATAAGTATCAATCAACACGATGTTGTTGTTCACGACTATGCCGGCGAGCGCTATTACCCCAATTCCCGACATCACAATGCCAAACGGACGTTGGAAGATCAGTAAGCCAACGAACACGCCAACGGTCGAAAACAATACAGCACTCAGAATCAAAAACGCTTGATAGAAGCTATTGAACTGAGTAATCAGAATCAAAGCCATTACCGCCAAAGCAACCAAGAAAGCACTTTGTAAAAAGGCTGACGAGTTTTCTTGTTCTTCGTTTTGACCACGGATGCGAAATTCCACGCTACTCGGCAGCCCTAGCTCACTCAATGCTTGTTCGATCTTTGGTAGTTCGAGAGCAAGGTTATACCCTTCTTCCATATCCGCCATGATGTTCACCACACGCTTGCCATCAAGGCGTTTAATGGTGTCTTGCTTATGGTCGGGAACGATCTGAGCGAAATTAGTAATAGGTACTAAACCTGCTGGCGTTTTCACCCTAAGCTGGTCGAAGCGCCCGATATCACGCTTATCATTAGGGTAGCGCACCAAGATATCGACCTCTTCTGAAGAGTCATCGGGCAGATAATCACCAATCTTGAGACCATTAGTCACGAATTGAACGGTATTACCCACTAAGGTCGCATCAGCTGCAAAGCGCGCAGCATCGTCGCGGCGAATATCCACCTTCCAATCGATGCCATCTTTACTCGCAGTATCGCTGATATTGGTCAGTGCTTTATTTCCATCAGCCCAACCTCTCACAATTTTTGCAGCCTGATTGAGCTGCTCTGGAGTTCTTGCCGACAGCTCAATCACTAAGTCATTTTCAACCGGAGGCCCAGCATCAGGGAACTTATATTCAATCTCAACACCAGCGTATTGATCGGTTTGTACCTTCAACTCATCAATAATCGCCTTAACGCTGCGTCGATATTGCCAGTCAACAGGCGTAATTGAGATCAAACCAATCTGGTCGTCACCACCAGTACGCGTGTAAACGGTATCGAACTCATCATGATTGAGCATCATCAGTTCAATATCACGCATGATGTCATCCTTTTCTTGGATAGACAGATCCCCATGCGAGCGAACTTTGACATTAAAGAATGGCGGATCAACTTCTGGGAAGAACTCTGCACCTAGACCCGCTTTTGAATAAGTAAAACCAACTGCAACCGCGAGCAGTGCCGCACTGAACAAAATCTTAAAGGGGTGTTTAATCGCTAAAGAAAGCGTGTGGTAGTAAGCCTTGGTTAAACCAGTAGCCTGTGAAAAGTCACCATTATGCAGTGCGACCATTCGAGCTTGGCTTTTAGACGATACGTATTGAGGTTTGCCAATCAAACCGCCCAGCACGGGCACAAACAACAACGCCATGATCAATGATGCAGTTAAAGTCGCGATCAGAGTTAGTGGTAAGAACTTCATAAATTCGCCCGTCACATCAGGCCAAAACAGTAACGGAGCAAATGCGGCTAAGGTTGTGGCAGTCGATGCGGTTATCGGCCACGCCATCCGTTTCGCTGCATCTCGGTAAGCGGCTTTGCGCCCTTCACCCTCTTGCATTCGCCTGTCTGCAAATTCGGTCACCACAATCGCACCGTCTACTAGCATCCCCACCGCCATAATCAGAGAGAACAGCACTACGATGTTGACGGTTAAGCCAAACACCGAAAGAACCAATAACCCGGTTAGGAATGAGCCTGGAATGGAAATACCCACTAACAAAGCGGTACGCACACCAAGAATCGCGATGATAACGATCACCACCAGAATAATGGCGGATAAGATATTGTTTTGCAGATCATTAAGCATGATCTTCACATCTTTAGATTCATCCCAGGTGTATTTGACCAACAGGTTATTTGGCCATTCCGCTTGCTGCTGAGCACCAGCCATTACCGCTTTGACTAGCTCAACGGTTTCGATGATGTTCTCACCTGCACGCTTCTTGATATCCAACACCACCGCAGATTTGCCATCTAAACGAGCAAAACTTTCAGGATCTCGAAACGCTCGACGAACCGTAGCGACATCGCCAAAAGTGACCACCTGCTTGCCATCCACTTTAATAGGCAACTCAAGCACGTCTTTTAAGGAGTTAAATACCGAAGGGACTTTGACAGAAAAACGTCCGTAGCCAGTATCAACAAAACCTGCGGCCACCACTCGATTGTTCAGAGCGATCAGATTATAGATATCCGCTTGATCTAAGCTGTAGCTCTCCATCAATAACGGATCGACAATGATCTCGACGATGTCAGCGCGATCGCCCGCAATATCGACTTCAAGGATTTGGCGATAGCTTTCTAATTTGTCTCCAAGCTCTCGGGCAATTTGCACTATGGTGCGCTCAGGAACGGTACCGAATAGCACAACAGACAAAACAGGTTGCTCAGAAGCCAGCGTCACCTCATTTACGGTCGGTTCGTCACTGTCTTCTGGTAGTTTTGGTTTAGCCAGATCAACCGCGTCACGCACATCGGCCATTGCTTTGGTGAGATCGACGCCAACATTAAACTCCAACACAACAGAGGCATGCCCTTCTGCTGCGGTTGCTGTCATCTCTTTTACGCCTTCAATCGACCTCAGCTCTTGCTCAATAGGTCGAACCAATAAACGTTCTGCATCCGTTGGCGAGATCCCTTGGTGCCCGACCGAAACATAGATAATTGGGATGGTAATGTCTGGGCTCGATTCCTTAGGTATCGTGATATAGGTGACGACACCGGCTACAAGGATTAACGCTAAAAGGGAGAGCATTGTTCGAGCACGAGACAAGGCTGCATCAATAATTGAATACATCGGTTATCTCCTACTCTGCGGTTACGTTAGAGAGTTCAGCGACTTGCTCAACAGCAATCACCGAATCACCATCACGCACAAACCCTTGGCCTACTGTGATGATATCGACGCGTTGACCTAGCCCCGTGAGCCACACTCCATCTTGTTCGGCCTTTACTAGCTGAATGCCTACAAACTTCACCGTTGGTGAGTCATCGACTGAAACCAAGGTTTTGACCCCTAGGTTACCCGCCTCATCCAATGCTAGCATCGCCGGTGTTATCTTTATTGCATCTCTTGTTTCTAGGTTGAGTTTAACTTCGGCACTGACACCTGCTGGTAATAGGCCTTTAGAGTTATCGATTTCTATCTCGATTGGGAAGGTATTAGTAGCAACAGAAGAGATACGAGAAACATAGCGTAAACGGCCTTCCGCTTCTTCTCGCCCTAACAAACGAACCAAAGCAGATTGATTGACTAGCAAATGTTGGATATGACGCTCACTGACATCGGCCTCAATAACCAAAGGATCGAGGTCAATCACGCCAGCAACAGGATCGCCAACACCAACAAAGTCACCAAGTTCGACCATCAAATCTTGAACCACACCTGAAAAAGGCGAAGTAATGACAGTATTCTTTAAAGCCAATTCCGCATTGCGCATCATAGCTTTTGCTTCTGTTAATGAAGCCTCTGCTGTGGTGTAGGCGATTTCGCCTTGCAGCCCTCTTTTCTTCAGTGACTGCGCCGCTTTGAACTCTTTCTGCTTCAAGCGATATAACGCCGAGGCTCGCTCTAGTTGAATCTCTAAATCACCTTTATCTATCTGAGCAATGGCTTGTCCAACTTTAACCGCATCGCCCTTAACAACGTTCAATCTAACAACCTTGCCCGCAACTTCAGCCCCCAAACGAGCATGCCTATCGGGCGCCGTTCTTCCATAGAGATCAATCGTTTTAAAGGTCGGTGATGAAGTAAATGTTTGAAAGGAGACCTTAGCCAACGGAATTTCTGTCGCCTTTTTTTCAGGTGACTCTTCTGCTTGCCCTACGCCTAAACCAAGCCAAATCGACAACAGTACAACTAGAATCAGAGAAACCAACCACGGCTGCTTCAGTTTCTGAAAAAGTGGAGAGTTAGAAAATAGAGTGGGCATAGCAAATCCTTTTGTCCGATGTCATTCAGGCGCGCTAGTTGGCTTAATAGCGTGATGTGCAACTTCCTTATGCACAAAGGTAACCTTAACAGACCAATCCTCAACGAAGTTGGACGCTATCGACAGTTTAAAAAATATGCCGTGTACTAAAAATGAGAGGAATGCTTTGAAAAGTAATAAGTTACTAAGTAAAAACAAAAACGCCGAACATAAGTTCGGCGTTTGAAATGTATCTAATACAGCTTTGAGCTCAAGCTATTTTCAACTCATGCTATACGCTGAATGATGCGCCACAACCACATGTTGTTGTAGCGTTCGGGTTGTTCACAAAGAAGCGTGCGCCTTCTAGGCCTTCAGTGTAATCAACCATGCCGCCCATTAGGTATTGTAGGCTCATTGGATCAACAACCAGCGTTACACCGCTGTTTACAATCGTAGTGTCGCCATCATTTACTTTTTCATCAAATGTGAAGCCGTATTGGAAGCCACTACAACCACCACCTGTAATGTATACACGTAGTTTTAGTTCTGGGTTTTCTTCTTCAGCAATTAGCGTTTGTACGCGGGTAGCTGCTGCATCAGAAAAAGACAATGGGATATTTACTTCGCTCACGACAACCTCTCTTACCTGTGTCAAAAACAACATGATACAAATCTAATTCGAGACCATAGTTGTTGAGTATTTTCTTATATTCTGATGATTATCTAATACCTGACTGAAACGTTCAAGTATTCACCACCGGATCGGTCCTTTTACTGCTGTAAACTCGCTAATATCTAACAATTAAAACGTGTAACCACACAAAACAACCAGATTCGGGTGATTATCTGGGCGAAAGCATTCCTACTTGGATTGTGGATAGGTACAATGCGTGCCAATTGGTCCGACAGTCAAAAGAGGATATATCAATGACCAAATCAGCAGAGCTATACGAAAAAGCACAGCAAACTATTCCTGGTGGCGTAAACTCTCCAGTTCGTGCATTCAATGGCGTAGGTGGTTCTCCAATCTTCGTTGAACGCGCTGACGGCCCACTTATTTTTGATGCTGATGGTAAAGCGTATATCGACTACGTTGGCTCTTGGGGTCCAATGATCCTTGGTCACAACCACGCTGTTATTCGTGATGCTGTGATTGCAGCAGCTCAACGCGGCCTTAGCTTCGGTGCTCCAACCGAAACTGAAATCAAAATGGCTGAACTTGTATCTGAGATGGTTCCATCGATGGAACAGCTACGTATGGTGAGCTCAGGTACAGAAGCAACAATGAGTGCGATTCGTCTAGCTCGTGGTTTCACTGGTCGTGACAAAATTCTTAAGTTTGAAGGCTGCTACCACGGCCACGCAGACAGCCTACTTGTAAAAGCAGGTTCTGGTGCACTGACTTTAGGTCAACCAAGCTCTCCTGGCGTACCAGCTGATTTTGCGAAACTAACACTAACAGCAACCTTCAATAATCTAGATTCAGTTCGTGAAATCTTCGCAGCAAACAAAGGCGAGATCGCTTGTATCATCGTAGAGCCAGTAGCGGGCAACATGAACTGTATCCCTCCTGTCGAAGGCTTCCACGAAGGTCTACGTGAAATCTGTGACCAAGAAGGTGCATTGCTAATCTTTGATGAAGTAATGACAGGTTTCCGCGTTGCTGAAGGTTGTGCTCAGGCTTACTACAACATCAAGCCTGACCTAACGTGTCTTGGTAAAGTGATTGGCGGCGGCATGCCAGTGGGTGCTTTCGGTGGCCGTAAAGATGTGATGCAATACATCGCACCAACGGGCCCAGTTTACCAAGCAGGAACGCTTTCAGGTAACCCTGTGGCAATGGCTGCTGGCTACGCATGTTTGAACCTTCTACGAGAAGAAGGCAACGAAAAGCGTCTAGCTTCAAAAACTAAGCAGTTGGCAAAAGGCTTCAAGCAACTTGCTGACAAGCACGGCATCCCAATGCTAGTTCATCAAGTGGGCGGTATGTTTGGTTTCTTCTTCACAGACCAAGAAACAGTAACCTGCTACGAAGATGTAACTAAGTGTGATGTAGAACGCTTCAAGCGCTTCTTCCACCTAATGCTGAATCACGGTGTTTACCTTGCACCTTCAGCATTCGAAGCAAGCTTTACTTCTCTTGCTCATGGTTCAAAAGAACTTGATGCAACACTAGAAGCTGCTGACCGCTCTCTTGCGATCATTGCTGCTGAAAGCAAATAATCGAAAGCACTTTATAAGTCGCTAACCGATTGAATTTAGGGCTGCATTAAATGCAGCCCTTTTTTATGGTTCATCGCGGATTAGCGGGAACTAAAAACAAAAACGGTAGTAAGTGATATGGTTTAGTCGCCAAACAAAAATCATACACAAACTACCGTTTTCATGCCGAATCATACTTTCCTATCTTCATTCTGGGAAGGCTTTCAAATAGTAAAGTCTCACCAGACAGCATCACTTATTACCCTGACTCTTAAACCTAACTCTGAGGCTAAGTGCCTTTGTGGTCTCGAGGCCGAGGCTATTCATGAGTATCAATGGCGTCATGTAAAAGAGGCCATGTTGCTCGGTGTTCCTGTTGAACTTTCCGTTCAAACACGAAGAATCAAGTGTCGTGACTGCGGCATAAAAACAGAGTCTCTATCTTGGCTAGAGCCTTATGCTCGCATCACGAAGCGCTTAAAAAGTTATATAGAACAACTGCTGCCTCTTCTTCCCATTAAGCATATCTCCCAGTTAACAAGCGTACATTGGCACACCATTAAAGAGATAGATAAACGCCGACTTCGCCAAGTGGTACCGTCAGTGAAATGGGAGGGGCTAAGGCAACTCGTCATGGATGAGTTCGCTATCTTTAAAGGACATCGGTATGCCACGGTCATCGCTGACGCTAAGACTCACCAAGTTATTTGGATAGGGTTAGGCCGTAGCCGCAAGGACATACGACCGTTCTTCGAGCTGTTAGGCAAGCATGGCAATAATATCGAAGCGGTCGCGATGGACATGAATACGGCTTTTGACCTTGAAGTTCAAGCGCATTGCCCGAACGCAAAAATCGTTTACGACTTATTCCATGTTGTCGCTAAGTTCGGTCGTGAGGTCATGGATAGAGTCAGAGTCGACCAAGCCAACAAGCTCAAGCAAGATAAAAAAGCGAGGCAATGGGTCAAGCGCTCACGCTGGGTGTTGTTGAAAAATAGAGGCAACTTAAATCCACGGCAAGACAGCTATCTTACAGAAATATTGAATATCAATAAGGACTTAATGACCACTTATATACTCGGGGCACAGCTCAAAGAGCTTTGGTATTTTGAATCAGAAGCACATGCTAAAGGGCTCTGGGAGGCGTGGTGGGCACAAGTACAAGAGAGTGGAATTAAGCCATTGAAAGAGTTCGCACGAAAACTGAGTCCTTATCTTCACGGTATTATCGCATCGGCAAGTTATCCGCTAAACACCTGCACCCTAGAAGGGATAAACAACAAGATAAAGCTAATCAAGCGAATGGGGTATGGGTATCGAGATACCGACTACTTCTTCTTGAAGATAAAAGCGGCTTTCCCCGGAAAGCCGCGATGAACCTTTTTTATATATCGCGCTCACCAGCCACAAATATGACAGCTTATTTAGCCGTCGACTAAGGCTAAAGCTGAACCAAAAGCATTAACGTTCCCAGAAAAGGAAAACCAACAACATCAAGGTACCAAGGAACATTCTGAACCAAGGGATCTCTTTTTTTGTTTGCTGTTCTTCGTCTTGGCATTTCTTATCTTTATTACAGCATCCCATTATCAAAACTCCTCATTGCTAACTCTCTGTTTTGCAGCCATTATAAACTCAGAACGCAAATATAGAGACCATTACCGTGTCAGAAAAACTCAAAATCAATTCCAGCCACTGGGTGATCATCATTGCCCTACTCGCGGCGGCTTATGCTTGTTACTTGCTTATCGAGCCATACGTTAACTCTATCGTGATGGCCTTTATCATTTCACTATTGATGTTCCCAATCCATGAGTGGCTTGAAAAAAAGCTCCCGAATAAAGAAAACATCGTCTCTCTGCTGTCTTGTATCATACTGACCTTCATTATTGTTATCCCTTTATTGGCAGTATTCGCAGCAATTGTTCAGCAAGGTTCTCTGTTCTCTCAGAATACTTACCAATGGGTGACCCACGGTGGCATTCAGACTCTGTTTGCTCATCCGTTAGTGGTCAAAGCGCTGTCATTTGTGAATAACTACCTGCCTTTCGACAACATTGAGCCCCAAGCCATCGCACAAAAAGTCGGTGAGTTTGCGACCAGCTTTGGTTCTAAGCTAGTTGGTATCAGTGCCAAAATCTTAGGTGACGCAACCAATTTCTTGATGGATTTCTTCTTGATGCTGTTCGTTTTGTTCTTCTTATTAAGAGATCATGACAAAATCATCAGTGTGGTTCGTCATATTCTGCCGCTGTCTCGTAGCCAAGAAGACAAACTTCTAACAGAGATAGAACAAGTATCTAAATCAGCAGTAATGGGCTCATTCTTAACCGCAATAGCGCAAGGTTTTGCCGGCGGTTTAGGTATGTGGATTGCCGGTTTCCCAGGTCTATTTTGGGGTACTATGATGGGCTTTGCCTCTTTCATCCCAGTTGTGGGTACCGCATTAATCTGGATTCCAGCAGCAACCTACTTGTTCCTAACTGGTGATACCACGTGGGCGATTTTCCTAACGGTTTACTGTGTAGCGATTGTTGGTTCAATTGATAACCTTCTGCGTCCGCTGCTAATGCAAGGCAGTGCAGGCATGAATACCCTGATGATCTTCTTCTCACTATTGGGTGGTATTCAACTGTTTGGCCTAATTGGTCTTATCTACGGACCATTGATTTTTGCGATTACCATTGTCCTATTCAACATCTACGATGAAGAGTTTAAGGACTTTTTAAACCAGCAAGACAAGAGTTAACGAACTTGACGTCAACTTGATTGGCGAACCCGTATTAAACACTTCAAGCTTTGGGCGGATTATGCGAAAATCCGCCCTCATTTTTTGCTAACGATTCAACAGAGTGTCCTATGTCAGCTTATATTGCACCAAGCCAGATTGCTCAACGCCAACTCGCCTACTTTGAAGGCAAACATGTTTTAGTTGCCGGTGAGGCAGAAGACTTGTTCCCTGTTGAGTTAGCGAAGCATTGTGAATCTGTCTCTGTGTTTACTTCTAATTACAGCTACTACCGTCAATTAGAAGGCTACAACACCATCCAACGTTTTTATGGTGCGGAGTTTACCGAAGAGACTAAAGCCGACTTAGTGATGTTGTACTGGCCAAAAGCCAAAGCGGAAGCGGAATTTTTGTTGGCGATGCTATTTGCCAAGCTAGGCAAAGATACCGAGATCGTCGTGGTTGGTGAAAACCGTTCAGGCGTGAAAAGCATCGAGAAGATGTTTGCTCCTTACGGCAAAGTTGTTAAATACGATTCAGCGCGTCGTTGCTCTTTCTACTGGGGTCAATGCTTCGAGCAACCACAAGCGTTCAACCTGCAAGACTGGTTTAAGACCTACACGGTTAACATTGGTGAGCAATCACTTACGGTAAAAAGCCTTCCTGGCGTCTTCAGTCACGGTCAATTCGATGTCGGTAGCCAACTTCTGTTGGATACTCTGCCAAAACTAAAAGGCAAGGTACTGGATTTTGGCTGTGGTGCAGGCGTATTGGGCGCGGTGATGGCATCTCGTAACCCAGATATCGAGCTAGAAATGTGCGACATCAGTGCATTTGCCGTGGCATCAAGCCAAGCAACGCTAGAAGCGAATGGTTTAACGGGTAAAGTCTTCGCATCCGATGTCTATTCTGATACTGCAGAAGACTATCAGTTCATCATCAGTAACCCACCATTCCATTCAGGTTTAGACACTAGCTACAGCGCGACTGAGACCTTACTTTCTCAGGCTCCTAAGCATTTGAAGCGTTCTGGTGAGATGATTATTGTTGCGAATAGTTTCTTAAAATACATTCCAATTATTGAACAAGCGTTTGGAAAATGCGCGACTCTAAATAAGACCACTAAATTCGCGATCTATCACGCAAACAAATAACCTCTCTAGCACAGCGCAGGGTCATTATCTGCGCTGTCTGTTCATATTTTTGTCAAAACTCTATAAAAATGAGCTTTTGCACACGCTTTAAATACCACTTACTTGTCAAAGTAAAAAAACTCGTTAATTTCGTTAAATTGGAACCCGTTAATTCTATTCTCTGTACTTGTTTTCGCCCCTTTTAGCAGTACATCAAAGGAAAGTAGTACCCAATTTATGTTTAGATTCTATCGTAAGCAGAAGTTTAAGCGCCTTCAAAATACCCTAATGCTGGCATTTCTTGTCCTCAGTATTACCCCTGTGACACTTATCGCGATATTTTTCCTCCAATCGCACAGTCAGGATCTCCAGGAACAAAGCACCTCACACCTTGTTTCGGTTCGTGATACTAAGCAGCAGCAAATTGTCGATTACCTACAAGCTCAAGAATCCCAAGTGATGGGCTTTGTTCGCTCAGAATTGGCCAATGCCAGTGGCGGGCGATTTTATGGTTTGATCAATGCATTTCAACGATTGGGGTTAGATATTGACGAGGCACGCAGTAATGCACAGCAGCGCTATATTCAAGGCTCTGGCGATCAAATCAAAACGTCGATCCTCCCTGAATCCAGCAGCTTTATTGGCAGCGAGCGTTATCGCCTGCTCCACAAGCGCTACCATAATGCTTACCTAGAACTGCTTAAACGCTCTGATTTTGACGATATTCTCTTAGTTGATATCAACGGTAACGTCGCTTATTCCGTCTTTAAAAATGACGATTACGGCACCAATCTGCTGACAGGAAAATACAAGGATTCCAACCTAGGTATTACCTTTCAACGACTAGCCAAAGACGTAACCGACCGACGTAAATCTAACGAAGATTACACGCCGGTTATCGTGTCTGATTTTAAAGACGAAAACGGCAAGCAGACCGCATGGCTAGGCGCACCTATCGTTCAACAAGGCTACCTGCACAGTTACGCGATGTTTAGGCTACCAATCAACGGCATTACTAAGTTGATTGCGGATCTCAACAAGAGTTCGAACATTCAAACGCTGCTTGTGGGTGATGATCACCTGCCGCGTAGCCTTGCCCATTCACAAGAATCAATCAATTTGAGCCTAGACGTTGTCGATAAAGCATTGGCTGGTGAAACGGCGGTTGGCACCTTCGACAACACCCTAGATCAAGCTATCATCGCAGCATATACGCCAATTGAGCTGAAATACGCAACATGGGCTTTAGTGGTTGAACTACCAGAGAAAGAGGCGTTTGCCCGTATTCATCAGTTAGAAAAGATCTTCGTGATCGTGATGCTAACGGCGATCATTCTCGTAGTCGTTGCATCGCACTATCTGTCTAACTTCATCACATCCCCACTGCTTAAACTGACTTGGGCAGCTGAAAAAGTATCGGCGGGTGATCTTGATGAAACCATGATCAATACCGAGCGCAAAGATGAGATCGGCCGTCTTGCGGTGAGCTTCGAAAGAATGCAGCGCTCTATTCGTGAAAAAATGCAGCTCATCAAAAGCCAAAACGATGAACTTGAGGACAACCTTAAGACCATTCAAAAGCAAAACGAAGAGTTGCAACTGGCCAACAAACTTAAAGATGAGTTCTTAGCGACTACTTCACACGAATTGAGAACACCACTGCATGGCATGGTGGGTATTGCTGAAGCGCTGATATCTGGAGCAAACGGCCCTATTCCGGCTAATCAGAAGTATCAGTTGGATATCATCATCAATAGTGGCCAAAGATTGGCAACACTGGTTGATGACCTGCTTGATTACCACAAGATGCGCTATGGCAGCTTAGATATTAAGAAATCAGCCGTTGATTTATCTGCAGCCACCAGCTTGGTCCTAGAGTTGTCTCATCACTTATTGGGCAATAAACCAATCCGTATCATCAACCAAGTCCCAAGTGATTTAGGTCTCGTTTCATCGGATCCTCAACGACTTGAGCAAGTGATGTATAACTTGGTCGGCAATGCTATCAAGTACACCTCAGAAGGTAAGATTGTTATCTCTGCCAGCGTTATCGACGACAACATTCGTGTACAAGTAGTCGATACTGGCCAAGGTATACCGGCCGAGTACCTTGAGCACATCTTTGAGCCATTGATTCAAGCTGGCCAAGATGCGAGTAACTACCGCCAAGGTGCAGGGCTTGGATTATCGATCAGTCGTCAGCTCATCGAGTTAATGGGCGGTTCACTGTACGTAAGTAGTCAACCAATGCTTGGCACTACGTTTAGCTTTACCCTGCCCCTAGCGACTCAAGGTGAGCTGGACAGTTACAACGAATCCGGTCATTACTCGCACTTCCAAGCGCCGGATTTAATTGATAACAGCCAACAAGAAAACAGCGTTATCAGTGAGAATCCAGATGGCCCGTTACTGGTTATCGCCGATGATGAGCCGGTTAACCTGCGAGTATTAGACAGCTTCTTGAAATTAGAAGGCTATCGAGTACGTACTGCATGTGATGGCCCTGAAACCATTGAACTGATTGAAAAAGAGAAGCCAGAGCTACTTCTACTCGACATCATGATGCCAGGAATGAGCGGCTATCAGGTTTGTGAAGCACTGAGAAAGCAATACGATCATGCTCAATTGCCAATCATCATGCTAACGGCACTCAACCAAGCAGAAGACCGTGTTCGAGGTTTCGAAGCGGGTGCCAATGACTATTTATCTAAACCGTTCAACAAACAAGAACTGGCGGCTCGAATCACAGCGCATCTTTCAGCAAGTAAAGCCGAACAGAGACGCCTTGAAAACGACCAACTGCAACTCGAGCTCAAACATAGAGCGATGGTTGAAGCTAACTTGTTAGAAACTCAAGGGCGCTTATTAGAACAGCTCGAATCGGCTCCTGAAGCCATCATCTGTATTCGTGATGACCAACGCATTCGCTTTGCTAACGAAGCCGCAGCTAAGCTATTCAGACGCGGACAGGAACAACTCAAACGCTCAATGGCCGACGAGATCATTGCGCCTAAATACCTTAAAGTGGAACAAGCCCACTACTGCGGTGACATTGATATCTATATAGACGACACACGTCAACGCATACCGAGTGACATCCTTAAGCTACCTGAAGGCTCAGGGCTCGACACCATGTACATCTTCAATGTCGGTGGTGGCGTTAACTCCAACCGAATCAATAACCTTGAAACGGCGGTTGAGGCTCTTTCTAGTTATGCCTTTGAAGGCGACAAAGATAAGTTACAGCAGCTTAAAGAGCTTGGCGGAGAATTTACTCGTCTTGCTGACAAGGCAACCGGTGAAGGTAAAAACAAGCAAGAGTTAATGCGTGAGGTACTGGTCGATGCGATGACGAATGCCATCATCTACTGGGAATCAGTGACTGGTGAAACCAAGTTCGCTTTCGCCGAGAAGAGTGGCTTGTGGCGCGTCTACTTAGACCGCAGTACGCTGCAAACTCGAACGCTAGACAAATACCTACGCGTCGAAACCCTACCGAAAACGCCTCGCTGGCGAACGGTACTGAGCTCAATCGAATTCATACTGGAACACTGTAAAGAACAGACACCAGAGAGAACCCATATTGAGATGCTAAGAGATAAACTGCAGAAACTACTGACCAGTTAATCCCTGAACCAACATCACGATACTTTGAATAATGGAGCCCACCTAGCGTGGGCTTTTTTGTACGCCTAATAATCACAAAAAGTAGAATCCCAACGTTTGCAACACACTTTTTTTACGCCTTTAAACAAGGGAGGATTCACGCTAATTACGCACAGTGCGTGCTCGTAACCGTCAGTACTTTTCGTTCTATTCTCAATCATATCTGACCGTTATCTGACTCTTTGTTGCAGTTTGAGAAGCGAGTCACAACAGAACGGCAGATTTAATTTTCTAGGGAAATTTAACGTAAAACTGGCAAGTGACCGAGATCTACAATTATACCAACGTAGGGTAAAGCATTATAATAAAAAGCCTTTAAAGTTAGTGACTACTTACAATTAACAAGAACCTCAAAACCAAATGCGAGTCACATCACCTTAACAATTACGCACAAAAAACCACCAAAGCAACCTATTTTGACGTTAATGACGTGGGGTTGTGTATTTTTAACGTTTTTGACGGGAAACGTGTTTGATTAATTCATCGATAAGGTGTTTTCTTACTCCTGCCAAAGGCCTACAGGCCACTCTTACCACTTCTCAGAATCAACGATGAATCTGGAGCAACGAAGAAGAGGTAGGCCTTTAACCAGAGTGTGTATCTACTAAACAATTTAGCGACAGATAACATTCAATCCATTAGTGAAATGAAAGCAAATAGTAAGGAACAGCTATGCTTGCCAATATAAAAAAAACAGCAATAGCAACAGCAATTATTGCAACTGCTACAACAGGTTTTGCATCAGTAGCAACCGCTGCAGAACGCAGTGAACTGACCGTTCACCCGAAAGAGTACACTACATTCGTACGTAACTTTAACCCGTACCTTGGTGCTACTAACCTACATACTACAACTGACTTCATGTATGAGCCGCTAGTAGTATTTAACGAAATGCACGGTAACACTCCTGTGTTCCGTCTAGCTGAAAACTTCAAAATGTCAGATGATCTGATGAGCGTTGTTTTCGACATTCGTAAGGGTGTTAAATGGTCTGACGGAGAAACTTTCTCTGCTGATGATGTTGTTTTTTCTTTCAACCTTGTAAAAGAGAAGCCAGAGCTTGACCAATCTGGTATCAACTCTTGGGTAACTTCTGTAGAAAAACTGAACGACAACCAAGTTAAGTTCACACTAACAGAAGCAAACTCAAACGTACCTTACGAGATTGCTAAAGTACCTGTAGTGCCTAAGCACATCTGGAAAGACGTTAAAGATCCATCAACGTTTACCAATGAGAACCCGGTAGGTTCTGGTCCATTTACAGAAATCGATACGTTTACAGCGCAACTATACATCCAGTGTGCAAACCCGAACTACTGGGATGCAGACAACCTAGATGTTGACTGTCTACGTGTTCCACAAATTGCGAACAACGACCAATTCCTAGGTAAAGTTGTAAACAGTGAAATGGACTGGACGTCTTCTTTCGTTCCAGATATCGATCGTACATACGCAGCAGCTAGCCCTAAACACCACTACTGGTACCCGCCAGCAGGTACACAGGCATTCATCGTTAACTTCAAGCACCCTGATGCAGCGAAGCATGAAGCATTGAGCAACGTTGACTTCCGTCGTGCTTTCTCTATGGCTCTTGACCGTCAAACTATCATCGACATCGCATTCTACGGTGGCGGTACTGTGAACGATTTCGCATCGGGTCTTGGCTACGCGTTTGAAGCTTGGTCTGATGAAAAAACTCATGACAAGTACAAAGGCTTCAACACTTACAACGCTGAAGGCGCGAAGAAGCTTCTTGCTGACGCTGGCTTCAAAGATGTAAACAAAGATGGTTTTGTTGACACTCCATCAGGCAAGTCTTTCGAACTAATGATTCAATCGCCAAACGGCTGGACTGACTTCAACAACACAGTTCAACTAGCGGTAGAACAGCTAAACGAAATCGGTATTAAAGCGAAAGCTCGTACACCTGACTTCTCTGTTTACAACCAAGCAATGCTTGAAGGTACATACGACGTAGCATACACAAACTACTTCCACGGTGCGGATCCATACACGTACTGGAACAGTGCTTACAACTCATCACTACAATCTGGTGATGGTATGCCTCGTTTCGCAATGCACTTCTACAAAAACGACAAGCTAGATGGTCTTCTAAACAGCTTCTACAAAACAGCTGATAAGAACGAGCAGCTAGACATTGCACACGGTATCCAGCAAATCATCGCTGCAGACCAAGTGACAATCCCTGTGATGTCTGGTGCTTACATGTACCAATACAACACAACTCGCTTCACTGGTTGGTGGAACGAAGAAAATCCAAAAGGCCGTCCAAACATTTGGGCTGGTATTCCAGAGCGTCTACTTCATGTACTGGACCTAAAACCAGTTAAATAAGTAATCGTTCAATCCTTGCGGCGTAACCTCTTACGCCGCTTATAAAAATCCCCACACTCTCAATTGAAAGTATGGCGCTAGTCGTCAGGGGATTTTTCGTTCCAAATTTCGCTAGGAGCGACCTGAATCCAGAAACAGGGAAACAATCTGGGTGAGTAAGGTGTGAGTTATGGGTTATTTTTTAAGACGTTTGTCATTTTATTTTGTCGCGCTATTAGTTGCTGCGACGTTAAACTTTATTATTCCAAGAGCAATGCCTGGTGACCCAGTTACCATGATGTTTGCGAACGCTTCTGTACAAGTTACTCCAGAGCGTATTGCTGCAATGAAAGAACTATTAGGCTTCGTTGATGGTGGCTACTTAGTTCAATACGTGGCGTACATGAAGAACATTCTTAGCTGGGAACTTGGTACATCAATTCAATTCTACCCACTTTCTGTAAACACACTGTTGGGTGGAGCATTCGGTTGGTCGCTTTTCTTAGCCGGCACCGCAGTTATTCTTTCTTTCTCGATTGGTTCAATCCTAGGTATTTTCGCAGCGTGGAAACGCGGCAGTAAGTACGATGCCTTCGTAACGCCAGGGATGCTGATTCTACAAGCCGTTCCTCAAGTTGTTATCGCGATGATTGCACTATTTACCTTTGCAATTGGCTTGAAGTGGTTCCCAACAGGGTATGCCTACACCGCTGGTACTATACCTGATTGGACAAGCTGGGCATTCATTAAAGATGTCGCTTACCACGCCTTCTTACCACTGTTCTGTGCTTCTGTTGTTCAAATTGGTGGCTTCCTAGTAAACATGCGTAACAACATGATCAACCTATTAGCCGAAGACTACATCACCATGGCGAAAGGCAAAGGCCTGAGCGAAAACCGAGTGGTATTCAACTACGCAGCTCGTAACGCGATGCTACCTAGTGTGACAGCCCTGTCAATGTCGCTAGGTATGGCAATCGGCGGTCAGTTAATTATCGAAATCATCTTTAACTACCCAGGTCTTGGCAGCGTACTTTTCAACGCAATTAACGCTCGTGACTACCAAGTACTGCAAGGTCAGCTGCTTATCATGACGCTATTCATGCTGTTCTTTAACCTAGTTGCAGACATGCTTTACGTTGTTCTTGACCCTCGTCTTCGTAAGGGTGGTAAATAATCATGAAAGACTTTTTAAAACTCATTTGGCGTAACCCGATGGCCCTAACAGGCGTCATCATCCTAAGTATTTTTATTCTTGGCGCGATTGCAGCTCCATTAATCACCAAACATGTACCAGACAAGCGTACAGGTAACCCTCACGAATATCCTGGTTTCGTGGTGAAGTCTGCACAAACTAACCCTGATGGCTGGGTTGCTCAAAATCTAGCAGACGACCGTCGTACATTGATCATGTCTAAAAAGGCAGACCACGTACTAGGTACAACTCGTATGGGTCGTGACGTTTGGTCTCAAGTGGTATACGGCGCACGCGTATCTCTTGCTGTAGGTTTTGGTGCGGGTCTAACCGTATGTTTACTCGCAACTGTTATTGGTGTTTCTGCAGGTTACTTCGGTGGCCGTGTCGATGACGTTCTAACAGCCGCAATGAACATCATGCTGGTAATCCCTCAATACCCATTACTGTTCGTAGTAGCAGCCTTTATCGGTGAGGCAGGGCCACTCACCATAACCTTGGTTATCGGCTTTATGTCTTGGGCTTGGGGTGCCCGTGTTGTTCGCTCCCAAACCTTAGCACTGCGTGAAAAAGAGTTTGTAAAAGCCGCTGAAGTTTTGGGTGAATCTTCATTCCGCATCATCTTCGTAGAGATTCTGCCAAACCTTATCTCTATCGTTGGCGCAAGCTTCATCGGTTCGGTGATGTACGCAATCATGATGGAAGCAACCATCTCGTTCCTAGGTCTTGGTGACCCGAACACAATCAGCTGGGGCATCATGCTTTACAACGTTCAAACCTCTTCATCAATGCTGATTGGCGCTTGGTGGGAACTGCTGGCTCCTTGTATCGCACTGACACTACTTGTAACTGGCCTTGCTCTACTTAACTTCGCGGTCGATGAAATTGCTAACCCGCAACTGCGTTCTCACAAAGGCATGAAGCGTTGGAAGAAACTAGCAACTCAAGACAAAGAAGAACGTGAACCAGAACTACCACCACAAAATGCACTTTGGAGCGGAGATAAATAATCATGTCTGAACCACTAATTTCTATCCGCAACTTATGCGTGGATTACATCACAGAGTCTGGCGATGTTCGTGCGTGTAACAACGTAAGTTTCGACATCGCTCCAGGTGAAGTCTTCGGCCTAGCTGGTGAATCTGGCTGTGGTAAATCAACGGTCGCTTTCTCTCTTATGCGTCTTCATAAGCCGCCCGCTTACATCAGTGGTGGTGAGGTTATCTTCAACGGTGAGAACATCCTTGAATACAGTGATGACCGTATGCAGTCGTTCCGTTGGAGTGAGATGTCGATGGTATTCCAGAGCGCGATGAACGCACTCAACCCAGTACTACCGATGGAAGAGCAGTTCTGTGACGTAATCATGCGTCACACCAACATGACTCGCGAGCAAGCTAAGCAGCGTGCTGAAGGTCTACTTGAAATCGTCGATATTCACCCGAGCCGATTGAGTGACTATCCTCACCAATTCTCTGGCGGCATGCGTCAGCGCTTGGTTATTGCTATCGCGTTAGCACTGAATCCAAAGCTGATCATTATGGATGAGCCGACAACCGCACTTGATGTGGTTGTGCAACGCGAAATCCTACAAAAGATCTATGCACTAAAAGAAGAATTTGGCTTCTCAATTCTGTTCATCACCCATGACTTGTCATTGATGGTCGAGTTCTCTGACCGCATCGGCATCATGTACTCAGGTGAGCTAATCGAAGTGGCTAACTCTCAAGATATTCTAGAAAACCCTTACCACCCTTACACCAAAGGGCTGGGAAGTTCTTTCCCTCCACTGACAGGGCCAAAGACAAAGTTAGCAGGTATTCCGGGTAACCCTCTGAACCTGTTAGAGATCCCTGAAGGGTGTCGTTTCCAAGCTCGTTGTGACCGTGTACATGAAAAGTGTACCAAGGTGCCAACCAAGCTGCGTTCTATCGACCCGGGACATTTGTCTAACTGCCACCTGTACGGTGACCCAATAGTACAAAGGAAGCTATAGCTTGCGTGAATAACGAACAAGGCGGCTCGACCGCCTAAAAACAAGCAAAGCGAATAAGGATTCTGGAGACAATTATGAGCAAAGATTTCGGTCAATTATTGGTAGAAGGCAAGAATGTCGTAAAAGACTTCCCAATAAGCAGTACCACCATTCAAACCCCAATGATGCGTGCGATTAACGACGTGTCATTCAAGATGTACAAAAGCCGTGGCCTAGCAGTGGTTGGTGAGTCTGGTTCAGGCAAATCAACAACCGCAAAAATGATCGCAAAAATGTACGCACCTTCAGGCGGCACGATCGAATACAAAGGTCGTGATATCCAAGAGATCTCAAGCAGAAAAGATCTTATGCACTACCGTGAAGGCGTGCAGATGGTATGGCAAGACCCGTTTGGTTCATTGAACCCAACACACAATATCTTCCACCACATTGCTCGACCACTGTTGATCCACAAGAAGGTAACCCCGGGCAATAAGAGAGAACTAGAAGAACGTGTTTACGATCTTTTAGAGCAAGTGGGCCTGATCCCACCAAAAGAGACGGCGAAGAAGTACCCTCACCAACTGTCTGGCGGCCAACGTCAACGTGTCAACCTAGCCCGCAACATCGCGGTAGGTGCGGAAGTTGTACTAGCCGATGAGCCAACTTCAATGCTTGATGTATCGATTCGTGCCGGTGTTTTGAACCTGATGGAAGAGATGAAGTTCGAGAAGCAAATGTCTCTGCTTTACATCACTCACGATATCGCAACCGCTCGTTACATCGCTGAAGACCTTTCGGTGATGTACGTGGGACACATGGTGGAATGGGGCGATACCGATGACGTGATTGCTAACCCTCAGCACCCATACACCCAATTGCTTGTTTCGGCCGTTCCAGATCCTAAGAAGTCGATCCACGAGCAACTTGCAGGCAACAAAGGTGAGATTCCTCTGTGGACACCAGTATCAGCAGGCTGCCCATTTGCAGGCCGATGTACTCACGCAATGGATAAGTGCAAAGAGCAGCTACCAGGGGTTACGCAGCTCGCTGATAACCACTTTGTGCGCTGTTACCTACACGAAAGCTAAGCAATAAAACCCAAGTTAGGGTCTTCGGACCCTAACTATTTATATCCAAAACATTCAAGTACCTAGCCAATAGAAACTAGGACTGTCGGAGAATATTGATGCTGTTATTGACCAACCATATTGGCTATGAGTCCACAGGCCCGAAGCAAGCTATCCTACAAACTAAGAAAGCTCGCCTATCAAGCACTACGGCTCTACTCGTCTGTGCTGACAACCATATGACTGTCGGAAATTTTGATGTGGTTAAACAAGGCCGCGTAGCAAATTGGCATCAAGGGCAATTCTTCACTATTGATTTCAGTTCAGTCACTGAATCTGGTCGCTACTACCTACGTTTTGACAACCTGCGTTCAGAAGTATTTGAGATTGGTAGCAACCTATTAATGAACCACACGTTTTCTGATGTGCTTCATTACTTTAAGTCACAACGCTGTGGCGGGATTTTCGACAAAAAAGATCGACAAGCACAAATTCTAGGTACCGACCGATACGTCGATGTCCACGGTGGATGGTATGACGCATCAGGTGATGTCAGTAAGTATTTTAGCCACCTGTCTTATGGTAACTACCTAAACCCACAACAAATTCCGATGGTCGTTTGGAACATGCTAAAAAGCGTACGCTTGACTGGCCATAACCCAGACTTCCCGAAATTCTCCATGACTCGTCTAACGGAAGAGGCTCTGTTCGGTGCCGACTTCTTAGTGCGTATGCAAGACGCTGACGGATACTTCTATATGACGGTATTCGACAAATGGAGCAAAGATATCAACCAACGCGATATCTGCGCTTATGCGACTCAAGAAGGTCATAAATCAACGGACTTACAAGCGGGCTACCGACAAGGTGCAGGTGTTGCTATCGCAGCATTAGCCGCAGCTTCTGAGCTTGAAATCTCTGGTAGCTACTCGAGCCACACCTACCTTGAAATGGCGGTTAAGGGTTACTGGCACTTAAAAGAGTACAACCTACAGTATATAAACGATGGTGAAGAGAACATCATCGATGAGTATTGCGCCCTACTCGCAGCCAATGAACTGTATCGCGTAACACAAGACCAGCAATACCTATCAGAAGCAAGAACTTGGGCGACTCGTTTAATCTCTCGTCAGCAATCCGATGATTCATTTGAGCACTTCTGGTCGGCAAACTCTGATGGCTCTCGTCCATACTTTCACGCAGCTGAAGCCGGTCTTCCTGTGATTGCACTATGTGAATACATCGACAATGAAACCGATGCTGAATTAAAAGAACAGGCGCGCACAGTTGTTGAACAAGCTTGTCAGTTCGAAATCAACATCACCGACAAAGTCACCAACCCATTTGGCTATCCAAGACAATACGTTAAATCTGTCGATGGTGATAAACGTGATGCCTTCTTCGTCGCTCAACAGAACGAAACCGGTTACTGGTGGCAAGGCGAGAACGCACGCCTTGGCTCACTCGCAACCATGGCTTACCTAGTTCAACCGCACATTAAAGATAGCGAACTTCAAGAGCGCTTAATCCAGCTTTCACAAAATAGCCTTGATTGGATCTTGGGCCTCAACCCATACCACATGTGCATGCTCGATGGTCATGGCCATAACAACCCAGACTACCTACCTCAGCTTGGGTTCTTCAATGCGAAAGGCGGTATCTGTAATGGCATCACAGCTGGTTTTGAAGATGAACAAGACATTGCGTTCAATCCACCAGCACAAAAAGATGACATGCTTCAAAACTGGCGCTGGGGTGAGCAATGGATCCCTCATGGTGCGTGGTTCTTATTAGCAACCGCTGCACAGTTCAACTTCTTAGCTCAGCGTAAGGAGCAATAATAATGACTCTTTACTACGTCGGTATTGATGGTGGTGGTACTTCTTGTCGTGCTCGTATTCGTGACGCTCAAGGCAAACTGATTGGTGAAGCGAAAAGTGGCAGTGGCAACATCCTTTTGGGTGTTGATGTTGCGATGAGCTCAATTATTGATGCCATCACAAAAGCTGCACAACAAGGGCAACTCAACTCAGACCATTTTTCAAATATGCATGTTGGCCTAGCGCTGGCTGGCGCTGAGCAAAAATCAGCATGGTTCGACTTCATGGCTCAACCACACCCTTTCGCAAGCATGACACTAAATACCGACGCTTATGGCGCTTGCATTGGTGCTCACAATGGCCAAGACGGCGCAATCATGATCGGTGGTACGGGTTCTTGCGGTATCTTCCTAAAAGACGGTGAGCAATATGTGGTTGGCGGTCGTGAATTTCCGATTTCAGATCAAGGCGGCGGCGCAGTCATGGGCTTACGTTTGATTCAACAAGTCTTGCTTGCAGAAGACGGTATTCGCAACAAAACCCCGCTGACTCTACATGTGATGAATCACTTTAATAATGATGTGGATGCCATTGTCGAATGGTCAAAAGGTGCTATTCCAAAGGATTACGGTCAATTCTCACCAGTTATTTTTCAACTCGCTAACGAAGGTGACGAACTGGCTATCGATATGCTCAAGCAAACCGCGGCTGATATCGAAATGTTTGTCTTAGCACTGCATCGAAAAGGCGCTGACAAGGTGTGCTTAATGGGAAGTATCGCTGAGCGTATTCTCAACTGGCTATCACCACCAGTACAACAATGGATCGTTAAACCTCAATTCGACGCTATTGAAGGCGCATTGATGTTTGCCGGAAAACCACAACACAACTTGTATCAACAGGCTTAGCAGGGAAGTTATATGAATTATCGCATCGACTTAGCTGTTCTTTCTGAACAAAAAAATAACTGCCGATTTGGCCTTACGGTACATAACTTAAGTGACCTCGACGTAAAAGATTGGTCTCTGCACTTTGCATTTGATCGTTTCATCCTTCCAGAGAGTTTATCGCAAGGAGAGCTGACTCAAGTTGGCAGCTTTTGCTCATTCACACCAAGTTCGTCAGTGTTAAAGGCCAACAACCATTACTACCTTGAATTCAGTATTCAAAGCGCACCATTCCGCTTCTATTCTGATGGCCTTAACGATGCCTTTATCCAGTCACATAATGATAGAGAAACATCGGTACTGCCTGTCGCGATATCACCCATAGTACTGGCTTCGCCATACCGTGAACGCAATCAAATACCTGAAGTTAACGCTGCTGAGATTGCATTGATTCCTCAGCCTAATCAGATCGAATTTCAGCAAGGTAGTTTCGCGCTAAGTAACTTCGCGCTAAATAACGACTGCAGAATTGAGGTTCAATCTCATCTTGCTGATAAGGCAGTCTCTTGGTTCCAGCAAGAGTTGCTCTCGACCTTTGAGCTGTCTCTTTCGACCGCGCTTTCAGCTGAACTTTCAAAAGACGAAAGCGGCAACATTCTATTTCGCAGCAACCCGACGTTAGATGAAGCCGAATACAAACTGACCATCACTGCACAACAGATTATTGCTGAATCAGGCAGCCAGTCGGGCTTTACACACGCTGTGGCAAGCTTGATTCAACTAGTTCAACAACTGGACGCAGAGAACTTCTCTCTACCATGTTGCAAGATAGCCGACCAACCGCGCTTTAAGTACCGCGGCATGATGTTGGACTGCGCTCGTCACTTCCACTCAGTAGAGCAAGTGAAGCGTTTAATCAATCAACTGGCGCACTACAAGTTCAACGTATTTCATTGGCACCTAACTGACGATGAAGGTTGGAGAATTGAGATAAAGAGCCTGCCACAGCTAACAGAAATTGGCGCTTGGCGTGGCCCTGATCATGCACTAGAGCCGCAATATACCCACATTGCGGAAAACTACGGCGGCTTCTACACGCAACAACAAATTCGTGAAGTCATTGAATATGCAGAGCAACGCAGCATCACGGTGATCCCAGAGATCGATATTCCGGGACACTGCCGTGCCGCAATCAAATCACTGCCTGACATGTTGGTAGAGCAAGCTGACACTACTCAATACAAAAGCATTCAGCACTACAACGACAACGTCCTAAACCCAGGTTTACCAGGCACTTACCAATTTCTAGATGCAGTTATTGAAGAAGTCGCAGAGCTGTTCCCGAGCGAATTAATTCACATGGGTGCAGACGAAGTGCCACCGGGAGTGTGGAGCAACAGCCCTGCTGCTCAAGCGTTGATGAAAGAACACCAGTACCAAGACAGCAAAGACCTACAAGGTCACCTATTCCGCTATGCCGAAAACAAGCTTAAGCAACTCGGCAAACGCATGGTCGGCTGGGAAGAAGCACAGCACGGCGACAAAGTGAGTAAAGAGACCATCATCTACTCATGGCTCAGTGAAGAAGCGGCTGTCAATTGCGCTCGCCAAGGCTTTGATGTGGTGTTGCAACCTGCACAGTTTACCTATCTCGACATGACCCAAGATTATGCACCGGAAGAACCGGGCGTAGATTGGGCTGCCGTTATCCCATTAGAACAAGCTTATACCTACGAAGCACTTGCTGAGATATCCGACACCGACCCAATTCGTAAGCGGATCCGCGGAATTCAGTGTGCTCTATGGTGTGAGATCGTCACCAACCAAAAGCGTATGGATTACATGGTATTCCCAAGAATTAGCGCTTTAGCTGAAGGATGTTGGACACATAAAAACAACCGAAACTGGCTAGATTACCTATCTCGCCTAAAGGGGCATCTGCCATTACTCGACAAACTCAATGTTGATTATCGCAACCCTTGGAAAGCTCAATAAAACAAACCAAAGCGACACTCATATCGAGTGGTTGCTGACTCAAATTAAGGTGCTCAGTTAGATACGACTCAGCATCACTATTTAAAAATTAGCTGCATAGATGCAGTTTGTTAAAAAGGAAATGACAATGAAATACGGCTATTTCGATAACGACAATCGCGAATACGTCATCACTCGCCCTGATGTACCAGCACCTTGGACAAACTACCTAGGTACTGAAAAGTTTTGTACCGTGATTTCGCACAATGCGGGCGGTTACTCGTTCTACAATTCTCCGGAATACAACCGTGTTACTAAGTTCCGTCCAAACGGCACCTTTGACCGCCCAGGACACTATGTTTACCTGCGTGATGATGAGACGGGTGATTACTGGTCTATCTCTTGGCAACCAGTGGCAAAGAGCCTAGATGAAGCGAACTACGAAGTTCGTCACGGCCTGTCATACTCAAAATTCAAATGTGAATACAGCGGCATTACCGCAACCAAGACGCTATTCGTACCTAAGGGTGAAGATGCAGAAGTTTGGGACATTGTATTAAAGAACAACACTGACAAGCCACGTACTATCAGCACTTTCTCGTTTGTTGAGTTCTCTTTCAGCCATATTCAATCAGACAATCAAAACCATCAGATGTCTTTGTACTCTGCGGGCACGTCTTACCAAGAAGGTGTTCTGGAATACGACCTGTACTACAACACTAACGACTTTGAAGGCTTCTACTACCTAGCTTCAACTTTCTCACCAGACAGCTACGATGGCCAACGTGACAACTTCCTTGGTATGTACCGTGATGAAGCAAATCCAATTGCGGTTGAAAACGGTAAGTGTTCTAACAGCGCTCAAACTTGTTACAACCATTGTGGTTCTCTGCACAAGCAATTTACGATTCAACCCGGTGAAGAAGTTCGCTTTGCGTATGTACTCGGTATCGGTAAAGGCAACGGTGAACGCCTACGTGAGAAGTACCAAGACACAGCAAACGTAGACGCCGCTTTCCAAGGCATCAAAGATCACTGGGACGAGCGTTGCAACAAATTCCAAGTTAAGTCGCCAAACGAAGGCTTAGACACAATGATCAACACGTGGACGCTATACCAAGCGGAAACCTGTGTGGTTTGGTCACGCTTTGCATCATTCATCGAAGTTGGCGGTCGTACTGGTCTTGGTTACCGTGATACGGCTCAAGATGCTATTTCAGTACCCCATGCCAACCCACAAATGACCAAGAAACGTATTATCGACCTGCTTCGCGGCCAAGTGAAAGCGGGCTACGGTCTACACTTGTTCGATCCTGACTGGTTCGATCCAGAGAAAGCCGACGTTGAGCCATCAAAATCACCAACAGTTGTTCCAACACCGTCAGATGACGACAAGATCCACGGCATTGAAGACACATGTTCTGATGACCACCTATGGATCGTTCCGACCATTATCAAATACGTAATGGAAACCGGTGAGCACGACTTCTTCGATGAAGTGATTCCATACGCAGACGGTGGCGAGGCGACAGTTTATGAACACATGAAAGCGGCACTGAACTTCTCTGCTGAATACGTGGGTCAAACGGGTATCTGTAAAGGTCTTCGAGCTGACTGGAATGACTGTTTGAACCTAGGTGGTGGTGAATCTTCAATGGTTTCATTCCTACACTTCTGGGCGCTACAAGAATTCCTAGATCTTGCTAAGTTCCGTAATAACGATGCTGATGTTGCGAAATACACTGAAATGGCAGCTAACGTTCGCGAAGCGTGTGAAACGCACCTTTGGGATGACGAAGGCGGCTGGTACATCCGTGGTCTAACTAAAAATGGCGACAAGATCGGTACCGCTCAACAAGCTGAAGGTCGTGTACACCTTGAGTCAAACACGCTAGCCGTTCTATCTGGTGCTGTATCTCAAGAACGCGGTGAGAAAGCGATGGACGCTGTTGATGAGAACCTTTTCTCAGAATACGGCCTACACCTAAACTCTCCTTCATTTGCAACACCAAACGATGATATCGGTTTCGTAACTCGCGTTTACCAAGGCGTAAAAGAGAACGGCGCAATCTTCTCTCACCCTAACCCATGGGCCTGGGTAGCAGAAGCGAAACTAGGCCGTGGTGACCGTGCGATGAAATTCTATGACGCACTGAACCCATACAACCAAAACGACATGATTGAAACGCGTTACGCAGAACCATACTCGTACGTGCAGTTCATCATGGGTAAAGATCACCAAGACCACGGCCGTGCAAACCACCCTTGGTTAACCGGTACCTCTGGTTGGGCTTACTTCGCGGTAACCAACTTCATTCTTGGTGTTCGTACAGGCTTTGAAGGCTTAACGGTTGATCCTTGTATCCCGACTGATTGGCCAGAATTCGAGGTTACTCGTCAATGGCGTGGCGCAACTTACAACATCACAGTGCAAAACCCGAATGCAGTAAGCAAAGGCGTTGCCTCTATCACTATCAATGGTGAATCAGTTGAAGGCGCTATCCCAGTACAAGCAGAAGGCAGCGTGAACGATGTTGTCGTTGTTCTAGGCTAGTCACGCAATTTAACGAACAGCTCTTGTCTCAAGTCTTTACAGGCTTGAGACAATGAGACTAAAAGGATTTTCTAATGATTAAATTTGGTACAGGTGGCTGGCGCGCTTTCATTGGTGAGGAGTTCACTAGAGAAAACGTCCGTTTGGTAGCGCAAGCACTCGCTAACATCATCAACAACGAAGATGCAGCCAAGAATGGGTTTGTGATCGGCTATGACCGTCGTTTCCTTTCCGATAAAGCCGCATGTTGGTTTGCAGAAGTACTTGCGGCGAACAACATCAAAGTAAGCTTCATCGATAAGTTTGTTCCAACACCTATCGTGATGTTCCAAGCAAAAGAGATGGGATGCACCTACTCGGCGTGTATTACCGCCTCTCACAACCCAGCCGATTACAATGGCATCAAGGTATTCATTGAAGGTGGCCGTGATGCTGATGAGATCATCACAGAGAAGATCGAACAGCAAATCGCAACACTGACCAACGAAGATATTATTCGTGTCGATTTCGAGCAAGCGTTGAATGACAAAGAGATCGAAATCATCAACCCGATGAACGCCTTTGTTGATTCCATCATTAATGCCATCGATATTGAATCGATTAAGAAAGCGAATCTACGCGTGCTGATCGACCCAATGTTTGGTGTGGCGAAAAACGCTCTGCAAACCGTGCTGATTAACGGTCGCTGTGATGTCGACGTCATCAACGATGGCAAAAACCCAGATTTTGGTGGCTTAATGCCGTCGCCAAATGCTGCAACGCTGTATCGCTTGAAGCACTTAGTTGCAGCAGAAGGCTATGACATTGGTATTGGTACTGATGGCGATGCTGACCGTTTGGGAATCATCGATGAGAAAGGTCACTTCATTCACCCTAACGAAGTGCTACTCCTACTTTACTACTACTTGCTGGAATACAAAGGCTGGAAGGGCTCTGTCGTTCGTAACATCGCAACCACACACCTACTGGATAAAGTGGCGGCAGATCATGGTGAGAAGAGCTTTGAGGTTCCTGTAGGCTTTAAGCATATCAGCTCACAAATGGAGGCCGATGACTCTCTGATTGGTGGCGAAAGTTCAGGTGGTTTAACCATTCGTGGTCACATCAAAGGTAAGGATGGCGTATTTGCTTCAAGCTTACTGGTTGAGATGATCAGTGTGACAGGCAAGAAGCTGTCTGAATTACTTGATGAGATTTACTCTAAATATGGCTATGCCTACACCGCAGAAGGCGATTATAAGTTTAAACCTTCAGAGAAAGAAGCGCTCTACACTAAGATCTACGTCGAGAAGCAACTGCCTGAATTTGAATACGAAATTGAAAGAGTCAGCTATGAAGATGGTGCCAAGGTGTACTTCAAGAATGGCGGCTGGGTCATTGCTCGCTTCTCAGGAACAGAGCCGTTACTACGAATCTTCGCAGAAATGGAAGATAAAGACACTGCAGAACGTGTTCTTCAAAAAGTGAAAGACTTCCTCTCTCTATAGGCTTATAGAGTGCAGCAGTTTTGTATGGGACTTAACAAATCACTGCCTTGTTAAAGCCTATAAGTGAAGAACTCTTGCCCAGTACTTTGATTAAAGTGCTGGGCTTTTTTATCGCGATTCTTGTAACGATTAGTATCGCGTTATATCTCTTTAAAAAGCCAATACGCCTTTGGTATCGACTTTTACGTTGACCGGCATACCCACTTCAAGTGCTTCTGACGAGGTTGCTAATAACTTCTGACCATGCGCTTCGATTACATAACGACAGTGATCACCCATAAATTGCTGTTCTAGCACCGAAATAGCACTATCTTGCTCGTAACTTGCTTGGATATGCTGGGGCCTTAGCAGAAGCTCACATGTATTGCCGAACTCAATCTCCGTTTGCGGTTTGGCTTCAACCATACCCAAACTGGTTTCAAATTCATGCTCCGAAATACGCTGTGCATTGAGGTAGCTACCGCCACCCAAAAAGTCTGCAACAAACTTACTTGAAGGATGGAAATACAACTCAGATGCCGAACCATACTGCTCAATCACACCATGGTTCATTACTGCCATTTTATCTGCAAATGCGAACGCTTCTTCACGGCTGTGAGTTACGAAGATAGCTGTAACACCCTGCTTCTTAAAAATCTTGCGAATCTGAGAAATCAGCTCATGACGAACCTGAGTATCGATGTTTGAGAATGGTTCATCTAACAGTAGCAAGTCTGGCTTGTACGCCAAAGAACGAGCAATAGCGACACGCTGTTGTTGACCACCTGAAAGTTGGTGTGGGTAGCGGTCACCGTACTCATCTAAGTGAACCAACTCCAGCATCTCTTGAACTTTGTCTTTCTTTTGCTGCTCAGAAAGGTCTGTCAAGCCAAAGCCGACATTCTGGTTTACCGTCAGATGCGGAAACAGGGCGTAATCTTGGAAAATCATACCAATGTTACGCTGCTCTGGTGGCAACCAATTCTCGCCATCATCAATGGTTTGACAGTTCAAACTCATCACACCGCTACTTAATGGAAGTAAGCCTGCAATCGCCTTCAGTAAGGTCGTTTTACCGCAGCCACTCGCACCAAGAAGACAAACAATTTCACCATGCTCAACTTCTAACGAGAGCGCTTCCAAAATGGTTTGCGACTCATACTTACAAGTCAGATCTTTAATTGATAATGCACAACTCATTAGTTTTTCTGCTCCAAGGAACGGTTTACGATGATCAGAGGAATTAAACCCACCAACACCAATAATACAGCAGGCATCGCCGCCAATTCTAGGTGCTCATCTGAGGCATAGTTATAAACATAAGTCGCCAATGTCTCGAAGTTGAAAGGACGCAGCAGCAAGGCCGCATTCAACTCTTTCATTGATTCGATAAACACCAGTAAGCCAGCGATCAATGCGCCACGTTTAATCAAAGGTAAATGAACACGGCGTAACATCTGATTGGTATTGCAACCCATGGTTTTTGAGGCCATATCCAATGAAGGGGATACTTTACTCAAGCTGCTTTCAATACTGCCAATTGCCACTGCAGAGAAACGTACGACCATGGCAAAAATTAGCGCGAACATGGAGCCAGAGAAGATCAAACCAGGTCGCCCCCACTCCATCACTTTCGCAATGTCATTGACCAAGTGATCCATGAACAAAACAGGTACCATCACCCCAATCGCTAACACGGTGCCTGGAACGGCATAGCCCATCGAAGCGAGACGCATATAAGCCTGATTTTTCTTACTCGGACTAACGCGTTGATTAAAGTTAACAATCATCGCGATAATCACGCCAATAATCGCAGCAGCTACCGAAACGTAAAGGCTGTTGATGGCATATTCTCTGAATTCAGGGGTCCAGCTTTGAGCAAAATATTTGTAGGCGTAAATAATGAGCTGGCCAAGAGGGAATAAGAACGCAACGCAAACTAATACCCAGCACCAGAATAGTGCCAGCCATTTTTTCCAACCAGAAAGGTCGTAACGAAAATCTTCGCGGCTGCTGAACTGATTCTGGAATAGCTTCTGCTTACGGCGACTGTATCGCTCTGAGCTCAACAGTAGGATCACGATAACCAGCATGATTGCCGATATTTTCGCAGCTGCCGTTAAGCTTGAGTAGCCTAGCCAAGTATCATAAACCGCAGTCGTTAAAGTATTTACCGCAAAGTAACTCACGGTACCAAAGTCACCGATGGTCTCCATAGCAACAAGCGATAAACCGACCGCCATTGATGGACGAACAAGTGGTAAGGAGATACGACGGAAGCTTTCCCAAGGCGAGCATTTTAGCAAACGAGCAGATTGTAATAAGGAGACGTTTTGCTCCATAAATGCCGCGCGGCACAGCAAATAAACATAAGGATAGAGAACGAGAGACAGAACAATAATAGCGCCGGATAAGGTTCTAATATCTGGGAACCAATACTCACCGGGTCCCCACCCAGTAAGATCTCGCAGTAGAACCTGAACAGGGCCGGCAAAGTCGAACCAATCGGTAAAGATATAGCCAACAATATAGCCTGGCATTGCTAATGGCAGGACGAGTGCCCACTGCAAAACACGCTCTCCCGGAACACGGCACATTGCCATAACCCAAGCCGACGGAATACCAAAAACTAAAGACAGGAACATGGTTCCTATGACTAAAACCACCGTATTGTAGGCATAGGTAGGCATCACTGTGGACATCAGATGAGAAAATAGCTCATCTGTTTCTCCAACAGCCGTCGTAAAAATCGCTAAGATCGGTAAAACCAGTAATACAGCAATAATGCCGCTACTGGTGTTCCATAAATAATTCTTTTCTTTCATCGCCTAACTACAACGAGGCTTAATGAAACACAAATGCATTTGCAAATACATCTCATATCCTTTTAATGGTGGGGTTATTTATACCCATATACTCTAATGACTTCAAGGTGAGATGCTAATAACTCAAGGGATCAACGGGGTGCTTTGTATCAAAAAGTGATTTTCCAATAACAAACAACCCCAAGTAGCCAAAATGGCGACTTGAGGTTGTCATTTTACTTAGGCCGAAGCCTACCGTAATAAATTATAGATCGAACTTAACTTCGTCTAATAGCTTGATTGCAGCCGCGTGGTGGTTTGCAATTTCGTCTAGAGAAATAGTATCCGCTTTGAACTCGCCCCATGAAGCAACAAGCTCAGAAGGTTTAACGTCTGCTTTCACTGGGTATTCGTAGTTCACTTCTGCGTACATGCTTTGTGCTGTGTCACCAGATAGGAATTCCATCAGCTTAACGGCATTCTCTTCATTTGGAGAGTATTTAGCCATTGCCATACCAGAGATGTTTACGTGAGTACCTGTAGTCTCTTGGTTAGGGAAGTTAATGTAAACAGAGTCAGCCCAAGCTTTTTGCTCTTTATCATTAACCATCTTACCTAGGTAGTAGCTGTTACCAAGAGCAACATCACATAGACCTTCTTTAATCGCTTTAACTTGCGCGCGGTCGTTACCTTGAGGCTTACGTGCTAGGTTTGCTTTTACGCCTTCTAGCCATTCTTTCGTTTCAGCTTCACCTTTGTGAGCAATCATCGAAGATACTAGAGAAACATTGTATGGGTGCTTACCACTACGAGTACAGATTTTGCCTTTAAATTCAGGCTTAGTTAGATCTTCGTAAGTGAACTCTTCACCTAGACGACCAACACGGTCACGTGAAGAATAAACGCTACGTGTACGAGTTGTTAGAGCGAACCACTCGTTATCTGTATCTTGGTATTGAGCTGGGATGTTCTTTTCAAGTACATCGCTCTCTACAGATTGAACTAGACCTTGTTTAGTTAATTCAGATAGACGGCTGATATCTACAGTTAAGACAACGTCAGCTGGGCTGTATTCACCCTCTTGAGCTAACTTCTCTGCTAAACCTTTTTTAGCAAACTTAACGTTTACTTTAATACCAGTCTCTTTTGTGAACTCTTTGAACATTGGCTCAACAAGGAAAGGTTGACGGTAAGAGTATACGTTTACTTCTTCCGCAGCCATTGCTGTCGGGGCAATTACACCACACGCTAGAGCTGAAAGTGTTAGCAGTTTCTTCATTGTAAAATCCTTTATATCGAAATGATAATGTCTATCAGTTGCGTTATTATATTCATCATTAACATAATTACAATGACGACCAACAAAAAATCCGTCTACTCAGACCATTCAAACTCTCACTTTTGTAACAAACCATTTCAACTTTGTGTCTTGTCGTTCCCCTTAAACAATGAGCCTAACTTCAACGTTCGTGTTTATATATTGTGCAACCGTAAATACAACAAAGCCCCGCAACAAGAGTTGCGGGGCTTTCTTTGTCCAACCTAACCCATTCAGATTAGGCGACGACTGTTGATTATTTTACTGATACAAACTCAGGGTAAGCGCCGACACCACAATCGTGCATGTCCATACCTTCAAGTTCTTCATCTTCCGTTACTCGGATACCGATTGTTGCTTTAAGCACCGCCCATACTGCTAGGCTAGCACCGAATACCCATGCAAAGATGACTGCTGCACCCATTAGCTGAGCACCAAACGTTGCATCAGCGTTGCTTAGTGGCACAGCCATTAGACCGAAGAAACCACATACACCGTGTACAGAGATAGCACCTACTGGATCATCAATCTTAGCTTTGTCTAGAGCGATGATGCTGAATACAACCAATGCACCAGATACCGAACCAATCGCTACAGCAAATAGAGGTGATGGTGATAGAGGGTCTGCAGTGATTGCTACTAGGCCAGCTAACGCGCCGTTAAGAATCATTGTTAGGTCTGCTTTACCCCAAGTTGTTTTACATACTAGTAGTGCTGCAATTGCGCCTGCTGCTGCTGCTGCGTTGGTGTTAAGGAAGATTTGACCTACTGCTGTTGCGTTCTCAAAATCCGAAACCATCAGTTGAGAACCGCCGTTGAAACCGAACCAACCGAACCAAAGGATAAATGTACCTAGCGTTGCAAGTGGCATGTTTGAACCAGGAATCGGGTAGATTTCACCGTTCTTACCGTATTTACCTTTACGAGCACCGAGTAGTAGAACACCAGCTAACGCTGCTGCTGCACCAGCCATGTGTACGATACCTGAACCTGCGAAGTCACTGAAACCCGCTTCTGATAGGAAACCACCGCCCCAAGTCCAATAACCTTCAACAGGGTAAATGAACGCTGTTAGTACTACAGAGAAGATTAGGAATGACCAAAGCTTCATACGCTCAGCAACCGCACCAGATACTACAGACATTGCTGTTGCAACGAATACTACCTGGAAGAAGAAGTCTGATTCTAGAGAGTGATCTGCGCCTTCACCTTGTGTACCAATTAGAGTACCAAATGATGGCAACCAACCGCCTTCACCGTTGTCGACATACATGATGTTGTAACCAACCACTAAGAAAGCTGTACAAGCAATTGCGTACAAACAGATGTTCTTAGTTAAAATTTCTGTGGTGTTCTTTGAACGAACTAGGCCAGCTTCTAACATCGCGAAGCCTGCTGCCATCCACATTACCAACGCACCTGAAATGAGGAAGAAAAAAGTGTCTAGTGCGTAACGTAGTTCCGTTACTGTTGTTGTAAGTTCCATATTAAAGTCTCCAGTCCTTGTAATTCTTTAAAGTGCTTCAGCATCCATTTCACCAGTACGAATTCGTACGGCTTGGCTTAGGTCATACACAAAAATTTTGCCGTCGCCGATTTTTCCGGTGTGTGCCGCTTGGCTAATCGCTTCAACAACTCGGTCAACATTCTCAGCTTGGGTAGCAATCTCTAGCTTCACCTTTGGTAGGAAATCCACTTGGTACTCTGCACCACGATACAATTCAGTGTGTCCCTTCTGACGACCAAAGCCTTTCACTTCAGAAACAGTCATACCTTCAATACCCACATCAGAGAGCGCTTCGCGTACATCGTCTAATTTGAATGGCTTAACAATGGCATTTATTAATTTCATATTCGTTCCTTAAATTCTTACTTAATCCGTTAATTCTCTTATTACAATCCAAGTAGCGTGCCAAAAAGTTAAGTGCTTGATTTTAAATAAGATGAAGATAATAAGGTCGTAATAACGAAAAAGGCCGCACCAACATGGTGCAGCCTTTTCACTATCTTAATGCGCGATGCTCTTATTGCTCCAGTTTTGGGCAACGGAGCCTTCAAAGCTCTGAATGACTAACAAATAGGTCTTAGGACTAGTAACCTAAAAAATCCATCCAGCGTTCGATGAGCAGTTCGAAATCGTCGATTCCACAGCTTGCTTGGCTTTCACAGTTATAGAAGTCGAACTCACTGCCCTCTTCCATCTCTTGCTCATGCGCTAACACGTTTTCTTGAATCGTTACTTCGTCTTCATTAATCGCAAGGCTAATCTCTTTGCCAAGCAACGTCACTTCATTGCTCAAGTCCTGTCGAGATTGCTCAATCAACGCCATCACATGATCTAATTTTTGCTTATCTTTACCGATCTCTTCTTGAAGCCAACGGCCAACAATCTCATGGCCCATGCTGCATTTCACATAGTATTCACCCATTAGAGTGTTTCTAGTAAATTCAAACTCCATAACTCAACCTATACTGCATTAATACTCAAGCGATACTATTTCTGAGTATACCATTGTCTTGTCAGAAACGAGCGTATTGACGAATTTATCGTTACGATCCAACCTACACAGTCAATGAAGAGGAGGGCTCTATGCAGTTGAACGAAATGATTGCCAAACAAATTGTCGAACGAACCATGAAGATCATCCCACACTCGATTAATGTGATGGATAATAAAGGTCGCATTATTGGATCCAGTGATCCTACTCGCTTATACCAAAAACATGAAGGAGCGGTACTTGCCATCACCGAATCACGAGTCGTTAATATTGACGAAGCCACTGCCGAACACCTAAAAGGGGTTAAGCCTGGAGTTAATTTACCGATTCTATTTCAGGATAATGTCATTGGGGCGATTGGGGTTTCTGGGACACTGCAGCAAGTTCATCATTTTGGTGAGCTGGTGAAGATGACCGCTGAGCTTATTGTTGAACAAGCTGTACTTATGTCTCAAGTAGAATGGAATAAGAGGCATCGTGAAGAATTGGTATTGCAATTAATCCGAGGTAGCACGCTTAATGACATGCAACTGCAATCCATCGCACAGCGTCTGGATCTCGACCTTGCACAACCGCGGATTGCCGCCATCGTCAAGGTGTTACCGATAGGAGACACTGCGCCTTCATTGGAAAACTTACAGCAATTAGTACATTTACTTGAATATCCCGAGCGCGATAATTTAGTCGGTATCTTGTCTGTTTCACAAAACGAAGTGGTGGTACTCAAGCCTATAACCCTGATAGGGAACAGCTGGTCCAAGGATGCAGAAGCCAAGCGCGTGAAATTGCTACTCAAAAGAATAAAGAAAGAAGCTAAGTTTCAAATCAAGATTGCGCTTGGGGATTACTTTACCGGACTTTCTGGTTTAGCACGCTCATATGATACCGCTGAGCTCACTATGCGCAGTGTCGGTAACCGCCCCGGAGACATGTTTTTCTATCAAGACTATCGACTGCCGGCCATTATGAGTAGCCTGTTACAAGATCCATGGATTCGTGAGCAACTGGAGCAGTCTTACCTACATCTTCAACAACAGGACAGTAAAGGGATACTGATCAAAACTTTGAAGACATATTTAAAGCAGAACTGTGATTCAGCTCTCACCTGTAACGAACTACATATCCATCGCAATACGCTACGCTATCGAACAGACAAGATAAACCAAATAACATCATTAAATATCAACAATATAGACGATCTATTTCAACTCTACATTGCAATAAATCTATTCCACTGGTCGAGCTAAAAAATGTGCAACCGCACAATTTAAAAGGACCGATTTGAGCACTTATTTGTAGAGAATGACAAAGACTTACCAACCCTATATCTTTATATTTGCCGAAAATGACACATCGTTATCTGGGAAATAGAACATGATTGAAGTTTCAACTCTTGGCGCACTTTCAGCATTGATTGTTGCTATCGCGCTCATTCTTAAAAAAGTGCCACCCACCTACGGCATGATCATCGGTGCTTTGGTTGGCGGCGTGGTTGGCGGCGTTTCTCTCACCGAAACCGTTGAGTTAATGATAGGTGGTGCCCAAGGGATCGTCACTTCAGTGATGCGAATTCTCGCCGCTGGTGTGTTGGCCGGCGTACTAATTGAATCAGGGGCGGCTACCTCGATTGCAGAATCCATCATCAAAAAAGCAGGCGAAACTCGCGCCTTACTTGCTCTTGCCATTGCGACCATGATTTTAACCGCTGTTGGCGTTTTCGTTGATGTGGCCGTTATCACGGTTTCTCCTATTGCACTGGCTATTGCTCGCCGCGCAGACCTTTCTAAAACCGCGATCCTTTTGGCGATGGTGGGCGGCGGTAAAGCAGGTAATGTCATGTCGCCTAACCCAAATGCCATTGCGGCGGCTGATGCGTTCAATGTTCCGTTAACCTCTGTGATGGCTGCAGGCGTGATTCCGGGTCTATTTGGGCTGCTTTTCGCCTACTTCTTGGCAAAGCGCCTCGTCAATAAAGGTTCAAAAGTAGCGGAAAGTGAAGTGGTCAAAGCGGATCAAAGTTCACTGCCAAGCTTTTCTTCTTCAATCGTTGCACCGTTAGTGGCTATTGCCCTACTCGCGCTGCGACCACTCGCTGATATCAATGTTGATCCTCTAATTGCATTACCCTTGGGTGGATTGCTGGGTGCACTGGCTATGGGTCGCTTCAAACAAGCCAATAGCTTTGCGGTTTCAGGCTTGTCACGTATGGCACCGGTTGCTGTAATGCTACTGGGCACAGGAACCATTGCAGGCATCATTGCTAACTCAGGACTAAAAGCTGATCTGATTGAAGTGCTGACGATGTCTGGGCTGCCTTCTTACTTACTTGCTCCGTTTTCTGGCGCACTGATGGCACTATCAACCGCATCGACAACTGCCGGAACAGTAGTGGCATCGAATGTATTTGCCAGCACCATTCTTGAGCTAGGTGTTCCAGCTCTCGCAGGCGCAGCAATGATCCACTCTGGTGCGACAGTACTTGACCATATGCCACATGGTAGCTTCTTCCATGCCACGGGTGGTGCGGTACATATGAGTATTCATGAACGTCTAAAACTCATCCCTTATGAGTCAGCGGTCGGTCTTGTTATCGCCTTCGTCTCAGTAATGATCTTCGGTGTATTTGGTCTGTTTGTTTAAGTTTAAAGGTATCAAAATGAAAATTGTAATTGCTCCTGACTCATATAAAGAAAGCCTATCAGCAATGGGCGTTGCTCAAGCGATTGAAGATGGCTTTAAACAGCTAATACCAAACGCCGAATACGTAAAATTACCAATGGCTGATGGTGGTGAAGGCACAGTACAATCTCTGGTGGATGCGACCAATGGCTCTATCATCCAACATCCAGTGATTGGTCCATTAGGTGAAATTGTCGAAGGCTTCTACGGTATGTTCGGTGACGGTAAAACTGCCATTATTGAAATGGCGGCCGCTTCCGGCCTAGATTTAGTCTCTCCAGAACAACGTAATCCACTAAAAACCACTACCTATGGTACGGGTGAGTTGATCAAAGCCGTATTAGATAAAGGTGTTGAGCATATTATTATTGGCATTGGTGGTAGTGCGACCAATGATGGTGGCTTAGGAATGGCTCAAGCGCTAGGCATTCGTATGCTAGATGCAGAGGGTCACGAGCTGGTGTTTGGTGGTGGTGAACTGTCAAAACTGACAACCATTGATCTCACCAACCTCGACCCACGCCTACAAAACGTACGCTTAGAGGTCGCTTGTGATGTCGATAATCCATTATGCGGACCAAAAGGGGCATCACAGGTATTCGGTCCGCAAAAAGGCGCAACACCAGAAATGGTTGAGCTGTTAGATGCTAACCTTGCTCATTATGCCAGTATCATGAAAAACCAGTTAGGCGTCGATGTCATTGATCTCCCTGGTGCTGGCGCGGCAGGCGGTCTAGGCGCGGCACTTGTTGGCCTGTTAAATGCGGAGCTTCGCCCTGGTATTAACATCGTAATGGACGCCGTCAATTTAGATGAAATAGTCTCAGATGCTGATCTTGTGATTACAGGAGAGGGGCGCATTGATAGCCAAACCATTCATGGCAAAACACCGATTGGTGTCGCTCGCACAGCCAAAAAACATAAACTGCCTGTCATCGGTATTGCCGGCTGTCTAGCCAGTGATTGTGGTGTGGTTCATGAGCATGGTATCGACGCGGTATTTGCGGTAGTGAACCGTTCAGTAGACTTGCCGACAGCTTTGGCTGAAGCGGCTGAAAATATTGAACTTACTGCTCGCAATGTTGCAGCAATGTATACGATTAAGCACTAATCGAGCTCTCTGTAAGCTAAAAGCAATTTTCGCTGTATGCTAAAAGCAATTAAGGCCGCTATTCACAGCGGCCTTAATTATATTTACAACAAAATCAGACGTTACGCAGGCTCTTGGAAGATAACCGTGTCTGCTTTTTCCGTGTACTGACCCATTTTATGGAAGTTCAGGTAACGGTATGTATCAGCAGCGGTTGCATTAATCTTCTCAGCGTACTCTAAGTACTCTTCTTTCGTTGGGATGCGACCTAGAATCGCGCCAACAGCAGAAAGCTCAGCAGAAGCCAGATAAACGTTCGCGCCATTACCTAAGCGGTTCGGGAAGTTACGCGTTGACGTCGACATAACCGTCGAAGCATCAGCAACACGAGCTTGGTTACCCATACATAGTGAACAGCCAGGAGTTTCGATACGTACCCCAGCACGACCGAAGATGCCGTAGTAGCCTTCTTCTGTCAGTTGGTCTTTATCCATCTTCGTTGGCGGAGCCACCCATAGGCGAGTATTTAGCGAGCCGTTAAACTCTTCTAGCATCTTACCAGCGGCACGGAAGTGGCCGATGTTGGTCATACAAGAACCGATGAACACTTCTTGAATCTCTGCGCCTTGAACGTCAGATAGAAGACGAGCATCATCTGGATCGTTTGGTGCACATAGGATTGGTTGATCGATATCAGCAAGGTCAATCTCGATAACGTGCGCGTATTCCGCATCTGAATCAGCAGACAGCAACTCAGGGTTAGCTAGCCACTCTTCCATTGCTGTAATACGACGCTCAATCGTACGAACATCACCGTAACCTTCAGCGATCATCCACTTCAGCATCACGATGTTCGAGTTCAAGTACTCAGAGATAGACTCTTCAGAAAGCTTAACGGTACAACCTGCAGCAGAACGCTCAGCAGATGCATCAGAAAGCTCAAATGCTTGCTCAACAGATAAGTGCTCAACACCTTCAATTTCTAGTACACGACCAGAGAATTCGTTGATCTTACCTGCTTTCTCTACCGTTAGTAGTCCTTGCTTGATGCCGTAAAGAGGAATGGCATGTACTAGGTCACGTAGCGTGATACCCGGTTGCATTTCACCTTTAAAGCGAACCAAGATAGATTCAGGCATATCAAGAGGCATAACGCCTGTTGCTGCAGCAAATGCTACCAAGCCAGAACCCGCAGGGAATGAAATACCTAGAGGGAAACGAGTATGCGAGTCACCACCTGTACCTACAGTATCAGGAAGAAGCATACGGTTTAGCCATGAGTGGATAACGCCATCACCCGGACGAAGTGAAACACCCGCACGATTCATGATGAAATCAGGTAGCGTATGGTGAGTGTTTACATCGACTGGTTTAGGGTATGCCGATGTGTGACAGAAAGACTGCATTACAAGGTCTGCAGAGAAACCAAGACACGCCAGATCTTTAAGCTCATCACGAGTCATAGGACCGGTCGTATCTTGAGAACCGACTGTCGTCATTTTAGGTTCACAGTACTGACCAGCACGAACACCTTCAACGCCACATGCTTTACCAACCATCTTCTGAGCTAGCGTGTAGCCTTTATCAGATGCAGATGGATCGATTGGTTTAGCAAACAGATCCGTTTCAGCTAGACCTAGAGCGTCACGAGCACGACCCGTTAGACCACGACCGATGATCAGTGGAATACGGCCACCAGCACGCACTTCATCAAGAAGTACTTTGCTTAGCTCAAAGTTTGAGATCACAGAACCGTTCTTGTGAACAACACCTTCGTACGGGTAGATATCAATGATATCGCCCATGTTCATGTCTTGTACGTTCAGTTCAATGGGTAGTGCGCCTGAATCTTCCATTGTGTTGTAGAAGATTGGTGCAATTTTACCACCAAGACAAACACCGCCAGTACGCTTGTTTGGTACGAATGGGATATCTTCACCCATGAACCAAAGTACTGAGTTTGTTGCCGATTTACGTGAAGAACCTGTACCAACAACATCACCAACGTAAGCCAGTGGAATGCCATCTTTTTGCATTTCTTCAATTTGTTTGATTGGACCAACGCTACCCTGTTCATCAGGAGTAATGCCATCACGTTCCATCTTCAGCATCGCTTTCGCGTGTACTGGGATGTCAGGACGTGACCATGCATCAGGCGCTGGAGATAGGTCATCGGTGTTCGTTTCACCAGTGACTTTAAATACTTTTACTGTGATTTTTTCTGCTACTTTATCTTTCGCTGTAAACCATTCAGCATCAGCCCAAGATTGAAGTACTTGTTGTGCAGCAGCATTGCCAGCTTTCGCTTTCTCTTCTACGTCATAGAACGCATCGAACATCAGTAGAGTATGAGATAGCGCTTTAACAGCGATTGGAGCAAGCTCAGCATCGTCTAGTAGAGATACTAGAGATTCGATGTTGTAACCGCCTTGCATGGTACCAAGCAGTTCTGCAGCTTTTGCTTTGCTTACTAGTGGCGAAGCTACTTCACCTTTAGTGATAGCCGTAAGGAAGCCAGCTTTTACGTAAGCAGCTTCATCTACACCCGGTGGAATGCGATTTTCTAGTAGGTCAAGAATGATTTCTTCTTCACCTTGAGGTGGATTCTTCAGAAGTTCAACTAGGCCAGCTACCTGCTCAGCATCTAGTGGTTTTGGAACAACTCCTTCGGCAGCACGTTCTTCGACGTGTTTACGGTAGGCTTCAAGCACGACTTTTTTCCTCTCATTGCGGTTCACTTCTTCCCTTCATAATTGTTAGTAAAATAAAGAAGTGAACATCCTTGGAAACTTGGCTCTCCATTGCCATTTTTGTCATTCAATTTGTATTGATGAGCGGCGTCATAGAGGCCAAACTGTGGGCGGTAGAATAGCAAATTTAACGTTAAATTAAAATCTTATCATTTTGACCAACATAGCAAGTTAAGACGAAAGTCCCACTATTTTTGCCTAATTACGCACTTAAATGGCGACTCTGCGCATGATTATTTGTAGGACGTACCTACAATCAGATACACCGAATCGAAGTTATCTTCGGTTCGGCCATAAGCTAAAATAATCGGCCCGATTGGTGAATCAACACCCGCGAAAACAGAACCCGCGGTGTACATTGGCGCTTCATCAAGCCTTAAATCATTGTTCGACCAGACACCACCATGTTCAATGGATGCGCCCACGTAGAATGGTGATTCAAAGAGTCCGAAGTCATTTTCAAACCACTTATAACGATAGATAAGGCTGGTGTAGGCCAAATTCTGACCTATCATACTATTCCTTGGAATACCTGACAGGTTTAAGAAGCCACCAAGCTCTTTGGGGTCGATTGGAAAAACAGAGTTTTTACTTTCTACAATTCCGTAATCAAGCTTTGCGACTAAAGTATGCTTCTCAATACTCTTTGCTGCCATGAAATTAGCCGAAAACTCGTAAACAGTATCGCTTTCAGCCGCTAGCTCCGGGCTATCTCCAGACATGTTGTCCTCAAAATCATCATGAGAAACAAGGTACTCAAGATCAACAAAGTAACCTTCCGTTGGCAAACTAAAATTATCTAAAGTATCGAGTCGATAACTAATAAACGCACCTATACGTGCATACGCTCCGTTACCAAAAGATGGTATCGAAGAAACCTCAAAATCCCCATCAGTATAACGAGCACCAAATTTCAGTTCTTGCCACAAGGTAGGCTGATAGCCTAAAGCCAATTCACTAACATATTGACTATAAGTCAGTGGAACATAGTCTATAGTCGCATCTAATGTCGGCTCTCCAACCTCCCCCTCAACCACTGGCAAGTTTCTGTTTTCCTTACTGTAAACAATCGATGCAGAAGTGAACAGTTTTTGACTCGAAAAGAAGGGCGAGTAAAGTTCCGCTTCAATTCGTTTGTCAGTACCCATCTCGACGTTAGTTCTTAGCTCTGCACCATGCTTATTAATATCGGTAAAGTTGGCTGAAACACCGATCGAGTACTGACTGGTAGTAGAGAAGTCATCTTCAAGAAAGAATCGAAAATTGAGGTAGTTTGGCCCCCAAGATTTTTCGTTCACATCGACTAGCAGTTGCTCCTCGCCATTCACTGTGTCAAATTCATAAGTCACCAACTCGAATCTATCTAGCGCATAGAGGTCTTGTACTTTAGATTCAATTTCACTGGTCTTCAGAACCTTACCTGAATCAAGGTTTAAACGGTTTTCGATCAGCTTATCGGAATAGTGGGTATTGTTATTGATAACAACTCGGTCAACGACGGTCTTATCGCCGTGTTTTAGCTGTCTGCGCGCTTTTTGTTTGTCCTCGATATAATGCTGATAATCGGCATTTGAGAGCGATAGCTTAGAAAGTTCATCAGTATGCTGCTTAGCGGCTTCATAGCCCGCGAGGAAAGCCGATGGCATTTTATCAAAGTCAGTCGTCTCCATTTGCCCAACATCAGGACGTAGGAAAACATCATCATCCGTCAGTGTTTCAGCTTGCTCTTGAGTGCTGCGTTGGACCAGATAATTAGAGAGTTGATCAGCTGCCGCTAGAAAATTCGTGAAATCTTCTTTGCCTTTGTAATTGGTACTGATATCCACCGCAATGACAATGTCCGCGCCCATCGCTCTGGCAACGTCGACTGGCATATTATTGGTGACACCACCATCAACCAGCATTCGGCCATCTAATTCATAAGGGGGAAGCGCGCCGGGAACTGACATACTGGCCATCATCGCATCAACAAGGTGACCATGGTCGATGACCACTTCTTCAAGCTCAATAATGTCGGTTGCGACTGAACGGTAGGGAATAGCAAGATGGTCAAAAGAGTCGAGTGGAGATAGGTTACCTGTGGTCTCACGCAGAATACGCAACATATTCTGACCTTGAACCACACCTTTCCTAGCTTTGATTTCGCCCCAACCTAAACCGAGATCGGTGTTAAGTTGGTAACGGTCTTCATATTCTTTGTCACGCACTCGGCGATCACTACGGTTAACGCGATCACGATAGCCGCGATTCCAATCAACCGTATAAATAAAACTTTCAATCTCATCAGCACTCATCCCTGTCGCATAAAGCCCACCAACGTAAGAGCCCATGCTGGTACCGGTAATGTAATCGACCGGAATTTGCATCTCTTCTAGCGCTTTAAGTACACCAATGTGAGCCGCTCCTTTGGCTCCTCCACCAGCAAGCACAACAGCAACGGTTGGTCTTTTATGAGCTTGTCCAGCTTGCTGAGATTGTTCCACCGGTGTCACAGTAGATGCAAACAGCTGAAAACTGATCACAGTACCGACAATGCCTAAGCTGCTCACTATCCAACGAGAAATCATTATTTAAACTATCCTTGTCATTCTTTTCTTTTACGACTTTACCACTGAAAAAGCTTTTTTAGCCACTGTTTTGGTTGACTTTCACAACCCTTTTTAATGTTTCCATTCTCATCCCAAACCGGCAGTTTAACCGTACCGTCACAGTCAAACTCTAAAGCCCCTTGAGAAGTTCGAGTAAAACTTGCCGTCGTAATGCCATTCGGCCAAGGCAACAGTAACTGCTCTGGAGTTCGATGTTTCAGATAATCGGCATAGACACGTAGCGCACCACTAGAGCCCGTGAGTTTAGTCGGCTTATTATCATCGCGCCCTAGCCAGATGGTAGTGACTTCGCGACCATCAACACCCACGAACCAACTGTCTCGGCTGTCATTACTAGTGCCAGTTTTACCAGCTAACCCTGCCCATGCAAACTGACCTTGTAGGAAACGGCCCGTGCCTTCCGACACGCCACGTTTCATTGCATAGGTTGTAAGCCAAGCGGCTTGCTGGTCAACGCTTTGTGATACACGAGGGATCGACTGATACAGAACCTCGCCATCGTTATCAACAACTGAGCGAAGCGCAGACAAAGGTGCTATACGCCCAGAATTGGTAATGGTTTGATACATCTGCGCAACTTGGAACGGAGTCAGTGAGAACGAACCCAAAAACATCGACGGCACTGGACGAATCTCATTTTTATCGACCCCCAGTTTTCCAATCGTATCCGAGACACTATCAATGCCTAATTGCATGCCTAAACGAACAGTAGGTACGTTGTAAGACTTAGAAAGCGCCACATACAAAGGCACATCGCCACGGAACTTACGATCGAAGTTTCTCGGGCTCCACACGCTACCTTTACTGCCTTTCAAGCTCAGTGGCGTGTCTTTCAATGTTGTCGCCAACGTGTACTTCTGAGGCTGCTCTAGTGCGGTTAAGTAAATTGCAGGCTTGACCAAAGAACCAATTGGGCGACTCGCGTTCAAGGCACGGTTAAAGCCATCGTAGCCAGTACGCTTACCACCGACCATCGCCCGGATTTCACCGGTATTTCTATCCACGGCAATAGCTGCTGCTTCCAGCTTATTACCTGCGGTTTTCGATAAATCAGGCACCTTACGAGCAATCGACTTCTCTAACTTGTCTTGAGATACCGGATCCAGAGAGGTAAAGACTCGAATCCCTTTTTTCGCCTCAAATCGATCGCCGACATACTTCTTAAGCTCAATGTTTACTTGTTGGAAATAAGCGGGCTGACGGCTAGCAATGCGTGGGTTGTCTTGAATATCCAAATCACGACTCGCCGCCTCTTCGTATTGTCGCGGAGTTAAGATGTCTTGTTGCATCAATAAGCGAAGAACCAGATCGCGTCGAGTCTTAGCACGCTCAGGATAGCGAACCGGATTGTAATACGACGGTCCTTTCACCATACCCACCAGCAGTGCTAGCTGATCGATGCGCAGCTCTTGAATAGGTTGACCAAAATACAAACGAGACGCTAAACCGAAGCCATGAATCGCTTGCCCACCATTCTGTCCAAGATAAACCTCATTTAAGTAAGCCTCTAGGATACGGTCTTTGCTGTAACGATGGTCTAAGATAAGTGCAATGTAGGCTTCACGAACCTTACGCCACAATGTACGTTCACTGGACAGGAACAGGTTTTTTGCCAACTGTTGTGTCAGCGTACTACCACCTTGTACCGTTCGCCCAGCTTTGACGTTAACGACCATTGCACGAGCGATGGCCAGTGGCGACACACCATCGTGTTGATAGAAGTTTCGGTCTTCGGTTGCCAGTAAGGCATCAACCATCACTTCTGGGAACTGATTGCGTTTTAAGAACAGGCGCTGCTCATCGTTACTTTTCTCAAGCATGCCAAGCATTTTCGGTTCAACACGCAGGTAGCCCATGTCGCCTTTCTTCTCCAGCGACTGAATGCGAGTTAATTCGTTACCATTGAAGTGCAGCATCACATGACGATCCGCTTCCGGTCCATCAACAAACTCGAACGGACGACGAATCATTTCAATCTTGGTCGAAGAAGAAGAGTATTCGCCTGGGTGACGAGGCGCGTTCACCTTACGGTAATTAAGTACATCGAGCTCATTCTTAACCTGAACCAAACTCACCGGAGTTCCCGGAGACAGGTCTAGCACTCGCGCATAAACCACGGTTGGCAAATCAAACAGCTGACCTTCAAAGCGCTGTTTGACCACAGAATCAAGATAAATACCGACGAACAACAGCAATGCCGCAAGCGCTAAGCCCGCTTTCCAAGAAATGCCCCATAGGATCTTCAACCAACCTCTTTTGCCAGATTTCTTAGCCTTAGGTTTGGTCTTTTTCGCAGCCGCTCTTGGTTTTCTTGGCTTGGCTTTGGTCGCTGGTGACTTCTTTGCTGGCGCTTTTTTAGGTGGTGCCTTTTTTGGCGTTAACATTTTGGTCATCATCGATTCAACTGTCGTTTGGTTTTAGTGGTTGCTACATGGTTAGCAGGGTCATCCGGCCAAGGATGTTTTGGGTAACGGCCCTTCATCTCTTTTTGTACTTCTTTGTACGCGCCAGCCCAAAAGCCAGCTAAATCTTGAGTAATTTGTAGTGGTCGCTGTGCTGGAGAAAGGAGCTCAAGCACTACTTTTTTACGCCCTTGCGCGATCAATGGCGAGTCTTGTTCGCCAAAGACTTCCTGCATTCGCACTGAGATCACTGGTTCAGATTGATATTGATAACGAATGGCCTTCTTGCTGCCTGTTGGCATCAGATAGTGCGTTGGCAACCATTGGTCGATTTCTTGATTCAAAGGCCAACCAAGATAAGCCGACAATGCTTGCTCAATCGAAACACTAGACAGTCCTTTTACCGACTTAATGCCATTCAGATAGGGGGATAGCCACTCATCAAGGTGTTCAATCAAACTCGCATCGTCCATCGCTGGCCAATCATGCTCAGGCATCCAAAGCTCTGCACAGCGTACACGCTCAACCAACTGCTTAGCCGAAGCTGTCCAATTTAAGCGATCCAACCCACATCGAGCGACATAATTGAGCAGCGCTTGGCTCGCCTGATTCGCATCGGGATCAGGTAAAGCTTTGGTGCTGATAATCAACTTGCCCAGAGATACACGCTGCTCAGCAACTAAACGGCCACGTTTCTCATCCCAATCGGCGTAATCGGAACGCACAAACAGTTTTGGAAATTCAGCTTCTAACTGTGCGATATCAACCGCGGTGGCTAAGAAAATCTGACTGGCTCGCCCTGTGCTGCGCATCAAATCAATCACTACGATATAGTTATTGTTCGCCAGTGGATCATCATCACGAACCTCAGCACCGTGGCCATTCGCCAAAAGGAAAGCACTGCTGGTCGCGCTTCTCACTTGTGCAATCCGGTCTGGGAAGGCAAAACAAAGCACTAATGGTAGCAATGATTCGTCAGCTTGTGACAAATCTAAGTGATGATTGAGTTTGCTCGCGAGACTTTTCGCTCGCTGCATCACAACGCTATTTTTGGAATGTTTTCTTTGCTTAAGTCGATGCAAAGAGTGTTGAATATCCGTCACATTGCGCTCCGGCTCTTCCAGCAAAGCAGCAGCAACAACCGCGACATTCAACAGAGCAGGACTACCTTGCTGCGCTTTAACCAACATGCTGGCAATACGAGGCTCTAGACCTAAACGTTGGACCTGTTTTCCTAATGCCGTAAATTGACCATTATCGTCTAACAATTCAAGAGTCTGTAAGAGTTGCTTGGCTTGCCCGATAGAAGCTTTGGGTGGAACGTCTAACCATTGCAGTTCATCAGCACTCGCAGCGCCCCATTGCGTCAATTCAGACACCAGCGAAGACAAATCAGAATGAAGAATTTCAGGTTCTGGTATAGCTGGTTGCTGCATCAGCTGCGTTTCGCTGTACAAACGAACGCACAAGCCCTCTTCAATTCGTCCCGCACGGCCCGCTCGTTGTTCAGCTGAAGATTGCGAGATTTTCACTTGCTCAAGCTTAGTAATACCGGTTTTCAGATCGAACTTCGCCACACGTTCAAGCCCGGAATCAACCACCAATCGAATACCTTCAATCGTCAAAGAAGTCTCAGCAATATTGGTCGCTAACACCACCTTTCGACGCCCTTTCTCTGATGGCGCGATCGCTTTCTGCTGTTGAGAAAAGCTGAGTTGCCCATACAGAGGACACACATCGATATCATTGGCGAATTGTTCTAGTTGAGATTCCACCTGCTTAATCGCAGAAACGCCCGGCAAAAAGGCCAGAAGTGAGCCTGACTCTTTCTCCATCAGAGAGCGAATCACGTTAGCCATTTTAGGGGCTAGATATTCATTTGCACTAAGAGGCTGATAACGGAAATCGACCGGAAAGGTGCGACCTTGTGATTCAACGTATTTGGCATCCGGTAGCAAAGTTTGTAGCGCTTGTTGATCTAAGGTTGCCGACATCACAACCACTTTTAGATCGTCACGCAGCGCGTCTTGGATCTCTAAGCTAAACGCCAATGCGGTATCTGCGTGAATGCTGCGTTCATGAAATTCATCAAAGATCACCATATCAACCCCTGTCAATTCAGGGTCGGTTTGGATCATTCTTGTCATGATCCCTTCAGTAACAATCTCTAAGCGAGTCGTACTGCTGCTTTTAGATTCACCACGAACTCTAAAGCCAATGCTCTCTCCCACCTTTTCTCCCAATTGGCTCGCTAAGTAAGTAGCAATATTCCTTGCAGCCAAACGCCTCGGTTCAAGCATGATGATTTTGCCTTGAACGGCGTTGGTCTTAACTAACTGTAAAGGGAAGAATGTTGACTTACCCGCACCGGGAGCGGCCTTTAGAATAAGTTGAGTGTGTGTTTCTACGCCAGCGAGCAGATCTGGCATCACAGCTTCTATGGGCAGTTGTGGCAATGGGAGAACCTTGTGGTGTAATGTTGGCAACATTGTACATAAAAACCTACCTGTCTAAATAAGTAATATGCACTTCAATCCTCCATTAGAGCCAGCGACTCTTATTAAACGCTATAAACGCTTTCTCACTGACATCCAACTTCCAGACGGTAGCGAGCGCACTATCCACTGCGCTAACACTGGAGCGATGACAGGATGTGCGACTCCTGGCAATACGGTGTGGTACTCAACCTCCGATAATGCAAAGAGAAAGTACCCAAACAGCTGGGAGATCTCAGAAACAGACAAAGGTCATCGTATTTGTGTAAATACTGCGCGGGCAAACCAGCTAGCAGTGGAAGCAATTGAAAATGGGACTATAGTTGAACTCTTAGGTTATAACGCGTTACGAACCGAAGTGAAATATGGCAGTGAGAATAGTCGCATTGATATTCTGCTTGAAGATAACGAAAAGCCGCCTTGCTATATCGAAGTGAAAAGCGTCACGTTGCTCGACGAGCAAGAAACGTCAACTAAAGGGCAAGGTTTTTTCCCTGATGCGGTCACAACCAGAGGCCAAAAACATCTGCGTGAACTCACAGAAATGGTCGAATCTGGAAATAGAGCCGTACTTTTATTCACTGTTTTACATTCAGGTATTGAAAAAGTGTCTGCGGCACACCATATAGACGCCAAATATTCGTTATTACTAAAACAAGCACAAGACGCTGGAGTTGAAGTGCTTTGCTATAAAGCAGAGCTCAGCAGTACTCAAATACAACTAAAACAAGCTGTTGAATTTATCAATAGCTAAGCAAAGATGCTGAACTAATCACATTGATTGCAAGTTTGAATAAGAGTATTTGCCACCATTCGTTCTTTCTGCTATAGATACCCGCCTTAAAATTAGCTGCTTTGCAGTTGACTAGGTGTAAATAGGAGATGCTGTATGCCAGAATCTAAGAAAAAAGCGCTAGGCATCCTAGCCATCGCAGGTGTTGAACCGTACCAAGAGAAGCCAGGTGAAGAGTACATGTCACTTGAGCAAACGGAACATTTTACAAAAATTTTAGCAGCTTGGCGCAACCAGCTCAGGGAAGAAGTTGATCGTACTGTGCACCACATGCAGGACGAAGCAGCGAATTTCCCAGACCCAGTTGACCGTGCTTCTCAAGAAGAAGAATTCAGCTTAGAGTTACGTAACCGTGACCGTGAACGTCGTCTTATCAAAAAAATTGAGAAGACATTAGACAAGATCGAAGAAGACGATTTCGGCTTCTGTGATTCTTGCGGTATCGAGATTGGCATTCGTCGCCTTGAAGCTCGTCCAACTGCTGATCTTTGTATTGACTGTAAAACACTTGCAGAGATCAAAGAAAAACAGATGCAAGGTTAATTCTTGCAGATGTAAAGAAAGGGAGCCTTGGCTCCCTTTTTTGTTTGTTATCCAAGCGAAGTATTTCACACGCTTGATAGTAAATAGCAGCTTTAAGCCTTAGTTCTAGGCATTAAAGCTCTTGTCAAACGTCTTAAGAATCGGCTACTGCGGTACCATTTAGATTAGGTTGTTCACTCATGAATTATATCGGGCGCTTTGCACCATCACCGTCAGGTCCTCTTCATTTTGGCTCACTTGTTGCTGCTCTTGGTAGCTACTTTCAAGCGAAATCTAACCAAGGAAAATGGTTAGTTCGTATGGAAGACCTCGACCCACCAAGAGAAATGGCCGGCGCTGCAGACCTCATTCTTAAGACGCTTGAGGCTTACCATCTATTTTGGGATGGTGAAGTCGTCTATCAAAGCCAACGTCATGACTTGTATCAAGCTCAAATCGATCAATGGGTTGCTGACAATCAAGCCTACTACTGCCAATGCACCCGCAAGCAGATAAAGGCTTTGGGCGGCTTTTACAATGGTCACTGTCGAGATGTAGGCCTAATCGATTCAGGTGAACAGGCGGTGCGCTTGTGCATGGACTTTCCAGTGGAGTCCTTTGATGATGTTCGCCACGGCACCATTCAAATCCCTAAAGCACTAGCTGAAGAAGATTTTATTATTAAACGCAGAGATGGATTGTTTGCCTATAACTTGGCCGTTGTTCTTGATGACATCGACCAAGGAGTAACAGAAGTCGTAAGAGGCGCAGACCTTATAGAACCAACAGGTCGACAAATCAGTTTGTATAAGACGCTCAAGCAAAAAACAGTGAGCTACTTGCACTTACCATTGGCAACCGATGGCTTGGGGAATAAACTGTCAAAACAGAACCATGCCACCGCGATAGATCTCGACAACCCAAAACCAACGTTACTCAACGCGATGCGATTCTTAGGTTTTGATATCCCGACGGCTCTTTGTGAGGCTTCAATGGATGAGATTTTATTGTGGGGCTGCCAGCAATGGAACGTCAGTCAGTTACCTGATAGTTTACAAAAAGAGCACTGTAATTAGCTCGAAACTCACGGCAAATAGCAAAAACGACACATAAAAATGCCATAACCAACCACTGTGGTTAAGCAGACGATGTTCTCAAATGGCTCGCGCTAAGCTATTATTAGCCGCAATTAAACTCTGCACTACCACTTTGGACTAAGAGAAAAACAAAGTTGGCGATACCTACTTTGTTCTAAACTAATGAATACAAACGACAATACCCCAAGCGAACAACGCGGATTCCACGAATTAGCTCTGAATATTTATACTCGTCAAGAGCACAATATTTCACGCAAGCAGATCAGCGACAACGCACTAAAAGTGCTATATCGCCTGAATGGTGCGGGTTTTGACGCATTTCTAGTCGGTGGTGGTGTGCGCGATATCTTATTAGGCTCTCAGCCAAAAGATTTTGATATTGCGACCAACGCAACGCCAGAGCAAATCAAACACCTCTTCAGAAACTGTCGTCTTATCGGTCGCCGTTTCCGCTTGGCACATATCATGTTTGGTCGCGACATCATTGAAGTGGCAACTTTCCGTGGTCACCACCAAGAACCATCGAAGAACGTTTCTGCACAATCGAAAGAAGGCATGCTACTTCGCGATAACGTGTACGGCAGTGTTGATGAAGATGCAGAGCGTCGTGATTTCACAATCAACGCGATGTACTACAACATTGCAGACTACAGCATCCACGATTACGCGGGTGGTGTAGAAGATTTAGAAGATAAACTGATCCGCCTGATTGGCGATCCAGAAACGCGTTACCGCGAAGACCCAGTACGTATGCTACGTGCAATGCGCTTCGCCGCTAAACTGGATTTCGACATCGAAGAAGACACGGCTGACCCGATTGAAGAGTTAGCTCACCTTCTAAGAGATATCCCAGCAGCGCGCCTTTACGAAGAGTCTCTGAAATTACTGCAATCAGGTCACGGTTTAGAAACCTACCACTTGATGCGCGAGTACAATCTATTCCAACAGATGTTCCCAGCGGTAGCGGAGCACTTCACCGAAGATTACGACTCACACACAGAGCAGATGCTTGATTTGGTTCTCGATTCAACCGACCTTCGCATCGAAGATGGTAAGCGAGTAAACCCAGCATTCATGTTCGCAGCGATGCTTTGGTACCCAATGAACAAGCTGGCAGACAAACTTGTCGCTGAACAGGGTATGGCACACTACGATGCGATCATGGAAGCGAGTAACATCATTCTAGATCAGCAAGTAAAGTCTATTGCGATTCCTCGTCGTCACACAGCAACCATTCGCGAAGTTTGGCAACTGCAACTTCGACTGCCTCGTCGCAACGGTAAACGCGCTGTTCGTCTAATGGAATTAAACAAATTCCGTGCAGGCTACGATTTCCTAGAAATGCGTGGTGAGATTGAAGGTGGCGAAACCAAAGAGTTAGCAAAATGGTGGGAGCGTTATCAGACTGCAGGTCGTAACATGCGTCAAGCAATGGCTAACGACGTTGCAGCACCATCAAAGTCAGGCCATCGTCGCCGTAAGACTTACCGAAACAAAAAGAGTAAGCAATCAGAATGATAACTGCTTACATTGCGGTCGGCAGCAACCTTGCCGACCCAGTTAGCCAAGCAAATTTGGCTATCGAAACGCTAAAAAGCCTACCGCGATCAACGTTTATTGCGACCTCTCAGCTATATAGTAGCACTCCAATGGGACCGCAAAATCAACCAGACTACATCAACGCGGTAGTCGCTATCCAAACCGAATTAACGCCAATTGAACTGCTTGATTGCACTCAAAAGATCGAACTAGAGCAAGGGCGCGTCCGTAAAGACGAACGTTGGGGACCAAGAACCTTGGATCTCGACATTGTGCTATACGGCAATGAGGTGATCGATTCAGAGCGCTTAATCGTTCCTCATTATGGAATGAAAGAACGAGAGTTTGTACTCTACCCGCTTGCTGAAATCGCACCAAGTTTACAACTCCCTGATGGGACTGAGCTGACAGAACTACTGAAAATAGTAGATAAGAACGGGCTCAATGTTTGGCAACAATAGCCAAGCGCATTAAGGAAAACCAATGAAAAAAGTAACCATTAACGACCTGATCAAATGCAAACGTGAAGGCCGTAAATTTGCGACTTCGACAGCTTATGATGCGAGCTTTGCTCAATTATTCGAAAGCCAAGAAATGCCAGTTCTGCTTGTCGGTGATTCACTGGGTATGGTTTTACAAGGCCATAACGATACATTACCAGTAACCGTTGAAGACATTGCTTACCATACTCGCTCAGTGCGTGCTGGTAGCCCAAATTGTCTTCTTATGGCTGACATGCCTTTCATGAGCTACGCGACGCCAGAACAAGCTTGTGAGAGCGCAGCGACTTTGATGCGTGCTGGTGCGAACATGGTAAAAATCGAAGGCGGAAGCTGGTTGGTTGATACTGTGAAGATGCTAACAGAACGTGCAGTACCAGTATGTGCACACTTAGGCTTGACGCCCCAGTCTGTGAACATTTTTGGTGGTTACAAGATTCAAGGTCGTGACGACGAGCAAGCCGACAAAATGGTTGCTGACGCGTTAGCACTGCAAAACGCAGGCGCTCAAATCGTTCTACTTGAATGTGTGCCAGCTTCATTGGCAAAACGAATTACAGAAGCTTGTGACGTACCGGTTATCGGTATCGGCGCAGGTAATGTTACCGATGGTCAGATCTTGGTTATGCATGACATGTTCGGTATTTCTGCGAACTACATGCCGAAGTTCTCTAAGAACTTCCTAGCAGAAACAGGTGATATGCGTAAGGCAGTAGCTCTATACAAAGAAGAAGTAGAGAGCGCGCGCTTCCCTGATGAAGCTCATACAATCGCTTAGGAGTAAGTATGCAAACTTTTGCTGAAATAGCGGCTCTTCGTGAGCAGATTAAACAGTTTAAGCGTGATGGACGTACGGTTGCTTTTGTACCGACAATGGGAAACCTGCATGAAGGCCACCTGACTCTGGTAAAGAAAGCTCGTGAACTGGCCGACATCGTTGTGGTAAGCATCTTTGTAAACCCAATGCAGTTTGACCGTGCAGACGACCTAAACAACTACCCTCGAACGTTAGAAGCAGATTTAAGCAAACTAACAGGTGAAGGGGTTGAGCTAGTATTTACACCAACGCCAGAGGTGATGTACCCAGATGGATTAGACAAGCAGACGTTTGTTGAGGTCCCTGGCATATCTCACATGCTTGAAGGTGCCTCTCGTCCAGGTCACTTCCGTGGTGTATCAACCATTGTCACTAAACTGTTTAATATCGTTCAGCCAGACTTTGCATGCTTCGGCGAGAAAGACTTTCAGCAACTTGCTGTTATTCGCCAGATGACCACTGATTTAGCATTAGACATTGAAGTTGTCGGCGTTGCGACCGTTCGTGAAATGGATGGTTTGGCAATGAGCTCTCGCAATAGCAACCTAACGATTGACGAGCGCCAACGAGCGCCCGTTTTAGCGCGTACTATGCGCTGGATCAGCAGCGCTATTCGTGGTGGTCGCGATGATTACGCATCAGTGATTGAAGATGCTACTGACCAGCTACGCGCTGCAGATCTTCAACCTGACGAAATCTTCATTTGTGATGCTAAAACTCTGCAAGCGATCACTTCAGAATCAACTCAAGCAGTGATTCTAATGTCGGCTTTCCTAGGTAAGACGCGTCTTATCGATAACCAAGTTCTCGATTTGGTAACGGAAACCAAAGAAGAAGTGAAAGAAGAAACGACTGAATAGTCGGCTTCTGCTCTTAACGCAAAACAAAAAAAGGTCGATGTTATATCGACCTTTTTCTTTACCTGTTACTTAGATGAACCAAAGGTTAGCTACGTAAGCCAATACCCTTTGTCACTAGGTAGTGTGCAATGCCATACAACAGCACGATAAACACACCTAGTACGCCAAACGACGTCACGATCCCCACATCAGACACACCCAAGAAGCCATATCTGAACGCGTTAACCATGTACACGATAGGGTTCAACTTCGATACTCCTTGCCAGAATTCAGGCAATAGACTGATCGAGTAGAACACACCACCAAGGTACGTCAGCGGCGTTAAGATAAAGGTTGGGATAATAGAGATATCATCAAACGTGCGTGCGAATACCGCGTTAATCAAGCCACCCAAAGCGAATACTACCGACGTTAAAAATACCGTCGCAATGATCACGCCCCAATGGTCAACTTGTAAGTCGACAAAGAACAACGACACGAAGGTTACTATGGTACCCACTAACAAGCCACGAACCACACCACCCATTACGAAGCCGGCGATAATCACGTAGTTAGGAACAGGCGCTACAAGCAGCTCTTCAATGTTCTTCTGGAACTTGGCACTAAAGAACGATGAAGCAACGTTGGAATATGAGTTGGTGATCACCGACATCATGATCAGACCGGGAACAATGTATTCCATGTAGCTAAAGCCGTTCATTTCACCAATACGCGCACCAATCAGGTTACCGAAGATGATGAAGTAAAGCGTCATGGTAATCGCTGGCGGCACCAGAGTCTGCACCCAGATACGAGTAAAGCGATTGATCTCTTTGGTCAACAAACTGCAGAAAGCGGTCCAATATAGGCTGTACATATTATTTACTCCCCTCACGGACGATACTCACAAATAGCTCTTCTAGACGGTTTGCTTTGTTACGCATAGAGAGGACTTTAACCTGTTGCTCGCTCAATTGAGCAAAGATGGTATTCAAACCTAGGTTCTTGTCGATTTCGATTTCTAGCGAGCCATTGACCATCACTTGGCTATTCACGCCTTCAAGCTTAGGTTCAGTCGTGCCCTCTTCCAGATCCAGAATAAAGGTCTCAGCACTCAATTTGCCCAACAGCGCTTTCATTGTTGTGTTCTCAATCAGCTCACCGCGATTGATGATACCAATGTTGCGACACAGCATTTCTGCTTCTTCTAGGTAGTGCGTGGTCAAGATAATGGTAATGCCCTGCTTCTCATTGATCTCTTTTAGGAATTCCCACATTGAACGACGTAGTTCAATATCAACGCCTGCTGTCGGTTCATCAAGGATCAACAAATGAGGTTCATGCATCAATGCACGCGCGATCATCAAACGACGCTTCATACCACCAGACAAGTTACGCGCGCGTTCGCCACGCTTTTCCCACAGATCGAGTTGAGATAGGTACTTTTTCGCTCGCTCTTTCGCTAATGCTTTTGGCACGCCGTAATAACCCGCTTGTTGCAGCACGATCTGTTCAACGGTTTCAAACGGGTTAAAGTTAAACTCTTGAGGCACAAGGCCTAAGTTCTGCTTCGCCAATTCCAGATCGGTATCAATGTCGTAGCCGAACACTTTAACCTTGCCTGACGTTTTATTTACCAGTGAAGAGATAACACCAATGGTGGTTGATTTACCCGCACCATTGGGACCAAGTAGTGCGTAAAAGTCGCCTTTTTCTACTTGTAAACTAACGCCCTTAAGAGCCTCGAAGCCCCCAGCATAAGTTTTTCTTAATTGCTCAATTTCTAATGCATACATAGAGATAGACTGCCATTTGCTATAGATAAGATGTAGACGGCCGAGCTTGAGGAAGAGAGTAATGCTTAAAACGAACTAGCTGAAAGCTAACCCAAGATTTGTTTACTCGGCCATTTTGCGAACAAGTTTATCGTTGATTGACGATGAATACAAATATCGTGTGAGAGTTTCTTTCGAAAACAAATAAGCGTCTTGGCTACGTGAAGACTAAATCAACGTTCAATAAATATAAAAATGCCGCTAAGTGATTCACTTAACGGCATTAATGATCAGTCTTGAAGTGAGCGTCTATGGCTTATTCATATCAGGTCATTCATATCAGCTTATTACTGAAAAATTAAACTGACTCAAATTGATGCTCATCTCTGTCGACATAGCTTGTTGCTGCCGTCAGGGCTTCATATCTGAATCGATAAGTGTTGGATTCAGGTACTAGGTCAATCACGTGGAACTTCTCTAGTTGTTGACGAGTATTCTCATTAGGACACAGCAGATACACCTCACACTGCGCATCCAATGCATCTTTAATCGCATTCTCTAGCGCTAGGCCAACAGTGACATCAATCATAGGTACATCTGTCAGGTCTAGAATCATCGCTTCATAGTCAGAGATACTTGAGTGCTGACGTGAAATCGCCTTTGAAACGCTGAATATCATCGGCCCTGATAGGTAGAAGAATAGCACCTTACCATTGGCACTATCGAGTAACTGACGTTCGCTATCAGTCAATGGGATATCGTCTTCATCATCACCATCACTGATCGCCTTAACTTGTCTGGCTTGCTCTCGGCTTAATCTTTCAATAATCAGAATATTCGAGATAAACACACCCAGTCCAACGGCAATAATCAAGTCAACAAACACAGTCAATAGCATCACGCCGTACATCACGCCCATGCCGGCATAGCTAACCTTGTGCGCGCGCTGGATAAAGCTCCAATCTAGGATATTGAAACCAACATACATCGCGATACCAGCCAGCACTGCCATAGGAATCGGTTCTGTTAAACCACCTGCAACCAATACCACGAGCGCAAGTACTAAAGCTCGAATAACACCTGAAAGCGGAGAACGCGCTCCCACCTGAATATTGGTTACAGTCCCCATAGTGGCACCCGCGCCAGGTAGTGCACCAAACAGGCCAGAGATCATATTGGCAATGCCTTGGCCACGAAGCTCTTTGTCTGAGTCATGCTCTTTACGAGTCAATGAATCTCCGATAACCGCGGTCAAAAGCGTATCAATACAACCTAATGTACCAAGCACCAAGGCATCGATAACCATAGTAGTAAACTGTTCAGCGCTGATCGTAGGGATAACGAGGGAAGGTAAACCAGCTGGGATTTCACCAATACGGCGAATAGAGTCGGTATCAAAAATAATGACGGACAAGAGCGTTACAGCCACTAACGCGACCAGTTGAGCAGGCACATACTTACGATACTTAGCGGGGAAGCCAAAAAGAATACCGAGTGTCAGAGCACCTAGAAATAGCTCACTCACTTTTAAGTTTGCTAGCGTATCAGGTAAAGCAGAGAGCGTGCCCATTACACCACCGGATGGAGCGGCATGCCCTAACAATGGAGACAGCTGCAAGATAATCAGAATAACGCCAATGCCCGACATGAATCCGGAGATCACGCTATATGGCATCAAAGTGACGTATTTTCCTAGCTTTAACGTACCAAGTAATATCTGGAATGCACCGGCCATCATCACGACAGTAAAGGTCATTGCCATACCCGTTTCAGGATATTTAGCAACCATACTCGTCATTACGGCAGTCATGATCACCGTCATCGGGCCGGTAGGTTCAGAAATCAAACTACTCGAACCGCCAAACAATGCTGCAAATAGGCCAACCATAATGGCGCCCCACAAGCCAGCTTCAGCTCCCGCGCCAGAAGCGACACCAAATGCCAATGCTAAAGGTAACGAGATGATGGCTGTAGTTACACCGCCAAACATATCCCCTTTGAGATTGATATCCGTAAAACGACTTCCAAACAAAACACACCTTCCTGATGATGAAATGACAAACCTTATCACTTTAGCAAATGTATCAAGTGTTCTGAAAGTGTTAATTCAATCACATTATTCATGTCTTATAACCGGATTATTGATAGTGGGCTAAGTTTATGATTTTCCGTACTAGAACACGTCAGATGAGTACATTTTGACGCAGTTTTTACGAGATTGAATTTGTAACATTGTGTATAGTTAAGCATCTTAATTGAGGGATGTAAGAAGCAAGATGCCAGAAATAAAACAGCTTTTTGAGAACAATTCCAAATGGTCTGAAGAAATTCGCTCTGAAAGACCTGAGTATTTTACAACGCTTGAAGAGGGTCAAAGCCCTGGTTTTCTATGGATAGGTTGTTCAGATAGCCGAGTTCCAGCCGAGCGCCTGACTGGCTTATATTCTGGAGAACTGTTTGTTCACCGAAACGTGGCCAACCAAGTGGTTCATACAGACCTAAACTGTCTATCTGTTGTTCAGTACGCAGTAGATGTGCTTAAAGTGAAACACATTATTGTCTGTGGTCACTACGGTTGTGGCGGTGTTAACGCGGCGATTGATAACCCTAAACTTGGTCTTATCAACAACTGGTTACTGCACATCCGTGACAATTACCTAAAATACCGCAAGCAAATCGAGGGGCTTCCTCGTGAGCAATGGGGTGACAAGTTATGCGAAATTAACGTCGCAGAACAGGTTTATAACCTAGGTAACTCAACCATTATGCAAAATGCGTGGGAGCGTGGCCAAGACGTTGAAATCCATGGTGTGGTTTATGGTATTGGCGATGGCAAGCTACAGGACCTTGGCGTACGTTGCTCAAGTAACGATACTTTAGAGAACAGTCACTTAGATGCATTAAACAAGATCTTAACGACGCCTCTTCTTAGTCAACAAAGCTAACCCATTCCGTCATATATACAAAAAGCCCGCATCAAGCGGGCTTTTTAATGACTTCTAAACCACAAGCGTAATGATTACTCTTGAGGTACTACCTTACCGATGTACGGTAGGTGACGATATTTTTGTGCGTAGTCGATACCAACACCAACAACAAACTCGTCTGGGATCTCAAAACCAATCCATTTTGTATCGACAGTCACTTCACGGCGAGAAGGCTTGTCTAATAGCGTACAAATTTCGATAGACTTAGGACCACGTAGGCTCAGAATCTCTTTTACTTTAGTCAGCGTGTTACCTGTATCGATAATATCCTCTACAAGTAGAACGTCTTTACCTTGGATATCATCATCAAGATCTTTCAAAATACGAACATCACGTGAGCTTTCCATGCCGTTGCCGTAGCTAGACGCGGTCATGAAATCAACTTGGTGAGTTAAATCGATAGCACGAGCAAGATCTGCCATAAAGACAAAAGATCCACGCAATAAGCCAACTAAAACTAGATCTTCACTACCGTTGTAGTGTTCCGTGATCTGTTTGCCTAGTTCGTTCACTCGATCCTGAACTTCTTGCTCAGAGATCATGACTTCAACTGTATGCTTCATACTGCTCTCATTCTATTTGGTGATTGCGACGAATGTTGACAGTTTCGTCAGTTGTGTCGCTCAATTTTGTGCGTAAGTCTAGCACTGCTCAAATACCCACACCACCTTATGGTTCGAATTTACTGTCAGATTCTCCACGAAATGTGCGCTGGTGCCTTATCCAATACTCGTCTCCTTTCACATCAATGCTGATCACGCTTTATGTATCAAGTTTGATGTAACTGTCTATAAAACAAGCTCAAAGGATTGACCATTCGCATATGCACCATTACACTCATCTTGGATTAAATAATAATAAAATCATTAATATAAAAATTTCGTTGGCAAGGAAAATAAAATGGACTCAATATCTAAGAGACCTAGAACTAGGCTTTCACCTTTAAAAAGAAAACTTCAATTGATGGAAATCGCTCTTGAGGTATTCTCTCGCCGCGGTATCGGTCGTGGTGGACACGCTGATATTGCAGACATCGCTCAGGTGTCTGTAGCAACAGTATTTAATTACTTCCCTACCCGTGAAGATCTGGTTGATGAAGTGCTTAATCATGTTGTACGCCAATTCTCTAACTTCCTTTCAGACAATATCGATCTGGATATTCACGCAAAACAAAACCTACATAATATTGCGACTGAAATGGTGACGTTAGTGGCTCACGATAGCCATTGGTTGAACGTATGGTTTGAATGGAGCGCTTCGACTCGTGATGAAGTATGGCCTCTATTCGTAACCACCAACCGCACTAACCAAATGTTAGTACAAAACATGTTTAGTAAAGCGATCGAACGCAGCGAAGTTTGCGACGATCACGATCCTAAACATCTAGCGAACCTATTCCACGGCATCTGCTACTCACTGTTCATTCAAGCGAAACGTGTAGAAACGCCAGAAGAGCTTTCAAGCTTAACGGATAGTTACTTGAACATGCTGTGCATTTATAAGTAGATTCGAGTAAATAATTTAAGGGTTGGCCTAATCGGTCAACCCTTTTTTTGTAGAATGGAATGGCTCTTCGCATCCCGAAGCGCAGCGTACTCGCATCTCGGAGTGAAACGTTACTGTTCCTTACTTCAGATATAAAAAAACCGCTGACGAATCAGCGGCTTTTAAAAACATTAGCGAGTGGCTAAAGAAGGATTACTTCTTCTTTTTTACTGCTTTCTTATTTGGAAGGTCAGTGATTGAACCTTCGAATACTTCCGCAGCTAGACCAACAGACTCGTGTAGAGTTGGGTGAGCGTGGATAGTAAGTGCGATATCTTCTGCATCACAACCCATTTCGATCGCTAGGCCGATTTCGCCAAGAAGTTCACCACCGTTAGTACCAACAACAGCACCACCGATTACGCGATGAGTATCTTTATCGAAGATCATCTTAGTCACGCCGTCTGCACAGTCAGAAGCGATTGCACGACCAGAAGCAGCCCAAGGGAAAGTAGCAACTTCGTAATTGATGCCTTCAGCTTTCGCTTCTTTCTCAGTCTTACCTACCCAAGCAACTTCTGGCTCAGTGTACGCAATTGATGGGATTACTTTAGGGTCGAAGTAGTGCTTCTTACCAGAGATAACTTCAGCAGCTACGTGACCTTCATGCACACCTTTGTGAGCAAGCATTGGTTGACCAACAACATCACCGATCGCGTGGATGTGAGGAACGTTAGTACGCATTTGCTTATCAACATTGATGAAACCACGCTCATCAACTTCGATACCCGCTTTTTCAGCGTCGATAAGTGCACCGTTTGGAACACGACCGATAGCAACAAGAACAGCATCGTAGCGTTCAGCTTCAGCTGGTGCTTTTTTGCCTTCCATTGAAACGTAGATACCGTCTTCTTTTGCTTCAACAGCAGTCACTTTAGTTTCAAGCATTAGCTTGAACTTGTTCTTAATGCGCTTAGTGAAAACTTTAACGATGTCTTTATCCGCAGCAGGGATAACTTGATCGAACATCTCTACAACTTCAACTTTAGAACCTAGAGAGTGGTAAACCGTACCCATCTCAAGACCGATGATACCGCCGCCCATGATAAGCAGTTTTTCAGGTACTTCGTTTAGTTCTAGTGCATCCGTAGAATCCCAAATACGTGGGTCTTCATGTGGGATGAAAGGAAGTTTGATTGGGCGAGAACCCGCAGCAATGATTGCGTTGTCGAAGTTAACAGTTGTTGCTTCGCCTTCGCCTTCAACAAGAATGCTGTTAGGACCAGTGAACTTACCGAAACCGTTAACAACAGTAACGTTACGCATCTTAGCCATACCGCCAAGACCGCCAGTTAGTTGATCAACTACTTTTTCTTTCCAGATACGGATCTTGTTTATGTCCGTTTGTGGCTCGCCGAATACAACGCCGTGCTCTGCCATCGCTTTAGCTTCTTCGATTACTTTAGAAACGTGAAGAAGTGCTTTTGATGGAATACAACCAACGTTTAGACATACACCACCAAGAGTGCTGTAACGTTCAACTAGTACTGTTTCTAGACCTAAATCCGCACAACGGAATGCCGCTGAGTAACCAGCAGGACCTGAACCAAGTACAACAACTTGGGCTTTAATTTCTTTGCTCATTGTGACCTCTTGTAGTCATTATCCCTAACAGGCTGAGTAGATGTTCTTAAAATTATTGGGCTTTCAAACAGGAAACATTTTACAGAGATGTTAACAGTGTGAAAGTAGCTTTAAGTTAGCCTGTGAGCTAGACAACAATTCCCCATCAGATTATGAGAAATGCAGGAAACTGTTGTCTAAAAATAGTCTTTATATAAAGAATTAAGGTGACCCGAAAGTCACCTTAATAATTACTTTCTCAATTACAGTACTAGACGACGAATGTCAGATAGTGCGCTGTTTAGGAAAGTAATGAAGCGTGCACCTTCAGCACCATCGATCACACGGTGGTCGTATGATAGAGACAGTGGAAGCTGTAGACGTGGTTGGAACTCTTTACCATTCCAAACTGGCTTAATTTCAGACTTAGATACACCTAGGATACCTACTTCTGGAGCATTTACGATTGGAGTAAATGCAGTGCCGCCAATACCACCAAGGCTAGAGATTGTGAAACAACCGCCTTGCATGTCTGCCGCTGTTAGCTTACCAGAACGTGCTTTCTTAGAAACAGCCATTAGCTCTTCAGATAGCTCGTAAATGCCTTTCTTGTTCACGTCTTTGAAGACAGGAACAACTAGACCGTTTGGTGTATCAACAGCGATACCCACGTTTACGTACTTCTTAAGAATGATGCTTTCGCCATCTTCAGAAAGAGAAGAGTTAAACGCTGGGAATGCTTCTAGCGCTTTAGCAACAGCTTTCATGATGAACACAAGTGGAGTGATCTTCATGCCAGTGTCTTTCTTCGCTTCGATTGCGTTCTGTTCTTTACGGAATGCTTCTAGCTCAGTGATGTCTGCGTTGTCCCATTGTGTAACGTGAGGGATCATTACCCAGTTACGGTGCAGGTTAGCACCAGAGATCTTCTTAATCTTAGAAAGCTTCTGAACTTCAGTTTCGCCGAACTTGCTGAAGTCAACTTTTGGCCATGGTAGTAGACCAAGAGCAGAACCGTCGCCGCCTTTGCCAGATGCAGCTGCACCAGACTCAAGACGCTTAAGTGCATCTTTAACGTAAGACTGAACGTCTTCTTTAAGGATACGGCTCTTACGACCAGTACCTTTAACCTTAGAAAGGTTAACGCCAAATTCACGAGCTAGACGACGAACTACTGGAGAAGCGTGCGCGTAGTCACCGTTCTCTTGGAAGTCGCCAGCTGCTGCAGGTGCTTCTGCTTTAGGAGCAGGTGCCGCCGCTGGAGCTGCTGCTTGTGCTGGAGCGGAAGCCGCTACTGCTACTGGAGCTGCGCCTTCCACCGGAGTGCCGGCCACGACGAAAGTCATGATTAGAGAGCCAGTTGACACTGTGTCGCCAGCTGCAATCTTGATTTCTTTTACTGTACCAGCGAATGGTGCAGGAACTTCCATTGAAGCTTTGTCGCCTTCAACAGTAATTAGAGATTGCTCTTCTTCTACTGTATCGCCAACTGCTACCATGATTTCAGTAACTTCTACTTCGTCACCACCGATATCAGGAACGTTTACTTCTTTTTCAGCTGATGCTGCTGGAGCCGCTGCAACTGGTGCCGCCGCTGGAGCAGGAGCTGCTGCAACTGGAGCGCCAGAACCTGCCACTTCAAATACCATCACTAGAGAACCAGTAGATACTGAATCACCAGAAGCGATCTTGATTTCTTTAACGATACCAGCGAATGGTGCAGGTACTTCCATTGAAGCCTTGTCACCCTCAACAGTAAGAAGAGATTGCTCTTCTTCTACTGCGTCACCGATAGCTACCATGATTTCGGTTACTTCAACTTCATCACCGCCGATATCAGGAACGTGAACTTCTTTAAGTTCTGCCGCTGCTGCCGCTGCAGGCGCAGCTACTGGAGCTGCCTCTGCTGCTGGAGCAGGTGCAGCTTCAGCTGCACCCTCGGCTTCGAAAATCATGATAAGAGAACCAGTAGAAACTGAATCGCCTTCAGCTACTTTGATTTCTTTAACAATACCTGCTTGAGACGCTGGAACTTCCATAGAAGCTTTGTCGCCTTCAACAGTGATCAGAGACTGCTCTTCTTCAACCTTGTCGCCAACGCTTACAAGAATCTCAGTAACTTCAACCTCATCCGCACCGATGTCAGGTACATTAATTTCGATTGCCATTGCTTATTTACCTTCTAGTTAAGCGCTGTATTAAGCGTATTGTGGGTTTGTTTTTTCAGTGTCGATATCGAATTTAGCAATTGCTTCAACAACTACAGATTTCTCGATGTCACCACGTTTAGCCAGTTCAGTTAGAGCTGCAACTACGATGTAGCCAGCGTTAACTTCGAAGTGACGACGTAGGTTTGCACGGCTGTCAGAGCGGCCGAAACCATCTGTACCAAGTACTTTGTAAGACTCAGTTGGCATGTACGCACGTACTTGCTCAGCGTAGTTCTTCATGTAGTCAGTCACTGCGATTGCAGGTTCTTTACCAAGAACAGTCGTGATGTACGGTACTTTCTCTTCAGCTTCTGGGTGAAGCATGTTGTCACGCTCTACCGCTTGGCCGTCACGAGTTAGTTCGTTGAACGACGTTACTGAGAATACGTCAGATGCTACGCCGTACTCTTCGCTTAGAATTTCAGCCGCTTTACGCGCTTCGTTCATGATAGTACCAGAGCTCATTAGTTGAACTTTGCCCTTAGCACCAGCGTGAGATTCAAGCTTGTAGATACCTTTACGGATGCCTTCTTCAGCGCCTTCTGGCATTGCTGGCATTGCGTAGTTCTCGTTCATTACTGTTAGGTAGTAGTAAACGTTCTCTTGCTCAGGACCGTACATGCGACGGATACCGTCTTGCATGATTACCGCTAGCTCGTAAGCGAACGTTGGGTCGTAAGAGATACAGTTAGGGATAGTGTTCGCTTGGATGTGCGAGTGACCATCTTCGTGCTGTAGACCTTCACCGTTCAGTGTTGTACGACCTGCAGTAGCACCTAGTAGGAAGCCACGAGCTTGTTGGTCGCCTGCTAGCCATGCCATGTCACCAATACGTTGGAAACCGAACATTGAGTAGTAGATGTAGAACGGGATCATCGGTAGATCGTTTGTGCTGTATGAAGTTGCAGCAGCAACCCATGAAGCCATAGAACCTAGTTCGTTGATACCTTCTTGAAGAACTTGACCAGACGTTGCTTCTTTGTAGTAAGAAACGATGCCTTTATCTTCAGGTGTGTATTCTTGACCGTGTGGGTTGTAGATACCAACCTGACGGAATAGACCTTCCATACCGAATGTACGAGCTTCATCACAGATGATAGGAACGATGTTCTTACCAATGTTCTTATCTTTAAGAAGGATGTTTAGCGTACGTACATAAGCCATAGTTGTAGAGATATCACGCTTCTGTTCACCTAGTAGAGGTGCGAATGCGTCTAGCTCAGGAACCTTGAACTCTTGAGTAAACTTAGGAAGACGTGCAGGTGTGTAACCGTGTAGAGCGTTACGACGAGCGTGCATGTATTCGTACTCAGGCGTACCTTCTTCCAATTTCAGGTAAGGAAGTTCAGCGATCTTCTCATCTGAAAGGATGTCTTCTAGGCCTAGGCGATCACGTAGGTGTTGAACATGAGTCATGTCCATTTTCTTAACACCGTGTGCAATGTTCTTACCTTCAGCTGCATCACCCATGCCGTAACCTTTAACAGTCTTAGCTAGGATTACAGTTGGCTTACCGTTTGTCTCTTTAGCATTGTTGAATGCAGCAAACAGTTTAGAAGAATCGTGACCACCACGCTTAAGAGCGAAGATTTCGTCATCAGTCATGTCTGCAACTAGTGCAGCTGTTTCTGGGTACTTACCAAAGAAGTGCTCACGTACGTATGCGCCATCTTTAGATTTGAATGTTTGGTAGTCACCATCGATAGTTTCGTTCATTAGTTGAAGAAGCTTACCAGTAGTGTCTTTAGCTAGTAGAGAATCCCAGTTGCTACCCCAGATAACTTTAACAACGTTCCAACCTGCACCTTTGAATAGGCCTTCAAGTTCTTGGATGATGCTACCGTTACCCATTACAGGGCCGTCTAGACGCTGTAGGTTACAGTTGATTAGGAAACATAGGTTATCTAGCTTCTCACGCGCAGCGAAAGAGATAGCACCACGTGATTCTGGCTCATCCATCTCACCGTCACCTAGGAACGCGTATACGCGTTGCGCTGAAGTTTCTTTCAGGCCACGGCCGTCAAGGTACTTAAGGAAGCGCGCTTGGTAGATAGCAGAGATAGGGCCAAGACCCATAGATACTGTCGGGAACTGCCAGAACTCAGGCATCAGTTTCGGGTGCGGGTAAGAAGGGATACCTTTACCATCAACTTCTTGACGGAAGTTATCTAGCTGTTCTTCAGTTAGACGACCTTCAACGAATGCACGAGAGTAGATACCTGGAGAGATGTGACCTTGGTAGTAAACTAGATCGCCACCGTCTGTCTCGTTTGGAGCACGGAAGAAGTGGTTGAAACATACTTCGTAGAACGCTGCTGCTGACTGGTAAGAAGCCATGTGACCACCAAGGTCTAGGTCTTTCTTAGAAGCACGCAATACGATCATGATTGCGTTCCAGCGAATAATCGAACGAATACGACGCTCAAGAGTTACGTCACCAGGGTAAGCTGGCTCTTGTGCTGCTGGAATTGTGTTGATGTAGTTTGTGTTGATGCCTGTAGCCATATCAACACCATCTAAACGCGCTTTATCTAGAACTTGTTCTAGTAAAAACTGTGCACGTTCTACACCTTCTTCACGTACTACTGACTCAAGAGCTTCTAACCAATCTTGAGTTTCCAGAGCATCAACGTCATGCTTCATGTCAGACATGGCGATCTATCCTTTTTGTTAGTTGGATTCTACTAAACACGTAAATAGCCGAAGTATTACGGCTATTTACCCTGTTGAATTCGACGTAAAGAACGTTCGCGGCGCGATTCTTCTTTGGTCAAATCCATCAATGTTTCTTCGATGTAAGCTAAATGAGAATGTGACATTTCACGCGCCTGTTCTGGCTGCCCTGAAACGATCGCATCTACAATGTTAGCTCGATGTATACTCACTTTCTCCACAACGTCTTTACGACGATGCAACAGCTTTAAATTTTCTAAGACATTTTGTTCGAGTAACGGAGCCAAGCTACGAACAATGTGCAATAACACCACATTGTGCGCTGCCTCTGTTAAAGCAATAAGAAAAGCCATCACTGCTGCAGATTCGGCTTCAATATCACCCTTATCTTGCGCACCGCGAATTTTTTCTTGGCATGCTTGAATTCGAGCAAAGTCTTCATCAGTGCCACGCAATGCCGCGAAGTAAGCCGAAATCCCTTCCATCGCATGACGCGATTCCAACAAGTCTAGTTGGGTTTCAGAATGGGACGACAACAAATTAAGCAAAGGATCTGAAAAGCTTTTCCAGATATTTTCGCTAACAAACGTACCTCCACCTTGACGGCGAGTAAGCAAGCGTTTTGCTTCTAAACGTTGTATCGCTTCTCGGATCGAAGGTCGAGACACATCGAACTGTTTCGCCAGTTCGCGCTCAGGCGGCAGCTGCTGCCCTGGAGCCAGTGTTCCTTCCACTATCAACCTTTCTAACTCTTGTTCGATAACATCGGAGAGTTTTGGCTGACGAATCCTTTGATAAGCCATAGTTTGTTGTTCTTCTTTTTCTTCGCTGACAATTGGTAATACCAATTTTAAGTTGGGCAGAAATTAACATAATTAAAACGCCACTGTCCAGCCTAAAATTGACCTGCATCATAGAATACAGCGTGAATTAACCATGATTTAACAAATGAAATTTAAAACAGCAACCAAATTGGTCTTACCATTTACAGGGGTAATACTTTTGGGGAGTGTTCGTGCTAGAAAGTTTCAGGATAAAAATGAATTGTTTCAGAAAGATTAGCGTCACTTGTTTAAAAACCGAACCAAGCGCACATTTAGGGTGGAAATTCTGTTCATAAGTTTTAATAAATGAGTGTTTGATAAGTTCGTCACACTCTCAATTTATTGATGCGCTTCTCTCCACCACTTTCTTTACATCGCAACAACAAAAATTCACAAGTCATTATGCCAGGCGTTGACTATTCAACGCCCACCAGCGGTAAGGCCATCGTCAAAAACGGAGGCTTGAACTTTGAGATTTTTTTTAAACTTCTGCCAATCGAACACCAAGCCAGGGTCAGTTTTACGCAGAGGCGCTATGTATTGATGGCCAGTGATACGTTCGCTGGTGATTTGAGGGAACGTAGATACGATCGTTGCTGTTAGTTGGCTAAGCGCTTGATACTGCTGCTCGGTGTAAGCCACAAAATCACTGCCTTCCAGTTCAATACCAATCGAATAGTCATTACAACTTTCACGCCCTGAAAAACTCGACTGGCCAGCATGCCAAGCTCGGTCAAGAAACGAAACGAACTGCACCACTTCCCCATCGCGACGAATCAAACAGTGCGCCGATACGCCCATTTGGTGAATCACCTTAAAAAATGGATGTTCCGAAGCGTCGAGTTTACCCGTAAAAAATTGTTCGATGTAAGGCCCACCAAATTGACCCGGAGGCAAGCTAATGTTGTGAACCACCAGCAGAGAAATATCCTCGACGCTAGGCCTAGCATCAAAATACGGGGAAGGAACATGCCGAGCGTTGTCGTGCCATCCGTTGGAGCTGATCGTCATCTTGGTCTCACTTTCTTTTCTGCTAGCACAATAAGATGTGACCTTGCCCATAGAGCAGTCGCGCTAGCCTCTTTAATTTGAAGTTAAGCAAGAGTATCATTCCATTCCCACTCCCTTTCAAGATTAGATTTGCGATGAAAAACACACATAACAGCCACCAACGCCTTGACTACTTAAAAGAACAACTGCCTCTAGAGATCACTCGTGCAGTAGCCGAGACTATCAAAGAAGACCTAGGTGGCACGTTAGATCCAGCGACTGACATCACAGCAAGTCTAATCCCAGCAGACGCAATCAACAGCGCAACCATCATTACTCGTGAGCACGGTGTGTTCTGTGGTAAAGCTTGGGCTGATGAAGTGTTTAAGCAACTGGGCGGTGAAGTGACTATCGAGTGGAATGTAGAAGATGGCGATAAGGTTGAACCAAACCAAACACTTTGTACCTTAACAGGTCCAGCACGCGCGCTATTAACGGGTGAGCGCAACGCAATGAACTTCATTCAAACGCTATCTGGTTGTGCGACTACGACGGCTACCTACGCGGACAAAATCAAACACACAGAGTGCCGCCTGTTAGATACTCGTAAAACGATACCTGGCCTGCGCAGCGCACTAAAATACGCAGTCGCTTGTGGCGGCGGTTTCAACCACCGTATTGGGGTTTTCGATGCTTACCTAATCAAAGAAAACCACATCATCGCTTGTGGTGGTATTGAGAAAGCTATTTCAACAGCAAAAGAGCTAAACCCGGGTAAGCCTGTAGAAGTGGAAACTGAGAGCCTAGAAGAGCTAGAGCAAGCGATCAGCGCTGGCGCAGACATCATCATGCTAGATAACTTCACCACAGACATGATGCGCGAAGCGGTTAAAATCAATGCGGGCCGCGCTGCATTAGAAAACTCAGGTAACGTCACATTAGACACTATCGCAGAGTTCGCTGAAACGGGTGTTGATTACATCTCGGTAGGTGCGCTGACTAAGCACCTAAAAGCAATGGATCTATCAATGAGATTCAAAGCGTAATTGACTGAATAATAATTAATTTCTGTAAAGGCACTGTTGATAACGGTGCCTTTTTTATTGCCTGAATTATCAGTATTTCAAGCAGTTATTTAAGCTGATCGCATAATTTTGCCTGCTATATGAAACACTACACCAATAAATACAAAACCACTCGCGACCACACCTGAACACCATTCCACTCCCCCATCTCAACTTCTATTCTTTCCATCAACCAGTGCCTGCACTGAAACAAACTAAAGAATGGAATTAGACAATGAATAACAAAAGTAAAAGAACAAATCAGAAAGGCTTTACGCTGATTGAATTGATGATTGTGGTAGCGATTATTGGCGTGTTGTCTGCGATTGCTGTGCCTGCATATCAAAATTACGTAAAGAAATCTGAAGCAACGACTGGTCTTGCCGCAGCAAAATCTTTAGTAACGAATGTAGATATGTTTATACAAGAAAATGGTCGCTTTCCTACAAATGATACAACAGGGTTTACCGCTGTTGGAGCAAGCACTGGTATGAATGCTATTGGTACTTTATCTTTCGAAAGTATCAGCGGAGCTGACGGAACAATTAAGTTTCTATTCGATAGCACAACATCTATAAGTACGGCATACGTTTCATTAGCAAGAACAAATTCTGGTTGGAATTGCACATTCACTAAGTCTGGTAAGCTAACGGATGATGATGTCCCAAAAGCTTGTAAATAATGATGCCTAGTCTCCTTACAGCTCTTCTTCAAACAAACTTAATTAACCCAACTCAAGAGAAAGCTGTAGTAGACCATATTCAAGCTTTCGGTGTTTCAACACCGGAAGCACTGTTCTCCCTAGGGTTACTTTCCGATAGCTGTCTAGCTGAAAACCTAAGCGCAATTTTTAGTTTACCTGTTATTCAGTTATCAAATATTAATTATCAATCTCTATGTGAAGAACTTGGTTTACGTGAACTCATCACTAAGTACAATTCAATCCCAATAAATTGCTCCTCGTCAACACTAACCTTAGCGGTTTCTGACCCTACTAATTTACAGGCTGAAGACGACTTTCGATTCGCGACAGGGTTGCAGATCGAATTGGTCGTCGCCAACTACTCAGAACTAGAAGGCGCAATACGAAAGCTGTATGGCCGTTCAATTTCCGGGCAAGACTCTAAACGCAAAGAGATCACCCAAGATGAACTCGCTAATCTTGTTGAAGTGTCTGACGATGAGATAGCGTCGATAGAAGATCTCAGTCAAGACGATTCCCCTGTCAGCAGATTTATCAATCAGATACTGGTCGATGCGGTTCGTAAAGGCGCATCAGATATCCACTTCGAACCTTATGAAGAGCACTACCGAGTACGACTGCGTTGTGATGGCATCCTTGTTGAAATACAACAACCCGCTTCCCATTTAAGTCGTCGTCTATCTGCTCGTTTAAAGATCCTCGCCAAGCTTGATATCGCTGAACGTCGCTTACCTCAAGACGGTCGTATTAAGTTGCGCTTGAACGACGAACTCGCGATTGATATGCGTGTATCAACTTTGCCGACCTTGTGGGGTGAAAAGATCGTACTGCGACTGCTTGATAGCAGCGCGGCCAATCTAGATATCGATAAGTTAGGTTACAGCGAAGATCAAAAAGCACTCTACCTCAATGCCCTGAAGCGCCCACAAGGGATGATCTTAATGACAGGGCCAACCGGCAGCGGAAAAACCGTCTCCCTTTATACTGGCCTTCGCGTGCTCAACACTACGGAACGCAACATCTCAACAGCCGAAGATCCGGTGGAAATTAACCTGTGTGGTATCAACCAAGTACAAGTAACACCTAAGATCGGCTTTGGGTTTGCTGAAGCACTGCGATCATTTTTGCGACAAGATCCTGATGTTGTGATGGTTGGAGAGATCCGCGACTTGGAAACCGCAGAGATCGCGATCAAAGCATCGCAAACCGGTCACTTGGTCCTATCAACACTGCACACGAATTCCGCTGCAGAAACCGTAACTCGACTCGCTCATATGGGGATAGAACCCTTTAACCTCGCTTCATCATTGAGTTTGATTATCGCCCAACGACTGGCAAGACGATTGTGCAATCACTGCAAAGAAACTGACGACTCACCAGAAATATTTCTGCGTCACTCGATTCCTAACAGTCAAACCATCTACAAAGCGAATCTTCAAGGGTGCAATGAGTGTAACCAAGGTTATTCGGGGCGAGTGGGTATCTATGAAGTGATGCCGTTTAGCGATCAACTGAAAAGCAGCCTGATCGACAAACCGAACGCGTTAGCCATTGAAAACTTGGCACGTCGAGAGGGCATGAGAACTCTGCAAGAGTCGGGGCTAGATAAATTGCTTGAAGGCACCACCAGCTATCAAGAACTGCAACGTGTTCTGTACATATAAACCCATGGAGCACCAATGAGTAGCAAGTCCAAACAATCACAACTAAAAAGCTATCACTGGAAAGGCATTAACAGCTCAGGCAAGAAAGTGTCTGGGCAAACCTTAGCGCTCACCGAATTGGAAGTACGAGAAAAGCTCAAAGAGCAGCATATTCAGATTAAGAAAATCAAAAAGAAAAGTATTTCAGCCGTCACTCGTTTAACTCATAGAGTCAAAGCCAAAGACATCACTATTTTGACTAGGCAGCTTGCTACCATGCTGGCTACTGGCGTGCCTATCGTACAAGCCATCAAGTTAGTGTCGGACAATCACCGAAAAGCTGAAATGAAATCAATTTTATCGCATATCTGCAAAGGTGTAGAAGCCGGAACGCCAATCTCAAAAGCGATGCGAACTGCAAGCCGCCACTTTGATGACCTCTATACTGATTTAGTCGCGACAGGCGAGCTCTCCGGTAACCTCGCCCAAGTATTCGAACGCTTAGCGACCTATAGAGAAAAGAGCGAGCAGTTAAAGTCCAAAGTCATCAAAGCACTGATCTACCCAGCCATGGTGGTCATCGTTGCACTGACCGTTTCTTATTTAATGCTGACCATGGTGATTCCAGAGTTTGAGTCGATGTTTTCCGGCTTTGGCGCCGACCTGCCTTGGTTCACCCAACAAGTACTTTACCTTTCCCATTGGATGCAGGCTTACAGTTTTTATACAGCTGTAGGCATCGGGCTTGTTGTCCTGATTATTTACCAACTGTGTCAGCGTTCCCACTCGATAAGACTGTCTGTTAGTCGGCTAGGATTACGCTTCCCTGTTCTTGGTGGCGTATTAGCCAAAGCCTCCATTGCCAAATTCAGCCGAACCTTATCGACCAGCTTTAGTTCTGGCATTCCGATTTTAATGAGCCTCAAGACCACAGCCAAAACCGCAGGCAACCTGCATTATGAGTCGGCCATCATCGAGGTTCACCGAGAAACGGCTGCTGGCATGCCAATGTATATCGCAATGCGCAATACCAACGCCTTCCCTGAAATGGTGTTACAGATGGTGATGATCGGTGAAGAGTCAGGAAACCTTGATGATATGCTCAATAAAGTAGCCTCGATTTACGAGTTTGAAGTCGACAACACCGTCGACAATTTGGGCAAGATTCTAGAGCCACTGATCATCGTGTTTTTAGGCACTGTCGTTGGCGGGCTTGTGGTTGCGATGTACTTACCGATCTTTAATCTTATGAGTGTGTTAGGATAGTTAAAGCAACTAAACACCCATGAGCAGCAATCTCTGCTCACCTTGATTAAGTGGTAAAGGACACTATGGAAGTATTTCACTACTATCCTTGGCTATTCCCCGTATTAGCTTTCATTTTTAGCCTTCTTATCGGCAGCTTCCTCAACGTAGTCATACACCGTTTACCGATTATGATGGAACGCGAATGGCAACAAGAGTGCTCGGAATATTTCTCTCAATATAAAATTCCAGCGCCAGAGGGAAAGTTCAATCTCAGCATTCCTCGTTCAACCTGCCCGAAATGCAAAACCCAATTAAGAATCGTCGACAATATCCCAGTGTTAAGCTGGTTGCTCTTAAAGGGTAAGTGCCACAGCTGCGCTAATCCAATCAGTGCTCGCTACCCTTTGGTCGAACTGCTTACAGCAATACTTTGCACAATGGTTGCTAGCCACTTTGGTTTCAGTTACTACGCCATTGCTTTGATTCTTTTCACCTTCGCACTGATTACCGCGACCTTTATCGATCTCGATACCATGTTGTTGCCTGATCAAATCACCTTGCCTTTGGTATGGTCCGGTATCGCATTAGCACTGTTTAATATCGGCCCAGTATCGCTGCAAGATTCCGTGGTTGGCGCAATGGCTGGTTACCTCGCTTTATGGTCTGTTTATTGGTTGTTCAAACTGCTAACAGGTAAAGAAGGCATGGGTTACGGTGACTTCAAACTCCTGGCTGCGCTTGGTGCATGGCTTGGTTGGCAACACCTACCGATGATCATCCTTTTATCTTCGCTGGTAGGCCTTGTGTTTGGTTTAATTCAACTTCGCCTGAAACAGCAAGGCATCGATAAAGCCTTTCCATTTGGCCCTTACCTTGCAATTGCGGGTTGGGTGAGTTTGATGTGGGGCAACGACATCATGGGCTGGTATTTCACTTCTGTACTAGGAATTTAACCATGGCAATCATTATCGGATTAAGTGGTGGTATCGCCAGTGGAAAAACCACAGTTGCTAACCTCTTCAATGAACATTTTAATATTGATATTGTCGATGCTGATATTGTGGCTCGTGAAGTCGTAGCACTGGGCAGCGAAGGTCTCAAACAGATTACTGCTCATTTTGGGGAGGCTATCTTACTTGAAGATGGCACGCTCAACCGAAGTAAACTGCGTGAGCTAATCTTCTCAGATCCCAAACAGAAGCTGTGGCTCAATGACCTCCTTCATCCCATGATCCGTGACAAAATTGACAGTGACCTGTCTAAAATCACATCCCCGTATGGTTTATTAGTTGCACCGCTATTGGTGGAAAACCAAATGCAAGGCATGGCCGATCGCGTATTAATTGTTGATGTGCCAGCAGAAGTTCAAATAGAACGTACGATGAGTCGTGACAATGTTTCTAGGGAACAAGTTGCATCAATTTTAAAATCACAGGCTTCAAGAGAACAACGCTTAGCAGTTGCAGATGACGTGATTAAAAACCATACTAAAAACCAAGAACTTTTGCCTCAAATCACAGATTTACATCAAAAGTATCTGGCAATCAGTGCTGTAGATGGGTCAGAATAGAACAATGTTGAATGAAGGTTTGCTCGATGATCACCCATAAATTTGAACATCCTCTAAATGAGAAAACACGCATCTACTTAAGAGTCGAATCACTCTTGAGGCAGCTACACTTGTCTTCTACATTTTCCGATGCTCAACAGTATCAACTCTTTTTCCGTTCCATCTTTGATCTGATTGAAATCTTCGAACAGATCCAACTCAAGAGCGAACTGGCAAAAGATATTGAGAAGCAACGTGTAACCTACAAAAGTTGGTTGGATGTTGAAGGTGTCGATCAAGAGATGCTGACATCACTGCTTAATGACATTGGTAACATCTATCGTGATCTGATGCAGGCAGAGCGTTTTGGCCAGTCACTTAAGGAAGACCGCTTCCTGAGTGCCATTCGCCAACGCTTTAATCTTCCAGGTGGCTCATGCTGCTTTGATTTACCGGCACTGCATTATTGGCTGCACCTTCCTCTTGATAAGAGAATGCGAGATGCTAAAGCTTGGATGGACAGCTTACAGCCTCTGTATGAAGCGCTAACACTGTGGTTGAAGCTCACCAGAGAGACGGGTCACTTCAAAGAGCAAATCGCTCGCGCTGGCTTCTTCCAGAGCGATGCCGATGAAGCGAATATCCTTCGTCTATCTATTCCAATGCAATACGGTGCCTACCCGATGATCTCAGGTCACAAGAACCGCTTTGCTGTTAAGTTCATGAGCTTTGAAACAGGGCAAGCCTGTACTCAAGACATTGAATTTGAATTGGCTATCTGCACCTAATTAATTTTCTTTTTTTAGTTTGGCTTGAGTCTTCACTCGAGCCTAAACTCACTATTATTACACCTTCAAATTAAGAATCACTATGTCGAAGAAAATCACCATCGTTAAATGCCCTCAATGTAATGCTGACGTTGAATGGGGCGAACAAAGCCCGCACCGCCCGTTTTGCAGCAAGCAATGTCAGATGATTGATTTCGGTGAATGGGCAGACGAAGAGAACAGCATCGCTGGCGCACCAGATATGTCAGATAGCGATGGTTGGTCGGAAGATCCGCACTAAGCGAGTAGCGAGTAGCGAGTAGCGAGTAGCGAGTAGCGAGTAGCGAGTAGCGAGTAGCGAGTAGCGAGTAAATTTTGAAGGGTTGGCGTTTAACGTCAATCCTTTTTTATTGCCTATAACACGGCGCTAGTAGAGATTCCCTACTCCTTCCTTCGTCAGTCTAGGGAATGACGGTTAAATATGAGTTTCGTCTGGTTTGTCATCCTCAAGAGTGAGGTACGAGCGAATTGGGGATCTCTTACCTGCTAAGCTCCAAATAACAGACACAAAAAAGCGGAGCCAAATGGCTCCGCTTTTATCGATAGAATGCAAAAAGAATTACTTCTTAGTAAGCTTCTCTTTAATACGAGCTGACTTACCAGAACGCTCACGTAGGTAGTACAACTTGGCACGACGTACTGCACCACGGCGTTTAACTTCGATGCTATCAACCATTGGAGAGTGAGTTTGGAACGCACGCTCTACGCCTTCACCGTTCGAGATCTTACGAACTGTGAATGCAGAGTGTAGACCACGGTTACGAATAGCGATTACAACGCCTTCGAAAGCCTGTAGACGCTCACGGTCACCTTCTTTTACCTTAACCTGAACTACAACAGTGTCACCTGGTGCGAATTTAGGAAGGTCTGATTTTAGTTGCTCTTCTTCAAGAGCCTTGATGATGTTGCTCATTTGTATAAATTCCTAGAATAAACTGATACTAAATTTAATAGGTTACTGCTTGCTTTTCGTTAAGAGCGTTGCTCTTTAATGAATTCAGCCAGTAATTGTTCCTGTTCGTCAGTCAGAGCTAGGTTTTCCAGGAGTTCTGGTCTTCTTAGCCAAGTTCGGCCCAACGATTGTTTTAATCGCCAGCGACGAATGTCCTTATGGTTTCCAGACTTGAGTACCGATGGTACATCTTTATCGTCTAGCACCTCAGGGCGCGTATAATGGGGACAATCTAGCAAACCATTTGCAAAAGAATCTTCTTCTGCTGAAGCGAAATCTCCAAGTACACCCGGAACAAACCGAGATACTGAATCAATCAGCGTCATGGCTGGCAGTTCGCCACCCGTCATCACAAAATCTCCAATCGACCATTCTTCGTCAACTTCAGATTCAATGATGCGCTCATCTACCCCTTCATAGCGACCACAAATAAGAAGTAAATTCTCGTTTGTTGCCAGCTCTTCAACACCTTTCTGGTCGAGTTTACGACCTTGAGGTGAAAGATAGATGACTTTCGTCTTTCCCGGTGCTGCTTGCTTGGCAGTTTTGATAGCGTCGCGCAAAGGCTGAACCATCATTAACATGCCAGGACCACCACCGTAAGGTCTGTCATCAACAGTGCGATGTTTATCATGAGTGAAATCACGAGGATTCCATGTCTCAATAGATAAAAGACCTTTTTTAACCGCTTGACCTGTTACTCCAAAATCAGTAACAGAACGGAACATTTCAGGAAAAAGGCTAATAATGCCAACCCACATGTGTTCTCTCGCTCTGTAATTTGGAGTTAGAATCCAGGATCCCAGTCAACTTCGATCCGGCGAGCTTCGCGATCAACTTTCTTGATCACTTGCTCTTCAAGGTACGGTACTAACCGTTCCTTTTGGCCAAAAGCATCTTTAAGATTTGCTTTGATTACTAGAACATCGTTCGAGCCAGTTTCTAATAGGTCAGTGACCTCACCAAGGTCGTAACCTTTAGTGGTAAAAACTTGCATACCGAACAATTCGCGCCAGTAGAATTCATCTTCTGACAATTCAGGTAACGAAGCAGGGTCAATAGCAATTTCAAAGTTAGTCATCAGTTGCGCGTCTTCACGAACATCTAATCCCGCTAGCTTACATACATAACCTTGGCCATGACGTTTCCAGCTCTCAACTTTGTACTCAACCCACTTACCCTTTAGGTTTAAATACCAAGGGCTGTAATCAAATATGCTTTCAGCATTGTCTGTGTAGGAGAACACTTTAAGCCAGCCACGAATACCATAGGTAGACCCAAGTTTACCCATGACAATTCTATTGTTTTGCTCGCTCATAGTTTCTTTACCCTTCATCGACATAAGCTATTTCTCTTTAAAAAAGAATTAAGCCGCTTTTTGAGCGTCTTTAACTAGCTTAGCTACACGATCAGATAGAGATGCGCCTTGACCAACCCAGTGGTTAACACGATCTAGGTCTAGACGTAGACCTTCTTCTTGACCTTGAGCTGTAGGGTTAAAGAAACCTACTTTCTCGATGAAACGGCCAGTTGCAGCGTTACGGCTATCCGCAACTACGATTTGATAAAATGGGCGCTTCTTTGCACCGTGACGTGCCAAACGAATGGTTACCATGTCGTCCTCTTTGCTTTCTTAATAAAATAATTAACCCCAAGTATAAGTAAATAGCTTGGGGTCTCGTGCCAAATTAAAGCCCCGGAATTTTACTCTTATTCCGGTGCAATGCAAGGGCTTTAGTTATTTTTTCACCAACATAGCTGCCGTACACTTTCTGTGACACGGCTAACACTATGAAAAGTAACGTAGCTAAAGCTTACATTTGTAGATTATCGACCAAACGGGTTAAAGCCACCACCCATTCCGCCCATACCTCCACCGCCGCCCATCATGCCTTGCATGTTGCGCATCATGCCTTTCATGCCACCTTTCTGCATCTTCTTCATCATCTTCTGCATTTGGGTGAACTGCTTAAGCATACGGTTTACATCTTGTACCTGTGTACCAGAACCAGCGGCAATACGCTTTTTGCGAGAGCCTTTGATTAGGTCAGGGCGTTGACGCTCTTTCATGGTCATAGAGTTGATGATCGCTTCCATTTGCTTGAACATCTTGTCATCAACTTTATCTTTAACGTTATCTGGTAGCTGAGACATGCCTGGAAGCTTATCCATCATGCCCATCATGCCGCCCATGTTTTGCATCTGACCTAGTTGTTCACGGAAGTCTTCAAGGTCAAAGCCTTTCTTCTCTTTGAACTTCTTAGCCAGTTTCTCTGCTTTCTCGGTATCAACGTTTTTCTGTAGGTCTTCAATAAGAGACAGTACGTCGCCCATACCTAAGATACGAGAAGCAACACGATCTGGGTGGAACGGTTCTAGTGCGTCAGTCTTTTCACCAACACCCAAGAATTTAATCGGCTTGCCTGTGATATGACGAACAGACAGAGCAGCACCACCACGCGCATCACCATCAACTTTCGTCAAGATAACACCGGTTAGTGGTAGCGCATCACCAAAGGCTTTTGCAGTGTTCGCAGCATCTTGACCTGTCATTGCATCAACAACGAACAGTGTCTCTACTGGTTTAATTGCAGTATGAAGCTCTTTGATCTCGCCCATCATCTCTTCATCGATAGCCAAACGACCCGCAGTATCGACAAGTAGCACGTCGTAGAATTTCTTCTTCGCGTAGTCGATTGCAGCGTTTGCAATATCAAGAGGTTTTTGATCAGCTGAAGATGGGAAGAAGTCTACGCCAACATCGCTTGCTAACGTTTCAAGCTGTTTGATTGCCGCTGGACGGTAAACGTCGGCAGACACAACCAAGACTTTCTTCTTGTCACGCTCAGTTAGAAGCTTAGATAGCTTACCTACCGATGTGGTTTTACCCGCACCTTGTAGACCCGCCATTAAGATAACGGCTGGCGGCTGCGCTGCTAGGTTAAGAGCCTCGTTAGACTCACCCATCACCGCTTCAAGTTCAGCTTGAACGATCTTAATGAATTCTTGACCAGGCGTTAGAGATTTAGAAACCTCAACACCCACAGCGCCTTCTTTTACGCGCTTAACAAAATCGCGGACAACGGGCAGTGCAACGTCGGCTTCAAGTAGCGCCATACGTACTTCACGCAGCGTCTCTTTAATATTGTCTTCGGTCAGACGACCTTTACCGCTGATGTTCTTCAGCGTTTTGGATAGACGATCCGTTAAATTATCAAACATAGTTTTCTCTTCGCTCAAAACTGCGACTATTACTGTGAGTATACATTAGCGCGGATTAGAGTCATACCCGTTGTAGAGCGTTAATCATCCGTGCTTGTGATGTGAGACATTATTCACTTGGAATTGAATGAGGTTCGCCATAGCCCCAAAGAGCGATGCGAGGTATAATTCGCCAATTAGTAATCATTAAAATGGATACCATGGACAGTCTTATTGCGATCGCAGCAGCCTTTCTTTATACAATGGCGATTTCCACGATCATTCCAGGTCTCGTGCACCAAACAGGAATCCGTGTAAAAACGGTGTTTATCAGCGCATTACTTGCTCTAGCTTTCCATGCTTGGTTGCTTGACGATTTGATTTTTAATGCCAGTGGCCAAAACCTCAGTATCTTGAACGTTGCTTCATTAATCAGTTTAATCATATCTGTGGTAATGAGCGGTGCAATGCTCAAAACCCGTCTGTGGTTTATCTTACCCGTCGTCTATAGCTTCGCTGCGCTGAACTTGATGGCTGCCACTTTTCTTCCAAGCACCTTCATCAAACATCTAGAGAATGACCCAAAACTGCTCGTGCACATCTCTTTGGCTCTATTCTCATACGCAACGTTAACTATCGGTGCGCTATACGCCCTGCAACTTGCGTGGCTAGATCACAAACTTAAAAAGAAAAAAGCCTTAGTGATAAACCCTAACCTACCTCCTTTAATGATGGTGGAAAGACAGCTTTTCAAGATCATTTTGATTGGTAATGGCTTATTAACAGGTACCTTGTTAACGGGTCTCATCTTCGTGCAAGATATGTTTGCTCAAGGAAAGGCACACAAGGCTGTGTTGTCTTTTATCGCTTGGGTTATCTACTCCATCCTTCTGTGGGGTCACTATCAGAAAGGTTGGCGTGGACAGAAAGTCACTTGGTTCGCACTGGCCGGCGCCAGCATGCTCACATTAGCCTACTTCGGTAGCCGCTTCGTCCAGGAAATCATCCTGAACTAGTCTGTAAAATAAAGGCAAGGTCTCACATACCTTGCCTTTAAAATATTGAGTGCAATACATTCAATTGACATCTCGACCATGTTCGGTCATAAATTAATCAAGATACACAAATAGGAAAAGAATAGTTTTGGACGACATATCAACGGGTATCTTATTTGCGCTACTCGCGTGTCTCATTGTAATTTCTGGTTATTTCTCTGGTTCCGAAACGGGCATGATGTCCCTGAACCGCTACCGTTTAAAGCACTTGGCCAATACGGGTCATAAAGGTGCCAAACGTGTAGAAAAACTTCTGAACCGCCCAGACAGATTGATTGGCCTCATCCTCATCGGCAACAATCTCGTCAACATTCTTGCATCTGCGATCGCTACTATTCTTGGTATGCGCATCTACGGGGATATCGGTGTGGCTATCGCTACTGGTACCCTGACTCTCGTGATCCTAGTATTCGCCGAGGTAACCCCAAAGACCATCGCTTCTCTATTTCCTGAACGTGTCTCTTACGCGAGTAGTATCCTTTTGATGATACTGATGAAGGTGCTATCACCATTGGTGATCTTAGTGAACTTCATTACCAACGGCTTCATTCGTATCTTAGGCGTTAAAGCCAGCCATGATGCAACCGACCACTTGAGCTCCGAAGAGCTTAGAACCGTGGTAAATGAAGCCGGTAGCTTAATCCCTCAACGTCACCAAGATATGTTGGTGTCTATTCTGGATTTAGAGCACGTCACCGTGAACGACATCATGGTGCCGCGTAATGAGATTACTGGTATCGACATCAATGACGACTGGAAATCGATCGTTCGTCAACTTACCCACTCGCCTCATGGTCGCGTAGTGCTGTACCGTGACCAAATAGATGAAGTGGTCGGCATGCTTAGGCTGCGTGAAGCTTACCGTCTGATGCTTGAAAAGAACGAATTCAATAAAGAAACCCTGTTGCGTGCCGCGGATGAGATCTACTTTATTCCTGAAGCGACACCACTCAATATTCAACTGCTTAAGTTTCAACGCAATAAGCAGCGCATCGGTTTGATTGTTGATGAGTATGGCGACATCAATGGTTTGGTTACATTAGAAGATATTCTAGAAGAGATCGTAGGTGAGTTTACCACCTCAATCACCCCAAGCTTATCTGAAGAGATTACTCCGCAAAGCGATGGCAGCTTCTTGATTGAAGGCAGTGCCAATATCCGAGATATCAACAAAGGCTTACAGTGGGCACTGCCTACCGATGGCCCAAGAACGCTGAATGGTTTGATACTGGAACATCTTGAAGATATTCCTGAGAGTCACCTGAGTGTTCAGGTTGCCAGCCACCCAATGGAAATTGTTGAGCTTGAAGAGAACCGCATCAAACTGGTTCGCGTGTTCCCACAGATCGTGAACGGCTAACTGAGTTATCACTGAAGCTCACATAAACAAAAGACCCGGTTCATTGAACCGGGCCTTTTAGTATCTAACTCGCCCTATCTAGGGTAGCTATCAATGACTAGTCGATCTTAAGCTCTTGCAGCATAGACTCTGGCAGTGCCAGTTCATCATTCTTGTTTACAGAGATGCCTGCAGCGATGATCGCATTCGCGATCTCTTTCGCTTCATCCAAAGAGTGCATTGCCGCGGTACCACATTGGTATTCGTTCAGCTCAGGGATCTTATTCTGGTTCTCAACTTTCAGTACGTCTTGCATCGCTGCCAACCAACCGTCAGCCACTTGTTGTTCTGTAGGCGTACCAATCAGGCTCATGTAGAAACCAGTGCGACAGCCCATCGGTGAGATATCGATGATCTCTACATCTGAACCGTTCAATTGATTACGCATGAAACCAGCATATAGGTGCTCTAGAGTATGGATACCTTTCTCAGATAGGATGTCTTTGTTTGGCGCAGTAAAACGCAGGTCAAACACAGTGATGGTATCCCCTTTTGGGGTTTGCATTGTTTTAGCAACACGAACGGCAGGTGCGTTCATGCGTGTGTGATCAACAGTGAAACTATCTAATAAAGGCATTGCTCTTCTCCATGACGGCTGGCTTTAGAAAAACCAGCTTCGATTGTCTTCTAGTTCTTTGCGGCACTGTTTCAGCTGCCATCCATAATCTTTTGCTTGCTGTTCGACTTTGCGCGCCACCTTAATTAGCGATGGCTTGCTGTTGTATGACTTACGCTTATAACCACCACGGCCTTCATGATAAGCCAGGTATTGGTTATATGGGTCCCATAGTGAGATGCCCAATTGACGACGCGTCTCGCTGGTATACCAACCGATGAACATCAATGCATCATCAAAGTTGGTTCTTGAACCACCGTTATTGGTCGCCTTTTGGAAGTCTTCCCAAGCAGGATCTTGAGCTTGTGCATAACCGTAGGCACTGCTTACACGCCCCCACGGTATAAAGCCAAGAATGTAATCTTTAGGTGGGCGCGCATCATGACGATAGCTACTCTCTTGTTTCACAAAAGCCATCGCAACGTTAATCGGCGTTCCCCATTCTTCTTGCATATCCAAGGCATCTTCATACCATGAAGGGTGCTCTCGAAAGATGCTACACAAATTATCTTGCTGCTTTGGCGGTGGCGTTGCACATCCAACCAACAGGCTAGAGACAACACCAACAGTCACTACAGGTAACCATTTACTACTCACTCGAGTAGGCTGACCTAATAAGGCTTGCTTCCTTTCCACCAAAGTCTCGCTATGCTTTTAAATACGAAAAATAATCCGCTAAGAAGCTATCAAAATCTTGAGTGCTTGCTTCTTCACTTTGTTGCTGAGCAATCACAGAACGTTGAACTTCTGCTTCCATCAACTCAGCTGAATATACTTTGTATTGGTGAGCTTTGTGTTGCTGAGCGTACGTTTTACCTAACGCGCAACCCACTTTACCTAAGCCGCCCAATTTTTTGGTCTCTTCTAGCAACTGGCCAGAAATAGTTAGCTCAGGGTTATCAATCCAAGCCTCAAGCGTATCGCATGTTTCTTGGTATGCACGACCGCCTTGTTCTGCGTCCATCATTTCGGCAATAGAGCGTAGATCTTTAAATACACGCTTCGCCCAATCTTGCAGAGACAAGCGCTCGCCATGACAACCAATTTGCAGCTCTAGACCAGCTTGACGACCTTCTAAGATCACCTTGTTCCAGTTGTCGCGCCAGCACTCAAGTTCGCAGTTATCCATCTCAGCAGAGTCTGTTAGTACACTCCACGTTAGGAATAGATCCAAGAAGCGAACTTGCTGTTCGGTGATACCGATTGAGCTGAATGGGTTTACATCGAGAGAACGCACCTCGATGTACTCAACACCTCCGCGAGCCAACGCTTCAGATGGTTTCTCACCACTCTTCGCCACACGCTTAGGGCGGATTGGAGCGTAAAGCTCATTTTCAATTTGCAGTACGTTGCTATTCAACTGACGGTATTCACCATCAACCTTAGTGCCAATCTCGGCAAATTCTTCTGATGGTGTGCGAATCGCTTGATTCAAACCTTCAAGGTATTGGTCTAGGCTGTTGAAACCAATCTTCAACACACTTTGCGCACTGTTCGTGTAGCCAAGGTCGCTCAGGCGCAGTGCCGTTGCTTTTGGCAGATACAGTGTCTCGCCAATCTTTTCAAAAGGCAGGTTTGTCTCTCTTCCTTTGATGAAAGAAGAACATAGCGCAGGTGAAGCACCGAAGAAGTATGGGATTAACCAACCAAAGCGGTAGTAGTTACGAATCAAACCAAAGTAAGCATCTGACTTAGATTCACAACGCGCTTCTTCAGTTTGCTCTCCAAACAGGCTATCCCAAAAGCTTTCTGGGAAAGAGAAGTTGAAGTGAACACCAGAGATAATCTGCATCAGGCTACCGTAACGACGTTTTAGGCCTTCACGATATAGGGTCTTCATCTTACCGTTATTAGAGGTGCCGTATTGCGCTAGCTGAATGTAATCTTCACTGCCAACGTAACAAGGCATAGAAAGCGGCCATAGTTTTTCGCCGTCTAACTTGGTTTGCGTGAAGTGGTGGATATCAGACAACTGATTCAAAAGCGTCGGAACGTCGTTAGAAACAGGCGTGATAAATTCCAGTAGCGACTCAGAGAAATCGGTCGTTACCCATTCGTTCATCAACGCAGATCCCAAAGCCTCAGGGTGCGGCCCAGTAGCAAGGTGCCCATCTTCCGTGTAGCGTAATGTTTCCCTTTCAACACCACGACCAAATTGAGAGAAGGTCTTAGGGTTGGTTGCAACTTGCTTTAGTCGCGCAGCAAAATCAGTCAAAATTCAGTTCACTTATCTTATATTGTTCTGATTAGAACTATCATAAATTAGGTTGGAGGAGAAAAGTAGAGTCTCTTCCCTCCCCCTTTAATGTGTACTCTAACGAATGATTTCAAGCTCTTCTATTGGAATATCTAACTTTTCTAATTGCGGGCGAAGCGAAGTCGCGTCACCAACAACGATTATTTGATAATCATTCGGGTCAAACCATTTCTTAGATAGCTCGTTTAAGGTCTCTTTTGAAACCGTTTCAACTATCTGATTACGCTGTTGTAGGTAATCTTCATCAAGGCTCAATGCAACAATATTACTCAACAACCCCGCCTTTTGACTTGGCGTTTCGTATTTAAGTGCATCTTGTTGACCGACGGCAAGGCGCATAAATTTCACCTCTTCGTCAGTTAATCCACTTTGGCTAAACTCATTCAGCTCATTAATAAACTCTTGAATCGATGGAACCGTCGCATTCGCCCTTACCTGCGCGCTAAATACCACTGCGCCAGTTTCACGAGTACTTGCGAAGTAACCGCTTGCACCGTAAGTGTAGGCTTTGTCTTCACGTAGGTTCTGGTTGATACGGCTATTGAAGTTGCCCGCTAAGTTAAAGTTAGTTAACTGGCTCAAATACAATTCGCCCGTCGCATCAAACGGCAGGCCCTTACGAACCAAGCGAACAATGCTTTGCGGCGCACCCGGTTTATCAACTAAGTACAGGTGCTGACCAGAAAGCTCTTTAACGATCTGTGGACGCGTTAATGGTGCCGCATCGCCTTGCCACTCTTCAAAGAATTGTAGCTGTTTCCCTACCTCTTTCTTCGAGATGTCTCCCACCACAACAATATTGGCACCTTCTGGTGTGTAATGTTGCGCATAGAATTTTTTCACATCGTCTAAGGTCAATTTCGATAGAGATTCCTTAGTACCATCACTTGCACGAGCAAAAACAGTGTCACCAAACAGCACTTCACGGGTTGCTTGAGAAGCCATCCAGCTTGGCTGCTGATGCTGATACACAACGCCTTCTAGCATCTGTTTCTTAACGCGCTCAAAATCTTGCTCATCGAACATAGGATCGAATAGAACCTCTTGCACAATCGCTAAGGTTTGAGGCAAGTTTTTCTCTAGCGTCGAGACTGAAATATCTGTGGTGTAGCTGCCCGCACTAATGCTCACGCTGCTACCAAGTTTATCTAAGGTCGCTTGTAACTCTTCAACGGTTCGTTTAGTTGAGCCTTCTTCCATCATCGAAGCCGTTAGGTTCGCTAGGCCTTCTTGCCCTTTGCGAACATAGCGTTCGCCTGCAGGCAATTGAATTTGCAGCTGTACTGTCGGCGTTTCACTGGTCACGGTACCAATTAAGTCAGTGCCATTTGCAAAGTGCATGCGGTACAACTCAGGCATGGTCGCCTCAACACCAAAGTTCACTTCTGGCATCACACTGCGATCAAAGGTATCCGGTGCCTTTCTGAAATCCAGTTGATCTTCCGTCACCTTGCTGTATTCCGGCAACGTACGTGGTGGCGTGGTAAAGGTCGCTTCACGAACCGCCAAATCGAGCTTTTTCTTAGGAACCACACTCAAGGTAACCTTGTGCTTACCTTCGATGAAATCTTGGTATGCCTTGCTCACGCTCTCAGGCGTCACCGCTCGGATTTGATCGAGTTGTGATTCAATGCGATCAGGCTGACCATAGAAGGTTTGGTTCGACGCGAGTTGCGACACCTTACCTTTAACGCTTTGCAATGCAAAAACAGCATTCGCTTCGGCCATGCCAGTGATCTGGTCTAAACGCTCTTGCTCAACGCCCTCTTTCGAGAATTGCTCCAGGGTATCCATCAGCTCTTTATTGAGAACCGTCAAATCGCCTTTTTCACCTGAGTTGCCCATTGCATACACGTACATGGTACACGCCAACTCAGCACAATCATGGAAAGAGCCAGCGCTGACGGCCTTCTGCGTTTTTACGAGGTTTTGATATAGGTAACTGTTGGTACCTGAACCTAACACGTTAGACAATGCATTCAGTGAAGCTTGCGTCTCTTCACCGCGATACGTTGTTGGCCACCCCACCAGCACCATCGGCTGACGAATATTGTCTTCTAAGGTGATGTATTTATCTTCTGTTAGAACAGCAGGTTGCTTCTCTGCCGCCTTCACTTCAGGGCCTTGAGGAATTGAACCAAAGTACTTGTTAACCCATTCTAGCGTGTCATCAACGTCGATATCACCACCAATCGTTAACACGGCATTGTTTGGGCCGTACCAACGCAGGAAGAACGCTTTAAGATCATTCACGTCAACACGGTCAAGATCTTCAACATAGCCGATTGGTTGCCAAGAGTAAGGGTGACCTTCAGGGTAAAGCGCTTCGCCCATGCGTTCCCACATCAAGCCGTAAGGACGATTTTCGTAGCTCTGCGCTCGCTCGTTCTTGACCGTGCCTCTTTGAACCTCAAATTTCTTCTGAGAAACAGCATCCAACAAGAAGCCCATTCGGTCTGATTCTAACCACAACATTTTCTCAAGTTGGTTAGAAGGAACAGTTTCAAAATAGTTGGTGCGGTCACGGTTGGTCGTGCCGTTTAACGAGCCACCCGCTTCGGTAATGATCTTAAAGTGCTGTTGGTCACCAACGTTCTCTGAACCCTGGAACATCATGTGCTCAAAGAAGTGAGCAAATCCCGACTTGCCTATCTCTTCACGTGCTGAACCGACGTGATAAGTTACATCAACATGCACCAACGGATCGGAATCATCAGGGGAAAGAATAACTGTCAGACCGTTTTCAAGCTGATACTTGGTGTAAGGAATCACTACTTTATCTTTAGAGGGCTTAACCTCTTCTAACAGAGTGACACCTTCAGGTAACGAGGAAAAGAAGGGCGTTGAGCTAGGTACATTGTAAGAACAGCCAGCAATGGCGATAAGAGAAAATGTACCAAGTAAAACCTTTTTCATAGGTTCTCCTTAGAAAAAACCGAAGTAGATAGCAGCAAGTAAGCTATAGCGAGCGGCTTTGCCAATCGCTATCAAAATAACGCTAGGGATGAATTTCATTCTTAGCCAACCCGCAACGAGACACAAAGGGTCACCAATGATCGGTAACCAACTAAATAACAGTGTCCAGTAGCCATAGCGACTCAGCCAAGCCATAGCCTTATGACCATGCTTTTCAGATTGAGTTCGATTAGGCAACCACAAACCAATCCAATAGTTAGTCAGGCCGCCTAAGGTATTGCCTAATGTCGCCACTAGAATGATCGATGAGGTTGAAAACTGATCTAAGCTCAATGCAGCCACAAGGCTAGCTTCTGAACCACCGGGGAGTAACGTGGCACTCAAGAAGCCACTAATGAAGAGTACCCACAGCGCCGAGTCCGAGAACCACAGCGCGATATTTTCAAAAAGGGAGTTAAAAAATTCTAACACTGCCTATCAACTTTCTTGCATTTTAAGTAGCACCTTGCCTCTGGTGTGTCCGGTTTCAACCTGCAGGTGCGCCGACTGCGCCTCGTCTAATTGGTAGATACCTTGAATTTCTGTTTTGAGTAATCCGACACTGACCATGTAAAGCATAGTGTCCATTTGCTCAGGGCTTGGTTCAACCAGCATGCCTGATGCAGTAAAACCTAATAGTGTGGCTTTTTCGCAGATAAGTTCTGCAGATAGAGTCGGCACAGTCACGACTCGCGCGTCATCTTTTAGGCACTTCAATGCATCAAGCGCGGTATCGCCGCCGACCAAGTCAATCAACACATCGACATCAGATACTCTTTCTGATGCTGGTGCAAACTTATAGTTAATCGCGTGAGCACCTAGCGTCGCAAGGTAATCAAGGTTGGCTTCGCTGCAGGTTGTGTAAACCTCTGCTTTTGCTGCCACTGCAATTTGAACCGCAAGGTGACCAACGCCGCCCGCGCCCGCCAAGATAAGCACGCGGTCGCCTTCTTTCACTTCGGCTTTGTTGAGCGCTTGTGCCGCTGTTTGACTCGCGAGTGGTAATGCAGCTGCCGCTTCTAGAGTGACAGAATCAGGAACCATACTTAATGCAGCTTCTGGAACACACACATATTGGCTGTAACCGCCACCTTGCAGTGGAAAACCAATAAAGCCAGCTACGTTATCACCAACAGTAAAGCGTTCAGCCTGTTCGCCTAGCGAGACAATTTGCCCTGAAATATCGTAGCCAGGTACCCAAGGTAGGTTATCTTTGTTTTGTGCTGCCGCCCAACCAAGGCCCGCTCGGGTTTTGACATCAATCGGATTAATGCCTGAAAAGGAAACTTTAACCACCACTTCTCCAGCCTTAGGCTCAGGGATCGCACTGGTTTGAATACTTAAGTTTTCGACGCCGCCGAATTGAGTAATCGCAATCTGTTTATTTTCCATTTCCACATTTCCTTGATTGATAAAAGCCCTAGTGAGCAAGCACCCTAATTAATAAAAAGAAAGGGATGCGAAAGCATCCCTTTGACTATAAACCATTTAATAAGGCTAAGTTAACCGCTCATTCGTAAATTGACGACCAATTAACGTAACGATACATGACCCAGCAAATCCACTAGCCCACGAGAGCTAATAGAATACCCGCCGCAACCGCACTACCAAGTACACCGGCTACGTTCGGGCCCATTGCATGCATCAACAAGAAGTTCTGAGGGTTTGCCTCAAGACCAACCTTGTTCACAACACGTGCCGCCATTGGAACCGCTGATACGCCAGCTGCGCCAATCAGTGGGTTGATGTCCTCTTTCGAGAATCGGTTCAACACCTTAGCCATCAATACACCACCCGCCGTACCGATACTGAACGCGACCGCACCTAAACCTAGAATACCCAATGTTTCTAAGTTCAAGAACGTATCCGCTTGAAGCTTAGAACCAACCCCTAGACCTAGGAAAATAGTTACAACGTTAATCAGTTCGTTTTGAGCTGTTTTTGAAAGGCGATCAACCACACCCGCTTCACGCATTAAGTTACCCAAACAGAACATACCAACTAGAGGTGTTGCTGAAGGTAGGAACAAAATCGTCATCAGTAGTACAGCAAGCGGGAAAAGAATCTTCTCGGCTTTGCTAACGTGACGAAGTTGAGCCATCTTAATTTTGCGCTCTTCAGGAGACGTTAACGCTTTCATGATTGGTGGCTGAATGATCGGAACCAAAGCCATGTAGCTATAAGCCGCTACTGCAATGGCACCTAAAAGATCCGGAGATAACTTACTCGCCAAGAAGATCGCAGTTGGGCCATCGGCACCACCAATGATCGCAATTGACGAAGCATCGGCCATCGAGAACTCCATTCCTGGAACGTAGTTCAGCAAGATCGCGCCAAATAGCGTCGCGAAGATACCAAACTGAGCCGCAGCCCCTAGCCACAACGTTTTAGGGTTCGCAATCAACGCACCGAAGTCCGTCATCGCACCAACACCCATAAAGATCAGCAGTGGGAAAATACCTGTCTCAATACCAATGTAGTAGACGTAGTAGAGCAAACCACCTGGATCAGTAAACCCAGCATTTGGAATGTTTGCTAATACAGCACCAAAACCAATAGGCAGTAGAAGTAACGGTTCAAATCCTTTACGAATTGCCAAAAACAACAGTAAGCAACCAACCAGCATCATACAGATCTGGCCGAACTCAAAGTTCGCAATCCCTGTTTCAGACCATAAGGTCATCAATCCTTCCATGGTACTCCCTTACGCTAAGCTTAGTAGTGGAGCGCCTACAGTAACTGCATCGCCTTCTTTAACATTCAATTCTTGAACGATACCACCACGAGCAGCACGAACTTCCGTTTCCATCTTCATCGCTTCTAGGATTAGTAGAACGTCGCCTTCAGAAACCTCAGTACCCGCCTGAACGTTTACTTTAAAGATGTTACCCGCCAATGGAGCTGGAACCGCTTCAACGTCAGACGCTGCTACTGGTGCAGCCTGAGCAGGTTTTGCAGATGGCGCCACCGATGTCAGTTCACCTTGTGGGCCAACTTCAACATCGTAAACTTGACCATCAACCTTCACGCTGTAGCTTTCAATACCACCAGAAGCTTGTACAGGAGCTGCAGCAACTGGAGCCGCAACTTCTAGCGTTGGTGCAGGTTCAAATGCTTCAGGATTACGACGGTTCTTAAGGAACTTAAGACCCACTTGTGGGAAGAGCGCGTAAGTCAGTACATCATCAACCGTATCTTCAGCTAGAGAGATACCCTCTGATTTCGCTTTCTCTAACAGATCCGTCGTTAACGTATCCATTTCAGACTTAAGTAAATCAGCAGGACGACAAGTAATCGGCTCTGCACCGTCTAGAACTTTCGCTTGCAGTTCAGCATCCACTTCAGCAGGAGCTTGACCGTATTCACCTTTCAGTAGACCAGCAGTCTCTTTCGTGATGCTCTTATAGCGTTCGCCCGTTAAGACGTTAATAACCGCTTGAGTACCGACAATCTGAGAAGTTGGTGTTACTAAAGGAATGTAACCAAGCTCTTTACGTACGCGTGGGATCTCTTCTAGAACTTCATCCATGCGATCGGCGGCGCCTTGCTCTTTAAGCTGGCCTTCCATGTTAGTTAACATTCCGCCAGGAACTTGAGCGATTAAGATGCGAGAATCGACACCTTTTAGCTGACCTTCCCATTTCGCGTACTTTTTACGTACATCACGGAAGTAAGCCGCGATGGGTTCGATTTGGTCTAGTTTAAGATTCGTGTCGCGCTCTGTACCTTCTAACATCGCAACAACCGTTTCGGTTGGCGTATGACCGTAAGTACAGCTCATTGAAGAAATAGCGGTATCTAGAATGTCGATACCCGCTTCAACGGCTTTAACCGCTGTTGCAGTCGATAGACCAGTTGTCGCGTGGCTATGCAGTGCCAGAGGAACGTCACACGATGCTTTGATACGTGTAATCAGCTCTTCTGCTTCATACGGCTTTAATAAACCTGACATATCTTTGATACATAGTGAGTGACAACCTAGGTCCTCTAGGCGCTTAGCCAAATCAACCCAAGTATCTGAATTGTGGACCGGACTGGTTGTGTAAGACAACGTACCTTGAGCGTGGCCACCAACGTCGATCGTTGCTTTCACTGCTTTTTCAAAGTTACGTACGTCATTCATCGCATCAAAGATACGGAATACGTCCATGCCGTTTTTATGGGCACGTTCAACAAATTTTTCTACTACATCATCCGCGTAGTGACGGTAACCCAACAGGTTTTGACCACGCAGTAGCATCTGCATTGGTGTGTTTGGCATCGCTTTTTTAAGTTCACGTAAACGCTCCCATGGATCTTCTCCAAGAAAACGGATACACGAATCAAATGTCGCGCCGCCCCAAGTCTCAAGTGACCAGTAACCGACTTTATCCAGTTCTGCCGCAATTGGCAGCATATCTTCGATACGCATACGAGTAGCAAATAGTGACTGGTGCGCGTCACGAAGTACCACATCTGTGATAGCTAGTGGTTTAGACATGCTCATAAACTCCTTTTTAATCCTTTAAATGCTACTTAGCAGTAGACGCACGGTATTGATGAACCGCGGCCGAAATTGCTGCCACTACCTGTGGACTAACAGCTGAAGGGTTTGATTGTGATTTTTGAATTTTTTTAGGTGCTGCGATCGGCTCTGGTACTTCTTCTGGTACCAGTTTTGACATCAACCGAACGAGGTAAACTAGAATAGTTAGAAAAATAAAGACAACGGACATCCCCGTTATCATTAGAGTCGCCGCATCTCCTAGCAGGCTTCCAATATTAGTCATGTTGCTTCCTTTCTTCGTCATCCTGACATACGTACAGGATTTCAGCGAATAGTGATCCCGACCCATGGATTATCTCGATTGGTAAAAGTTTGTCAATTTTGTTTAAGGTTCTGTTACGGATAACGCACACATAAGGTTAATTATTCGCCTATCAGATCACATAAATCTGTCAAATACGTCATTTTTAGATATTTAAACTGTGACTTAAACGGGGCTTTTCTGGGAATTGATATGAGAAAGGTGGAATAACAAAGAAGCAATCAAGAACTACTTTAAATACAACAAGTTAAACAACTAACAAATTTAACATTATCGCAACAAATTTGCAGCAGACATAAAAAAAGCCTCGTATAAACGAGGCTTTTTCTAATAATGTGGCGCGCTCTGGAGGATTCGAACCTCCGACCGCCTGGTTCGTAGCCAGGTACTCTATCCAGCTGAGCTAAGAGCGCACGGTTTTAATATCAATTCATTGTTACTAACAAGAGATCAATATAAGGATTTCATTCTTATAAGAAAAAAGCCCTAAATAGTGGCGCGTCCTGGAGGATTCGAACCTCCGACCGCCTGGTTCGTAGCCAGGTACTCTATCCAGCTGAGCTAAGGACGCACGGTTTTCGATATCAGTATTTCCAATATCAGGAGTTCACAAGGAAACCCTAAAGAGTGGCGCGTCCTGGAGGATTCGAACCTCCGACCGCCTGGTTCGTAGCCAGGTACTCTATCCAGCTGAGCTAAGGACGCGCAGTTTTCGATATCGGTATTCCCAATATCAGGGGTTCATAAAAGAAACCCTAAATAGTGGCGCGCTCTGGAGGATTCGAACCTCCGACCGCCTGGTTCGTAGCCAGGTACTCTATCCAGCTGAGCTAAGAGCGCACGGTTTTAGTATCAATTCGTTGTAAACAACAACAACTCAATACAAGGACTTCTGTTCTTATAAGAAAGAAGCCCTAAATAGTGGCGCGTCCTGGAGGATTCGAACCTCCGACCGCCTGGTTCGTAGCCAGGTACTCTATCCAGCTGAGCTAAGGACGCACGGTTTTTGATATTAATTCTCGACGAACGATTTATCAATATCAGGATTCACATTCTTATAAGAACTAAACCCTAAATAGTGGCGCGCTCTGGAGGATTCGAACCTCCGACCGCCTGGTTCGTAGCCAGGTACTCTATCCAGCTGAGCTAAGAGCGCACGGTTTTAGTATCAACTTAGTCAATACAAGGACTTTCATTCTTAAAAGAAATAAACCCTTAAATAGTGGCGCGTCCTGGAGGATTCGAACCTCCGACCGCCTGGTTCGTAGCCAGGTACTCTATCCAGCTGAGCTAAGGACGCACGGTGTTCATTCATTAAGAATGAAGTTGTGAAATATATCACATTCTTCTTGCTACGAAGAAAAAAAAAGGCCATCGGCCTGTAATGAATGGCGGTGAGGGAGGGATTCGAACCCTCGATGCAGCTACAAACCACATACTCCCTTAGCAGGGGAGCGCCTTCGGCCACTCGGCCACCTCACCTAATTCATTATTCTCAAATCACTTACAAGTAAGAGAAGAGAGAATGGCGCGTCCTGGAGGATTCGAACCTCCGACCGCCTGGTTCGTAGCCAGGTACTCTATCCAGCTGAGCTAAGGACGCACATTTACATTGTCTAAATTGCTAATTTTAGACTCGCAAGAAATGGCGGTGAGGGAGGGATTCGAACCCTCGATGCAGCTACAAACCACATACTCCCTTAGCAGGGGAGCGCCTTCGGCCTCTCGGCCACCTCACCGTCTTGCGGAGGCACATATTACGTTTTACCGAAAATATGTCAAACACTTTATTGAAAAAAATTGGACAAAAACACTCAACCGTTTGCTATTTAATCAAAGCGCTTGCAAATTGAACTTATAAGATTCAAATCGCGCTTTTTCCCTTAAAAATTAAGGTGAAAGATTGGCAATAATAAACAGCCGAAAACAATTATCTAATTTCTCCAGCAGCAAGTGCTACCGCTGATGGCACAATACTACGGGATGCGTATTTTCGCCATAGGGGAAGCGAATAAATCTTGAGTTTTGCCAAACAAAATACAGAGCAACAGTTCTGTTCAACCTTGTCTGTATCTCGCAGCATCACAAAGCATTCACTTCACCACTTTGAGACCGATCCGTTATCCAACCCATCTATGTCCCAATCAGTGTTTCGGTTCCCCAAGATCAAAAAAGGCTAGCAACAATGCTAGCCTCTTCTCTACGCAAAAGTATTAGTAGTTGCCAGATGCAACGTTACCATTACCTTTTTCAGCTTGAATGCGCATGTAGATCTCTTCACGGTGAACAGATACTTCTTTAGGTGCGTTAACACCGATACGTACTTGGTTACCTTTAACGCCTAGTACAGTAACTGTTACTTCATCACCAATCATCAGTGTTTCGCCAACGCGGCGAGTCAAAATTAGCATTCTTTGCTCCTTGAGTAATCTCTAAATTTATCTAGCTACGAGAGCATTATCCAACAAAAGTTATATTTTCGTAAACTATCGATTGAGTTTATTTAACCAAAATGCACTTCTTTTTTAAGATAACCCTGTGTTTCACGCGCTACGATGTATGCATTGTGTAATATGTTAGCAGCTATATCGACTTGCGTTGGTGATATCACCAAAGTTAAAGACTGCTGCTGCAATAAGTGATGTTGTACATCAATTTCGCCTTCAGACAACAATCCATGTGAACTGACCACAATTTCTTGCGTTCGGCTTCCTACCACAGTTAACAAACTAACATATTCACTATTACGGATTTTTTCAGCAAAAACTAGTTTTAATTTAGCACTTATGTCCGGTTTGATAATGAGCGCTGCCCGTTCTGTTTCCTCGATCACACTACAGACTTCGATCCCTAACAACTGGCAATGCGACATGAGAGACGGTAAATCTTGATTCAAACACTCGATGCGAACCATATCTCTTTGAATGGCTATTCCAGCAATATCATTCAAACAATCATTACCCGCGATGAGAGTGCCCTCGCCTTCTTCAAAACTCGAAAGTACTCTTAGTGGTACATTGTGTCGCCACGCATGCTGAACACATGGAAGGTGCAAAACCTTAGCGCCTCGGCGAGCCATTTCTTCCATAGAGGGAAAGTCTAAGGTATCTAATTTTTTAGATTGCTTAACCACTCTAGGGTCGCAGGAATATACGCCATCAACGTCGGTATAGATCTGACACTCTTTAGCTTGAAGCGCGCCCGCTAATGCAACGGCCGTGGTATCTGAACCACCTCGCCCTAAGGTTGTGATATCACCTTTCGCGTTAACACCTTGAAAACCTGCAACAATGACAATCTGGTCATCATCTAACAGCGCTCTAATAGGAGCGGTATCAATACGCTCAATCGTCGCATTATTATGATTAGAATCGGTGTGTATCTTGGCTTGATAACCGGTCATCGATGTCGCTTCATAACCCAACTTGTGCAACGTCATCGCCAACAAAGCCATGGAAACTTGTTCTCCAGCCGTTAACAACACATCCAATTCTCTAGCGTTTGGGACACTATCAACTTGTGAAGCTAAGTTAACTAACCGATTTGTTTCACCTGACATAGCAGAAACGACAACCAAGATCTGGTTCCCTTCATTTTTCGCTTCAATGATTTTTTCTGCTACATGATGGATCCGCTCTATTGAACCCACCGACGTTCCACCAAATTTCTGCACGATAAGAGGCATTTTCACCCGTCCTCACCTTCCCAAGACCAATGTCTATATATGACAAAAAAACACATACTCCGCGTCAGGGCGAAGCAATAAAAAATTAACCAAGGAGTCTAACGCCACCATTAGACTTCTTGGTTAATCTCAATCAAACCTTGTTTAAACACACTTCCAATAGGCAAAATAAAAGATGCCCAATCAACTGATTGGGCATCTTTGTATCAATTACTTAAGCTTAAAGACGCTCTTCTAGCCAAGTACGCACAGATTTAAGTGCTTCTGGCAGTGCTTCAACGTCGGTACCGCCCGCTTGAGCCATATCTGGACGACCGCCGCCTTTACCTCCAACTTGCTCAGCAACCATCTTAACGAGGTCACCCGCTTTTACTTTGCCGATAAGGTCTTTGGTTACGCCAGCAATCAAGCCAACTTTACCGTCTGCGATATTCGCAATCAGGATGATGCCGCTACCTACTTGGTTTTTAGCGTTATCAACCATAGTACGTAGGTTCTTGTTGTCTGCGCCTTCAATTGCAGCAACCAAAACTTTAGTACCAGAGATGTCTTCTACTTTGCCCATGATGTTTGCGCTTTCTGCAGCAGCCATCTTTTCTTTAAGCAGTTGGATTTCTTTCTCTAGCGATTTCGCTTTCTTAGCTGATTCAGCCAATTTCTCTTCGTAAGCGTTAGCCTGAGCTTCTACTGCATCTAGAGCAGCTTCACCCGTTACCGCTTCAATACGACGAATACCCGCAGCAATACCACCTTCAGAAGTGATCTTGAATAGGCCGATATCACCCGTGTTGCTTGCGTGGATACCACCACAAAGTTCAGTCGAGAAATCGCCCATAGATAGAACGCGAACTTCATCATCGTACTTCTCGCCAAACAGTGCCATTGCACCTTTTTCTTTCGCTGACTCGATGTCCATGATGTTCGTTTCAATCACATGGTTCTTACGAACTTGTGCGTTAACTAGACGCTCTACTTCTTTAATCTGTGCTGGTGTTACCGCTTCAAGGTTAGAGAAGTCAAAACGTAGGTTATCTGGCTTAACTAAAGAACCTTTCTGAGCAACGTGCTCACCTAGCACTTCGCGCAATGCAGAGTGAAGTAAGTGAGTGGCAGAGTGGTTTAGTGAGATAGCAGCTCGACGCTCAGCGTCAACCGTTGCTTCTACTTTATCGCCCTTAGCAAATACACCTTCAACTAGCTCACCGTGGTGCGCAAATGCGTTACCTAGCTTCTGAGTGTCTTGTACTTTGAAAAGACCCGACGCTGTTTTTAGTGTACCAGCATCACCACATTGACCGCCTGACTCAGCGTAGAATGGTGTCTCTTCAAGGATGATGATTGCTTTGTCGCCAGCCGATAGTGAAGATACTTCTTCGCCGTCAACGAATAGCGCAGAGATTTCACCAGCACCTTCAGTTGCTGTGTAACCACAGAACTCAGTATTGGTGTCTACTTTGATTGTCGCGTTGTAATCCGTGCCGAATTGGCCAGCTTCACGTGCACGCTTACGCTGTGCTTCCATCGCCTTCTCAAAGCCTTCTTCATCGATAGTAAAATCGCGTTCGCGAGCTACATCGTTAGTAAGGTCAGCTGGGAAGCCGTATGTATCGTAAAGTTTGAAAACTGTTTCGCCGTCAAGCTCTTTGCCTTCAAGTGCATCTAGTGCGTCATTAAGAATAACCATGCCGCGCTCTAGCGTACGACCAAAGTTCTCTTCCTCAATGCGAAGTACTTTTTCAACCAGCTCTTGCTGTTTCTTAAGTTCATCTGCCGCAGAGCCCATCACTTCAGCCAGTACGCCCACAAGTTTGTGGAAGAACACGCCTTGTGCGCCAAGCTTGTTACCGTGACGAACTGCACGACGGATGATACGACGTAGAACGTAGCCACGACCTTCGTTTGAAGGCATAACACCGTCAGCAATTAGGAATGAACAAGAACGGATGTGGTCAGCAATAACGCGTAGCGATTGGTTAGATAGATCGTCATGACCAACAACTTCCGCAGTCGCTTTGATTAGCTTTTGGAATACATCAATTTCGTAGTTAGAGTGAACGCCCTGCATGATTGCAGAAATACGCTCAATACCCATACCTGTATCTACAGCAGGCTTAGGTAGCGGTTCCATTGTGCCGTCAGCGTGACGGTTGAACTGCATGAATACGTTGTTCCAGATCTCGATGAAACGGTCACCATCTTCTTCAGGTGTACCAGGACGGCCGCCCCAGATGTGCTCACCGTGATCGTAGAAGATTTCAGTACATGGACCACAAGGACCTGTGTCACCCATCGTCCAGAAGTTATCAGACTCGAACTGTTTACCGCCTTCTTTGTCGCCAATGCGAACGATACGGTCAGCAGGAACACCTACTTTCTTGTTCCAGATATCGAATGCTTCATCATCTGTCTCGTATACCGTTACCAGTAGACGATCTTTTGGCAGTTGAAGAGTTTCAGTCAGGAATTCCCAAGCAAATCCAATCGCTTCTTCTTTGAAGTAGTCGCCAAAGCTGAAGTTGCCTAGCATTTCGAAGAACGTGTGGTGACGAGCCGTGAAACCTACGTTTTCAAGGTCATTGTGTTTACCACCCGCACGTACACAACGCTGAGCCGTAGTTGCTCGAGTGTAGGCACGCTTTTCGGCGCCTAAGAAGCAATCTTTGAATTGGTTCATACCTGCGTTAGTGAATAGCAGGGTTGGATCGTTATGTGGAACTAACGATGAACTGTCTACGATTTGGTGTTCTTTGCTCTCAAAGAACTTAAGGAACGCGTTGCGAACCTCATCAGTGCTCATGTACATGCAGCTCTTCCTGAAAATAGTCGAGTTAGAATTTTGCCGTATTGTAGATCATGGTTAAGGCTTCGACTAGTTTTCTTGTAGAAAAGACACCCTTGGGCAGGATTTTAGTGGGAATTCGATAAAATGAAGAATATTCCACTATATCTTGCCGTGGAAAAGCAGAACTAAATTGACGACCTAGTACCGAAGAAACTCAGTCAACGAGAGAGATTTGACCAAAGACATGCTCGACGGAGCAGATCCAATAAAAAAGCCCCGCATAAAATATGCGAGGCTTTAAATTCTTTCAAAGCGGATGCTTCTTTCAAACATCCACTCTATAAAACGTGAGCTTATAGCTCTTCGTTTTCTTCTTCTTTCTCTACGTCTTTCTCTTCAAGAACAGCAGGAGTCAGTAGTAACTCACGAAGTTTAGTATCGATCTCTAGAGCAACTTCTGGGTTTTCACGTAGGTATTTACCAGCGTTAGCTTTACCTTGGCCGATCTTATCGCCTTTGTAGCTGTACCAAGCGCCTGCTTTTTCTACTAGCTTATTCTTAACACCTAAGTCGATAAGCTCACCTTCGCGGTTGAAGCCTTTACCGTAAAGGATTTGAGTCTCAGCTTGTTTGAATGGTGCAGCAATCTTGTTCTTAACGACCTTGATACGAGTTTCGTTACCAACAACTTCATCACCATCTTTAATCGCACCAGTACGGCGAATATCAAGACGAACAGATGCGTAGAACTTAAGTGCGTTACCACCTGTTGTTGTTTCTGGGTTACCGAACATCACACCAATTTTCATACGAATTTGGTTAATGAAGATAGCCATACAGTTAGACTGCTTAAGGTTACCCGTCAGCTTACGCATTGCTTGAGAAAGCATACGAGCCTGAAGACCCATGTGGCTGTCGCCCATTTCGCCTTCGATTTCTGCTTTTGGTGTTAGGGCTGCTACTGAGTCAATAACAAGAACGTCGATTGCACCTGAACGAGCCAGTGCATCACAGATTTCCAGCGCTTGCTCACCAGTATCTGGTTGAGAAACAAGAAGTGCATCGATATCAACACCAAGCTTTTGAGCGTAGATAGGGTCTAGTGCGTGCTCCGCATCAACGAATGCACACGTCTTTCCCACTTTCTGTGCTGCAGCAATAAGCTCAAGCGTTAGCGTTGTTTTACCTGATGATTCTGGACCGTAAACTTCTACGATACGTCCCATCGGTAGGCCACCAGCACCTAGTGCGATATCTAGAGATAGAGAACCTGTAGAAATAGTTTCTACGTCCATTGTGCGGTTATCACCAAGACGCATGATAGAACCTTTACCAAATTGCTTTTCAATCTGACCAAGGGCTGCGGCTAACGCTTTTTGTTTATTCTCGTCCATTTCTATCTCCACATAATCGGTTGTCTCAACAAGCGATCTAGAATCTATTTCTAACCCACATAGGGGTGACTAATTGGCTTTCATTATACTGTTGATTCATACAGTGTCTATACCTGTATGAAAATAATTTGTACAAATGTTACTTACCTTCCATTGATAGGTAATCATAAATAACTTGCAGGGCATGGTGCGTGGCTTGTTGGCGTACTTGTGATCTGTCGCCTGTAAATACATGCGTTTCTACTTTATCCCAGCCATTTAGCGCTTTCCACGCGAAGCATACTGTACCAACAGGCTTATCTTCGGTCGCGCCACCTGGGCCAGCGATGCCACTGATTGATACAGAGATCGTCCCGTTTGAATGTTGCAATGCCCCGCTCGCCATTTCTATTACGACAGGCTCACTCACGGCGCCGAACTCCATTAAGGTTTTAAGTTGTACACCTATCATCTCTTGTTTGGCTTCATTGCTGTACGTAACAAAAGCGCGGTCAAACCACCCAGAGCTGCCCGCAATATCGGTGACTGCACTCGCGACACCTCCGCCAGTGCAAGATTCAGCCGTCACTAACACGTGTTTGTGTTTAGCGAGTAAATGTCCAAGCTGCTCACTAAGGTCTTGAGTCATCTGCATCATCTGCTTCCCTTTATTTACTGTCATATCATTTGGATTCGCATCTTTTCGCATCAGCCGCTTTTCGCACGAAACGCTTTCACGTATCCTAAGCCGCAATAGAAATAAACGAAAGAAGTTAACTGTGAAAGCCGATCAAAAACATACTCCCATGATGCAGCAGTATCTAAAACTGAAAGCAGAAAACCCAGAAATTCTGCTGTTCTACCGCATGGGCGATTTCTACGAGCTTTTCTACGATGACGCTAAAAAAGCCTCTCAACTCCTCGATATTTCACTGACTAAGCGTGGCTCATCAAATGGTGAACCGATTCCGATGGCAGGTGTTCCATACCATGCGGTTGAAGGATACCTTGCAAAGTTAGTGCAACTTGGTGAGTCCGTAGCAATTTGTGAACAGATTGGTAATCCAGCACTTTCAAAAGGCCCTGTTGAGCGCGCAGTAGTGCGTATCGTGACACCGGGTACCGTAACCGACGAAGCCTTGCTTTCTGAACGCGTTGATAACCTAATTGCAGCCATTTATCACCACAACGGTAAATTCGGTTATGCGACACTTGATATTACCTCTGGCCGATTCCAACTTTGCGAGCCAGAAACAGAAGAAGCGATGGCCGCTGAGCTACAAAGAACCTCTCCGCGTGAGCTGCTGTTCCCTGAAGATTTCGAACCCGTCGATTTAATGGCAAGCCGTAATGGCAACCGCCGCCGCCCTGTATGGGAATTTGAATTAGACACCGCTAAGCAGCAATTGAATAAGCAGTTTGGTACTCGCGATCTGGTTGGCTTTGGCGTAGAAAGCGCGAAACTGGGTCTATGTGCGGCTGGTTGTTTGATCCAATACGTGAAAGATACCCAACGTACTGCCCTCCCTCATATCCGTTCACTCACGATGGATAAACAAGATCACTCGGTGATCCTTGATGCTGCAACTCGTCGTAATTTGGAGATCACGCAAAATCTTGGGGGTGGTACTGATAACACCCTTGCCGAAGTACTTGATCACACTGCGACAGCAATGGGTAGCCGTATGCTTAAGCGTTGGTTACATCAACCAATGCGCAATATATCTGCACTCGATCGGCGCTTAGATGCAATTGGTGAAATGAAAGATTTGGCTCTATTCACAGAACTACAGCCAACCTTAAAACAGATTGGTGATATCGAACGTATTCTCGCTCGATTAGCACTTCGCTCTGCTCGCCCTCGCGATATGGCGCGTCTTCGCCAAGCAATGGAATATTTGCCAGAGCTTGCTGAAACACTGACGCAACTGAAGCACCCATACCTAACTCAACTTGCTCAATATGCTTCTCCTGTGGATGAGGTTTCTGAGCTGCTTGAACGTGCAATCAAAGAGAACCCACCGGTGGTTATCCGTGACGGTGGTGTGATTGCAGAAGGCTACAATGCCGAGTTAGACGAATGGCGCGACCTTGCAGCAGGCGCAACTGAATTTCTTGATAAGCTTGAGCAAGAAGAGCGTGAACGTCATGGCATCGACACGCTAAAAGTTGGCTACAACAACGTACATGGTTTCTTCATTCAAGTAAGCCGTGGGCAAAGCCATCTTGTGCCGCCACACTATGTTCGTCGTCAAACGCTGAAAAATGCTGAGCGTTACATCATTCCTGAGCTAAAAGAGCACGAAGACAAAGTACTTAACTCTAAGTCGAAAGCACTCGCTATCGAGAAACAGCTGTGGGAAGAGTTGTTTGACTTACTACTGCCGTATCTAGAGCGCCTACAAAATATCGCCTCTTCAGTATCTCAGCTTGATGTTATACAGAACTTGGCTGAGCGTGCAGATACCCTTGATTACTGTCGTCCAACCATGACAGAGTCTGCTGGCGTACAAATTCAGGCCGGTCGTCACCCTGTTGTTGAACAAGTGATGGACGAACCTTTCATTGCTAACCCTATCGACCTGAATGATCAACGTAAGATGCTGATCATCACGGGTCCCAACATGGGTGGTAAATCGACCTACATGCGCCAAACGGCACTCATCGCATTGATGGCTCATATCGGTTGTTATGTTCCTGCAGAAAGCGCAACCATCGGCTCTATCGACCGTATCTTTACGCGTATTGGCGCATCCGATGATTTGGCTTCTGGCCGTTCAACCTTCATGGTTGAGATGACAGAAACCGCAAATATCCTGCACAATGCAACACCAAACAGCCTTGTGCTAATGGATGAAATCGGTCGTGGTACCAGTACTTACGATGGCCTGTCTCTGGCTTGGGCAAGTGCAGAGTGGCTAGCCAATCAAATCAATGCGATGACACTGTTTGCAACGCACTACTTTGAGCTAACTGAACTACCTAACCAACTTCCAACTTTAGCAAACGTACACTTAGATGCGGTTGAACATGGTGATAGCATTGCCTTTATGCACGCAGTTCAAGAAGGTGCTGCAAGTAAATCTTATGGTCTAGCGGTTGCAGGTTTAGCTGGCGTACCGAAAGCAGTGATCAAGAATGCTCGTGCGAAGCTGACTCAGTTAGAAGCGTTAAGTATGGAGTCGCCAACATCGAAGCCAAGCGGTGTCGATATCGCAAACCAACTGAGCCTGATCCCAGAACCGAGTGAAGTAGAGCAAGCGCTAGCGAATGTTGATCCTGATGATCTAACTCCTCGCCAAGCATTAGAAGAACTTTACCGCTTGAAGAAGCTGCTTTAGTTTCTTACCAAGTAGCTTGTTATGGCCGTACTGCTATTTTGATTAGACGGCATGAAATACCAAAGCCACAAACAAAAAAACGCTGACTTAAAGTCAGCGTTTTTATTTGTCTTCTATTTAGAGAAGCATCATCCGTTCAATTAGTCGTTTTCTACGTTGAACAGGTTTTCCATATTCAGACCTTGCTTGATAAGAATCTCACGTAGACGGCGAAGACCTTCAACTTGGATTTGACGAACACGTTCACGAGTCAGGCTGATTTCGCGGCCCACTTCTTCTAATGTTGACGGTTCATAACCCAGTAGTCCAAAGCGACGCGCAAGCACCTCTTTCTGCTTAGGATTCAGCTCATCAAGCCAGAAAATCAACGAGTTCTTGATATCGCTATCTTGAGTTGAAACCTCAGGATCTGAATTATTGATGTCTGGAATAATATCCAACAGCGCTTTCTCACCGTCACCACCAATTGGCGTATCAACAGAGCTCACTCTTTCGTTTAGACGAAGCATCTTGCTCACATCACCAACCGGCTTATCTAGCTTAGAAGCAATTTCTTCTGCCGTTGGTTCATGGTCAAGCTTTTGTGATAGCTCTCTTGCAGTACGTAGGTAGATGTTCAGCTCTTTCACAACATGGATTGGCAAACGGATAGTGCGAGTCTGATTCATTAACGCACGTTCAATGGTTTGACGAATCCACCATGTCGCGTAAGTTGAGAAGCGGAAGCCACGCTCTGGATCAAACTTCTCTACGGCGCGAATCAAACCTAGGTTGCCTTCTTCGATTAGATCGAGAAGTGCAAGGCCGCGGTTGCTATAACGACGTGAAATTTTGACCACTAAACGCAGGTTACTTTCGATCATGCGTTTACGTGCTGCTTCATCACCGCGTAGAGCTCGACGTGCATATAGCACTTCTTCTTCAGCGGTTAGTAGTGGTGAGAAACCAATTTCGCCTAAGTAGAGTTGAGTGGCATCTAAACTTTTAGACGTAACTTCAACTTCTTCTTTCGCTTCGGTTTTCTTAGTGACTGTTCGTTTTGCTTTTCCAAGAGCTTCCGGTTCCGTGGTTGCTTGGTCAAGATCGAACTCTTCTTTGGTTACTGCATTGCTTATACTCATAACGCCTCCCCCTGGCGAAATTAGCATGACATCACAACTTTATATGTCGCTAAATGACTATGTCACTCCATACAATATGTATTATTTGCATATTGTATTTAAGGCAAATATCGTTTTGGATTAACGGACTTACCTTGGTAACGAATCTCAAAGTGCAGCCTAACACTGCTGGCTCCAGAGCTTCCCATTGTTGCAATCTTCTGCCCTGGTTTCACACTTTGCCCTTCAGATACTAATAGTCGGTCGTTATGCGCGTATGCACTTAAGTAATTATCATTATGCTTCACAATCACTAGATTGCCGTAGCCTCGTAATGCATTACCCGAATAAACAACCGTTCCCCCTGCAGTAGATACTATTGGCTGACCTCGCTGTCCTGCTATGTCTATGCCTTTATTTCCTTGTTCGCCTACAGAGAAACTCTTGATTACTCTCCCTTTAGTTGGCCATAACCATTTGGATACTTTATCACTTGTTGGTTTGGTGGGCGGTGTAACATTCTGTTTACCTTTAGAACCAACATACTCCTTTGATTTGGATTGTTCAACCTTCTTTGGTGGATCTTTTTTCACCACTTTGGTGGTAGTTTGAGCTGGAGCCGGTTTAGAGTTTTTGCTCTTTTGCGATGTGGTTTTCGGTTTACTTGCCGCAGATGACGTTGTGGATGCGGCGACAGGCGCAGCAACTGCTGCTGCCGCTACCGTTGACTTACCATACGCTGGCGCGTTGTAGCTAGGACGCCATAACTTAAGCTTCTGCCCTGGGTGGATAGTGTAAGGAGCAGACAACTTGTTATAACCGATGAGGTCTTTAACGTCTTTATTGGTGACATAAGCAATGAAATAAAGCGTATCGCCTTTTTTAACTTCATAGTAACTGCCACGATAACTACCACGATCAATCGATGAGTAATTCTTGTTTAGGTTTGAAACGGGCGCAGGCGAATTCGCTGCACACCCAACAAGGGCACAGCTAAGCAGTAAAGTACTTCCTTTTAACAACTTCGAACGCATCGACTCTCTATCCACCTACACCATTAGTCTTTTATTAAGCTAGCTCACCAGGAACAAGAGGTACAAATCTCACCATCTCGATAACACTCGATAAAAACTCATCGCCGTGTCGAACGATCTTCAATAGTTGCTGTTCGTCATCACCGACTGGAATCAGTAAACGACCGCCATCTTTCAGCTGTTGCAGAAGCGCTTGAGGAATCGACTCTGCAGCGGCGGTGACAATAATCGCATCAAAAGGGGCTTTTGAAGACCAACCTTGCCAACCATCACCGTGCTTAGTTGAGATATTGTAGAAATCGAGTTGCTTCAACCTACGCTTGGCATCCCATTGTAGCGACTTTATTCTTTCAACCGAATACACATGATCAACAAGTTGAGCCAATACCGCAGTTTGGTAACCAGAACCCGTTCCGATCTCCAAGACACGGCTATCTTGTTGTAATTCAAGTAGCTCTGTCATTTTAGCAACAATGTATGGCTGTGAGATTGTCTGACCCTGACCGATAGGCAGCGCATTATTATCATAGGCTTGGTGATACATCGCCTGTGATAAAAAGCTCTCTCTCGGCAGTTGGTAAATCGCATCAAGAACCTTTTGATCCTGAATACCATTTTCAATCAGGAAAGTAATTAAACGCTCAGCTTGCGGATTACTCACTTACTTCTCCCCTAACCATGTTGCCATCGCACCCAACGACTCATGCGCCGTCAGATCAACCTGCAACGGTGTTACCGACACAAAGCCATGCTCAATCGCGTAAAAATCGGTACCTTCACCGGCATCTTGCTCTTTACCCGGAGGGCCAAGCCAATAGATATCGTGACCACGCGGGTCTTTTTGCTTGATCATATCTTCAGCGTGGTGACGAGCACCGAGGCGCGTAACTTGAGTACCAGAGAGTTGTTCTAAAGCCAAATCAGGCACATTGACGTTTAACAGGCGATTAGTTGGGATTGGGTTGACTAAATGTTGTTCGACGATACGACGAGCAATCGCTGCCGCTGTCTTAAAATGTTTTTTACCCACCAATGAAAATGCCACCGATTGAACGCCTAAGAAATGCCCTTCCATTGCGGCTGCGACTGTGCCTGAATAAAGCACATCGTCACCAAGGTTAGCACCGTGATTAATACCCGTTAAAACCAGATCGGGCATATCGTTCTTGAGCAGTTCATTTAACGCAAAATGCACACAGTCGGTCGGCGTGCCTTGTACCGAGTAGGTATTTTCTGCAATTTCTTGAACGCGCAAAGGTTGTTCTAAAGTTAATGAATTTGAAGCACCTGAGCGATTTCGGTCAGGTGCCACAATGATAACTTCAGCAAGATCACGTAATTCATTTGCTAGCTCATGAATACCTTGAGCGTGCACACCATCATCATTGCTGAGTAAAATCTTCATCTTGTATCCTTTCTTTTGTTCCCATGCTAATCCAAGTCACTTAAATTCCAATATCAAGTGACTCAGCTCCAAGCAGAATCGTTATTGCTCGTAGGTTCTCTCTACGTGTACTTCTTCAACCAACTCTCGAACGATAGCGGTTGCGAAACAACCTGCGTCTAGAGAGAACTTAAGAGTGACATTATCTTCGTTCACTTCCCAAGTTAAATCGGTTGGTTTTAACGATGCTTCACGACGGTCATGGCGCATGCGGTTACCGCGAATCAGCGCCATTAGGTCAGGTTCAGAATCAAGATGTTTTTGCTCTAACGCTTGAGACTCATCAATCGTTGGTAAGGCATTATCGCCAGCCAAAGCAACAGTTATCAAAGCAGAACCGTTCGCAATGTCTTGGTTTACAGCTTCAATGTTGTCTGCTGTTACTGCCAGTTGAGCGCCGTCTTTCATGACAATATCGCCAACCAATGCCGATGCAAACGCATCTTGCTCAATACGGTCCGACAGGATCAGGTTGTAAATCCACGAGCGAGCCGCAGAAAGGTACAAGCTGCGCTTATTCTGGTTACGAGTACGAACGTTATCACGGCCCCAACGACGAGCTTCAGATAAGTTGTTACCTTCATTACCAAAACGCTGAGCACCGAAGTAATTTGGCACACCGACTTGAGCGACTTTTTCCAAACGTTTTACGACATCATCACAGTCTGTTACTTCAGACAAAGTCAGCTCGAATTGGTTGCCAACTAAATCACCCGGACGTAACTTTTTGTTGTGTCTTGCTGTCGCCAAGATCTCAATGCTTGGGTACTGTGCTAAGAACCCTGAAAAGTCAGGCTCACCTTTTGGTAGGTGTACACTCAACCACTGCTCTGTCACAGCGTGGCGGTCTTTCAAACCCGCCCAGCTCACGTCTTTCGACTTAACACCGCAAGCTTTAGCCAGCTCATTGGCCACGAAGCTCGTGTTCTCACCCGTTTTACGGATGCGAACCATGAGATGCTCGCCTTCGCCGGTAAATTCAAAACCCAAGTCTTCATTAACGACAAAGTGTTCGGCTTTTGCTTTTAGTTTTGCTTTCGCAGTTGGTTTACCGTTTAGATAAGCCAATGAAGATAAAATATCTGACATGCTGTTCTTTTCGTGTTGGTGCTTACGCACTTTTGGTAATTAGGACCACCGCTTCACATGCGATGCCCTCTTTGCGACCTGTAAAACCTAAACGCTCTGTGGTCGTCGCTTTTACATTCACATTACTGATGCTGGTTTCTAAGTCTTGTGCAATAGCTTGGCACATAGAGTCTATATGAGGCGCCATTTTTGGTGCTTGCGCCATGATAGTAATATCGGCATTACCAATCACGTAGCCTTGCTCTTTTACTCGACGATAAACATCTTTCAGTAGCTCACGGCTATCCGCACCTTTCCATTCGTCATCGGTATCAGGGAAATGACGACCAATATCACCCGCAGCAATCGCACCCAATAGAGCGTCACATAACGCATGTAGGGCAACATCACCGTCTGAGTGTGCAATAAGACCTTGTTCATAAGGGACGCTCACGCCACCAATAATTACCGGGCCTTCACCACCAAACTTATGTACATCAAAGCCATGGCCAATACGAATCATCATTATTCCTTATTCTGACTTAAATAGAACTCAGCAAGCGCTAAATCTTCAGGCTGAGTAATCTTAAAATTATCTGAACGCCCCGCCACTAAAGCGGGCGATAAACCTTTCCATTCAAAGGCTGAGGCTTCATCAGTAATTGAAGCGCCTTGTTGCAACGCCTCACTTAATGCCTTCCACAGAGGCTTTGCTCTGAACATTTGCGGCGTAAGTGCATGCCATAAATCGGCACGCTCAACGGTATGCTCGATCTGCCCTTGGGCACCGCGCTTCATCGTGTCACGAACTGGAGCCGCTAAAATAGCGCCCACATCATGGCTCATCGCGCCGGAAATTAGCTTGTCGATATCACTTAGCTGAACACACGGCCTTGCCGCATCGTGAACCATTACCCAATCACTAAGCTGCTGCTCAGCGATATAGTTTAGCGCAGAGAGTACAGAGTCCGCTCGCTCGCTTCCGCCTGACACTCTGATCACTTGCGGGTTCAGGTTGAGTGCTAGATCTGGGTAGTATGGGTCATCATCGCTGATCGCAACGACAATTTGAGCGACTTGTGGGTGAGACAGTAATTTCTCAATGGTGTGCTCTAAAATTGTTTTGCCGTGAATCTTGAGATATTGCTTAGGGCGGTCTGCCTTCATTCGGCTACCGACGCCCGCCGCAGGTACAACGGCAATCACGCTTTGAAGTTGAGTCGACATTAATGGGATTCCTCACCAATGATGCGATAAAACGTTTCACCTTCTTTGACCATTCCAAGTTCATGACGTGCGCGTTCTTCTATCGCGTCTAAGCCTTGGCGTAGATCGTCAATTTCAGCAAACATTTCTGCATTTCGAATATGCAGCTTTTCATTTACTTGCTGTTGAACTTGGATTTCGTTGTTCACACCGTAGTAATCAGAGATACCATTTTTACCGAGCCACAGTGTGTGTTGTAGCCAGCCAAACACTATGAGCAGTACTAAAGCAAAAATTCGCATAACACCTTTCGCCGGTTGAAAAAGAAGGAACTAGAATAAGGCACATATATACCATAATGAGCTTATTGGTGCGAGATATGTGGTGTCAGGGAATCAATAAGTCGGGGAGTCATTGTCAGGAAAACAATGAGATTCCCTACTCCTTCCTTCGTCAGTCTAGGGAATGACGAACTTTATATGTGACAAGGAGGAGCTTTAGAGCCTAGAGCTTCTTCCCATCATTTTTACAGGCAAAAAAATGCCCCGCATAAGCGAGGCATTCAAAAGTATTAGTGCATAATTCTAACTAGTTGGTGCTGTAGCAAGGCAACAAAGAAGATTCAGCTATGGAGCATAGTTTCCTATGTGACTTAGTGAATCTTCTGCAGTTAACGCAGCTACAGTGCCAAATAGGACGAATTATTGACCTTTAACTTCTTTAAGACCGTTGTAAGGAGCTTTAGAACCTAGAGCTTCTTCGATACGGATAAGTTGGTTGTACTTAGCAACACGGTCAGAACGGCTCATAGAACCAGTTTTGATTTGACCTGCAGCTGTACCTACCGCTAGATCAGCGATAGTTGCATCTTCAGTTTCGCCAGAACGGTGAGAGATTACTGCAGTGTAGCCAGCGTCTTTAGCCATCTTGATAGCAGCTAGAGTCTCTGTTAGAGAACCGATTTGGTTGAACTTGATAAGGATAGAGTTAGCTACGCCTTTCTCGATACCTTCAGCAAGAATCTTAGTGTTTGTAACGAACAGATCGTCACCAACGATTTGAAGTTTGTTGCCTAGAAGTTCAGTTTGGTGCTTGAAGCCATCCCAATCTGACTCGTCAAGACCGTCTTCAATAGAAACGATTGGGAAGTTGTTCGCTAGCTCAGCTAGGTAGTGGTTGAACTCTTCAGAAGTGAAAGTTTTACCTTCGCCCTTCATGTTGTAGATACCAGCTTCTTTGTCGAAGAACTCAGATGCTGCACAGTCCATAGCAAGAGTAACGTCTTTACCTAGTTCGTAACCAGCAGCTGCAACAGCTTCTGCGATAACTTCTAGAGCTTCAGCGTTAGACTTAAGGTTAGGAGCGAAACCACCTTCATCACCAACTGCAGTGCTGTAGCCTTTAGACTTAAGAACTTTAGCTAGGTTGTGGAATACTTCAGCGCCGATACGTAGACCTTCTTTAAGAGTTTTAGCGCCAACTGGTTGGATCATGAACTCTTGGATGTCAACGTTGTTATCTGCGTGCTCACCACCGTTGATGATGTTCATCATTGGTAGAGGCATAGAGAACTGACCAGCAGTACCGTTTAGCTCAGCGATGTGCTCGTATAGAGGCATGCCTTTCGCAGCAGCAGCAGCTTTTGCGTTAGCTAGAGATACAGCTAGGATAGCGTTCGCGCCGAACTTAGACTTGTTATCAGTACCGTCTAGGTCAAGCATGATTTGGTCAACGTCAGCTTGTGCTTTAGCGTCAGTACCAACTAGAGCTTCAGCGATTGGGCCGTTTACAGCTTCAATAGCTTTAAGAACACCTTTACCTAGGAAACGTGATTTGTCGCCGTCACGTAGCTCAAGAGCTTCGCGAGAACCAGTAGATGCGCCAGATGGAGCAGCAGCCATACCTACGAAACCGCCTTCTAGGTGTACTTCAGCTTCTACAGTTGGGTTACCACGTGAATCGATGATTTCACGACCTAGAACTTTAACGATCTTAGACATTGAATGTTTCCTTCTCGTTGAATATATAAATGTCAAATTTAAAGGTAGCAGCACAACTTACGCAGCTACCTGTATTCCTTTTTACTTCTCTAACTCGCCGCGCTGGAACTCACCAGCCGCTTTAACGAAACCTGCAAACAATGGGTGACCATCGCGAGGTGTTGAAGTGAACTCTGGGTGGAATTGAGCAGCAACGAACCATGGGTGGTTCGGGTTCTCAATAACTTCAACCAGTTTCTTGTCCGCAGATAGACCCGATACTTTTAGGCCCGCTTTTTCGATTTGTGGACGAAGATTGTTGTTCACTTCGTAACGGTGACGGTGACGTTCATGGATCGTCGCGCTACCGTATAATTCGTAAGCTTTCGTCCCTTTCGCTAGGTGACAAAGCTGTGAACCAAGACGCATTGTGCCGCCAAGGTCAGATGTTTCTGTACGCTCTTCAACTTTACCTTCGCCATCAGTCCACTCAGTGATAAGACCAACAACTGGGTACTTAGTTTCAGTACAGAATTCAGAAGAGTGTGCCCCTTCCATTTTCGCAACGTTACGAGCGTACTCGATAAGTGCTACTTGCATACCTAGACAGATACCTAAGTACGGTACTTTGTTTTCACGAGCGTATTGAGCAGCAAGAATCTTACCTTCAACACCACGGTCACCAAAGCCACCAGGAACTAGGATTGCATCTAGGCCTTCTAAAACTTCTACGCCACGAGACTCAACGTCTTGTGAATCTACGTATTTAATATTAACGCTTAGGCGATTTTTCAAGCCCGCGTGTTTTAGCGCTTCATTTACTGATTTGTATGCGTCTGGTAGTTCAATGTACTTACCAACCATACCAATCGTCACTTCACCCGTTGGGTTAGCTTCTTCGTAAATTACTTGTTCCCATTCAGACAGGTCTGCTTCTGGAGCTGTGATGCCGAAACGCTTACATACAAGTTCATCAGTACCTTGAGCTTTAATAAGCTGAGGGATCTTGTAGATAGAGTCAACATCGCGCATAGAAATAACTGCATTTTCTTGCACATTACAGAACAGAGCAATTTTCTTACGCTCGTTCGAAGGAATGTTGCGGTCTGAACGACAAACTAGGATGTCTGGCTGAATACCAATAGACAGTAGCTCTTTTACAGAGTGTTGCGTTGGCTTAGTTTTCACTTCGCCCGCAGCTGCTAGGTATGGCACTAGAGTAAGGTGCATGAACATTGCGCGTTCACGGCCTAGTTCTACTGCTAGCTGACGAATCGCTTCCATGAATGGTAGAGATTCGATATCACCAACCGTACCACCAACTTCAACGATCGCAATATCGTGGCCAGCTGCGCCAGAAATTACACGCTCTTTGATAGAGTTAGTGATGTGTGGGATAACCTGAATAGTTGCACCTAGGTAATCACCGCGACGCTCTTTAGCGAGTACGTCTGAGTAAACACGACCTGCAGTGAAGTTGTTACGCTTAGTCATCTTGGTGCGAATGAATCGCTCATAGTGACCAAGGTCAAGGTCTGTTTCAGCGCCATCTTCCGTAACGAACACTTCACCGTGCTGAGTCGGGCTCATAGTGCCTGGATCAACGTTGATGTAAGGGTCAAGCTTCATCATAGTCACTTTAAGACCACGAGCTTCTAAAATAGCCGCAAGAGATGCTGCAGCAATACCTTTACCTAGAGAGGATACAACCCCGCCAGTAACAAAAATGTAATTTGTCGTCATGTTTAACCTGAAATTGGTTGAATGAGGGAAATGGACTACTTCTGGACGGGATGAAAATATACCAGAAGCCCCTTATCGCCACAACGTGAAATCTATCACACTGCTATTTTTTATTTTTTGCTTCAAATCAATTCATGATAAAAGCTTTGGTTATCTTTTCTCCGCCACTTTGACTTCACCCCACATGGAATCAAGCTGTTGTAGTGAAAAGTCAGTCAAATTTTTACCTTGCTGACGAACTTTTTGTTCCACCCCTTTAAAGCGACGCGAAAACTTGAGATTGGCTTTATTGAGTGCCGATTCTGGGTTTTTACCTAAATGTCGTACCAAATTGACCGTCGCAAACAGCAAGTCTCCCAACTCTTCTTCAACCAAATCTTCATTTGGCGTCACTTGAAGTGCCTCTTCCAGCACCTCATCGACTTCCTCTAAAACCTTATTAGCCACTGGGCCAATAGAGTCCCAATCAAAGCCATATTTCGCTACCTGTTTTTGAATCTTTGTAGCACGTGAAAGCGCAGGTAGAGAGTTTGGTATTGAGTCTAGAATACTTTCTTGAGTTTTGCCTGCCTGAGCTTTTTCTTTGGCTTTTTCAGCTTCCCAGTTGGCATTAATTTCTTCATCGCTCGCAAACTCGGTATCAGAAAACACATGCGGATGGCGGCGTGTTAGCTTTTCGTTAATGCCATCAACCACATCAGAGAACTCAAACAACCCCTGTTCTTTCGCTAACTGGCTATAGAAGATCACCTGAAACAACAAGTCACCCAACTCTTCTTGTAGGTTCGGCCAATCTTTGTTGTGAATCGCATCCACCACTTCGTACGTCTCTTCGATAGTATGCGGGACAATTGTTTCAAAATTTTGTTTTAAATCCCAAGGACAGCCACCTTCTGGATCGCGCAGCTTAGTCATAATTTGTTCTAGTTGTTCAATCGGGTGGCTCATGGTGCTTTCCTATTATTCTGTTTGATTGTTTTAATCTAATTCTTTTCTTAAAACTAAAAAAGGTGAGCAGCCAAAACCACTCACCTTTCTATTTTTCGTCATCTCCAAGAGTGAAGTATGAGCGAGTTGGGGATCTCAAACCGCTTGGCGAGATTCCCTATCACGTTCGTCCCTCACTGTAGGGAATGACATAAATGACACAAAAGGATCATCCAAGTCTCTTAACGCTCATTACATCTTTGATCTGCTCGACTCGACTTGTCACTCGGCTCAGAATCTCAATATTGGTCACTTCCAAATCGAAATCCATTACCGATAGCTGACGCTTGTAGTCGATGCGGCTCTTCATTGTCGTCACACTGATCTTCTCGTTCGAGAACAGTGAGGTGATGTCTTTCAACAAGCCATTACGTTCTAGCGCTTCAACACGCAGCGTTAGGATGTATGAGCCGACAAAGCCATTACCCCAAACGGTATCAATGATACGTTCTGGCGCATGCACGCTTAGCTCGCCTAGCTGTTCACAGTCAGCGCGGTGCACTGAGATACCACGACCTTGAGTGATGTAACCTTTAATCACATCACCTGGGATTGGCTGACAGCAACGCGCTAGGTGCGTCATTAGGTTATCAACGCCCTCAACCACTACCGCATCTTTCTTCGGACGACTCTGTTGTGCCGGCTTGTTTTCCGACTCAAGCAGTTTCTCTAGCGCTTTCTTGTCTTCTTCTTCCGCCGTTGGCTTATTCACTAGCGCATTGATGTGATTAACCACTTGGTTAATACGCAAGTCGCCACTACCAATACCTGCATAGAGTTCGTCTGGCGTATTCACGTTAAAGCGTTTTAGTGCGTATTGATCAGCATCTTTTAGGGTTGCGCCTACTTTCGCTAGCTCAACTTCCAGGATATCACGACCCGCTTCTAGGTTTTTCTCACGGCTTTGTGCGCGGAACCAAGCGTTGATTTTCGCTCGAGCTCGACCAGAATGAACAAAACCTGTGGTTGGATTTAACCAGTCACGAGATGGGTTCGGCTCTTTCTGCGTGATGATCTCAACTTGATCGCCCATCGATAGTTTATGAGTGAACGGTACGATACGCCCCGCTACTTTGGCACCGATACAGCGGTGTCCGACCATCGAGTGGATGTGGTAGGCGAAATCCAACGGGGTTGCGCCCATTGGTAAGTCGACCACGTCACCACGTGGAGTAAATGCGTATACACGGTCATCGAAGACTTGGCTACGTACCTCATCCAGCATCTCGCCAGAGTCCGACATCTCTTCTTGCCAGTCGATAAGTTTACGCAACCAAGTGATTTTCTCATCGTAGCCACTACGGCCGCTTGAAGCTCCTTCTTTGTACTTCCAGTGCGCCGCCACACCAAGCTCAGAGTCTTCGTGCATTTGCTTAGTACGGATCTGAATCTCAATGGTCTTGCCTTCAGGGCCAAGTACTACGGTATGAATCGACTGGTAACCATTTGGCTTAGGGTTCGCCACATAATCATCAAATTCGCTCGGGAGGTGCTTGTATTTAGTGTGTACCACCCCAAGGCCGGCGTAACAGTCTTGCAGCTGGTCAGCGATAATACGTACTGCTCGTACGTCAAAAAGCTCATCGAAGGCTAAGCCTTTCTTCTGCATTTTGCGCCAGATACTGTAGATGTGTTTTGGTCGGCCACTCACTTCAGCATTGATGTTTGAACGCTGCATTTCTGCGGTTAAATCATCAACGAAATCTGTGATGTATTGTTCACGAACGATACGACGCTCAGACAGCTGTTTTGCAATCTGCTTGTAGGTATCTGGTTGTTGGTAGCGGAATGCGTAATCTTCGATTTCCCACTTAAGTTGGCCGATACCTAAACGGTTTGCCAGTGGGGCATAGATGTTAGAACACTCTTTTGCGGCCGCGCGACGCACAGCATCAGGCGCTTTTTTTACCTCGATAAGGTTACAGATTCGTTCAGCGAGTTTGATGACTACGCAGCGGAAATCATCGACCATAGCCAGTAGCATGCGTCGAACGTTATCAACTTGACCCGAGGCAGCACTGCCTTCAAGGGTCACGTTTAACTGGCCTAAGGCCGCCATTTCTTCAACGCCGTCAATCAACTTTACGGTTTCTTTACCGTAGCTTTCTTCAAACGCTTCGCGCTCAAAAACGCCGCTTGAGACGACGGGGAAAAGTTGTGCAGCAATTAAAGTGGCACGGTCCATGGACAAGGTGACCAAGATTTCGATCATCTCACGGCCACGCCAAAGCAAGAGCGATGCTTGCTCGTGATCTTTTAAAAGTTCTTCACAGTGACGATAAACTTTAATCAGTTTATTCGAGGTTTTTGCGTCTTGATTCAATGACGCAATCCAACTTTCTAGCTCAAACTGTTCGCTTGGGTTTAAATGTGCGCTTCGTACCGCAACCATCATGCCTTCCTAGTTATTATGTTTTATACCCAATTCAATATGACTAACTGGTTCCAAGTTAGTTCGACCATATTGATATCAGCGCAGGCTTCCCTGCGCCTTTGTGATTCATTTGAAGCCTTGTTTAAGGGCCTCTAAGCCTTGATAAAGAGAGCCATCGATTCTAGATGACTGGTGTGTGGGAACATGTCCAACATACCCAGTTTGGCTAATTGATAGCCTTGTTTTTCTAAGCTCTCAGAATCTCTAGCTAGAGTAGCAGGATTACACGAAACATAAACCACACGCTTCGCTCCTAACGCTGAAATTTGATCAACGATCCCACTCGCTCCCGCACGTGCCGGGTCAAGCAATACTTTATCGAATTTCTCTTTTGCCCAAGGCTGTGAAGATAAGTCTTCTTCAAGGTTAGCTTGGTAAAATTCTGTATTGCTTAACTGGTTTAACGCTGCATTAGATGCGGCTTGCTGAACCATTTCATCAACGCCTTCTACACCAACCACAAACGCCGATTGTTGCGCGATAGGCAGACTAAAGTTACCGAGACCACAAAACAGGTCTAGCACTCGCTCATCCGCTTGAGGCTCTAGCCACTCAATCGCTTGAGCCACCATCTGCCGATTCACTTTCTGGTTTACTTGGATAAAGTGGTTTGGCTCAAACGGTAACGTCACGCCAGTTTCGCTGTAAGAAGGTGTATCGCCGACTAAGCGAACCAACTTATCGGTTTCAGGCATCGAATACAGCGTAGCGCCTTCTTCTTTTGCTAACGCAATCAGCGCTTGCTCATCTTTTTCAACCAGAGGCTTAAGGTGACGTAGCACCATAACAGGGCCAGTATCGCCCAACACCAATTCAACGTGTCCTAAAGACGTAAGGCTGTTGAAAGTGTTCAGTAAATTTTTCAGTTTTGGCAGCAACACATTAAGGCGAGGATCAAGCACGGCACAGTCGGTGATGTTTTCAATCTGCTTACTCTGCTTCTTACGGAAACCGAATTGAAGCTGTTGTGTCTTCTTATCAACAAATAGGCTGATACGTGCGCGACGTCGATAACCGGTTTCATCACCGACAATAGGTTGTGCAACTTCAGTGTTCGCCGTTTGGTATTGGCTCATCAGGTGCGTCAGAGATTGCGATTTATGCTCAACCTGAGAAGAGTAACCTAGGTGTTGAAGGTGACAGCCACCACACTGATTAAAGTGCTTACAAAACGGCTTTAAACGCTGCTCGCTCGGCTTCAATAACTTGATGAGTTTAGCTCGCGAAAACTTACTTTTGCTCTCAGTAAATTGAATAACCACCTGCTCACCGGGCAATGCGCCATCAATGAAAACCGGTTTATTCTTTTGATAAGCGATGCCAGCGCCATTGTGATCCATTCGTTCAACCAAAACCGATTGATGCTTGGTCTCGAGTTGAGTTTTCTTTTTTGGTTGGAAAAAACGTGCCATTGCTTGTGCCTAATGTATCTTTTAATAAGTAATTGGTATCCAGGACTCACTATTATGTCTTGGAATCATTGTCGAACGTCACGGCTTTGATTAAGCTTACCGTTCACTTAACCGCCATTGTGTGCGTTATTTTCCCATATCCAGACCTCGATGTAATTAAAGAACATGACCAGATATGGCTTAAGAGCCCGTGTAATTACCTTAACTCTAGCTCCAACCCTGATTATTGGGTTGCTATTGAGTGCATTTTTCTCATTTAACCGCTATCAAGACCTTGAAGGTCAAGTGGTTAACACTGGTACTAGCATCATTGAGCCACTTGCGATTGCGAGTGAATCAGGCATGAAGCTCGAAAGTCGAGAGTCTGTTCGTCAGCTTATTAGCTATGCGCATCGAAAGAATTCTAAGCTAGTGCGCAGTATCGCGGTGTTTGATGAGCGTCATGAGTTGTTTGTAACCTCAAACTTCCACCCCGATTTTGAAAGCCTGACCTACCCCAAAGATAAACCGATCCCGCATTTAAGCTCATCGAACCTTCTCGATAATACGCTGATTCTGCGGACACCTATCATCGCCGAAGGCCAGTACATCAATTCAGCCAACGGTCAGTCTCAAGCTAATCAAGCGATCGGCTACATTGCGATTGAATTAGATCTTTCATCACTTCGATTGCAGCAATATCAAGAAGTGTTCTCTGCATTCTTAGTGTTGATTCTCGGGCTTGGTTTATCGGGCGTGTTTGCGTTCCGCTTAATGCACGATGTCACTCAACCGATCACACACATGAAAAACATGGTCGACCGAATTCGTCGAGGTCACCTAGATGTGCGTATCGAAGGTAAGATGCATGGTGAGCTAGACTCGCTGAAAAACGGTATCAATGCGATGGCGGTATCGCTATCAGAGTATCACGTCGAGATGCAGCACAGTATCGACCAGGCCACATCAGATTTGCGTGAAACTCTTGAACAGCTAGAGATTCAAAACGTTGAGTTAGACATCGCGAAGAAACGCGCTCAAGAAGCGGCTCGTGTTAAGTCTGAGTTCTTAGCGAATATGTCTCACGAATTGAGAACGCCGCTGAACGGTGTGATTGGCTTTACTCGTCAAATGCTCAAGACTCACCTATCGAACAGTCAAACCGATTACCTACAAACCATTGAACGCTCGGCAAACAACCTGCTTAGCATCATCAACGATATCTTGGACTTCTCGAAACTTGAAGCCGGTAAATTAGCCCTAGAGAACATCCCATTTGAATTCCAAGCCAGCCTTGAAGAGGTAGTAAACCTTCAAGCAACCAACGCTCATGAGAAAGGCCTAGAACTGACACTGAAGATCGACCCTAAAGTACCGCCAGGTGTGGTGGGCGATCCACTGCGTATTCAGCAGATCCTAACCAACCTTGTTGGTAACTCAATCAAGTTTACCGAACGCGGCAACATTGATATCAGCGTTGAGCTTCGCTCACAAAGTGAAGACAACATCGAGCTGCAATTCATGGTTCGCGATACGGGTATTGGTATTTCTGAGCGTCAACAAGCTCAGCTTTTCCAAGCTTTCAGCCAAGCCGATGCAAGTATCTCTCGTCGTTACGGCGGTACAGGCTTAGGTCTGGTTATCACCCAAAAACTGGTCAGCCAAATGGGCGGAGAGATCAGCCTAACCAGTCGTCTTCACCAAGGCTCTACCTTCTGGTTCACCTTGAGACTATCAACGACTGATATGCCGATGACAGAGCTGATTGAGACGCAGTGTCTGCAAGACAAACAACTGCTGCTTATCGAGCCAAACATGCAAGCGGCATCGATTACTCAGCAAATCCTAACCCAAGAAGGCTTAGTGGTAACGTATCGTTCGGTGATGCCAGATGAGACGACCTCGTATGACTACGTTCTGCTTAACCTAGCCGCCAACCAAGAGTATCAATTTGATACTGTGAGTGGTTGGGCGATCGGTGCGAAGAAGATTGCTCAAAACGTGATTATTGGTACACCAAGTACCGAGCTAGCGTTGGGTGAGCAACTAATGAAAGAGGTCGATGTTCAGTGCATCACCAAGCCTCTTTCTCGTAAGAAGTTGCTGCAAACTCTGGTATCGAATCAGGCACCTACCTTGATTGCACCAGCGATTGAAACGCATTCTGAAGAGAAGTTACCGCTTACTGTGATGGCAGTAGACGACAACCCAGCCAACCTTAAGTTGATTACCGCGCTGCTTAAAGAGCGTGTAGAAACCGTCATCAGTTGTACCAGTGGTCAGCAGGCGATAGACAAAGCGACAGAGACGCCATTTGATATCATCTTCATGGATATTCAAATGCCACAGATGGACGGTGTAACCGCTTGTCAGAACATCAAAAAACTGGCGAACAATGCGAATACACCTGTAATTGCCGTGACCGCACATGCAATGATTGGCGAACGAGATCGACTGCTTGAAGCGGGCATGGATGACTACCTAACCAAACCTATTGAAGAGCATGTTTTACAGCAGGTTCTGATTCATTGGAGCTCGACCTCTGAGGTTGAGCACATCGAAAAAATAGATCCAGACCACCCAGCGGTCTCTGCTGAAGTCGACAACGGTCCGGTGTCAGAAACTGAAGCCAGCGTGCACACAAACATCATCATTGATTGGCAAGCTGCGATGAAACAAGCCGCCAATAAAGAAGACCTCGCACGCGATATGCTGCAAATGCTCGTCGACTTTATTCCAGAGGTGTATGAGGCAGCAGACAAAGCGATAGAAGACAGTGACTATCCAGTTGAAGAGCTGATACACATCATTCACAAGATGCATGGCAGCAGCTCGTACAGCGGCGTACCAAGGCTAAAATCGGTATGTGCGACAATAGAGAAAGAGCTGCGTTCAGGTACTTCTGTTGAAGACATTGAACCTGAGCTTTTCGAGCTTCAGGATGAATTAGATAAGGTTCAAGCAACCGCGATTCACTACTTGAAACAGGCGAAGGCCTAGCGGGTACTTGTTACTCACTAGTATTCTTTAGAGGGTTTACCCGCCAATAAAAAAGCAGAGCTCATGAGCTCTGCTTTTTTCTGTCTAGATGTCCCGTCCTGAAATGTGTTTACACATTGAGGACGAATTATGGCTACTTCAAATAATACCTACGTTAAGCGCACTCAGCGTGATTACACACTAGGCTTTAAATTACAGGTCGTCGCCGCTGTAGAAAGAGGCGATATGACATATAAACAAGCCCAAACCATTTATGGTATCCAAGGCCGTTCAACTGTTTTAACTTGGCTTCGAAAGCACGGTAAGATGAATTGGGCGCAAACTCCAAGGATGAATACCATGCACCAATCAACTAAGCCTAAAGAGTCACCAGCACAGAAAATAAAGCGTCTTGAGAAAGAGCTGGAAGACGAAAAAATCAAGAATCTCTTTTTAAATAGAGTGGTTGATATTCTTGATGCTGAACACGGAACTAGCCTCAGAAAAAAGTATCTCACCAAGGAGCAAGAAGCCTTCAAGAACAAGAAGGAATAAGTTTAGTTCGAGTATGTAAGCTATGCGGGATAACGAGACAAAGCGTTTATCAACGAGAAAAGCGAGCTGTTCATCGCCAGTTGGAACTTAAACCCATCAAACAAATGGTGTTGGATATTAGACGTTATATGCCTCGGGTTGGCACTAGAAAGCTCTACTTTTTACTTAAGCCAAAGTTGCAAGAACAAGGTATCAAGTTAGGTCGGGATGCTCTTTTCAACTACTTACGTGATGAACGGTTATTGGTAAGACCTAAACGTAGTTTTACGAAAACGACAAACAGTAAGCATTGGATGAAAAAACATCCGAACTTATTAAAGAACTACAAACCATGCACTCCAGAGGGTGTGTTAGTAAGTGATATTACCTATATCCAATCAGATGAAGGCATTCACTATCTCTCATTGGTAACTGATGCGTTTAGTCGGAAAATTATGGGCTACGAGCTGAGCAACGAAATGAAGGCGACGGATGTTGTGAAAGCGCTAGATATGGCTATTAAGGGGCGTCAATATCATCGTTCGTGTATCCATCACTCTGATCGTGGTCTCCAGTATTGCTCCGGTGTTTATCAAGATAAGTTGAAAAGTAGCGGCATAAGCCCCTCGATGACAGACGGTTATGACTGCTATCAAAATGCATTAGCAGAGAGAGTAAATGGAATACTGAAACAAGAGTTCTTACTTAATAAGTGTAAAAACCTCGGAGAGCTTAAACAACTAGTAAAAGAGTCTATAAGTACCTATAACAATATGAGGCCGCACCTTAGTCTCAGGATGAAAACTCCAAATGAGGTGCATGAAAAAAGCCAACAGCTGATGCTGTTGGCTTAGTAGAAATACTGTCAACGTATTTTAGGACGAGACAAGAGCCAAGAGCACTAGATATAAAGTCGCGATAATCTGTTTACGATTCGAGTAACACCGTTGCCACAGCGTAGTGACGCTCATCCGAGATAGTCAGATGAATCGATGTTGTGCCATTCGCCTCTGCGATTTCACGCGCTTTCTTGTGTAAGCTCAATACTGGCTTACCATGCTCATCGTTTGAAATCTCAAAGTCGTGGAAGGTAACACCCAGCGCAATCCCCGTACCTAACGCCTTAGATGCAGCTTCTTTAGCAGCAAAACGTTTTGCAAGGTAACGGCCTTTTTGCTTCAACTGTTGGAATACTTCAAACTCAGAATCCGTCAAAATACGCTGAGCAAAAGCGTCGCCACTTCGCGACAGCGCCTTCTCGACACGTTCGATTTCTGCGATATCTGTACCTAATCCAACAACTGCCATGTTTCCTCTACTACTTAACTTCTGTCTAATGATTAACTGTACATCGCTTAGTGCCGACGACTTGCCGAACTAAGCGTTGTTACGTGCTGTTTCCATGATTGCTTTCATGTCTGCAACGGCTTTGTTTAAGCCATCAAACACTGCACGTCCCATGATCGAGTGACCGATGTTCAGCTCGTAGATCTCTGGAAGTGCCGCAATCGGTGCTACGTTGTGGTAAGTCAGACCATGACCCGCATTGACTGTGATACCTAAGTCATCTGCATAGCTTGCGCCTGCTGCGATCTTCTTAAGCTCGTCTTGTTGATCTTCTTCTGTCTTAGCATCAGCATAGTGACCCGTGTGCAGTTCAATGAACGGTGCGCCACACGCTTTTGCAGCATCGATTTGCTCACGGTCAGCATCGATAAACAGAGATACCTTGATACCTGCTGCAGACAGTTTTTGTGTCGCCGCTTTGATCTTCTCTAGTTGACCAACTACGTCCAAGCCACCTTCAGTGGTTAGCTCTTCACGTTTTTCAGGAACCAGACAAACAAACTCAGGATTAGTATCGAGTGCAATTTGAACCATCTCGTCCGTTACGGCCATCTCCAAGTTCATGCGAGTTTGAAGTGTTTCAGCCAGAATACGCACATCGCGATCAACGATGTGACGACGGTCTTCACGCAGGTGAATAGTAATGCCATCTGCACCAGCACGTTCAGCGATTTCAGCTGCGTGTACTGGATCTGGGTATTTAGTACCACGTGCATTACGTAGTGTTGCAATATGGTCGATATTAACGCCTAAAAGGATTGAGCTCATTTTCCAATACTCCGTGCTCTGGAGAGGGCTATTGTTGGCATAAATAGCTCTCTACTTTTTAATGGTTTGCCGCCAAGATACGGCTTTAAGGCTATGCGTGTAAAGCGTTTTGCCGCTTTTAACTGCTCTTTAGTGATAAACCTACGTTCGCTGATTGCAATAAGTTCATCGCCCATAAAAGTCAGGTTATCTCGACGTACTGAAGCGATGAAACCTTTCTGCTCTCGATAGCGATAAGTCATGCTCGGATCAATCGCTTCGCCAGTGCCCGCGCAGTGTAAAAAGTCGACGCCGTAACCCATAGCAGATAATAGAGCCAGCTCAAAGCGACGCAGTGCTGGCTCAGGATTATCATTATGCGCCAGCTCTGTTAAAGCATGAAGATAGTCGTGAAAAAGTGCAGGCATCGGTACTTCCGCCATCAATACCCGACCGATAAGCTCGTTCACGTACATGCCTGAATACAGATTAATACCGGCGAGAGGGAGCCCCAAGCTGATGGGTTCAGCTTGGCGTAAGGTTTTCATCGAACCATTACCAGACCACTTAAGCAATAGCGGCGTAAAAGGTTGTAATGCACCTTTCAAATTGGAACGCTTGCTGCGAGCGCCTTTAGACATCAACGTCACCCGACCGAACTCTTCGCTGAAGACGTCCAAGATCAGGCTCGACTCACTGTATGGTCGACGGTGCAACACAAAGCATCGCTGTAACCCTTCGCTCAATCACTTACCCTTATTACAGATACAAAAAGAGAGAGTTCGCACTCTCTCTTGGATTTATCTTCAGTTCAACTTTCTTAATCTCAGAAAGTGACGTTCAATATATTATAGATCGTCGATGTAGCCTAACGAGCGAAGTGCACGCTCATCATCAGCCCAGCCAGATTTAACCTTGACCCAAGTCTCTAGGTAAACCTTACGGCCGAATAGCTCTTCCATATCGATACGCGCTTCACGACCAATCGTTTTGATCTTCTCGCCCGCTTTACCAATCACCATTTTCTTCTGGCCTGTACGCTCAACAAGAATCAGTGCATTGATGTGGAAGCCATCGTTATCTGGGTTGTAATCGAAACGTTCGATTTCAACCGTTACCGAGTAAGGTAGCTCGTCACCCGTAAAGCGCATCAGCTTTTCACGGATAATTTCAGAGGCCATAAAACGTTGCGAGCGATCAGTCACGTATTCTTCAGGGAAGTGGTGTGTCGCTTTAGGTAAATGTTCACGTACGTGCTTACGCAGTACATCAATATTTTTACCTTGCTTCGCTGAGATTGGCACTACATCAATGAAGTCCATCTTCTTAGAGACTTCCATCATGTGCTGCATCACGTTAGTACGGTCTTGAACGTTATCTACTTTGTTGATGCAAAGTACAACTGGGAAGTCAGTCTTCTTCAGTTTGTTCAGAACCATCTCATCGTCGTCAGTCCAGTGAGTACCATCGACAAGGAAGAATACTAGGTTTACATCACTCAATGAGCTGTTCGCCGCACGGTTCATCAAGCGGTTGATGGCACGCTTTTCTTCAATATGAAGTCCAGGAGTATCAACAAAGATCGCTTGGTAATCACCCTCAGTTTCAACGCCCATAATACGGTGACGTGTCGTCTGTGGTTTACGTGATGTAATAGAAATCTTCTGACCCAGAATATGGTTCAGAAGCGTCGACTTACCTACATTTGGGCGACCGACAATAGCGATGAAGCCACAGTGTTGGTTTTCCGGTAGGCCTGTTTTTTTGCTATCAGATGAAAAGAATGCATCGATATCGAAATCTTGGTTGTTATCAGACATTGCTTAGTTGCTCTAATGCTGTTTCAGCAGCCGCTTGTTCTGCCTTGCGGCGGCTAGTGCCTTTACCGATAACAGGTTTATCCACACCTGCCACTTCACACTCAACCGTAAACTCTTGGTTGTGTGCTTCGCCTTTAATATTAGTCACTGTGTAGACAGGTAGAGGATTTCTTCGACCTTGCAAAAACTCTTGTAGGCGAGTTTTCGGATCTTTTTGAGATACTCCAGGCTGAATAGCATCTAGGCGAGATTGGTACCAGCTTAAAATAATGCCGCGAACCGTCTCGGTATCACTATCTAAATAGACAGCGCCGATGACCGCTTCAACCGCATCCGCTAGAATAGAATCACGACGGAAACCGCCACTCTTCAACTCACCTGGACCTAATTTTAAGTAATCTCCTAGTTCGAATTCACGACCTAGTTCTGCCAATGTATGACCACGTACTAATGTTGCGCGCATGCGGCTCATATCACCTTCGTTTACCTTAGGAAAACGGTGGTAAAGATCATCAGCGATAACAAAACTTAAAATTGAATCGCCCAGAAACTCAAGACGTTCGTTATGTTTACCTGCGGCGCTGCGGTGAGTCAGCGCCAAGTGGATAAGATCGGCATCATTAAACTGATAGCCAATCTTTCTCTCTAGTTTATCAATTGGAGAATTCATGCTCTCTCGATGTGTTATGTGATCGATTAATGAATCCCACCGATGCGATTAAAACGCACACCAGTAGGAATCCATGTTGGAAGTACACTGTCTGAACCGCGTTCGAATTCGAAGCTGATCCAAATAGCAACGGCCTTACCAACAAGGTTTGCTTCAGGGACAAAGCCCCAGTAACGGCTATCGGCACTGTTGTCACGGTTATCACCCATCACAAAGTACTGGCCTTCTGGAACGACCCATTCGTTAACACCATTGCGAGGCTGATATGCTTGCACACGATCGCGGCGCAATGGGTTAACTAAAATCTGGTGTTCTACGTCTCCAAGCTGTTCGTTCAGCTGAATCAGAGGCACACCATCTTGAATAAATTGGCTCTCTTCAACATTACTTAGTTTCACTGGTTCACAGCTACTTGTACCCTTCGCCTGAATGCAGATCTCTTTACGACTGCTGTAGCGAATCGTGTCACCTGGCATACCAACAACACGCTTAATGTAGTCGATGTTTGGCTGAGGTGGGTACTTAAATACGATTGAGTCACCGCGTTCTGGCTTGCCTGTTTCTACCAATTGAGTGCGCCATACTGGGTCTTTTAGACCGTACGCGTACTTCTCTACCAAGATGAAATCACCAACCAAAAGGGTTGGCATCATCGAGCCAGAAGGGATTTGAAACGGTTCATAGATGAATGAACGCAAGATCAAAACAAATGCAATTACCGGGAAAATGGACACACTGTTCTCAACCCACCAAGGTTGAGCCGTAACTTTTGCGCTAGTTTCAGCGTCTAGGCCATTCGATTGTGCTTCAACGTCAGCAAGCTTTTGCTGGCGCTTCTTCGCCCACACAAACTTTTCCAACGCCCATACAATGCCGGTCACTAGAGTTACGATCACTAAGATAAGCGAAAATGTATTAGCCATTGATATCCCTTAAATTTCATTTCTTTAAAAATAACGAAAGTGAAAGAGTATAACCCTTTCACTCTGCTTAATATTTCTAATCTGTATCAATCATGCTGACTAAATGCTGGGGAGATTACGCAGGAAAAATCGTTTAGTTCGAGGCGCAAAGTGCAGTGACTAGCGGGCCTAATTGCAATCTTTGCAACAAAGAAATAAACGATTTTAACCAGTAATGTTCAGCAGATAGTTAGTGCGATTGATACCTAGTCTTTGCCAACATGAAGGATTGCAAGGAAAGCTTCTTGAGGCAGTTCAACGTTACCGATCTGCTTCATACGCTTCTTACCTTCTTTTTGTTTCTTAAGAAGTTTCTTCTTACGACTGATATCACCACCGTAACATTTTGCGATTACGTTCTTACGCAGTTGTTTCACTGTAGAACGAGCAATGATGTGGTTACCAATCGCTGCTTGAATCGCGATATCGAACATCTGACGAGGGATGAATTCTTTCATCTTCTCTACCAGTAGACGACCACGAGACTGAGCAATATCTTTGTGCGTAATGATAGCTAGTGCATCAACTGTTTCGCCATTCAGCAGTACGTCTACACGTACCATGTTTGATGGCTCGTAACGTTGGAAGTTGTAATCCAATGATGCATAGCCGCGAGACGTTGACTTCAGACGGTCGAAGAAGTCTAGAACTACTTCTGCCATAGGAAGATCGTACGTCACAGCAACTTGGTTACCGTGGTAGACCATGTCTACTTGTACGCCACGCTTCTCAACACACAGTGTGATTACGTTACCTAGGTAATCCGAAGGTACCAGAATATTACAGCGTGCAATTGGCTCACGAATTTCTTCTAGGTCATTAACCGCTGGCAGTTTAGCCGGGCTATCAACGTAAAGAACCGTTTTATCTGTTTTTACAACTTCATACACTACTGTTGGAGCAGTTGTGATTAGGTCTAGGTCGTATTCACGCTCTAGACGCTCTTGGATGATCTCCATGTGAAGCATTCCTAAGAAGCCACAACGGAAACCAAAACCAAGTGCTGCTGAACTTTCTGGTTCAAAGAACAGTGATGCATCGTTCAGGCTTAATTTGCCTAACGCGTCACGGAAGTTTTCGTAGTCATCAGATGATACAGGGAATAGACCAGCGTATACCTGAGGCTTCACTTTTTGGAAACCAGGTAGACGTTCAGTGCTGCCGCCTTTTGCAAGCGTCAACGTATCACCAACCGGTGCACCTAGGATGTCTTTAATACCACAAACAACCCAACCTACTTCGCCAGTATTTAGCTCTGTAGTATCGATTTGCTTAGGCGTGAAGATACCTAGACGGTCAACACCCCATACTTGGTCTGTCGACATTACTTTGATCTTATCGTTCTTCTTCAGCTTACCGTTTTTGATACGAACCAAAGAAACTACGCCAAGGTAGTTATCGAACCAAGAGTCAATGATCAACGCTTGTAGAGGCGCTTCAGGATCACCTTCCGGTGGCGGGATTGCCGTCACGATGTTTTCTAGAACATCATCAACACCCAAACCTGTTTTCGCAGAACAGCGAGTCGCTTCCATCGCATCGATGCCAACGATCTCTTCGATTTCTTCAGCAACACGTTCTGGTTCAGCAGCTGGTAGGTCAATCTTGTTCAAGATTGGCACTACTTCCAGTTCCATTTCGATTGCTGTGTAACAGTTTGCTAGAGTTTGTGCTTCAACACCTTGGCCAGCATCCACTACAAGTAGTGCGCCTTCACAAGCCGCTAGAGAACGAGATACTTCGTAAGAGAAGTCTACGTGTCCAGGAGTGTCGATAAAGTTAAGTTGGTAAGTTTCACCATCTTTAGCTTTGTAATCTAAAGTCACACTCTGCGCTTTAATTGTAATACCACGCTCGCGTTCTATATCCATAGAATCGAGGACTTGAGCTGCCATCTCACGTTCACTTAATCCTCCACAAACTTGGATTAAGCGGTCAGAAAGGGTCGACTTACCGTGGTCGATGTGGGCGATAATCGAAAAATTACGAATGTGCTTCATAGGCTTGGTGTGACTAAACTCTTTGAATAGGGATAATAAGAAAGCCGCGACGCGTCCAATCTACAGTCAGCATTGGTGGCGGCATTTCAATCAAGTTGGCAGATTCTACCCAATTTAAGGGCAAGAAGCATCATAAATTAGACGAGAGACTCACCTAGGATTCGAATCAAGACGACTTCTTGCTTGGATTTGTCTTCCATGGGTTTGGCTAACCGCTTCGCTAAGGCAATCCCACCAGCAGTAAACAGTGCTGCACTTAAGATAACAATGCCCTCGCCCCCCTGGAGTAAGGGTTGTAACAAGAGTTGCCCAAAACCAGCACCAATCATCAACATGAAAAGTGGGATGAGATAAACAATCGCCGCCGACTGAAGTAGGCTTTTTTCTGGAAAGCCAATTTCTACGATTTGTCCAGCTTTGACTAAGCTTTTGGTTTTAAGCTGCCAAAACAAAGATTTATTGCCAACAGCCTTGGTCACAATACCCGTACCGCAGTTTTTTTGAGAAGAACAGCTGCTACAACTGGTTTGTTGTTCGCAGCTCAATTGAACAAAGTATTGCTTACCTTTTTGTTCAACCGAGCTAACGGTCGCCAGCGCGGTCATCATTGCGCTTGTACCGATTTATTAAATGTAACTGACTGAGCAATACGTTTTGCAGTTGCCGGCGGAATGTCACCAACCACAGAGATCTCTTTATCGCCAATCACTAAGCTGTGCAAGGTTCTACGCCCTTGACGCACCAGCTGCCCTTTCAATGAATGCTCATCTTTTTCCGCGATATAAACCGAAAAGTTAAACAGTCCATCACTGAAAAGCTGACTTTCAACCATTTTATCGGTCGCAGCCATTTGATAGCGGCTAAGCTCTTTTGATTTAAACCCTTCAGGAATCCACGACGCTTGCCAGTTAGTTTCACTCACTAAGCCTTCCGGTAATGATAAAACTTTCGGCAATTGAGCTTGGCTCAAGCCACCCATAGCCTCAGCAATCTTATCGTTCACCACGTAAGAGATAGTGCGGTACTGTTCAAGCACTTCGCCATCACGATCCAAAAGGTCGGCACGCAAAGGAAGATTCGTTTTTTCGTCTACCCAAACCACGTAAGAGTAGCGAAGGCCATCTTTCGGCACGACACGCAGCACTTGAGTGGTGCTACCTGCTTCACGAGAGCGACCAACTTTCACAAAGTCGTAGTACTGATTCAGAGATTCGATATCTCGATTAATCATCGGAATAACAGGCGCAACCATGCTGCCTGACTGAATCGTAAATGGCTCTGTACCCGGCTCGATGTAGCTAACTTCGTTGCCACGTCGAATGACTTCACGAACAGGGCCGCTTAGATAAACAAGGTGTGCAAGTTGTTGGTCGTCGTTAACCGCATGGCGATAAACAAGAGGCTCAATACTGCTCTTCTTTATCAAAATGTAGGAGAGTTCGTAATTTAGATGCTGACTGGCCTCGTTCATTTGATGCAACAAGGCCTTTGCAGTGGTTTCCTCTGCAAAGGCTGTTGGAGACATCAAGCTGAACAGTGTCAGTGCACTGACCAGGATTTTCTTCATTCAATGTCCGATTCTAGATGTGCATCTTGCATTGGCGATGCATCACTGTTTAATCTTAGCTGCAGCTCATAATCTTCTAACAATGCATGAACGCGTTTGCGCTGCTCTTGCAAGTTAGCTTCAGATGTTGGTTTCTCAACAGAGTCACGCGTTAAACTTACTGGTTCCGCAGAACCGGCAAATGGAATCGTCTGGAGTACAGGCAACTGCTCTGGTGCTGCAGGGTCGCTACCACCATATTGTTGAACACCTAATACAACGGCTAATGAAACACACGCTGCCACGGCAACTTGTCCAAACTGTTGTAACCACGCCGGAAGCTGACGCTTCGCTTGCTGAGGTTTAGGTTGCTCTTCAATTGGAGCAACAGTAGGTTCAACATTCACTTGGTGCAGGTTCGACATTGAACCATGTGCAGGCTCGTTCTCAAGCGCTGCCGCTACACTATTGGCAATGTTCCACTCTGGAGTTTCTGGCGAATCCCCACGCATAACATCACCAATTAAATGGTAACTCTGCCAAGTATCCATGCTTTCTTGATCAGATTCTAGATCTACAATGAGAGCTTTATCGATCGTTTCACCATCCATGAGTGCCGAAAGCTTTTCTTTATCAGCCATTATTTTCACCATAATTATTACAAGTTCTAGCGTTGCAAAAGAGGTTTGATTTTCTTTTCCACCGCTTCACGAGCTCGGAAAATACGCGAACGTACGGTTCCTACAGGGCAATCCATTACTTCTGCAATCTCTTCGTAGCTCAAACCTTCGAGCTCTCGCAACGTCATTGCAGTTTTTAAGTCTTCTGGTAGCGCTTCAATCGCTCCAAAAACAACTTGTTTCAATTCTTTAGACAGCGTTAAGTTCTCAGGGTTCGATATTTCTTTTAACGCGCTGCCTGTTTCGTAATATTCTGCATCTTCTGCATCTACATCGGTTGCTGGCGGCCTACGGCTTTGGGCAACGATATGATTTTTAGCGGTGTTCACGGCAATTCGGTATAACCATGTATAGAAGGCACTCTCGCCACGAAAGTTAGGTATCGCGCGGTAAGCTTTAATAAAAGCTTCTTGTGCTACATCAGGTACATCACCGGAATTATTCACGTATCGAGAGATAAGATTACAAACTTTGTTTTGATACTTAACCACTAGTAAGTTAAATGCCTGCTTATCTCCACTCTGAACTCGCTCAATCAACACTTGATCGGTTAGCTGCTCGTTCATTCGAGCGGGTACTCCTATTGTTATAACCCTCACCTTCACAGATATGGGGACTAATTATGCGAAATGTAGTATTGACACCACCGTCTACAAGAGCACTATTGTGACTAAGCCAAATACCGAAAGTTCCAACTTTCTTAAAATTATTTGCCATTATTGTTTCACAATGTGATGTAATAAAAATAGCTATCCCTATCAATTTGGGGAAACTTGAGCAAAAGCAATGGTATTGAGCAATTAAATATTTCTAGATAGCTGTCTATATATTGATTTTGCATAGCGTTTAAGGATGACTCTGGAGAGATTATAACAGTCTTAGCCAAACTCCTAAAACAAGACAAAGTCAATTGAGAGTGGACAACTCGACTATAGCCCGGGATTTAATAAGTTTTATGAACGCAAACCGTGAACATCAGTGTGATGTATTAGTGGTAGGAAGTGGTGCGGCAGGCTTGTCATTAGCCTTACGCGTAGCAGAACATGCAAAAGTAATTGTATTAAGCAAAGGACCACGCAGCGAAGGATCGACGTATTACGCACAAGGTGGTATCGCCGCGGTGTTCGATGAGTCGGACAGTATTGAGTCTCATGTAGAGGATACTCAAATCGCTGGGGCTGGGTTATGCGAAGAAGATACAGTTCAATTCATTGCTGAAAATGCGAAAGAGTGTGTGCAATGGCTGATTGATGGTGGTGTTCCATTTGATAAAGATGAGAACAGCACAGAAGGCCAACCAAAATATCACCTCACTCGTGAGGGTGGCCACAGTCACCGCAGAATTCTGCACGCTGCCGATGCAACTGGCATGGCGATGCAAACCTCACTACAAGATAACGTCAACAACCACCCAAATATCGAGATCTTCGAGCGCCACAATGCGCTGGATTTGATCACGGAAGATAAGATTGGTGGTTCAAAAGACAAGGTGATCGGTGCCTACATTTGGAACCGTAACCAAGAACATGTTGAAACCGTGCGCGCTAAGTTTGTTGTATTAGCAACAGGCGGCGCTTCAAAGGTTTACCAATACACCTCTAACCCAGATGTTTCTTCAGGTGATGGTATTGCTATCGCTTGGCGTGCGGGTTGTCGTGTGGCAAACCTTGAGTTCAACCAGTTCCACCCAACTTGTTTATTCCACCCAGAAGCGCGTAACTTCCTACTAACGGAAGCACTGCGTGGTGAAGGTGCTTACTTGCGTCGTCCAGATGGTTCTCGCTTTATGAAGGACTTCGATGAGCGCGGTGAACTGGCGCCACGTGATGTGGTTGCTCGTGCAATTGACTTCGAAATGAAGCGCTTGGGTGCCGACTGTATGTATGTTGATATCAGCCACAAGCCTGAAGAATTCATCACAGCGCACTTCCCGATGATCCATACTCGCTTGATGGACTTGGGCATCGATATGACCAAAGAGCCGATCCCTATCGTACCAGCCGCTCACTACACGTGTGGTGGTGTCATGGTTAATAAGCAGGGTCAAACCGACCTAACGAACTTGTATGCGATTGGCGAAGTGAGCTACACCGGCTTACACGGTGCAAACCGTATGGCTTCTAACTCACTGCTTGAGTGTGTGGTTTACGCATGGGCAGCAGCAAAAGATATCGTTGAGAACATCGACCAATCTCAACTGTGTGCAGAACTGCCAGCATGGGATGAAAGCCAGGTCACCAACAGTGATGAAGAAGTTATCATTCAACACAACTGGCACGAACTGCGCCTATTCATGTGGGATTACATGGGCATTGTTCGAACGGATAAACGACTAGAGCGAGCATTGCGTCGCATTCAGATGCTGCAACAAGAAACTCATGAGTACTACAGCTACTTCAAGGTTTCGAATAACCTATTAGAACTGCGTAACTTGCTACAAGTGGCAGAGCTAATGGTTCGTTGTGCAATGCAACGTAAAGAGAGCCGCGGCCTCCACTACACGTTGGATTACCCTGAACTTGCAGAAGACAGTGGCCCAACGATTCTGACGCCAGAGAAACGCCAATCATAATAATTGGTTAAACGTGCTTAGCGAATTAGCCGTCAGCGGAAAATGATTAAACGAAAGGGAGCCGAGTGCTCCCTTTTCTTTTGTCTAACGCTTTCTTTTATCTAATACTTTCTTTCATCGAATAGTTTGGCTTCTCTAGCGCGCTCGTTGTAAGTTCGCCAGAAAATGGCGATATTCTCGCTCGCAACAGCTGTCCCGCCAAAGCAGTACCGAGTGCCCACATTCAAACTGCAATTTAACGAAGAACTGCGCCCAGATCTTATCAACGGACTTGAGTCGGTAAGTTCGGTCATTGAGTCGAATATCACCATCCTCTCTGTAATCAAAACGCCCATAGACACTATTTAGAATCACATGATTGTTTCTGAACAAGCGGATCATTAAAGCTAAGCAATAAAGGCTGGCGGCAAGTGGAATAGAAGACAGGACGATGAAAAACAAAAGGCACCCAAAAATAGTGCCTTTTGCAAATAATGCGGAATACGAAGGGTTAAGCTGAAGCTTAACGAACCTTGCTGAGGTTGTGTGCGACAATTTTATCAACCATTGATGCATGGCCTAGGTTTTCACTGCGTCCGTGGCCCATTACCCAAGTAAACAAATCTGGATCATCACACTCTAATAGAGAAACAAACTCGCGCTGTTCCTGCTCTTGCAATGAATCAAAACACTCTTCGAAAAATGGCATGATGACTACATCAAGTTCTAACATGCCGCGACGGCAACCCCATTTAATTCGTGCTTTCTGCTCTGCAGTGTACATTGGCTATCCTCACCTATAATTTTTCTTTCTCGGAGTGTAACAAGTCATACGCCCTGCAACTACTATGTGAGTCACAGTCCCTATCTAAGCTCACAAAAAAACCTAGGCTGACAAAGAAACAGAACCGGATTAACATAGAGCCAAATAAAATTCTTAGGAAAGATAAAATGGATTGGAAAAACATATTTCAGCCACTCGCTCATACGCAAAATGAATCGCTTCCAGAACTGATGATGACACACGTATCAGACTGGAGTGCAATTACCATGATAGGCGATGACAAAAAGTCGTACCTACAGGGTCAAGTAACGTGCGATGTCGTCACTCTTCCTAATGATGAATCCACATTAGGCGCGCACTGTGATGCAAAAGGAAAGGTATGGAGTATCTTTCGTTTGTTCCACCACAACGGTGGCTACGCACTCATGCAACCTAAATCAGCGATTGAAGTCGAGCTCGTTGAAATCAAGAAGTACGCGGTGTTCTCTAAGGTCGATATCGAGCAAACGTCTGACGTTGTTATCGGTGTGATGGGTTCGTCAGCTAATCAATACATTGATTCTATTTCAGAAAGCCAAGGTAATGTGCGTGCTATCTCTGGTGGTACAGCGGTTCAAGTTGCAGATAACCGCTGGGCTCTACTTGTGACAGAAGAAGCCGCTGAAGCCTTGGTATCAAACAGCGCTGCGGAGAAAGTATCAGAAACACTTTGGCAATATCATGAAATTCTTGATGCTCAGCCTAACCTATCGAAAGCAGAGCAAAACGAGCACATCCCTCAAGCGCTTAACCTGCAAGCGATTGGCGGTATCAGCTTTTCAAAAGGCTGTTACACAGGTCAAGAAACGGTTGCTCGTGCTAAGTACCGTGGCATGAACAAGCGTGAGATGCGCATTGTTTCAGGAACGACAGCAGAAGTATTGTCTCTAGAGAACCCAATTGAACTAGAGCGTAGCGTGGGTGAGAACTGGCGTGGCGCAGGCCGACTATTAAACGTCTATCAATTTGCTGATAACCGAGCGATTGGTTTGATGGTACTGCCAAACAACCTTGATGACGATGTTCAGCTGCGACTGACCGCGCAGCCTGATCAAACATGGAATATCCTGCCACTGCCGTACAGCCTTGACGACGAGTAACCACGTGGAAACGCAGATTACACAATGGCTGGATCAACAGCAGGTGAATTATCGCCTGCTGATGCAAAGCAAGCCAACCACCAGCATTGAAGAAACTGCACAAGAGCGAGGCATCGACGCCTCTCAAATGGTGAAGTGCATCCTGCTCAAGGATATGGGCAACCAGTATGCGTTAGCCTGTACTGCTGGCGATCGCTCTGTCGACCCCAAGAAAGTACGCTCGGTACTGAATTGCCGTCGAATGACCTGCGTGTCGCTCGCTGATGTTGAAGCGATCACCGGTTTTAAAGTGGGTTGTGTTGGTCCGCTCGCTCTCAAGAGACACATGCCGATCATTTTTGATCCTTCCATTCAAAACAACTCGACCGTAACCATTAGCTCCGGCGACCGAATGGCTGGCGTTGCGCTGGATCTCAATGATCTTATGGCGCTATGTGCACCGACCGTCGCGGACATCAGTCGATGATCGTTTAGATCATGCTTCGCAAACTTCATTTTAATATTTCATTGAGTACATTTTTAGTGTGAACCTCGTCATAAGAAGAACACACCATTAATAAATAGTTACTCAAAATAAAAGCATAAGTAGTCACAAGGTTAAATTTGCGTTATTGTAAATTTACTGACTAGCTATTAAGCAAATCAGTGCAAGTGAATCCACTGAGTAACATCAGTATCCACTTTTGTGTAATGCATCTGTGACTATTCGCCCGTTTTAGACGGGCTTTTTTTTGTCCGAAATTTACAATTTGATTACACAAACAAAAAAATCCCGCCTATTCTTATACTTGTAACATTATCACTGCTTAATACTGAACAGAAAAGTTCACGGCAGTTCACTACTCAGTATTATTTTGGGGAGGAGCTCACGTAAAAATAGATATTTACTGAAGAAAGTGCTTAGAACAGCACAAATATCTAATTAACGTCAACGCTACTGCATATAACTCCATGCTTATCACAATTATTATCTCGGAGTTTTTCTATAATATGCAGGCTAGGTAAATATAAGGATAATTAAGAATGAGACTGTTTAAGCGCTATACACCGAGTATGATTGCTAAACATGTAAGTCGACTTTTCAAAGGACGAATCTACATTTACGGCGTAGGAAAATTTGAGTTTGATAACGGTAAGCTAGTGCTACCAGACCGAGCAGAAAAACGTCACTTTCAAACAGTGAAAGAAATAAATAGTGAAATCATGAAACTGCGCTGCGCGTACGCATGACCTGATTATCTACAGAATTAAAAACAAAAAGGGTTGGCATTATGCCAACCCTTTTTTCGTACCAATTTTCGTATCAATGATGATTCGATATACCACCAGAACACTATGTCATTATCGATGAGTCACTGGACGCTTAGCTAAGTCAGGAAGATTGCCAGACAAACCCAGTGCGCGCTTCATGATCTCATCTTTCGCACCCGGTAATTGGCCCGCAAGCTTCATACCGATGCCACGAATCAGCTTCTTAGCTGGGTTATCGCCTTCAAACAGATCTTTAAAGCCCTGCATTGAAGCAATCATTTTCGCCGCCTCTGCTTTTCTCCAGCGCTCGTAGCCGCGAAGATTACGCTTGGTGCCAATGTCTTCACCCGCAGACCATAGCTTTAACAGCTCTTGCGCTAGGCTTGCTGCGTCTAATAGGCCAAGGTTCACGCCCTGCCCTGCTAATGGGTGAATGGTATGAGCAGCATCACCAACCAAAGCCACACGCTCTACCGCAAAGTCACGCGCATAACGCATGCGCAGTGGGAAGGCAAAACGGTCACCAACCACTTCACATAAGCCCAGCTTTGCATCGAACTCAGCTGTTAACTGCTTGTTGAATTCAGCATCCGACATTGATACGAGGTTCTCGGCACGATTTGGTTCCGTAGACCAAACAATCGAGCTCATGTTGCTTGGTTGCATTGGTAGGAATGCCAATGGGCCTTGAGGCGTGAAGATTTGACGAGCAACGCTGTGGTGCGGCTCTGTGGTTTTGATGTTCGCGACAATCGCACTGTGTCCGTAATCCCAATGTGTTAATGGGATATCTTGCTGCTTACGAACCCAAGAGTTTGCGCCGTCTGCTCCAACAACTAACTTAGCTGTCAGTGCTTGACCATTGTCCAATGTTAACCAAGCTTCACTTTCACCAATCGCCATCGTTTTACACGTTGCGGGCATATACAGGCTGACGTTGTCTTGTTTCTTAACCTGATCAAGCAGCGCTAATTGAATCACACGGTTTTCAACGATATGACCAAGATTAGGCTGAGCCAAGCGTGTCGAGTCAAACTCAATACGAGCGAAACTGTCTTGTTCCCACACTTCCATCGCTTGATACGGTGCAGCGCGTCTTTGTTCGATACCTTGCCATGCACCTAGATTACGAAGAATCACTTCACTAGAACGACTCAACGCGGATACACGCACATCAGGCAGCTCACTCAGCCCTTCACTAGGCGCTCTGCCTTCAATGACAGCGATTCTTAGGTCACTGTCTTTTAGGGCAGCAGCAAGCGCTAGGCCAACCATGCCACCACCAACAATCGCGATATCAACACTTTGCATCATTATTTATTACCTTATCTTTCTACTAGGCCAAGCGTATGACGCAAAAGTGGACCTTTAAGTGGTGGAAGGTTATCTATTACGGCTAACCCAAGATCACGCCCAATGCGAGCGGTCATATAATCGTTTGAGAACAGGTGAACTAGGCTTGAAGTCAACGTGATCGTTGCGTCTCGGTCTTGTTCTCTACGCTTTCTAAAGTTAACAAGACCACGGTAACGACCTACATCATCTAACTGGGTACACAACTCTTCTGCCAAGGAAGCCACATCTCGGATGCCTAGGTTAAAGCCTTGCCCCGCAATTGGGTGAAGCGTTTGAGCAGCATTACCAACAATGGCAAATCGATGAGAGATATTTTGCTGTCGGTGACGAAGAATCAGAGGGTAACTCGCGCGCTTGCCGACCTTCTCTAATCGGCCAAGTCGCCAACCAAAGTCATTCTGCAACTGCTCAAGAAATTCGTCATCGTTTAAAGCCATAACTTGATGTGCTTGTTCCGGTGACAAACACCAAACCAGCGACAAACGGTTGTCATTCATCGGTAATAGAGCGACGGGCCCATGATGAGTAAAACGCTCAAATGCTCGACCTTGATGGGGTTCACTCGCCACAATATTAGCAATCACAGCGACTTGCTCAAAGTCATGTTCACTCAATGGTATATTCAGTTGCTGGCAACAGGTTGAGATAGCACCATCAGCAGCAACCAATAATTTGGTTGTGACTGTCTTTCCACTTGTCAGTTCAATGGTAGTTAGTGCTTCATCACGTACCACGTTACTGACAGACTCAGGGCAAAGCATCGTAATTGTGGCTTCTGATTCAAGCTTTTGCTGATAGATTCGCCCCACATCCGCCAATTCAACCACATAGCCAAGTGCATCTACCGCAAGCTCTTCACTGTAGATATCTGTCATTCCGGCATGCCCGCGATCCGAAACATGGATATCTTTAATCGGGGTCGCGACCGGAGCGATAGATTGCCATAAGCGCAAAGAATCCAGGATCTGCACTGTGCCATAGGACAAAGCAATCGAACGAGAATCAAACCCTGGATGAGCTTGATGGTTAACCTGATAAGGCTCCACTACCGCAATCGACAAGGAACCTTGACTTAATTGGTTCAGAGCAAGAGCTAACGTAGCCCCTGCCATTGCACCACCAGCAATTACAACATCATACTGAGCCATCATAACCTCAAACCGACAAACGGATTAATGAATGGTTGGAGCCACATCTTCAGATGGGCGAGCACCGAATTCAGCATGAATTGTCAATGCACACGCTTTTACGTGCTCAATAACATGCTCTAGCAACTGTGCTTGCTCTTCTAGATCATCTTCTTCGTCGATACCGAGCTTTGCCATCTCTTCAAGATCAGCTAATGCTTCTTTAGTACCGTCAGACGCTTTGTTTAATTGAGCGCCAACCAGACCTAAACCAGAAATAAAGTGGTTAATCCAGTCAGAAACGCCATCCGCCAAATCAAACAAGCTTGCACTTGCATCTTCATCAGGCAGCAACATAGATAGTTCCATACCTGAACCTGTGATTTCACTGGTCGTTACTTTTAGTGTCGCTTCCGCTAATGTCAAAGCACGATCTGGCCATCCCATACCTTCGTTGGTGTAATCAAAGATAAGTGGTTGCCAGCTTTTATCTGTTAGGTTTAAGCCTCCGCTCAACATACCCGTTAATAAACCATGCATCTCAGCAGGGGTTACGGCTAGACTTGCCGATTGAAGTTCAGTCGCAACCGTTAGGTAGTCAGGTAAAGTAGTTTCGCTCATCAGATAGCTCGCTCAGTTATTCTTTATATCGATAGTTTAATCGTACCACTTCACCCCAATTCTGGTAAGCATCGATCCTGAGCAATTGAAGGATGACTGACTACCAATTGTTCAATTTGCTGAATTACTGTGTGCTCAAGCTCTCATTTACAAACAGTCACTCTGAAAAGCTTGAATCTTAATAGCGGTTTACCTATAGTTTCTCCCTCAGAGGAGATTGCTTCCTCATCGGTACTTGCACTTTTTCTTTTAAAAAAAATGATAAAGAGCAGCAGCCTTAAAAATAGCGCGTTAAAGAGTTCATCCATCATGAGTAATCAAGCGGTAGACGTTGAAATATTAGGAAAACTGACTCGAGTGAATTGTCCCCCAGGGCAAGAAGAGTCATTGATTGCAGCGGCGGCCGATCTTGATAATCGATTGAAAGAGATGGCTGAACGTACTAAGGTAACCAATGAAGTGAAGCTGCTGACTATCGCAGCTCTGAATATTTGCTACGAATTACAAACCAAGAAGTTTGAAGCAAATGATGAACAAAACGCACTGACCGAGCGAATGGAACAGCTCACGACATCACTTTCAGATGTCCTCAGTAAAGTTAAGCACGGACAGCAATAGCGTACACAAAATTTACCCTGGAGTGTTTGTCAGAGGATTCACGTCCCCGAGCCGATAAGCAATCCCTAAGGGTTAGTACTTGAGTGCTATTGAGCATGCTCGGCCCGACCGAGAAGCCTACGGTAATCATTGCTGATCCGCCTTGAACTCGCTGGTTCAAGGGCCATCTATTCTCAACGGCACTTTGGGGTATCCCTTCTTATGAAGACGCTCACACGCAGCGAATTTCGCAAACAGATCCGTATCAAACGCAATGCCTTATCTGGCGACCAACAAACTCAATCCGGTATCGACTTAGTTAAGCAGTGCATGCAGCTTGATGAAATTCAGTCTGCTCAGCATATTGCCCTCTATATCTCTATCGATGGCGAACTCGATACTCAGCCTTTAATCGAATGGTTATGGGCGCAAGGTAAGCAAACTTATTTACCAGTATTGCACCCCTTCTCTGCCGGGCACCTGCTGTTTTTACACTACTCGCCAACCACACCGACGGTCTTGAATAAGTACGGTATTGTCGAACCTCAGCTCAATCAAATGCTGGTTAAACCTTGTCAGCAACTCGACCTTATTCTTACGCCCCTTGTAGGCTTTGACTCCCATGGCCATCGTTTAGGTATGGGCGGCGGATATTACGATCGCACCTTGGCAAAGTGGTTCGAGACGGGCGAAGGTGCAGCTCCTATTGGTTTGGCTCATGATTGCCAACATGTTGATACGCTACCGATTGAAGAATGGGACATTCCGTTACCTAAAATCGTGACTCCGAGTAAAACTTGGCAATGGGAAAACAACCATTAAAGCGCTATAATCGCGCCGCAAACGTTAACCTCGATATATAAACGTTAACTTCAATACGCGAACGATTAATTCAAAGCGCAAGACCTTATTCAGGAGAATGGCATGACTCAAGATGAAATGAAAAAAGCAGCTGGCTGGGCAGCACTTCAATATGTTGAAGAAGGCAGCATTGTAGGTGTAGGTACTGGCTCTACAGTAAATCACTTCATCGACGCACTTGGCACAATGAAAGACAAAATCAAAGGTGCGGTTTCAAGCTCTGTAGCCTCTACTGAAAAACTAGAAGCACTAGAAATCAAAGTATTTGAGTGCAACGACGTATTCAAACTAGACATCTATGTTGATGGCGCAGACGAGATTAACGCTTCACGCGATATGATCAAAGGCGGCGGCGCTGCTTTGACTCGTGAAAAAATCGTAGCGGCTATCTCTGATAAGTTTGTGTGTATTGTTGACGGCACTAAAGCAGTTGATGTGTTGGGTAAATTCCCACTGCCTGTTGAAGTAATCCCAATGGCACGTTCATACGTGGCACGTGAGTTAGTTAAGCTTGGTGGTGACCCAGTTTACCGCGAAGGCTGCACAACCGATAACGGCAACGTGATCCTAGATGTGTACGGCATGGCGATCGAAAACCCGAAACAACTAGAAGATATCATCAATGGTATAGCTGGTGTGGTGACGGTTGGTCTGTTCGCTCACCGTGGTGCTGATGTGGTTATCACCGGCACGCCTGAAGGTGCAAAAATCGAAGAATAAATAATAGAAGATTGAGTTTTTCTGTTACTTCATTACATACGGTGCCCTAGGGCGCCGTTTTTTTTGCTTTATTGCTGTAAAATTATGTCTTATTCCGTAATTTTCTTACCCAAAACATTTTTTTTTTGTTACTTTATTGTTCAGAAGACGCACAGGGAAAACGTTTGTCTCCTAACAAAGTGGTGAATTTGTTCCCCTTTCAGCCATTTTGTAGCACGTGCGCCGCATTTGCCCAACCTTTCCATTTTAAGGACGAGAACAATGGCCAAAGTTTCACTGGAAAAAGAAAAAATTAAAATTCTACTTCTAGAAGGTCTTCACCCTTCTTCTGTAGAAGTACTGCAAGCCGCTGGTTACACAAACATTGAGTACCACAAAGGCTCGCTACCGGAAGATGAACTTCTTGAAGCAGTAAAAGATGCTCATTTCATTGGTATTCGTTCTCGCACTAATATCTCCCAAGAAGTTATTGATGCAGCTGAAAAGCTGGTTGCCGTCGGTTGTTTCTGTATTGGTACTAACCAAGTCAACCTTCAAGCAGCAGCAAAACGCGGTATCCCTGTGTTCAACGCACCGTTCTCAAACACTCGAAGCGTTGCTGAGCTCGTTCTTGGTCAGGTTCTATTGCTACTACGTGGCATTCCAGAAAAGAACGCGCTTGCACACCGTGGCATCTGGAAAAAGAGTGCCGACAACTCTTACGAAGCCCGTGGTAAGCGTTTAGGTATTATTGGCTACGGTCACATCGGTACTCAACTGGGTATTATTGCTGAAAACCTTGGCATGCGTGTTTACTTCTACGACATTGAAAACAAACTGTCTCTGGGTAACGCAACGCAAGTTCATACCATGACGGAATTACTGAACAAGTGTGACGTAATCTCTTTGCATGTACCTGAAACCAACGAAACAAAAGACATGATGGGTAAAGAAGAGTTCGAGCGCATGAAGCCTGGTTCTATCTTTATCAACGCAGCTCGTGGCACGGTAGTCGATATTCCTGCTCTGTGTGGCGCTCTGGAGTCTGGACACCTTGCAGGTGCGGCTATTGATGTTTTCCCAACAGAACCAAAAACCAATGCAGACCCGTTTGAGTCTCCATTAATGCAGTTCGATAACGTGATCCTAACGCCTCACGTGGGTGGTTCAACTCAAGAAGCACAAGAGAACATTGGTGTTGAAGTTGCTGGTAAGCTAGCGAAATACTCTGATAACGGCTCTACGCTATCAAGTGTTAACTTCCCTGAGGTATCACTACCACTGCATACTGGAACGTCTCGTTTATTACACATTCACGAAAACCGCCCAGGCATCCTAACTCAGATCAACACCATCTTCGCTGAGGAAGGGATCAATATCGCGGGTCAATACCTACAGACTGCGGCTGATATGGGTTATGTCGTTATCGATGTAGAAGCCGATCGCTCTGAAGAAGCACTGCTTAAACTGAAAGAGATCGAAGGCACAATCCGTGCTCGTCTTCTTCACTAATCATCGCACTCAAAATGCATAAAAAAGGCTCTCATCATGAGAGCCTTTTTAGCATTTGGCCTATCGTAGGTAATTAGGTCGTCATGATCCAAAACCTTCTATAGCACTGTCATTACTCTTCGATCTGGTAGATCACATTCACGCGATCACGAATGGTGATTGTTGAGTCTTCATAAGAGTTCGATTCTGTTCTTGCATCCATCGCCATTGAACGCATGAGTACTGGCTGAGAAGATTGGGCGTTGTAATCCACGCGCCATACATCACCTAACTCGCGCTCAAAACCACTCGCCAATGATTTAGCTTTTGATGTCGCATCTTTAATGGCTTCTAAGCGCGCTTGCTCTTGATACTTAGCTTGGTCGCGAACTTGCAGTTGGATGTTGTCGATCTGATTAATGCCTTCTCCAATCGCAATATCCATGTACTCATTAAGATTAGCTAGCTCAGTCACTTGAACGGTCACATTACGTGAGGCGCGGTAGCCAACCAGTTCCGGTTTGCCATCTTTCGGGTAATGATATTGAGGAGATAAATACAGGTTAGAGCTGTGTACACTCGCCTCATCAACACCAGCTTGATGTAGCTTGTTTAGAAAGCCTGTCACGACTTTATCAACGGTATTTTTAGCCTGTTCAGCAGTCATCGTCGATTCCACGACTCTCACAGAGAATGTCGCCATATCAGGTGTAGCGATCACTTCACCATAGCCTGTCGTTGAAATATGAGGAAAGGATGGAGAGTCAGCCAATGATGGAAAACTCACAGCACTCAACGCCGCAGTAAGAGTAAGAGACGTTGCTAACATCTTTGGTACAAGCTTCATTAGGTATGACCTATGCTAAACAAATGTCCTTTCATCATAGAGCAATTTATCGTTTAGCCAATCCAGAGCACACACTTCTAACAGAACTTTGACGCTGAAAAAACCAACAGTTTACTGAGGTAAGTGATTGTGAGCAAAACTCAATATTGCTTGGGATACCTCTTTTAATACTCCGCTCTCAAGCTGCCAATGGTGCCAATAGATGCGATAAGAGAGCAGAGAGCCAGGGGTAATATCAATCAGAGCACCAGACTCGAGCTCATCGATAATCTGTAATCGGGGGATCAAGCAATAGGCTACACCCGATAATGCCAAGCGCACAAATGCTTCTGAACTGCCGACTGTATGATTGATCACACTGTCTCTCGGGACGTTAAAATGATCATGCAGAAACTTCTTATGCAGATCATCGTATTGATCATAGGAAACCGCAGGTGCGTTGCTTAAGGTGGCGTAGTTTACGCCCTCTGCAAAGTAACGCTGATGAAAGTCAGGGCTAGCCACGCACACATAATCCATCCTACCGAGATAGTCAGCACTGCAGCCAGGAATCGCTTGAGACTCCAAACTGATTGCACCGGCCACCTCGCCACTTTTAATCTTTTCAATGGTTCTCGACTCACCATGAATCGCGAGGTTCAACTCGACTTGGCGAGACTTAATCACATCCGACAAAGCTGGTAGCAACCATGTCGCCAAACTATCAGCGTTGGTGGCTATGGATATCGATAGTGGTTGATTACCCTCTTCATTCATCAACTCAGGCACAAGCTCGTGCTCTAACAAACGAACACGGCGATATAAGCCCAGTAGTTTTTTACCCGCAGGCGTTGGCCTAGGCGGGCTTTCTCTCACCAAGGCTGGCTGAGCCAACCACTTTTCCAGCTGTTTGATGCGTTGAGATACCGCCGACTGGGAGATATATAACTGCTCAGCAGCCCTTTCGAAACTACGTTGTTTTACTACAGCATCCAGTGCTTCAATCCATTTATAATCCAATCCGCGCATCAATTTGCTTCCTTTTTAAGCTAACTCATCACCACATTAGCAACTCTAATAATGGATTAAAATCATTAATTATACTTATTTAAAGGGTCAGAGTATCTTCGCCATATAGCACGTAAATATCGTTAAATAAGTGGAGGTTAAAATGAGTTTTTGGGTTTTATTACAAGGTTTTGGTCTAGGGGCAAGTATGATTATCCCTATTGGCGCTCAGAATGCGTACGTCCTAAATCAAGGGATAAAACGCAATCATCATTTAACGACAGCAACGATTTGTAGCCTGCTCGATACTCTGTTTATCTCATTAGGCATTTTTGGCGGCGGAGCGATCTTGTCGCAAAATGAATTACTGCTTACCTCAGTGACACTAGGTGGCATCGCTTTTCTGACTGTGTATGGTTTGCTCTCACTACGCAGTGCATTCAAAGTGCGCACCAGTGATGAGTCGAAAGGTGAGATATTAGCGCGTGGCAAGCGCACCGTTATTTTAGGGGCATTGGCAGTAACAGTATTAAACCCACATCTCTATTTGGATACCGTGGTAATTCTTGGATCCATTGGTGGGCAATTTGAAGGCAACGACAGAATTGCATTTGCTATGGGGACTATATTGGCTTCGTTCGTCTGGTTCTATTCTTTGTCATTAGGCGCTGCAAAACTAGGCCCGACGCTATCTAAACCTAAGGTTAAGAAAGGCATTGATATCGCAGTCGCAACCATGATGTTCGCCATAGCAACGGTGCTTACCGATGGACTTATTGAGCAATACTGGTAAATCTATTTAGCTTCATGAAACCAACAAAAAAGGCGGATAACCTAAGTTATCCGCCTTTCCTTATAAAAGCTTATAGTTATAAAAACTAACTAGGAATTAAGCTTCTACTTTATTCATGTGTACATCCATTTGCGGGAATGGAATTTCGATACCCTCGTTATCCAAGCCTTCTTTGATTGCTTGCATCAGGTCGAAATAAACATTCCAGTAGTCAGCAGTGCTAACCCATGGACGAACAACGAAGTTAACTGAAGAATCAGCAAGCGTATGAACACCAACTTGAACGCCAGGTTCTTTCAGTACACGCTCATCAGATTCACAGATCTTAGTCAGTAGCGCTTTTGCCTTCTGAAGATCAGCGTTGTAAGAAACACCAATCATTAGATCAATACGACGCGTCGCATGACGAGAATAGTTTGTGATTGGGCTGCCGATAACGCTACCGTTAGGTACTACAACCATTTTGTTGTCTGGCGTTGTTAGAACCGTTTGGAAGATTTGAATAGAATCAACTGAACCTGCCACACCACCAATTTCCACATAGTCACCAGACTTAAATGGACGGAATGCAACGATAAGTACACCAGCAGCAAAGTTAGATAGTGAGCCTTGTAGTGCAAGACCAACGGCTAAACCAGCCGCACCAATAACAGCAACTACAGATGCCGTTTGAACACCTAAACGACCAAGTGCAGCAATTAAAACAATCACAAACAACAAGTAACGAACTAAACCATGGACGAACTCCACAACTGCTTGGTCCATTTTCTTCTTCTGAAGAACCTTAGACACGCTATTCGCTACTGCTTTAACAATAAGGTTACCAATAAATAGAATTATCAGTGCTGAAATGATATTTACGCCATATTGGATAAATAAATCTGAATTATTTGTTAACCACTGCTCTGCTTGAGACAAACCATCCACAAGTGGAGTCTCAATCGCTGTCGAACTATCAGCCATAATGTGCATCCTCTATATAATATGCTATGGGCTAAACTGCCTTAAGCCTCATTTACTCTGCAATATAATAAACAGTGTAATTACCGTTAAGTCATTGTGTTAAAAGTAAATTAAAGCCAAGTCCTTTTTATAAACTGAACCAAGTTCAGTTTTTCGGCACGATATCCTATCTTTGACAGATTGCAAAGTCATATTTATGTAAGCTTTTGAATTATTAAAACTTACCGATAAACACAAATACCGATAACTAAAAGACTACGAAATTTATTCACCGCACGCTAGGTTTTTCACATATTTAGTACAAGTTTTTATCAGATATAAAAAAACCCGCTCAATGAGCGGGTTTTTAAAACTTAAAGAGTACTTAATTCAAAGAATTATAGTACGTCTACAGCGTTAAGGTCAGCAAATGCTTTCTCTAGACGAGCAACCATTGAAGCTTGACCAGCACGTAGCCATACGCGTGGATCGTAGTACTTCTTGTTTGGAGCAGCTTCGCCAGTTGGGTTACCGATTTGACCTTGTAGGAAATCGAAGTTGTCAGCAGAGTACTGACGGATACCGTCCCAAGTTGCCCACTGTGTATCAGTATCGATGTTCATTTTGATAACACCGTAGCCGATAGACTCTTGGATTTCTGCTTCAGAAGAACCAGAACCACCGTGGAATACGAAGTTTAGAGCGTTAGGTGCGATACCGAACTTCTCTGCACAGTATGCTTGAGAGTCACGTAGGATAGTTGGAGTAAGTACAACGTTACCAGCTTGGTAAACACCGTGTACGTTACCGAAAGATGCAGCGATAGTGAAACGTGGGCTAACAGCCATTAGTTTCTCGTAAGCGTATGCTACGTCTTCTGGAGAAGTGTAAAGCTCAGATGCGTCCATATCAGAGTTATCAACGCCGTCTTCTTCACCACCAGTACAACCAAGTTCGATCTCGATTGTCATGTTCATTTTAGCCATGCGCTCTAGGTACTTAGCACATGTTTCGATGTTCTCTTCTAGAGACTCTTCAGAAAGGTCTAGCATGTGAGAAGAGAATAGAGGCTTACCAGTTTGTGCGAAGAACTCTTCACCAGCGTCTAGTAGACCGTCGATCCATGGAAGAAGTTTCTTAGCAGCGTGGTCAGTGTGCAGGATAACTGGAACACCGTAAGCTTCAGCTACAGCGTGTACGTATTTTGCACCAGCTACAGCGCCAAGAACTTGTGCGCCTTGACCTTCAAGTTTAACGCCTTTACCTGCGAAGAATGCAGCGCCGCCGTTAGAGAACTGAACAACTACTGGAGCTTTAACTTTAGCAGCTGCTTCTAGTACTGCGTTTACAGAGTCAGTACCAACAACGTTTACAGCAGGAAGAGCAAATTTGTTTTCTTTTGCTACTTCAAATACTTTCTGTACGTCATCGCCAGAAATCACACCAGGTTTTACAAAATCGAAGATCTTAGACATGGAAATAGTCCTATTTATTCTATCGTTTTAAGATTAAAAAACTTAAGTTTAAAAACTTGCAATCGTTTGCTCACAACTTATGCCATTCTAGCAAAAAAGTGTGATATGCAGCAAACGTTAAAAGGCGAGATTCACATCTCGCCTTTCTAAATCAATTATGCTTTAGCACGCTCTTCAAGCATTGCTACTGCAGGAAGTACTTTACCTTCAACGAATTCAAGGAAAGCGCCACCGCCAGTAGAGATGTAAGAAACGTCAGCTTTGATACCGAACTTATCGATAGCTGCTAGCGTGTCACCACCACCTGCTACAGAGAAACCTGCAGACTCAGCGATTGCTTTAGAGATACCAGCTGTACCCGCTTCGAAGTTCTTGAATTCGAATACGCCTACAGGGCCGTTCCAAAGGATTGTTTTCGCGTTGCCGATGATTTCAGCTAGTGCCGCAGTTGAATCTGGACCAAGGTCGAAGATCATGTCGTCGTCTTGAACTTCAGAAACGTGCTTGATTTCAGCTTCTGCGTTTTCGTCGAATGCTTTAGCACATGCAACGTCAGTTGCTACTGGGATAGCACACTCTTTCATTAGCTTTTGAGCCGTTTCAACTAGGTCAGCTTCGTATAGAGACTTACCTACGTTGTGGCCTTCAGCAGCGATGAATGTGTTCGCGATACCACCACCAACAACAAGCTGGTCAGCAATTTTAGAAAGAGATTCTAGAACGGTTAGTTTAGTAGAAACTTTAGAACCACCAACGATAGCCACTAGTGGGCGAGCTGGGTTGTCCATTGCTTTACCAAGCGCTTCAAGCTCAGCAGCTAGAAGAGGGCCAGCACATGCTACAGGAGCGTAAGTACCAACGCCGTGTGTAGAAGCTTGAGCACGGTGAGCTGTACCGAATGCATCCATTACAAAGATGTCACATAGTGCAGCGTATTGCTTAGAAAGTGCTTCTTCGTTCTTCTTCTCGCCTTTGTTGAAACGAACGTTTTCAAGAACAACAAGTTCACCAGCGTTTAGCTCTAGGCCGTTTACGTAATCTTTAGCTAGTTTAACTTCGCAGTCTAGTGCGTCGTTTAGGTAGTTAACTACAGGAGCTAGAGAGAACTCTTCGTTGTATTCGCCTTCAGTAGGACGACCAAGGTGAGAAGTAACCATTACCTTTGCGCCAGCTTCTAGGCAAAGTTTGATAGTTGGTAGAGATGCAAGGATACGTGCATCTGAAGTTACTTTACCGTCTTTTACTGGTACGTTTAGGTCAGCACGGATAAATACGCGTTTACCTGCAAGTTCCAGGTCAGTCATCTTGATCACAGACATGATTTGTCCTCTCAAATTTAAATAAATATAAAGTTTTGGAAACTCAGCAACCCTGCTAAGCCTATAAATTATTCAACTGGTAATTCTTTCACTACTAATAATATGTGGACTCTTAGTATTTATTTCAAGCTAAAAAATAAATAATCCGCACATTTGCTTCTAGGTCTTACTTCTTGCCTTCAGAAGCTTGCATTGCAAGAACCGTATCCAGCATTCGGTTCGCAAAGCCCCATTCATTATCACACCACACTAGCATTTTAACTAAGTGGCCGTTGCTCACTCGCGTTTGTGAACCATCAACGATTGCGCTATGGGGATCGTGATTAAAGTCGATGGAAACGAGCGGCGCTTCAGTATAGTCAACTATATTGTGTAATGTACACTGGGATGCATTAACAATGGTTTGATTTACGTCATTAACTTTCACATTTGCATTAATTGTGACACTTAAATCCATCGCTGTTACGTTTACCGTCGGCACACGCACAGATATAGCTTCAAATTTGTTGGAAAATTTCGGGAAGATTCTTTCAATACCTTTATGCAACTTGGTATCGACAGGAATGATCGATTGGCTTGCTGCTCGAGTACGACGCAAATCGCTGTGGTACGCATCGATAACTTGTTGATCATTCATTGAAGAATGAATAGTCGTAATCGTACCGGACTCGATACCAAAGGCGTCATCAAGAACCTTAATGATAGGGACAATACAGTTGGTGGTGCACGAACCATTGGAAACGATTCGGTGGCCCGCTTCAATGGTATCGTGATTCACACCATAGATAATGGTGTTATCGAGGTCATTGGCACCAGGGTGAGAAAACAGTACCTTTTTTGCCCCAGCAGCAATGTGCGCTAGGCCGTCATCTCGGCAACCATAAACACCGGTACAGTCGAGAACAATATCCACTTCTAGGTCACGCCAAGGCAACAGCTCAATATCAGCAAGATGTAAGATACGAATGGTATCGAACTCACCTTTATCTTCCGCACCAATGCCGTGATGGACATAGATGTGCTCTTGATCGTTGGAGATTTTCTTGCCGAAGCGGCCGTGACTAGTGTCGTACTGCAATAGATGAGCCATAGCGTCAGGCTGAGCAAGCTCATTAACAGCTACTACTTTGATTTGTTGGCTTTTGCCACTTTCATAGACAGCGCGTAATACATTACGCCCTATTCTTCCAAATCCGTTTATCGCGACTTTTAGCATATTTCCGTACATCTAACCAAAATTTCGTGCAACAGATGATAACTGAATCCTACCCAAAAGGCATTACTTGAATAACCCCGTTTAGTTAGGACAGGTTAATCTGTTGCTTGTAGAGATAAGCCTAGAAGAAACAAATCCCAGATACAAAAAACCGAGCTCAGCGCTCGGTTTTTCCTTCATTTAACTGTTAGCACAGGCCATCAGTCAATGATTAAGCAAGAAGCTCTTTCGCTGTGTTTACTACGTTTTCAGTAGTGAAACCAAACATCTTGAATAGCTCACCTGCTGGTGCAGATTCGCCGAACGTTGTCATACCGATGATCTTGCCACCGAAGCCAACGTATTTGTACCAGAAGTCAGCGATGCCAGCTTCTACTGCGATACGCGCTGTAACATCAGATGGAAGTACAGACTCACGGTATTCAGCGTCTTGCTTGTCGAATGCGTCAGTTGCAGGCATAGATACTACGCGTACAGCTTTACCTTCAGCGGTTAGTTGTGCAGCAGCTTCAACTGCAAGCTCAACTTCAGAACCAGTTGCAATGATGATTAGCTCTGGCTTGCCTTCACAATCTTTCAGGATGTAACCACCCTTAGCGATGTTAGCAACTTGCTCAGCATTACGATCTTGTTGTGCAAGGTTTTGACGAGAGAAGATTAGAGATGAAGGACCATCTTTACGCTCAATAGCCAGTTTCCAAGCCACTGCAGATTCAACTTGGTCACATGGACGCCATGTGCTCATGTTTGGAGTCAGACGTAGAGAAGCGATCTGCTCAACCGGTTGGTGAGTAGGGCCATCTTCGCCTAAGCCGATAGAATCGTGCGTGTAAACTTGGATGTTCTGAACTTTCATCAGAGCAGCCATACGCATTGCGTTACGCGCGTATTCCATGAACATTAGGAACGTTGCGCCGTATGGCACGAAACCACCGTGCAGAGCGATACCGTTCATGATAGCCGTCATACCGAATTCACGTACACCGTAATGGATGTAGTTACCAGAAAAGTCAGTTGCTTCAAGAGACTTAGAACCAGACCACATAGTCAGGTTAGAAGGCGCAAGGTCAGCAGAGCCGCCCATGAATTCTGGAAGCATTTGACCAAACGCTTCTAGTGCGTTTTGAGATGCTTTACGTGAAGCGATGTTTGCTGGGTTAGCTTGAAGATCAGCAATGATTGCGTTTGCTTTCTCTTCCCACTCAGCGGGTAGCTCGCCGTTAGTACGACGTTTGAATTCAGCTGCTAGCTCTGGGTAAGCCGCTGCGTATGCGTCAAACTTCGCATTCCACGCTGCTTCTTTCGCTGCGCCTGCTTCTTTCGCATTCCACTCAGCTGCGATATCTGCTGGGATTTCGAAAGGACCGTGTTCCCAACCCAATGCTGCTTTAGTTGCTGTGATTTCATCAGCGCCTAATGGTGCACCGTGACAGTCGTGCGTACCTGCTTTGTTTGGAGAACCAAAGCCGATTACAGTTTTAGTACAGATTAGAGTCGGACGAGGATCCGCTTTAGCTGCTTCGATAGCCGCGTTGATAGCGTCAGCATCGTGACCATCAACTGCTGGGATTACGTGCCAGCCGTAAGCTTCAAAACGCTTAGGAGTATCGTCAGAGAACCAACCTTCCACTTCGCCATCGATAGAGATGCCGTTGTCATCCCAGAAAGCAACCAACTTACCAAGACCTAGCGTACCCGCTAGAGAACATGCTTCGTGAGAAATACCTTCCATCAGACAGCCATCACCCATGAATGCATAAGTGTAGTGGTCTACGATGTCGTGGCCTTCTTTGTTGAACTGTGCCGCAAGAGCTTTTTCAGCCATCGCCATACCAACAGCGTTGGTGATGCCTTGACCTAGAGGACCAGTCGTTGTTTCGATACCTGGTGCGTAGCCGTACTCTGGGTGACCTGGAGTCTTAGAGTGCAGTTGACGGAAGTTCTTAAGGTCTTCAATTGAAAGCTCGTAACCTGCTAGATGAAGCAGAGAGTAAATCAGCATAGAGCCGTGGCCGTTAGACAGGATAAAACGGTCGCGGTCAGCCCACTCTGGGTTTGACGGGTTGTGGTTTAGGTGGCCACGCCAAAGAACCTCAGCGATGTCAGCCATGCCCATAGGTGCGCCTGGGTGGCCTGAATTTGCTTGTTGAACACCGTCCATGCTAAGTGCGCGGATTGCATTGGCTAGATCTTTACGAGAAGGCATGTCTGCTCCTGGATACATAAGCGATTTAAAAAAGAGATAATTGCTAAAGTTTTCATTTTTATTAGCGCGGGTATTCTCTCAAACGACTATTGCGACTGCAAACGTTTTACTGGCATTTTAACGGTCATTTTTCGCAATTTTCGAACATTTACATCACTTGGCAGTGGCTTATCTCGATCGATACGCAAACGATTAGTTATGACATATCATAAAAAAGAGCTTGTAATTCGACCGCTGGAATTTAGAATAGCCGTCTAGATGTAGAAACACCTACAAAATATACTGTATTTAATGGCGGCGCTTCCTAGCTTGCGACGCCATAAACTATTTACACCAAAAACTAAAAGTGGAGCTCTCATGGCTAAGCACCTATTCACTTCTGAATCTGTTTCAGAAGGCCATCCAGATAAAATTGCAGACCAAATCTCTGATGCTGTTCTTGATGCCATCTTGGAACAAGATCCAAAAGCACGTGTTGCTTGTGAGACTTACGTTAAAACCGGCATGGTTATGGTTGGCGGTGAAGTAACAACGTCTGCATGGGTTGATATCGAAGAAATCACTCGTGAAACAGTACGTGAAATTGGTTACGTTCATTCTGACATGGGCTTTGACGCTGACTCTTGTGCTGTTTTAAACACAATTGGTAAGCAGTCTCCAGACATCAACCAAGGTGTTGATAAAGAAGACCCTAAAGAGCAAGGCGCAGGCGACCAAGGCATCATGTTTGGTTACGCGACTAACGAAACTCCTATCCTAATGCCAGCTCCAATTACTTACTCTCACCTTCTTGTTAAGAAGCAAGCTGAAGTACGTAAGAGCGGTAAGCTTGACTTCCTTCGCCCAGATGCGAAATCTCAAGTTACTTTCCAATACGACCAAGGTAAGATCGTTGGTATCGATGCTGTTGTTCTTTCTACTCAACACTGTGATTCAGTAACAACGCCTGACCTACGCGAAGCAGTAATGGAAGAAATCATCAAGCCAGTACTTCCTGCTGAGTGGATCAACAAAGATACTAACTTCTTCATCAACCCAACAGGCCGTTTCGTAATCGGTGGCCCAATGGGTGACTGTGGTTTAACTGGTCGTAAGATCATCGTTGATACCTACGGCGGCGCAGCTCGTCACGGTGGCGGTGCATTCTCAGGTAAAGATCCATCAAAAGTTGACCGTTCTGCAGCTTACGCAGCACGTTACGTTGCGAAAAACATCGTTGCTGCTGGTATGGCTGACCGTTGTGAGATTCAACTGTCTTACGCTATCGGTGTTGCTGATCCAACATCTATCATGGTTGAAACGTTCGGTACTGAGAAAGTAGCACACGAAATCATCATTGAAGCTGTTCGTCAAAACTTCGACCTACGTCCATACGGCCTTCAAGAGATGCTGAACCTTCTTCAGCCTATCTACAAGCAAACTGCTGCATACGGTCACTTCGGTCGTGAAGAGTTCCCTTGGGAAGCGACTGACAAAGCAGCAATCCTTGCGGACTTCGCTGGCCTAAAATAATTTAGCCACTGCGATGTGTTCCTTTAAAGCCCTTACTGCTTAGTAAGGGCTTTATTTTTATGTACTTACCGAACTTTCACTCACAATACCCTTCCCTAACGCCCTTCTTTACCGTTAACCACTTAGTATAAAAAGCCGCTGATAATTTGTGTTTTCTAGCACTACTGACAATAGTTAAGGTAACTCCTAGGCGATCAAGCTCACATTTAACTTAAATTAATTCAGTCTGATAACGCTCGTTAAATGCACGCTAGAACAATAACTGGGATGACAAAGAGCAATTTAGCTCAACACCATAACTCTCACACAAGCCACATCGATGAGCCTTATGGAATTATAACTAGGACGTTATTTAACTAGGGGGATCTATGCCTCGTACCGCGCACCCATCCGAACTGAACGATAAAAAACACAAGGTCAGCGATAAGGATTACGCTCGCACCATTCCTTGCAACCAAATCAGTATTTCCGCACCCTTTCATTGGTTGTCGCTTGCTCTGCATGACTTAGTAAGAATGCCATTAATCAGCGCATTTTACGGATTGTGCTTTATGGGAGCGGCAATTGCGATTGTTCAACTTGTCCAATGGCAAGGAACACACTTAGTCGTGATGCCAAGCCTGATCGTGTACATGCTGATAGGGCCGTTTCTTGCCCTAGGCTTGTATGACGCAGCTTGGGAAAGAGAAAAAGGCCATAACGCCAGCCTACTGCACTCAATGAAAGCCATCACTCGCAACTCGACCCACCAATGGGCCTTTGCGATTGTGTTGATGGTTGCGATGATATTCTGGATGCGTATCGCTGCGTTATTGCACGCGCTCTACCCTTCAGTGCAAGGCGCACCATTGGCTGAGTTCGCTCCCTTCTTAATTACGGGTTCTGTGATTGGTTTTGTCATCGCAAGCCTCATATTTAGCATCTCAGCATTTTCAATTCCGTTAATGATGGAGAGACGCGTTGATGTGATGAGTGCAATTTTCACTAGCTTTAATGCCGTGAAATCGAACATTCCTGCAATGGTGGTTTGGGCAAGTATTATTTGTGCCGGTATTCTGGTGGGTTTTGCCACCTACGGCATCGGAATGATCGTCACCATGCCGCTACTTGGTTATGGTACATGGCACGCTTATCACGAGATCATTAAGAAAAAACATCACGTGTAAAGCATCGCTAGATCAAAAAGCAATGTTATGATGAGGCCTTGGCTTAAACGCTGAGGTCTTTTATTTGGAGTTAACAACGTTTGTCTTACACCCCGCAACAACATCGAGCAAATAAGAAATTGGCCGAGTGCCTAGCTATCGCAAATCAACATTTCTCTCGTGAATTTCCACACCCAACTATCACCTTCAAGTTAAGAGGTAAAGCAGCGGGAAAGGCCTACCTTCAGCTCAACGAAATTAAGCTCAACCACGTACTATTTTCTGAAAATGAAGACGCCTTCATCAACGAAGTTGTGCCGCATGAGCTCGCACACCTAATCACGCATCAGGTTTTCGGACGTGTTAGGCCTCACGGAAACGAGTGGAAATACGTGATGGAAAAGGTATTCAACGTTCCAGCCAAAACAACTCACAGCTTTGAAATAGCTTCAGTTCAAGGGAAAACCTTTGAATATCGATGTGAGTGCACCACTTACCCATTATCAATCAGACGACACAATAAAGTGCTTCGAAATCAATCGACCTATCGCTGCCAGCTGTGCCAGCAAACCTTAGCTTTCACGGGAACTCAACTAAGCTAGTGACAGGTTGATTTACTCGGTAGAACAAATCTAATAGAGAGATCTAACATTTGAGTGCTAGACTGATGTTTATCATACTTTTATCAGTCTTTTTCTATGCAAAAACTCACCTTCAAAGCATTTGGCCTACCTGTATCTTTTTACTTAACAATAGTATTTGGCCTACTGGTAACCCAAAGCGTTCTCGCCGCACCACCGAGCTCATTTTCCAAAGCAAAAAGAGAAGCGGTGAAGATTTACCTCGACCATCCGACTTCATTTTATTGCGGCTGTGACATTACATGGAAGGACAAAAAGAAAGGCATTCCCGACCTTGATGGCTGTGGCTATCAAGTCCGAAAACAACAAAAGCGGGCGAGTCGAATTGAGTGGGAACACGTGGTTCCAGCTTGGCAATTTGGCCACCAGCGTCAGTGTTGGCAAGATGGTGGGCGCAAGAACTGCACTCGCAATGACAAAATATTCAAATCCATGGAAGCCGACCTTCACAACCTAACTCCGGCCATTGGCGAGGTTAACGGTGATCGCTCCAACTACAACTTCAGTCAGTGGAATGGCATGGATGGTGTGAGCTATGGTCAGTGTGAAATGCAGGTCAACTTCAAGCAGCGTAAAGTTATGCCGCCAGACAGAGCAAAAGGCTCTATCGCGCGTACTTACCTTTACATGAGCCAAGAGTATGGTTTCAAACTATCTAAGCAACAAACCAACCTAATGATGGCGTGGAGCAAGCAATTTCCTGTCGACAAGTGGGAATGTACTCGTGATGAGCGAATCTATGCCATCCAAGGTAATCACAACCCATTTGTTTACCCTGCTTGTAAATAACGTCGCTCGTACAATCAACATTCCTAACTATCTCAAACAAGAGTTTCAGAATTGCCCCTGAAACTCTTGCTCTACCCTTGTTTTTTCAACTAAAAGCATCCATGTTAGGCAGAGACAAAATACCCAAATGAACATATTTATAGGTTTACCAGCATGAGAATCCCTCGTATTCATCACCCAGAACGCATTCATCAGTTAGGTTCACTCGCTTTAGGCGAAGATGCCGCGGGTCATGTTGGTCGTGTCCTTCGCATGAAAGAAGGCCAAGAAGTCCTTCTATTTGATGGCAGTGGCGCTGAATTCCCTGCGACGATAGCCGAAGTATCAAAGAAAAATGTCACCGTTAATGTTTCTGAACGCATCGAACGCAGCAGCGAATCTCCGTTAGACTTACATTTAGGCCAAGTGATTTCACGTGGCGACAAAATGGAGTTCACGATTCAGAAATCGGTTGAGCTTGGTGTGAACACCATTACCCCTTTAATTTCAGAGCGCTGTGGCGTTAAGCTTGATACAAAACGCTTCGAGAAAAAACTCGCACAGTGGCAAAAGATTGCTATCGCGGCGTGTGAACAGTGTGGCCGCAATACGGTTCCAGTCATTCGCCCTATCATGCAACTTGAAGAGTGGTGTAGCGAACCGAGTGAAGCATTAAAGCTGAACTTACATCCTCGTGCAAAATACTCAATTAACACCCTTCCAGAACCCATCAGTAAGGTGCGCCTATTGATCGGTCCTGAAGGCGGACTGTCAGCTGAAGAAATCGGTATGACAGAACAATACAAATTTGAAGAGACGCTACTCGGCCCACGTGTACTTCGTACCGAGACAGCAGCTCTAACCGCAATTACTGCCTTACAAGTCCGTTTTGGCGATCTAGGCTAGGAGAAAAAAATGATCAAACTTGGCATCGTAATGGATCCAATTTCATCCATTAACATCAAAAAAGACTCTAGCTTTGCCATGATGCTTGAAGCTCAGCGTCGTGGTTACGAAATCCATTACATGGAAATGGATGATCTACATTTAGATCAAGGCGTAGCCATTGCTGACACTAAGGTTGTTGAACTAAAAGAAGATCCAAACGGTTGGTACGAGTTCAAATCAGAACAGACTATCGCGCTATCCGATTTAGATGCGGTACTGATGCGTAAAGATCCTCCGTTTGATACTGAGTACATCTACGCAACTTACATTCTTGAGCGTGCTGAAGAGAACGGTGCACTGATCGTCAACAAGCCACAAAGCTTACGTGACTGTAACGAGAAACTATTCACGGCTTGGTTCCCTGAACTGACACCAACCACCATCGTGACTCGTAAAGCTGAAAAGATTAAAGCGTTCCGAGAAGAGCACGGTGACGTGATCCTAAAACCACTTGATGGCATGGGCGGCGCGTCTATCTTCCGAGTAAAAGAAGGCGATCCAAACGTATCAGTGATCATTGAGACATTGACTAACCATGGTCAAAACTACGCAATGGCACAAACTTTTGTTCCAGACATCAGCAATGGTGATAAGCGTATTCTTGTGGTTGACGGTGAGCCAATGCCTTACTGTCTAGCGCGTATTCCTGCAAAAGGGGAAACTCGAGGTAACCTTGCTGCTGGCGGTACAGGTGAAGCTCGTCCTCTAAGTGAAACAGACTGGGCTATCGCAAGAGCAGTTGCTCCAGCACTGAAAGAGAAAGGCTTAATCTTTGTTGGGCTTGATGTTATCGGCGACAAGCTGACTGAAATTAACGTGACTAGCCCTACTTGTATCCGTGAAATTGAAGCCGCTTTTGATATTTCAGTTACAGGTAAATTAATGGATGCAATTGAGCGTCGCGTTAACGCTAAATAGCCTAAACTAAAGAAAGCCTTAGCTATTCGAAAACACAGAAATATCTAGGCAAAGAACAATGAGCGGCTTTACGCCGCTCTTTTTCCTTTACTGGGAACACACTGGCAGGAGGCTCTATGAATTTAACGAACCACTTTCTGGTTGCTATGCCCGGAATGAAAGACCCATACTTTCAAAATTCGGTGATTTACCTTTGTGAGCACAATGACGAAGGCGCGATGGGTTTGATGATCAACGCCCCTATTGATGTCACTGTCGGTAGCATGCTTAAGCAAGTTGAGGTTGATTCTGATCAGCCAAAACCCAACCAAGCAAGTCTTGATAAGCCTGTATTGAATGGTGGACCGGTCGCAGAAGACCGTGGGTTTATTTTACACAAACCTAAAGGCAACTATCAATCCAGTATCAGCATGACGGATCAAATCTCAGTGACAACCTCAAAAGATATCTTGATGGTGTTGGGCACAGAAGATGAGCCGATGAATTATTTAGTCGCACTTGGGTATGCAGGATGGGAACCCGGACAACTGGAAACAGAACTGACCGAGAACTCATGGTTAACCGTTGAAGCCGATCCGAAGGTCATCTTCGATACACCGATTTCTGACCGCTGGAAAGTCGCTGTACAGATGTTAGGCATTAATGCAGCTCAGCTTTCAGCAGACGCTGGTCACGCCTAGCTCAAATCAACTAAGTAAAATAAACAGACACTCTCAAACACAGATAAATTTGGAAACCCCATGTCACGAACAATTATGGCATTTGACTACGGTACAAAAAGTATCGGTAGTGCGATAGGACAAGAAATCACGGGCACCGCAAGCCCTCTAAAAGCTTTTAAAGCCAAAGATGGCATCCCAAATTGGGACGATATCGAAAAGCAAATTAAGGAGTGGCAGCCGAATCTTATCGTGGTTGGTCTTCCTACCGATCTTCATGGTAAAGATCTAGCCGCGATTACACCAAGGGCGAAGAAGTTTGCCAATCGCCTAAAAGGGCGCTTTGGTGTCGATGTTGAACTGCATGATGAAAGACTTTCTACGACAGAAGCAAGGGCCGACCTTTTTGAAATGGGCGGCTACAAAGCACTAAGTAAAGGTAATGTCGATAACCAGTCTGCAGTCGTCATTTTAGAGAGCTGGTTTGAAGCACAATATTCATAACGAAAATTAAGAGCTCAAAGATTAAACTCCTTTGTGATCCTATAATGATATTACGGCGTAATGTCGAAGCAATTCATTATTAGGTAAGTGGGAGTTCACATGAAAATTTTTCTAGCAATCTTCGTAGCTCTAGCAATATCAGCATGCAGTTCGACAAGCTCCAATAATGCAGGTTATATGAATCATACTTCGACTGACGCAGACGTAATCAGCGAGCCTAAGAACAAGAAGCGTTGATAATACAGACACAGTCGAACGATGAATATGATGAACGCCTGATTTTAACCTAGAATCAAATCAGGCGTTTTTTATCACCCCATATCTATCTTCACACCAGCCAACGCCCCAGTTCCGTAGTCGTCATCACCACGTCTAGTTTTGAGCATTAAGCGCAAGTCATTAGCAGAATCGGCACTGTGGAACGCATCCTCTTCGCTGATCTTGCCTGCTATCACTAAATCATACAAAGCTTGGTCAAAGGTCTGCATACCTATCTCTTTCGATTTAGCCATGGTTGCTTTCAGTTCGTGTAGTTCACCACGACGAATCAAGTCAGAAACACGAGGGCTATTCAGCAGAATCTCGAATACACCATGACGCCCGCTGCCATTCTTGTCGCGAATGAGTTGCTGAGCGACGACACCACGCAGGTTCATCGATAGGTCAAACAAGAACTGTTCTTTCTGCTCTTTCGGCACCAAATGAAGAATACGCTCTAGCGCTTGGTTAGCGTTATTGGCGTGCAAGGTTGCCATACACAAGTGACCCGTTTCAGCAAAGGTCATCGCGTATTCCATGGTCTCACGGCTACGGATTTCGCCAATCAAGATCATGTCTGGTGCTTGGCGTAGCGAGTTCTTAAGCGCGACTTCGTAACTCTCGGTGTCGAGCCCGACCTCACGCTGCGTCACGATGCACTTTTTATGTTCGTGCACAAATTCAATAGGGTCTTCAACCGTCAAGATATGTCCCGAGCGATTGGTGTTGCGATAGCCTGTCATTGCAGCCATTGAGGTCGATTTACCAGAGCCTGTCGCACCAACCACCAGCACAAGTCCGCGCTTAGCTATTGATAGGTCCTGTAGTACATCAGGAAGCTTTAGTTGCTCAAAGGTTGGGATGTTAGTCTCGATACGTCGAATGACCGCTCCAGGTAGCTCTCGCTGAAAGAATGCACTGACACGAAAACGACCAAAGTCACGCACAATCGCAAAATTAGCCTCACGCGTTTGCTGATATTCATCACGTCGGTCTTGTTCCATCATCGCATCAAGTAATTGAGCAACTTGAGCCGCATTCAGCTTCTCTCCTTGGGGGCGTAATTCACCATCCACACGAAAAAGGATTGGCGCATCAACCGTGATATAAAGATCCGATGCCTTTTGAGAAAGCATTCCCTCAAGGATTTGATTCAATTCCATTGTGTCCACCTTGATTAAAACATTGAGGTTTCAATTTCGATCTTTTTCTCGACCTCTTCCGAATCAACCAAGCCCTGCGCCATCAGCTGCTTCGCATTTTGTTCCATGGTCTGCATGCCGTGCGCTGCGCCCGTTTGAATGATCGAGTACATCTGAGCGACCTTATCTTCACGAATCAAGTTTCTGATCGCCGGTGTTGCCATCATGATTTCATGACACGCCACACGACCACCACCAACACGCTTTAGCAGCTTCTGGGCTATCACCGAGCGCAGTGATTCAGACAACATCGAACGAACCATATCTTTATCGCTACCTGGGAACACATCGATAATACGGTCGATCGTTTTAGCCGCAGAACTGGTGTGCAGAGTACCAAAGACCAAGTGACCCGTTTCTGCTGCGGTTAACGCTAAGCTAATCGTCTCTTGGTCACGAAGTTCACCAACCAGAATCACGTCTGGGTCTTCACGTAAGGCACTGCGCAGTGCCGCTTTAAAACTGTGAGTATCACGGTGAACTTCACGCTGGTTGACTAGGCATTTATTATTGGTGTGAACGAATTCAATCGGGTCTTCAATCGTCAGAATATGCTTATTGTGGTTGCGATTTACGTAATCAACCATCGCCGCAAGAGTCGTTGATTTACCAGAGCCAGTTGGACCAGTGACGAGCACTAACCCTTTTTCGTAGTTAGCAATCCTTTCGAAGATCTCAGGTGCACCTAACTGATCTAAAGTCGGGATTTCGACAGGGATAGTTCGAAAGACAGCTGAGCAGCCACGGGCTTGGTTAAACGCATTAACACGAAAGCGACCAACATTGGGTAATTCAAAAGAGAAGTCGACTTCCAGTTTTTCTTCAAACTCGCCGCGTTGTGAATCGCTCATGATCTCAAAAACCAAACGATGCACATCAGCATGACTCAAAGCTGGGATTCCAAGCTTCCTTACTTCACCATCTATACGTACCATTGGAGATACACCCGCAGAAAGATGTAGATCTGACGCGTTATGCTTTACACTAAAATCTAGTAACTCAGTGATATCCATTTATTTTCCCTTAAGTAAAGTCAGCTATGAGTAGTATTCAACAAAATATCGAACAAATCACCTCACAGATTCGTAGTGCTGAGCAAAAGTGCGGACGAGCTCCAGAGTCCGTGCAACTTTTAGCCGTCAGCAAAACTAAACCTATTGATGCGATTCTAGAAGCCGCACTCGGAGGCCAAGTTGCCTTTGGTGAAAACTATGTTCAAGAAGGTGTAGATAAAGTAAAACACTTTTCAGAACAACATTCTAACCTAAATTTAGAGTGGCATTTTATTGGTCCAATTCAATCCAATAAAACCCGCCCAATCGCGGAAAGCTTTCAATGGGTGCATTCCGTCGATCGCGATAAGATCGCACAAAGGCTTAATGATCAACGACCAAGCGAACTTCCACCTTTGCAAGTGTTGATTCAGGTAAACACCAGTGGTGAAGAGTCCAAATCTGGAACCTCAGAAGAGACAGTTTTTGCACTCGCGGAGTTGATTTCATCGCTCCCCAACCTCACCTTAAGAGGATTGATGTCGATTCCTGCAAACGTATCTGACTATCAATCTCAGCTTAATGCATTTTCTCAACTGGCAGAGCTTAAAGACAAGCTAGCCGCGAAGTATTCAGACATTGATACCCTTTCGATGGGGATGAGTGGTGATATGGATGCAGCAGTTGAGGCTGGCAGCACAATGGTTCGTATTGGAACAGCTATTTTCGGCGCTCGTGATTACGCGAAATAGCCGTAGTAAGTAACGACAAGTACAAGTATTGATACCGCTTCGCCTTATCCGCGCAGCGACACGCTCAGGATTTTATATATGGTACATAAGAACATCGCCTTTATTGGGGCGGGAAACATGGTTCGCTCAATTGTAGCTGGCTTAGTTGCTAGTGGTTACCCAGCGCAAAAGATTACTGCGACAGCACCTTCAGAAACCAGAAGGCTGCCGTTAGAACAAGAATACGGCATCAATACCACCAGCGATAATATTGCAGCAACTGAAAAAGCAGACGTTGTTGTGTTATCCGTGAAGCCACAAATGATGGCTGATGTATGTAAACCCTTACAAGATATCGACTTCAGCAACAAACTGGTTATCTCAATTGCCGCGGGTATTAATGCGAATCGACTTAATGAGATGTTAAACTGCCAACTGAACCTTGTTCGTGTGATGCCAAACACGCCATCACTGCTTGGTAAAGGGATGAGTGGTCTTTATGCCGATGCAACTGTCAGCCAAGATGATAAAGACTTTGCTTCTCAGCTGATGCAAGCTGTTGGTGAAGTAAGTTGGGTTGAACAAGAGTCTGGAATCAACAACATCATTGCGGCGGCGGGTAGCGCTCCGGCTTACTTCTTCCTGTTTATGGAAGCGATGCAAGCTGAAGCAATCAAGCAAGGTTTTGACCAAGAAACCGCTCGTAAGCTAGTGCAGCAGTCTGCATTAGGCGCGGCAGAGATGGTGGTAGCAAACCAAGATACTGAATTATCAACACTGCGTGAACAAGTGACATCCAAAGGCGGCACGACCGCAGAAGCACTACGCACGTTTAACGAACATCAACTATCAGACATCGTAGCAAAAGCCATGCAAGCGGCGGTTGCTCGAGCTGAAGAGATGGAAAAACTGTTTTAAGCATTTTGTCGCTCGGGTTATATCTAAGCGGCAAGTAAATCCGAAAAAGGAAACAATATGAACTCGATGAGCTTTCTGATCTCGACCGTTTTTGATCTTTACATCATGGTTGTGATCTTGCGTATCTGGCTACAAGCATCACGTGCAGATTTCTACAACCCATTCTCACAATTCATCGTAAAAGCGACACAACCAGTTGTTGCCCCACTGCGCCGAGTTATTCCATCAATCGGCAGCCTTGATCTAGCGACCGTTGTTTTCGCTTATGTGCTGTGTGTACTTAAGTTCGTTGCTCTAAACCTGATTATCTCTGGCGGCGCTGCCGTTTTCGATATTAGCTTCCTTATCTTTGGTGCACTGTCTCTGCTCAAAGCGGCTGGTGGTTTGATCTTCTGGGTTCTACTTATCCGTGCAATCCTAAGCTGGGTAAGCCAAGGTCGTAGTCCAATCGAGTACGTATTCCATCAACTGACTGAACCAATGCTAGTGCCTATCCGCCGTATCCTTCCGGACATGGGTGGTTTCGACCTAAGCGTACTGGTTCTGTTCATTGTTCTGCAATTTGCGAACTTCCTAATGGGCGACATGATTGGCCCTATTTGGTATCAGCTATAATTCAAGTACAAACATCAGGTACTTTGACGATGCCAAAAGCGGTTTGGGCCGAGGAAGACGATATTCTTCTTAGGCTCTATATCCAACCCAAAGCAAGCCGAGACAAGATTGTTGGCTTGCATGGTGAGGAACTCAAAATTGCCATAACTGCTCCACCAGTAGATGGCAAAGCCAACGCCCACTTAGCGAAATACCTTGCGAAACAGTTTAAGGTCGCAAAAGGGCAAATTAAGATAGAAAAGGGAGATCTCGGTAGGCACAAGCAAGTTCGAATATGCTCGCCAAGCCAAATCCCAACTGAAGTCAAAGCCATCCTATGATGGCTTTTTGCTATTTATTGGAGTCATTATGCGTTTATGGATAACAGCACTACTCACCGCTCTTGTTGCCTTACCAAGCTCAGCAGGGCAATTTAAGAACATTAAGGATGTCGAGGTTCATTACTCGGCTTTTAATTCCACGTTCTTAACTTCGCAAGTCGCTAAGCAATACAAACTTAAGCGAAATGGATACTCAGCAATCCTCAACATCAGCGTGTTAGACAAGGCTTCTCTAGGCAAGCCTGCGACAACGGCTAAAATTACGGGAACAGCGAAGAACCTCGTTGGAAACACCCGTACTTTGAAGTTTCGAGAAATCAAAGAAGGCGATGCGATTTATTACCTTGCTGAGTTCCCCGTAACTCACGAAGAAAACATCACCTTCGACATCGATGTGAACGCAGGCCTAAAAGGCACTGGTCCACTGCGTTTCACACAGAAATTCTATATAGAAGAGTAAGCTCAAACCTTACTTTTCATTTATTAACTTATTTAGAGCTACATTCCCATGAGTAAGATTGTTTTAGCAACAGGCAACCAAGGTAAAGTTCGCGAGATGGCAGATATTCTGTCTGAGTTTGGTTTTGACGTTGTCGCGCAAAGTGAATTTAACGTTTCAGAAGTCGCTGAAACAGGAACGACTTTCATTGAAAATGCCATCATCAAAGCTCGCCACGCAGCGAAAGAGACAGGGCTGCCAGCAATTGCGGATGACTCTGGTTTAGAGGTTGATTACTTAAATGGCGCGCCAGGAATCTACTCAGCTCGTTATTCAGGAGAAGGCGCTACTGATAAGCAGAACATCGAAAAACTGCTTGATGCTATGCAAGGTGTGGAAACTGAAAAGCGTACTGCGCGTTTCCACTGTGTGTTGGTGCTAATGCGTCACGAGAATGATCCAACACCTCTAGTGTGTCACGGTAAATGGGAAGGTCGTATTCTTACTGAAGAACACGGTGAGAATGGCTTTGGCTACGATCCTGTGTTCTTTGTACCAGAAGATAACTGCGCCTCAGCAGAGCTTGAATCTTCGCGTAAGAAGCAACTATCACACCGTGGTAAAGCGCTTGCGTCACTATTCAAGACTCTCAAGGAGCAAGCTCTGTAATGCACAATGCAGCGCTAATACCACCCGCACTTAGCCTCTATGTACACATCCCATGGTGTGTACAAAAGTGTCCGTATTGTGATTTTAACTCTCACGCTCTGAAAGCCGAGATCCCTGAAAAAGAGTACATCGATGCACTGCTTGAGGATCTCGATACTGATATCGAAAAATATCAGCTCAATGGTATGCCTCGCCCACTGCATTCGATCTTTATTGGTGGCGGTACCCCAAGCCTGTTTTCTCCTGAAGGAATTGGCCGATTGTTACAAGGCATTGAACAGCGCATCCCGTTCAAACCTGAAATAGAAATCACCATGGAAGCCAACCCGGGAACTATCGAAGCTGAGCGTTTTGCAGGTTACCAAAAGGCAGGCATTACTCGAATCTCGGTGGGTGTGCAAAGTTTTGAGCAAGAGAAACTGGAAAGACTTGGGCGTATTCATGGTCAAGATGAAGCGGTAAATGCTGCTCATTTAGCGCATAAGATTGGATTGAATAGTTTCAATTTAGACTTAATGCACGGCTTACCCGAACAGAGTATTGAACAAGCGTTGGCTGATTTGGATAAAGCGATAGAACTCGACCCTCCGCACTTATCTTGGTATCAGCTAACAATAGAACCTAACACCATGTTCTATTACAAAACACCAACGCTGCCTGATGATGATGACCTTTGGGATATCTTCGACCTAGGCCATAAGAAGCTCGCAGACGCAGGGTATGTGCAGTACGAAATTTCAGGCTACAGCAAGCCGGGATATCAGTGCCAACATAACCTCAACTACTGGCGCTTTGGTGACTATCTAGGTATTGGCTGTGGCTCTCATGGCAAGCTGAGCTTTACAGATGGACGCATTGTTCGTACCACTAAGGTTAAGCACCCTAGAGGCTATTTGGCGGCTTACCAGAATATGGTGAAGCCTTATATTTCGGATGAATTTGAAGTAGCAAACGAAGATCGCCCTTTCGAGTTTTTCATGAACCGTTTCAGGCTGATGGAAGCATGCCCTAAGCAAGATTTCATTGATACGACAGGACTTGGTTTTGACGCTGTTCAGCCAACAATTGAGTGGGCAAAAGAGCTAGGCTACTTGAACGAAACCGACACTCACTGGCAGATAACTGAAAAAGGAAAGCTGTTCCTGAATGACCTGCTGGAAGCCTTTATGGCAGAAGAAGACGAGTAGTTCGAGATTCGAGATTCGAGATTCGAGATTCGAGAAGCATTGCGTAAGGGTTGGCTTTAGGGTCAACCCTTTTTGTTTTATAGCCCTCTCTCGGTGCGAAGCGTTCTATAGGACAACGTCCGTGCTCGAATCTTTCTCTTAGAAAATAGAACGACCAATTCGCTCTGAAAGCAACTCTAGAGCCTTAGTACCTGCGAGCGAGTTGCCAGAAGGATCAAGCTCTGGAGACCACACCGCAATCGTCATTTCGCCAGGAACGATAGCAATAATACCGCCACCAACGCCCGATTTTCCTGGCATACCAACACGGTAGGCAAACTCACCAGCCCCATCGTACAAGCCACACGTCGCAAGCAAAGCATTCAACTGCTTGGTTTGAACTGGCGTGATGATCTCTTTCTTGGTTTGAACCGACACGCCTTTGTTTGCTAAATAGCTAAAGGTTTTTGCCAAATCCACACACGTCATTTTAAGCGCACAAGCGTGGAAGTAGTTATTCAGAACTGGGATAACATCATTCTCAAAATTACCAAATGAACGCATCAAATAAGCAATGGCAGCATTACGATCGCTGTGCATCATTTCTGAAGCCGCTACCACCTTGTCATACACAATATGAGTATCACCCGATAACTGACGCACAAACTCTAACAAGCGGTGCCTAGGCGCAGACAAGCGGCTTTGTAGTAGGTCTGCAACGACAATTGCCCCCGCATTGATGAACGGGTTGCGGGGAATACCATACTCCATCTCAAGCTGAATCATCGAGTTAAAGGCTTGACCAGAAGGCTCTTTGCCTACTCTTTGCCAAATCTCTTCAGGCTTATATAGCACCATAGCTAGCGTCAGGCTCAAGGCTTTAGAAATAGATTGCACAGAAAATGCTTCTTCAGCATCGCCTGCTTTAATCACCTCACCTTCATTGGTGTATACCGCGATCGCCAGTTTCTGGTTCGATACGCGAGCCAGTGCAGGGATATAATCAGCGACCTTTCCCTGTCCAATTAAAGGACGAACTTCGTCTAAGATCTCGGCCAAAATAGCTTGAGTTGGTTTCATGTGCGCTTACTTCTATATTGTTATTTTTGTAGGGGTGTAACATATACCAATCGTAGTAAATAACTGCTCACTCTAGCTTGTTAAAATGCTCGATAACTGCGTTAGAATTTTTGATTGTAGAGTAACTACTTATCGAAAAATGCTGCCTTGTTCTCAAGCCTTTTTCCTACGCTATTTCTGATCACTTACTTACTGTGATTGGTATTACTTTCTGTCGTTAAGCCTTTACTGAAATAAAAGCCTAAGGACAAAAAAGCCAACATTACAATAATGTTGGCTTTAATCAATCCCATAAAGTGTAGGGGTTAAACCCTAAGTCGGATTACCCTTCACTTAATTTGATTCGAAGTTACTTAGTACGCTTGAACTTAATGTCCCAAACACCATGACCTAAACGGTGGCCACGCGCTTCAAACTTAGTTAGCGGGCGCTCATCCGGACGAGGGATGTAATCACCATCTTCAGCGATGTTTTCGAAGCCTGGAGCTACGTTCATCACTTCAATCATATGTTCTGCGTAGTTTTCCCAGTCTGTTGCCATGTGGAAAACACCAGTATCAAGTTGAAGCTTGCCGCGAACCATCTCTGCAAACTCAGCCTTAACGATACGACGTTTATGGTGACGAGCTTTGTGCCATGGGTCAGGGAAGAACAGTTGCAGAGTATGCAGGCTGCTATCTGGGATCATGTGTTCAAATACTTCTACAGCATCGTGACACATTACACGCAGGTTAGTTACGCCAGCATCGCGAGCTGTACCTAAACACGCACCAACACCCGGGCTATGAACTTCAATACCTAAGAAGTTTTTCTCAGGTGCGTTCTTTGCCATTTCAACCAGTGATGCACCCATACCGAAGCCAATCTCTAGTACAACCGGGTTATCGTTGCCAAATACTTCTTTCCAGTTAAGAAGCTCTGGGTTGTAGTCGATACCCATTGTTGGCCAACATTCATTCATCGCGTTCTCTTGGCCTTTTGTTAAGCGGCCTTCGCGGCGAACAAAGCTACGGATCTTACGAACCAGTTTGCCGTCTTCAGTATATTCGTTAGTGGTCACTTCACTCATTGATTTTTGCCTGCACATTGATTAATCAAAGCGGGGATTATCCAAAGAATTGCCTCCGGTGCAAGTCTTTCCGTGGATAAATTCCCACACAATTTGTCTGTTTTACATCCAACGTTAAGTGTGGTGCAATTTCGCTTCTAATAATAGCAAAGCATAGAGCATGTCGTGACTCCTTTCGCAACCGCCATATTAAAGTGGTATGACGCCTACGGGCGTAAAGAATTGCCTTGGCAACAAAACAAAACCGCCTACACCGTTTGGCTATCTGAAATCATGCTTCAGCAGACTCAGGTTGCTACGGTGATTCCATACTACCAACGCTTCTTAGAACGCTTTCCAACGGTTATCGACCTAGCGAACGCCGAACAAGATGAGGTACTCCACTTATGGACAGGGCTTGGTTATTACGCACGAGCTCGCAATCTACATAAAGCAGCCAAGATCGTTGCTGAGCAATATGGTGGTGAATTTCCGCTGTCTATCGAAGAGATGAACGCGCTACCGGGGATTGGTCGCTCAACAGCAGCAGCCGTCTTATCATCGGTTCATAAACTTCCTCATGCGATTCTTGATGGCAATGTAAAACGAACGCTTGCGAGAAGTTTTGCCGTTGAAGGTTGGCCGGGGCAAAAGAAAGTCGAAAACCAGCTTTGGGAACACGCCGAAGCACATACTCCGAACAAAGATGTCGATAAGTACAACCAAGCAATGATGGACATGGGTGCCATGGTTTGTACCCGTAGCAAGCCTAAGTGCACCTTGTGCCCGATTGAAAGCATGTGTGAGGCCAAGAAGCTCGATAGACAGCTCGACTTCCCTGGCAAAAAGCCTAAGAAAGAAAAGCCAGTAAAAGACACATGGTTTGTGATTCTGTATCACGACAACCAAGTGTGGCTCGAACAGCGCCCTCAATCTGGTATCTGGGGCGGATTGTTTTGTTTCCCTCAAAATGAAAACGCAGAGATCGAACATCAACTAGATCTTCGTTCGATCAAAGACACTCAAACCAATTCGATCAAGACCATGATTGCGTTTAGACACACTTTCAGCCACTACCACTTAGATATCACGCCAGTATTAGTGAAATTAGATAAACAACCAGATTTGATAATGGAAGGGGCTAAAGGTCTCTGGTATAACTTATCAAAACCGGAAGAAATTGGCCTAGCCGCTCCTGTAAAGCAGCTTATTGAGAGCCTACCCTTTGAACTGAACGACGACGTTTGAATCAACGAACGCGATAAGAGGAACCACTATGAGCCGCACTGTATTTTGTGCTCGCCTTCAAAAAGATGCTGAAGGCCTAGATTTTCAACTTTACCCAGGTGACTTAGGTAAGCGTATCTTTGACAACGTGTCTAAAGAAGCTTGGGGACAATGGCAAAGCAAGCAAACTATGCTTATCAATGAAAAGAAGCTAAACATGATGGATCCTGAGCATCGTAAACTTCTTGAAACTGAGATGGTTAACTTCCTTTTTGAAGGTAAAGATGTCGTAATTGATGGCTATACTCCACCAAGCGAATAAGACATTTATTTAAGCAATTTTTAATGACATCATGGTTAACGCTGCGATGTCATTTTTGTATGAGGAACTATGAAAAAGCTAAGTTACTTCCTAACAGCCATGTTATTAACTGGCTGCAGCCGTGAATTTGTCGAAAGCATTTATGATGTCAATTACGAGCCAACCAACCGGTTTGTGAAGAATTTAGCTGAGCTACCCGGACAATTTGAAAAAGATACCGGGGCGCTAGATTCATTAATAGATAGCTTTTCAGGCAACATTCAAAAACGTTGGGGTAGCAGTGAAATCAAGATAGCAGGTAAGAGTAACTATGTGAAATACATAGATAATTACTTAAGTCGTTCAGAAGTGAATTTTAGCCAAGGCCTGATAACGGTGGAAACGGTTTCCTCTACCGAACCGAAAAAACACCTCAAAAATGCGATCATGACGACCCTTTTGACGCCAGATGATCCGGCGCATGTCGATCTATTCTCTTCTAAAAGCATCAAGCTAGAAGGCAAACCTTTCCTCTATAATCAGGTCGTAGACCAAGAAAAAAAGCCCATTCAATGGACTTGGCGAGCGAACCAGTTTGCGGATTACCTGATCGCGAATAACCTAAAAACCAAAGAAGTCGACTTTAAAAAAGCCTACTACGTTGAAATCCCAATGGTGGCCGACCACGCTAGCCAGCGTAGTTATCAATATGCCGACATCGTTCGACGAGCGTCTCAGCGTTATGACATCCCTGAAGATTTAATCTACGCTATCATCAAGACAGAGAGTAGCTTCAACCCGTACGCCGTAAGCTGGGCTAATGCTTATGGTCTTATGCAGGTGGTACCTAAAACCGCTGGTCGAGATGTATTTGAACACGTCAAAAAGAAACCTGGTGAACCAAGCCCTGAGTACTTATTCAATCCAGAAAACAACATTGATGCTGGCACCGCATACTTTTACATCCTTAAAAATCGTTATTTGAAAGACGTAAAAAACCCATTAACGCTTGAATACAGTATGATTTCAGCCTATAACGGCGGTACTGGTGGCGTACTCAATACCTTCAGTAAGGACAGAAAGCGAGCAATGCAAGACTTAAACTCGCTGCAACCGAGCCAAGCCTACTGGGCGCTTACCAAGAAGCATCCAAATAAAGAGTCGCGCCGATACCTCGAAAAAGTAACGCAATTCAAAAAAGAATTTAACCAAGGTAAAACATAACCCTCACTTTTGAATAAAAAAACAACGAACGAACGGTTTTTTTAGTTATTTTCAAAAAAGGAGTTGACGGTTATGCAGAAAATCCGTTTAATAGCGCTCCGTTGCCCGGATAGCTCAGTCGGTAGAGCAGAGGATTGAAAATCCTCGTGTCGGTGGTTCGATTCCGCCTCCGGGCACCACAATTTGATTTGTTGGTGTCAACACTCTTTAACAGGGAGTAACAACACGGACAAAAGCATAAAGAATTTAGTGTGCCGACTTAGCTCAGTAGGTAGAGCAACTGACTTGTAATCAGTAGGTCACCAGTTCGACTCCGGTAGTCGGCACCATTCTTTTGCCTCGATAGCTCAGTCGGTAGAGCAGCGGATTGAAAATCCGCGTGTCGGTGGTTCGATTCCGCCTCGAGGCACCATTATTTGGTACTTAACAAATAATGGTCTTTATAGACCTGATGTTGAGACAAGTAATTCCCCTTTAGTTCAGTTGGTAGAACGGCGGACTGTTAATCCGTATGTCGCAAGTTCAAGTCTTGCAAGGGGAGCCATTTTTAAAGGACTTCATTTTATATGAGGTTTTAATTGAAGAGTTTAACTCTTTAAGCAAAGAATTTAGTGTGCCGACTTAGCTCAGTAGGTAGAGCAACTGACTTGTAATCAGTAGGTCACCAGTTCGACTCCGGTAGTCGGCACCATTCTTTTGCCTCGATAGCTCAGTCGGTAGAGCAGCGGATTGAAAATCCGCGTGTCGGTGGTTCGATTCCGCCTCGAGGCACCATTATTTGGTGCTTAACAAATAATGGTCTTTATAGACCTGATGTTGACACAAATAATTCCCCTTTAGTTCAGTTGGTAGAACGGCGGACTGTTAATCCGTATGTCGCAAGTTCAAGTCTTGCAAGGGGAGCCACATTCAAGAAAGCCAAGTCGAAAGACTTGGCTTTTTTTCGTGTGAACAAAAACAAACTCTATTCAATATACACATCAGCTCCTCACTAACTCTTAATCAGTCTCGATAAATTGAGTTATCTCCTTTTAGTACTCTTACTACAGCAGTTGATTCTAAGTTCTATAAAGCATATCCACTACAACAGAACCAACGCCTTATAAAGTTCATGACCCGCTAATATTCACATTAAAACAAATAGAACCAAGTCCTGTTACTTTTTTTTCTTCGAAAATTTAATCCCTATCATACTTTGATGTCTTTCTAATATCTGCCTTACACCACTTAGATTAAGATTCGATGAATTATACCTAATACTAATTATTGAATCGCTGCGCGGGGAAATATGAAACTAAAAACGCAAGCTTACTTATTATCGGGCATCATCTTGATCGCCCTGCTAGCACTGACGGCTACAGGCTTATGGACCTTAAGAGTTGCTAGCAACATGGACAACAAAGCTCGCGTAACAGAGCTGTTTAAGAGCGCATACAGCATTCTTACTGAAGTCGAAAAAATGGCGATTGATGGCACACTAGAAGAAGAGCAAGCCAAGCAACTAGCTACTCGCCTTCTACGCAACAACATCTATAAAGATAATGAATATGTTTACGTAGCCGATGAGAACATGACGTTTATCGCGACACCATTAGATCCTCAACTGCACGGAACCAGTTTTAACGACTTTAAAGATGGCGACGGTAATAGTGTTGGGCAGCTAATCCAAAGAGTACTTGGTAATCGTACTGGCGAGATCATTGAGTACACCTGGACACAAAAACTGCCAGATGGAACGATTGAAGAAAAACTGTCTATTGCAGAGAAAACGCCACATTGGGGTTGGGTTGTCGGCACTGGTATCGGGTTCAATGAAGTTAACGCTCGTTTTTGGTCTACTGCTCAATGGCAGCTATTCCTTTGTGTCGTGATTGCTGGTCTTATTCTGGCGAGCCTAATTGTATCCATTAAACGCATGCTAGCGCTTCTTGGCGGCGAACCTAAAGACGTACGAGAAGCAGTACAAGCCGTAGCACAAGGTCGAATTCAAACCTCTTTCGAAACTCAGGCAATTGACGGCAGTATCTATCACGCCGTACAACAAATGAGTAAGTCATTGGCTGAGCTAGTATCAAACCTTGACGCTTCAATGCTGGCATTAAGAGGCGAACTGCAGCGCGTAGAAGATCGCGCTGGGTCAATTGGTCAACTGACAGACACCCAACAGCAATCAACAGAGATGATCGCGACAGCAATGACCGAGATGGCCTCTTCAGCCAATAACGTAGCTGCTTCAGCTAGCGATACCGCGCGCAACACCGACGAGGCCGACAAACAGAGCCAGCATACCCAACAACTCATTCACAACACAGTAGATAACATTCAAGGCTTAGCAGGCCAACTAGGCACAGCAAGCGAAGCTGTCGCTAACCTAGATAACGATGTAAACAACATTGCAAAAGTATTGGATGTGATTGGTGATATAGCGGAGCAAACTAACTTATTGGCACTAAATGCAGCCATTGAAGCAGCTCGAGCTGGCGAACAAGGTCGTGGATTTGCTGTTGTAGCAGATGAGGTTCGTAACCTTGCAGGCAGAACACAATCGAGCACAAAAGAAATCCAATTAATGATTAATAACCTTCAAGAGGGATCTCGCAACGCAATTCAAACCATGGAAGTGTGTGCCGCGACCAGTGAAAGCACCGTAACAGAGTCTCAAAACGCCTCTGAAGCACTACAACAGATTGTTGTCGCATTAGAGTCCATTTCATCAATGAGTCATCAAATCGCAACAGCGGCCGCTGAGCAGACTCAGGTGAGCGATGATATATCGAAGCGTATCAATATGATCGAAGAGAGCGGTAACCAACTGAGCAATGTCGTAACAGAAAGTCATAACAGCACCCAAACTCTTGCCTCTCTTTCCAACGAATTAGAAGCTTGGGTTAATAGGTTTGAAGTAAAACACTAAACTCCCTAGAAAATTTTCAAATAAAAAAGCACGTTTTCATACGTGCTTTTTTTATTTCGGCGCCCATTCAGTGTAGTTAACCGTAGTTTTACTATCTTTTAGGGCATGCTAGACCTAGGTTTTTCACCCCAAATGAGCAAAAACAACCCACTAAGTATAGAAAAACATCAAACGATACTTTTTTTGCAATTTAATGTTGACCCAGAACGCGAAAACACGTTTAATACACCTCGTCGCCCGGATAGCTCAGTCGGTAGAGCAGAGGATTGAAAATCCTCGTGTCGGTGGTTCGATTCCGCCTCCGGGCACCACAATTTATTTGTTGGTGTCTTAGACAACAACAGTAAAGCACAAAGAAATATTATGTGCCGACTTAGCTCAGTAGGTAGAGCAACTGACTTGTAATCAGTAGGTCACCAGTTCGACTCCGGTAGTCGGCACCATTTCTTTAAAGCTTTAAGAATAATTCCCCTTTAGTTCAGTTGGTAGAACGGCGGACTGTTAATCCGTATGTCGCAAGTTCAAGTCTTGCAAGGGGAGCCAAGTTAATCATCAAGCATAAGCTTTTTGATTCATGATGCCGACTTAGCTCAGTAGGTAGAGCAACTGACTTGTAATCAGTAGGTCACCAGTTCGATTCCGGTAGTCGGCACCATTCTCTTGATTAGAGACTAAACAATCAATTCCCCTTTAGTTCAGTTGGTAGAACGGCGGACTGTTAATCCGTATGTCGCAAGTTCAAGTCTTGCAAGGGGAGCCAATTAAAAGAAGCCGCATCATTGATGCGGCTTTTTTGCATCTAAAGATCCTAACTTATTAATACAACTACCCTCACCTTTCAAATACCATATTCAATTCAGAAACCAACCGTTTTTATATCCTTCCAAAGCTACAAATCTTCGCTACTTAATGCTCTTCAAAATCTCCCAACAACAAACGACACATTCACGTAAGAGTCAGTCACAGTACGTTGCTACTCATTTTATTGACTAGGAGATCGGTTGAAAAAATCAATACTAAGTTTGGAGGTAAGAAAGCTAAATAACGAATCAAGTAAGCGCTGAAAAGCTCTGTAAGACACTTCAATCCAAATTGATACACAGATTACTCTTTATCAAAACTATCCACTACAATAGCGCCCATAGAGGCTGGCATTGAAATAACAATCACTCTTTTGATCGATACGACGGGATCACTCAATAGAGGTAATTTGTCCAGGCAAGTCAGTACCAAAGCAACGACCAATGCCGTCATAACATAAGCAATCACTATTCTGAAAATAAACACCGGCAACCGAGCAACAACATCTTTTTGAAAGACACTCTCATACGTATAGAAGCCTAAGAACACCGCAGACAGTAAAAATAGCAGCAATAGATTAGCGGTAGGTAAAGTCTCCCCTAACTTCCAAGCCTCTTCAGAAAAAGAAATCGGCACGGCCAAGGCAAAAGATCCCACAAAGATCTGGCTCGCATCTTCAAAGTTAAAACTCAATTTCATAATTCGACCCATTAGGTTTAAGGCTTTATCTAATTCTGAAAAGAATCACAAAACTATCCGCCAATGATTTGGGGGATTTTTATTTCTACTAAGCAAACAGTAGTGACCTTCTAGCTTCATCTTAGTCGCAATAACCAAAACATAGCTTGAACTAACCAGCAAGAAATCAATATGCTCAGAGCAAAACGGTCAACACGACTGATTAATATCGAGTCAACAAACACATCAAAATCGAAGACAGAGTGGTAACCCCTAATATACCAGCACCTAGAACCAAAGAATCTAAATCCGCAGGGTGATAAACGTCACTTCACGAATACGAGGGATGCTCTATTTCTTAGCTTATATACCCCTCAGGCACCACTTGGGAACACACTTAGCGACTCTCACCTTTAAGCTGAATCTAGCCTACTTTCACCCTTTGAAGTACTTAGAACGAGTCGCTCAATACCATCGAGAGTGGTTTTAAGCTCAATGCATAACAAGAGACATTAAGTCGACTCATTATGAGCTCTAGCGTTCTTAAGAGAAGCCTCCATGATAGAGCCCTAATTACACGTATCCTATAGATTCACAGATAGAGCAGAAGTCAGATTTCGTAGCCGAAAGGCTGTTAACTAACACTGAGATCCGCTCACTTAATAAAGGAAACATCTACAGCGCAGAGTAATTAGGATGGGATGTAAGGCTTTTATAACTCAAAGTATTAATAAGGGGTCAGTTCAGTCTCATAAATCTAACTTACAGCGCGTATGGCTTGAGTATCTGAATGCTAAACTTAAAGCTACATACGTTTGAAATCATGCTCGAGTCACCTCACAGCTGGAATCAGAAATGATGTAGTCCTAATCATGAGTTGGTTTTGGGGACACCTCAGCTAAGAGCTGTGGGCTACGGGAAAATCTTTTGTGTAATACCAATTAAAGTAAAAATGTGATCTAATTAAGATTGATGAATTATTGTGAAATTTAACCATGGATAGCCTTAATAACACTGACTTCAAAAAGCTTGCGAGCCAGCAAAAAACCATTCAGATGAAGATGCGTTTACTTGCGCTCGCACACTTTAAAGACGGCCTCTCTCGTACACAAATTGCAAAATCTCTCAAAGTCAGTCGAACCAGTGTCAATAAATGGGTTCGGATTTTTTTTGAAGAAGGCCTAGAAGGACTTCAAGAAAAACCTCGGACTGGTAGGCCTGCATACCTCACCGATGAGCAGCGGGCTCAACTCAGTGCCTTCATAAAAAAAGAAGCTGAATCACCTTCTGGTGGCCGCCTTGTTGGAAGCGATATACATGACTACATCGTTAAACACTTTGACAAGCACTACCACCCTAATTCCATCTATTATCTCCTCGACCACATGGGTTTTTCTTGGATAACTTCTCGTTCCAAACACCCTAAACAATCACAGCAAATACAGGACGATTTTAAAAAAATTCCAAATCGAAACGATCCTTAAGATCCCCGGCCATATTGGGCTAGAGAGTGTTGATGTCTGGTTTCAAGACGAAGCTAGGTTTGGTCAGCAGAACACAACAACACGTTTTTGGGCTACTCGTGGAACGAGACCTCGCGTAGTAAAACAGCAGCAATTTGAATACGCTTATTTGTTTGGCTCAGTGTGCCCATCGAGAGGGATTGGTGAGGCAATGGTCGTCCCTTGGGTTAACAAAGACATCATGATAAACCATCTAGAGCAGATATCTAAAGTCACAGAAAAAGACCGTCATTCAGTGGTAATAATGGATGGCGCAGGATGGCATACCGATGATATTGCTAACCCATTTGATAATGTCAGTATTATCAAATTGCCGCCATACTCACCAGAGCTTAACCCTATAGAGCAAGTGTGGAGTTGGTTAAGGCAACACTATCTAGCAAACCAAAACTTCATTGATTATAACGATATTGTTTCGAAGGTCTGTAGCGCTTGGAATGGATTTCTTGAGTGCAAAGATCGCGTCACAAAAATGTGTACAAGAGATTGGATTGACCTGATCAGTTAATTTTCCGGATTGGTATAAGTTATTCGACTGACGTGCGAAACACTATGATTTAGATGCAAAAAAGCCTCGCGATTTCTAGCGAGGTTTCTTATAAATGGCGGAGTAGCTAGGATCTCAGGCGACCGGAGCTCGTGGTTGGAGACCGAATTATCGATACCCAGAAATGACGAAAGCCTAGTCATAAGACTAGGCTTTCTAATAAGTGGCGGAGTGGACGGGACTCGAACCCGCGACCCCCGGCGTGACAGGCCGGTATTCTAACCAACTGAACTACCACTCCGCAGTGTCTATTCAGCATAAAGCAATTTGAGCCTGACGATGTCCTACTCTCACATGGGGAAGCCCCACACTACCATCGGCGCTATTGTGTTTCACTTCTGAGTTCGGCATGGAATCAGGTGGGTCCACAATGCTATGGTCGTCAAACAAATTCTGTTGTTAACTTGAATAATCAAATCAACTAAATATGGTGCTGATACCCAGACTCGAACTGGGGACCTCACCCTTACCAAGGGTGCGCTCTACCGGGCTGAGCTATATCAGCAATTCAAAAACCGTTTAAAAACGATTTTAAAAATTTAAAGCCTGGCGATGTCCTACTCTCACATGGGGAAGCCCCACACTACCATCGGCGCTATTGTGTTTCACTTCTGAGTTCGGCATGGAATCAGGTGGGTCCACAATGCTATGGTCGCCAAGCAAATTTTGCTTTTACTTTCAGCTTTTTTAAAAACTGAAGGCAAAATAATCTGGAAAACTGATTTAAAAGTCTATCTCTTCAAACTCATTCAAGGTCTGGTCTTTCTTTGAGTCCACAAAACCCCTTGGGTGTTGTATGGTTAAGCCTCACGGGCAATTAGTACAGGTTAGCTCAATGCCTCGCAGCACTTACACACCCTGCCTATCAACGTCGTAGTCTACGACAACCCTTTAGGACGCTTATAGCGCCAGGGAAAACTCATCTCAAGGCTCGCTTCCCGCTTAGATGCTTTCAGCGGTTATCGATTCCGAACTTAGCTACCGGGCAATGCCATTGGCATGACAACCCGAACACCAGAGGTTCGTCCACTCCGGTCCTCTCGTACTAGGAGCAGCCCCTTTCAATTTTCCAACGCCCACGGCAGATAGGGACCGAACTGTCTCACGACGTTCTAAACCCAGCTCGCGTACCACTTTAAATGGCGAACAGCCATACCCTTGGGACCGACTTCAGCCCCAGGATGTGATGAGCCGACATCGAGGTGCCAAACACCGCCGTCGATATGAACTCTTGGGCGGTATCAGCCTGTTATCCCCGGAGTACCTTTTATCCGTTGAGCGATGGCCCTTCCATTCAGAACCACCGGATCACTATGACCTGCTTTCGCACCTGCTCGAATTGTCATTCTCGCAGTCAAGCGGGCTTATGCCATTGCACTAACCACACGATGTCCAACCGTGTTTAGCCCACCTTCGTGCTCCTCCGTTACTCTTTGGGAGGAGACCGCCCCAGTCAAACTACCCACCAGGCACTGTCCGTAATCCCGATTCAGGGACCAACGTTAGAACATCAAAACTACAAGGGTGGTATTTCAAGGACGACTCCACCACATCTAGCGACGCGGTTTCATAGTCTCCCACCTATCCTACACATGTAGGTTCAATGTTCAGTGCCAAGCTGTAGTAAAGGTTCACGGGGTCTTTCCGTCTAGCCGCGGGTACACTGCATCTTCACAGCGATTTCAATTTCACTGAGTCTCGGGTGGAGACAGCGTGGCCATCATTACGCCATTCGTGCAGGTCGGAACTTACCCGACAAGGAATTTCGCTACCTTAGGACCGTTATAGTTACGGCCGCCGTTTACCGGGGCTTCGATCAAGAGCTTCGACCGAAGTCTAACCCCATCAATTAACCTTCCGGCACCGGGCAGGCGTCACACCGTATACGTCATCTTACGATTTTGCACAGTGCTGTGTTTTTAATAAACAGTTGCAGCCACCTGGTATCTGCGACTCTCGTCTGCTCCATCCGCAAGGGACTTCACTGATAAGAGCGTACCTTCTCCCGAAGTTACGGTACCATTTTGCCTAGTTCCTTCACCCGAGTTCTCTCAAGCGCCTTGGTATTCTCTACCCGACCACCTGTGTCGGTTTGGGGTACGATTCCTTACAATCTGAAGCTTAGAGGCTTTTCCTGGAAGCATGGCATCAATGACTTCACTACCGTAGTAGCTCGACATCGTATCTCAGCGTTAGTAGCGGTCCGGATTTACCTAAACCACCCGCCTACGTACTTGAACCTGGACAACCGTCGCCAGGCCCACCTAGCCTTCTCCGTCCCCCCATCGCAATTGTAAGAAGTACGGGAATATTAACCCGTTTCCCATCGACTACGCCTTTCGGCCTCGCCTTAGGAGTCGACTTACCCTGCCCCGATTAACGTTGGACAGGAACCCTTGGTCTTCCGGCGAGGGAGTTTTTCACTCCCTTTATCGTTACTCATGTCAGCATTCGCACTTCTGATACCTCCAGCAGTCCTTACAGACCACCTTCAACGGCTTACAGAACGCTCCCCTACCCCACATACCCTAAGGTACGTAGCCGCAGCTTCGGTGTATAGCTTAGCCCCGTTACATCTTCCGCGCAGGCCGACTCGACCAGTGAGCTATTACGCTTTCTTTAAATGATGGCTGCTTCTAAGCCAACATCCTGGCTGTCTGAGCCTTCCCACATCGTTTCCCACTTAGCTATACTTTGGGACCTTAGCTGGCGGTCTGGGTTGTTTCCCTCTCCACGACGGACGTTAGCACCCGCCGTGTGTCTCCCGGATAGTACTTACTGGTATTCGGAGTTTGCAAAGGGTTGGTAAGTCGGGATGACCCCCTAGCCTTAACAGTGCTCTACCCCCAGTAGTATTCGTCCGAGGCGCTACCTAAATAGCTTTCGGGGAGAACCAGCTATCTCCAGGTTTGATTGGCCTTTCACCCCTAGCCACAAGTCATCCGCTAATTTTTCAACATTAGTCGGTTCGGTCCTCCAGTTGATGTTACTCAACCTTCAACCTGCCCATGGCTAGATCACCTGGTTTCGGGTCTAATCCTAGCAACTGTACGCCCAGTTAAGACTCGGTTTCCCTACGGCTCCCCTAAACGGTTAACCTTGCTACTAAAATTAAGTCGCTGACCCATTATACAAAAGGTACGCAGTCACACCACGAAGGTGCTCCTACTGCTTGTACGTACACGGTTTCAGGTTCTATTTCACTCCCCTCACAGGGGTTCTTTTCGCCTTTCCCTCACGGTACTGGTTCACTATCGGTCAGTCAGTAGTATTTAGCCTTGGAGGATGGTCCCCCCATATTCAGACAGGATATCACGTGTCCCGCCCTACTCGTTTTCACTGATTATGATGTGTCGGTTACGGGGCTATCACCCTTTACTGCGAGACTTTCCAGACTCTTCACCTGCATCATTAAAAGCTTAAGGGCTAATCCAATTTCGCTCGCCGCTACTTTCGGAATCTCGGTTGATTTCTCTTCCTCGGGGTACTTAGATGTTTCAGTTCCCCCGGTTTGCCTCCTGTTGCTATGTATTCACAACAAGATACTTACTTATGTAAGTGGGTTTCCCCATTCAGGAATCCCAGACTCAAAAGGTTATTACTACCTAATCTGGGCTTATCGCAAGTTATTACGCCTTTCATCGCCTCTGACTGCCAAGGCATCCACCGTGTACGCTTAGTCACTTAACCATACAACCCGAAAGGGTCTTAGCGTATGGCAACTAACCAAGGTTTTTGGTTGTCATCAAGAAGGGTTAGTTCTCAATGACTGTTTGCCGGACTCAATTTCGATTCAAACTAAGTTTGAATCACTCTTTATTTCCACTTTTAAAAAGTGAAGACAAAAAGCCAAGACACTTGAATGTGTTTGTTGTGTTTATCTAATGAAAGATAAACATTGAGAACTTTTAAATTTGATTGAATTACTCGTAAGTAATCAATCAGTCAGCTTTCCAAATTGTTAAAGAGCTTGATTCAATAAATTGAACCATTTTTAAAGACTCTCGTAAGACTTTTTGTCGAACAAGAACGCTTAAAGATGGTGGAGCTATGCGGGATCGAACCGCAGACCTCCTGCGTGCAAGGCAGGCGCTCTCCCAGCTGAGCTATAGCCCCATCTAGGTCGATATTGGTGGGTCTGAGTGGACTTGAACCACCGACCTCCCGCTTATCAGGCGAGCGCTCTAACCAGCTGAGCTACAGACCCAATATCGTCTCTTAACTTTTCTAAACCTAATCAATCTGTGTGGGTACTCATCGTGTATATCTTCGTATAAGGAGGTGATCCAGCCCCAGGTTCCCCTAGGGCTACCTTGTTACGACTTCACCCCAGTCATGAACCACAAAGTGGTGAGCGTCCTCCCCGAAAGGTTAAACTACCCACTTCTTTTGCAGCCCACTCCCATGGTGTGACGGGCGGTGTGTACAAGGCCCGGGAACGTATTCACCGTGACATTCTGATTCACGATTACTAGCGATTCCGACTTCATGGAGTCGAGTTGCAGACTCCAATCCGGACTACGACGCACTTTTTGGGATTCGCTCACTATCGCTAGCTTGCTGCCCTCTGTATGCGCCATTGTAGCACGTGTGTAGCCCTACTCGTAAGGGCCATGATGACTTGACGTCGTCCCCACCTTCCTCCGGTTTATCACCGGCAGTCTCCCTGGAGTTCCCGACATTACTCGCTGGCAAACAAGGATAAGGGTTGCGCTCGTTGCGGGACTTAACCCAACATTTCACAACACGAGCTGACGACAGCCATGCAGCACCTGTCTCAGAGCTCCCGAAGGCACACCTGCGTCTCCGCTGGCTTCTCTGGATGTCAAGAGTAGGTAAGGTTCTTCGCGTTGCATCGAATTAAACCACATGCTCCACCGCTTGTGCGGGCCCCCGTCAATTCATTTGAGTTTTAATCTTGCGACCGTACTCCCCAGGCGGTCTACTTAACGCGTTAGCTCCGAAAGCCACGGCTCAAGGCCACAACCTCCAAGTAGACATCGTTTACGGCGTGGACTACCAGGGTATCTAATCCTGTTTGCTCCCCACGCTTTCGCATCTGAGTGTCAGTATCTGTCCAGGGGGCCGCCTTCGCCACTGGTATTCCTTCAGATCTCTACGCATTTCACCGCTACACCTGAAATTCTACCCCCCTCTACAGTACTCTAGTTCACCAGTTTCAAATGCAGTTCCGAGGTTGAGCCCCGGGCTTTCACATCTGACTTAATGAACCACCTGCATGCGCTTTACGCCCAGTAATTCCGATTAACGCTCGCACCCTCCGTATTACCGCGGCTGCTGGCACGGAGTTAGCCGGTGCTTCTTCTGTTGCTAACGTCAAGAGATAGCGCTATTAACACTACCCCCTTCCTCACAACTGAAAGTACTTTACAACCCGAAGGCCTTCTTCATACACGCGGCATGGCTGCATCAGGCTTTCGCCCATTGTGCAATATTCCCCACTGCTGCCTCCCGTAGGAGTCTGGACCGTGTCTCAGTTCCAGTGTGGCTGATCATCCTCTCAGACCAGCTAGGGATCGTCGCCTTGGTGAGCCATTACCTCACCAACTAGCTAATCCCACCTAGGCATATCTTGACGCGAGAGGCCCGAAGGTCCCCCTCTTTGGCCCGTAGGCATTATGCGGTATTAGCCATCGTTTCCAATGGTTATCCCCCACATCAAGGCAATTTCCTAGGCATTACTCACCCGTCCGCCGCTCGACGCCCATTAACGCACCCGAAGGATTGTTAGTGTCGTTTCCGCTCGACTTGCATGTGTTAGGCCTGCCGCCAGCGTTCAATCTGAGCCATGATCAAACTCTTCAATTTAAGATTTTGTGACTCAACGAATACTGACTTCAAAACTAATATTCATGTAAACATGAACATGTAATTCTAAAGCTATTACCATTCCAACAGAATGGTAATGAATTGACTGTGCCGAATAACTACAAGTAGTTAAACGTATTGGTCACTCAGTTCATTGAAATCAATTTTGATTCCGAAGAATCTGTTTTATCTAACGATAAAACGTTTTGATATTCATCAACGAGTGCCCACACAGATTGATAGGTTTAAATTGTTAAAGAGCTTGTTCTCTAAAAAGAGAACGCTTTCAGTGCCTTAGCACTCAAGCAGGACGCGTATAATACGCTTTCCACTTTGAAAGTCAACATAAAATACTAAGAAAACTTAGAACTCTATGGTGACTTGTCTACTTAATAGACAAAGTCGAACTTTTGTCTTCACTTTTAAAAAAGTGAAAATAAATTTAAAGCCTGGCGATGTCCTACTCTCACATGGGGAAGCCCCACACTACCATCGGCGCTATTGTGTTTCACTTCTGAGTTCGGCATGGAATCAGGTGGGTCCACAATGCTATGGTCGCCAAGCAAATTTTGCTTTTACTTTTAGCTTTTTTTAAAAACTGAAGGCAAAATAATCTGGAAAACTGATTTAAAAGTCTATCTCTTCAAACTCATTCAAGGTCTGGTCTTTCTTTGAGTCCACAAAACCCCTTGGGTGTTGTATGGTTAAGCCTCACGGGCAATTAGTACAGGTTAGCTCAATGCCTCGCAGCACTTACACACCCTGCCTATCAACGTCGTAGTCTACGACAACCCTTTAGGACACTTATAGTGCCAGGGAAAACTCATCTCAAGGCTCGCTTCCCGCTTAGATGCTTTCAGCGGTTATCGATTCCGAACTTAGCTACCGGGCAATGCCATTGGCATGACAACCCGAACACCAGAGGTTCGTCCACTCCGGTCCTCTCGTACTAGGAGCAGCCCCTTTCAATTTTCCAACGCCCACGGCAGATAGGGACCGAACTGTCTCACGACGTTCTAAACCCAGCTCGCGTACCACTTTAAATGGCGAACAGCCATACCCTTGGGACCGACTTCAGCCCCAGGATGTGATGAGCCGACATCGAGGTGCCAAACACCGCCGTCGATATGAACTCTTGGGCGGTATCAGCCTGTTATCCCCGGAGTACCTTTTATCCGTTGAGCGATGGCCCTTCCATTCAGAACCACCGGATCACTATGACCTGCTTTCGCACCTGCTCGAATTGTCATTCTCGCAGTCAAGCGGGCTTATGCCATTGCACTAACCACACGATGTCCAACCGTGTTTAGCCCACCTTCGTGCTCCTCCGTTACTCTTTGGGAGGAGACCGCCCCAGTCAAACTACCCACCAGGCACTGTCCGTAACCCCGATTCAGGGGCCAACGTTAGAACATCAAAACTACAAGGGTGGTATTTCAAGGACGACTCCACCACATCTAGCGACGCGGTTTCATAGTCTCCCACCTATCCTACACATGTAGGTTCAATGTTCAGTGCCAAGCTGTAGTAAAGGTTCACGGGGTCTTTCCGTCTAGCCGCGGGTACACTGCATCTTCACAGCGATTTCAATTTCACTGAGTCTCGGGTGGAGACAGCGTGGCCATCATTACGCCATTCGTGCAGGTCGGAACTTACCCGACAAGGAATTTCGCTACCTTAGGACCGTTATAGTTACGGCCGCCGTTTACCGGGGCTTCGATCAAGAGCTTCGACCGAAGTCTAACCCCATCAATTAACCTTCCGGCACCGGGCAGGCGTCACACCGTATACGTCATCTTACGATTTTGCACAGTGCTGTGTTTTTAATAAACAGTTGCAGCCACCTGGTATCTGCGACTCTCGTCTGCTCCATCCGCAAGGGACTTCACTGATAAGAGCGTACCTTCTCCCGAAGTTACGGTACCATTTTGCCTAGTTCCTTCACCCGAGTTCTCTCAAGCGCCTTGGTATTCTCTACCCGACCACCTGTGTCGGTTTGGGGTACGATTCCTTACAATCTGAAGCTTAGAGGCTTTTCCTGGAAGCATGGCATCAATGACTTCACTACCGTAGTAGCTCGACATCGTATCTCAGCGTTAAGAAAGTCCGGATTTACCTAAACTTTCCGCCTACATACTTGAACCTGGACAACCGTCGCCAGGCCCACCTAGCCTTCTCCGTCCCCCCATCGCAATTGTAAGAAGTACGGGAATATTAACCCGTTTCCCATCGACTACGCCTTTCGGCCTCGCCTTAGGAGTCGACTTACCCTGCCCCGATTAACGTTGGACAGGAACCCTTGGTCTTCCGGCGAGGGAGTTTTTCACTCCCTTTATCGTTACTCATGTCAGCATTCGCACTTCTGATACCTCCAGCAGCCCTTACAGGCCACCTTCAACGGCTTACAGAACGCTCCCCTACCCCACGCACCCTAAGGTACGTAGCCGCAGCTTCGGTGTATAGCTTAGCCCCGTTACATCTTCCGCGCAGGCCGACTCGACCAGTGAGCTATTACGCTTTCTTTAAATGATGGCTGCTTCTAAGCCAACATCCTGGCTGTCTGAGCCTTCCCACATCGTTTCCCACTTAGCTATACTTTGGGACCTTAGCTGGCGGTCTGGGTTGTTTCCCTCTCCACGACGGACGTTAGCACCCGCCGTGTGTCTCCCGGATAGTACTTACTGGTATTCGGAGTTTGCAAAGGGTTGGTAAGTCGGGATGACCCCCTAGCCTTAACAGTGCTCTACCCCCAGTAGTATTCGTCCGAGGCGCTACCTAAATAGCTTTCGGGGAGAACCAGCTATCTCCAGGTTTGATTGGCCTTTCACCCCTAGCCACAAGTCATCCGCTAATTTTTCAACATTAGTCGGTTCGGTCCTCCAGTTGATGTTACTCAACCTTCAACCTGCCCATGGCTAGATCACCTGGTTTCGGGTCTAATCCTAGCAACTGTACGCCCAGTTAAGACTCGGTTTCCCTACGGCTCCCCTAAACGGTTAACCTTGCTACTAAAATTAAGTCGCTGACCCATTATACAAAAGGTACGCAGTCACACCACGAAGGTGCTCCTACTGCTTGTACGTACACGGTTTCAGGTTCTATTTCACTCCCCTCACAGGGGTTCTTTTCGCCTTTCCCTCACGGTACTGGTTCACTATCGGTCAGTCAGTAGTATTTAGCCTTGGAGGATGGTCCCCCCATATTCAGACAGGATATCACGTGTCCCGCCCTACTCGTTTTCACTGATGATGAGATGTCGATTACGGGGCTATCACCCTTTATTGCGGCACTTTCCAGAGCCTTCATCTGTCTCATTAAAAGCTTAAGGGCTAATCCAATTTCGCTCGCCGCTACTTTCGGAATCTCGGTTGATTTCTCTTCCTCGGGGTACTTAGATGTTTCAGTTCCCCCGGTTTGCCTCCTGTTGCTATGTATTCACAACAGGATACTTACTTATGTAAGTGGGTTTCCCCATTCAGGAATCCCAGACTCAAAAGGTTATTACTACCTAATCTGGGCTTATCGCAAGTTATTACGCCTTTCATCGCCTCTGACTGCCAAGGCATCCACCGTGTACGCTTAGTCACTTAACCATACAACCCGAAAGGGTTTCTATTTGCTTTCACTTTAAAAAGTGAAGACAAATAAGCGTATGGCAACTAACCAAGGTTTTTGGTTGTCATCAAGAAGGGTTAATTCTTGATAACTGTTTGCCGGACTCAATTTCGATTCAAACTAAGTTTGAATCACTCTTTATTTCCACTTTTAAAAAGTGAAGACAAAAAGCCAAGACACTTGAATGTGTTTGTTGTGTTTATCTAATGAAAGATAAACATTGAGAACTTTTAAATTTGATTGAATTACTCGTAAGTAAATCAATCAGTCAGCTTTCCAAATTGTTAAAGAGCTTGATTCAATAAAATGAACCATTTTTAAAAACACTTAAATAAATGTGCTTAAAGATGGTATCCCGTAGGGGAGTCGAACCCCTGTTACCGCCGTGAAAGGGCGGTGTCCTAGGCCTCTAGACGAACGGGACATAGGTTACTCTTAACTTTTCTAAACCTAATCAATCTGTGTGGGTACTCATCGTGTATATCTTCGTATAAGGAGGTGATCCAGCCCCAGGTTCCCCTAGGGCTACCTTGTTACGACTTC